>NZ_WVRB01000001.1:0-2088515 GCF_013110685.1 Ruegeria sp. HKCCD6157
TCCCGCCAAGCTCGACGTGCAAAGAGTGGAGAGGCGTGCGCTTCGGTGTGGTCATTTCTTCAACCTTTCAATCAGCGGGACTGGTCGCGAACGACCATGACGGTGCAATGCGCATTGCGCACGACACGGGCCAGGTTCGGGCCAATCTCGTAGTTCGGGAAATCGCCCTTGGTCGATGCCATGACGATCAGATCAAAGCCTTCCTTGTAGGCAAGCTTCAGGATTTCGCGGTAAATGCTGCCTTCTTCGACATGGACTGGCACGTCGGAAGCCTTGGCATGATCCAGAATCGCCTGAACCGCACCCCGCACGTGGTCCTTTGCGCCGGCACCATAGTTGGCGGGCAGGTTTGGCAGCTGGATGATCTCGGGGATGACGGCAACCGCATGCAGTTCGGCACCGTAGAATTTTGCCTGTTCCAAAGCGACCGGCAGGGCCAGTTTCCACGAGCGGTCGTCGGTGTGATCAATGGGCAGCAGGATTTTCGTGGCCATCACGTCTCTCCTCGAGATATGGAATTCGGTTTCAAAGGCGGGGGGCCGGGATGGCCCCCCGTTTTGGCGGGGCCGAGCTTATTCGGCAGGTGTGCCGCCCGGCTCTTCGGACTTGCCGCCCGAGGCGAAGAACTCTTTCGTCAGTTTGAAGACGATCGGGCTCAGCAGCGCCAGGGCGATCAGGTTCGGGATGGCCATCATGGCGTTCAGCGTATCGGCCAGCAGCCAGATGAAGCCCAGATCCGCAGTTGCGCCGAAGTAGATCATCACGATCCACAGAACGCGGTAGGGCATCAGGGATTTCACGCCCAGCAGGAACTCGACACATTTCTCGCCGTAGAACGACCAGCCGAGGATGGTGGTGAAGGCAAAGATCGACAGAGCGATGGCGATCAGATACCCGCCGATACCCGGCAGTGACAGTTCGAACGCGTGGCTGGTCAACGCCGCACCGGATTCACCCGATGTCCATGCCCCCGACGCGATGATGGCCAGACCGGTGATCGAGCAGACGATGATGGTATCGATGAACGTTCCCAGCATCGCGATCAGGCCCTGGTTGACCGGACCCTTGGTTTCGGCAGCGGCGTGCGCGATCGGGGCCGAACCCAGACCGGCCTCGTTCGAAAACACACCACGTGCCACGCCAAAGCGGATGGCGGCCCAGACGGCTGCACCCGCGAAACCACCTTCTGCGGCGGACGGGGTGAACGCATAGGTAAAGACCAGCGACAGCGCATGACCGATGTTGCCGATGTTGATGAGAAGAACCAGCAGGCCCGCGATAATATAGGCAACGGCCATGAAGGGGACCAGCTTACCGGCGACCGCACCGATGCGGGTGATACCACCCAGGATAACGGCTGCGGTCAGAACCATCAGAACAACGCCAGTAACCGAGGTGTTCAGGCCAAAATTGGCTTCCAGCACCTGAGCAACACCGTTGGCCTGCACACCGTTGCCGATGCCGAAGGCAGCAACCGCGCCGAACAGGGCAAATGCCACGCCCAGCCAGGCCCATTTCGCACCAAGACCGTTCTTGATGTAGTACATCGGGCCGCCGACATAGTTACCCAGCTCGTCTTTTTCGCGATATTTCACGGCGCAGACGGCTTCGGCATATTTGGTTGCCATGCCCACCAGGGCGGTCATCCACATCCAGAACAAGGCGCCTGGACCGCCCAGGAAGACAGCAGTGGCCACACCGGCGATGTTACCTGTACCGATGGTCGCCGACAGCGAAGTCATCAGTGCGTTGAACGGGCTGATCTGCCCTTCGCCCTGACCTTCACGGCCTTTAAACAACAGGCTGAAGCCTGTGCCAATGCGCAGGATCGGCATGAATTTCAGCCCGACCTGCAGGAAGAAGCCAACGCCGAGGATGAGAACCAGCATCAGCGGCCCCCACACGACGCCATTGATGGCCCCTACGATTGAATTTAACGCTTCCATGGTTTCCCTCCCATTTGCGTTTGGTTTATGCCCCGGTCGCGATGGCCCGCTGGCGGGCCTGCTTGAGGGCAGTGAAATCTTCGTCGGCATGGAACGACGAACGGGTCAGCGGCGTGGCTGACACGTGTAAAAAGCCCTTGGAACGTGCGATCTGCTCCAGTTGGGCGAACTCCTCGGGTGACCAGAACCGGTCAATCGGATGATGTTTCGGTGTCGGTTGCAGATACTGCCCGACCGTCAGAAAATCGACATTGGCTGCGCGCAGATCATCCATCACCTGACGCACGTCGTTCAGAGTTTCACCCAGCCCGACCATCAGACCCGACTTGGTGAAAATCTCGGGGTTTGCTCGTTTGGCATCGTCCAGCAGCCGCAGCGAGGCATAATAGCGCGCGCCGGGGCGAACCGTCGGATACAGGTGCGGGACGGTTTCCAGGTTGTGGTTGAACACGTCCGGTGCTGCGTCAAAGACGATTTTTGCGGCGTCGCCCTTGCCCAGGAAGTCGGGGGTCAGAACCTCGACAGTGGTGCCGGGGTTCTGATGGCGTACGGCGCGGATTGTCTGGGCGATATGCTCGGCCCCGCCGTCGGCCAGATCATCGCGATCAACCGACGTGATCACCACGTGGCGCAGGCCCAGTTTCTTGACCGCTGCCGCAACCCGGCCGGGTTCGAACGCGTCCAGCGCATCGGGGCGGCCGGTGGCCACATTGCAGAACGAACAGCCCCGCGTGCAGATCTCGCCCATGATCATCATGGTGGCGTGCCGTTTGGACCAGCACTCTCCGATATTGGGGCAGGCCGCTTCTTCGCAGACCGTTGCCAGATCGTGATCCCGCATCAGAAGCCGGGTTTCGTAATACGCGGCGCTTTCGATCTTCTTCTTGCGAATCCATTTCGGTTTGCGCGGGATGACACTGTCGGCCTTCTTGGCCTTTTCCGGGTGACGTGGTCGAAGCTGGATGGTCATCTGGCTGTCCTCACTTACGCGTGGATTGCGCGGCCCATGGCATCGAGGCAGGCTTCCTTGACCGCCTCGCCCATCGCCGGGTGCGCATGACAGGTTGCTGCAACCTCGGCGACGGTCGCGCCTTTAGTCATGGCCAGTACCAACTCGGCGATCAGATCGCCGCCATGGGCACCGCAGATATGGGCTCCGAGGATCTTGCCGTCGGAACCGGCCAGAACCTTGACCGCGCCATCTGTTTCACCCGTCGAGCGCGCCCGCGAATTGGCCATGAAGGCAAACTTGCCGACAGCATATTCGACGCCCGCGTCTTTCAGGGCCTCTTCGGTCTGACCAACCGAGGCCACTTCGGGATCGGTGTAGACCACACCCGGCACGGTGTTGTAATCGACATGACCGGCTTCGCCGGCCAGCATCTCGACACAGGCAACGCCGTCCTCTTCGGCCTTGTGGGCCAGCATCGGGCCAGGAACACAGTCACCAATGGCATAGATACCGGGCACCGACGTCTGGAATGTGCTGTCGACTTCGATGAAGCCGCGCGGGTTCACGGCCACGCCCAGCTCTTCCAGCCCAAGCCCGCGCGTCACCGGGCGACGGCCCACAGCGATCAGAACCTTGTCGGCTTCGATCACTTCTTCCTTGTCCTTGCCGACGCGGTCTACGGTCAGGGTCAGGCCAGCCGCGGTTTTCTCAACCGATTTTAGGGCTCGACCCAGTTGGAACTTCAAGCCGCGTTTGGACAGCGCCCGCTGCGCCAGCTTGGCGATCTCGCCATCGATGCCGGGCAATACGCGATCCAGATATTCGACCACGGTGACCTTGGCGCCCAGCCGCGCCCAGACCTGCCCAAGTTCCAGACCGATGACACCTGCACCGATCACCACCAGATGGTCCGGCACGCTCTGCAACGCGATTGCGCCGGTGGAACTGAGCACATCCTGCTCATCAATCTCGATCCCCGGCAGCGAGGTCGGCTCGGATCCTGTCGCGATCAGGATGTTCTTTGCTTTGTATACGCTGTCGCCGACCTTGACCTGACCAGTGGCCGGGATGCTGGCCCAGCCTTCGATCAGATCGACGCCGTTTTTCTTGAACAGGAACGCGATGCCCTTGGTCAGATCACCGACGATCTTGTCCTTGCGCCCCATCATCGCACTGACGTCGATGCTGGCCCCCTCGACCGCAATGCCATGGGAGGAGAGATGTGCAAGCTCGGCATATTTGGCCGAGGAGGTCAGCAACGCTTTGGAGGGGATGCACCCCACGTTCAGACAGGTACCGCCCAGTGCGCCGCGCCCTTCGACACAGGCCACTTTCAGCCCCAGCTGAGCCGCGCGGATCGCGGCGACATAGCCGCCCGGTCCGCCCCCGATAACGATGAGGTCATAGGAATTCATTTCGCGTACTTTCAGTAGATCGGGTAGTTTGCGCAAAGTGCGCGAACCTGTTTGCGGGTTTCCTTTTCGACGGTTTCGTCACCGTCAGGAGACTTCGCCAACGCCTCCAGAACATCACCGATCAGATGGCCGATCTGCCTGAACTCTTCCGGGCCAAAGCCACGGCTGCACCCGGCGGCGGTGCCCAGACGGATGCCGCTGGTGATGGTGGGTTTTTCCGGATCTCCGGGAACGCTGTTCTTGTTGCAGGTAAAGCCGGCCCGCTCGAGCGCCGCCTCGGCGTCCTTGCCGGTTACGCCGATCGGGCGCAGGTCGACCAGCATCAGGTGGTTCTGGGTGCCGCCGGAAACGATGTCACATCCGCGCGCCATCATGACGCTGGCCAAGGCCGATGCGCTGTCAACGACGCGCTGCATGTATTCCTTGAATTCGGGTTTCAGTGCCTCGCCAAAGGCCACCGCCTTGCCTGCGATGACATGCATCAGAGGGCCACCCTGCAAGCCTGGGAATACGGCCGAGTTGATCTTTTTCGCCAGCGCCTCGTCATTGGTCAGGATGATGCCGCCACGAGGCCCGCGCAGTGTTTTGTGCGTGGTCGAGGTCACGACATGTGCGTGTCCTACGGGCGAGGGGTGCAGGCCAGTCGCCACCAATCCGGCAATATGAGCCATATCGGCCAGCAGCCATGCGCCAACCTCGTCCGCGATTTCGCGGAACCTGGCAAAGTCGATCTTTTGCGAGTAGGCGGACGCACCTGCGATGATCAGCCTGGGCTTCTCCGCCCGCGCCAATTCGGCGACCTGATCATAATCGATCAGCCCTGCATCGGTCAGGCCGTACTGCACGGGCCGGAACCATTTGCCGGACTGCGCCGGTTTCGCACCGTGGGTCAGATGGCCACCTGCGTCCAGCGACATGCCAAGAATGGTATCGCCCGGGTTCAGCAGCGCCAGCTTGACGGCCCCGTTGGCCTGTGCGCCGGAATGGGGCTGAACGTTGGCATATTCACAGCCAAACAGCTTCTTGAGGCGTTCGATCGCCTCGACTTCGACCTCATCGACATATTCGCAGCCGCCATAATAGCGGCGGCCCGGATAGCCTTCGGCATATTTGTTGGTCAAGACCGAACCCTGCGCTTCGATCACGGCCTTCGAGACAATGTTCTCCGAGGCGATCAACTCGATCTGTTCCGCCTGGCGTTCACCCTCGCGTGAGATGGACGCAGCAATGACGGGATCTGCCTCAATCAGCGACGTTTTGAACATAGTCTCCTCCTTTTACCCCGAATCCTCAGTGCGAAACTTTGTTTCCTATAGGGGAATAAATGCGCTTTAGGCAACATAAATCTCTTATTCAAGAAGTTGCGTATATATTGGGAGGCATGTAACCTTTGATAAAACAGGGGGAATTCAATGGGCGACGAAAGCCGAAATGATGTTTCCGGACAGGAATTTCAGGATGAAGGAGAGGCTCTGGGCCGCTCCATCCGCGATGCGCGGCGCGCGAAAGGGTGGACTCTGGAAGAAGCCGGCCGCGCTGCGGGTATCGGGCGGTCGACGCTGTCCAAGATCGAAAACAACCAGACAAAGCCAAGCTTTGACATTGTACGGCGTCTGACACAGGCCCTGGATATGAGCACGCCGCAGTTATTTCTTCAGTCGGGTCAATCCGGCATTTCAGGCCGCCGTGATTTCACTCCGAAAGGCCAGGGGGAAATCAAGGATACGCCCACTTACCTGCATGAACTGCTTTGCCCTGAACTGACCAGCAAGCGGATGCTGCCCTATATCGCGACGATCAAGGCGCGCGACCTGTCAGAGTTCGAGACGTGGATCCGACATTCCGGAGAAGAATTCATGTATGTGCTCAGCGGTGAACTTATCTTCGTGTCTGAACATTACCGCCCTTTGCCAATGAAGGCCGGTGACTCGCTTTATTATGACAGCGGAATGGGGCATGGGTGTATTTCGACCAGCGAAGAAGACGCCAAGGTGCTGTGGGTTTCGCTGGAATAGCCCCCAGGGTTCTTTGGTTGTCCAGAAAAGCGGGCATCGCCATGCGCACCCCATTCAGCCGTCAGACAGGTTTCGGTGGCGAAACGCCGTCGGTGTCTGGCCGAATTCTGCCTTGAATGCCCGGGTCATGGCGCTGGCGTTTTCATATCCGCAACGGCCGGCGATTTCGGCGATGGATTGCTCCGTATCTTCTGCCAGATTGCGTGCAAGGTTCAGCCTCAGCCGGCGGTACAGCGCCTGCGGCGTGGTTTTGAGCTCCGCCTGAACGCGCATTTCGATCCGCTTTTGCGAACACCCGATCTTGCGGGCCAGTTCCCTGATCGAGAGAGGTGTTTCAAGGTTCGCCTGCATGACAGCCAGTGCGCGATTGACCAAAGTGTCTTCGGACTTCAGAGGCAAAGGGTAATGATCCTGCCCATTTCGGCTCATCAGAAGATGCCCGACTTCCATGGACAAAAGGGGGCCGTGATCCCTGCGGATCAGGGCCGAGGCCAGATCGAACGCGGCCATCGCCCCGGAACAGGTCAGCCTGTTGCCATCGATGACAAAACGTTCCTGCACCGCATCCACGGCCGGAAAGCTTTCTTCGAACCGGGAAAGTTCGTCCCAGTGAATGGTCGCCCGGTGCTCATCCAGCAAACCGGCGCGGGCCAGCAGCCAGCTGCCGGTATCCAATCCGGCCACTTGCCGGTGTTTCCGGGCCGCAGCCAGCACGATGCGCGTGGTCGATCGCGTGTCCAGCTTGCGATACCCATAGGACGGCATGACCACCAGAACGTCGCCTTGCTGGTCAGAGATTGAGCCATTCGGTGTAACGACAAGGCCGCTGGAACTTTGCACGGGGTCTCCGTCAATGGAACAGAAACGCCATGAATACAAAACCTGCCTCGACAGGTTGTTTGCAGCCCTGAACGGTTCGACCATGTTTGCAAGGCAATGGTTCGAAAACCCGTTGAAGAGCAGGATGTTGTATTGTCGCGTCAAGATTTTCGGATTTGGCATGATTTGATATCAACTCTGCATGTCGCGACCATGGGCGATGGCGTTTGGTTGGTCAACCACCGATCCAGGGAACACGCGCCATGCAGTTTGGTCTGACAGAAGAACAGGACATGATCGTCTCGACGGTCCGCAGCTTTGTTGAAAACGAAATCTACCCGCATGAAGACGCGGTCGAGCGCTCGGGAACCGTGCCTCCTGAGCTGGGTGAGCAGATCAAGCAGAAATGTATCGATCTGGGCTTTTATGCATGCAACTTCCCCGAGGAAGTCGGCGGTGCAGGTCTGTCTCATCTGGATTTCACCTTGGTCGAGCGCGAGCTTGGCCGCGGGTCAATGGCGCTGACCCATTTCTTTGGGCGCCCGCAGAACATCCTGATGGCCTGCAACGACGAGCAGCGCGAACGGTATCTTCTGCCTGCCGTACGTGGCGACAAGATGGACGCCCTGGCGATGACCGAACCGGATGCGGGTTCGGATGTGCGTGGTATGAAATGCCAGGCGGTGCGCGATGGCGGCGACTGGGTTGTCAACGGATCGAAACATTTCATCTCGGGCGCGGAACATGCGGATTTCTTCATCGTCTTCATCGCGACCGGCGTGGACGAAACCCCCAAGGGCCCCAAGAAACGCATCACCACTTTCCTGGTGGATCGCGGTACTCCGGGGTTTGAAGTGCGCGAGGGCTACAACTCGGTCAGCCACAAGGGCTACAAGAACTATATCCTGTATTTCGACAACTGCAGTCTACCCGACGCACAGGTCCTGGGCGAGGTTGATGGCGGCTTTGCCGTGATGAACGAATGGCTTTACGCAACCCGCCTGACGGTCGCGGCGTTCTCGGTCGGTCGCGCGCGGCGCTGCTTTGACTATGCGCTGAACTATGCGGCCGAGCGCAAGCAGTTCGGCCAGCCCATCGGCAAGTTTCAGGGCGTCGGCTTCCAGATCGCCGACATGATCACCGAGATCGACGCCGCCGATTGGCTGACACTCGCGGCCGCGTGGCGTCTGGATCAAAACCTGCCATCGAACCGCGAGATTGCCTCGGCCAAGCTCTATGCCTCGGAAACGCTGGCGCGGGTGACGGATACCACACTGCAAATCTTCGGGGGGATGGGTTTGATGGACGATTTCCCGATCGAACGGTTCTGGCGCGATGCCCGGGTCGAGCGCATCTGGGACGGCACCAGCGAAATTCAGCGCCACATCATCAGCCGCGATCTTCTACGTCCCTTGGGCGCCTGACCATGAACAAAGACCTGACCCGGCTGCTGCGCCCGAAAACCATCGCTGTCATCGGTGGCGGCGCGTGGTGTCAGCAGGTTGTTCTGCAATCCGAACGCATGGGCTATGCAGGTCAAATCTGGCCGGTGCATCCCAAAGCGTCGGAAATTGAGGGCCACAAGGTTTTCGACCACATCGAGGACCTGCCCGAAGCCCCGGATGCGGTTTTCATCGGTATCAACCGCCACGCCACCATCGAGGCCGTTCGTGTCCTGTCCAGTATGGGCGCAGGTGGGGCGGTGTGCTTTGCCTCGGGCTTTTCCGAGGCCGTTGCCGAAGATGACACCGGCGGGGACTTGCAGGATCAACTGATTGCCGCAGCCGGTGACATGCCCATTCTTGGTCCGAACTGCTATGGCTTCATCAACGCGCTGGATGGGGCGCTGTTGTGGCCGGACCAGCACGGGGCCACCCCTGTGGACAAGGGCGTGGCGATCCTGACACAAAGCTCGAACATCTCGATCAACCTGACCATGCAGAAACGTGGGTTGCCGATTGCCTACATGATGGCATGCGGAAACATGGCCCAGACCAGCCAGGCCGAAATCGCCTCGGCCTTGATCGATGATCCGCGCGTAACCGCCGTGGGTCTGCATATCGAGGGGTTCAAGGACATCCGGGAATGGGAGGCGCTGGCCGCCAAGGCCTATTCAAAGGGCACCCCACTGGTCGCCCTGAAAGTGGGTGCGTCGGAGCAGGCACAGGCCGCGACGGTCTCGCACACTGCGTCGCTTGCGGGCAGCGATACGGGCGCGCAGGCCCTTCTGGACCGGCTGGGCACTCCGCGTCTGGCCGCGTTGCCCGATTTTCTTGAGACGCTGAAACTGTTGCATTGCTATGGGCCGCTGCCGGGTGGCCGCATCGCTTCGATCAGTTGTTCCGGGGGTGAGGCGAGCCTGATCGCGGATATGGCGGTTGGTACGGGCCTGAGTTTCCCGCAGTTGAGCGATGACAAAAGGGCGCGCTTGCGTGATGCGCTTGGCCCTATGGTCGCGTTGAACAACCCGCTGGATTATCACACGTATATCTGGCGCGACGAAGAGGCGATGGCACAGGCCTGGTCGGGCATGACGGGTGACGACATCGACCTGACGTTCTCGATCGTCGACTATCCGACGACGGATCCGACGGACTGGAGTTGCGCAACTCGAGCTGCATTGAGAGTGCGTGCCGAAACCGGCGCCCGGTTTGCGATTGTTGCGACGCTGCCGGAACTTCTGCCTGAAGACGTCGCGCAAGACCTGATGGCCGGTGGTGTCGTTCCATTCATGGGATTGCGCGAAGCACTGGCGGCCACGCGCGCTGCGGGTCAGATTTCGCCCCCGTCCGCGCATCCTGTCTGGTTGCCTGGAACGGCTGAGGCGACCCAAACCCTGACCGAAGGCGAATCAAAACGGGCGCTGGCCCAATGCGGCCTGCAAGTTCCGCAATGCCGCACGGTTTGCGGCCCGGCAGAGGCCCATTCGGCCGTGCAGGACATGGAAGCCCCCTTTGCCGTGAAAGGTGTTGGGCTTGCGCATAAATCCGAACACGGCGCAGTTCGGCTGGGCATTCAAACCAAAGACGTGGCCAGTGTGGCTGCTGACATCGGCACAGATAGCATCCTGATCGAAGAGATGATCACCGGAACCGTTGCCGAATTGCTGGTCGGTGTCGTCCGTGACCCGGCGCATGGGTTTGTCCTGACATTGGGGGCGGGCGGCGTGCTGACCGAAATCCTGCGCGATACGGCGTCGGTGCTGGTGCCAAGCACGCCCGAGGGCATCCGTGCCGCGCTTGGCAAATTGAAAATCGCCCCGCTTTTGGCAGGCTATCGCGGCCAACGGGCGGCTGATATGGATGCAATCATCGCCGCAGTCGAGGCCGTTCAGGCCTATGTCATGCAAAATGCCGACACGCTGGGCGAGGTCGAGATTAACCCGCTCCTGTGCACGCCGGACAAGGCCGTTGCCGTGGATTCTCTGATAAGAAAGGCCTGAGATATGGACCCGATCAAAACCCGCCGCGACGGAGCGATCCTTGAGGTGACGCTGGACCGGCCCAAGGCCAACGCCATCGATCTTGTCACCAGCCGCCGGATGGGTGAGGTGTTCGCCGCGTTTCGCGACGATCCAGGGCTGCGCGTGGCCATTCTGACGGGCGGCGGAGAGAAGTTCTTTTGCCCCGGCTGGGACCTGAAAGCAGCCGCCGACGGGGATGCCGTAGACGGGGACTATGGCGTCGGAGGGTTCGGCGGCTTGCAAGAGCTGCGCGACCTGAACAAGCCCGTGATCGCGGCCATCAACGGCATCGCCTGTGGCGGCGGGCTGGAGTTGGCCCTGTCAGCCGACATGATCCTTGCCGCCGATCACGCCACGTTCGCCCTGCCGGAAATCCGCTCGGGGACTGTCGCGGATGCGGCCAGCGTCAAACTGCCCAAGCGCATCCCTTACCACATCGCGATGGAGTTGCTGCTTACGGGCCGTTGGTTCGACGCCGAGGAAGCCAATCGCTGGGGGTTGGTGAACGAGATCGTCACCTCGGATCAACTGATGGACCGCGCCTGGGAACTGGCCCGGTTGTTGGCCTCGGGACCGCCCCTGGTTTATGCCGCGATCAAGGAAATCGTACGCGATGCCGAAGATGCCAAGTTTCAGGATGCCATGAACCGCATCACCAAGCGTCAGCTCAGAACCGTGGACGTTCTCTATGCCAGCGAAGATCAGCTGGAAGGCGCGCGCGCCTTTGCCGAGAAAAGAGACCCGGTCTGGAAAGGGAAATAGGCAGACGTTTCCCGTGATCGCGGAAAGTGAATTTACCATTTACTGATCCGCACGGCACGTGCACAGTTAGGCATGCCGTATTTCGAACGAAAACCATATGTTAGTGCATCTCGGGCGGTCAGCCCGATTGCGCCGCAGCCCGACGATCAACCGATTTCCGATATTGCGCGCCGCGTGCTCGAAACAGAGCGGGGCCCGCGGCGACATCTGGACGGTCCGTTCAGGTGTCGCAAATCCTGCCATCCCGGCAGCACCGCCACCATTTTGCTGTCCTTTGAGGCACCCGAAGGCGCGGCCCCTGTTCAGATGCAGTTCGAACCGGGCGATCTGACCAATCCGAACGGCGACATTCTGCCGGCCAACCGCATCAGTGTGATCCCGCCACAAATCCAGCTTGAACCGGGGGAAGCAACGGATGTGGCTGTTGCGGTGACTATACCCGACCTCTCCAAACCCGGTGAATATCACGGTCGGATCGCCTGTACCGGAACCGACCAGACCTCGGTTGTGGTGATTTTCGAAGTGGCGGGCGCTCAGACCTGACGGGTCACCAGATAGTCCATGAACTGTCCCAGAAACGCGCGCGGCCCGTCTTCTGTGCCCGCGAATACCCGCGCGAACTCATTCCGGGCCGCGGCCAGCAGATCATTTGCCGCGTCCTGCGCATAGCGGATGCTGCCGTAATGGTTCATGCGCTCCAGCACCCAAGCGACATCTTGCGTCGACCGGGCATCGCGCGGGTTTGACAGCATCTCGGCCAACCGTGCCTGTTCAGGCTCTTCCGCTTTCAGGCCAAGCTGGCCCAGCATCAGCGTGCGTTTGCCTTCATAGATGTCGCCGCCGATTTCCTTGCCGTAACTGTCCTGTGAGCCGACGAGATTCAAGACGTCGTCCTGAATCTGAAACGCCGCACCCAGGAAAAAGCCGAAGGCGTTGAAATCATCCAGATTCAGTGCGCCGGACGCGACATCATGTGGCCGCGCAATCAGGGCCCCGATGCGCATCGGGTGAATGAAACTGTACCAGCAGGTCTTTTTCAGACACATCCTCAGATAATCTGATGCATCGACGTTCAAACGATTGTCGCGGATCCAGCCAAGCTCCAGCGCCTGACCTTCGATGGATTGCTGCAACAGATGGTCGAACTCATCCACCACGCGCATACCGGTTTCCGGGCCCAACGGCCCCAGGTTCTGACGCAGCAGACGCAGGGCAAGCGATTGCATCCCGTCGCCGGTATTGATCGCCAGGGGTACCCCAAGCCGCTTGTGCATACATTCGCGCCCGCGCCGGAAATCGCTTTGATCTTCGATGTCATCGTGGATCAGAAAAGCGTTGTGCAGCAGCTCTAGAACCGCGGCCGAGACCCTTGCATTCTCGCTGTTTCCGCCGAAGGCTTCGCATGTCGCCAACAGCAGGGCGGGCCTCAGGCCTTTGCCCGAGGTTTCGATGTAATCGCGCATCGGGCCATACAGATAGGCCTGAGGCTCACCCGTCGGCAACAGGCCCAAAAGCGTTTCGCGCGCCTGATCCCCGTAAAAGGTCAGGGTTTTCAGAAAATCCTGTTTCGCCGCAGGATCCAAATGCGCGGTTCCGGATTTCACAGGCTCAGCCCTTCTGGGTGATGATCACGCGACTTTTGTCTTCCCGCGCGCCGGATCGTTCCGGACCGCCGCCAAACGCAGAAAGCGGTGCATCCGAAATCGGCAATGCCCTGGACAAAGCACCTGATTGACCACTGTCCCGACCCAGATCATACGCGACATCTTCCGCCAGCTCATCCCCCGGGATCGGCAGATCCGCGGTGGGCTCGTAATTCGCGATGAGGTCGAACAGCTCTTTCGGGGGGCAGATCATTCGAAGCGCTTCGGCAATGGCTGGATCTTCGGTGATGCCGCCGGGTTTTGAATATTCCGCCGCCGGCTCCCCTATGGCGGCAAGGGGACCATCACCGCCACGATCAACTCCTGCCGTGTCCTGACCCATTTTCAGCGCGGCTTCGACCGCAACCGCGAACCGATTGTCCCACGGAAGGCCAGCCTGATAGCGAGCGTAATCATAGGCGCGCAGCGGTTTCAGGATGTCGGGTTCATGCAGGTCCCAGATCTGGCAGGGCTCGGCATCCGATCCACTGCGTTGAAGAATGGCGTTGACGGCCCGACGCGCGGCCTCGTTCGCCCCTTCCATCGTGGCAAGGTCGGTAAAAGTGCGGACGTAATCCGATGCCAGGAAGAAATTCGGGATCAATGTGGCCGCATCCGGGCGCAAGCGCCAGCTGTTGATACGGTTGACCAACAAGGGTTCGACATTGCTTTGACGCTTGGGGTCGTTCGGGTCTTGAACGATATCAGGATCGAGGAACCAGTAGTGCATATCCTCGTCCCGCAGAATGGTTTGGCCATCCACGTTGATGCTGCGCTTGAGCTGTTCCCAAACCTCTTTTGCGATCTCTTCCCGGCTGCAATCGCGCGCGGTTTTTCCGTTCAACCCCGGCTTGTCCCATTCGGAGATATCGATTGACAGCAGGCCTTTGGTCTTTCCTTCGGCCCAGTTATCGAAGTTGATCCCCGGCCAGAACTGTTTTTGCGACACAGCCGTCAAAGCCCATGGGCTGTCGATGAAAATGACGTGGCCGTGGGTCAGCTCGACATCCTTGGTCAGATAGAACTGAATGCCGTTCATCCATTGCACGTCATCGGCCAGCAAAGGCAATTTGGCAAGTGCGGGGTCAACCGCCATCATTCCCGGGGTCACAAGCGGTGCCATGCGTTCAATCGGCATGGCGCTGATGAACCAATCCCCCGTGACCTGCTTTTCTTCGCCATCCTGTTCGACCGTTGCGCCGACGATCTTGCCGTTCCGGCACTCGATTCCGGTGACTTTGGAGTCAAAATTGTACACGACCCCCTTGCTAGTCAGGTAATCCAGCCACGGTTGAATCCAGACAAGATTGGTGGGCCCGTTCAGCAGCCTGTTGCAGTGGGGTTCGGGCGTGGCGATACCCAGCTGAAGCTGAACAGCAATGTCCCCCACTGTCTTCGTGCTTGCCGTCGTGGCCTTGGCGGCCACCAACGAACGGGTCAGGCCGATGGCAAGGAACTTCTGATAGGCTTCCGAACGGTCCTGCGCGCCGATGAAATCCCACCAACCGATCCGTTCATATTCGTCAAACCGGCGTTCCTTGCAGGACGTCGCGATCCGCCACATGCAGGCGACAAAATGTTCGACATCCTCATACGCAATCTGGTCCCTCGGCGAAAGCGCGAAGGCAATGGTCTTGAAGGCATCCGCAACATCCTTGAGCGTGCGGGGGAACCGTTCCGGGACAATGATGCCGGGCTTGTCGAACTGGCTGACCAGAACTTGCGTGGTCGGGACCAGATTGTCAAAGCATGTGCCCTTGTCGTAATACGGCGTGCGGGCCATCGTGTCGGTGATATGCCGATAAAAGTTCGGAAAGAACCTGAACCCATGTTCACCGGGCAGCCAGGGCCGTTTCACGCCGGGCGGATAATTGGCCCCATCCATCTCGGCCCATTTTTCCAGCGCCTTGATGTGTTTCGCTTTCGAGCCATGATCCCCTTCACCCTTCATCACGGGAATGCTGCGGGCCTTGCCGCCGGGGATCAGCTGGCGTTCGTGGACTTCTACCTCGAACCCGCGTTCAATCAGTTCGTGCGCGGCGCTCATGCCAGCCACGCCTCCCCCAAGAATGACAACCTTGTCAGGCATCGGAAATTCCTTTCGCGGAATAGACGTCAAAGCGCAGGGTTATGTCTGACAGGCTGGCTTCGCCAATGCCAAAACCCTGCACCCGATTCATCCAGCTGAAATGCGGATTCGAGGTCAGGTAACGCGGTGCAAGCCGTACCGGAGCCGAAGCGGGCAGATTACCCTTGGACAATGCCGCATATCCGTCCGGGCCGAAGTCACACACACCCGTATCTTCGAACAGGATCGGAGCTTGTCCGATGGACGGTCTTATAAGTGCCTTTGCATGAAGCAGCCCCACACCATCGGGCCGCACGCGCATCCAGTCTCCTCCGATCGGTTCGATCACCCCTTTCAGATGCGGGCCTTCGACGGTGCCCCCTTCTTTGATGGCGAAATGCAGCCAAATCCCGTCCGGCGTCTCGCCCGAGGGGTGAAAGCTGCTATCGAACGGCACCACAAATTTGGCAACATGTTCCAGTACCGGCGACGTCACTGCGGTTTTTGTCGGTTCCGGCGCGGCAGGTTGAACTGCTTTTTCGGGCCCGGGGTCATACTCGCGCCCTCCCGACGTCAGCACCGGGCGCCAGGACAAAGTTTTTTCCTGTTTGACTGACGGCAGAACGGCTGCGAATTGTTGAAACCCGGTTTGTGGGTCCCGCAACAAGGGCCACCCGCGAATGGCACGCTCGGGGCGGCCATCTTCCGAACAGATCAGACGTAGCGTGTCATGCGACGACACGGATGGACCGGCTTCCACCAACACCCGACTGAGACCGTCTGCGTTGATCGCTTCGGACCAACGCAGCGTCACGCCCCGATCTGAAAACTCGCGCACGACCCGATCTCCGGTCAACAGGTTATGGTGCGGACGGCCTTAGCTTCCTTGATCCTGAGATGGAACTTCTGCTGCACGCGGAAGACGTGCTCGCCCTCGGCAGAGGTTTGCAGATACTTCACGGCGATATCCGAGGGCACGACGATTTCAACCGGTGCACCCAGCAGGGACACAAGCACTGCCTTGTCCGGGGGCAGGGTGCTGGAACGCAGCAACGGCCCGTCCAAGAACGGGAGAATGCTGTCACGTGGCAGCACCATCGAATTCGGCAGCGGGGTCGTGACCGCACGGAACAGACCGTTGCCCATCACACAGGCATAGGGGCCCAGATAGCCATACGTTTCCAGCGTGCTGATGCCCTCGACGACGGCCTCGAAAACATCGGTTCCGCTATAGTTCTTTTTGGACGTGGATTTGGTTTTGCCTTCGCCCGCTTCAAGCAATCCCGGATATTTGCCACCACCGCTGATCGTATAGATCTGCGGCAATGAGTCGGGCGCGCCGCCTGCGTGTTTGGGGGCCTGTCCGGTGCCGGGTTGACCGTTGAAAACGATGTCATCCTCTACCCGTGCCACAACGGCGGCCGCTCGGCGGAACATGATCTGAGCCGCCGTCAGTTCCGGATCAGCCACCTGTGCGCCTTTCAGGTACACGTTCACCGATACGGTGGTAAGGCGCAGCGTATCATAATCGTTCACGTCAAGACGTTCTTTGGATGCACCAGATGAATTGTCCACCAGATCCAGCTTGTTCAGCGGGACGGATTGCGTGTCAGCGGGCAGCGGTCCGTACAGGGGCAGGAAACTGGCGGCCACCCGAGCGCGAAGCGCCTCATCATGGACGGCCTTTTTCACGGCGCTCCACTGATCTTCATTCCAATCCAATGCATCGGTCATTGCAAATCCCTCTCGGTGCTGCTGCCCAATTCGGCGGGGCAGTCAATCTTGTTCATTTTTCTTCTTTCAATCTGTCCAGCAGATCGCGGGCCCGCTGCTCCTGAACAACTCCACGGCAATCCCGGGCAAGCGAAAGCGCTTGCTCCGCCTCGCTGATTGCAGCGTCCAAGTCCCCCTTTGCGGCATAAGCCTTTGCTCGCACACGGTGATATTCAGGTTTGTTCAACGTCTCGCCGCGCTCCCAGCCGGGAATGCAAACGGTTTCGAGCCGGTCCAAAGCCTGGTCAACATCTCCGTGATCAATCATCAACTCAGACAGAACAATCTGATTCTGAGGAAAAGTAAAGTTTCCACCAGATTTGGAAATCAGGTTCATGCATGTCTCGATGCGTTCCGGAACACCTGCGATGTCGCCCTTACCGGCCTGCGCGAGGCCCATATAGATGTCCTGCATCGCGTGAAGGTAAAGAAACCCTTCCTCATCCGCGACTTTTCTGGCTTCTTTCATCGTTAAATCAAGCCGGTCCCATTCCCCCGCATAGGGCAGGAACATGCTGCAAGCGCCCATCACGTAGACAAGGTTGGGTGCGTGGTTCAGCGCCCTGCTGACCTCGATGGATTCCAGACGCGCGGCCTCGGCTTTTTCGAACTTTCCTTGCTGCCACAGCAGGCATCCCTGAATGGCCAGCAATGACGCGGCCGTGGAAGACTGGGTCATGGGCATCATGGCCATATCCAACTCGGGTGTGATCAGGGCGAATGCGCGCTCCAGCTGTTGTTCGCATTCCGCAAATTCCCCGCGGAAGTAATGCGTAAAGCTCAGCGCCCGCGCCGCCAGCACATTGGCGGCGGGGTCTTCGGACATGCTGGCCATCATGTCCAGCGCCTGCCCCATTTCCATCGCTCGGTTCATCTGACCGGCAACAAAGAAATGGGTCCAACGGCAGAAGGTTGCGGCAAAAAGCGTCTCGCCGTCGCCCAAAGACTGGGCCAGTTCCATCGCCCGGGCGGCAGTTTCGCCGACCTGATCGGACGACCATCCGTAAATCGCCATATAGGCGGGCAGAATGTTCATCTGAACCCGAAGCTCGAAACCGTCGCGATCCGCGTTGTCCTTCATGGTTCCGATGTTGCGCAGGGCGGCCCGGAAAGCGGAAATCGCGGGCAGGTTCGCCAGTCGGGATAACGCCAGTTCACCTGCCGTGACCCAATTCGTGACAGCCTCATCCTTCAATCCGCCAAGATCGCAGTGATGCGCGACGGTATCGGGGGCCGGGCTGCCGAATGCTCTGTGACCGTCCAGCAATGCTTGGGCGATTTTCAGATGTACCTTCTGCCGGTCTTCCCGCAGCAAGGAATTATAGGCCGTATCCTGAACCAGCGCGTGGTTGAACGTGTATGTGGCCGACCCTGAATCGCTGGTGATCAGCACGACGCCAGCCGCCATAAGCTGCATGAGGGCGCTTTCCACATCCATGTCTTCATGCGCCACCGCATGGATCATCTGAGCCGTGAAACTGCGCCCAATGACCGATCCGAGCTGGGCGACTGGTTTGGCATGTTCCATCCGGTCAAGACGCGACATCAGCGAGTCCTGAAGGGTGGCCGGGACGCTCAGCGCATCCAGAACCTCGGCGTTGATCGGGGCATCCTGGGGCAGCTGGTCCAGTACCGCCTTTGTCATTTCTTCGATATACAGCGGCACGCCATCCGCCTTCTCGATGATCTGCTTGATCAGGATAACAGGCAGGCTGTACGGCTCGGCCACGCGCCGGACCAGTTCGGATGCCTCGGTATTGCCAAGCGGAGACAGATCAATGCGCGCGGCTCGGCTTTCGAAATGTTCCGGAGGTTCGTATTCAGGTCGGTGCGACAGAACCACCAGTACCGGAAAGTTGCTCAAGGCGTATGCAAGAGCATCCAGTACATCCAACGTGGTCGCATCGGCCCAATGAACGTCTTCGACCACCAACAACAACGTGCCGCGCCTGTCACACAGGCTGCCCAGACTGCGCAGCATCACGTCAAGGGATTTGCGCGCCTTCTTCAACGGGTCGGATTCTGACGGGGCGCCGGTCTCGATACCTGCCAGATCCAGAAGAACGGGCAAGTCCGCGTCACTCAGCCGAGAGGCCGATTGCACGAAGTCCGAAATCGCCGCCCGGATACTGTCATTTGATTTGTCGCCCGAAACGCGCCTCAATTCTCCGACAATCGGGTGCAGCGGAAGACTGGTCAGGTGCGGGATGCACTGCAATGTAAAGGGTTTGACCCCGATTGTTTCCGACAGTGACTTGATCAGCCTCGACTTGCCGATTCCCGCAGCCCCCCCGACAAGCGCCAGCCGGCCCGAGCCTTCCTGCGCTTCGCTCCAAAGCCGGGTCAGGGTTGAAAGATCATCATGCCGGGCGACAAGATCGACCGCAGATTGACCCACCCGCGCGTCGAACCGGCTGGTGGACATGATTTCCGACACCACGCGATACACTTTGTGCTGATTGTCAAAGCCTTTCAGCTCGTGGCTGCCGCGTGGCTCGAATTCAAAGGCACCCTGGGTCAGCCTCCAGGTCTCTGAAGAAATGATCACTTCACCCGGTTCGGCCAGCCCCTGCAGGCGGGATGCAAGATTCGCCGTTTCACCCACCAGAAAGTCTTGGGACCCCAGGCTTTTCGAAGAAACAACGCCCACGACAACCATTCCGGTCGCAATGCCTGCCCGCAGGTCGAGCTTTTCTCCAAATTCGTTTTCAAGGTTCTGAACGGCCTCGATGGTCTCCAATACGGCTCGTACGGCCCGTTCGGCATCATCTTCCATGGCCTTCGGGTATCCGAAATACACCATGATGCCATCGCCCTGCCGATAGGCCAGATGGCAGCCGTGCTGTTTCAGGGTGCCGATCGCCGTATCCAGATACAGGTTCATGATCTGCATCAGGTCTTCCGGATCATATCGCTGAGCCAGCCGTGTCGACCCCACAAGATCGCAGAAAACCAAAGTCAGTTGCCGACGCTCGGCCTTGGACTGGACTTCGGGCCGCTTCGACGCTTCCTGCGATTTCAGCCTGGCCTGCGCCTTTCGAAAGCGCTTCCTTTCACCAACCGTCAACCCGAGATCACGCAGTTCCGGATCAGTCAATTCGTCCAGAATGTCATCGTCAACGCCCTCTCTCTGAAACAGAGTGGCATAGTCATTCAGATCTGCCAGATGAAGGACTTTTGAAATGCGCGGTGATGCCTCAAGGACTCGCGTCATTGTCTTGCGACTCCTTCCATAACTGTCCCCCTGTTTTCCCCTTAATACATATACATAATGAATATGTATAATCCAAAATTAGAGAGGAATTCATACTGAATCCATAGCAGGAACTGGCAGCACTGTTAACTTGTTACATTGATTGGTCGATATACGTCTAAATTACCACGACGTCACGCGCTTTTCCCGAAAAATCATAAGGTTCAAGTCTCAAGTTGACTTAATTGGCAAGGCTTTAGGGCGACAGAACGACCGAATATGCCGGTCTGCCGCTGACGTCACGTCAAGGCTGACAGAGGTGCTAAAGTGCCGTGGCCGACGTGAGATACCGGGCAGAAAAGCAGACTCAACCCCGGCGCCAGCAAAGAGCCGAAGCGCGCAAATGTGCTTCGAACAGATACACTTACGCTCCAGGCGCATACCGATTTTTGTCCGCCCGTTCATCATTGGGATACAGGTATCAGGGAAAGCGGCTCAAAGATCTGAGATAAGTCAGGAATCATCCGGTATCCAGGGTGGATCTGGCTGTGGATGAAACCCTATTCCTCGGCCACGGCTTTTACATGGGCCGCAAAGGACGGGGCCAGCATCAGGGACTTGCACCGCTCGAACCGGTTCGTGGCATAGGCCCAGAAATCTTCGGCGGGGTTTTCATCCGCATGCTGGATCAATCCCCACAGCGTCCACAGCAGGTCGCACATGGCTTTGTAGATCACCATGCGCCCGATCTGAGCCTCGCTCGGCGGGCCGTCGAAAT
Organism: Ruegeria sp. HKCCD6157; assembly: GCF_013110685.1. Taxonomy (NCBI): domain Bacteria; kingdom Pseudomonadati; phylum Pseudomonadota; class Alphaproteobacteria; order Rhodobacterales; family Roseobacteraceae; genus Ruegeria; species Ruegeria sp. HKCCD6157. The sequence goes on from NZ_WVRB01000001.1 coordinate 20,828, forward strand.
AGGCGGTCAACATTTCCAGCTCCTGTTCGTCGGTCAGCCCGGCTTCGACCGACAGATCACCCAGATCCCAAAGGGCATCGTTCATGCCTGAATACTCGTAATCCACGATCCACATGCGCTGGCCGTCATCCAGAAAATTCTCGCACAGAGGGTCGCAGTGGCTCGGGACCAATGTCCCGGGTTTGTCCCGCAGCACCTCGCGGATCGGGGCCGCCTCGGCCACGACGTCCGCGTAACCCTCTGGCAGGGTAGCGTTTTTGTCCGCAAGCACCTTCATGTAGTCGTTGATCATCGAAAACAGCTCGAACCGAAACTTGAACGGCTCGGGGGCATCGTGCAGCTGCCTCAGCGCCTTTCCCGCGCGGGCGGCAGACCCGGGGCGCGTCGCAAACATCTCGGGTGTCATCGTGACGATGTCGGGCACGCAATCACTGATCATCACGCCGGATGACGCGTCTGCCCACAGAACTTCGGGGCCGACCCCGGCTTTTGCCGCCACCTGCGCGTTGTGGATTTCAACCGCGCGGTCGATATAGGCTTCGGTGCCTTCGCCGGGGATGCGCACGATCACCGTCCTTGGCCCGCCTTCGACGCGATAGACCAGATTGGTCAACCCGCCCAGCCGCTGGGTGTGAATGTCCGCCTCGGCAAGGGTTTCGAACCCCGCCACGTTGCGAAGGGCCTGAATAATCTCATTTGTTGGTTCATTCTGCATCGCTCTCTCCCTCAGGCTTTCAACCGGCTGTTTGCCGGGTCGTAAAGCGGCCCGTCCACACGCTGGATGGGGTGACGCTCTCCGAACACCTCCACTTCGAATTCTGACCCACCAGCCAATCCCGCAGGTAGATAACCGTAGAGGATCGTCTTGCCGACGGTAAACCCATAGCCACCACTGCACGCCAGCGAGACTGTTTTGCCGGCATGCAGTATGGTCTCTCCTCCGGTGATCGGCAGCCGCTCATCGGTGATGAACGTGCAGAGCTGCCGCTTGGGGCCGGTCGCTTTCTGCGCCTCCAGCACCGGTCGCCCGATGAAGCCCTGTTTGGATTTCAGATGGACCCGCGCACCAAGGCCCGCTTCGATTGGCGAATAGTCGGGGGTGATGTCGGCGCTCCAGTAAAGATAGCCTTTTTCCAGCCGCAAGGACTCGATGGTGCGGTAGCCGATGTCGCGGATGCCATGGCTCTGACCGGCCTGCCAAAGCAAGTCATAGACATGCAGGGCGAACTCGGTCGGGATATGTAACTCCCATCCCAGCTCTCCGATGTAACCTATGCGGATCGCGCGAACCTTTGCCGTTCCCAAGGTGATCTCTCGGGCCGTTGCAAAGGGAAACGCATGGTTCGAGACGTCTTCTTCCGCGATGGCCTGCATCACATCCCGTGCCTTGGGGCCGCAAATGTTGATGACGGCGCGTGCCGACGTCATTTCGACCAGCTGCGCGCGCCCATCGCGGGGCAGGTGACGTCGGATCCAATCCGCGTCATGCACGCCGAATCCGGACCCGGTGACGATGTAAAAATGGTCCCGCCCCAATCGGGTGACGGTGATATCGGCTTCAACCCCGCCGCGATCATTGCACAATTGGGTGTAGATCACCGTGCCATCCGGCTTGTCCATATTTGAAACGGCAAGGTTTTGAAGGGCTTCCAGTGCGCCGGGGCCGATCAGTTCGAACTTTGAGAAACTGGTTTGATCGATCAGAACGACCCCGTCGCGCGCGGCCTTGTGTTCCTGTTCGGCATAGGTTTTCCAACCCGGCGACAGGAAATCCAACTGATCCACCGGCTCGACACCGGCCGGAGCGAACCAGAGCGGTCGCTCCCAGCCATTCTTGGATCCGAACACCGCACCATGTTGTTTCAACCGCTCATGCAGGGGCGACAGGCGCAGGTTTCTGGCCGTTTCCGCCTCCTGCCCCGGATATCGCATCTTGTAGTGATGCGCGTAATGCTCGACCGCGCGGGGATACATGAAGGCGCGCGAGGCGTGATGCGGACTGAACCGGCGCACGTCCAGAGGCCACAGATCAAGGCTCGGGCGGCCTTCGACAATCCACTCGGCGATCATCTCTCCTGCGCCACCACCTGCCGCGATGCCGTACAGAAATCCGGTCGCCAGCATCAGGTTTCGCAGCTCGGGCGCCCATCCCATGACAAAATCGCCATCCGCGGAATAAGGGATGGGGCCGTTGATCACCTGCCGGATTCCAACCGTGTTGACGACCGGCGTAACCTGACCTGCCAGTTCGGCAAGGGGGGCAAACCGCTCTAGGTTGTCGGGCAAAAGCTGCCGGACAAACGCGCCCGGAATACCCCTGTCGCCGAATGGCAGCGTGTTGTCCTCATACCCGCCGATCACAAGCCTCCCGCCTGCATCCGGTTTGTAATACACCAGCCGCTCGGGATCCCGCAGGGTTGGCAGGCGTTTTACAAGATCGGGGTCGGGCAGGGGTTCTGTTACGATGTATTGATGCTCGACAGCGCAGGCCGGGACAACGACCCCGAGTTTCGCGGCCAGTTCGCGGCTCCACATTCCGGCGGCCAGAACGACGGTGTCCGCTTCATAATCCCCTTCAGATGTCATCACTTTGGTGATGCGATCGTTATGGATCTCAAAATCGGTGACCTCTACGGATTGGCGGATCCGGGCACCGTGCATCCGGGCGCCGGATGCAATTGCCTGACACAGGCCTGCGGGATCGACATGACCGTCCGAGGGGATAAAGGCCGCGCCTTCCAGACCATTCGCATCGACATAGGGGAAAAGCGCCTTGGCTTCGGCGGCCGAGATTATTTCCATCTCCAGATCAAAGCTGCGGGCCATTGTCGCCAGGCGTTTTGCTTCCAGAAGCCGCTCTTTGCTTGCCGCCAGGCGCAGGCTTCCGACTTTCTTCCAGTCGAATTCCATCCCGGTTTCTTCGGCCAGACGATCATACAGCACCACGGACCGTTTCAGCATCCGCGTCGTGTTGCGCGATGACCGCAATTGCCCGACAAGCCCCGCTGCATGCCAGGTGGCCCCCTCGGTCAGGGACGCCCTTTCCAGAAGAACAACATCCGTCTCACCGGACCGTGCGAGGTGATACGCGATGGAGCATCCGATGATGCCCCCGCCGATGACGAGATGTCTGACCGAATGCGTTGTCATGCGTCCACCCATTTCAAATGACATGTCGTCATCAAAAGTCGCAAAACAACAAAAAGCAACAAAAATGTTTGAAATGTGTTGAAGTAAGTCGCTTGAACAGCGTCAACCTTGCAAGTAACCTGATGAAATCAACAAATATCACGGCGCTTCATGTCGAAATACGAGCAAGACATTCTCAGCACGGTAAACCTGCATGGGCGAATTTCGGTCATTGAGCTGGCGCGCATTCTCAAAGTGTCGGACCAGACCATAAGGCGAATCGTGAAGCCGATGGTCGCCAAGGGCAGCCTGTCCAAGGTGCATGGTGCATTGGTCAGCACTCAAAATGTGCTGGATCCTCCGTTTCTGGCCCGCATGGCGCAGAACCGTGCCGCCAAAGTCGCGATTGCCGACGCCGTTGCGGGGCGGATACCGGACGGTTCGGCCATTGCTATCGACACGGGTTCGACCTCGGGCTTCATTGCTCAGGCACTTCGCACGCGCAAAAACCTCACGGTGGTGACAAACTCGGCCTTCATCGCCGCCACGTTGTCGATGGAAGAGGGCAACAGGGTCTTCATGGCGGGGACGCAGTTGCGCAACCACGACGGCGCCGCTTTCGACCGGGCCGCCTATGACGTCATTGCAGGCTTCTCGGCCCGGACGGCCATATTGTCGGCATCACTGGTGCATCCCAGCAAGGGCTTCATGGTCTATGATCAATGCGAGGCTGATATGGCCCGCGCGATGTCTGATATTGCTGACCAGACCTTCATGGCGGTTGATTCAACAAAATTCAACGAGGCCCAGACCAGCCCGGCTTTGCGCCTGCCCGGGTTGACAGAAAAAGACGTGCTCATCACCGATCGCACATTGCCCGCAGCCTACAGGTCCTTGCCCGGAGATGCGGAATTGGTGATCGCGGGCGTGGGATCACAAGAAGACAGTCATTGACTTTGTGATGACACTGCCCGGCCCGACGTAATTAGCCGGTTCCACCGAAACGGTGAAACCGGCTGTGTTTCAGGCTGTTGCGCCCTTGATGCGAATGGCAGTGCCGAGGCTTCCTGCACAGACGCCGACCACAATAGCGATGATCAGTTCCAGTGGCTCTACATGCGCAAACCGGAAGCCTGCGAAAACCAGCGTCTCGAATACACCGACTGCGCCGCCCAACGCCGCGCCCAGCCACAGCTTGCGGGTCATCATGCCCAACGCCAGACCGAGTATGCCCGGCAAGCTCAGGACGTTGCCACCGATGGTTCCAAGTAACTCTAACATCTCTGCCCCCACATCAATTCGAACTGTTGTTCAGGAAATCGCGGATGTCGTCACCCGCGGCAGCGTGCTCCTGCACAACTTCATCTTCCAATGCAGCAGTCACCTTTTCGTATGTTTCCAAATAGTTGGGTGGAAGGCTGTGGGCGATGCCCTGGTGGCAATCGATACAGGTCATACCATTGTCGATGGCGCGTTGGTGTTCAGACGCGGCGCGGGTTTCCTGAATGGTGAAGTCCATGTAGTCAAAGTTGTGGCAGTTGCGGCACTCGCGGCTGTCGGACGCTTTCATTTTCTTCCAGACGGCCGAGGCCATCGCCAGGCGGTGATCCTCGTATTTCTCGGGTGTGCTGATGGTGCCCGCCAGTTCATGATAGACGTCCTTCACGGCCATGATCTTGGCTTTGATCTTGTGGTTCCACTCATCCGGAACGTGGCAGTCTGAGCAGATCGCACGAACGCCGGAGTGGTTGTTGTAGTGGATCGTCTCGCGATACTCACCCAGGTTCGTTTCCATCGTGTGGCAGGAAACACAGAACTCTTCGGTGTTGGTCAGTTCCAGCGTCCAGTGAAACCCACCCCAGAACAGGATACCGGCCAGAAAACCGGCGAGGATCAGAAAGCCCGAGCTGAACATCACTGCCGGTGTCCAGATCGCGTTCCAGAGGCGACCAAGCAAGCCGCGTTTTTCAGGGGAGTCTGCCATGTCGGTGCTCCTTTCAGTCTTGCGTTGGATCAGTTGCCGGCGGAGGGCTGGAACACGTTGTCGACCAGCGGCGGTGCGTCCGCCTGCGGAACGTGGCATTGGTTGCAGAAGTACCGGGTTCCGGCAATCTGATCCAGCTCGTTGCCATCGCGATCCAGATAGTGGGTCATCGACAGGGTCGGCGCGTTGCGCTCGCCTGCCTTGGACCAGTCATGGCAGGACAGGCACTGATTGGTGCGCACATCAATCTGATATTGTTCGATCGAATGCGGAATCAGCGGTGGTTGCTGGCGATAATTACGTTGCATCCGTCCTTCGACATTCTTGTGGATCTGATCCAGTGGCACCGGCTCGTCAACGCCGGCCCCGCGCAGGGATTCGACCTGTGCGGATTGCGCAAGGGCCCATCCGCTCAGTAATACTACGGGTAGAAGGGCAATTCCGCCTGTAACGATTGATCTTTTCATCTTGGCACTCCCCTAGATAGGTCTGGCAGCGCGCGGCTCAGGCGCGGCAACTGGATCGGAAGGTTGAACGACATGGTCGTCGAACCGGTGAGTAAAGTTGAAGACATCGACTGCGCAGACATCGATGCAGCGTCCGCAGTTTGTGCAGTCGGGTGACAGGATCAGGGGCGAGCTTCCCGGCTTGCCTTTCAGCGCGGGTGAGATCACCTGATTTTCAGGACAGACCGCATAACAATCCATACAGTCATCACAGGCCGTGCGATTGGCGGCACTGACCCGCAGCAGGCTTTTCGACCCGATCAGCCCGTAGAACGCGCCCACCGGGCACAAATGGCCGCACCAGCCGTGGCGTGAGACGAAGACGTCAAACACGAAGATGGCCGCGATCATGGCCCAGACAAAGCCCATGCCGAATACCAGCCCGCGATGCAGCATGGTGATCGGGTTGACCAGCTCCCACGCGATCACGCCGCTCAGGCCCGAGACCAGCAGCACGGTCGCCAGAATCCACAGCCGGGTGCCGCGCTTGGGTTGCCAGCCCTTCGGCAGGTCCAGTTTACGGTGCACCCAGTTGGCCGCGTCCGTCACCGGGTTAATGGGGCAAACCCAGGAACAATAGACACGGCCACCAATCAGGGCATAGACCACCAGAACGATCAGCCCACCGATCAGCGCGGTCATTTCGGGCCAATGACCTGCAACGAAGCTTTGCAACAGGATGAACGGATCGGTCAAAGGCAGCACGCCCAGCGTCAGTGACCCTGCCAAGGTGCCCTCGACAATCCAGATGCCGAACCATGGGCCCAGCAGAAACAGAACCAGAAAGAACAGCTGGCTAGCGCGGCGCATCAGCAAAAAGCGATGCGCCCCGATCCACCCTTTGCCTTCAACGGCCTCCTGACCGACGGGCATGTGCGTGCGCGTATTCATTGTCCCACCCCCGGCAGATCATATTCAGGGGCAAAGCCGCCGGGCGCGACAAGATTGTCGGTTCCCGGTCCGGGCAAACGATCCGGCAGATCGATGATCCCCTCGACCACCGGCGCGCCTTTGGCGGCCTTTTCCTCCCAACCCTTGCGGTAATGTTCTGCCGAACTGCCGCGCGCCAGCCGTGCCGGCAGAACCTTGATCGCGGCCTCGGGCAGAACACAGCTTTTCTCGCACATGCCACAACCGGTACAGCGTTCGGCATGAACGGTTGGAATGAACAAGGCATGATGACCCGATCGGGTATTGTGCGCCGTCTCCAAAGTGATCGCCTCGTCAATGACGGGGCAGACGCGATAGCAGACGTCGCAGCGCAGACCGAGGAAATTCAGGCAGTTTTCCTGATCGACCAGAACGGCAACACCCATCTCGGCATCGTCGATATTCTCCAGCCCAGGGTCCAGCGCCCCTGTTGGACACGCGGCGACACACGGAATGTCGTCGCACATTTCGCAGGGAACATCCCGGGCGGTGAAGAACGGTGTTCCCGTCGCCACCGCATCAGAGCCGAGCTCGGCCAGTTTCAGGGTATCGTACGGGCAGTCCCGCACGCATAAACCGCAACGGATGCAGGCCGACAGGAACTCCTTCTCGGGCAATGCGCCGGGCGGGCGCAAGGCATCGGCGGGCAGGGCGCGGGCGTCGCGGGCCAGATAGGCCAGCAACGATCCGGCGACCACGCAGCCGCCCGCCGCCCGCGCCGAGTCCTGCAGGAACCGGCGCCGCTGCGGCGAAAGGGGTTTATCGACAAGAGACATGGGAACGCCCCGTATGATCCTTGCTGGTTACGCGCGCTCAACCTTGCAGGCGCATTTCTTGAAGTCGGTCTCTTTCGACAGCGGGCAGGTTGCGTCCAGCGTCAGCTTGTTGGTCAGCTGGTGCTCATCGAACCACGGCATAAAGACCAAACCGCGTGGCACCTTGTTCCGACCCCGGGTTTCAACACGGCTGGTAACCTCGCCGCGGCGGGTCGACAGAACAATCTCTTGACCCCGGCGCAATCCCCGATCCTTTGCGTCCTGCGGATGCATGTAGACCACGGCAGCGGGATAGGCGCGGTGCAGTTCCGGCACCCGGCGTGTCATCGACCCTGAATGCCAGTGTTCCAGCACGCGACCGGTGCACAGCCACAGATCGAATTCCGCATCCGGCTCCTCTGCTGCGGGCTCGTATGGCGCAAAGATGATTTTGGCCTTGCCATCCTTGTGGCCATAGAACTCCACGCCGGCACCCTCGGACACGTAGGGGTCATAGCCTTCGCGGAAACGATAGAGCGTTTCCTTGCCATCCACGACCGGCCAGCGCAGACCGCGGGCCTGGTGGTAGGTTTCGAATGGTGCCAGATCATGCGCATGGCCGCGCCCGAAGTTGGCGTACTCTTCGAACAGACCTTTCTGCACGTAAAAGCCGAAATGCTCGGATTCGTCGTTGTCAAAGCCTTTGGCGGTTTCCGACAGCGGGAACTTGTCGACGCTGCCATTGGCAAAAAGAACGTCATACATGGTCTTGCCGCGATGCTCGGGCATGGTGGCCAGCAATTCTTCGCCCCAGACCTCTTCGACGGTGAAGCGTTTCGAGAACTCCATCACCTGCCACAGGTCCGATTTGGCCTCGCCCGGGGCCTTGACCTGCTGCCGCCAGAACTGGGTGCGGCGCTCGGCGTTGCCATAGGCGCCTTCCTTCTCGACCCACATGGCGGTGGGCAGGATCAGGTCAGCGGAAACCGCAGTGACCGTCGGGTAGGGGTCTGAAACAGTGATGAAGTTTTCCGGGTTGCGGTAGCCGGGATAGCCTTCCTCGTTGATGTTCGGCGCAGCCTGCATGTTGTTGGTGCACTGAACCCAATAAGCGTTCAGATCGCCATCCTTCAGCTTGCGGTGTTGCAGCACGGCGTGGAAACCGGGCTTGTCAGGAATGGTGCCGGCGGGCACGTTCCAGGCGGATTCGCAGATCTCGCGGTGCTTTTCGTTCATCACCACCATGTCGGCGGGCAGGCGGTGCGCAAAGGTGCCTACCTCGCGCGCGGTACCGCAGGCCGACGGCTGACCGGTCAGCGAGAAGGGCGAGTTGCCGGGTTCCGAAATCTTGCCCACCAGCAGGTGCACGTTGTACATCAGCGAGTTCACCCAGGACCCGCGGGTATGTTGGTTGAAGCCCATGGTCCACAGGCTCATCACCTTGCGGTTGGGGTCGGCATATTGCTTGGCCAGACGCTCCAGCTTGTCAGCCGGAACACCGGATAGTTCCGAGGTGTATTCCAGCGTGTATTTCGAAACGGCTTCGGCATATTCCTCGAAGCTGATCGGCTCCAACTTGCCCGAGTTCGGGTTTTCAGCCTCTTGTTGCAGGGGGTTGTTGTCCCGCAGGCCGTAACCGATATCGGTGGCGGTTTTGGTGATGTTGACGTGGTTCTTGACGAACTCTTCGTTCACCGCGCCATTCTGGATGATGTAGTTCGCGATATAGTTCAGGATCGCCAGATCGGTTTGCGGTGCAAAGACCATGCCATTATCGGCCAGCTCGAACGAGCGGTGCTCGAAAGTCGACAGCACATGCACTTCGCAACCCGGCTTCGTCAGGCGGGTGTCGGTCAGGCGCGACCACAGGATCGGGTGCATCTCGGCCATGTTCGATCCCCACAGCACGAAAGTATCGGCGTGCTCAAGGTCGTCATAGCACCCCATCGGCTCATCAATGCCGAAAGTGCGCATGAAACCAACCACGGCCGAGGCCATGCAGTGACGCGCATTGGGATCAATGTTGTTCGACCGGAACCCGGCCTTCATCATCTTGGCGGCGGCATAGCCTTCCCAGACCGTCCACTGCCCCGAGCCGAACATGCCCACGCTGGTCGGGCCTTTCTTGGCAAGGGCCTCTTTCCATTTGGCGGCCATCACGTCGAAGGCTTCATCCCAGCTGACCGGCTCGAACTCGCCATTCTTGTCATACTGGCCGTTGGTCTTGCGCAGAAGCGGAGTGGTCAGGCGGTCTTTGCCGTACATGATCTTGGACAGGAAATAGCCCTTGATACAGTTCAGGCCCCGGTTCACCGGTGCGTCCGGGTCACCTTGCGTGGCGACCACGCGGCCGTCCTTGGTGCCCACCAGAACCGAACAGCCTGTGCCACAGAACCGGCAGGCAGCCTTGTCCCAGCGAATATCGGGTGCGCCGACCTGAGCGCTGGCCTGACCTGCGGCCATGGGAATGCCCGCAGCCGAGGCAGTGGCTGCCGCTGCGGACGCTTTCAGGAATGTACGACGGGATTCAGAGATGGTCATTGCATGGGCCTCCTGCTGGACGGTTGGCTTGGAGCATCAGGACGCGGAGCCGTCTCCGCGAGATCTTCGAAATGGTGATAAGTCAGTGACAGTGAGATCACTCCGGGGATCTGGTGCAGATCCATGATGGTGTCCGAGGCCAGCCGGTCGGCCGTATCCTCGACAACAACTACAAAACGGCCGTCCTCGGCTTCGGCATGAAGTTCGACGCCCTGGGTTCCGGCCATCGCCGCGCGTGCGGCATCGGTGTAATCGGGGGCGATGTGGACCAGGCAGCCACAGATGTTCATTGGTTCACCTCCGGGTGTTGTAGGGTGGGGCGGTGCATCACGATCGCCCCGGCGGGGCAGGCGGCGGAACAACTACCGCAGCCGATGCAGGTTTCTGTTTCAAGCGCCGGTTCCGCACGTCCGCCCAGTTGCAGGCGAAAGCGGATGGCATCCTGTTCGCAATTGTCCTGACACAGGCGGCAGCTTACGCCGTTCGTCGACAGGCAGCTTGTGTCATCGATTCGTGCGCGCCATGGCCATTCGGCAACACGTTCCGACAGCAACGCCGGGGTCGGACAAATGTCAGCGCAGTCACCACACAAGGTGCAACCGCCTGCGGACAGGTCCAGAACGGGGAAACCGGCATCGTCGAATGTGATGATGTCTTCAGGACACGCCGCGGCGCAGTCTTCGCAACGCGTGCATAGATCGCTGAAGCCAGTTGCAACTGCACCCGGCGGACGGATCGCATCTGGGTCCTCCCGCAGGACACGCGCGCTTAGAAAAGCGCGTCTGCTGGTCATCTGGCTCATAGCTGGCGACTCGAAATTGGATTGATTAGGTTCGCGTCCTTACTTCCTAGCTGCCTTAAGCAGCGCACGATTTGACCTATATCATACTTTTTTGGGTTTTTTTTGTTCGGTCTGAGATTTGTAATTCTTCATCAAACGTTCAATTCGATACGGGCGTCGGGGAAGAACTCCAGGATCTCTTTGGCTCTGCCGGCGGATGCCGCGCAAAGTGCAGTGGACAACCCATCCGCAATGGCCGCTTTCGGGGCAGAAACCGAAACGGTCCTGTCGCGGCTTGAAGGCCCATCCAAGGTAATGATGTGTCCGACTCCCTGGCTGATCTGAGTCGCCAGCGTTGAAGATGTCGCCACTGCCCGATCGTTCAATTCAATCCGCTTCAGAACCGTTTGGTCCGGCGCCGCCAATCCAACATTCCAAGGCGCACCGTCACCACGCGCACCCAGGGCGGCAACCTCTCCCATATTGACCAGAACATCACGCAGACCATGAGCACGCAGCAGGTCGGCGATCCGGTCGGTGATCGCGCCCTGCGCTATACCGTTCAACGTCAGCGCCGATTTTCCGGGCACCGGAAGGCGAATGGCCGAGGCGTCATAAATTACCTTTTCCCAGCCTATCGCCTGCTGAATTTCAACCAGATCATCCGGGCGCGTGCCCGCAGCCAATGCCGTCCACACGGGTTGAATGCTCGGATCAAATGCGCCACCCGATGCCTGATGCAGCGCTGAGCTGAGGCTTAGCACCTTCAACAATTCAGGAGCGGGCGCCGTCAGCACACCATCGCGATTCAACCGGCTGAGCTGCGATTGCGGACGATACAGGCTGAAGATGTCTTCCAGCCGGGCAATCTCGGTCTCCATGGCGGCCATGATGGGTGCAGCTTCGGCGTCCGTCAGGCCCACAAGGCGCAGGCTGGCGGTAGCACCCAACGCGGTCCCGTGCCAGCGCGCGTCCGAGGCCGCAAGTGGTGTGGCCGCAGCACAAGCGGCTGAGATGATCAGAAATCGGCGGCGCGACAAGGCGGTCATACGGGGGTCTCCAACGACAGTTCAAGATCGACAGGGCCAAGCACTTCGGTGTCCGGAATGTCCGGCAGGCCCAGTGCCGTTCCGCCGTAGATCTCAATGAATGCCTGAGCATCGGCAGGATCGGCAAAAGGCACCACTTCGCGGGCGCCCATGCCACCTGCCACATTGGCGCCGACAACAAAGGTCGCGCCATCCGCGGCGATCCAGTTCGAGATACCCGGCTGCCGCCAACTTGGCGCAATACCCATGTCGCTGACATAGACGGCTGTGATGTCGGCATCACGTTCAGGGCTTTTGAGGTATGCCACCATGTCGCGCACCTGCGCAAAGAACAGCGGTGCGGGATATCCTTCCAGATGGATCTGCCCCTTGGGGCCGCCATGTTCGGCGATGTTCATCTGGCAGAAATAGCTCAGCGCGTCCGGGGTCAGATCCACCGGATCGGGGGCCTCGGCCAGGTCTTCCTTGCAGGCCGCCAACGCGATCAAGGCAATCACGACGAGGGGTTTCATGGCTCGACCCTCCGGAATGCCAGCCGCGCCAGGGCGAAGCCGATCACTGGCCAGATCAGCAGCGATGCAGGCGCGGCCCAGACGGGCAAGGCCTGTGCCGCCCCGGTCATGCCGGATGCCATGGCCACGCCTTCCGTTGCGGCGATGTTCCACAGACGGAATGCGTCGGCCGGGTTGGCCACCATCACCCATGGAAAGACGGATTGGGTAAAGGTGCCGCCCTTGTCCATGACGACAGCCCCCAACAGGCCCAGATCATAGAGGACGACAAAAACCAGCCAGAGCCCGGCCGACAGACCTGCCGCCGCCGTAGCCCCCTTAGCCAGGGCAGACAGCAGGTATCCCAGCGCCAGAAACACGGCGCCCAGAAGGATGGATGTGAGGATGAGACGGACCAACGCCATCAGGCTTTCCGGCCCGGCACCGCCAAAGAAGGCCGCCACCGCGCCGGCGGTACCGAAACCGACCGTCATGGCAAAGGCCAGTGCCGCCAGGTGGGCGGTGAACTTGCCCAACAGGATTTCTCCGCGCCCCGCAGGGTAGGACAACAGCAGCGACAGGCTGCCCCGGTCCACGTCTCCGGCGATGGCGTCGAACGAGATCATCAGCGCCAATAGCGGTGCGAGATAGACCGACAGGGTGGTCATCGAGGCAACTGAAACGGTCAGCATATCGACACCCAGTGTGCCGGTTGGTGCGCTGCCTGCAAAGGTCAGGGCCAGCGCGAACAGCACCATGATCAGCGTCGCCACCAGCAGCCAGCGATTGCGGCGAAGGATCAGCATTTCGGTACGGGTAATGGCGAGGAAGCGGGTCATGGCCTCTCCTCCTGTGCATAATGGCGATAGAGGTCTTCCAGCTTGGGCGGGGTCATTTCCACATCCGCCACGGCATCGCCCAATCCGGCGATCCGGCGCAGGGCCTCCATCTTGTCGGCGGGGGAACACAGCAGCTCGACCGAAGCGCCGTTGATCCGGTTGCCGCCCAGTTCGGCGGCCAGCACGTCGGCGTTGGCGCTTGCACGTACTTTCAGACGGATCGGCAGGCCTGCAAGGGCCGACAGGTTGTTGAGCGTGTCATCGGCGACCATCCGGCCTTTGCGCAAGATTGCGATGCGGTCGGTGCGGGCCTCGACCTCGGTCAGCGCGTGGCTGGCGATCAGCACGGCGGTGCCCTGCGCGGCAAGCTCGTCGATGATGGCATAGAGATCCTGACGCGAGATCGGGTCCAACCCACTGGTGGGTTCATCCAGCAAAGCCACTTTCGGCTGACCCAGCAGAACCTGTGCCAGGCCCAGACGTTGCCGCATGCCTTTGGAATAGGTGCCGATCCGGCGGTCCAGGGCATCGCTCAGACCTACGCGCTCCAGCAGACCGGCCACATCCGCCCTGGTGCCGGACAATTTCGCAAACAGGGTCAGTTGCTCGCGCCCGGTCAGGGCCGGGTGGAAGGATACCGCCTCGGGCAGATAGGCCGTTTCCCGCCGCGCCTGGGCACTGCCTGGGGTGGCGTCTCCGATCCTGATGGCTCCGCCTTGGATCGGCGTCAGGCCAAGGATGGATTTGATCAGGGTCGACTTGCCAGCGCCGTTATGGCCCAGCAGCGCAACGCGCTGACCGGGGGCAAGTGACAGGGTGATATCGTCAAGAACGCGGGTTTTGCCCCGGTCCTTGCTGACATGGTCAATAATCAGGGCCTTATCCGTCATGAGGCACCTTTTCCATAGCTGGGGGTTCAAGGGGTTGCATCAATGGATTGCTGTCCATCACGCCACCGGGCAACAGTGCCGGAAAGGCGGATTGTGACCAGCGCACCAGCTGCACGGCAGGAGAGCCGAGCAGCAGTTTGGCTGCGGGTTGGGTCCACAGCACATGGTCCATCGAGTCATTCGGGCGATAAGGGGCATCGGCGATACCGTTGCCATCCACATCATAGGCGGCAAAATCGGACCAGTAGTTGCCGCGCCCGTCTTCGGACCACTCGACCCATTTGGTCGAGACGTATTTCACCTGTGTCCGGTTCCCGATGAAGGAATTGCCAACGATGCGGTTGCGTTCGCTGCCGGCGGTGAAGTGGATGCCGATGCCGCATCCCTGGAACCAGTTGTCGGTGAATTCGTTCTTGTTGGAGTTATAAAGGAAGGTGCACTTTTCCTTGGCACCGATCACCACGTTACCGGTGATCTGACTCTTGTTGGCATAGTTCAGCATCACGCCATGTTCACGGTCACCGATCGAAACGTTGTCTGCGACCTTCACATTGGTCGTGAACATCACCGCATAGCCCAGATCGTTGCCGATCGAGACATTGTTGCTGACCACCGAATTATCGGCATACATGTAATGCACGGCAAAGCGCAGATCGCGGAACAGGTTGCCGGTAAAGGTGTTCTTCTTGGACGAGTTCACGAAGATCCCGTCGCGCCCATAGCGGATATCATTATCCTCAACCCGCGCACCGGGTGCATTCCAGACATAAACGCCATTGCCACGGTCATTCATCCGCTGGTCCTGACGTCCTTCGATCCGGTTGCCACGCACGATGCTGTCCTTGGCACCATGAATGTCGATGCCGTAAAGATTGCCCAGCAGCACATTGTCTTCGACCACCGGCGCGCGGGCCGTCTTGGTCAGCTGGATGCCACTGTCGATCCCGTCATGGCTTGAACCCGAGCCGATCACTGTCAGGCCGCGCACGGTCACGCCCGGGCCGGTTACGGTGATGACGCTGCCGGTGCCTTGCCCGTCAATGGTGGCCTGTCCCAGCCCGTCGATGGTGACGGGCCGGTCCAGAACCAGATGTTCGGCATAAACACCGGGGCTCAGGCGGAGGGTGTCTCCATCCGCCGCCTGCGCCAGTATTTCATTGATGGCCCCCGCCCGGTTGGGCACATCCCAGTCCGCCGCCCAAAGGGGCGAGCCGAGCAGGAGCGGTATGAGCAGGGGCCAACGCATGGGTTATGCTCCTTGCGGTTCGACCAGCATCCGGCCGCGCATTTCCATGTGCAGCGCGTGGCAGAACCACTGGCAATAGAACCAGTGCACGCCCGGACGGTCAGCGGTGAAGGTGACCGAGGCGGTTGCCAGCGGTGCGACTTCCATCGCGATGCCGTAGTTGCCCAGGCAGAAGCCGTGGGTCACGTCGTCCACGTCATCCAGGTTGGTGATGTAGACCGTCACCTCGTCGCCCTGTTTGACGGTGAACTTCTCAAGGCTGAAGGTCGGCGCCTGCGAGGTCATGTAGACGCGTACCTTGTTGCCGTCCCGGATCGGTTCTTCGGCACCTTCTTCCAGATCGATGCCATCGGCTTCGGCCTGTTTGCGGGCGTCTTCCCAAGTGACGTCGTTGCGATCCCAGACGTTGACCGGGTTGACGATGTCGCTGCGAACGATGATCGAGTCATGCGGCTCGGCAAAGGTCGGGCCATCGTGGACCACCTTCATCTCGTCGGACGAGATGTCGATCAGCTGCTCGTTCTCGGGCTTCAGCGGACCAACGTTCAGGAACCGGTCTTTCGAGAACTTGTTCATCGAAATCAGCCACTTACCGTCGGCATCCTTGGTTTCACC
The DNA here is from genome assembly GCF_013110685.1 of Ruegeria sp. HKCCD6157. Classification (NCBI taxonomy): domain Bacteria; kingdom Pseudomonadati; phylum Pseudomonadota; class Alphaproteobacteria; order Rhodobacterales; family Roseobacteraceae; genus Ruegeria; species Ruegeria sp. HKCCD6157. The sequence continues at coordinate 36,584 of NZ_WVRB01000001.1, forward strand.
CATGGAGGTCGAGTTGTGGCCCGGCTGATAGTGCACGTCGACCTTCGAGATGATCGGGTCCACATCGGCACCACCGTAGGCTCCGATTGCCTTTTCGATGTTCCACTTCACGATTTGGCTGTCCAGGAACAGCGTGGTGAACGCGTTGCCTTGACCGTCGTAGGCGGTGTGAAGCGGGCCAAGACCCAGCTGAGGCTCACCCACAATGCACGACCGCGGATCGGCATCGCTTTCGAACAGGGCGTCCAGCTTGGTGACGTCCATGATCGAGACGGTCGGCGACAGCTTGCCGTTGATGCAGACGTGCTTGCCGTCTGGCGCGGTGTTGATGCCGTGCGGAGAGTTCGGGATCGGAATGTAACGGGTGTATTTCTTGTTCTGACCCTTGCGCCCGTCCAGAACCTTTACGCCTTTCAGCTCCTGATAATCGCCGGCTTCGATGCCTTTTTCGATCTCGGCGATGTTGAAGACGACGACGTGGTCCAGCTCGTTCTCGGTCATCTCGGCCAGGTTCATGCCCATTTCCGAGTTGTACGAGGTCGAGAAGGCGTATTTGCCCTGATAGTCGCAATCGGTGTTGTCGAGGTTGCCCGACACGATCACCTGCCACGCCACTTCCATGGTGTCGCCGTCCAGCGCGGTGAAGATGTTCACGTATTGCGACGGATCGTCCAGCACGCTGCCATCGTTGACCAGCGGTGTTTCATCTTCACCATTGGCAAAGACATAGCCGGTGCGCGGGAATTTCTGCGGACGCAGACCGTGGATCGCCTTGGCGTTCGGGATCTCGGTGATCTTGTCGCATTTCATCACGTCACAGCGGACACGCGCGACGCGGGTGTTGGCCTTGTCGTTCATGAACAGATAGCGGCCGTCATAGGTGCCGTCGGTGAACGACATGTGCGGGTGGTGAAGGTCGCCGTTGTCATAGGTCTTCATGCCACGCTTGGCGAGAAACTCCTTGGTTTCAGGCAGCAACCCTTCGGTCATGATCTTCAGTGACTCGTTGGTCTGACCCCAGCCCGTGGCCGAGCAGCGGTTGAACACCGGCACCCGCATCAGCTCGCGCATGGACGGAAAGCCCAGAATGCGCAGCTCGCCGGTTTGACCCGAGGACCAGAAACCGTAATACTCGTCCAGTTCGCCCGGTTCGAGATTGGCATTGGCCGCAGCGCTCGCCTGTTTCGCGGTCATCAGGGTCGAGCCCAGACCGGTCCCGGCCAGCACGGCACCGGTTGCTGTTGCACCCAGCATCCCACGGCGTGTGACGGTTAGTTTGTTGTCATGTTCCGACATGTTCGTTCCTCCTTTTAGGAAACGGATTGCGGTTTGGCGTTCGGATGGTTCGCCGGTGGTTGTCCGAGCGGGGTCTTCATCTGGACCGATCCTGTCTTGGCCCGCCGTTTCAGCTGGCGGATAACGACGGGACATTTGTCCTCGGACTGGTAGAGCACCTGACAATGCAGGCAGGTGACGCACTCGTTCGGATTGATCTCACCGGTGGGGTGGATCGCCTGAACGGGGCATTCATTGGCGCAGGTCTGACAGGGTGTGCCGCAATCCTTGTAGCGGCGCAGCCAGTCGAACATGCGAATACGGGCAGGGATCGCCAGTGCTCCGCCCAGCGGGCAGAGATAGCGGCAATAGAACCGTTCGATGAACAGCCCGATCCCCAGCAGGGCCAGCGCAAAGACCACAAAAGGCCAGTCGCGCATGAATTTCAGAATGATCGCCGTTTTGAACGGCTCGACCTCGGCATATTTCTCGGCCAACGGGATCGAGATGAAGCTGAGCCCGAAAAGACCCAGAAAGATCATGTATTTCGCGGGCCACAGGCGTTCGTTCAGACCCCAGGGCAGCGTCCATTGCGGCACTTTCAGCGCGCGCGCGATCTTGTTGGTCAATTCCTGCAACGCGCCGAAGGGGCACAGCCATCCGCAATAGGCCCCGCGACCCCAGAACAACAGTGCGGCGGCAACGGCGAACCATTGGATGAACACCAGCGGGTCCAGCAGGAACGCATCCCACGAGAATCCTGTGCGCAGGCTGCCCGCCAGTGCCATCAGGTTCACCACGCTCAGCTGCGCGTTGGCGTACCAGCCGATGAAAAACAGGGTCATTGTCAGGTAGCCGATGCGGAACCAGTAGAAGACCCGCGCATTCATCGTCGCGTGGAACTGGAAGAAGAACGTCGCGGTCAGGACCAGCAGCATGACGCCAAGAACGGCGATTTCGACGGTGCGATCCTTCCAGATGCGCTGCCACAGGGCAGCCTTGGCGGCGGCTTCGCCGGTCGCATCGTCGACAATCTTTGGGGCTGCGACGGGCAGCAGGTAACGGTCGGGCAGTTTGTAGCCCAGATCGAATGTCAGAAAGGTTTTCTCAACAGCACCCACGGCACGCTGTACCAGCAGTTGCAGGCGGAACGGCTCGGTCGGTTCGAACTCGGCATCGGCGGGGATCTTGAAGATGTCCAGCTCCGTGAAACTGGGTGCATCCGGGGCTGCAACCTTGCCAAGGCGTACTTGCTGTTTGTCGAAAAAACGGACCGAGTTGTCGCCCTGGATCAACTGGATCCGATCGAAAATCCCGCCGCGCACATAGCCTGACCCCTTGAAGCTGTAGGCACCGCGCCCCAGCACCAGAATGGCCTGTTCGCCCTCGTCCAACCAGTTCACGAGGTTCTGGTACTCGGCGTCGCCCAGCAGTGACTTGCCGATCGACGGAACCGAGACAAGCGCCATATGCATGTCGATGAAAGTGTGATCCGGTTCGCCCGGTTCCGGGCGCTTGATCGCGCGCTGGTCTCCGGTGGCCTCGAAGGCGGCATTGACCTGCCCGACATCCAGCGTCAGCCGCCGGATCGAGCCGTCACCCGAAAGGGTCGACCAGTCATAGACCGCATTCTGCGCCATATCGACTTCGCGCTTTGGCCCGTCGGCCTGCAACGGCGACAGGCCGCCCAGACCCAATGCACGCGCCACCTTGATACCGCCACGCACAAGGCTGTCGTCGATCACCATGATCGTGACCGTCGCGCCCGAGATGATGTCGAGGTCGTGCCCCTCACCCCCGGTTTCGGCTTCAACCTTCAGGTCCAGGCCCGCATAGCCTTCGGTCAATTCAACCATGCGGGAATTGGGGATGCCGATCAGCACGATGGGTTCCGAGTGCTTGACCAGTTGCACTCCGGTCAACACAGCGTCGTTGTCGATGGCTGCAACGACGTGGATCGGTTTGCCGGAATAACCCGTCGTGCCAACAAAGTCCGAGGTCAGGAATGCCCAGGCAATGGTCTCGCCGCCTTTCAGGACGGGGGCGACCTTGACGTCATCGCGCACCGGGCCAAAGGCATCGGCGCCGGGGGCCAGATCGGCAGGTTCGATGTCGGGCAGGAAACTGGCCAGGCTGTCGGCATGGGCGCTGATCGCCATCAGGCAGGACAGAGTGAAAGCCAGCAGGAAATGGATTGCGCGACTTACGACCACGGCGCACCTCCGATTGCTAGGGTGGACGCCACGGACGCGCGCAGGGCGCGTTCAAATTCTTCTTGGGTCGCGAACGGGGGCCCTCGGGTTTCGGGCCACAGTCGCCTTGAGTTGTACAAAATGCACAGATCCCCGATTGCAGCGGGTACTATCCGTACATTTTCGGATTGCATCAGCAGCGGCAGATCCGGCAGCGGGGCTGCCGTTGTCACCGCGCACAGCGCGCAATCGGCGCATTTCGGGCAAGGCGCGGTCGGGTCATCAGTACCTTCCTCAAGGTCCACTTCAACCCAGACCGCCCCTGCCTCCGAGCAGATCTCGATCCACATGCTGTCCCCGGGACTCGCCAGCACCGGGCCAAGCATCTGCAAAAGCAACAGGAAAATACCCACCAAACCGCACACCGCGCGGGGCACGCGATCAAACAGGCTATGCGGGGGGCGGACGGTAGGCATTGAGAATCCAGCTCGGCGTTCTTTTCAAAAACTTAGGGGATTCTTCCAGGCGAAGACTTGACTTAGGTCAGGTGTCTGAAAATTTGCACCTACCCGTCGGCCTCGTCCATCAATCCGCGCAGCCACCGACCGGCCAGCCATGCCGCAGGAATGCCCAGCGGAATCGACCAGAGGATCGCCGGCACCGGTTCAATTGCGCCGAACCCGACGCTGTGCAGGATAAGCCCGAGCAAAAACAGGTTGATGGCAACGGTCAACGCCGTGGCCGGATACAGCAGAATGGCCAGTTTCCAAACCGGCCATTTCCCCTCAGTGGCTGGTTCCTTCCGAGAAGGTGATCTTGTTCCAGACATTGTATTTCCCCGAAGGTTTGCGCATCGGCAGGCGGCGGATTTCTTCCAGTGTCTGCGCGTCATAGACGATCACCGCGCCGTCATCTTCCCAGATCGAAACCAGTGCGTGGCTGCCATCTCTGGTGAACTCGACATGGGCCACGGTCTTGCCCGGCGCAGGGCGCAGTGTTTTCACGATTTCAAGGCTTTGCTTGTCGATGACGTGCATCGCGTCCTTGTTGGGGCCAAAGAAAACGTCTGCCCAGACATAAGGCGAATTCTCATGGCTGCGCATGAAAAACCCAGGGCCTTCGGTCTTGATCCGTTTGATGGTTTCCCAGCTTTCCATGTCGATCACCGACACGGCGCCGTCTGTCAGGTGCGGCGTGGCCATTACGGTCGTATCGCCGTGTTTCCATGTGATCCCCGAGCCCAGATGCGGCATTCCAGGCAAATCCAGATCGGCCACCTTGTGCCCGATCACCAGATCAATCACTTGCCCGCCCTTGCCATCGCGGGACGCCCCCATGACAAATTCATAACTCTGGTCGAAAAAGAAATCGTCCAGATAGTCAGCCGTTGTGATCTTGCGCACAGGGAAAGGATCAGGGTTCTTGAACTGGCCTTCGATGCGGAAATCATGACCAAGCCCGGATTGCGGGGGATTGGCGCCGTAAAACACTTCCCAAATCTCGGGCACATCCTTCAGTGCCAAAACAAAGCTTTCCCGCGGAGGGGCCTGGTAGACCGCAGAGACGCGGCTGGGCAGGCCCTTCTTGCTTTTGACCTCGATGACCTTTGCGACGGAAAGGTCTTCGGTGGACAACACCGTCAGGCTGTTGGGCAGGTAATTCGCCACGGCCACCCATTTGCCATCGCCCGACATGGCGATGTTGCGGCTGTTCAGGCCGGCACGCACACGGCCCACCTGTTTCAGCGCCCAGATGTCGTACTTCTGGACCCAGCCATCGCGCGACATGATGAAGACATACCGCCCATCCGGGCTGAACTTGGGGCCGCCATGCACGGCGAAGGGGGTTTCGAACCGGTCCAGAACCTCGAACGTGTCACCGTCCAGAACGCTGACATGGTGATCTCCGGTTTCCACCACCAGCGTAATGTTCATCGGGTCGCTGTCCCAGACAGGCGCATCCACCGGTACATATTCCTCGTCCAGCGTCCGGCTGGCCAATATCTGGGCCTCGCCCCATTCGGGGTCGGATTCCAACGGCGATTTCAACCAACCGGCCAGCTCTTCGATTTGCAGAGCATCCAGCTCGTGCGAGAAGGCCGGCATTTGTGTCGCCGCGCGCCCTTCCGCGATTACCGCAGCAACCCGGGGACCCCGCATGCGTTTGAGCGTTTCAGGGATCAGCGCGGGGCCAACCCCGCCCAGACGGTTCTCGCCGTGGCATGAGGCGCAATGTTCGGCGTAATCCGAATGGGCATCTGCCCAGGCGGTGCCCGCCAGCAACACCGAGCACAACGTACCGAATGTGAGTGTCTTAAAAGAACTGATGCGCCGGATCATGGCTTTTCCCCCGAAACGGTGTGACCTGAAGGCGTTTCCCTGCATCATCCACACCGATTTCCTGGTTGGACAGGTAACAGGCCGGATCCTCGGCCCAGGGATCACCGGTCAATTGCAGGGCGCGGATGCGGGTATTGCCGCCGCACACGTCTTTGAGTTCGCAGGCTCCGCAGCGCCCCTTCAGCGGGCGTGGGCGGGTGCGGAGCATCGCAAGCATCGGATCATCGCTGGTCCAGAGTTCGGAAAACGATTTGGTCTTTACGTTGCCCACCGTGTAGTCGGACCAGTAAGTGTCCGGATGGACCCGGCCGAGATTGTCGATATTGGCAACACCCAAACCACTTGAGTTTCCACCCCACGCGGCCAGGTGCGCACGCACATGTGCAGCCTTGTCGGCGTCGAAATGCGTGCGAATCCAGTTCAGGAAATATCCGGCATCAGCGTCATTGTTCCCGGTCACGATATCCAGCGGACGACCGCCCGATGCGGCTTCCCAGGCGCGTTCCAGCAACAGATCCAGGCCTTTGCGCGTGCGCTGATGCGCGGCATCTTCGCCCCGGTTCTTGTCGCCGCGCCCCGCATAGACAAGATGCGACAGGTAGAACTTGTCGACACCTTCATCATCACAAAGGCTCAGCAAGTCAGGCAAGTGATGTTGCGTGCCTTCGGTCAGGCAGAACCGCAGGCCAACCTTGATGCCGCGTTTTTTGCACTCTCGCACGCCGCGCAGGGCGTCCGCAAAAGCGCCCTCGACGCCACGAAACCAGTCATTCGTCGCTCCGATCCCGTCCAGCGAGATGCCGACATAGTTGAAGCCCACATCCGCTATCATATCGGCGGTTTCGTCATAGATTCGGGTCCCGTTGGTCGACAAGGCCAGCATTGGCACCAGATCACGGGCGCGTTTTGCAATGTCGAAGAAATCGAACCGGTCCAGCGGTTCCCCACCCGAGAGGATCAGGGCCGGGACGCGAAACTGGCCCAGATCCTCAAGGGTTACCATGGCTTGCTCATGGCTGAGCTCACCCGGGAACGCGACATCCGCCGAGACGGTGTAGCAATGGCGGCACTTCAGGTTGCAGCGCCGCGTCAGATTCCAGATCACAACCGGCTTTACCGGGCCGGGGCGCCGTTTGCGCACCGGAGTCGGCTTGACCAGCTGATGCATGTATTCGGTCAGGCGGAACATGTTTCAGCCTTTCTGTTTCAGGCGCAGCCCGGTCTTTTTCAGGATGCGCGTGGAATAGAGGATGTCGCTGCCGCGGCAGGCCGATCCCAGAATCGCGGCAATCTGGCCGCGTTTGTCTTCGACCTCGTCGGGCGTGCTGCCATGAACCATGGCGAACAGGTTGTAGGGCCAGTCGGGCAGGGCGCGGGGCCGTTCATAGCAATGGGTGACGAAAGGCAATGCCCCGATATGAGCACCCAGTTCGGTGATCAGGTCATCCTGCACGTCCCAGACGGTCATGCCGTTCGACGTCATGCCCAGCTTGTAATGGTTGGGGGCTGCCGCGATCCGTCGGATCACCCCGCGCGCCTTCAGCGCGGCCAGCCGGTCCAGCAGGGTGGCCTCGGTCAGACCCAGATCGGCAGCGACCCGCGCATAGGGCGCGGCCACCAGCGGCAGTCCCCCTTGGAGCGACTCGATAATCTGTCTGTCTGTTGCGTCGATCATGCCGCCACCCGGAAGCCGATGAAAAATTCCTGAAGTTTGGGGAAACGGAGAACACTGACTCCCGTTTCCCGTTCGATGGCATCGGCGGTGGCCTCGATCCCCTCGGGTGTTTCGGTGGCCAGCACGAACCACATGTTCAGCCGATGCGTGCGTTCATAGTTATGTGCCACTTCGGGATGTGCATTGACTTTGGTCAGGACGGTTTCGAATTCTTCGTCTGGAACGGCCATTGCGCAAAGGCAGAAAGCCCCACCCATGGCCGCGGCGTCGAAAAATGGACCGAAGCGCGTAATGACGCGGTCATCTTTCATACGTCTCAGACGCGACAGCAATTCCGCCTCGGACAGGCCAAGCTCTGCGGCGACGGTTGCGTAAGGGTGCGAAGTAAGCGGCAGATCCTCTTGCATACGATTCAGGATCGTCCGATCCGTTTGGTCCAGCGTCATGCGGCGACCTCCTTTGCTTGAATCAGCGCGCCGGTCTGTTTGAAACAGCGGGTTGAGAACAGGACCTTGTTCCGTGCTCCGGCCAATTCGGGCAATGCAATCGCACCGGCCAGAACATCCAAAGCTTCTTTGCGTGTGCGGGCGTGGATCATGGAATACAGGCGATATGGCCAGACATCGGGAACCGGATTACGCTCATAGCACAGGGTCACCCCCGGGAAGGCGGCCAAAGCCGGACCCGCGGTTTCAATCTGTTCTGCCGGCAGGTCCCAGACCACCATCGCATTGGCCGACCAGCCAAGCGCCCGGTGACGCACAATGACGCCCAGCCGCGAGATTATTCCAGCGGCATGCAAAGCTTCGACCCGCTCCATCACGTCGGTGACATCCCGTTTCAGCGAACGAGCCAGAGCGGCATAGGGTTCTGAGACCAAAGACAGCCCGGAACTCAGAGACTGTAGCAGGCAACGATCGCCCTCGCGCATGACGGATGCATCGACCTTTCGTGCCTTGGGTACGTTTTTGGCTCCGCTAGTCATGCGAAAACCAAGATCCACGTTGAAAGGGCGTACCAGCCGCAGGTCCAGCACCTGCAATCCGGTGGATCGACTGATCCGCGCCAGGGTATCGTTGACATGCGCGCGGTCCGGCCCGGTCGCGACAAACCACAGGTTCCAAGCGTCTTCGCGTTGATAATTGTGGTTCACCCCGGGTTCGGCATCGATCAGGGCGGCGACCTCCTCCAACCGATCTTCCGGAGCCGCCACGGCAGCCAGGGTGCTGGCCGTCACCGCGCCGGGCGTGATGGTGGCGCCAACCCGTGTAATGCGGCCTGTGGCGCGCATCCGGGACAAGCGATGAATGACTTCGGCTTCGTCCAGCCCGAGTGCGTTACCCAGCATCTGGAACGGTCTCTCGGTGATCGGGAAGTCGCGCTGAAATTCGTCCAGCAGGCGGCGGTCGATCGGGTCCGTGATATGTCGCATCGGTTACAGCCCCGTTCTGTGCGCACGGGCCGTGAAGAAGATGCCGGACGGGCTGTCCGCGTCGATCTCGCGCAGTTTTTCAAAACTGTGCGTGTCGTAGACAATGACCTTGTTGGCATCGCGCACGCTGATCCAGACTTCATGCCCGCGTGGCGTGAACTCCATGTGCAATACCGCCGGGCCGGGTTTGAATTCGTGGATGATCTGTTTGCTGACACTGTCGATCACCTGAATGGTGTCATTCAGCGGGTGGGCGAAATTCACCCAGACCTGCCGCCCATCGGGACGGGCCATGGCAAAGACCGGTTGCCCGTGGGTTTTGGTCCTCCCCGTTTCGATCAGAGTGTCGGCGTCGATCCACAGAACCTCGTGATGGCCGACAGCGGGCAAAACGAACTCGCGGCCCGTCAGCGCCCAGCCTTCCAGATGAGGCATCTTGTAGACCGGCATTTCTTCCTGACCACGCCCGTAATCGGGCAGAACGCGGATCGGTTCGGGGGTTTCGGCCCACAGATCCAGCGCGGTCAGGCCGTCCTCGCCGAACAGACCGGTGATATAGGTGCGGCCATTTGCAGTGATCAGCGCGTCATAGGGGTTCTTGCCCATGTCCGGGATCTTGGTGATCTCTGGTGCGCCTTTTGCGAAATCGGCAATCCAGGTTTCCCCAGTGTCCCACATCGTGAAAACGAACCGCCGACCCGGCGCATCGACCAGGCCGATGGTTTTGCTGTCGGTCGGGATGTCAGCAACCATCTCAAGCGTGTCCGCATCGAATACGCGCACGCCACCGGGTTCATAATTTGACACCGCCACAAGCTTGCCATCGTCCGAAATCGCCCCGCCGATGGCGTTGCCGGCCTGTACGACGCGGTTCACGATCTGGCGGGTCACGATGTCGATCTTGGTCAGCCCGCCGTCGCGGCCAAACACATAGGCAAACCGTTCATCAGGCGAATAGACCAAAGACGCATGCGACAGATCACCCAATCCCTCGATCCGGGCCAGAGCTGCACGGTCGGATTGATCCACAAGAAGCACCGAGCCATTGGCGCGTTCGATGACCAGGCCAAGGTCGCCTGTCGCGGTCGGTTCAGCCTGCGCTGTGGTCATCATCAATGTGGCTGCAAGGCCAAGAATGAAGTGTTTCATTGTGCCTCCTGTTCCAACAGGTAACGGGCGATCCATTCGGCCTCTTCTTCACTGATCAGGGGCCGCCACGGGGGCATCGCGGTGTCGGGGATGCCGTCAAGGATGACGCTGGTCAAAACATCCGCGTCGTAGTGTTCAAGTGTCTCACTGCGCAGATCGGGTCCAAGACCGCCCTTCAGGGACAGGCCGTGACAGGAACCGCAATCCTGATGCACAAGTCTTTTCAGGGTATCGGGATCGATGACATCCGCCGCGAAAGCAGAGGTCGCGGCCAGAACCGCAATGGTCAGACAGGTTCGCGCCGCCCACCCCGAGCGACCCGGCGATCTGTCGGTGCATGTTGGGACAATCCCCTGATCTCGTCTTCCCAGCTTAGCCATGGGCCTGCTCCAGAAGCTCGGCTACAGGCCGTTCGGCATAAAGCGAAACCACCTTGCCAATGATAAACAGCGTCGGCGCCTTCAGGTCGGCTGCACGCACATCCGTGGCCAACTGGTCAAGTCGTGACACTAGACGACGCTCATCAGGTGTCGTGGCCTTGCCCACCGCCAGAACCGGTGTCGAGCCTGGCAGGTTCTCGGTCATCAACCCCATGGCGATCTGACCGATATTGGCGACGCCCATATAGACCACCAGTGTCGAGTCCGGATCGGCAAGACGTTTCCAGTCCAGATCCAGCACTTTGTCGGCCTGCCGATGTCCGGTGACACATTGAACCGAGGTCGCCAGCCCGCGATGGGTCAGCGGCACACCCGTCGAACAAGACGCCCCCTGGGCCGCCGTGATGCCCGGTGCGTATTCGACAGCGACACCGCGGGCCATCAGATAGGCGGCCTCTTCCGAGCCGCGACCAAAGATCATGGGGTCGCCGCCTTTCAGCCGGGCGACCGTGTGACCTGCGCTGGCTTCTTCAAGCAGTATTTCGTTGATGCGGTCCTGCGGAACGGTGTGGCATTTGGGGGCCTTGCCGACAGGGATCAGCCTGGCGCCTTCCGCGTGCAAGTTCAGAATGTCGGCGGACACCAGCCGGTCATAAACCACGACATCCGCTTCTTGCAGCAACCGCAGTGCGCGCAGGGTCATCAGCTCGGGATCGCCGGGGCCTGCGCCAATCAGAAAAACCTTACCGCTCATGTGCAAACTCGCTTGGTCTGAAAGTCTTCGAGACCCGGTATCCCATGCAGATCCGTTGCGTTTGCAAGACGTTGCTGGGTGAGCCGGGCGTGTCATGGGGGAAGATTGGCCCAATCGAAAACCAACCTCCTTGACATAAGTTAAGGAGCGCGGGATTTGCGCCCGCGCTCCTTCATCTTGCCTGTATTGTGCCCTGTTTCAGGGTTCGACGGTGATCATTCCGATCATGTTCTGTGTCTCCCAATGCGGGCCGCACAGATAGTCCTGTGGGCCGGGCGTGAGAAAGGTCAGTTCAACAGATTCCTCGGGGAACAGGCGATCACTTTCAGGTTGGCTGCCATCCTTCAACAGAACGGAATGGCTGGTGCGTTTGTCGACATTCACCCATCGGACAGTTGTGCCTGCCTTCACGGTCAATTCGGATGGGCAAAAATTGTATTTGTACATCAGCACCACTTCGGCGTCTTCGACGGCCGACGAAGGCTGATCGAACAACTCGACATAGCGCTCTTCGGCCTCGGCACAGATTTCGGCGGTCTCGTCCGCCCAGGCGGGCGCGGCCAGAAGCAGCAGCGCAGGAAGAAGGCGTTGGGGTTTCATGGTCCATGTCTCCTTTCCAAAAATGGCCGGGGCCGGTTGACCCGGCCCCGATCCGTCATTGTTTGACCACGTTGATGAACGCGCTGTCATCATCCAGCGCCAGGCTGGTATTCAGCGTCACGTGGTGGAACCTTGCGGCGGTAAAATCGTCGTGGATGGCAAAGCCAACGGTATAGGTCTTGCCTGCCTCCAATGGCACATCACCGGGCGCGCCCGAATTCAGGGGGCGAGTAAACACCACGGTCCACATGCCACCGGACAGTTCGGCCGATGCGGCGATTTCACCATCATTGACCACGCGCTGCTCCAACAGATAGCCATTGGTGGCGCTTCCGTCGGCGTAGACACGCATCAGGTCAAGATAGGTGCCGTCGGCCAGATACTGCTCGATCTGTTCCTCGGCCTTCAGCTTGTCCCAGCCCCCCAGGGCCTTGCCGCGGCGACCTTTGACCTCAACATCCGTGCGGCTTTCGCTGATGTATTTGGTAATGGTGTCCGTGGCATTGAGGCGGCCAGCAACATCCGCATTGGCGGCGATCGCATCTGCTTCGGGCGCAAAAGGCATATAGGTGTTGTCGGCGTGGCACGAAGCCCAGCATCCCACCTGATCGCCCAGCTCGATACCAGTGCCGGTAATCATCATGGCAACCTTGATCTGGTTGTCCGGGTCCATCTTGCCGCCATCGACGAACGGGACAGGGTTGTGACCCGCGTCCGGCCATTGCAGGCGAATGTACAGGTTTTCGTCGTCATGCGCCGCCTGAACGGTTGCGTCGATGACACCGCGTTTGCCCGGAATCGGGGTCGGTTCCAGATCTCCACCCGCAACGATCTTGTTGCCGATGGTGTCCAGTTCCTTGGCGTGACAGGTGGTGCACTGATCCCCGCCTTTGGTCAGGGGGCGCGCGCCACCATGGAACTTGCCGTTCTGGACCCATTCAAACGAGGCCTGTCCGGGGTAAAAGAGTTTCAGATCCGCCGCGGCCACTGCGTTCCAGTCGATGTTGGGCGCAACGTCGCTTGCTCCGCCAGAGGGCGCTGCGGCGTCCTCGCCGGAGGTTTTTGCGCGTTCTTCTTCCAAAGCAGCGTCAACAGCCGCTGCGATCTGGGCTTGAACGGCCTCTTGCTGAGCCTTTTTGGCGGCTTTTTCTGCTTCTGCTTCAGCGGCCTCTTTGGCTTCGATCTTTTCGAGACTGGCCAAATATTCCGGAGGGATGGGCCGGATGAAGTCCGGGTTCGGTGCTTCAAGCTTTTCCAGATACTCCTCGTCCGCCCGGTCGCGTGCATCCGAGTGTGCAATCCCCTTGTGGCAGTCGATACAGGTCTGTCCGACAGTCATCGCATTGAGGTGCTGCTGACGGGCGCGTGGTTTCTGGAATTCGGGCATCATCGATTCGAAATCGTGACAGTTGCGGCATTCGCGCGAGTCTGTGGCCTTCATCCGCTCCCATTCGTTCATGGCCAGATGTACACGTTTGGCCTCGAACTTTTCACGGGTGTTGATGGTACCGACCATCTTGCCATACAGCTCTTTGGACGCCTTGATCTTACGGATCATCTTATGTGTCCAGTCTTTGGGAACATGGCAGTCGGAACAAACAGCCCCCACACCCGACCGGTTCACGTCATGGATCGTGCCGGTATATTCTTCGTAAACAAAATCTCGCATCTCGTGACATGAGATGCAGAATTCCTTGGTGTTCGTGGCTTCCATTGCGGTGTTGAACCCGCCCCAGAAGATGATGCCGGCGGCAAAGGCCGCGGCGATACCGGCCACAGGCATTCCCCATAGGAAATACCGGCGCCAGATCGGTTTTTTCTTTTCCGGTTCGGAGGTCATATCCGGGCTCCGTTTTGGCTGTATTGTCTGGCCCTTGGTGGCAGGCCGGTGAGTTTGGCTGATGACTCAAACAAGGAAAGGGCGGGCGAGGGGCCCGCCCTTTCCTGTGGTCGTCCTGACCTTGTCAGGTGACGTGGTTCGACCGGTTGTAGACGTTGAACTTGCCGGTCGGGGCATAAAGCCCGTCGATGCGGCCGATTTCTTCCAGCGTCTTCGCGTCGAAGATCACGATCTGACCATTGGGTTCCTTCGAGTCCGACAGGTTCCACTTGGAAACCCATACCTCGGTACCGTCAGCGTTGAATTCGAAGTGAACAGCGGCGCTGCCTTCGTCTTCAGTGATCTGGATCGTCTTCACGATTTCGCCGGTTTCTTTCGAAATGACCTGCACGGATTGCTGCACTTCCGGTTCCGGATGCTTGGTCTGGTCAGCCCAGATGTAATCCGAGTTCGGGTGGGTGCGGACGAACAGGCCGGGGCCGTCGGTTTCCACTTCGTAGCAGACTTTCCAGGCGTCATCCGGACGGTTTTCAGGATCGTTGCCCCAAACGGTCACGGTACCGACACCAAGGTGGGTTGTGCCTGCCACAGGGCCACAGTTCGGGTCGACCCAGTTGGCGCCCGGACCAGGGTGCGGCAGCGCGGCTGTGTCGATCATCGCCTCAAGCTTGTGGGTTTCGGTATCGACAACCACCATCTTGTTCGACGCGTTTGCGGCGATCTGGAAATACCGGCCTGTCGGATCGAAGAACCCGTCATGCAGGAACTTGGCGCTGTCGATCTTGTCGATCCGAAGGTTGTCCAGATCGGTGTAATCGACCTGCCACAACTGTCCCAGTTCTTTCACGGCAACGATCCAGGTGGGTTCATTCGGAGTGGTGTAGATGGCTGCCACACGGGCTTCTTCCACATACTCACCGTCGACGTTCACGCCGCGGGTCGATACGACCTTGACCGGTTCCATGGTCTTCGCGTCAACGATAGCAAAGTGCGGCGGCCAGTAGCCACCACCGATGACGTATTTACCATCGCCGGAAACGGCGACGTCACGGGCGTCATATGCAATCTTGACTTCGGATACCAACATCTTGTCCGGCGTCTGCCAAAGGTCGATCTTGGTCATCTTGCCGTCGCGACCCATTGTGTACCAGAAGCGGCCGGGGTGTTCCGGCTCGGTCAGGCTGTGGTGTTCGGACGCTTTCAGAACGTGCACGGCGTAGCCAGTGGGGATGTGGGTCAGCACCTCTTTGGTGTCGCCGTCGATCACGGCCACCTTGCCTACGTCACGTTCGATGACGACAAAGAAGTTTTCCCAGTTGCGGCCGTGCAGCGGCTCGGTCGGATAGTCCTCTTCTTCGACATAGACCTTACGCGTCGCCATCATCTGTTCCAGCGACATTTCAGGTGGTTTTGGCGGCTCCATCATGATGTAGGTCGCCATATCCTTGATTTCCTGCTCGGTCATGATGTCCGAGAAGTTGTTCATGCCGCCTTCGGTACCCCAGGCGATAATCTTTTCAAGGCGTTCCTGCCCCAGTTGCAAGGTGCCGCCTTCGGTTACAGTGCCGTCGGCTGCGGTCTTCTTCCAATGCGGTTCCAGGTTTTTACCCGTGGCACCTTTGCGCAATACGCCGTGGCAGCCTGCGCATTGTTCGAAATAGAGCTGTTTAGACGATTCAAAGGCTTCTTCGCTCAAAGTTGGCTCTTCGGCGAAGGTCGGAGCAGCGACGCTGCCCAACAACATTGCCAATCCGACCCCGAAGGCGCGGCCGGGTTTGTTGTAGCTGATTCCAAGTGACATGATCACTCTCCATATGCGTGGTGAGGCGGTGTCGAGAGTGAAACATCACGTGGATGTCATCCTTGACCAAAGTCAACGGCAAGGGTGCAGACAAAGCACTTTGGAAAGAAAACACAGATCAAAACCCCCAATAAATCTTGTGTTTCTCACACATGTTTAAGCCCAGTCTTGATTTTGGTTAAGGGCGCCGGGTCATGCGGGCACTACACATTGTTCAACGGCGGGAAAAGCTATGGAGAGCAGGCATGACAGCTGTAATCGCGCGTGTTTTCAGTGAAGGGTTCCGGGTCTTTTTTCTTTCGGCGGGTCTTTACGGTATGTTTGCAGGAGTCGCGTGGGGCGTATGGTTGGCGTCGCTCGACGGACTGATGCCCTACATGGAACAGAGTTACGCGATGCCCCCGGTCATGTGGCACGCGCATGAGATGATTTTTGGGTATGCAACGGCCGCCTTGGGGGGGTTTTTTCTAACCGCCGTGCCGAACTGGACCGGTGCGCCCGAGGCGCGGGCCCGCTTTATCACGCTTGTCGCATTGATCTGGATGGCCGGGCGTCTGGCAGTCTGGTTTTCCGGAGTGTTGCCACCCTTGTTCGTCGCAGTCGTGGACCTGAGCTTTGTTCCCATTCTGGCGCTGAAGATTGCCAGTCAACTGGTTCGTCGACCCAAGCCCCAGAATATGGTGTTTCTGTATCTTCTGGTTCTGATGTTGGCCTCGAACGTTATGGTTCATTTGGAATGGATGAGGGTCACGGTGGATACGCTGAACACCGGCATTCGGGCCGGGCTTTTGACCTTGTGTTCGATGATCGCGATCCTGGGTGGCCGGATTACGCCGGCTTTTACACGCAATGCCATGAAAAGAGCGGGTCAACCCGAAGCATCGTGGCCGGTATCCGTGGCCAGGCTGGACAGGGCGACGATGATTCTGGCGCTGTTGCTGCCCCTGCTTGTGCTTGCACTTGATGTCGGGCCTTTTGCGGGGGCCGTTGCCTTGGTGATGGGCAGTGTTCAACTGATGCGCATGGCGCGTTGGAGAACAGGCTGGGCCTTGCGTCAACCGATCCTGGTCGCGCTGCATCTGGGTCTCGGGATGCTGGCGCTGGGTCTGATTCTCTGGGGGTTGGCGGCCATCGGGATGGGAAATGAGATCGGCGCGCTCCACGTTCTGGGCATTGGTTGCGTTGGTGGCATGACCCTTGCCGTAATGAGCCGCGCCGCCTTGGGCCACAGCGGTCGCCCCCTTGTCGCGCCAAAGCCCATGGCGATTGCCTATGGCTTGATGGCGGTTGCAGCGCTTGTGCGTTGGCTGGGATCCGACATGACAGGAGGGTACATGACGGCGATGCTGACAGCGGATGGATTTTGGATCGCGGCAATGGGGCTGTATCTGTTTGCCATGTGGCCTGCCCTGACCGGCCCCCGCGCCGTGCAACAGACTTGACGCCTGTTCGGGCGGCGCTTATCGTTCATCAACCAGAGGCCGCGCGTTCTTGATATGACGATGGACCAAGGCACGAGCGCGTTTCCCTTTTTCCGGTATCCGTCGTGCGGCCAGCGGAACGTAATTGCGCTGATCTAATTCAGGGAACAGTTCAAGAATTTCCGCCCGTGCGTCCGGGTGAACACTGGACAAGGCCTGCGCACCGGTGAGCAGGCTTTCGGAAGGTGCGCCTTCCGCATAGATGATCTCGTGACGGTCGAACAAAAGATGGACATAGGTCACAGCACGGGTGTCATCAGCGATTGAAATGCCGGGCACGCCGACAAGAATGTGAGCAGGAACAAGAACCTCTTCGGCGTCGAACATTCTGACGGCAATCGGCGACCGGACCAGCATACGGTGTTGCGGTGACACGAAAAGATCACGCTGGGGCAAGTGATCGCCCAGTGAACCGGCCTCGATCCGGATTGGCTTCAGCCTAGGACGGGCGCGAAGCGCCGCCTGGTCCAGATGTCGCGTGCCGATCCAGCGTATGTGTTGCGGTCCTTTGTCGGCGGTGACGACCACGTCACCCACCTTCAAATCCTCGATGGGCCTCGGACCTTTTGGAGTCATTATCAACGTTCCGGCTACGAAGCACGGCACGTCAATGATAGTGGTCGGGTCAGTTGTGTCAGGAGCATTGGTCGGCGTAACATTCACGATGTTCATCGAGTATGTCGTGCCGGGCACAAGGGGTTCAGAGGTTATGTAACCACCCAAAGTTCCGTCAACTTCCACACGGTAAACTGTAATCGTACCCCCGCCTGGTTTGGACAGAATATAGGATTCTTCCAGGTAAATTGGGCCACTAAGAAAGGTGGTCGAGCCATCAAGGGTGGTGATGGTGCCGGTCTGCGTCAGATCATCGCCGTCTTCGTTGTCGAAGCGGTCACCGTTGAAAACATCGCCAGTATCGACAATGGGTGGTCCGCCGCCGTTTTGAATAAATCCACCGGCTGCGTCTGTCACGCTGAACAAACGACGATCCGTGTCAGGATCAAAATTGACATCCAATGTAACCGTATCCGGCCCAATCGTATTCACCGTGATTACGCCGGGCGTATAACCGATATAGGAATAGTTTGCCATTTTAACCCATCACTCTTTGACACGGAATTTACACTTGTTCTCTCAAGCGCTTGGATAACTCCGCCATACTAAAATGTCGACGCGACATTCCTCACAATTGGTTCAGATATCAAGGCGAACCGCAGGCTTTTTCGTGGTTCTTGCTGTTTGTCAGGCATCTGACCTCGTTCCAGAGCATACTTGAGAAGTCTTGACTTTCGTTAAGGCACTCCCGCGTCCCGCCCGTCATGTTGCTGACACTAGCTAATCTGCGCAAAGGAGAGCGCAATGCGAGACGTCATGACAAAGAGCATGGCCCGCAATATTTTTTATGGCGGGTCACTGTTCTTCATTCTCATCTTTCTGGCCCTTTCGGCCCATTCCCACTGGTATATCGTCAATTCCGAAAATGCCGCAAAGCTGGATGACAGTGTGGTTCGGGGCAAGCATGTCTGGGAAAAACACGCCTGTGTGAACTGTCATTCGATTCTGGGTGAAGGGGCCTACTTTGCTCCGGAAGTCGGCAACGTGATGACCCGCTGGGGCGTGCTGGACGACCCGGAATCAGCCTTTGAATCCCTCAAGGGCTGGATGGAAGCACAACCGACCGGCATTCCCGGTCGTCGGCAGATGCCCAATTTCAACCTCAGCGACGAAGAACTCCGTGACCTGACCAACTTCCTGATCTGGACGGACAACATCGACGCGCAGGGCTGGCCGCCCAACGAGGCAGGCTGAGAAAGGGAACGAAACAATGAAATACGAATCCCAAAAAATCGCCTATGCCTACTTTGCGGTAGCCATGGCGTTGTTCGCGATACAGGTGATCGGCGGCCTTCTGGCCGGTTTCATCTATGTATTCCCCAATTTCCTGAGTGAGCTTCTGCCGTTCAACATCGTGCGGATGCTGCACACCAACTCTCTGATCGTCTGGCTGATCCTGGGTTTCTTTGGTGCGGCCTACTTCCTGATCCCGGAAGAAGCCGAGCGCGAGATCCACTCGCCCAAGCTGGCCTATCTGCAACTGATCATCCTTGTTGTCGGTACGTTGGGCGTGGTCGTCACCTATGTCTTCAACCTGTTCGAAGGCAACTGGCTGCTGGGCAAAGAGGGGCGTGAGTTCCTGGAACAGCCCAAATGGGTCAAGGCCGGCATCGTCGTGGCTGCATTGATCTTCCTTTACAACGTGTCGATGACCGTTCTGAAAGGCAAGAAGACAGCCATTACCAATATCCTGCTTCTGGGCCTCTGGGGTCTGGCGCTGTTGTTCCTGTTCGCCTTCTACAACCCGGGCAACCTGTCGCTGGACAAGCAATACTGGTGGTATGTCGTCCACCTGTGGGTCGAAGGTGTGTGGGAACTGATCATGGCCTCGATCCTGGCCTATCTGATGCTCAAGCTGACCGGTGTGGACCGTGAGGTGGTCGAAAAATGGCTCTATGTCATCGTCGCCGCCGCACTGTTCTCGGGCATCCTTGGCACTGGTCACCACTATTACTGGATCGGTACGCCTGCATACTGGCAGTGGATCGGTTCGATCTTCTCGAGCCTCGAGGTGATCCCGTTCTTTGCGATGATGGCCTTTGCCTTCGTCATGGTCTGGAAGGGCCGTCGTGACCACCCCAACAAGGCCGCGCTGCTGTGGTCGCTGGGCTGTGCCACGCTGGCTTTCTTCGGTGCCGGTGTCTGGGGCTTCCTGCACACGCTGCACGGGGTGAACTATTACACCCACGGCACGCAGATCACCGCAGCCCACGGCCACCTGGCCTTCTACGGCGCCTATGTCTGCCTCAACCTTGCGATCTTCAGCTATGCGATGCCGATCCTGAAGAACCGTGATCCCTACAATCAGGTTCTGAACATGGGCTCGTTCTGGCTGATGACCAGCGGCATGGTCTTCATGACCTTCGTGTTGACCTTCGGCGGCACCGTGCAGACACATATGCAGCGCGTGGTCGGAGACTACTTCATGGACGTACAGGACCAGATCGCGATCTTCTACTGGATGCGTCTTGGCTCTGGTCTGGTCGTTGTCCTTGGGGCGCTGCTGTTCATCTATTCGATCTGGGTTCCCCGCAAAGAGTTCATCGAACCCGGCGCAGCTGAAACCCCCGCGGAGTGATGGATATGGATGGCTCCATGAACCTGAAAGAGGGGGCGGCAAACGCCCCCTTCTACCTGCCCCAGGGCGATGAATGCGATGTCTTCACCGCCGCTTACAAAAACGACCTGCCGGTTCTGCTGAAAGGACCGACGGGCTGCGGCAAGACTCGGTTTGTGGCCCATATGGCCGCGAAACTTGGCCGCCCGCTTTATACAGTGGCCTGCCACGACGATCTGGCCGCCGCCGACCTGATCGGGCGCTATCTGCTGAAAGGCGGAGAAACCGTCTGGGTCGATGGCCCCCTTACCCGCGCGGTGCGCGAAGGCGCGATCTGCTATCTGGATGAGGTGGTCGAGGCGCGCAAGGACGTGACCGTGGTGCTGCACCCACTGACCGACGACCGGCGCATCCTGCCGATCGACCGCACCGGCGAAGAGCTTGAGGCCGCGCCCGGTTTCATGCTGGTGGCGTCCTACAACCCCGGCTATCAGAATATCCTGAAAACCCTCAAACCCTCGACCCGGCAGCGGTTCATCTCGCTGGAATTCGACTTTCCCTCACCTCAGATGGAAGCCGAAGTGGTCGCGCAGGAAAGCGGCCTGCCGCTGGAACGCTGCAAGCCGCTGGTGCGGCTGGCGGGCAAGCTGCGCGGGCTCAAGGGTCAGGACCTTGAGGAAGGCGTGTCCACCCGGCTGGTCGTCTATGCCGCGACTCTGATCGCGCAGGGCATGTCCACCGACCGCGCCATCCTTGCCGCCATGATCGAACCTCTGACCGATGACGAGGATATCAAACGCGGGCTCCTCGATCTTGTCACCGCCGTCTTTGGGTGAGGCCGGCGATGGTCAGGATCGACTTTGAGCCATGGGAACCCGAAGAAACGATCGGGAAACTGTGGCACACCCTTGCCAGCCGCCTCGATGCACCCCAGGTGCATGTTGGAGCCGCGGTCGACCTTTCCGAGGTCGCGGGGCGGCTGGCAGTCCTCTTTCGGGGGCTTGGGGGTAGTCCGGGCGTTGAATTGCGCCCGGTCTCACCCGAGGTTTCGCGCCACCGCCTGAGTTGGCGCCGCAAACTTGCAACCGAAGTGGAATTGATGCCGCGCGCCTCGTTCGACGGAGAGGTTTTGCGTCTGCCCGACCATCTGGCAGTATTCCCCGCACGCGAGGCAAACGGCGCGCTCTATGTCTGGTTGGCCGCCGCCGCGGCCCATGCCGGAACCCGAATTGACGAAGATGATCCACTGCGTGCCGACCTGCGTGCCTTGATCGCCGCCCGGCACATGGTCGAGGCGACTCTGGACGATGCGCCTGGCTTGCGTCCGCTGTATACCGAGCTGTGCAAGGGCGTGCTGTTTCAGCGCGACATCCCCAGCCTGCCGCCTGCCGAGGCCGCGGTTGAAGAACTGATCCGTCATATGCTGGGCGATCCCAAGCCCCTGTCGGACCAGGCCGAGCACCTTCTGGCACTTGACGACGACCTGATCGCCCCGCGCGGCTATCAGCCGATGCGTCCGGTTCCCCTGTGGCCGGAGTTGCGGGCAGTTGGGTTCTCGGAACACAACGAGGTTGAAAACCCCGATACCGAAGGTCCGCCAGAGGAATCCGGCGAAAAGACACACCGTGCCCGCCGCCGCAAATCGGATCAGGCCGAGCGCAGCGACAGTTTCATTCTGCACAAGTTCGAAGCCATCCTCAGTTGGGCCGAATTTCTGAATATCAACCGTCGCATCGATGACGACGATCCCGACAACGCCAAGAAGGCGGCTGACGATCAGGAAGAGATCGGTCTTGGCCAGATTTCCAAGGCGCCGCCTACCAGGTTGAAGCTTCACCTTGATCTGGCGCCCGAAGACGTCAACCGCGAACGCCTGTCAGGCCGTATTCTATATCCCGAATGGGACGTGCGGACGGGTCAATACCTGCCGGATCATGTGAACGTTCTGCTTTCGGATGCCGATATCCGCGACGATACCGCCGAGTTCGGCAAGGATCCGACCACTGCGCGCCGCATTCGTGCCGTCAAGCGCCAATTCGAGGCGCTGCGCCCGGGGCGCGTGATGACCCGGGGCCATCTGGACGGTGACCAGCTGGATATGGAAGCCGCCGTTCGGGCGCAGGTTGACCGCTGCGCAAATGGTGAAGGGACGGAACGCGTCTGGATGCAATCCCGCCCCGAGGCCCGCGATCTGGCGGTGTCGATCCTGCTGGATGTCAGCCGATCCACCGAAAGCGCGGTCACGGGGCGTGCCGTGATCGATATCGAACGCGAGGCGCTGGCGGCCTTGGCGTGGGGCCTGAACGCTTGCGGCGACGATTTCGCCATTCATGCCTTCAGCTCCCTCAAGCGTCAGCGCGTCTATGTGCAGCGTTGCAAACGGTTTGACGAACCGATGGGAACCAAAGTTGAACAGCGCATCGCGTCGCTGCGCCCCGGACATTATACAAGGTTGGGCGCGGCAATCCGGCACTGTTCCTCAGATCTGGCCAGCCAGTCCCGCAAGCGCCGATTGCTGCTGGTTATCACCGACGGCAAGCCAAACGACCTGGACCATTACGAGGGGCGCCACGGCATCGAAGATACCTGCATGGCCATACGCGAGGCGCGCCGGGCCGGACAGTCGGTGTTCGGTGTTACCATCGATAAAACCGGCAAAAGCTGGTTTCCGCGCATGTTCGGGCAGGGCGGTTTCGCCGTCATCCCAGATCCGCATCGCCTGACCATGGCCTTGCCGCAGATCTATCGCCAGTTGGTCGGCGCATGAGTGATGCCTCTCTGATCGACGAATTGCCGGGCGAGTTCCTGATGTGGGTTCTGATCATTTCGGAACTGCTGGTTTTTGGCGCGGGGATGATCGCTTTCATGGGGGTACGTCTGACCGATCCAGCAGGTTTTGCCGAGGCGCAGTCGCATCTGCATCGCACGGGTGCGGCCTTGAACACCGCGGTATTGGTGACATCCGGCTATCTGGCCGCACAGGCGCTGCATTGGCGGCGGAACATGCAACGTTTGCGGGCCCGATTGGCGTTGATCCTTGCGGCGCTTCTGGGTGTCGTGTTCCTGATCATCAAGGGTGCGGAATACGCCGACAAGGCGTCTCAGGGGATAGGATACGAAACGCATCCATTCTTTCTGTTCTACTATATGTTGACCGGCTTTCATGCCGCGCATGTCCTCGCCGGGGTTGGAATTCTGTTGCTGGTGGCCTGGCGCGACGACCCCAGTAGCGTCGAAGCGGGCGCGCAGTTCTGGCACATGGTGGACCTGGTCTGGATCATGCTGTTTCCAGTGATCTATCTGCTGGGATAGTCGGATGGCCCAACCTTCATCTTTGACCAACAGTTCTCACCAGAGGTCGCCGAACTCTCTGACCCAGGCTTGGCTTGGGCTTTTGGCCCTCAGCGTGGGATCCGCGCTGCTGACCTTGATTGGGGCACCAAGCGCGATCATCGCTGGCGGTATCCTGTTGCTGGCGCTGATCAAGGCCAGCGTGATCCTGAAACACTACCTGGATTTGGAGAACAGCCAAAGCTGGCTGCGTGGGTTCACCATGGTGTTGACCGGATTTTCCGTAGTTGTTTTTGCGCTCTATCTGGTCTGAGGCAAAAAAATGCCGCCCCAAGAGGCGGCATAAATCAAGCAAAGGGGGGTTCTGATTACTGAGCGGCCTGTGGGATCCGCGCGATCTGACAACGTTGCCAGAGCGCCGACAAGGCACCCACCAGATGATCGATATCCTCATCTGTGTGGACCGGCGACGGCGTGATCCGCAAACGTTCGGTGCCCTTGGGGACAGTAGGATAGTTGATCGGCTGGATGTAGATGCCGAATTCTTCAAGTAGCGTATCCGAGATGAATTTGCACTTCACCGGGTCGCCCACCATCACCGGGATGATATGGCTGTGGTTCGGCAGATGCGGTATCCCTTCCGCATCCAAACGGGCGCGCACCTGATCCACACGGGCTTTTTGCAGATCACGCTCGGCGCTTGATTGCTTCAGATGCCGGATAGATGCGGCCGCACCGGCCGCGATCGAAGGTGGCAGGGCCGTGGTGAAGATGAAGCCGCTGGCAAAGCTGCGAACGAAATCACACAGCGCGGCCGAGGCTGCGATGTACCCACCAACCACGCCGAAGGCCTTGCCCAGCGTGCCTTCGATGACGGTCAGGCGATCCATCAGGCCCTCACGCTCAGCAATGCCACCGCCGCGCGGGCCATAGAGGCCGACGGCGTGAACTTCGTCCAGATAGGTCATCGCGCCGTATTTGTCGGCCAGGTCGCAGATTTCCTTGATCGGCGCAATGTCACCATCCATGGAATAGACGGACTCAAACGCGATCATCTTGGGCGCATCGGGGTCGGCGGCGGCCAGTTTGGCCTCCAGATCCGCAAGGTCATTATGTTTCCATATCACCTTCTGCGCCCGTGAGTGGCGGATGCCTTCGATCATCGAGGCATGGTTCAGCGCATCAGAGAAAACGATCAGACCGGGGATCTTCGCAGCCAGCGTTCCCAGAGCGGCCCAGTTTGATACATAGCCCGAGGTGAACAGCAAAGCGGCCTCTTTGCCATGGAGATTTGCCAACTCTGCCTCGAGCAGAACGTGGTCATGCGTTGTGCCCGAAATGTTGCGCGTTCCGCCCGCACCGGCGCCACAACGCTCCAGCGCGTCGTGCATGGCGTTGATGACCGCAGGGTGTTGCCCCATTCCAAGGTAGTCATTCGAGCACCAGATACGCACATCCCGCTGGATCGAACCATCGGTCTGGCGAGCGTTCGGGAAGGATCCACAACGTCGCTGCAAGTCGATGAAAACCCGATAGTTTCCTTCATCTTTCAAAGCGTCGAGGCTCTGGCTGAAAAATCGCTCGAAATCCATCTGACATGCTCCCCGGATAACTGGCTGTGAACCGACCCTAGGGCAGCGACGGGCCCCGTGACATGACAATTGTCAAGTTGATCGTCAAGAAAAAGACTGGCACTGCCACGCCGGCTTTGGCATAGCAGGGCATTGGGGATGATATCCCGGGCCATCGCCCGGACTGGATGAAGAAGGGAGTGCCTTCATGTCACACGAGGCACAAAAGGCGATTGCGCGGCAGTCTCTGCTTCTGCGCAGCCTGCCGGATCAGCATGTGGATACTTTGCTGCGGCAAGCGATTTGGCGGCAATATGACCGTGGCGAGACGATTTTTCTGCAAGAGGAAGAAGCCAAGGCCGTGCACGTCGTGCTGGCGGGTTGGGTCAAGCTGTTCCGTATCTCTCCGACCGGGGCGGAAGCGGTGGTGAGCGTTTTCACCCGCGGAGAAAGCTTTGGTGAGGCCGTTGCGCTGCGCAACGTGCCGTATCCCGTGTCCGCCGAAGCCGTCTCAGCCTGTGAAGTGATGCACATTCCCAGTCCGGTGCTGCTGTCCCTGATGAAGGAAGACCCGGAAATCGGCGTTTCAATTCTGGCTGCGACGTTCACGCATCTGCATGCTCTGGTGGCGCAGCTGGAGCAACTGAAGGCGCAAACCGGGGCGCAACGCGTTGCAGAGTTTCTGTTGAACCTGTGCGATCGCGATTCCGGTCGCTGCGAGGTGGAACTGCCTTACGACAAGATGCTGATCGCCGGACGTCTTGGGATGAAGCCCGAAAGCCTGAGCCGCGCGTTTTCGCGGTTGAAACCCGTTGGCGTCAAGATCAACAGGAACCACGCGGATATCGCTGACATGGACGATTTGCGCAACTACGCCGAAAGCGACACCAGCGAGAGGTGATTGATCACCGGCGGCCGGACCCTTCGGCGCTGCAATTTCACGGAAAACCCGTGATCCGAAACTGGCAGCTCCAATGGGGGCTTCAGTCGGGCGCTTTTGCGCGTGACCGGCTGTCTTCCACGCTTTCCTAAACCTCACTATCCTGATCAGCAGTGCCATCCATCGGCACGAGTCTTTTGCATGAAAATGAAGGGGCACCTGGTCCATGATAGACGCAGCGCTTTCAAACTATCCCCGCGCAAGGTTGATGACATCGGTCACACCGGTCGAACGGCTTGAGCGTCTTTCTGACCAACTGGGGCTGGACCTGTGGATCAAGCGCGACGACCTAACCGGGCTCAGCTTCGGCGGAAACAAGACCCGCCAGCTGGAATTTTATATGGGCGAGGCGCTGAGGCAGCGGGCGGACACCATCCTGATCACAGGTGCCGTGCAATCCAATTTCGTGCGCACCGCGGCAGCTGCGGCGGCAAAGCTGGGAATGTCATCCGTTCTTCAATTGGAAGACCGCGTGACGAATATGGGAGAGTACTACCATCGATCCGGGAATGTTCTTCTGGCACAGCTTCTGGGGGCGGAACATATTGGCTATCCCAAGGGTGAGGACGAGGCGGGCGCGGACGGCGCTCTTCACGAACGCGCCGAGGAACTGGTTGCCATGGGTCGAAAACCATACGTGATCCATCTGGGCATAGATCACCCTCCGCTGGGGGCATTGGGCTATGTGGCGGGGGCGGCCGAGTTGCATACTCAGATCAGCGATTTCGACGCCGCAGTGGTGCCGTCGGGAAGCGGGGCAACCCATGGCGGGTTCCTGGCCGGATTGCGTTTGGTCGGACAGACTGCGCCTGTCTACGGCATATGCGTGCGTCGCGATCAAAACCAGCAGCACGCGCGACTGCAAAACGTCCTGGGGCGATTGGCAACCATGATGGGTTTCGACCCTGCTTTGGTCATGGAAGACATCTGTACCTGGGACGGCGCCTTGGCACCCGGATATGGGCGGATCGGTCGCGCAACCCGCGAGGCGTTGACCCTGATGGCGCGCTCCGAGGGCATCATTCTTGACCCTGTTTATTCCGCCAAAACCTTTGCGGGGCTTCTTGGGCTGCTTGAACAAGGCGCCATCGAAAAAGGCCAGAAAGTTGTTCTGCTGCACACGGGTGGTCAACCTGCGTTGTTCGGATATCAGGACGAGTTGCAACCGAGTTGACGCAGCGAAGCATTGCGCCTGTGGTCCTGCGGGGCGACAGGATGAATGGAAGGGTTTTGCCCGCCGAACTGGCCGGGTAAGTACCCTACGACACTTTCGGTTGATCGAGCAAAGACATGGCACGCGCGACATCGCGGGTCTGCGCGCCGCCAACGATCGTGGCCAGAATCTTTCCAAGATCAGGCGGCGAGGCCGGTGAGCGGCCAAAGCGGTCGCAGGTTTGCACGTAATCCACCGCTGTGCGCAGTTCGAACATTCTTGCCTGCTGTTTGCGTGCGGTTTCCAGAGCCTCCGTGAACAGATCATCTGCGGAACTGTCCATGGACCGCACCAACGCCTGTATCCGATCCGTCTCGGGCTGAGCCCAGGCTTCATTGGTCAGAACCTGCTGTTCACGGGCTTCATCCAGCAGGCGCTGAGCCGCCTTCGGGTCGTTCGCCTTCAATGACGCTTCGGCAAGGGCCGTCAGGAACACGGGCTTGTAGTTTCCGGCCCCGCTGGCCCACCAGGCTTCGGACGCGTCGCGCATTGCCCGGATCGTTTCCGGGCCTGGCTTGATCTGCGCGTCCGCCCAACACCGCCAGACATTCGCCGTCAGTGTCATGAAGGGGAAGGTGTGTTTGGTCGCCAGTTCCTCGAGGCGCGCGGCAACGTCGTAAACCTGTTCAGGTTCACGCCGCAACAGGTGCAGCATACACAGATATGTCAGCGTCTGTGCCAGGCTATGAGCGTGATTGAGTTTCTGCGCCGCCGAGATCGCCTGATGCTGAATCTTGAGCGCGCGGTCCGGTTCTCCGCGCAACCAGACCGTCATGCTCAGGAAGCAGGATGTAATGGCGGCATGATCCGTGCCGTAGACATAGGCAAGACGGCTGTGCTGCTGAGGGTCATACAAGTGCAACGCCTGTCGCAGATGTGCATAGGCGGCGTCCTGCTGCCCGATATGCAACAAGACGGCACCCATGGCCCGATGGGCAATCATTATGTGATGCGTTTCGTCGGTCAACTTGGACAGGTCCAGCAACTGCGCCGCAACGTCCTTGGCAAGGTCGTATTCGCCGCGGACCAGATGATACGCATAAAGTCCATTGAGCACAGGGAACAATTGTTCGGTTTCGCCCAGCCGATTGCACAGGTCGCGGATCCGGGCATACACCGCCCCCGTTTCATCGGCCGCGATGCCAGCGGTCGAGCGCAGAACGCCGGCCCGCAATGTCTGGATCCTGGTTTCCATGCGATCGCGGTCAACCGAGTCTTCCAGCTGTTCAAGCAACGCCAACGCACGCCCCAGCTGAGTGGCTGCTTCAATCCCGGCCGAGCGTTCAACGGCACGTTGCCCGGCCAGATACCAGTGTTCTATCGCTTCGTCCGGCATATCTGCCATCGTGTAGTGATGCGCCAGAATT
This sequence comes from Ruegeria sp. HKCCD6157, assembly GCF_013110685.1. Classification (NCBI taxonomy): domain Bacteria; kingdom Pseudomonadati; phylum Pseudomonadota; class Alphaproteobacteria; order Rhodobacterales; family Roseobacteraceae; genus Ruegeria; species Ruegeria sp. HKCCD6157. The sequence continues at coordinate 65,056 of NZ_WVRB01000001.1, forward strand.
TCCGGACCGGCAGAGTTTTCGTGCACCGAGGCAGAGTTCAGTGCATGGACCACACGCGCATGCAGCGTTCGCCTCTCGCGTTTCAACAGGCTGTTGTAAGCGGTGTCGCGAATGAGAGCGTGACGGTAACTGAACGTTTCCTCGGGCCCTGAGTCTGAAACGATCACGATCCCGGCATCCACCAGCAAATTCAGACCGGAACGCAACGCCCGTTCATCAAAACGGGACACGCTTGCAATCATCGGATAAGAGAATTGCGGGCCAATGACAGCGCCGATCTGCGCCACTTCCTTGGCCGAGCTCAGACGATCGAGGCGAGCCATCAACGCGTCATGCAGTGTCTTCGGCACAGTGGGTGATGGCGTGGACCGGTCGATCGTATAGGCGTCGGCGCGTTCGGTCAGAAGATCGGATTCCAGCAGATCCTTCGTCACCTCTTCCACGAAAAGTGGGACACCGTTGGATCTGGCGGCAATCAGATGGTGAACTTCGTCCGGGACGGTCTTGCCTTTGGCAACATCGTTCACGATCTCTTTGACCTGCGCGAAATCCAGTTGTTGAAGCGCGACGTGCATCAGGTTGCGGGATTGCGGCCAACCCGGATCAAAGCCTGTCCGATAGCTCATGACCATCAGCAGGCGCGCGTCCTCTATCCGGGTCACAAGCTGATCAAGCAGAGTCTTTGTCGTTGGGTCGATCCAATGTGCATCTTCAAACAGCAACAGGGTCGGGGTTTCCTGCGCCAGGCCGATCACATGATTGACCAGCATGTCCAGAGTCTGCTTCATGATCTGCTCAGGGGTCAGATCCAGCGGGCCAAGCCTGTCTTCAAACGGGACCGACAACAGTGCCGCAGCCAGTTTCAGAGACCCTTCAGAAGGATCGCCCAGAACGCTGTGGATCTTGTTCAATTTTTCGTCCGTACTGTCACCGGCCCGCAGTTCGGCCGCGTTTTCAAGCTGGCGAATGATCGGGTACAACGCGCTTGCGTCATGAAAGGGCGAACACTGAAATCGAAGCTGTCGGTGTTTTGCGTCCGGGATCGTGCGGCGAAGCTCTTCGATCAGCCTGGATTTTCCTATGCCCGCCTCGCCCGAGACCAGCACCACCTGACCTTGACCCTGGCGGGCCAACCTCCACTTGCTTTGAAGGGTTTCATGCTCCTGCGCGCGCCCGACCAATGAACTCATCCGGGTGTCGTCTGTCGCAAGAAAACGGCTGAGAGTTCGGCGCGTGCCGGTGACCTGCCAGGCTTCGACCTCTTTGGCAAAGCCTTTCAATTGAAACGTGCCACGGCGCACATATTCGAACGCATCACCCGCCAATTCCCGTGTCGTCGGCGCGACGATCATTGTCCCCGGATCCGCCATCGATTGAAGCCGTGCGGCAAGGTTCGGGGTCTCGCCCATGGCGGTGCCATCCTCGAACATCTTCTCTCCACGCAGGTCACCGACGACAACCAGGCCGGTCGCGATCCCTATGCGGACTTCAAGATGTGCATGGGTGCGGATTTCCGGAATTTCGCGAACGATCCGAAGACCTGCATGAATGGCGCGTTCCGGGTCGTCTTCATGCGCATGCGGAAAGCCAAGAAACACCATGATGCCGTCGCCATAGTAACTGGCGATATGCCCGTCAAAAGCGGCGACCGCAGCGGCGCAGGTCTCTTTGAACAGCCTCAGAACCTCGGCCAGATCTTCAGGATCCAGCTTTTGCGATATCGCCGTCGATCCAACAAGATCGATGAACATGACCGTCAGCTGTCGGCGCTCTGCAATGATGTTGGGTTCTTGATGCGCGCGATGTGAACCCGCAGGCCGCACGATTTCATCCCGTATTGCTTTCAGAAAGCGGCGCCTGGGTCCAAGGGGCAGGCCGATCGTGACAAGGTCATCGTCGCTCAGTTCCGGCAGATCACCCAGTTCGACCTCGTGCCGGGAGAAGGCATCGACATATTTGGACAAGCCGTTTCGGATCAGCCATTCATCTATGTCAGCCATTTGACCACCATGCAGGGCCGCCACAAGGCGAATCCAAGCATTCCCTATTTCCCTTTGGTCACTGTGACCAACCCCGGACACGGCCCGGGAAAACACCCCTCTATCAAGGACGACCCGCGAATTCCGGTCAAGTGTTCAATTTAAGGGTGAGGAAATTTCATTGCGCGAAACGGTATCGGAGCCTGCCATCTCTATTCGTCGGTCCGAAAATCGATGTGTATGTGATTGCCGTCCGGATCCCAGACGTTCAACTGAACGGTGTCGATCGCTGTCAGTTCCACACGGCGATAGGAGACGCCATTGGTTTTGAGATGCGCTTCGAACCGATCCAACCCTGTCGCCGAAAAAGCGAAATGCTCAAGCTTCAGGTCTGCGTCCGAACCCGTGGCCTCGGCCTGGACACCGACCAGATGCACGAAGGCGTTTTCTTCGACATAAAGCCAGGCTCCGGGAAAGGGGAAGGGTGGGCGTGGCCCGACCCGCATCCCCAGCACGTTGCAGTACCATTCGATCATCTCGTCCAAACGCGTGGTGCGCAGATTGACATGATCCAGTGACGTGATCCCCATGACCTAGCCTCGGGTCCATTTGATCGAACATCCTATTGAGGGTGTCTGATCTTGGGGGCCTTGCCCGGTCTCGGCAATTTGCAGCATCGCATTGACCAATTCTGGTTCACGCTTGCCTGTCTTGCCGCGACCCAGATTGTCCAGACGGCCCCGGTACTGCAACTTTCCATCCGCATTCAAACCGAAGAAATCCGGAGTGCAGACAGCACCATAAGCCTTTCCTACGGATTGATCCTCGTCCACGAGATATGGAAAGTTGAAGCCGTTCTGCCGTGCGAATTCCAACATGTTCGGTGGCGAATCTTCGGCGTAATCGCGATAGTCGTTCGACATGACCGCCAACACGCCGATCCCCTTGGACATCAGCAGGTCCGTGTCCTGCGCAAGCCGGTCCGTGATCGTTTTGACATAGGGGCAATGATTGCAGACGAAGGCGATCAGCAACCCGTTTTGCAGGTGATCGGACATCTTGAAGGCCTGACCGTTCGGGTCTTTGAGCGTGAAGTCCGGGGCGTTCCAACCGAAATCGCAGATCGGAGTGTCGAGCAGCATGATTGTCCTTTTTGTGACCAATTGGCGTGTTCAGGCCAGCTTAGCTGACGGGCGCCGTTAAGTAGAGCGAGATTCCCGGCGTCATGTCTGCGACGGAATGCGCCTGCAAACGTATCTGGTTCAGATCAGCAGCGTTGACAGGCTTGGGTAATAGCTGAGCAGAAGCAACACCAAAGTTACTGCGATCAGGAAAGGCCAAAGCGATTTCAGGATTGAACCGGGCGAGGTGCCGCTCATGGACGAGGCGATGTACAATCCGATCCCGACCGGGGGCGTCAGCAGCCCAAGCACAAGGTTCAGGCAAGCAACAATGCCGAACTGATAAGGGCTGATATCATATGAACCGGTTGCAATCGGCAGCAGGATCGGAGTGATCAGGATGATCGCGGCGATGCCATCGATCACCATTCCAACCAGCAAAAGCGCAAGGTTCACGATCAGCAGGAACACGAACGGGTCCGAAGTGATCGAGGTGATCAACCCAGCCAGTTGCTGTGGTATTTCCTCATAGATGATGACCCAGCCGAACACGCTGGCGGCCGCGATCATGAACAGGATCATCGACGCGTTGGCCGCCGTGCGTTTGAACATCTGTGCCAGGTTGCTCGGCTTCAGGTCCCCGTAGACCAACCAGCCCACCAGAAACGCGATCAGGGACGCGATTGCGGCGGATTCGGTCGGTGTGGCGATCCCGAACAGAATGCCGCCTATGATCGACATCGGGATCAGCAGGGCGGGGGCCGCGCTGATCAAGGCCTGGACGGCTTCGGCACGCTTCATCCAATGCCCTTTCGGAAAGCTCTGCAACCACCCGATCAGGGTGATGACCGATGCAAACGCCCCGGCAAGGATCAAACCGGGCAGGATTCCTGCAATGAACATGTCACCAATCGGGATCTGAGCCAGAACACCGAAGATGACAAACATCATCGACGGCGGGATGACCGGAGCCAGCAGCCCGCCCGCGGCCGTCGTGGCAGCGGCGAAACCCTTGTCATAGCCCTCCTCCTCCATCGCGGGGACCATGGCGCGCGACATCACCGCGATCTGCGCCGTCGCAGACCCGATGATGGCCGCCATGAACATGTTTGCCAGCAAGTTGATATAGGCCAGCCCGCCGCGAAACCCGCCGACAAATACCCGGGCCAGCGCGACAAGGCGCCGGGTCATGCCGCCTTCGTTCATCAATTCTCCGGTCAACATGAACAGAGGAATTGCCAGCAGGCCGTAATTCTCAAGACCGCCGAACATTTTCTGCGCGAAGCTGTCATAAAGAACCGTGTTGCCGCTTTCCCAGATGTACCATATGGCCGTGATCGCCAGCACGATCGCCACGGGCCCGGACAGAAGTAGAGTGGCCAGAAAGACGATGGGGCTCATGGCTGTGCCCCTTTGCCCGGGGGGCTCAGCAGATGCATGGTGGAATGCAGCGTCGCGCCCAGTGCGAAAAGCCACATCACCAACCAGAACAGATACTTTGGCAGGCCCAGGGTCAGCGTTGGCTCGGCGTAGATGAAATTGAATGTCTGACCTTGAAACGCCGCCACGTCAAATCCGCTGCTGGCGATGTCCAGCGGAAGGAACCAGCGCCAGCAGAACCACAGCATCGCAAGGGAAAAAGCAAACACGACCACGTCCACACCCTTGCGGATCAATGGTTTCGCGCGTTCGGGCACGTTGTCGGAAACGATGGAGATCGACACCGAGCTGCGATGGTGCAATGCGGAAGACGCGCCCAGAAAAGTCATCCAGACCATCGCGTAGATCGCCAGCTCATCAACCCAGAACAGGGCGTTGCCCGCCGTTCGCGTCACGACATTCAACAAAATCAGAGCCGTTATGCAGACTGCCAGAAAGGCAGCGCACCACAACTCGACCCGCGCCAAGCCTGCCGACAGCCGATACAACATCGCTGCTCTCCCGTGAAAAAGGGCGCAGGATCGAGCTGCGCCCCTTTCGTCATGCCGTTTTCGTTATTTTGTTTCTGCCGCAGTCTGCCGCAAAGCGTCAAGGGAAGAGGTCTTCTGGGACCAGATCCCGTTCCACTCTTCGATCGCGTCGCCAAAGAACGAGGCATCGACCTTTTTGTAGGCTTTGCCAGTGCCCTCGATCTGCTCCAGCCATTTGGCATCGTTTTCAACGTAGGCATCAATGGTGCTGTCGACATGCTTGGCCATGAGTTCCGCGATCATCGCGCGGTCTTCTTCAGACAAACCAGCCCAGACCTTGGCCGATACCAGCCCGACCATCGGGAACATCATGTGATCCGACTGCACGATCGTGTCGGCGTGTTCATAATATTTCAGAACCCAGATCAGCTCGGCGTCCATGTCGATGGCGTCGACCTGACCATTGGCCAGCGCATCATAGACGGCAGGCAAGGGCATGGGCGTGGGTGCTGCGCCTACCGCGTTGTAGAAATCCAGGATCGGTGTGAAGGGCGTGATCCGCAGTTTCAGGCCCGATAGATCTTCGGCGGAGGAAACCTCGCCCCGGCTGACGATCTGGCGCAATCCTGCCATCCCATATCCCAGTCCAACGACACCAACCTGCCCCGGCAAGGGTTCCAGCATGGATTTGGCCGTATCAGATCGCAGGATGCGCCCCGCGTGCCCAATGTCATCTGCCAGATAGGGCGCATAGAATGCCCCCAACTCGGGCGCGCGGTTCGAAACTTCAGCCACGGTCATGAAAGCCATGTCCAGCGCGCCAGTCTGCAATTGTTGCAGCATTTCGGCCTCGTTCCCCAACTGGCGGGCCGGGAAGACCGATACCGAATGCGCGCCACCACTGGCCTCATTCAACTCGGCCCCAAACGCTTCGGCGGCTTTGGTCCAGATATGCGGTGGCGGCGTGATCAAACCCAACCGAAACTCTTCGGCGTGAGCGGCCACGGACGACAGTGCCAACACAGCCGCAGAGGCGGCGATTTTTGCAAAATGTCTCATTACTTCCCCTGTTTGATCTTGTTTTACAACGTGACCCAGCCCTCGGGCGGTTCCTTTCCCGGGTGCACAGCCTGACAATTGGGGCAGGTGCGGTCTTGTTCCGAGGCATAGAACTTCTGATAAACCGGAGGCAGGTCATCAACGATGGACTTTAGCTGCATTTCCGCTCGATGCACCAGTGATCCGCATTCAAAGCAATACCATTCGATGGCGTCCAGCTCTCCGGTCTGGCGTTTGGGTTCAATCACAAGCCCGATCGAGCCTTCCTGAGGGCGCTGTGGCGAGTGGCGTACATGCGGAGGCAGCAGAAAAACCTCGCCTTCTCGGATCGGAACATCATAGAACTCCTCTCCGTCATAGATTTTCAGCACCATGTCGCCTTCAAGCTGGTAGAAGAATTCTTCCACCGGGTCATCGTGGTAATCGGTTCGCTTGTTCGGGCCGCCCACAACAGTGACCATCAGATCGGCGTCTTCCCAAACCTGACGATTCCCTACGGGCGGTTTGAGCAGATGGCGGTGTTCGTCGATCCAGGCCTTAAAGTTGAACGCTTTCAGTTTTGACATGTCCCACTCCCTATCTCGGAAAGTTTGGCGCGTTTTTCCATGACCGCAAAGAAATTATCAGCATCTCGCTATCCGATTTCCTTATACTGCCGGGCCTCACCCAGCTCAGACGCGCAGCCCGCATTCGTCGAACGCTTTGCGAATGATCGCTTTTTCCGCGTCGGTCAGTTCCAGCATCGGCGGGCGTACACGGCCACCGACCTGTCCCAGCAACTCTTGCCAGTACTTTCCGAATGCAGTGGGTTTGCCCGCAGGACGCGCGCGTTTCATCGCGTCGCGGACAGGGTTCAGACTGTCAAAGACACGCCGCGCTTCATCGGCCTTTCCCGCAAAGGCCAGACGCGTGTATTCGTTCATTCGCTGATCGACATTGCTTTGCAGCTGATAGGGTGGGGACGAGCAGAGATAGAGCTTCCAGTCCAGTTCCAATATGTTGTCCAGCCATTCATGTTCAGCCGAGGTCGAGACATGGATCCTGTCGCCCACCATGTGGGTCAGCTTCACGTACATCTCGCGCGGGACCGAGTATTTTATCGCAACGATATTGGGTAAATCCGCAATGCGGGCGCATTCTTCGGGTTGCATCAAATAGCCACTGTCTGGATGGCTCCACATGGCGATACCGATATCCAGTTCGTCACAAAAACGCTTGTAGTACTGGTACAAAACCTCTCCGCGATCCTGCACAAAGCTCAGAACCGGCGCGTGCAGTACAATGTAATCCGCGCCGCAATTCTGGGCGTGATGCGCCAGGTCCAAGGCCGTATTCATGTTCTGGTCCGAGACCGAGACGATTACACCGGCTTTGCCTGCGCATTCGTCAACGGCAATTTCGAAGTTGCGCTTGCGCTCTTCGATGCTCATCGAAAAGAATTCGCCCTGTTTGCCGGCGACGAAAAGGCCCTGGGTGTCCAGATCATCGATCCAATGGCGGATGTTGGCGCGCAGACCCGGTTCATCCAGAGACAGGTCATCATTGAACGGGTTCAGCGCCGCTGCCCATATCCCAGTCATATGTTCGCGGGCATAGGCCTTCGCGTCGTGTTTTGAGTATTCCATTTCCAACGTGTTCCCCGTGGCTTCATCAGGAACAAAACACACCAGGCGGGTCGGTCCAGTGCCATTTCAGGGAAATGGTTATCTGAAAAACATATACCACCAACTTACCAATTCAGATTTTTTCAATGCTGGTCTAGGGTCCGGACATGAAGATCGCAGTCATCGGAACCGGCGCAATCGCGCAGTTTGTGCAGCGCATGTTGCCAGAACATGGGCATGAGTTGGCAGCCATTCTGGTCAGACCGCACCGCGTTGATCCAAAATCGCCCAAGTCAGTCGGTTCGGTTGATGACCTGCCGGCCGGAGTAGAAATGGTTCTGGATTGCGCGGGGCACGAGGCATTGGCCGGATTGGGTCCGGACATTCTGGCTCGAGGGCTGGATATCATCAGTGTCTCTGCTGGCGCACTTGCGGATCAGCAGGTCAGTGATCGGCTGGACAGGGCCGCGCGAAAGGGTGGGGCGCGGCTGCATCTGGCAAGCGGTGCCATAGGCGGGCTGGACTGTCTCAGCGCCGCAGCGGTAGGGCCGCTCAAATCCGTCACATATGTGGGGCGCAAGCCGCCGGCGGGATGGAAGGGATCACTTGCCGAACACAGTCTTGACCTCGGCAACATCACCGCGGCTGAAACACATTTTCAGGGTTCCGCACGAGAGGCGGCGCTGGCTTACCCCAAGAACGCAAATGTCGCCGCCGCCGTCGCCTTGGCGGGTGTGGGGTTCGATAACACACAGGTTCGTCTGATCGCCGATCCGACGATCCACAAGAACATTCACGAGGTCGAGGCCGAAGGCGATTTCGGCACGTTTCAGTTCCGGATCAGCGGCACCGCGCTGCCCGACAACCCGCGAAGCTCGGCGCTTGCGGCCATGAGCGTGTTGTCCAAGCTGGATCAGCTTTGCAAGCCGATTGTGCTGTAGCCATGGTGGGGCGTCATTCTCGCATCGTGGACCGCGCCTTGACCCGCCTGAAACTGCGACAGCTGCGTTTGCTGGTTGCCGTGGGTGCGCATGGAAACATTCAGAATGCCGCGCGTGAGCTGGGAATATCTCAGCCAGCGGCAACCAAGATGATTCAGGATCTTGAACTGGACTTCGAAGTCAAGCTGTTCACGCGCACCAACCGAGGCGTCGTGCCAACGGTTTTTGGCGAAACTCTCATACGTCACGGAAAGCTGATATTTGCGCAGGTGTCGAATGCCGCGCAGGAACTGGACGATCTGAACGAAGGAAATTCCGGCCGCGTCGTGGTGGGAACACTGCTTGCGGCGTCAACCAGCTTGCTACCTGCCGCCATTGAACTGCTGCTGAAAGACCGCCCGAACGTTGCAGTCAAGATCAGCGAAGGGACCAACGAGGTGCTCATGCCCCGGCTGCTGTCGGGTGAAATCGACATGGTTGTGGGACGCCTGCCGTCGCACCGGCATCGCGACAAGATTCGACAGGAAAAACTGTTCGAGGATCGGATATTGGCCATTGTCGGCCCTAAACACCCGCTTGCGGGGCGGGACGCCGTGACCTTTGCGCAAACCAAGCCGTTTGGCTGGATTCTTCCCCCGCAAGAAACTACGTTGCGACGTCAGGCGGATCATTTTTTCGTCGGCCAGCAGCAATATGTGCCACCGGTCGCCATAGAATCCGTGTCCTACCTGACGAACCGGGCGCTGCTGCAATCCCGCGACCTGATCGGCCTTATGCCTGCCGAGGTCGTCGTCCAGGATATCGAAAACAACCATCTTGCCCAGCTCGCCTGGGAGGTTCCGTTCGGGCAGGGGCCGATTGGAGTGTCCTTCCGTGCCGACGACGATCTGTCGCCTGCGGGGCGCGCTTTCAAAACGGCTCTGCATCGGGCGGCGCAGAGCAGACAGACCAGATATTCGCCAATTTGATATCCGTATTCGCGCAATGCGGTTGAACTCATGCGAGGCATCGCGCGATCAAAAATCAAGGTAAATGGAGGCGCCGGTTTCATGTATCCAGAGCTCAGGCTGTTCATTGGCGGCACGTGGCGAAAAACCGGGCGCGATATCCCGGTTGTCAACCCGGCAACCGAGGAAGAACTCGGTCGATTGCCTTGCGCATCGGTGAAAGACCTGGACGACGCGCTGCAAGCGGCCGTCGAAGGCTTTCGACTGTGGCGCCGCACATCGCCGCGGGAACGCGCGGATACGATCCTGCGGGCGGCAGCCCTCATGCGTCAGCGGCAGGAAGAAATCGCGCATTCAATTACTCTGGAACATGGCAAGCCTTTGAAGCAGGCCCGGCTGGAGGTCATTCGCGGCGCCGAGTTCTTTGAATGGGATGCGGGCGAGGCGATGCGGACCTATGGGCGGATCATTCCGGCGGCGCAGGGTCACAAATTTGCAGTTCATCACCAGCCTGTCGGCGTTGTCGCGGCATTTTCGCCATGGAACTTCCCCATGAGCCAACCTGCCCGGAAAATCGCCGGTGCTTTGGCCTCGGGCTGTTCGGTGATCCTGAAAGCGGCAGAAGAAACGCCTGCCGGCGCTTTGCACATAGCAAAAGCGTTCGAAGATGCGGGTCTGCCAGCAGGTGTTCTGAATTTGGTTTTCGGTGAACCATCCGAGATATCCGGCCATCTGATCCCGCAGGACCCCGTTCGCATGGTGGCCTTCACCGGATCGACAACCGTCGGGCGTCATTTGACCACTTTGGCGGCCCAACACGACACCCGAGTGCTCATGGAGCTGGGCGGCCACGCGCCGGTCATCGTTTGCGAAGATACGGATGTGCAATCGGCGGCCGTTTCAGGCGCGGTCCGCAAAATGCGCAATGCCGGTCAGGTCTGCACTTCGCCAACCCGTTTCTTCGCGCATGAGAGCATTTTTGACGCCTATGCGGCCGGGTTTGTTGCAAGGGCCAAGGCCACGGTTGTCGGCAATGGGCTTGACGCAACCGTTGAAATGGGCCCAACGGCCAACGACCGGCGCGTTCCAGCCTTGTCAGAGCTGGTTGAAGACGCAGTGGCACAGGGGGCAACGCTTGCCACAGGTGGATCGCGGCTTGGTGAGCGGGGATATTTCTTTGAACCCACGGTGTTATTGAACGTTCCTGAAGCGGCGCGGATCATGCGCGAAGAGCCGTTTGGACCGGTTGCGGTGATCAACCCGGTGGCTTCGCTGGATGAGGCGATCGCTCTGGCGAATTCAGTTCCCTACGGGCTGGCGGGGTACGCTTTCACCAATCGGGCGGATTACATCGACCGTCTGATTGACGAGGTCGAGGTCGGTAATTTGTCGATCAACACGCTTGAAGCATCGATGCCGGAAACGCCCTTTGGGGGCGTGAAATCCAGTGGCTATGGTCGGGAAGGCGGAATCGAAGGCCTTGAGAATTACATGACGGTCAAGAACGTCTGGCATTCGGCCGAGATCTGCTGAAAAAGACCCCGACACCTGCACTTGTCGACTTTTCGCGACCAAGCCGGCCTTTTTCCTTTCGAAACCGACCAAAGGGCCAGCGCAGCGCTGCGGTTGTGATTTCAATACCTGCGGAATCGACAGAGGCGGCAATGTGCCCTTCCTGATGGGGCGCCCGAACGCGGATCATGACCTATGTCAATGACAGTAAACCCGCCTTGCTGTCCATTGGCCGGGAATTTCTGGCCGGACTGTGCGACAAAAACCATCGCGTCCTTTTGCCGGTGATGATCAGCGTTTCGGCTGACCTGCGGGGGGGGGTCCCGCCGGGTGGCCTGAACTCCGGAGGAACGGATGAACACTTGGCTGACGCTATCTGCACCAATCCCTGCCGGGGATACCGAGGGCTTCGAGAGGTTGGCGGGGCTGCCCACCGTAACGTCCACCTTTGGCATGAACTCTGACTGCGCGCGCGTGTCTAAGCTTTGCGGCCAACCCGAGCCAGATTTGTCGTCCGAGCAAGAAGGCGATGACGGCATAGGTCGCGCCGCGCATGGACGGTATGGCATGGGTACGCTGCCGTTCGTTGCTGATCCCAGCTCGGATTTGGAAGAATTCAAGGCCGGCCTGCCCAATCCCGATCCGGCCGAACAGCCGGGATCTGCAGGACGCTTAATATTTTCGGAGACTCAAAATGGCTGATGGATGTGCCTGTGACCGCCACGCCCACATGTATCTGACTGTCGAGGACGCCCTTGAGCGCGGTCTTTCCATCGCCGATCCTGTTACCGAAACCGAGATTTTGCCGCTGGAACAGGCTATAGGCCGGGTTCTGGCCGAGGATTGCGCTAGCAAGGTCGATATGCCTGCCTTCGACAACTCGGCCATGGATGGCTATGCCATCCGCACCGGTGATCTGGGTGACGGGCCGGTGTTCGAGCTGCCCATCGCCGGGCGCGTGGCTGCGGGTGACTGCGGCGACCATGATGCCCCCGAAGGCAGTGCTTTGCGCATTTTCACGGGCGCTCCGGTGCCGCCTGAATTCGATGCCGTGCTGATGCAGGAAGATTGCGATCTTCTGATCGACAGGATTCGATTCAGCCGCCGCCCGAAACCCGGCCAGCATATCCGGCGCGCGGGGGAAGATCTTTGTGCGGGGGGGCCGATCCTGCGACGCGGCTGTGAAATTGGACCGCGCGAGATGGCCGCCCTGGCATCCGCCGGGTATGGCGACGTCCTGGTATTTCGAAAACTGAAGGTCACGATCTTTTCGACAGGCAGCGAGCTGCGTCAACCGGGCGAACCCCTCGGCCCCGGCCAAATCTACAACTCGAACCGTCATATGCTGCTGGCGCTGTTGCAAAAACCCTGGATCGAACTGACCGACCGGGGACCGGTCGAGGATGACCCGACGCGTCTGGAACAGGTTCTGCGCGAGGCATGCGATGCCTCGGACCTCATCGTCACGACCGGGGGCGTGTCGGTCGGGGATGAAGATCACATGCCCCGGCTATTCAGCGTAATTGGCGGTGAAACCGATGTCATGAAAGTGGCGATGAAGCCGGGTAAACCGGTCATGTTCGGGCGGCGCGGGCGTGCTCTTTACGTTGGTCTGCCCGGCAACCCGGTGTCAGCCTATGTGACATGGCAGATAATCGGGTCGCAGATGATGGCGCGGCGCGCAGGCTTGTGCCACAGACCTCAGATACCTGTTCAGGCAGTGCTGGCCGAACCCGTGCAGCGTCGCGCGGGTCGTCAGGAATATCGTCCGGTCCAGATTGACGGCACCTCGCCGCGTGGCCTTCCCAATGTACGTCTGATGGCGCCCTCCTACAGTGGCCGTGTCGCCTTGCTGGCGCAGGCAGACGGGTTGGCGATCATACCGGCCGAGATCGAAGGCCTGCCCGCTGGGCATTCGATTGAATTGTTGAGGTTCTGATCCCTGCAACAGGTGCGATGCGACTTATCTTGCAACTGCAACGCCGCGGTCATGGTGGGCACCTGGAAAACTGCCCGATCGCGCGCCAATCAATCCGAATACCGGCCTGAAAATTGTCGCAACCGATAAACTCCGTGACGGAATACGTCGTGACTGGGGCTTTCCCGGCGGCACATGATGCTTCGGCGCACTGAGGGTTAAGGACACATATTCATGCGGTATTCGGCACTCGCGATCATGCGGCAGGTTTTGAAAGGGCACCGGGGCTGGACACCGGCTTGGCGCGATCCCGAGCCTCAATCAAGCTATGATTTCATCGTGATCGGCGGCGGCGGTCACGGCCTTGCGACGGCATACTATCTGGCCAAGGAACACAACGCCGCCAGGGTGGCGGTTCTGGAAAAAGGCTGGATCGGTGGCGGCAACGTGGGGCGGAACACAACGATCATTCGTGCCAATTACCTGTTGGATGGCAACCAGCCATTCTATGAGCTGTCGCTGAAACTGTGGGAAAATCTTGAACAGGACCTGAACTACAATGCGATGGTCAGTCAGCGCGGTATTCTGAACCTCTGTCATACGGACGCGCAGCGTGACGCGTATCGTCGTCGTGGTAACGCGATGATGTTCACCGGCTCTGGGGCGGAACTGCTGGATGCAGAGGGCGTTCGTGCGATGTACCCGTTCCTGAACTTTGACGATGCGCGCTTTCCGATCAAGGGCGGTCTGTTGCATCGCCGCGGTGGTACGGCGCGTCATGACGGTGTCGCTTGGGGCTATGCCCGTGCCGCGGATCAACGGGGGGTCGACATCATCCAGAATTGCGAAGTCACCGGGTTCCGCATCGAAAACGGAAAACTGCTGGGCGTTGAAACCACACGGGGTTACATCGGCGCCAAGAAGGTGGGCGTGGCGGTTGCCGGATCTTCCGGGCGCGTGATGGCCCAGGCGGGGATGCGCCTGCCGATCGAAAGCCACGTGCTCCAGGCCTTTGTGACGGAAGGGCTGAAACCGGTGCTTGACGGGGTGATCACTTATGGCGCCGGACATTTCTATGTCAGCCAATCGGACAAGGGCGGTCTGGTCTTTGGCGGCGATATCGATGGCTACAATACCTATGCACAACGCGGCAACCTGCCCGTGGTCGAGGACGTGGCCGAAGGCGGCATGTCCCTGATGCCGATGATCGGCCGCGCGCGCCTGCTGCGGATGTGGGGCGGCGTGATGGATATGTCGATGGATGGTTCGCCGTTCATAGATCACACCGGAATTGAAGGGCTCTATTTCAATGGTGGCTGGTGCTACGGCGGTTTCAAGGCAACCCCAGCATCTGGTTTTTGTTTCGCGCATCTGATGGCCACCGACCGACCGCATGACGTTGCAACGGCCTATCGGCTGGACCGGTTCAGAACCGGCCGGATGATTGACGAAAAAGGTGTGGGCGCACAGCCCAACCTGCACTGAGGAGGCCCGCACATGATCATCAATCATCCACTGCTTGGCCCGCGAGACGCGTCCGAATTCACCTATCTGGGCGACGCGAGCCTGATCAATCGGCCCGACTGGCAATCCGACACGGCCGCCGCTGAGTTTCACGACTATGTCTACCTGCGCGACAACCCGGCAGGAACCCACCGAGAGCTGTGGTTTCACGAGCAGGGCGACAGATCGTGGCTTGTTGTGACACGCGACACGCTGACCCATGAAATTCTGGCTACAGAACTGGCGCGGGATGTAGCCCGCAAGACGGGACGGGGAAAATGACCCAGAACAATCGTTTGCAGGGCGGTCTGATCGACCGGTCCAAAAAGCTGCGCTTTACCTTCGATGGCAAATCCTACGAAGGCTATAAGGGTGATACGCTGGCCTCGGCGCTGCTGGCCAATGACGTGCGGTTGGTTGGCCGTTCGTTCAAATACCACCGTCCACGCGGTGTGCTGGCCTCGGGCTCGGAAGAGCCCAACGCGCTGGTCGAGCTGCGCACAGGCAACCGGCAGGAGCCCAACACACGCGCGACCACGGTCGAACTGTTCGACGGGCTCGAGGCGACATCGCAGAACCGCTGGCCCTCGCTCGCCTTCGATGCGCTGTCGATCAATGATCGGCTTTCGCCCTTTTTGACGGCGGGTTTCTATTACAAGACCTTCATGTGGCCCAAGGCGTTCTGGGAAAAGCTCTATGAACCGATGATCCGCAAGGCGGCCGGTCTGGGCAGCCTGACGCAGGAGGCCGACCCGGATATCTACGACAAGGGCTATTTGCATTGCGATGTCCTGGTTATCGGTGCAGGTCCTTCCGGCCTGATCGCGGCGTTGACGGCGGCGCGGTCTGGCGCGCGGGTCATTCTGGCGGACGAAGACAGCCGGATGGGTGGGCGTCTGTTGTCTGACTGTGACCGGTTCGAGGGCATTTCGAATGCCGATTGGGTCGCGCAGACACTGGGAGAGCTGGCGTCGATGGACAATGTGCGCCTTCTGACGCGCACCACCGTGTTCGGCGCCTATGATCACGGCATTCACGGCGCGCTTGAGCGCGTCTCGGATCACCTTGCGGTGCCCGAGGCGGGGAAACCGCGCCAGATTCTGTGGCGCATCTACGCGAAGCACTCGGTGCTTTGTGCCGGATCTACCGAACGTCCGATTGCTTTCGAAAACAACGACCGGCCGGGCATAATGCTGGCGGGCGCGATGCGGGCCTATGCAAACCGCTGGGCCGCGACACCGGGCCAGCGCGTGGCGATCTTCACCAACAATGACGAAGGACACCGCGCCGCACAGGATCTGATCAAAGCCGGGATCAAGGTTGTTGCCGTGATCGACCCACGCCACGATGCACCGCGCATTGCCGAATGTGAATTGCTGGCCGGGGCGCAGGTCACCAACGCGCAGGGCCGTCTGGGGCTGAAATCGATCACCGTGCAGATGGCCGATGGTCAGAGCCGCCCCATCGAAGTCAGCGGTCTGGGCGTTTCGGGTGGGTGGAATCCGAATGTGCAACTGACATGCCACCAACGCGGTCGCCCGCAATGGTTCGAACCGCTTGCAACCTTCATCCCGCCGGCCGAACTGCCCAAGGGTATGAGTGTCGCCGGTGCCGCCGCGGGCAACCTGACCAGCCACGGGGCGATCGCCTCGGGCACCAATGCGGCACTTGCGGCGCTTGACGGGCTGGGGATCAGGGCCTGCCCGGTCGACCTGCCGAAAGCCGAGGATGATGAGATCCGCATCACGCCGTTGTGGCATGTGCCCGGCAAAGGCCGCGCCTGGCTGGATTTCCAGAATGACGTGACCGTCAAGGATGTCAAACTGGCCGAACAGGAAGGCTTCCGCAGTGTCGAGCATCTGAAACGCTATACCACTCTTGGCATGGCGACCGATCAGGGCAAAACCGCGAATGTCGGCGCGCTGGCCGTGATGGCCGAGATCACCGGCAAGAGCATTCCCGAAACCGGCACAACCATCTTCCGGCCACCTTACACGCCGGTGGCGATGGGGGCCTGGGCCGGGCGCTCGGTTGGAAAAGAATTCAAACCCACGCGACTGACGCCCAGCCACCGATGGGCCGAAGAACAGGGCGCGGTATTCGTCGAGGTGGGCCCCTGGCTGCGTGCGCAATGGTTCCCCAAGGCTGGTGAGACCCATTGGCGCGAATCCGTGGATCGCGAGGTTCTGGCCGTACGCAGCGGTGTCGGCGTCTGCGACGTGACCACGCTGGGCAAAATCGACGTGCAAGGCGCGGATGCCGCGGAATTCCTCAACAAGATCTATTGCAACGGCTTTGCCAAACTGCCGGTGGGCAAAACCCGCTATGGCCTGATGCTGCGCGAAGACGGAATAGCCATGGATGACGGCACCGCCGCCTGCCTGGCCGAGGATCACTTTGTGGTCACCACCACAACCGCAAACGCGGTTGGAGTCTATCGCCACATGGAGTTCGTGCATCAATGCCTGTTTCCGGACATGGATGTGCAGATGATCTCGACCACCGACGCCTGGGCACAATATGCCATAGCGGGCCCGAAATCCCGCGAGTTGCTGCAAAAGGTCGTTGATGACGGCCATGACATCAGCAACGAAGGTTTTCCCTTTATGGCGTGTGGCGAGGTGACCATTGCCGGGGGGATCCCGGCGCGGCTGTTCCGTATCTCGTTCTCGGGCGAGTTGGCCTATGAACTGGCTGTGCCTACCCGGTACGGTGACGCGCTGATCCGACATCTGATGGCGCTTGGAGAGCCCTTTGGCGTAACGCCGTATGGCACCGAAGCGCTTGGCGTTCTGCGGATTGAAAAGGGCCATGCCACCGGAAACGAACTGAACGGAACCACCAGCGCCCACAATCTGGGCATGGGGCGCATGGTCTCAACCCAGAAAGACAGTATCGGTGCGACGCTCAGCGCACGCGAAGCTCTGACCGATCCGGATGGTCTGGCTTTGGTCGGCATTCAGCCGGTCAACAGCGCCGATACCGTGCTGGCCGGTGGCCATGTGTTCGACGAAGATGCGCCACACGTGCCGGAAAAAGATCTGGGCTATGTCACATCGGCTGCCTATTCGCCACACCTGTCCAGCAGCATCGGCCTGGCCTTTGTAAAACGCGGGACGCAGCGATTGGGCGACACCGTGCAGATTGTCAGCCCGGTGGATGACACCAACATCAAAGCGACGCTTGTCAGCGCGCATTTCGTTGACCCCGAAGGAGAACGGCTCCGTGCGTGATTATGTTGCCAAGACCGCCATTGGCGGCAGTGAACCCAAACGGGACGTGGTCGGAACTCTGACCTTTCAGGAACGGGAGGATGTGGCGCTGGCATCCGTCTCGGCCCGGTTGGGGCAGGAGGAAACCGTCAAAGCCAAACTTCAAACCGTTTGCGGAATCCCGGCGCCTGAGGCGGGGCGGTGGGAAAAGGGCGAAACCAGCAGCCTGCACTGGCTGGGCCCGGATCAGTACCTGTGCGAAGAAGCTTTTGCAGGCCCGTTGGAGCTGGCCAGGCGTATGGAAACCGAGCTGGCCGGCATAGCGTCGGTGACCGATCAGTCGGACGCGTTCACACGCATCGACATGACCGGGCAGGGTGCCACAGGTTTGCTGCAACGCCTGACCGTTCTGGATGTCGAGCAGATGCAGGCCGGAGCCTTCAACCGCACCGCAATCCACCATGTGGGGTGCCTGCTGCGCTGCAATGAAGCGGGAACGGATTTTTCGATCTACGCGCCACGCAGCTATGCGATTTCAGTTCACCACATGCTGATCGAGGTGGCCAGGGCCCTGTGAAGGACGATGCCCAAAGGACAAAGCCGCGTGTCTGGCACCGCGGCTTCGGTCCTTGCGCTCCTGAGTCGGCGGCAGACCGAATTCGCGCCGATAGTTGCTTGAAAACGAACTGGCGCTGTCATACCCGACCGAAAGCGCGATTTCCTGCAAAGGCTGGTCGGTGTAAAGCAGCTTCTGCCGCGCCGCGTCCAGTCGCAGCCTGCGATAGTAGCCGCCGGGGCTGATCCCGGTTTCCTTCTTGAAATGCCGCTCCAATTGCCGGATGGACATGCCAACGCGTTTCGAAACCTGCTCGATCGAGATCTTGTTTTCAATGTTGTTTGCAAACAACTCGATGGCCCGCCGAACCGGGCGCGGCAGAGCATTGCGGGTCTGATCTTTGCTGTAGCCCGGCAAAACCTGCAACGTATCGGCATCACGCAAAGTCGCGTATTGGAACCAGCAGGCCGTTTCGACGGCAACCGCATCGGACACCTCATCCGAAATCACGCCCAGCATGAACTCAAAAACCGCTGAAGTCCCGGCAAAGGACATTCGGTTGCGATCTATCGTATAGAGCGTGTCACACAGGTTCACCCTGTCGAATTGTTCCTTCAAAGCAGCGGTATAGCAGAAATGCGCGCTACAGCTGTAACCATCGAAGAACTTTTCTTCTGCCAGCGCAAAAAGTGAGCCGCTGACCGAACCGATCCGCGCGCCACGGGACAAAAGCCGCCGCAGCGCTCCGCCCGAAGCCTTGCGATCCTTCAACCGGGCTGAGGCCCCGGCAAAGACTAGCACGACGTCGGTTTCCTCTACCTCGGACAATGCCTTGTCAGGGTTGATGCTGAGGCGTGAGCTGGACATGATCTGTTGTCCATCTTCCGAAACGACAGTCCAGCCAAGACCATCGCTGCGGCTGATCTCATTGGCCACGCGTAGCGGGTCGATGGCCATGGACAGGGCAGCAAGCGGAAAATCTTCGAGGCACAGAAAGGTGAAATGGGTCATGCTTTGTCTCTTTGCCAGCACGATACCCCAACTACACCGATTTTGTCAGAACACCAAACGATGGGCGCGACCGCGTTCGTATAGTTTTCGGTTCAACTCATCCGCTTCGGGCGCACCGTATTCCAGCGCGAACACAAACGCATGTGTAAGATAAAAACAAGCGGCGTCGAGATCCTGATTTTGCTCGGCCCGGTCGGCTGCCTCGTGGTACAGCCGGATCAGCGCAGGCACATCATTATCCGCATGAGCCTGCAACAGGTGCTTGTCGAGTTCTTGCAGATCCAAGGTCAGCCTCTTACCGGAAACGCGACGTGTGTTGGTCTGTACGTAATCATCATACGCTTTCTACCTTTTTGCGCCTGAGTTGTGATTTCCCAGCGCCGTCAACGATGCGGACCGGCCAGTGATGAACCCATCACACGCATCCGCATGCGTCTTTCCGCAATTGCGGAACATCGCCTGCATCTGCGATGTTCCTGATTGCAAATGACCGAGCAGGGCGCATACGTGGCGCCCTTAGCCCATGATCCGGCCGGAAAGCCGCCTATGCTTCGGCACGGGCTTTTTCGATCTGGGTGGCCACCCAGTGGTGGAAACAATGCGTTGGGCCATCCATCGCGGGCGAGAAACGGCCGCCGTCGAATTTGACACCATGACGGCCTTTCTGCATGCCCTCGACCACGAACACATCCTCTTCGAAAACAGTTTTCCAAAGCTGTGCGTTCTTTGCGCGCAACGCTTCGTGCTCGGGTGCGTCTTCCGGTTTTTTGGCGTAGTACAGCTCGATCCTTTCGTTTGACCGTTCATGCGTGATCGGATCGATGATGAACGCAAATCCGTGATCGCGTTGAACACCCAGCAAGGTGTTCGGGTACACGACGATGTATTCCGCCCCTTCGTTCCACTTTTCGCTCAGATTCCGGAAGTCATCCAGTTTTTCGCCGTCCTGACCTTCGAACTGGCGATAGACGTAGGTGCCCTGACCCGAATACTTGCCCAGTTCATTGATGTTGTAGTGGTCTTCCAGACGCGAATAGCTGTTGAGACCCGGGTGAACCCAGGGCAGGTGATAGCTTTCGCAGAAATTCTCGACCGCCAGTTTCCAGTTCGACTCCAGCTCGAGCCGGACAGACGCGCCGGCACCGCCATGATACATGGGCTGTTCGAAATCTTTCCAGCGTTCCATCAATTCGCGATGGACCTCTTCGAACTCCGGGGCGTTGCCATCCACATTCACGAAGACAACGTCGCGCCAGACATAGGAACGTATGCGGATCAGGCCCAGTTCAGCAAAGTCCAGATCTTCATGCGTGTTCTGTCCGGGGCCACCGACATGCGGCGCCGTGCGCAGCTCGCCATTCAGGCCGTAACACCAGCTGTGATAGGGGCATCGGATCGCGCCGCGGATTTTCTGCGGCTTGTCGACCAAGATCATTCCGCGATGGCGGCAGGTGTTCTGGAAAACGCCGATCTGTCCGTCTCGGTCGCGCACCATCAGAAGCGGCACGCCGAGAAAGTCGATCGGAAAGGCATCACCCGCTTCGGGAATGTCCTTGCCAAAACCGATGCCCGACCAGTTCGCGAACAGAACCGCCTCCCGTTCCTCGGCGAAGACATCGGGATCGATATAATGCTCGTTCGGCAGGCCCTTGGCGGTGTTTACCGGGGTCAGAACAGACGAAAGCGCTGAATGCTTGTTCATCGGTTGCTCCTGAGTAATTCGGAATGTGTTGAACGTTTCCCCCATTGGCCGGTCGAGCGGGCTTCATTCAATATCGAAAAACCTCATGGCCGATTGAGGCAGACTAAACTGAACCCCCGGACAATTCATCCAGCAACCAGTTTTTCAGCGCCAGGGCACCTTCTGTCAGTTGGTCGTCCGGACGACCGACGAGGTAAAAGTTATTCGGGGCAGAGAGGCTGAATTCTTCCAGCGCAACAAGTTTTCCTGATGCCAGCATGGGCTGGATCAAGCGTTTCCACCCCAATGCAAGCCCGGCCCCTTTCCGGGCCAACTGTAACGCCAACGCATAGCTGTTTACGCGCGACTGCACCGGTACAACTCCGGTATATCCGAGGTCGTGAAACCAAGATGGCCAGGTGGTCCAGGTGTTGTCCTGCGTTTCAAGGTGGATCAGGCGACGTTCGACCAGGTCTTCCAGGCTTGCCCCCTTCAGTTCCATGGCCATCTCGGGGCTACAGACCGGCGTCAGAGTATCACGGTACAGTTTAGTATGGTTCAGCTGCGAATTCACGTCACGACCGTAGCGGATGAAAAAGTCGATATCCGGTCTGTCCGAGAATGGCTTGTCCTGTGCCATCTGGTTCACTTTCACGTGCGGGTAGTCCTGCCAGAACCGGATGACCGACGGAGAAAGCCACAACGCCGCCACAGCGGTAGTGGACCCGACCGTCACCGGATTTTCTGAATCGCCGCTGCGAATCTTTTCAAGTACCTTCGAAATCTGCCGGAACGACGAACCGAGCACTTCAAACAGGTCCTGGCCATCCTCGGTCAGTTCCACGCCCCTGTGCTTTCTGACGAACAGTGCCGAACCCAGTTCACTTTCCAGCGCTTTTATCTGGTGGCTGACAGCGCCCGGCGTAACCGACAGTTCGCCGGCCGCTTCTTTGAAGCTGAGATGCCGCGCGGCGGCCTCGAAGGCCGACAAAGTCGTGAGAGGTGGAAGATTATAGTGGCGTCGTGACATGGTTGCTGCGTTGCTCAAAAAGGTAGAGGTGAGTTACATTCATCCGAATGTGAGAAATTTTGCAATTGAAATCTATGTTTTTTCCTGCTGTTTGCGATCGGGTACAGAACCAAGGTCGACCGAGAACGAACAGGATGTGTGATGGATACACAAGTCGCCCGCCTCGTGCGCAAAACCCGGCTGAGCCCGGACACGTCCGATTTTTGCTTTGAAATCGAAAACGGCCGCTTCACAAGCCTTCAACCCGGCGCACATGTCGATATCCATCTGGCCGACGATCTGGTGCGGCAGTATTCACTGTGGAGTTGGAGTCAGGACGGCCGTGTAATCAATGTCGCCGTCAAGCGCGAAGATGAAGGGCGTGGCGGCTCTGTGGCCATGCACGCGCTTCAAGAAGGGGCGATGGTCGAAATCGGCGGGCCGCGGAATCACTTCAAACTCGAAAACCACGATCGGCATGTCACGTTGATCGCAGGCGGCATCGGGGCGACTCCGCTGGTTGCAATGGCGCGGGAACTGATGAACCGCGGGCAGGATTTTCGGGTCTACTACCTTGTAAGATCGAAAGAATTTGCAGCGATGGACGCGCAGTTCAGGGCCCTTGGGCTGGATGAATGGTATCATTTGCATTGCGATGACACAGACGGCAGGTTTGATCTGGCATCGGTCATGCAATCGATGCCCGTCGGTGCGGATGTGTATACCTGCGGACCTGAACCGATGCTGAATGCTGTTCTGGAAGCAGGTGCATCCTTGCGTGGCGGGGCAATCCATTTTGAACGATTTGCACCCGCCTCTGACATCGACCACGACCCAAACGCGGAATTTCAGATCGAAATTCAGTCAACCGGCGCGGTCTACCCGGTTGGAAAGGAGGAAACCATTCTCGAAGTATTGCAAAGCAACGGCGTGCATGTCGATTTCGGCTGCTCTGAAGGGTTGTGCGGGTCATGCATTGTTGACGTAGTGTCAGGGCAGGTCGATCACCGCGACGGAATACTCACACCGCAAGAGCAGGAAAGCCACGAATTCCTGTGCACCTGCGTTTCGCGGGCCAAGTCCGATAAACTGGTCCTGAAGCTGTGAAGGACGCAGTGGTCACAACAAATCATGTCGCCGTAGTGTTCTCGCTAACATCGCAATCGAGTGAATTCGGTGGTCGCTTCATGTGATCGAAGTGTCGGATTCTCAAGTTAGAACATCTCACCCTTGCTATAGGTTTTTCGAAACTGGAAACCCAACAACCACTTTGGATGCTGCGACGATATTCAACCTCAGGCTGACTTACCACCAGGACCGGTGATGACAGCAGGCAGCAAGTAATCGGAGGAAATTTGCAGTAAGAGACGTAATGGGA
Organism: Ruegeria sp. HKCCD6157; assembly: GCF_013110685.1. Taxonomy (NCBI): domain Bacteria; kingdom Pseudomonadati; phylum Pseudomonadota; class Alphaproteobacteria; order Rhodobacterales; family Roseobacteraceae; genus Ruegeria; species Ruegeria sp. HKCCD6157. The sequence goes on from NZ_WVRB01000001.1 coordinate 88,397, forward strand.
GCACGCGTTATTACTGCAAGCCCAAGTTTGGGCTGAACACAACTCAACATCGGTTTGTGCAACGTGCATGATTGTCCACGTCGTGCAACGCGATGTTTTCCAGCACTTTTTCAGAAGAACAAAAACGACACACTCGAGGAGGAACGCGCGATATGTCGATACCCGAACCTTTCACGGACGTTGAAATAGAAACGGCTGATTCCGGATTCTATGAAAACTACAGCGTCCCAATTGCCCTGATCAGCAAGGCCATCATGGTCGGGCTGGTCCTGTGGGCCCTGGTTTTCCCAGCGAATGCAAACAGCACATTGGGCAGCCTGAACAGCCAGTTGCTGGAGGTCTTCAACAGCTTCTACATCGTCATTGTCGGTTTTTTCTTCTTTTTCCTTGCCGTTGTTGCGATCATTCCGTCCACGGGTCGTCGGATCATGGGAACGCCGGGGGAAAAGCCCGAGTTTTCGAACTTCTCATGGTTCTCCATGATGTTCGGTGCCGGTCTTGGTGTGGGGCTCATGGTTTTCGCCACAGCAGAACCGCTGGGCCTTTGGGGATCTAACCCGGTTGTCGTTTCCGGCGCGGTCGAAGGTAACACACCTGAGGCATTGCAATCGGCTTACCGCTTCACTTTCCTGCACTATGGCTTCCACGCCTGGGCGATCTACGTGGTGACCGGCCTGTCGTTGGCTTACTACGCTTACACACGCGACATGCCTTTGACGATCCGCTCGGCGCTGACTCCGCTGTTCGGCCGTTTCGTCAACGGCTTTTTCGGCCACGTGGTCGACGTTTTGGGCGTTGTCGCGACGATCCTCGGCGTTTCCGTAACCATCGGTTATGGCGTCAGCCAGTTCATCGACGGACTTTATGCCATCACAGGCATGCAGTGGATCATGGATTTGGGCGGCGAGGTGCCGACCCCAAGCAAGGTTGGTCTGATTTCAGGCTTGGTCGTCATCATGGGCCTGTCGATCATTTCGGCGGTATCCGGTGTTGGCCGGGGTGTTAAGTACCTGTCCAACCTGAATCTGGTGCTGTCGATCATTTTGCTGGGCACTTTCGTGGTCTTCGGCTCGTTTGTCTTTGCCATGACCACTTATGGCACTGCGATGATCGACTACATCCTGCACTTCCTGTCGCTCAGCTTCAACGCCTATGGCCCGCTGTCGGCCGAAGCATTCGCAGCGGCCCTGCCGGCCGAGGCGCAAGCACATGCCGCAGACCTGATGGGTGGGGCGACCAACGCCTGGGGCAGCTTCGACGGCTTCAAAGGCGGTCTGGAAGGTGCAGCAGCCGAGTTGGACGAAGCAACCTTGGCCGCGGCTTATGCTGCGGGTGAGCAAGGTCGTCAATTCGGCTGGCAGGCAGGCTGGACCACCTTCTATTGGGCATGGTGGATCGCGTTCTCGCCCTTCGTGGGTCTGTTCCTGGCGCGCATCTCCAAGGGTCGCACCGTCCGCGAGTTCATCTTGGGCTGCGTGTTCGCACCTGCGCTGGTGTGTTTTGCCTGGATGACCGTTCTCGGCGGCACAGCGATCGATCTGGAACTGGCGGGCGCGGCAGAAGGTGCGATCATCGGTGCATCGAACACCAACAAGCTGTTCACCACACTGTCCTACATGATCGACGGTGGGCTATTGTCCATGCTGAACGTCATGTGCGTGATCCTGATCATGACCTTCCTGGTGACTTCGGCGGACTCGGGTATTCTGGTGATGAACACCATCATGTCGGGTGGTAGCCAGGAAACCGGTATCAAGCACCGCATCATCTGGGGTGTGATCTTGACGGCAGTGATCGGTGCGCTGATTCTGGCGGCGGGTGAAAACAACCCTATGGACGCGCTGCGCAATGCCATGATCATCGGTGCGCTTCCGTTCACCATGGTGATGGGCCTGATGTGCGTATCGCTGGCCAAGGCGCTGTTCCGCGACAGTCAGCGTGACAAGCACTCTGCCAGCAGCACGCAGGCAGCCGAGTAACGCGTAGGCAAAAGAAATAAAACCTGGTCAGGCCGCCCAGATGGGGCGGCCTGTTCTTTTTTGTCAAAGCGTCGCCTTTGACGTGAAAAACCCCAATATCACCCCGAGGCCAAAGCCGCACTGATCGGCGAACCAAATCTGCCCACTGTCGACCGGCCGCATACCCCGTACGTCCGCCGCCCTTGGCTGACGTGGTGACAGTTTGCACACCGGACCGGCGAGGGCCGCATCACCCGCCAGCTACACCCGCCAAGTTCGAATTCCTTGCGGTTGCAACTTTGAATACCGGGCTGCCTCAGGGCCGCGGGCAGGGACTAGCGCTTACCCAGAACGGCATCGCTCAAGGTTTCGCCGCCGATCTGGTCGTTCGCGCCTTGCGCAAGGCCGGGTGGGAAAGTGTTCTGGTCAATATCGGAGAGTATTATGCAAGTGGTCGTCAGTTTCTGCTGGGCGAAACGGATCCAGTGCACGGACTTGTCGAAGTCACGCATTTGAAAGACAGCGCCATTGCTACGTCCAGTCCCGGCACCGGATGCTACAACGGCAGACGCGCTTTCACCGGCATTCTGTCATGCTTCCGAGGCTGAAATAGCAGCGACCCTTGCGCGGACAGCCGGCGAGCGCATCGCGATCTGTGTACGCCCCAATGGGAAAGTGGTGACGCTGCAAGGACAAAAAGCCCCGGATAACACCGGGACTTTTCGATTTTCCCGACCAATTCTTTACAAGCAGTCTTCAACCGCGCGTTTGGTCATGACCGAAACAAGATGCGCCCGATACTCCTTGCTCCCATGCAGATCCGCAATCATGTTTGCCGGGTTTACACGCAGGTCCATAAGGGCATCAGGGCGAAACTCCTTGTTCAGCGCCTGTTCAGCCTCTGACCACCGGAAAACGCCGTCCTCGCTCGCGCCGGTTACCGCGACACGTACTCCATCGGCGAAACGGGCCAGATAGACCCCGACAAGCGCAAATCGCGACGCTGGCTGAAGGAACTTTTGATAGCTCGCCGCTTGCGGCACCGGGAAACGGACCGATGTGATGATTTCACCCTCATCCAGCGCCGTCGTGAACATTCCCTGGAAAAAGTCATCGGCGGCAATCTGGCGGGTATTGGTCACCACTGTCGCCCCTGATCCCAATACCCCTGCCGGATAACAGGCCGCAGGGTCATTGTTGGCAACCGAACCGCCAATCGTCCCGCGGTTGCGGACTGCCGGATCGCCAATCTGACCGGCCAGCGCTGCAAGCGCTGGATACGACCCCGCGGCCTCGCGGGCGACGACAGCGTGGGGCGTCGCGCCACCAATCGACACCGATCCGTCATCCTCGACGCAAACGCCTTGCATCTCGGGAATTCCGCTGACCGACACCAACTTGGACGGGGCCGCCAACCGTTGCTTCAATGTTGGGATCAGCGTCTGTCCGCCCCCCAACGCCTGCGCATCCTCGGCGGCCAGTGCTGCAACCGCGTCAGCAATGGTCGAGGGTTTCTCAAACTCGAAACTGTACATTTCGTTTTTCCTTTCCGAAAGGCGCGGATCCGCCCTTCATCTGGCTGTAAATATCTCGGGGGTCCGGGGGCTGGCCCCCGGTCCGCCCTCTCCTCTCAGCTGTTCATCGCCGCCCAGACGCGCGATGGACTTACCGGCATGTCGATGTGGTCCACCGCCTTGCCGCCCGAGTTCAGCGCATCAAGAACCGCGTTTACGACCGCAGGTGGCGACCCGATCGCACCGGCTTCGCCACAGCCCTTTACGCCCAAGGGGTTGTGGGTACACGGCGTCTGGCTGGAATGGTCGACACCGTAGAATGGCACGTCATCCGCACGCGGCATCGCGTAGTCCATGAAGGACGCGCTCAGCAGCTGGCCGTTTTCATCGTAGGCGCAGTTTTCCAAAAGCGCCTGCCCGATGCCCTGACCGATACCACCGTGCACCTGACCATCCACGATCATCGGGTTAACGATGTTGCCGAAATCATCCGCCGCAGTGAATTTCTCGATGCTGACCTGACCGGTTTCCGGATCAACCTCGACTTCGCAGGCATAGGCGCCTGCCGGGAAGGTAAAGTTGGCCGGATCATAGAACGCAGTTTCCTCCAACCCGGGCTCCACTTCCAGTGGATAGTTGTGCGGGACATAGGCCGTCAGGGTCACATCGCCCCAGGCCACTGACTTATCAGTACCCGCAACGCTGAACTGACCGTCCTTCAGCTCGATATCGGCCTCGGACGCTTCCAGTAGGTGGGCGGCGATCTTCTTGGCCTTGTCGATCACCTTTTCGGTCGCCTTGACCATGGCCGAGCCACAGACCGCCAGCGAACGCGAACCATATGTGCCCATACCGAACGGGATTTTCGATGTATCGCCATGCACGATCTCGACCATCGACTCGTCGATGCCGATCATGTCGGCCACCACTTGCGGAAAGGCCGTCTCGTGCCCTTGCCCGTGGCTGTGCGCGCCGACCATGACGCTGATCGAACCGGTAGCGTTCACCCGAACCGTTGCTGCATCATAAAGGCCCGCCCGGGCCCCAAGCATACCGACAATGTTGGAAGGTGCGATGCCACAGGCCTCGATATAGCAGTTGATGCCCAAGCCCCGAAGCTTGCCGTTGGCTTCGCTTTGCGCGCGCCGCGCTGCAAAACCTGCCAGATCGGCGGCGGCCTCAAGCTTGTCCATAGTTCCGTTGTAATCCCCGGTATCATAGGTCAGCGCCACCGGCGTGTCGTAGGGGAACTGCGTGATGAAGTTCTGCCGACGCAGCGCGATCGGATCCACGCCCAGTTCGCGCGCGGCCTTGTCGATCACGCGCTCCAGCTGGTACGTCGCCTCGGGGCGGCCTGCGCCGCGATAGGCGTCCACCGGCACTGTATTGGTGAACATCGCCTTCACGTTCACCTGAATGACCGGCGTCTTGTAGTTGCCTGCCATCAGCGTACCGTGCAGCCAGGTCGGGACCGAGCTGGAGAAGGTGGACAGATAGGCGCCCAGATTGGCGTATGTGTTGGTGCGCAGCCCGACGAAATTGTTGTCGGCATCCAGCGCCAGCTCGATCTTGCTGACATGGTCGCGGCCCTGTGCATCCGACATGAACGCCTCGGACCGGCTGGCCGTCCACTTGACAGGGCGGTTGCAGGCCTTGGCGGCGAAGGTGCAGAATGCCTCTTCCGCATAGTGGAAAATCTTGGTGCCGAAACCGCCGCCCACATCCGGCGCCACGACGCGGACCTTGTGCTCGGGCAGGCCCAGCACGAAGGCGCACATCAGCAGCCGGATCACATGCGGGTTCTGCGACGTAGTATAGAGCGTGTATTCATCCGTGCCCCGACTGTATTCCGCCACGGCCACGCGCGGTTCCATCGGGTTGGCGACCAGACGGTTGTTCACCAGTTCCAGCGAGGTGACATGCGCGGCGTTGGCAAACACCTCGTTCACCTTGGCATCGTCCGCCTCACCCAGTTGCCAGTCATAGCAGATGTTGTTCTTCAGATCGTCATGGACCAGCGTCGCGCCATCCTGCGCGGCTGCCTTCATGTCGATCACCGCGGGCAGTTCCTCGATATCCACTTCGATGGCCTCAGCCGCGTCGCGGGCCTGCTCAAGGCTGTCGGCCACAACGGCTGCGATCGGGTCGCCCACATGACGCACTTTGCCTTGCGCCAGAATGGGGTGCGGCGGCTCTTGCATCGGCGCGCCGTGCTTGTCGGTGACTTCCCAGCCGCAGGGCATGCCGCCCACGCCGTCGAAATCCTTGCCGGTAAACACCTTGACCACACCCGGCATGCCTTCGGCCGCCGAAGTGTCCACGGATTTGATCCGGCCATGCGCGATGTCGGACCGCAGAAAATGCACATAGGCCTGGCCATGTACGTTGATGTCGTCGGTATAATTGCCTGCTCCGGTCAGAAAGCGCACGTCCTCGCGCCGCTTGGAACTGGCTCCGATGCCACTGTCTTTGGGCATTGCTTGTTCTCCTCCCATAAACGGATGCTGCTGCATCCCTCACTCATCCCACGGGCGTGCTTCCGACGCCCGCAGCGGCATCATTCCGCAGCGATGCTGCCCACGTCCTGGCCGGATGCGGCCATGATCGCCTTGACGATGTTGTGATACCCGGTACAGCGGCACAGGTTGCCCTCCAGATACTTCCGGATTTCGGCCTCGGTCGGGCGCGGGTTCTCTTTCAGCAGCGCGGCGGCGCTCATCACCATGCCCGGAGTGCAGAATCCGCATTGCAGACCGTGGTGATCCTGAAACGCCTGCTGGATCACGTTCAACGACCCATCCGAATTGGCCTGACCTTCGATCGTGCCGACATCAGCCCCATCTGCTTCGGCAGCCAGCATGTTGCACGATTTCACCGCTTCGCCATTCACATGCACCACGCAAGCGCCGCATTGCGCAGTGTCGCACCCCACATGCGTGCCCGTCAAAGACAGATGATCGCGCAGAAAACCGGACAGCAATGTCCGGCCCTCGACGTCTCCGCTTACGGCTTTGCCGTTCACGGTCATGGAAATTTTCATGACTTTCTCCTCCCTGAATTCCAAAGGATCAACCGCCTAACACGCGCTTGATCCAACCTTTCTTTTCTTCCCCGGTCTCGCCTTCTTCCGAGGTTTCGGGCTCGGGCGCATCCTGAGGTTCGACCGCATTCTGAAAGTTCTCAAAGAACTGGTCGGCCATTTTTCTGGCAACCCCATCGATCACGCGCCCCCCCAACTGAGCCAGTTTGCCACCGACGCGTGCATCGACCGCGTAGGTCAGCAGTGTGCCTTCGGGGGCATCCGACAAGGTGACGTCGGCCGCGCCTTTGGCAAATCCGGCGGCTCCTCCCTTACCTTCACCCGATAACTTCACGCTTTCAAGCTCCACGAGATCAGAAAGGGTTACAGAGCCTTTGAACGTCGCTTTGACCGGGCCTACTTTTTGCACGACGGTGGCCTCGAACCCGTCTTCGATCGAGCCTGTCATCTCCTGACATCCCGGCACGCATTCCTTAAGAACTTCTGCCGACAAGAGCGAGGCCCAGACTTTGGATCGCGGCGCGGCGATGACGCGGCTGTCATTGAGTTCCATTTCACTTCTCCAAGTATATTTTTGTTACGCTACGCGCTGTTCGCAGCCTTGCCTATAAGACCTTGGGTGTAGTCACCGCAGCGCGGGCGGCGAATGTGTATGGCCGTGACGTTTGAAGATTTCGGCGATGCGCCCTTCCTGCGACATCGCTGATTTGGAAACACCAGCATCATAGCTGTGTAACCGAAAATTGAAACGCGACTGATATTGGCTCAGGTCGCCAGCAGTTCTGATATCCTGGACGTCGGATAGTGCATTCACTGCGGTGGGCGACCAAGACGGAGTAGAAAACTTGGTCGTTCCTGACATGCTCGGGCATCGCCGGGCAGCCTGCAACCCGGACAAGAGAACGGCGAGCTGATCCGGTTCAGTTACAGAACATGTCACACGCTTCTGATCCTGATCCGGGGTGCGCGTTGTAATACGACCTTCCGCCAGTATGCGTGGTTTTCATTCGTTGCTAGGATTGGTTAGGCTGGAGACCATTTGAATGCAAAAGGCTATACCAGATGTTTGCTGAATCCGCCGCGCGCAATGATTTCGACAACGTTCTGATCGTTGATGACCATCCGTTGTTTTGCGACGCCTTGTCGATGACCCTGCAAAGTGTGGCTCAGATCCGGGAAGTCCATACGGCAGACCGACTGGAGGACGCCTTGGATCTGCTGGCAAGTGGGCTGAAACCCGATGCGGTCATGCTGGATCTCAATTTGCCGGATGTGGACGGTCTGGAAGGTCTGATCCGCTTGAAGGCTTCCACGGACGCACCGGTGATCGTGGTGTCGTCGCTGACGGATAACCGCGTTGTCAGCCAGGTGATACAGGCCGGCGCATCAGGCTATGTCCCCAAGCACAGTCAGCGCGACGTGTTCCGCACTGCATTCGAGACAGTGCACGCCGGTGACGTTTTCGTGCCGGAGGGCTGTATTTTGATTGACACAGAGGAAGAGGACGAACACGGCGAAGCCGTAAAACGACTGGCGACACTGACAAATCAGCAGGCGCGCATCCTGCAACTGATCTGCGAAGGCAAACTGAACAAGCAAATCGCCTATGACTTGTCGATTGCGGAAACGACGGTCAAAGCGCACGTGACAGCAATAATGCGAAAACTGGGTGTTCAAAGCCGCACGCAGGCGGTTCTGATCGTCAAGAAAGCGTCCTTTGCCAGTGTCTTGCAAGACCAAGGCTAAGCGTCATACTCTCACGTCATCGTCGCGCTTTTAGGGAGGAGGCACGATGGACCAAGCAGTCGGGTGGGCAACAGCCCGGGCCCGTACGCCAGGCATCGTTAAAACGGCTTTTGCACGACACGACACCGGGCAGTCGATCGATACACTCAGACGCCAGTTGGGTGATGACCCACTTGCGCTTGTCATTCTTTTTGTCAGCCCGAACGCCGATGCATCCGTGGTGATCGCGGATGCCGAACGCGCCTTTGCGCCGACCCCGATTGTTGGTTGCACCACCGCCGGAGAGCTGGCGGATAGTGGGTATTGCGAAGATCAGATCGTCGCGATCGGCCTGCCGCAATCCCATTTCGACATACGCACGGTTCTTGTTCCGGATCTGAACGAATTCGATTCCGACAGCATCATCAAAGAGATGATCCACAACAGAAACGCGATGATGGCAAACGCGCCCGACTGGAGCCATGAATTCACTTTCCTGATGATCGACGGGCTGTCGACAAAAGAAGATGAACTGACGTCGGAATTGGCTGTGGGGCTGGGACCAGTGCCATTGTTCGGCGGTTCGGCGGGGGATGGAACCAAATTCGGGCGCACATATGTTCTGTATCAGGGGCAGGCAAGAAGCAACGCAGCCGTACTCACGCAGGTTCGCACGCCGTGTCCGATCAAGGTGTTCAAAACCGATCACCTTCTGCCCACCGCCCATCGCATGGTCGTGACCAAGGCAGACCCGGCAAAACGCATCGTTCAGGAAATCAATGCCGAACCCGCTGCCCGCGAATACGCCCGTATTCTCGGCAAAGACCCCGAACAGCTCACCACATTCACATTCGCGGCCCATCCGGTCGTTGTGCAAATAGGCGGGCAACACCATGTCCGCGCGATCCAGCAGGTGGCGGGAAATGGCGATCTCGTCTTTTTTTCGGCGATTGACGAAGGCTTGGTCCTGACGCTGGCAGAACCTCGGGACATGGTTGAACATCTACAGGAAGAAATCAGCCTGTTGACCGAGAAGCAGCTACCCGACACCATTTTGGGTTGTGACTGCATCCTTCGTCGGCTGGAGGCCCAGCAAAAGCAGAAGACGCACGCGATCTCGGACATCCTGTCCCGCCATCACGTGGTCGGTTTCTCGACCTATGGAGAGCAATTCAATTCGATCCATGTGAACCAGACCCTGACCGGCGTGGCGATATACCCGCCCGAGAAAGAGTAAGGTATGATCGAGCATCTCACAGACCCCTCGGACTCACTTGATCGTCAGAACGAGAAGCTTAGGAAAATCGCCGAAGCCCTGATGCGGCGGGTCGAAGAATCCACCAATGCCTCTGGCGCGGCTTATGCTCAGTTCCAACGGGCGGCGGTGCTTGAACAAGAGGTCCGCGCCCGAACGGATGACCTTGAGCGCGCGCTTGAGCTTCTGAATGACTCCAACGCCAGGTTGGCGCAGGCCAACAAGGAAACCGAAGCAGCGCGCGCAGATTTGGCAAATGCGATCGAAACTGTGCAGGAAGGCTTTGCCCTGTTCAATCGTGACGAAGAACTGGTGCTGTGCAACAGCCGGTTCGGGATGCATATGCCCGACATTCAGGAACAGCTGAACCCCGGCTTGCGCTTTGCCGACTACGTGGAACTGGTCAGCCAATCCGGGTTCCTGTCCTTGCCGGAGACAATGACCCCAGAGGATTGGGCCAGAAGCCGCCTGGATCGTCACGCAGATGATCACGTGGTGTTCAATGTTCGTCTTTCGGGCAATCGGTGGACGCAAGTGTCAGAACACCGCACCCCAGACGGGGGCACCGTGATCCTGCAAACTGACGTAACAGACATCATGCGGATCGAACGGCAAGAAAGGGATCGCATTCTTGACGATAAGGCGCGGCTGATCCGCGCTACGCTTGAACATATCGATCAGGGCGTCTGCATCTTTGACAACAAGCACCGCATGATCGGGTGGAACACCCGCGCAAGCGAGCTTTTGGCGATACCGATCACTCAGTTTCAGATGGGCACGCGGTTTGAAACCCTGTCTAATCGCTTGGGCGACAACATCAGCTTTCAGAAAGGCATAACCGAGGCGGATCTGCTGGATTGGGTCAGCCGACCAACCTATCGCCGCCCTCTTCAGTTCCAGATGCATCGGGGGCGATCGAAAATCCTGTCGGTCTTTGCCCAGGAAATGCCCGATCGGGGCTTTGTGATTTCCTTTACCGATGTAACTGCGGAACGGAGGTCTGCGCAGGCCTTGTATGAAGCCAAGGAACTTTTGGAACAACGTGTGGCGTCACGCACAATGGAACTTGCGGACGCGCTGAACGAGGCTGAACGGGCGAACGCGTCAAAATCGCGTTTTGTGGCCGCCGCCAGCCATGACCTGTTGCAACCTCTGTCTGCTGCAAAGCTCTATGTTGCGTCACTGGGCAGCGGTTTGGACACTGACACCGCGCAGACCGTTGCAGCAAAAGCAGAAAGCGCCCTGAACAGTGTCGAACACATTCTCGAAGCCCTGCTGGACATCTCAAAGCTGGATTCCGGGCGGGCCAAGGCGCATCTGTCCACTGTGTCGGTGGGCGAGCTTTTCTTGCAGATGGAAGACGCCTTCAAGCCCGTCGCCCAGGCCAAGGGTTTAAATTTGCGTTTTGTTGACACAAAGGCTCGGGTCACAAGCGATGCCAGTTACCTTCGGCGGATATTGCAGAATCTGCTGTCAAACGCGATCCGGTACACCGAGACCGGGAAAGTTCTTGTTGGTGTCAGGCATCGCAAGAACACAATTGCTTTGGAAGTCTGGGATACGGGCATCGGCATAGCATCAGATCAAAGAGATATCGTGTTTCAGGAATTTCGGCGTTTGCATTCAGATGCCAGCGCCGCCGAAGGCATGGGATTGGGTCTTGCGATTGTCGAGCGGGCCTGCGGGTTGCTACAACACCCCATCCACCTGTTTTCCGAAGTTGGAAAGGGCACGGGGTTTTCGGTCGAAATACCTTTGGCCCGGGCGAAACCAGAGGTTTCTCTCTGCTCTTCAGTGGTACAAAAACCAAACTCGAATGTGCTGGGCAACACCGTTGCCCTATTGATCGAAAACGATGAAAACCTGCGCGGCGCGTTGACCATGACCATCGAATCCTGGGGCGTCGAGGTTCTGGAGTGCGAAAGCGAAAGCGAAGCGATTGGCCTTCTGCGCGAAATAGGCATCCTGCCAGACTTTGTTGTCGCCGACTATCAATTGAACAACGGAAAAACAGGCACGGACGCCATGCGCGCCCTGACGGATGAATTCGGGCATTTGCCCGGCTGTATTATCTCAGCCAATCGATCACAAGAGCTTGTCCAGCAATGCAAACAAGCAAAGCTGCCGCTGTTTTACAAACCGATAGATCCGCAACTGCTCAAATCGACGCTGGAGGCCTCTGTTGCGCGCGGCATCTGAGTTCTTCCGGTTGTCGTCTGCGTCGCAGTGCGGCCGGGTGTCTTTCAGAAGTCTTCAGTCCGCGGGTTGGCGTTGGTCTGATCCAGCATCGACACAACTTCCGCCTTCCATCCAGCTTTTATTTTCAGCGCCAATTGCGACGGGGGGCGATGATCCGGCGACAGGATGGCGTATTCGTATCTGAGGGGGTCCTTGAAAGGCAGGAATACCACACGGCCATGCGAGATATTCAGCTTCCGTTCCGTCGCAACGGTCAACGGATCGACAATCGAGCAGCACTGCCCCGATCCAACAAACGGAATGAGCGGAAGAAAATACTGGCACGTCACACTTGGTTTGTAAGTGGCGGCAACCATCTGAAAAGCGCGTTGCACTTTCTTCTGAAAAGGGTGGGTGTCATACAGTCCACCCATTGGCACATCATCGAGATCTGAAATCGTAACGGCCTTTTCTTGCGCCAACGGGTTGTCCCGATCCATTGCGCAAAAGCAGTCTCCGCTGATGATCTCTGCCGTGAATTGCGGTTTCTTTCCGACTGGGTGTTCGAAATCTGCAAACCCGAAATCAATGTTCTGAGTGCCTGCAAGTTCCATTATCTGTGGCGAACTGCGGGTCGACAGCGTAACCCGGATGTCCGGATTCCCGCCAACGGAACGGCTGATGAAATTCGGGAAGGCAAAAATGGACGGTCCCGGCATTGCTGCAATGTTCAGGTTGCCCGAACTTCCTTTAAGAAGCCCGTGCATCGTGCTGGAAATCGTAGATAATCTGTCCAGTATTCCGGTGGTCTCGGCCAGCAGGTAGTGCGCCTCTGGCACTGGGATCAGACGCCGGCCTTTTCGTTCGAAAAGGGTCAGTCCAAGACTTCTTTCCAGGTTCTTGATTGCCAGGCTGATAGCAGGTTGTGTCCTGTTTAGCTTCTTTGCGGTTTGAGAGATGGACCCGGTTTCCATCACCTCACGAAAAACGGTCAATTGAGCAAGGTTCATGTTTAATATATAAGCAAAACTTTCGTTTTGTTAAATATAACAAATTTGTATTTATGATAAAACTCCATAGGCTGAACGGATCAGAATTCGGACAAACCGAATCCAATGATCCACAACTGGGAGCTTACGATGAGATTGATGAAATGCCTGACGGGTTTGGCTTTGGCGGGTGCATTGGCTGCACCGGCGCTTGCACAGGACCCAACCTTTTTCCGCATCGGCACCGGCGGTGCAGGCGGCACTTATTTCCCGATCGGCGGGACCATCGCCAACGGAATTTCGGCCCCTCCGGGCTCACGCCCCTGCGAAGAGGGCGGCCAATGCGGCGTGCCCGGGTTGATCGCGATTGCACAGTCGACAACGGCGTCAGTCTTCAACAATGCCGCCGTGCAAAACGGCGAGCTTGAGGCCGGCCTGGCCGCGGCAGATGTAACCCGTTCGATGTATCTGGGTGAGGGCAAATTTGAAGGCAAACCCCACCCGAAACTGCGCATCGTCGCAAACCTGTTCCCCGAAGACCTGCACCTGGTTCTTCCCGCAGGCCAGACGATCAACGATCTGAGTGATCTCAAAGGCAAGCGCGTTGGTATTGCCCAGGCTGGTTCCGGCACGCAGGTGGCCGTGTTGCAAATGCTGGAAGCCTGGGGCGTCAACCGTGACAACATGGATGAGGCCGAGTTGAACAACAGCCAGAGCGCCGAACGTCTGGCCGATGGCCAACTGGACGCCTATTTCTACGCAGCAGGATGGCCGGTTGCCGCAATGGTGCAGCTGTCTTCGACCAAGGGCATGAACCTGCATTCCTTCAGCGATGAAGATTTGGCAAAGATCAACGAGATCATTCCTGCCTATATCCCGTCCGCTATCCCGGGTGGTGTATATGAAGGCATCGATTCCGAAACCAAGACCCCTGCGGTAAGCGCGATGCTGGTTGTTTCATCAGATCTGTCCGAAGATCTGGTCTATCAGCTGACCAAGGCCCTGTGGAACGACAACACGCGCAAGCTGCTGGACAACGGCCATGCAAAGGGCAAGCAGATCACGCCTGACACTGCGCTCGACGGCGTCGAGGCGCTGGGTGTTCCGCTGCATCCGGGTGCCGAGAAATTCTATAAAGAAGCCGGTCTTCTTCAATAACCACACCTGACTGAAACCTGTCGTCGGTGCCCCTTCTTGGGGCACCGCACTCTGGAATTATGCGAAATCGGGGGGCCATCATGTCCGAGACCCAGAAATTTGATGACCACGAACTGACGGCCGAGGAACTGGCGGCCATCGAAGAACAGTTCGACGAAGGCGCCGCTGTCCGGCAGGTCACGCCCACGGCAGGCAAGGTGTTGCGTGTCGTCGCCCTGATCTTTGCATTCTACGAATTCTTCACCGCTGGGTTCGGTCTGCCTGCCGACCACTGGCATATGGGCATCTATCTGGCTCTGCTGTTCATTCTGGTCTACGCCACGATCCCGATTGTCGGGGCCAAAAGCCTCTATGCTCTCAAAGTCAGTCGCTTCCGCATCGGCAACGTCCCTCTTTATGATCTGGTGTTCATGGCGCTTGGCATCATCGCCGCACTTTACGTGGGTTTCGCCTGGCGCGGCATCCCGTTCCTGGGGATCGAGGAACAAACCTTCCGCATGGGCAACCCAAACATCTATGATGTGATCCTCGGCGTCATCATCATCCTTCTGGTATTGGACATTGCGCGCCGCACGCTTGGTTGGGTATTGCCGCTGATCATCTGCGTATTCATCTCATACGCGCTGATGGGCCCCTATTTTCCCGGATTGCTGCAACATCCGGGCGTGAACTTCAAAACCTTCGTATCGTCAATGTACTTTCCGCAGGAAGGAATCTATGGCGTGACGCTTTGGGTCGTTTCGACCATCGTGTTCCACTTTGTCCTGTTCGGTGTGATCGCTCAGCGAACGGGGCTTGGACAATTGTTCATTGATAACGCAACCATTTTGGCGGGTCGCTATACGGGCGGTCCGGCCAAAGTGTCGGTGGTATCCTCGGCCTTCTTCGGCACGATCTCGGGCTCTTCGGTGGCTAACACCGTTTCGACCGGCGCGCTGACAATTCCCAACATGAAGCGCCTTGGATACCCCGGTCACTTTGCAGGCGGGGTCGAGGCCGCGTCTTCGGCCGGTGGTCAGATCACTCCGCCCATCATGGGTGCTGCGGCCTTCATCATGGCCGAGTTCCTCGAGGTGCCCTATACCACAATCGTGATCGCAGCGATCTTTCCGGCGATCCTGCACTATGTCGGCGTCTTTGCCGTGGTGCATCTGATGGCACGCAAGCTGAACCTGCAAGGTCTGGCGAAAGAGCAATTGCCGCAGCTCAAGGCCGTCTGGGCCGAGGGTTGGGCCAATATCGTGCCGCTGATCGGTCTGCTGGTGGTTCTGTTCACTGGATACACGCCCTTCATGTCGGCCTTCTGCGGCATATCTCTGGCGGTGATCGCGGGCATGTCGCGGATCAAGCAACCGCCAACACTGATCTACGCAGCGGCGTTTCTTGCGTTCGTGCTTTGGAAGTTCTCCGACGGTGGGTTCGACCTGTCCATGACGGCGATTCTGTGCGGATTGTCGGTAATCGCCACGCTGAACCCGCAGAAACGGATCGAAGTGCCCGAGATGCTGCAAGCGGTTGAGTTGGGTGTGAAATACTCTCTGGCCGTGGGCGCTGCAGCCGCTGCGGTAGGTATCGTCGTTGGTGTGATCAACACAACCGGTATCGGTTTCCGCATCGGGTTCATGGTTACTCAGGGCGCAGGAAACCTCGCCGCGGACCTTTACAACATGATTTCGTTCGGCAGCTGGCAATTGTTTGCGATGGAAGACCTGCAATTGTTTATCTCGCTGGTCTTCATTGCCATCGTTTGCATCCTGATGGGTGCCGGCATCCCGACCACGGCGCTGTACATCATGCTCGTCTCGGTGGCGCAGCCGGCGCTGGCGCAGTTGGGGGTTCCACCCATCGCCAGCCATCTGTTCGTGTTGTATTACGGCGTGGTCTCCGAGATCACACCTCCGGTCTGTACGTCGGCCTATGCGGCGGCGGCGATTGCGAATTCCAACCCGTTCCGCACCGGGCTGTCCGCCTTTACGCTGGGACTGGGCAAGGTCATCGCGCCAATGGCGTTCGTCTATGCGCCGGTTTTGCTGTTCGTGTCTTCCACCGGGTTCGATCTTTGGGAATTCACCTATACCGCCGCCAGCTGTATTGCCGGCGTCATCGCCCTTTCGGCAGCGGTCGTGGGGTATTGGTTGCAGCCACTCAACCTCGTGTCGCGCATCCTGATGGCCATTGCCGGGATTATCTTCGTGGCGCCCACGCTGACGGCTGACCTGATCGCATTGGCGGTGGCGTCTCCTGTCATCGTAACACAGGTGATCGCCCGCAGCCGAATTCAAGCAACGGTCTGACATGCCTGAACAAGTGACCATCATCGGCGCCGGGATAGTCGGTCTGTGCTGTGCGCTCTCGTTGCAGGAGCGCGGTATTGCCGTGCGTCTGATCGACCGTGGAGAACCGGGGCAGGAGACATCGTTCGGCAATGCCGGTGTCGTCTCGCCCTGGTCGGTCATTCCACAGGCCACGCCGGGTATCTGGAAAACGATCCCCGGGATGCTGTTGGACCCGAAAAGCGCGTTGACCGTCAGACCTGCGTACTGGCCCAGGATGATACCCTGGGGCCTGAGGTTCCTGAAGAATTCAAGCGTGAAATCCGTACGCAATATCTCGGACGCAATGGAGGTGCTGTGCCGCCCTTCGATAGATCTGTACCGAAGACATCTGCAAAATACCGGGCACGAAGACCTTTTTGTTGATTCCAACTATATCCACGCGTTTCGCAACCCGGATCAGGCTGACCTGAAAGAACTGGGATATCTGATCCGGCAGGAAAAAGGCGGACATCTAGAGCGGATCGACGGACCGGAATTGCGCCGGATCGAACCTGCGTTGTCCAGAGATTTCAAGGCTGCGATCCTGATCAAGGGACAGGCGCGGGTCACATCTCCTGGCCGGGTCGGTGCGGTTTTGGCCGACAAGACACGTCAACAAGGCGCCGAGTTCGTGCGGACAGAAGTCAAAGAATTAAAGCGCACGGAAGACGGACAATGGCACTTAACGTCACCGGCCGGCGCGCTTCACGCCGATACTGTCGTGCTGGCCGCCGGGGTTTGGTCTGCCGGGTTGCTGAAACCTTTGGGTTTGCCCGTGCCACTGGTGGCCGAGCGTGGATACCATGTCCAATTCCCGACCCCCTCTGCCAGCCTGGAAAACTCGGTGATGGACGTGGATGCCAAGGTGGTGGCCAGTTCGATGCAGGACGGTCTGCGTGTGGCGGGCACGGCCGAATTCGGCAGCATCGACGCGCCGTCAGATCCACGCAAACAGTCGCTTCTGACCGCACAGGCCCGCGCAATGATGCCGGATCTGAACACCACGGATACACAGTTCTGGATGGGCCGACGCCCGTCTTTTCCCGACAGTTTGCCTGCGATCGGTCCGGTTGAAGGACACAAGGGCCTGTTCACCGCCTTTGGTCATTCCCATTACGGTTTGATGATGGCCCCCAAAACAGGTGAGTTGGTGGCTGACCTGGTGTCAGGGCAACGCCTCAACATCCCATTGGATTCATTCGCCTTGTCGCGATTTTGACGCGCAACAACCACCGTTTCGAAGAAGGATTACCCCATCATGCCGATCTATCAGGGTGGACAGAATATCTGCGGAGCCTCTATCGGGGTTTTGTGTCTGGAAAGCTATTTTCCCAAACCTCCCGGTCATATCAAGAACCCTTCCAGCCTGCCATTCCCGGTGCTGTACGAGATGATAGATGGCGTCACGGTGCCAAAGCTGCTGAACAATCCGACGCCTGATCTGCTGAACCCATTCATAAAAGGCGCGCAACGGCTTGAGGCTGAAGGCGTGCGCGCGATTACCGGAAGCTGCGGGTTTCTCGCTCTGTTCCAAAAAGAACTGGCCGCAGCCGTATCGGTGCCTGTTTTCGCTTCGAGCCTGATACAGGTGCCGTTGGCCTTTCACATGACCGGGGCCAGCGCACCGGTCGGGGTGATTACAGCGGATTCGTCAGCGCTGACGCAACGCCATTTTGAAGGCGTTGGAGCGGGGGGCGTTCCGGTGGCCGTACAGGGTCTGGAACACACCAGTGAGTTTGCCGAAGTCATCCTGCGCAACGCGCGCAACCGAATGGACACAGATCTGATCGAGGCCGAAGTGCTGGACACTGCACGCAGGCTGAAGCGCGAAACGCCCGAAATACGCTCTGTGGTGTTGGAATGCACAGATCTTCCGCCTTATGCAAAGCGCATTCAAGAAGACCTGAAACTGCCGGTCTTTGACCTGACGACGCTGGCGCAAATGGCGCACAATGTAAGCGCGCGCACAGGGTATTGCGGGCTGATGCCGTGGGGCTGAGGCCCTTGCAGGCTCGTGTTTTCGTCCAATGGCTCAGACATGTCGAATAGCCGCGAAAACAGTCGCTGTTTGCCGATGCCTTTCGAAGGACCGATACAAGGGACTTTCCCTTGCTGAAACGGCTGGTTAAGAAGCCCTTCCACTGCCGTTTCAGGAGGCCCCCTTGGACCGTATCGCCCGCACCATAGCCACCGAGATCAATGCACGTCCCGATCAGGTCGGTGCTGCGATCAATCTATTGGACGACGGAGCGACGGTTCCCTTTGTCGCCCGCTATCGGAAAGAAGCAACCGGTGGGTTGGACGACACTCAATTGCGCCTTCTGTCCGAGCGTTTGACCTATCTGCGTGAGCTTGAGGCACGGCGGGAAACCATCCTGAAGTCAATAAAAGAACAGGGGAAGCTGACCGAAGATCTGAGTAAATCGATAGCTCGGGCAGAAACCAAGGCACAGCTGGAAGACATCTATCTGCCTTACAAGCCCAAGCGGCGCACCAAGGCGATGATCGCGCGTGAAAACGGGCTGGAACCCCTGGTCGAAGCCATTCTGGCCGATCGCGATGCGGACCCGGAAACACTGGCCGGGGCATACCTGAGCGAGGCCGTTGCCACCCCTCGTGACGCGCTGAACGGCGCGCGGGACATTCTGACCGAACGATTGACGGAAAATGCGACTCTGCTGGGTGAGTTGCGGGCCTTCATGCAGCGCGAGGCGCTGCTCAGTGCACGGGTTGTCGACGGGAATGAACAGGAAGGCGCCAAGTTCAGTGATTATTTTGACCATTCCGAACGATGGGCGGATGTTCCGTCGCATAGGGCATTGGCAATGCTGCGGGCGTCAAAAGAGGACATTGTTTCACTTGATATCGCGCCGGAACCAGAGTTCGGGGCAGCTCGGGCCGAATCCATCGTGGCCGCGCATTTGCAGACCCGTGGCCAAGGGCCGGGTGATGCCTGGTTGCGCAAGGTTGCCGGGTGGACATGGCGGGTTAAGCTTTCGCTGTCGATGATGGTCGAACTGATGGCCGAACTGCGCAGTCGGGCACAGGATGAGGCAATTCAGGTCTTTTCACGCAACCTCAAGGACTTGCTGTTTGCTGCTCCGGCGGGTGCCAAGGCCACCTTGGGTCTTGATCCCGGCATCCGCACCGGCGTGAAAGCGGCGGTGGTTGACGCGACGGGCAAGGTCGTGGCCACTGACACGTTATATCCCTTTCAACCCAAAAACGATTTACGCGGAGCGCAGGCTGCCATCCTGAATCTGATCTCGGCCCATCAGATCGAACTGATCGCCATCGGAAACGGAACAGCGAGCCGAGAAACCGAACGGTTGGTTGCGGATACGCTGGCTCTGCTTCCCAAGGCGGCAAAAGCACCAACCAAGGTGGTAGTGTCTGAAGCGGGGGCTTCGGTCTATTCCGCGTCGGAGCTGGCAGCACGAGAGTTTCCCGATCTGGACGTTTCGCTGCGTGGGGCGGTGTCCATCGCCCGGCGATTGCAGGACCCTTTGGCAGAACTGGTCAAAATCGAACCGAAATCCATCGGCGTCGGGCAATATCAGCATGACGTTGACCAGCACCGCCTGTCGCAATCCCTGGATTCCGCGATCGAGGATGTCGTGAACGCGGTCGGGGTTGACCTGAACACGGCCTCTGCACCTTTGCTTGCGCGCGTGTCGGGGCTGGGCCCCGCGCAAGCCGAAGCCATCGTCGCCCATCGCGATCTGAACGGGCCGTTCCAATCACGCAAGGACCTGTTGTCCGTTGCCGGGCTGGGGCCGCGTGCCTTTGAACAATGCGCCGGGTTTCTTCGCGTGAGGGACGGCGCCGAACCGCTTGATGCGTCGTCGGTGCACCCCGAAGCCTATGAAGTCGCCCGCCGCGTCGTGTCGGCCTGCGGGCGGGATATCAGGCACATCATGGGCCATGAGGGGGCCTTGAAAGGGTTGCGGGCACAACAATTCGTAACCGAAGATTTCGGCCTGCCCACGGTTCTGGATATCTTTGCCGAGCTTGAGAAACCCGGACGAGACCCCCGGCCCAGCTTTGTCACGGCCACTTTCGCGGATGGCATCGAAGAGATAACCGATCTGAAGCCCGGAATGGTTCTTGAAGGCACCGTGACAAACGTGGCGGCCTTTGGGGCCTTTGTGGATGTGGGCGTTCATCAGGACGGTCTGGTTCACGTCAGCCAGTTGGCCGACCGCTTCGTCAAGGACCCGCACGAGGTCGTCAAGGCCGGGCAAGTCGTGAAAGTGCGCGTTGTCGAGGTGGATGTACCCAGAAAACGGATCGGGCTTTCGATGCGCAAACAGGGCGGCGGCGGAAAGCGGCGCGCCTGATCTGCAATCTGCACATTATCCGGGCGTAACGACATGAAGGCGTTACCCGCCGGAAATAGCGTGCAGACCGATACGGGCAGCCGGCATGCGTTGTTTTCATTGCGCGCTGAACTGGGTATCAGCAAGAGAGTTCTCAGCGTCGCCAATCGGATCGAAATGGATACGACAGTTCATGCAGTACCACAACACGCCTTACGACAAGCTTCAGGTCGGTGATACTGCCGAGCTGGCCCGCACGTGCTCGGTCGATGATTTCTATGTGTTCGCCAACAATTCCGGCAACCACAATCCGCTTCATCTGGCCAGCGAAGACGGCGACGGCGACCACATCAACGAAGCGGTTGCCCCTGCCATGTTCGTGGGGGCCCTGATCTCGGCCGTTTTGGGGAACGTTCTGCCGGGGGCAGGGACGCTCTACAAATCGCAGCGATTTGATTTTGTGGAAAGGGCGCATGCCGGTGATGAGCTGGTATCCAAAGTCACCGTTCTGGAAAAGCGATCAAACCGGGAGGTTGTCTTTGACACGGTCGTTACGCGCCCATCGGACGGTGCCGTGATCGTCAGCGGGCAGGCCGTCGTGATCGCGCCGGAGAAAGAGATGGTGTTCGCCGAGTTGGATTTGCCCGGGCTGGTGGTGAAACGTCATCGTCACTTTGATGCCATGCTGGAAAAGGTGCGCCCGCTGCCGCCCATGCCGACCGCTGTCGTGGCCCCGGAAGAGCCCAACGCCTTGGGTGGGGCGCTGCTGGCCGCGCATGAGACGATCATCACACCCATTCTGATCGGTGATCCGGACAAAATCGCGAACGCGGCCGTCGAAATCGGAGCGTCGTTGGATGGGATTGAAATCATTCCGCAGAGCGATCACGTCGGTGCGGCCAATGCGGCGGTCGATCTGGTTGCAGAAGGTCGAGCGAAAGCGCTGATGAAAGGGCATCTGCATACGGATGAATTGCTGAAGGCTGCGCTCAGGCGTGAAAACGGCCTGCGCACCGGCCGCCGCTTTACCCATGTCTTTGTCATGGACGTGCCCGGACAACCCAGACCTTTGTTGGTGACGGACGCGGCGATCAATATCGAGCCGGACCTTGAAACCAAGATTGATATTGTCCAGAACGCAATCGACCTGGCCCTGTCTCTGGGGATCGAAAACCCCAGGGCGGGTGTTCTGTCTGCCATCGAAACCGTCAATCCGGCGATCCGATCCTCGGTTGATGCGGCTTTGCTGTCGAAAATGGCGGAACGCGGTCAGATCACGGGCGGGCTTGTTGACGGCCCCCTTGCCATGGACAATGCCGTCAGCCTTGCGGCTGCGCGTTCCAAAGGGATTGTGTCGGATGTCGCGGGCAAAACCGATATTCTGGTGGTGCCAAATCTGGATGCTGGGAACATGATGGCCAAGCAACTGACCTATATCGCCAATGCAGAAGGGGCCGGTCTGGTCATGGGGGCCAAAGCTCCGATCATTTTGACAAGCCGCGCCGATGACGACAAAGCCCGGTTGGCATCCTGTGCGGTGGCGGCACTGCACGAAGTCTTTTCCTTACCGCGCACCGGAGCACCCGCATGACACATGTCGTGACACTGAACGCTGGATCGTCTTCCATGAAATTTGGTCTGTTCGAGCTGACCGATGACGATCCGATCATGGTGTGCACCGGCGCTGTGGAGCGGATTGGAGAGCCAGAGCCGCTTGTCAAGGCAAAGTCTTCCGACGGAAGTGTCCTTGCCAGCGGCACCGCCGGAGAAATACGCGATCACGCCACAGCGCTGGACTGGGTTTTGAACCTGCTTGCGCGCTCATTTCCAAACAGCGACGTGACTGCGGTCGGGCATCGTGTTGTCCATGGTGGACCTGACATCGACGCTCCGGTGCCATTGACCAAGGCGTCCATTCAAGAGCTGGATAAGCTGTCGCCGTTCGCGCCTTTGCATCAGCCGCACAATCTGGCCGGAGCAAGGGCCGCGATGGAACGTTTTCCGAATGCGGTTCAGATTGCCTGTTTCGACACCGCCTTTCACCGCAATCATCCGTGGGAGAATGACGTTTTTGCCTTGCCGCGAGAGTATTACGACAAAGGTGTTCGGCGTTATGGCTTTCACGGGCTCAGCTATGAATTCATTTCGGATCACATGGCAAAGACAGCGCCGCTTTTGCACGAAGGGCGCGTGGTCGTGGCCCATCTGGGAAATGGTGCATCGATGTGTGCGATGATCGGAGGGCGTTCCGTCGGATCGACCATGGGGTTTTCGGCACTGGACGGGCTGCCAATGGGGTCACGCTGTGGTCAACTTGATCCCGGCGTGGTCCTGTATCTGATGGACCAGGAAGGGCTGAGCGCTGACGAAATCTCAGACCTGTTGTTCCGGAAATCTGGGCTGTTGGGCCTGTCCGGGCTGTCCAACGATATGCGTACCCTGGAAAAGGCGGACACACGCGAAAGCCGACAGGCGATCAGCTATTTCACCTTCCGTATCCGGCGCGAGCTTGGCGCGATGGCGGCCATTCTCGGCGGTATCGACGCCTTGGTGTTTACCGGTGGGATCGGAGAAAACTCACGTCTGGTGCGTGAGCGGGTATGCTCTGGGATGGGGTGGCTGGGCATCGAGCTCAATCCTGATGCAAATGCGGACAATGACCGGATCATTTCAACCGATCTGTCCCGCGTCGTAGTGATGGCAATCCCGACCAATGAAGAACTGGTCATTGCCCGTGCGGCGGCTGACCTGTTGGCAAAACGCCCACGGCTCAGAACTGCCTAGCGATCTACGTTTCGACATAGGTCCAGCGATAGGCAGGCGGGGTCGGTCCCTTGTTCCGGCCGCCTTGCTGCATCTGTTCCCACGCATGGGCTAGAATGCCAACAGATCTGGATAGGCAAAACAGACCGCGTGCCAGTGGGGGCGCAAAACCCAACTCGGCATAGATCACCGCGGTGGCACCATCTATGTTCATTGGAACGGGCTTCCCTTTGCGCCGGGCCAACTCTGCCTCGATCGCCTGTCCGATCTGTAGGAACTGACCATCGCAAGCCCCGTCCTTCACAGCATCACGGACCAACGCCATCAGACGTGGTGCGCGCGGATCCGTCGGCGTGTGGAACCGATGGCCAAAACCCGGCAATATCTTTCCTTCACGCTCGATCCACTCGTCCAGCGTTTGATCCAACCGGCCAGGATGTTGCGCCACGAAATGGTACAGCATAACCGCTTGCTCGCCAGCCCCGCCGTGAATATCCCCCAACATGTTCACTGCGCTCGCCATCGCGTTGTTCAGGGGCAGTCCGCAGGTTGCGGCCATCCGCGCCGTTGCGATCGAAGGCGCCTGAGGCCCATGGTCCACGGCGGCGACCAGCGCGGCCTCGAACAACCGGGCCTGCGCCCCAGATGGTCGGTCGCCACGAACCATGAACCAGATCATCTCGCTGAAACTGAGATTTCCGATCAGATCCTGAATCGGCTCTCCGCGCAGGTCGATCCGGCCCGGTTCCATATCGATGATGGAAGTCGTCCACCAATCGGACACATCGCTCATATGATGCCTTCCTTGCTCAAAGCGTCAATTTCCGCACCGGACAACCCAATTTCAGACCAGATCGTGTTATTGTCTGCCCCAAGTTCAGGCGGCGCGGTTTGGGGCATTTGCCGTTCGCCGTCCATGACAATGGGGCTGCCTGCAAGTTTCATGTCTTCGCCCTGCACCCGCAAAGACCCGATCAGGCCACGACCGGCAAGCTGTTCATCATCAAGCGCCTCGGGCACGGTCAATACCTGCCCGGCCGGCACTCCGATTGCGTTGAGTTCGCTGACCCAGTCTGATGCCGCTCTGGTCCGCAAGGTCTCCTCCAGCGCCGCGCGCAGGGCGTAGCGATTGCGCTTGCGGTCTTCGCGCGTTTCATAGTCCGGGTGGGCCAGCAGGTCTTGCCGGCCCAGATGCTGGGCCAGTGCCTGCCACTGTTCGTCGCGGTTGGCGGCAATGTTGATGGGCGCGTCAGCAGTTGCAAATGTTCCTGACGGCGCTGACGTCGTGTTTTCGTTGCCATGGGCCCCGGGAATGGCGCCGGCGATCAGATAGTTCGACACGACCCAACCCATTGTCGAGATCACGGCTTCGGACATTGCCACATCCAGATAGGCCCCGCGAGGATCCGCGTTCAGGGCAGCGGACACTGCAAAAGCAGCCGTCATCCCACCGATCGTGTCCGCCAAAGGATAGCCAACGCGATAGGGTGCGGTGTCTGGACCGCCGGTGACAGACATCACGCCACTGATACCCTGCACGATCTGGTCATAGGCCGGATCGCCCCGGTGGGGGCCGTTCTGACCAAACCCGCTTATGGCACAGTAAATCAGGCTGGGGTTCACATCGCGCAAGACGCCATACCCAAGTCCAAGCCGATCCATCACACCGGGGCGAAAGTTCTCTACCAATACGTCGGCTGTCTGGACAAGGCGTTTCAGAAGCGCCTTGCCCCGTTCTGATTTCATGTTGAGCGTGATGGACTTCTTTTCAGCATTCTGCGCCAGAAAGCTGACGCCCATACCGGCCTTGTTTCTGGCAGGATCAGCACCCAGAACGCGGGCAAGGTCGCCACCGTCAGGGCGTTCGACCTTGATCACTTCGGCGCCCATGAGCGCCAGTTGATAGCAGCAATACGGACCCGCGAGGACATTCGTCAGATCGAGAACCCGTATTCCTGCCAGTGGCTCAGTCACCGTCCGCAACCCCTGCGGCCCGGGCACGCGCCCGGCGCGCGCGATAGCTGGGCAACAGCACCAGCAGCACCGCGACAACAAGCAGACCCAGCGTCATCGGACGTTCCCAGATGAAAGCAATACCGTCATAGAGCTGCATCGAGCGGGCAAAGTTGTCCTCCATCATCCCCCCGAGGATGAAACCAATCAGCAGCGGCGCAAGCGGGTAGTCGGCAAATTTCAAAGCCGTGGCGCAAACACCGAAGCCAACAAGTATCAAAAGCTCGGTCGCGTTGTTCTGCCCGATATAGGCCCCCATCAGAGTGAAGAACAAAATGAAGGGGATCAGGTAATTGCGCGGAACCGAGAGAACCTTTGCGATATATGGGATCAGCGGCAGGTTCAGGATCAGCAGAACAAGGTTGCCAATGAACATTGACATGATGACGGCCCAGAATATCTGCGGCTCGTCCAGCATCAGCCGTGGGCCGGGTGTCACGTTCAGGGCAATCAGTGCGCCAAGCAGGATCGCGGTTGTGCCAGACCCGGGAATGCCCAGTGTCAGCAGCGGCACGAAAGAACCGGTACATGCCGCGTTGTTCGCCGTTTCGGGCGCAGCCAGACCTTTTATTGACCCTTTGCCGAATTCGTCCTGTTCCTCTTTCGGGGCAATGTTGCGCTCGACCGCGTAGCCGAGGAAGCTGGCAATCGTTGCCCCCGCACCGGGCAGAACCCCGATGAAGAAGCCCTGTACAGATTGGCGGCCGATCACCGGTGCGATGGCCTTGGCTTCACGGCCTGTGATGCGCAGGTCCTTGATCTCGCCGTCATCCCCCTGAAGGTTTTTGGGTTTGAGCACCAGAAACAGCGCTTCGGGCAGGGCGAACATGGCCATGGCAAGCGTGATGAAGCCAAAGCCCGATTGCAGATCCATGATACCCATTGTGAAACGCGGCAGGTTGAACAATGCGCCTTCACCGACCGTTGCCATGATCAACCCAAGTAGCGTCATGATGACGGCTTTGGCCACTTGACCGGTGCCTGCGAAGGCTGCGATTGCCGACAGGCCCACGACCATAAGCGCGAAATACTCGGCCGAGTGGAACAGCAGTGCCACCGAAGACAGAGCAGGGGCAAAGACCATCAACAAAATCGCCCCGATCGTACCGCCGGCAAAACTTGCAATAGCTGCAACAGTCAACGCTTTGCCCGCTTTGCCCTGGCGGGCCATCGGATAGCCGTCGAAACTGGATGCAACAGTGCCCGCGACCCCCGGCGCGTTGAGAAGGATCGAAGATGTCGAACCGCCAAAGATGGCGCCGTAATACACTCCGGCCAGCAGGATCAGCGCTGCGGACGGGTCGCCCATGGAAATCGCGACCGGGATCATGATGGCGATGATCGACATCGGCCCAAGACCCGGAAGCATGCCGATGAACGTGCCGATCAGGCACCCTGCGATTACCATCAGCAGGTTTTGAATTGAAAACGCCGTTTGCAGACCGATCAGAAGTCCTTCGAGCATGTCAGCCTCCGAAAATGCCCGGCAATGGGCGCATGTAGATGCCAAGAACTTCCTGAACCAGATACCAGACCGCGCCTGTGGCGATCAGCGCGACGGGTAGCATGACGTGCCATTTGCGCTCACCCAGAATGAAAGACCCGAGGATCAGAAAGGCCGAGGTCGAGATCAGAAATCCAACAGGGCGCAAGCAAAGCGCGTAAATCACCATCAAGGCCAGCAACATAAGCGCTTGATCAAGGTGGTATTCCCCCAGTCGCCGGTAATCGATGTCGGCTTCCTTTGGTTCCGCTTTTTCAAAGCCCAGCAAAATAACCGTGGTGGTGACGACACCCAGAACCGACAGCACTTTGGGGAAGGTGCTGGGCCAGATCGGGTTTCGCTGCATGAAAGGGGGCAGGCTGCCGTCCATCGTGAACCATGCGGCGTAGCCATATGTCAAACATACACCCAGAAGAATGAGCGCGATCCAGCGATCCAGCGCCATGAGAGCCCCTCCCTGTTCCTGTTCGTGGGAAGGCAGAGCGGCGGATCCGCTCTGCCGAAAACGGACTTAGAGGAAGCCCAGCTTTTTCATCAGATCGCCGATCTGCTGTTCCTGCTGCTCCAGGAAGGTCTGGAAATCTGCGCCCGAGTTGTGGATGTTGACCCAACCGTTGCGTGCACGAACCTCTTCCCATTCCTGGGTGTCGTACATCTTGGCAATCGCTTCCTGGTAGGCGGCCAGTTTTTCTTCGGGCAGGCCGGGGGCCGCGAAGAAGCCGCGCCAGTTCACGAAAGTGGTATCAATACCCTGTTCCTTCATCGTCATCGCGTCAGGAGCCGCATCAACGCGCTCTTCGGATGTCACGCCGATAATCTTGACTTCACCCGCATTCGCCAGATCGACCGCTTCCGAGAAACCGGTGGACAAGGCGGCGATTTCACCCGACAGCAGGGCCGCCATGGCTTTGCCGCCCGCATCATAGGGGATGTATTTCACGCCAAGCGCATCCTTGCCCGCTGCTTCCATCACCATCGCCGCCACCAGATGGTCCATGCCGCCGGGAACCGAGCCGCCACCGATCGCTGTGCCGCCTGGGTCCGCATCAAAAGCGGCAAGCAGATCCGCCATCGAGTTGATCGGGCTGTCTTTGCCTACAACGATCGCGGCATAGTCGCCGATAGTGCCCGAAACCAGCGTCAGATCGCGGAAGTTGTGAGGAAATACACCGGTCAATGAGCGGATCACGATCGGCGTCGAATTCACCATCAGAGTGCCATGGTTGCTGTCGGCATTTTCAATCAGATATCCAATGGCTTTGCCACCACCGCCGCCCGACATGTTTTCGTATGACGCCGTGCCAACAAGGCCAGCTTTTGTCAGCGCTTCGCCTGTGCCGCGCGCGGTTCCGTCCCAGCCGCCACCGGCGCCACCGGGGATCAGAAAGTGAATGCTGTCCACGACCTGATGGCCATCAGCCAAAGCCGGCCCTGCCAGGCCAATTGCGGCCACAGCCGCGATCAGGGCGCGACGGCCCAGTGTGAATGTCGTCATGATGTCCTCCCATTTGACAACCAGCCGCATGGCGGCTCAGATTGGGTGGAACAAAAACACATCAACCTGACATCAACCTGTCACGCACGAAAAATAGCAAAAATCCCATGAAATTCCTCCTTGTGGAAGACAATCTTGATCTGGCGAACGCCATCTGTTCGCGCATGAGGTTAGACGGCCATGTGGTTGATCATGCGTCTAAATTGGACGAGGCGACTGCCTTTACCGAAACTCAGGAATACGACCTTATTCTGTTGGATATCATGTTGCCGGATGGGGACGGGCGCGACTTTCTCAAACGGCATCGCGCAGGTCATCTGGATACCCCCGTGATCGTTTTGACCGCACGCAGCCAGGTTTCGGATCGAATCGGTTCGCTGGATCTGGGGGCCGACGACTATGTCACCAAACCGTTCGACCACGCCGAACTCGAGGCCCGCTGCCGCGCCGTTCTGCGTCGCAAATCCGGGAATTCACGGACAACGATAGAAGTGGGCGGAATAGTCTTTGATCCATTGGCAGGTCATCTGACCGTAGGGGATGAGACTGTTTCGTTGCGCAACCGGGAACTGCGCCTTCTGGAACTGTTCATCAGCGCGCCTGGTCAGGTTTTTTCGAAACAGAAACTGACCGACCGGCTTTTTTCTTATGATGACGATGTCTCGGACAATGCAATCGAGGTTTACGTTGGCCGCCTTCGTAAACATCTTGAACCGTCGGACCTGAAGATCACCACGCTTCGCGGTCTTGGATACAGGCTGGATCATGCCTCCTGATCCCCCTCCTGATCCCTATGTGTCAGGATCGCTTCGGAACAGGCTGGTCCTGACTTTGATCGGTGGTGCCGCGATATTGGCGTTTCTTCTGTTCATCGCGGTTCGCAACTATGCCGCACAGGTCGCGCAACAAGGGCAGGACAACATCCTTGGGGCGTCGGTCACCTCAATTCTGGACGCGGCTGCCTTGCGCGACGGTCAGTTGGAGGTTGATATTCCCTATGCAGCCTTCGCCATGCTCAGCACACCGTCCGACGACCGGGTTTTTTACGCAATTTTTCAGGATGGCGCGTTTCTTTCAGGATATGAAGATCTGCAGCCGGCCACAGGGAAATTCGACGGCAAGTGGAGCTTTCAAACCAGTCGGATAAGGGGTGAAACCATACGTCAGGTCAGTGCTCAGCGAACCCTGGTGGGCCTGAACAAACAAACCGTCATCGAGGTCGCGTTGGGCCAAACGCAGGACGCGCTTGCGGAAACTCTGGACCAGATTTCACGCAACGCGGCGATTTTGGGCGTCGGGTTCTTTGCCCTTGCCGCTGCGCTGTCGTTCTGGGCCACCTCGTCTACGATTGGCCAATTGAACAGGCTTACGACCTCTGTCACCCGGCGCGGCCCACAGGACCTGAGCCCGTTCAAAAAGCCCGTACCCCGGGAAATGGCGCCTTTGGTGGCGTCGTTGAACTCTTTAATGGGGCGACTGGATCAGTCATTGAGCCAATCGGAAGATTTCATCGCCGAAGCGGCCCACCGGGTGCGCACCCCTTTGGCAACCGTTCGATCTTATGCCGATGCCACGTTGCAGAGGGTTGAAAAGGAAGAAAATCGCGAAGCATTGCGCTCAATGGTGCGGGCGATTGATGAAAGCTCGCGCGCGGCGGGGCAATTGCTGGATCATGCGATGATCACGTTCCGCGCCGATCATCTGGAGCGCGAAGACATTGATCTCAATGCTTTGGTCCGTGATCTGGTGCAGCGTCTCACGCCAATCGCCGAGATGAAGGACTTGTCGCTTTCCCTGAGTGGCGATCCAAAGGTTTCCTACTCGGGTGATCCGATTCTTATTCAAAACGCTGTGCGCAACATGATCGACAACGCTCTGAAATATGCCCCTGCGGACAGTGTCGTACGCATCGAGGTTGTTTCGGAGCCACGCATTCAGATAATTGTCAAAGACCTTGGGCCGGGGTTTCCTCCTGACGAGATCGGCACTTTGACGCGCCGTTTTGAGCGCGGGAAGAACGCAAGCGGAACCATCGGATCCGGATTGGGCCTTACAATCGTTCAGGACGTGGCATCTGCGCATGGTGGCTCACTGGAATTGACCAATCGGCAGGGGGGCGGCGCGTGCGTTATCTTATCGCTTTGATTTTCTTCAGCCTTCCTGTCGTTGTTGCCGCCCAAACCTGGGAGGACAGGCAGGTTTTCAACGCCTCGGCAAATGAGGCGCATCTACGCGTGATCTCAAGCACGGACACCTTTCTGTTCGAACCCTTGATTGCGGGTTTCATCGAACAAAACCCTGGTATCTCTGTCGAATACCTGGTGACCGGCACCGCAGATATCGACCGAATAGTCCGCGCCGCGCCGGAAGACTTCGATGTTGTCATATCCAGCGCGATGGATCTGCAACTGAAGCTGGCAAACGACGGTTTCGGGCGTATCATCGACGACATATCGCTGCCATCCTGGGCCCAATGGCATCAAAGCCTGTTCGCGTTCACATCGGAACCGGCGACAATCGTGATTAACCGCGCGGCCTTTGCCGGCGGCCCCATCCCCGAGACCCGGCAACAACTAATCGAAATCCTTCGTTTGCGTCCCGATGATTTCAGGGGCCGTGTGGGCACCTATGACATCCGTCAATCCGGTCTGGGTTATCTGTTCGCAACGCAGGATGCCCGCGCGTCCGAGACGTATTGGCGGCTTATGGAGGTGATGGGTGGATTGGACGTACGCCTGTACTGTTGTTCGGCGGATATGATCGATGACCTCGTCAAAGGTGAGATTGCAGTGGCTTACAACGTTCTGGGCAGCTACGCCGAAGCCCGCGCCGGAAGCAAGGACACGGTGGAAATCATTCTGCCGTCGGATTTTCAGACGACCATGATGCGCACGGCCATGGTGCTGAATGGCACCCCGCAACCGGACGCCGCCACGTCTTTTCTCAAACACCTGATTTCCAACCAAACCAAACGGGTAGGCGACCCCGTTACCTTGCCGCCCTTGGCCCCGCACGAAACTGGCACCGATCGCGAAATGATTGGGCTGGACCCGGGGCTCATGACATTTCTGGACAGGCTGAAACGCCGCCGTTTTCTGGCTGAATGGGAAAACGCGGTCATCCAGCGATAACCGCGTCCGCATCATTCGCGAAACGCGCGGTTGAAGTAGTCTGCCATCGGTTTCACAAGATAGGACAACGGCGTGCGTTCGTCGGTCTTGATCAGTGTCTCAACCGGCATACCCGGCAAAAGCTCCTGGCCGTTGAGCCGGTCGATCTCACCGTCGTTCAGCACCACTTCGGCGCGGTAAAAGGTGAAACCGGACTGTTCATCCGTGAACGTGTCCGCAGAGACATTGTTGACCTGTCCTTCGAGTTCGGGTGTTTCGCGCTGATTGAACGCCGGAAAGCGCAGGGCAACGGATTGCCCGACATGCAACTGATCCACATGGATCGCATCCACCCGCGCTGCCACCAACAGCGGCGTGTCCTGCGGAACCACATACATCATGGGTTCGCCCGGCTGGATGACCGATTGCAGGGCAAAAACTTGACTGCCGTAAACCGTACCGCTGACAGGTGCGCGAATTTCAAGCCTGGCCAGACGTTCCGCCAGGGACAAACGTCGTTCCCACAGCTCTGCCACCTGCGCCTGAACGTCCCGCAAAGTAGTGATCGCTTCTTCCCGCCGGGTCGCGGTCAGTTCGACAATCTTGATCTCGGTTGATGCAATCTGTCCCTTCAGGCGCGCAACGGAGGCTTCAAGTTTGCCGATTTCGCCTGTCAGGCTGGCTTCTTCGCGTTGCAGCGCCAGCACGCGGCTGTTTTGTGTCAGACCCCTGCTCAACAGGCTTTGCTGATCCTTCAACTCCGCCTCGATCAACTCTGTCTGGCGGCGCAACGAGACCAACTGAGCCTGCGTGCCTGCGATCTCGCTTTCTATCTGAACCAACTGTTTGCGCAGTTGTTCGTCCTGCTTGGACAGCGTTTCCAGCCGGGCATCGAACAGGTTCTGTTGCCCTGCAATCAGGTCCGGATCGATATCGTATTCTTTTTGAACCTCAGCCAGGCGCGTGGCCAATTCTTCGGATGTCAGGCCATCCCGCTCGGCCTCCAGCCGGGCGCGGCGGGCCAGAAGATCAAAGAGTTGAGATTCTACAATCGTCTGTTCTGAAGACAGAAATGTGTCATCCAACCGCAAAAGCAAATCGCCCGAGGCAACCGTATCACCGTCGCGCACGAAAATCTCGCCGACCACGCCGCCGTCAGGATGTTCAACGACCTGACGGTTGCTTTGAACTTCAATGACGCCCGAAGATACAATCGCCCCGGCCAGCCGCGTTTTCACGGCCCAAAGGCCCAACCCGCCGACCAGAATGCCAAGGGCAAGAAATCCCACTAGCGCAGGTATTTTGATGCCCCAGACGGGGACGGGTGTCTTGGTTGATTTTTTCGCCATTATTCACCTACGGGGCTAAGCTTGCGCTTAATCGCGCCCGCATTCTGGACCATTGCGTTCAGAACCTCGTCGCGGCTGCCAAACCTCACCACCTGGCCTTTTTCCACAACAGCAAGATCGTCACATTCCGAAATGGCCTGCGGGCGGTGCGTCATGATGATGGCGGCCTTTCCCGCTTCCTTGAGGCCGCGCACGGCTGCATTCAAAGCTTCGGTGCCATCTGCGTCGAGGGCCGAGTTCGGTTCGTCCAAAATAAGAAGGACCGGGTCGCCATACAGCGCACGGGCCAGCGCAATGCGCTGTTTCTGACCGCCCGACAACTGACTGTCATTGCCTTCAAGAAAGGTGCCGTAACCCTTTTCCAATGACAGAATCAGTTCGTGTGCCTTGGCCTTCTTGGCCGCCGCAACCACCGCTTCTGAATCCGGGTTTTCCGACATCCGTGCAATATTTTCAGCAACGGTTCCGTTGAACAGGGTCACCTGCTGCGGCAAGTATCCGATATGGCTGCCCAGATCGTTGGGATCATATTGGTCCAACGTGGCCCCGCCCAACCGGATCTCGCCAGCCGCCGGTCTCCAAAGCCCAAGCAGAGCCTTGGCCAGGGTCGTCTTGCCCGACCCACTTTTCCCGATCACACCAAGCGCCTTTCCCGGTTCCAGTTTCAGGTTAACATTCCGCAACGTTGGCGCAGTAGCACCCGGAGGGATTACCGTCAGGGATTTGGCTTCCAATTGGGATTTGGGGATCGGCAAACGAATCCGCTGTTCCTCTGGCGGCGTCTGGTCCAGAAACCGGTTCAACGAACTCCACGCCGTGCGTGCCCGTTCGACCAAACTCCATTGGCCGACAGCCTGTTCCACCGGGGCCAAGGCCCGTCCCAAGAGAATCGAGCCCGCAATCATCGCCCCGGGCGTCATTTCGTTTTGCAGTACCAACCACGCGCCCAAAGCCAGCATGGCAGATTGCAGGAAAAGCCGAAGCGATTTCGTCAGCGACGTGAAGCTACCAGTCCAGTCACTGGCGGAAATGCTTTGACGCAAAGCTTCGGAACGCTGGTTCAACCACCGCCTGGTCACGTCCGCCTGCATTCCCTGAGAGCGCACAACCTCAGCTGCTTGCCTTGCGTGTTCGGAAAAGGCATTCGCCCGAGCCGCCGCGGATTGTGCCTCGGCCACCTTACGGCTGGTCAGGGCCTGGTTGAGTAATGCGATCACCACAAGCAGCACGCCACTTGCAACGGCCAACCAGCCAAGAAGTGGATGAAAAATGAATATCGCCCCCAGGAAGACAGGTGTCCACGGAATATCCATAACTGCAAGCAACACGGGCGAAGAGCACAAGGTGCGAATGGTCTCGAGATCGCGCAATGCAGTCGCCGGAGCCGATCGCACCTGAGGCACCAGAGATCGGCGCATTGTGGCTTCGAAAACGCGCTCATCCAGCTGCGACTGGAACCGCGCACCAAAGCGGGCAACGATGCGACCGCGCGCATAGTCCAGCATGGCCATCAGCGCATAAAGCAACGCAACAAGCAAAAACAGTGCGGTCAGAGTTTCAACTGCCCGTGAACCAAGAACCCGATCATATACTTGCAGCATGAACAGCGGACCTGTCAGCATGAGCAGGTTGACGAAGATGCTGAACAAAAACGCCAAGGCCAGAAAGGCAATGCCCTGATTGCGCACGTTGCGCAATTCATGGCGAGGGGCCGCTGACAGGCGGTGTTGAGGTTTCACAGTTTAAAATCCACATCATTCGGACAGGCATCGCCGCATTTAGAAAGTTAGTTCAGCATTGCCAAGTTTGCACATGTTTTTTTGAGCAAGAAACCGCAGACTGCGGGCTGGAAGAAGCACTTTTTGGCCAACGTCGCAAAGACTGTCTCAACGTTTGAACTCGGTGGTTCCGACGCGCAGTAACTATGCGGTAACTATGCGGTCGCGGCCAAAAGCACCTGACCAGTTCCGAGGTCTGGGCCAACGCAAGATCAGGTTGTCGGCGACGGATACGCCAATGATGGCCCGCACAATCCGCGTCAGGTGATGACTGATTGCAAAGCCTGCGTCAGCGCCCGAGATCAAAATAAGAGCGCCTACTCAGGCTGCACAGAAGATGCGTGTTCGCGCATTTCAGCAGCGCGACCGCACAAACTATCAGGGCCAATAGGACAAACGAATAATACCTCCTCGCAAAGATGTTTGGAGTATCACCGTGATCGATCGCGGAACTTCGCGCGGGACACTATGGGTTTAAGATGTTGCCAGAACTGCCTGGAAACACCGGTGGTGGCTTGCTGGCGGCAGGATGTGTTGCTACGGCTCCGCTCAAACCTTGGCGATTTGTTTTCACTCTGCTGTTTGGTTTGACAGAGCTGACAAGGCGGGCCTGCCGGGCCGGGACACTGATTGAAATCACAAACGTACTCAGAGAACTACGCCAGAAACGGCACCGTCAGTTTAACCGAACGAGCCGCCTCCAGCGCCAAAGGATCTTTAAATCCAAAAGCTGTCTTCGTCCAAATGGGGTGTAAGTGTCGGACTGGCCTCGTCATCTTCGACCTCCAAGTTCCCACCCAATACGGCGGCCAATGAGTCTTCGGAAACGTTAAGCGCCCCGTCCTGAGCCTGATGCAAGCTCACCAGTGTGTAGTCGTCTTCTACGTCTTCGGGAGCCTCAAGGTCAGGGACGAACTTTAGAATATCGACCGTTTCATCCCAATCGGACACACCCAAAACTTCTTCGCCCATCGGCGTTTTCTGATCGCCTTCAGTAAACCGAGCGAGTTTGGGCAATCCGTATCCCACTGTCCCACTGCCATCGATATCAAAGCCATAGAAAGTTTCGACCGCGACCACGTCAGGGACGGTGTTGGAACTGACATATACACCATTGGAATCCGTGACCCATTCACCGTAAGTTCCGTCCGAATTCTTCCACAATACCCGGTAGCCGCCACCTGAAGCCTCGGCGTGAATGGCCTGCCATCCGGAGAAGCTGTTCGGTCCGACAGTGGCGTTGTTGAATGTCAACTTGGTGGTGCCGCCAATCAGATATTCACCTTGGGTTGTCGCCCCCAGCGTTGTCGCGCCGTTGGATTCAATGCTGATCGTTCCATGACCCGTCAGCCCGTCATTGTTCAGGTCTACACCATAGAAGACCTCTACATCCGCAACATTGGTGATTGTTGTACTGCTTTGGAACTCACCGGCCGCATTCGTCGTCCATTCACCGTAGGACCCATCCGAGTTCTTCCACAACACCCGATAGCCGCCACCCGAAGCCTCGGCCTGAAGTGCCTGCCAACCCGGGAAGCTGCCAGGACCGGCATTAGCCTGGTTGAGCTTCAAGTCGATGCTGCCGCCGATTACATATGCGCCATTGGTTGACGATCCCAGCGTCGTGGAACCGTTGGATTCGATGCTGGTCGTGATATGGCCGATTTGCCCATCATTGTTCAGATTTGCGCCATAAAAGACCTCGACATCCCTGACGTCGTCTATGGTGCTGCTGCTGACAAAACGACCATTGGCATCCGTCACCCATTCCCCAAACGTGCCATTAGCATTCTTCCAAAGCACCCTGTAGCCGCCGCCCGAAGCCTCGGCGTGAATGGCCTGCCAGCCAGGGAAACTGCCCGAGCCGGCTTTGGCACCGTTTAGGGTCAGTTCAATGGTGCCATTAATCAAGTATGAACCCAGGCTTGACGAAACGAGTGTCGTGGAGCCAGTGGTTTCAACCGTGACCGTACCATGACCCGTCAGCCCGTCATTGTTCAAATCAGCGCCATAGAAGGCTTCAACATCAGCCACGTTGCCGATGCTGCTGCTGCTGAGGAACTGACCATTGGCATTGACGGTCCATTCCCCATACGTCCCATCCACGTTTTTCCACAGCACTTTGTAACCGCCGCCTGAAGCCTCGGCCTGAATGGCCTGCCAGCCGGCGATCGTGTTTTGACCAACAGCCTGACCATTAAATACCAGCGTCACGTTCGAGCTGCCTGCATCCAGAACGTAAATGCCCTGACTTGCATGTTTCAGTGTAGTGCCGGTCGTCTCGATATCCGAAAGCTGCATGGCAGCTTCGATATTCGAACGAGTATACGCCTGTGATCCATTCAGGAACTGAATGGCTTCGACATCATCTTCCACCGTGAAGGTGATACGCGAAACGGCATCGATAAATTCGTATTTCGTGCCGTTTTTGATGAACAGATAGCTGCTGATGGCGCTGACAAATCGGACTGTGTCAGTACCGCTTCCTCCGGAAAACGAGCCGGCATTGTTGGTCACAATGGCCCAATCGTCGCCCTGGCCGCCGAAAACCTGGTCTGCGCCGGAACCGTTCGCCAGATAAATGGTGTCGTTCCCCAAGCCGCCATAAACGGTGTTGTTGTTGGTTCCGTCGGACACTGAATAGATTTTGTCGTGACCATGGTTGCCATTCAGAACGTTCTGAGCGGTATTCCCGACGATCACGTCGTCACCGGTCCCGCCGATCGCGTTTTCAATCACAACGCCATGCGCGATTGTAAAGCCGCCCTTTATGCCCTCTGCGTAAGACACTACGCCGCCGCCGGTCTCGGAATAATCCAGTGTTGCGGCCCGCAGGTCGATCCGCGCCTTCGAACTGCCGACATGCTGGATGGTATCGTTTCCACCAGTATCCCAAATAGACTGATAGCCGGTACCCGCAACGTTTGCCCAAGGAAGCGTGTAGGTATTATTGGCAGAGTTGTGGTTGGTATTGGCGCCATACATCGCCTGCAACGCAGCAATGTCCAGAGCGCCGAGCCCAGTTGAACCACCATAAGTCGCGTTGACAGAGAGAATTCCGTTCTGTTGGGTCCAGCCATCATTATACGACATCACCGTGTAGACACCCTGATTCAGGTTGCCGGTCCCGAAAGAGTCAAATGGCGATGTAACGCCATTCATCACGGTTGTACCCAAACCGGTGTCGTGGGGATGACCCAACCCTAGCGCGTGACCCAGTTCGTGGAGCAACGTAGTAAAGAAAAACCCGCCCGGATCGCCGTTTCCATTTGTTCCGGCAGTCCAGTAAGCGGTGTTGAAGGCGCCTTCGGAGGGGTTGCGCGATGGCGTGTAGTGGTAGCCAAGCGTTCTGGGATTTGAAAAAAAGCTTGTGGGCGCAATAACTTCCACCAAGTCGGCAGAGGCACTGCCGGATTCGACAAAAGTCACATTTGCGACTGCTTCAATTGCAGAGAGAGCCGCTCGGAATTCTGCTTTGTATTCCGCAGTCCACGCTTGTGTACCCGCGTATTGTTCGAAGTGATAAGAAATTACGGTGGTGGTCGCAGGATTGCCGTCACCGTAGGCAACATAACCTTGTATTGGACTGAGCGGAGAAGAAGCGGAAGGTCTTGGTATTATAGTCGTAGTAGCCATTGCTCAGCCCTGTACCTCGGAAGATTAGATTGCACTCGGATGCACGCTTAAATTGTTCTTTTTATGACAAACTACTATGCACCAACCCTTTTGAAACAGCAGGTGACACCATGTTTCAAATGACACTTTCTTTCAACGGCAGAACCGTCTCATAAGTGCAACAGAAACCCGTGTTCCTTGGCTGAACCAGGCATCTGCGGCCGTTTAGGGTTTAGGCATTCTGCCAAGTATTTTTTTATTTTTTTGGACCCGTTCTCGGAGCTTTTGATCCGGTGGCAAACTTTCGCTTATTCCATGGACTCTGTAGTGGGGATTTGCCCAAGGCGGTGAACCGGTCAGAGCCGCCGAGGGTGACATCCATGCCATTTTCGGCAGATTGCAGGCCCTATTTGCGTCAACGTCAGACAAGGCTCCAAGGGTCAGATACCGCACCGCATGGGTCCCGATTGAACCGAGCGCCGAGATTGATTTGCTACGTTGAACCGTTGGCAACATACTCAGCAATGGCGGCCCGGCTGCCACGCTGCCATATCAGGGTCAGCCAGCGGGCAAAGGCGTTGGAAAACTGTGTGCTGATTCCAAAATCACCGCTGTAGAAACCCTGTTCCAGCCAAAGCTCAGGATCAGCTTTGGACGCTTTTGCAGTGCTGTTCAGGCTTTCCCACTGGGGATCATTGGGGGTGATCACGGAGCCATCCTCACGAATACCCGCGCACATCCGGCACCAGAACGCTTCGGCGAGAGCGAGCCCGTTTGCGGAAGACCCTGATGCGAGAGCATCACGCAGCGACGGCAGCAAAAATCCGGGATGTCTTGCCGATCCGTCGAATGCAACCCTGCGTGTGGTGTCGTGAATCGCCGTGTTTGCAAATCGGCTTTCGATCAACTCAAGGTACTCACTTGCAGTGGTTTCGGGAACCGCTTCGACATGCGGAAGGATTTCTTCGACCTGCACTTTTCGAAAAAACGCCACGATGTCCGGGTCCTTCATGCAGTCGGCAATCGTCGGAACACTCAGTATTTCTCCGACATTTGCCAACAGTTGATGGCCTCCGTTCAGAATGCGCAACTTCATGGTCTCGTAACCATGGACGTTGTTGGTCAGTATTGCGCCGACGTTTTCGAGGGGCGGGCGCCCGGCGCAGAAGGCATCCTCGATGACCCATTGGCGAAAGTTCTCATGCGAGACGGGCGCTCTGTCATCGACGCCAAGGGCGCGGCATTGCGATACCAATTGGTCGGTCGTCGCTGGTACGATGCAATCGACCATCGAGTTCGGAAACGCGCCATGCCTGTCGATCCAGTTGGCCAGTTCCGGGTCGAACATGCGCGCCAATCCCACAACACAGTTTCGCAAAATCGTTCCGTTGCCCTGAAGATTGTCGCAGCTGAGCGCCGTGAACGGGGTCAACCCCTCGGCGCGCCGTCGTCTGAGTGCCGCAACCATTGCGCCAAAGGCCGTACGCGGCTGATTGGGGTTTTCTGCGTCATGACGGATATCTGCGTGATCGAAATCGAATGCGCCGCTGTTGGCATCCAGAAAATATCCCCCTTCGGTAACAGTCAGCGAAACGATCCGGGTGGCCGGGTCGGCCATCGCGTGGATAAGGGCGGCGTTGTTGTCTTGGATCGGCAGGTAGTCGATCATCGGGCCAATCACCTCGGCGGACATTCCGTTTGGTCCCAACTCGATCAGAGTTGTGAGGCAATCCTGCGCCAGCAATCGTTCTCGCATGACGGCGTCATAGCTTCGCACACCCGCTCCGACGATTGCCCAGTCATGGGCCAACCCCTGCTGCATGAGCTGATGGATATACCAGGCCTGATGCGCACGATGGAAGTTACCCAATCCTATATGAACGATGCCCGGCGTCAAATCCGTACGTTCATACATCGGAGTCTTCACGGTGGTTGGCAGCTTGGAAAGGCTCTCTTGCCGCAGCCGTGCAGGGGTTTTTGCGTTCGCCACAGGGTCCATCAGCTCATCCAATTTCCGCCGTCGACATTGTAAGTCTGCGCGACGACATACCTGGCTTCGTCAGAGGCTAGAAAAACCGCCATGCCCGTCAGGTCTTCCGCGCGCCCCATGCGGCCATATGGAACAGCTGCCGCCACTTCGCGCTTCTTCTGGCCAAGGGGTTTGCCTTCGTGTTTTGCAAAAAAGGCGTCCACGCCATCCCAGTGTTCGCCATCGACGACACCGGGGGCAATCGCGTTTACATTGATCCCATGAGAAATCAGGTTCAGCCCCGCCGATTGGGTCAGTGATATGATCGCCGCCTTGCTGGCGCAGTAGACAGCGACCAAAGGTTCACCCCTTCGCCCGGCCTGCGAGGCCATATTGATAATTCGGCCTTTGGTTCCGTGCTCGATCATATGTTTGGCGACGGCCTGCATCGTAAACAGCGCGCCCGCGACGTTGATGTCAAACACCCGATTGTAGTCGGCGCGCTCGATCTCGACGAATGGTGCGGCGCTGAAGATGGCCGCGTTGTTGATCAGAATGTCGATTGGGCCGAATTGCGCCGCGGTTTTGGCTATGGCCTGATCGATGCTCTGCTGGTCGGTCACGTCCATTTCGACAGCGAAAGCTGCCGCGCCGATTCCAGCGGCCGCGTCCTGCGCGCGCTGGATGTCGATGTCGGCGACGGCGACCCGCGCGCCCTCTGCCACGTAGGCCTTGGCAAATGCCAATCCAATTCCCCGCGCAGCCCCTGTAATCAGGGCGGTTTTGCCCGTCAGACGTTTCATTCGATCCGCAGACCGTCTGCGTCAAATCTGTGGATCACATCGGCGCGTGGGGTCAGATGAATGCGATCCCCATGGCGGAAACCAACCTCGCCATCGGCACGAACAGTGATTGTCTCGGCCAGTCCGGTGTCGTGGACGTGGAAAAACGTGTCCGAACCAAGATGTTCAGAGACGCTGACGCGCCCGGACCATTCTCCTTCGGAGTCCGACACCGCGATGTGTTCCGGTCGAATGCCGATCGTTTGCGCGCCGTGCTTTGCCGCTTCGGGCCCTTCGATAAAGTTCATCTTTGGCGAGCCAATGAATCCTGCAACAAACAGGTTGCGTGGCGTTCGGTACAGTTCCAGCGGGCTGCCAACCTGTTCGATCACGCCAGCTTGGAGCACAACGATCTTGTCCGCCATCGTCATGGCTTCGACCTGATCGTGGGTGACGTAGATCATCGTTGTCGCGAGGCGTTCATGCAGCTCGCTGATCTCCAACCGCATGCCCACCCGCAACGCTGCGTCGAGGTTTGAAAGCGGTTCATCGAACAGGAACGCGGCCGGTTCACGAACGATA
This sequence comes from Ruegeria sp. HKCCD6157, assembly GCF_013110685.1. NCBI lineage: Bacteria > Pseudomonadati > Pseudomonadota > Alphaproteobacteria > Rhodobacterales > Roseobacteraceae > Ruegeria > Ruegeria sp. HKCCD6157. The sequence continues at coordinate 129,808 of NZ_WVRB01000001.1, forward strand.
GCCCGACCAATGGCGACGCGCTGGCGTTGACCACCGGACAACTGGCCCGGGCGGCGATCCAGGTAATCAGTCAGGTTCAGGACACTGGCCGCGCCCTCAACCCGCTTATCGATTTCAGCCTGATCCAGTTTCGCCATGCGCAGCGGAAAGGCGATGTTCTTGCGAACGGTCATATGCGGGTAAAGCGCATAAGATTGGAACACCATTGCCAGCCCCCGTTTGGCGGGCGGCACGTCTGTTGCGTCTGCTCCATCGATTTCTATGTGGCCACTGGTGATGTCTTCCAGCCCTGCGATCAGGCGCAGCAGCGTGGATTTTCCGCAGCCCGAAGGGCCGACGAAAACGGTGAATTCGCCATCTTCAATGGTCAGGTCCAGCGGAGGGATGACCTGAACGTCGCCGAAGCTTTTGGTCACGGACTTGAGTTGTATGCGTCCCATGAGGAATGCTCCTTATTTCACAGCGCCGAAGGTCAGGCCGCGGACAAGTTGTTTCTGGCTGAACCAGCCAAGGATCAGGATGGGTGCAATTGCCATGGTCGAGGCCGCGCTGAGCTTGGCAAAGAACAGGCCCTCGGGGCTGGAATAGCTGGCGATGAAGGCCGTGAGCGGTGCCGCGTCAACAGCGGTCAGATTGAGGGTCCAGAACGCCTCGTTCCACGCAAGGATAAAGTTCAGCAACACGGTCGAAGCGATGCCGGGAATGGCCATAGGGGTTAGGACATAGAGAATTTCCTCTTTCAGCGTCGCCCCATCCATCCGTGCGGCTTCCAGAATTTCACCCGGAATTTCGCGGAAATAAGTGTAAAGCATCCAGACGATGATCGGCAGGTTGATCAGCATCAGCACCACGACCAACCCTCCGCGCGTATCCAGAAGGCCCAGTTGGATGAACAGCAAGTAGATCGGGTACAACACACCTACGGCTGGCAGCATCTTGGTGGACAGCATCCACAACAGGATGTCCTTGGTTCGTTTGGACGGAACAAACGCCATCGCCCAGGCGGCGGGCACGGCGATGATCACGCCCAGCATGGTCGATCCACCGGCGATGATCACCGAATTCCACAGGAAACGCATATAGTCCGAGCGTTCCTGCACGATGGCGTAGTTTTCCAGCGTCCAGTCAAAGTTCAAAAACAGGGGCGGGCTGGCAATGGCCTGCGCTTCGGTTTTGAAGCTGGTCAGGATCGTCCAAAGGATCGGGAAGAAAATCAGCAGTCCAACAGCCCAGGCAAGGGCGGTGTTCAGCGATTTGCGTCGGGATGTGACAGCGCGGGCCATGGGTTTTCCTCCTCACGCGTCCAGGTTCTTGCCGACGATGCGCATCAGGAAGATCGCAACGATATTGGCAAGGATGATTGCGTAGACACCTCCGGCTGATCCAAGGCCGACATTCTGGCTTTCCAACACGCGCTGGAAGATCAGGTAGGTGAGTGTACGGGTGCCGAAAGCGCCGCCGGTGGTCACGAAGATCTCGGCGAAAATCGACAAAAGAAAGATTGTTTGGATCAGGATCACAATGGTGATCGCACGGCCCAGATGCGGCAGAATGATGTGGTAAAAGCGCTTCAACGGCGGTGCACCATCCATCTCGGCTGCTTCCAGTTGCTCGCTGTCCAGCGACTGAATGGCGGTCAACAGGATCAGCGTTGCAAAGGGCAGCCATTGCCACGAAACGATCATGATGATCGAGGTCATCGACGCCTCGGACAACCACGAGATCGGCTCGGCCCCGAAAAAACGCCACAGATGGGCCAGCAATCCATTGACCGGGTCCATAAACATGTTCTTCCACACCAGCGCAGACACAGTGGGCATGACGAAGAACGGCGCGATGACAAGGATTCGGACAATGCCTTGCCCCCACATCGGCTGATCCAGCAGCATGGCAAGCAGAATTCCGAGAATGACGGTTATGATAAGAACACCGCCAACAATGACCAGTGTTGCCTGCACCGCGGGCCAGAATGTACTGGACGAGACAAAGCGGACGTAGTTGTCGAACCCGACCCAGCCCAGATCACCCCCGCGCAGAGGCAGATATTTTTTGAAGGAAAAGTACAGCGTCATCGTCAATGGCACGAGCATCCAGCCAAGCAGCAGGACCACTGCGGGTGCCATCATCAGGCGAGCAACGGATCGGGAGTGTTGAGTAGCCATTACGCAAACCCTCTCTGTTCAGGCGTAACTCAGCCTGCGAGAAAAACGCGAGTTGTGGAAGTGGAGAGAGCAGGGGACAGATCACCTGTCCCCTACTGGGAGGGATGCCTCAGTACCCTGCGGCTTCCATTTCTTCAGCCGTAAAGGCCTGCGCCTTTTCAAGCGCTTCATCTACAGTCTGCTGTCCGGCATAAACCGCCGAGAATTCCTGACTGACCTGTGTGGCAATGCCCGCGAATTCCGGGATCGCAACGAACTGGATGCCAGTATAGGGTGTTGGCTTGGCACAGCAGTTCTGCGGGTCGGCCAACAGGATCGACTCGAGCGTCATCTTGGCGAACGGAATGTCCTTGTAGTTCGCGTTCTCATAAAGCGAGGTACGCGCGCCCGGAGGGACATTGGCCCAACCTTCGTTTTCCGCCACCAGTTCGATGTAGTCCTTCGAAGTAGCCCATTCGATGAACTGCTTGGCTGCATCCTCTTTCTGGGTTCCCGCCGGAATGGCCAGTGCCCAGGCCCACAGCCAGTTGGCGCGCTTGTCGACGCCTTCCGAATTTGGTGCCAGAGCAAACCCGACCTTGTCCGCGACAGTTGAATCATCCGGATTTGTCACGAAGGACGCCGCAACAGTGGCGTCGATCCACATTCCGCACTTGCCCTGCTGGAACAGCGACAGGTTTTCGTTGAAGCCGTTGGTCGCGTAACCGGCAGGGCCGGATTCATTCATCATGTCGACAAAAAAGGTCAGCGCCTCTTTCCATTCGGGCTGATCAAACTGAGGTTTCCAGTCTTCATCAAACCATCGCGCACCAAAGGAATTCGCGGTCACAGTGATAAAGGCACCGCCTTCACCCCAACCCGCCTTGCCACGCAGGCAGATGCCGTTGATGTCGTTGTCACGGTCCGTCATCGCAGCCGCCGCCTCGCGGATAAACTGCCATGTCGGCGCCTCAGGCATCTCCATCCCGGCCTTTTCCATCAGATCGGTGCGATACATGATCATCGAGCTTTCGCCATAGAACGGTGCCGCATACAGCGTGCCCTCATGGCTCAGGCCACCCGCCATCGCAGGAAGCAGATCGCCGACATCATATTCCTCTGACAGTCCATCCAAAGGAACCAACCAGCCATTCGCGCCCCAGATCGGCGTTTCGTACATGCCGATGGTCATGATATCGAACTGACCGCCCTTGGTGGTGATGTCGGTGGTAACACGCTGACGCAAGACGTTCTCCTCCAGCGTCACCCATTCCACGTCGATACCAGTCGCCTCGGTAAAGTTGTCGGTATAGCCCTGCATCCGGATCATGTCGCCATTATTGACGGTTGCGATCGTGATCGTTTCTGCATGGGCCGCGGCCGTTGCGACAAAGGTTAATGCCGTAGCCGCACGAAGTGCGTTCTTCAAATACATCCTTGTCCTCCCTGAGCTTGGATGCCGTACACAGAAAGTAGTGTGTAAATTGTCGCGGCGTCAATAAAAACTTTACGCGCGTTAAAAATTGTGGGTTACGCGGAATCCCTCAAAACCAATCTTGCGGGAAACAACGTCTCAGATCGCGCCTTGAATTTCCCTCCACTTTCAATGAGTTGAAACAGGGTTTCGACGCTGCGACCGGCAACATTGTCATAGTCATGAGCCGCCGTTGTAAGGGATGGGCAAGTAAACTGCGCGAAGGGATGATCATCATTTGAGGCCACGCGCAGCGCGCAACTGTCATCACGACCGACGCGAATCCCCTGTTTGTAGCAAGCTGCAAGAAAGCCAATGGCCAGTCGATCATTGCTGCATAGTACCGAGTCGGTTCGCAAACCGCGTTCTTCCAGAACTTTCAGCGCCCCTCTTTGGCCGATTTCTTCAAACGCCCAGCCTGTGCCTTCAACTTTGATAATATGCGGCTCGAGTCCGAGACGTTCCATCACTTTGATATAGGCTTTCCTTCGCTTGTTGGCGTTTGGGTTCGCAGGTGTGCGCATTTCAAAGAACGAAGGCGGTTCACCAGTGCGGGTCATGTATTCGACGGTTTGTGAAACAAAGCTGAAGTTATCAGAACCAACGAATGCAGCCCCCAAACCATCGAGATTACTGTCAAACAAGATCGTCGGAACATTGGCGCAGAATTTCTCTATTGCTGATCTGTCCGAAACGCGTCCGAGAGGCGCCAAAAGTACACCTGCCGGCTTCATGGATTGCAAACCGTCCAGAATTTCGTTTTCCAGCTTTTGTTCACCATGAGAGCTGAACAGGAACGGACGGTATCCGGCCGCGATACAGCTTTGTTCCAGATAGCGTGCGATTTCAGCAAAGAACGGATCGGCCAGATACGGTACGACGATACCGATATTCTTGGTAAGCTTCCGGTTCTGGTTCACCGCGTAAATGTTGGGGCGATAGTCGAACCGTTCCAGCGCCTCTTCGATTCGGGCCCGCGTCGTGGGGCGAACGCTGTCGGGATCGTGAAAGTACTTGGATACCGTCGGGCGCGAGATGCCGCTGAGCGCTGCAAACTCTTCCATATTCTTTATCTTGGTCATGCCAGTCTGCCTGCTGGTTTTGTTCGTCGTGAACTTATCATAGATTTACATATTCTTTGCGCGCGCTAATAAATCAATAGCCAGAGCTGCCTCGTGCAACCAGCGCGCGACAAGGCGTCCAAAGGGATTTCGAGAGTGACGCCGGCCTTTTTGCAAGATTCATTCAAATTGATGACAAGGCTGGCAAAACGTATCCAGGAAGGTCTGGGTGTGGCTTGGCCGGCGCTTACGGCCGATAACTGTGGACCGAACAGCAGGCTTGGACGGGGTAAGAAAAAGTCTAGAATAATATGATCGAACGCTGAACCCAAATTCTTGACGATCTTATCTAAGCGATTGGTTTTAAACTATGGATGCTATTGCCCAACTGACCAATTGGATGATTGCCGAGGGGCGTCGTTCGGATGACCCGGAAAAAGTGGTGTCATATTTCTGTTCGTCTCTGATCGAGGCGGGTGTGCCGCTCTGGCGGGTCAATATCGGTCAGCGTTTCGCCAATCCGCTGCTCATCGCATGGGGGATCGTTTGGACACCGGATGGCACCGAAAGCTATGACGTAACACATGAGACCATGCTGACGGATGGGTATGTCGGCAGCTCATTCGAATACATTCTTGAACACCGGAAGCCACTTCACAAAAGTCTGCGGCAATTGGATCCCAAGACCGAGCACTCATCATATCTTGATTTCGCCGAGCTGGGTGGCACCGATTACTATGCTACGCTGCTATATTACGGAGACGGATCGCTGCACGGCTGCACTTTTGTCACCCGGTCGCCAGAAGGGTTCTCACCCCGGCATCTGAAAATGATTGAGGATGCATTGCCCGCTTTGTCCTCAGCTCTGGAACCGGTCACGATGCGCAAGTCGTCCAAAGGTCTTCTGAGAACCTATCTTGGCGATGGGCCCTCTGATGCTGTGTGGAACGGGAGGATCAAGCGAGGGGAACGCACGACCCTTGACGCAGTTGTCATGTTCTCTGACCTGCGCGGTTTCACCGCTCTTTCGGACAGGGCATCCGAAGAGGACGTTTTCGACATGCTGAGTGGATATTTTGATCTAGTCGTGCAGTCTGTCGAAGAGAATGGCGGCGACATTCTCAAGTTTATGGGAGACGGCATTCTGTCGATATTCACTGTTGCGACACAGGAGGATTTGAACGCCCAATGCAAAAGGGCAGCGCGGGCCGCTCAAAGCGTATTGACCGGTTTGGCCGCACTCAACCATCACCGCGAAGAGGCTCGGAAGCCGCCGTTGGACATAGGCATCGGGATCAATGTCGGGCAGGTCAGCTATGGCAATATCGGCAGCCCTGGCAGGCTGGATTTCACTGTTCTGGGTAGGGCAGTCAACCTCGCAAGCCGTATTGAGGGGTTGACGAAATCCCTGGGCCAAAGAGTTCTGGCGACGTCAGCCGTTGCCGCGGCTTCGCCTGAACTGTTCTCTGCTTGCGGGTTTCACGAAGTTCGAGGGCTTGCCGGATCCATCGAGCTGTATTCTCTCGTCGAAAAGGAGCATCAAGCCAGCCCCATGCCGGATCGCCACATTGATCCGGACAACATGGATTGAGAATCGCAAGCTTCTACATTGTCCTCAATGGCCGGTTTCGATTTGGGCCGCGGGCGACCGGGCCTCGCACTGCGCTGACTAAGGTCCCGTCGCTGGACCCTTGGACGAAACGTATTCACGCTCAAGGACCTGGGCGCATCCGAAGCTGATGCTGCGGACACACCTGGCCTTTTTGCGTCACAAAGCAATCCGGGCCGAGGTCATGGCTTTTCCGAAACCACCCGCCATGAGGCCCGTGATTGCGCCATTCTCGATGTCCAGATCGACCTTAATCAAGCTTGGGCTTGCCGGGTTCATAAACACCCCTTGTTCGATTTCAAATGACCGCTGAGACGTGCCGCCGAATTCATGCAACACGCATGCAAGTGGCCCGGCCGCCATCCCCGTGGCGGCTTCTTCATCTATCGCGTATCTGGGTGCGAACATACGGGTTGTGGCGTCCCGGCTGGTGATTGAAGGGTCTTTCGTGAATACGTAATAACCAATCAGATCCAGTTGCTCGCTGATTTGCTTGATTTTGGCCAAATCTGGTCTGATTTTGGCAAGGCCCGCCGCATCCGAAAGACCAACGACGATGAAGCTGTTGCCGGTATTGACCAAAACCGGAGCAAACCTCTGATCCAGGTCAGTTTTGTCGACCTCGAGAGAGCTCAGCACATCGTCGAGTTTGACGCCCTTTTCGATCCATTCCTGTGCACCCGAGTAGCGTGGGGCCAATTGTTCCATATAGGCGGCGCCGTCTTTAATGAGTATGCGCCTGGGGCCATCAATAGTTTCCTTTGACGTGTCGGGCTTGGGGATCCGGCCAAGCGCATCAAGGTGAGAGAAGGCGGCGATTGTTGCATGACCGCAATGAGCGATGCGCCGGTTCGGTGTGAAGAAATCCAGCTTGAAGCCTTCCGTCTCGGACCGCGAGACAAACGCCGTCTCGGACAATCCAACTCTTGCCGCCACGGTTTGCATATCTTGCGCGCTCAGATCATCAGCGTCCAGAACGACGCCTGCGGGATTTCCTCCGGTGCCACCGTCGACAAACCCGTGCACGATTTCAACCGTGACTTCCTTGGCAGTGTTCGCTTGCGTATTCATTGATCGTCTCCAAACATGAGGCCGCGCCCTTGATCGAGGCGCGGCCAGTTGCGCATCAGTTGCCGGCGGCGGTGATGCGATTCAGGAATGCAGTCATGCGGTCCGCAATTTCAGGCCCATATTCTTCCAGCGCGAAGTGTCCGGTATCAAGCAGATGAAACTCAAGATCATTCAGATCGCGTTGATAGGGCAGGGCGCCTTCGGCCGGAAAGATGTGATCATTCTTACCCCACATCAGCAGCGCAGGTGGTTGATGCTCACGAAACAACGCCTGCCATTTCGGGTACTCGGCAACGTTGGTGCCGTAGTCCAGGAAAAGTTCAAGTTGCACCTCCTGATTGCCTTTGCGGTCAAGCAGGTATTGGACGTGCCAATAGTTGTCCGGGCTGATCAGTTCCGGCCTTTGCACACCATGGGTGAACTGCCACTTGGTCGCATCCAGAGTAAGAAACCCACGAAGCTGGTCGCCATTCTCTTTCGAGGGATCGGCCCAATAGGCTTTGATCGGGTTCCAGAATTCGCGCAGCCCTTCCTCATACGCATTGCCGTTCTGAATGACTAAGCCGGTGACCCGTTCGGGCTGTTCGGCAAACATCCGGAATCCAACCGGGGCACCATAGTCCATCAGATAGACCGCGTATTGATCGACACCCTTCCGATCCAGCAGGGAGGTCATGATTTCGGCGATATTCGCAAAGGAATACTCGAAATCTTCAGCTTGCGGCATGTCCGACGCCCCAAATCCGGGGAAATCGGGCGCAATAACGTGAAAGTGCTTGGCCAGCTCGGGGATAAGGTTGCGGAACATATGTGACGAGGTCGGAAAGCCATGAAGCAACAGAACGGTTGGCCTGTTCGGGTCTCCGGCCTCGCGATAGGCGATATTGACCTCGCCGATTTTTTCGGCGCGGAAGTTGACCGCTTGGGTGGCTTCAATGCCAGTCTCATTGGCGATTGCGGGGGCCGGAGTTAATGGCACCGCGATAGTAAGCGCGAGAAGACTGGCGCTCAGGATGGATTTCAGATTGCGCGACATGGGTATTTCCTTTCTTGGCGTTTTGGGCGCGCGTCTGAACGCGCAGGGTTCAGCATCGGTCAGCGTTTATGGCCGGGCTTTTCGTTGTGCTCTGCGTTTTGAGCTTTCAGTTCCGCCAGTTCATCGCGAAGCGGCGCCATGTGCTCTTCAAACTCTTCCAGGGTCAGGCGTTGGGGGATGTGCTGCGGGCAGTTCCAGTCCATCGCTTCAAGCTTGATCACAATGGCCCGCTCCGAGCGGCCCCTGTAATTCGGGTCATGCAAACGTTGCATCAGGGCCGGATCATCCGCGCCATCAACAAGTTTCGCTCGGCCCCAGATCTTGAGGCGTCTCCGGTTGGGATAGTCCATCAGGATCAAAGAAATGCGGTCGTTGTTCAGCAGGTTACCTGCACTCAGATATTGCCGGTTGCCGCGAAAATCCGCGTAGGCAAGCGTCCGTTCATCCAGCACTTTCAGAAAGCCTGCCGGTCCGCCGCGGAATTGAACATAAGGCCAGCCGGTTTCAGAGACGGTCGCCTGATAGAAGCCGTCCCTTTGTGCGATGAAGCTGGCTTCGACCGGGCTGATGAGGTCTTCCTGAACGGCGCCGGCCAGAAACTTTGCATAGCCTTCAGCCGATCCGTTCCTGGCCTGTGTTGCACGTACCGAAGGCGTAAAACTGATTTCTGCAAAAGGACGTGACATTGAATTCTCCATCTCAGCCGGGCAGAGCCCTGGGGTTGAGGTGAAGCTAGTCAAAGCTTGGGTGTTGCAGAATATCCCTATTCGGCAATATATTATTCCAAAATATGGAATAGTTGTTTGGATAGATTTCACGCACTGAGCGTTTTTGTGAAGGTGGCCGAGCTGAAAGGCTTCGCCGCCGCGGCGCGCCACCTCAATATGTCGCCACCAACGGTAACCCGACTGGTCTCCATGTTGGAGGACAGCCTGGGGCTCCGTCTTTTTGTGCGCACCACGCGATCAGTCATGCTGACGGACAGCGGGCGAAGGTTCTTTGACGATGCCAGACGCATTCTGATGGATCTCGAGGAGGCAGAGCGTGCCGCCGTCGGATCCTATGCAGAACCGACCGGGGAACTCAGCGTGACCGCATCGGTGTTGTTCGGCCGTATGTTCGTCACTCCGATTCTGGGTGACTTTCTGGAACTGTATCCAAAGATCTCTGCGCGCACTCTCTATGTGGACCGCGTGGTCAATCTGGTGGATGAGGGCCTCGACGTCGGCATCAGGATTGGAAATCTTGCAGACTCAAGCCTGATGGCCTTGAGATGCGGTGCGGTGAGGCAGGTCGTGTTTGCCGCTCCGGCATATCTTGATGCGCGCGGCGAACCAGACACACCCGACGACCTGGCCAATCACGCGATCATAAACTCGACCGCCCTGCACGCCTCGGCCCAATGGCATTTTCAAAAAAGCGAAACGGTCGTGACAAAGCGCGTGAACCCGCGCATCAGCATGAACACCAATGACGCGGTGATCGAGCTGGCCCTGCAAGGGCATGGCATCGGGCGGCTTTTATCCTATCAGGTTGCACCCTACGTTGCGGACGGGCGGCTCAGGACCGTTCTGAATTCGTATGAACCACCCGAGATCCCCATCCATCTTGTGCATCAAGAGGGCCGCACCGTGTCTGCAAAAGTGCGCGCTTTTGTCGATTTTGCGGCCAAGCGTCTCAAATCCGACCCCTATTTGGATGGATTCCAACACAGGCCTATGAGTTAGGCCAAAAGATCCGCCGAACCACGCCATCCGGTCGCGGCCAGTGTCGCCAGGGCCCTGACCGACAGATCACTTTGGGCATGCGCTTTGAGGTGGTACAGCGCAAGGGCGAACATGTGCAACAAAGCTTGCCACCAACTAGATTTGCCGGCACGAAACTGAAATCTCAGATCCCGGGTGCACGCGCTTTTCGAAGCGATAGGGCCAGCATTGAGCATGCAATCACGTTTGACCCATGGCTTAGTCGGTCTGGCCCCAAGCATCGTGCGCGATCAGCGCGGCTTCGACCCGGTTTCGGGCGTGGAGCTTGGACAGGATTGCCGTCATATAGTGCTTTACGGTTTTTTCCTGAAGATCCAGTTGATCTGCGATCTCCCGATTGCTCATCCCCTTCGCCACACGTCGAAGTATTTCTTCCTCGCGATGCGTGAGATCATCCAGAACATCACCGTCTTTGGAAGCTTCTGCCTCTCTGTTGATCTGAAGCAGCACGCGCGAGGCCAACCCGGGTGACACGAACCCTTCACCTGCGGCGATGCTGCGCAGTGAAGCCGTCAGTTCGCTAGCCGTCACACCTTTGACGATGTAGCCGATTGCCCCTGCTTCCAAAGCATCCGCAACGTCACTGTTGTTTTCCGAGACCGTCAGTATCGCGATGAATGGCGGGTTTGCCATGGCCGCGATTTTTCGCGTCGCATTAATGCCGCCCCCGGGCATCGAAAGATCAAGGATGGCGATGTCAGGTTGATGAATGCCGACAAGTGAAATTGCCTCATCCGCGCTCGAGCCGGCAGCGAGAACTTCGAACCCATCGGCTTCGTCCAATGTCCGGTGCAAACCGTCCCTGAAAATCGGGTGATCATCCGCGATTACGACAGATGTTGTCATGACGTACTCATCTTTCTGGGAAATAGTGTCATTGTGACAGAGGTGCCTTTGCCAGGGCTTGACCAAACTTCGAACCTGCCGCCGATACTCTCAACCCGATCTCGCAAGCCCAAGAGCCCCTGGCCTCCATCGTCACGCAGTACTTTTCCGTCCGAGGGGTCAAATCCGGGCCCGTCATCGTTGACATGAATGACGACCCGATCGTTATGCGCCTCGCAAATGACGGTGCATCGAGAATTCGGAGCATACCTGGCGGCATTGGAAAGCGTTTCCTGAAGGAACCGGAAAACACACAGCTTGTCGGACACGGACAACTCGATCGTCTGGCTTCCCTGAAGTGAAATATCCGGCCGCAACGGGCTGTGTTCCGAGTGATCTTCTATCGCTCTTTTCACCACATCAATCAGCGCCAGATTGTCGATGTCCGGAGCGGACAACCCCCGCGACAACGCTCGAATTTCGGCCAAGGACTTCTGCAAAGACTGTTGAATCTCCTCGGCCTCCGCAGGCTTTTCAGGCCTGTCCGAGAATGCCGCCTCCAACCTGAGGGCCGCGAGGGACAGATATTGAGCGGGACCGTCGTGAAGCTCGGAACCAAGCTTCTTCAGAAAGCGATCCGTTTGCGTGGCATATCGTTCCGACGCTTCGACCACGCGCGACCGCAGCCTGGCGTTCTGCTCTGCCATCTGCTCACTCTCTTTCAGACGCCGCTCCAACAGGCGCCCCTGACGTCGAATGGTGTTGTCACCGATTGCCACGATGGAAAACAGCACGATTGTACTTGCCGTAAACGCTGATCCGACGACCAGCCAGCTTGTCCGGCGGGCTTTGGCCATATCAACTTCCAGCTGTTCAGCTTTCTCGTAAAACTCTGCAACTGCAATGATATCTCCTGACCAGAGTTCTCGGATCGGGCTGTACACTTCAAGTAGCGGGATCCCAAGTGCTGCTTCTGCGGCGCTTTCAGCATGGTCGAGATCTTCGAAAGAACCCGAAATCTCTCCACTCCAGGCTCGGCTCAGATCGTCAGTCGGATCGAAACGGCGTCCAATGATGGTCGGATCCGACGCGTGCGCGATCACGCCGCCTTGCTTCCAAAACTTGAAGGACACAATGCGGTCCCGCAGTGGCTGGGTCATGAAAATTTCGTCCAGTGCCCGCCTTGCTTGATCGGAAAGACGATCCCCGTATGCAAGTTCCTGACTGAGAGGGGATACGATGCTCTCCATATACAGCGCCGCGGAATTGGCTGAATTTTGGACAACTGCATTCTCGATCCGATTTGACACCCATACGCCAACTATCGCGGTGGCCGTTCCCATCACGACAATGCAGGCCGCAAGGAAAACTCGCGACAATGACCAATTGCGAACTGACAGATCGGAAATCTCGGGTCTCATTTCGTGTTCAACTATGAACGACAATCCCTGACCGCACCACCGACCTTGGTCTGAACTCATCAGCGTTCGGTTTCAGAATTTGGATCATGTCGACCCCTTGATCGCGCAATCGCGCAGGCGGCGGACAGAAGGCACGCGTGGCCTTGCAGGAGGTACACGGAGTTCGCTCAAAACTCCGTCCAGACGACCAGCGCATCGGCCCAAAGCCGTCCTCGGAGGAGCCACACCTACGGGCGAGTATTTTTTTGTCACCCCGGCAGAGCAATGGACAGGCGTTCAACCAAAGCTCTTTGCACAATGGCAAATCTGGGAGTGCGCGCTATCTCGTCCAGAGTCGCCACCCAGAGCGGAACATCTATTCCGGGATCAATTTCTGACGACCGATGAAGCCGAGGATCCGCATTCCCAATAAACGAGGGCAGAAACGCTTTGCCCGCCCCGGAGGCCGCCATCTGCTGAAGCACCAAAAAGCTGTCTGCCCCGTTGGCCATTTCATCGGCGCTGACATGTTCGGCCAGCCATTTGGCGGGAAGCGAGCGACTCAACGCCCCATCAAGCCTCATCCATTTTCGGTTTGGGGAACCGTCGTCAAAAACGCCGAATGACAGGGTTCCTGCACGTTCGCTGACAAGCCCTTCTTCAAGTTTGATCGAGGGTCGCACGGCGATGTCCGCGGTCAGCCTCGACAGATCATGATGGCTGTTGCCGCTTAACAAAGTCAGTTCCAAGTCGGGGTAGAGCCGCGATATCTCAGTCAGAATTTGAGGCAAAACAAGCTGACAAAGGCTGTCCGTGGACGCAATGCGGACCTGACCCGCAGGGGACCGGTTGGCACCAACAATTGCCCGCTCTACGGAAAGTACGGCCTCTTCAACGCTTTCCATCGCCGAAAGAATGGCTCTGGCCTCGGGCAGGGCGGTGTACCCTGACGGGTGTTTTTGAAAGATCACGCATCCAAAACGGTCTTCAAGCGCGGCGACTCTGCGCAGCACCGTCGCATGAGTGACACCCAGCGCCCCGGCAGCCGCATTCAGTGATCCGTGTTTCCTTACGGCCAGCGCGTATCGAAGATCATCCCAGTTTTGGTTGTGCATAAATTAACAAGGAACGACGAATAACAAACAATTACAAGAAAAATTGTTCAGGCTAGTATTCGACGCATTGAACAGGGAGACGCACAATGATCAAGAAAATCCCGGCCGTTGCGGCAGGTTTGTTGTCGATAGCCATCATTGGATCAGCCATCGCCCATGAAAGCGAAAATCCTGCGGTGAAGGCTCGGACCTCAATCATGCAGCTCTATGCCTTCAATCTTGGCACATTGGGCGGCATGGCCAAGGGAGAGGTTGAATATGATGCCGAGGCAGCAACACGGGCCGCAAATAACCTGGTTGTTCTGACGCAGATCGATCAATCTGCGATGTGGCCTGCCGGATCCGACAATGCGTCCGACCCGTCCACCCGAGCCTTGCCAGCCATCTGGGAGAACTTCCCAGATGTAAGCGCAAAAGGTCAGGCCATGGCTGAAGCCGCGGTTGCGATGCAAGCGGCGGCAGGCCAGGATGTCGATGCCCTGAAGGCGGCGATGGGTGATCTGGGCGGATCGTGCTCGGCCTGTCACAAAGCTTACAGGGCGCCGAAAGACTAAAGGAGCGCGGGCCATGCGGCGTTTGTTCATTTTCGCCGCAGGTATCGCTGTACTGGTCGGGCTGGTCGGTTTGGTGCTGACCCGTCCGAAAACAGTTGACCAGACACAACTGAACGGGATTGTCCCTGATCTCAGTCGAGGTGAGGCAGTGTTTTACGCGGCTGGATGCGCGTCCTGCCATTCTGCACCGAACGCAACGGGCGGGGAAAAGCTGGTACTCGCTGGCGGACGTCGGTTTGCGTCGGATTTCGGCACCTTCATAGCCCCGAACATATCCAGTGATCCGGTTGCCGGCATCGGATCGTGGTCCGCATTGGATCTGGCCAATGCTCTGCTTCACGGGACCGGGCCCGAAGGACAGCATTATTTCCCCGCATTTCCCTATACATCCTACGCCAACATGTCAGCCGAGGACGTTGTTTCGCTGCATGCCTTCCTCGGCACTCTGCCGGCGGTTCCAACCCAAAGCGCAGCGCACGAGGTTGGCTTTCCCTTCAATATTCGACGCGGGCTGGGCGGGTGGAAGCTGTTGTATCTGAAACCGGGCTGGGTTGTGCAAGGCGATCTGACTGACCAGCAAATTCAAGGCCGATACCTGGTAGAGGCGTTGGGACATTGCGCAGAATGTCACACGCCGCGCAACGCGCTAGGGGGCCTGAAACGCGATCTCTGGCTGACAGGTGCACCAAACCCCAGCGGAAAGGGACGCATCCCCGGGCTGACTTCTGCCCAACTGGATTGGTCCGAGGCTGATATTGCCGAATATCTGAAATCCGGCTTCACGCCGGACTATGACAGCGCGGGTGGTGAGATGGTGGAAGTCATCGAAAACACATCCCGCCTTACGGATGACGACCGTCTGGCGATTGCGGCCTATCTCAAGGCCGTGCCCGCGTCACCGACAGGCTCGCCGTTAGAGTAACCCTCTTTGGCGCCATGCGGCCGATGCCAGATGTCCTTGCCAGCCGTCAGCACGAAGCCGCAAGGCCTATTCCCTTTTCGCCAAACTCCTGTTTTACGTTCTGGGCACCGGAACGCAGCACGCGCCCGCGTTTCCGTTCATGATTGATTGAGGGTCGTGGCCAAATGACACAAAAAATCGCTCTTTGGTCCATTCCGATATCCCTGGCGGTACTGGCCCTGAAGCTGCTGGCCTGGTGGCTGACAGGTTCGGTGGCGTTGTTGTCGGACGCGATGGAATCCACCGTCAACGTCGCAGCGGCCCTGCTGGCTTATTTTGCGGTTCGGGTCGCAAACAAGCCCCCTGATGAAAACCACCCCTTTGGTCACAAGAAAGCCGAGTATCTTTCCGCTGTCGTCGAAGGCGCATTGATTGTGTTGGCGGCGTTCTTGATCATCAGAGAGGCCGTGCTGGCACTTCCCACCCCACATCTTGAGGATGCGCCTTTTCTTGGAATCGCCGTCAATGTCATTGCAACGGGCGTGAATGGCGCATGGGCCTACTTGTTACTCAAAATCGGCAGGCGTGAGGGTTCACCTGCATTGGAGGCAAGCTCGCGGCACATTTTTACAGACGTCATGACGTCAGCGGGTGTCATCGCGGGGCTTATACTTGCACTTGTCACCGGCTGGCTGATCCTTGACCCGATCCTTGCGATACTGGTCGCGCTGAACATCCTGTGGGAAGGTTGGAAAGTCATTCGTGCGTCCGTTGACGGGCTGATGGATGTAAGCCTTTCTGACCATGACTTGCAGGTTGTTTCCAGCACCATTGAAAGCAACCTAGGTGCTGCGCTGGAATATCACGACCTCAAGGGGCGTAGATCCGCGAATGTCATCTTCGTCGAGTTTCACCTCGTTGTGGACGGCGCAATGTCGGTCAGCGCGGCCCATGACATCTGCAATGAAATCGAACACGCATTGGAACGTCTTTATCCGGGTTCTGTCTTTTTCATTCATCTCGAACCCGATGACGAATTGAAGGGCAACGGAGCAAAACCCAGCCAGGTTTCTTAAGCCACTCGGTGCAACTGAATGCGGCGCAAGTCGTGGTCATGGATGGGACGTTCGGCCTGCAATTCATCAGACTTAAGCCCGATGTCGGGACGCAAAGCCCCGGATAATCTGTCACCGACACCATGAATTGGGTCGAACAGAACTGGAGGCGAAAAAATGAAACTTCAAGGAAAACTGGGCCAGCTTCTCAGCACAGCAGCACTGGCTTCGTTGATTGCCGCGACGCCTTACGTGCCGAAGTTTGACACGGAAGGTCGCTTGACCCTTGAACCAGCCTATGCCTTTGCCAAAAGTGGCAGCGGAAAAGATGGAGATGGTGGCGATGATGACCGGGGGGATGATCGTGGCGGCGAACGGGACGACAACTCGGGGTCGGGCAACAGTGGTCGCGGTGGTGATCGCGACGACGACAGGGACGATGATAGGGACGACGACAGGGATGATGACCGTGACGATGATCGGGACGACAATTCCGGATCCGGCAAAGGTGGTCGCGACGACGATGACGACGATGATGATGATGACTCGAAGCGTTCAAATCGAGGCAGCGGCAAAAAGGATCAATCCCGGTCAGGCGGCGGATCATCACGCTCTGCCGGCATAACGAAGGTTGAGACGAACGCCAACGGCATCGAAGTGCGCTATGCCGATGGAACCAAGGAAGAAATCGAAAACGGTCGGTATGAAAGAAAGAATGCTCAGAACCGCACTGTGGAAGAACGGCTGGCGACAGGCGCCGATGTCTCAAGGCTCCGGTCATTGGCTAATGGTATCTCCATCGACAACGTGCGCTCTTCAGGGCAAGGCGGCACTGCTGGAAGTCGACCCACAAAAATCGAACGCCAGGGCAACAACATCGAAGTAAACTATGCCAATGGCTGGAAAGAAGAGATCGAATTTGGCCGGTATGAGTTGAAAGACCCATACAACCGGACTGTCGTTGAGAGAAATGCAACCGCCGCTGACCGTCGGAGATTGCAGTCGGCAGGCAACTAGGCAACTGCGTCAGAACGAAAGACAAAGGGCGGCTTCTCATCGTCAGAGGCCGCCTTTCATTTACGTCATTGCCAGCGGTTATTGGCGTACTGCATTGGGATCAATGGCTTCTTGCCCAAGGTGTTGGCTCAAAGTCCCCCCAACATGAAAGGGACGGGCACCAACTCCGCAAACCGGCATGAGCGATGTGTCATGTAAGTCCTGCCCCTTTCTCGCTTGCAACGACCAGTCATCCACTGGTTGTGAACCCTGATCCTAACGTTCACCGCGCCGATGGGGTGCCATCAGCGCGGCAGGCACCTCGGCCCTGCGGGCGACGAGAACGAGCGCGACGATGGAAAGCACATAGGGCGCCATCAGGAAGAGTTGATATGGCACGCCTTCGATCGACGTTTGCAGCCGCAGCTGGTATGCATCGAAAAATGCAAACAGCACGGCACCGATCAACGCCTTGCCCGGTCGCCAACTTGCGAACACAACCAGCGCGATGCAGATCCAGCCGCGTCCTTGAACCATGCCCGGGAAAAAACTGTTGAACGCCGTTGTCGTCAGGAACGCGCCACCCACTGCCATCAACGCTGATCCGACAACCACTGCACCAATGCGAATGCGAATGGGGTTCAGCCCCTGTGCCTCAACCGCGTGCGGGTTTTCACCAGTCATGCGAATGGCCAGCCCCAGCGGTGTCCGGGCAAGAACGTAGGCCATCACAGCCACCGCAAACAGCGCGAGGTAGGTCGGCAGAGCCTGGGAAAACAGGATCGGACCCAGAATGGGAATATCGGAAACACCCGGAACATCGAGTGGCTGGAAAGGTTCTATCGTCGGGGGCAGATCGCCCACTTCGACAAGCAACCGGTAAAGGTAGTAGGCCAGCGCGGATGCAAACAGCGTGATGCCAAGCCCCGAGACATGTTGCGACAATCCAAGCGGGACCGTTAGTATGGCGTGCAGCAATCCCAACATCGCGCCGCAAAGTGCCGCGATCATCAGGCCAACCAGCAAAGGCGCGCCCATGTAGACGGCAAGCCAACCGCTCATCGCGCCCATGGTCATGATCCCCTCGATCCCCAGATTGAGAACCCCCGAACGTTCACACAGCAACGCGCCGAGGACTCCGAAAATAAGCGGCGTTGCGATACGCAGCACGGACGCCCAGAGGCTGGTGTTCAGCAGCAGATCAATTGCATCACTCATCGGCGCACCCGGTACGTTGTGAAAAGAAGGGCCACGATCATGGTGAGCAGGCAGAGCGCCACGATCACGTCGGCAATGAAGCTGGGAACGCCGGTTGCGCGGCTCATGGCGTCGGCCCCGACAAAGACGGTGGCGACGAAAACCGCGGCGGCGACCACACCCGCCGGATGCAATGCGGCCAGCATTGCGACGACGATGCCGGCATAGCCGAATCCGGGGCTCATGGTCGTGGTGACCCCGGCTGTGACGCCCATGACTTCGATGGAACCTGCCAGACCTGCCAAAGCGCCTGAAAGCAGGGCCACACCCATGATCGTTTTGGGAAGGGAAATTCCGGCAAAGGCGGCGGCACCGGCGTTCAAGCCTGCGGCGCGTGTTTCAGCCCCAAAAACCGTGCGGGCCAGGATCAGCCAAACAACACCTGCTGCCGCGATGGCAAAAAGCAACCCGATATGAAGGCGCGTGCGGGGAATAAGATCCGGCAGGCGGTACTCTCCGCCCACGGGCACTGAGGAAGGCCAGCCAAAGGCCATCGGATCGCGCATCGGACCCTCGATCATGAGGCCGACGAAAAGGATCACAATGAAGTTGAGCAGCAGGGTCGTCACCACCTCATCCACCCCGAAACGCAGGCGCAAATAAGCGGGGCCCGCCAACAGGGCCGCACCCGCCGCCATGCCCGCCAGCATCAAAATCGGTATACCGATCCACCCGGGAACCCCGAGAGAATGCCCGATCCAGGCGGTAATCAGTGCGCCGACAAAGAACTGCCCCTCGCCGCCGATGTTCCAAAGACGGGCCCGAAAGGCGACGGCCGCGGCAAGCCCGGTAAATATCAGCGGCGTGGCGCGGGTCAGCATCTCGGTGATCGAAAGGCGTGACCCAAGGGCGCCGGTCAGCATTTCACCATAGGCAGTCAATGGGTTCACACCTGCCGCTGCGATTAAACCCGCAGCCAATAACAACGCGGTAAAGATCGCGGCCAGCGGCGCAATGACCACAAGGTACAGCGGTACATATGTGCGTCGTTCAAGCCGCATCATCATCTTCCTTCCAGACACCTGCCATCATCAGGCCAAGGCGTTGCGGGTCAGCCTCATCAGCGGATATCGGTTTCGACAATCGACCCTTAACGATCGCCTGTATTCGGTCTGAAAGAGCTACGGCTTCTTCAAGTTCTTCTGAAATAAGCAGGATCGCAGCACCCTCGGCCCGTGCGGCCAGAAGCTCGGCATGAACTGCGGCAATTGCCCCTTCATCAAGGCCCCGCGTCGGCTGGTTGGCGAGCACGAAACGCGGTCCGTTGGTCAGGACCCGCCCCAGGATCAATTTTTGCATGTTGCCGCCAGACAGCAGCCGTGTGCGCGTGTCGGGACTGGCCCCTCGGATATCAAACCGTTCGATAAGCCCTGCGGTGTATTCTCGGGCGGCGCGTTGTCGGACAAAGCCTCGGCGCGAAAACTCCGGTGTGCGCAGACGTTCAAGAACTGCATTTTCCCACAGGCTCAATTCACCCACGACACCTTCTGCATGGCGGTCTTCCGGTACCCTGCCAGCGCCAGCCTGGATCATGCCTCGCGGGCCCAGATGGCCGATATCCTGGTTCAGCAGTGTCAACTGCCCGGCGCTGGGGTGGATCAATCCAGACAACAGCCCGCCAAGCGAGGCCTGACCATTGCCTGATACGCCGACGATACCAAGGATCTCGCCTGCATGGACGGTGAATGACACGTCATCCAGCCGCAATTCACCGTCTTCTTCCACGCGCACCTCGTTTGCCACCAGAACCGGCGCGCCAATCTCGTGGTCTTGACGAACGGGTCGTTCCACCTTGCGGCCAACCATCAGTTCCGCCAACTCTCCGGGGGTGGTTTCAGAGGTCCTGCGTTCCGCGACCAACCTACCGCCACGAAGAACGGCCACACGGTCAGAGGCCGCCATGACCTCATGCAGTTTGTGACTGATGAAGATAAGCGACAGACCTTCTTTCGTCATGTCGCGCAGCGTCTCGAACAGGCGCATTGCCTCGGGCCGGGCCAGAACGGCGGTGGGTTCATCCAGGATCAGTATGCGCGCGTCTCGGTACAGCGCTTTCAGAATTTCGACGCGTTGACGTTCACCCACGGAAAGGGACTTGATCCTGTCGTCGGGGTTCACGGGCAGACCAAACCGATCCGCGATCTGCAACAACTTTGCGCGCGCCTCGCCACGCGCGGACCGTGCGCGTGTCAGGGGTTCTGAACCCAGCATGACGTTTTCAAGAACCGTGAGGTTGCCCGCAAGCGTAAAGTGCTGGTGTACCATGCCCACACCCACCTCGATCGCTGCGCGGGGCAGACCCGGAGGCAACGCTTTGCCAAACACCCTGGCAGAGCCTTCGTCGGCTGCATAATGGCCGAACAGGATGTTCATCAGCGTCGTTTTACCTGCGCCATTTTCACCCAACAATGCTAGGATTTCACCCTGGGCCAATGACAGTGTCACATCATCATTGGCGGTAAGCGTTCCAAAACGCTTTGTTATGCCGTGAAGTTCCAGAACCTTGTTCATGTGGGCAGGCCTGCGATTGGAGACGGAAAGGTAAGTTCGGGCGCACGCGCCTCGATCAGAGCGCCAAGTTTCAGCAGCCCGACATCCGAGCCGGGTGTTCCCATCAGTTGCACACCGATTGGCAGGCCATTTGCCATGCCAAAAGGCAATGCCAAAGCCGGCAAGCCTGCAACATTGGCAAGCGCTGCGTTCGGGGCAAAGGCCTCCAGCCGCGCCATGTGTTCATCTGCGGAGCCGCCAGACAGATCCAAACTGCCAATAACGGGCGGTGCAGACGATAGGACCGGCATCAGGACAGCATCGACAGAACTGAAAATCTTGCGAGCCCGATATGTCAGACGAGCAAGCTGTCTTGAGGTCGCAAAAAGCGCGGTGACAGATGTGGCACGGCCCTCTGCAGCCATGGCGGCGGCAAGCGGTGGAACCTGGTCATCAGATATCCTGAGTGCAATGAGCCACTCGGCCAGCGAAACAGCCAGTATCGTGCGTGCAATTGCATGAGCCTCGGCCCCCATCTCGTCCGGGGTACAAATGTCATACACCTCGCAGCCTGCATCGCGCAGAGTGTCAGCCGCATCCTTGGCGGCTTTGCACTGGTCAGTTCCGCAACGCTCGGGCAGTGCCAATGTAATGCGGGGGCGGTCCGCCGGATATACCGGGGCCATGGGCTGGGCTACGGCTTGAAAGGCGGTTTCCACATCGCGAACGGACCGTGCCAGAACCAGTTCTGACACTATCCCCATCAGGTGATTGGTAAAATCAGGGCCTCCGGGCACCGCACCACGTGACGGCTTGAGCCCGGTCAAGCCGCAGCACGCGGCAGGTACTCTTATAGATCCGGCCGCATCCGTGGCATGAGCAATGGCGACGATGCCGCCTGCAACCGCGGCCGCGGCGCCGCCAGATGAGCCACCGGGCGTCAACGCGGGATTCCACGGATTGCGGGCCGCAGCCATGCCATCTGGTTCGCATGTCAGGGAAAGGCCGAATGGCGGTGTTGCCGACACGCCAAAAGGGATCAGGCCGGTCTGGCGCAAATCCTGCAACAGGCAGCTGTCAGTTTCGGATTTTCGCCCTTGCGCGCGGATTGCCGCAGACCCGGCAGCAGCGGGTAGTCCCTTGGCGGAACCGCCCAGGTCTTTGACCAGGAACGGAACCCCGTGAAAGGGCCCGCGTCGATCAGATGGCGCTGCATCTGCCGCCCTCGCGCCGGCGCGGGCCATGTCTTCGTCCAGAAACACCACGGCGCCCAGATCCGCCTGCGCGTGGCAGGCGGAAAGGCTTGCTTCCATCGCATCGTTGGCAGTGATCTGCCCCGCAGAAACGGCAGCAGCAAGAGCCGTGGCATCGGTCACGTCAAAGCCGCCGGGATCAGGAGGGCTCGCTTTCGTCGATCGGAACGTCCCATTCGCCGGATTGGATCGCGGCCTGTTTGGCCTCCATCGCAGGGATGGCGTCGGCAGGCACTTCGTCGGCGACATAGATCAGCTCATTGCCGCCATGGGCCATGAAGGAATATTCGGTATAGTTGCGCCCGGTGGGATTGCCGGCCTGAACATCCGCCACGATGGCTTCAATGGTTGGCCCATAGTTCCATATTGCGTTGGCAAAGACCGTGCCGGGATAGCGCGGCGTATAATCTATCAGTGAACCGATGGCCTTCACGCCGCGCGCCTGAGCGGCATCTGCTGTGCCAATGCGTTCACCAAACAGGATGTCCGCGCCCGCGTCGATCTGGGCAATCGCGGCTTCCTGCGCGCGAGCCGGATCAAACCATGCTCCGATGAAACCGTTAAGGAAAGTGGCGTCAGGGTTCACTTCACTGACGCCCATCCGGAAAGCATTGATCAGCAGGTTCACCTCGGGGATCGGATAACCGCCGACGGAACCAAAAACATTGCTTTCCGACATTTGGCCGGCAAGCATTCCGGCGAGATAGGCCGCCTCGTGGTTGCGGGTGCCGAAGACACCAAAATTGTCGCCCTCCGGTCCGCCGGAAGACCCCATCAGAAACGCGGTATCGGGGTAGTCACCAGCCACTTCGCGTGCCTCGCGTTCCACCGCGTAGGACTCGCCCCAAATGATTTGAGCGTCGCCTTCGGCATATTCGCGCATCGCACGGGGATAGTCGGTCGGAGCGACACCCTCTGAAAACTCATATTCGATCAGACCAGCCTCGGCGGCTTCCTGCATCGCCACGTGGATCCGGCTGTTCCACGCATTTTCGACCGGAGACATATGCACGCCAGCGACGCGGATCGCAGATTGTGCATTGGCGCGGCGGATAAAAGCCGGCAGGGCCAGCGTGGCCGCGGCGCCGACCATCAGTTGACGACGTGTAGTGGTGAGTTTCATCGGAGTATCCTCTTCTGTTGGTGGCAATTATTTTTGTTCTTGGTCTTCCTGAATATTGGGCCTGGGCGCGTAATCCGCGGGATCCAGGGTCGAGGGGCGGCCGGGCAGGGAAAGCGCGGCCAGTCTTGGTTCGGTGCGCGCCAGCACCTTGCCGTGTTTGATGACGGCAAGACGTGTGGCTTTCATGCGGACCGCTTCAATCGGGTCACGCGCTTGCAGCACAACCATGTTGGCTGGGCCGCCTTTGCGAATTGTCGGGTCGGGCAGACCCATGGTCTTGGCACCGTTCTGGGTAACGGATGTGAAAGCCCATTCCATCGCTTCGCGGGATGTCATCGGCACCGCATGTACGCCCATATGGGCCACTTCCAGCATGTCGGCGGACCCAAGAGAATACCATGGATCCATGGTGCAATCCTGCCCGAAGGAAACGTTCACACCTGCTGCACGCAATTCTGGTACACGGGTCAGGCCACGGCGACGCGGATAAGTGTCCGAGCGGCCTTGCAGCGTGATATTGATAAGCGGGTTCGGTACGACGTTCATGCCGCTTTCCGCGATCAGCGGAACAAGCTTCGAGGCATAGTAATTATCGTATGAATGCATCGCGGTGACGTGGCTTGCAGTCACACGACCCCCGAGCCCGAGGCGCGTGGTCTCATAGGCGAGGGTTTCCACATGGCGCGACATCGGATCGTCGCTTTCATCACAGTGCAGGTCCAGCATCAGGCCGCGATCCGCGGCAATCTCGGCCAGCCTGGTGACCGATCGGGCGCCTTCCGACATCGTGCGTTCAAAATGCGGGATGCCGCCCACCACATCGACCCCCATATCGAGCGCCTGGATCAGATTTTTCTCTGCATTTTCTGCGCGGTACAGTCCATCTTGCGGGAATGCCACCAATTGCAGGTCAATATAGGGGGCAACCAGCTTGCGCACTTCCAGCAAAGCTTCGACGCCCACCAACGGAGTTGACGAAACATCCACATGCGAACGGATGGCCAGCAATCCCTGCGAAACGGCCAGATCGCAATATCGCATGGCCCGCTCAATCACCGCTTCGGGCGTCAGAAGGGGCTTCAGTTCTCCCCAAAGCGCGATGCCCTCCAAAAGCGTGCCCGAAACATTCATACGTGGCGACCCGAGGCTCAGGGTGGCGTCCATATGGAAGTGCGGGTCGACGAACGGAGGTGAAACCAGGCGGCCCGTTGCATCGATTTCTTCGCGCGCCTCACCCATGATGTCAGCGGCAATCTCCGCAACACGGTCGCCCTTGATCGCAATATCCAACGGTTCGCGGCCATCCTGCAAACTGGCCTTTCTGATGATGATGTCAAACATTCATCCGCCCCCTAATTTGACCACATGGTAAAAGTATTCAAAAAAATTGCTATTTATTTTTACGGTGTTCTGGAATTGGTGCCTGTGCCAGCCTCTCAACTGCTCATTATCAAAGCCCTATTGATTAAATTTTGGCCGTCTACAGCCCGGGATTTGGGGCAATGGCGGCCCGAGCCAAAAGAGCGCCCATTTCAGCCGCAAGATTGCTTGCCGATGCAAACAAAAGCTCTGCCCGCCACCGCACAGCGATATGCGATGACCGGTGCGGCGAACAAGGGCGCCAGCCCACTGAAAAAAGCTCAACCAGAACGTTGTTTGGTGAAGACATTGACGATCCGCCATCTGAATGCGCCGTGTTTCATCTCGACCGGAATTGGTGATACCTCCTTGCACGTCATGACCAATGTCGCACCAACGATCCTGTCCACGGTTTCCAGCCAGTTTATCGATGACTGGCTGGCGGCATTGCGTACGCTATGCCCCGAGGCTCAGATGGCGTCGCTTCTCGGCCGGTCGGGTATGGTCGCGGATACGCGTCACACTCATGGCCGCGTCACGCTGGATCAAATCGTATGTCTCTATCAACTTGCCGCAGTAGAGACCGGTGATGAGATGATGGGGCTTTGGAGCCGCCCGATCCGGCCGAGAGCCCTGCAACATCTTTTGACGACAGTCCGGGAAGCCACGTCTCTTTCATCGGCACTTTACCGCTTTTCGACCTTCTGGAACTTGTTGCTGGATGACTACCAGTTTGATCTGGATGACGCCGACAACATGCTGGTGCTTACGCTGAAGCCACGGGGCGTGGCCCAGGTTCAGCGGTTCGGGCACATGCTGATACTCAAACTTGCCCACGGGCTCATGTCTTGGCTGGCGGGGCACGAAGCTCCGGTCAAGGCTGTCGATTTCGTGTTTGAGCGCCCCGACTTTGATCAGGATTACGCGGTCATCTTTCCGGCACCGCTGCGGTTCGGCCAAGGTGCCACCGCGATTTCGTTCGATCCGAATGCGCTGGGTCCAGCGCAGGCGCGCAGCACGAATGATCTTGACAGGTTTTTGCAAAACGCGCCCCGAGACTGGATTTTCACCAGTTCGCGAGAGCACACCCAATCGCTGCGGGTGCGCACCTATCTGGTCCAATCGGGATGGGACGCGGCAACCCTGTCCCAGACGGCATCCGCGATGCACATGACCCCGCGCACCCTGATCCGCAGGCTGCATGCGGATGGTACATCGTTTCAGGCCATCAAGGATGCCCTGCGGCGCGACATCGCTATCCGTGATCTTCAGGCGGGGCGCAAAAGCGTTGAAGCCATCGCACATGAAGTCG
Organism: Ruegeria sp. HKCCD6157; assembly: GCF_013110685.1. Classification (NCBI taxonomy): domain Bacteria; kingdom Pseudomonadati; phylum Pseudomonadota; class Alphaproteobacteria; order Rhodobacterales; family Roseobacteraceae; genus Ruegeria; species Ruegeria sp. HKCCD6157. The sequence goes on from NZ_WVRB01000001.1 coordinate 155,606, forward strand.
GATTTTCGTCGGCGGCCAATTTCCACCGGGCCTTTCAGCGCTGGACCGGAAGCACCCCCAGCTCATACCGCAGGGTGCAAATGTAGGGTGCCCGATTTGTCACTTTTGGACAATGGTCTGTCATTGCACGAGATGGTCCCCAGCGGGCAGGCTCGCTATACCTTTCTGTAGAAAAACGTTCTTATCGGAAGTTTTGCCCTCAAAAACTCATCATCCCGCTCATCCATGGCTTCCCGGTTGTGGCGCCATCTGAGAATGACCGTCGTGAAAGGATCCACCAATGTCAGACAAACTCGACACCATACTCCAAGCCGCACGCGACCACGCCGAGCAGGTGATCCTGCCCAATGTGGATGCCTGGAACGCCGCGAAGAAGTGGCCGCGCGATGCTTCGGACAAGGCCGGGGCCGCTGGTCTGACGGGGCTCTACGCCCCCGAAGAGTTTGGCGGGCAGGCCTTGCCGCTGGCAGAAGGCATACAGGTTTATGAACAACTGGGACGGGGCGATGGCGCATATGCCTTTGCGCTGTCGATGCACAACATCTGTACCTTTGCGGGCTGCGGCTATGGCACGGATGCCTTCAAGGAAAAGTGGGCGCGGGACCTGACATCTGGACGCAAGCTGGCGAACTTTGCACTGACCGAACCACAATCCGGATCGGACGCAACAAACATGTATTCGCGCGCCGTGGTCAATGGCGACGGCACATGGACGATCAGCGGCGCGAAGGCATGGGTCAGCCTGGCGTCCGAGGCGGATATCTATTTCACTGTGGTCAAGACCAGCGACGCACCCGGCCACAAGGACATGGCGATGATCGCCATTCCCGCCGACGCACCGGGCCTCAGCTTTGGGCCGCTTTATGATACCCCATCCTACAACTTCCTGCCCTTGGCCGAAATGTACATGGACAAGGTCGTGGTCGATGAAACCAACATCATCCTGCCCATTGGTCAGGGTCTTCAGGGCGCGCTCATGGCCATCGACATTGCCCGTGTTTCGATTGCCTCAGGATGTTGTGGATTGATGCAATCCGCGCTGGATACGGCGTTGTCCTATTCCAAGAACCGCAAGATGTTTGGCGGCAGGAACCTTGATCTGGACGGGATTCAGTGGATGCTGGGCGAGGTTGCAACCGACCTTGAAGCCTCAAAGCTTCTCTACCGAAAGGCGGCAGAAGCCCTTGGCACGCCCGAAGGTCCCTTGATGGCGGCCCATGCAAAAAGGTTCGTGCCCGATGCCGCCGTGAAAGCTGCAAACACCTGTACGCAGGTTCTGGGAGGTGCGGGGCTGTTGCAACCCTACGGCCTGGATCGCTTGTCCCGCCTTGCGCAAATGCTGCGGATCGTGGACGGGACGACGGAAATCAGCCGTATGGTCATCGGGCGGGCCTTGCAAAAACGTGCGGCAACTCTGCCTGATCTGCCGGTACCGAAAGGTTTTGGTGAGACCGACTGAATGTCCCGCACCGGTTCGATCGGCGCCAATTTGAGATTCTGCGCAGACATCAGCAAGATCAAAAGGCCGGCCGCATTATTGCGGCCGGTTGCCTGAATGGTTGACCGTGGTGCTAACTCGCCATGAACAAGGTCGCGCAAAGCGTATGAAGCTTTGCTTTCTGACGTCACTGACATGTGGGACGGTGACCAGCGAAGGGCAGGGGCACGGGGGCGAGAACATCAATAATCCCGACCACTCAATCAAACCCCAAACAAGCCAATCGCGGCTGCGGAACATTGCAATCTGACGAACCCGAGATCTGCCAAAGCAGGTATGCTCCATTGGGCAATGCAGTACCCCAGTCAATTGGGTCCACTGATATGTTTGGAAAACGAAGGGCTTGAAGGTGCCCACAATCTCTGAAGACGGGCGCATTCATGGTACGCATAATGATGATTATGGTAAATTCATTTGGTGCGGGTGGAGGGACTTGAACCCCCACGCCTTGCGGCGCCAGAACCTAAATCTGGTGCGTCTACCAATTTCGCCACACCCGCAACCAAGCGCGTTTACGCTGGAATGAAGCGGTCAATAACAAAGCTTGCATCGGAGTGCGAGAGGGAAAATTCGAGGAATACAAAGTTTGTGACTTGCCGGGCTGCCTAGTTGAAAACTGCAACCTGTTTTCGGCCTGGTTGATACCGCAAGCAACGCAACGGCTGCGAAACCAGAGGCATCTGACTCCCGCCTCCAACCGGTTTTCAAGCAGCTATATGATGCTGCTTTTCGGCTTTTGATTCACAGGCTGATTCCCGGCACAATCAAGCCGTTCAAAAACGCGCTAACGTTGAATAGACGCCAGAACTACAGGTCGGAACTTGTGGCGCCAGACTTGGTGGAGAATCAAGGCACAACGGACCAGAGTTGGTGCAGTCTGATCCCGAAAACGGTCGCAGACTGCGTTGCTGGATCTGCCAAGGCACATAGCTTCATCCTGCAAATCCGGTGTTTTCAGTAAAGCAGAAGAACATAAATAATTGTTTTTATTCAGAAGTATGAAGCCAAAAGGTTTTCGACCTCCAAATCATTCGAATGCACCTGAAAAGGCGTCACCTTTGCCTCATTTGGCTGCGCCTATTATGCATGCATCCAAGCTTGCCGGACGTTTCTCGGTCTGATCTGCCGCATCGAAATACTCGCATCGGTTGAGGCATTCTTATGAGAGATCGACCACATTGCCGCCACAATTCAACCGCTAAAAAATCTTATTCGCGCCAAAATAACACCGCCTTGAAGGTACTTGTTGTTTATCAGGAGTTAATGAGTCTTTTTGCCACTTTGGCACCGGTACGAGTTTTTTGCTCAACTCCAATACAAGGCTTTCTGCTGTGACCGATTTGAATCCCTCCGCTGCCGCCGAGCAAGAAGCCGTCTTCTTCGCTCGTGAGAGTTTCCTTGGTGAGCTCAAGACTCTGAATCGCGACCACCCGACTACTGGCTTTGGTATTTCCCTTCGAACGCATTCCGGTGAACATTACCTGCTTGCGAACGCACGCATGCCGCTGCCAGCTGCAAAATCCGAAGGTTTCCCAACCGGGCGCCGCGTTGCTTGCCTCGAGAACGGCGACCGCTTCAGCTCGATCGAAGTTCTGGCCGATTCCAAATCGTACGAGACCATTTCACCTCGGGCCGAGGCCGAAATACTAGGCAATGCATTGGACCTGATCGCGCGGATCGACACTCTGACAAGCGTTCCGGCGGGGCGTGTTGCGCACGAACCGCAAATTGCTGCAACGGGAACCGGAGGTTAAGTATGGCGCGCAACGATCACCTTTTGTCTGTGGGCAACGAAGCACTGGCACCGATGACGGCAACCATGGCTTCACTGACGGCTCAGATTGATCAACTGACTGAGGTGGCTGATGCGCGCTCCTCGGCACGGCTGGCGACCCTCAAGACCCGGATGGAGAACTTTACCGCCAGTGTCACGATGGTGGGCCAGGTCAAGGCCGGAAAATCCTCGATCGTCAATATTCTTGCCGGGCACCCCGGCCTGCTTCCGTCAGACGTCAACCCGTGGACGTCGGTGGTTACGACCTTGAACATCAACACGCGCCCACCCGGTGATACAAAGGCCAAGTTCACGTTTTTCGAGCAGGAAGAATGGGACAACCTGATGGTCGGTGGCGGTCGTCTTGGCGAATTGGCCAATCGCGCCGGCGCTGATGACGAGATGGAAGACATCCGCCGCCAGATCGGTGAGATGAAGGCCAAGTCAGAGGAACGTCTTGGCAAACATTTCGACCTGATCCTAGGTCAAAGCCATCAGTATGATCATTTCGATGAGGAACTGATTCAGCGTTATGTCTGCCTGGGCGATGAAGACGATCCCGATATTGATCCCAAAACGGGCCGGTTTGCTGATGTTACCAAATCAGCCGAGCTGTATATGGACATTCCGCAATACCCCATCGCGCTGAAACTGTGCGACACGCCGGGTGTGAACGATACGTTCATGGTGCGTGAACAAATCACTCTGCGCAGCCTGCGCGGATCCGAAGTCTGCGTTGTGGTGTTGGCGGCAAGCCAGGCCCTGACGACAATGGACATGGCCCTGATGCGCATTATCGCGCAGTTCGAGAACCGGCAGATCATCCTGTTCGTCAACCGGATCGACGAGCTGTCCGATCCTGTGAACCAGGTTCCAGAGATCCGTGACCGCATTCAGGACACGCTGAAACAGAACAATATCGACACAAATACCAGCGTCGTTTTTGGCAGCGCACTGTGGGCCGAAGCGGCGTTGACCGGGAACCCGGATATTCTGACAGAAGAGTCGCGCCAGGCCTTGAATACGTTCTACCTGGCCGCCGGTTTCGGTGATCAGGCGGCCTCGCTCGACAAAATCTGGGCGCTGTCCGGTCTGCCCGATCTGCTGCTGGCCATGAATGAGCGCATTGCAGACGGTGCCGGAGCGCGCCTGATGGACCGCGTCCGCCATCGGGCGCGTAACATTGCCAGTCAGATCCGCGCGACTGCGGTTGCCAAGAATCTGTCCGAAGGCGAAGGCGTTGCACGGGATCTTGACGGCGTATCGCCCGAAGAGGCGATAAACACGGTGTCAGCCGAATACGAAAAGAAAGCCGCCGAATTGACAAATGCGCTGCGCGACAAAGTGTTGGAGCGTCTGAAGTCAGCAGAGGACAATTTCGTCAAACGCGCAACGGACTCTCTGATCGCGCATCTTGAAAAAAATGGCGAACAAGGCACGTGGCAATACGATCCCGCGGGCTTGCGGACGCTGCAAAAGGCTGCCTATTTCAGTTTCGCCCGCGCCATGCGAAAGGATGCCGGGGCGTTGTACGCAACCGCTGCTGCGGACGTCGAAGCGCTTTATCACAAGATACTCGGCAACCATCTGGGCGAATTCAGCATCGAAGCGCCCATTGTCCCCCGTGTTCCGCCGCCTCTCGGCATCGGCCGGACGATCGCACTGGACTTGCAAAGCACCTGGTGGCGACGTTGGTGGCAACGCCGAAAGGGGTTTGAGGCATATGCGGCGGATTACACGCGGTTGATCGCGTCCGAGGCAAATTCGATCACCAAGGATATCGAGGAAAACCAGATCGCGGCGGTTCTGGAAAACGTCCGCGCGATCCTGACGGATTTCCTGCGTGAGCAGAAGGAAACACTGCTGAGCATCTCGTCTTCTGCCGACAAGAACCCGGGTCAGACTGCGGCGGCGATGGCGGGCTTGCAGCCACAGAAATCCAAGGACGAGATTCTGGGTGACATACTGAAAGATCTAAGCAACGAAGCGGCATAAGTAGAAAAATGGCAAAAGATACACAAACACGCTTTGTTTCTCCGAAGGCATGGGAACGCATCGAGCAGTGGTCCCGTCGCAAACCGGTTTTCGCCCTGATGGGCGAGTTCAGCGCCGGTAAATCCACGTTGATGAACTTTTTGCTGCGAACGCAGACCTTGCCGACGCAGGTGACGGCAACCCAGTTGCCACCGGTCTGGTTTAGCTGGGGCAATCAAGCGCCCTATATCAAACGCCATGACGGAAGCACTGAACTGATCGAGCTGGATCAGCTTGAAACCGTTGGCGTCAATGACGCACAGTTCATCCGCATCTTCCTTGAGGCCGATATTCTGGAGGCTGTCGACCTGATCGACACACCCGGCATTTCGGACCCCAAGATCTCGACGGATGTGTGGCAACGCGCGGTGGGTCAGGCAAACGGCGTTTTGTGGTGTACCCACGCGACACAAGCCTGGCGCGAAACCGAACGCGCGACATGGGTTTCCCTACCCGAGAGGTTGCAACACAACTCTTTGCTTTTGGTGACGCGGGCAGATGCCCTGAGCCTCAAAGACCGTCAAAAAGTACTGCGTCGCGTTAACCGCGAAGCTGGTCACCTGTTCAATCGGTCCATTCTGTTCTCGGCCCGCGACGCAATCACTGCCCGGGACAAGACAGGTGATGCCGAGATGTGGTCGCGCAGCGGCGGAGGCAAGATGATCGACAGTTTCCTGGAGATCACGGAACAGATTATGGACAACCGCGCCGATCAGTTGGCTCGATACCAGATCGACAAGAGCCAAGCCGACGCACCCAAAGTCAAACCTTTGCGCCCTGCCCGTTCATCTAGCGAGCCGACAGCCAAAGACGAAGCCACACCCTTGAGGTTGGTGAACCCGTTGGAGGCCGCCGGGCAATCGAACGCTGTAGGCGAAACAGTTGTAACCAGCTTCCCGGTGCGACCTGCCCGGGTCGAGCGGCGCCTGGATGAGGCCGAGCGGGTTCGGATCGATGCGGAAGAGGCTGAACGGCTGCGCGCAGAAATGACGGCAGAGCCGGTTCCGCTGCCCGTAGAACCCGACACAAGCGATGATCTGCGTTCCTTTTTCAAAGACACCTCGAACGACCCGCTGGAATTGACGAATGTCGCGGGCCTTGAGGATGACGAAGACGAATTCGAGCTGTCCGTTGACGCCGATCTGGAGGACGCATTGGATGACGACACGGGCGCTCTGGATGATGCTGAAATCAGTCCCGCGCCTCTTGCGGCTGTTGACAATTCCGATGACGTGCTTGCCTCGCTGAACACTTCGATGCAAGAGACCCCGATCGTGCCGGATGGCGAAGAAGAGGAATCCGAGCAGGCCGATTTGGCTGAAGATCGCGGCATAGAAGTTTCTGTTTCCTCGATTACGGCATTGATGGCCGCGCAAAACGGCAACACTGCGGATGAGTATGAGCCGGAACCCGAAACCAGCGGTTTGATCGAAGCGGCCACCACCGAACAGGTTGACGCAGTTGAAAGAAACGTTGCCACGCTGAGTGGCCTGCCCGAAGTTGCGGTCGGATCGCCTCTCAGCGCGTCGGATATGTGGCAGGAGGTTTCGAGAAATGAAGACCTGCCGCAGGATGCAGAAGGGCTGAAGAACGTATTCAAGGCTTTTCTGGCCGAGTTTGATCAGATCGCCATTGAGCACAACGAAAAGCAGACCAGAGAGGCACTTCGATCCATTCCGAAAGCCAAAGAAAATAGCGGCGCTGAATGGCATGTGTTGTAAGGGTATCCGAATCGAGCTAGTGAGAAACTCATAAATGAAAACAATGGATTAGATGTCTATTCAAACCGCACTGAACTCCGCCATGGAAACGATACCCGACTGTATAGCAGCCGGGTATATCGACATGGAGACAGGGATGCTTTTGGGCAGCTCTGTTTCAGATCCCGACTGCGCGGATTCGTTGGATGTTTTGGCGGTGGCTGTGGCCAATCTGTTTCAGGGGCGCGGAGTTGCAGCCTTTGAAGCGCTCTTGCGTCAGGCTGGCAGTGCAGACGAAGAAAGCGCTGGCTTTGGGGAGGTCGCCGTTTTTTCCAAGGACAGGCTAAACATCTTTCTGCGGACCAAGGAATATCCTGATCATGTGGTCTGCTATATCTGCCGCAACAGTGCGAATGTCGGACTGGCGCTTACCAAATCACATCTCAGTCTGGGGCCGGTTGCGGCTGCGGTTTGAACGGGACCAGAGGGGGTCACGGCATGATGGATACGGACATTCTCGACCTGCTTGAAGATATCAGGCGGACCTCGGTCGCACGGCTGTCTCCGACCGTGAGGATCGCAGGAGAAACAGCGGCCGCGCGCCGTTTTGCGGTATTGCGGGCAATCCGCGGCACTGTATTGCCGCGCCGATTGGAATTTACTGCCACAAACGGGGATTGTCTGGCAGTCGAGGTGAACAGCTCCCGGATCACCGATGTCTTCAAGGTACCGGCAGGTGAGATTCCGGACTTTGAAACGGAATCACGCGCCGAATTGATTAAGAAGCTGGCTGGATTGGTGTCGGAGATCTCCGCATCGCCTGCTCCGCTTGAGTTGACGTCGGGCAGACCGGACACAGCGCTTGAAGTGGATGAGGTAGGTATCACCTTCAGCGAAATCGAGAAAGCCTGCGCCGCCATCGAGCTTCCGTCCGAGCCAATTGTTTCCGTCGTCCCGAGTGCTGAGAAACCTGTTGATGACTCTCTGCCCGCCGAGGCAACACCCGATGCAGCGGAAACACTTGCCCAACGTTTTTTTGAAGCGTCGAGCCGCTTCGCCTCGGGTCGTGTGTTCGTGGACAGTTCGGACGAAGCCGCACCTCTTTTGGAAGGCGTTTGCAAGCCATCTGAGCCGATGCATCCCGACCAGGACACGCTGGCCCGTTTTGTGGCTGATCTTGCCGGCTGGGATGGCGACTCTCAGCAAGAGAGTGAAGACCCGCAACTGATTGTCATGCGGCCATCGGGCGGGAAAGGGGCCGGTCTGGCCGTTTTGAGTGACGGTGGTCAGATCGCGGTCGCCATCCACGAAGCCCGCAAACTGGGGGCGGTCGTCAACCTGTGGACCTCTTTGCAGGAGGTCGAAAAATGATTGCCTCCGTTGAATTCAAATTTTCGACTACTTCAATCTGTTTTTTATTGTAACCAGGGTAATGAGTAATGAGTGAAACACATCGCCGCGAACTTATTCGCATAGCAGAAGAAATGAACGGGGCAACCAATGATGAAACGCGCCAGTTCATTTCGCGCATCATTGGTGATCTTAGCAATCTGAAACCGTCAATTGCGTTTGTCGGGCAAATCAAGGCTGGAAAATCGCGTCTGATCAACGGCTTCACCGGTCAGGCCGAGTATCTGCCTTCGGATGTAAACCCCTGGACAACTGTTATCACCGATATGCATTTCGGGCACCCGTCCGGCAGGACCCAAGGTGCCGAATTCCATTTCTTCGACAATTACCAATGGCAATCGCTGATCGCCGAAGGTGAAGAACTGCGCAACATGTTTCCCGATGACGAGGACAGCTATAAGCGCGAGATGATCGAAGAACAGGTCGAGGCCATGAAGGTCCGGGCGCGTCGACGTCTGGGTGACAGCTATGAACAACTGCTGGGGCAACAGCACGATCTGGACGAACTGACGTCAGATGACCTCGCCAGATATGTCTGTGCTGGGGATGATCCGTCCGAAGACGGGGCTTTGGATCCGGGCAGTGATCGCGGGCTTTACAGCGACATCACCCGCAAGGCCGAGGTCTATTTTGACCTGGGCCATTTTCCGTTTCCGCTGACGGTCACCGACACGCCCGGCGTGAATGACCCCCTGCTGATCCGCGAAGAAATTTCACGACAGTATCTGAAGGAATCCGATTTCTTTGTGGTGGTTCTGTCCGCGCATCAGGCATTGTCGCGCGCGGATCTGAAATTGTTCCGGTTGATGCAAGCGCTGGAACTTGGGCAGATCGTCGTCTTCATCAACCGTGTGGACGAATTGGGCGGCGGCGCCGAAGACGCGGCCAAGGTTCGTCTGGATGTATTGGACGGGTTGGAAAAGGCGCTCGGCAACTCGAACATCGATGTCCTGATGGGCAGCGCGCAATGGGCGCATTATGCTCTGACCGGTGATGAAACCGGAGTGAACCACGACCACGTTCTGGCATGGCTGCGCGCCCACCCGGAACAGATGCAGCAATATCTCAACGGTGTGGCCGAGATCAAACAAGGCCCAGGACCGATCAGCCGCGAAGCGGTTCTGCGCTTTGCCGCAATGATCGCGTCGGGCCTGCCCGATCTGCGCCGCCATGTCACTCAGGCTTTGACGGACGGACCGATCAACGAACAGTTGCGGATGGCCTGGCAACATCTCGACAGCTTCGCACGCGGGGAGCTTGAGCGCTCTCAGGTTCGTTTGCGGGCGCTGCAAGATGAAGACGGCTCGGATGTTCGAAATTCCGATGAAAGCGACAAGACACTTGGCGACCTACGCAAGCTGATTGCTGAAAAAACGCAGGAGATCACGCGTGACATGGATGATGTCCTGTCGAATCTGCGCGGGGTCATGGATGACACCGTCTCGGAATCGGTGGCTATCGTTGTGCGCGGGGCGGACGGCCAGTCACCTCTGCTGGCAAAGGGCGGAGAGACCGAGCTCAATTTTACACCATTGCGCGAACGTATGCGTGAACTGGTACAGGGGGCATCGCAAGTTGTTCGGCAGCGCATGCTCAGCGAGCTTTACGCGATCGACATGCATTGCAATGCCGCCTTGCGGGCATTGCCGGGATGGCAAGAACCGGTCGACAATCGCATGAACACCAGTGCTGTACGTTGGTTCCGGCCTGACACCACCGCCCTGACCCGTGGCATTACCGTTGAATTGCGTGTAAACTGGCTGTCGCGTCTGATCTCGCGCAACAGCGTTGTGGCGCGTGCAGAACGGCTGATCGTGCAGGAATTCGAGCTGATCGGGGATGACCTGATCGACACGACCCGCGACGATCTGTTGGAACGGCTGAATACGGTTCTGGACCACTATATGGCCCTTCTGGCCGGTCATCTTGAACACCGGTCCAACTCAGGAGAACTGAACGCCCAAGCGGAAGCGCAAGGTGCATTCGACAAAGCGCGTCGCATTTCAGCCGAGTTGGAGACGGTTTTTGGAACACCCGATGCGGATGAAAGACAAGCAGAGGCTGCGGAATGATTGAATTTCCCGGAACTGAAAAGGAAGTACGCCAACTGGAGCGCTTCCTGACCGCAACTGAAAACCTGACGCCTGACGAGGCGTTGGAGGAATTGCGTGCGCGGGCTCTGTCCCACGCTGAACGTCTGTCAAACGCGGTCAATATCGGTTTCGCCGGGGAATTCGGCGCAGGCAAGTCAAGTCTGGCGAACATGCTGGCTGGCGCGGACATTCTGCCAACCGGCCCGCAGCATCTGAAATTGCCGCTGGTGATCGTCGCCTACGCGGATGCGCCTGAAACGACTGTCGGTTGGTGGAACAGAGAACCAAAGACCTATTCCGGCATAGTGCTGGAAAAAGCGGCCGAGGAAGAGCCCGATTTCATATCGGTCGGCATCAATACTCCGGCCCTCAAGGAAATATCACTGTTTGATCTTCCGGGCTCGGGTGCTCTGGATGATACCTACAAGCCGACTTTGGATCTGCTGAAATTCGTCGATTGTGCCATCTGGTGCACAAATGGAACCAATGCCTGGCGCGAGACCGAGCGTCACTTGTGGTCTCAGGTGCCCCCGGAACTTCGGGCCAACAGCCTGCTTGCCGTAACACATGCTGATCTGCCACCTGTGCAGGGCGCCCTGGACCGCGTCCTTGCGCGCCTGAATAAAGAAAAAGAAGGAATGTTCCGCGCCGTTGTCCCAATTGGTACGCCGGTCGCCGTGCGTGCCATGGCGCAAGAGCCCGAGCCCGACTTTGCGCTTTGGGAAACCTGCGGCGGACAGAACCTTGCGGAACACGTGCTGGAAGCGGCATCCGACCGGCGCCGCGGCGATCTCGAGGCTGCGCGGAAAGATCTGCAGCAGGACTTCCTGCCCTATCTTGAAGCGCTGAAAGGCGCAGAGCCAGAGCCTGTTTCGAATGATACCGCATCAATGCATTCAACGCTTGGGTCTGCCCTGCCCCCGTTGAACAACCCCATTCTCGAGGACTGGCTGGCCGCAATAGCAAGCATCTATGAAGATCTACGTGAAACCTCTGACATCGAACCGGCCGCGTTTCTGAACAGCTGTCAGGAGATCGTCGAAGATTTTGCGGAGCGGCTGGAACAAGGTGGCGAAATCGACCCCGAAGCTGATTGGATTCCCGCAGAATTTGAAAAGGCGACAGATTTGCTTTTGTTGCTGCAATTCGAAAGCGGGGACGCACCATTGAAGGACGCAATCAGCATTCTGGCGCAGCTGGGCGACAACCTTGCCTGGGCTGGAAGCACGGTCGCAGCGGCGCAACCGAAAACCGGAACCTGACGCTTTCCCGTCAAGATTGAGCTGCATTGCAGCGATTCGAAGGGCCGAGGAATCGGCCCTTTATTGTTTCGAATTCGTGGACCAACACGCTTGATTTCGGGTTTAAGTTTTCAATCAGCCCATATTCATTGTCTATATATTGCCTTATAGGCACCACTAGGCACAACATATGCCATCATGCGAAAAACGATCCATAGTGAAGCCATCAGGCGGCCCCAATAAAGTCAAATTTGAAACGTCTAACCGTTCTTAAGTGTCCTGCGGTTGTTTTTGGTTGTGAGTTCGTGGGCTGTCGGCCCGGTTTTTCTAAGCCGCAAAATGAATAGAACGGGCGGATTGAAATGAGCCACAACCAGGCTGTCGGCGCGACGCACGACGAACCGAAAATTGAAGGATTGCAGCCAGGCGCAAAGCTGTTGCGCGGGCAGTATGAAATCCTCCGCTATCTCAGCAACGGCGGATTTGGGATCACTTACCTGGCGCGCGACAGCCTGGAGCGCGACGTCGTGATCAAAGAGTGTTTCCCCGGAGCGCTGTGCCGCCGCAACGGTGATCTGGTCGAACCAAACGACCCATCCTTCAAGGACGACCTGCGCTCGATCATTGACCTCTTTATTCAGGAGGCGCGCAATCATGCGCGTCTGGTACATCCCAATATCGTAGATGTGCATCAGGTGTTCGAAGACAATGACACCGCATATATCGCAATGGACCTCATCCGTGGGTGCGACCTGCTGGATTACGTGGAAAACCCGGAAAATGACGGCGGCCCTGATTTCATCGTTCAGGTCACCGAAAAAATGCTGTCCGCGGTGTCTTTCATTCACCAGAGCGGCATGTTGCATCGGGACATTTCGCCGGACAACATTCTGATTGATGAAAACGGAGACCCCGTCCTGATCGATTTTGGCGCCGCACGTGAGCAAGCGGCGAACAAATCGGCAGCATTGCTGACCCTGCGCGTGATCAAGGATGGATACTCTCCGCACGAATTCTATGTCCGGGGCGCGGATCAAGGGCCCAGCAGCGACCTTTATGTTCTGGCTGCCACGCTTTATCACGCGATCAGCGGTGAACGCCCCATCGACGGCCAGAGCCGCCTGAACGCGTTCAACAACGGGCAGGATGACCCCTACACGCCATTGACCGGTCGTTTCGAAGGATACCCAGACGGGTTCCTTGAGGCGATTGACAAGGCGATGGAAGTTCACGCCACGGATCGTCTTCAATCTGCATTGGATTGGTTGCGCATGTTCCGCGGCCCCGGTGTCATGTTCGACACATTCGCCTATCGGCCCGTGTCCGTGATTGTGGGCATGGATCGCAAAGACAAAGAGGAAGAAAAGGCCCGGATCAAGGCCGAAAGCGAGAACGCCGAAGCCGTAGTTACGGCCCTGCTGGCCGGAAACTCGGACATCGTTCTTGGCAACGAAGATAAAAAAGATGTCGATCTTACCAAAATCTCAAAGAAAGAGGAAACCCCGGTCGCTGTCGATACAGTGGTTCAGAGCGGGTCCGGCGGCAGCGGCAAGCTGATTGCAGGCGCGGCTGTTGTTGCAGTTGCGTTGGCCGCGGGTGGTTTCTTTGCGATGTCCGGCGACAAGACGGAAGACCAGGCAGAAACACCGGTCGCGCAGCCCGCGGCAGACTTACAATCCGCCGAGACAGAGGCGCCCGTTACAGATCCTTCTGTCACAGAGGCCACCGATCCCGAACCCGAAGTGGCCATCGCACCCGAACCCAAGCCGGAAGAGCCTGTCGAGCAGGCACAACCAGTACCTGCGGAGCCAGCTGCCACAGAAACAGCCTCCGCAGACACTGAACGTTCCGAAGTTCCGGCACAGTCGGAAGAAGCGACTGATATTACAGCAGTGTCTGAGATCGAGACACCTGCGACTGATGCAATTGCCAACGCCGGAGTTCCGGCGGAACAGCAGGTGGCGTTTGCGCATTGGGATGTCGATATCCCCTTCCAGACATCCCGCCGCCGCGGCTCGACCGGAGCCACCATTGCAGTTACGGGGGTGGACGCCAATCAGGACATGAGCGTGATCGGCGATTGGGTACAGCGTGGCGCTGTCATCTATACCCTGAATGGCAGCCCAGTCCGTCAGGATGTTCCTTTTGCGGCGCAGGTTCTGGATAACCTGAAGGTTGACGCCGATGGGTACACAAGGGTTGCTGCCCGCTATCGCCCGCTGGGTCAGACCCGGGCGCAAAATGGTCTGTTGGCCCTTCCCGCCATACGATCCGTTGGATTGGAAAATGGTTACACCTTTACCGTTAGCGCCGAAGGCAATAGCGGATGGCAAACCACGGTGAACGCAGTTCCGGCTGACGCGGCAGGAAGCCTGCAAAAAGACGATGTCCTGCTGAATGAAAGCCATTCCGGCATCACATTTGACGGCTCGGAAAGCCTTGATGAGATGCTGGCCGCACTCGTTTCAAGCGAGCAGCCCGAGGCAAATCTGACAGTGTTGCGCAATGGGGCCGAGACGGCCGCAATCATGCAGCTTGCACAGGAGTAATCTGACCGGTTCAAAAGTGATCTGCCAGTGTGTGTTTGCTGAGGGTGGTATCAAGTTTTGCCACCCTGGCGGGAACCGGCCCGCCGCAGAATGTACCAGTTCCCATGGGTATCCATTGAGTGGCTCTGCGCTGACGTGCAGGGAACAGTAGCAGCTTACGACGCGGCTTATCTGCGTCACTAACTTGAAGGTGTCGACACCATGTTCAAATACAAAAGCCCTCTGAGCCGGCTTCTCGAAGGTGCCGGCAAATCCAAAGAAGAAGACGTTGCCGAGAAACCGGCCGCAGTAGACGGCGCCGTAAGCGAAGAAGAAAAGCAGGAACCCATTGCGGATTTCAACGCTTTGCGCGCCGCCCTAGCCGGTGGAAACATGACATCCGAATCCTATGAGGAAACGGATGAACTGATCCCCGAAGAAAAGATGCCCGAGTTCGACGAGGCCGAGCCGGAGGCAGTGACCGAACCCGAGGAGTCGATCTTCGCCGAAGACAGTTCGGAAGAAGACAACTTGGAAGAGGACGACGCTCCGAAAAACGTTCTGGTGGAAGAGCATGTCGAAGAACTGGTTGAGGTCGAGCAGGTTGTCACCCTGCATGTGACGGAAACACCCGCCGAGACTTCGCCAGAGGAAGCAACGGCCGAGGTCGTGTCCGAACCTACCGAGCCAGAAGTCGGCGAGGTTGAGGTTGCCGAAGCTCCGGCCCTAGAAACGAAGCAGGTCGAAGAGACCCCTGAGCCGGTGATTGAGCAGGTTGCACCAGCCCCCGCCCCGGTCGAGGATCGCCGTTCACGGGTCAAGACGACATTTCTGGGATTTGAGCGCGCCGATACGCATGTTCAGGACTTGATCGAATCCTCCGAACCCGTAGCGAAAGCAGAAGCGGCGCAAGAGACATTCCCGGTGGGCTGGCTGGTAGTAACAGCCGGCCCGGGACGAGGTTCAAGCATTACGCTCACCGAAGGCCTGATGCAAATCGGACGCAACGATGACCAGGCCATTCAGTTGGATTTTGGCGATACCGGCATTTCGCGCTCGAACCATGCAGTCATCGCCTATGACCCCGAAGACCGGAAGTGTTACTTGGGCCATGGCGGCAAGGCCAATCTTGTACGTCTAAATGGCAAACCTGTTCTCAGTACCGTGGCCCTGTCCAGCGGAGACCTGATCCGCATCAGCGAAACCTCGATCCGGTTCATGGCCTTCTGTGACGACGGCTTTGATTGGCGGGATTCCTGATTGATGCTGGCAACTCCGGCATATGATGTTGCGCTGATCCTGAACCAGGGTCAGCGGGAAACGCAGGAAGACGCGATTGCGGCCCGCATGTTTGACGCGTCGGACGCGGGCTATGTTGTGATCGCGGACGGTATGGGTGGCCATGAGGCGGGTGAAATAGCTTCGGAAATGGTAGTGGCCGCATGGCGCGACGCGCTGGACGCAGAACTTGAGGCAGAAACCCTCAACGAAGGATCCGCGATAGATGCGCTTCCTTTGGCCGCCATGCAAGCCAATGCCGCGATCGCCAATTACACCGAGGCCCGGGGCCAGGGGTTCAACATGGGATCGACCATGTTGGGTGTCCTTCTTCTGGGGCGGCGTGTGTTCTGGATTTCGATCGGCGACAGCCCTCTTTACCTGTTTCGAGATGGAGCGTTGACGCAGGTCAACGAAGACCACTCGATGGCACCCGTGATTGCGTCGAAAGTGGCTTCGGGAGAGATCACTGAAGCAGAAGCCCGGGAAATAGACTGCAATCAATTGACGTCCGTGGTTACGGGCGGGGCCATTCCCAAAGTGGACTGCCCGGAAGATCCATTGATCGTGTCGCCCGCCGATGTCCTGATCCTTGGAAGTGATGGGTTGCAGTACATCAGCGACGCCGAAATTCAGGCCATTCTGCGGGATCATCAACAGGGGCTGGCACAAGACATTGCCGAAGCATTGCTGACGGCTGTGCAGGCCAAGGGTGACCCGGATCAGGACAATCTTTCTATCGCAGTGGCGAAACTTACAAGAACCTAAACAGGCAAAGCAACAGGACCCATGAAAAAGCACTTACTCATATCAAGCCTTGCCCTTGCTGCCGCCACGGGTGCAGCATCCGCGCAAGAGGCGTGTTCAAGTTATGAAATTCAACGCGGCGATAGCTTACGGGAATTGGCAATCGAAGTGTATGCGACGGAAGACTTTCGCATCATTTTCGACGCGAACCGGGATATTATCGGTTCCAACCCCAATATCATCCGTGTTGGCGACGTTCTGGAACTGCCATGTCTGGAAGATGTTGGGCGCGCTCCGGTGCTGGCTGATACCGAGGCAGAGCGGCTGGCTGCGGAAATGGCGGCTGAGCTGGTAAAAGCCGCAGAAGAACGCGCTGAAAAAGCTGTGGCCGAAGCAGAAGCACGTGTTGCCGCGGCGGAAGCCGAGGCAAAGAAAGCGAGTGAAGACGCGGTCGTTGCAGCACGGGCTGCTGCCAAGGAAGAAATCGAAGCCGCCCGCGCCGAAGCTGCTGCTTTGATCCGCAATGCCGGAACGGGTGAACGGCCCGAGATTCGGGATCGTCAATTGCTGTTGATCACCGGTGGGAACTACGCTCCGTTCACCGATGAATCTCTGCCCAATCGGGGGCTCTATACCCATCTGGTTGAGACAGCGATGTTTCGTGCCGCTCCCGAACAGGCCTACAAGATTCAGTTCGTCAATGACTGGTCATCCCATCTGGACCTGTTGATGCCGACGCTTGCATTTGACGCCACCTTCCCCTGGTCGCGCCCCAATTGCGAAGAGGCCGTTGCGCTGTCGGAAGATGATCGCAACCGGTGCGAGACCTACAATTTCTCAAACCCGTTCTACGAGGTTGTGGATACGTTCTTCGCCCGGGAAGGTTCCGGCTATGAAGAGACATTAACCTATGCCGACTTTGCCGGTGCAACGATCTGCCGGCCGGAGGGTTGGTCCCTGTCTCACATGGACGCGGTAAGCCTGTACGAACCGGTCATCAAACTTCTGCGCCCAACGTCACCGGATGATTGCTTTCACTCTCTGATGGAAGGCACCGCAGATATCGTTGCCATCGAAGCACATCTGGCAGCCGAGGCAATAGATCGGCTTGGGTACAAGCACCGGATTATCGAAAACCCCAACCTTGCGGCCATCAAGTCGCTTAACGTCATGACCCACAAAGATAATCCTGATGGGGAAGCGATCCTTGAGACGCTGAATCAGGGTCTGGCAATCATGCAGCAATCGGGCGAATGGCGCGACATCGTGTCAACCGCCCTGCGTCATCAAATGGAAAATGGATAAGGCCCCGATCTGGCCTGACAAACTAAAGTCTGGAGGAAGTGGACATGTTTAACGAGAAGATAAAGAAGGTAGCGCTTTCAGCAACCGCAATCACCGCGCTGAGTGCGGGCGCAGCTGCGGCGCAGGAAGCTTGTACCAACTATACCGTCCAAGACGGCGACACCATGGCGACCATTGCAATCGCAGCCTACGGCACGTCGAACTATCAGCCGATTTTCAACGCGAACCGGAACGAAATCACCAACCCCAACGCTCTGGAGCCAGGTCTGGTTTTGGCCCTTCCCTGTGAAGACGGCAGCCTGCCCAATGGTCAGAGTGCGCAGGAAATCATCGCAGCTGAAGAACAACGTGCAGCCAGCGTCAAACGTTCGAGCGTCTACCAGCCGCCGATCAAGCTGGTGACGGGCAATGGCTGGGCACCTTTCGCAGATGAATCGCTGAACGGTGGCGGAGCAATCACCCGTCTGGGCACCACGGCTTTGCAGCGTGGTGGCAACGCGCGCGACTATTCCGTAAGCTTCGTGGATGACTGGAACTCGCACTTGGAAACTCTTCTGCCTCTTGGCGCCTTTGACGTGTCCATGGCGTGGAACATGCCGGATTGCACCAACCGCACTTACGAATGGTCCTGGGAAACCGAGGTGCGCTGCACACAGTTCGATTCATCTGTTCCGGTCTATGACATTGTCGTCGGGTTCTACACCATTCCGGAAAGCCAGTATGCGAATGCGACAACCTTTGAAGAACTGAAGGGCGCCACCATCTGCCGTATGGATGGCTGGTTCATCCATGATCTGGAACAGGAAGGGCTGCACAATGGTGAAACCATTACGCTGATGCAGCCGATCACCGCACGTGAATGCCTGGACGCGGTCCTTACCGGCACCGCAGATGTTGCAACTTTTGAAGTTCAGCTGTTTTCGGACACAATGGTTGAAATGGGACTGAACCAGAACGACCTGGTTGAGAACCCGTACGTGACCTCGCTTTCCTCGCTGCGCTTTATCAGCCACCGCAGCAATCCGTTCGGCAAGCAATACCTGGCGATGTTGAACAAAGGCCTGAACGAGATGCGCGAAACCGGGGAATGGTATGCGATCGTCTCCGACACGCTGCGCGAGCACAACGAAAAACTGATGGCAGCGTCGAACTGATCCCTCGGTTCAGCTGAAACTTTGGGGCCGGTTCTTCGATCGGCCCCTTTTTTGTAAGCGCAAACACGAGGTTTTTCAGAATGACAAATTTTGGCCTCTTATCTGCTTCATAACAGCCTCAAATGCGCAGCACCTTCTAACCCCAAGCACGATCATCATTCAATTGATGTCAATGAAAGAGCGTGATTTGCATATGATACAGGGCGCCTTCGATATTCAGAAAAACTCACCGTCGTCCGCGACCAGATCGGATTTGGACGTTGCAGTGATCTTGCCCTGCTACAACGAGGCCGTTGCCATAGGTGAAACCGTTCGGCAATTCCGCGCGGCCCTGCCCGACGCGACGATTTACGTATATGACAACAATTCCACCGACGACTCCGTCAAGGTCGCGCTTGAGGCAGGCGCGCGGGTGTATTCCGAAACATACCAGGGCAAAGGCAACGTGGTCCGTCGAATGTTTGCCGACGTTGATGCGGATGTCTACGTTATGGCGGACGGGGATGTGACCTATGACAGCGCGGCGGCGCCGGAATTGATCGACCTGCTCGTTTCGCAGAATCTGGATATGGTCAACGGCGCCCGGGTGAATGAAGAAACCGAAGCCTATCGGCGCGGCCACAAATTTGGCAACGCGTTGTTCAGTTGGCTTGTGAAATTCTTCTTCAACAGCAAAATCAACGACCTGCTTTCGGGTTACCGCGTTTTCAGCAGACGCTTTGTCAAAAGCTTCCCCGCGGTATCAAACGGGTTCGAGATTGAAACTGAGCTGACAGTTCATGCGATGCAGATGCGCATGCCAATCGGTGAGGTTCAAACAAGATACTCGTCACGCCTGCCGGATTCGAACTCCAAGCTGGCAACGTTTTCTGACGGCTGGCGGATTCTCAAAATGATCGGCTTGTTGATCAAGGATGAAAAGCCCGTTGCGTTTTTCCTGTCATTGGCCGTGTTGATGTTTTTGCCTTCGCTCTTTGTGTTTGTATCCGTGTTCCGGGAATTTTTGGAAACGGGGCTTGTCGATAGAATTCCGTCTGTTGTCGTTGCAGTATCCGGTTTTGTTGCGACAATGCTGTCCATCGTCTGCGCTTTGATTCTGGAATCTCTGGCTCTTGCCCGGAGGGAAGCGCGTCGTCTGTCATATTTGCAGCACAAAGGTGTAGCTGCGTCAGGCGCTGACCAAATCAAGCCATCGCTTGTCGAGGCTCAAACCCGTCGATTTGGCTGATCAGAACCACCCCCCAGTTCAATGCTAGGCAAATGAACGGCCTGTTCGCGCGTAAGCGTCTGAACACGCTGGTTGTTCAAGGATTTGGTGAACCAGATACGCAAATGGCCAGCACCCCAAATGCTGGCCATTTTTCTGAGTGAGTGATATAGCCCTAAGGCCTCACCAGTGAAATTCTTTGTCCCCAAATACCTAACGCGGACTGAAAACCGGCGCTATTGGGGGAATCCCGTAAATCTTAAATTTTTTCCAAAAATCAGGATCTTTCGATCCTTGCTGACCGCCCTGTTCGCAGTTTCGGGAAAGCGATCGAAATTTGCGCCTGGCGTCCGGACGCCCACGCGCTGAAATCCAAACTGATGCCCAGATGTTTACCGGGCACACATTGCGCAAGCCGTTCATAGACCCTGACAAGGTAGGTTTTAGCGGCGCAGCAACAGCAAGCTACAGATCGTCAGGCGCAAGCTTCGGCGCGGGTCTTTTGGCAATCCCGCGTTCCATGAAAAGGACCGCGCAAAGGCGGTCCCTTCGTGTTTTGATGTCGGACGAAACTCGCCCGCCTGTTTGACGGCGATCAGCCGATGATTGCGTTCAGCGTAGCGCTGGGGCGCATCACAGCGGCTGTTTTGACCGGGTCAGTGTGATAGTATCCGCCCAAATCCACCAACGGTCCTTGGACTGCGGCCAGTTCCGCCAAGATCTGCTCTTCTTTGTCTGCCAGCGCTTTTGCAAGTGGTGCCATTTCAGCTGCCAGATCGGCATCGTCAGATTGGGCAGCCAAGGCTTCGGCCCAGTAGCGCGCGAACCAGTAGTGGCTGTCGCGGTTGTCCGGTTCCCCGACTTTTCGACTTGGCGACCGGTTGTTGTCCAGAATGCCCTGAGTTGCGGCCTCTGCCGCAGCGCCAAGAACACCTGCCTTCGCGTTTCCTTTGGCGTCGGCCAGGAAGTTCAGGGATTCCCCAAGCGCGCAGAATTCGCCCATCGAATCCCAGCGCAGGTGATTTTCCTCGACCAGTTGCTGCACGTGTTTCGGTGCTGAGCCCCCTGCCCCGGTTTCGAACAGGCCGCCGCCATTCATAAGCTTGACGATCGACAGCATCTTGGCCGAGGTGCCCAGTTCGAGGATCGGGAACAGGTCTGTCAGATAGTCACGCAGCACGTTGCCAGTGATGGCGATGCTGTCCTTTCCGGCGGTGATGGTTTCCAGCGTCTGGCGGGTTGCCTCGCGCGGGGCCATGATCTGGAACTTGTCAGCCACGCCCGCAGCCTCGAGCGCCGGTTCCACGTATTTGATCAGCTCGGCGTCATGGGCGCGGTTCGCATCCAGCCAGAAGATCGCCTCGGATCCGGTCAGGCGCTGACGGTCCATCGCCAGTTGGATCCAGTTCTCGATCGGCGCCTTCTTGACGGTGCAGGCCCGCCAGATGTCACCCTTTTCGACGTCGTGCGAATGCAGGGTCTCGCCGTTGGCCAGAACGATGCGCATTGTGCCGTCGGCGGGTGCCTCGAAGGTGGTCGGGTGGCTGCCGTATTCCTCGGCTTTCTGCGCCATAAGACCAACGTTTGCGACCGCACCGGCAGTGGCCGGATTCAATGCACCGTTGGCTTTGAAGAACTTGATGCTTTCATCATAAACAGTCGCATAGCACCGGTCGGGGATGACGCAATTTGTGTCACCCTTGGCACCGGTCTCATCCCAACCCTTGCCGCCCGCACGGATCACCGCTGGCATCGAAGCATCAATGATCACGTCGGAAGGAACATGCAGGTTGGTGATACCCTTGTCGCTATCCACCATATACATGGATGGACGATCAGCCTTGATCGCGTTTATTGCGGCGACGATCTCGGCATTGTTTTGTACCCGCTCAAGCAAGTCGCCAAGACCCGAGTTCGGATTCACACCCAGCGCATCCAGTTCCGCACCGAATTTTTCGAAAACCGGCGCCAACCAGGCCTTGACCGCATAGCCAAAGATGATCGGGTCCGAGACCTTCATCATCGTGGCTTTCAGGTGCAACGAGAACATTGTGCCGTCTTTCTTGGTGTCCTCGATGGCCTCTGCAAGGAAGGATGACAGTGCTTTGACCGACATGAAGGTCGCATCAGCCACGGTGCCTTCTTCCAGCGGCCACGCGTCCTTCAGGACAGTCACACTGCCGTCTTTGCCGACAAACTCGATCCTTGCATCGCCTGCCTGGGCAGCGGTGATGGTGGCCGATTTCTCATTGGCGTAAAAATCGTTGCCCGACATGGACGAGACTTTAGTTTTGCTGTCCGAGGTCCATTCACCCATGGAATGCGGGTTGTTGCGGGCATAGTTTTTGACAGCCCGCGCCGCGCGGCGGTCACTGTTACCTTCACGCAGAACCGGGTTCACGGCCGAGCCTTTGATGGCATCATAACGCGCGCGGATCGCCTTTTCTTCGTCGGTCGAAGGTTCTTCGGGATAGGCCGGGATATCATAGCCTTGCGACTGCAACTCTTCGATGGCGGCCACCAGTTGCGGAACCGATGCCGAGATGTTCGGCAGCTTGATCACATTGGCGTCCGGGGTCTTTACCAGCTCACCCAATGCGGCCAGATCGTCCGAGACACGCTGCTCATCCGTCAGGTTCTCGGGGAAGGCTGCCAAGATGCGCCCGGCCAGTGAAATGTCCTTGGTGCCCACGCTGACGCCAGCAGCCGAAGCGAACTTGCGAATGATGGGCAGGAACGAGGCGCTGGCCAGTTCGGGCGCTTCGTCTACAATGGTATACAATATGTCGAAGTTCGATTTATCTGCCATATTCTTTTACCTTTTTAAGCCTTTCGGGGCGTGCGATCCAAGAGTTGAAGCCACTTCAGCGTGGCACGGGAGGGGCGCGATCACGATACCGCCCCTGGGTGACTCTGTTTTGACAGGGCCTCCCTTAAATCACGTTGCGCTGGGAATCAATGATCTGTGCCCGCGCGTTTTGCCACGGGCTGGGCGTGGATGGCTTTTGATGTCATCAGCTCAACGTTTCACCCACCTGTCTCTGGCGTTCCCCTTCAGGTCACGCCAAGTGTTTTCCATGAAACTGTACGGCTTGTCCCACGAAGTTTTTCGGGTTGCGGCCAAGGATTACCGAAATCTCTGCCCTGTCTCGGGATCAAATACCATGGCACGGTCAGGTTGAATGGATATGCCAATCCGGTCGCCGGTTTTGCTGCGCTGGTCATCTCGCTCTTCGACGATCAGTTTGTCGCCATTTGGCGTCAGCAAATACGAGTAGGATACACCCCCAAGCGCTTCGGTCAGGTCCACGGTGCAGGTGTCCGCTGACCGGTCGATGTGAATATGTTCAGGGCGCATCCCCAATGTCACCTTGTCCGTTCCGGCAGGAACGGTTGCCGAGATCGGTAATGGCTGGCCCAAAGCGGGATGGGTGACATGGCCGTCAGTATATTCGCAATCAAGAAAGTTCATCGCGGGCGAACCGATGAAACCTGCAACAAACCGGTTGTCAGGATCACGGTACAGATCCATCGGGGCGCCGACCTGTTCGATCCGGCCATCGCGCAGCACCACAATCTTGTCGGCCATCGTCATGGCTTCGACCTGATCATGGGTCACATAGATCATGGTTGCACCGATTTCCTGATGCAGACGCGCGATTTCGACGCGCATCTCGACACGCAATTCAGCATCCAGGTTGGATAGGGGTTCGTCGAACAGAAAAACCTCGGGCCCGCGTACAATCGCCCGCCCGATCGCGACCCTTTGCCGTTGCCCCCCGGACAGGGCCTTGGGTTTGCGCTTGAGATAAGGATCTAGCTTCAGAATGCTCGAAGCCTCCTGCACCTTCTGGTCGATCTCGGCTTTTGGGACACCGTTCATGCGCAGGCCAAATCCCATGTTTTCCGCCACTGACATGTGCGGGTAGAGCGCATAAGTCTGAAACACCATCGCCACGCCGCGCTTGGCCGGGTCCATATGTGTCACCTCGCGCGATCCGATGTGAATCTCACCTTCCGAGGTTTCTTCCAGCCCTGCGATCATCCGCAACAACGTGGATTTTCCGCACCCTGAAGGCCCTACAAAAACGCAGAACTCTCCATCTTCGATTTGCAGATCGATCCCATGAATGACCTGTGTCTGACCATACCGTTTGATTGCCCGATTCAGAGTTACACCTGTCATGTCATCAGCATCCTGTCGTTTTTGGAACTTTGGCCTGTTTCGGGAAACCGCCAGGCTTGTGCCTCGGTTCCAATTTGTTCGGCTACACGCCGCAGGCGCGGCACCCAGGCTTCGAGTTGATCGAAATCCATTCGTTCGGTGGACCCGGTTATCGAAATCGCCCCAAGCATCCGACCGTTCGACGTCAGAACTGGGCAGGCGATGCATATGATGCCAGGCTCGTGCTCTTCATCATCGACGGCAAATCCCCGGCTGCGAATTCTGTCAAGATCAGCCCGCAACATCTTTTCGGATGTCAGAGTTTTGTCGGTGAAGCGGTGATAGCTTTGCTGCGACACCGCCTTGTTCAGCGCATCTTCGTCCAAGAAGGCCAGCATCGCCTTGCCGACCCCCGTGCAGTAGGCCGGGCCAACTTTTCCAGCCTGAGAGTACATCTCGATCGGTTGTGCGGCGTTGCGTTTGTCGACGTAAAGAACCTGACTGGAATCAAGCTGCGCCAGATGCACGGTTTCACCGGTTTCTTGGCTGAGGGCATCCAGAAAAGGCCGCGCTATCGGGGCCAATGAGCTTTGCGTCCATGCCGCATGGGCCAACCGAACCAACCGCATCCCGGGCGCATAGGTCTGCCTGTCGCGGTCATAAGACAGCATTCCCTGGTTGGTCAGGGATTGCAGAAATCGGTACAGGGTCGCCTTTGGAAAATCGCTGTTTTCCAAAAGTTCAGCGAATCGAACTGGGCGCTCGAACGACGCTACATGATCCAGCACATCACATGCTTTGCCTATAGTTCCGTCACCTGACACGGGCCATCATTCTCCTCCGATTATCCCTCGCCATCCTCACGAGGGTCTTGACAACAGTAACCGAGTCGATGTGTAGTTTTCAATATATAAAACAAGGTTTCATTATTTGGAACTTTGCAGGAGACCAACAGGGAGGAAACCATGTATTCAACTTTCAAGCGCACGACGGCTGCGCTGGCGCTTGGTGTCGCGATGGCGACGCCAGCTGCTGCGGAACTCACCGGAGATCTGCGGATTTTTCTGGACACATCGAACCCGGCGCCACGCGCGACGATGGAGGCGATGATCGAGCGTTTTGGGGCACAGCATCCGGGGTTGGAAATCGAAACAACCGTTATCGACCGCGAGGCGTACAAGACGCAGATTCGAAATTTCCTGACAGCTGACACACCGGATGTGGCCACGTGGTACGCGGCCAACCGTATGAAACCATATGTCGAGGCGGGTCTGTTCGAGGATGTTTCAGATTTATGGGCCGAGCCCGAGATCGCCGAAAACCTCGCTTCGACCAAGGGCGCGTTGACAATCGACGGCAAGCAATGGGGCGTACCCTATACCTACTATCAGTGGGGTGTTTACTACCGCAAAGACATCTTTGACGAGCTAGGCCTGAGCGAGCCGACCACTTGGGAAGAAGAACTGTCCAACTGCCAGAAAATCGTCGATTCTGGACGCGCCTGCTATACCATTGGCACCAAGTTCCTTTGGACCGCCGGTGGCTGGTTTGATTATCTGAACATGCGGACCAATGGTTTCGACTTCCACCAGCAACTCGCCAACGGCGAAGTCAGCTGGGAAGATGATCGGGTAAAACAGACTTTCGCCAACTGGAAACAGTTGATCGACATGGGCGCCTTCATCGACAATCACCAGACGTATAGCTGGCAGGAAGCCCTGCCCTTCATGGTCAATGGTGAGGCAGCAGCCTATCTGATGGGCAACTTCGCAGTGGCACCGTTGCGCGATGCGGGCCTGACAGATGACCAGCTGGATTTCTACCAGTTCGTCGCGATCAATCCCGATGTTGAGCTGGCCGAAGACGCCCCGACCGACACGTTCCACATCCCGGCCAATGCTTCGAACAAGGAAGCTGCGCGCGAATTCCTGCGTTTCGTGGTCTCTGCTGACGAACAGACCGAAATCAACAACGGCGCGAATCTCGGCCAATTGCCGGTCAACGCGCAATCAACTGTGGATGACGACAAGTTCCTGCAACAGGGCTTTGAAATGCTTTCGTCCAACAGCCCCGGTGGGGTAGCCCAGTTCTGGGACCGCGACGCGCCTGCGGAAATGGCCAAAGTGTCCATGGAAGGTTTCCAGGAATTCATGGTCAAACCCGACAACTTGGACCGGATACTGGCCAAGCTCGAACGCGCGCGCGCGCGTATTTACGATAACTGACCAGTCCAGGGTCGGGCCAAAGCCCGGCCCACGCTCCTTTGAATCGTAGGGCGGGTTCCGACCCGCCTTGCTCCAACAGACCCGAGTTTCCCATGACAGTTGCTGCCGACGCCTCAGAACAGGAAAGCTGGTTCCATCGCAACCAACAACGCATCGCACCCTGGCTGTTTCTGGCCCCCGGGATGCTGTTCTTTTTGGTCTATGTGATTATCCCGGTATTCCAGTCCTTTAATCTGTCTCTTTACGAGTGGGACGGCCTGGGCGCTGCCGAATACGTTGGCTTTCGTAACTACGAAGACCTCTATTGGGAGTGGGTGGATCGGGATGCTTTCTACATCTCGATGAAAAACAACCTGATCTGGCTGATCCTTTACCTGGCTGCGATTCCGGCAGGTTTGTTCATCGCCCTGTTCCTGAATCAGACCGTTTGGGGCATCCGCCTGTATAAGTCCCTGTTTTTCTTTCCTTTCGTGATTTCTCAGGTCGTGGTGGGGCTGGTGTTCACCTGGTTCTACGATCCGACCTTCGGGTTGCTGAACGAATTCCTCGGCTTCTTCGGCCTCGGCCCGGTAAACGTGTTGGGCGATGAGCGTTTCGTGACCTATGGCATCATCTTCGCCGGCCTCTGGCCACAAACCGCCTATTGCATGATCCTGTACCTTACCGGCCTGAACGCTGTAGACCCGGAACAGATCGAAGCAGGACGCCTGGACGGGGCCAAGGGTTGGAAGATGCTTTGGCACATCATCATTCCACAATTGCGGCCCGCAACCTTTATCGCGTTTGTCGTGACGATCATCGGCGCATTACGGTCTTTCGACCTGATCTCAATCATGACACAAGGCGGACCTTTCGGATCCTCCCGCGTGCTGGCCTATTACATGTTCGAGGTCGCCCTGTCCGAATATGGCTTCCGCATGGGTTATGGCGCAGCCATCGCCGTGATCCTTTTCCTGATCATGTTGTGCTTCATCGCCTACTTCCTGTGGTCGATGTACCGTGAAGAGAAGGGGCGCTAAGATGTTTCCCAAACCCATCGAAAAACAACCCCGCGCGGCGCAGATCACGTATCAAGCCATGCTTCCATTGGCCCTTCTGTTTTGGCTGGGGCCCCTGCTGGCGGTTGCTCTTTTCTCGGTAAAACCAGCTGCTGACTTCACCAACGCGAATTACTGGGGAATGCCGTCCAGCTTTGAGGGCGCCTTCAACTATGGTCAGGTGTTCTTCAATTCGGACATGCCGCGATACCTGCTGAATTCATTTATGATCACCGTCCCTACCGTGATCGGAGCGGTGGCCCTCAGTTGCATGACCGGCTTCGCGCTTGGCATCTACAAGTTCAAGTCGAACCTCTGGATATTTTTCATGTTCGTGGCCGGGAACTTCGTGCCCTTCCAGATCCTGATGGTGCCGGTTCGGGATCTGACCCTGCAACTTGGGCTCTACAACACCAAGACCGGGCTGGTCCTGTTCCACATTGCGTTCCAGACCGGGTTCTGCACCCTGTTCATGCGCAACTTCATCCGCGCCCTGCCCTTTGAACTGATCGAGGCCGCACGGGTCGAGGGCATCAGCGAATGGCGCATCTTCTGGTACGTGGTCCTGCCGCTGATGAAGCCCGCGATCGCCGCGCTCAGCGTGCTGATCTTCACATTCATCTGGAACGACTATTTCTGGGCCGTCGTCCTGACGCAAGGCGCGGAAAGCCAGCCCGTAACTGCCGGAATCACCAGTTTCAACGCACAATTCCGCGCCGCTTATCAATTGATGAGCGCGGGCTCCATCGTGGCGGCTCTGCCACCGGTGGCCATGTTCTTCCTGATGCAGAAACACTTCATTGCGGGTTTGACCCTCGGAGCTGTGAAATGACCAAAATTACCTTTATCGGTGCCGGGTCCACAATATTCATGCAGAACATCGTTGGGGATGCTCTGTTGACCCCTGCGCTGGCCGACAGTCACTTTGCGCTTATGGATATCGACCCCCAGCGCCTTGCGGAAAGCGAAACCGTTGCGCGCTCCATGATCCGCTCGGTCGGGGCCGGGGCGACCGTCTCGACCCATACCGACCGCCGCGCGGCGCTGGACGGGGCCGATTTCGTCATCACCGCGTTTCAGGTGGGGGGATACAATCCCTGCACGATCACCGATTTCGAGATCCCCAAGCAGTATGGCTTGCGTCAAACCATCGCTGATACACTGGGCGTCGGAGGGATCATGCGAGGCCTGCGCACGGTTCCGGTGCTTTGGGATGTCGCAGGGGACATGATGCAACTCTGCCCGAACGCGACATTGCTGCAATACGTAAATCCGATGGCCATCAACACCTGGGCACTGGCCGAACGCTTCCCGACCCTGAAACATGTAGGCCTTTGCCACTCGGTTCAAAATACGGTCGAGGAACTGGCCCATGATCTGGATCTGCCAAATGCAGAGTTCCGCTACAAAGTCGCCGGCGTCAATCACGTCGCATTCTTTCTGAAACTGGAACATCAGGGCCGCGACCTGTATCCGGCACTGCGCCAGGGCTATCACACGGGGAAATTCCCGAAGGCGCCGCTGCTGATGCCGCGCTGCCCCAACAAGGTGCGCTACGAGGTGATGGATCACCTGGGCTATTTCTGCACGGAAAGCTCGGAACACCTGGCCGAATACGTGCCGTGGTTCATCAAGGAAGGGCGACAGGACCTGATCGAGGAATTTTCCATCCCGCTGGACGAATACCCCACCCGCTGCGTCGAGCAGGTCGAGATGTGGAAGGAACAGGCCAAGACCCTGACCGACGGGCGCAATATCGATGTCACGCGCAGCCACGAATTCGCCGCCGACCTGATGAACGCGATCGTTACGAACACGCCTTACATGGCCTATGGCAACCTGCCCAATACCGGCCAGATCCCGCAACTTCCCATGGGCGCGGCGGTCGAAACCCCCTGCCTGGTCGACAGCAACGGCGTACAGCCTTCTGTCGTGACCGACATCCCGCCGCAGTTGATTGCCCTGATGCGCACCCAGATCAATGTACAGGAACTGACTGTTCGGGCCCTGACAGAACAGAACCCCGAATATATCTATCACGCCGCGATGATGGATCCGCACACCGCCGCCGAACTGGACCTGCGCCAGATCCGCAACCTTGTCACGGATCTGCTGACGGCCCACAACGATTGGCTGCCCGACTGGTGCCGGCCGGCCCGCGCCGCCTGATCTTCATCTTTTCACAAATACTCAGATCCAACTTCCGCCAAGAAAAACAAAGCCAGAAATGACAAAACGCCGCTCACAGCATTGGTATGGAAAACTCGACAAGGACGGCTTCATCCACCGGTCGTGGATGAAAAACCAGGGCTTTCCCGACCACGCTTTCGACGGGCGACCCATAATTGGCATCTGCAACACCTGGTCGGAACTGACCCCCTGCAACTCGGGCCTGCGCGATCTGGCCGAGGGCGTAAAACGCGGCGTGTGGGAGGCGGGCGGCTTTCCGGTAGAATTCCCCGTCATGTCGCTGGGTGAAACCCAGATGAAACCCACCGCGATGCTGTTCCGCAACCTGCTGGCCATGGATGTCGAAGAATCGATCCGCGCCTATGGTATTGACGGGGTCGTTCTGTTGGGCGGCTGCGACAAGACCACGCCGGGTCAGTTGATGGGGGCCGCGTCAGTCGATCTGCCTTCGATCGTCGTCAGTTCCGGCCCGATGCTGAACGGTAAATATCGCGGGCAGGATATCGGATCCGGCACCGATGTCTGGAAATTTTCCGAAGCGGTTCGGGCCGGCGAAATGACCTTGCAGGACTTCATGAACGCCGAATCCGGCATGTCGCGCAGCGCCGGGGTCTGCATGACCATGGGCACCGCGTCCACCATGGCGTCGCTGGTCGAGGCGATGGGCATGAGCCTGCCCACCAATGCCGCGCTTCCGGCGGTCGACGCCCGCCGCATGACGCTGGCGCACATGACAGGCAGGCGCATCGTCGAGATGGTGGAAGAAGACCTCAAGCCCTCGGACATCCTGACCAAAGAGGCGTTTGAGAACGCCATCCTCGCCAATGCCGCCGTAGGAGGCTCGACCAATGCGGTGGTTCACCTGCTGGCGCTGGCGGGACGTGTCGGGGTTGACCTGACCTTGAAAGACTTTGAAATCGGATCCGAAATACCGCTTCTGGTCAACTGCATGCCGTCGGGCAAATACCTGATGGAAGACTTCTGCTACGCAGGCGGCATGCCGGTTGTACTGAATGAACTCAAATCGTTCCTGCGCCCGGCAAAGACGGTTCTGAACAAGGATATCTCGGCACATTACGAAGGGGCCGAGTGTTTCAACACCGACGTCATCCGTCCCTTCGATGATCCTGTAAAGCCCGCAGCGGGCCTGCGTGTTCTGCGCGGCAACCTTGCGCCGAATGGAGCAATCGTCAAGCCTTCGGCGGCCACTGACGCGCTTCTTGAAACCGAGGGCGAGGCTTTTGTGTTCGACAACATCGAAGACCTGAAGGCCAATATAGACCGTGAAGACCTGCCGGTCACGGCCAAGAGCATCCTGGTGCTCAAAGGGTGTGGCCCCAAAGGGTATCCGGGCATGCCCGAGGTTGGCAACATGCCAATTCCGGCGAAATTGGTGAAAGAGGGTGTGCGAGACATGATCCGGATCTCGGATGCCCGCATGTCGGGAACAGCATATGGCACCGTCATTTTGCATGTCAGCCCCGAAGCACAGGCGGGTGGCACGCTGGCGCTGGTCAAAACCGGAGACCGCATCCGTGTTTCAGCCAGCAGCGGCGAACTGGAACTGCTTGTGGACGAAAACGAACTGAACGCCCGCCGCGCCGCGTGGCAACCGGATGATCCGCACTACACACGCGGATATGCAAAACTTTACATCGACCACGTACTGCAAGCGGATCAGGGGGCGGATCTGGATTTTCTTGTTGGCAAAGACACCCGCCTCGTGACCAGAGAGAGCCACTGATGACCCAACCAGCTACATTCCACGATCTGAACGGGGCCTCCGTCTATATCACCGGCGGGGGCTCGGGCGTTGGTGCGGCGCTGACAGATGGGTTCATGGCACAGGGATCCAATGTGGCCTTCATTGGTCGGTCGGATGCCAGTGCGTTTGTCGAAGAGATGCGCGACAAGCACGGCCGCGCGCCGCTGTTCCTGCAAGGCGACATGACGGATACCGAACTGCTGCACGCGACGATGGCCAAAGCTGCCGAGGCTCATGGCCCTTTGAACGTCTTGGTAAACAATGCAGCCAACGACCAACGTCATACGCTCGAGGAAACCAAGACGGAATTCTGGGACTGGATGATCGAGGTGAACCTGAAAGCCTATTATTTCGCGTGTCAGGAAGCCGCCCGGCAAATGAAAGATGGCGGGGCAATCATCAATTTCAGCTCGATCAGTTACATGATGGGCAATGCTGGCTATCCGATCTATACGACCTCGAATGCCGGGATCACGGGGATGACACGGTCATTGGCACGAGAACTTGGGCCGAGGAAAATCCGCGTAAACGCTCTGGCCCCCGGCTGGGTTCTGACGCAAAAACAGTTGGATAAATGGGCCACGCCCGAGGATCTGGCGGCCCATTTGGACCGGCAATGTCTGAAAGAGCACCTGAAGCCCGAGGATATGATAGCACCAACACTTTTTCTGGCGTCCAGGGCCAGCCATGCGATGACCGGGCAATGTATGGCTGTTGATGGCGGCGTTGTGGTTTCGGGGTGATGTTATGAATACTGAATGGATCGCCGTCGACTGGGGAACATCTCATTTACGGGCCTGGGCCATGCAGGGTTCGACTGCGCTGGACCATGCGCAATCCGACAAGGGCATGGCGCATGTAGGGCCTGACGGGTTTCAAGCCGCCCTGCTGGATTTGATCGAAAACTGGTTGCCCGGCGCGCCAGTAGATGTGGTCGCTTGCGGAATGGTCGGCGCACGACAGGGCTGGGTGGAAGCCCCTTATTCGACCGTGCCCTCGGACCCCTTGCCGGATGTCCCGATCCGCGTACCCGGATCAGACCCGCGCATTCGGGCCTTTGTCATACCCGGTCTGAAACAGACAACTCCGCCGGATGTGATGCGGGGTGAGGAAACCCAGATTGCCGGATTTCTGGGCACGCGCCAGAATTGGGACGGCGTCATCTGCCTGCCCGGAACCCACACGAAATGGGTTCAGGTAAGCGCTGGCGAGGTTATAAGCTTTCGTACCTTCATGACGGGTGAGTTGTTCGACCTGCTATGTGGTCAGTCCGTGCTGCGGCACTCTGTAGGCCCGGGCTGGGACGAAGACGCCTTCGCCGAGGCGGTTGCGGATACGTTGTCAAAGCCCGAACAATTGGCTGCGCGTCTTTTCAACTTGCGAGCGGCGGACTTGCTGCAAGGTCAGGCCAAATCCACCGCGCGTGCGTGCCTTTCCGGAATGTTGATCGGGGCCGAACTGGCCGCGACACGGCCCTATTGGCTGGGGCAGCAACTGGCCATTATCGGAGCAGAAGGCGTGTCGCAGACATATGCAACAGCCCTGCATCGGCAAGGCGCATTCGTGGAAACCGCAAACGCCACCGAGGCAACTCTGGCCGGGCTTGCGCTGGCCCGAAACATGACAAGGCAAACCGCATGAGCCGTCCCATCATCGCCATATTGCGTGGCTTGCAACCGCACGAAGCCAAAGCCGTTGGCCGCGCCATTATCGATGCTGGCATCGACCGGATCGAAGTGCCGCTCAATTCTCCGGACCCGCTCGACAGTATCAGCACTTTGGTTGATGCGTTTGGAAATCAGGCCCTGATCGGCGCGGGCACGGTTTTGACAGTCGATCAAGTGGACGCTGTGTCGACCGCCGGAGGCAAGTTGATCGTATCGCCCAACTATGACGCCGAGGTCATCAAGCGTTCCGTCGCGTTGGGCCTGCAAAGCTGGCCGGGGGTTTACACCCCAACCGAAGCCTTTGCGGCCCTCAAGGCCGGGGCCACCGGGTTGAAGCTGTTCCCGGGGGTGATGGCTGGTCCGGCGGGTTTGGCCGCCTTACGTCCGGTTTTGCCCATAGGCTCGCTTGTTTTTGCCGTTGGCGGTGCCGGACCCGACAATTTCGGGCAATGGATCAAAGCGGGCGCAGATGGCTTTGGGATAGGCTCTGCACTTTTCAAACCCGGAATGGATGTCGCCGAAATCGCCGAGCGCGCCCGGCATATCGTTACGGCCTATGACGAGGCCGCCGGATGAGCACCATCTTTGACGACCGCCCCTGCGAGTTGGGCGAAGGCCCGTTGTGGCATCCTGAAAGGCGTCAGCTTTTCTGGTTCGATATCATCGGCAAACGTCTGATGACCCGCGAGCGGGAAGCGCCCAAAAGCTGGAGCTTCGATGAACATGTTTCGGCCGCGGGCTGGGTGGATCGCGATACGCTTCTTTTGGCGTCGGAAACGGGGCTGTGGCGTTTCGATTTGCAATCCGGAAAGCGGAACTTGATCACGCCTCTGGAAGCCGAAAACCCCGTCACCCGTTCCAACGATGGCCGCGCCGATCCGTGGGGTGGGTTTTGGGTCGGCACGATGGGCAAGCAAGCGGAACCCGGCGCCGGATCAATCTATCGCTTCTGGAAAGGTGAGTTGAGACGATTGGTTCCGGATGTGACAATCTCAAACGCGATCTGTTTTGCCCCCGATCGTTCGGTGGCCTATTTCTGCGACACCGCAACGAAACAAGTCAGGCGCTGGCGTCTGAACGCCGAAACCGGGTGGCCGGAAGGCGACAGCGCAGTTTTCCTGGATTTGCGCAAAGAAGGTCTGAACCCGGATGGTGCGGTCATCGATGCCCAGGGGAATATCTGGATTGCACAATGGGGTGCCAGCCGGATTGCGGCATACACGGCCGACGGCATGTTTCTGAAGGCCGTTGCATTTGACGCATCCCATACGTCATGTCCCGCTTTCGGGGGCGATGAACTGAATACGCTTTTCTGCACAACGGCCCGTCAGGGATTGAGCGCAGAAACAATAGACAGCCAACCGACCAACGGCATGACCTTTGCCGCGCGAAATGCAGGTCAGGGTCAGGCAGAACACAAGGTCATCTTATGAAGCCGGAACTGGGCGTTTGTTATTATCCTGAACATTGGCCAGAGGCGATGTGGGCCGACGATGCCGCGCAAATGGTCGAAACAGGCCTGGCATGGGTGCGCATTGGCGAATTCGCGTGGAGCCGCATCGAGCCGCAATCCGGCGTATTGCAATTCGAATGGCTGGATCGCGCGATTGAGACACTCGGAGCAGCCGGGTTGAAGGTCGTGCTGGGCACGCCAACAGCAACGCCGCCGCGCTGGATATTGGACAAACACCCGGACATGCTGGCCGCCGATGAAAACGGCAACCCGCGCAAGTTCGGATCCCGGCGGCATTACTGCTTTAGCCATCAAGGCTATATCGACGAATCTACCCGCATCGCTCGGATATTGGGTGAACGGTACGGTAAGAACCCGCATGTGGTCGCGTGGCAAATTGACAATGAATATGGGTGTCACGACACCACTCTCAGCTACAGCGCTGCTGCCCAACAGGCGTTTCGCCATTGGCTGGTCGAACGGTATGGAACAATTGAGACGCTGAACCAGGCGTGGGGCAATGTGTTCTGGTCGATGGAATATAGCAACTTCAGCGAAATCGACCTGCCCAATCAAACCGTGACCGAGCCGAACCCGGCTCATGTGCTGGCATTCCGGCGCTTCAGTTCGGATCAGGTCGCGGCCTTCAACAAAGCACAGGTGGATACGCTGCGCCCGTTGACCGACGCGCCGCTTTTGCACAATTACATGGGCCGTATTCTGGACTTCGACCATTTCAAGGTTGGCGCGGATCTGGATATCGCCACCTGGGACAGTTATCCGATCGGTTTTCTGTCGGACCGGCTGGACGCCGACGACGCGCACAAGACCGCCTTTTTGCAACAGGGCGATCCGGACATGCAGGCGTTTCACCATGATCTCTACAGGGCGGTCGGGCGCGGCCGTTGGTGGGTGATGGAGCAACAACCCGGCCCGGTGAATTGGGCACCGTATAATCCGGCGCCGCTGCCCGGAATGGTGCGGCTTTGGTCATTGGAGGCCGTTGCTCATGGTGCCGAGGTGGTGAGTTATTTTCGATGGCGGCAAGCCCCGTTTGCGCAAGAGCAAATGCATGCGGGCTTGCTGACGTCGAACAATCAACCTGCTGCTGCACTGGCAGAAGCCCGCCAGACCGCAGATGACCTGAACACGTTGGGTGCGGTGCAACAGATACAGGCCAAAGTGGCCATTCTGTTTGATTACGCCTCGGACTGGGCGTGGACCACACAACCACAAGGCGCGGGATTTGACTATTTCCGATTGGTTTTTTCGGCTTATCGCGCGCTGCGACGGGCCGGTCTGTCGGTAGACTTTGTTTCGGCAAAGGACATTCCTGCCGATTACTCGGTGATCTTTGCCCTCGGTTTGGCCACAACGGATCCTGATTTGGAACAACGCCTGGCAGAAAGATGCGATCTTGCCATTCTGGGACCGCGCAGCGGCGCGATCACCCGCGATTTTCAAATTCCTGAAAAGGGCAGACCCGGTCTGAGCAGGATCGATTGCGATGTTGATCTGGTCGAAACACTGCCGCCCACGGTAGAACGCACGGTCAAGGGTGGCGGCGCGGCGCGGCATTGGATCGACCGATTGTCAGGAACGGCCAAAGACCTGCTGAGTTTCGAAGACGGAACAGCTGCTCTCAAGGCAGGGGACGGAATCTGGTACTTGGCAGGCTTTCCCGATGCAGACCTTTGGGACCGCGTGATAGCCATGGCGGCGGAAGAAGCCGAATTGACATTGCGCCGGATGCCGCAAGGCCTGCGACTGCGCGAGACCGCCAATCATGACTTCCTGATCAACTACAACGCGGGGCCGGTGGATTGGAACGGGCTCACCGTCGAAGGTTGTAACGTCAAAATCCTGAAACGCAATCCGCCCGAACCGACCTGAGGTCAGTCCGGGCGGGTGCCGAGGTTACGAAGCTGCGCCGCTATTCGTCGCTTTGCAGGCTATTGGGGTCAAACACCCCGCCGAAACCACTGTTGTTGGACGGAGCGCTTTCGGAGTCAGACCCACCATCTGCGCCTTCGTTTTCGTCACCCCCTAAAGAGTTCGGTGCAAAAACATTGCCAAAGCCGCTGTTGTTCGACGGTTTCGGGGTGGTTTGAACACCGCCCTGTTCCGCTTCTTCAGCTTCGCGTTGCTTGCGGCGTTCTTCACGCTGTTTGCGCAACTCTTGAATACGCTGTTCCGCTTCCAGCTTCTTCTGCTCGCGGACATCGGCAATACACTGCGCCGGATTGTAGGTGGCCGCAGTGCCTACAACTGTGATCGTTGCGACGGCGAATACAACCAACAGAACCGCTGCCATGTTGCCGGAAAAGAAGCTGGGCAGTTTGATCTTGCCGGCCAGCTCCTCAACCGTCGCGTTCTTGCGCGCTGTTGCCACCAGTTCCTGACGTTTCAGCTTGGCTTCGTTCAGCAGGGCGAAGAACACCGTGAGCGCCACGATGATGAAGGCCAGCGCCGAGATAGCGGGTGTGATGCCATAACGGACCTTTTGGGCCAGCTCGATCGTCAACGTCGGGTATTCACCGAAGGTGAAGGTGGTGGTGTTGTAGTTTTCGAACGATGCGAGGAACGCCAACACCGCTGCCGATGCAATCGCCGGGCGCATGAACGGCAACAGGATCTTGCGGAAGGCCTGTGCGTGGCTGGCACCAAGGTCCAGCGCAGCCTCGGTCAAGGCAACGTCGTAGCGCTGCAAGCGTGCCACCAACACCAGCATGCAGTAGCTGGCGATAAAGGTTGATTGGCCGATCACCGTCAGAAAAATGCCATTTGACAGGAAGCTGTCCGCCCCCAGCCCCAGCATCCGGTTGATACGATCCCAGAACACCAGCGTCGAGATACCCAGAACAACACCCGGGATCAGGATCGGAGCGATAATGATCGTATAGTAAGTCGCCCGCAGCTTTGGCCAGATCTGGGTCAGCATCAGTGCACCTGCCAGACCCATGGCCACTGACAGGATGACCGTGCCGATCCCGATGATCAGTGAGTTCTTGATGCCGTTCAGGATGCGCTGATCCTGAAACAGCTCGCCAAACCACTGGAAGGTCAGACATTCCCACGGGCTCATCCGTGGGAAGCCGGACGAGTTGAACGCGGTGATCGACATGATCACAAGCGGGCCCAGCAGATACAGGAAGAAGATCGCCAGATAGACCCAGATGCTTATGCGGAGAAAGGAATTGTTCATTTCCCGATATCCCCCATGTTCACTTTGAACAGGCGCATCATGGCCAGCACGAACAGGATACAGGTCACCAGCAGGACGATCGCGTAAGCAGCCCCTTGCGGCCAGTCGTTGTTATCGTTGAACTGCTGATAGATCAGCTGAGTGAACCACAGCGACGACGGCCCGCCCAGGATCTGCGGTGCCGCCAGCGCGCCCGCAGACAGCATGAACACCATCGTACAGCCCGAGCTGATCCCTGGCTTGGCATATGGAATGACCACACGCCAATGTATCCGCCACCACGGCGCACCAAGGTCGCGCGCGGCTTCGATCTGATTTTTGTCTAGGCTTTCTATGACGTTATACATTGGGAAGATCATCAGCAGAATATAGGCATAGCCCAGCCCGGCATAGAGCGCGATATCGTTCCGGATGAAGTCGAACGGCGTATCCCAGACCCCCAGCCCCACGAACAGCGTGTTCAGAACACCGGTTTCACCGAAGATAATGCGCAACGCAAAGGCGCGCAGGATTTCGTTGATCCAGTAAGGAATGATCAGCATGATCGCGAAGATGCGGATATGGCTGCCTTCGGACTGCCCCAGATAGTAGGCGATCGGATAGCAGATGATCAGGTTGAAAATCGTGACGCAAACAGCCGCCACGAGGGTGCGGAAGAACACCCGCAGGTCAACCGTGTTGTAATCCTGACTGCCGCCTTCAGGGCCGTATATCAGGTACTTGTAGTTCTCCAGCGTATAGACGTCCTTCGGCCCGCCGATCTCTGGAGGCGGGAGGTTTGGACGGAACGAGAAATCCAGCATCGACAGCTGCGGCAGGATGATAAGGCCGATGGTCCAGAACAGAACCAGACCAAGGATCGCCAAGCCCATACCGGTGCCGTTGCGATTGAAGAATTCTTTCAGAAATCGGGGCATGAGATCGTCCCCCTATTCCGCTGCCAGTTCACCGGCGGGAACGATGACCGCGTTATGCGTCTCGTATTCCAGCGTGATGTTCTGTCCGGTGTGGTCCTCGAAAGACTGCCCATGGTTGGGGATCGAGACCTTGATTTCTTTTCCGCCTTCACCTTCTGTGAAGATGTTGAAGACGTTGCCCTCGAACTCTTCATGATTGACCCGGGCAGTGACGAAGTGATCGCCCGTTGCGCCATCGGGGGCAATTGCAAAGGCCTCGGGACGGATGAACATCATCGCGTCATCACCTTCTTTCATCTTGCCCTGATTGGCCGTCGAAATCCTTGCGACCAGATCACCAGAACGGTTGGTCGCGATCAAAGCTTCCTGGCCCATCACTTGCTTGATTTTACCGCGGAACACATTGTTTTCGCCGACGAATGAAGCCGCAAAAGCCGTGTTGGGATCGTTGTAAATCGTCTTCCCGTCGGCGATTTGATCAATCACACCGGCACGCATGACGGCGATATTGTCCGACATGGTCAGCGCTTCGCCCTGGTCGTGCGTGATGTAGATGAAGGTAATGCCCACGCGCTGCTGAATTTCACGCAACTCGGTCCGCATGTGCTGGCGCAGCTTCAGGTCAAGTGCCGAAAGGGGCTCGTCCAGCAACAGCACGTCCGGTTCGGCGCACAGTGCCCGGGCAATCGCAACACGCTGACGTTGACCGCCTGACAATTCGCTTGGCAGCTTGTCCCCCTGCCCCGGTAACGCAATCATGTCCAGAAGCTCATCGGCGCGCCTGCGGCGTTCGGCAGCACTGGCCCCTTTGATTTCCATAGAAAACGTGATGTTTTCCCAGACCTTCATCAGCGGGAACAATGCGAGGTTCTGAAAGATCAGCGCCGTCGGACGCTTGTTGGGCCCGATGCCACGCATATTGTTGCCACCAATGAGGACGTTGCCTTCGCTTGGTTCAAGAAAGCCGGACACTGCCCTCAGAATAGTTGTTTTTCCGCAGCCCGATGGCCCGAGGAAAGAAAAGAAATCGCCCCCGTTGATGTTGACGTTTGCATCGCGCACGGCGACGAAGTCGCCGAAACGGATCCACAGGTTTTCCAGATCGACTCCGACCCCTGCACTCATTTTTGGTTTCTCCCTGAGGTGCGTGTTGTCACCACACAGTATTACTGTCCGCCACGCCGGGACGGCGCGCAGATGGGTGCCCCCCGCAGGATGCGGAGGGCGAAGGTTCGGAACGCTTAAGCGCTCTTGAACTTGTTGACGAACTCGGTCCGGGTTTCAGCATACCACGGCGCTTCTGCCGGCCACGGATTGAGATTGGCCAGCGAGTCACCCGGATAGGCCTCGGCAAAGTTCTTCTTGTAGGTGTCGCCGGAATACTGGTCGGCTCCCAATACCGGCGAGTTGTAGCCGTGGCTGTCAATCGCAACACCGGCCGGCTTGGCCTGATAGGCAAAGTCGATGAAAGCGTAAACCTGATCGATATTCGCGGCACCAGTCGGCATGGACATACCATCCACCCAAGCCATAGCACCTTCGACAGGCGCCTGATAGTGTACTGGCTCGCCTGCGGATTTCAGTGCAAGGGGTGGGCCGTCCCAAGTTTGGCCAACAATAACGCCTTCGTTCAGAAGACCGTTCTTCTGTGTGTCGGCGTCGTTCCAGATCAATTTGATGCGGTCCTTGCGTGCAACGCACCAGTCGGTGATCTGGCCCCAAACCTTGCGCATGGTGTCTTCATCACCATATGCCGCCCAGACCGAACCCGGCTCCATCTCGCCAGCGCGTTCCATGTAAAGGCCGGCACCCAGCATCATGGAATGCGCGCGGCCCATGGTTTTCCCAGCGTTCGCTTCCGACCACACGTCGCCATAGGACGGCGCATCACCATCCGGCAGCCACAGGTCAGTACGGTAAGCGATACCTTCTGTACCCCAGATATGCGGCAGCCAGTGCGCACCTGAATCGCCAAAGTTCCACGCATCAGTACCAATCTTGGCCATGGCAGGGTTCACCAGATCGATCGGAACCTTGTTCATGTCGAAAGGCTGGAGCAGCTCCAGCGGTTCCCACTGCAACGACCGGTTGTTGGTCGGTGAAACGATATCAAAACCCTGGCCCTTGGTGGCCTTCATCTTGTTGATGATCTCTTCGTTCGAGCCGATACCGGTATAGTTCACCTTGATTCCAGTAAGCGTCTCAAACTCTTCGATGAAGCTGGGCGGCAGGTAGTCCGACCACATCAGAATGTTGATTTCGCCCGACGAAGCCAGAGCGCTCTTGCTGTAAAGGGGTGCCGCAAGTGCCGCGGCACCTGCGCCTTTCAACACAGAGCGTCTCGAAAATGAAGAATGTTTAGCCATAGGTGATCTCCCATTGTTGGATGAGTTTGTTTTTGTATTTTTATTCATAGGACTTTCTGTGCCCGTTCGTCAGTCCAAAAGTGACAGTTTACGGAATTCTTATGTCCAGTTTTTGTTCTTGACACGTTTCGGTTGAATTTCAGAGCGTTAGTTTACCTGCCATACGGTAAAATCGCGCGCGCCAACCGGATCCGAGCCGATCAAAATTCGTCGTGATCCACCACTAGGCAGGGGTTTGGACATGTCACCAAAATTGAAAGCAAAATGCAACGTACCGAGTCGGGTTACGCGTAGGTCTGGATCGCAGTCCAGAGGCTTCAGCCCTGCCCATTCCAAGACAGCGCGCATAATCTCGTGCACGAGCGCACCGCCGGGTACCATGGCCAGATATGTCGCACGATCCGACCGGACGACCGCTGGGCTGGCGTCGCAATAGGCACTTTTGAAGCGCGCCAGGACATTTGCCTCGGTCTCGACGATTTCGCGCCAACCAGCAAAGTCAAAAAGCTGACCGTTCTGCAACTGCACGGATTCCCTTGCAATATCCGGCAGCGATTCGACACGGGCGATACGGACGCCGGTCAGATCCGCCAACGCACCCGGCGCCAGATTCGAAGGGGTCTGCATTTGAGCTGTCGTGCTGCCGGATCGGGCACCAATCAAAAGCTTTGCCCCCGAAACCTCAAGTCTTGCGGCCAGATCCGGGGTCACGATCATGCTTTGCGGCAGCACGATCAGTGCGTAACCTTCCAAACCATCCTCGGGACCCACAAAATCAATGTCCACCCCCAGACAGCGCAAGGCGGTGTACCATTCGCGGAAGATATGGGAATTGGGGAAGTCATCATCATGCGGCAGAATATCGGCCGCCCAGATCGAAGCGTAATCCAGCATCATCGCCACCGAGGCTTTAACGCGCGTCGTTGACGGCAGGTTTTCGCGATCCTTCACAATCTGAGCCAGTTCGAGCGCGGCTTGATCCAGACTGTCATCCGAGCGCAGCAAGGCTGTATGGTATTGTTCCTGCGCGAACTTTGCCTGGCGCCATCGAAAAAACATCACAGCTTGCGCGCCGTGTGCATATGCGGCCCAGGTCCAAAGCCGAACCATCCCTTCGGCTGGGGAAGGGTTTTGTGCCGCCCAGTCCACCGGCCCCGGCTGCTGTTCCAACACCCATACCCGCCCCCGCCCCTGACTGCGATACAAGTCGCAATGAAACCCCTGATAATCAGGCGCGCCGGTTCGCAGATAACGGCGCTTTTCCTTCTCTGACAGGGTTGAGCCCATCAGATTACCCAGCGGGTAGCTGTCAAAGCCGACGATATCCAGATCGGCGGCCACTGCGTGGTGATCAAATTCGAAACTACCGGCCATGAAGTTGTGCGTGATATCTCGACCCGGCGCATGTTCGCGCAGCACGTCCACCTGTGTCTTGTTGAACAACCGCACCCGGTCCGAAGAATAGCGCCTGAAATCAAGGGCATGGGCGGGGTTGGGTGTAGCAACCAAACCATTGGGCAGTTCAATCTGGTCAAAGCCGGAATAGAGGCTCCCCCAGAACACGGTCCCCCAGGCCTCGTTCAATGCGTCAATTGTACCGTATCGTTTTGCCAGCCATCGCCGAAATCCCGCCCGTGCGGCATCGGAATAGCTGAGAACGGTGTCGTGGTCATTGTACTCATTGTCGATCTGCCAGGCATGGACATGAGGGTTCTGGCCATACCTGGCGGCATATTCCGTGGCGATCCTTTGCGCCTCGGCCAGGTACACGTCACTGGAAAAACAATAATGTCTGCGGGAACCATAACCCCTGACCCGGCCGTCCGGGCCAACCGGCAGAATTTCGGGGTGCTCATCAATCAGCCACTTGGGTGGCGCAGCCGTTGGAGTCGACATCATAATCCGCAGACCGGCCCGCCCCAGAATCTCGATGACGTCATCCAACCAGTCCCAGTGAAACCGCCCGCGTTCCGGTTCAATCAGACCCCAGGTGAACTCGGCGATCCGAACCCAATCCAAACCCATCCCGGCCATCCGCGCGGCGTCACTGCGCCACTGGGACGGGTCCCATTGTTCGGGGTAGTAGCAAACCCCAAGCTCCAGTTTGCTCATCGGTTGTCCTTTGCCGTGCGCCGTTCGATCCATTTCAGGAAGCTTGCGCAACCGAGGGTGAGGACCACGTACAGAATTGCTGCCGTATTGAACGGCGCAAAGGGCAGAAAGCTTGCTGCCTGAAACTCTCGCATCCTTTGGGTCATGTCGCGGACGGACAGGATGGACAGCAACGAGGTATCCTTGATCATCGCGATAAATTCGTTGCCCAATGGCGGGGTGACGATCCGCAGGGCTTGTGGCAGAACGATCAGCCGCGCCGTCTGCCAGCGCGACAAGCCCAGCGAACTGCCTGCTTCCAGCTGCCCTTTCGGGATGGCCTCGATCCCAGATCGGAAGATTTCGGCCATATAGGCCGAATACCCGACCGAAATCGCGATGATCCCGCGTGTCATGTTGGTCATGTCAATGCCGCCTCCCGTGGCATCCTTGACCGCGCCCGCCAAGGGCAGGCCGATGTAAAGAATGATCACCAACATCGGAATGCCGCGTATCGTGTCCACGAAAAATTCAGCCCCGACGGCCAAGGGATGCAGCTTGTGCTGTGCGCCGCCAATGGTCAGCGTCAGCAGCAGAAAGCCGAAAACAGCAAAAGCCAGAGCGGGATTCCGGTATTTGTCAGGCAAGAAACTGGTCTGCCACAGAACCGGATAGCCTTGTGAATGAACGTCCACGGGAACAAACGCTCCGGAAACGCTGTCTACGGTTTCAATCTGCTCCAGGGCGGCCGCTGCATCAGTGGCGCTGCGTATGCGGTATTGTTGTTCGCCGGCACCGTCGAACTCTCCAAACCGGATGATTTCAGCCTGCGCCTGTGGCGTGCCGCGCACAATGGCGATGCGCCCTTCGGTGCTTCCGACCAGAACGTAACTGACCTGCGGCTGCACGAAGAAAAAGGCTGATATCGCAAGCAATGACAGGCTGATGGAACCATACAGGATCGTGGTGCGCGCCCGTGGTTTGAACGATTGCAGCCCCACCCAGATCAGGCCCAGAATGGCCGAGAAGATATAGGCGAAGATGGCTGCGCGGAACGTAATGGCAACGCCCGTCGCGAACTGCCAGTGGGCCATGAACATCAGATAGAACAAAACCGCACCTGTAAGGCATTCCAGCCCCAAAAGAACGCGCCCGCGCCAAGGGGGTTGCAACCCTGCGGACAGCAGGCTCAAGGCGACAACAGCTGTGTATGCGGCCAGAAGAACTTGCAGTCCTGTTTGAATCTGGGTCACGACTTCGGGATACAACACCCACGTCTGACTGGACCGGTCGATCAGGGTTGATGTGTTCTCGCTGAGCGCATGAAAGAAAACGGATTCCGCGAAGGGCATCAAAAGCTGTGGAGTTAAAAAGCTTATGACCAAAAGCGCAATTGACGCGGGCAGCGCCGCAAGGGCCGAAACCCGCAACCAGCCGGGGGCGTGATTGGTAAAACGTGCATACCGGGCGCAGAGATATCCAAGGATTGCAACCGAGACGATCAGCAGAAAGCCGACGAAAATCGGCCCTGCATTGTTGCCGACCCCCAGAATTGCAATCAGAGATCGCAGATACTTCGAGGACGTGGCAAACAGATAGATGATGAAGGGAGCGGCTGCGAGCAATACAAGATTGCTCGGGCGGATCGTGCTGAAACGCGACATGGAACTTCTCCGCTGAAACATGGCCCGGCAACGACTGCCGCCGGGCCCGGAAGGGCTTGAAGGATCAGTTTGTGCCCCAGTATTTGGCCTTCAGCGCGTCCAGCGTGCCGTCTTCCTGAATGGCGGCAAGACCGGTATTGATTGCATCCACCGTCGGGTCACCTTCCTGAAACACGATACCCAATGGATCCGATTGCAGGCCTGT
The DNA here is from genome assembly GCF_013110685.1 of Ruegeria sp. HKCCD6157. Taxonomy (NCBI): domain Bacteria; kingdom Pseudomonadati; phylum Pseudomonadota; class Alphaproteobacteria; order Rhodobacterales; family Roseobacteraceae; genus Ruegeria; species Ruegeria sp. HKCCD6157. The sequence goes on from NZ_WVRB01000001.1 coordinate 200,525, forward strand.
GATGCCCACGGTCAGTTCTCCGGCAAACTCCTGCTCGTAGGCCGCGGCAGAGGTGCCATCGATGATCACCCCTTGCACATCTGCGTTCTGAAGCGCCAGAATAGCTGCCGAGAAGTTGTCGTAGAGGCTGACATTCTCGCGCCCTACAAGCTCTTCCGCCAGTTGGGCGTTGGTCGTCGCGGTTTGTGCCGCCAGTTTCTGGCCACCCGCTTTGAAATCCTCAAGCGTCAGATCCGCGTTGTCGACTTGCAGCAGAATGGCCTGGCTGACAACGATGTACGGTTCGGAAAAGTCCATAGTCTCTTCACGTTCGGGCGTGATCGACACGCCCGAGATGACCAGGTCGAACTCACCCTGTTGAAGCGCCGCAAAGATGCCGTCCCAAGCGGTGTTTACGAAATTCGGAACGCAATTGATCTTTTCACAGATTGCATTCATCACATCGACATCAAAGCCTACGATTTCACCGGTTGTTTCGTCGACGGTTTCCATCGGGGGATAGGTTGCATCCGTTCCGATCTTGAGAACGCGACCTTCCAGATCGGCGGCAAAAGCCGCCGGCGCTGTCAGCATTGCAAGCGTTGCAACGGCAAGTAGGTTTTTGAACATGTTCGGTTTCTCCTCTGTTGGCTCAGTTGGTCTGCGCCATGCCCGGCGCCGGGGTGTCAGGTTGCCGCTCGATCAATGTGGCCCTGATCTTTTTTTGCGTTTCCGACGGATCAACGCCGTCCAGTGCTTTAAGCATGAATTCCCCCAGCATGCGGCTGGTCTCGCCTATCGGCAAATAGTAGGTGCTGGGCGGGGGTATGAAATACTGGCTAAGCTTCAGATCGTCGTTTGAAATAACAACGACATCCCTGCCGACCTGAACGCCCATGTCGGCCGCAGCGGACAAGGCGCCAAGGGTCATCGCCTCGTTCGCGCAAATGATGGCGCTTGGCCGGTTGTGCATTCGCATGAGCGCCGCAAAGGCCCTTTGCCCGGTCTTCGCCGTGGTCGGGCCGGGATAAACAAGGGCCGGGTCAAACTCCATGCTACCTGCTGTCAGAGCATCTGAATACCCCTGGCGACGTTGACGGGCATAGATCAGGTCATCCGGCGGGTTGATAAGCGCAATCCGCTTATGGCCCAATGCCAGCAGCCGAGCCGTTGCATCAAAAGCAGCGGCCTGACTGTCGAGATCCACGTAAGGATGTGGTTGGGCACTGTCACTCATCCCGTATGTGACAAACGGAAAACCTTTATCTTGCAGATAAGCGATACGCGGGTCATTCACGCGAGTTCCGGAAAAGATCACGCCGTCTGCCAACCCTTCCTGCACGATGGAATGTAGGGTCTGCAATGCGGCTTCAACATCTCGTACACTGAAGACGCTCAACTCATAGCGTGACCCTTGAACCGCGTCGGATATTCCGGCCAGAATCCGGGTAAACTCCACACCCTCCCACTCTTCAGCGGCACTGCCCGAAACGCTGACCAATACCGCAATCCTGTAGGATTTATTGGTGCGCAGTTTCAGGCCATCCAGATTGACCCGATACCCAAGCTCGGACGCCGCCTTTTGGATCTCCTCCCGCGTTTCCCGTTTTACCGAAGAAGCGCCGCGCAGTGCGTTTGAAACCGTGCCGACTGAATAGCCGGTCATACGGGCGATCGATTTGATCGTTGCCCGCGCCATCAGCCGATACCCCCAAGCCGTTCAGTCAAAAACGACCGCCCCGTTTGCAAGGTGCGCCTGTGATCGGCGGTTTCATCATGCTCGACGAAAAGGTCGGTGCACTTGGTGGTTGAAAGGGCTCGTATCGTGGCGTCCCAATCGACAACACCCTCACCCGGATTGCGCCAGCGCCTGTCGCCTGATCCGCCCTGCGGGTCCACGTCCTTTGCATGAACAGACAGGATGCGATCCGCATGGCGCGCCAGCAGGTCAGCCGCGTCCTGACCAGCCGCGACGATCCAACCGATATCAGGCTGCCAATAGATGTTTTCTTGCGCCAGAATCTGTTCAAGAGGCGTTTTTCCCGGCGCCCCGAACAGATCAAAATCGTGGTTGTGATAGGCAAGACTTACGCCGTGATCCCTCAGTCGATCCGCCCAATCGGACAACTGGCCCGACACTGCCTTCCATCCCTCGACAGTGCCGGGCCGCGCCTGTGGCGCCAGCCAAGGCATGACCGCCACCTGGCATTCCAAAAGGTGAAGTACTTCAACGATGTCATCGAAACGCTCGTGGAACTCCTCCCAATCGAAATGTGCAGAGCGAAGGATAAGACCTGATTGATGGACGATGCGCGCCATCTCTTGCGGTGTCATGTCATGCAGACCGGTGGTTTCGATATCCGAAAACCCGCAAGCAGAAACCAACTTCAGTTGGTCCGTGAGGTCACCGCATTGCCGAACCGTGTAAAGCTGCGCCGATACCCGCATTTTTCACCATTGAAACGTTTCAATTATGGTGAAACACAAAACGCAATTCTGTCAAGAACTGCGTTTCGCTGCTATTTACGCATGGACAATCCATTGTGGAACAGATGCACCTTGTCCGGTGCGGCCGTGACCGAGACCGTCTGGCCGCGCAGGTTCCGCTGAACCCCCGGCAGCTTTGCAATGACTGCATCCGCACCATTGGTTTTCTCAAAATACAGCAGCGTGACTTCGCCCAGGGCTTCGGTGAAATCCACCTTGCCGGACAGAATCGCGGATTCTTCCGTCATGGCCAAGTCTTCGGGGCGCACCCCGATATTGACCTTTTTCCCCAGGTCACTGTCTTCGGTTGGAACCGCGGATCTTGCAATCCCGCCTGATGACAGTTCGACGGTGGTCATTTCGCCGGTTCCGGTGATTGTGCCGGACAGCAGGTTCATGGAAGGCGAACCGATGAACTGCGCAACAAACTCGTTGTCAGGCGCCTCATACAGTTCAAGCGGTGTCCCGACCTGCGCGATGCCCTTGTTGGCCAATACCACGATCCGACTGGCCAGTGTCATCGCCTCGACCTGATCGTGGGTCACGTAGATCATGGTGCTGTCAGGCATGGCCTCTTTCAGACGCGCGATCTCGATCCGCGTGGCCACCCGAAGTGCCGCGTCGAGATTCGAGAGGGGTTCGTCGAACAGATACACCTTTGGGTCACGTACGATCGCGCGCCCGATGGCAACCCGTTGACGCTGCCCTCCGGAAAGAGCTTTTGGCAGGCGGTCCAGGAATGGTTCCAGCTGAAGGATTTGAGCGGCACGGTCTACGGCAGCATCAATCTCGGCCGTGGGCATCTTCGCGATTTTCAGGGCAAAGGCCATGTTCTCGCGAACGGTCATGTGGGGATACAAAGCATAGCTTTGAAACACCATCGCGATGCCCCGCTGTGCAGGCGGAACATCGTTCATGACCTGCCCTTCGATTTCCAGCGTGCCGCCTGTAATCTTCTCCAACCCGGCAATCATCCGCAGCAGGGTGGACTTGCCGCATCCGGAAGGACCGACAAAAACGATCAGTTCGCCTTGTTCGATGTCGAGGTTGATGTTCTTCAAAACATCGACAGGGCCATAGGACTTGGCGACGTCCGTGAGGTTGAGTTCAGACATGCTTTATCCCTTTTTCCTGTACATCAGGATGAACTGCGCCGCGTTCAGGACAACGTTGCCGCTTCCTTCGACACCGCCTAGGTCCTGACCCATCACCTGCCAACTGCCTTCGGGCAGCTTGAACGCGGCAGAATCCGTGCCCAGATTGAAGGCGCAGAATATCTGCTCATGCGAATCCTCACGCACAAAAGACAGAATCGAACCCGTTTCCGTCATGCCGGTCTGCGCCCCCTTTGCCAAAGCAGGATGCGCATGCCGCAAGGCGATGGCGCGACGGTAGTGGTTCAACATCGAGCTTGGATCCGCCTCCGATCGGTCCACCGCCTGCCCGGCCTGCTGTGCGCTTACCGGCAGCCAGGGCTCTGCGGTGCTGAAACCCGATTGTTCATCTTGTGCTGCCCAAACCATCGGTGTGCGGCAGCCGTCGCGGCCCTTGTATTCGGGCCAGAACTCGATGCCATAGGGGTCTTGCAGTTTCTCGAACGGCACATCCGCTTCGTGCAGGCCCAACTCCTCGCCCTGATACAGGCAGGCAGAGCCGCGCAGGCACATCATGAGAACCGCGTGCTGGCGGGCTGCCGCGACATCCAAATTCCAGCGCGAGACGTGACGTTGCACGTCGTGGTTGGAAAATGCCCAACATGGCCATGCGTCACCTGCCTTCGCTTCCAGCTGGTCAAAAACGTGCTTTGTGTAAGTGGCTGTCAATGCACGTTTTTCCAGGAACTCGAAGGCATAACACATGTGCATCCGCTTATCCCCGGATGTGTATTCGCCCATGATCTCTAGCCCACGCTGCGCATCTCCGACCTCGCCCAGACAAGCCCGGCCTTCATATTCGTCCGTCAAGGCCCGCAGTCTTTCGAGGAAGGCGATGTTCTCGGGCTGGCTTTTTGAAAACAGGTGGTCCTGATGGTTGTAGGGGTTCACGGCCGGTGCGATCGTGGCGTTGCGTTGATCCATCGGCAGCGCAGGATTGTCGCGAAGCGCCTTGTCGTGGAAATAGAAATTGATGGTATCCAGCCGAAAGCCATCCACCCCCAGATCAAGCCAGAACCGCGCCACATCCAGCAACGCATCCTGAACATCCGGGCAGTGGAAATTCAGATCCGGCTGCGATGTCAGGAAGTTGTGCAGATAATATTGCAGCCGTCGGGCATCCCATTGCCAGGCCGAGCCTCCGAAGATCGAAAGCCAGTTGTTCGGTGGCGTGCCATCCGGTTTGGGATCCGCCCAAACATACCAGTCGGATTTCGGGTTTTCACGACTGCTGCGGCTTTCGATGAACCAAGGGTGCTGATCGGATGTATGCGACAGAACCAGATCAATCATGATCCTCAGACCCTTGGCATGGGCCTGATCCAAAAGCTCTTTGAAATCCGCCAGCGACCCGAACATGGGGTCGACATCGCGGTAATCGCTGACGTCGTAACCAAAATCCTTCATCGGCGATTTGAAAAACGGCGAGATCCAGATTGCATCAACGCCCAGCGAGGCGATGTAGTCCAGTCGCGCAGTGATGCCCTTCAGATCACCGATTCCATCCCCGTTGCTGTCCTGAAAACTGCGTGGATAGATCTGATAGATCACACCACCGCGCCACCAATCCGAAGACAGTTTCGTTGCATTGCTGCGTACAAAGTTGTTCTGCACGTTCATCAGACGCCTCTATTTGACAGATCCGGCCAGCAGGCCCCGGACCAGGTATTTTTGCATTGCGAAGAAGACGACCAGCGGCACGAAGATCGAGACAAAGGCAGCGGTCGCAAGGATTTCCCAATTGCCGCCACGTGTACCCAGCAGCTCGACGATGCGGTTCGTCATCACGGTTGTCTGGCCGGTCGCGTCGATCAGGAAAACCTTGGCAACAAGAAGGTCATTCCATGTCCACAGGAACTGGAAGATCGCGAAAGACGCCAGCGCCGGGAAGCTGAGTGGCAGGATCAGTTTGGTAAAGATCTGAAACTCGGTGGCGCCATCGACGCGGGCGTTTTCGATCAGATCACGCGGCAATCCGGCCATGTAGTTGCGCAGCAGGTAAATCGCCAGTGGCATCCCAAACCCTGTATGCGCAAGCCAGACTCCCAGATAGCCTTTGCCGATCCCGATATTGAGGTGAAATTTCAGCAACGGGATCAAGGCCAATTGAAGCGGAACGACCAAAAGGCCAACAACGGCCGCGATCAGCAGGGCGCGCCCGGGAAACTCCATCCATGCCAGCGCATAAGCCGCGAAGGCAGCAACCAGGATCGGGATGATTGTTGCAGGGATGGTCACCGTCAGCGTGTTGAAGAACGCCTTGGCCATGCTGTCCGTACTGCTTTGATCCAGAAGAACCTTTCGGTAGTTTTCCAAAGTGAACTCGGGTGGCAGTTCCGCTGTTACGAAGATGCGCGCGCCACGTTTCCCTGTGAATTCCTCGGTGTTTTCCATCCGATAGTTGCCCGTCGCATCCACCGTGATCGTACCACCTCGGCGCAGTTCGGCTGTTTGGCCCGGTTCAAATGCATCAACCTCGCGCGAACTGATACCCCATCTGGAAATCGTTGCTTGCTCATCCTCGCCGAACAGCGCCCCCTGAATGACATACACTCCGTTTTCCAGCACCTGCGTCTCGGGCGCGGCACTGCGAAGCGTCAGGTTTTGTTCAGAGGGAAACAGCGACCGCCACCAGCCGCTGGACGAAATCTGATCTGCCGTCCGAAAGGACGAAATCAGCAAGCCAAGTGTAGGAATGACCCAAAGAGCCACCAGGAAGATGACTGACAGATGCACCACCCATCTGAGCGCGGGTTTGGTTCCGGCGATATCGCTCATGGCTTACTCCATCTCCTTGCGCGCGTTGCGCACGTTCCAGACGAGGATCGGCGTAACGAGCAACATGATCACCATGGCCGAGGCGGATCCGACGCCCCAGTCATTGGCGCGGAAAAGCTTGTCGTACATGTAGTTTGCCAGCACCTGTGTCTCCCACTGGCCGTTGGTCATGGCAAAGACGATGTCAAACACTTTGAGAACGGTGATCGTGATCGTCGTCCAAACAACAAGGATCGTGGTTTTGATCTGCGGCACCTTGATCTTGAAGAAGATCTGAAAGGGATTGGCCCCATCCAAAATGGCCGCCTCGATGGTTTCTTCGGGAATACCGCGCAAGGCCGCCGACAGGATGACCATCGCGAAACCCGTCTGTATCCAGATCAGGACAACCATCAGAAAGAAACTGTTCCAGAAAGGGATTGTTAACCACGTGTTGGGTTCGGTTCCGCCGAAGAAGATGTACAGCGCGTTCAGGATGCCTATCTGGTCTTGTTCCGCTGGTCGCGCATCATAAACCAGTTTCCAGATCACCGATGCACCAACAAATGAAATGGCCATCGGCATGAAAATCAGGGATTTGGCAAAGTTCCCCCAGCGGATGCGGTCGGTCAGTTGCGCCACAAGAAGACCAAAAGCCGTTGACATGGCCGGCACGACGATCAGCCAGAACATGTTGTTGCGCATGGCTTCCCAAAACTTCGGCTCGGCCGCCATTTGGGTATAGTTGTCCAGGCCAACCCAGCGGTATCCGCCACTGGGCACGCGTTCCGTAAGCGAAAGGCGCAAGGTTTCAACCACCGGATACGCCAGATACAGCCCCAATGCAGCAAGCGCCGGGAACAGGAACAACCACGGGCGGATCACGTTCGCGCGGTTGATGTTTCGGCCCGCATTTGGCCCGCGCGGCGGAAACAGGACTTTGTCCAGAAACTGGTTGGAAAGATAGAAGTAGCCCACGCAACCCGACACGCCGATGGCGATCGTCAGCAGGCCTTGTAGTGCGGGTGTCATGGTGCGCCCATCCGTTTGGCAAACGGGGCGGCCTCAGGGCCGCCCCATGAGTTGGTCACTTGATTGCGTCCCAGGACGCCTGGATTTCACGTGCCACGGTGGCTGCATCTTTTGCACCTGACGAGTAATCGACCATCCCGGTCCAGAACGTACCTGCCCCGACCGCACCGGGCATCAGGTCGGACCCGTCAAAGCGGAAGGTCGTTGCGTTGGTCAGAATTTCGCCCTGTCCCCGCTGTGCATCATTCGAATAGTTCGCCGGGTCTGCACCCAGATGGGGCGTCAGGAAACCATCCTGCGACATCATGATCTCATGGGCGAAAGGTGTCTTGAGGAACTCCAGAAAGGCTACGGCTGCGGGGTTTGGGTTGGTGATTGTGAACAATGTCCCGGCCCCAAGTACCGGTGTCCCCAAATCTTTTTCGGCATAAGCCGGGAAGTAGAAGAAATCAGCATCCACCCCCAATTCGGTGCCTTCCGGAAAATAGGCGGGAATAAACGAAGCCTGACGATGCATCATGCAAGCGGGCGGGCTATCGAAAAGACCTTTGGGGCTGTCACGGAAATCGATTGCCGCTGTGTCGTCTGCGTCACCTACGACATAGTCGTCATTGCGGGTAAAGCTGCCATATTCCTCAATCGCGGCTATGACGCGGGGATCATCGAACTTCATTTCGTTCGACACCCATTGGTCATAGACTTCAGGTGGTTGCGTACGCAGCATAAGATCCTCGACCCAGTCCGTCGCAGGCCAACCCGTTGCGCCGCCCGAGGCCAGACCGACGCACAAGGGCGTTTCGCCGTCCTCGACCATCTGATCCATCAGAGCTTTGAACTCTTCCATGGTTTCGGGCACTTCATACCCAAAATCTTCGAAATTTTCGGGCACGTACCAAACCAGCGATTTGACGTTCACATTAAAGAAGAACCCGTAAAAATCGTCAGACCCTTCCGCGTTCTCAAACGTACCCAGATCGACCCAGGATTGACCCGCGGCGAAGTTTTCCTTGATCCAGTCCGCAGTCCCTTCGGCCAATGGCGTCAGATAGCCCTGTTTTGCGAGGTTTGCCGCCAGACCAGGCTGCGGGAAAACAGTCAGATTCGGCGCCGAGCCCGCGGCCGCATCAATCAGGATCTGCTGTTCCAGAGAATCCGAACCCACATAGCTGGAATTCGCGCCTGTTGCCTCATCGAAATAGGCCACGAGGTTTTCGAAGGACTTGCCCTCGCCAGCCAGCCACGGGCCGAAAATGGTCAGGCTTTCGCCGGACAGATCATTCGCTTCGGCAAAGGCCTGAAACCCGTCCCAGTCAAAACTGCCCTCGCCGACGGCGTGGATCATCTCACCCTCTGCCTGAACTGATCCGGCCATCAGGGCGAGTGCCGCCGCACCTGCGTAAAGCCCGTGTTTCATCAAATCCTCCTCCCAAGCTTTCATGTATTCAAAGACTCACTTTCAAAGCGCTTTGGATGCCGTGTGTTATCCGCTAACACTGGCGCCCTGTCAATATTTTGCTTCCCAGCGCCGAAATAAATTATATTTTCTGCTTTCAACGCAAAACAAGTTGACGGATGCCGTATTTGCTCACAAAACAAAAAAGAGCCACTCAATTTAAGGCGCTTTGAATCATAAAATGAACCTGAAGCAGCTCTCGGAAGTTCTGGGCCTTTCGCAAACTACGGTCAGCCGGGCGCTGAACGGGTACCCCGAAGTGAGCGAGGACACACGTGCGCGCGTTCAAGCCGCGGCGCGCAAACACGGGTACCGGCCGAACAGTCGCGCCAAAGGGCTTGCGACCGGACGATCGATGGTGATCGGCCACGTCATTCCCAGCTCGTCCCGGCATGAAATGGTCAACCCGATCTTCGGGGATTTCGTCGCCGGTGCCGCAAGGAAATACGCTGAACATGGCTATGACATGATGTTCACCAATGCCGACGACACTTCGATTGAAGAAGCGTATCGGAGTCTTTTTCAGCGCGGCGCGGTGGACGGTGTCGTGCTGCAAGGCCCCAAAGTGAACGAACCACGGATCGAAGTCCTGACCCGCATGGGCGTCCCATTCATCGTGCACGGGCGCTCGACCGGCGTCGACGCTCAATATGACTGGATCGACGTGAACAACAAAAGTTCGTTCATGCGCGCCACGCGCTTTCTGATTGACCTTGGCCATCGCCGTATCGCTCTGATCAACGGACTGGAAGATATGGATTTTGCCCAACGCCGCCGCGACGGATATCTTGAGGCGCTTGGTCAGGCCGGGCTTGCGCCCGATGCAAATCTTATGCGCAGCGCTGAAATGACAGAGGTCTACGGCCATCACGAAACGCAGAACATGTTGCGCCTCGATTCCCCTCCGACCGCTATTTTGTGCTCATCGATGATCTCTGCCATCGGCGTACGGCGTGCGCTGTCCGAAAACGGGCTTGAGATGGGTACGGATGTGTCAGTGATCGCCCATGACGACGACCTGTCCTATTTGAAGAACGGGCAGGATGTTCCGATTTTCACGGCAACACGCTCATCCGTCCGTCAGGCGGGTGAAATGGCGGCTGACATGTTGATCCAGCGCATCAAATCCCCGAATGATCCCGTCAAAACCAGGCTGCTGGAGGCCGAACTGGTCGTTGGCAGGTCAACCGGCCCTGCGACCAACAGGGTGCAACCATGAAACACGCACGCGCTGATTTTCCCAAAGATTTTCTCTTTGGTGTTGCCACTTCTGCGTACCAGATTGAAGGCCACGCACAGGGCGGGGCGGGGCGAACTCATTGGGATACCTTTGCGGCGTCGCCAGGCAACGTGGTGCGCGGGGAAAACGGAGACGTCGCCTGCGATCACCTGAACCGGTTCGAGCAGGATTTCGATCTGGTGCGCGAGGCCGGGTTTGACTGTTATCGTTTTTCGACCAGCTGGGCACGCGTGCTGCCGGACGGGCGTGGTCAGGTCAATCAGGCCGGGCTGGATTATTATGACCGATTGGCGGACGCCCTGCTGGAACGCGGTATCCGCCCCTGCGTGACGCTTTATCATTGGGAACTGCCGTCAGCGCTTGCGGATCAGGGGGGATGGTGCAATCGCGATATCGCCGATTGGTTCGCGGATTATACGCAGGTCATCATGGGTCGGATCGGAGACCGGATGTTCAGTGCCGCGCCGATCAACGAACCCTGGTGTGTCAGTTGGCTGAGCCATTTTGAAGGCCACCATGCGCCCGGTCTGCGCGATATCCGCGCCGCCGCCCGGGCGATGCATCACGTTTTGTTGGCCCACGGGCGGGCGATTCAGGCCATGCGCAGTCTTGGGATGGGCAATCTGGGTGCCGTGTTCAACCTCGAATGGTCCGAGCCAGTAGATGACAGCGCGGAAGCGCGGCTTGCGGCAGATCGCTACGATGCGATCTACAACCGGTTCTTCCTTGGCGGTGTTTTCAACAAGGAATATCCCCAAACAGCCCTGGAGGGGTTGGAGCCGCACTTGCCCAAGGGCTGGCAGAACGACTTTGAAACCATCGGCACACAGGTCGATTGGTGCGGGTTGAACTACTATACCCGAAAATTGATTGCCCCGGCGGACGCCGCCTGGCCCAGCCTGCAAGAGGTTCCCGGACCGTTACCCAAAACGCAGATGCGATGGGAAATCGATCCCTCTGCCCTTACCCGCTTTCTTGTCAGAACAAGGAAAGACTATACGGGCGCGCTGCCAATCTATATCACCGAAAACGGTATGGCGAGTGAGGAGCGCGTGCAGGACGATGATCGTATCGATTATCTCGACAAGCACCTTGCGGCCGTGCTGGACGCTTTGGCACAAGGTGTTCCGGTGAATGGCTATTTTGTCTGGTCGCTGCTGGACAATTATGAATGGGCCTTCGGGTACGAGAAGAGGTTTGGACTGGTGGACGTGGATTTCGAAACACTTGCGAGAACGCCCAAAGCGTCTTTCATGGCGCTGAAATCCGCCCTGTCCGGGGGTCAGAGCGTCTCTCAGCCGTTAGCGCAACCATTCGGTGCCGTGCATGAGCATTGGAACCTGGTTGCGGATATCGGCGGTACGAACACACGTCTGGGCGTCGTCACGAACGGAGAATTGGCAGATCTTCGGAAACACCCGACGGGGACATTGGAAGATCTGCTGGAGGCGTTTCATGATCTCAGGGACGAGATCGGAACCAACCCACAGGCCGTCGTAGCAGCCGGAGCCGGGCCGGTCAGGGACGGAACGATTCAGCTGACAAACGCAAACCTGGATCTTTCGGAAACCGAGTTGGCGAAAGCAACAGGAGCAGAGCGCACCTTTGTCATAAATGATTTCACCGCTGCGGCGTGGTCGGTGGCCGAGGTGACCCGGTCGGATGTTGCGGTCTTGCAGGGTCAGGCAACGCCGCCCGCAGGCACACGGCTGGTTGTAGGGCCCGGAACCGGGCTTGGCGTTGGTGCGTTGCTATATTCCGAAGGCAGGTATCACACGGTTTCCGGCGAAGGCGGGCACGTGGGCCTGTACCCGCGCCATCGCGACGAAGTTGATATCTTTGAGGCGGCACGTCGCATCGCACCGAGCTGTTTCTTTGGGGACAGCCTAGCGCTGGAAGCAGAAATGTTCCTAAGCGGAACCGGCCTGCCGATCCTGTATCAGGCGGTTGAATTTGCAGCCGGTCAAGCGCGAACTCAGGCGCGCTCTGCAAAGGACATTCTGAACGATGCCCGTAACGGCACCGATCTGGTCGCCGAAAAAGCCGCGCAGATTTTTACCACCCATCTGGGTGCTTTGATGGGTGATCTGGCGGTCACCTTGATGCCGGAGGGGGGCGTTTTCCTTGTCGGCGGCGTTGCCGAGAAAAACCGCTGGCTATTCAGTGACGACTTCAAGGATGCGTTCAACGGCGGCGGCCGCTTCAGCGACTTGCGCCGCTCCCTGAACCTATACGTATCTGAACAGGCAGAGTTCGGGATCATCGGCGCAAACAACTTTTGCAAGAACGCGCTGCGACAGTAACCAGCCAAACCGAAATTTCTATTCCGAGAAGGACCAAGACATGATCCTGTGCTGTGGTGAAGCGCTGATAGATATGATCTCAGAACCGACCGTGTCGGGTGCACTGGGCTTTGTGCCACATACCGGTGGTGCAGTTCTGAACACAGCCGTCGCGATGGGACGTCTGGGTGTTCCGGTTGGGATGCTGACAGGTTTGTCATCGGACATGTTCGGCCAGCAATTGATCGATGCGCTGAAAGCCAGTCATGTGGACACGACACATGTGATCATCTCGGACCGTCCTACCACGCTTGCCTTTGTGCAGCTCTCGGAAGGGCACGCGACTTACAGCTTTGTTGATGAAAACACCGCGGGCCGGATGTTGCTGCCAGAAGACATGCCCGATCAGCTTCCTGCTGTCTCAGCCCTGTATCTCGGCGGAATCAGCCTTGCCTGTGAACCTTGCGCAGATGCCTATGCCGCCCTTCTGGACCGCCACGGTTCCGACCGGGCGGTGATGCTGGATCCGAATATCCGCCCGGGTTTCATCAAGGATCAAACCCGGTTCAGAGCGCGTTTGAACCGCATGATCTCACAAGCGGATATCGTCAAGGTTTCAGACGAGGACCTGGACTGGATCATTCCGGGCGCTGAATCCGAAGCCGCGAAGGCGTCTGTGCTGTTGCAGGCGGGTCCTTCCGTTGTCATCGTCACGCGTGGCAGCGACGGGGCGCACGGCTATCTGGCGGATGGTTCCGAAGTCTCGGTTCCTGTGAAGCCCGTTGAAGTGGTCGACACGATCGGCGCAGGTGACACGTTCAACGCCGGCGTCCTGACCGGTCTCAGCCGTGCAGGGCATCTGACCAAATCAGGTCTGCGCGGATTGACGGCTGAAAGCCTGCAAGCAGCCATGGAGCTGGGCGCTGACGTGGCGGCCGTGACCGTTTCCCGAGCCGGGGCGGAACCCCCCTGGGCGCACGAGCTTTGACCTGCGGGATGGCATGATGAAACGATCCGAAATCAACCGTATCAAGACCCAGGCACAAGCATTCATTCAGTCCTTCGGTGCCGTGTTGCCACCCTTTGCGGATTGGTCGCCCGAGAAAATGCGCAGCCCTCTGGCGGAAACGATCCGCGGCCGCGGGCTGGGATGGGACATAACCGATTACGCACAAGGCCGTTTCGACGAACTTGGACTGTTTCTGTTCACTCTGCGCAATGGCGAGGCGAAGGATCTGAAATCCGGGCGCGGGATGCTCTATGCGGAGAAACTACTGATCTCGAAAGACAATCAGCTTTCTCCGATGCACCGGCATATCGTCAAGGCAGAAGACATCATAAACCGGGGCGGCGGCGACCTCGTTCTGGAAATCCATGCCTCGGATCCAAACGGTGGCGTCGACCGCGACAACCCGGTGACGGTCCCAAGCGATGCCTGCCCTGTAACCTTGCAACCCGGAGAACACTTGCGGCTGAAGCCGGGGCAAAGCGTAACTTTGATGCCCGGCATCTGGCACGCTTTCTGGGCCGAGCGCGGCGATTGCCTTATTGGCGAGGTATCGACCGTGAATGACGACCGTACGGACAATGTGTTCGAAGAGCCGATCCCACGGTTTTCGAAGGTCGAGGAAGATACCGATCCGGATTTTCTTCTTGTATCAGACTATTGACACCGTTCGGTCCGGGCTGGCGCAGCAGGATCGCTGGCTCAACTGTTGCAATTCCATCCACCACCCTTTCGCCTGCCGCTTGACAAGTCTGGCATAGCCGGACTAGCTGAGCGGGATGGTTCCGTAAGGGATGAAAATGGGAACACGGTGCGGCGCTGGAATGTGCCAAGTCCGTGACTGCCCCCGCAACTGTAAGCGGAGAGCGACGCCACTTCACCACTGACCCGTATGGGTTGGGAAGGTGGGCCGAGCCTTGACCCGCAAGTCAGGAGACCTGCCATCGCATGGTAACCAACCCGGGGCGGGGCGTCCCCGAAGGAGGCTTGATGGCGCGTTTGCGTAATATCTGGGTATGTGCCCTCTGTCTGCATCTGGCAAACGACGGAGACGGCAATGACCTGCTATTCTGATCACTACGTTCTGATCTGTTCAACATGTCAGGGGACGATGCCTGCCGAGGCTGCGCAAGACGCGCTGGATGCTCAGCTGCCTGACGGTTTTGAAACCCGAATGGTGGCCTGCATGGCAGGTTGTGAACGGGCCATGACCGTCGGATTTCAGGCCGCAGGCAAAGCGCAGTACCTGTTCGGCGACATTAAGACATCACACGACCTGGATGCCCTGGTCGAATTCGCGACCCAGTTCGGCGACAGCGACGATGGCTGGACCAGCGCTTCGGACCGCCCTCCTGCCCTTTTCGCAAAGACCCTGTCGCGAATACCCGCTTTGCCATCCCGAGGGACATCATGAGCTTTCTGGTTGCCGAGGATCTGGAGTACTACGCGCTCAATGGTGATATCCTGTTGCAGGATGTATCCTTTCGTCTGGAAGAAGGATCAATTCTGGCAATCGCCGGGCCGAACGGCGCCGGTAAGACCACTCTATTGAAACTGCTGTGCGGGATTGAACGGATTGCCTTGGGTGATGTTTGGATAGAAGGCCAAAGCCTTCGTACCCTGTCCGCCCGCCAACGCGCCCGCTCCATTGCTGTGGTCGGACAGCAGGAAATGCCCGACGGACGGATGCGCCTGCAAGACTACGTTGCGCTGGGACAAATCCCGATTCAGGGCGAACGTTCGGTGGCTCAGCACAAGGCTGATCTTGAACGGGTGCTGACGACGACCGAGCTGTCGCATTTTGCCAACAAGACGATGGGTCAACTGTCGGGCGGAGAACGTCAGCGCGCACATATCGCGCGCGCGCTGGCCCAGAATCCGTCGTTGCTGTTTCTGGACGAGCCAACCAACCATCTGGACCCCGATGCCAAGGGGCACATGCTGTCTCTGGTCGCTGATCTGGGGGTAACGGTCGTCATGATCGTCCATGATCTGGTCATGATCCCGGAATTCGCCAGCCATGTGGCGTTGATGAAAGCCACGCGTCTGACAGGGTTCGGGCCTGTTGGCGAAGTTCTGACCCCAGACCGGGTGCGTGAGACATTCGGCGTGGATTATCTGTGCTTTCAGCACGAAGGCCGCATGATCCCCGCACTGGATATCCGAAAACGGAAACTGTCATAATAACAGGAGCTTACATATGATGCAGAAACTCTGGCCAGTGGTCGTCTTCGCTGGCTTGGCAAGTGGGGTGGCAGCAGAGGGCGTCACCGTGGACAATTGCGGCGAACCGCTGGCTTTTGACTCGGCGCCGGAACGTCTGGTCGTGCATGACATGAACATGACGGATATGGCCTTTGCGCTCGGCCTTCAGGACAAGATCGTGGGGCTTACCGGAATTACCGGCTGGTACAAAACAAGCCCTGATTTTGATGCTCAGCGTGGCGACATCCCAGAGCTTGCCCCTAAATACCCGACGATCGAAAACCTTGTGGCCGTCGAACCCGATCTGTTTTTTGCCGGTTGGTACTATGGCATGAAACCCGGCGGAGATGTCACGCCCGACACGCTGGAACCCTTTGGTATCAAGACCATGATCCTGACCGAAAGCTGCGTGCATCTGGACAAGGATCGCCCCGAGGCCAGCATGAACCTGTTGATTGATGACGTTCTGCGTCTGGGCAAGGTCATGCAGGTCGAAGACAAGGCCGAGGCGCTGGTTGCCGGCTGGAAAGACAAATTGTCAGCCATCGAAGCAAAAACAGCCGATCTGGCAAAGCCCCGCGTATTCCTGTTGGACGGACCGGCCGATGCTCCATTCACCGCCGGCAAGTTCGCCATTCCCGATGCGATGATCACAGCGGCGGGTGGCGCGAACGTGACGCATGATCTGGATACCAGCTGGGGCCGCACGTCGTGGGAGGCCGTGGCAGCGGCCAACCCGGAATTTCTGGTGCTGCTCGATTATCAGTCCGGCAACGGCGCAGAGGACACCTTTCAGTTCCTCAAGGATCACCCGGTGATGTCACAAACGGACGCGGTAAAGAACGAGCGCTGGATTGGCCTGCGTTACGAGGAACTGACGCCCGGCCCGGCAAATATCGAGGCGATCGAGAAGATGGCGAAGGCGATGCACCCGGAGACCAACTGATATGGTCCGATTGGGCCGTTTGATAGTGCTGGGGGCGGTTGTTCTGACCGCCCTTTTGCTGTTGTCGATCGTCTACGGGACCACCCCAATCCCCATACGCGAAGTTTTTTCGGCCATCGGCCTCGGAACCGGTCTGGTGGAAGGAGACATGTCGCCCTTGCACCGGATCGTCTTCGACCTTCGCCTGCCCCGTGCCTTGTTTGCCGCCGTGATTGGTGCGGGACTGGGCGTCGTTGGTGTCGTTTTGCAAACAACGACGCGAAACGACCTGGCAGATCCGTTTCTGTTCGGTCTGTCCTCGGGTGCTGCTGCCGGCGCCGTTCTGGTGATCACCGTCACGGGTGATGTTCTGGGAATCTGGACGTTACCGTTGGCAGCATTTTGCGGTGGTCTGATCGCCTCCGGCATTGTTCTGGCGCTGGTTCAGGGCTTGCGTACAAGCGCACCCGAAAAACTGATCCTGGCTGGCCTGGCGGTGTCCTTTCTGTTTTCCGCGATCACCAACTACCTGATTTTCTCTGGCGACAATCGCGCTGCTCATTCGGTGATATTCTGGATGCTTGGCGGCCTGGGACTGGCAAGATGGGAAACATTCCCGCTTGTCCTGATCGGACTGGGCCTGATCCTGAGCTATTCACTTTACCGCAGCCGGTGGCTTGACGCGCTGCTGACCGGGGATTTCACAGCCTCGTCACTGGGTATTCCCGTTCAAGGACTGCGGTTCAGCATGTTTTTCGTTGCCGCATTGGCGACGGCCAGTTTCGTTTCCGTTGCCGGTGTCATCGGCTTTGTCGGGCTGATGGTGCCTCATATTGCACGCGGCATCGCCGGAACTCTGCACCGAAACCTTCTGATCGTCTCGGCGATCGTGGGCGCGATTCTGCTGACACTGTCCGATATCTTGTCACGCCTTCTTCTGGCTCCGCAGGAGTTGCCCGTGGGAATCGTCACAACGTCGATAGGATCACTTTTTGTCTTTTTGTATTTGTTCAAATCTGATCGCGGGAGATAGTTTTCCAAGGTTGCGCAACACCGTCATTTTTCGACATTGATGAGGTCAAGCAGTTCAGCATGCAATTCAGGGGTTGCGGCGGAAACGACCGCGCCATCTGAATCGAGGGTCAACGCATGCCCGTGCCAATCGGTCATCACTCCGCCAGCAGCCGTGATCAGAGGTGAGAGCGCCAGATAGTCATAAGGTTGCAGATCGTAATCCACCACAGCATCGATATGCCCCGAAGCAAGCAAGGCATGGGGATAACAATCATAGGCAAATCGGCGCGTCTGCCCTGCATTCATCAGCCGGCTGAACAGGTCAGGATGATCGCGATAAATTTTGTCGCCTTCATTCACGTAAAGAACCGATTGATCCAGACGCGTGGTGTGCGACACTTTTATCGGTCGCCCGTTCAGGCTGGCCCCGCTATCAACCACACCCAAATAGGTCTCATGTAAGGCCGGCATTCCGACCAGCCCCAACCGAGGGCGCCCATCCACAAGGTGCGCCAAAAGGAACCCGAACAAAGGATGGCCGGACAGAAACGAACGGGTTCCGTCAATCGGGTCAATCACCCACATATGAAGCCCGTCGCCTGCCTCTTGACCGTGCTCTTCGCCAAAGATGCCGTGTCCGGGAAAATGCTGTTTCAGGTAGGTGCGAACTTCCGCCTCAACTGCCTTGTCGGCCTGCGTCACCGGGCTTTCATCCTGTTTGAATTCAATGCCCAAAGACCCCCGAAAAAACCGCATCGCGGACTCCGTGGCAATATCAGCAATCTTCATCGCGTGTTCAGTCAACGCATCTGGGGTTACCATTTTCGGTCCTTTTCGGCTGAAGTCATCCAATCTCCGACGGATGAAAGGTTGTTTGCCCTGAAAGCTGAATGAGAAGTCTTGCAGTTCAGTTTTCAGATGGGCATGAGGTGTGACAATACTGAAACTTTATCAATGGCTTATGGATCGAAATCCGTCAGATTCGACGAACATTCGGACACTCGGGGCGGATTTGCCCTGTTTGCATGCTTTCCCCATGTGTTCCGATCGCCGTGCGTGTGTCGGTAGATCTGCTCTTGCACCCTCGGGTCAGGTCTTCACCCGGCTCATCTGCGGGTCGTAAAGCGGTTTCAGCGTCACTTCGCAAGGAACCCTCTGAGTGGCGACATCCAATTCATATGTCCCTGATGTGACGTATTGTGCGTCGACACCGTTGGCGTTTCGGATGTAACCGTAGCCGATCGACTTTTCGACGGTGTAACCATAGCCGCCCGAAGTCAGCCATCCGACCCTTTCGCCATTCCGATAGATCGTTTCACGCCCCAGAAGAACAACCTCGGGGTCAACCGTGAAACATGCCAGCATCTTCTTTACGCCGCCGGTTTTTTGCGCCTCAGATGCGGCGCGCCCTTTGAAATCAATATTTTTCCGGAGTTTTACGGCCCAGCCCAAGCCGCTTTCGAACGGCGTATGATCCGGCCCGATATCCGAGCCCCAGGCGCGATAGCCTTTTTCAAGACGCAGCGATTCAATCGCCCTGTAGCCCGCATTGATCAAACCATGCGGGCGCCCTGCCTCCATCAAGGCGTCATACACGGTTTGTGCATATTCCACCGGCAGGTGCAGTTCCCAGCCCAGTTCACCCACATAAGTCACGCGCAGCGCCTTGACCGGGCACCCGGCGATGCCGATGGTGCGGATCGTGCCAAACTTGAACCCGCTGTTCGAGACGTCATCGCGCGTCACCGGCGCCAGAATCTCACGTGATTTTGGCCCCATCAATGACAGAACCGCATTCGATGAGGTGATATCGAAAAGCTGGCAATTCATGCCCTCGGGAATGCTGCGGTTGATCCAGTCGAAGTCATGGGTGGCATAGCCGGTGCCGGTGACGATATAGAACTCATCATGGGCCACGCGCCCAACGGTCAGGTCACACTCGATCCCGCCCTTGTCGTTCAGCATCTGGGTGTAGGCAAGCGCGCCAACCGGCTTGTCCACATCATTGGCGCAGATCCAGTTCAACGCTGCCAAAGCATCCGGACCCTTGAGGGCGAATTTGGCGAAAGAGGTCTGATCGAACAACACAGCCGCTTCACGTGCCGCTTTATGTTCCCGCCCGACGGCATCGAACCAGTTCTGGCGGCCAAAGCTGTATTCATCCTTGGGCACCTCGCCCTTTGACGCGTCCGCGTACCAGTTGGGGCGTTCCCAGCCCAGTTTCTCGCCAAAACACGCGCCCTGCTTTTTCAGCGTGTCATAAAGCGGCGATTTTCGGCAGGGGCGGCCCGAGTCATGTTCCTCATGCGGCCAACCCATCGTGTAGTGTTTGCCATATGCCTCGACAGTACGGGTGCGAACCCAGTCGGTGTCGAAATGCGGGCGGCCAAAGCGACGGATATCGGCAGACCACAAATCGAAGGGCGGCTCGCCCTTATGCACCCATTCCGCCAGCGCCATGCCCGCACCACCGCCAGCCGCGATGCCAAAGGCATTGAAGCCAGCACCGACGAAGAAGTTCCTCAACTCGGGCGCTTCGCCGATGATGAAATTGCCGTCGGGCGTGAAGCTTTCCGGCCCGTTGGTCAGCGTCTTGACGCCAGCGTTCTCCAACGCGGGCACGCGACCCAGCGCAAGTTCCATAAGCTGTTCGAAATGATCGAAGTTGCTGTCAAGCAGGGTATAGTGGAAGCCTTGCGGAATACCCTTGGAGGCCCAGGGGATCGGGTTCGGCTCATAGCCGCCCATGACCAGACCTCCGACTTCTTCCTTGTAGTAGGTCAGCCGGTCGGGATCGCGCAGAGTGGGCAGATTGCCGGGCACGCCGAAAGGTTCAGTCACCATGTACTGGTGCTCCATCGGAACCAGAGGAACGTTGACGCCAAAGCGGCTGGCAAAGGTGCGGGACCATTGCCCGGCGCAGCAGATCACCTTTTCACACTCGATCCGACCATGTTCAGTAATCACCGCGCGAATTTTGCCATCTTCGATCTCGATATCGGTGACTTTGGTATCTTCGAATATCTTCGCCCCGGCCATGCGGGCGCCCTTGGCCAATGCCTGCGTGATATCTGACGGGTTCGCCTGACCGTCAGTCGGCAGGTAAGCCGCGCCGATCACGTCAGAGACATCCATCAAGGGCCACAGCTCCTGCGCCTCGGATGGGGTCAGAAGCTGCATGTCCAGACCAAAGGAATGCGCCGTAGTGGCCTGGCGTTTCACCTCGGTCCAGCGCTCTTCGTTGCAGGCCAGACGCAAGCCGCCGTTCATCTTCCAGCCAGTGCCAAGCCCTGTTTCCTCTTCGATCTTGTTGTACAGATCGACGGAATAACCCAGCAATTGCGTGATATTGGCGTTCGAACGCAACTGCCCCACCAGACCCGCGGCGTGGAAAGTGGTGCCCGAGGTCAGCTTCTTGCGCTCCAGCAGCACCGTATCCGTCCAGCCCAGCTTGGCCAGGTGATACGCGGTCGAGCAGCCGATGATCCCGCCACCGATAATGACGGCTTTGGCTGTTGTCGGAAGGTCGGTCATGTCTGTCCTCAGGTATTTTTGAAATCGGTAAGGGCCGCGCGGAACCGCGCCAGATTTTCAGCTGTGTAGGCTGCGTAATCAAAGTCGATATCCGAGGTGATCTCGGACACCATGCTCCACATGGTTTCCCGCAGCAGCGAGGCACATTTCATCGCCGCATAGCGGTGGCGCAGATCGTCGGTGACCGGGGCTTCAAAATAGCTCTCCAACACCCAGTCTTCCTGTTCAGACGACAGGCCATTGTTCGACGCCAGCCCGCCCAGATCGAACAGCGGAGAATTGAACCCGGCATAGTCGAAATCGATCAGCCAAAGGCGGTTGCCGTCGTCCAGAAAATTGCCGCAGAGCAGGTCGTTATGGCCGAACACGATGTCATACGGCCTTGCCTCACGTTCCAGCAGCGTGCCTGCGTCTATCAGATCGGGGATCAGCTTTGCATGGGCGCTGTCATTCTCGGTTAGCGTTGCGGCATAGTCCTGGATGACATGGAACACCCAGAATACCAGCGACGGCCCGCGCAGGTGTTTCGGCACTTCGACATGACAGGCCTTCACCAATTCCAGAACTCGGGGCAGCATGTTCGGGTGGCGTACATCTTCTTCCGTCAATGTGCGGCTTTCGATGAATTCCAGCACTGTCAAATCGCCCGAGGAATGCAGCACGGCAGGCGACAGACCCGCCGCATTGGCTGCTTTGCTGGCGGCCAGCTCATTGAACCGCATCACCTGATGCAGGGGGATGTCGTCGCCCACACGAACCACATAAGACCCGCTGCCGTCCGTGACCTTGTAGTTCACATTGGTGATGCCACCGGTCAGCGGAGTGGCCTCGATCTCTCCCTGCCAGATCGGCAGAGCGCGGATGCGGGTCATCAGGTCGGGATGGCTCATATCAACTCTCCAGTCCAAAGCGGATGCGGGCCTGGCGGGCACTGGCATTGATCAACCGATCAGCGATGATGGCGATGAAGGCAATCGACAGGCCGGCCACCAGACCGCGGCCGGTATCGGCCTTGGTCAGGGCGATATAGACCTCCTGCCCCAGATCGCGGGTGCCGACGAGGGCGGTGATCACCAGCATCGACAGCGCCAGCATGATCGTCTGATTGACGCCCAGCAGGATTTCAGGCAACGCCATCGGCAGGCGGATATGGCGCAGCAGTTGTTTGCGGGTGCAGCCCGAAACCAGACCCGCCTCGATCAGTTCCTCACTTACCGAGCGCACACCATGGGCGGCATAACGGACCGCCGGGGCCAGCGCATAGAGAACGATGGCAATCAGGGCGGTGAAATCGCCGACCCGGAACAGCATGACGACAGGGATCAGATAAACAAAGCTGGGCAGGGTTTGCAGCGTGTCGATCAGCAGGTTGATGGCCGTTCCAGCGCGTTTGTTCAGTGCCGCCAGAACACCCAGAGGCACCCCGATCAGCGTCGCCAGAATGACAGATGCGCCGCACAGATACACTGTCACCATCGCCTTTGACCACAGGCCCGACACAAGTATCAGCGACGCCATTCCGCCACACAGCAACGCCAGCCGCCAACCGCCTGCGTGCCAGCCCAACAGGAACAGCATCGCGATGGCCCATGGCCACGGGATGCCCAGCAGAACCGTTTTGATCGGGATCATGAACCAGGTCAGGAAGAAAACTTTGATGGCCTCGAACGCGTCGAAATAGTTGACGTTCAGGTATTCGACCGTGTTGTCCCAGAACGCGCCGGTGGTGATGGTTTGACTTTCAGGATATTCCAGCAACAGAGGCGAGAACTGTCCCAGCACCCAGGTCAGCAGCATCAGGACCACGACCAGAAACGTCCGGCGATGACGCGCGATCCACGAGCCGGGGACCTCATGATGCACCTGCCCCATCCGTTCGGCAAAGGCCTGGCTCAGACGGTCGATGGCGATGGCCAGTACCACGATGGCGATGCCGGCTTCGAACCCTGCCCCAATGTCCAGACGGCGCAGCGCGGCGAGGACGTCAAAGCCCAGCCCCCCAGCCCCGATCATCGAGGCGATGATGACCATGTTCAGGGTCAGCATGATCACCTGATTGACGCCCACCATCAGGCTGTGGCTGGCCGAGGGCACAAGCACGCGCCACATCAACTGCCGACGGGTCGTGCCCGCCATGCGTCCGAAATCCAGGATCTCAGGATCCACACCTTTCAGCGCCAACGTTGTGATCCGCACCATCGGCGGGGTCGCATAGATGATCGTCGCGACCAAGGCAGAGATCGGGCCAAAGCCAAACATGAACAGGATCGGCACCAGATAGGCAAAGATCGGGATCGTCTGCATCAGGTCCAGTATTGGTGAGATGATCTTTTCAAAAAGCGGATGGCGATAGGCGAGAATGCCCAACAGCAACCCGCCGCCCGCTCCAATCGGCACCGCGATCAGGACCGAGGCCAGCGTCACCATAGCACTGTCCCATTGTCCGAAAACTGCAAGATAGACGAAGCAAGCCCCGACCAGAACGGCCAATCCCCAGTCACGGCAATATTGACCCAAGGCGACAACGGCGGTGATGACCACGATCCAGCTGATCGCAGGCAGGATGACCTGCGCGTCATTTCCCTGACCGCTGACAAAGCCGTCGGCCAGCAGAGCCAATACCAGATTGTAGGGCTGCTCGATCAACCACGCGATGGCGCGGGTGACATCGGTGAAGGACACCGGCCCGATGGCGGCATCCTCGATCAGCCATGTCATCGCCGAGGAAATGTAGGTTTTGAACGGGATCACCCAGGCCGAAGGGAACTTGGTCAACCAGCGCGCATCCAGCGCCTTGCTCAAATCACGACCGAAATAGCCAAGCACGATGGTGATCAGAACAAGCAGCAGAATTGCCATCTGGCTGCGGGTCAGGCGGATCATGCCGTGTCTCCGCCGCCGAACAGCACATGCGCAACGGCCTTGCGGTCAATCGCTCCGACGGGTTGGCCCTCTGCATCCACGACAGGGATCGGCGCATCTGCCGCGATAATCCGTTCCGCCACGTCCGAGATGCGCGTGGATTGAGAGATCGGATTGCCCTCGCCAACAGCGCCGGGGGCCATGACACCGCCGACAGTCAGGACCTTGGAACGGGGGATATGTTTCGTAAATTCAGCCACATAGTCTGTGGCCGGGTGCATCACCAACTCTTCCGGCGTGGCGATCTGGATCACCTCTCCGTCCTTCATGATGGCGATGCGGTCGGCCAGGCGAACGGCCTCTTCGAAATCATGGGTGATGAAAACGATGGTCTTGTGCAACCGCTCCTGCAACCTAAGGAACTCATCCTGCATCTCGCGCCGGATCAGCGGGTCGAGGGCCGAGAACGGCTCGTCCAGAAACCATAGATCAGGCTCGGTCACCAAGGAGCGGGCAATGCCGACGCGCTGCTGCTGGCCGCCGGACAGCTCACGCGGGTAATAATCCTCGCGCCCCTTCAAACCGACCAGTTCCACCACCTCGCGGGCCTTGGCGTCGGCTTCGGGTTTGGGTGTGGCCTGAATCGTCAACGGAAACATCACATTCTGCAAAACGGTCAGATGCGGCAGCAACGCGAAATGCTGGAACACCATGCCCATCTTGTGACGCCGGATTTCGATCAGCTCATTCTCGCTGGCGCGCAAAAGGTCAGCATCGTCGAACAGAACTTCTCCGGCGGTTGGCTCGATCAACCGGGACAAACACCGTACCAGAGTGGATTTGCCGGACCCCGACAGGCCCATGATGACGAAAATCTCACCTTCCAAGATCTCGATATTGGCGTTGCGCACTGCGCCGATCACGCCTGCCTTGCGAATTTCTTCTGCCGTAGGTTCGGGGGTTGTCCGCAGCAACCGATCTGCGTTGGGGCCATAAAGCTTCCAGACGTTTCGGCACGACAGTTTGGTCTTGGGGGGCATCAGGGTGGTCCGGTTCATTCGCGAAAAAGGCCAGAGCGGTCCGAGAGAGCGACAGGCCCGCTCTGGCCAGTGGATTACTTCGAGATCCAGCCAGACCAGCGGTCTTTGTTGGTCTCCATCCACTCTGCAACAACGCTGTCGATTTCCACGCCGTCCAGGTCTGCCTTGCCGACCATGGCGCTCATTTCATCATTGTTGATTTTGTAGGCTTCGATGATGTCATAAGCGCCCGGCCATTTTTCTTGCAGGCCAGACCAGGCGGCTTTCCAGATCGGGCCACGCGGCTTGCCGCAATCATAGGCCATGTTCGGGTTCACACCGACAGAAGGGTCGCTGTAACACTCTGGCGTAAATGGCGGGAACTCGACGAACTCGCCTTCGTATTTCGCCGGTGCCCAGTGCGGGACGTAGACCCACAGAACAATTGGATCCTGCCTTTGATAAGCGGATTCCAATTCTGCAAACAGGGCCGCGTCGGTGCCCGCATGGACGACTTCGAAATCCAGTTCAAGCGCTTCGACACGTTCGTCATCGAAGCCACCCCAGGTCACCGGGCCGCCGACATAACGCCCGTTCGGAGCAGTTTCCGCCGTCGCGAATTCCTCGGCGCAGTCTTTCAGCGCCTCCCAATTCGGCAATCCCGGGCACCGTTCCTTCATGTAGCTGGGATACCACCATTCTTCGATCGCCATCAGGCCGGTTTCGCCAACACTGACGACCTTGCCGGTGCCGGTTGCCTCGTCCAGCGCTTCGCGTCCGGTGGTTTCCCAGATTTCCATTGCCAGATGCAGGTCACCCGTTTTCAGACCGGCGAACTGAGCAATGTAATCCGCCTGAACATATTCAACGTTGTACCCGGCTTCTTCCAGGATCGAACCCATGATCTTGGTATTGATCAACTGCCCCGACCAGTCGTGCAGCGTCAGTTTGATTGGGTCCGTGGACTCAACAGCCCATGCAGTTGTTGCGGCTCCGGCGGCCATGATGGCCAGCGCAGAAATTCCCATTTTACAATTCATAACACCTTCTCCCTGTCGTGATTTTTTCGATGAATCGGTGGTATTGAATACAGACGACCACATCGTGGGCTTTTGTGTCAATAAAAACCACGTAAAGCCACATTATTTCCTGTTTGAAGCAAATTTCTAAAGCCATACCCTTGGGTAACGTTGCTTTATGTGGGTATTGTGGTATGGCTTAACGTCCCTTATGACAATGCCATCAGAGCGCGAAACATGAACCTGCCAACCACAAACCAACGAGAAGAAGAAATCCTGCGCGCCCTTTTTCGCGCGGGCGGTTCGTGCCGCGTAAGCGTTCTGGCGAATGAACTTGGGGTCAGCCTGGAAACCATTCGGCGAAACGTCCGCAATCTGGAAGAACGCGGCATCGTGCGCAAGGTCCATGGCGGGGTTCATCTTCTCGAAGACATTCTGGAACCGTCGCTGCAAAGCCGCCTGGACAAGAAGGTTGACGCGAAAGAGAAGCTGGCGAAGGCGGTTGCCGAGGTCATCAGTGACGGCGACTCCGTTTTCCTCGATATCGGCTCTACTACCGCTTATGTGGCGCAGGCGCTTGGCAACCACAGCGATCTCTTTGTCGTAACGAACTCGGTTTTTGTGGCGCAGGCATTGGCTTCACGAAACAACAACCGGGTCTTCATGGCTGGTGGCGAGCTGCGGTCGCACGATGGGGGCGCATTCGGCGTTGAAGCTCAGGACCTGATCAAACGTTTGAACGTCCGTTTCGCCGTTCTTTCAGTCGGGGCGGTCAATGCGGACCCGGGCTTTATGCTGCACGACCTGCAAGAAGCAAACTTGGCCCGCGTCGCCATTCAAAACGCACAGGTCCGCATTGTCGTGGCCGATGGCGAAAAGCTGGGAAAGCGCGCGCCGGTCACATTGGAACCTGCCGACAAGATCAATCTGTTCTTTACCGATGTGAACCCGCCCGAGGGCATCTGCCAGATGCTGTCGGCGAATGAAATCGACCTTGTCATTGCCGAATAAGTGCCTAGCGCTTTTCGGCAATGACCCACACCGGATGGTAAGTCAGAGGAACCCTGCCGTCTTCTGCGAACTTCTGCACGTAGTCAGCTTCGAACCGGGCCAAGGTGGACCGGGTCCATGCACCCTGAGCCCGGCCATTTACCCCTGTACTGCGCAAATGTTTCAGCACTTCTCTCGGCGTGTCAAAGTAGGATGGCCGAACGCTTTGGCCAACCGTCAGAATCTTGAACGGCCTATCTATGGCGGTTGCAAGGGTGTCAGGCAGGCATAGGCCCGGTGCACGGGCTGTCGAACCGATTTGCGCAAGCTCTTGATATTGCATTGGGCCAAACCCGGAAACGGCCAGCCACCCTCCGGGTTCAAGCGCTTCGGCAACCTGTTGCAGCAAACCGGCCGGATCCTCCATCCATTGGATCATCGAGGCCGACGCGACCAAATCCAACTTTGCGGGCCATTCGACCAGGCGGACGTCTCCGGCAATGAAGGCCGCATTTTCCGCATCTGCCGTCGCCCGAGCCTGCGGCGCTATATCGTTCACGTGAAAATCGGGAAGGTCAAAGTTCTGCCGCAGCAACCGGGTCAGATGGCCAGTGCCGCATCCCAGCTCGAAGGCCACATCAAACCGGTTCGGCGCGCCAACCCGGTGCATCTCGGAAACCAGCTTGCGGGCAACCCAGGCCTGCTGGCTGGCTGTATCGTTGTAAGTCTGGAAGCTTCGGCTGAAGCTTCGCTGAACCTTGTCCGCCAATTGCGCCGTCATGACATCCACTCCGCCCAGCTTTGGCCCGGTTCAAATGGCACGTGCGGAGCGGCAACGCCCTTGACCACATCCGGGGTTGCGGCCCAGGCCGCCCTCTGAGCATTGGTCGGAATGATCCGGTCCCGCTCTGATATCCAAACCCGATCAAAGCCGGGATCAGGCGCCGAGCCACGTTCGATGACCGCGTGAAGTTCCTTTCTTGCCTGCTCGATGTCCAGTTCAGGTATGTCAGCAGACAGTCCGGCGCGTCGGCAAAATTTGACGAAACTTGCCGATGACAGCTGATCCGCCGTGGCCCGGACAATATCGGGCGCGATGCCCCGGTCTGCGCAGGCAGGATGCAACGTACCACTGACGGCAACCAGCCGGTCAGGGCGAAACCCTGTGCTGGCCAGCCAATGGGCCGCGGATGCGACACCGAAGGAAAACGCAAGCATTTCGACGCGGTCAAACCCGGTCAGATCGGGCAAGGGATCATCAAGCCGGGTATAGTCACCCACCAGCAGAACAGATCCGCTTCCGGTCAGCCCGCGGAACGGGGCAGCACCCAGCGCCCACCCCCCGAAAACCAGTGTCAGCTTGCTGTCATCCGATTGCGCCAGCCACTGGTGTCTCATTGCTGCCCCGCGGCCAAAGCGACCATCGCGCTGGTGATCCGGCTGAGTTCATCAGGCGAAACAATGTAAGGCGGCATGCAATAGATGTTTCGCGCAAAGGGGCGCAGCCACACTCCGGTTTCAGGTGCCAGCCGATGAGCAACCGAAGGATCAACCGATTCCTTCATTTCAATAACGCCAATAGCGCCAAGAACCCTGACATCTGCAACGCCCGGCAAACTGCGCGCTGGCTCCAGTTCGGTCCGCATCTGGTCTTCGATATCGGCCACCTGGCGCTGCCAGTCCCCCTCGGCAAGCAGTCTGAGGCTGGCCGAACCAGCGGCACAGGCCAGAGGGTTGGCCATAAAGGTCGGGCCGTGCATGAACACTCCGGCCTCACTGTTGCCAATGCCATACGCCACCTGCTTGCTGGTCACGGTAGCAGCAAACGAGATATGCCCACCGGTCAATGCCTTGCCCAAACACATTATATCCGGGGTGATGCCCGCATGATCGGTGGCAAACAGCTTGCCGGTTCGGCCAAACCCGGTTGCGATCTCGTCAAAAATGATCAGCACGTCATGAGCATCGCACATGGCGCGTGCCGCGCGCAGCCATTGGGGATGATAGAAATACATGCCCCCGGCGCCTTGAACCACGGGCTCAAGGATCAGGGCCGCGAGGTGATCGCCCTTGTCGGCCAACAGTCGTTCCAGCGCCTCCAATCCGTTCAACGCCGGGTCTTCGGGCCAGTCATCCCCCAACCGAACCTGGGGACGCGGCAGGAAGTGCTGGATCGACAAAGCCCCTCGGAACAGCCCGTGCATACCCGTCACAGGGTCACAGACGCTCATCGCTTTCCACGTGTCACCGTGATAGCCGCCCCGAATTGTGGCAAATTCGAATTTGCGGGTGCGGCCATGGGCCATTTGATACTGCACCGCCATCTTCATCGACACTTCGACCGAGACAGACCCACTGTCGCAATAGAAAATGCGGTCCAGCCCCTCGGGCAACATGTCGACCATCCTGCGCCCCAGATCAATGGCCGGATGGTGTGTCATCCCCCCGAACATCACATGAGGCATCTTTTCCAGCTGGGACTGCATGGCGGACGTAATTTCGGGATGCTTGTGGCCGTGGATGGCGCACCACCATGACGACATGGCGTCTATCATCTTTGCGCCGTCCTCCCGATAAAGATACACGCCCTCGGCCCGGTCGATAAGATGCATCGCACCGGGATCGGCCACGTTGGTATAGGGATGCCAAAGGTGGTGGGCGTCAAACTCCAGCGGGGTCACAGAAACCTCCGTATGGTCGCCACGTCTATGGACGAGAAAGCTTCTAACAAGCTTTGCTGCGTCAGGTCGCCAAGATAAGGCAAACGTCCGAGGTGTCGCACCTTGCTCATTTCGACGATGGTTTGTTCCACGTCGGGCTCCGGATCTCCGACAAAGGCAACGCCGACCACCTCGCACCCAGCGCTTCGAAGCGCCATCAAGGACAACGTGGTGTGGTTGATCGTTCCCAACGCCGTGCGTGCGACCAGAACGACCGGGGCCTGCCATTGGGCAATCAGATCCAGATAGTAGGATTTGCGGTTCAGAGGCACCATCAGCCCCCCTGCCCCTTCCACAACCAGCGGCCCGTCAACTTGCGGCAGCGCGAGCCGGGACAGATCGATCTCTATGCCCATATCCTCGGCAGAAAGATGGGGTGAGGCAGGCATGTTCAGGCGATACGCCTCGGGCAACACGTCCACACCGGACAAGGTGCAGACGGTTTCCGTGTCCGTCGCATCCTCGAGCCCCGATTGAACCGGCTTCCAGTAAGTGGCGTTCAGGGCCGCCGTCAGGCCAGCCGAAAAAACTGTTTTTCCGACGCCCGTGTCGGTTCCGACAATGACCAGAGCGCTCATGCGGCCTCCGACTGATGGCTGGAGATGGTTGCAAACAGGGCCGAAATGTCCTCAGGACTGACATTCCCGGTGATCGAGACGCGCAGACGGGATGTGCCTTTTGGAACGGTGGGCGGGCGAATGCCGCGAATGTCGAACCCCTGATGTTGCAATGCCTGTGCCATCGCCATCGTGCGGACCTCGTCCCCAAGAACGACGGGAATGATCTGGCTGTTCAAGGCCGCGTCAGGCAACCCTGTTTCGCGGGCCGCCTTATGTGCATGGCGCAGACGTTTGCGTGCAGCAGTGACCAAATCATCATTCCCGGCCAGTTCACGCAGGACAGCCCGTACCAGCGCAGCATTCAGAGGGGACGGCGCCGTTGCAAAGATAAAGGGCCGTGCGCGGTTGATCAGGGTATCGATCATCGCCCGCGGGCCACAGATCAGCCCGCCGGAAACTCCAAGTCCCTTGCCGCAGGTGTGCAGGGTCAGAAGGTCAGCGTTCAGATCATGCGCCAAACCTTTGCCATTTGCCCCGAAAACGCCGGTGGCGTGCGCCTCATCCACGATCAGAACAGCTTGGGCTTCACGCGCCAAACATGACAAATCTTCCAGCGGAGCCAGATCGCCCTCCATGGAATAGACGCTTTCAACAGCAATCCAAACCTGACCCTGCCCACCAGCGGATCGCCATTCGGTCAGAACGTTTCGCGCATCCGCGACGTCGTTGTGACGAAAAGCGCGCAGATCCGCTCGGCTGGCGCGCATCCCCTCGTGGGCGCTGGCGTGAACCAGTTCATCATACAAAACCAGATCCTCGGCAGCCGGCAGGGTGGAAAAGATTGCCTGATTGGCCTGAAACCCTCCACCCATGAACAATGCGGCCTCGGCCCCAAAGTACACAGCTGCTTCGTGTTCCAGCGCCTCATGCTCTGGGTGATTTCCCCGCAGCAGCCGCGAGCCGCCCGAGCCTACGGGCACGCCGCGCGCCAGCGCCGCCTGTGCGGCCACTTGCAACAGGCTTGACCCGGCCAACCCCAAATAGTCGTTGGACGCAAAATCCAGCCCGCGCGCCGGGATCAAAACCCGGCGGCGGTGCCGGGCTTCCAGCGCACCCAGCATGGATTCCAGTCGTTCGACTGCTTTCATTCGGCGGCTTCCGTGCGCTTATGGTCTTCAGCCGTTTCGGCCTGAAGGCCAAGTTTTGCAAACAGGATCGAGTCGGTGTCTTCTTCGGGGTTTTCCGCCGTCAAAAGAGTTTCACCGACAAAGATGGAATTTGCTCCGGCGAAGAAGCACATCGCCTGCATCTCGTCGCTCATGTCGCTGCGCCCGGCGGACAACCGAACATAGGCTTTAGGCATCAGGATGCGAGCGGTTGCGATGATCCGCACAAAGTCGATTGGATCAACAGGTTCCGCATCAGCCAGCGGGGTATCAGCCTGTGGCATCAGCATGTTGATCGGCACCGAATCTGGCGGCGGGGTCATGTTGGCCAAAGTCAGCAACATATCGATACGGTCACCAGTGTGTTCACCCATCCCCAGAATACCACCCGAGCAGACCTTGATTCCGGCTTCCTGCACCCGGTTCATCGTGTCGATCCGGTCCGCGAAAGTACGGGTGGTGATCACTTCGGAATAATAGCGTTCGGACGTGTCGATATTGTGGTTGTAATAGTCCAACCCGGCATCGCGCAGTTGAACCACCTGGGTGTCATCCAGCATGCCCAGCGTCATGCAGGTTTCCATGCCCATCGCCTTGACGCCTTCCACCATGGCAATCAGGGCAGGCATATCGCGCGGCTTGGGCTCGCGCCAGGCGGCCCCCATGCAGAACCGGGTCGCGCCACCGTCGCGGGCCTTTTTGGCCTCGGCCAGTACACGCTGAACTTCGATCAGCTTCGATGCAGGCAGGGTGGATCCGTTGCGGGCCGATTGCGAGCAATAGGCGCAATCCTCGGCGCACCCGCCGGTTTTGATCGACAGCAGCTTAGAGGTCTGGACCTTGTTCGGATCAAAGTTCTCGCGGTGCACGGTCTGTGCCCGGAACAGAAGGTCCATCAACGGGAGGTCATGAACAGCTTGCGCAGACTTTCGGGTCCAGCCGGAATGAGGGATGATCATTTTATCTATAAAACTTCCTGCATCTTGCGTTGCCGAGGATTTATTATCGATAAAACCTGAAGGCGCAACCGTGTTGGCGCAAACGATCTCAAATCAAGCAGAAATGCCGCGCTTTTCAGAAATTTTTCAGAAATCAAGACCCAGATCAACGGTTCGGGCGGAATGCGTCAGCGCCCCGGACGAGATGTAATCGACCCCGGTCGCCGCAATTGATGCAACCCGATCCAACGTCACATTACCGCTGGCTTCGGTCTTCATCCGCCCGTCCACCATGGCAACCGCTTCGCGCAGCATCTCGTCATCCATGTTGTCCAGCAATACGACGGACGCGCCGCCAATCCTGAGGACTTCGGCCAGCTGGTCCGGTCGATCGACTTCGATCTCGACGGCCATCATGTGGCTGGCTTGCGCTTTGGCGGCCTCAAGAACCTGACGCACACCCCCGGCGGCGGCGATGTGGTTGTCCTTGATCAGGATCGCGTCGGACAAAGAGTAGCGATGATTGAAACCGCCGCCATGCAGCACGGCCTGTTTTTCCACGATGCGAAGTCCGGGCGTGGTTTTGCGGGTACAGGTCATGCGGGCATTCGTGCCCTTTGTCTGCTGAACAAAGCTGGCTGTTTTTGTGGCAATACCGGTCAGACGACCGGCAAAATTCAGCGCGACCCGCTCACCCGACAGGATCGAGGCCGCAGAACCTTTGATGGTCATCAGCGTGTCGCCGCGCCGACAAGGCTGGCCATCCTTGACATGCACCTCAACCTCAAGCGTCGGGTCGACCAGCCGGAACGCTATCGTCGCCACCTGCATGCCCGAAACGACGGCATCCTCACGCGCATTCAGCCGGGCCGTATAGGTCGCGTTCGGTGGGATCACGGCGCGGGTGGTCACATCACCGTATGCTCCCAGATCCTCCATCAGCGCCGCGCGGATGACGGGTTCGAGGATCAGATCG
This sequence comes from Ruegeria sp. HKCCD6157, assembly GCF_013110685.1. Taxonomy (NCBI): domain Bacteria; kingdom Pseudomonadati; phylum Pseudomonadota; class Alphaproteobacteria; order Rhodobacterales; family Roseobacteraceae; genus Ruegeria; species Ruegeria sp. HKCCD6157. Next base: position 233,843 of record NZ_WVRB01000001.1, read on the forward strand.
GGCAGGGTCGCAAAACTCATGATATTTCCTTGCAGGCTTCGGCGCGAATGTGCAGCGCGTCGCTAAGATATATCTGGGATCGTTTGCCGGGGCCATCGGCAGCTTCCGGAAAGTCGGATCGCTCATGCGCGCCGCGGCTTTCTTCGCGCTGCAATGCCGCCGCGGCGATCAAGGTTGCTGTGGCACACATGTTTCTGAAGGACGGGCATGTGCCATGCTGCTCTTCGAGCGTGGCAATCCTGCGCAATGCCCGGCATAACCCGGCGCGGTCCCGGACAACGCCAACATCGCGCGACATGGTCGTGCGCAACATACTGACCGCATCGGACGTATCAGGGATGTCAGCTTGATCAAATCGAAGGGCCACAGGTTCCGACGCGGAAGTGTCCGGTATCGAACGCGCAATGTTCTGGGCACAGATGCGTGCAAACACCAACGCTTCGAGCAAACCGTTCGAGGCCAGCCGGTTGGCGCCGTGAAGGCCGGTCGAAGACGCCTCGCCGCACACCCACAACCGATCCAGCGTCGCGCGGCCATCAGTGCCTGTGGCAATCCCGCCCATGTGGTAATGCGCTGCTGGAGCAACCGGGATCGCATCCCGGACCGGATCGATTCCGTTGCGCGCGCAATATGCGGCAACCGCCGGGAAAAGTTCATTGATTTGCGCGCCCAAAGCCTTGCGGGTGTCCAGCATCGGGCGGTTGCCGGCCTGTACCTCGGCAAATATCGCCCGGGCCACAACGTCGCGCGGGGCAAGCTCGGCATCAGGGTGAACGGCCTGCATGAAACGCTCGCCGTGCTTGTTTATCAGTATTGCCCCTTCTCCGCGCAGGGCCTCGGTCGCCAGCGGGGCCGGATCTTCACCCACGTCCATGGCGGTGGGGTGGAACTGCACGAATTCGGCATCGGCGATCAGCGCCCCCGCCCGTGCGGCCATTCCGATAACCTGCCCCCGGATGCGGGCCGGATTGGTCGTCAGGGCATAAAGCCCGCCAGAACCGCCACCCGCCAACAATACGGCAGGTGCACGAAGCGTCACGGGCGCGGATCCGCTTTCCGAGGCCTCCTGCAAAACCACGCCCACCACGCGCCCATCCGTCACTTCTAGCGCAACGGCAAGGACCCCTTCCAACACCTGCACTGACGGAGTTTCGCGCACTCGTTCGATCAGGGCGGCCATGATTTCACTGCCGGCCTGATCGCCCTTTACCCGCACGACACGGGCAAAACTGTGCGCGGCTTCTCGGGACAGGACATACCCGCCACCCTCGGTGCGATCAAATGGTGTGCCCAAAGTGGTCAGGTCCAGAATATAATCCCGCGCCTCTCGCGTCACCAAATCCGCAACGTCAGGCTCGACAGTGCCTGCCCCGGCATTGACGGTATCAACGGCGTGGCTTTCCGGGCTGTCGGCCAGGTCCATCGCTGCCGCCACGCCGCCCTGCGCCCATGCCGAACTTGCACCTTCGCCCAAAGGATCAGGCGAGATGATCACCACCGGGCGCGGCGCCAGTTTCAGCGCAGCATAAAGCGCGCCAATCCCGGCCCCGACAATAACGACGCGATCCGTGGTGATGTCGGTCATTGCCGATCAGATGCCGAGCTTGCGGGACAGATCAATCATCGCCTGAACAGATTTGCGCGCCTTCTTTGCCACGTCTTCGGCGACCTCGACCTGGCCTTCCATCGTGTGCAACGCATAGAGGATCTTTTCCAGCGTGATCTTTTTCATGTACGGGCACATATTGCACGGCCCTACGAAATCGACCTCGGGCAGTTCATCCGCGATGTTCGACGCCATCGAACATTCGGTGATCAGCATCGCTTTTTCGGGTTTCTCATCATGCACATATTTGATGATCCCGCTGGTTGAACCGGAAAAATCCGCCTCGGCCACCACATCCGGCGGGCATTCCGGGTGCGCAATCAGGCGTGTTCCGGGGTTCCATTCCCGGAAGTCGCGCAGGTCCTGTGCGGTGTATTGTTCATGCACGATGCAGGAACCGGGCCAGTACACCACGTTCTTGTGGCTTTCATTCGCCACGTTTTGAGCCAGATATTGATCCGGCGTCATGATGACCGTGTCGCTCTCCATGGCATTCACGATCTGCAAGGCGTTCGACGAGGTGCAGCAGATATCCGAGGCCGCTTTGACCTCGGCAGTGGTGTTCACGTAAGACACAACCGGCGCACCTGGGTATTTGGCCCGCATTTCGTCGATTCCTTCGGCAGTAATCGATTCTGCCAAAGAACAGCCGGCATCCATGTCGGGCATCAGAACAGTTTTCCCGGGGCTCAGAATTTTCGATGTCTCGGCCATGAAATGAACCCCGGCCTGAACGATCACATCCTCTTCCACCTCGCTGGCCTTGATCGCCAGTTGCAGGCTGTCACCCACGAAATCGGACACACCATGATAGATTTCCGGTGTCATGTAATTGTGCCCAAGGATCACGGCGTTACGCTCTTTCTTGAGCGCGTTGATCGCCCGCACATAGGGCGCATAGATCGCCCAATCCGGCGGGCTGATCACACGATCCATACGGGCAAACGTGTCTTTCATCTCATTGGCCAACGTGGCCGATGGGGCGAGGTCATAGACGTCCGAAAGAACAGTGCGGACTTGTGCAATATCGAGCAACGGGCGAGCCACCTTTGTCAGTTGTCGTTAGCCTGGCGGGCTGCTTAACGGCTTAGCCCTAGCGGAAACATCCCCGGTTCGAAACCGGAAAATGAGACGTTAGCGCTAAGCCATGCAGACAAATTCAAAGATGAATGGCAAATCAGCCCAGAATCCCCGGCAGACGCAGCCCGTGTTTACGTGCGCAGGCCTTGGCATCCGCATAACCCGCATCTGCGTGACGCCAGACGCCAGAAGCCGGATCGTTCCACAGAACCCGTTCGAGACGTCTGGCCGCTGCATCGGTTCCGTCGGCACAAATCACGACACCCGCATGTTGACTGAAACCCATGCCAACGCCGCCTCCGTGGTGCAGCGAGACCCATGTCGCGCCCGAGGCGGTATTGACCAGCGCATTCAGCAGCGGCCAATCCGACACCGCGTCCGAGCCGTCCTTCATCGCCTCGGTTTCGCGGTTCGGCGACGCGACCGAGCCGCTGTCGAGGTGGTCGCGACCGATGACGACCGGCGCCTTCAATTCTCCGGTTTTGACCATCTCGTTGAATGCCAGCCCAGCCTTGTGGCGGTCACCCAGTCCGATCCAGCAGATGCGCGCGGGCAGGCCCTGAAAGGCGATGCGCTCCTGCGCCATGTCGAGCCAATTGTGCAGATGGGTATTTTCGGGGAACAGTTCCTTCATCTTTGCGTCAGTTTTGTAGATATCCTCGGGATCACCCGACAGCGCACACCAGCGGAACGGGCCAATGCCGCGGCAGAACAACGGGCGGATATAGGCGGGCACGAAACCGGGGAAGGCAAAGGCGTTTTCCAAGCCTTCGTCCTGCGCCACCTGCCGGATGTTGTTGCCATAGTCCAGGGTTGGCACACCCGCGTTCCAGAAATCGACCATGGCGGCCACGTGTTGCTTCATCGACGCTCGGGCTGCCTTTTCCACGGCCTTGGGGTCGCTTTCCCTCTTGTCTTTCCACTGCGCCATGCCCCAGCCCAATGGCAGATAGCCGTTGACCGGATCATGGGCGCTGGTCTGGTCGGTCACGATGTCAGGGCGCATCCCGCCCGCCTGCATCCGCCGGTAGATTTCGGGGAAAATCTCGGCCGCATTGCCCAGCAAACCGACCGATTTCGCCTCGCCCGCCCTGGTCCAGCGGTCGATCATTTCCAGCGCTTCGTCCAGCGACTCGGCCTTTTCGTCGAGATACTTGGTACGCAGGCGGAAATCGATGCTGTCTGGATTGCACTCGACAGCCAGGCAACACGCCCCTGCAAAGACCGCCGCCAGAGGTTGCGCACCACCCATGCCGCCCAGACCGCCAGTCAGAATCCACTTGCCGTTCAGGTCCCCGTCATAGTGTTGGCGTCCCGCCTCGGCGAAGGTTTCGTAGGTGCCCTGAACGATGCCTTGCGTCCCGATATAGATCCACGAACCGGCAGTCATCTGGCCGTACATCATCAGGCCCTTCTTATCGAGCTCGTTGAAGTGGTCCCAGTTGGCCCAATGCGGCACGAGGTTCGAGTTCGCGATCAGCACCCGAGGTGCATCCGCATGCGTCCGAACGATGGCGACCGGTTTGCCGGATTGCACCACCAGAGTTTCATCTTCCTCCAGGTCCTTGAGGCTGGCAACGATGGTGTCAAAATCTTTCCATGTCCGCGCGGCGCGGCCGATGCCGCCATAGACAACCAGCTCATGCGGGTTCTCGGCCACATCCGGGTGCAGATTGTTCATCAGCATCCGCATCGGGGCTTCGGTCATCCAGCTTTTGGCGTTCAGTTCGGGCCCTGTCGGGGGATAGATGTCACGGGTATTTTTGCGAGGATCGGTCATCCGGCAAGCTCCAATGCAGTGTCATGGATAGCGTCAAGAATGTCTTTGAGCCACCGGCGCAGGCGGTCGGCTTTGTCGGTGTCAAAAGCCCAGGGCGGCGCTTCAGTTTTCAGGTAGGTCGACTGAGCCAGCTCCATCTGGATCGCGTGAACCCCTTCCGAGGGGCGCCCATAATGGCGCGTTGTCCATCCGCCCTTGAACCGCCCATTCAGAACAGCCGCACAGGGCGAGGACGCCGCGAATTCATGCGCTATGGCTTCGATTTCCGGCGCGCAGGTCGCCCCATTGTTCGTGCCGATGCTCATATCGGGCAGAGTATCTTCGAACAGAAAAGGAATATGGCTGCGGATCGAGTGGCAATCATACAGCACCGCAACCCCATGCGCCGCCTTCACGCGTTCCAGCTCGGCCTTCAGGGCGGCATGATACGGTGCATGAAAAGCTTCCCGTCGTTCGAGGATATCCTTTTCCGAAGGCGGGATGTCCCAGATGCCCTGGCCGTCAAAATCCGTCAGCGGCACAAGAGAGGTCGTGTTCTGGCCGGGATAAAGCGACACGCCCGTCGGGTCCCGGTTGGCGTCGATCACATATCGGTGGAAGGTCGCCCGAACCGTCGTCGCACCGGGCAGAAGTCCTTCATACAAGGTGTGAACATGCCAATCCGTATCCGCCAGAGCCTTGCCCCGCGCATTCAACTTGGCCTCGATCGTGGCCGGAACATGGGTGCCGGTATGCGGCAGACCCAGCACGATCGGACCGTCACCGCGCGAAATCTCGACCGGGCCGCTCATGCGCCAAGTTCCGGCATGGCGATGCCCGTGCCACGGGCAATCTCACCACTGGCAATCAGGGCCGAGGCTGCTTCGATCTCGGGTGCCATATAGCGATCGTCACCCAAGGCCGGCACCACGGCGCGCAGCCGTGCCATCACGGCCTGCAACGTTTCGCTCGTAGGCAGCGGCGCACGGAACTCGACCCCTTGTGTGGCACACAGCAGTTCGACCCCTAGAATGCGTTCCAGATTGGTAACCATCTGCCCCAATCGCCGCGCACCATGGGCCGCCATCGAAACGTGATCTTCCTGATTAGCCGATGTGGGCGTCGAGTCCGTCACGCATGGATTGGCCAGATGCTTGTTTTCGCTCATCAGTGCGGCAGTCGTCACCTCAGCGATCATATAGCCCGAATTCAGGCCCGGATTGGGCGTCAGAAATGGCGGTAGATCAAAGCTGAGCGCCGGATCGACGATCAACGCAATGCGGCGTTGCGCAATTGCCCCGATCTCGGCCACGGCAAGCGCGATCATGTCTGCGGCAAACCCAACGGGTTCGGCGTGAAAATTCCCGCCCGAAACGATCAGGCCGGTTTCCGATAGAACCAGAGGATTGTCCGTCGCCGCGTTGGCCTCGATTTCCAGCGTTGTAGCGGCCTGCCTCAGCACATCCATCGCGGCCCCCACCACCTGAGGCTGGCAGCGGATACAATACGGATCCTGAACCCGGGTATCGCCATCCCGATGGCTTTCACGAATGACAGACCCGGCCAGCAGCGCCCGCATGGTCACGCCGGCCTCGATCTGCCCGCGATGCCCGCGCAACGTGTGGATTTCCGGTTGCAACGGGGCGGTCGAACCCATGATCGCATCCGTCGTCAGCGCCGAGGTAACCAGCGCGCTTTGCGCCGCCTGCCATGCGCCAAACAAGCCGGACAGTGCAAAGGCCGTCGAAAACTGGGTGCCATTGATCAGCGCCAGCCCTTCTTTGGGGCCCAGTTCGATCGGGCGCAGACCCGCTTTGGACAGCGCAGCGTCCCCGGGCATCACATCGCCGCCAAACTCGGCCTCACCAGCGCCCATCATGACGGCAGCCATGTGGGACAAGGGCGCAAGATCACCCGAAGCACCGACCGAACCCTGCGCCGGGATCACCGGGGTCACACCCTTGGACAACATCCCTTCCAGCAGGGTGATCACTTCTGGCCGAACCCCCGAGGCCCCGCGCCCCAGGCTCAGCAATTTCAGAACCATCATCAATCTGGCAAGGGCGCGCGGGATCGCAGGGCCCACGCCGCAGCAATGGCTGAGGATCAGGTTGCGCTGCAAGGTTGCCGTGTCCTCGGCCGCGATTTTGACGCTTGCCAGTTTCCCGAACCCTGTATTCACGCCATATACGGCGGCCTCTCCCGCCGCCGCATCGGCGATGCGCTTGTGCGCTTCTTCGACGGCCGGGCGGCAGGCGGGGTCCAACCGAACTGCGCACTCTTCGCGAAAGACCTGTTCCAGCTGCGACAGGGTAACGGTGCCCGGGGTAAGGGTGAGGGTCGTCAAAATATACCTCCGAATATGCGGGTATGAAGAGGGTTGAAGCCGATGCGATAGGCCAATTCCGCGGGGTGTTCGACATTCCAAACCGCCAGATCAGCGCGCCGCCCGACTGAGATCTGACCGCAGTCAGCCAACCCGAGAGCACGAGCCGCGTGAACCGTCACGCCTTGCAGGGCCTCCTCTGGCGTCATGCGAAACAGGGTGCATCCCATGTTCATCGCCAGCAACAGCGAGGTCATCGGCGCCGAACCGGGATTGCAATCCGTGGCAAGGGCCATGGGCACAGCATGCCGGCGCAACAGGTCAATCGGTGGCGCCTGTGTTTCGCGCAAGGTGTAGAACGCCCCCGGCAGAATAACACCGACGGTACCGGCCTGCGCCATATCCAGAACACCCGCTTCATCAAGGTACTCAATATGATCAGCCGACAGCGCGCCGTATCTGGCAGCCAGTTTTGCGCCGCCCAAATTCGACAATTGTTCGGCGTGGATCTTGATCGGCAGGCCAAGCTCTGTCGCGACATCAAAAAGCGGGATCAACTCTTCCGGTTGAAAAGCGATGCCTTCACAGAAGGCATCGACCGCGTCGACCAATCCCTCGGCATAAGCAGCGCGAAGCGTGGGAATGCAGACCTGATGAATGTAGTCCGACGCCCTGCCCTCATAGTCCCGAGGCACCGCATGAGCCCCCAAAAAGCTGGTCAGAACGCGGACGGGACGATGATCCGGCAACGCACGAGCCGCGCGCAACATGTTCAATTCGGTGTCGTCATCCAATCCGTAACCGGACTTCACTTCGATGACCGATACCCCTTCGGCCAGCATCGCATCAACTCGCGGCAATGCCTGTGCGACCAACTCCTCCACTCCGGCTGCGCGCGTGGCCCTTACCGTCGAGATGATCCCGCCACCGGCGCGCGCGACCTCTTCATAGCTCGCGCCGTTCAGGCGCATTTCGAACTCTGCCGCGCGATGGCCACCGTGAACCACATGGGTGTGGCAATCGATCAAGGCGGGCGTAACCAGGCGCCCACCCATTCGAGCCCTTGGCTGGTCGGCGAAACGTGATGGAAGATCCACAACAGGGCCGACCCATGCGATGCGCCCGTCCTGCAACGCGATCGCGGCATCCGGGACCAAACCGTATGGCCCACCGCCTTCGGTCATCGTTGCGGCATCAAGATCCGTCAAAACCCGCGTTTGCGTCTGCATGTGACACGCACCCTCCGTGCATTTCCTACTTTTCTAGTACATTTCTATCATTTATATGTCTATGCATAAAATGAGGTGAAAAATGGCTATCTTCGCTAATCGCGCTTTACTGAGCACCGGTTGGGCTACGAACCTGCGGGTAGAAATCAGGCAAGGGCTGATAGTGTCGCTGCAACAGGGCGCGACGGCGCAAGAGGGTGACACTTGCGTCGACACCTTGCTGCCCGCATTGGCCAATCTGCACAGCCACGCATTTCAGCGCGCGATGGCGGGTATGACCGAATATCGAAAGGCCGGTCGCGACAGTTTCTGGACGTGGCGGGAACTGATGTATCGTTTCACCGCCCATCTGATGCCTGATCAGATGCAGGCGATTGCCGCTCTGGTCTATATGGAGATGCAGGAAGCCGGCTATGCCTCGGTTGGTGAATTCCATTATCTGCATCACCAGCCAGACGGCACACCTTATGACGATCTTGCAGAGCTGTCCCAGCGGATCATGGCTGCTGCGGCCGAGACGGGAATCGGGCTGACGCATCTGCCCGTACTTTATTCTTACGCAGGGGTCGGCGAACAACCGTTGGAATCGGGACAGCAACGATTTGGCAATGATGTGGACCGCTATCTGGCGTTGGTCGAACAGGCGCAGGCGGCACTGGGCGAACTGCCGGATGACTGCCAGATAGGCATTGCCCCGCATTCCTTGCGCGCGACATCACCGCAAGATCTTGCCCGGGTTCTGGACGCAAAAAAGACGGGACCTGTCCATATTCACATTGCGGAACAACCCATGGAAGTCGAGCAGGTTCACGAGGGTCTGGGCGCCCGCCCGGTGGAATGGCTGCTGAGCAATGCAACGGTAAACCATCGCTGGTGCCTCATCCACGCCACTCATATGACGGAAAAGGAAACCCGCGATATGGCCGCAACGGGCGCGGTCGCGGGGCTTTGCCCGATCACCGAGGCCAATTTGGGGGATGGCCCCTTCAATGGCGCCGCCTTTCTTGAAGCCGGTGGTCGTTTCGGGGTCGGGTCGGATTCAAACGTGTTGGTTTCGATGACAGAGGAACTGCGTACGCTGGAGTATTCCCAACGCCTGCGAGACCTGTCGCGCAATGTCCTGGTCGAAGGGGACGGTTCGGTTGGGCAGACACTGTATTGCAACGCGGCTTTGGGCGGTGCGCAGGCCCTGGGGCGCGCGGCGGGCCAGATCGCAGAAGGAATGCTGGCGGATCTTGTTGCCATTGACAGCCAGGATCCCGCGCTGTGCGCCCTGCGTCCTGAACAATTGCTCGACGGGTTGGTCTTTGCCGCGAAGGATCACGTAGTGACCGATCTGTGGTCGGCTGGCCGCCATCAGGTACGCCAGGGCCGCCATATTGCTCGGGATCGGATCGTATCTGGCTATCGGCAGGCCATGGCTGATCTCATGCCGAAGCTTTGAGCTTGCTGTCGCCTTTACGGGCTGACAAAAATGGCCTCATAATAGCAATATGTTTGTACGTAATTGGATGAACACCAAGTGACCGATCAAAAACATCTCGGCTTTCAGGACATTCGGGACGAAGTCGTGAACCGCATTCAAACCCGTGTCTGGCCACAGGGCAGCCTGTTGCCCACCGAGATGGAACTGGCAGCCGAATTCGGTGTTGCGCGGGCAACGGTCAATCGGGCGCTGCGGGAACTTGCCGAACAGGGAATTGTCACCCGCAAACGCAAAGGTGGCACGCGTGTCGTGACCACACCGGTAAAGCAGGCGAAATTGCCGATCACTGTCGTTCGGCAGACCATCGAAGAAATGAACGCCGAATACCGCTATGCTCTGGTCAGCCGAACACTGATCGATTGCCCCGCGTGGTTGCAGGCAAAGCTGAACATCCCGGAAGGTGCGCAGGTCGTCCATCTGCAATGCATGCACCACGCCGACAACCGCCCGTTCCAGTTCGAGGAACGCTGGATCAACGTCAGCACCGTGCCTCAGGTTCTCGACGAAGATTTCCTGACCACCGGGCCGAATGAGTGGCTGCTGTCCGAGGTGCCGTTTTCAAACGCTGAAATTGCCTTCTCTGCCGTCCCGGCAACAGGGCATTTGCAGGAGTTTCTGGCGGTACCGCCCGGAACACCGTTGTTTCAGCTGGAACGCACGACTTGGTTTCGCAGCGATCCGGTTACTTTCGTGCGCATGACTTTCCACCAGGGATACCAGATGCGCACCACGTATTGAGGCCAGAGCACCGAACAGGTTTGACATATGAGCAAAACCTCATCGCTTCGATCCCACCTTCCTGACTGTCGTGGCAGTCACCTTTGCCCGCTCAGCTTCCGAAGCAGCAGAGATTTGGTTCTCTTTGTTCAGCGGCCAGGGCAGAGACAATTGTACAATCGTCGGAACGGCAAATATGGCGGCAGATCGACTCGAACCTCAGCGTGGTCAGGTCGAAACCTTTGCTGATGCGGCTTGATCCATCTTGTTTGGGAAGCCTCACCTCAAGTTCGTATCCGAAACAGTGTGTAAGCCGGATGAAATCATACGGCGGAGCATCCTCTGGGGTGATGGATGGCAAGGTGCAAAGCGGGTGCCCTTTTCGAAGGGCCAGAAACAATGGTTCAGACCAGATTGAAGTGAAATCCAAAGTTGCGCTGCTGTTAATCTTCGCCGCAAGCGCCATGTCCAGCAAGTGATCATCGACCATACGCAACATGTTTTCAGGCAGACCCTCGACCAGCGTGACCCGCATCCACGGAAACAGCGAGCTGAAGGGTTCAGAGAGATACCCGGTCAGATAAGGGGCCAGAGTTGGATTCATTCCGACAGTCAAAGGAACTGTTTCGGGGTCGCGGAACTCGGTCGCGGTGTCACGGATTTTCTGCGCATTGTTCAGAAGGCGCCCAGCCCGTTCAACGACACGGGCACCGTACAGTGTCGGGCGCACCTCGTTGTTGAGGCGCAGGAACAGACCGGTTCCCAATTCCTGTTCAAGCTTTTCGATCTGGTTGGCCAAGGGTGACATTCTCACCGTCACCCTGAGCGGCAGCCTGAACGCGGAGCAAGAGCCCGGACCGGCCTTGGACAGCAAGGTCACCGGCCACGCGACCGTAGTCATCACCCAGAATCCGGCGGCCGGAGAAGTCTCGTATTCCAGCGAACTGAGCGTTGTCGGGTGGAACGAAGCTGACCTGAACACGCCCATCCCCGGCGCGGTTTCGGCCATCCATCTGCACAATGGGCCGGCCGGCCCAAACGGCCCGGTTGTACAGGACACGCTGGTGGAGGCAGGCGCCACGCTGAATGTGAACGCATCAGGGGGCACCGGTGTCATCGGTCAGGACGTGATCTCGAACCAGGTCGAAACCGATGGTCTGTTTTCAATTGAGAACGTCATTGGCTCGGATGATGGCGACGTGATTGTCGGCAGCGATCTGACCAATGCGCTGATCGGTAAAGGCGGCGACGACACCCTTGTCGGTGGCTCGGGCGCAGATACGTTCCAGTTTGGCGTAAATTTCGGCAACGACGTCGTTGAGGATTTTGAAACCGGGCTGGATCAGTTGCAATTCGGCTATTTCGGCCCGGATCAATCCCGGCGACATCAACAAGCTGAAAATCGGTAAGGCCACACGGATTCGTTTCTCGGCTTTTGCGCAGGCCGATGTGCCCGAGGCCCGGGGTTCCCTCTTTGATATCTCAGCCGACGCATTCAAGGATGAACGCACGGGCCAGAGCTAATTCAAGACCTGGATCAAACTGAACGATCAGCAATCAGACGAAGTGGCGGCTTTGGACTTGGTCCCCGGCCAGCCCGAAGACCTGTTCGTCAACACAGGCGAACGCGCGGTGATTGCGTATCTGGCACAGCCTGTCAGCGAGGGTCTGGCCAGCACTTTCATCGAGTAAAGGGTTTTACAAGACTTACAGCTTTAAACTGTTGTGTATCGAGTGTTTTGGTGAGTGAGCGATGGTCTGCGCCCCTGTTCCGGGCGCGGGCCATCACTTTTGTGGATCAGACCCCGTAACGGGCAAGAAACATGTCAACAGCCTGAGCAGCGACCTGATCTATTTCTTCCTGGGTAAACGTGTTCTGAATGCCAAAAGCCGCCCGGGTCCAGATCCGCACTTTGCACAGTTCGGAAAACTGCTCGGCAGCGATATGTACATCATCAATGGCCAATTCACCCTTGGCCACGGCTTTTTCCAGATACTCGGCCATCTGTCGCTGGCCGTTTTGCGGCCCTGCCTCGTAAAACGCACGACCAAGCTCGGGAAACCGGTCGCGTTCGGCAACGCAGATCCTGAAAACCTGCTGCGCGAAATCCGACACGAGGAAGGCCGTCAACTGCGTCGCCGTGATCTGAAGCACTTCGCGGGCAGGCTTGGTTTCGTCGATCATCGAGAGGACCCGCTCGGCCATCAGGCAACATTCTGTCTGGGCCACTTCCATGAACAAAAGGCGCTTGTCCGGGAAATAGCTGTAAAGCGTTGCTTTTGACACGCCAGCCGCGCGGGCAATGTCATCCACACTTGCCCCTTCAAACCCATCCGCCATGAAAACCTCTCGAGCCCCGCGCAGAACCTGGTCGAATTTCCGGCCGGTGCGCAGGATGGTGGCGGTCTGGGTCATGTCTTCTCCTCGATCGATAGCCGCGCCAGTTTATAAACCGTTCGGTTTAGATACAACGATTCTCGAATATTTCAGCGAAGCGGAGGTTGCATTTGCTTTGATGCCGAGGACTTGCAGCGCGTTCAAACCGTGCTAGGACTGGCCCATGGTCGAAATCTTTCTGCGCACCCTTCCCTTTTTCGCGATTATCGGCCTGGGCTTTTGGGCGGGGCGCACGCGGTTCTTCACGGCTGAAGCCACGGCATATCTGACCAAGTTCGTCTTTTTCTTTGCATTGTCGGCGATGCTGTTTCGCTTTGCCGCCACCCTTCCCTTTGCCGAGATTTTCAATGCCCGGCTCATCCTTGGATATCTACTGGGAACCATGACCGTTTACGTTCTGGCGTCGGCCATCGCCTGGCTTCGCGGGCTCGATATTCCGACGGCTGCGGTCGAGGCTCAGTGCGCGGCCATCGGCAATGTCGGGTTCCTCGGGCTGCCCATGCTTTCCCTTTTGTTTTCCGAGGCTGCGATCGGGCCTGTGATGCTGGTCCTGACCGTCGATCTGGTCGTGTTCTCTTCCCTGATCGTGATCCTGATCAACGGCGGCCGTGACGGTAGATTGACCCCGACCACCTTCAAGCTGATCGGACTGGGTTTGGTCCGCAATCCCATGATCGTATCCATCTCGGCCGGTCTCATCTGGTCCTCGCTGCAATTGCCTGTTCCTGAACCTCTTGGCGATTTTCTTATCATTCTCGGTGGGGCAGCAACTCCGGGTGCATTGTTCGCCATTGGCGCGTCATTGGCGGACAAGTCGGCTGAACGTGTCCAGATCGCGGCATGGTTGAGCTTCTGCAAACTGGTGATCCACCCGGCCTGCGTTACGGTCGCTCTGTTATGGCTGATACCGATTGAAACTTTTCCCGCAACTGTTGCCATCTCTGCCGCTGCTTTGCCTGTGGCGGGCAATGTTTACATGCTGGCCGCGCATTACGGCATTGCCCCGCATCGCGCGTCGGCGGCAATCCTTCTATCCACTGTCGTCAGTATTCTCACCGTGCCGACGGTGATCGCCTGGGCGGGCACATTCTGACCTTCACCTTTTCGAAAAATACTCTCAACGAAGGCGCCCAGACTTTACGCCGGGTCCGCGGATCGTTAGCCATGTTGCGACTCGAAAACAAGGACGGTGCCTGATGGAAACCCTTTCGGAAAATGCCTGTTTCGGCGGTGTGCAGGGCGTGTACCGCCACGCCTCCTCGTCGTGCAAATGTGACATGACTTTTGGCCTGTTTCTTCCAGCCGAGGCCAGGGACGGCCCGGTCCCGGTTCTTTGGTATTTGTCGGGATTGACCTGCACCCATGAAAACGCGATGACCAAAGCCGGGGCTCAGGCGTGGGCTGCGGAACAGGGAATTGCCGTGGTGTTTCCGGATACGTCACCGCGTGGTGACGGCGTCGCAGATCACGAAGATTACGACCTGGGTCAGGGCGCGGGGTTCTATGTGAATGCGACACAGGAACCCTGGGCGCCGCATTTCCGGATGTGGGACTATGTCGCCGAAGAGCTGCCCGCCCTGCTGTTCGAAAACTTCGCCATCGACAGCGAACGCCAGGCCATAACGGGCCATTCCATGGGGGGGCACGGCGCCCTGACACTTGCCATGAACCTGCCCGGACGCTTCCGTTCGGTGTCAGCCTTTGCGCCGATCTCGAACCCGACCGGAGCGGATTGGGGCCGCAAACAGCTGAGCGCCTACCTTGGTGACGACGAAGCGCTTTGGTCAAAACACGATGCGTCCTTGTTGATGAAGAAAACCGGCTTCGACGGTCCGATCCTGATCGACACCGGTGCAAACGATCAGTACATGGATTTTCTGCGCCCCGAAGCGTTGGCGCAAGCCATCGCCGAACGTCGCCAGCAAGCGACGTATCGCTTCCAGCCGGGTTACGATCATTCGTACTTCTTTGTGTCCACGTTTATGGAAGATCACGTCATCTTCCATGCCGAGGCACTATACGGAGATTGAGGGATGAGCAGCTACGATTATGACCTGATCATCATAGGGTCGGGGCCTTCAGGGCGTTCTGCGGCGATTCAGGCAGGCAAACTGAAACGGCGTGTGCTGGTCATCGACCGCAAAGACCGTTTTGGTGGCGTCTCTGTCCACACCGGTACGATTCCGTCCAAGACCCTGCGCGAAACGGTTCTAAACCTGTCGGGCTGGCGCGAGCGCAGCTTTTACGGGCGTTCATACCGGGTAAAGGATCAGATCCGGGCAGAAGACTTGAAAGCCCGCCTGCATATGACCCTCGACCATGAAGTCGATGTGTTGGAGCATCAGTTCAACAGGAACCACGTCGAAACCTTGGACGGTCTGGCCAGATTTGTCGGGCCGCACGAAGTAGAGGTCGCAACCGATGCCGGGGAAACAACGCGTGTGACGGCCGCGAAGTTCCTGATTGCGACAGGCACGAAAACCTATCGCCCGGATTATGTCCCGTTCAACGGCAAGACGGTGGTGGATGGTGACGAATTTCTGGAAATGGCAGAGATTCCGCGCTCGTTGGTCGTTATCGGTGCCGGGGTCATTGGCGTAGAATATGCCACGATGTTTTCAGCCCTGGACGTGCGTGTGACGCTGATTGAACCCCGCGACACGTTTCTGGATTTCATCGACAGCCGGTTGATCCACGACTTTACCCATCAGATCCGGGAAAACGGTGTCGACCTGCGTTTGGGCTCGGCTGTCGAGAAAATTGAAGACGCCGGTGAACATGTGGAAGTGACCCTTGAAAACGGTCGCCACGTTCGCGCTGAAATGCTTCTGTTTGCGGCCGGACGCATGGGGGCGACGTCCAAACTCAATCTGGATGCCGTCGGGCTGGAAACAGACCACCGCAACCGGATCAAGGTAGACCGCAAGACATATCAAACGGCGGTGCCGCATATCTATGCCACGGGCGATGTGATCGGACATCCGTCGCTGGCATCGACCTCTTTGCAGCAGGGGCGCGTGGCTGCCTGTCACGCGCTTGAAACGCCCACGCTGCCGGAAAGCCCGTGGTACCCCTATGGCATCTATTCAGTGCCTGAAATATCAACCTGCGGAATGTCGGAAGAAGAATTGCAGGAGCGCAACATCCCCTACGAGGTCGGTGTCGCGCGATTCCGCGAGACGTCACGCGGGCATATCATGGGGCTGGAACACGGCATGTTGAAAATGCTGTTCTCGCTCAAGACCCGCAGAGTGTTGGGTGTCCAGATCGTTGGTGAAGGCGCGACGGAGTTGATCCATATCGCGCAGGCCGTGCTGAACCTGAAAGGTACGGTGGACTACTTCGTTCAGAACACGTTCAACTACCCGACCCTTGCCGAAGCGTATAAAATCGCGGGCCTAGATGCGTTCAACCGCATGCCTATACCCGAGGAATTCAAGGTCAAAAAGAAACCGGTGGAACCAGCAAAGAAAGAGGCAAAAAAGACGTGACGACGCTGTATGTCGATGGCGATGCCTGTCCCGTAAAAACCGAGGCCGAACGGGTCGCTACGCGGCACAAAGTGCCGATGGCGCTGGTGTCCAATGGCGGGCTTCGTCCATCGGCCAACCCGCTGGTACAGGTCATTGTCGTTTCCGAAGGCGCGGATGAGGCCGACAAATGGATTGCCGAACGCTGTGGAGAAGGGGATGTCGTCATAACGTCTGACATCCCTTTGGCCGCAAAATGCGTCGAAGCGGGCGCACGCGTGCTGCGCCCGAATGGTGAAACCTTCACTGCGGCAAATATTGGCCAACAACTGGCAATGCGTGACTTGATGGCCGATCTGCGCGCGGCCAATCCGTTGGGAACCGGCGGCGGTGGGCGACCCTTCGGCAAAGCCGACCGCTCGCGGTTTCTGGACGCCTTGGAACGGGAAATACGTGCCGCCAGAAAGGGATGATCATTCCTTTTGCCAGATCAAATACTGACCCGAATTCAGAAACGCCCGTTTACAAGTACCTCATTAGAACGCACCCTGTGCTTGAATTCCGATCAGGCTTTTCGAACACGGAGACTGCGTTATGAAAGTACAAGGCACCCATTATCGGTCTATTTGGTGGGACAAACCGGCAGGCGTGGTTCGGATCATCGACCAAAGGTGGTTGCCGCATGATTTTCGGGTCGTAACCCTGAAAACGCTTGATGAATTTGCAGCTGCGATACGGGATATGTGGGTCAGGGGCGCACCCTTGATAGGCGCGACCGCTGCGTTTGGGATTGCCGAGCAGATGTCTCGGGACAGCTCCGAAGCCTCCTTTGATGCCGCGTATGACGTTTTGCATGCAACCCGACCCACGGCAATCAACCTGCGCTGGGCATTGGACAGATGCCGAGAAGCGCTGATGCCGCTTGCTCCGGGTGACCGTGTCGAGCGCGCCTGGTCGCTGGCGCAGGAGATTGCAGACGAAGATGTCGAGATCAACGCCTCAATCGGCCGGCACGGGTTGGAACTGATCAAGGATATCGCGGCCCGAAAACCCGCCGGTGAGCCGGTTCGGTTGCTGACGCATTGCAATGCGGGATGGCTGGCGACTGTGGATTGGGGCACGGCCACAAGCCCGATGTATCACGCACATGACGTTGGCATCCCCTTGCACGTCTGGGTGGATGAAACCAGACCGCGCAACCAGGGCGCGCTGACATCCTGGGAATTGGGCGAACATGGCATTCCACATCGTTACATCGTGGACAATGCCGGCGGTCATTTGATGCAGCACGGCCTGGTTGATTTGGTGATTACGGGCACGGACCGAACCACGGCCCAAGGTGATGTTTGCAACAAGATCGGGACCTATCTGAAAGCTTTGGCTGCGCGGGACAACGGTGTGCCATTTTACGTCGCCCTGCCCTCCCCTACGATTGACTGGACCGTTCGCGACGGTGTGGCCGAAATCCCGATCGAAGAACGTGATTCCAGGGAAGTCTCCCATGTCATGGGGGTTGATGGGCAGGGGAACATCTCGGATGTACGCGTGACGCCAGATGGCACGGAAGGTGGCAATCCTGCCTTTGATGTCACCCCAAACCGGCTGGTGACGGGGCTTATCACCGAGCGCGGCGTCAGCGAGGCGTCTGCTGACGGGCTTGCCCGGTTGTTTCCCGAACGGGCTGGTTAACACTTTGTTTATCACAGTCCTGAATTGTGCAATCGCCCCCGCGGATCATGCACCCGCTTAACTTGCTGAGAATGAATGATGATTGAAAACTGGTACAGGGCCGACGAGGCACGTAAATGGCGTGATCGGGCCGGAACAGACCCCGCAGATCAGGAACTGGGCGAACGTGTCTATACCTCGCGGCTGATCGGTCAGAACCCGGACCTCCTGATGCACGGAGGAGGCAACACGTCGGTCAAACTGGAACGCCCTGATCTGTTCGGTGATCCGCAGCGCGTTCTGCATGTCAAGGGATCTGGGTGGGATCTGGACAGCATCGAGGCACCGGGCCTGCCGGGCGTGTGGCTTGATCCTTTGATGAAACTGCGCGCATTGGACCATCTGTCAGATGCGCAGATGGTCAATGTTCAGCGCGCCAATCTGTTGGATTCGGGTTCTCCGAACCCCTCTGTGGAAACTCTGTTGCATGCATTTCTGCCGCACAAATATGTGGATCATACGCATGCGACACCCTTTCTGGTGCTCGCCAATCTGCCAAATGCCAAGGACGTCTGCCGCGAGATTTTTGGCGACCGACTGGGCATTGTGCCCTATATCATGCCTGGCTTCGGGTTGGCCAAAAAGGCGGCCGAGGTATTTGACGAAAACCCGAATGTCGAAGGGCTTCTGCTGCTTCAGCACGGGCATTTCACGTTCGGCGCGACGGCGCAGGAAAGTTATGACCGGATCGTGGCGCATACCAACGAGGTTGCTGCCTATTTCGGAATGAAGGACCTGACGACAATTGGTCGTCGCGATCCGGCTGAGAATCTTGAGGTGTTGCCGATCCTGCGCGGGGTCATCGCCGAAGTGGCGGCCCAACGGGATGACCCGATGCCGGTTTTTGACCTCCGCAACGGGCCGGATGTCATGCAGTTTTTCGATCGTCCGGATATTGACTCATTGGCCCAGCGGGGCATGGCGTCGCCGGATCACGTGTTGCGGACAAAAGGCTGCCCGCTTGTATTGCGCGCGTCGGATTTGTCTGGGGGGCGGGCGCGGATCAAGGCAAAGGTCGAAGAGTTTGCCAAAGACTATCGGGCGTATTTTGAACGGCAGTCGCCGCAGGCCGACGAACCCAAGAAACTGCTGCCCCAAGACCCCAAGCATGCCTGGATCGAGGGCGTGGGGATCCTGGGAATGGGCCCGAACGCAAAGGCTGCCTCGGCAGCGGCAGATCTTGCGGAACAAAACCTGCGCGTTCGAACAGTGGGCGAAGACGCGGGCGGTTTTTTTCCCATCAATGAAAAAGATCGCTTTGATTGTGAATACTGGTCATTGGAACAGGCGAAGCTGGGCAAAAGCTCACCACCTCCGCTTCAGGGCAGGATTGTGATGGTGACCGGCGGTGCAGGGGCGATAGGTCTGGCCACCGCCAAGGCCTTTGCTGACGCCGGTGCAAATGTCGTTCTGGTGGATCAAGATGAACGGGCGTTGGCCGAAGCCAAATCGACACTTGGCACATGGCATTCGACATATGCCTGCGACGTAACCGAGAGAGGCGCCGCAGATGCCGCGATTGCGGCGGCGATACACCGGTTTGGTGGGATCGATGTAATGGTATCGAATGCCGGGTCGGCGACTTCGGGCGCTTTGATGGATCTTGGTGACGACGAGTTCCGCGCGGCTTTTGAACTGAATTTCTTCGCGCACAAGGCATTTGCGACACAGGCTGCCCGAGTGATGCAAGCTCAGGGCCGCGGCGGTCAGATCCTGTTCAATATCTCCAAACAGGCGATCAACCCGGGCCGGAACATGGGGGCTTATGGCACGCCAAAAGCCGCCACACTGTTCCTGTTGCGCCAGCTGACGCTTGAATTGGCCGAATATGGAATCCGTGTGAACGGGGTGAATGCAGATCGAATTCGGTCTGGCCTGCTGACGGATGGTTTCATTCAGGAACGCGCTGCCGCACGTGGCGTTTCCCAGGAGATCTATATGTCAGGCAACCTGCTGGGCCGCGAAGTCGAGGCGAAGCATGTCGCAAACGCCTTTGTTGCGCTGGCGCTGATGGAACGCACCACCGGTCATGTCGTGACGGTGGATGGCGGCAATACCGAGGCCGAACTTCGGTAACGCCTTTGCCCGATTGGTTCCCTGCCTTTGGCGTATCGATGTGCCTCAGGCAGGAACTGCCGTTCGGTTCTCGCGGATCGGCAGGTGGACTATGGCGCTGAAAGCACCGATCGCGACCCCGATCCACCAAACCATGTTGTAGTCTCCATACTGGTCATACATGCGCCCGCCAAGCCAGACGCCCAGGAAGCTGCCGATCTGGTGGCTCAAGAAGATAAAGCCATAGAGCGTTCCCATATAGCGCAGACCGTATAGATGCGCGACGAGCCCGGAGGTCAGCGGCACGGTGGCCAGCCAAAGCGATCCCATCACCAGCGAGAACACGATTACCGTAAACCGTAAGGGGTGTGATCGGGAACACGATGAACAAAGCCGCCGCAATCGTCCGGCCCGTATAAACTGCGGCCAGAAGGTACTTTTTCGGAAAGTGGTTGCCGGCCCAACCCGCCAGCAGCGTACCGCCGATATTGGCCAGACCGATCAATGAAATCGACACCGCACCAAGTGCGGATGTGGAGGTGATCCCGATGGAATGCAGTACGCCTCCGGGCTGGATTGGTCCACACATCTCGGTCACGAAAGCCGGGAAATGCGCGGTGATGAAACCCAGCTGGTATCCGCAGCTGAAAAAACCCAGAAATATCAGCGCATAGGAAGGGTCGCGGAACGCCTTTCCCAGTATCTCGCTCATGCTTTCTTGCATCTCTGCCTTCGAAACGGGCTGTGGTGCACGCATTAAGGGCAAGGTTAGCACAAGGGCAAGAATTGCCGCGGCGAACAGGACAAAAACCTGCTGCCAAGGCAGGAAAGTCAGCAGCCATTCGGCGGTCGGCGCCCCCAGAACCTGCCCAAAGCTGCCCGCAGCGGTAACGATGGCCAGCGACATGGACCGGTTTTCATCGGTGGACGCGCGTCCGACAACCGCCAGAACCACACCAAACCCGGTCCCGGCGATGCCGAAACCCACCAGCCACGCGTATATCTGATGCTCGAACGGCGTAACGGACCACGCCGTCAGCACCATGCCAGCCGCGTAAGTGAGAGCGCCGAGGATGATGGCTCGGCGGTCGCCCACCTTTTCGGCAATCGCAGCAAAGATCGGCTGCCCGATGCCCCAGGCCAGATTCTGAATTGCAATCGCCATCGAGAAACCGGTCCGCAGCCAGCCGAACTCATCGGCTATCGGAATCTGGAATACGCCGAACGACGCACGAATAGCGAAGCTGACCGTGATGATGATACATCCGACAATCAGAATCGGATTCAACAAGCGGGCGGATTGAGACATGGGACCTCAGGCGTTACGTCCGAAGGACCGTATTACTTTTGGTGTCACCGTCAATTCAGCAGATTTGCGGTCACGGATAAACAAAATTGATGTGTCGCCAAAAATGGCTTCTTTTCAACGGCCGAGACGACGGGTAAGGCTCGGATTCATGACGGATCTTATTTCGCTTTACGAGGCCCGCATTGCGGACGGAACGCTGACACGCGACGACGCGCAAGAGGCCGTTCTGCCCCAATTCGAACGCATCCGGGCGGCGCTGTCCAAGCCGGTAAAACGAGGACTCTTTCGCAAGGCGCCTCCGCCACCTAAAGGACTGTACCTGTGGGGCGGTGTCGGGCGTGGGAAATCCATGCTGATGGACATGTTCGTCGATACGCTGGGCAATATCCCAGCACGGCGCGTGCATTTTCACGCTTTCATGCAGGAGATTCACGCTGGAATGCACAAGGCCCGGCAACAGAATGTCGAGGATGCCCTGGCACCGGTGGCGCAGGAGGTGGTCAATTCAGTTCGCTTGCTCGCGTTTGACGAAATGCAGATCACCGACATTACGGACGCAATGATTGTCGGGCGGCTGTTTGACTTGTTGCACGAGGGCGGCGTGGTCGTGGTTACCACGTCGAACAGGCATCCCGACGATCTGTACAAGGATGGGCTGAACCGGCAGCTGTTCCTGCCCTTCATCGCCCATATCAAAGAGCAGTTGCAGGTGTGGGAATTGGTGTCGCCCACGGACTATCGGCAGAACCGGTTGGAGGGTGCCCCGGTCTATTTCACTCCGATTGGCCCAGAAGCCCGGCAGAAGATCAGAGAAGTCTGGACAGATCTTGCTGGTGGACCCGCTGATCCGCTTGTGTT
This sequence comes from Ruegeria sp. HKCCD6157, assembly GCF_013110685.1. Lineage (NCBI taxonomy): Bacteria > Pseudomonadati > Pseudomonadota > Alphaproteobacteria > Rhodobacterales > Roseobacteraceae > Ruegeria > Ruegeria sp. HKCCD6157. The sequence continues at coordinate 255,864 of NZ_WVRB01000001.1, forward strand.
GCACGTCAAAGGCCGGGCCGTTGAATTGCCCGCCTTTCGCAACGGGGTGGCGCGGGCTTCATTCTATGATCTGTGTGGCCGCATGCTTGGGCCGGGTGATTATCTGGCGATCGCCGAAGAGGTAAAAGTACTGGTGCTTGAGGACATCCCACGCCTGTCACGCAACAATTTCAACGAGGCCAAACGTTTTGTCACCCTGATTGATGCGCTTTACGAAGCCAGGGTGCGTTTGATCTGCTCGGCTGCCGCCGAACCCGAGATGCTGTACGTCGAAGGCGAAGGAACCTTCGAATTTGAACGCACGGCATCACGCCTGCGGGAAATGCAGGATCAGGATTGGGGGGCGACAGGGGCGCTGATCCGCCCGTATCGCCCGCGCCAAGACAGTGTGTCAGCCAGATCATGAGGCCGGAACGCACCTACGCGTTTTCTTGCAGAATTTTTCCAGCCAGATAGAGCGAGCCGCAGATCAGAACACGCGCCTGCGGGTCAGTGTCCGTGATCACTTTCAATGCGTCCGCCACGCTGTCAGCGGTGGATGCGGGAAGGTTCACCTTGGCCGCAGCCGCAGCGGTTTCTTCCGCGCTGAGCGTTGCGGTCTCACCCGGAATGGATACGGCTGTCAGACTTGTCGCTTTCTCGGCCAGAGGTGCCAGATACCCTGTCACATCCTTGGTGTTGAGCATGCCGCAGATCATGTGCGTGGGTTTTTGCGGCAGGTTCGTCAGCACGTCCGCCAACGCGATTCCGGCGGCGGCGTTGTGACCACCATCCAGCCAAATCTCGGCCTGCGGCGCCTGATCGACGAGCGGGCCGGATTTCAGACGCTGCATTCGCGCCGGCCATTCGGCCTTGGTCACGGCAGCTTCGTATGCGTCGTCGCCCATGTTCAGATGGCGCAGAACCGCCAACGCCGCGCCTGCATTCTGAATCTGATGTGCGCCCAGAAGGTTGGGCAGAGGCACATCCCGCAAACCGGTTTCGTCCTGATAGATCAGACGCCCGTTTTCTTCCTGCACGTGCCAGTGCTGACCATGAACCAACAAAGGCGCACCCAATCGGGCGGCCGTGTATTCGATGACCTCAAGCGCTTCGTCCTGTTGCGGGCCGACAATGCACGGAACGCCGGGCTTGATGATGCCCGCTTTTTCCGCCGCGATCTTGCCCAAAGTATCACCCAGGAACTGTTCATGGTCGATGGATACGGGGGTAATAACCGTGACGGCTGGGTTTTCAATCACGTTTGTGGCGTCCAGACGCCCGCCCAGCCCGACCTCGAGCAATGTGAAATCTGCCTTGGCGCGGGCAAAGGCCAACAGGGCGGCGCATGTGGTGATCTCGAAATAAGTGATGTTTTCGCCGCCATTCGCAGCGTAGCATTCATCCAGAACCGCCTTCAGTTCTGGCTCCGAGATCAGCTCTCCGACCAATCGAATACGTTCATGAAAACGGGCCAGATGCGGCGAGGTATAGGCATGTACCGAGCGCCCCGCCCCTTCCAGCCCCGCTCTGATCATCGCCTGAGTTGAGCCCTTGCCGTTGGTCCCGGCAATATGGATGACCGGCGGCAATTTCAGCTGCGGATTGTCCAGTGCCTCCAGCAGACGCCAGACACGGTCCAAGGTCAGATCAATGATCTTGGGGTGCAGCGCCATCATCCGGTCGAGGATGGCGTCGGACGTCTTAGCCGTCATTTCTGATCTGTCTCTTCGGCGGGGGCCTCGATTGCGTCGGTTGGTTCCGGTGCAGGCAGATCGCCCTTGATCGCTGGCGGCAGATTCATCAGCATCCGCGTGATGGTAATCAGTTCATCGCGCATTTCGGTACGTCTGGTGACACGGTCCAACATCCCGTGATCCAGCAGGTATTCGGCGCGTTGAAAGCCTTCGGGCAGTTTTTCGCGGATCGTCTGCTCGATCACGCGAGGCCCGGCAAAGCAGATCAGCGCATTGGGTTCCGAGATATGGACATCGCCCAGCATCGCATAAGACGCGGTAACGCCACCGGTTGTCGGATGAGTCAGTACCACGATATATGGCAGGTTGGCTTCTTTCAGCATCTCGACTGCCACAGTGGTGCGCGGCATCTGCATCAGGCTGAGGATACCCTCCTGCATACGGGCGCCACCGGCGGCCGAGAATAGGATCAGCGGCCGTTTGAGTTTTACCGCCTCCTGCGCGGCGGCGATGATCGCGTTGCCGACATACATGCCCATCGATCCGCCCATGAACGAAAAATCCTGCGCGGCGGCCACAATGGGGGTGCGGCCGATTTCACCCAGGGCGACCAGCATGGCTTCTTTTTCGCCGGTCTTCTTCTGCGCTGCCTTCATGCGGTCGGGGTATTTCTTCTGATCGCGGAATTGCAACGGGTCGTCTTTTGGCGCGGGCACTTCAAGTTCGGTAAAGATGCCGCCGTCAAACAAGTGCTTGAACCGCTCACGCGGTGTGATCGCCATGTGGTGGTCGCACTGTGTGCAGACATTCTGGTTTTCCGCCAGCTCGCGATGGAACAGCATCGTTCCGCATTCGTCGCATTTGTGCCAGAGGTTTTCAGGCACTTCGCGGCGTGAGAAGATCGAGTTGATCCGGGGGCGGACGTAGTTTGTGATCCAGTTCATGTCGGAACCTTGGCTTGTGCGGTGTTGACGTCAAATAGGACGCCACGGAAGGAATTGCAATCAACGCCTGAGCGCAAGTCGCGCAGCCAGCCAGCAAACGAACATCACGGCAAGGTCCACCAGAAGCCAGGGGCGAAGCTGTTCGGCGTCGGATGCATCAAACGGAAGGGTGAACAGCGCCAGCCCGTTCAGGTTGTCGGGCAACGAGATAAACAGCAACGCAATGATGTTGTTGAAAAAATGCAAGGCAATAGCTGGCCCCAATGTTCCGGCCCGTGCCGTCAGGTCCGACGTCAGTAGACCGAAAACGCAAGCCCACAGCGCAATCAGCAACGCGTTGTCGCCAGCCATGTCCGGTGTGTAATGTCCAATTGCAAACAGGATGGATGGCACCCCCATCCAGATGACAGGCGATTGGAATCTGGCTGCCAGGGTTTGCTGAATATAGCCTCTGAACAACAGCTCTTCGGCGCTGGTCTGCACCAGAACAACCAAGGCCGAAACCGGCAAAAGAAGAAGCCAGGTTGACAATGGCAGGTTCTGCGACAGAGATCCGCCAAAGCCATAAGGCGGCAGCAGGAACCCGACAACGCCCAGAATAAGAAGTGCTTTCAACACTTTAAGGAATTGGCCCGCCGCCAATCGGTACCCGCCCACGATGGACACCAAAGACCTGTGCTGAACCTGCCGGGCGGCGACGGCCACGCCCAGAATGATGAAACCGAAACTGGCCAACAGCAACAGCAGCGCAAGGGGTGAACCGCCCAACAGAAGCGTCTGCGCCCAGCTTTCCGGACCCATCCCGGCAACCACGGTAAAAAACACCATGTTCAGAACGCTGACCAGCACGGCAACCAGCAAGAGCCCCAGCAACAGGCGCCAGATTTCCGGTTTGCCGCGTGCGGTTTCGACCAGATGGTCATGAGCGGAATATGCTTTAGGCATTATTGTCCGTGCTTTCCTGAATCGCCTGATCCGTAATGGTCGGGAGCAGCTCCTCGGGGTTCTGCGCCGCATTGATTCTTGTGGACAACGTAGTCAGATATCCCGCAACAGTCTGTAGCAATTGCGTAGCAACCGAAGCGTCGCTTTCGACCACGGCACGCAGTTCCTCGGCGCCGATACGCAGGAAACAGCAATCTTCGGTGGCGACCAGATTCAGTTGTCTGGGCTCTCCTGTTATGATCGAGAGATCACCGATCAGCCGCCCGGGTTCGATGATCGAGATCGGGCGTTTTTGTCCATCATCCGTGGGCCAGTCCAGCCTGGCCTGCCCTGAGACGCACAGATACGCCGCGTCGGGCGCCTGACCACGCGAGAAGATGACTTGCCCCGCTGCTGCTTCGTACCATTGCGCTGAGAACGCCAACAACCGCTGGTTGCGGCCATCCACGCCGGAAAACAACTCGGTCGCCGAAATGATCTCGAGCTTGCGGCTCAGATCGTCCGACGTGCTGTCTTCTTGCGGGGATTTGGATCGTGACACACCATCGATACGGCCATCCTTGATTTCCACAAACAGATCATACGCTTCGGGATGTGCAAAGTGGTCTTCCATAAAGATCATAATGGAATCCGGCAACAATTCCCGCAGTTTCAGGCGGGTGCGCAACCGGCTTTCGGAATCGTGACTTGCCAGAGCCCTGTCCAGAATCAGGACGTCAGGCCGTTTGATACCCGCGCGTGAGAATGCGGCACGCTCCTGAAAGACGGTCGGCAGATTGTTCCCGCCCAGGCCTGCTGGCAGATCGTAGATGATGGCAGCTGCACGGCGTCGCAGGCCGGCTTCGTTCATGGCTTCGGCCACGACGTCTTCTATCTCGTCCGCGTGTGCACCGGCCATCAACGAAACCCGGCCGTAGATCGCATTTTCCATCACGGTCAGACGTGGCACATAGATGTCCGGCGCAACTGACATGAACATGCCGCTCATCGCATCCAGCAGCCGCTTGGCCTGACTTTTGCGGATGGCAAGAATCTTTTCCTTGTATTCTTCCGGGAAGTTTGGGCCGATCTGCTCGGCCGTCAACAGGAACGGTACCGTCAGTAGCAATGCGCGCTCCTGGTCGCTCACGGCCATATCACCCTTGGCTTTGCGCCGTTCTTCGATATCCAGCAATTTGTGATACATGTCCTTGGACATGCCAAGCCTAAGGAAAAGCGGGTGATCCGCCCCGTCCCGCCCGAAGGTCTTGCTGAGCGTGTCCATGACGGCCTGAGAGATGCTGATCACGTCTTCAACCAGATCATGGGCGCTGAGCATCTGAACGAACCGTTCGTCACCCGCCAATATATCCGGAGAAATGTCCTTGGATGGCGCCGCGAACAACAAGTTTCCGCCCAGCGGAACTGCCGGGTTAAAGCGATCAGGGTCGAACCGGTACACATATCGATCAAGCCCCTTTTCTGCCAGGCGCTCGGCGATGGTTCCTCGTAAATTGACAACTTCCTGTGCCAGAACCGGGTGAATTTCCGGGTCGAACTGCGTACGCAAAGTGCGGCGGAACATGAACTCGTCGATACCCATCGCTTCCACTAGCTGGAACCACCAGTCACGTATGTCGTCGATATCGTCAAGACCGGCAAGGCCCGGGTCAATCCATTCATCGTCCAGAGAATCCGGTGAATTGCCTGCACGAACAGCTTCGATTTGCCACCGCGTCGGGGCCTTGAGCGTATCTGCTTGATGTCGTGGATGCGTGCGCAAAGGCATCATGAGGTTGTCGCCCAAGGTCCCGTCAAACAGGTAAGGGCGCGAATAGGCATAGCCGAACCGGGCCGCGATGACGGCCTGATGCAGACCGCGCAGATTATGTCCGGCTATGATCACCTCACCCTGAGCCGGCAACACCTCACGAGTCAAAAGCTGACCCAACGCGCTGCGTTCCGACGCCTGTCCAGACTGAATTGCGACGCGCGCGCCGCGCGGAATGGTCAGATCGAGATCTTCGAGAACGGTTTTGCCATCGCTATCGCGAACAGTCACATTTCGCAGCTCTATGTCGCCAGTCAGACGCGGGATGGTTTCAGGCTCACCCTCGAAAAGTTCTTCCGGTATCATGTTGTCCGGTGCAAATCTCTCGGTGACGATTTCCCACCGCAAAGACATGTCCTGTACCTGATTGTAATAGGTCAGCAGATCCTTCCATGGGCCGCTCAGATCCTTGTAGGCGCCCAACGCGGCAACCAGCGCACCGACGGTCACCTCGCCGGTGATCGCCAGATATCCACCCACTGAATAAAAAAGGAAGGGTGTCATCTGAGTTATCAGGTTGTTGAGGAACTTCATGAAGAATTTTTTGTTGTAGATCTTAAAACGGATCTCGAACAGTTTCCCCAGCCGATGGCTGAATTGCGCAAGGCGATAGCGCCACCCTCCGTTGGTACGCAGATCGCTGATACCCGCCGCAGTTTCGCCGATCTCTGAGCTCAGACGTCGAACTTCCTGAATGCGGTCCTTGTTCAGAAGGTTGATTTGCCGCTGAAGCTTGGGGATCAGCCAAGCCTGAAGCGGGATCAGCGCGATACTGGCAAGTCCGAACCAAACGCTTTGCATGAACAGGAACGTGACGATCGTCATCATCTGGCCGAACTGGAAAACCGGCTGCGCGATGGCATCCCCCATCAGGCCACCCATCGGTTCGGCCTCGGACGTGATCATCGATACCAGCTCACCCTGGCTGGTGGTCGCAAAATAGGATTTCGGAAACCGCATCGACCGTTGGATCAACGTATAGCGCAGGCGCCGCAGCATGCGCTCGGCAAGGACGCCCTTCATCGTGTTGATGCGCATCTTCATGACACCGCTCGCGATCACCGTCGCCAGGAATGCAACACACAGTAGCATCAGATACTGAACCTGCGTCACGGTGAAGTTCCAGATGGTTACCGTGTCACCCGGCGCGCCGATTGCGTCGTTGATGATTTGTTTGGGCAATTCCAGCGAGGCGTAAAGAAACGGGAACGACAGGACCGTCAGCAGAAGAAGAACAAGTTGCTGTTTCTTCGAATATTTCCAAATGAAGGCAAATAAAGTGGACTCCATAACCCGGCCTTGTCATGCGCTAAACTGTTGTGTGGCTGTTCTTGGGATGACCCACTTTGCAGGAGCCAAACGGTAAGCACTGACCCGGTACATTGCAAGAATAGACCAGTTCAGTTTCAGCATGTTGCGCCTAACCAAATTGTGGAGGGACCCCAACAGGAAAACACAAGGCTTCGCTAGCAATTCCGTTATTGCGGTTTTGTTCTTGCTGTTGTCCTTGACTAAGGCCGGGCATTATTGGACGACGTGGCCATGGGCAGGATTCTGGATCGCTATTTTCATCGCAAGATTCTGGGGCGCTGGCGTCGGGCCGCGCATCAGGCGCCGTATGCCACCCAGGCAGACTTGCGCTTGCTACGGGATCAGGCCCGCGGTTTGCGCAGGCATCTTGATCATTTGATACAGCAGGCAGACCGTCGCCTGATCCGGCCAACGATTGGGTCAACGCAGTTTCCCAAACCCGTCGGAACAGACTGGAGCTGCCGCCCCGACCTATGGCGTGCGCCCCTGACGCAACCGGGTGTGGCTTCGGCCCCGCGAAAGACCGTTCTGGACAGTCAGGTCAGCGTGTTCCACGACTGCCCGCTTTCTGAAATTGCCGTTCGGCAAGTCCGGAACAGAGGGGACAGAGATCTGGCTCCGTTCAGTCTCGTGATCGAGGTTTTCAGCTTTGGGGGGTCCTTCCTGTCCGTTTCGGTTGAATTGCCTGAGGATGCTGCAATTCATCTAACGCGCGAGCATCTTGTGAGGCTGGAAACCCTGATCGAGTGTGAAAAGCCATCGGGCGTTTTCGCGCGCCTCAACATTCAGCACGGGCCCAATATGGAACAGGTGTTGCGAAGCCTTGATCCCAGCGAGGTATCAAAGGCCGTGGATTTTGATCTGGCGCATCTCCCCCTGAATGAGCGCAGGATCGAAAAAATCTGGCTGGATTTGATTTTTGAAACGCCCGAGATGAATCGCATGGTGGTGCGGGATCTTACGTTTTGCCGTTTTCATCGTGCCGATTTGTGAGAAGATCAGTCATGACGCAGACCAAGCTAACCTTCATACGGTTCGAAAACGGAATCTGGCAAGGCCACATTCAAGCCAGCAGTACGCCTAACCCCGAGGTAAGCTATCAGGGCGAAACCCTGAGCGATGTTGACCTGTCGCCCGCAGAAGACGGATGGGACTTGCGCATACAGGTGCCTGTTGCAGCCCTATCCGAAGGCGTGCACACGTTCGTCGTTGCAGATGCAGCCACAACCGAAAAACTGGGAAGCTTCACGGTGATTGCCGGTGAGCCCGCCGCAGATGATCTAAGGGCCGAAATTGATTTGCTGCGGGCTGAACTGGATATGCTGAAACGCGCTTTCCGCCGGATTTGCCGAGACGACCCCTAATCCGTTCCTGCTGGTTTTCCTGTCAATCTTGCCAGATTCGTGCATCATTGGCGTTTTCAGAGCGGATCGCGCCTTGTCATGGATCGCAGCAGCATAGTCAAAGTCATCGCTTTGATGGTTACCGGATTTGGCATCGGTATTGATTTTACCGGCGCCCTGATGCTGGTGCCTGCGATCGAAAGCAGCTTTGACGCCGATATTACCAGCACCCAATGGGTTCTGAACATCTATGCCTTGTTTTTCGCCATGACCATGGTCGCAGGCGGGCGGCTTGGCGACATGTATGGCCACCGCCGAATGATGCTTTTTGGCCTGTCGATCTTTCTGTTTTCCTCAGTCATGTGCTTTGTTTCGCCCAGTCTTGATTTTCTTGTCATTGCGCGTGCGCTGCAAGGCATCGGCGCGGGTTGTGTATGGCCCTGCACACTGGCCTTCGGGGCAACCAAAGTGTCAAAACCAGAGCATCGAGCCTTGGTGATGGGGCTAATTCTGGCAGGTGTGACCACCGGCAATGTGTTTGGTCCGATGATCAGCGGATTGGCCGTGAACCTGGGAGAGTGGCGCTACTTTTTCCTTGCCAATGTGGTCTTTTCTTGCATTTCGATGGCCACCGCGCTGATCCTGATGGAGCGCGAAACACAGCACAAACCGGATGAACACCTCGACCTCGCCGGAATGGGTGTGTTGTCCTTTGCCGTTTTGCTGCTGCTTTACGGTTTGGATGTGGGCGCGGACTGGGGATGGACATCCGTTCCGTTGTTGATGCTGTTTTTCACCAGCGCTGCGCTTTTCATTCTGTTCCCCAAAGTCGAAAAACGCGTAACAGAGCCGCTGCTTTTGCCGCAGATGATGCAAAACCGCGAGTTTCGCATCACCCTTGGCCTTAACATGTTCAACGTGTCCGCAGCATTTGTGGGGCTGCTGTATTTTCCCCAATACATGCAAAAGGTGCTGGGCTGGTCGACGTTTGAATCGGCACTGGGCTTGGCGCCGCTGACCGTGTTGCTTGCCGTGGGATCAATTGTTTCGGGCACGCTTTACAATGATTTCGGCCCCAAGCGGCTGCTGTTCTGGGGATATCTGATCGCAACGATCGGCGCTGCGACCATTGTCGTGCTGCCCGGTGATCTGGGGTACTTTCGCATCCTGCCCGGCATGGCGATGATCGGACTGGGCGCAACTTTGACGGTTGGGCCGTCCGGCACTGCTGCTATGTGCGCCGTAAAGCCGGAACGGGCTGGTCTGGTTGGCGGCCTGAGCTTCATGACCCACCTGGTTTACGGCGCAATCTCTGTCGCCTGTGCCACGGCCATCATGTACGTCGTCAGCCTGTCTGAGCTTCGCCAGAATGTGGCCGCTTCGGGTATCAAGTTGACCGAAGCAGAGCTTCGCACGATCAACGGCGGAACACTTGATACGCCGTCCGCCCACGCGGTCATCAGCCGGTTGTCATCCAGCGAGGCAGAGACGGTTCAACGGGCATTGTCGGCGGCGTTTGACAGCGGGATGAGTATGGCTTTCGTCTTTTCGGCCTTGTCCGTCTCGGTCGGTCTCGTTCTGGCGCTGCTTCTCGACGAAAAAAAACTGCACCGGATCGAAAGCTGAAGTCGGGAGCCAAGGGCTGCGACATCCGCAGCCCTTACTGTTTTACTGTGACGGCCCGTTGGGGTTGAAAGCCGACAGCCCCTTCAGGATATCGATAGCATAGGCCAACTGATAATCCTCTTCCCTCAGCTCTGCGGTTGCCTCGGCCTTGGCGCGATCTTCTTCGATCTGGCGAATCTCATCTTCGCTGAGGCTGTCATTGTTGAGGCTGCCGCGCAGATCGGCCTCGGAGCGCGAACGGGCGTTGGTTTCTTCCTCTTCCGGTTCTGGCGCCGGACGGGGTTGTTCCACGATGATATCAGGGCTGACACCCAGAGCCTGAATCGACCGCCCTGATGGGGTGTAATACCGGGACGTGGTCAGGCGCATCGCACCATCACCCCGCAGCGGCATCACCGTCTGAACCGACCCCTTGCCGAAGCTTTTGGTGCCGACGACGATGGCCCGGCGATGATCCTGAAGCGCGCCCGCGACGATTTCAGATGCCGAGGCCGAACCACCATTGATCAACACGACAATGGGTTTGCCTTCCGCCAGATCGCCGGGGGTGGCGTTGAAACGCTCACCCTCTTCCGGGTCCCGTCCACGGGTCGAGACGATTTCCCCTTCGTTCAGGAACGCATCCGAAACTTTGATGGCCTGTGTTAACAGGCCGCCCGGGTTGTTGCGCAGGTCCAGTACGACACCATTGACCTTGTCGATGCCACCAGCTTCTTCGATCTGTTCCTTCAACCCTTCCTGTAGGTTGGGGAAAGTCTGATCATTGAAGGTCGTTACCCGCAGCACGACACTTGTGCCCTCGGTGCGGGCGCGAACGGCGGTCAGCTTGATCGTGTCACGGATGATGGTGACATCGAAGGGATCAGGTTCGCCTTCACGCACGACGGTAATAACAATCTCGGAGCCGACCGGACCCCGCATCAGATCCACCGCCTTGTCCAGCGTCAGGCCCAGAATGCTTTCGCCATCCACATGTGTGATGAAATCTCCGGCTTCGATCCCGGCCTCGTCAGCGGGTGTGTCGTCGATGGGTGACACGACTTTGACAAAACCGTCTTCCTGCGTGACCTCGATACCCAGTCCACCGAACTCGCCCCGGGTCTGCACGCGCATCTGTTCCGCATCATCGGGCGAAAGATAACTGGAATGCGGATCAAGAGAGGTCAGCATACCATCGATTGCCGCCTCGATAAGTTCTTCGGGCTCGACCTCTTCGACATATTGCGCACGGATGCGTTCGAAAATGTCACCGAACAGGTCAAGCTGCTCATAGACGCTGGCCTTGTTCACAGCCTCTTGCGCCAGCAGGGGGCCTGCGATCTGCGTTGTCGCAAGAATGCCTGCCACAGTTCCGGCCAAACCGGCCATCACAAATTTCTTCATACTCGTTTATCCATCCTTGTCGGTCCGAAACCAAGTTTCCGGGTCCACCGGGGTGTTGTCTTCTCTTACCTCTATATAGAGCGTTTCTGGGCGATCAGTTCCAGTGCCATCACCGCTTGTTGACAATATTGCGCCGATTTCCGGCGTTTCACCCGGCATCAGGCCAACCGGAGTGCCTTTGGGGATCACCTGCCCGGGTTGACCATAGACCTCTTGCAAGCCCGAAAACACGAACAACAGGCCCGGTTGCGGCTCCAGAATGACAAGGTTTCCCAAATCCAGCAATGGCCCGCGATAGCGGATCGTGGCCGCAGTGGGGGATGTTACAAGCGCACGGGAACGGGTGCCGATGACCAGACCAGCGCGGGCGACCCCTGCAGCGTCCGGTTCACCGGCCTTGTGCAGCAGGATGCCCTGCACCGGCAAGGGAATCTGTCCTTTCTGATCCAGGATGCTTGCGTCGGTTTCAATGATCTCGCCTTCTGAAATCTCTGACAGACCGCTTGCAAAACCATCCAGAGTCTCGGTCGAAGAAATCAGAATGGCCGTGCGCACCGGGTCTTCGACAAACCGACGCGGCAAATCAGTGCGGTCGGCAATCGCTTCGCTCAACCGCGTGCGGGCATCCTGCACACCGCGCAGCCCTTCGGTCAAAGTTTCCGAGGCGCTTTGTTGCAGCAGACGCAGGGTCTGAACCTCTTGCAGGTCCTGTGCCAGCGCTTGCGCTTTTGCATTGAGCCCAGGCGTCACCTCGGACAGCATCATTCCGGCCCGCGCCGCGCCCAATGGGCCTGACGGGTGCAGCATCAGCACTGGCGGTGCGGTCGTTTCGATGGTCTGCAAAATGCCCAGCAACTGCCTGACGTCCTTTTCACGCGCGCTCAATTGCGCGCTCAGTTGCGCTTCGCGTGTTGCAGCCTTGCGCAGACCGGTCCGCATCGCGCTCAGCCCGGCCTCATAGGCTTGTATCGTTTCGGTCAGCGCCCGCACCCGATCCCTTGCGCCGTCTGCTTCGCTCAGCGAGATCGACGCCTGTTCCAGCATCCTTGCCGCATCCAGTGCTGCCCGAGAAGCGTCGTCCTGAGCAAAGGCCTGACAAGCTGAAAGCAGCACAATCGCAAGGGCGGTCAGCCTCATGACAGCAGGCTTTCTCCGGTCATTTCCGGCGGTTTGGGCAGGTTCATCAAATCAAGCAGGGTCGGCGCCAGATCAGACAACCGCCCCTGACGTACCTGCGCGCCTTCTGGCCCTCCGACCAAAGCTATAGGCACCGGGTTCAGCGTGTGCGCCGTATGCGGACCGCCGGTTTCCGGATCAACCATCACTTCACAGTTACCGTGATCGGCGGTGACGATCATTGCGCCGCCTGCTTTTTCCAAGGCAGCAACGACCTGAGCCAATCCTGCATCAACGGCTTCGCATGCCTTAATCGCAGCTTGAAGGTCGCCGGTATGCCCGACCATATCAGGGTTGGCGTAATTGGTTACGATCAGGTCGTAACCTTGTTCGATCGCCTCGACAAACTTGGCTGTGACCTCGGCCGAGGACATCTCGGGTTGCAAATCATAGGTCGCAACCTTGGGTGATTTGGGCATATAGCGATCTTCACCTTTTTCAGGGGTCTCCTTGCCCCCGTTCAGGAAAAAAGTGACATGGGGGTATTTTTCGGTTTCAGCCAGCCGGAACTGACGCAACCCCTGCTTGGCGACCCATTCCCCGAGCGTGTTCACAATCGCCCGTTTCGGAAAAACCGCGGTCATATATTCGTTGTGACCGTCCGAATACTCTACCATGCCCAGCAGCGCCGACAGTTTCGGCCGCGGCCCGGTTTCGAAATCGGCAAAGCCCGGTTCACCAATCGCGCGCAGGATTTCGCGAGCACGATCTGCACGGAAATTTAGACAGAAAAAGCCATCGCCGTCGGATACGCCCTTGTATCCTTGCAACACGGTCGGCGTAATGAATTCGTCAGACTCAGACTGGTTGTAGGCATAGTCCACAGCGCCATGTGCGGTGTCGGCCGCCCTGCCCTTGCCGTTGATCATCGCGTCATAAGCTTCTGCGATCCGTTCCCAGCGATTGTCGCGATCCATGGCGAAATAGCGACCGCTTACCGTGACGACACGTGCCCCCTCGGGCAGCCGTTCTTCCAACTGGGAAAAATAGGTCAGCGCAGATTTTGGGGCCACGTCGCGCCCATCCGTGACCGCATGAAGGGCGACCGGAACACCGGCATCCGTAATGGCCTTGGTTGCAGCGATGATGTGGTTCAGGTGCCCGTGAACACCACCATCCGAGACCAACCCCATGAGATGAGCCGTACCCCCTGAGGATTTGACCTTGGAAATGAATGCCTGCAATGCCTCATTGTCAAAGAACGAACCGTCTTCGATGGCCAGGTCGATCTGACCCAGATCCATGGCCACAACGCGGCCCGCACCTATGTTTGTATGACCGACTTCGGAGTTACCCATCTGCCCACTGGGCAGACCTACGTCCGGGCCATGCGTTGTCAGCGTGGCGTGCGGGCATTTGGCCATGATCGCGTCAAAGGTCGGCGTGTTCGCCAGATAGGGCGCATTCGCCTGTGTGTCGTCTGACACGCCCCACCCATCAAGAATGCACAGAACAACGGGTTTGGGGGTTGGCATTGAAAATCTCCGATTACTGCTCTTGGGTCTTCTTCTAGCGTCTGGCCGGCAAGGGGTGAACCATCTTTGCGGCAATTTACGCAGAATTAATCAAACGGCCTGGCGGCTTCGGCCCATCGCTGGCGGACAATGAGCCGCTGCATTTTTCGACGCAAAGCCATCATGGTTTTATCGGGGAAAACCCGGACGAGACTAGTCTTTGAGGTAACGCGTGTATGGCTTCGCCTTGCGGTTGCGATATTTGACCGTCAGTTCCAGCGGCGTGTCGTTTTCGTCGTAGATGCCGATCATGATGCCCGTGCCCCCGCTTCGGGTCCGCATATCGATCAACTGCTGTTCGGACCGGGTGGTGCGCTGTGACGGGCGCCGCGCCCAGGCAAACAGGTGATCGTACATTTGCGCGATGACTTCCGAATGATCCGCGCTGTCACCCAGATCCACCAGTTCATCGGGGTCGTTTTCCAGATCGAACAGGATCGGCCTGTACCCGCCCTCGCAATGGATGAGCTTCCACTTTTCATTCGCGACCATGAACATCACCGCATCTCGAACCGATGCATTCAGTCGCTGCGCGATGGGGGACGCGGAATAGTCATACTCGCAAATCGCGACCTGTCGGGGCGTTTTGTCGGACTGACCATGCAGGATCGGCAGCAGAGAATGCCCCTCGAGAATATGCCCGGCTTTTTCGCCGCCTGCCAGTTCCAGAAACGTTGGCGCCAGATCGATCGACTCGACCAGCGCGTCGCAGGTGGTACCGCGCGTGACGTCCGCTTCGGGTGACGGGTCATAAATGATCAGCGGCATTTTGGTGGAGGCATCGTGGAAGAAAGTCTTCTCACCCATCCAGTGGTCGCCCAGAAAATCACCGTGATCCGAGGTCAGCACGATCATCGTGTCGTCCATCCGCCCGGTTTTCTCCATCCAGTCGAACAGACGACCCATCTGGTCATCCGCTTGTTTGATCAGCCCCATGTAAGCCGGGATCACCGCCTCGCGGACATCCTCGCGCGAAAATGCCTGCCCGACCTTGGTGTCCATGAAGGCCTTCAGGACGGGGTGGGCATTCTTTCGCTCAGCTTCCGAGCGGACCACGGGCACGACATGTTCGGGCCCGTACATCGAGGCATAAGGTTCCGGCACGATGTAAGGCCAGTGAGGCTTGATGTAGCTGAGGTGACAGCACCATGGTCCGTCATGGCTGTCAATGAACTCGATTCCACGGGTGGTCAGATATGGTGTTTCACTGTCCTCTTCCGCGATATTTGCAGGTTCGGATGAATTCTTCAGGAACCACCCCGACAGCACGTTGCCATCGGCATCCAGACCGGAATTGGCAAAATCATGCCACGGATTGTCGCTCTCGTATCCCTTGTCTGCAAGGTAATTGTTGTATTTCTTTGCCCCGTCCGGGTCATAGAATCCGTCCGGACCCTCTGCGCGCAACCCGTCATCGCGTTCGAACACGTCAAACCCGCATTCCGCGACGCGGGCCCCGATGATGCTGTCGGGCTCCAGCCCAAGACGGGCCATCCCCTCGGCATCGGCTGCCATATGGGTCTTGCCGACCAGCCAGCAATCCATTCCCGCCTTGCGCAGGTGGTCGCCCAACGTGATCTCACCCACTTTGAGGGGAATGTTGTTCCATGAGGCCCCATGGGAGTGCACATAGCGCCCGGTATAGGTCGACATGCGGGAACTGCCGCAAATCGGTGACTGGATATAGGCCCGGTCAAAACGGACACCGCGCGCGGCCAGACGATCGATATTCGGAGTATGCAGATGTGGATGCCCGTAACAGCTCAGATAATCCCAGCGCAGCTGGTCGAACATGATGAACAGGATATTTTTTGCCTTGGCCAACGCGGTGCCTCCCCGAAAGTCATGGGGACCTAGTTAGCCACTTCCGTTCGCAGAGCGAAGCAAAACTTGCTTCAGGCCTGATGCTCCATCTGTTCCAACATCTTCCTGGCACGTTTGCACTGCAACTGATCGCGCAGCGGGCTGTCCGGATCGACATCCTTTTGACACACAACGCATTTATCGGCGCCCGAGATCGCATTCAGGCCACCGCAGCTGCCTTTGATGGTCTTGCCCATCAGCATGACACCCAATGACATACCGACCATGACAAGCGCCAAAAGTATAAAGGCCAGAATAAAAGTGCTCATCTCGGTTCCTGCCTGTCAGTTGGTTCCCAAAGCGTCTTTGAACGCGGTGCTGTGCGACGTAATATAGGCATCTTCGCCGCCTGTCACATCCCGCGAGATGAAGTACACGGCAAGTTTATGCTTTTCCGCAATATCCATTCCCTTTTCCTGACCCAAAGCCAGCATGGCCGTTGCCCAGGCATCCGCCAACATTGCGTTTTCCGCCAGGACCGTGACAGAGGTCGTGCGATGTGTGATCGGGCGTCCCGTTGTCGGATCGATGATATGCGAATACCGCACACCGTCCTGTTCGAAGAAATTCTTGTAATCGCCCGAGCTGGCCATGCCGCGATCATCCAGGGAAACGATCAGTTGAATGCTCTGAGCGCCCGTTTCAGGCTTTTCGATGCCAATGCGCCAGGCTTCGCCCTGCTCATTCTTGCCTTTGGCGACAAGATCACCTCCAATCTCGACAAGGTAATCGTCGATACCGGCATCCTGCAAAGCGCCGGCAACCGCATCGATGCCATAGCCCTTCGCAATCGCCGACAGGTTGATGCCCACCTGCGGATCAGCCTTCGACAGCGTGCCGGCTGCGGTGTCGAGCGTCAGCAAACGGGCTTGCCCGACGCCGCTCAACGCGGCCTCGATTTCAGCATCCGAGGGCACCGGATCCTCGGGCTTGCGTGGGCCAAAGCCCCAAAGTTCGATCAGCGGGCCCAGAGTTACATCAAAAGTCCCACCGGTTTTTTCGTGCACGTCATTGGCGGCCGAAAGGACCAATGCGAGTTCGTCCGAGACCGGAACGGGGGCTGTGCTGGTTGACGCCGAAAAGACGGACACCTCGGATTCTGGATCCCAGTTGGACATTTTGGCGTTCACCTCGGCCAGCGTCTCTTCGACGGCTGCGGCCAATGCGGCCTCATCAAGATCTTCGCCGATCGCGGTTATGTTGAAGGTCGTGCCCATCGTTTCGCCCGACAGACGAACCACCTCGGGTTCTTTGTCGAACAAACAGCCGGAAAGAAGGGTGGCAACGGCCAGTAAAGGCATAAGACGCATCGGGCGATCTCCGGGAAATTCTGTGCCCGGCATATGCCAGTGGCCCCGGCCAGAGTCAAACTGCGATCACATCTTCAGCGGCAGGAAACCCAGCATCAAAAGGCCGACCCCCGCCGGCACGCCGAACAACCACGCACGTTTTTGCCAACCCGGCGGCTGTTGCTTCCACGCCATGCGGAAATTGTGGCCACAAACAACAACGGCAAAGAAGATCAATGCCGCTATGGGTGGCGTAAGATAGAGTTCACTCAATGGCTTGAACGTCCTTTCCGGGCCCGCGTTTTTGCCGATCGGCGCAATTGCACCCTATACAGGTCGTTTAGCTGCGCTAAGGTAAAAGGGAAAGACTTTGCAAGAACCACAAGGAGATTGCCCATGGCTCCAACCTCTTACCAGTCGCCTTCGCGTGGCGACAAGGCTGACAAGACGACGTACAGCCAGTCTGCGGAATCGAACCTGTCGCATTCGCAGACAACCGTGGCCAAGCTGCTTGAAGGGAAAGGGGACGCGGTGTTTTCGGTGCGGCCAAATGACACCATCCATTCTGTGGTCAACACGCTGAAGGAAAAGCGGATCGGTGCTGTTCTCGTGACGGATCAGAACGGGGCGTTGCAGGGGATTTTGTCAGAACGCGACATCGTTCGGCGCATGGCAGACACACCCGGCCAGACCCTTCCGCAATCCGTCGAAGACCTCATGACCAGGGATGTTAAGACCTGCACACCGGATGATCTGCTGAATGAAGTTCTGAAAACAATGACCGAGGGTCGTTTTCGCCATATGCCGGTGCTGCGCGACGGTCACTTGTGCGGCGTCATCACGATCGGAGACGTTGTCCACTTCCGTCTCAAAGAGTTGGAATATGAAGCGCTTCGCATGAAGCAAATGATCGTCGGTTAAAGGCCCACTGTTCATCCGGTCGAGGTGAACCGAACACAACCGGCGTTGATCTCGGCGGCTGTCAATCGACCCGAAGCGAAAGCGCCCGTGTCAATCGATACCACCCGGTTCCTGATCCGGGGCAGGTCCACGATGGTGTGGCCGTGTACCACCCATTGGCCATCGCTGCGGGCCAGCCTGGGAAACATGGGATGTCCCCAAAGACAAATCTGGCGATCTTGGGCCTCAATCGGCAGTCGGGGGTCCAGCGCCGCATGAACGAAAGTGACGTTGCCGGTGGTCCAGGTCAATGGCCGGTCGGCTAGCCAGTTGATCAGGCTTTCGCCCATCTTCAGGCGAAGATCATCCGCCAGTTTTCGAACCTGCTGGTTGTTGTCGATATCCCCGGGCGGCTTCAACCCGAAAGACGCCAGCGTTTGCACGCCCCCATTTTGAAACCAGAGCCGAGCGTTGCCTTCCGGCGCCTCCAAGAATTGCAACAGAAACTCTTCGTGGTTTCCAAGAAGACATTGAACGCGTCCTCCTGACGTCTCGCTCAGGTGAAACAGGTGGCGCAGCACCTGCGCGCTGTATGGCCCTCGGTCGATGTAATCTCCGACAAACACCAGCAAGCTCTGATCGTCCAGTCTGGGCAACAACGCCTGCAACAAGTCCAGACGACCATGGATATCGCCCACGGCCGTCACTTTCTCGGCCGGAGCGATGTCGCAAGACACCGCGTTCGTTGTTCGCTCCGCCCTGCGGTCGAACCACCGTCTGATCCAGTTCGTAATCATACACGTTGATCCCTATCCTTCTCGCCCATTGGCGGCAATGAGCATCTGATTGAATCAGCAAAGAGTTGACCAATGACGTCTGGATGTTCGATATGACCTTCGGCGCAGTTCAAAATGTTTGACCCGGCAACAGCGGCAGAACCTTTTGTTCGGCGATGATCGTGCAGGGCGTTTTGAGGGTTCTATGAAACGGGTTTTGATTACGGGCTCTGCGGGGTTCATCGGGTTCCATCTGGCAAAGCTGCTGTTACAGGAAGGGTTCCGCGTGCATGGATACGACGGGATGACGGATTACTATGATGTGGTCTTGAAACAGCGTCGGCATCAAATTCTGCTTCAGACACCCGGGTTCACGGCAACCGAGGATCGGTTGGAAAATTTTGATCGGTTGATGCAGGTCGCCGAGGAATTTCAGCCGGAAGTCATCGTTCATCTGGCGGCTCAGGCCGGTGTGAGACACAGTTTGGAACATCCCCGCAGCTATGTTGAATCGAATGTCGTTGGAACATTCAACGTGATGGAAATTGCACGTCAGCATAAGGTGGATCACCTTTTGATGGCATCGACCTCTTCGATATACGGTGCCAACGAAGACATGCCGTTTACCGAGACGGAAAAAGCCGACACCCAACTGACCATCTATTCCGCGACAAAGAAGGCGAATGAGGTGATGGGGCATTCCTATGCGCATCTGTGGGATTTGCCGACGACCATGTTCCGCTTCTTTACCGTCTACGGCACCTGGGGACGGCCGGATCTGGCGTATTTCAAATTTGTCGCCGCCATCCTGGATGGCCGCCCGATCGACATTTACAATCACGGCGACATGTGCCGGGATTTCACCCATGTCCAAGACCTTGTACGCGGCGTCAGATTGCTGATCGATGTGCCTCCGGTACGGCCAGCCAACCGTGAGGATATCGAGGACGGAGACAGCCTGTCCCCCGTCGCGCCCTACCGCATCGTGAATATCGGCAACGGAGAAAAAGTGCGCCTGATGGATTTCATCGAAGCCATCGAACAGGCAGTGGGGCAGAAGGCGATCAAGAACTTCATGCCGATGCAGATGGGTGATGTTCATGCCACCTGGGCGGACAATCGGCTGCTACAAAGACTGACGAACTATCGTCCCCGGACAGACCTGAAAGACGGCATCACCCAGTTCGTTGCGTGGTACCGAGATTATTACGGAAAATAACGCAGGCCTATCGCCAAATGAAAGAACCGGCGTCTTCAACGCCGGTTCTTTTTTGTTCCTTACCCGCCGAAATCGTCGAGCATGATGTCTTCGCGGTCCACGCCCAGATCCAGCAGCATGTTGATGACCGACTGGTTCATGATTGGCGGACCACACATGTAGTATTCGCAATCCTCAGGCGCGGGGTGGTTCTTGAGGTACTCTTCGAACAATACGTTGTGGATGAAGCCGGTATAGCCTTTCCAATTGTCCTCGGGCTGCGCGTCCGACAAGGCCACATGCCATTCGAAATTGTCGAATTCTTCAGCCAGACTGTCGAAGTCTTCGACAAAGAACATCTCTTTCTTCGACCGCGCACCGTACCAGAAGCTGATCTTGCGGTTGCGGTTCTGAAGACGCTTGAGCTGATCAAAGATATGGCTGCGCATCGGTGCCATACCGGCGCCGCCGCCAATGAAGACCATCTCTTTGTCAGTTTCACGGGCAAAGAACTCGCCGAATGGGCCTGAAATGGTGACCTTGTCGCCCGGCTTCAAGTTGAAGATGTAGGACGACATCTGACCCGGCGGAATGCCCTCGGACCCCGGCGGCGGCGAGGCCACGCGGACGTTCAGCATGATCATGCCTTTTTCGTCCGGATAGTTGGCCATCGAATAGGCGCGCTCGATGGGTTCGGTCACCACCGATTCATATTGCCACAGATTGAAGCGATCCCAATCCTCGCGATATTCCTCTTCAATGTCGAAGTCCGTGTATTTCAACTGGTGTGCTGGTGCTTCGATCTGGATGTAGCCACCGGCGCGGAAGTTCACATCCTCGCCCTCGGGCAGGTCCAGGATCAACGCCTTGATGAAGGTCGCTACGTTTTCGTTCGACCGAACGGTACATTCCCATTTCTTGACGCCGAAGACTTCTTCCGGAACTTCGATATCCATGTCCTGCTTGACGGCCACCTGGCAAGACAGGCGATCACCACATGACGCTTCACGTTTCGTGATATGGCTTTCTTCGGTTGGCAGGATCGATCCGCCCCCCGAATGCACCCGCACCCGGCACTGCGCACAGGTGCCGCCGCCACCGCAGGCCGAAGGGACAAACAGCTTCTCGGCAGCCAGCGTCTGTAGCAGCTTGCCACCTGCCGGAACGGAAATGGTCTTTTCGCCGTTGATCGTAATGTTGACGTTTCCAGTCGATACCAGCTTGGATCGGGCGGCCATGATGATGGCCACCAATGCCAGAACGATTAAGGTGAAAAGAGCTACGCCTAAGGTAAAGGTTTCCATCAACGCCCCCTTACAGTTTCACGCCCGAGAAGGACATGAAGGCCATAGCCATCAGACCCGCGGTAATGAAAGTGATGCCCAGACCTTGCAGACCATCGGGAATGTCCGAATATTTCAGCTTTTCCCGAACTCCGGCCATTGCGGTGATTGCCAGTGCCCAGCCAAAACCGGAAGACAAGCCATAAGTCGCCGCCTCGGCAAAGTTATAGTCACGCTCCACCATGAACAGCGACCCGCCAAGGATGGCGCAGTTCACCGTGATCAGTGGCAGAAAGATCCCCAGCGCGTTGTAAAGCGGTGGGAAATACTTGTCCAAAACCATCTCGAGTATCTGCACCATCGCCGCGATCACGCCGATATAGGAAATCAGGCCAAGGAAGGTCAGGTCCACATCCGGGAACCCGGCCCAGGCCAGCGCGCCCGGTTTCAGCAGGTAATTCAGCAGCAGGTTGTTGGCAGGCACGGTGATGGCCTGCACGACCATGACCGAAATCCCCAGCCCCAGCGCTGTCGAAATCTTCTTGGACACGGCGATGAAAGTGCACATGCCAAGAAAAAAGCTTAGCGCAAGGTTTTCGACAAAGATGGCCTTTACGGCCAGTGAAATCAGACCTTCCATCAGTGGGCCTCTACCTGCTGAATTTTGTATTCACGCTCTTCCACCTGGTTCGGTTTCCAGGTGCGGAAGGCCCAGATGATCAGACCGATGATGAAGAACGCCGAAGGCGGCAGCAGCAGCATGCCGTTGGGCACGTACCAGCCGCCATTGTTGACGGTTTCCAGAATGGTGACCCCGAACAGCGACCCCGCGCCGAACAGCTCGCGAATGAAGCCGACCAGCAGCAGGATCAGGCCATAGCCCATGCCGTTGCCCATGCCGTCGATGAAGGACGCAACCGGGGGGTTCTTCATCGCAAACGCCTCGGCGCGGCCCATCACGATGCAGTTGGTGATGATCAGGCCGACGAAAACCGACAGGGTTTTCGAAATCTCGAAAGCATAGGCTTTCAGGATCTGGTCCACCAGGATCACCAACGACGCGATGATCACCATCTGAACGATGATCCGGATCGAACCGGGGATCTGGTTGCGCAGGCATGAAATGAAGAAGGACGAAAACGAGGTCACGAAGATCACCGCCAGCGCCATCACCATCGACACTTGCAACGATGATGTCACCGCAAGTGCTGAACAGATGCCCAGCACCTGCAATGTGATCGGATTGTTGTCGACAAGCGGGTCGACCAGCATCTCTTTCTTGGTCTGGGACATCAAATCTCTCCTGCTTGAAGTTTGGCCAGGAAGGGACCATAGCCCGCATCGCCCATCCAGAATTTCACAAGGTTATCGACGCCGACCGAGGTCAGCGTGGCCCCCGCCAACGCATCCACGTAGAAATCTGGCCCGGCTGCGGGCTGCGATTTGGCAACGGTGATTTGCAGATCACCTGCTTCGTCGCGCAGCTTTTTCCCGTTCCACAAGGCTTTCCAGCGCGGGTTGTCCACCTCGGCCCCAAGACCCGGAGTTTCACCATGCTGATAGAATTGCAGGCCGTAGATATCGTTGCCGTTGTTTTCAAGCGCGATAAATCCATAGAGCGTCGACCACAGGCCGTATCCGTGCAGAGGCAGGATCACCTTGTCCAGATCACCCGCATCATCGCGCAGCAGATAGATAACACGGTACTTGGATTTGCGGCCGATACCGGCTGGGTCATTGTCCAGCGCGACGCTCAGCTCTGGATCGCTGGCGGCGGTGATGTCGTCAAACGTGGTCGGATCAAACTGATCATCGACGAAGGTGCCTGTGGACAGCTCCAGCACATGTGGTTCGAAGGCGGCAAAAGCCTCTGTCACGTCGATGCCCGGCTCAAACACGCCCGCAACTTGCAGAACGTTTACCTGTTTGTCCTTCAGCCGGTTGGCTTCTTGCACCGGGCGCAGGCTGACTGCGGCTGCGGACACAACCATCGAGGCGACCAGACAGACGGCAACGGCGATGAAGATCGTCTTGCCAACAGAATCCGGCGACGCCGCCAGGAATTTGGCCAATGCGCCCTTGGGTGCCTCGTTTTTATCTGGGGATTGCGTATCAGACATGGCGACGCGCCCTCCGTTTGATGTTGGCTTGCACGACGAAATAATCGATCAGCGGTGCAAAGACGTTGCCGAACAGGATTGCCAGCATCATCCCTTCGGGGAAGGCCGGGTTGATCACGCGGATCATCACGACCATGACACCGATCAGAGCGCCGTAGATATAACGCCCTACATTGGTGTGGCTGGCCGAAACCGGTTCCGTCACCATAAAGGCCAGCCCGAAAGCGTAACCGCCCAACACGATATGCCAGTACCACGGCATCGCGAACATCGGGTTGGTATCCGATCCGATCAGGTTCAACAGCAGGGTAAAGCCGATGGTGCCCGCTAGGCAGCCCACAATCAGGCGGTAGTTGGCGATCCTGGTCATCAGAAGGAAAGCCAGACCGATCATGCAGGCCAGTGTCGATGTTTCGCCAAAGCTGCCCTGAATGGTGCCGAAAAACGCGCTCGACCAAGTGATGCCTTCGGCGGCCAGTGCCTGCACACCTTCGGCCGCAGACACGCCCAATGCAGTTGCGCCCGAGAACCCGTCAACGGGTGTCCAGACTGCATCCCCCGACATCTGCGCCGGATAGGCGAAATACAAAAACGCCCGCCCCACAAGCGCGGGGTTGAGAAAGTTCTTGCCGGTGCCCCCGAACACTTCCTTACCGATCACGACGCCGAAGATGATGCCCAATGCCACCTGCCACAGGGGCGTCGAAGCAGGCATGATCAGCGTGTAAAGCATTGATGTAACAAGGAAGCCTTCGTTCACCTCATGGCCGCGCACGGTGGCAAAGATGACCTCGAAGATACCGCCCGCGACAAGCGTGACGATGTAGATCGGAAGGAAATACATCAGACCATGCATGACGTTGGCAAAGATGCTGGACGGGTCCAGCGAAATCCCGAACATCTGCAACAAAGCAATCCGCCAGCCGGTGGCCGATTCCGGCCCCAGCAAAGCAATCGCCGAGTTTGCCTGATAGCCGGTGTTCCACATCCCCCACAGGATGCAGGGGATCGTCGCGATCACGACATAGGTCATGATCCGCTTCATATCCACATAAGACCGCGCGTGCGGCGCCACCGTGGTCACGGTTTTTGGAGTGTAGATGAAGCTTTCCACCATCTCGTAGATGGGGAAGTACTTTTCGTACTTGCCGCCCTTGGTGAAGTTCGGCTCGATTCTGTCAAAGAAGCTGCGCAAACCCATTCGGCTCAGCCCTCCTTTTCAATTTTGCTCAGGCAGTCGCGCAGCGCCAGCCCGTATTCATATTTTGCCGGACAGGCAAAGCCCACAAGGCCCAGATCCTCTTCGTCCAGCTCCAGCGCACCCAGGGCTTGGGCAGTGTCCGTATCCATTACCAGCAGCGCCCGCAGCAACTGAGTGGGCAGATAGTCCTGCGGCATCAGGTCTTCGAAAACACCTGTGGGCACCATGGCCCGACGCCCGCCGTTCAGGTTGGACGTGAAGGCATACAGCTTCTTGGCGAATGCCGAACCTAATACAGGCTGGACCGCGTATTTCGACGGCATCGGACGAATCCAGCCCAACGGGATTTGATCGGGATCTTCACGGATGATGCTGATCTGGCGCGCGAACCGGCCCAGATAGGCGGTCGGACCCTCAGCGTGCCGGCCCGACAGGATCGAACCCGAAATGACACGGGGCGTACCGTCCAATTCGACTTCGTCGCGGGTCAGATCGTCAGTTGATGCGCCCATCACGGTACGGATCAAACGTGGTCGACGCGCACCCGGCCCCGTCAGGGCAATCACGACATTCGGATCCAGATGGCCGGTCAGCATCAGGCGGCCAATGGCGATGACATCTTGATACCCGATGGTCCAGACCTGCTTGTCGCCTGCAAGGGGTTCGAGGAAGTGAATATGCGTTCCGGCCAGCCCCGATGGGTGCGGGCCTGCGAAAGATGCAGTTTCGACACCGGCGACATCTGCGCCGGGTATCGTGTCACCCTCTTTCTGGCAAAGATAGGTTTTGCCCTCGGTCAATGTGCTGACTGCCGCCAAACCGGCGGTAAATTCTTCGGCCGCCTCGGCAATGATCGTGGCAGCGTCAGCGGCCAGCGGGTCACTGTCCATGGCGGTGACAAAGATCGCATCCGGTTTGACGCCGGGGTTCGGCATTTTCGAATAGGGCCGCGTGCGGAATGACGTCCACAGGCCGGCGGCGCACAGCTTGGCCGTCACGCCTTCGGCGCTGTCGGCATCCCCTATGCCCGAGAAATCGACACCGGCGTCATTGGCATCTGTCACTTCGATCACGACGCTTTGCAGCACCCGACGGGCACCACGGTTGATCGCGACGACCCTGC
Organism: Ruegeria sp. HKCCD6157; assembly: GCF_013110685.1. Taxonomy (NCBI): domain Bacteria; kingdom Pseudomonadati; phylum Pseudomonadota; class Alphaproteobacteria; order Rhodobacterales; family Roseobacteraceae; genus Ruegeria; species Ruegeria sp. HKCCD6157. Next base: position 281,345 of record NZ_WVRB01000001.1, read on the forward strand.
CACTTACCGGTGCGACCATCATCGCGTCAGGCGCGTCCTTGTGACAGAACAGCGGCGCGCCACGTACGACGCTGTCGCCTTCCTGCACCAGCATCTTGGGTTTCAGGCCGATGTAGTCACCGCCCAAAACGCCCACGGTCGAGTATTCCGGGCCCGGGTGAATGGTCTGGTCAGGAGCGCCTTCCACCGGCAGATCCAGCCCCTTTTTCAGTTTGAAAGTTTGCATGTTGCTACGTTCTTCCAAGCCTCTTTTCTGCGCCAGCTCTGCCAACGCCCTTTCGGGGTCATGCAATAGCGCGGTTTTTTCGAACCTCCGTCGCAAAAGCGTCGAAAACGGTCCAAAATCCGCAGGCGTATTTCCGATCAAGGACCCTTTACGCGGGGAAGGTCACAAACGCAAACCTGTTACCGCCAAAACTTGAGGATGAACCACACAAACCTGCGATTGATCGGTCATTTCCTCTGAAACCATGCCGTATTATTGCATATCGCGCCCACCAAGGTTCCAGTGTAAGCAACCGGAATGGAAAAAGACACAGATTTGGAAATCTTTCTGGTTGCCACGCCGGGCCTCGAAGCGCCTCTTGCTGACGAGGCGCGATTCAACGGATTCGCACAGGTCAGAACTGTACCGGGCGGCGTGACATGCCGGGGGACATGGCCCGAGGTCTGGCGCGCCAACCTGACACTGCGCGGCGCCAACAAGGTTCTGGTGCGGCTGGGCAGTTTCCCCGCCGTGCACCTTGCCCAATTGGACAAACGTGCCCGGAAATTTCCCTGGGGCACCGTTTTGCGTCCTGACGTGCCGGTCAAGGTCGAAGCCATCAGCCGCAAATCCAGAATTTATCACGCCGGTGCAGCTCGTCAGAGGATCGAGCGGGCAATATCCGAAACATTGGGCGCCTCGATATCACCCGACGCAACCCTTCGGGTCTTGCTTCGAATCGAGAAAGACATCTGCACCATCTCGGTCGACAGCTCCGGCGAGCCGTTGCACAAACGCGGTCACAAGGAAGCCATTGCCAAGGCCCCAATGCGCGAAACAATGGCCGCCATGTTCCTCAGAGAGTGTGGCTACTCGGGCGATGAACCTGTACTGGACCCGATGTGTGGATCCGGTACCTTCGTGATCGAGGCCGCCGAGATCGCTCTGGGCCTGCGCCCCGGCCGCTCCCGCAGTTTTGCATTCGAGGACCTCGCGGGCTTTGACGCTGATCAGTGGCTGGAAATGCGGCAGGAAACGAAGACGGCGGAATGCGCGCTTACCTTCTACGGCTCGGATCGCAACTCGGGCGCAGTCGATGCGGCGACTGCCAATGCCGAAAGGGCGCAAGTCGCTGCTGTGACGCGGTTTCAACAGCGTTCCGTCAGTGACATAAAACCCCCCGAAGGTCCTGCGGGGCTGGTCATTGTGAATCCGCCCTACGGGGCGCGGATTGGTGACGAAAGACGCTTGCGTTCGGTCTATGGTGCGATGGGCAAGACCTTGATGAACCGGTTCCGGGGATGGCGGGTCGGCGTGATCACCAGCGCTCCGGGGCTTGCCCGGGCCACACGTCTGCCTTTGCTGGCGCCAGGACCGGTCGTCGACCATGGTGGAACCAAAATTCGTCTGTACAAAACAGACCCCTTGCCGTGATTGCCTGGGACGCTTCACAACCAATTCATGACGATGGCTGCGCGGGCAAGAGCGGGCAAGAAAACCACAGGGTTTCCGCTTCAAAGGGGGGCGATACCCTTATTTCTCAACGTGCCTGTGAACCTCTCGACATCTTGGCGCCGGCGCAATCGTGACCTGCCCGGCAGGGGCGAACAGGTTGGCGGACACCCTTGCGCGCTGGTCAACCAGAAGAACGCAGACAAGCAACCGCTCGATTTTTTCGAATCGTGAAGACCTGCTCGAATTACCGGGTTCCGACCTTATCGGTGCGCCGCCCTTTTTTGGTTGTTGCGTTCGAAAGATTCGAGTGATCGAAATACAGAATCCTCTTGCGCATCAGACACGCCGCGTATAGATCACCCGCCACGGTCGGAGTGTAGCTCAGCCTGGTAGAGCACTGTCTTCGGGAGGCAGGGGTCGGAGGTTCGAATCCTCTCACTCCGACCAATAAAACAAGGCGTCCAAGGACGCCTTTGTTGTTTTCAAGACAGTGATCCGAGGTTCGTTGAACCTGAGTCTAGTCGAACTCCAACGCGCTAGCGGCCTTACGGAGGTGTTCCGGGCTGTAACGCGCATATACGGACGCTGTGATCCGCGAGTCAGAATGACCGAGAAATTGTGCGATTTCCTCCATCGAGATGCCTGCCTCGGCCATGTGGACCGCCGCTGTGTGCCGCAGCACGTGCGGTGACACATCAGGCAGGCCCGCCGCGATTGCTGCCGCCTTGAAGCCCTTCTTGATAGATTTCACAGGCCCTCCAGCCCATTCTATGACGTAGTTGGACAACGCGGCCTTTCGCGCTTCAACGAGTGCGGTGCGCAGACCCTTAGTCATAGGAACGATGGCGCGGCCCTTTCTCTGCCCTTCGTCCGTGCGGAGGTTGATCTGACCACGCTCAAAGTCCACACGCTCCCAGGTCAGCTCCAGAACTGCAGTCACCCGGGCAGCCGTAGACAACATCAGTCGGATCGCCAGCTTGGTATGAGGAGCACACTCGACCGCAAGGAGCTGTGCGATCTCCTGGCGTGTTAGATACCTCTCTTTGGGAGCCGGCTTACTTGGGCGCTCGATGAAGGGTGCCCTGTCGATCAACCCGGTCTTCTCGGCCCAATTCAAACAAGTCCTCAACTTACCGAGCTGTGTCCAGATCGTGCCGTCCTGAATGCCAGCCTGCCGTCGATCCGAGATGTAGGCCTTGCAGTCGTGCGCGCCGATCTGATCCGGGCGAAGGGCGCCAAACCAGGGCAGCACGGAACGGCCGGTGTATTCCATGCTTTCATGCACCGGCCGACCCTCTACTGTCGCGCTGTAGGATTTCCAGATCGTCTCCACCGTCAGTTCGCCCTTTCCAGCTGCCTGGGCGAGGAGGACGTCACGGGCTTCCGCCTCGGCGCATTCGAGGGTTTCCGCGTCAAGACGATACCGGCGTCTGCGTCCATCCTCCTCATACCAGACAACGACGAAGCGGCCGTTGAGACGGCCAATGTTGTATTCCTGCACTGCTCGAACTCCTCTACTTTGTGTGCCGGTATGCGAAACTGACGGCCAACTCTGAAGCATTCGAGCTGGCCGGACTTACAGAGCTGACGAACGGTTTCAGAACTACAATTCCAGCGATCTGCAAGGGTCTTGGGAGTATAGGGCGGGGACATGGTTCACCCTCCTTCTCAATTGATTTCTTCAATTATAGCGTTTCGATGAACGGGTAAGCTTCGAGGGAAAGCTCCTCGAAACTTCAGGCTGCAAAGATGCAATGGACACAGGCCACCGTGAACGACCCTTCCTGGTCCCGCAAAGAAACGCTTGCTCGCTACCTTTGGGTGCTACGCGGCCACTTTGAGCGGGGTAGCAAGCAACAGTTCATCAAGCTCGTCGCGCATCACAGTCTGTCTATGAAATAGAGCATCGGCGACGAGATGGATCTTGTCCCAATTCTGGTTCACCATTTTTTTCAAACGACGCCTTGCAGCCACATAGAGCTTTTTTCTTCCCGCAAATCTCGGGTCCACCATCCTCAAAACCATCCCTACCTGATGGTAGTCGCGCACCGACAGATCAGGGTTAAATGACTCCGGATCCAAACACTCTTCCACATAAGGCCCTGCCAACACATGCATGCAGTAACCGACGACGGTTTCTTTTTCTTTCTTCGAAAGAATTGAGCGTTTCTCAAGAATGGGTGTCAAACGATCGGACGAGATGGTCATACAGACTGCCGGGCATTCAGAGCTTTCATTCTTGATCGCCAAATCGTTCGATCTGATGAATTTCTGATCTACCGAAACCCACGCCACAGGGAATCCAATCAGCCGAGCAATCACAGCGTGACCTGCTTCGTGCCAATAGGGTTTGGAAAGCTCTATGGCTGCCCAGTCCGAATTTGCCGTAGCCAGTTCAATAATGTTAGTGTCCATGATGATGTTCTCCTTTTTCGAACATTGAACTGCGGCGTGGTTTCAGTTTGCCGACCGGGGCCACGCCGCAACCTAGAGCTTCTAAACGCTCGTTACTTCCCACTGAGGGAAACTTCTGCGAACCTGTTTGTTAAGCTGATCGAGTAATTTGTTGAGCTTCACCGCTTGTTCCATTGCAGTCGCTACATCGGTTTCGTCGGAGTTCTCCAACTCCGCTAGACGCGTTTCGATTTCTGTTCTCTTGTAGCGATTGACGATGGAAGAAAGCTCGACTGCGGCGTCGATCAAGCTCCCGATGATCACCTCAGCGCGCCCGATGGCACCTTTGCGGTTGCCGTAGATTGCATCGACGCCATACTGGTCAATGCCTATTGCTTCGGCTTCCAAGGTCACATCTTCCGGATTGCGCTCATCTTCGAAACTCGGTGGTTCGATTCCCGCGAGCTGCAACGCCTGTTCAAAATCTGTGAACCCGGCGCTCTCGTTCCAAAGTTCACTAAACGGCGTTTCTAGGTATGGCGCGGTGCCCTCCTGCGCGGCTTTTTGGCGAGCCTTTTTTCTCTCCCGATAAGCCTTTTGCTTTTCTGCGGGTGTTAGCGGCATTTTATATCCTCAAATGCGTCAATCTTTTACTAAAGTAACACATACACGTTACCGTTACAATGGTTTTTTGCTTCAAAGATTCAGGAAACCGCAAACCTTACCGGTGGCCGGTCAAGCCAAACAAAAATCGCTACGGAATGACCCATTTTGCGTCGATTAATCAAAGTTGTGTTGTCAAAATATCGCTAGTATGCCGAGGGCAATTAGTCCGGTGAAAAAAGCTCTGGAAGAAGGTTAGTCGTTGCAACTAATACGTGCATACGCCACCTTGGCATTTGAGCAAAACAGTAGCTCGAACAGGGTAGTGTTTTTCATCGAAACCGAAAATCTGATCTTGTTCAATGATTTTGAGAAACTAGAAAATCGAGCTTTGGGCCGTTGGCGACCTTATTAAGAATTTGAGATGGGAACTATGACGATTTCAACACCAATAGACGAAATTGAAGCTTGGTCTAAGAAACAGTCACCTTGGCGACAGGACTGCCTCCGTCGATTGGCAGTGAGCACAGAGCTGGAAGAGACCGACATTTCTGAGCTCTTAGCTATGATCAAACACCAAGTGGGTTTTGAACTGGATAGTCCCGCAAAAGAACCGGTTGTGTTCGAAAAGGCTCACTTTGGTGGCAGCAAACACAAACCTATCGTTCTCAAGGGTATCGGCAAGGTTGAGAACGTAAACCGATTGGCTTCGAATGCGTCCCTAGAGTTTTGTCCAAAAGCGTTGACCGTGGTTTACGGTCGAAACGGTAGTGGAAAAAGCGGCTTCGTGCGAATTCTCAGGACCGCTTGCCGCACGCGGATCGAGCACTCGGCAAAACTGGAGATCCTAAGAGACGTGTATGGCGGCAGCGATGGTCCGCAAACCGCTGAAATTATCATTGATGAAGGTAGTGGTGACGTTGCTATTGCTTGGCAATCGGGCAAGTCAGCGCTTCCACAGCTTTCCCAAGTTACAGTTTTCGACACAATGTCAGCGCAGCTATATGTCGATGGTGGTAATCAAATTCGCTTTCTGCCATTTGGCCTCGCCCTACCGCACAGACTAAACACAGTATGCCTTACGCTCAAGGAACGCATTGAAGCTGAACGTGAAACCGCAGTCGGCAGCAAGGTGGAGTTGGCTTCGATTTCACTCCCTGTGCAACGGGAGACGAACTCGCAATTGTTCGACCGGAACTTAACCAAAGATACATCGGACACAGAAATTCAAAATGCGACCAATTTTTCACAGGAAGATCAAGAAAAGCTCAATCAACTTGTAAAGGTTCTTTCATCGAGCGCAGCCGCTTCAGCAGATCTGACGGCTTTGATGACGTGGATTAACTCGATTGCAGCCGAATGTGAGGCCGCACTCAAATCTTTCGACGATGTAGCTCTTGCTTCAATGACAAGGTTAAAGGAAAGAGCCAAGGCCGCCCGCAAAGCAGCAGAGCTATCAGCAAGCGAGCTCTTCAATGACGAACCCCTAGAAGGAATAGGTAGCGAAACATGGCGAGCGCTTTGGCACGCCGCCCGCGACTATTCTGTAAAAGAGGCATATTTCGGGGAGGAGTTCCCCAAAGTTGCTAACGGTGAAAAAGTTGCTGCGTGCGTCCTTTGCCAACAACCGCTGCTTGAAGACGGAGTTAACCGAATGCAGCGTTTTCAAGACTATATGGATGGCACTCTTGATCGCACAGCCTCGGCTGCTGAAATGGCAGTAAGTGAAGCTAAAACTGAAATCCCCGAGTTGAAGTTACTACGAGCAGCTGAATTTCCGGGTCATCTTGAGCAAATCCGAAAACGTGAAGCCAATCTCGCCGCCAAAATCGTGGCCTTTAAGAAGGCAGTTCAAGAACGTCGTTTATCAGCACAGGCTAGACTTGACGGAAATGACCATGCAGCAGAACCAGAAGCGGTTTCGCCACACGCCGAATTGCAAGCATTGGCCCGTGCTCTCGAACTCGAGAAAGATAAATTGGAAAGTGCGCATGGTGAAAAAGAACGGGAAGAACTCGCGGCAGAAAAGGCTGAACTCGAAGATCGCAAGCTTATCTCTGAAAATCGCAGCACACTTTTTAAGCGCAGAGATTTGCTCAAGCTCGATGCGGCGTATACAGCGGCGCTCGCTGAAGTGCAGACAAGAGGTATCACTCAGCAGGCTAATAAGTTGTTAGACAAACACCTGACAACCGCTGTTGTAGATCGATTTGAAGCTGAGCGCGGAAAATTCGACATAAAGCATTTGAAAGTGGGTCTTGCCCGCAAAAGTGGGCAAACAAAAGCTGAATATGAGGTCGACACCCAGACCACGTTAACGAATGTAACCTCGAAAATTCTAAGCGAGGGCGAGCAGCGTGCTTTAGCTTTGGCGGGTTTCTTAACTGAAGTGGCTTTAACTGATGGGGCTGGCCCAATCATCGTGGATGACCCTGTCTCATCACTTGACAGGGATAGAAGCGCTAAAGTTGCCGACCGGCTGTCTGAAGAAGCCTTGGAACGCCAAGTAGTAGTGTTCACCCATGACATGGTTTTCTTCAACGAACTATGTAAGGCAGCGGAAGACAGAGGAATTGAGCCAGCTACTGTCGCACTTTTCAGTGATATGGATGCAGCAGGAAAAGTCGATGCAGCTGGCATGGTTTGGAAAGGGCTAAATGTTAAGAGACGCATTGGTCGGATAAAGAATGATTTTGCCCCCTTACCCAAGCTACTTGCTACCAGCCCCTCTGAATACGAATATCGAGTGAAAAACCTCTATGGTAGATTACGCGACACCTATGAGCGCGTTATTGAAGAGGTCGTGTTTTGTGACATCGTGCGCCGAGGATCTGACGCGATTCAAACTCAACTCCTAAGGTATGTAACACTCCCTGACGACCTAGCAATTCGATTTCACGAAGGGATGACGCTTGCTAACACCCATAGTCATGATAATCCGGCAGCCGACACTGTTCCCGTTCGCACACCTATCGAGTTTCAGTCCGATCTTGACGCGTTGGAGTTGCTAGTCCATGACTTCAGAGAAGCCAGCAAAACAGCTGAGGCGGCTAGGCCACAAATGAGACCCAAGAAGTAACCGGGTTAGTTCCAGCCTAGCTGTTCCCTGATCGCCGATCTATTCACTGTTTCGATTTGTGCTGGAGCATTCAAAATATATTCCTTCGCATTGGAACGCGAGAGTCCTTCTAGGCAGGTAAGGTGTGAAATTACTTCATTTGTCGACGGTGTTCGATAACTGTTACCTATCTTTGGTTTCAACTCCGTCCAAACCAATCCATCAATCTCTTTGCTCAAAGCCCAATCTCCAATCAGCTCAGCGTGCTCATGCTTGGATGTTTCGCCGTCGCGCCGCCAAAAGCCCACGGATCTTTCCAAAAACTTGCCAGAAATTCCTTCTCTTTCTGCGAGTGCAGAACGTGCCGAATGAACGCAGTCAACGTCTATCTCCGCCCAAAGAACAGGAACAGAGCGGACATTAGGGGTTATCACCAGCGTTATGCGATCATCCGCTGATTGCCGCGCAAATTCCACAGGGAGGAGCGGACCATCCACCTGCCATTCAGAACACACCGGCAACTCGCGGGGATCCCAGATCAAAGACCCCCAACCCAAGCAACAAATTCTCACTTTCCACCCCTATATTGAAGCGCCCTCACGTCCCTTTACGCTTTGCATCATGAAAAAATGACTACTACATCAATCAAGCCACCTCTTTTACTACCGCCATCAGGGAAGCATAGTCTGTAACAACATCATACTTCACCTTGTCTTCGTTGATTTGCCTTCCAATTTCGTCAAAGAACTTTCTCGCACATTTGATCTTTGTGGCCTCCAACTCTCGCATTTTCATGGAGGGTTGGTCACCCTTGGTTTCAGCTACGAAGTATAGGTGTTTGATCCCCCCCTCTTTGAAAGCGATAGCCCAATCCGGATTATAGTCACCAACAGGTGTAGGAATTAGGAAGCCTCTTGGAAGTTTTGAATAAACAACAACCTCCGCACTTTTGTCCAAATCTCTGACGAACTCCCGCTCTACTTTCGAGTCTACAATCGCGTAGTTGAAGACATGGTTTGAAAGCCTTTCAGTAGCCTTCTTGAAATCATTGCCCGTTTCTGCGGCAGTGAAAATCTCGGAATCATAGCGTTCAGCTACCCCATCATACGTGAGCTTCTCAATAATCGCAGTAGCTTTCTCTTCCTTGATCAAGCGTGACGCTTCGGCGATGAACTGCTCTGGGTTCTTTTGAAACTCCTCGAATACAGATGGCTGAATCTTGGAAAGAACCAGACCAACTGTCTTACGAGTCAATTCTACATTCTCTGAGATCTTGCCGACCAGATCGTAGGTAACTCGTGAATGAACGCTCTTTCTATTTTCTGGACGAGTTTGTCCCTTTTGGAAAGCGTTCCCAACCCTGAGCGCTTCGTCTGTTAATTGATCCGACAGTTCACCTTCTGTAACCAAGTATTGAAGTGGAGATACCCTTAGATCCCGCTCTAACCGGGCAACGCAACTTTTTATAAGGTCGTTACTGTCAAACTCTACTTGATACACAGCTTTTCGGTTGATGCGACGCCAGAGTTCTTGGAACTCTTTCTTGTGAAAGTTGTCGTTCAGTGGGTTCTTTTTTGGCACTCGGCCGTCGCCGATCATATCCTCTACCGCTCTGCCGTTGAAAACTGTGTCCACGAGCGCGAACACAGCTTCCCGGTGCGCCTCTAGTTCCTCTGGCAACTCCGCAAGAACATCGTCCGTCTTAGCTTGATGATACACGTCAGAGATTAGACCATCTTCGTCGACGTAGTCGTTTTTGATCAGGAAACGCTCCAGTTTCTTTGCTAGAACTTTGTCTAGAACCAGTTCGGTTTCATCTGTCTTGAGTGTCTTCGATACAAAATAGTCGGCATCGGCCTGACGCGGTCTTGCAGACAGGTTTTCGACGATTTCTTTTTGGAGCCCCGTTACAAAGCCTTTGTAGCTTTCGTTCGCTACCACCGTGAGAACGTTGACGTCGTGAACTGTGGCCGGATGGTCCATACGTTCCCCATTCCGGTTCACAGAAATCCGAAGACCCCGACCGACCTCCTGGCGCCGTGAAATCGTGTTCTGGCTCTCGTTGTGTTTCAGCATACACATCACGAAGACGTTTGGATTGTCCCAGCCTTCCCGCAGTGCAGAGTGTGAGAAAATGAACCGAGTGGGTTCTTCAAACGACAGCAGCCTTTCCTTGTCTCTAAGGATCAAATCGTAGTCACTTGCCTCGGTCGATTGTCCAGTGAGCTCACCACGCGCAGCCGCTTTCGGATCTGTCATCCGGCCCTTCTTATCGATGGAAAAGTAACCTCTATGAGTTTTTCCGACTTCAATCCCACCCAAGTGCTTGCGGAACGCGTCGTGTTCGAGTGGAAGCTCATCTAGAAAACCGGCTTTGGCATCTTCGTATTCTTCCTCGAACACGCGCGCATACTCGCCTTTCTTATCGGCCTGTTCGTAGTCGCGATATTTGACGACCTCATCGATGAAGAACAACGACAGCACTTTGATCCCACGCGCGAAAAGCTGTTGCTCGCGTTTCAAGTGCGCTGCGATCGTCTCCCGGATCTGAATGCGACGGATGTCGCGTTCTGTAACATCGCCCGTGGCTTGACCAGCGCTCAGCACTTCGCCATTGGTGAAATGGACCGTATCGTCGCGCGCGTCAATCTCGCTGACCGTGAACCCACGATACTGGTCCAGACCGCCAGACAAGTCATACAGATCGCGGCCTTTCCCGATCTTACGCGGCTTTCGCTTAATCCCACTTTGGGTTTTGATTTCTAGCTCCAACCGAGCGACCGGGGCCGACTTCGAGATGTCGATCCCTTCGAGATAAAGATAGGCGTTCGTGCCGGTCAGACCCCTGGTCTCAATCCCGCGCACTTCAATCTTTTTGACGAGCTTTTGGTTAAACGCATCCACTGCATCTAGGCGATGGACCTTGTTATGGATAGTCTTGTGCGTTGCTGAATAGCGCAGGATGAAAAGAGGGTTGAACTTCGGTAACGCCTTTTGCGTTGCCGGGCCTTCCATCTTTTGAGGTTCGTCAATGATCAGAACGGGTCGGTTCTTGGCAATCACATCAATGGGTTTACGGGACTGGAAGTCATCCAATTCGTCGTAAATCCGTCGGTTATCCGCTCCTGTCGCGTTAAATGCCTGGACATTAATCACCATTACATTGATCCCGGCATCCGACGAAAAGCTTTCTAGCTCGTGGAGACGCTTCGAGTTGTAGGTGAACGCACGGATCTTCTTGCCATATTCCTGTTGGAAGTGCTCAGCCGTCATCTCTAGAGATTTGGCGACGCCTTCGCGGATCGCGATGCTGGGCACCATGATAATGAACTTCGACCAGCCATACTGCTTGTGCAGTTCGAACATCGTCTTGATGTAGACGTAGGTCTTGCCTGTCCCAGTCTCCATCTCAACGTCGAGATTCAACTTGGCTCCCGGCTGATAGGCGTTAGGTTTTTTCTTGCCTTTGTCGTCGGTGAAATGCGTAAGGCTTCGTGATTGCGGTAGCAGCGCATTGCGTTGAACGGTATGGACATTCTCCAACAGAACATCGTCAGGCAGCTTGACCTCGGCATTGCCGAAACCTTCCACATCCATACGCGATTGTTGCCCTGCACCGGGATCGACCATGTATTTCAGGTTGTCCTGCTTAGGCTGGCCCTTGAAGCAGTCGACAACCGCATCAACAGCAGCATTCTGATAGGCCTGAGACTTGAATTTTATCTTCATCTCAGATCGCCTTCACTTCAGTATCGGGCGAGAGTGATTTAAAGATTTGCCTTACATTGATCTTCGTGGCGTCATCTTTGAAGCCGGTGTCTTTGAACACCACACGCATAGGCTGGCGTTTGGCGAGTTCTTTGACAAACGCCTCATCCACACCATCTTCGAAGCAGGCAGCGAGAGCCGTATCTTGGACGAAGAAGACGGTTTTGCCCTGCATGGTTTCGCGGCGGAAGGGCAGTGTCAGGTCAACGCCCCAGTCCAGGAGGACTTGGAAAAGTAAGTCCTCGGCGGTGCGGTCCGATTTGATATTGTCCACGTGGCCGAGGAGGTCAGCCTGAGAGGTCTGATCCGGTGAGTAGAACACATCTGCCATGTTGGAGCTGTCGATCTTGAGGACGCGGAAGCCGATATCCTTGCTCCAACCGGGGTGACAGTCCCGTTCGAGAATTTTCTTGCCTGCGCGACGGATGCGCTCTTTGGTGATCGAGGGAATAATTGTAGGGAAACCGTGTTTTTTACAGAAGATAAAACCTGACTTTTGGTTTCTATCATCAAAGTCCAACTCTTCATCAAGCTGAACCAAGACAAATCGTGCATCAAGGCTGTGTTTGGCGTTGAACTTCAAGACACCTTGTGCGGTAGAACCGGAGCCTGCAAAAAAATCCATCACGATATCAGATGACTTTACGCGTGATACTTCACACAAATACTCAATCAACGAAGATGGTTTCGCAAAACTAAAGGGAATGCCAATATCGTTTAGCTCATGTGATGATTTTTGGTTGATGTGATCTTCAATTAGGCTGTTGGGTTTTGCGCTGGATTTTTCAATTACATCGTTAAGATACGTCTTAGTGTAGACATTCCATTTCACGTTGCCGCCTTGGTCGTCAACAAGATTGGACGATCTGACTTTCTTGATCACAATTTCCTTGCGGCGGCTTTCATAACTGTCTTTGCTCCATCGCCACACTTTATCCTCTCCAGTTTCTGGAGGAATTTGTGCACCGTCGACTTTGTTTTCCGGGAAAACGTTACCCGGTGGAATTAATAGAGTTCCGTCTGGTGCTTGGATGAAATACCTTTGGTTGGTGCAACCTCTCATCGGATCAAGGCTGGTCATATAGAGGCGGACCAGTTGGTATTTTTCACCCTTTCGTGGACCGGAGTCTTCGATCTGGTCATATGCGTCTAGGTTGACGCCTCCGAAGAAAACGTCGCAGTCCTGCTCACTCTTTGCATACGTAAGCACGTAATCAAAGTTGGGCGACCAATAGTCTCCTTGATTATTCGCTTTTTTTGTCACTCTAGCAGCGCAACCCAGGAAGTTTTGGGCACCAAAAATGTCATCACAAACCTTTTTGAGGTTTGCCTGTTCGACATCGCTTATAGAAATGAAAACCACGCCGTCATCGCGCAAAATATTGCGTGCTAATTTCAAGCGTGAATACATCATGCTCAGCCAATCAGAATGAAACCGACCATTGGTTTCAAAATTAGCTACCAGCTTATCCCCATCTTGGCTTTCCTGGTTGGAATTCAAAAAATACTCAGAAAGATCACCGCTGAAGTCGTCATCATAGATGAAGTCATTCCCGGTGTTATACGGGGGGTCGATGTAGATCATCTTGACCTTGCCCAGATAGGTCTCTTGCAGCAGTTTCAAAGCCTCTAGGTTGTCGCCCTCAATGAGCAAGTTCTGGGTGGTGTCAAAATCCACGCTTTCCTCGCGCACAGGGCGCAGAGTTTTGGCAATGGGGGCGTTGGCGGTGATCAGAGCCTCGCGCTTACCCGGCCAGTTCAGGTGATAGCGTTCCTGTGGCCCCTCGACGATGCTGTCCGACAGTTCCTGACGCAGCTGATCAAAGTCCACTGCCAGTCGCAGTTTGCCGTTTTCATCAGACGCCTCGGTCACGCAGCCGGGGAAGAGTGCCCGGATCTTGTCGATGTTATCCTGCGTCAAATCCGGGCTGTGCATTTTCAGCTTTTCGATCTCTTCAGTCATGCTCGTTTCTCCATCCCGTTTATTCGGGCTTCTTCAAATGTTCGAATTCAGCCTGCGCTTCCTGAAGCTGGCCGTGCAATGCTACTTTGATGTTGAATTGCGTCTCGCGTTTCAACTTCGTTTTCAGCTGCTTGATCTCACGCTCTTTCGCCTTCACCGCTTCCAACCGCTCCATCCGGGCGTCCATATCCTCAGAGGGTGCAGCCTCGATCGGCATGAGCGCTGTCAGAATCTGTTCATAGAGCGCCCCGAGGTTTAGCGCCACAGGCAACGGAACGCGTGAGGACTCGCTGGAGGCCCATTCCGACCTCAGATGCTCAGACACCACCCACTTGCCGCTATCAGCCTCTGAAGGGCGCTTACGCGCTGCTGCGACTTGGATACCGCCTTCATGCTCCAGCTCGAAAATCAATGGGAACGGGATTGCGCGGTCGATCGCGCGCAAAATCTCATTGCTAAGGTCTAGAAATTTGAGAGTGAGACGAAACACCTGCAACTCTGGCACAGCTTTCGTCGCTGGCAAATTGACGGTCTCAGGGGCCAGTTTGTAAGACCAGATGATCTGGTCAACCTCCTGCACGAACCGCTCCTTGAGTGCCGTATTGGCGCCCACCGCGTCGTAGATGCGGCTTTTCGGAACAACTCGCTTTAGCTTAGCCTGATCAGGGTAGTGGTAGAGGGTCATCATACATTCGCCCTTACCACGATGAAGGCGATGAGTTCGAAGTCATCTAGTCCTGCAATAGTATGTGTCAGCGCAGTCGTGTGCCCCCCCGAGAATAAGCTATCTAGGTCGCGTTCTTCCTTCACCTCGATCATTGAGCGGATCGCGTCGTTCAGCAACTCGGAGTATTTGTCCATATGCTTGCCGTCGCTCGTTTCATGATTGAAGGCCGCGCAGAGATCTTTGAACGGAGTGCTGTGACCTTTGCAACTCGCACGAACCAGGTCCAGCAGGCGTTTGACTTCGGTGTGATCAACGATCACCTGCGCATCGTCGGAGATGTAAATGAGGTAATAGGGGTGGAGGCGATTCTGCTGATTGATATTGACCGTGTCATGGATATTGCGGAGCGCAAAAATGACCCCGGGAACCAGCCCTTTTGAGGCGTCTTCTGGCACAACCGCGTGAAGACCGTTGGGCACGCCGGCCAGGTCACCATTGGCCTTGATGTAATTGAGCAGATCCATCCGGAAATCGTTCAACCCAAGATCTGTGATCGAGATTCCTGTTTTCACGTCTTCGAGTTCGATCACCTCATTCTGCAGGCGTTTGAGCTGTTCTTTTCGATAGGCGACGTCCGAGCTCTTGGCTGTGAGAACGTTATCCTCGCCGGTCCCTGTCACATCCACGATGTGCATCCGGTTTTCCACCCGCTCCTTGAGGTTGATATATTCATCCAAGGTAATGTCCGGCCAGTAGTTAGAGAGTTGGATACGCTCATTCGGAGAGCCGATCCTGTCGATCCGACCAAAGCGTTGAACGATCCGGACCGGGTTCCAGTGAATGTCGTAGTTGATCAGGTAATCGCAATCCTGAAGGTTCTGTCCTTCCGAAATACAGTCGGTTGCAATCAAGACGTCCAGTTCAGCCTGCTCCTCTGGCATGACCTTGTCTTTCTCTTTTGCAATCGGGGAAAACAGAGTCAGAACAGACTGGAAGTCAAAAAACTTTTTCAAAGTCGTCTTCGGGTTGCCGGACCCTGTGACCAAACCGGAATGGACCGAGCGTTCCGAGGCAAAATGCGGGGCAAGCTGTTCAAACAGATATTGCGCGGTGTCAGCAAAAGCTGTGAACACAATCACCTTGTGATTCTGCCCATTGAGTGGTGCCGCCATCTTGGAAGTGATTTCGTTGATCAGATGCTGGAGCTTTGCGTCGTGCTCTGGTGTTACCGCAGCCATCTCTTCAATCAAGCCATTGATTATAATCCGGTCAGCGACAAGCTCTTGCTTCCAGGACTGGATATCCATGTCGGCCAAACTTATCTGGATCTTCTTTCCGACAGTGAACTCGTCGAACCCGCTGAAGTCATCGTCTTCGGCTCCGAAACGGTCATAGTCAACTTCCAACTCACTGATCGTGTCTGAACCACCAGATGACTCAAACCTTTCGATAGCCTCAAGTGTTCGGGTGATATTCGCTGCAAGAGCGCCGAGCGTCATTCGAAATGCATGCACTGAACTTTCGAGCCGCTTAAGAAGGTTCGTAGTCATTAGTGCTTGCAGACTACGTTCCCGATCCGCTTGGCGAAGCGTTCCTTTCCCACCCTCTGTTTTAGTGTCGTAGAGTTCTTCGTATTTTCTCAACCTACTAGAATGGATGTAGTTGACGGGGGCATAGACCGCCATTTTGAGTTCGCTTAACCGCGCAAAGATGTCGTTGAACCCAATCACGTCGCCTCGGTCTGTAATCGGTAGATGATGTGATAAAGGTGGCAACCTTTCCGGGAATTTTCCGATGTCAGCAGTGTCGTAGAAGGTTTCGATGTGTTTTCGTGACCTGGCGATGGTAACCGCGTCTAGAAGCTCAAAAAAATCGAAGTCCAACGCCCTGAGAATCGAAGCCGCCGTTCTTTGATCTGGCGGGAGGCTTGACCAGGCATTGAATGCCGCCTGCGCCCTTCGAAAAATTTCCTCAACGCTGGTCTTGGTCTTCAGATTCTTGCTTAACTCGTCAGAGTGACCTTCGTAAGCCAGCGCAAGTTGGTTTCTTAGATCAGTGAACCGGTTGTTAACTGGCGTAGCTGAGAGCATTAGAACTTTGGTCTTCACGCCCGCCTTGATGACCTTGTTCATGAGCTTCTGATAGCGAGTTTCCCTATCTTTGTAGACATCGTTGTTCCTGAAATTATGCGACTCGTCGATCACTATTAGGTCGTAGTTACCCCAATTAACTCGATCCAAGGGAATACCGAGCGACTCTCCGGAGGTTCGAGACAGGTCCGTGTGGCAAAGAACATCATAGTTGAAACGGTCCTTCGCAAAGATATTGGTGGTCAAGTTTGCGTTGTAGTTCCGCCAATTCTCAGCGAGCTTCTTTGGGCAAAGAACCAAGACATCCTTGTTTCTGAGTTCATAGTATTTGATTACCGCCAACGCGGTAAAAGTTTTGCCGAGGCCGACGCTGTCCGCGAGGATACAGCCGTTATAAGTTTCAAGCTTATTTATGATCCCTACAGCTGCGTCTTTTTGATAATTAAAGAGCTTCTGCCAGACAAGACTATCTTGGTAACCGGTGCGATCCTTGGGAAGCACATCTTCATCGACATCACTCAGGAAATCTCTGAACAGATTGTAGAGGATAATGAAGTAAATGCGTTCAGCAGAATTCTCTTGATAGACAGACTCGATGTGCTCCAACACTTCGGAAGTTACGTCCCGAACTTTCTCTTCATCATTCCAAATCTGTTGAAAGATGTTGAGGTAGGTTTGGGTAAACTGCATCTCATCAAAAACTTGGGTCAGACTCGAGATTGCGTCGCCTTTTTGATACCCGAGGTCGACAGCAGTGAACCCCGAAAGAGGGGAAAACACCGTTTGTTTGTCGCCTTTTTTGATATGAGCGAACTGCTGCATGGGAGCGCTGGTATTATTTGACTTGAAACGCGCCCTTTTACGAATCCATTCGGCACATTCACGGGCTACAGCCCTTTGTGTCATCTTGTTGCGAAGAATAATCTCAAATTCACCGCCATAAACAGCGGTTTCGCGTAGTTGCTTTGGAATGAAGAACTCTCGACGTTCTTTACGCATTCGATCGACTGCACCGTTCGGAACAAATGTCGGAGCGGTAAAAAGGAACTCGAACTCCTCAATTTTTCCCAGTTCTGATCGTAGTGCCTCAAAAGCATAGATTGAGAAGCAAGCCGCAGCCATTCGAACTTTGCTGGCTCCGGAGATCTCGTCCCGGATGTCATCTCCAAGCAGGTTTGTGACGTTATCAACGATGCGCACTGACATTCCCCATCTTCTGGAGGCGAATAATTACCTTTTTCAACAACTTACCAACCATTGCCCTACATGCAACCAGTCATAAGCCAAGCTACATCAACGCTGTAGCCAGATAAGGAGAGTTTTTCTATCGCCCAATAGTTGGTTGAAGTTCTGTTTGCTCTTGCACCAAATAGGCGAGAAGATTCGAAGAATAGAGACTGAATAACTCGTTGAAACGCGAATGCGGGCGGGGCTCTAGCGTTTCATCAGCTGATTTTGGAAGGGAGAGGTTTTTGGAGGCTAGAAATCGAAAGATCGAAGAATGGTTTCAATGGATTAGTGACGGTGCAGTCGTCCTGCCGCGTTTCCAACGCTACGAAGCCTGGGGATGGTGGCAAGTCGAAGGATTGCTCGAAAGCGTGCTACGCCGTCCTTCGCTGCCCGTGGGTGCCCTTCTAATGTTGGAAGTGGGTGATGAGCCACCATTCTTAGCTCGCTCAATCGTGGGTGCTCCAGAAGGGGACAAACCTTCATACCACTTACTCGACGGTCAACAACGAATGACTGCCCTGTGGCGAAGCCTTTCCGGGGACTACGATAGCTTTTCGTTTTTTGTCGATCTTGGCAATTTGGATCAGCCTGATGTGGTTACCCATAGGCGTTATGAAAAGAGCGGAACACAGTATCCTGTTTGGTGCGATATTGTTACCGAAGTCGCCTCTCGTAATCTTGTGCCCGTTACACTGCTGCGTCCCGGCCAAATTGCAGCGGATCTAGCCAAGGCTTGGATCAAAGATGCGGCTCAAGGCGATGTTGAGCGAGTGATGGCGCTGAACGAGGCAATCACTGAGTTGCGATCCCGCGTCAGCAACTACTCTCTGCCTTTCCTATCATTGCCTGCCTCCACAAGTCGTGAGACCGCCTTGGACGTGTTCATTCGCATGAATACACAAGGCACCGCTCTGACTGCATTCGATATTGTTGTAGCCCAGGTAGAGGCGGACACTGGGACATCTCTCCATGAGCGCGTGGAAGGCCTTAAGGCTCTTGTGCCGACCCTTACGCGATACGGTGACCCTCATGAAATTGCGATGGCCGTTGGCGCTGTGTTAAACGGGCGTCCGCCTAATCGAGCAACATATTTACGCCCTAAGTTCGGCACAGAATTGATCAATGCCTGGGACCGAGTCGAAATTGGCTTAAAGCGCGCAGTGGCTTTTTTGGCTGACGAGACCATCGTGAACCAGTCCATTCTCCCTTCCGACCCGCTGGTAACGCTTATGGGCGCGTATTGGGCAGATGCACCTGAAGGCAAGGATGCCGAAGGAACTGCGCGTAGGCTTGCTCGACGGGCGCTGTGGCGTGGTGCATTCAGCGAACGTTACCAAAAAACTTCTGCAACCAGAACGGCGCAAGATTACCGCGAGTTGATTACTTACCGCGACAAGGGTGGTCCATTGCCTGTGCTTCTTAACGATGAGGAAAACCCGCTCCCAGAAGCTGCTGCACTTCGCACTGGTGGGTGGCCAAAAAACAAGGATCGACTGGGCAGGGCAATCCTCGCGGCTTCACTACGCACCGGTGGATATGATTTTGCGGACGAGCAACGTTTTTCTTCTGCAAGCCAAGAGGGGCGAGAGTATCACCACCTTTATCCAAAGGCTCGACTGGAAGAAGAAGAACGGCCTAGGCGGCAGATTTTCTGTGCCTTGAATTGTGCCCTCATCAGTTGGCGCACGAACCGTGCGATCGGGGCAAAGCCACCTTCAAAGTATATTGCCGAGCGTGCAGATGAAGTGGGGCTTCCAAGAGAAGAGGTCGATAGGCGACTGCGGTCACATTGCATTCCCGCGGAAGCTCTACGTTCGGATGACTTTGATAACTTTTTGATTTCCAGAGCCGCACTTGTGCATCAAGTTATGGTCAAGCTGTGCGCAGGACACAATGTCGGTTTGCAGGATGTGATTGAAGAAGACGTGGGAGTCACTGAGGGCGAATGAACTGATCTCTGTGTTTTTTTAGCTTCGACTCTGGAACTACCAAATGCCCAACGTAAGCGTTTCAGCCGTAAGCGCCGTGTTTACAACCCGTGCTCAACGCCTTGTTAAAGCATCTGAATTGTTCGAAGACGGAACTCTATCGGAACACCTTTCCGATCAGAGTTTCGTTCTTAGGCTCAATACCATCGTATATCGGCGGAACAACACCGCTGAAAAGAACATTCCAAAAGACCTCTCAGATGCCATCTCGTCAAAAGGTGAGTTAGACCGGCGTGCGGAACTAATCGCACTTGGGAGTTGGTTTCTTGATGGCTGCCCCGGAATGAAGCGCCAGGGCGGTCGGCAATTCGACCCTCGCACGATTATGAAGTGTGTCGCAGTTTGCATGTTGGAGCTTTTATTTCGCCCCAAAATGATGAAACACAACTTTGCAGTTGCTGGGCGTGGCAGTAGGAAGCAATCAATTACTAAGCATGATCTCGCGATCCGCTGGTCGCGGCTCTTTGGAGAAGAAGTAAAGCCCGCCGCCTTCGATGCACGTTTGAGATCAATGCGAAGAGTATTACCGGTTTATCTGGCGCATCTGCGATCTGGGCAAGTGATACTCGCAGGGAAGCGCATCAATAAGTCGCCAGAGGTGGAAAGCGTCGTTAAGGCAATCACCGAAGATCTTTCCGCACAACAGACCAAAAATATCTCCAGTTTAACTTCCACCCATTCTCCTATCCTGGCCGCGGAAGAGCAATTTGATATCGAATTGGGATACTCTAATGCTGAGCAAGAAATGGAATACCGGAAAATAGCTGGAGCGTCTTTGCCGGACACCAAACTACGTTACAAACTCATCTCCGCCGCCTCGACATCCAAGACAGGGGAACTTCAGCAAATCCGGAGGGGTAAGGTTACGATCACCCCAGAGATTTCCATTCGAGGCACTTACAAAACCGAGGCACTAATCGACCGGTTGGTGCTCCTGGTTAAGACATCGGCCCCGACGGCTCCTAGTTTTCTCAACAGCAAAATTTTCAATGCGACGGGCTCAAGGATTTTCGCCCACGATTTAAAGAAGCAAATCAACAGGCGAGACTGGCGCGCGTCCCTTCCGCAACTAGATTCCACGAAGCCCCTTGGTCATCATTTCGCGATCTTGATCCAAGACCCCACCCCGGAATTGCTCCCCTCCATCCTCGGCGTGATCCGAGGCACCCATGGGATCGATGGTGATGTCAATTTTCATCTTATTGAGGTCACTGTCGATTTCTATCCGCGCACTCGCGGATTGCCTCAAGAGACAATTCTGTTCCGAGAAAAGATGGTTGGTCTGCTACAGCGCCATCATTGGGCAAAGCACAGCCTCTTTCATGGCCACGGTTTTTCTGTTCCGCGTAATGCGGATGCCAGGCAGTTCTATCTGGAGGCCAACAATAATGCGAAGACAGACTTTTTCTTCGCGAAGGATAAGCAAACGATATCCGGCTCTGATCACGACCTCGACGATCCGGATGTTCGAAAGCGCTTGTTGACCACCCGTCCCGGACGAGATCTTTACCTGAACTCGACAATCTGGAAGGGCGCCGAAAACTCAGCATACCAGGTCAGTATCCAGCACAAGATAGCCAACCGTCGAAACCCTGGAAAGCAAACTAAGGAAGACCTGCAAGATCAAGAACGCCGTGCACGGATTGAAGTTACGATTTCCGGAGGTGATACACTTCGAAAGGAAGGTCTAGACAACGTAATCGACCTGGCGTCTGTGTCGTTCCGGAAGTTGGCCATGCCCTTCCTTTCGTTCAAGCTCGCTGAGATTGAACCCTTTCAACACTTACTTGACGACGCACAAATCCAGATGCGGACACGCGGCGTCTATGGGATAGAGTTGAGGAACCGCGCACGAGCACTTGAGGAACGTGAGGAGCGGCGACGCGACGGCCAGAAAATGGGCCGCAAGAACGACCTGGAAGGCAGGGGACTGGTTAGCTGGAAGGAGATGAACGATGTGGTCGGAAAGGCGCTTGATGAACTGCAGCGTCGATGGACCGGCTTCTCGTGGAAATAGGCGCGGCGCGAGGAGCGAAATAGGGGCCGAGTGATCAAGTTCGACCTATTGTTCCGGCGCCGCGACCTCGACGCCTGCGCATCTTTCTTCTGCGTGATGCAAGTTAAGGAGTATGCTTGGTGAGTGATGTGTAGGTATGGTGTATAAGAAGAAGGGTTCCCCTAGTTATTAAGGCGATGCGCGGTCGCAGGCGCGGCGATGAGCGGCGGAACGCCTAAAAGTAAGCGTTTACTGAACATTCAGTGCTTTCATCCCTCGTAGGATCAGGACCTTGTCACTCGTCAATCCGATAAATTGATGTCAAATTGGTGTGCTCAGGAGCTAATCGTATGCTCGGAGATACCAGCGCTAGGAGCTGATGTCGGTTCCGCTTCTCTCCTAGGAAGATCACGAGACTGGCTAGGGCGCTCTCTGGCCGCGTCCAACGCAATTTTCGACACAACACAGCACTGTGGTCATAACGCACGCCCTGGGCCCTCTCAGCGCTTGGTTTGCTCAGCCACAATACGAACATTTCTCAAGGAAGTTACTTTGCGCTAGCCTTAGTTACGATCGTTCTTTTGCGTGTGCAACCTAACCTTTTGAAAGCCCTGACCTTGACATCGTCGTTGACGCCACGATATCGATGGAAACAGAGCGCACACGGCTTGAGTTATCGTCGACTCAAACAGTTGGTTTCTATATCAAAATGAGCACATCCCATTTCCTGTCCGGGTGCGTGTAATCGACGAACAATTCCCGATTTACTAGGAGATTGGTAATGTTCATCCTACCATGCTCTCATGAGTCCGTCGCAGGCATTAAACGAAGCTTGTTACGCAATCAACTTAGAACCACAAACAGTGGTTTTAAAAGCAGTCATATCTCGCAAGCGATAGCTGCCGGGTTCGGATACAAATCAGATGCGGCGTTAAAAGTCGGCATTGATGCCAACAAGTTCTATGGTTACGGCACTTTTGATGCTGGTAGCTTCACCAACAGGCTGCGCGAACTTACGGAAAAAGAAACCAACAACTGGGGTATCCACTCAGACTTGGTATATACTCTGGCGGAGCACATTGTAATTGGAACCGGGTTCGTCCCATTCAGGCTTTCGCAATTTGACGAGGAGCGTGACGAGCTTGTCCAACGGATTGCATCCAAATTCCATCCCATGAACTCCGCACTTGTAAAACGTGGCATTGAAGAAGTCATCTATCGCATTGAGGCCAATGCAAATTTCAAGCCAAAAGTTGAACATGTTGCAACTGATTTCATCCCGGGCGCAAAAGTTATAGAATCTAATGATGTAGTCGTAACGGGAACATTAGGTATTGCAGGCGATCCAACATCGGAGTTCGGTTCGATCGCCCACTTTTTGGCAAACCGCGCACGCGAGCGCCAAGGCGTCGTATATCTTTCTTTTTCTATTTTCGCCGGTTGGCGATACCGCATCTATGGTGCAGGAGAGCAAAAGGTCTACGATAAAACGATAAACTGTCCAATTTGGTTGCCTCTAATTGAACGCGCCCCTCCATTGCAGTGGATCGTAGAGGATGTCCAAACGGCTTCATGGAATGAGGCAGACTCTAGATGCAGCATGGAGCTAAAACAGCTAACCTCGTCGATCTTGAGTGAGATTGTTCGCCTAACGGACAGTTCGCGAGCTCGCCGCACGCTTGGGATGGGCTTGCTGATTGGGACACCGATTGCCGGTGAAAACCACGTGCGTGAGATACTAGTCAACAGCCCTGAGTATGTGCGAGAACCTTGGCGTATCGTAGGTGAAAAGAAGGACAGACAATTCCCGATAGCAGTGTTCGAAGCGCTTCACGAATTGGACATGCTTAGCATTAAGTCTATCCCCGAAGAGGGTCAGCCCCAAGGCCTGTCTCATTGGCACTTTTTGAATGCTAAGGCGTCTCGGGCCGTTAGGCATTTGCGCGAATGCCATCCGGAAATACTCGGCAGGAAGGTATCACCTAAGGCAGCATAACCCTCGCTCTGTGACACTAGGGACAAACATTTCCACAAGGAAGTGTGCTTCGATGGAACGGGATTCTCGAAGCACACTATAACTCGGACAAGCAAATTTGGTTCCTGATTAGAAGTTCAAATCAGCATAGGCCCCTGAAGCACGGCTATGCTGAAGATTACGAATGAGACCCTGAACAACAGATTTGCACGTCTGGTTTGCTCGCTGAAAGTGTCCCTGAAGCTAGAGGAGGTTTGGAACACCCGGATGCTGCGGAGCCAGAACCCATCCCCTTAATCATGCGTGGAGAAACCTAGGACTTCGATATTCTAGGGATCTGGCGAACGGGCTTGAGCGAGGCGCTGAGCCATTCCTCGCCCACTTGCGTGATCGGGCCCATTGTTCGCGACTCAAACCCATCAAGAAGATCAGGCTGTTGCTGGTCTCCATTTTTTCAAACCCGAATTGTCCCTTAGACTCACGCTCTGGCCAACCACAACAGAACCAATAACTATGACTGCTCCTATGGACTGGGTGAGGCTAAGCGTTTGTCCCAAGTATACCCAGCCGAGCACGACAGCTGTTACAGGACTCATCATGCCAAGCATCGAGACTGCACTGGGCTCCAGGCGCGCAAGGCCACGAAACCAAAGAGCATAAGTAGCTGCAGCACCGATCAAGCCAAGCCAAGTAAGGCCGGCGACATTTGTCGCGCTGAGCGCAGGTAGAGGCGGCTCAAGGAACAGTGCGATTGGCAGCAGTATCAAACCACCGGCTGTTAATTGCCACGCTGTGAAACTCAGCGCCGAGACCGGAGGCTGCCATTTCCGGCTTAGAACAGTGCCAGCAGCCATTGACGCGGCTCCTCCCAAACCCGCTGCTATACCGATCCAATCAAGTTGTGCTTCTGGCCCGATCAGCAGCAGAGACACACCCATTACGCCAGTCGCGGCGGCGCCAAGTGCACCAAGTCGGATTGGGGTTCCCAGCCATCCCCACGCCATCAAAACCACGATCATTGCTTGCAACGATCCTAGGGTGGCGGCCACACCACCAGGTAACCTATATGCAGCAACGAAGAGGAGCACCCAGAACAGAGCGAAATTGAGGCTGCCTAAGACGAAAGTTCGACCAAGCCATTCGCGTGGTGGAACGCAGCGCGTCACTGCAAGCAACAACAAGCCGGCTGGCAGAGCTCGTAACGCAGCAAGGGTAATCGGATAGCCAGCCGGGAGCGCTTCGGTAGTTACCAGATAAGTGCTTCCCCATACCGCTGGGGCGAGTGATGTGAGGAGAATATCGGTTGAGCGTGACATAGTATGTCTCCCGGATGAGGCGTTTGAGAATTTGAGTGAGACGTCAGAGGCGCGCGGATTAAGCTGCTTCCGCTTGCAGGTTTGATCCAGCGAGACACGCTACAATCCTTGCAACATGAGCGCCCTGGAACCGCGCTCCGGCTAGGTCAGTTTCGGTAGGCGTGCGGGAACCATCAGCGCCAGCAATCGTTCCGGCTCCATAGGGGGCACCACCAATGATTTCTTCGGATGTAGTCTGACCTGAAAATGTATAAGGCATTCCTGCGATCAGCATCCCAAAGTGTTGAAGCGGGACTTGCGTTGTCAGAAGGGTCGCCTCGTGCCCGCCATGTTGCGAACCTGTTGATGCAAAAACCGCCCCGACTTTACCAACCAGTGCGTTCCTGGCCCAAAGCCCTCCGGCCTGGTCAAGGAAGGACTTCATTTGTCCAGCCATCATGCCAAATCGGGTCGGTGTTCCAATGATGATTGCATCATAGTTTTCCAGATCTGTCGGCAAGGCGTTTGGTGTATCATCTACGACATAGCCAGCCTGCTGACGGACCTCTTCAGGGACGGTTTCGGGCACACGTCGAACGTCAACTTCAGTGCCGGGAACACTTCTGGCGCCTTCAGCTTCGGCATCGGCCAATGTGCGGACGTGGCCATAGCTTGAATAGTAGAGAACGAGAATACGTGACATAGGATACCTCACAGGGCTGCGACTTGTTCCCTGAGAGAATGGAATTTGTTGCGCCGCCAATTAAGGCGCGCTCTTTGACATCACTCTTTACCTGTATTGAATAATGTCAGGACCTGAGAGCCAGGCGCAGATGATCAAGAAAGGCTGTAACCTTTGCGTCCATTCCCAAGCGAGATGCTGTAACGGCAAATACTTCTGGCGCAGGCAGTTCGTGGTCAGGAAGAACTCGCACCAAGGCCCCGCTGGCTTCGGGAGCATCAGAGACGAACTCGGGCAGTGTTCCGATGCCTTGCCCCGCTATCAGCAGATCGCGCAAAACGAGGCTGTTGCCGACGCGCACACGCGGATCAAGCTCTAATGTTGTGACACCTTCGGCGGCCGAGAGCTTCCAGCTCGTCAAATGATCAGCAAGCAAAAAGCCAATGATCGCGTGGTTTTTCAGATCTGCCGGCTGGGTCGGTGTCCCGCATCGCTCCAAATAGTCAGGAGACGCAAATATCCGCTGCCGCATCACGCCGATCCGTCGTGCGACAAGTGCCGAATCTGGCATCACAGCGCGGATACGTATCGACAGATCGAACCCGCCCTCGACCATATCGATCACCTTGTCGTCCATCGAAAGAGTAAATCGCAGATCTGGATAGGTCTCCAAGAACTCAGGAAGCATCGGTGCGATAACGGTTTGACCGAAGGAGCTTGACGCATTCACCCGAAGATGCCCACGCACTGCCTTTGAACCATCGCGGATAGTTTGTTCCGTTTTTTCAACCGCGTCGAGAATTCCGATTGCGTCCTGATAGTAAAGTTTGCCGGTGGCTGTCAGCGACATGGACCGAGTCGTTCTGGTGAGAAGAATGGTTCCCAGACTTTCTTCCAGAAGCTTGATTTCTCTGCTGAGAAGCGCAGGAGAAACACCAAGGTCTTCGGCCGCACGGGCAAAGCTGCCGCGTTCAACGATACGGCGAAAAGCTTGCATGACTGACAGTTTGTCCAAGTTATCACCCTTCGAAAAAGCCTCTTTTGACGTGATACGCGATAGATCGGATCTAAATCATGCCCAAATTCACATTCATTCAGGTTGAGCTGATCCAGATCAATTCTGTTTGCGGAGCATCCATCACACCTGTGAACTAGAGCTCGGGAACAGTTTTCGGTTCTGAGAACTCCTCCCTACAATCTCCCCATCACCAACCTCTCTATTAGACAACCAACTTTTGGGGCTGACCTAGCACTACTTTGCATACCTTGGCGCAGTCAGCCTCAATACGGCGCAGCTCACTATTCACGACTATTCCCCATTATTAGCAATCGTCGGTTTCTTCTCACCGGAGTAGTTCGAAACACTGCCTGGCATAGACCTGTGCTTACGCTCTCGATGTGGTTCTCTCTCAGGAGCGCTGTGCTCTGGTCTGAGTTGCGTCCGTGTTTGTTTCTGTGTCTGGTGTCGACTGGCCTGTGTTTTGTCGCTGTGTGCGCTTTTCTGGCCTTAGTTCGGATATGTAGTTTCCGGAGAGCCATGTTTTATTGGGTTTGTTTCGATCAAAGGTTTACATTTTTCTGGAAAAAACCTGATTTCGGTCCGGATTTGTCAACTTAATGTAAACTTAGTGTAAACCTTTTGGCCCGAAATCGGCTGTTTTGAGGGGTGAAAGGTTTACATTCCGTCCATCCCGGCCGTCGCGATGTAAACCTTTGTCAACTTTATACAACCTCTGAGGTTGCGCGAAATCCACATTACGCAGAGCAATCTGGAACGCATCTTCTTTTTTTTCTGCAATCCGGTAGCTATCAGAAAGAATAGAAAAAAGAATATGGCGAGCAATGATAACGAACGGTCAGGCGGACATTTCGCGCTTTCTTGAGCGCTGCGTTTCGATTGACCTAGAGGTGGACCCCAGTTCCGCCAGAATATTTGCATTCGCGGCCACAACGCACGCTGACTCCCGACCGGCTCTAGTTGAAAAAAGCAGCTCCGCCTCAGCACTGTCGCAACTCGACACATATTGTAGAGGTTTCGACAGTATCATCGGCCACAACATCTTGCACCACGACCTGCCCCACCTGGCCGCTGCTGCGCCCCGCTTTGCCGCCTTGGCAGAGGCACCAATCGACACACTCTGGCTCAATCCTTTGGCCTTCCCGCGCAACCCCTATCACCATTTAGTCAAACACTATCACGACGGACGGTTGCAATCGGGTCATGTCAACGATCCCGAAAAGGATGCACGTCTGGTCTTCGAGGTTCTGCAAAACCAGATCGAGGCGTTCGCCAAGCTAAACACCACGACCCCAGATGCGCTGAAAGCCTATCATTTCCTTGCCACACGCCCCCCACGCAGCGAAGGGTTTGACGCACTTTTTACTGCTGTGCGAGGCACTAGCAGACCCAATAAACAAGAAGCTTTTGACGCTGTTCGCCGCCTTTTGGCTGGACAAGTCTGCTTGCATCGGCTCGAACAGACTCTTAGCCGGATGGAAAACCCGAACCTTGCCTGGCCTTTGGCCTACGCCTTGTCGTGGATTTCTGTGGCTGGCGGCGACAGTGTCATGCCACCTTGGGTTCGCATGCAATTCCGCGAGGCCTCACTGATTGTGCGTCACTTGCGAGAGGCCGCTTGCAATGATGACTCTTGTCAATGGTGCGTCGAACAAAACGATCCCAAACGGGCGCTAGACCGCTGGTTCGGCTTTCCGTCCTTCAGACCCGAACCCATGGACGAATTTGGTCGACCCCTACAGGAACGCATTGTGGCCGAGGCAATGGCAGGCAAATGCGTTCTGGGCATCCTTCCGACCGGAACCGGCAAGTCGGTCTGCTATCAGATTCCAGCCCTTTCGCGGTTCGACAAGACCGGTGCGTTGACCGTCGTTATCTCACCGCTTGTCGCACTCATGGCCGATCAGGTGCAGGGCCTGGCGAGAGCCGGGATATCCTCGGCCGTCACGATCAATGGTCTTCTGTCGCTGCCTGAACGTCACGATGCTCTGGACAAAGTGCGCATGGGCGATGCTGCGATCTTGATGATTTCACCCGAACAGCTTCGCAACAAGTCAGTTCGCAGCGCTCTGGCACAACGCGAAATTGGCCTTTGGGTGCTGGACGAAGCACATTGCATCTCAAAATGGGGCCATGATTTCAGGCCCGACTACCGCTACGTCAGCCGGTTCATCAAAGAAAACTCCGGCGACGCCCCCGCTCCGATACTTTGCCTTACCGCCACTGCCAAACCCGAGGTAGTGCGCGATATAAGAGAGCATTTCAAAACACGACTGGATCAGGATCTGATCCTGCTTGACGGTGGTGCCTCGCGCACGAACCTTTCCTTTTCGGTGCGTGAAACCCAGCGCGCGACGAAACTCGCAGATATTCTGAACGCGATCGAACAGGGCTTGCCCGCCTCTGGCGTCTCCGGAGCCGTGGTTTATTGCGCGACCCGAGGTGCGACAGAACGCGTGGCCGAATTCCTAAAACAGCAGGGTGTGAGCGCCGAACGTTTCCACGCTGGTCTACCTCCAGAAGAAAAGCATGAGATCCAGGAGCATTTCCGGACGGGCGAATTGCGCGTAATTGCTGCGACCAACGCCTTTGGCATGGGCATCGACAAACCTGACATCCGTCTCGTAGTCCACGGCGACGTGCCTGGCTCGTTGGAGAACTACTTGCAAGAGGCAGGACGTGCAGGACGTGACCGTGACCCCGCTAGCTGTGTGCTATTGTTCAACACTGAGGACGTAGAACGCCAATTCAGCCTTTCGGCCCGTTCCCGCCTTGCGCGGCATGAAATAGGTGCCATCCTTAAAGCGCTACGTCGATTGGATGTGCGCACTCGAGACGAAGGTAAGATCGTCGCCACTCCGGGCGAGATCGTGAGAGAAGAAAAAGACTTTGAATTCCAGCGTGACAACAACACTGAAGACACGCGCGTAAAGACCGCCGTTGCTTGGCTGGAGGAAGCGAGTCTGTTGCGGCGCGAAGAAAACAGCGTGCAGGTCTTCCCCGCATCCCTACTCGTGCGTGACGTGGATACCGCCGCCACCTTGTTGGATAAGGCAGACATCACGGGCGCTCGGCGCAAACAACTGCTGGCAATCGTGCGTCATATAGTAAACACCCCTGTGGGAGAAGGTGTTTCCACCGACGAATTAGCTGGAGCTAGCGGACTTTCCTCTGCTTCGTTGCGCAAGGCGCTGACCGATCTAGAGGCGATGGGAATTGCCAGTGATGACACCAACATAACCATCTTCGTGCACTCTGGCGTGGCCGACGCGTCGCAAGCACGGCTGGATCAGGCCGCCCGGCTTGAAGAGGACCTAATCGCCGTTATGCGAGAAATGGCTCCCGATGCTGATCAGGATGAACCGATTCCATTCAACCTCTCTATTGCCTGCCAGGAATTGAGACAGCGCGGCCATGGCGAGGTGCGACCGGATCTGGTCGAATCCCTGCTGCGTGGCATGGCGCAGGATGGGCGTGACATGGAGGGTGGGCGCGGTAATCTATCCTTACGGAAAACGGCTCGCGGTAGCATACTTGTGCGACTTCAACGGTCGTGGCGCTATGTCGTTCAAACCGCAGAGTTGCGCCGTCAGGGTGCACAACGCCTACTGGCGCATCTTCTATCCCTTGTGCCGAAAGGCACACACGGCAAGGACGTTCAGGTCGAGACCACTCTGGGAGCGATGCTATCCACAATTACCGGCGACACCCTTTTGCGCAGCAGCATCAAAGACCCAAACCGGCTGATGGACCGGGCACTTTTATGGCTGCATGAACAGCAGGTGGTTACGCTGGGTCGCGGGCTGTCAATTTTTCGCCCGGCCATGACGGTGCATCTTGGCTCCAAAGGCGGTGGTTTCACCGTCCAGCATTTTGCACCACTCGAGGAACACTATGACGAACAGACCATCCAAACCCATGTGATGGCAGCCTACGCAGAAAAAGGACTGGAAAACATTGAGACAGCGCAGCGCTTGTCCGACGATTATTTCGTGCTGGAGCAAGACGCCTTCATGCGCCGATGGATGCCGGGGCGCGGAACCGAATTCCGACGTCAGGCCACTGGTGCCACCTATAAGGCAATTGTCGACGACTTGGGCAATCCGATGCAGCAAAAAATTGTGCGTGACAACCGGGAACAAACCAACGTCCTTGTGCTGGCAGGACCAGGCTCGGGCAAAACACGAGTCCTGGTTCATCGCATCGCTTATCTGCTACGCATCAAACGCGAGGATCCCCGCGGTATCCTCGTGCTGGCCTACAACCGTCACGCAGCTGCTGAAATACGTGAACGCTTGCGCCGGTTAGTAGGAGATGACTCAAACTTAGTAACCGTCTCAACGGTGCATTCACTGGCTATGCGATTGGTCGGTGCTAGTTTTGCTGGAACTCAAACAGTCGAAGCCCCCGATTTCAAAGGTCTATTGCAGAAGGCCGCAGCCCTACTGCGAGGTGATGGTCTAAGCAAGCAAGAGGCTGAGGCGCTGCGTGAAACACTGATACAGGGGTATCGCTGGATTTTAGTGGATGAATATCAGGATATCGGTCCAGATGAATACGCGCTGATCGCTGCTGTGGCAGGAAGAACTCTGGATGATCCCGATCTGCGACTCAGTCTCTTTGCCGTGGGTGATGACGACCAGAACATTTATGCCTTCTCCGGTGCATCGATCCGCTACATCCGCCAGTTTGAACAGGACTACGCCGCAAAACCGGTTTTCTTAACCGAGAACTACCGCTCTACCGGTCATATCGTCGCCACCGCCAACGCCGTGATCGCAGGGGCCGCCGCGCGTATGAAACTTGGCCATGATATTGCCGTAGATCAGGCCCGGACAAAGGCTGACGCCGGTGGATCTCTGGCCAAATTGGATCCAGTCGCTCAGGGCCGTGTGCAGATCCTTGAGTGCCCTGCAGGTAATGACGAGCAGGCTATGGCCGCGCTAGACGAGTTGATCCGCCTCTCTCGTCTAGATCCCGATTGGAAATGGTCACGCGCCGCGATTATCTCGCGCGATTGGCGCAAACTGTTACCGGTGCGTGATTTTGCTGAAAGCCTCGAAATACCGGTCGAAATGGCCAACGAAAACATGCCTAGCCTCTGGCGCATGCGCGAGATGCAGGCATTTGTCAAAGCCCTACGCGAGACCCCCACAGAGCTTTATTCGCTGGAACGATTGACCGAAGTGCTGAACGCACTTTCTCATTCGCGCTGGACTGATCGTATTGGTGAAGGCCTGGGCCTCCTGGCACGCGAGGTTGGCTCACGTAGCCTGCCCGTCCCCGACATTATCGAATGGTTCGCGGAATGGGCGCGTGATAGCTGGGATGAGCAAAGAGGGCTAAAACTTCTGACAGCTCACCGCGCAAAAGGGTTGGAATTTAACGATGTAGTTATCCTTGATGGCGGATGGGAGCGTCCTTCGCGGTCCGAGGATCAGGACGCACCTCGCCGATTGTTCTACGTTGCTATGACACGAGCCCGTCGCAGCCTTGCTGTAATGAGCAATGACAACCATGAATACCTGCCAACAGGAGCTCCTTCAGTTCTGACCCGTCGCGTGACGCCTGACATGAAGGCGTTGCCCGGTCCCCGCCGTTTTTTTCAAGCAGCTGAGGCGCGGATGGTCGATCTTTCCTTTGCTGGACGCCTGCATCCAGGCCATTCTTCTCTGAGTGCTGTTAATGCGGCACGCGTCGGCGATGCAGTGTTATTGGTAAAGGACGGCGACCGTTGGTTGCTGCACAACGAAAAAGGGCAAGTGCTGAGCCGCATGTCCAAATCATTCGCGCCGCCGCCAAATACCCGGTTTGAGAGGGGTGAAATCGCAGCCATCCTTAATTGGAGAAAAGAGGACTCAGGTGAAGCCTTCCACCATACGCTCCGCCGCGATGCATGGGAGGTGGTTTTGCCAGAACTCGTGTTTGTGGCCGTTAACTAGAACATCACCCACAATTATTATGTTTCCAGAGGGATCCAGCGAGGCTCAGCACTTCAACCATTCCTCCCCGCCTTCCTACTACGCAATTCCATCAAGCTCTCCAAAGCTCGCATAGGCGCCGCAATAGTTGCACCCGGCGCAGGGTAATGCCGGGGTCGCTGTCATTGCTAACATCGCGCAGGAAGCGCAGCCAGGCGCGTTCGTTAGGTGTCAGATCGTAATTCTTATCACACATGGATCTTATCTCCCGAAAATCGCGTTGATAGCGGCCTGTGACCTGCTGGTCAGCCTGGGGTCGGTGTTGCTGGAAGCCTCGCGGATCGCCTGCAGCCAGCCGACCTCGTTCGCAGTGACCGGTTCACCGAACACCTCCACAACGGCCTCGGCTGCCGTCCGGCCGATCGCCTGCTCCAGGGCGAGCCGCATCACGAAGGCCGGATCTGCTTCCAGAGCGTGCGCCAGGGCCGGGACGCGATCCAAGGCCACCTTGGAGCGCCCCTGCTTGATCATCGTGATCATGTTCTGGTTCACATAACCGGCCTGCGCCGCGATCTCCGCCTGGCTCTTGGTCGGCTTCAGTTCGAGCACCCGGCGTTCGACATACATCGCCATCCGGGTGTCTAAGTGCGGTTTCTTTGTCATCGCTATCCTCTCAGATCTGACGCAGCAAGCGCTGCATGTCTTCGATATAGCGAAGGGGTGATTGGGGATTCCGAGGGAAATGATACGCCGTTTGTGTTTCCATATTCTCGTTAATGGAAAGCGAGCTCAATACTTCCGCCTTGACGGTCACGACGTCGTAGTTTCAATTTCTCTCATAGGTTTAGTGCTTATTGGGGAAATATGTTGGCCTTCCGGTTCGTTCACACTGCAGATATTCATTTGGACTCACCGCTAAAGTCTCTAGCCATGCGCGACGAAGCACTGGCCGAAGTAGTTGGGAACGCGACCCGAACCACATTCAGGCGGATGGTCGATCTGTGCGTGTCTGAAGATGTCCAGGCGCTGCTGATTGCCGGCGACCTGTATGACGGCAATCAAACATCAATGAAAACTGCTCGTTTCCTCACTCTAGAGATGGAGCGCCTAGACGCAGCGGGCATTCCGGTTTTCATTATCCGCGGCAACCACGATGCGGCATCCAAGATCACGCGTGAGCTAGTCTTGCCGGAAAACGTGACGGTGTTCCCGGGCAAAGCACAGGTCGTCGAGACTGACTGGAACGATCATTCAGTTGCTGTTCACGGTGTTTCATTTCGTGACCCCCATGCACCCGACACTCTGTTGAACCGTTTTGGGCCACCAGTGATGGGGGCTTTCAATATAGGAATGCTACACACGTCCCTCGGCGGAGCACAGGGGCATGATCCATATGCACCTTGCACGCTGGCCGAACTTCAAGCGACCGGGTTCGACTATTGGGCGCTGGGGCACATCCACCGGCGGACCATTCACACCGGCACGACAACTGTAGTCATGCCCGGAATACCGCAGGGTCGCGACATCGGCGAGGCAGGGAACAAGTCGGTTTCGCTGGTTTCGGTGGCCGACGACGGTTTGATCGCAGTAGAGGAACGGCACCTCGCGATGGCGCAGTTCGAACGGCTCTCGGTGGAATGCCACCTATTGTCTGACTGGCCCGACCTAATTCAGGCGCTGAAGCATGCTCTGCACACAGCGCGGCGTGACCACGCTGGTGAGCACCTGATCGTCCGACCGGTGCTGACCGGAGAAACTCCATTGGCCTGGAGAGCGGGTCGTGACCTTGACCTGCTACACGCCGAGGCGCAGAACGTCGCCGAGCAGATCGGCACGCTTTGGATCGACAAGATCGAGCTTGCGTTGTCCGCCGTCAGCAATGCGTCCACTGGAGGCGCGGTAGAAGAACTGGCTCAGATCATCGCTCAGCGAAGTCTTCCCCCGAATGATCCGGCTGTTTTGGAAGACGTGGAACGACTGCTAAAATATCTTCCGCGCGAGTTGCGAGGGCTCCTGGGTGATAGCGAGGAAGAAACTGCCGCGACTATTGTCCATGCGATGCAGCAGGGCGCAATGGAGGTTCTTGCGCGCCTCGAAGAGACCGATGGTTGAGCGATGCGATTGAACCGGCTCGACCTCACCCGTTTTGGCAAGTTCACTGATCTGAGCCTGTCGTTTCCCGTCCAAACACTTGGTAACCCCGACCTGCACGTGATCTACGGTGCAAACGAAGCTGGGAAATCCACCCTGCTCGAAGGTTGGCTGGACATGCTGTTCCAGATCCCCGTGCGAAGCAGCATGGGATTCATTCACCCCTATCAGTCAATGCAGTTGGGGGCCGTGCTAGAAATCGACGGGCAGACGCATGAACTGCTTCGGGTCAAGAAACGTGACAATTCTCTGCTCGACGACAGCGGTGAACCGCTGGGTGAAGCTCTGCTGCATGGCGGTCTGCGAGGACTCGACCGCACATCCTATGCGGCGATGTTCTCGCTCAATCGACAGACCCTGGACGAAGGAGGCGAAGGCATCCTCGCCAGCAAGGGGGATCTCGGTGAGTTGCTGTTTCAGGCAAGCGCGGGGATGACCGATTTGGCGGCGCAGTTGCACGAATTGAATGCAGAGTCGGAGGGGTTCCTGAACAGGACCGGACGCAAGGGTGCGTTGCGCGATCTTTGTGCCGCCTACGACGACTTGGGAAGGCAGATTAAGGAATTAGACACTGCTGCTTCCGAGTATGCTCGCCTATCGACTGAATGCGATCGGACCAAAGATGCCTGGCACAAGGCGCGCGAGGCGGCAGAAGCTGCACAGACCGATGTAATCGAGACCGAACGCCACATCGCAGCACTACCGCTTTTGCCGCGGCTGGACCGTCTAGAGGCGGAGATCGCCAGTTACGGTTCGCTACCAGAACCTCCAGAGGGATGGCTTGCCGAACTTCCCGAACTTGACCGCACGGAGACCGCCATTGCCACCCGGCTTGAGGCCGCGAGAAAGACTGTGGCAGGGTTGGTAGCCGAATTTAACGACCTCCCAACCGACGAGCCTGTTCTGAATGCAAGCGACGACATCAAAGCGGCGGATCTGTTGAAATCGGCCCATGACTCGGCGCTGGAGGACTTGCCCAAGCGGCGCGGAGAGCTGGAAGCCAAGACAAAAGCAGTCAACGATTGTCTGTCTCGACTGGGGCAAGTCGGGGCGGATCCAACCACGCTACTGCCAGAAGCAAGAACCCTTGGGCGCCTGCGCGCATTGATCGAGCAAAGTTCAGGTGTGGAAACCGCGTGCGATTCTGCGACTAAAGAATTGCAGCTTGCTAAAGATGACCTCGATCGCGCTGAGCGGCGTTTAAGTAAGGCTGGAGGCAGCGTGTCAAATTTGGGTGGGCTGGCCGGTTTGGTGCAAAACCTTCGCCGCGACGATCCTGTCGGCGCACACGACCGTGTAAGCACCGAGCTTGAAGAGAAGGAAGCGCGTTTGAAATCGGCCCTGTCTACGCTTTCGCCCTGGACGGGAAACAACGATGAACTGGCGAGTTTGACTCCGCCAGACGCCGCCGCTCTTGAGCAATTGGACGCGGAAATTGCCGAGGCTGATAGGGCGATCGATCGGGCGGATGATTGGCTGGAGCAACTAGAACAGGCTGTGACCCAAGCTCTCGCTCGACGCGATGCAGTCGGAACAACTGCCGTAGTTACTCTGGAAGAAGCAGCTCAAGTGCGAACACGTCGGGAATTAGAATGGTCCCGCCACCGTGCGGATCTGACGGACAAAACAGCAGAGTGCTTTGAGGTTGCGATGCGCCTCGACGACCAGGTGACTGCCACCCTTGCGGATCAGCGCGCCCATGCCGAAAAGACAGCCGAGGCCGAGCGTGCGTTGGTCGAAGCCCAACAACAAGTTGACGCTGCCAAAGTGAAATCGGCCGAGGCCAGGGAGCGGCGCAAAAACCTGGCGAAACGGCTTGCCGGAATCGCTGCCAAGGTCTCCCCCGCACTCCCCACCGACATCGACCTGCCAACTTTCCGCGCTTGGCTCGACAAGCTCGACATAGCACAGGATGCTCTGGTCAAGCACGATGACAAGGCGCGCGATCTTGCCCGGCGCGTGCAGGTCGTTGCCCAGGCTCGTTTGGATATTTCGAACGCTTTCGCACAGGCGGGCCGCGCAATACCCAAAGATACGAGCCTGACCCTAGCCCTTGAAACCGCTCAATCTCTCTTGGACCAGGTGTCTAAGGTTGAGGCTTTGAGCGAGACCGAAGCCGAGGCCCGCCAGAACCTGACCAGACGTGAGCGCAACAAACTAAAGGCAGACGACGCGCGCGCCGCATGGCAGGTGGAGTGGGAAGCCGCCTGTGCCGACACTTGGATGGCTGACGCGCCGCCCGCTGTCGACGAGATGCGTGCGATCCTCGAAGAGCTCGACCAACTACGTGAACATCAGGACCGCATCGGTGAACTGACCCACCGGATAACGACCATGCAATCCAACCGCGAAAGGTTTGAAAAAGAGGCTCGCGATTTGGCGGTTCGCATCGAAATGCCTTCAGATCTGCCAGCGACTGATCTGTGGCGTGACATCACCCGGCGACAGCGCGCAGCGGAGAGCCGCGAAGATCAGCGAGCCAACCTCTCAGATCGTTTGACGACGGCCAAACAAGCCCTCTCGGAGTTGGAAGAGGAAGCCGAGATTCATCGCAATCGGACCGTCGAATTTTCCCGTCACTTTGAAGTCGAAGTTTGGGCCGAAGCCCGCGATGCGCTCACGCGAGCAGGGGAACTGTCGAAACTGCGTGAAACTCTGCGCGAACTGACCGAAGACCTCTGTGCAGGGATGCGATGCGATACAGTCGAAAAAGCACGTGCGCAACTGCGTGATCTAGATGCCGATGCGCTCGTCGCACGCGCCGACAGCCTGCGGACCGATTTGAAAACCCTGCGCACAGCACAGGAAGAAGCACAGGACGACTTCCGCAAGGCGGAAGATGCCGTCGAAGCGGTCGGTGGCGATGACGCGGTTGCCCGTCTGGAAGAACAACGCCAGACATTGTTGCTTGAGATCGAGGACGGCGCCCGGCGCCACCTACGGCAGCGTTTGGGGCTCTTGGCAGTCGAAGATGCTCTCAGGAGCTATCGTGACACTCACCGCAGCGGTATGCTCGAACGCGCATCAGAAGCCTTCCGCATCATGTCGCGAGACCGATATTCTGGCCTCGCCGCACAGCCGGATGGTTCCCGCGAAGTATTGGTGGCGCTGGCCGCTGGGGGTGGCTCGAAACAGGCTGACCAACTCTCAGACGGCACCCGGGCTCAGCTCTACCTTGCGCTACGCATCGCAGGCTACCACGAGTTTGCTCGCAACAACGGCCCAGTGCCGTTCATTGCCGATGACATCATGGAAAGCTTCGACGACGACCGCACCGCCGAGGCCTTCGGCCTGCTAGCTGAGATGAGCAAAAGCGGCCAGGTGATCTACCTGACTCATCACGCGCATCTCTGCGACATCGCGAGAAATATATGCCCATCTGTGTGTATTCACGAGTTACAGGGCTAAAAGCGTGGTGTTCAACATCTTTATTTTTTGTTGAACATGTGCCATGTTCAACAAAATTGAAATCCGTTGAGCACAGTGGAAGCCAAGATGTTCACGCGCCATTCATCCATAGCACATGCCGCTTATCACGATCTCCTGCGTTCACTGCGGGACGATTCTGTTTCGGACATCCGGGGCACCCCCACACGAGTCGAACGCAACGACAGGACCTACTGGTATGACACCTACCGGGTCGGTTCCGATGTCAAAAAGCACTACTTGGGAGAGGATTGTAAGGAACTGCGCGGCAGGCTGGAACAGCACAAAACTTTGAAAGCCCAACAGGAAGACCGCCGCCGCAACCGTGCGCGCCTCGTGCGGCTCCTAAGAGCTGAAGGTTTCCTGGGTCTGGACGCTGCCACAGGCAGCCTGCTCTCTGCGATGGCAACGTCCGGCGTATTTCGTCTAGGCGGCACCATAGTGGGGACGCACGCCTTCCGCCTTTACGAAGGTGAATTGGGTGTGCGTTTCGACATGGATATGACCGCTCACACGGATGACATCGACATCGCCAGCTTTTCCAGGTTGTCGCTGGTGCTGGAGGACACTGCATCACCATCGCTGAAAAATGTGTTCCGCGATTTCGACTTCATGGCGCAGCCCAGTCTCACGGCCGGGCGCACCTGGCGTTGGAAACAGACACGAGGCGACACGCTGATAGAATTCCTCACTCCATCATTCGGTGAGGATGAGGATGTGCGCGAACTGCCCGCTTTGGGAGTGGATGCGCAAGGATTGCACCATCTGAACTACCTAATCGCGGAGCCAATCAACGCTGCTGTAACCTACCGGAGTGGCGTTTTGGTGCAAATCCCGCAGCCAGAACGCTATGCCATCCACAAGTTGATCGTCGCGGACCGTCGCCGTCCCGGCGAAAATGCCCTCAAAGCAGAAAAGGACAGACGACAGGCCGCGTTTCTAGTCGAGGTGCTTGCTCAGGATCGGCCGGATGAATTGAATGACGCCTACGAAGATGCACTCTCTCGTGGCCCCAAGTGGCGTTCTAGGATTGAGGCCAGCCTGGACCGCATGCCGAAAACGCAGCGGCTGTTACAGGAACTGCAGGATTAACGCGCATGTAGACAGTGCTCTCAGGTTCAATGAACCTGCCGAACCTGAACTTGGCTGGTTTGATTGGCGACAACGCCTGGAAAACAGGGCTCCTTTGACTAAAAATCAATAACTTGGCCACCTGCACCGATCTTCGGGAGGCAGGGGTCGGAGGTTCGAATCCTCTCACTCCGACCAATAAAACAAGGCGCCCAAGGGCGCTTTTTTGCTTTCAGTGTATTTCACGCAACGATTTCCGCAACGTTTCGCGGGTTGTTTTTGCTCAGTTCATCCCAACCGGCAGAAATCTACCACAGCAGGGGACCCTGATATCTTCTAGCCCCTAGTAACCGCAGCTTTCTTGGGCGCAACCAGGCTTTAGGAACGGTAGAAATTCTACAGGGTCTCGCGCAAGATCGCAGAAAAGGCAGTGGCGTTTACTAGGGTCATGCCGCGCATGCCCAAGCTGAAAACAATATGCCGGAGGCGACGGATAGAAGAATTAGCACGTCGCGACCGAGGAAGAGACCCAGACAATCAAAAGCACCGACTTTGTCGTACATTCGATGTTCCAACCCTTTGCCGCCCGCGACAGTAACCTCATCACAAGGCTACAACAGGGCTTTGGCGCGGCCACGGCGGAACGGATTGTCGACACACTGCGCAGCCAGGGCTCCGAAATTCGGCCGGTGGTGCCTCCTCAATGCGTTATCACGAACGCTCAGCGTTCAAGTGTTCGATTCTAGTCGAATGCTTTTGAGGGATTTTTGCATGGCAACAATAAGCGCATCTCGCTCGGCCGCGAGTGTCTGCGGGGATCGACCGTTTGCTTCTTCGTTTATGCCCTGAACCAAAGTTTCGATAACGTCGTCGTTCAAGTGTGGCTGACCCAACCCGTCCCACCATCCGTTAAACGTATCCCGGAAGTGTTCGCAAAAGGCGCGCAGACCGCCCTCTCCCGCGCCTAGATTGAACAACATCGTCGGCCCCATGGCCGCCCATCGCAGACCGGGGCCCGCCCACATGGCCTTGTCAATGTCTTCGACCGAAGCAACGCCCTCGACAGCCATATGGACCGCTTCGCGCCAGACGGCTGCCTGAAGGCGGTTCGCCACATGGCCAGGCAAGCCTTTCCTGATGCGGATCGTGACCTTGCCTATGTCGTGATAAAACGCTTCGGCTCGTTCGAGAACGCCATCACCTGTTTGCGCGTTTGCAGTGAGCTCCACCAACGGGATAAGATGTGGCGGGTTGAACGGGTGTCCGAGGATGAAAGGCGCAGGATCTTGCCAGCCAGCTTGTAAAGCCTCCAGCGTCATGCCTGATGTGGAACTGGAAACGATCGCATCCTCGCTCAGGGCTGGTTCGACTTCAGAATAGAGTGCGTGTTTGATCGCTTCTCTTTCTGGAACATTCTCCTGCACGAAGTCTGCACCATCGACCGCAGATGCTGCTGTTTCTGCAAACGCCAATGCGTTCGGAGTGGCTCTGTCGGTCAGGCCGAGTTCTTCAAGCGTGGGCCAAGCTGTTTCAATGAAAGCGCGGGTTTGCTCTTCAGAGTTTGGTGCCGGGTCGTAAACAGTAACTGATCGACCAGCCGCGAGAAACAGCGCAGCCCAGCTTGCACCAATAACGCCGGCACCAAGAATTGCAGTATGTGAGATATCCGACATCAGAACACTCCGGGGTTGAGTGGCGACGCGGCCGTCATGCCGCCGTCGACGGTAAAGAACTGACCCGTTGCGAAGCTTGCCTCGTCAGAGGCGAGCCAGACAGCCATGGATGCAATGTCATCCGGCTCGCCAAACCGACGAACGGGATGACGGGCCAGTGCGTCTTGCCTTGCCGCGACAGGATCCTTTGCAAGTTCGAACGCGGCCTCAAGCATGCCGGTATTGATCCATCCCGGACAAATCGCATTGCACCGCAGGCTTGGGCCATGATCCACGGCGATAGATCGCGTGAGCCCATGCACGAAAGCTTTGGACGCATTGTAGAGAGCCATCGAAGGGTCCGCGACCTTGCCAGAGATTGAGCCGATATTGATGATGCTCCCGCCGGATTTCATAGTCGGAATAAAGGCACGGCAGCAGTTGAACACCCCTCGACAGTTGGCGCCGATCACTAGATCCCAATCCGCGTCGGTGCTTTCCGTCACTGACTTTTCCACCTGGACCCCGGCATTGTTGACGAGAATGTCCAACGCACCCACAGCCTCGGCTACCATTTGGACGTTCACCGGATCACTGACGTCCAGATCGTGCCATTCACAGGGCAGGCCGTCAGGGGCTCCACCCCGCCCGCAGGTCACCACCTCGGCGCCTTCCTTCAGGAAAGCACCGACGATGGCGCGTCCAATTCCCTGGCGCCCGCCAGTAACAAACGCTTTTTTTCCTGCAAGCCGCATCAGTGCGCCACCATCACATGACGGATCGACGTATAGGCGTCGAGCGCATAGATGCTCATATCACAGCCCGTGCCGGAGCCTTTCATCGCGGCCCAAGGCATTTCAGGTGTGCCGACACCATGCGTATTGACCCATGTGAACCCGTAGCGCAGGCGAGATGTAATCGACATTGCCCGTCCCACGTCGGTCGTCCAGACCGAGGATGCCAGTCCGTATCGACCTGCATTCGCCACCTTTACGGCATGATCCGCGTCCGAGAAACGGGAAAGCGTCACAACGGGCCCAAAGACCTCATCCGTTGCGATCTCTGCTGAATTATCGACGTTTGCTAACACCGTCGGTTGATAGAAGAACCCGTTTCCATCTCCGCTTGCGCCACCTGTGACGATCTCGCATCCAGGACGTGCGCGGTCGACAAAGGCGGAAACGCGGTCGCGCTGAGCTGCGGAAACCATCGGACCCATTTCGGTGCCTTCAGCCTTGGGCGCGCCAACTTTTATTTCTTTTACTTGCGCTTCGACCATGGCCGCGAATTTTTCATACACACTGTCCTGGACCAGGATCCGGCACGGTTGCGCACAATCCTGCCCGGCATTGAAAAAGCTCCCATAGCGGATCGTTTCAGCCACAGCGTCCAGGTCGGCATCATCAAAAACAATGACGGGGGCCTTGCCACCCAGTTCCAGATGCACATGGCGGATTTGCTCGCTGGCGGCGCGCATAGCGGCCATGCCAGTGGCCGGGGACCCCGTGACAGTGATTGCTTCCATTTGAGGGCTGTTGATCAATTGATCCCCAATCGTGGGACCACGCCCGTGAATCACATTCAGCACCCCTTTGGGCAAGACGTCCTGCAAAAGTTCAGCAAGGCGCAGCGTGGACAAAGGTGTGATCTCGGAAGGCTTCAGAACAACTGTACAGCCGGCTGCAAGAGGGGCTGCAAGTTTCCAGGCGGCCATCATCAACGGATAATTCCAAGGGGCAATCGCCGCCACGGGGCCAACCGGGTCGCGGCGGATCATGCTTGTGTGGCCTGCGACATACTCGCCCGCGGCCGATCCCGTCATGGTCCGGGCCGCCCCTGCAAAGAAGCGGAATGTGTCGATGGTAAGAGGGAACTCATCATCGCGTGCCGATGGCCAGGGTTTGCCGACATCAAGGCTTTCAAGCTCCGCCAACTCATCCTGATTGGCTTCGATAATATCGGCGATTTGCATCAGCAGCGCGGCCCGTTCGGCCGGCGGGACATGTCGGAAGGTTTCGAACGCCTCTTCAGATGACCTTACTGCGGCCTCTACCTGGTCCGAACTGGCCTCTGCGACCTGACCAATCTTCTCTCCAGTCGCGGGATTCAAAATGGCCAGGGCCTCACCCTCCCCTTCCACCATCTCCCCATTGATAAGCAATTTGCCTTGCATGCCCGTTCCCTTCTATCAGAAATTCACCCGGTCCGCGCCCTTGAGCGCGAGCCGCTCTCTGGCTTCAGCAGGTGTTGCAACCTCAAGCCCGAGGTTTTCCACGATGTCTCGAATTTTCCGGACCTGCTGGGCATTGGATGTCGCCAGTTCGCCCTTGCCGATGAACAGGCTGTCTTCGAGCCCCACACGAAGGTTGCCCCCCAACAGGGCCGCCTGAGTCGCAAATGGCATCTGATGGCGCCCCGCAGCCAGCACCGACCATTCGTAATTCTCCGGCCCGAACAGCCGGTCGGCTATGGTGTGCATATGCATCAGGTTGTCGAGATCAGCGCCCACACCGCCCAGGATTCCGAACACCATCTGAATAAAAAACGGTGGCTTGATCAGACCCTGATCAACGAACCATTTTACATTGTAGAGATGACCAAGATCGTAGCACTCGAATTCGAACCGTGTGCCATGTTCACCCCCAAGCTTTTCGATGGCGTAGCGAATTGTCCCGAACGTGTTGGGAAAGATGAAATCCTCGGTCATTTCGAGGAAAGGGCGTTCCCAATCATGCTGAAACTCGGTGTATTTCTGAAGCATCGGGAAGATTCCGAAATTCAGCGACCCCACATTGAGGGATGCCATTTCGGGGCTTGTTGTCGTGGCCGCCAACATGCGTTCGTCCATGGACATGCCAAGCCCACCGCCGGTTGAAACGTTGATCACGGCATCTGTGGATTGTTTGATGACAGGCATAAATTGCTGGAACAATTCTGGCCTGGGATCGGGTTTGCCGGTCTCGGGATGGCGGGCATGCAAATGGATAATGGAGGCACCGGCCTCGGCGGCTTCTATACTGGCCGTTGCGATTTCGGTTGGCGTAATGGGCAGATGAGGGCTCATTGTCGGGGTGTGGATGCCCCCGGTCGGTGCGCATGTGATGATTACGGATTTTGGCATTCCGGGGCCTCCTGCGAAAC
This sequence comes from Ruegeria sp. HKCCD6157, assembly GCF_013110685.1. Taxonomy (NCBI): domain Bacteria; kingdom Pseudomonadati; phylum Pseudomonadota; class Alphaproteobacteria; order Rhodobacterales; family Roseobacteraceae; genus Ruegeria; species Ruegeria sp. HKCCD6157. The sequence goes on from NZ_WVRB01000001.1 coordinate 325,094, forward strand.
AACACGGCGCAAATGGTAACGCACCTCTTTGGGTCGGTAGATCAGGTGAACCTCGGGGGTTTCACCAAGCGCATAGCGTGGCCGTAAAGCACCCTTGTCGGCGACCTTCCTGGGGTTGACGGCGCATTTCATAGCCGCATCTGCTGGACTTGAGCGCTAAGGCCTCCATCCAGCACCCAAAGCTGTCCGCTTGCATATCGGGCCTCATCGCTGGCGAGCCAGTTCACAAGGTTTGCGATATCGTCTGGCGTTCCATAAGTGCGCATCGGGTGCACATCGCGCACAGCTTGCTGAAGCTGGTCAATCGTCTTGCCGCCGCCACCCGAGCCGTCGCCGGTGAAAAAGCTTTGAAGCATTGGTGTGTCGATGTAGCCAGGGCAAATCGCGTTGACCCGGATGCCTTCGGGCCCGTGATCGCAGGCCATCGCGCGGGTCAGGGCATGAACCGCACCTTTCGTTGCACAATATGCCGCCAGTCCCGGATCTGCGATGAAACCGTCATATGATCCGAAGTTAATGACAGAGGCAGAACTGCCGCTCTTTGCCGCCTTGCGCATCAAAGGTAGCGCATATTTGGACGTCAGGAATGTGCCTGTCACGTTCACCGCAAACGAGCGGTTCCATTCTTCAAGGCTTGTATCCTCAATTGTTTTTTCGATCTCGATGCCCGCAGCGTTCACGAGAATATCGAGTTTGCCGTGCTCAGTCTTTATCCTCTCCATAGCTGCAATGGCCTCGGGTTCTGAGGTGACATCAAGTCGGAGAAAATGGCTATCGGCCCCTGCTGGGTTGGACACGGATCCGCTTTCACTGAGATCGGCTGCGTAGACAACGGCACCTTCTCGGGTCAGCCGATCCACGATCGCACGGCCGATGCCGCCCCGTCCGCCCGTCACAAGGGCCACCTTGCCGTCTTGAATATCCATCAATTTGTTTCCCCCATCGGTGGAAAGCGGTAGCGCGCGGCTGCCGCAGTCCAATCCATGTGATTGCGAACATACTCCTGACTGGCGTCGCGCGGCGGGTTGTAATCCCATGGCTCGCTTGCCCCGGCCTCCATCGCGGCATGAAGCGCGCGCCTCGATTTCTGGGTGCGCATAACATCAGCCCGGAGCCTTTCGCTGTCCCATCTCTCAGCGACTTCGCATGCAAAGGCAGCGGCTGCATCACTGTAGGCCGGGTCATCCGCCAAGTTTACACGCTCATCCGGGTCCCGAGACAGGTCATAGAGCTGCGGTGGATCCACATCGCAGTGAATATACTTCAGTGTCCCGCGCCGGATCATGAAGACAGGCCAAGGTGTCATCTCTGCGCAGTATTCGCCGATGGCAATGTCCTCTGGTGCATCCTCCCCACGCGTCAAGGGCATCAGGGACCGACCGTCAACTGGCTCGCCCAGCATGTCGGGTGTCCCTCCGGCAACCTCCAGGAAGGTCGGAAGCAGGTCGACGAGAGAGCACGCGTGAGGCGCCGTGCCTTCGGCCACATCCGGGCCTGCGAAGATTAAGGGCACACGGGCAGAGTGTTCGAAGAACGTCATCTTGTACCAAAGACCCCGTTCACCCAGCATGTCTCCATGATCCGCTGTCACAATGATCAATGTGTTGTCAATCTGACCCGTTTCTTCCAGCGCCTTGACGATCGCGCCGACTTTACTGTCGAAATAGCTCACATTTGCCAGATAAGCGCGCCGTGCGCGGCCGATTTCTTCATCCGAAAGCGGCACAGTGGAGGCTTCGATCCCATCCATCACACGGCGTGAGAACGGGTCGTGCTCATCCAGAGAGAGGCCTTGCGGCAAGTCGATTTCATAATCGGCGTAGAGGTCCCAGAATTCTGGCTTCGCCACATATGGATCGTGAGGATGGATGAAACTCGCCACCAAGCAGAACGGAGAGACGTCGCAGGCTGCGTGATCCCGTCCGCGCTCAATCAGCCAACGGCGCGCTGCGAACTCTACCTCGTCATCGTAATCCGTTTGGAATGTCGCGATTGCCACACCGCTTTCCTTGACGGTCTGCATGTTGTGGTACCACTTGTCGATCCGCTCATCATGGGCTTCCCAGTCCGGCGTCCAAGCGAAATCGGCGGGATAGATATCGGTCGTAATCCGATCTTGAAACCCATGCATCTGGTCAGGTCCGACGAAGTGCATCTTGCCTGACAAGCACGTGCGATATCCCAGAGCCTTGAGGTAGTGTGCAAAGGTAGGCACGCTTGCACGGAATTCCGACGCGTTGTCATAAGCCGCAATTCGGCTGACATATTGCCCGGACATGAAAGCAAATCGCGACGGCGCGCAGAGCGGCGAGTTGCAATAAGCGGCGTCAAATCGCATCCCGCGTGCCGCGAGTTTGTCCATGTGCGGGGTTTTGGCGCCCTTGTGCCCATAAGCACCAATGAAATGTGGTGCCAACTGATCGGCCATCACCACAACAATATTCGGCTGCGTCATGGAGCGGCCTTTGCGTAAGCATCAAGTACCAGCCCGTGGAAGTGATGAACGGCATGTTCGGATTTGCCGGATCCTGAAGGGTCCGACACGATTCGACCTTGCGTAAAGGCCGGCGTTTTCATTCCTCGCTGTACACTTTCGACCAGATTGATGTCTTCAACCTGAAGCACTTCATCCAGATAGCGCATCGCGTCGATTTCCATCGGATCAGGCTCGGGCGTCTCAAGAAAAAAGTCATAGGTCTCCAACGTGCGATCTGGTCCGACCGGAATGACATTCAGCACGATCATGCTGGACCGGCCCGGGTATCGCATCAGACAAGTCGTTGGCCACAGCCACCAGACCGCATGGGTCTTTACAGTCGCGTTGGAGACGTCGTAGGCGGAATTGGCGTTCTGCCCCGCCTCTGCCATGTGGCTGGAATAAATACCGTAGGTCGTGACCTTGTACGTGTCCATGTCCACAAGATCACAAAAGTCCTTGTGGGCGGTCGGGCAATGGTAGCATTCAAGGAAATTGTCGACGACATTCTTCCAGTTCGACTTGATATCGTATGTCAGTCTTTTCCCGAAAGTGAGTTGTTCGATATCAGGGGCCCAGTGGCGGATTTCGGTCTCCAGATTGCCGGATTGATCCGACAGCGAGGCAGCTTGCGTGTCGAGGTTGACGAAAACGAAACCGGCAAACTCTTCCACTTGAACGGCATCCAGGCAGATATCGCGTGGCGTGAAGTCCTCCAGGTGATCTGTTTCAGGTGCGCGGACAAGTTGACCGTCAAGCTTGTAGACCCAAGCATGGTAGGGACACATGATACGGGTCGTCTCACCTTCGCCACTCAACAGCTCATGGGCGCGGTGTTTGCAGACGTTGTAGAAGGCGCGCAAGACCCCTTCCCTATCCCTGACGACAGCGATTGGGTGCCCCGCGATATGTGTGGCGACGTATGACCCCGGCGTACGCAGCTTTTCGACGTGGCAAACCCATTGCCAAGACTTGGCAAGGATCTCCGTACGGTCGACCTCAAACCAGTTTGCGTCAATGTAAGCCTCTTTACGCAACGAAAGCGCACGATTTGGATCTGGGTCGAAGCCAGACTTTATTGCTTCGAACGCGTTTTGATCTGGAAACTGCGTCATGGCTGTCCTCACGACTGGAATCAGGAACTCACTGCACCAGCATTTCGCGGATCAAACCACAGAACTTACCATGAATCGCCGACTACTTAACTTTTTTCGCCTTAGGCTTTGGTACACGGTGCATTGGCCATGCTCGGAACTCGAATGGAATGCGTCCCTGCACACGATCCTTGCTCGGCGGGAGACCGAAGCGGTCCTTGTAGGCCCGACTAAAGTGGACCTGGCTTGAAAATCCGCTCGCAAAGGCAATCTCCGACATGGTCAGGTCAGTTTGAGTCACAAGGCCGCGGGCCCGGTCGAGGCGGATATCGCGGTAGTAAAGTGCTGGTGTTTTTCGCACGCATTGCGCAAAGAGCCGATCAAGTTGCCTATGTGATAACCCGACATGCCTGCAAACCTCCGCAATGGAGAGTGGCGTTTCAAGGTTTGCCTCCATGACACGAATTGCGGCACGCACATTTGTTGGAACAGAGTTGCCCAAAGGCTCGGTATTCTCGGGGCACTGCAATGCCCCGTGGGCGCGTATCGGGGGGGCAAACACATAGCGTGCAGCGGCATTTGCAAGAGCGCTACCATGAGACTGCTGGATCAGATGCAGGGCAAGATCGAGCGAAGCTGCACCACCACTGCAAGTCACACGACGGCGATCAATAACCCAAAGCGCTTCACTGATGCCCGTCTTGGGGAACAATTCTTGAAACGCATCAATATGTTCGTAATGGACTGTTGCCGTATAGTTTTCCAGCAACCCGGCATGGGCCAGAACAAAGGCACCTGTATCTAGCCCGCCCAAGATTGCCTGACGTTTCGCGGCATTTCTGAGGTTCGCGCGCAACGCAGCAGAAACATGGCGCTCCGGCTCCCAACTTGACGAGACGAAAAGCATGTCCGCTTTGTTCATTCCAGCCTCTGAGAACCGGGTGGTGTTGACTTCAACGCCATTGCTGGCCGTCACCATTCCGCCCGCCTCGGACACAAGTTGCCATCGGAATAGTGTTGTTCCCTCGAGATAGTTGGCGGCACGAAAGGGATCGATAAATGACATCGTGGCCGCCAGGTTGAAAAATGGTGTTACAGCGATTCTCAGTTCGGTTGTTCTGTCCGGCCCGCCGCCCTCGACCATGTCGCCAACTCCCTTCTGTTCTTTCTCAACGGTAGACAGTGCGGCCAGACAAGTAAAATCGACGACCAACTCAAGGCTGAATCAGGCGCGAAGCGCAACGTGCATTGCAGCGACTCAAGCTTATCTTTCGCCTCGAACTGCGACGAAGGATCTTCCAATTTTGGCTGTCTGACTTAAGCACCCACCGGGTAGATTTAGGGATCTGTGTAGCGGAGGGGTTCGAGTTCATTGAACCTACTAGCAAGCTAAGATGAACAAGAAATCCGGAACTTAGAAAGACGCAGATTAAAAGCTGGTCAGGAACATCAAACGCAAGACCCGCAAACATTACTGGGCCGAATAGAATGTCGGTAATGTCCCGGCCGGACTGCGCGATGAGGATAGCATTGCGGCGCTGTGTCTCCGCGAGGGCATTACCGAAAGCTTTTATTACTTCTGGTCGAAGGAGTTCCCGGAAGCCGGGAGAGCCCGTCTTGCGGGCGGCGCGGCTCGGCAGGTGACTGCCCCTGAGGCCTCGGACTGAGATCACGTCATGGTCGCACACGAGCCAAGGCTGCTCAGCGAAAACGGCTCGACATACGCCGCGGGCTATCTGGTGGACTGTCTCGGATCACGTTGGCGGTCCCCCACACCACCCGCAAACCCCACACCAGTTCGAGCGTTGGTACCAAACCTTGAAGAACCGAGTTCTCTTGGAAATTTACTTCTTACCCGGAGGTTTTGAGCGACAGATCGGCACCTCTGTCGATCACAACAACAACTACTGTTACCCCGAGAGCCTAGCCAACTTGACACCCGCCGACGTCTACCATGGCCGAGGCGCCGAAATCCTGAACATAAGAGTGGAGATCAAGAAGCAAACAATCAGAAACCGTAGGATTCAGAACCAAGCCGCTGCCACTTTGACTTAAACGTAAACCGAACCAGAGCCTCCGTTACAAAGAGACCAACGCCAAAAAACTCTGAAAACGGGCGGTCGAGATCCATCTCGTATTACTTGTGCCAAAGAACAGCGCACAGCTCACTTTCAATCGGTGACCTGCCCCGCGCCGACTATTGTTCCGAGAACAAATTGTGTCGCGGGATCAATTTCACCCCTCACGATAAGCGCTTGAAATTGGTGATTCAGGGCGGTCTCGCCCCAATTCCGCATGGCAACTGCGATCCGCGGCGCGAGATTTCGGTCCTTTTCGAGTTCACTCGAGAAAATGCCAATAATCTGAGCGCGAAGTTCAGGCAAAACCGTGCCGCCTTCGGTCAAAGCCCGGATCAGGGATTGCTTTTCGGGCAGTAGCCAGCCGGGGCGCTGCAGCGCTCGCTCAATTGCAGTGACTGCAAGGGCGCCGTCGATTTCAATACCTGCGAGAGCCCATTCATAAAGGTTTTGACCATTGCTTTTCAAAACCTGTTCAAATCGCGAACGCACAACAGAGGCTGCCTGTTCATCAGATTGCAAGCCAAGCAGACGCACCGCGACGGGTATGTAACTGATCCTGTTCAGACTACGAAATTCTTGCAGGAGCTGCTCAGTAGGCACCGTGTTCCGAAGTGGATGAACAAATTCATATGGGGCACGGTAGATTTCAACCATAGCGATGTTTCTCAGCACATGATCTTCGTGGCTTAGATAGCCCGCAAAGAACATAACACGCTCCGAGCCGTCATTGTCGCCGTACGCCCACGACCCTCCAACAGCTGTCAAATCCTCAACAAACCGAGATCTATCTGGCGTCATCATGAATAAGCGCTTCCAGCTTCGTGAAATGCTACGCCCTGCACCATCCTTGTCGGTTGCGCCATAGGTGAAGAGAACCGTCTTTTCTGGATTGGACCGGAAAGCTGCGCGGGTCTTGCTGTCGATCAGAAACGGTATTTCCGGCAGCGTTGAGATTTTCTGTTCTGTCCCTCTCAGAATGTGAACCGGAGAAAACCGGAACGGGTTGTCCGGTGTGGGACCGGCCAGAACGATAATATCCGCGGAAATAATGTGATCAGCCGACGAAGCCTCAGGCAAAGTCACGCAGACTGAGCAAGCTTGCAAAGGTCTTGAGGTCACCAAGAAGATGGCCAGAATACAAAGCAGTGAGAGAAGTTTCGTTACTAAGCGCATAAGATACTGATGTTATTTAGTTTATGTGTTCCTTTTTACCTGTCGGCACTTGAGTTGGCACAATAATCTGTAACTCAACTTAGTTTAGAATGCGAATCTTCGACAGTGACTAAGCTCAGAACCCCGTGACGCGCTTGACCAGACAGAAAAGCAAAGACCAGACATTCCAGAACCGCCGCGTTCTGCATGAGCACAGCGCAGTGCAGATTGAAGTTTCAGCGAGCTTGACCCTCTTAAACCAATCAAGCGATCGTGGTCCTAGTCATAGGATGACAGACATTGCCGACAACAGTCTAAGGGGTCTTTTAGCGATCGCATAACGCACCCGGGACTCCGGCCCCGATCAGTCGGCCAAGTAAACCGTTTCACCGGTTTCCATTGCCTGTTGTGCCGCTTGCCCCATCCTGACAGCCCAGAGGCCATCCTTCAAACTTACATCCGGTTTTGCTGTTTCGCCACGAAGCACGGACAGGAACCCTTTGTGCTGATAGTAGGTCGACCCATTGTGATCCCCAGCCGCCAAAAGGGTGGGGTCCACCGGAACGTCCATTGATACCGGACCTTTGGGATTGCGCGGGCTCAGGATCACCTGCGGCAGCGGCGGGGCTCCCAAATGGTCGGGCCAGAATCGTCCGGGTCCGGGAACAAACGCCTCGATCTTGGCGTCCGGTCCGACGGCCGAGATTTCTTCTTGATAGCGTGCGCCTTCGGCAAACATGCAAAGTTCCAACATCGCGCGCGCACCCGAGGCAAAGTCGACCAGAACATAGCCGTGATCCAGAATATCCGGGGTTTGACCGTCGTAACTTTCGTCCAGATGGTTCACCGCCTGCCCGCCGCTTGCCGTGATGCGCACCGGATCGGATTGCAATATCAGACGCATCAGGTCGAAGAAGTGGCAGCATTTCTCGACGAAAGTACCACCAGTATTTCGGCTGAACCGGTTCCAGTGGCCGACCTTGTCGAGGAAGGGAAAACGATGCTCGCGGATCGACAGCATTTTCACCCCACCTGTCGCCTCGGCCTTGTCGATCAAAGCAGCGATAGGTGGCATGTACCGGTATTCCATCGCAACCCAAATCGGGCAGGGGTAGTCGCGCTGCAACTGTTCGAGCCGGGGCGCGTCCTGCGGGTCGGTGAACAATGGTTTTTCTACCAGAAGCGGCAGAGGACGTGTCTCAGCGATTTCGCAGATCTGGTTCACATGAAGATGGTTCGGGCTGACAATGACGACGCAGTCCAGTTCCTCTACTGCCAGTAGCTCTTGCACGGAACCCACCATGGTTGCAGTTGGTGCAATTGCCTTGGCGGCTTTTGCCATCTCCTGATCGGGTTCAAAGATCGCAGCCACACTGGTACCTTCCAGCAATCCGATATTGTGCAGGTGCTCTTGCCCCATCATTCCGCATCCAATCAGCCCGTAATTGATGGTCCGGGTCATGTGCGATTCCTTTTACTTCAGACGTTGTACGTAGTTGGCCCGATCCGGGTCGAACCAAGTTTTTGAGAATTCGACGGGTTCGGCGTTTTCCGACCAGCTGAACCGCTCGATGTAACCGACCGATTGGCCCGCTGGTTTGGTGAAGTCAGAAGGCGTCCAGTCCGGAAGAGGCCGGACCGAAACCCTGTCTTCGGCTCTTGCAATCCAAAAGCCCAACTGGCGCTGATAATAGCGATAGAGCGAGTCGGACAGCAGGCTCTGGTCGATCAGGCCCGCTGATTCGTCCAGCCAGATTTCTTCGACAGCGATGATTGTGTCATTCAGGTAGCGCATCCGCCGGACACGTGAACCGGCGTCAGAAGCACCGAATTTCGGCAGATCGGCCGGCTTTTTCAGATGGTCAACCGACAGGATATCCGCACGAGGCAGGCCACCCCCTTCGGGCAGTTCCAGCCTGAACATTGCATAGACGCTGTTTTGCGTACCGGTCTCGCGGATGTAGTTGCCCGAGCCTTGGATACGCTCCAACATTCCCTTTTTTTCTAGCTCAGAGAGCGATTTTCGCAGCGTTCCAACCGAGACATTCAGCTCTGCGGCCATCTCGCGCTCGGGCGGCAATCGTTCACCATCAATAAGGCGGCCAGCCGCGATGTCACGGATCAGAAGTTCCGCGATCTGAATATATACCGGCAGGGCATTGGGGTTTCGGTTGGATGCAGGCACGGCAGACGCTTCACTCGGTCGCAGGAAAAATTGATACACTATTGATCTACATCAAAGCGATTGCTACGCAAGAGGAAAGTCAAAGATGTACGGAGCGTGAATCAAATGAGCATCGTCCCCATCACATCCCCCGATCTGGATGCGGCCGAAGTTTCGTGGTTCGCTGCGCTGTGTTCCGATGATTACCAGTTCCTTGGCGTCCCTGATGGCGACCTGCGGTCGAGTTGGGAGCATTGCTCGAGCATTGTGAAAGAGACCGAAGCGCAGGGATTCCGCAACATCCTCTGCCCGTCCTCCTATCAGGTCGGTCAAGACACGTTGAGCTTTGTCGCCGGCTGCGCTCCGATCACCGACCGGATCAACCTGCTGGCCGCCGTGCGCTGCGGCGAGATGCAACCGATCATGCTGGCCCGCACCATCGCAACGCTGGACCACATGCTGAAGGGGCGTTTGACGGTCAACATCATCTCATCCGACTTTCCAGGTGAGAAGGCCGACAGCGCGTTCCGTTATCAGCGTTCGCGCGAAGTGGTGGAGATTCTGAAACAGGCCTGGACGCAGGACGAGATCAATCATGCAGGCGAGGTCTATAACTTCTCGGGCCTGACCACCGACCCGGCCAAGCCATATCAGACCGGTGGGCCGCTGCTTTATTTCGGCGGCTATTCTCCCTCTGCTTTGGATCTGTGCGGCGAACATTGTGACGTCTACCTGATGTGGCCTGAAACCAGGGATCAACTGGCCGAACGGATGAAGGCCGTTCACGCCGTCGCTGAAAACTACGACCGCACGCTGGATTACGGGTTGCGTGTCCATATGATCGTTCGCGATACCGAGGCTGAGGCACAGGAATACGCGGATTACATCGTTTCGAAGCTGGACGACGAATACGGTCGCGCCATCCGCGAACGGGCGCTGGATTCGACCTCGCTGGGGGTGGCGCATCAGGCCAGGAACCGCGATCTGGCGGATGAATACGGCTATGTCGAGCCCGGTCTCTGGACCGGTGTTGGCCGCGCGCGTTCGGGCTGTGGGGCGGCGCTGGTCGGATCGACGGATCAGGTTATGTCGAAGATCGAGGAATACCAGAAGATGGGCATCCGCGCTTTCATCTTCTCGGGCTACCCGCATCTGGACGAAGCCCGCCATTTCGGCGCCCGCGTGTTGCCGAACCTGAAAACCTGCTCCCTTCCCGAAGCTTACGGAAGGGTTCCCAAAACGACCCCGGCCACACCGCTGGGCAACGGAGAACGCCGCTGATGCAACGTGTGAAACTATCTGACTCGCTGGAGATGAGCCGCCTTGTCTATGGCATGTGGCGGTTGGGCGATGACAGTGACACCTCCGCGGCCCATGTCGAGGCCAAGATTCAGGCCTGTCTGGATCAGGGCATCACCACCTTCGATCAGGCCGACATCTATGGCGGCTACCAGGCCGAGGCCGTGCTGGGTGCCGCCCTGCGCGCCAATCCAAACCTGCGTCAGAAGATGGAGATCGTCACCAAATGCGACATCGTCGCACCGGTTGGCCGTTACGCGGATGCGAAGGTAAAATACTACGACACCTCGCGCGCCCACATACTGAAATCGGTCGAAACGTCGCTGTCGGAAATGGCGATTGACCACATCGATCTGCTGTTGATCCACCGCCCGGATCCGATGATGGACCACCATGAAACCGGAGCCGCCCTGGATGAGGTTGTCGCCAGCGGCAAGGTCGGCGCGGTGGGCGTGTCCAACTTCCGCCCGTGGGATTGGTCGTTGCTGCAATCGGCGATGAAAACGCAGTTGGTCACCAACCAGATCGAAATTTCTCTGGGTGAGATCAGCCCCTTCACCAACGGGGACCTAGCGTTTCACCAACAGCATGGCCATCCGGTGATGGCATGGTCGCCGCTGGGTGGAGGCCTGTTGATGGCCGGAAACCCACCGGTTGGGGTCGTCGCCGACGAAATCGCAGCCGGGTTCGGCGTGGATCGCGCGGCCGTCGCAGTGGCGTTCCTGCTGGCCCATCCGGCCAACATCCTGCCGGTTCTGGGCACCAACAATCTGGACCGGATCAAACGCGCCTCGGACGCATTGAAAGTCAAACTGGATCGCGAAAGCTGGTTCCGCCTGTACGAGGCGGCACTGGGGCATGAGGTACCATGATGAACGCAATCTCAAAGGACATGACCCGCACCTTCATTCCGCATAAGGACGACACACGCACCCTGCGCGACGCCTTCGGCCGCTTTGCAACCGGCGTCACGATCGTGACTTGCGACAGCGCGGACGGGCCGGTCTGCATCACCGCGAATAGCTTTTCGTCCCTATCGCTCGACCCACCGCTGATCATGTGGGCCGGAGACCGCAACTCGCGCCGCTTCCCCTATTTCCACAAGGCGCGCCATTTCAGCGTCCACGTGCTGTCCGCGGAACAGGCCGAGCTGTGTTTCGGCTGCTCGAAAGACGCCTTTGCACTGCGGGACATCCGCCACGAGCGCTGTGAGAACGGGACACCGGTGTTGGCGGACTGCCTGGCGCGATTCGAATGCGAACAGCACGCGTATCACGATGCAGGCGATCACGTTATTGTAGTTGGAAAGGTTCTCAGGGCCAGCATGTCGGATGGAGACGCGCTGACCTTTTATGCCGGGAAACTCGGCCAATTCGCGAAAACCTAAGCGCGATTTGATGACCGTGGGGGACACCCGCGGCTGAACAAGGGAGGATCCGCATGGGCGGACTGGCATCGGTGCTTGCGCCGATTGCATTCGTGAACGAAACCGTGCTGCGTCTGGGCCGCGCGGTTGGTGTTGTTGCGATTGCGCTCATGGTGATCGCAATCCTGATCCAGGTGTTTTTCCGATACGTTCTGGGCAATGCGCTGCCGTGGCCGGATGAGGCCGCGCGGTTCTGCATGTTGTGGATGACCGGTCTTATGGCGCCCACCGCCTTTCGGCGCGGCGGCTTTGTGGCCATAGACATGCTGGAACGCTTCCTTCCCCGTATCATCGGTCAAACGCTGAATCTGTTCCTGCTTTTGATCGCGCTCGTCGTCCTGCTGGTCGCGGTCAACATCGGCTGGTCCGAGGTTACCGGCTTTGGCGGCAGATTCGCCACCGCCGCGCTGTATCTACCCACCTCTTTCGGGTTCGACGAATGGTATCGCATTCCGCGCAGTTGGATGATGGCATCGCTGCTGGTGGGGATCATCCTGCTGATCTCGGTGAATATCGAGCTGATCCTGAGGTCCTTCATTATTCTGCTGGGCGGCGGCCACCTGTTGCCCGAAATTCCCGATGCGGCAGTGGGGGCCGAATAAATGCTGATCTGGTTCCTGCCCACCTTCCTGATTTTCCTGCTGATCGGCCTGCCGGTCTTTTTCGCTTTGCTCGCGGCGCCCGGAATCCTGCTGTGGCTGAACGGCCAGACAAACGACATCACGCTGCTCTATCGCAACGTCTATAACGGCATGGACAGCTTCCCTCTGATGGCGATCCCCTTCTTCATGCTGGCCGGAGAGCTTATGAACCGAGGCGGCATCACCATCCGCCTTGTCGAGTTTTCGCAGGCTCTGATGGGTCATCTGCGCGGTGGTCTGGCGCATGTGAACGTGCTGAGTTCGATTCTGTTCGCGGGCCTCTCGGGGTCCGCCGTGGCGGACACCTCGGCGCTAGGGTCGATGCTGATCCCGGCGATGGAGAAACAGGGCTATACCCGTAAATTCGCCGCCGCGATCACGGCGGCGAGTTCGGTGATCGGGCCGATCATTCCGCCCTCGGGCATCATGATCATCTATGCCTATGTGATGGGCGAAAGCGTGGCCGCGTTGTTTCTGGCGGGGATCGTTCCGGGCGTGATGGTCGGTGTCGGTCTGATGCTGATGATCAAACTGATGGCCGACCGCTATGACTTCCCCGTCGCCAGCCGCAAATACACATGGCCCGAGCGGCGTCAGGCCAGTTTGAAGGCCTTTTTCCCATTGATGACACCGGGCATCATTCTGGGCGGTATTCTGGGTGGTATCTTCACACCGACCGAGGCTGCGGCAGTCGCCGTGGGCTATGCCTTCATCATCGGGTTCTTCATCCTGCGGACATTGACATGGAAAGAGGTCCCCGAGGTGCTCAGCAATGCAGGCATGACTTCAGCCGTTGTTCTGCTGCTGGTTGGTGCTGCGATGGCGTTCAAGACGGTCGTCAGCCTCAGCCATGCGCCGGAACAACTGGCCTCGCTGATCCTCAGCCTGTCGGAAAACCCGCTGATCCTGCTGTTCCTGATCAACCTGCTGCTGTTCATCGTCGGCATGTTTCTGGACGCAGGCCCTGCGATCATCATCCTTGGACCAATCCTTGGACCGATTTTCACCAGCCTGGGCGTCGACCCGATCCATTTCGCCATCATCATGAGCGTCAACCTGACCGTCGGCCTCGCCACCCCGCCAATGGGCCTGGTGCTGTTCGTGGCCGCCGCCGTATCGCGCGAACGGGTTGAAACCATCGCCAAGGCGATTCTGCCGTTCCTGGCGGTCGAAATCATCGTGATTTTCCTGATCACTTACATACCCGCACTATCCATGACGATCCCGAGGATAACGGGATTTGCCAACTAACTGAGTTCCACAGGGAGGAAACGCATGCTCAGAGAATTCATCAAAACCGCAGCGGTGGCCACATCGCTGGTGGCGGCGTCCGCCATGGCTGCGACAGCTGCCGATTATACGCTGCGCGCAACCGCAAATTCGAACGAAAATGATGAGGATTATGACGGGCTGATCGTCTTCAAGAACTATGTCGAATCTGCCTCGAACGGCGCGATCGAGGTCGAACTGTTCATCGGCACTCAGCTCTGCTCGAACGGGGCCGAATGCTTGCAGGGCGTGGCAGACGGAACCATCGACATCTACATCTCGACCTCGGGCGGGGCCTCAGGCATCTTTCCTTACGTGCAGGTTCTGGACCTGCCCTATCTGATGGCCGATGACCGCATTGCCGAGCATGTCCTGTCGGGCGATTTCACCCGCACAATGCGCGACATGGCGCTTGAGGACTCGGGCGGCGCGATCCGTCTGATGACCATCGGCAACACCGGCGGCTGGCGCAACTTTGCCAACACACAGCGCCGCATTGCCGAGCCTGCGGATATGGAAGGTCTGAAAATCCGCACCGTCGTCGCCGACCTGCCGCAGGAACTGGTCAAGGCGCTGGGTGCGTCGCCCACCCCGATCCCGTGGCCGGAACTGTTCACCAGCTTCCAGACCGGTGTCGTTGAAGGATCCAAGAACGGCATCACCGACATCATGGGCATGAAATTCCCGGATGCGGGCCTGCAATACGTCACGCTGGACGGCCACGCCTATATGGGCGCGCTGTGGTGGATGAACAACGCCAAGTTCCAGGAGATGCCCGAGGACCTGCGCCGCGTCGTGGTCGACGGGTTCTATGCCCTGCAACAGGCCACTTTCGCCTCCCCCAAGCGCAAGTCGATCCAAGCCTATGAGGATTTCGTGGCCGGTGGCGGAGACCTCTATGTGCTGACACCCGATCAGAAGGCTGCGTTCAAAGAGGCCGCAACGCCAGTCTATGATTGGTTCCAGTCCAACGTTGCGCGTGGCGACGAGATTTTTGCTGCACTGACCGAGGCGGTCGCGGCGGCTGAGGCCGACGTCAACGCCGCTCGCGATGCGGATCTGAAGTGAACGGTTGGGCCGGGCTTTGCGGCCTGGCCCTCACCGAAAAGGGTACATCCACCCTTTGTAGTCGTTGACCAGAACATGCGCCTTTTCGATCTGCTCCGGCGACATTTTCTTGACCACTTCCTCAAGGCTGATCGCCGCGTCGGGGTCGCCGCCAATGGCGCTGAGCGTGTACCACATATACGCGCGCACCAGATCGGGCGCGGGCATGCCCAGACCCAATTCATAGTACCAGCCAACGCCCGATTGCGCCCCCGGATGTCCCTTCATCGAGGCGCGCAGATACCATTCAAAGGCCCGTTCGTAATCCTGCTCGACCCCCAAACCCAGCCCGTACATCACGCCGATCAGTTCTTCTGCCTCGGCGTTGCCCGAGCGCGCGGCTGGAAGAAGTTCCTCGCGCGCGGCCGCAAACTGACCGGCTTCCATCAAGTCGCGGGCTTGCTCCAGTTCAGCCAGAGCCGGAGACGCAAATACGCAAAGGGCAAAAAAAAGCTGGCGCATGGGATGGTTGCCTTCTTCTGGGTCGGGGCCGCTGTGGCACAGGATTTGCCGCGCCCGCTGACCGATGATGACTTTATCCCCTTTGATATGGAACAGGCCGCCATCGGTCATCAACTGTTTTACGACCCGATCCTGTCAGGCAACCGCAACATCGCCTGCGCCCATTGTCACCACCCGGATTTCGGCACTTCGGACGGGTTGTCGCTGGGCATAGGAGAAGGCGGAAAGGGGCTGGGGCCGGACCGCACACCCGGCACCGGGGCCGACAGAATACGCAAACGCATCCCTCGCAACTCTCCGGGCCTATGGAATCTTGGGGCCAAGGACATACACACCGTCTTTCACGACGGCAGGCTGAGCATTTCCGACGTCTACGGCAACGGCTTCAATTCCCCTGCGCAGGAGTGGCTGCCCGAGGGCCTGAATTCCCTGCTGGCGGCACAGGCTCTGTTTCCCCTGACTTCACAATTCGAGATGGCGGGCAATGTGGCCGAAAATGAAGTCACAGGCGCGGTGCATGATCGTATCGACAGGGGCTGGCCTATTCTGGCGAAACGCGTCCGCACCGATCCGCGCTATGGTCCGGCCATGGTCGCCGCCTTTGATGAGGTCGAGACGACCGAGGACATCACGATCACGCAAGTCGCCAACGCTCTGGCCGCTTTCATGGCGATCGAGTGGCGCAGCACCGACAGCCCGTTTGACCACTATCTTGCGGGCGACACGAAGGCCCTTTCACCGGCGCAGATCGAGGGGATGAAGCTGTTCTACGACAAAGCCCGCTGCTCCGCCTGCCACAGCGGACCGCTCATGTCAGATCAGAAGTTCCATGCACTGGGCTTGCCTCCCTTTGGGCCGGGTCGCACCCGGCAGTGGGATCCCTTCGTCCGTGATGTGGGCCGCATGGGTGAAAGCGACCGCCTTGAGGATGCCTACAGGTTCCGCACCCCGATGCTCCGAAACGTTGCCCTGACCGCGCCTTACGGGCACAACGGCGCCTTCCCCGATCTTGAAAGCGTCATTCGCCATCATTTGGACCCGCAGGCAAGCCTGGACACATGGACCCCTCAAATGGCTGCCTTACCCCAGGTGCCATGGTTGCAAGAAACGGATTTCCTGGTTTGGCAGGACCAATATGAAATGGAACGTCAACGCAAGAAAATTGATATCGATCCGATCCAACTCACGGGATTAGAAATAGAAAACCTGATTGCTTTTCTGAATTCGTTGACAGGTCGCAGCGTAGACTCGCCGATATTCGGTGTGCCGAAAGGGTTTACTCCTTAGCCATCTCTCATATTATTTAGCTCATGTTGACTAATGGCTGAGCCAGAGACGGGTTGATGCGAAATCGGCGAAGCAGAAGAGCTTTTGAGCAGCCTCATCTGACTGGTCCAAATTGATTGTTAGTGCATCGTCGGCCTGCGATCCATTGATATGATGGTTTCGGGTGCTGGCGGGCGATAGCCCAGTGCACTGTGTGGGCGTTTTGTGTTGTAGTGTCTCCTCCATTGTTCGATCAGAATTTGAGCTTCGCGCAGGCTGTAGAAGATCTCACCGTTGAGCAACTCGTCCCTGAACCTGCCATTGAAGCTTTCACAGTATCCGTTCTCCCACGGGCTGCCAGGTTCGATGTAAGCCGCCTGGGCGCCGACGGCGGTGATCCAGTCTCGGACAGCCTGGGCGACAAATTCCGGCCCATTGTCAGAACGTATGAAACTGGGCGCGCCGCGAAGTATGAACAGGTCTGTCAGGGCATCGATCACGTCGACCGAGTTCAGCTTGCGCTTCACTCTAATCGCCAAACATTCCCGACTGTACTCATCAAGGATGTTCAGCGTCCGGAAAGCTTTGCCATCATCGGTTCGGCAATGGACGAAATCATAGGACCACACGTGGTTGCGATACTCCGGCCTCAGCCGAACACACGACCCATCGTTCAGCCAGAGCCGTCCTTTCTTTGGTTGTTTCACTGGTACTTTCAGCCCCTCTCGTCGCCAGAGCCGTTCAATCCGCCCATCGCTGACAGACCAGCCAGCCTCTCTCAGCAGTGCAGCGATCCTGCGATAGCCATATCGGCCGTATTGACGGGTCAGCTCGATCATGTCGGCCACCAGCCGGTCTTCGTCTGCGCGACCTTGTGGTACACGCCGTTGCGTGGACCGGTGTTGTCCAAGCACGCGGCAGGCGCGTCGCTCAGATACTTTGAGCTGGCTGCGGACATGATCAATGCAGGCACGACGACGAGCGGGGCTCAATAGTTTCCCTTGGCCGCCTCCGTGAGGATCAGTTTGTCCAACGTCAGGTCAGACACCGCGCGTCGCAGCCGCTCGTTCTCTTTCTGAAGCCGCTTCAGTTCCTTCAACTGATCCACACCCATTCCGCCGTACTTCTTTCGCCAGCGGTAGTAGGTTTGTTCAACAACGCCGATCTGCCTGATCGCATCAAGACGGGACATCCCTTGCCCCATCAGAACTTCAACCTGCCGTAACTTCGAGACAATCTCTTCGGGCCTCGGTCGCTTGTTTGCCATTCGTAGTCCTCCGTTTCCTAAACATAACGGTGGACCCGTTCAGTTGGGGAGGCTCAAGGGTGTTCATGGCGTATCTCCCAAAATCTGTCTGGATGGGCACAAGCCCGATGACACCTGAGATACGCTGTCGACGGCAGGGATACTTGCACCGGACTGCCGCGTTTTTGAAAGATTCTGCTTCAGACGGCATTCGCCGCGCGGAATGCGCGGGGGGTCTGCCCTACTACCTGTTTGAAACTGCGCGTGAAATGCGCCTGATCTGAGAACCCGCAGGCCATGGCGATATCCCCCAGAGGGCGCGCCGGGTCATCCATCATCTTCATCGCCTGTTCAACCCGGTAGGCCATGACATATTGCATGGGGGTCGAGCCCAGCGTCTCCTTGAAAACCCGCGCGAAATGCGAGGGGCTTATGCCCGCCTCGGACGCCATCTGATCGACGGTGATCGTCTGATCCAAACGGTCCTGAACGTAGGCCAGCACCCGTTGATAGTGCTGAGAGGTAAAGCGCGCGGACAGCTCGACCTCTTCAGCGCGGCGTTTTCCATATTTCTGCAGCAGTTTAGCTAGAAATACCCGGCTCATGGCTTCGAACATCACGGCCGAGGGCATATCGTCGGCTTCAAGCGCGTCGCGCAAAATGACGCCTGCAGCACATAGGTCAGGGTCGTAAAACTGCGGCTGATCGTGAAACTGCTCCGGCGCCAACAGCATACCGAGTTCCGACTGTGCAAAGCGCTGGACTTTTTCCGGATGCAAGGTGATCACGATCACGTCGGACTGTCCGTACCACCGCCAACCTGACCGCATGCCTGCCGGGGTCACAATGACTTCGTCCTTGCAAAAGGTGAAATCACGCAGTGTCCCATCTCGCCAGTTTTGAACACGATGCCCATTTTCCTGAAGGTTCAGAAGGACATGATGTTCTGCAAAAACTTCCTCGGGCATCCGATCAGGTTCGGCCCGAAAATACCGCACTGACATCAAACCAGCCGCCGAAGGGCGCTGCATCGCATCGCTGTTCAAAAGCGGTTCTGACGGATAGATATCAGCGTATCTCAAAGGCAATGAATGTCTCCGGCTGGCAACATAGATAGATTTGCAGGTATCCGCATCGCGGACAACATTCGATAAGTTGGGCCAACTGGTACAGGATCAAACACCTTGCTGGCGTTATATGTGGTCGTTGAACGGCCTGCGCGACATCATTGATCAGCACTGACGGGGGACATACATGAAAAAAACGGGTGTGAGACTCTGGTGGTCGTCAGGAACGGGTTTATGTCTGAAAGCATAACACCGGCGTCTCAGAAGAGCGCTAGCTTTGTTCCGCCAGGCAGCCTTTCGTACTCGTTCCACCGAACGGCCACAACTCAACCATAGATCGCTTGACCCAACATCGGTTTTATCGACGTTGGCGGTTTGTTATGACGCGGAAAATTAGCCGATGGTTGCGAGGCCAGCCGTTCAGAACATAGTCCGGAAACAACCGCAATGCGCAACGAAGCAACAGTTCGCTGCAACCGCAAAGAGTACCCTTTGATATTGAAGAGTTTAGGGCATTCTAAATGCTGGAAACGACTTACAGGGCTATGGGAAGCTCAAGTGTAACGCTTGCTCCTTTTTCGACTTGGTTGATTGCAACCACTCCTCCGTGGCGTTTTGCCACCGCTGAGACAATTGACAATCCAAGGCCGCTGCCTTCCGAGTACTCTAGCTGCGAAAACCGACTGAATGCTGCTTCGCTTTGGGCGGGTGAAAGACCAGTTCCGTCATCGGCCACAGTAAGATTGACATTTCCTCCGTCACAGAAGAGCACAATTGAAATTCGGCTCAATTTAGCGCCACCATGCTTAACTGCATTGTCCAGCAGGTTTTTGATGGCCTCAGTCAAAAATACCCGATCCCCTGTTACCATGATTGCAGACTCCGGCATCGTGACCTCAAAATCGATCCCATTTGCCAGAATGTGTACGCCCATCTCTGCACTAGCTTCTTCCACGACCAAGCGGAAATCAATCTTTTCCATCTGATCCTGATGCGTAGGTTGCCGCAGCCGTTCCAGTGATAACAGCTGTTCCGCCACAGTGGCCGAGTTCTTTGCTGCTGCCACAAGCTCGACAATGCGTTTGTCCCTGTCTTCATCCGTTTTTGCATCTCGCAGCGCCTCGGCCATGGACTGGACTGCGGCTGCTGGATTTCGCAGTTGATGCGCAGCTTCTGAGATAAACACTTGATGGGCGTTAATACTGTCTTCGACCTGCCCAAACAGCCGGTTCAGGGTCTGAACAATGCCACGGACTTCGGTCGGGACCGGGCGTTTTATCTTGCTGAGGTCGTCGGGCGAACGCAGGTCAATGGCGTCCTGCAAATCCAGCAACGGTCGCAGGCCACGCGCTACGCCGAACCAGACGACAAAGCCAAGGGTGGCCATTAGGATGCCCATAAGTATAGCTGCTCGGATCGACAATTCGTTGGCAAACGCGTTGCGATCCGCGATGCGTTGCCATGCGGTGACCGTCGCATCTCCTACCAGGTTATCCAGTGTGACCCGTTCGGTCATTTTCAATACGCGCACCGGCTCGTTACGATAGAAAGCTTCGAAAAACTGGGGTTGGTAAACGTCCTGTTCTGTCGGGTTTGCCGAGGCAGGTGGATATGCGTAACCGGTTACGTAGATACCGCCGGGTCCGTTCACGTGGTAAAAAATCTCTCCCCCCGATGCATCGCGGATTAAGCTGCGGGTGGTGGGCGATAAAGCATCGCCGTCTGACACCGCCACATCGCGCGAGATCGCCAGACCAGCAGATAACAGGCTGTCGTCAAAAAGCTCTTGCGCCGTTTCCCGGGCAACCGTGTAGCGCCAATATCCAAGCAGAATCGCGAGCAACACCAAGGGTGTCAGGATCAGAATGAACAGCCTAAGCCGGAGCGAACCATGCCTGATCACTTCTGCACCTCAAGCAGATACCCAAGACCGCGGGCGGTTTTGATCCTAATGCCAAGGTTCTGAAGGCGTTTGCGCAATCGCGATACATGAGGTTCAACGGCAGAGTCTTCGACATCCGCACCCACGCCATAGACATAGTCAGTCAGTTGGCCCTTGGGGACAATTCTGCCGCGCCGTTCCAGCAGGCATTCAAGCACAGCCATTTCTCGGCGTGGCACGTCAAGCACCTGTCCCTTTACGCTGACCTGCCGCGCGGTGCGGTCAAATTCCAGTTCTCCGATGGTCTCTTGCGAGCCGTAATCCAGTTGCTTGCGACGAGACAGGGCGCGGATGCGCGCCTCGAGCTCGTCCATCTCGAAAGGTTTGACCAGGTAGTCGTCAGCGCCCATATCCAGACCAGACACTCGGTCACTGGTCTCGGTGCGCGCGGTCAGCAGAATAACCGGGGCGCTGTCACCCCGGTTGCGCAACGACCGCAAGATTTCAAGCCCTGACCGACCCGGAAGGTTGATGTCCAGAACGATCAGGTCCGCGCCTTCCTGCTCTAGATACAGTTCGGCTGCATCGCCATCTGTC
Organism: Ruegeria sp. HKCCD6157; assembly: GCF_013110685.1. Classification (NCBI taxonomy): domain Bacteria; kingdom Pseudomonadati; phylum Pseudomonadota; class Alphaproteobacteria; order Rhodobacterales; family Roseobacteraceae; genus Ruegeria; species Ruegeria sp. HKCCD6157. Next base: position 346,323 of record NZ_WVRB01000001.1, read on the forward strand.
AGTACATCAGCAGCATGGCCCCGATCCCGCAAGCGATAGGCAATGGCGTTGGCGAGGGTCTCATTATCCTCGACGATGACGATCCGCATTCGGGCTCCCGCAAGTTTCGCGCAAGGTTGGCGCTCCATGATTGCCAGATGGGAGGGGGAATCAACCCCACAGTTCTATTTGCGATCACGGTGGCGCGGAGGGCGCCGACGTGGTTGTCTGGTCAACAGGGAGGAACCAATGGCCATTTCCAACTTCACTCGTCGCGCCGTCGTGGGGCTGATCGCCGCCGCCGGTATCGCAGCACCCGCCGCAGCCGAGGTCGATTTCTCGGGCAAGACCATTGAATGGGTCATCCCGTTTTCGGAAACCGGCGGGTCTGCCAAATGGGCCAACTTCTTTGCGCCGCTTCTGTCCGAGGCGCTGCCGGGTCAACCGACCGTGGTCGTGAAATTCATGCCGGGCGCTGGTTCGACCAAGGGTGCGAACTGGTTTCAGGAGCAAAGCCATGATGACGGTACGCTGCTGTTCGGTACCTCGGGTTCAACTCAATTCCCGTATCTGCTGAACGATCCGCGCGTGCGTTATGAATATAACGACTGGATTCCGGTCATGGCATCGGGAACCGGTGGCGTCGCCTATCTGAACGCAGAAGATGGTGCCAAGTTTGATGGATCGGCAAATGCACTGAAAGACACCAATTTCATCTATGGCTCTCAAGGCGCAACCCGTCTGGACCTTGTGCCGTTGCTTGCATGGCAGATGCTAGGCATGAACGTTGAGCCTGTCTTTGGCATCAAAGGCCGTGGAGACGGACGCCTGATGTTCGAACGTGGAGAGGCCAACATCGATTATCAAACCTCCTCGGGCTATCTGGGCGGTTCGGCGCCGCTGGTCGAGGCTGGTCAGGCCGTGCCGATGATGACATGGGGTGCCTTGGATGCAGACGGCAACATCGTGCGCGATCCGACTTTCCCGGATATCCCGACTTTCAAAGAGGTCTGCGAGGCCACAGATGGCTGTGAAACCAGCGGTGAAGCATGGGACGCATGGAAAGCCTTCTTCGTGGCGGGCTTCCCGGTTCAGAAACTGGCCTTCCTGCCCGGTGACACGCCACAAGAGGTCGTCGATACCTACACCGCGGCGTTCCAAGCTGTAACCGAGCGTGGTGACTTTGCAGACATTTCGTCCAAACGCGTAGGCAAGTATCCGGTGTTCGTCGGCGACGGATCAAAAGCTGCGCTGCAAACCGCGACCAATGTGGATGACAATGCCAAGCAATATGTCCTGAACTGGCTGAAAGAAGCCTATGGTGTCGAGCTGAACTAAGCCGACACGTCGTCGCGCGCCCAACGAAGGGCGCGCGCTTTTCTACATACAAGACAATTTATGAAAGGCGGCCGCTATGGAGGTTTTCGCCACCGCTCTACCTGCGCTTGGTGATGCGTGGGGTCTGATCCTGCAACCCATCGTTCTGGGCTATCTCGTGCTCGGCGTCGTTATGGGGCTGGCCGTGGGTGTTTTCCCGGGGCTTGGAGGCATTGCCGGCCTGTCGCTCTTGCTCCCTTTCATGTTCGGCATGGACCCGATCCTGGGTCTGGCCCTGATGATCGGGATGGTGGCGGTGGTTCCGACCTCTGACACTTTCGCATCGGTCCTGATGGGCATCCCCGGCAGTTCGGCATCGCAGGCCACAGTGCTGGATGGCTTCCCCATGGCCAAAAAGGGCGAGGCCGCGCGGGCGCTGTCGGCGGCCTTTTCCTCGTCCCTGTTCGGAGGGCTGGTCGGCGCGACCTTTCTGACCATGTTCATTCTGATCGCGCGCCCAATCGTTCTGGCCTTTGGACTGCCCGAGATGTTGATGATCACTATTCTCGGCCTGTCGATGGTCGCCATTTTGGCAGGACGTATCCCACTGAAAGGCGTCGCCGCCGCCGGTCTGGGCCTGATGGTAGGCACAATTGGCGAGGCCGATGCTGGTGGATCGCTTCGGATGGCGACCTATGACATTCCCTATCTGACCGATGGCTTGAAACTTGTCATCGTCGGTTTGGGTATTTTTGCGGTGCCCGAAATCGTCTCGCTGCTGCGGCAGGATCGGTCGATTGCGAAAGGCGCCTCGATAGGTGCTGGATGGCTGGAAGGCGTCAAAGACTGGTTTGCGAATATCTGGCTGTCGGTCCGGTGTTCGATCATCGGGGTCGTCGTCGGCGTCATTCCGGGCCTCGGCGGTTCGGTCGTTGACTGGATCGCTTATGGCCATTCGGTTCAAACCACCAAGGACAAAAGTAATTTCGGCAAAGGCGAAGTGCGCGGGGTCATCGGCCCGGAAAGCTCGAACAACGCCAAGGAAGGCGGCGGTCTGGTGCCGACGCTTCTGTTCGGAATTCCGGGCTCGGGCTCGATGGCAATCTTCATTGGTGCGGTTGCGTTGCTGGGGTCGGGAGATATCGAAGTCGGTCCGAGCATGCTTCAGGACAATCTCGACATCACCTATTCGATCGTCTGGCTGTTGGCGCTGGCCAACGTGGTGGGCACCATCCTGTGCATCGCGGCCTCGGGCGGGATCGCCAAGCTGACCACGATCCGCTTTACCTATCTGGCGCCGTTCCTGTTCATGTTGATCAGCTTTGCAGCCTTCCAATCCGGTCAGAACTTCGAAGACCTGCTGGCCTTGTTTGTGATTGGTTTGATCGGCATCTTCTTGCGTCGGTTCGACTGGTCGCGCCCGGCTTTCCTGATCGGCTTTGTTCTGTCGAACCCGGTTGAAAAGTTCACCAATCAGGCCTTCCAGATAGCATCGTTCCGTTTCCGAAAGAGCTTTGGCGAAGGGATGGAATATGTCTTCAGCCCCATCGTCATTGTCTTGATCGTCGTCACGGTTGCCTCGGTTATTCTGGGCATCCGGCAAGCCAAGATGATCATGGCCGAGGGTGAGGTTCAGGCAGGTACAAAGCGTGCGCCATTGGTCTTTCTACTGGTGATCATGGCCTATCTGATCGTGGCTTTGGTCAATGCTAACATGATCCCTGACTACAACATGACCGACAAAATCATCCCCCTGGTGATCGGCTGCATCTCTTTGTTCTGCTGCGTGATTCTGCTGATCCAGATGATGCGGCGGCCCGAGGGCGACGCGATTTTTGCAGACAAGGAAATTGCGGGTGAGGACGCCAGTGCCCCCCATGGTTTGTGGTCCACGCTGGCGTGGTTCGCCGGTCTCATCGCGGCGACATGGGTGGTGGGGTTCATCCTTGCATTGCTGGGTTTCCTGATCGCGTTTTTCCGTATTCGGGCGGGGGCCAGCTGGCAGATGGCGCTGATCCTGACCGCCTGCGGTATTGGCTTTATGTGCCTGATGGCGGGTGCTCTGAACCGCGATTTCCCACCTGGACTGTTGCAGGACATGGTCAGCTTGCCCTGGCCATTGAAATGAGCAGCCCGATGACATCGCTCGGCCTGTGTACCGGGCCGGGCAGAAGAAACACCACTCAGTCTTGGCTAGGGGGGACCCGATGACCCAAACAGCAATCCCATATGTATTCATGCGGGGCGGAACCTCTCGGGGCCCGTATTTCCGCCGCTCGGATCTGCCCGAGGATCTGGACACTTTGGCCAAAGTGCTGATCGCTGCCCTCGGGGCCGGGCAGTCGCTGAACATTGATGGTATCGGCGGTGGCGCGGCGGTCACGACCAAGGTCGCGATGCTGTCGGTCAGCGAGGATGACTGGGCCGATATCGACTATTTCTTCGCGCAGGTTGCGGTCGAGGATAAGTTGGTCGACTTCAAACCAACTTGCGGCAACATCCTGTCAGGTGTCGCCCCCGCTGCAATCGAAATGGGGTTGTTTGAGCCCCAAGGCGATGAAACCGAAATCCGTATCCGGGCGGTCAACACCGGGGCCCGTGTAGTGGCCCGGATTCAGACACCCGGGGGAAGGCTGACCTATGAGGGTGATACAGGCATTGCCGGGGTGCCCGGCCAATCTGCACCGGTGCAGCTGAGTTTCATGGGGGTGGTTGGGTCAGCAACCGGTGCATTTCTGCCCACCGGCAACCTGCGTGACACAGTACAGGGGATCGAACTGACTTGCATGGACGTCGCTATGCCAATGGCCATTGCCTGCGCCGCCGACTTCGGACTGACGGGTTATGAAAAAGCCGAGGATCTCGACGCCAACCGCACCTTTTTTGACAGGATGGAAGCCGTTCGGATCGAAGCCGGTGAACGGATGGGGATGGGGGATGTGTCCAAATCCGTGACCCCCAAATTCGGCCTTGTAGCTCCTGCCAAAACGGGCGGAACGCTTGCGGTGCGGTATTTCATGCCGTGGAAGACCCACCCGACCATGGCGGTTACCGGTGCGCAGTGCATGGCGTCCTGCGCTTTGACGCCCGGCACGGTCGCGGACGGTTTGCTGGATCGCCCTACGACAAGCCCGGCTGAAGTCATATTGGAACATGCCTCGGGCACGATCGACGTATTGGTGGATTTCACCACTGAGAATGGGTTCACTGTAAACGCAGCAGGCTTGGTTCGTACCGCGCGCAAGTTGGCAGACGGCCATGTGTACGTTCCACCATCCGTGTGGAAAGGGAGTTGATTAGGTATATCCAAATTAGTATACTTTTGTATACAAACGAGAGAGGTTACGATGGACGACTACTCGGAATGCCTCGATATCGCGCGTCAGGAGCTCCGGTTGGCGCAAGCTGCCTTGCGGCGGGATATGGCCGAATACCCCACGCCAATCGCGGGATGCGACGAGCAGTTTAATCATCTGTTGGACCAAAGCGAACGCGTCCGAAACGCGCTGGCAGCACTTGACGTGCAGCATTTTGTGCCGACACCCAGAAAACTGACCACCGGGCAGAGTATAGAAAGCCGATGAAAGTACACATTCTGGACGATTGGTTCGACACGCTGCGTGGGCTGCCATGTTTTGAGAGACTCAACGCTCATGAAGTGACGGTGTGGACGGATCATGTCGAGGATCTTGACATCTTGGCCAAGCGTTTGCAGGAGGCTCAAGTGCTGGTGCTGTTCCGAGAGCGGACCAAAGTCACGCGCGCCTTGCTGGAAAAGTTGCCGAATTTGCAGCTGATCAGCCAGCGCAGCGTCTATCCCCATGTTGATGTGCCGGCCTGTACAGATCAGGGTGTTTTACTGTGTTCGAATATGCATAGCGGCACGCCGTCTTATGCTGCGGCGGAACTCACATGGGCGCTGATCATGGCTGGGATGCGGGATTTGCCCGCTCAGATGGCCTCGGTCAAGGCAGGGCACTGGCAGGCAGGGGTAGGCAAGACGCTACGCGGTCGTCAATTGGGGCTCTATGGTTACGGCCGTATCGCGCGTGCGGTTGCGGGTTATGCCGAGGCGTTCGGAATGAATGTCGTTTGGTGGTCGTCCGATGAAGGTCGGTCGCGTGCGCAAGCGGATGGCGCTAGGGTCGCGCCGAACCGCGAGGCGTTTTTTGCCGATAGTGATGTTGTTTCGATCCATGTGCGCCTGAAACCGGACACGCGTGCGATCATTACCGCATCGGATATTGCGCAGATGCAGCCCGGGGCGATCTTCGTGAACACTTCACGGGCCGGGCTGATTGCTCCGGGCGCTTTGCTTGAAGCGCTCAACGCCGGTCGCCCCGGCAAAGCCGCGATTGATGTATTCGATTCCGAGCCACTGACTGACGCGACCGATCCTTTGCTGGCACATCCCAACCTGATCGCGACGCCGCATATTGGTTTTGTGACCGAGGATGAGTTCGACCTGCAATTTGCCGATATCTTCGATCAGGTAAATGCGTACGCTGACGGTGCGCCGATCCACATGATCAACCCCGAGGTTTGGACCACCGTAGAATAAGATTGGCGGCGATGGGTGCGCCGATGATCACCAGCACAATCCTTGTCAGATGGTGAGTGATCACAAAGCCCAGGTCCGCGCCTGAAACGATGGCCAGAACTGTCATCTCGGCCTGCCCGCCGGGCGCGAAGGCCAGAAACGCCTCGACCGGCTTGCCAAGCCCTAACGTGGTGACAACAGCAGTGAAGGCCGCAGCCAACACGGCCAGAACAACCACATAGGCGCAACCCGCTGCCACGACCTTGCGCAATTCCACCCAGGTGACACCGACAAACTTCACTCCGATTCCGCAACCGATGAAGAATTGCGCGGCCAGGATGGCCTCGCGCGGGGGGCGGGTATGGATGAAGTCCCCGAGTGACAAAGCAGCTGTCAGGATCATCGGTCCCAGGATCGACGCGCCGAAGAGACCGATGCGCTCGCCGCCCTTCCAGCCGATAAAGGCGGCCAACACCATCAGGGCCAGTTCGTGAGCCGGCAGGGCGTGTGCGGGTTCACCGATTGGGTTGGTCAATTCAGCGCCATAGAAAACAGTCAGAAATAGCGGGGCCAACGTCACTATGATCAGCACGCGTGTGCCGTGGATCAGCGACAACGTGCGCGGATTGGCACCCGCCTCGGATCCGAAGATGATCATGTCCTGCAACCCGCCGGGCATGGCAGCATAAAAAGCGGTTGTAGTATCGAAGCCCCAAACCTTGCGGAAGAATGGCACTCCGACTAGTGCGATCAGCAGGATAAAGAACGGAACCAGCGCAATCGACGCGGCCATTTTCGGCAATTCGGCAAACAGGGCCGGAGTGATCGATGCTCCCACGGCAACGCCCAGGATAGTGCGTGCCGCCACCGAGACCTGCCCGAATCCCTCCATCGGCGCATGCGCCAGGGCTGCAATCAGACAGGCGCTCATTGGGCCGAACAGGAAGGGCAGGGGCAAATTCATTAACCAGAATGCTCCGGTGCCCAACACTGCAAGCGCGAAGGTCACTGCACGTTTTTTCGCTGAGGAGGGTGCGTTGATCTGGGTGGACAAAATGTAGATTCCGGTGCGGTTGACTTAGTGTGTATCCAAATGTATACAAATGGACGCAATAACACAAGTGAGCGCGTGATGACCCTGCAGGACGACCCGTTACAGCCAGGCCCACAAGGCAATTCCGCCTATCAGCGCCTGCTGGATGAGATTCGCGAAGGTAGCCTGCCGCCCGGCGAACGCCTGCGCGAGATAGAGTTGTCCGAGAGGTTGGGAGTTAGCCGCACGCCTGTGCGCGAAGCGATCCGACAGCTGGAAGCGGATGGCTTGGTAACACATATCCCCCGTCAAGGCGCGACGGTACGCAGCCTGGATTACGCCGAAGTGATGGAGCTCTATGAGATGCGCGCTGTGCTCGAGGGAACTGCGGCCCGTCTGGCGGCAAGGGCGGCGTCCGATGTCGAACTGGATGAGCTGGATGTGCTGAATGACCGGCTGGCCGAGGCAGGCACCGGTCCGGAGGCCGCGCGGATCAATCGGATTTTCCATGCGACGCTTCTGGATGCGGCCAAGAACCGGTTTCTGGCTAAATCCATGTTGTCTTTACAAAAGGCGTTGCTGATCCTGGGTCCGTCGCAATTGCTGGACGGCGACCGAGCCGAGGTCGCAGTAGCCGAACATCGCCTTATCATGGCCGCCTTGAAAGCCCGGGATGGCGCGGCGGCTGAGAAAGAGATGCGCGCTCATATCCACGCAGCACAACGCATGCGCATTCGCGCCTTGCAGGAGCGCGACCGAACAACGGACCAAACTCAATAGGCGGAAACCACATGGCCACCCCAAAGGAAGCCTACGATATCGCTGTGATTGGCGGAGGTAACGCCGCCCTGTGCGCTGCGATGACCGCCGCCGAAGCAGGCGCGCGCGTTCTTATCCTCGAAGCGGCGCCAAAACCCTATCGTGGCGGAAACTCTCGCCACACCCGAAACTTTCGCTGTATGCATTCCAGCCCGTTGGGCCCGCTGGTCGAGGAATACAGCGAAGACGAATACCTGTCAGATCTGCTCAAGGTTACCGGGGGCAAAACCGACAAAGATCTGGCGCGCCTCGCAATTCGTACGTCCGAGGAATGTCTTCCCTGGATGGAGGAGCACGGGGTTCGGTTCCAGCCCTCTTTGTCGGGGACGCTATCGCTGGCGCGGACGAATGCGTTCTTTATGGGCGGCGGTAAATCGCTGGTAAATGCCTATTACCGGACAGCAGCGAAGCTGGGCGTCGAAGTCCTGTACGAAGCCGCCGTCACGCATCTCGAATTGAACGGAGACCGGATTGAGTGGGTAGACTTCACCTGCGAAGGCCAATCCCATCGCATAACACCCAAAGCGGTCATCGTCGCATCGGGCGGCTTTCAGGCTGACACCGATTGGCTGACGCGTGCGTGGGGACCTGCGGCACGCAACTTCCTGATCCGGGGCACGCCCTATAACCGGGGTGTCGTGCTGGCCGATCTTCTGGATCAAGGCGTTGAGAGCGTCGGAGACCCGACCCAATGCCACGCCGTTGCCGTCGACGGGCGTGCTCCGAAATTCGATGGCGGCATCGTCACCCGCCTGGACTGCGTTCCATTCTCAATTGTTGTCAACAAAGATGCCGAGCGGTTCTATGACGAGGGCGAGGACGTCTGGCCAAAGCGTTACGCGATCTGGGGTCGCTTGGTCGCAGCCCAGCCGGATCAGGTGGGCTATGTGATCATTGATGCCAAATCGCTGAATCTGTTCATGCCGTCGGTTTTTCCGCCGTTAAAGGCGGACACGCTCGAGGAACTGGCCAAAGCGATGGGCCTGCCCGCCGATAAGCTGACCACGACCGTCGCAGAATTCAATGCCGCCTGCGGTAACACAAGTGGTTTCCATCCAACAGAGTTGGACGGAGTTTCAACTACCGGCCTGACCCCACCCAAAACCAATTGGGCGCGCCCGATCACCGAACCTCCTTACTATGGCTACTCGCTGCGCACCGGTGTGACCTTCACCTATCTGGGGCTCAAGGTGGATGAATCTGCGCAATGTTCATTGTCAAACGGCAAAATCCAGAACCTCTGGGCGGCAGGCGAAACCATGGCTGGGTCGATTTTGGGGCAGGGTTATCTGGCCGGGTTCGGCATGACCATCGGAACCGTCTTCGGACGCATTGCAGGACGAGAGGCCGCTTCTTATGCGAATTGAACTGATACAGGAAGCCCGCCGTCAGGCTGAGATCTGCAATGCCTGCCGGTACTGCGAAGGCTACTGCTCTGTCTTTCCGTCGCTTCACGCTGAACGCGCATTCTCGGACGGCGATATCACGCAATTGGCCAATCTCTGCCATAACTGCAGAGGATGTTACTATGCCTGCCAATATACGGCGCCGCATGAGTTCGACCTCAACCTGCCGAAGGCTCTGGCCGAGGTCCGGCGCGACAGTTGGGAAAGCTTCGCCTGGCCGCAACCTCTGGCGCGCTGCTTCCATAGCCACGGTGGTGCGATCGCTCTGGCTCTGGTCGTCGGCTTCGCGCTTATTTTTTGGGCCATTCGCGCGATCGGCTCGGCCGGAGGCGAAGGCTTCTACTCTGTCCTCTCTCACGACGCGATGGTGTTGATTTTTGCTCCGGCATTCCTGCTGCCGTTGTTCAGCATTGGCATCAGCTTGCGGCGCTATTGGCACGCAGTTGGAGGCAAGCCGATCCAACTGGGAGACTTGAAAGCCGCGCTAAGCCGAACGGCCAAAATGCAGGACCTGGCTGCTGGCCACGGGGAGGGTTGCAATTTCGAGGACGAAGACCGTTTTAGCCAGGCCCGCCGCCACGTGCATCATGCGATCATGTACGGGTTTCTGCTGTGTTTTGCTTCGACTTCGGTGGCGACGATCATGCATTATGGGTTCGATCTGCACGCACCTTACCGGTTCTGGTCATTGCCGAAGCTGTTTGGAGTCACAGGGGGCGTTTTGCTCACTGTTGGCTGCTACATGATGGTCCGGCTGAAACACAAGTCAGACCGCAATCTCGGCGATGTTTCAGCTTGGGGCGGAGAAATCGGATTTATATTACTGCTTGGGTTTGTAGCGTTGAGCGGGCTTGTTCTTTACGCTTTCGGTTCATCCGCAGTAATGCCTGCGCTGCTTGCCGTCCATCTGGGGTCGGTCCTCGCGTTCTTCCTTCTTACGCCTTACACAAAAATGGCGCACGGTTTCTATCGGCTTGCTGCCCTTGTCAGGGATGCGCAACGAAAAAGAGATGTGTCGGTGGTCCGCTAGCAGCCCGCATTTTCTGAGTGAGGTAAAGGAAAACGCATTTAAAATCGAAGGACGCTGTGTCGCGGGTGGCAGTCAACGTCCCAAAGGGTTCGCGTGAATATTTCTCAGCGGCACTGAAAGATACCGCCACGAAAAGTGTGGAATTGATGGAAAAGCTTGGAGTCGCGAGTGGTAAAGTCTGTGCGCCGATCGAAAACAGAATGACGAAAAATCTATGAATTAGGTGCCTCTGAACGGCAGAGCCGATGACAGGTGTCGACAGATTGGCATCTTCGTTCTGAGCGTTAATTCCTTTCTGGAATCATTAACCCCCCCTTCTTCGCTAAAAGGTCAACAATTGCGCCGACCCCTTTTTTGTGACGAAGGGACGTGAATAAAAAGGGCCGTCCATTGCGCATTCTGGCTGCATCTCTATCCATGACCTCCAGTGAAGCGCCAACATGCGGCGCCAGATCGGTCTTGTTTATGACCAGGATGTCGGATTTCGTTATTGCCGGTCCGCCTTTTCGCGGGATTTCCTCTCCTGCTGCGACGTCGATCACATAGATTGTAAGGTCTGCGAGTTCTGGACTGAATGTAGCCGACAGGTTGTCGCCGCCACTTTCGATCAGAACGATGTCAAGATCGGGATGCCGGTTTCGCATTTCAGCAACCGCTGCAAGGTTTATCGATGCATCCTCACGGATAGCTGTATGTGGGCAACCCCCCGTTTCGACACCGATGATCCTGTCTCTTGGCAAGACCTGCAAGCGCATCAGCGCCTCGGCGTCTTCCTGAGTGTAAATATCATTGGTGATAACGCCCACTGAACAAACATCGCGCAGGGTTTCAGATAGGGCAGCCGTCAAGGTGGTCTTTCCGGCTCCAACCGGACCACCGATGCCAACGCGAAGAGGGCCGTTCATACTGCTCATGTTCGGAATATCCTTGAATACTGTATTTCGTGTCTCATCGACGCGATGTCCGTCAGGAACGCAGTCGAACTCAATTCGTTCAAGCCTGCCATTTGCGCTTGTTCAGCGATACGAGCACATAGCGGTGTCAAATTACGGATCAGCTTTTGAGCGTCGGTTTGCCCCAGCGGCACAAGGCGCGTTGCGCACGCGACCAAGTTGCTTGCAAATGCTTGTAGATACAGCTTTGTCGTTAACAGTATGGGAAGGCTCTGCAGATGCGCGGCATAGCCCACCGACACTGGATAGGAAAGCAGTTGGATGTCTAAATCCCAGACGTCTCCTGTGACGGTCCCGAATGCCTGTCCCAGCAATTCGGTTTCCATTTTTCTTTCCGATGACGCGCAGATCGCCCGTGCCTTGGTATCAACGCTGATAAGCTCATCATTATCCTGCGCGTTGTAAGCGGACACTACGAACAGAGCGTCATTCCATCCCGACCCATGTTCCAGCACATCAGAAATCCAGGCTTCGGCGTCTTGTGAACTGGCGACAGCCCCCTCGTCAATTGCGGCTTCCAGCCCATGAGAATATGCAAAGCCTCCCACAGGATATGCCGGAGACAACCACTGGGTTAGCGTCAGGATATCAGCTTCAGTGGGCGTGGCCATGTGTCCTGCCGTGGCCGTAGGCCCCGCCTTCAGGGGTGAACGGTTCGTGCACCTCACGTACTGTGGCCCCGATTTTCAAAAGCATGTCTCGGATCACATGATCGACCTGGATCAACAGACGATCCTTTTCGATCTGGCAGGGCGTGTGGCGATTGCCGATATGCCATGCGATACGTGTCAGATCCGGAGCCGAGACCTCCAGCAAGGCTTCGGGCGCGGCCTGGATTTCAACCGCGCGCCCATCGTCCAGGATCAGCGCGCCGCCGTGATCCAGTGAGGTTGTCTGAGCAAGGTCGACCAGAATCTGCTCGCCGCTTTCGCATGTTAAAACCTTTCGGCGCAAAAACCGATCGTCATAGGTCAACGACAGACAATCGGCAGTGTCGTCGTGCATGTGATGCGAGTAACGGCGTGCGGTGCAGAGCAGGGCGGTCATACCGTCGCCTCCTCTGGAGCAGAAATGGTCAGAGCCAGATCGAATCCGAAAACACCCGATGCACGATCCGTTCGCGTGATAGGCCGCGTTTTTTCAACTCTTCGTCGCTGAGCGATTGCAGGAATTCGACTTGCCGCACGCGCGATTGAGCTTCGGCCAAACTGATCAGAGCCCCGTAGATTGATGATCCGATGGACGCGATCAGACCGGGCAGCGAAAAGCCTGCGTGTGATTGTGTTGCTGAGTGTGCCATTTGGACCCTCGTAAACGTTGGTCCTCCCTTGAGCATTAATATCTGTCATATCGGCCTCACGTTGAAGTGGGTGTTTGGTCATTTCTGCCTTGCGCACGGTGCAACGCAGCATAATTTTTAGTCAGAACATAAAGTATCGCTGTGCCATCGGCAGCACTTCGGCCGGTTGGCAGGTCAGCAATTCACCGTCTGCTCGGACCTCATAGGTTTCCGGATCAACTTCGACATGCGGCGTCGCGTTGTTGAGCAAAAGATCCTGTTTGCCAATCTCTCGTGTGTTTTGGACAGCGACGGTCTGCTTCGCCAAGCCCAGTGTATCGCCAATCCTGTCGGCCTGTGCGGCCTCAGAGACAAATGTGATTGCCGAATGCTCGACCGAGCGGCCATAGGCCCCGAACATCGGGCGGCAATAGACTGGTTGCGGTGTGGGGATCGACGCGTTTGGGTCACCCATTTGGGCACAAGCAATCGTACCGCCCAGCAAAACCATCTCGGGTTTCACACCAAAAAAGGCAGGGTTCCATAAAACGAGATCGGCACGTTTGCCTTCTTTGATACTGCCAATCTCGTGGCTCAGGCCATGGGCAATGGCCGGGTTGATCGTGTATTTGGCGATATAGCGTCTGACGCGCAGGTTGTCGTTTTCGCCTGTTTCCTCGGGAAGGCGCCCGCGCTGTTTCTTCATTTTGTCGGCGGTTTGCCACGTCCGGATCAACACCTCGCCCACGCGGCCCATAGCCTGACTGTCGGACGCAATGATGCTGAACGCGCCCATGTCGTGCAGGATATCTTCAGCCGCGATGGTCTCACGCCGGATGCGGCTTTCAGCAAAAGCCACGTCCTCGGGGATGGATTTGTCGAGGTGATGGCAGACCATCAGCATGTCCAGATGTTCCTCGACCGTGTTCACCGAAAAAGGCCGCGTGGGGTTTGTAGAGGAGGGCAGTACATGGTCCTCACCGCAGATTTTGATGATATCTGGTGCGTGGCCGCCGCCCGCGCCTTCAGTGTGGAAAGCGTGGATAGTCCGACCCTTTATCGCGGCAACCGTGTTTTCAACAAACCCGGATTCGTTGAGCGTGTCAGTGTGGATCATCACCTGAACGTCCATCGCGTCAGCGACCGAAAGGCAGCAATCGATGGCCGCCGGGGTCGTACCCCAGTCCTCGTGCAGTTTCAGGGCACAAGCCCCGGCTTTGACCTGTTCCTCCAAAGCAGCGGGAAGCGAAGCATTTCCCTTGCCTGCAAAAGCAAGATTCATGGGAAAAGCATCCGCCGCCTGCAACATCCGGCCGATATGCCACGGGCCGGGGGTACATGTGGTCGCCAGAGTGCCATGTGCCGGGCCGGTGCCACCGCCAAGCATGGTCGTCAGGCCAGAATGCAGCGCGTCCTCGATCTGTTGCGGGCAGATGAAGTGAATATGGCTGTCGAACCCGCCAGCCGTCAGGATGCGACCTTCGCCCGCGATGGCCTCTGTGCCCGGACCGATGATGATGTCTACGCCGGGTTGCGTATCCGGATTTCCGGCCTTGCCGATCTTGGCGATGCGCCCGTCCTTCAGACCGACATCCGCCTTGTAGATGCCCGAGTGATCCACGATCAGAGCATTGGTGATCACAGTGTCCACGGCACCTTCGGCACGCGTGGCCTGAGACTGCCCCATCCCATCTCGAATGACTTTGCCGCCACCGAACTTGACCTCTTCACCATAGACATCTTCGCGGTGGCCGGTTTCACTAAAACGCGCAGTTGTTGCGCGCTCCACGATAAGGTCTTTTTCTACCTCGATGATCAGATCGGTATCTGCCAATCGTACTTTGTCGCCGACCGTGGGGCCGAACATGGAGGCATAGTCACTCCGACTGATCTTGCCCGGCATCTTTCAGAGCCCCCATGATATGCATATTGAAACCGTAAATGTGCCGGCGCCCTTCAAATGGCACCAGTATAACTTCGCGAGTTTGGCCTGGCTCAAATCGCACCGCTGTACCCGCCGGGATGTCCAGCCGCATACCCAAAGCTGCATACCGATCAAAATCCAGGGCCGAGTTTGCTTCGGAAAAATGGTAGTGGCTGCCGACCTGTATTGGTCGATCGCCTGTATTGGCGACAATAACAAGACGGCTACTGCGCCCCGCGTTCAGCGTCAGTGAGCCTTCGGCAGGAATGATCTCACCCGGAATCATTTCGGCAGCTTCAAAATCACGGTTATGGCGATGACCCCAATCAAAGCCAACCCAACTACAAGCGCGGTGTAATCGCTGCCATGGGCGTGAATATGGGCATCCGAATGGGCCGTGGCCGGACCAGCCAGAATGAGCGCGGGAAACAGCATGCGGATCATGGGTGACTCCTTTGGAAACTAGCGAATGGGGTTGTGGACAGTCACAAGTTTTGTGCCATCCGGGAAAGTGGCTTCGACCTGCACCTCGTGGATCATCTCGGGCACGCCTTCCATGCAGTGTTCCCGAGAGATCACTTCAGCCCCAGCTTGCATCATGTCGGCGACCGAACGGCCATCGCGCGCGCCTTCGACCACGGCATCGGTAATCAACGCAATGGCCTCGGGGTGATTCAGCTTGACGCCACGCGCCAGCCGTTTGCGAGCGACCTCGGCGGCCATGGCCACCAGTAGTTTGTCTTTTTCACGAGGGGTCAGGTTCATGTCAGAGCATCCAGCATCGGGGCAATGTGTCGTTGTTCAGCCGGCGCAGAACCGGCATCAATGTGCGGCGCAGTGCAAAGCTGTCGCCGGCCAGAATGCGAATGACCAGCAGGTCATTCCGGGTCAGAGTTGCCCCGGCGGCGTCCGGTAGCAATTCCCTGACAGGTTCCAGATGACCTTCGGCGGAACTCGACATTAAGACGATCAGGGCCATCGCCCCTGCGCCGTTTGCAATATGCCGCTTAGCCAAGTGAGTGTGCCAATCACCAGCGAACCTAATCGCATCGAGAAACACCGGCGTTCCTTCGCGCCAAATCTCGATCTGATCGCGCAAGCGGATTTCAGTCAACGTTTCACCCATGGCGACGCGTCCAAAAACAAGCGGTTCCACCATCAGCATGTCGGCATCCGGTGACAGGTCGATCCTGAGGCGCCGGTCCAACGCACTGCCATTGTACAGAATGGTCTCTTGCGGCAACCAGTTCAGCCGGGCTCCAGCCTCTACCGTCAAATGATTTGTAACCTGGCCCCATTCTTTGGGCTGGGCCTTGTAAGCGCGCTCGCAAGCTTGCGTAGTCAAGGTCAGCGCCGTGCCTTTTGCTGCCTTGCAAGAAAACCGAAATGAATCTCCTCCGGTCACTCCGCCTGCCGAGTTTAGCAGAACCGCATCAAGTTCAGGTGTCGTGGTTCTGGGGAATAGGCATTTGAAAGACCCAGATTGGCGAAACTTGTTCAGCACGGTCCTGTTGCGCAATTGCTTGGTGCTTAAGCTGACGGTGCCTGCTGCACGCGGTGGTACTGCGCTGTGCGCGGGTAATATGGTTGCAACTTGTGTAATAGGGCACCTACAGCGCTTCGTTTTGCTGCCACCTGTTTCTCTGTTGAAGTATCGGAACACTAACTTGCAGCGTCAGAATCTGCTTAATTTCACATCATGTGATTAAATTTTAGACAGCAACCATTGGCTTGGATGAAAAAATATGCGCATCTCGCCGATTTCCCAAATTGGGTTAAAGGTAACTTGGGGAGGCTTCGTTTTCCTGAAGGATGGGCGGAAAGCTGAACTCAGCTATCCGCACGATTGCCACAGTGCGTCTTCCCGTTCGCAGGCTTTCATCAGCCTCGAATAGACAAGTGACACAGGCTTCATCGGCGCGCCAGCAGAGAGCTCAGAATGAAATCCTCCATGCTTCCAGCGATTTTGCTCATGGGCGTTTCCGACAGAACGCTGCGATACGCGCTTCCTTCCAGAACCTCTATCACCAATTGCGACGCCTGTAGAGGATTCGGAACAGCGCGCAGATCTCCCGCCTCCACGCCGCGTCTCACTACTTCTTCAAGCGCCTCGGTCAGTCTTGCTCGGTTTTCGACGAACAGTCGCGCGATATCCTGTTGACGAACGGCTTCGCTCGAAATCTCCAAGGTGAGGATGACGTTTTCCGGCGCAGCCAGATAGTTGGCGTAGGCCCGGATGAACTTTTTCAACACTTTGGGTGCGGGTGCATTTGAATTCAGGACTTTCAGAAACGGCTCCAGTTCGCGGCGTTCGAGCATTGCGATTTCCACAAGCACATCATGCTTGCCGCGAAAATGGTTGTAGAGGTTTCCAAGGCTGACGCCCGCCCGCGCTGCGATATCGCGGACGCCGGTCTGATGATAGCCGCGCTCGAGAAAACACATGACGGCGGCTTCCAAAATCTGGTTGCGGCGCTTGGCTGTAGCCTTTTCCCGGGTTGACCCTGGTTTTTTGGTGCTTTCGGTCATTTTTTCTTTTTCATATTGAACGAACGATCGTTCATAATATATAACATCCAATCGTGCACCACAAGGCGCAATGGTTCAGGCGGCTCAGGAAAAACAGGACAATGACAGACAAAACCTCAGAAGCTCAGCGAAGACCAGCCCGACGATGGCTCTGGATTGGATTGTCGCTGATGCTGTTTGTGGCGATCGTCATCTTGTTATTTGACGCGGAAGATACGGTTGATGTTCAGGCAACAAACTTCTCACCTCCGCCACCGACCGTCTCTGTCGTAACTGTTGTTCCGGAAACCGTGCAGGCGCGTGTTTCTGCATTTGCCGAAGTTCGGCCCCGTTGGGATGCCGAGCTGCGATCTGCTGTGTCCGGGCGCATCACCGCAGTCCATGCCGGCGCCTTGGCCGGGACACAGGTGGAAGGGGGCGACCCTTTGTTTTCAATCGAAAATGCCCCTTATCAAAGCGCCGTTGCAGCCGCTGAGATGGAGCTTGAGCGAGCGGAACTTGCACTGTTGCGCGCGCAGAACAACGTAACTGTCGCAAAACGGCAGTTCGAACGGGATGGGGTGGAACCGCCAAGCGAACTGGCCGTGAACCTGCCGCAATTGCGCGTCGCCGAAAAAACCGTTGCAGCGGCGCAGGCACGCCTGAATGCGGCGAGAAATGACCTGAAGGACGCAGAAATTGTTGCCCCGTTTTCAGGCTTTGTCACCCGTCGTTTTGCCAGCCTTGGCCAGACGGTCAACCCGGGCGATCCCCTGATACACCTGTCGGACAACCGGCAATTCGAACTGGTTGCCGGGTTCAGCCAAGCGGATTGGGCGCTGTTCGATCATCCGATCTCTGGCGTTGCTGCTGACCTGACGCACCGTTCGGGCGAAAACCTGGGTCAGGCACGCGTCCGGCGTGGAGGCGGTTTTCTGGATCAGGACACACGACAGGTGCGCGTCTTTTTGGATGTCGCAAACCCCGGTGACGGCATACTCGCCGGAGACTTTCTGAAAGTGCACATTCCCGGACGGCGAATTGCTGACACCGTGACCCTGCCGGAAAGCGCCCTGACGCGCGCGGGGTACATTTGGATAGTGGATGAAAACGACCACCTTCAGAGGTTAAGCCCGAACATCCTGTTCCGCAGCGAAGGTGCTGTCACGATACAGGCCCCCGACGGGAACGGCCCATGGCGCGTGGCCAAGACACCTTTGGCCTCGTTTCTGCCGGGTCAGCGCGTCACGCCGCTGTCGGATGGGGGTTGAGCCATGCACTCGCTGACATCCTGGTTTATCCGCAACCCTGTCGCCGCCAATCTGATGATGGCGCTGATCCTCTTTCTTGGGGTGCAGACGCTGCTGAATATTCGGATCGAGGGCTTCCCTCGCATTCCTGCGGAAAGCATTACGATTTCGATCGAGTTCCCGGACGCCACTTCCGAACAGGTCGATGAATTGGTGACCCGGAAAGTTGAGCAGGCGCTGGAAGGGTTGGAGGGCGTGCGCAGTGTGACTTCGCGATCCCAAAACGATCTGAGTGTCGTGACCGTCCGCCGCGCGGGTGGCCAGAAACTGCAAGCCGTTCTGGATCGTGTCCGCATTCGCATCGATGGGTTGACCGATCTGCCCGATACCGCGCGCCGCCCTGTGATCGAAGCGTCGGGTTTCGATTTTCCGGCGCTGTATCTGAACCTTTACGGCGAAACGGACCCGGCCACATTGCAGAGCCTGGCGCAGCGCCTGAAGGAAGAGCTGCTGGCGCAACCGGAATTGTCCCGGCTGCAAATCTGGGGTCTGATACCGCGGGAACTGCGCATCGAAATCGACCCTGCGCTGTTGCGCCACTATGGCCTGACCGTGGCTGATGTGACCCGCGCCATCGAGGAAAACTCGGTGACATTTCAGGCAGGTCGTTTGCGGACCGAGGGCGGCACGATCTATCTGCGGGCCGATGATCGCGCAAAATACGCTCCTGAATACGCGGCCCTGCCGATCATTGAACGTGACGACGGGTCTTTTGTGCCCTTGGGTGATATCGCCAAGATCGAAGACGGGTTTCAGGACGGCGAGTACCTGTTTCGGCTGAACGGCAAACCAACCGTCGGGATGGAGGTTCTGGTCGGGCAGAAAGAGAACCTGCTGACGATCAGTGACGTTGTGCGCCGCACGGTGGATGAGTTCAGCCGCCAGTTGCCGTCGCAGGTTCAGGTCGATGTCTGGGGCGACAGCGCCGGCTATATCTCGGACCGGCTGGCGCTGTTGCGGTCAAACGGGGTGCAGGGGCTAATCCTTGTGACCTTGATGCTGTCGGTGTTTCTGAACGTGCGCCTGGCCTTCTGGGTCGCCATGGGCATTCCGGTTTCGGTCATGGGGGCCATAGCCGTTTCGGGTTCAAAATGGGTGGACTATTCGCTCAACGATGTCACCACCTTTGGTCTGATCATCGCCCTGGGCATTCTGGTCGACGATGCCGTTGTGGTCGGAGAAAGCGTTTTCGAGGAACGTCGAAAGGGCAGGGACCCGGTCCAGGACACCGAACGCGGCGTGCACCGCGTGGCGGTCGCAACAGTCTTCGGCGTGCTGACGACAATCGCGGCGTTTTTCCCGATGCTGTTGATCGACAACCCGCTGGGCAAGGTGCTGGCCGGGTTCGCAGGGATCGTGATCCTGACGCTGATCTTTTCGCTCATCGAAAGCAAGTTCATCCTGCCCGCCCATCTGGCGCAGGTTTCGATGGGGCAAGAGCGCAGGTACCTGCTGTCCCGCCTCTGGGGCCGCGTACAGGATACTGCGCAGGGCGGCCTGGACTGGGTACGGGATCGCATCTATCAGCCCTTGCTTGTCGCAGCGGTGCGGCAGCGCTATGCCGTGCTGATCCTGTTCGTCGCCGCCGCGACGCTGGGGCTTGGCCTTATGTACAAAGGCAAGGTCAGAACGGTGTTCTTTCCCGAAGTGCCCGGCCAGATCATCACGATGAACCTGGAAATGGACGCCCGCGCGCCCTTTGCGCTGACCCGCGCGAACGTGGACCGGATCGAAACTGTGTTGAACGATCTGAACGCCGAGCTTGCCGAGGGCGCGGGCATGGCCACGCCGCCCGTTCAGACGGTGTTCAGCATCATCAACGGCGCAGGAAACGCGCAAATATACGCTGAAATGATCCCGGTGGCCGAACGACCGGATAATCCGATCCTTTCCGTGGTTCGCGAATGGCGCGACCGGGTCGGAGCGGTCGAAGGCGCCACCGAACTGGAGTTCACCGGCTCGGAAACACTCGCCGGAGGATTCCGCATCCGGTTGGCGTCCAAAGACGAAGACCTGCTGCAACAGGCCAGCGCCGAGATGAAAGACTTCCTGTCGAACATCGAGGGCGTGGCGAATGTTCGGGATGGGCTGGCGGGCGGCCAGCCCGAACTGAAGCTCCGCCTGCGACCGGACGCGCGGCACCTTGGCTTCAATGCCGAGGCTTTGGCCAGACAGATTGGTTATGGGTTTGGCGGGGCCGAGGTGACCAAGGTTCGGCGCGACGGGTCCGAAATCCGCGTGGTCGTGCAGAACGCGCGGGAAAACCGCGATACGCTCGCCGATCTGATGCAGACCCAGTTGCGCAGCGCATCCGGTGCCTGGGTGCCGCTTGAGACGGTTGCCGAAATCGAAGGCACCTACGCCTCTGACACCGTCGATCGCCGCGACGGCAAGCGCATGAACATCGTGGCCGCGTCCATCGACCGCGACCGTGTTGCCCCCGAAGAGGTTGGTCAGGCGGTGTTCGAACAGTTGGTCCCGAAACTCCGCGAAAAGTACCCGAGCGTCAAAGTTCTGCCCGCCGGTGAACTGGAAGAGATGGCCGATATCAGCGGTGGCTTGAAACGTGCGCTGCTGCTGGCCGCCGTTTTGATCTATGTGTTGATGGCCGTGCCGTTGAAAAGCTATTGGCAACCTTTCGTCATTCTGGCCATCGTGCCCTTTGGTTTTATCGCGGCTGCGGTCGGGCACCTGATAATGGATGTGTCGCTGTCGCTGTTTTCGTTCTTCGGCATGCTGGCGCTGACCGGCGTGATCGTGAACGACAGTCTGGTCATGATCACCCGATACAATCAGGCGCGCGAGGAAGATCAGCCCGTGAACCTGGCGCTGGAAAGCGCTGGCATCGGACGTTTCAAGGCGATCTTTCTGACCACCGCAACGACGGTGATCGGCCTGCTGCCCTTGCTGACGGAAACCTCGGAACAGGCGCAGTATCTGATCCCTGCCGCCATTTCTCTGGCTTTTGGCGAACTGTTCGGCACCGCCCTCATGCTGCTGCTGGTGCCCGTGCTGATCGCCATTGCCGAAGATGTCCTTGTCGTCTTCAAGCCAGTCCCGCCGCACCCTTCCAGAGAAAGGACACAGTTATGACACGTAGCATTCTGGCCCCTGCATTCGCCCTGATGGCGCTTGCAACGCCTGCCGCCTCTGATGGTCTGAACGTGATTGTGGAGGGTATCCGCAACGCCAAGGGCAACATTGTGATCCTTGTTTTTGACGACGCGCGTGCCTTTGACGGTTTGGATGTCCAGAGCGCGACTGACTACGCCCAGGTTCCGTCCCGCAAAGGCAGTGTCAGCCATGAGTTTCCCGACCTGACGGCCGGCCCCTATGCGGTGCTGCTGTTTCACGACGAAAACAAGGACGAAGACCTGAACATGACCGAGACGAAACTTTTGGAGGGGCTGGGTTCAACCGGCGCCCCGAACCGTCAGGACATGCCTGATTTCAAGGCCGCCTCGGTCTGGCCGGGCGATGTCCGCGTTCGTGTCCACTATGATCAGTGATGCCGCATGCTGAGGGACAGAAAACTGACCGTCGGCACGTTGCTGAGCGTGTTTCGGTGGCGTGTGGGGATCACATGGTTTCTGATCCTGTCGGAAACAGCACTGACTGTGCTAATCCCGCTGTTTATCGGCTTTGCCATCGATGGATTGCTGAGCGGACAGTTTCAGCCCTTTGTGCATCTGGGCGCTCTTATGGTCGCCCTCACGCTGATCGGCGTGATCCGGCGGATATACGATACGCGTGTCTACGGAACGATCCGCGTCGAGCTGGGCAAGGCGCTTGCTGCGCGTTTTTCAAACCTGCCGATTTCTTCGCTGAACGCGCGGATCGGAATGGGGCGCGAACTGGCCGACTTTCTGGAAGAGATCCTGCCTTCGGCAATTTCAGGAATCATGCAGTTCGTCGTCTCAGCAATATTGCTGTTTTACTTCTCGCCGGTGCTGGCTCTGTCAGCCTGCGGGGTGCTTGTGGGAATGATATGCATCTACGCCCTGTTTCATTCGACGTTCTGGCAATGGAACCGTGCCCTGAATGAGCAGATGGAACATCAGGTCAGCATTCTGGAACAGCGCCGCGTCCGTCCGGTGCTTGTCCACCTGACGAAACTGCGTCGTTTCGAAGTCAAGCTCTCGGATACCGAAGCCTACCTGTACGGTGTGATCTTTGTTCTGCTGATTTGTCTGATCCTGTTCAACCTGTGGTTCGCGACGCAAAACCTGGATGCGACACCTGGAATGATCTTTTCGATTGTCAGCTACTCATGGGAATTTGCTGAAGCCGCGCTTGTTTTGCCGATCACGTTCCAATCCTGGTCCCGGCTGTCCGAAATCACGGTCCGATTGCAGAGAGGATGATCAGATTTTCAAACTGCAAGTTGCGTGGAACAGGTGTTGCAATCAGGTGTTGGTCTTCTCGTGACCGCTGTTGAACCACCCTCCAGCATGCGGCAGGGCAGCTCTTTGTGGCAAATACCCTGTGCGATTGCTCTGCGGCAAAACTGTCAGAGGCCTGCAACGCGGGAAAAGCAGGTTTTGAAACAATGGCAGTGTCTCTGCGCAGGTCAGAGTGTTGAATGGAATGTCGTACAGGCTGTAGCTTTGCCAAGATGGCGTCGGCGGGCTCTTTCCGGCTGGGAAGGATCAGCCAAGCCAGCCTATCTGCAATTGCTTAGGTTCAGGCTGTAAAACGGCTGAGAATGTTATGCGTGATTTGCTGAGTGGTGCGGTCCTTCCAATTGAGACCCAGGAACCAATAGATGGTGCCCGCGCAGAAGACCTCGCCCTGGCCTTCGATCAGCTGCGCCCAACCAGTTTGCGAAACCGTGTCCTAGCGCGATACGATGTATTGCGCGGCCACCGTGGCACCGATGCTGGGCGACGTGATACGGGCCGCGTTCGGATCAATATCTTTGTTGAAAGCGCTGACCTTGATTTCGATCCCGTCTCCTCGACGGCAGCAGAACCGTGAGGAGTACCCGATCAAAGGTCATTCAAGCCCCGGTTCGGACTGTCGGGCCGCAACCTTGGTTGTGACGTTGTTCCAGGCAGCGCCCAGCATCGCAGGCGATGCGGCCACGCTCATGGAGGCTTTCAAAAAGCCGCGGCGGCTGAGGTAGTCAGTAATCAAAGCAGAGTTTTTTTTGGGCACGGTGATTTGTCCAGCTGGGTTGGAATGCGGTTGGCACATCGGTCAAACGATCCGCAAAAAAACACATCCGGTAAAAGCCTAAAAAGCCAGTTGCTACCGGGTTGAACAATATCGGGGCAAACAGTGGCGCCGATGCGTTCAAGGATTGCCTTAGAACATTACCTTCCTCGGCTTTCCATTGGCTTGTGCCACGCGGAATCTTGTCCAAGCCTTGGGGAGTGGCCCAGTGTTGTCTTGACTGCATAGGTTGTCGTTGGCGCGCGGGCAGGTTCCGCGCGCCATCAAGGCTTCACTCTTGCCAGCTCATGAAAACCTGCCGCGCCTTTTCGCTTTCTGGGCGCAGGTTCTCGATGCCGCCATAGGGAACGTCTTTACCGATTTCCGAGTTCGGATACTTGGCGATCATCTTCTGATGTCGCTTGATCATGTCCTGGAACGATGCGCCGGCCCAGAGGGAATACCCGACCAGCGGATGCAGTTCGCGCGGGTCGCGATAGATGTTGTACGTTGGCGCGGCGGCTCCGGGTGCGCCCGGCGCAGGCAAGTGCATCTTGAACTCCTGTTTCACGACCGAGCGAAGAACCGGGCCCTCGTACACATAAACGTAGTCGCGGCGCCCATTGCCTTCGCCTTCCAGCAGCAGGGCCGTCTGATCGATCCCGTCGATCACCCGATCACGCGGGATATAGTCGGTGGCGCCAGCGATACGCGCCATCGTCGTGTAGATATCCGAGACATGAAAAATGTCACCGGCGGCGCTGTCAGCCTCGATCACACCGGGCCAGCGAATGAATGCATCAGTGCGCACACCCCCTTCGAGATGTTGGGTCTTGCCGCCGCGATAGATCAGTTGGTTCAGCCCGGATGTTCCTTCGTAATGGTACATCAACCCATTGTCGGCCATGATCATGACGATGGTGTTGCCCGCCTCGCCGGTCTTCTCCAGCGCGTCGAGAACGTCGCCGATCCAACCGTCCAGAAGCTGCAACTTGTCCGCGTGGAAGCCGCCGTTACGTGACAGCGCCTGATCGGGATAGACAAAGTTCAGCGGATAAAGCGGCCAGTATTGCAGGAAAAACGGCTCATCCAAGGCTGCGACACGCTCGAGCTGTTCAATTGCCTGCGTCTGGTAGCGCTCGTTCATCTCTTCGTATTTGGCTTGGGTCCATTCTTCACCTGCGGCCATTTCGACTTCGCGGGCTTGCCCTCCGGCCTCGGCTTCGACACCTGTCACCAAACCATAGGGCTTGAAACGCTCATCCAGCAGAAGGGCATTGTTCTGTCCCGACGCGTGGTACCCCAACATGTTGTTGGCCCGCATCGCCTCGCGGGTCATCAGGCTCAGCTGAACCTGCTGATGCAGCGGGAAGGCCGCCCAGTCAAAGCCCTGATTGTGCGGATAGGCCTCTTCGATATCGCCCTGATGCCATTTGCCGACATGCGACGTGTTGTAGCCCGCCTGTTTCAGGATTTCCGGCAGAGTCACTTCGCTGGCAGGAAGCCCTTCCCCCACCAAAGCCACTTTCACCTCTTCCACGCCGGCCCGGATCGGGTGGCGCCCGGTCAGCATGGCCGTACGAGTGGGTGTACATGAGGGCTCGGTGTACATCCGCATCAACGACATGCCTTCGCTGGCAAAGTCATTGATATTCGGGGTTTCAATGCCCATCACATAGTTGAGTTTGCGTTCGCCCATCTGGCCAAAGCTGATGTCATCGATGAGGATGTACAGGAAATTCGGGGGTTTGCCGCCGTTGGCTTCCCGAAGTTCAGCCAGCCTCGCTTCAATCTCGACGTCCTGCGCATCCCATTGCTCGCCAAATTGGGCGCGCAGGAACGCGAATTCACCGTCATGCACAATCGCGTCTTGTTGTGCGGCCGATTGTGTGGTGCTCAACGCTGCTAGCAAACAGGCTGCGATGCCAGTCCTTTGGACAACATTAGTCATTCTTCGTTCCCCCTTTGGTGCTCCTGAAGTTCATCGCCTGAACAATCAGGTCGCGACATTTTGCTGAAAGAGATTGGTTTGACTGATGCGCCAGCTCAGATAACCGCTGGTGTTCTGGTGGCGTTAGAAACGTCACCACGCGCTCTGATCGGGCATCGGCCTCAGGAAGCCGTGGTCGGCCCATGGTGGCGAGGTTTGGAGTTTTTGCTGACACTTGACTCCCTGCCGTTCGAATTCGCTACATTACCGGTAAAGTGTCAGGCTCTGGGAATGGACCGCATCAAGAATTCGCCAAATTCGCCAAATTCGCAAAAGGGTGTCCCTTCCGTATCGGGCGGGGTGACGCCCGCAGCCGTTCTGAAATTCGAACATCCCAACAAAATCGGGGAAATCACGCCGTGGGAGATAGACTTCCGACAGCTCGATCCCGGTCGATTGTCGACGTCCATAAGGGTGCGCTCAGGGCGTTCGGTCTCCGCTCTCAGCATCGCGATGAACCAACGCGTTCATCAACGTGGTGTTTCGCCCAAGGGCTGGATGACGTTCGGGATTCCGTCAAATGGTGCGGTCGACAAATGGCAGGCGAAGGACGTAACCGATAACGCATTCCTGTCCTTCGGTGACAGTGATGGGTTTGACGGTATTTCGACGGCCGGTTTCACGGGAAATGTCATTTCCTTCCAAACCCAAAGATTGGAGAATTTTGCAGAGTCCTGCGGATTTCACCTGGCGCGCGACACCCCGGACGCCCACAGGCTGAGGTCCAAAGCAGGCTTGGCCAGCATGGCAAACCTGGAGGGTCGCGTAGCCGGGCTTCTCAACAGTGGTGATGCGCAGTGGTCTGAGGCGGCTGAGCAGGCCCTGATGCTGGAAGCCCTGGTTATTCTGACCGACAACGAAGCGCATTTTGACAGGAGTCAGGCGGGCACCAGGCGGCGTGCCCTGGAACGCGCAACTGATCTTATGGTTGCCAATCTGGAAGACCCGATTTCAATTGAAGAGATTTGTAAAGAAAGCGGGGCGTCTTGGCGAACTCTGGATCGCGCGTTCAAGGAACAGTTCGGACAAAGCCCCAAGTCATATTATATGCGTCTCAGGTTGAACCGTGTTCGCGAGGACCTTCTTTCAGGGTCTTTCAGCGGAAGAATAACCGATGCTGCAAACCGGCTCGGATTTTGGCATATGGGCCAGTTCGCGCGCGACTACAGGCTGTTTTTCCGCGAGCTTCCCTCTGAAACAAGGGGCGTGCAGAAATAGGTTTCCCATACCAACTCCGCTCTTCAGCACCCGGAAGTATCAGGGCAGGGGCCAATCTTTGCAGAACCGTCTCATTTTGATCTTTGTCAAGGTTGGATGCGGCCCGCCGAGATACAGTCACCAGTGTATCAGGAGGTCTTGCATGGAAAGACTGGTCGAAATTGGGCGGACTTTTGTTCAGGCGATGCATGATCGCAATGGCTTGGCAAGTGTTGACGAGATGTACGCGGAAAACGCTCAGTCCATAGAGGCGGTTGTGCCTCCGGTGCGGCAATTTCGGATTACAAAGGGGCGCGACGCGATCAAGGCAAAGCGGGAAGACTGGCTGAAAACGCATGAAATCCAAACGCTTACGGCAGATGGTCCTTTTGTTCATCCGCCCAATCGCTTTGGGGTGCGTTTCAATGCCGAGGTCGTGCAGAAAGACACCGGACAAAGAATGAACCTTAGCGAGATCGCCATTTATTCCGTTGAAGATGGCAAGATTGTACTGGAAGAGTTCTTTATGTTGCCAAAATAGCGAACGGTGCCTGGCAACACGGGTTCCCAAGCGCTTGCGGCCATTTCAGGAAGCCTCGCCAGGTCCGGCGCTGCAATCAAGTACGTCCAATCAAAATGGGCAGTTGACTGGTCGGTCCGGGGCTTGATGGACAGATGGATTAAGGCTTGCAGCATTTTAGCACTCTGCCCGGATCGGAGAACCTAGATGACCGAACTCTCACCTGACAAGCTGTCTGCCGAGGCCGGGGTTTGTGCGGCAGATACCGACGAGAATGCCCCGCCACACCCCTATGAGAAACTTGACCGCGCAACGCGCGCGGCCCTTGCCCGTGCCACCGCCGGTGTTTCCCCGCATTCGATAATGGCCACCTGGATGGATTGGGCCCTGCACCTGGGTCGTTCACCCGGACGCCAGCTTGAACTGACAGAACGCGCGGCACGCGATGCGGCCAAGCTCTGGGTCTATGCCAGCGAGATGGCGACCGGCGCGAAGGCCACTCCGCCTTTTCAGCCACGCAAGCAGGATCACCGTTTCAATGCACCCGGCTGGCACAAGGCGCCATTTTCCCTTTGGCAGCAGGCTTTTCTGAGCGCACAGGATTGGTGGCAGGCCGCAACGGACGAAATGCCGGGCATCGCCCCCCGCGACGCCGAACGGGCGCAATTTCAGGTTCGCCAGGCACTTGATCTTGTCTCTCCTTCGAACTTCCCGTGGTCAAACCCGGAAATCATCAATCGCACCTTTCAGACCGGCGGTCGCAATTTGATTGAGGGCGCCGCCCACTTTCTTGAGGATGTTGCCCATACCATAACGCAACAGCACGAACCTGCCCCTCAGGGTTATGAAATCGGTAAAGACATTGCCGCGACCCCCGGCAGGGTCGTTTATCGCAACGCGCTGTTCGAGCTGATTCAATACACTCCACGCACCAGGCGCGTACAGGCCGAACCGATCCTTTTCGTGCCTGCATGGATCATGAAATACTATGTGCTCGACCTTTCTCCGGAAAACTCCATGGTGCGGTATCTGGTTGAGCAGGGCTTTACCGTGTTCATGATCTCCTGGGTCAATCCCACCGCTGATCAGGCTGATCTCAGCCTTGAGGATTATCGCCTGAACGGTGTCATGGCCGCGATCGAGGCCATCGAGAAAATCGTTCCGGGTAAAAAGATCCACGCCAATGGGTATTGCCTGGGGGGCACACTTCTGGCGATTGCAGCTGCGGTGATGCAACGCGATGGCGATGACCGGCTTGCAAGCGTTACGCTGATGGCGGCGCAGGTTGATTTCGCCGAAGCCGGTGAGCTTTTGCTGTTTATCGATGATAGCCAGGTCGCTTTTGTCGAAGACCTGATGTGGTTGCAGGGCTATCTTGATCGCCCTCAAATGACACGAACTTTTACGACAATCCGCGCCGAGGATCTGATCTATGCCCGGGCTGTCCGTCGCTATTTTCTGGGTGAAGACGACCTGCCTACGGATCTGACCGTCTGGAACAATGACACGACCCGGATGCCGGCGCGAATGCATTCCGAATATTTGCGCGGTCTGTTCCTGGAAAACCGGCTGAGCGCTGGGCGCTTTTCTGTCGAAGGTCGGGTCGTTGCGCTCAAGGATATACGCGTACCCATGTTTGTGGTCGGAACGGAATCCGACCACATTGCTCCGTGGCGATCAGTGTACAAAATTCGGCTGTTTACCGACGGAGATCTCACCTTCGTGCTGACCAACGGTGGTCACAATGGCGGCATCCTGAGCGAGCCGGGGCACAAGCACCGCCACTATCGGTTGGGCCACAGGCCGGCGGACGCGCTGTATACCTCGCCGGATGAGTGGTTTGAGTCGGCCGAAGAAAAGCAAGGTTCCTGGTGGCCTGCGATGGTGGATTGGATCAAAGACCGTTCATCGGGCGAAACTGCGCCGCCGCCGATGGGCGGAAAACGAAGGGGGGCTGAAAACCTGCCCAAAGCGCCGGGCAGCTACATTCATCTGACCTGAAACCGGTGGCGTGGGTCAGACCCGTCAGTGCCCGGTCGATCTCCTTTGGACATCCTGAGCAAGCCCTTCTGGTGCAGTTGAGATTTTGGTCGCTCGGTCAGATCTGGGACTTTGCGACGGATCAAGCCTTGCTGCGGCGCACGTGTGTTATCGTTCAGGTCGTCGGAACCCAGTGCCACATTTGCGGTTTTGTCGAAGGCCGAACCCGAAATTTGCAACGAAAAGAGGCAATACACAGATGATTTGGGGCGGATGTATCTGGAGAGTTGGACCATGACACGCGCAATGGTTTTGAACGAGGCCGGCCGCGCGCTGAAACTGGAAGACATAGAACTTCCGGCGCCGGGCGCTCATGATATCGAGATCCAGATCGAGGCTTGTGGTGTCTGCCGCACGGATCTTCACATCGTCGATGGTGACCTCGAACATCCTGAACTTCCACTGGTTCCGGGCCACGAAATCGTTGGGCGGATCGTTCGAAAGGGGGATGCCGTAACAGGGCTGGATGCCGGTCAGCGCGTGGGCGTGCCTTGGCTTGGGTCCACTTGTGGTAAATGCCCGTATTGCCGCCGCGCACAGGAAAACCTGTGTGACGCGCCGGTGTTCACGGGATACACGCGAAACGGAGGATTTGCCGAAGCCTGCCTTGCGGATGCACGGTATGTCTTTGCCCTGCCAGAGATTGCCGATCCGGTTGCACTGGCGCCGTTGTTATGTGCCGGGCTTATCGGGTTTCGCTGTCTGCGAATGGCCCAAGATGCCAAAAATATCGGCTTTTATGGCTTCGGAGCCGCCGCGCATATCCTTGCACAACTGGCCGTCTGGCAGGACCGGAATGTATATGCGCTGACCCGGCCCGGCGATATCGAGGCGCAGGATTTTGCGCGTGACCTTGGCGCGGTATGGTCTGGTGGGTCCGACGAACGACCACCGGCGGAACTGGATGCTGCAATCATATTCGCACCTGTCGGAGCCCTTGTGCCCAAAGCGCTGCAATCTGTCCGCAAGGGCGGCCGCGTGGTTTGCGGCGGAATTCACATGAGCGACATTCCTTCCTTTCCCTACAGAGATCTTTGGGGGGAACGCCAAATTCTGTCTGTCGCAAACCTGACGCGTCAGGATGGTGAGGAGTTTTTTGCAATGGCTCAAGCCGCAGGCATCCAGACACGAACCCAAAGATATTCACTGAAGGACGCCAACACAGCCCTCGCGGATCTGAGCGCCGGACGATTGCAAGGGGCAGCGGTATTGGTTCCCTGACCAATGGTCTGTCGCGCCCCGCACCGGCTTGACAAGTCACAGCGGACGTCAGCATCCGAAATTAGGGTGGTGGCTTAGGCAAACGGATACTGATCGTGGAATGGACGGAACACCGGAGCACGAAAGACCGCTCGGCGCAATGGGATGTCGCTCACGCGTGCAGGATATGATCATACCGACGGACTCGTGGACGATCATGCGCCAACAATCAAACTGGACCGTCAGATGAGCGAAGAGCTTGTTTTCATTCAGCGTGTTGAAAATGCTGGCTTTGTATTGCAAATCGGCTTTTGGCGCCGCAGAGAACGAATATTGGTGTCATGCCTTACAACCGTGTCGTTAATACTTACATTTAAATATATGAAAAATATATGTTTAAATGTAGGCAAGCGAAAAAACTTTTCAAGCGATCTTGGTTTTCGTCAAGACGTTTACAAAATTTTGTTTCAAATCCAGTAATTTGTTGTGAAATTTTCCACCGCCTTTCCATTATTGAAATGCACATAAGTGCGCTTTCGTCTGCTGGAAGAGGAGCCAGACGACGAGAGAAAGGGAAATGGGAGGAATTAATGACCAACAAATCTGTCACACGCCGCGGCGTGTTGAAGTCTGGTGCCGTTGCAGGCACCGGTCTGGCCCTGCCTACGATCTTCACGGCTTCGTCGGCTGCCGCTTACACCAACGAACCAACCGGAGGGTCCGTGACCCTGGGCTTCAATGTTCCCCAGACCGGGCCGTATGCGGAAGAGGGCAATGACGAGCTGCTGGCGCAACAGCTTGCGGTGGAACACCTGAACGGAGAGGGTGACGGCGGTTGCCTGAACACCTTCACGTCCAAGGCGCTGAAGGGCAATGGCATCCTCGGCAAGAAGGTCGAGTTCGTCACAGGTGACACCCAGACCAAGTCAGACGCCGCACGTGCGTCCGCAAAGTCGATGATCGAAAAAGACGGTGCGATCATGATCAACGGCGGGTCGTCCTCGGGCGTGGCCGTTGCGGTTCAGGGCCTGTGTCAGGAAGCGGGTGTGATCTTTATGGCGGGTCTGACCCACGCCAACGACACGACCGGCAAGGACAAGAAAGCCAATGGTTTCCGTCACTTCTTCAACGCCTACATGTCGGGCGCTGCGCTTGCGCCGGTGCTGGCTGCCGAGATGGGCAATGACCGCCGCGCCTATCACCTGACGGCGGACTACAACTGGGGCTGGACTCAGG
Organism: Ruegeria sp. HKCCD6157; assembly: GCF_013110685.1. Lineage (NCBI taxonomy): Bacteria > Pseudomonadati > Pseudomonadota > Alphaproteobacteria > Rhodobacterales > Roseobacteraceae > Ruegeria > Ruegeria sp. HKCCD6157. The sequence goes on from NZ_WVRB01000001.1 coordinate 377,758, forward strand.
AAGAGTCGATCGTCGCCTCGACCGAAGCCCTGGGATGGGAAACGGTCAACACCGTCAAAACGCCACTCGCGTCAACAGACTTCTCGTCCTACATCACTCCGGTTCTGAACTCGGGCGCGGACGTTCTGGTTCTGAACCACTATGGCGGCAACATGGTGAACTCGCTGACCAACGCGATTCAGTTCGGCCTGCTAGACAAAGTCGCAAACGGCAAGGACTTCAAGATCGTCGTGCCGCTGTATTCGGAACTGATGGCCGCCGGTGCTGGCGAGAACATCAAGGGCGTGCTGGGTTCGATGAACTGGAACTGGCAGTTGCAGGATGAAGGCACCAAAGCCTTCGTGAAATCCTTCGGCGAAAAATACGGCAAGCCGCCGTCCAACTCGGCGCAAACCTGCTATGCACAGGTTCTGCTATATGCTGATGCTTGCGAGCGTGCCGGTACGTTCAACCCATGCGGTGTCGTTGAAGCGCTGGAAGACTTCGAGTTCGACGGCCTGGGCAACGGCCCGACCTGGTATCGCGGCGCGGATCACCAGTGCTTCAAGGACGTACTGGTCGTGCGTGGCAACATGAACCCGACCAACGCCTATGACACGCTGGAGATCGTCGAGATCACCCCACGCGCGCAGGTCGAATACGATCCGGAGCATCCGATGTTTGCCGGTGGCGCACTGGGTGAGTGTAACCCGGGCGCATAAGACCGCGTATCAAAGTCTGGCCGCCAAAATGGTGGCCAGACATCTACAGCAGGGTTGATCCTGTTGTGCCACTCAATTCACACTGACCAACCCTGAGGTGGGCCAATGGACGCCATCCTATTGCAAATTCTGAACGGTCTGGACAAAGGGTCGGCTTATGCGCTGATTGCGCTGGGGCTGACGCTTATTTTTGGGACGCTCGGCGTTGTGAACTTTGCCCATGGGGCCCTGTTCATGATCGGTGCGTTCTGTGCCGTCACTTTGCAAAAGCTCATGAACCTGAGCTTTGTAACCATCGACGAGAGCCAAACCGACTTTCTTGGCAACCCGCTGAAGGTGGAAACACCTTATGTCGAGGCATGGTTCGGCCCGGAGTTCGGGGCGACGATCATCGACTGGTCCGTTCCATTGGCAATCCTGTTTGCGATCCCGATCATGCTGGCGGTTGGCTATGTGATGGAACGCGGGCTTATCAAGCATTTCTACAAACGCCCCCACGCGGACCAGATCCTTGTCACGTTCGGCTTGGCGATCGTGTTGCAGGAAATCGTAAAGTATTTCTTTGGTGCCAACCCCATCCAGACCCCGCCGCCCGACGCGCTGAGTGGCTCTATCGATCTTGGCACCATGATCGGGTTTGATCCCAACGCGATCATCTACCCGATCTGGCGCCTCGTCTATTTTGGCTTTGCAGTTGCCATTATCGGTGCCGTCTTCTCATTCCTGCAATTCACCACCTTCGGCATGGTTGTGCGCGCCGGCATGGCGGATCGCGAAACTGTGGGCTTGCTGGGGATCAACATCGACCGGCGCTTTACGATCATGTTCGGGATCGCTGCCGCGGTGGCCGGTTTGGCGGGCGTCATGTACGGGCCGCTCAACCCACCAAACTATCACATGGGGATGGATTTTCTGGTCCTCAGCTTCGTTGTGGTTGTTGTTGGTGGCATGGGGTCTCTTCCCGGCGCGGTGCTGGCTGGCTTTCTGCTGGGCATTCTTGAGAGCTTCGCCTCTACGACCTGGGCCACAACGACGATCCCGGGCATCAACCAAATCATCATCTACCTTGTTGCCATTATTGTGCTGCTCACACGCCCGCGCGGTTTGATGGGACGCAAAGGCGTGATGGAGGAATAATCGATGTTGGGACTGAACAAAAAAGATACCAGCCTGCTGATCATCGTCGGCATCCTTACGATGCTGGCACCCTTCATCCTGAATCCGTTCCCGGAAGGCAGCGCCATGGCGCAGTTCAACGCGGGCTATCCGGATCTTATGCAGCGTTTTGTCATTTTTGGCATCTTTGCCATCGGCTTCAACATCCTGTTCGGCCTTACCGGATACCTGTCATTCGGTCACGCGGCCTTTCTGGGCGTTGGATCCTATTCCGCCGTATGGATGTTCAAGCTGCTGAGTTACAACATCATCCCGGCCATCGCACTCAGCGTTGTGGTCGCCGGGGTATTCTCATTGCTGATCGGGTTCGTCAGCCTGCGCCGGTCGGGCATCTATTTTTCGATCCTCACGCTGGCTTTCGCCCAGATGAGCTTTGCGTTGGCTTATTCGGTGTTGTCCAACCCCAAATTCAACCTGACGAACGGGGAAACGGGATTGCAGGTTTACGCGGATGATCCACAGATTCTGCAAGGGGCGAATTCGCCGGACCTGCCGCATTTGTTCGGGTTGCCGATGCGCGCAACCTACACATTAGACGTGGGTGCGTGGAGTTTTGATTTCAACGCGGGATACTATCTGTGTGCAGTGATTATGATGGTGGTGTTCTATCTGTCCATCCGAATTTTCCGTTCACCTTTCGGGATGATGCTGCGGGCCGTCAAATCAAACCAGCAACGGATGAACTATACCGGCCTGAACTCGAAACCTTACACGCTGGCGGCATTTGTCATCTCTGGCATGTATGCCGGCCTGGCTGGTGGGCTGATGGCCGCAATGGACCCGCTGGCAGGTGCCGAACGTATGCAGTGGACCGCATCGGGCGAGGTCGTTCTGATGACGATCCTGGGCGGCACCGGCACACTGATCGGGCCGGTGCTGGGTGCGGGCTTCATCAAGTACTTCGAAAATATCTTCTCGAAGATCAACGACAACGTGTTGCACAGCTGGTTTGCATTCCTGCCTGACGGGCTGGAGGACGCGGTGGTTTTCTTGATCCATCCGTTCATCGGCAAGGGCTGGCATCTGACGCTGGGCATTCTTTTCATGCTTGTCGTTATCTACTTGCCGGGTGGTCTTGTCGAAGGTGGTCAGCGTTTGCTGAACCGGCTCAAGCGCAAGAAATCAAAATCCGACGACGCGACGTCGGGCAAAACGGAACCGGCGGAATAAGGGGCGAGCCATGGCAATTCTAAGAGTCAAAGACGTCAGCAAGCGTTTCGGCGGTCTCAAGGCGCTCACGGACGTGAATCTCAGCGTCGAGGAGAATTCGGTTCACGCAATCATCGGGCCCAACGGTGCGGGCAAGTCGACCTTGCTGAATTGTCTGGTCGGCAAGCTCATGCCAGATACCGGGTCCGTATTGTTCGACAACGCATCGGTCTTGGGGCTTGAACCCTTCCAGATCAACCAGATGGGCATAAGCCGCGTGTTTCAGACACCCGAGATTTTTGGTGAATTGACGGTGATGGAGAACATGTTGATTCCGATCTTCGCCATGCGGGATGGGGCGTTCCGGATGCACGCTTATGAGACCATCGCCAACGAAAAGGCTGTTGTTGAACAGGCCGAAGCGATGCTGGAAGAGATGAACATGGCCGACAAACGTGAGATGCACGCGGCCTCGCTGTCGCGCGGCGACAAGCGGCGGCTTGAGATTGGTATGTGCCTCAGTCAGAACCCGCGGTTGTTGCTGTTGGACGAACCGACGGCGGGGATGGCGAGGGCGGATACCAACAACACGATCGACCTGCTGAAACAGATCAAGGATGAACGCGACATCACCATCGCGATCATCGAGCATGACATGCATGTTGTCTTCAGCCTTGCCGAACGCATCACTGTTCTGGCCCAAGGGACACCCCTAGTTGAAGATACTCCTGAAAACATCCGCGGAAACCCAAAGGTTCGCGAAGCCTATCTGGGCGAGGCTGCGTAAGGAAAAGCTATGAACGAGAAACCTGACTTTTCGAAAAACGCCAATATGGCCAGCACCGCCCCTGCGTTTCTTTCCGTTTGGGATATGCACTCCTATTATGGAGAAAGCTATATCGTGCAGGGTGTCAGCTTCAATGTGCATGAAGGCGAGATTCTTGCTCTTCTTGGGCGCAACGGTGCGGGCAAAACCTCGACACTGCGCTCGATTGCAAGGGTTGGAGAACCCGAAGTAAGACATGGCGAAATCTGGTTGGACCACAAACCGCTGCACAACATGACAAGCTATGAAGCAGCAGCGGCTGGCCTTGGTCTTGTACCAGAAGACAGACGCATTATTCCCGGCCTGACAGTCGAAGAAAATCTGCAACTTGCACAGATTGCGCCTCCGATCGGATGGTCCCTTGAACGGCTTTACGAGCTGTTTCCGCGTCTCGGTGAGCGCAGGAAGCAGGAAGGGATTACACTGTCGGGTGGCGAACAGCAGATGCTGTCAATCGCCAGAGCTCTTGCCAGGGACATCAAGGTGCTGCTTTTGGATGAGCCGTATGAAGGTTTGGCGCCTGTTATCGTCGACGAAATCGAAAAAACCCTCATACATGTCAAACAGCAGGGTATGACCACGATCATCGTTGAACAGAACGCTGTACGCGCTTTGGAACTGGCGGACCGCGCGATCATTCTTGACACCGGTACCATCGTGTTCGACGGAACGGCAAAAGAAGTGCTTGAGGACACCGGTCTTCGTGAGGAGTATCTGGCGATCTGAGCGTTGTTCTGATTGGCAAACAGACCCGAAGGGTATGACCAGTTCGTGGCTCACCATGACCCGCGTTCAGGGCAGATACTGCCCATTCGCGCGGTCAAAGGTGTTTTACCCCGAAAAATGATGGTCGGCTCAAATCTAAATACGGGTTTGCGGCATTAGGTTGTGTCGGGGCTGTGCCGAATGCACGTCTTGTGCAACGGGCCCCAAAGGACGAGGGGGCAAGTTTGCAATGCTTCGTGACATCCGCCACTGCGGCAACCAGACGATTGCGCCGCGGTGTTCCAGGTCGTTGTGCAATGGATAAGAAAGTCAGGCTCTGGCCCTGGGCTGCCAGTGCCTTCGCCGCAGGGGCCTGCAAGCCGAACCTTCCCTAAATCATTTCGGGCAACCGTCTTGATCGTGTGCCCATGGTTTCAATCGGCCTGAAAACGCGCCGACGAAATCTGTGCCCGGAGTGGGGCAGTGGGTCTCGCTTTACTTCCGGCTTGGACTATCCGGCTGGCCCATTTCGGCTTCCGGTTCCCAGCACCTTCACTTCCAGCCAGTGGAACATCAGGGCAATAATACCGGCAACGAGAATGTAGAATACGGCCAGCAGGATGAGCGGCTCGTAGATGATGAACGTGTCGGACCGCACTCGGGATGAAACGGCATAGATATCAACCACCGTAATCGTGGCAACCAAGGGCGTCGCCTTCAACTGGAGGATGGTTTCACCGCCCAGGGTCGGCAGAACGTTGCGGATTGCCTGTGGCAGCCAGATGCGGCGGAACATTGTCAGCCTGGGCATGCCGAACGATTTGGCGGCCTCCAGCTGACCTTTTGCGACGCCTTTGAAGGCTCCGCGCATTACCTCACCTTCATAGCCGGCATAAGAAAGCGTTAGTGCCAGCACCGCATAAGGCCAGGCCTGACGCAGATACGGCCAAAGCTCGGATGATCGTATCCAGGGGAATTGAGGGAACAATGAGCCGAGGCCATAATACAGCAACCAAAGCTGCAAAAGCAGGGGTGTGCCCCGAATGATGGTGCAAAACGCCTTGGCGGGAGCCGCAAGGTACCAGGGCCCAACGGCCTGGGCCAACCCGAGTGGTACGGCCAGCAGAAACCCGAGAACGACGGTGACAACAAGCAGCCAGAGCGTGGTCCAGATTCCCTGCAACGCAAGCGGTGCGTATTTTGGCAACCAATCCCATCGCAAAGACATGGCACACCAGATCACGATCCCGGCAAAGATCAGCATCATCACGATGCGATGGGGTTGCATCAAGGACCTGAGATTGATCATCTGCCACCTCCTTTCAGAGAAGGTTGACCGCGCCGCGCCCATTTTTCGATCCGCGCGAAGATGGCGCCCGAAAACAGGGTGACCATGAGATAGAGAAAACCCGCCGCAAGAAAGAAGGTGAAATAGGCGCGTGTGCTGCTGGCGGCCTGCCGGGTTTCCAGTGTCAGTTCGTTGAATCCCACGACCGCGAGCAGGGCGGTGTCCTTGGTGGCGATCAGCCACAAGTTGGCCAGACCGGGTACGGCAAAGCTCATCATGGCGGGGATCGTCACGCGGCGCATGGTCATGAATGCGGGCATCCCGTAGGATTTGGCGGCCTCGATCTGTCCGGGTGGAACCGCCTGTATGGCTCCGCGTAGAATCTCGGTTGCATATGCGCCTTGAACGACGCCCAGAACCCAAATGCCCGCAGCGACGCCATTGACCTCGACCCGTCCTCCGCCCATTGCAGCGGAGATTTTGTTGATGATGTCAGATCCCACGTAATACAGGATCAGGATCAGGACCAGTTCCGGCACGGCCCGGATCACGGTCGTGTAGATGGCAAGAAGATCGCGCGTGACCTTCCCGCCGTAAAGCTTGCCATAGGCTCCGAACAATCCGATCACGAGGCCGAGCGCATATGCACCAAAAGCGATCTGCAATGAGTGGGACAATCCGCGCAGCAGATTGCCCCCCCAACCCGGTGGCGACAGCGACAGAAGCTCTGCGCTCTGCACCAATCCAAGCGATTCCAACAGTCCGGTCACGGCAGCCGCTTAGTAGATGCTGGCCGAGAAATAGTTCGAAGTGATCTTCTCGTGCGTTCCATCGGCAAGAATTGCCGCGATGCCTTTGTTCAGCGCTGCAAGCAGGTCATCGTCGCCCTTGCGAACACCCGCACCAACGCCCCGGCCCAGGATGGCCGGATCATCTGCGACGGCGCCTTTGATTTCACAGCATGCCCCGGCATCCGAGTTCACGAAGTCCGCCATGGCGATACTGTCGGCCTGAGTGGCGTCAATACGACCTGCGAACAGGTCCTGGTTGGCCTCATCCTGAGTTTGATAAACCTTCAGTTCGGAATCCTTGAAATATTCCTGCGCATAAGCCTGGTGGATGGTCGACGCCTGAACGCCGACAACCTTACCGGCCAGCGAATCGGGGGTCGCTTCGATATCCATCGATTTGTCCGCGACGATGACGGCAGGTGTGTTGTAGTAAGGATCGCTGAAATCAATGGTTTTCAGCCGCTCTTCGGTGATCGACATAGACGCCATGATGGCGTCGATCTGCTGTCCGGTCAGCGACGGGATGATACCATCCCAGGCGACCGGCGTGATGACACAGTCAAGTTCCGCAGCGGCGCAGACCGCATTGATGACATCGATCTCCCAGCCGACCCAATTACCTGAACTGTCCAGTGATGCGAATGGCGGGTAAGGTTCGGCTGCGATGCCGATCTTGACCTCTTCTGCACTGGCGATACCAGACGAAAGGACAGCGGCGGCAAGGCCGGACGCGAGCAGTTTCTTGACGTTCATTTTGATACTCCCTTTTGGTTCATTTTGTTTTGTTTTTTAGGTTCACGCGACCGAGCTGAGGAACTGCTTCAGACGCTCTGATTTTGGGTTTCCGAAGACCTCGGCAGGTGGGCCCTGCTCTTCGATGCGGCCCTCGAAGAGATAGACAACGTGGTCTGCGACTTCGCGTGCGAATTTCATTTCATGGGTGACAAGCAGCATTGTGCGCCCTTCGGCGGCAAGATCGCGGATCACGGTCAGAACTTCGCCAACAAGCTCGGGATCAAGCGCCGACGTGGGTTCATCGAAAAGCATTACCGAAGGATCGACCGCAAGCGCCCGGGCAATGGCGGCGCGCTGTTGCTGACCACCCGAAAGATAGGCCGGATAGGTGTCAGCCTTGTCGCCAAGGCCCACCCGCGTAAGCAGCTCATGCGCCCGCGCGATCGCCTGGGCCTTTGGCACCTTGAGCACATGCACCGGCACTTCGATCACGTTCTCCAGAAGCGTGCGGTGTGTCCACAGATTGAACTGCTGGAAAACCATGGCCAGACGCGTGCGGATACGTTCGATCTGGCGGCGGTTGGAAGGGCTGCCATCGGTGTGCATTTCAACCAGTTCCCCGCCGATGGTTATCTTTCCGGAACTCGGCGTTTCCAGAAAGTTGATGCAGCGCAGCATGGTGGATTTTCCAGAGCCTGACCCCCCGATAATGGCAACAACATCCCCCTTGTTTGCGGTCAGGGATACGCCTTTCAAAACCTCCAGCGTGCCAAAGGATTTGTGCAGATCCTCAACCTTGATCGCCTCGTCAGGCGTGGTTGTTTCGGGTGCGGGTGCAACTGCTTTGGCTGTGTCCATATCCAAGAATCTTCTGATTTCAGCTTGCAGTAAGCCCCGAATCTCGCAATTATGCAAGTGTATAATAACTCCGTGCCATGGATGACACTGACGTGCAGGACGACAGCCGCAAATTCAAACGTGAGTCTGCCGAGTTTCGCCGCGAGGCGCTGATTCTGGCGACTTTGGACCTGATCGCTGAGATGGGCGTTCGGGGTGCCACGGTGCGCGAGATCGCAGCCCGCGCGAATGTGACCCAAGGTTTGATCCGGCACTATTTCTCATCCAAGGACGAACTGGTTCAGGCGGCGTATGAGCACCACATGAATACGCTGACGGACCAGACCGCGGCGTCATCAGGAACCGGAAGCGCGGTTTCTCAGTTGACCAACTTCGTCGACGCGTCACTGCGACCGCCGATCGTCGATCCAAGCGCCGTGGCGTTGTGGGCGGGTTTCCTGAACAAAGTGCAGCATGACCCGAAAATGCAGCGCATTCACCAGCGAACCTATGACTATTTCCGGGATCACCTCGAGAAGCTGATCGTCGCGGCATTGCAGGAAACCGGGCGTTCGGTTGATGCGTCAGAGGCAATGCAACTGGCCATCGCCTGCAACGCGGTGATCGACGGCCTGTGGCTTGAAGGGGGTGCGCTTCCGGATGCGTTTTGCGAAGGCCAACTGGCGCGGATCGGTTTGGATTCCGTCAGCGCCATCGTCGGGATTCCATTGACCAAAGAGGTGGAGCAGTCATGAAAACCACATCGGTGACAGAACGGTTGGCGGGCTTGGGTGGTGCCAAATGGGGCGTACATCTGAAAGCCCGCGACCTGATCAAGGCCGGAGCGGACATCGTCGAAATGACGATAGGAGAACCGGACGTGCCGGTGCCGGATGCGCTGGTCGAAGCCACCGTTGCCTCATTGCGGGCGCAGCGGACAGGGTACTCCAACGGGCGCGGTGAAGCAGGGCTGCTTGACGCGCTGGCTGCGCGCTATTCTGCCTCTCGCGGGCGGGCTTTCGAGCCCGGGAATTTTCTGTGCTTTCCCGGCACGCAAACCGCCCTGTTCGCAGCCATGGCCGGGGTCGCCGAGGCGGGTGACGAAGTTCTTGTCGGCGATCCGATGTACGCGACCTATGAAGGTGTTGTTCGTGCATCCGGGGCCGAGATGGTGCCCGTACCGCTGCGGCCCGAGAAAGGGTTTCGCATGCAGGCCGCAGATATCGCGGCCCGCATCACTCCGCGCAGCCGCGCCATTCTTCTGACAACGCCGCATAACCCGACGGGCGCGATCCTGACCGCCGCGGACATTGCCGAGATCGGGCAGCTGGCGATTGCGCGTGATTTGTGGATCATCTCGGACGAGGTCTATGAAGAACTGATCTTTGACGGTGCCCGATTTGTTTCACCTTTGGCAGATCCGGAACTTGCGGATCGTGTCATTGGCGTATCATCCATCTCGAAATCTCATGCCGCTCCGGGGTTCCGCAGTGGCTGGTGTGTCGGGCCCGCCGCGTTCTGCGAAACGCTGCTGCCCTATTCCGAGACCATGCTTTTTGGCAATCAACCGTTCATCGCGGACATGACCGAAAAGGCGATCCGTGACGGGTCCGAGGTTGCCCCCGGTATGGCCGCCCGCTTTTCTGGCCGCGCCACCCTGTTGGCCGATCGTCTTGAAGCTGAAACGGATCTGATTGTTCACCGGCCCGAGGCGGGAATGTTCGCACTCATCAATGTCTCTGCCACCGGGCTGGATGGCGAAGCCTATGCCTGGGATCTGCTACAGGCCGGGGTGGCCGTCATGCCGGGATCCGCCTTTGGTGACAGCCTTAAGGACTGGGTGCGGGTTGCTTTGACGATCAATGACACGGACTTTGGTACCGCGGTTTCCCGTATCATCGAACACGCCAACAGCAAATCACGCGAGGTCGCATGAGCGGTATGACAATTGGCGAAGCTCTGGTTGCCGGGCTGCGCCAGCAGGATGTGAACTGCGTCTTCGGAATTCCGGGCGTTCACACGGTGGAACTGTACCGAGGGCTTGCCGCTTCGGGCATACGACATGTGACGCCCAGACACGAACAGGGGGCGGGTTTCATGGCCGATGGCTATGCCCGCGTGTCGGGTAAACCGGGTGTTGCCTTTGTGATCACCGGCCCCGGATTGACCAACACGCTGACGCCTATGGCGCAGGCGCGGGCCGATTCAATACCGATGCTGGTGGTGTCCGGCGTCAACAAAACCGGATCGCTTGGCAAGGGTTTGGGGCATCTGCACGAATTGCCAGACCAAATCGGGCTGGCGAAAACGGTTGCGTTGGTATCCGAACAGGTCACCGGCCCCAGTGCTCTGGCCCCGGTTTTGGACCGCGTTTTTCACGGCCTCAGCAATGGTCGCCGCGGGCCGGCGCATATCGAGGTTCCGTTGGATGTCGCAGCGGCGGAATATCAGGAAACAGCAGTCGAGACGCCTGACCCTGATCCTCCGGTCAGCCCGGCATTGATCAGGCAGGCTTCAGGGCAACTGGGTGAGGCAAAGAAAGTCGTCATTTTGGCGGGCGGCGGCGCGAAACGTGCCGAGGCGGGATTGCAGGCACTGGCCGAAGCTCTGGATGCTCCGGTTGTGCAAACCGTCAACGCGCGCGGCCTGATGCACGGACATGCTCTGACCGTACCGGCCAGCCCCAGCCTGAACGCGGTGCGCGCATTGTTGGAAAGCGCCGATTGCGTTCTGGCCTTGGGAACCGAGCTGGGGCCAACCGATTATGACATGTATGCCACCGGTCAGTTTGCGAAACTGCCAAACCTGATACGGGTTGATCGGTGCAGCGATCAGCTTTCACGGCATGAGGCAGCGATTGCCATTCAAGGTGACGTCGGCTTGGTTTTGCCAGCGCTGTGTAAGGTCCTGCCGCAGAGGTCACGGCAAAGCAACGGTGCGGACTGTGCCAGAAAAACGCGCAATGCGGCCTGGCAGGAGATTGGTCCGGATTATCGCCAACAGGTGGAGATACTGAATGCAATGCGCTCGGCGTCTCCGAATGCTCTGATGGTCGGGGATTCCACCCAGCCCATTTATGCCGGCAATCTTTACTGTGACCACGACCGGGCTGGTGGCTGGTTCAATGCGGCAACGGGGTATGGTGCGCTTGGCTATGGCATACCCGCAGCCATCGGTGCGTCGATTGCCGATCCAACGGCGCGGGTAATATGCATCGTCGGCGATGGCGGGGCGCAGTTTTCAATGCCGGAAGCAATGGCCGCGGTAGACGAAAACCTGCCGGTCACTTTCGTGATCTGGAACAATCACGGGTACCGGGAAATCGCCACATCGATGCAGGATGCAGGCGTGACGGTCATTGGATGTGATCCCACACCCCCCGATTTTGCAGCAACGGCCAGATCCTTTGGCATTCCACACACCCGGGTTCCCGACAAGCCGCAGGCCGTCGCGCATGCATTACGCGAAATGGCGTCCATGGGCGGGCCCGCGATGATCGAAGTCACCGCCCGAAAATTCGAACCTCAGAGAGATTGAAACATGTCAGACCCAACTTTTGAGTTTTCCCGCGCCATCACTCGCCGCCCGGCACCGACCATTGCTGACGGATTGCGCGCAGAAGATATCGGAAACCCGGATTTCGATGGGATGACGGCCGCGCATGGGGCATACGTGGCAGCACTGAAAAGCACCGGGGCCGAGGTGATCGAGCTTGATCCCCTGGATGCGTTCCCTGACGCGCAGTTTGTGGAAGATACGGCCCTGTGCCTGCCGCAGGGCGCTGTGCTCATGCAGCCGGGCGCGCCTTCGCGAATGGGGGAAGTGGCCGAGATCGCCCCGGCACTGCGGGCCTGTTATGAAACGGTCACACAGATCAATGGTCCCGGCCATATCGAGGGTGGAGACATCCTTGTAACCGGCCGCGAAATTCTTGTGGGCCGGTCAGACCGCACTGACGCGGAAGGTGTCGAGGAACTGGCGAAAATCACCTCGGAATGGGGTTACAAACTGCGGGAAGTGTTCACGCCCGAGGGCGTTTTGCACTTCAAAACGGATTGTTCGCTGATGGATTCCGAGACAATCCTTGCGACCCGGCGATTGGACGCTTCGGGCTGCTTTGAAGGCTACCGGGTGCTGCATGTTGCTGACGGAGAGGAGGCGGCGGCAAACGCGATCCGGTTCAACAATCTGGTGCTGATGGCCGCTGGTTTCCCACGCACCGCAGAGATGCTGGACCGCGAAGGATATGAGGTCATTGAAATTGACAATACCGATTGTGCAAAGCTTGATGGTGGCATGTCCTGTCTTTCATTAAGGTTCTGAGGGGCAGCTGCAGGGTTCAGACCCCAGTGAATTCGGCAGGTCGCGTGTTGATGGTTCGAAAGACAGGCGGTGAACAAGCTTGATTTCTTACGGTTGACCGGCGCGCAGGTGGCACTGTTTGAACCCTGTTTGCCATAGGCCCAATGGCAAGGCCCCGCGGCAAGGGTCGGCGGGCCCTGAGTGGGATCGTCTTTCTTGTTCGCATCGGATCGTGCACCGCTGTTGCCATTGCTGCACATTGCGCGCGCACCGGTGTCTGGCCCGCTCTAATGGCCCGAATTCGGAAGCGTCAGAACACTCGTGAGTGTCGCTGTTGTCGCCAGCACCATCAATACCATCAATGCCTCAACCTCGATAGAGCGGGCGAGGCGTTGCGCTGCCTTGACCTCTCCACCTTGCATGGCCGGAACAAATCGGAGCTTGTTTGCGGCGGCAAGAAACAACAGCAGCGCCACAAAAAACACTTTGAGCAACAACGACTGCCCGTAGCCAGTGAACAGCAGCCCTTGGAGATTGCCGACAAGCAACCAGGCCATCCAAAGGCCCGCCACGATCAATGCCGGCACAAGCCAAGTGGCAGCTTGCCCAAAGACATGACCGAGTTCAGCAGCATCCTTCAGGTGTTCAGGAGCAAGGGCCATATTCCGCAGCGGGCTGAAGATGCCCACCCAGAAAGCTACACATAACAAGTGCAGCAGGAGAAGGAGCTGGATACCAAAGCTCTCCAGTTCCGGCACGTGCCCGATCTGCGCAAACGACCACAAAGCGATCGTGCCACCCAACAGCGCGATCCACTGATTAAAGCGAGGAACGGACAGCCCAACAAGGATCAACGCTGCGCCTGCAAGGCGATAAACAAGTGTGTCGCCCACGGATGTCTGCCAAAGCAGGCCAAACATCTTCGGATCGACCATGCCGTCAACCCCGCCTGTCAAGGCGGCTCCACGAAGCAAGAAGCCAACTGCTGTCGCGACAAGAGCAAGCCATGCCAAGGCCCTGGCCTGGCGCGTCATCGCAAGGTTCACCGGCGCGACAAGGCCGGAATAGAGGCATCCAACAATCACAAGCCCGGCAGAGCCCGCAAAGCCGATGTAGAGCACAAGCTTTGCGAGGATCGCAGCAATCGCCCAGATGTCTGGCATGCTCATTCCACGGTAAAGGAAAACTCGCCCTGCATCGCATGGCCGTCTTCACCCAAACCCCGCCATTCGATGACATAGGTGCCCGTTCCATTGCTCGGCAGTGGGATCGTGAATGCCTGACCAAAACTTGTCTGGTCGCCCAAATCCAAGCTTACTGCCGAGTGTTCTTCATGGGCCATCTCTATCCGTGTCAGCCGGATGTTTTTTGAGAAGTTGAGGCCAATTTCAGCGGGCACAGTGGTTATCGTGGCGCCGTTGGCAGGGTTTGTTTCTTCAATTTTGGAATGCGCCAGTGCGCCGTTGGCAAGCGCAACGATAAGCGCGAATGTCATGATCTTCTTCATTGGGTTACCCTCAGTTTATTCCGTTGGCCCGCTGGATTTCGCGAATGTAGGCGATCACCATGGCAACGTCACCTCGTGTCAGACCTTCCACGGGGGGCATGTCGCCAAACTGCCAATGGTGGCTTCTTACACCTTGTGAAACCGCCCTGTGAAAGGCTTCATCAGCGTGGTGGCTGGGTTCATATATTTTGTGGATCAAAGGCGGCCCGGCGCCCTCTACGCCGACCGCGTTGGCGCCGTGGCATGACGCGCACGAAACTTCAAAAACACGCTGGCCGATTGCGGCATTGCCTGCGATGGCCGGCATCTGAATTGCGACCATGGCGTCGCCTTCGAGTGTTTCATGCGATGTGGTCTCTTCGATTGCGCCGGGGCGAAGAGTTACGAAGGCGGCGACGGCAGCGACAGCGCATGCGCCGATCAGCAAGTGACTTTTTTTCATGGATTGGTCCTGACATTTTGGAAGCTGGTAGCGCTGCGGCACATCGCGAACAGCCGCACGTGCTGGTCGCTTACATCCGCAGGGAATTGTGCTGCTTCAAAGGTCAGGGGGCCTGTAAAGGGCGTCTGGTTCACTCAGCTTGATTTGGGTTCCAACATGGAGCTCCGGGTCAGTATCACGCCGACCCTTGGCAACTTCACTGACTTGGAACGGCAATGCAACGGCTTGGCAGATAAAGAGATTGCACTTTCCGGTTTCGGAACTCTCCGGGTCATGATGATGACCTGAAGCCGAGACGTCACCGCTGGTTGCCAATGCTGAGTGTTCGGAAGGTTGCGTATGGTGCTCACAGTGAAGGCCCACGCAGCCCTTCGACAGCGCGTGCGCAACACCGCCAATGCCGGTCAGGATGACCAGAACGCCAACCAATAGAACAAGTGAATATCGCCGGATGACCATGGTGCCGGACGTTACTGCACGCAAGCGCACGATACAACGCCACACAATTCATCGCCCCGAAACAGGGTCGCTCAATTGTGGTCTGCGATGCAAAAAAAGCAAACCGTGACTGCGATGCGGTTTTGTGCGCTGCATTCTCACCATAGTTGTCATGGCCCAATTCGCAGTATCGGATGGTATCAATCATGCGCTCCCTATGAGACTCACTGAAAGGGCCGAGTTTATCCCGCGCGCCCTTGTCCTTGCCAAAGCACTCTTGAGACCCCGGGCATCATTGTGCATAGTTCATGCCCGACTGTTATATGTGCTTTATTATTGTGTCGCCGCACACTGCAAGACGCCGTGCCAGAGTACCAGCCTCTTTAGGGCATCGTGTACGCAAAGACATCCGAAGGGTCCTACGTTTGATGTTTGGTAGAGTGTGGGGTTTTGGTCTTGTGTCGGGCAGGGGCCAGCGGAAGTAGTAGATGCCGTGTCGGGACAGTGAGAGATACGCATGCAGCTTCATTTTGTGTCACACCTGTGTGTCACACCGCTCTAATGCTTGCTATCTAGTTGTTCTGTTGGGTTTTGGTGGAGCCTAGGGGAGTCGAACCCCTGACCTCTTGCATGCCATGCAAGCGCTCTCCCAACTGAGCTAAGGCCCCATCTAGGTACCGCTGATGCGGTGGACGGACGTTTAGGAGACAGTGACGACGAGTGCAAGTCCAAAAATGGAATTGAACGCGAATTTCCGCACTAAGCTGTCCGTGGAACGAAAAAGGCGACCCTGTGGTCGCCTTTGACATGATCAGTTTTCGTCTTCCGAAGACATGTCGGTGATATCATCCAGCGAAACGTCATCACTGGTGTCATCATCGTCATCCAGCAGATCATCATCCAGTTCGACGTCGACAGAGTCGTCGTCATCCAGTACCAGCTCCCCATCCGACGCGTTTTCACGCGCTTTGACCGAGGCGGCATCTTCTGCATCCGCCGCGATCATGCGGCTTTTGGATGTTTCAAGCTCCACGATCTCGCCAGTGTAGGGGCTGATGATCGGGTCCTTGTTCAGGTCGTAGAATCGCTTACCGGTGGTCGGGCAAACGCGCTTTACGCCCCATTCTTCCTTGGGCATGTCAAATCCCCTTGATATCAGGTGAGTCGTCTAAATGATTCAGCTCACCTGCCACAGGCAGAGGGCACTGTCAAAGTCTTTGCGCAAGAGAGGTCGCGATATGGGAGAGCACGCATTGCCAGGGACACCGCCGGTGCCGCTGAGGCTGCGCAAATCCGCCCGGGCGCGGCGCATAAGTTTGCGAATTTCTCAGCTGGACGGCCGGGTTACGCTGACCTATCCGGTCGGTGTGCCTGAATCCGAGGCGCTGAGTTTCGCACGTACCAAGGAAGAGTGGATTCGCCAGCATTTGCAGGACAGGCCGGAAATGGCCGTGGTGCAGTTCGGACAGAAGATACCGATTGAAGGCGTTGTCCGGCGAATCGTGCCCGCCAAGGGTCGGCGTGTTCAGTTGATGGCGGACGAGGTCGCAGTGCCCGAAGGGGCCGAGGCGCGCAGATTGGCCCGGTTTCTGAAGGAATTGGCGCGGGACCGATTGATTGGCGCGTGTGATGATTACGCTGCAATGCTGGGGCGGTCGTACAGCACGCTCAGCCTGCGCGACACGCGGTCACGCTGGGGATCATGCAGTTCGCAGGGTGGATTGATGTTCTCGTGGCGGCTCATTCTCGCGCCGTCCGAGGTGTTGCACTATGTGGCCGCGCACGAGGTGGCGCATCTTGTCGAGATGAACCACTCGCCCGCGTTCTGGAAACAGGTGGAACGCATTTTCGGCCCCTGTCAGCGGCCCCGCCGCTGGTTGCGTGACAATGGGGCAGAGTTGCATCGTTACAGGTTTGACGCAAAGCCGAGTTGACCTTGCGCAGTTTTGTGATCACATAAGCGGATGTTGAGCACACGCCCGTCTGACACCCAAACTGCCACTCATGACCGGGTGTACCGGGCTCTGAGGTCTCGAATCATGCATGGTGAGATGGCGCCGGGTCAGGCGCTGACCTTGCGTGGCATCGGCAAGGAATTCGGCGTCTCGATGACCCCGGCGCGAGAGGCCGTGCGCCGTCTGGCCGCCGAGGGGGCTTTGTTCCTGTCCAATTCCGGCCGGGTCTCGACACCTGAATTGACCAACGACCGGATTGAGGAATTGGCGGCTTTGCGCGCGTTGCTGGAAGTCGAGCTGGCCAGCCGGGCTTTGCCCCGGGCGCATATTGCGCTGATCGACCGGTTGCAGACCATCAACATGACCGTTGCCGAGATGGTGACCAAGCGGGACGCGGTTGGGTACATCCGTTCAAATCTGGAATTTCACCGCACCCTTTACCTGCGGGCTCAGGCGCCCGCGATGCTGGCCATTGCCGAAACGGTCTGGCTGCAACTCGGGCCGACGATGAGGGCGCTTTACGGGCGTCTCAGGCGCACTGAGCCACCGCATTATCACAAGCTGATCATTGCTGCCCTCAAGGCCGGGGACGAACCGGGCTTGCGCCTGGCGGTCCGTTCGGACGTAACGCAGGGATTGCGCTTGCTGGTGAGCTGAGCGGCATCCCGCCGACATTCCCGCGCCCACTGCGCAAGGTTTCACCGTTCTGGCCTGTTCAACCCGACTGGGTTACTCTTGAGGCAAATCACAAACAAGAGCAGACCACAGCCATGATCACTCGACGGACTTTTTCCATTTGCCTTGGATCAACATTGTTGGCCGCCTGCACGCGTGGCGGTGCGCCATCCAGCGCGCCTGCATCGCGTATGCGAGCTGTTCCCAACGCGGGTTGGGATGCCTGGGTTGCCGGGTTCAAGGGCAGGGCGGCATCGCAAGGTATTTCACAATCCACGATTGATCGCGCTTTTCAGGGAGCAGGGTACCTGCCCGATGTGATCGAGCGTGACCGCAATCAGGTAGAGTTCAAGCGTTCGCTCGAAGACTACCTGGCCATTGCCGCCTCGGACGAGCGGATCAGCACCGGCCAGAAGATGCTGCGGCAATACAACGGGACGCTGTCGCAGATCGAGGCGCAGTACGGGGTGGACAAGGAAATCGTCGTTGCAGTGTGGGGGCTGGAAAGCCGCTATGGCGCGCGTCGGGGCGATGTGCCCGTTGTATCAGCTCTGTCGACGCTGGCCTATGACGGGCGGCGTGGTCAGTTCTTTGAAAGCCAGTTGATCGCGGCGCTCAAAATTCTTCAGAATGGTGACACCACGCCTGACAAGATGACCGGCAGCTGGGCCGGTGCGATGGGGCACACGCAGTTCATTCCAACCTCTTACCTGGCCTATGCCGTGGATTTCACCGGCGACGGGCGGCGCGATATCTGGTCGGACGATCCGACGGATTCTCTGGCTTCGACCGCTGCTTACCTGTCACGCTCAGGCTGGGTGCGGGGGCAGCCCTGGGGGGGCGAGGTCGGAACCGTTTCCGGTACACCGGTCGCCGTGCTGCAACCACAGAAACCCGGGCCGCGCATTGCCGTCTTCCGCAATTTTCAGGTCATCAAGCGCTATAACAATTCGGACAGTTACGCGATCGGGGTCGGTCATCTGGCGGACAGAATCGCCGGTGGCGCGCCGTTTCAGGCCTCGTTCGGGCCAGATGCAAACGGTCTGACATTGGACGACCGCAAGGAATTGCAACGGCGGCTGACATCCCAAGGGTATGATACGAAAGGCGCGGACGGGGTGATCGGCAAAAACACGACGTCTGCCATCAGCGCGTATCAAAGCGCCAATGGCCTGGCGGTCACCGGAGAACCCTCGGTTGCGTTGTTGCGCAGGTTGGGCGGCTGACGGTTACGCCGCCAACCCTTTCGAGCCGATGTCGAGGAATTTTTGACGGCGGTCCTGTATCAGGGTCGCCGCGTCTTTGCCGTCCAGTTCCGCCAGCATATCGGTGAGAGCCGCGCGTACAGCTTCGACAGCGGCCGGACGATCGCGATGCGCGCCGCCCTTGGGTTCAGGGATGATCCGGTCGCAAACGCCAAGCTTGTGAAGATCCTGAGCAGTCAGACGCAGCGCCTCGGCCGCTTCACGCATCTTTTCTGCATCTTTCCAAAGGATCGATGCGCAACCTTCAGGCGAGATCACTGAATAGACCGAGTGTTCCAGCATTGCCACGCGGTTGGCGGTGGCAAAGGCCACGGCCCCACCCGAGCCGCCTTCGCCGATGATGACCGACACCAGGGGCACGCCGATCTTCAGACACATCTGGGTCGAGCGGGCAATCGCTTCGGATTGACCACGTTCCTCGGCGCCTTTGCCGGGATAGGCGCCGGCGGTATCGATCAGGGTGATCACCGGCAGCCCGAACCGCCCGGCCATCTCCATCAGGCGGACTGCCTTGCGATAGCCTTCGGGACGGGCCATGCCGAAATTGCGTTCGATCCGCGATTTGGTGTCGCTGCCTTTTTCATGGCCGATCACCATGACGGGTTGATCGTTGAAACGTGCAAGCCCGCCGATCACGGCCAGATCATCGGCAAAATTGCGATCTCCGGCCAAAGGGGTGAATTCGGTGAACAGGGCATCGACGTAATCGCTGCAATGCGGGCGTTCCGGATGGCGGGCGACCTGGCATTTCCGCCATGGGGTCAGGTCGGCATAAAGCTCATCCAGAAGCTTGGCGGCTTTGGCGTCCAACGCGGCGGCTTCTTCGGTTACGTCCATCTCTTCGTTGGTGCGGGCCAGCGCACGCAGCTCTTCAGCCTTGCCTTCAATTTCAGCCAGCGGTTTTTCGAAATCCAGATACTGGGTCATGACGCCTCTCAACGCGAAAGTTCCCTGCTATATGGCCTGACGGTGCTCCGGATGCAACTCGGCAAGATCCGAGTGGTGAGGATGTTCGATTTCGGATGGGTGAATGGAAATACGGATACTGATGGCCACCGCCAAGAAAGACCCCGCGCCGCGCGTTCTGACCTGCAACCTTACCACGACGTCTGACCCTGTACCCACCCGACACCACGCCCGAGAATGTGTTGGCCGCAACCTGTCAGGGTCAACCGGGCCAGAGAACGGGATAGAGCGAGGCCACAAGCAGCACCGCCATTGTCCAGTTGAACGCAACCAGCCTGCGCGGGTTCGTCAGCACCCGCGACATCTGCTGCCCCAGAAAGGTCCATGTGCTCACCGAGGGCAGGTTGACCGCCCCGAAAACCAACGCCACAAGCGCAATCGCATGCAGGGTCTGACTGGGCGTGTAAGCGGTAGTGGCGGTCAGGGCCATGGCCCAGGCTTTGGGGTTCAACCACTGAAAGGCGGCGGCTTGCAGAAACGTCATGGGTGTCCCCGCTGCCAAATCGCCTGCGGCTGGCGCGGCATGCGCGATCTTCCATGCCAGATAAAGCAGATAGATCACCGACACGACCTTCAGCACGGAATAGCTGACCGGGTACCGGTCAAAGACCTGAACCAGCCCTGCACCGACCAGCAGCACCATGAGCGTGAAGCCAAGGCCAATGCCCAGCATATGCGGGATCGAACGCCGAAAGCCGAAATTCGCACCCGATGCCATCAGCATCAGATTGTTCGGCCCGGGCGTAATGGATGTCACTAAGGCAAAAGCGATGAGGGCCAGAAGGATGTCGTAAGTCATGCTGCGAAGTATCGTCTGAACGGCAGCAAATGAAATTGCTTTTTCGTGCGCGTTTCCGCTATTTCTGCAACTTATGATGAAGAATGATCGGATAAATCGCCAGATATTGCACGAACTGACCCGTGATGGGCGCATCAGCAATCTGGAATTGGCCGAACGGGTCGGGCTGTCTCCGTCCGCCTGCCTGCGTCGCGTTCAAGAGTTGGAAAAGGCCGGCGTGATCACCGGCTATCGTGCGGTTCTGAACCCGGCCGCGATGGGTGTCGGCTTTGTCGCCTATATCGGGGTCGGGCTTGGCGAACACACGAAAGCGGCGCAGGAGGGGTTCGAGCGGGCCCTGCAAAAAGCCCCCGAAGTGGTCGAATGCCACAACATCACCGGTACGATCGAATACCTGCTGCGCGTCGAATGCGCCGATCTGCCGTCCTACAAGACCTTCCATACCGAGGTGCTGGGAACGCTGCCTCATGTCACGTCGATCACATCCTATGTGGTCATGGGGTCACCCAAGGATCTGCGTGCGTAGCCACTGGAAATGTGAAGCCACACTCTCTTGCAGCGCAAATTTTCAGGGCCTAGTGTCTTTGTAATGACGCTGCTAGGGGATACGCCCAGCCAAAACGGCACGCAAACAGGGAGATTACGATGAAACTCGTTCGAACAGTGGCGACCGCAGTTGCCATGTCGGTCATTGCCGGGGCCGCTTTGTCTGCCCCGCTGAAACTGCAACCTGCCAATCCACAGCCGTCTCCGAAGGCGGGTTTGAATGTCAAATACTTCGGTACAGGCAATCAACACAAGAAGATCCGGGATCTGAGTCAGGCAAAAAGCATGCTGTCTAAGGCGAAGCCCGGAAAGCCGTTGCGCGGGTTGGATTACCGGGACACCAGCAAGGGTGAGGATGTCTTGACCTTCGACCAGGCCTACAACGTTGCCGCCGAGGTCACAGGGTATATGCGGTTTGACTCGCCGGGCGTTTACGAGCTGGAAACGTGGTCGAATGACGGGATAGAGGCTTGGGTTGGCGGTCAGCAGATTGGCCGGGTAAATGGCATTCAGGGCTGTGAAGCCAATCAACGCACCGAAGTGGAAGTGCCCAAGGCGGGCTGGTATCCATTGAAGATCGTCTATTTCCAGAAACTGGGAACCTCTTGCCTGATGATGAAGTCAGGAAAGAAGGGGGAACGCTTCACATGGACGCCCAATGACGTTTTTGGCCGTTGAAGAATTCATGAAAGGGCGCTCGAAGGAGCGCCCTTTTTTATGGCTTAGCTGCCCGCCGCAATCAGTTCGGCCTGCGCCACGATGACTTCGGCCTGCTTGATTGAGGCGATGTCGACAAGACGGCCTTTATAGACGGTTGCGCCCTCACCGTTTGCTTTGGCCTGTTCCATTGCGGCCAGGATTTCGCGGGCCTCGGAAACGGCCTCATCCGACGGGGTAAAGACCTGATTGGCCAGTGCAATCTGCTTGGGATGGATCGCCCATTTGCCGACCATGCCCAGCGTCGCCGAGCGTTTCGCCTGAGCGATGTACCCTTCATCATCGCTGAAATCCCCGAATGGCCCATCCACTGGCAGCACCCCATGGGTGCGGCAGGCGGCAACGATGGCGGCTTGGGCCCAGTGCCACGGATCGGACCAGTGTTTTTCACCCTCGCGCAGCATGTAGTAGTTTTCCTGTGTGCCGCCGATGCCCGTGGTCTGCATTCCCATCGAGGCAGCAAAATCTGCGGCTCCAAGGCTCATGGCCTGCAAACGGGGAGAGGAGGCTGCGATCTCTTCCACATGCGCGATACCGGCAGCGGATTCGATAATGACCTCGAAGCTGATGGGTTTGGTTCGGCCCTTGGCGCGTTCAATGGCGGTGACAAGGGCATCCACGGCATAGACATCCGATGCGCAGCCGACTTTGGGAATCATGATCTGGTCCAGACGGTCGCCTGCCTGCTCCAACACGTCGACAACGTCACGATACCAATAGGGGGTATCCAATCCGTTGATGCGAACGGACATGTATTTGCTGCCCCAATCAACAGTGTTCAGGGCTTCGATGACATTGGCGCGGGCGATGTCCTTGTCCGAAGGCGCAACCGAATCCTCGAGGTCAAGGTTGATCACATCCGCAGCAGACGCTGCCATTTTCGGGAACAGTTTGGTATTCGATCCCGGACCAAACAGTTGGCAGCGATTGGGTCGTGCAGGCGCGGCGGGTTGGATGCGAAAGCTCATCTGGACCTCGTGTGGGTAATGAAATTGCGATTTTCTCGTCCAATGGGGTATTAAATTGCGCAACTTGGCGCAAGGGAGATTGTGCATCTGCGGCAATGCGGTTGCAGAAAACTGCGTGTCAACAGTTGAGAAGTGGTGATTAAAGTTTAATCACTTTGGAAACTTCGAATAATTTTGCGCCTTTTGTGTCAATGGTGCAAGAAACTCGCGTGCCCGCCGTGTTGGGCGGATCAAAACGCGAAACGCTCGTTTAAACGCTTCTCTAGCTTGGGCCGGAATCAAAGGAGTGACCGCAATGATCGAGACACCGTACCTGCTGTTTTTGGGCGATGCGCCCGACCAATTGGCGGCCAAAGTGGCTGTGGGCATCAAGGATTGGCGCCCGGAAAACGCCGTCGGCCAATATCGTATGGACGGCTGCAAGGCTGATCTGGGCCTGAAGGATATGACCCTGACCGAGGCCAAAGCGGCCGGCGCCAAAACGCTGGTTATTGGTGTTGCCAACCGTGGCGGCGTCATCAGCCAGGAATGGAAAAAGGTTCTGGTCATGGCGCTTGAGGAAGGGTTTGACCTGGCCTCTGGGCTGCACAACCTGTTGCGCGACGAGCCCGATCTGGTGGCGGTGGCCGAAGCGACGGGGCGAAAGCTGCACGACGTGCGTGTACCCGAGGTTGATTACCCGATCGCCAACGGGATCAAGCGCAGGGGCAAACGTTGTCTGGCCGTCGGCACCGACTGCTCTGTGGGCAAGATGTACACTGCAATGGCTATGGATGCCGAAATGCGCAAGCGTGGTATGAAGTCGACCTTCCGCGCGACCGGCCAGACGGGCATTCTGATCACCGGCGATGGCGTGCCGCTGGACGCCGTTGTTGCGGATTTCATGGCCGGCTCGATCGAATGGCTGACACCTGACAACGATGACGACCACTGGGATCTGATCGAGGGCCAGGGATCGCTGTTCCATGTGTCCTATTCCGGCGTGACCATGGCGCTGATTCACGGCGGCCAGCCCGACGCGCTGATCCTGAGCCATGAACCGACCCGCGAGCATATGCGTGGTCTGCCGACCTATCAGTTGCCGACGCTCGAAACCCTGCGCGACACTGCGCTGGCCCTGGCCAAAGTGGCTAACCCCGATTGTCAGGTCGTCGGCGTTTCGGTCAACACGCAGCACATGTCCGAAGAGGACGCGACAGCATATCTGGCCAAGATCGAAGCAGATATGGGGCTTCCGGCGACCGATCCGTTCCGGTTCGGCTCGGGCAAGTTGGTGGACGCGCTGGCCGCGATGTGATCCAACCGGCCCGCCGGTGGCGGGCCGGTTCCGCCTCTGGCGGGAGTATTTGGGAAAAGATGAAGGAGCAGGTGCGTGCAGATAGAAGTCTCTCGCGATGTGTTTCAGTTGGCGCAAGTGTTTACCATTTCGCGCGGGTCACGGACCGAGGCAAAGGTGCTGACGGTACGGCTGTCGGATGGGGCGCATGAAGGCTGGGGCGAATGTGTGCCCTATGCGCGGTATGACGAGACGCTCGAGTCCGTTGAGGCCGAGATTGCCGGGTTGCCTGCGGAGTTCACGCGTCAGGCGCTGATGGATCTGCTGCCTGCGGGTGCGGCGCGGAACGCGGTGGATTGTGCGCTGTGGGATCTTGAGGCCAAGCAGGCGGGCAAGCGCGCCTGGGATCTGGCCGGGCTGCCGGTGCCGGGGCCCGAGATTACCGCTTATACCTTGTCGCTGGACACGCCCGAGGCGATGCAGAAGCAGGCCGCCGAGAATGCGCATCGCCCCTTGCTGAAAATCAAGCTGGGCACCCCGGATGACATGCCCCGTCTTGAAGCCGTGCGCGCGGGCGCGCCGGATGCCAAGATCATCGTAGATGCGAACGAAGGCTGGTCGGCCGAGGTTTACGCCGATCTCGCGCCGCATCTGGTGCGGCTGGGTGTGGCGCTGGTCGAGCAGCCTTTGCCCGCCGGACAGGATGACGCGCTGATCGGGATGGACCGCCCGGTGCCTGTCTGTGCCGATGAATCCTGCCATGACCGGACCAGCCTGCCCAAGCTGAAGGGCAAGTATGATGTGGTCAACATCAAGCTCGACAAGACCGGCGGTCTGACCGAGGCGCTGGCCCTGCGCGAAGCGGCGCTGGCCGAGGGTTATCGCGTGATGGTTGGTTGCATGGTCGGCAGTTCACTGGCGATGGCCCCTGCGACCTTGTTGGCGCAGGGCGCGATGGTAACGGACCTTGACGGCCCGCTGTTGTTGGCCGAAGACCGCGCGACACCGCTGACATTTGATGATGCCGGAGTGCACCCGCCCATGGCGGCACTTTGGGGCTAAGGAGAGATACATGACTCGCACCGTTTATGTGAATGGCGAATACCTGCCCGAGACCGAGGCCAAGGTATCCATCTTTGACCGTGGCTTCCTGTTTGCAGACGCGGTTTACGAAGTGACCAGTGTGCTGGATGGCAAGCTGATCGATTTCGAGGGCCACGCGGTGCGCCTGAAGCGGTCTCTGGACGAGCTGGAGATGGCCGAGCCCTGCACCAAGGAAGAGCTGCTGGAAATCCACCGCAAGCTGGTTGATCTGAACGGCATCGAAGAGGGCCTGGTCTACCTTCAGGTTTCGCGCGGCAGTGACGGTGACCGGGATTTTGTCTTCCCTTCGGCCGATACCAAGCCAAGCCTCGTTCTGTTCACCCAGAACAAGCCCGGGCTGGCTGACAGCCCGGCGGCACGGAAAGGTGCCAAGATCATCTCGATCGAGGACATCCGTTGGGGTCGCCGCGACATCAAAACCGTGCAACTGCTTTACCCTTCGATGGGCAAGATGATGGCCAAGAAAGCGGGCTGCGACGATGCATGGCTGGTCGAGGACGGCTTTGTGACCGAGGGCACCAGCAACAACGCCTATTTCGTCAAGAACGGCAAGATCGTGACCCGCCCGCTGTCCAACGACATCCTGCACGGGATCACTCGCAAGGCCGTGCTGCGCATGGCAGCCGAAGCACAGATGGAAGTTGAAGAGCGGCTGTTTACCATCGACGAAGCCAAAGAGGCTGATGAGGCGTTCACGACCTCGGCCAGCGCCTTCGTGATGCCGGTAGTGGAAATCGACGGAGTCACGCTGGGTGATGGTACACCCGGTCCGATTGCCAAACGCCTTCGTGAAATTTACCTGGATGAAAGCCGAAAGGCCGCGATCTGAAGAACCACCATGTTGGACGGCGTTGCAGCAGGCTGCTGCGGCGCCGTGCCAACCTCAGTCGGACCCCGGGGCAGTGCAGGGAGTTTCGCTGTAGATCTCGCTGAGCACGAGCAGATCACATGCGACTTTCGGCCGGGACACCGGTCTTGTTGTCGGATCAGTTCCTGCGGTGTCACAGGAATATGGTCGAAGGCGGCGCTACCCGACCTTGAAAGGGCTTAGGCTTTCCTGAAACTGCTCGATGAATTCCAGCGTTACCAGTGACGGTTGCTTCAGAATTGGACGCACCAACGAGAGGGTGTGCGTCAAAGACGGCTTGAATGGCCGATAACTCAATCCCCTCGATGTGTATTGGACGGCATCCAGTTCGCTAACGACCGAGACTCCGACACCTTCCAGCGCCAATTCACATGCTGCCGTGAACTGCCTGACCTCGATATGCGAGTTCAATTCGACATTGGCATGTTGAAACACTTTCGAAAGCCGCCCGAAAAAGTCGCTGTCGCGTCGGGTGTGGATGATTTTGCTATGTGCAAGATCCGCCGGGGTAACTTCGGACAGGCCTTCCAGCTCGTGCCCGGTGGGGAACACGCACACCGTGCGAACGTCGATGTCCCTGCTTTCTACTGCCGGATGACCGTGAAAACTGTCAGTGATTCCGAAATCATACTGCTCGCCGATCATCCATTCCAGAATGCGTTCAGGCCTGTCAGGTTCGATCGTCAGCGTGACACCTGGCCGATCCTTCAGGAAACCGGCGACGACTTTGGGCAGATGGCTGGTGGCAAATCCCGGCAGGCAAGCGACACGGATGTGCCCTGCTTTGCGTTGTGTGATATCCTGACTGACATCCGAAATCTGTCTCATCAATTCGAGAACGCGCTCGACACTTGGCAAGAGATAGCGAACCTCTTGCGTTGGCACCAATCGACCTTCCCGGCGGTCAAAAAGCTGAAACCCGAGCGATTTTTCAAGATCGGACAGCAGTCTGCTGACAGCTGGCTGGGTCACGCCCAGATCAGCGGCCGCGGCCGTGACAGACCCGTTGGTGGTCACGGCCATCAGGGCCTCCAACTGCCGAACTCTCAGAATTTGACTCATTGCTGATCCCGATCTGCTGCGCCATTTCATAACACTATGTTATTTTTTCACCAAGTAGATAGGCCTTGAATTATATTTTTGTAACGTTAACGTCGTGAAATCGTCATGTGGGCCGTTTACGCGTTGCGGTCGGTATTCAACGAAGCATCAACCCTGATGCATGGGAGGAATCATGAAAAAGAATCTGCTTGGCGCTCTTGCCTTCACCACGGCCTTGTCCCCCTTGGCGGCAATGGCGCAAACCGAAGTCCAGTTCTGGCATGCCTTCACCGGTCGCCTAGGTGAACTTGTCAAAGGACAGGTTGAAGAATTCAACGCCAGTCAGGATGAGTTCGTCGTGGTCGAAAGCCACAAAGGCAACTACTCGGAAACCCTGAATGCCGGGATTGCCGCATTCCGGGCCGGTGAACAGCCACATATCCTGATGGTGTTCGAAGTCGGAACGGCGACGATGATGTCAGCCAAAGGGGCGATCAAGCCGGTCTATGAGGTGATGGCCGAAAGCGGCGCGTCTTTTGATCCCGACGCGTATATTGGCGCCGTCAAAGGCTACTACACAACCACTGACGGAGAGATGCTGTCGCTTCCCTTCAACTCCTCGACGCCGGTCCTGTGGGTCAACCGCGATGCCATGCAAGCAGCAGGCGTTGATCCGGACACGGATCTGTCCACTTGGGAAAAAGTCGGCGAAGTGCTCGAGCAGTTGAAGGCAGGTGGCGAAGATTGCCCGCTGGTGACAGCATGGCAAAGCTGGATTCACCTTGAAAACCTTTCAGCTTATCACGATGTTCCGTTTGCCTCACGGGACAACGGATTTGCCGGTCTGGATACCGAGCTGATGCTGAACGGTCCGGTGCAGGTTGCACATCTGACCGCGATGGGTGACTGGGCCGAGGACGGCAAGTTCATCTATACCGGCCGCAGAAACGAAGGTGGTGCGAACTTCCGGTCAGGCGAGTGCGCATTGTTCACCGAAAGTTCGGCCGGATACGCCGGCATCAAGGCAGAGGCCGAGTTCGATTTCGACGTGCGTCCGCTGCCCTATTGGGAATCCGTCACCAGTGAGCCGCAAAACACCATCATCGGTGGCGCGTCTCTTTGGGTAATGGAGGGTCATGAGCCCGAAGAGTACAAGGGCGTCGGAGAGTTCCTGAGCTTCCTGTCATCACCTGATGTACAAGCGGCGTGGCACCAGAACACCGGTTACCTTCCAATCACGACAGAAGCGGGTGAGGTTACGCGTGCCGCAGGTTTTTATGACGAAAACCCGGGCACCGACGTCGCAGTGATCCAGATGACTGCGAAAGAGCCGACCGCAAATTCGAAAGGCTTGCGTCTGGGATCGTTCGACCAGATCCGGGGCATCATCGACGAAGAGCTTGAGGCGATCTGGTCCGGTGAGAAGACCGCTCAGGAAGCGATGGACAGCGCGAAGGAACGCGGTGATGCGTTGCTGCGCCGGTTCGAATCCGCCAATCAATAAGTCGTAACGTTATGCGGGCCCTTTCGGGGCCCGCATTTTCTTTCTTCGGTGGGTTTTCAGGATGGAAAAACGCGTCACCTTTCGCGGCTGGCTGTTGCCGTTGGCGTTGATCGCCCCTCAGGTCATCATTTCCGCTGTTTTCTTTTTCTACCCCGCCGGTCAGGCCATATGGCAGTCGCTGTTCATACCTGACCCGTTCGGGCTGTCGTCCCAGTTCGTGGGGCTCGGCAACTTTGAATTCCTGCTGAGTGACAAGTTTTATCGCGCCTCTTTCGTAACAACGGCGGTGTTTTCCACGTTGGTCACGTTGTGCTCGATGATCCCTGCCTTGTTTCTTGCGGTCATTGCGGATCGATTGATCAAAGGGTCCGGGGTCTATCGGACGTTGCTGATCTGGCCCTACGCTGTTGCCCCTGCGGTCGCGGGCGTTCTGTGGCTTTTCATGTTCAACACGCGCGTCGGCGTCGTGTCATGGTATCTTGGCCAGCTTGGATATGACTGGAACCACGTTCTGAACGGCACCGAAGCCATGGGGCTGGTGGTCGTTGCTTCGGCCTGGGGGCGCATAAGCTATAACTTCCTGTTCTTTTTCGCTGCCCTGCAATCCGTTCCAAGATCCGTGATCGAGGCGGCGGCGATTGACGGCGCGCATTTCTGGCGCCGATTCTTCACGATCGTACTGCCGCTGCTGTCGCCGACGGCGTTCTTCTTGCTGGTGGTGAACGTCGTTTATGCCTTCTTCGAAACCTTTGGCGTGATCCACACGATCACCGGCGGTGGGCCGCAACAGTCGACGACAATCCTTGTCTACAAGGTATTTTCGGACGGGTTTGTGGGGCAGGACCTCGGTTCGTCTTCGGCGCAATCAGTCATCTTGCTGATCGTCGTGGGACTGTTGACGGTCATCCAGTTCAAATACGTGGAAAAGAGGGTGCATTACTGATGGCGGCCCAACAACACGGAATGGTCGAAAAACGCGGCGCGGGCATCTGGTTGTCCCATGCCCTCATGATCCTCGGTGTCCTGATCATATTTTTCCCGATATGGCTTGCCTTCGTGGCTTCGACCGTGACCCAGGCCGAGATCGTCTCGCCACCGATGCCTGTCGTGCCCGGCGATCAGTTCTGGGTGAACTACAAGGCGGCGCTGTTCTCGGGGGTAAATGTGCCCGTTGCCACGATGCTGTTCAACAGCCTGGTGATGGCAATCGGAATTGCAGTCGGCAAAATCATCATCTCTCTGCTGTCGGCTTTCGCGATTGTCTATTTCCGCTTTCCCGGGCGAACGACGTTCTTCTGGCTGATCTTCCTGACCCTGATGCTGCCGGTCGAAGTCCGCATCGTTCCGACGTTCGAAGTTGTCGCCGGGTTCGGCATGCTCAACAGCTATTACGGGCTGATCTTTCCCCTGATCGCCTCGGCCACGGCAACCTTCCTGTTCCGTCAGTTCTTTCTGACCATCCCCGATGAGCTTGCCGAGGCAGCCCGGGTCGACGGCGCGCGACCGATGCGGTTTTTCATCGATATCGTCGTCCCCATGAGCCGGACCAACATCGCCGCACTGTTCGTGATCCTGTTCATCTATGGGTGGAACCAGTACCTTTGGCCGCTGCTGATCACGACCGATCCCGAAATGAATACCATCGTGATGGGTATCAAGCAGATGTTCCCGTCCGGTGACGACTTTGCGCATTGGCCGACGATCATGGCGACGTCCATTCTGGCGATGATCCCGCCGGTCATCGTGGTGGTGTCGATGCAAAAGCTCTTTGTCCGTGGCCTTGTCGATAGCGAGAAGTAAGAAATGGCAACAGTTACTCTAGAGAATGTCAAAAAGAGCTTTGGCCCGACGGATGTGATCCACGGCGTTGATGTCGATATCGCCGATGGAGAGTTCATCGTGATCGTCGGCCCGTCAGGCTGCGGCAAGTCCACATTGTTGCGGATGGTGGCAGGGCTGGAAACGGTCACGTCCGGGGAAATCCGGATCGGCGGTGAACGCGCCAATGACAAAGAGCCCATGGATCGCGACATCGCCATGGTGTTCCAGAACTACGCGCTCTACCCACATATGTCCGTGCGTCAGAACATGGGGTATGGCCTGAAGATCGCGAGGCTGCCCAAGGCTCAGATCGATCAAAAGGTGACCCAGGCGGCTAAGCTGTTGCAGCTTGAACCTTTGCTGGATCGCAAGCCCAGGCAGTTGTCCGGCGGTCAGCGCCAGAGGGTCGCGATGGGCCGGGCTATTGTCCGCGAGCCCGCTGTTTTCCTGTTTGACGAGCCGCTCTCGAACCTCGATGCCAAGCTTCGTGTTCAGATGCGTCTGGAAATACGCGAACTTCAGGAAAAACTTGGGATCACGTCACTTTACGTCACGCATGACCAGGTCGAAGCAATGACGATGGCGGACAGGATGATCGTGATGAACGGCGGCATCGCCGAACAGATCGGCACGCCGCTCGAGGTCTATGAAACTCCACAAACGCTGTTTGCCGCGCAATTCATCGGCAGCCCGGCAATGAACATATTCGAAGCACGGCGCGAAAACGGGGCGGTCAAGATCGGAGAAATCGAAGTCGGCCCCTCTGGGGGTCCGGACTGCACCGTGAAGCTTGGCATAAGACCAGAGCATCTGTTGTCGGATGACAATGGCCCGCTTGAAGCCGCGATTCAGATGGCTGAACCGCTTGGGGCCAACACGTTGCTGCACGGTCACCTGTCGGGCTCTGAAAGCGCAATCACGGCAAGCCTTCCCGGTGTTCACCCGATCGAAGGACGCCATCCGATTATGCGGTTCTCGGTGGCACCGGAGAAAATGCATTTGTTTGACCACGCGACAGGCAAAAGGCTGGAAGGCTGATGGCGTTTCAACAGGTTGAGGCCTTTCGCGGTGGGGAGAACCTGATCCGGGTCGTGGGGCATCGTGGGGCACGGGGCGTGTTGCCTGAAAACAGCATGATCGGCTTCGACTTTTCACTTTCCATTGGCGTCCCGCTTCTTGAATTTGACGTTGTCCTGACAGCCGATGATGTGCCGGTCATTACGCACAATCATCGCCTGCATTCGGCCAGTTTCCGCGATGGCAATGGCCTGTTTCTGACCGGGGAAGAGCCGAAAGTATCCTCGCTGACTTACGAACAGATCCGACAATTCGATATCGGGCGTCTGGACGGCCATTCCGCCTATGGCCAACGCTTCCCGGATCAGGCGCAAATAGACGATGTTCGTGTTCCAAGGCTGTTGGATCTGCTCGATTTGGTCGATGACCCGAAATACCGTGATGCCCATCTGATGCTCGAGCTGAAGTCGGACCCCGACCTGGCCCATGATGCACTTTACCGAGAGAACTTTGTCCGCAGAGTACTTGGGGATGTTCGCGGCAAAGGGTTATCTTCGCGCGCGGTGCTTCACAGTTTTGATTGGAACCTGTTGGCGGAGTGTCAGAGGCAAGCTCCGGATATGCCTTCATCCTACCTGACGCAACTTCCGGACAATGCCGACGATGTTGGCGAGGATTCCTCAAAATCCGTTTGCCCGGACTTTCGTGGCCGTCGCGACGAAATTCCAAACTTGGTAAAGCAGGCCGGCGGTTCGCTTTGGTGCCCGTACTTTGCGGATGTAACGCCCGAAAACGTCACGCGCGCAAAAGAACTGGGCCTGTGCGTCGTCGTGTGGACAGTCAACGAACACGAAGATATCGGCAGGATGATCGATTTGGGCGTGGACGCAATCGTATCCGACTATCCCGGGCGGGTTCAAAGACAACTGTCGGAGTCAGGCTTCCGTTGGCAATAGCGTACCGGTGATCCCGGCAACCCGAGGGTGACATGGATGAATTTCCTGCGCCATTTGAAAATTGACTCAAACAAAGGCCCTTCAGCCCGTTGACGCTCAGGACCCGCGTGCTTTTGCGGCCTGATTTGATGAGAGCCTTATCTCAGGAAACCGTTCTTGGGCGCGCGGCTGACGGAAATCCGGAACACTGCCCCCATTGCTCTGAGCGTTGTACCCGCAGTTGTCGGGACAGCGTTCCACACGTTCTCCGATGAATTGGAATTGATATCTGGCATCGGTTTCTGCCATCGCTGACCACAACCGTCATCGACGGGCCGTCACCCCTGACGGATGGCGCCAAATATTGAGTCACATTAACAACAATCTTGTGATTGCTGCAGTTCTGTCTCTTTTCCGCCGGAATTTGTGCTGATAAGGATAAAATTAAGTGTTGGGGTGTTGTAAGTGCGAGTGGGCAGATGAGAGCCGGAACAAACGGTCAAATAGCTATATCCTGGTGTCAGACGGAAATTGACGGGCTTGAAGATGCTCCTCTTTCCTGTTTGGCGATCGGATCGGCATGGTCATGGCGTGGTCAAGCAATCGTCATGAGCGAGGCTGCCGAACAAAGCATCGAAAAAATAGGAAATGTCGGGGGCGTTGCCAGTCAGGTGAACAGCCACTTTCCAATTGTCCGTGACATTCCAGGCCACGTGGCCGGAACCCTTACCCTTACCAATGGTGCGCAGAAGTTCTCTGCCAAGCTTGTTGCCGATGGCAACGATACGTCGCGGGCTCTCGTGTTCGAAGGCGCTTGCCCGCCACGGGACGAAGAGTTCTGGATTGTCGAAGTGACCGAGCTTGCGATGATCCCAAACCCCGCCGCGAAAAGCAGCGCGACGGTAGTTTCTTTCCCGACCTCAAACTAAGTTTTCAAGGTGCCGCCAGACGGTTTCCGCGCGCTGCCGGGTTCGCTGGCTGTCTGCCCTGATCGTTTTTCTGAACTTTGCGGAATGCTGTGTTGACTCCGCCAGCATTGCGGATATAAGCGCGGCTTCATTGGTGTTGGTGGCCCCCGCAAGGGGATGCCTGTCATGGGGGAGACCTCAAGAGGACAACGCCCTTCATAGTGGCCCGTCAGGGCTTCGACCTAACGAAGGAGATCAGCCGTGACCAAACGCACGTCTGCCAAGTACAAAATCGACCGCCGGATGGGCGAGAACATCTGGGGTCGCCCGAAATCCCCGGTCAACCGTCGCGAATACGGCCCCGGCCAGCATGGCCAGCGCCGCAAGGGCAAACTGTCTGACTTCGGTCTGCAGCTGCGGGCCAAGCAGAAGCTGAAAGGCTACTATGGCGACCTGACCGAGAAGCAGTTCCGCCGCATCTACGCCGAAGCCGAGCGTGTGAAGGGCGACACCGGTGAAAACCTGATCGGTCTGCTGGAGCGCCGCCTGGACGCTGTGGTCTATCGCGCCAAGTTTGTCGCAACTGTTTTTGCCGCACGCCAGTTCGTGAACCACGGCCACGTCAAAGTGAACGGCAAGCGTGTCAACATCCCGTCCTACCGAGTCAAAGAAGGTGACGTGATCGAGGTGCGTGACAAATCCAAACAACTGGCAGTTGTCTTGGAAGCCGTTGCGCTGGCCGAGCGTGACGTTCCTGACTACATCGACGCCGACCACTCGAAAATGACCGCGACGTTCGTGCGCGCGCCGGGCCTCAGCGATGTGCCTTACCCGGTCGTCATGGAACCGAACCTGGTTGTCGAATTCTACGCGAAGAACTGATCTTCGCCGCAATCGAATTCTGAAAGGCCGCGCTTTTGGCGCGGTCTTTTTTTATGGTTTGCCCATGGCGAAGCCGTCATCGCGACATTGCCCGCGACTCCTTAGGGTGTTTTTGGGCAAATGAAGTGCGTGTCAGATCGGCAGGGGCCTGCCTTCGGCGATCGCTTCCATCGCGAAATACGAGGTCACGCTGTCCAGCTCGACCTTTTCGATCAATCGTTGATAGACCTTGTCATATGACGACATGTCTTGCGTTACGACTTTCAGCTGATAGTCGTAATCCCCTCCGATCCGATGAAAATCCACGACTTCCGGGATTGTCAGAACATGGCTCCGAAACGCCTGAAGCCACTGGGCAGAGTGGTGTCGGGTGCGGAGCATGACGAAGACCACAAGGCTCAACCCCAGTTCCTCTCGTGCGATGCGGGCCGTGGATCCGATCAGCACACCGTTTTCGTTCAGGGCCTTCAAGCGCCGCCAGCAGGCATTCTGGGACAGGCCAACCCGATCCGCCAATTCCCGCTGTGACAGGGTGGCGTCCTTTTGCAGTTCTTTCAGAATGCGTGTATCGATTTGATCTATTTTTGATGCCATAACTGATCATATGACACAAATTTTCAAAAATCTACGCAAAGATATGTGAAGTTTCCTCAGGCCAGAAATATCACATTGGTATGGCAGTAAGGAGCCAATGCCATGACCCTGTCCAAATTCCGTGCGGAACTCTGTTCCACCGCTCACAATTCAAATCTGCGCGATGGGCTGATCGGCGAGAACGTTCTGATCTCGGGTCTGCTTGGAGACGTGCCGCTTGTCTATGCGGATTACGTTGCTTCGGGCCGCGCGTTGCGGCAGGTCGAGGATTTTGTGGCGCAGGACGTATTGCCGTTTTACGCGAACAGTCACACCGAGGCTTCCTACTGTGGGTCCTACATGACACGTCTGCGCCGCGAAGCGCGGGCGGAAATAGCCCGCATTGTTGGTGCTCGGGAAGAGGACGCGGTGATCTTTACCGGGTCCGGCGCCACTGCGGGGCTCAATCGGTTGGTCAGCCTGCTAGGGGTGGCAGAGGCTGACCAGCCGATTGTCTTGATCGGCCCGTATGAACATCACTCAAACATTCTTCCCTGGCGCGAAAGCAAGGCACGTGTCATCGAAATCCCCGAGGCCAAGGGCGGTGGCGTGGACCTGCATGCGCTGAAAGCCGCGCTGGAGGCCCATGTGGATGCCGATTTGGTGGTCGGATCGTTTTCTGCCGCGTCCAACGTAACGGGCATTGTCACCGATCCTGACCCGATCACGCGGATGCTCAAGGCGTATGGTGCCTTGGCCGTTTGGGACTATGCCGGTGGTGGACCCTACCTGCCGATGGACATGGGGCCCGAAGGGGCCCGAAAGGACGCGATCGTGGTTTCGCCGCACAAGTTTCCCGGTGGCCCGGGCGCGTCAGGCGTTTTGGTTGTGAACCAATCGGCCGTGAAACGGACGTGCCCCAGCTGGCCCGGCGGTGGAACCGTCAGTTTCGTGTCACCGTGGCGGCACGACTACAGCACCGATCTGTCCACCCGGGAAGAGGCCGGGACACCCAACGTGATCGGAGACATTCGTGCGGCGCTGGCCTTCATCGTCAAGGATGTCGTCGGAACGGACGAAATCGCCCGGCGTGAGGCGCAGTACAATCAAATGGCGCTGGACGGCTGGAAGAACAACCCGAACCTGACCCTGCTTGGGGTCGAGAAAGCGCACCGTCTGCCGATCTTTTCCTTCCTGGTGCGCGACACTGCGGGCCAGCCCGTGCATCAGCAGCTGTTCACGCGGATGCTCAGCGATATCTACGGCATTCAGGCGCGGGGCGGCTGTGCCTGTGCCGGACCCTACGCCCACCGCTTGCTGGGGATCGATCAGGCAACGTCAGAGGCGCTGCACGCTGCCTTGTCCGCTGGGGAAGAAATGAAAAAACCCGGCTGGGTGCGTCTGAATTTCTCATATCTGATGAGCGAAGAGACGGTTCAGTTCATCATCGACAGCGTCAATGACCTGTCGCACCGGACCGAAGAATTCACGCCTTACTACAACGCTGACCCGGCAACAGCGCGCTTCAAGGCCGCATGAGGGAATTGCCGCTTTTCTCAACCCTTTGAGACAGGTATGAGAGGCCCATTCAACGGAGCCTCTCATGACCAAGATCACCCCACAACCCGGCATTATGGACATCGCGCTGTATCAGGGCGGCCAGTCGCATGTGGCGGGAGTGGAGCATGTGATCAAGCTGAGCTCGAACGAGAACCCCTTTGGTCCCAGCCCCAAGGCAATAGAGGCGGTGCGCGACAGCGCGGCCATTCTGCATCGTTATCCCAGCACCGACCACGCGAGCCTGCGCGCGGCCATCGGCGCGCGCCATGGGCTGGACCCGGCGCGGATCATCTGCGGTGTCGGCAGCGACGAGGTATTGCAATTCGTCGCCCAGGCTTACGCGGGGCCGGGGGACGAGGTGATCTATACCGAGCACGGGTTTTCCATGTACCCGATCATCGCCCGCATGGCCGGCGCGACGCCGGTCATGGTGGCCGAACGTGACCGCAAGGTGGATGTGGATGCCATTCTCGCCGCGGTGACGGGGCAGACGCGGATCGTGTTTGTCACCAACCCCGGCAATCCAACTTCGACCATGATCCCGAACGACGAACTGGAACGTCTGGCGTTGGGTCTGCCCGACGCCTGCCTGATGGTTCTTGATGGCGCTTATGCGGAGTTTGTCGATGGGTTCGATGGCGGGGCGTCGCTGGTTGACGCCCATGAGAATCTAATCATGACGCGCACCTTCTCAAAGGTGTACGGGCTGGGCGGAATGCGTGTCGGATGGGGCTATGCGCACCGCCCGATCATCGACGTGCTGAACCGGGTGCGCCAGCCCTTCAACCTGTCAATGACCGCATTGGCGGCGGCTGAAGCTGCGGTAAACGATGTGGAATTCCTGACCTTCTGTCAGGCCGAAAACGCGCGCCTTCGTGTGTGGCTGGCCGATCAATTGGCCAAGACAGGCGTGCCGTCGGACCCGTCCTGCACCAACTTCATCCTAGCGCGTTTCGCCGATCAGGCCGAGGCCGAGGCCTGCGATGACTACCTGAAAACGCAGGGTTTGATTGTCCGCCGGGTTGCAGGCTACAACCTGCCGAACGCCTTGCGGATCACCGTGGGCGACGAAGAAGCCTGCCGCCGTGTGGTTGCGGCGATCACTGCATTCAAAGAGGGCGCAGCATGAGCCAGATTTACGACCGCGTTGCGCTGATCGGGCTGGGCCTGATTGCTTCGTCCATGTTCTGGGCGATGAAACGTGCAGGGCTGGCCGGGGAAGTGACGGGTTATGCCCGGTCTGAAAAGTCCCGTGAAACCGCGCGCAGGATCGGATTGTGTGACCGTGTTTGCGACACGGCACGCGAGGCGGTCGAAGGCGCCGATCTTGTCGTGCTCTGCGTGCCTGTGGGGGCTATGGGCGCAGTTGCAGAAGAAATTGCATCCGTGCTGAAACCCGGTGCCACCGTTTCGGATGTGGGTTCGGTCAAGCGGGGCGTCATTCGGGCGGTGCAACCGCATATCCCCGACGGTGTGCATTTCGTCCCCGCGCATCCTTTGGCAGGGACCGAGCATTCCGGCCCTGAATCCGGGTTTGCCGAACTGTTTGACAATCGCTGGTGCCTGTTGGTCCCGGTCGAGGGTTCGGACCCGGATGCCATTGCCCGCCTGCGCGCGCTTTGGGAGGGTATGGGGTCGAATGTCGATGAGATGGATGCGGATCACCACGATCTGGTTCTCGCCGTAACGTCCCATGCGCCGCACCTGATTGCCTACACGATGGTTGGCGTGGCCGACGATCTGCGACGGGTAACCGACAGCGAAGTCATCAAATATTCGGCCGCCGGCTTCCGCGACTTCACCCGGATTGCCGCGTCCGACCCGACCATGTGGCGGGATGTGTTCCTGTCCAACAAGGATGCGACGCTGGAAATCCTGGGCCGGTTCACCGAAGAGCTTTTTGCCCTGCAACGCGCCATACGCACCGGCGACGGCGATCATTTGTTTGACTACTTCACCCGCACCCGTGCTATTCGTCGCGGCATCATCGATGCCGGGCAGGATACGGATGCGCCGGACTTTGGGCGGGGAAAGGCAAGTTCATGAGACTGCGCTGGGGGCATATTCTGATCGGGGTCGTGGCTTTGAGCGCCGCGCCGGTTCAGGCCGCGCCCCTTGACCAGTCTTTGGTGCCCCTCATGCGCCCTTTGACTGTTCAGCAGGCTGTCAGCACGCCTGCCCCTTCTGACATTGCCAACCTGCGTCCGGTTTCGCGTCCGGTTTCCCCGCAAGTCACCGCTGCGGCGGCGCGCCCGTCGGAACTGCCGCTTCTGGGGCCGGACACGTCCTTGATGCCTTATTTGCGGCCCGAGTCTGTCGAACAGCAGGTGTTGTTCAAAAGGCGCAAGCTGCGCAAAGGGTCTGTTTGCGGGGATATTGCCATTCAAGGCAAACCTGTTGGCCGTGTGGGCAGCAAGAATTCAGCCTGCGGTGTCAAGGATGCGGTGCAGATCACCTCGGTTTCGGGTGTGATGCTCAGCCGCCCCTCGACGATGGATTGCGGCACCGCCATTGCGTTGAACAAGTGGGTCGATAAGACCGTCAAACCCACCTTCAAACGCCGCGGGCCCGTGGTCGAGCTGCAAATCGCCGCCCATTATGCCTGCCGAACCCGCAACAACCGCAAAGGCGCGCGGATATCCGAACATGGCAAGGGTCGTGCGATCGATATCTCAGGTTTCAAAATGGCTGACGGTGAGGTGGTGACCGTCCTGAACGGGTGGCGCAAGAACCCTTCTCAGAAACAGCTCAAGAAGATCTGGCGCGGGGCGTGCGGCCCGTTTGGTACCGTGCTGGGACCGAATTCCGATCGCTATCACAAGGATCATTTCCACCTTGATACGGCCCGCTATCGCAGCGGACCCTACTGCCGTTAACGCAGGATCAGGCGCGGGGCAGGGCCCAAAGGCAGCGGCCCGAGCGCCACGAAACCATCGCGGAAATTCAGTTGCAGATCCAGCGCGTTGGGGTTTCCGCCCAGCCCTGCCAGAAAGTTCAGCCCTCGGGTGACGGGATCTACGGCCTGATCAGGAAGGGCTCCTGCCGCGTTTGCCATTGCGATCATATCCCGCCAGTTTTCGGCTTTGACGGCAATCTCTCCGGTCGGGATACCTTGGGCGTCCACATCCAGATCGCCTGTCGCGAACAGGCGCAGCTCACCCCATTTGATCTCGGCCAGACGCAGATCGATGGCCACGGGCTGCGGACGGCTGTCTTCGAGGGCGGACCGGCTCCAAACCTTGTCGAAAGTGGTGACCATATCCAGTTCCAGCGTCTCAAAGCTCTGCGGTAATGAACTTGCGGAATGCATCAGGGCCCGCAGTTTTTCCCCCGGTGTAAACCCATCCGCGCGGGCCGTGATAGAATAGGCTTCTGAAATTGGCTTTTGTTCCATGATCAGGCTCAGCGTGTCGCCCGAGGCCAGCTTGGTGGAGTTTTCCGTCACCGACCAGGCTCCCGCCGTCAAAGCCATTTTCTCCAGCACGAGCGAGACGCCGGGCTGCAATTGCAGCTCGGCAAGCAATTCGTCGGCCACAATTGTTGATGTCTGGTCGAAATATGACAGGCGTTGCGGTGTGTCCGCGAACCGCAATATCTGACGACCGGGCCAGATGGCGGGGCTTTTGAATTCGATCCAATCCGCGCTCCATGCCGTGCCGTTCACCGGATCCGCCAGCGCCGGATTGTTCAGACGGGTCATGTGGTGGGTCGGATAGCCCGCTGTCGCGACATTCGAGAAATCCGCTTGCCAGCCGCGCGCCTCCTGCTGTTCGAACCAGCCAGTGATCGCAGAGCGCAGGCCATATCCGGCCACGAACCAATAGGCGCTCCATGCCAGGGAAACAAAAATCAACACTCGTATCAGACGCATTCGAAAGGCCCTTTTTCCCGCCTTGGAATTGATGTTTATAGGCCGAAACAGGCAAGGACCAGTGCAATGACGATGTGGGTATTCGGATATGGATCACTGCTGTGGAATCCGGGCTTTCCGGTGGCACGCAGTGAACGCGCGACACTTCATGGTTATTCCCGGTCCTTCTGCATGAGCTCGATCCACCATCGCGGGACCGAAGAAAAACCCGGCCTGGTGCTGGCACTGGACGAACAGGAGAACGCAAGTTGCACCGGTTTGGCCCTTGCAGTCGAGGCGGGTCACGAAGACCGTACGCTGCACGAGCTGCGCGAGCGCGAGCTGATTTCCTCGGCCTATGTCGAACGTATGCTGGATGTGCACCTGGAAAACGGCGAAATCGTCAATGCCGTTACCTATGTGATCGATGCCGACCACGTCCAGTATTGCGGCGGGATGCCGTTGGAGGAACAGGCCCGGATCATCGCCCATGCGGTTGGCGGGCGCGGTCCGAATGACGAATATCTTTACAACACCGTAGAACATCTGGCCGAGATCGGGCTGCGTGACCATGATCTTGAGTGGTTGGCGCAACGGGTGCGCGACATCACCGCATAAACTCTTGGCGTCACGCGCGGAATCCCGCTAGATTCGACGCAAAGCAGGCAAATACCGGGAACCACGCGCATGGCGCAGGCACATCAGGGCGCGAGACCCCATTTCTCGCATCCCATTCGACAAATTCTGTTGATGTTGATGGCGATCGGCTTGTCCGGGCTGGGCGTGTTTCTGGCACTGCCTTACGTATTGCCGGTTTTCTATGCCAATCCGTATCTGAATGGTTTCATTCTGATCGTATTTCTTATCGGCGTCCTCGCCTGTTTTTATCAGGTTACGCAACTGATCGGGTCCGTGCGCTGGATCGAGGCCTTTGTCGGGGGCGTCGTTCGCGAAGATGCGCGTACACCGCAATTGCTGGCGCCTTTGGCTTCGCTGCTGCGCGAGCGAGGCGCGCGCTCGCAGATCAGTTCCACCTCAACCCGGTCCATTCTGGATTCCGTGGCCGAGCGTGTCGAAGAAGAACGGGAAATCACGCGTTATATAACCAATGTTCTGATCTATTTGGGTCTGCTGGGTACATTCTTTGGCCTGGCGACAACCGTTCCAGCCATTGTCGACACCATCCGCAGCCTGAACCCGCAGGAAGGCGAAGAGGGGCTGGCCGTTTTCAATCGCCTGATGACGGGGCTCGAGGCGCAGTTGCAGGGGATGGGTGTTGCGTTCGGGTCGTCTCTGCTGGGTTTGGCGGGATCGCTGATCGTTGGTCTGCTCGAAGTGTTTGCCGGGCACGGGCAGAACCGCTTTTATCGCGAGCTCGAAGAATGGCTGTCCACGATCACCCGCGTTGGATTCGCCGGTGGTGAAGAGGGCGGGGCAGAGATCGCCGTACTGACACCTGTGCTGGATGCCATGTCCGAACAGATGGATGCGTTGCAGGATCTGTTTGCCGCTCAGGAAAGTGAGCGGGCCGAGGTTTCGGCCAAGCTGGGGCAACTGGTCGATGTGATTGCCGAGATGAACAATCGCCAGGCCAATACCGAAAGCGTCACTTCGGCTCTGGAGCGTGTCGCGCTGGGGCAGGATGCGTTGCTTGACCACATGCGCGAACATGGTGCAGGCGATGGAATCGACGCCGAAAGCCGGATGCGCCTGCGCTCGATGGACGTGCAGTTGCTGCGCATTCTCGAAGAGATTTCGGCGGGTCGTCAGGAAAGCATGAACGAATTCCGCAAGGATATCGAACTGCTGGTCAAGGCCCTGACCCTGCCCCGAGGCGCGGTGCGCACCACGCCGGAAGGAGAGTAGTCCATGGCGCTGTCCCGCCGCACCGGTCAACGCTTCCAGAGCTCGGTCTGGCCCGGATTCGTGGACGCGATGACCGGGCTGCTGATGGTGCTGACATTCGTTCTGACCATTTTCATGGTGATTCAGTTTGTTCTGCGCGAGACCATTTCGGGGCAGGAAGACGAACTGACGACACTGGCAGACGAAGTCGCTGCGCTTGCGGGCGCACTGGGTTTGGAAGAGCGTGAAAACAGCCGCTTGCAGGCAAGGCTGGGTGCGTTGAACACGACGCTGTCGCAGGCCGAAGACGATCTGGCGCAAGCGCAGTCGCTGATCTCCTCACTGACCACCGAACGCGACCGTCAGGCCGCCGCGCTGGATCAGGCGCAGACCCGTATCACGAATTTCGAAGCACAGGTTGCGGCGCTGCTTGCCGAGCAGGAGCAGGCTTTGGGCGACATCGCAGCGCTTGAGACTGAGCGCGAGCAATTGCTGACGGAACAAGAGGCACTGAACCTTGCCCTTGCACAAAGTCGCGAGGAAATCGATGCGCAGACGGAAGCGGCCCGATTGGCAGCCGCCCGCCGCGAGGCGCTGGAAGCAATGGTTGCGGATCTGGAGCAAAGCGGCAAGGAACGCGCGGCGGAAATTGCCACCCTTGAACAGCAACTGAGCGATGAAGAAGCCGCCCGCCTGGTCGAAGCCGCTGCTGCCGAGGCATTGCGAAACCGTCTTCAGGATGCGGATGCCGAACTGACGGCCATGACGCTCGCGTTGGAGGCACAACGCAAAGAGGCCGAAGACACGCTGACTCTTCTGGCCGCCGCGCAAGCCGCGCGGGCTGAGCTTGAGCGACAATTCGGCGACGTGAATCCTGATGAATTGCGCGCCCAGCTTGAAGCCGCCCTGGAGGCGCAAACGCAAGCGCAGGCGGATGCTGATGAACAACGCACCTTGGCCGAACAAAGGCAGGCCTTGCTGGCTCTGGCCGAATCGACATTGTCGGAAGAGAAAGAAATCTCAGCCGAGGCCCAGCGTGAGGCGGCTCTGCTGAACCAGCAGATTGCCGCCCTGCGCGGGCAGTTGGGGTCCTTGCAGGCCCTGCTGGACGATTTCGAAGAGCGCAACGAGGCCGCCGAAATCCAAATCCAGACTTTGGGTCAGGACCTGAATGCCGCGCTGGCCCGTGCCGCTTCGGAAGAACGCCGGCGCCGCCTGCTGGAAGAAGCCGAACGCCTGCGTCTCGAGGCCGAGGCCGAAGCACTGGCCGGTCAGAATGAGGAACTGGCAGCGCAGGCGGAAGATCTGCAACGTTATCGTTCGGAATTTTTCGGACGTCTTCGGGATGTCCTTGGAGATCAGGAAGGCGTGCGGATTGAAGGCGACCGTTTTGTCTTTTCGTCCGAGGTTTTGTTTCCGACAGGATCAGCCGTGCTGTCCGCGGAAGGGCAGCAGGAGGTTGCGAAAGTTGCCAACATCCTGCGCAGTGTCGCCGCTGAAATTCCGCCCGGTCTGAACTGGGTGATCCGGGTCGACGGCCATACCGACAACGTTCCGCTGGCCGGTTCGGGCCGATACCGGGACAACTGGGAACTCAGCCAGGGTCGCGCGTTGTCTGTTGTGCGCTATATGGTCGACGCGCTGGGCATCCCACCCAATCGTCTGGCGGCAAACGGGTTTGGTGAATTCCAGCCGGTCAATCCGGCTGACACGCCCGAGGCGCGGGCACAGAACCGCCGGATCGAGCTGAAACTCACGGAAAGATAGCAAAACCCTAGCCTCTTGCCTGGGTAATCCGCGTGATGGGGTCAAACCGAT
The DNA here is from genome assembly GCF_013110685.1 of Ruegeria sp. HKCCD6157. NCBI lineage: Bacteria > Pseudomonadati > Pseudomonadota > Alphaproteobacteria > Rhodobacterales > Roseobacteraceae > Ruegeria > Ruegeria sp. HKCCD6157. The sequence goes on from NZ_WVRB01000001.1 coordinate 421,548, forward strand.
TACCGTCTGCCAAAGCGAAAGCTTTGATCCGGAGTGCCCATGAAGCAGCGCGGTACCACAGGGTAATCCTCGGTCAGAAAATACGCATAGGTTCCTGAAGGGTATTCTTCTGAAACGGTGAAGGTGCCGTTGCATTGGTCCAAATTGCCGTGACCCTGAACAAAAACGTAGTCCTCGTTGAAGGTGCCGTCATGCCGCCCGCCCGGCGCAGCGCCACCCGGCCGGTTGCCGGGTTTCAGACGATAGGACGACGTCATTTCGGTCACTTTGCCCCCTACGACGCCAGTGACGGCATATATCGGGAAACCATCTGCCGCATAGCCGATCAAGGGTGAATGCTCGGACGGTGACCATCCCCGCAGCTTGACCAACCCTGTCGGTACACCGTGATAGTGATACTTTCCGTTCGGCTGTACATGGGCAAAATTGGCGTCCAATCCCAAGGAAACAGCGCCACCCAGAGCATTGTAGGACCACCCGGACCTGGGGTCGCCATGCCAGAACTCGGCCGCCAGCGGGTCGAACACAACCCCGTTGAGTGACACGCCAAAGTTCCACCCCATTTGCAGCGGCGTGATTGCACCTTTGGCCGTTGGATTTGCAGGCAATTTCAACCTGACCTTCTGCTGTTCGATCCGGTGCGGATTGCCTTGGTTTGGAAACCGGCCAACCAGATGATCAGGAATGCCGTTGCCCGTCACTTTGATTTTTCCGCCTTTTTCTTTCACCAAAGCGCTGCTTTTCCCGGGGTTTTCGGTTGCGGGCACCAACCTCAACGGTTCTGCGGTCGTTTCGTCGTGATAGCGAAACCTGTGCTGTGCAGTTGCCACAGCGGCAACGGCGGATAGGGCAAAGGCGGCGCCCCAGAGGATTGAAATTTTGCTCACGTGTCGATCCCTGTCTCGCGTTCATCATTGAAGATGACACGCAGCAGAAGTCTTTTTCCGTCGCATTTTATGCTGCCAGCAGAGAAAAAGCCCGGCGATGGGGATCGCCGGGCTTTGAAGGAGTTGTCTGTATTTTGGTCAGTCTGCCGTCAACAGAGGTGGTTTGTCTCCTGAAATGCGCCGTTGGTCCGGGCCAAGAATTTCAAGATCCAGTTCGCCTTTCTTGACCGAGACACGAACCACGCCGCCCTTGGTCAGCTTGCCGAACAACAGCTCTTCGGCCAGGGGTTTCTTGATGTGCTCCTGGATCACGCGACCCAGCGGGCGTGCACCCATCTTGTCGTCATATCCCTTGTCGGCCAGCCACTCGGCAGCTTTTGGGGTCAGGTCGATGGTCACGCCACGATCCAGCAGTTGTGCCTCAAGCTGTAGGACGAATTTCTCGACCACTTGCAAAATGACCTCTTTCGGCAGCGGTGCGAAGGAGATCACGGCATCCAGACGGTTGCGGAATTCCGGTGTGAACATGCGCTCGATCGCGGCCGTGTCTTCGCCTTCGCGCCGATCGCGACCGAAGCCGATGGCGGCTTTGGCCTGTTCCTGCGCGCCCGCGTTCGAGGTCATGATCAGCACCACGTTGCGGAAATTCACCGTGCGCCCGTTGTGATCGGTCAACTCGCCGTGGTCCATCACCTGCAACAGGATGTTGAACACGTCCGGGTGGGCCTTTTCGATTTCGTCCAGCAGCAATACGCAATGCGGATGCTGGTCGACACCGTCGGTCAGCAAACCACCCTGATCAAACCCGACATAGCCCGGAGGGGCACCGATCAGGCGGGAAACCGCATGTTTCTCCATGTATTCCGACATGTCGAAACGCAGCAGTTCCACGCCCAGGGTATCTGCCAGCTGTTTCGCCACCTCGGTCTTGCCAACCCCCGTCGGACCGGCAAACAGATAGTTGCCGATGGGTTTTTCAGGTTCGCGCAGACCGGCGCGGGCCAGTTTGATCGCACTGGACAGCGCCTCGATTGCCAGATCCTGACCAAACACCACCCGTTTCAGCGATGCTTCGAGGTCTTTCAGCACCAACGCATCATCCTTGGTGACGTTCTTGGGCGGAATACGCGCGATCTTGGCGACAACCGCCTCGATCTCTTTGACGCCAATGGTCTTGCGCCGCTTGCTTTCCGCGACCAGATGCTGCGCCGCGCCGGCCTCATCGATCACATCGATGGCCTTGTCGGGCAGCTTGCGGTCGTTGATGTAACGCGCCGACAGCTCGACCGCCGTCTTGATCGCATCGGCGGTGTATTTAATGTCATGATGCTCTTCGAAATAAGGCTTCAGCCCGCGCAAAATCTTTACGCTGTCTTCCACCGAAGGTTCGTTCACGTCGATCTTCTGGAACCGGCGGCTCAGCGCTCGGTCCTTTTCGAAGTGCTGACGGAACTCTTTGTAGGTGGTCGAGCCCATGGTGCGCAGTTTGCCGCCCTGAAGCGCAGGCTTCAGCAGGTTCGAGGCATCCATAGCCCCGCCCGAGGTCGCCCCGGCACCGATCACGGTATGAATCTCGTCGATGAACAACACCGCGTCCGGGTGATCCTCCAGTTCGGTCACAACCGCTTTCAGACGTTCTTCGAAATCACCGCGATAGCGGGTTCCGGCCAGCAGCGCGCCCATGTCCAACGAATAGATCGTGGTATTGGCCAGCACATCGGGGGCCTCGCCACCGACGATCTTGTGCGCAAGGCCTTCTGCGATGGCGGTCTTGCCCACACCCGGATCCCCCACCAGCAGCGGGTTGTTCTTGCGGCGGCGGCACAGCACCTGGATGCAGCGTTCCACCTCATCCGAGCGTCCGATCAGCGGATCGACATCGCCAGCTCGAGCCTTGGCGTTCAGATCCACGCAGTATTTTCCCAGCGCGCTTTCTTTCTGTTCGGCTTCGCCGGATGCGGTCTGGGCGTCTTCTTCCACCTGATCCGCACCGGATACCGAGCGGCTTTCGCCATAGGCAGGATCCTTGGCGACGCCATGCGCGATGAAATTGACCGCGTCGTAACGGGTCATGTCCTGCTCTTGCAGGAAATAGGCGGCATTGCTTTCGCGTTCGGCGAATATGGCGACCAGAACGTTGGCGCCGGTCACTTCGGTCCGGCCCGAACTTTGCACGTGGATCGCGGCGCGCTGAATGACGCGCTGGAACGCTGCGGTGGGTACGGCTTCGGATCCGTCGATATCCGTGACCAGATTCGAAAGATCCTCGTCGATGAACTCCACCAAAGTGCTGCGCAACTCGTCCAGATCGACACTGCACGCTTTCATGACGCGCACGGCATCGGGTTCTTCCAGAAGGGCCAGCAGCAAATGCTCCAGCGTTGCGAATTCATGGCGCCGTTCATTCGCAGCCGCCAGGGCCGCGTGGATGGCTTGTTCCAATGTGCTCGAGAATGAAGGCACGCGGGTGCTCCTCTGTCTTGGGTCAGAAGGGGGCGGTTTCTTGGCCGGAACCCCATCCCAACCATGTCCTCATAATACTAGAGTTTGGTTGATCGTGGCCCGGCTTCAAGGGTTTTCTTTCACTTGACAGTCACATTTGTTGTGACCGTGGCCCTGAAGAGGAGCAAATAGGCATCAGAACCGGTCTTTTCTAGCCCGAATTTCGGCAAAAACGGCCTCGGGGTCAGCACCCACCATACCCAATTTCGCCTGAATCGCCGGATCGGCGGCCCTCAGGAACGGATTTGTGGCCTTTTCAAGGGCCAGAGTCGAAGGAACAGTGGCTTTTCCGGCCGCACGCGCGCGGTCGATATCCGCAATGCGATCTTTCAAGGCTTGGTTTTCGGGATCGACTGTAATCGCGAATTTGGCGTTGGATTGTGTATATTCGTGCCCTGAACAGACCAAAGTGTCGTCCGGCAGGGCGGCCAGCTTGTTCAAAGAGACCCACATTTGCGCGGGTGTGCCCTCGAACAGGCGCCCACAACCCAGCGCCATCAGGCTGTCGGCGGTGAACACGGCGGAACTCTGCGGCATGTAGAATGCGATATGGCCATCCGTGTGCCCGGAAACGTCCAGAACCTGAACCGGTTCGCCGCCGATCTCGAAACTGTCCCCCTCGGTAACTTGCTGATCCAGCGGCGGCAGGCGATTTGCGTCAGCGGCGGCCCCGATGACTTTTGCCGGCTGTTTGGCCAAAATCCCCGACAGCCCGTCCACGTGATCCCAGTGATGATGGGTCAACAGCACATGCGACAGTGTCCACCCTCGGTCATCCAGCGCCTTCAGGACCGGTGCGGCCTCGGGCGCGTCGATCAGGGCGGTCTGGCCAGTGACGGCGTCATGCGCCAGAAAGGCGTAATTGTCGCTCAGGCACGGGATTGTAACGATTTCAAGAGGCATGGCCTTTTGCCCTTTCATTGCTAGACTACGCCCAGCTAAGCCGATTGACCGGATGTCCGCAATGCATCTTGATGTACAGGATCTGAGGAACTTCTATTACCGCAGCACATTGGGGCGTGCGGCGCAGGCGGCTATTCGCGGGCGTCTGATCGAACTTTGGCCCGAAGCAAAAGGCCAGACAGTGGCGGGATTCGGTTTTGCGGTGCCTTTGCTGCGCCCTTACCTGTCGGATGCGCGCCGGGTCATCGGGTTGATGCCGGGACCACAGGGCGTGATGCCATGGCCGGCAGGCATGCCCAACGTTTCGGTCCTGACCGAAGAAACACTCTGGCCGATCGAGACCGGCCACGTGGACAAGCTTGTGGTGATGCATGGGCTGGAAACGTCGGAACGGCCAAACCAATTGCTTGACGAATGCTGGCGCGTGCTGGGCCCCGGTGGCCGGGCCGTCTTCATCGTTCCAAACCGGGCGGGCCTGTGGTCACGGTCGGACAAGACCCCGTTCGGGTTTGGACGTCCGTACTCTGCAACTCAGCTGGAAAACCAGCTCAAGGCGCATCACTTCCTGCCCGAGGTGCATTGCTCGGCCTTGTATATGCCTCCGTCGTTCCGGCGATTCTGGTTGAAATCCGGCAACCTGATCGAAAAGACCGGCCAGCGGATTCCGACGGTGATGGCGGGTGGGGTGCTGATGGTCGAAGTCAGCAAACATATCCGCCCGCCAAGCGGCAGCGTGAGCAAGGACGCGGTCAAAAAACCGATCAAGGCGCTGGACGGCTTGCTGAAGCCCGCCTGAGACCCCGGGCAATTCCATGCGAAAAATTGAGGAAAAAAAGTCACAGGAATCGCAAAAACCTGCATATTCGTAACATTTTTCAACTGGGCCAATGTGTTCAAACCGTCGCACTTGCTGTAAGTTAATGAAAAATAACAATTTGTGGATAAATCTGTTACCGCTATAGCGTATTGCTTGGTTGGTTCGGCTCTGCTACATCCCCGGTGATTTTGATCCCCGACCGTCTGGCCGGGGTTTCTTCACGCCCCCGGGGTAGCTGCCGCACGCGAATTCGGGGCCCAAAATATCGGAAGGGTGGACGTGTCCGAACCAGCTTCGATTTCCACTGGCATCGCCGAGCGCTATGCCACCGCGATCTTCGAGATCGCAAAAGAGAACAACGACCTTGCAGGTCTGGAATCCGGCATCAATGATCTGGCAGCCGCGCTGGACGACAGTGCAGAGCTGCGCGACCTGATCGCATCGCCGCTGGTTTCCCGCGCTGAACAGGAAGGCGCGATCACTGCGATCGCAGACAAGATGGGTCTGAACCCCATCCTGCGCAACACGCTGGGTCTGATGGCGCAGAAGCGCCGCCTGTTCGTCGTGCCGCAACTGCTGAAGGTTCTGCGCGACATGCTGGCCGAAGAGCGTGGCGAAGTGACCGCCGAGGTTGCCTCGGCCAAGGCACTGACCAAGACCCAGATGGAAAAACTGTCCAAGACACTGTCCGAGCGTGTGGGCAAGACGGTGACAATCAATGCGACCGTGGATGAAAGCCTCATCGGCGGTCTTGTCGTTAAAGTGGGCTCGAAAATGATCGACAGTTCGATCCGTTCGAAGCTGAACTCCCTACAGAATGCAATGAAAGAGGTCGGATAAATGGGAATCCAAGCTGCAGAGATTTCTGCAATCCTGAAGGACCAGATCAAGAATTTTGGTCAGGAAGCCGAAGTGGCCGAGATCGGTCGCGTGCTGAGCGTCGGTGACGGGATTGCCCGTGTATACGGTCTGGACAATGTGCAAGCCGGTGAGATGGTCGAATTCCCCGGCGGCATCATGGGCATGGCGCTGAACCTGGAAAGCGACAACGTCGGTGTCGTTATCTTCGGTTCCGACCGTGACATCAAAGAAGGTGACACCGTCAAGCGCACCAACTCGATCGTGGACGTTCCGATCGGTGACGAGCTGCTGGGCCGCGTTGTGGACGGTCTGGGCAACCCGCTGGACGGCAAAGGCCCGATCAACGCAACCAAGCGTGGCGTTGCAGACGTCAAGGCCCCCGGCATCATCCCGCGTAAATCAGTTCACGAGCCGATGGCAACCGGCCTGAAATCGGTTGACGCGATGATCCCGATCGGCCGTGGCCAGCGTGAGCTGATCATTGGTGACCGTCAGACCGGCAAAACCGCCGTTGCTCTGGACGCAATCCTGAACCAGAAAACCTACAACGACGCAGCAGGCGACGACGAGTCGAAAAAACTGTACTGCGTTTACGTTGCAATCGGTCAAAAGCGTTCGACCGTTGCACAGCTGGTGAAGAAACTGGAAGAATCCGGTGCGATTGAATATTCGATCGTTGTGGCCGCAACCGCTTCGGACCCGGCTCCGATGCAGTTCCTGGCGCCCTACGCCGCAACTGCGATGGCTGAATACTTCCGCGACAACGGCCGCCACGCGCTGATCATCTATGATGACCTGTCGAAACAGGCTGTTTCGTATCGTCAGATGTCACTGCTGCTGCGCCGTCCGCCCGGACGTGAAGCCTATCCTGGTGACGTTTTCTACCTCCACTCCCGTCTGCTGGAACGTTCGGCTAAGCTGAACGAAGACTTCGGCGCGGGCTCGCTGACCGCTCTGCCGGTTATCGAAACTCAGGGTGGTGACGTTTCGGCGTTTATTCCGACCAACGTGATCTCGATCACCGACGGTCAGATCTTCCTTGAAACTGAACTGTTCTACCAGGGCATCCGCCCTGCTGTGAACACCGGTCTGTCGGTTTCGCGTGTGGGCTCCTCGGCTCAGACCAACTCGATGAAGTCGGTTGCGGGTCCGGTTAAACTGGAACTGGCTCAGTACCGCGAAATGGCTGCGTTTGCGCAGTTCGGTTCCGACCTTGACGCCGCAACTCAGCAGTTGCTGAACCGTGGTGCACGTCTGACCGAACTGATGAAACAGCCGCAGTACTCGCCGCTGACCAACGCTGAGATCGTCTGCGTAATCTTTGCCGGTACTAACGGTTACCTCGACAAGATCGACGTGTCCGATGTTGGCCGTTATGAGGCTGGCCTGCTGGCGCACCTGCGTGGCAAGCACGCGGATCTGCTTCAGTGGATCACGGACGAAGATCCCAAGATCAAGGGTGACGCTTCCGACAAGATCAAGGCTGCGCTGGACGAATACGCCGCAACCTTCGCTTAAGGGAGAGGCGGGCATATGCCAAATCTTAAGGATCTTAAAAACAGGATCGAGTCGGTCAAATCGACCCGCAAGATCACCAAGGCCATGCAGATGGTCGCGGCTGCAAAACTGCGCCGCGCCCAGGAATCTGCCGAAGCCTCGCGTCCGTATGCCGAACGGTTCAATGCCGTGATGGCAGGGCTGGCGGCTTCGGTCGGGGGCAGCGACAGCGCCCCCAAGCTGCTCCGTGGTACGGGCAGCGAGGATGTCCATCTGCTGGTTGTCATGACAGCTGAACGCGGCCTCTGCGGCGGCTTCAACTCGAACATCGCCAAGCTGGCCCGCCAAAAGGCGGAAGAGCTGCGCCTGAAAGGCAAGACAGTCAAGGTTTTGACTGTCGGCAAGAAGGGCCGCGACGCGCTGAAGCGTGATTTTGGCGATCTGTTCGTTGGACATATCGACCTGAGCGAGGTCAAGCGTCTTGGCTATGCCAACGCGCAGGACATCGCGAAGGACATCCTGTCTCGTTTCGACGGGGGAGAGTTCGACGTTGCCACGATCTTCTACTCGAAGTTCGTCAACGTCGTGACCCAGATCCCGACGGCACAGCAAATCATCCCTGCCTCGTTCGAGGACGAAGCGGCGGGTGACGACAGCGGTGCCATCTTCGACTACGAGCCCAGCGAAGAAGCCATTCTGGCCGACCTGCTGCCCAAGGGGGTTGCGACTGCGATCTTCTCGGCTCTGCTCGAAAACGGGGCGTCTGAACAGGGTGCACGGATGTCCGCGATGGACAACGCGACACGCAACGCGGGTGAGATGATCGACAAGCTGACGATCCAGTTCAACCGCTCGCGTCAGGCCGTGATCACCAACGAGCTGATTGAAATTATTTCCGGCGCCGAAGCGCTGTAAGAAAACCGGAGACGAAACATGGCGAATGCAAAAGGCAAAGTCACACAGATCATCGGGGCCGTCGTCGACGTGCACTTCGAAGATCAGCTGCCTGAAATTTTGAACGCGCTGGAAACCACCAACAACGGCAAGCGCCTGGTGTTGGAAGTTGCTCAGCACCTGGGTGAAAACACTGTCCGCACCATCGCGATGGACGCGACCGAAGGTCTGGTCCGCGGCGAGGCCGTGACCGACACCGGCGCACCGATCTCGGTTCCGGTCGGCAACGCCACCCTGGGCCGCATCCTGAACGTGGTCGGCGAACCGATCGACGAAAAGGGCCCGGTCGAAGCCACCGAAACCCGCGCCATCCACCAGCCCGCGCCCGAGTTCGACGAACAGTCGACCGAGTCGGAAATCCTGGTGACCGGCATCAAGGTTGTTGACCTGCTGGCCCCTTACGCCAAAGGCGGTAAGATCGGCCTGTTCGGCGGTGCCGGCGTTGGTAAAACCGTTCTGATCATGGAACTGATCAACAACATCGCAAAAGTGCACTCGGGCTTCTCGGTGTTCGCGGGTGTTGGTGAACGGACCCGTGAAGGGAACGACCTGTACCACGAGATGATCGAATCGAACGTCATCAAACCCGACAACCTGTCGGAAAGCCAAGTGGCCCTGGTTTATGGTCAGATGAACGAGCCTCCGGGTGCGCGTGCACGTGTTGCTCTGACCGGTCTGACCTTGGCCGAGCAGTTCCGCGACCAGTCCGGTACCGACGTTCTGTTCTTCGTCGACAACATCTTCCGCTTTACGCAGGCGGGTTCCGAGGTGTCGGCTCTGCTGGGTCGTATTCCTTCGGCGGTGGGCTACCAACCGACACTGGCCACCGACATGGGCGCCTTGCAGGAACGCATCACCTCGACCAAGTCGGGATCGATCACCTCGGTTCAGGCGATCTACGTGCCTGCGGACGACCTTACCGACCCCGCGCCGGCAACCTCGTTCGCTCACTTGGACGCGACCACCGTTCTCAACCGTGCGATCTCGGAAAAGGGTATCTACCCTGCGGTTGACCCGCTCGACTCGACCTCGCGTCTGCTTGATCCGGCCATCGTTGGAGAAGAGCACTACAAGGTTGCGACCGACGTTCAGCAGATCCTTCAGCGCTACAAGTCGTTGCAGGACATCATCGCCATCCTCGGCATGGACGAACTGTCGGAAGAGGACAAATTGACCGTGGCCCGTGCCCGTAAGATCGAACGCTTCCTGTCGCAGCCGTTCGACGTGGCCGAAGTCTTCACCGGTTCGCCCGGCGTTCAGGTTCCTCTGGATGTGACCATCGCGTCTTTCAAGGCCGTTGTGGCCGGCGAATACGATCACCTGCCCGAAGCGGCCTTCCTGATGGTTGGCGGCATCGACGAAGTGATCGCCAAAGCGGAGAAGATGGCCGCAGAAGCCGCCTAAGGAGTATCCCTGATGGCAAACACGATGCAATTCGACCTCGTCAGCCCCGAGCGGAGCCTTGCTTCGCTGCAGGCGAGCGCGGTCCAGATTCCCGGCGCGGACGGGGACATGACGGCAATGCCCGATCATGCGCCCACCATCACCACGCTGCGCCCCGGTCTGCTCAAGGTCGAGGCACCCGAAGGGTCCAGCGAATACCTGGTCACCGGCGGGTTTGCCCAGATCAACGGCGACAGCCTGTCGGTCCTGGCCGAAAAGGCCATCCCGGTGGATGAAGTGACCCGCGCGCATCTGGACGAGCTGATCGAAGACGCCCGCGCCTCGCATGAGGCAGCCAAGGGTGGCGATGATCAGACCATCGTCGACGACGCGGCCAAGCTGCTGGCTGACATGGAAGCCCTAGGAACACATATGAGCCTGTAACGGGCCCACCGGTGAAAAATTTGAGCGGCCTCGCAATTGCGGGGCCGTTTTTTTGTCGTGCTTTTGCCGAAATGCCGGGGTAAGTTGCGGGAATTCAAGAATAATGATGATAAGATGAAAAAGTTTCTAACCCATCCCATTGGAATTGAGCAGGGTGAAGATGTCCTGTTCTCGGAGTTTGCTGAAGGCGGCGATATGTGGACCGGGCAGGGGCCGCGTGAACGCCGCACACACATTCGGTTCAAAGAAGCATTTCGGACCCCGCCCGTGGTGCAGATCGGGATCTCGCTGTGGGATGTCGACACGTCCTCTGCGCTGCGCGCAGAGGTTCAGGCCGAACATATCACCGCCGAGGGTTTTGACGCAGTATTCCGGACCTGGTCCGACACTCGGATTGCCCGCATCCGGGCAAGCTGGACCGCGATAGGAGAGGTGGCACACCCGGACGATTGGAATATTTCCTGATCCGGGTTCGCCATGTTTTCAGGCGTTTGAACGATTGATTGGACTCAGTCGTCCTGCGCTTCGATCATGTCCACGCGCGTGGCGTGGCGGCCGCCTTCGAATTCGGCACCCAGAAACGCGTCAACGATGTCCAGCGCCAGACCTTCGCCGACAACCCGCGCACCAATCGACAGCATGTTGGCGTTGTTGTGCTGGCGGATCATGCGGGCCGAGAATGCGTCTGAACAAACGCCACAGCGAATGCCGGGCACTTTGTTCGCAGCCATCATGATACCCTGCCCAGTGCCGCAGAGGACGATACCCAAGCTGCAATCGCCCGAGGCAACGGCCTGCGCCGCGGCCTTTCCATGCTTGGGGTAATGGGTGCTTTCGGGGGTTGTCGGGCCGATATCAACCACGTCCCAACCTTGCTGCGCGATGTGGTTGGTCACGGACTGGCGCAGCTCGATCGCCGCGTGATCGCTGGAAAGAACAATACGTTTGTTGGCAGTCATGGAGGTGATTCCACTTGTGTCGCCGATCGCGCCCCATGGTCAGATATCCGCGCAATCGGTATTTCAGATATCAGGGGGCGACATGTTCGGCCGCCCCTGTAGCTCAATCCATCTGATACATGGATTCGTAGATCGGGGTCAGTGTCTTGTCTTCGAACAGCGAAGACACACTGGTTCCGTTCCAGATGTTCAGGATCGCCTGGGTGAAGATCGGCGCAGTCGGAACGATGCGGATATTCTTTGCCTTCAAAATCTCTTTGGTCGGCTGGATCGTGTCGGTCAGCACCAGCGACTTCATGACCGAGTTCGTCACTCGCTCGACCGCAGGGCCGCTCATGACGCCATGCGTGATGTACGAATGAACTTCCTTGGCGCCATTGTCCAACAGGACCTGCGCGGCCTTGCAAAGCGTTCCGGCGGTGTCACACATGTCGTCGACGATCAGGCAGATCTTGTCCTTCACATCCCCGATAACGGTCATTTCCGCGACTTCGCCTGCTTTCTCGCGCCGCTTGTCAACGATCGACAAGGGGGCGTTGATGCGCTTGGCCAGTTCACGGGCGCGCGCCACGCCGCCCACGTCGGGTGAAACCACCATGATCTCATCCAGATTGTCCTTGAACTGGTTTTTGACATCCAGCGCAAAGATCGGCGAAGCGTACAGATTGTCGACGGGCATATCGAAAAAGCCCTGAATCTGCGCGGCATGAAGATCCATCGTCAGAATCCGCTCGATCCCTGCACCGGTCAGCATATTGGCCACCAGCTTGGCACTGATGGGCGTGCGGGCCTTGGTGCGGCGATCCTGGCGGGCATAGCCGAAATACGGGATCACGGCCGTGATCCGTTGCGCCGACGAGCGGCGCAGTGCGTCGGCGATGATCAGCAGCTCCATCAGGTTGTCGTTGGCCGGGTTCGAGGTCGGCTGGATGATGAACATATCCTCGCCGCGTACGTTCTCGAACACTTCGACGAAGATCTCGCCGTCATTGAAACGTTCGACGCGCGCATCGACCAATCCCTGGTCGACACCGCGATACAGGCTCATGCGGCGGGCGATGGTTTCGGCAAGTGGAAGGTTGGCGTTCCCAGCGATAAGCTTGGGTTCGTGAAGTGTCGGCATCGGCTGAGGTCCCCGGGCAGCAATGGCAATGTGACAGATTCGTGATGTTGACACCGCTTAGCATGGCCTTACCGTCCCGCAAAGGTAACGCAGCGGAGAAAGTGAACATGACCCGGATTGACTACTTTTTTGCGACAATTTCGCCCTACAGCTATCTTGCGGGGAACCGGCTGGAAGAGATTGCGGCGAAACACGACGCAACGATCAACTACAAGCCGCTGGACATCATGGCCCTGTTCGCACGCACCGGGGGCACGCCGCCGAAGGACCGTCATGTATCGCGCATCGAATACCGCGCTCAGGAGCTGCTGCGCCAATCGAAGAATCTGGGGATGGAGTTCAACCTGCAACCGGCGCACTGGCCGACCAACATGGCGCCGTCTTCCTATGCGATCATCGCCGCGATCAAGGATGGTTCGGGCGACGTGGGCAAGTTGTGCCAGTTGATCCTGCGCGCCTGCTGGGCCGAAGAAAAGGACGTCGCTCAGGATGATGTGATCAGGGACTGCCTGGCAAATGCCGGGTTTGACCCGGAGCTGGCCAACAGCGGTCTGCTGGTCGGGGCCGAAACCTATGCCGCCAATCTGGAAGAAGCCGTGGATCGCGGCGTGTTCGGCGCGCCGTTCTACATCACGCCGGATGGTCAACGCTTCTGGGGGCAGGATCGCCTGGACGATCTGGATCGGCATCTGTCCGAGATGAATGGATGACAGCCCCGACGGCGATGCAGTCCGGCTTCGTGAGACGATTGGGCGACGGAGGGCGCAAATTGCTTGCCCTTCATTGCACCATTGCACATTCCGGCGCGTGGTCCGGCCTGGCCAAGGCATTGGATGGCAGCGTGTGTCTTGTTGCACCGGACATGCTGTCTCATGGGCGCAGTCCGGATTGGGACGGTCAAAGCGATTTCTTTGACGCTGTGACAGGGCTGGCGGCGGTCGAATTGACCGAGCCCACGGATCTGGTCGGCCATTCCTTTGGGGCGATCGTTGCGCTCAGACTGGCCATGGAGCACCCGGACCTTGTTCGAAGCTTGACCCTGATCGAGCCTGTGTTCTTTGCCGTGGCAAAACAGGACGCGCCCGATTTGTTCGATCAGCACCTGCGAGAGTCCCAGCCGATTGAAGCAGCGTTCCAAGCAGGCGACAATGTGCTGGCCGCGCGGTTGTTCAACCGGATGTGGAGCACTGACATCAGCCCCAAATGGCCTGACCTGCCAGAGCGGACGCGCGCCAGCATGGTACGTGGGATTCATGTTGTTCCCGCGTCTTATCCCGTTCTGTACGATGACCGCGCCGGGTTGCTTGACCCCGACGGATGCAAGCGCGTATCGATGCCAACCCTGTTGCTGAGCGGATCAAAGACCCACCCGACGATCCCCGCAATCTGTAAAGGATTGCAGCACCGTCTGCCGAACGCACGCCATGAGGTCGTTCAAGGTGCGGGGCACATGCTGCCCATTTCGCACCCCCGTGAAACCAGCGTGCTGCTTCGAAAGCTCTGGAAAGCTGGCCAAGGGACGGGTGTTACAACAGGCTGAGAAACTGATCGATCTCGGCCGTTCCGATCGACCAGTCGCAGACCAGTCGGCATGCAAGGCTTTCATCGTCATCGCCACCTTCCAGCTCAGCCCCCCAGAGGTGGTAGATTGCCCCGGCCTCATGCAGCTGTTTGTGCTTTGCGCGTGAAAAAGCGGCAAAGATCATATTGGCCTGTGGTTCGTGCAGGAACTCGGCACCTTTTGCACGCAAGCCATCGGCCAGCCGGGCACAGTTTGCATTGGCCTGACGCGCCAGCTTCAGCCACAGATCATCCTCAAGATAGGCCGCCATCTGAGCGGACAGGTAGCGATGCTTGGAAAACAGATGCGCCCCGCGTTTGCGCCGCAGCTCGAATTCCCATGCCTTGCTCTCGTCAAAGAACACCACGGCCTCGACGCCCATCAGGCCGTTTTTGGTGCCGCCGAAGCTGACTGCATCCACCCCGGCTTTCCATGTCATGTCAGCCGGAGAGCAATTCAGGGCCACCAGGGCATTGCTGAACCGGGCCCCATCCAGATGGACCGGCAAGCCATATTCCTTTGCGACCCCGCACAGCGCCTGCAACTCCTCCAGCGAATAGACCGATCCGCGCTCGGTGACTTGGGTGATCGAAACCGGCCCGCGCTGCGGCCCGTGAACCCCGCGGGTTTCTTCGCCCAGGATGGACCCGCGCAGCGCGTCCGGCGCCATCTTGTCGCCGCCGGGAACAAGGGTCAGCTTGGCCCCGGTGTAAAACTCGGGCGCGTTGCACTCGTCTTCATGGATATGGGCAACCGGAGAACAGAAGATCGTTTCCCAGGGGTTGGACAACGTGGCAAGGGCCAGCGAATTTGCCGCTGTCCCGGTTGCCACGAGATAGACAGCAGCCCCCGGCGCTTCAAAGATGCTGCGAATGCGGTCACGCACCTCGTTCATCATCGTGTCGGCGCCATAGGCCATCTGATAGCCCTGATTGGCCTCGGCCAGTTTGGCCATGACCTGAGGGTGAACCGGCCCGGAATTGTCAGATGCAAAATACATCAGCTAGGCTCCTCGATAATGTAGTCTTCCCACTCTTCCATGGGGGTTTCGAACTCGGACACCGTGCGCCCTCGGACCGACACGCCTGCGGCGTGCACGGTTTCCGGCGTACCAGACAACAATGGGTGCCAGTCGTAAAGCGGTTTGCCTTCCCACAGCAGCCGATAGGCGCAGGTTTGCGGCAACCAATAGGCGTGTTCGTCGATATTGTCGGGTGTCATGACGATGCATTCCGGGACAAATTGATGCCGGATGTCGTATTGCGTGCAGCGGCAGCTTTCATCGTCCAGCAGGCGGCAGGCGACGCAGGTCAGGGCAACCTCACCGCTGTCCTCATCCTCCAACTTGTTCAGGCAACATTTGCCGCAACCGTCGCACAAAGCTTCCCATTCGCGCTGGTTCATCTTGCGCAGGGGTTTGCGTTCCCAGAACCGGGCGGGCAGGCCAGTGCGTTGAATCGGATCAGCGCTCATAGGGCGGCCAGAATGTCCCGGGCCTGTTCACAATCGGCATTCATCTGCGCGATCAGACCATCCAGCCCGTCAAATGTCATTTCAGGGCGCAGGAATTCGATCAGCCCCACCGACAAGGTCGCCCCGTACAGGTCGCCGGAAAAGTCGAACAGGAAGGTTTCGATATTTGGCACTTCGCCATGGAACATCGGGCGCACCCCAACCGAGGCCGCGCCGTGATAACTGCCCTGATGCGGGCCATCCAGCACGTCGACCAATACCGCGTAGACACCGAATTTCGGCGGGTGGAGCCCTTCGATGGACATGTTCGCAGTTGGGAAACCCAGTTCCCGCCCGCGTTGCTCGCCGCCGATCACCTCGCCTTCGATCCTGTGCCAATGGCCCAGCATCGCGGCTGCATCCTTTGGGCGACCCTCGCTCAATGCGGTGCGGATGGCGGTTGACGAGACCACGTTTTCTGACCGCTGCATCAAAGGGGCAATCGTCACGCCAAATCCCATCTCTTGCCCGAAGCGAACCAGATCGTCAGCCGTCCCACTGCGGCCCTTGCCAAAACAGAAATCGGCCCCGACCACGACATGGGACAGACCCAGACCGTCACAAATCACGTTGCGCGCGAATTCATCAGGGGAAAGCCCGGCCAGCGCCGCGTTGAACGGCAGCTCGTACAGTTTCTCCACACCCAGCTTCTCAAGCCGATGCGCCCGCGCATTGCCGCGCATCAGGCGGAACGGAGGAGAGTCCGGCGCAAAGTATTCACGTGGATGCGGCTCGAATGTCATGACCCCCAGTGGCGCATCCGGGGCCGCGTCGCGGGCCAGTTCGATGACCGACTGGTGCCCCAAATGGACGCCATCAAAATTCCCGATCGCAACGCTGGCGCCGCGATCTTCTGGCTCGACAAACTGGAAATCCCGGATGATGTGCATAGGCGATTGCGTAGCGTTGCGTTGCGATTTGTTCAAGCGGCAGTTTGAATTCAAGGTACGGGTCCTGGCGAAACACACCAAAACCATTCGTCAGACTTGATTGCACACGGGGCATCCCCGGAATGCTGTGCGACATTCGGCCAACTGCTTGATCCAAAAAAAATACTGGGTGTAGACTGGGTTTCCGGCCCTCGGACCACGCTGGGGGGCGAACGATGGCCCGGCCAGGTTCAAATGAACCCAGCATAGGAGGCAGACCATGTATCGATTGCGACTGTTCGCGATTCGCAACGCCCGTGCGTTCGAGTGGATTTACAAATGTGTCGAACGGGGCATGGTCGCGATGGATCCGGTCTTTGCAAGGATCGGCTACAACCGCGTTGAACGCCCCATAGCGCTGGTCGAAAAAGGCGTCAAAAGTCTTTTGTTTGATTGCAAGATGTGCGGACAATGCGTTTTGTCTTCGACGGGTATGTCTTGCCCGATGAACTGCCCCAAGCAACTGCGCAACGGCCCATGCGGCGGCGTACGCCCCGGTGAGTTCTGCGAGGTGAAGCCCGATATGAAATGCGTCTGGGCTTTGGCCTGGGACGGGGCCAGCCGCATGCAACATGGGGGCGACAAGATAAAAGAGGTCCTTCCGCCTGTGGAACACACGTTGAAGGGATCATCATCCTGGCTGCGGGTCAGCCGCGAGATCGCCGCGCAGGAACGCGAGGCCCGAGACGCTGCCCGCGAAACGCTTGCGCAGGCGTTCCCGGAGGCGCGCGAAAACGAACCCTCTGCGGCACCTCTGGCTGCTGAACCCCCCAACGCGGTGAACCGGGAGCTGAAGAAATGAATGATGCCCATCGCAGCGAGGTCGAGCCGATCGGCTATGTGCCTGTTCCCGAAGGCTATGTCTCGCACAGTCGATTGGAAAGAGTTCTGCGTTCGGGCCGCTTTGCGGTGACCGCTGAACTGAACCCGCCAGACAGCGCTGACCCCGAGGATGTTTTTCAGGCGGCGCAGCCGCTGGGTGAAGTGGCGGATGCGATCAATGCAACCGATGCGTCTGGTGCCAACTGCCACATGTCTTCGATAGGGATCTGTGCGTTGTTGACCCGCGCGGGGTATTCTCCGGTCTATCAGATTTCCTGCCGAGACCGGAACCGGATCGCCATTCAGGGGGATGTTCTGGGGGCTGCGGCGCTGGGCGTCAGCAACGTGCTATGCCTGACGGGCGACGGTGTCGGTGTTGGGGATCAACCGGGGGCAAAACCGGTGTTCGACTTTGATTCCCTGACCTTGCTGCGGACGATCCGAACGATGCGCGATCAGGGAAAGTTTCTTTCCGGCCGCAAGATCACGCGCCCCCCTCAACTGTTTTTGGGTGCGGCGGAAAACCCCTGTATACCGCCCTATGACTGGCGCCCGGAACGTCTTGCAAAGAAGGTCGAGGCGGGGGCCGAGTTTATTCAGACCAACTATATCTACGACATTCCGCTCTTTGAAAGGTTCATGGATCGTGTTCGGGATGCCGGTCTGGACAAAAAAGTATTCATCATCGCCGGTGTGGGGCCCATCGCTTCGGCACGCGCGGCACGCTGGATGCGCAGCAATGTGCCCGGAATTCACATCCCGGATCATGTCATCGAGCGGATGGAAAAGGCCGAAAAGCCCGCGGAAGAGGGCAAGAAGATCTGTATTGAACTGATCCAGCAGATTAGGGACATCGTCGGTGTTTCCGGGGTTCATGTGATGGCCTACAGGCGTGAACACGTGGTGTCGGAAATCATTCTGGAATCAGGTGCGCTGAAAGGGCGAAAACGAACTCGTTCTTCCTGACGACCTTGTGTGCAGTTGAGTGCCCAAACAAAAAAGGCGCCGGTCCGGCGCCTTTTGCAAAACTGTGTTTGCCAGTCAGTCGAACTTGCGCGACGGGGCAAGCACCATGGCTTCGCCGATCAGGACCTTCTTGCCCTCGACCGAACAATGGCAGTCTAGCTTGACGCGGCGCTTGGCAAAATCGATGTCGATCACTTTCACCTCGGCATACACCATGTCACCCGGACGCACAGGCGCCAGGAACTTCAGTGACTGACCCATGTAAACGGTGCCATGACCCGGCAGTTGTTCACCAATCACGGCCGAGATCAGACCCGCCGTCAGCATTCCGTGGGCAATACGGCCTTCGAAGATCGTATCGCGGGCATAGTCGTCGTCCAGATGCACCGGATTCCGGTCGGTCGAGACCTGCGCGAACATTTCGATATCTTCATCCGTCACCACTTTGCGCAGGTGGCGGGACATGCCCATTTCGATGTCTTCGATACAGATCGTTCCGCGCGGAAGATTGTCCAACATGTTGCCCTCACTCGAAGTCGGCCGTGAAAGAAAAAACCATCATTTGGCCAAGGTTGGCAACTTTATTACTTCGCAGTTGCAGAAAATCAAGTCTTTTCTTGCTACCTCAAGCGCCCGATCGTGTAGGTTGGATTGATCTTTTCCCTTTCAATATAGGCGGTTAAGGATTCGTGGTGCGGATGATGCGACGTTTTTGTTTCTGCCGCGGCCAATCCGCCCGAGATGAACAGAGAATCAATGCCCTCTCCCATGCCGCCCAGAATGTCCGTGTGGGGGCCGTCGCCGATCACCAGAATGTCACTGTCGGGGATATCGTACCCCAGTTCCTGCAACCTGCGACGGGCCAGATCATAGATCGGGGGATGCGGTTTGCCGAAATACAGGCTCTCGCCGCCCATTTCGGTGTACAGCCTGGCCAAAGCACCGGCACACCATTCGCGCACCTCGCCGCGGTCCACGACAATGTCAGGGTTAGCACAAAGCAGTTTCATCCCCATCTGCTTGGCGTACAGGAAATCCGGCCGGTTCACATCCGGGTCGGCCATCGGGTCGAACGGGCCGCAGCAGACAATACCCTCGGCTTCCTTCAGCGGCACACGCTCGATATGGATGGGGTGATCCAGCAGTTTCAGCGGTTCGAAAAAGCCCGCATCGCGCTGCCACTCGCCCATGAAGTAAACCTTGTGCCCCACAGCACCCCGGAACATCGCAGATCGCGCGGAATCCCCGCTGGTGGCGATGGTGTCATACGCGTCGGCGGGGACGTTGAATTGCACGAGTTGCTCTGCCACCCCGGCGCGGGGTTTGGGAGAGTTCGTGACCAAGACCACCAGTCCACCCTTGGCGCGATAGGCCTTCAGCGCTTCGACGGCCTCGGGGTAGGCCGTGATGCCATTGTGAACACAGCCCCAAAGGTCGACGAACAATGCTTTGTAACGGTCCGAGATCTCGGAAAGCGAGGAAACGATCTGGGTCATGGGGGCCTCTGGGTCTGATATCGCGCTGGCGACAGCTATGGCAAAGCTTGGGCCCGAACACCATCCCGCATTCCCGTTTGCGCGAAGGAACGGGTGAAACTGCTACTCGTCTTCGGTAATTTCAGTGACGTCCGGGGCCTGCTGAACGTTTTCCGTTCCCAGGATGATCTGGGCCCCGATGCGCGGCTGATACCGGATTATGGCCAGGTATCCGGGTCCAAGCTCCTCCTCCAGCACCCCGACCAGAGGGGTCTCACGCAGCTTGGGTGGCAGCAAACCGGCAATGGAAGAAACCTTGAACTGCGCTTCGGCCGGCAGATCGACGATCAGCCAAACCTCGGCCCGCTTGCGCTGAGCGTTGACGTCGATGCGGATGATTTCCACGGAAACCGGATCGGCCCATGCGCGAATGGCATCGGCCAGTTGCGCCTCGGTCCGTGTCTCCAGGTAACGGTTGTAGGTGGACTTCCCAAGTTGCAGGACGACGACGACCAGAAACGCGATCGCGACAAAGACGCTGGCGGTAAAGTTCAGCTTGCGCTTTCCCTTGCTGAAAACCACGGACCGCGCGGCATAGACAAGATAAACCGCGCAGGCTGACAGAATGATCGCGCCAAGGTTCGTTGCGAAAAGCAGCCCTGCCTCATAGGCCTCGGCGGGTTCGTCAAAATATAAAAGAATGCCCGAGGCCGACAGCGGGGGAACAAGCGAAACACCGATGGCCGCGCCGGGTAGAAGGCTCAATTCGGATTTGTTGATCTGGACATAGGCCCCGGCCACACCGGCAGCGAGCGCAACGATCAGGTCTTCGGTGCCGGGATCGGTGCGCGCCAGGACCTGGTCGGGGATCAAAATGCCACGGGGAACATCGGCGACATAGACCAGAAACCATGCCATCATCACGCAGACAATGGCAGCCAGACAGACCGTAAGCGCCAGCGTCACCGCGCGTTTCAGCCATCCCATGACCATCGCGGCGGCCACCCCGAGGATCGGGGTCATCAGCGGCGCCACAAGCATGGCCGCGATCACGACAGCGCCGGAGTTGCGCAGCAAACCCATGGTGGCAATCACGACCGACAGCGTCAGCAACATTGCAAAGCGTCGCCAATACGCCGCCTTGTCGGCACCTTCAAAAAGAAGGATGCTGCGGGTGGTGCTTAGTTTTCGTACGACCATTGCATTTACCTGACCTGGGATAGGCTTTGGACCCCCGGTCAGACTAACAACCGACAACGCGTCCGCAAATGGCTGTCAGCAAAGAAAAAAGGCGCCCGAATTGGGCGCCTTCAGATTTGGGTCGCTTGAGGATCAGACCTTCAGGTTCGGAATGATCTGCTTTTTGCGGCTCATGATACCGGGCAGAACGACGGCGTCCCCGTCCACGGTTGCGCCAAAGCTTTTCTCGGCCACGGTTTTGACCAGATCATTGGGGACCAGCAGCGTGGCTTCTTCGTTCAGGATATCAACCACGAATAGCAGCACCTGATCGACGCCGTCTTCCTTGGCAACGTCCACCATCGAGTCCGCCAGGCTGGCCTTGCGGTCCAGAACGACGCCGGGGGCGGTGGTTTCCAGAACCGAGACCCGGAATTTGGTGCCGTCGACCTCGTATTCTTTGCTGTCCATGCGGATCAACTCGGCGTCCGAAAAGGACGAGACGTCCGATTTCGCCGCGAACATGTCTGCCGCATATGCCGAAATGTCCAGCTCGAGCTCGGCCGCCAGACGTTCTGCAACCTCGCGGTCATGCGCCGTGGTGGTGGGAGAGCGGAACTCCAGAGTATCCGACAGAATGCAGGTAAGCGCGGCACCCTTGATGGCGTCGGGCATCTTAGCCGCATCTTCGCCCATCAGATCAACCATGATGGTGGCGGTGCAGGCCAAGGGGCGCACGGTGATGTCGATCGGGCCTTTGGTTTCCAGGCCACCGACCAGCTTGTGATGGTCGATGATGGCGCGGATGTCCGCGTCGTTGATGTTGGCCGGCAGTTCGGCGGGGTTGTTGGTGTCGACGATAACCACCGGAGTTTCCGCGGGCAGGTCCTCGAGGATCCGCGGCTTGGGCAGGTCCCAGTTTTCCAGCATGAATGTTGCTTCGGTGTTGGGTTCACCCAGCAATACGGGTTCGGTCTGCTCACCCTTGACCTCGTTCAGGTACCACGACCACAGGATCGGCGAACCTGTGGAATCTGTGTCGGGGGATTTGTGGCCAAATACTAGCGTCGTCATGTCAGTGTCCTGCGGAATGGAAATTTGCGCGCCTTATAGGGCGGCTAAAGGCCGTTGTCACGCCGCTGAGCACTGTCTGCGACGCTTGGTCTGAAAACCGCTGGGTCCGTTCAGAATTCGGCGCGTGTCAGAACGTATCCGGCTTCTTCCAGCTGGTTCAGCAGGCCGTAATCATCGCTCAGGTGCCCCGCGCCGACCGCAATCACAACTGTCTGACCCCTGATGTCCAGAATCTGCGCCATCCAGTTGGCATTTCGCTGCACCAGCAACTGCTGCTCGAAGTTTTGCCATTCCGCATCAAAGGCTTCGGGGCTCAGGCCCGACTGCTCAAGCCCCTGTAGGCGGGCAAGCTGTATGATCTCGGCGTGCTTTTCTTCCAGATACGCGTTGGCCATGGTGGCCAATTGGTCCGCATTGCCCTGCATCGCCCCGGACAGGCGCACAAGCGACTCGACCTGTTTCTCGAGCGGATAACTGTCGAACATGGCCATCAGGTCTTCGATTCGTTCCAGCGAGTGCTGCGGGATACCTTTTTCAACGGCCAGATCGTTCAGGCGGGCGTCCATTCCATAAGTTGAATTCGGATCCTCGATCATGCAGGGCGGAATGCTCAGCATCATGGTCAGGAACCACGGGCGCATCTTTGCAGCCATCCAGCCGGGGATACCGCGCTGGGCCAGGGCTGCGGACAGCGCATCCCAGTCGTCTTCCGCCATCAGGTCGATCAACGTAGGGCCCGAGGTTATCATCACCGCGCTCAGGTCGTTGGCCATGGTCTTCTCGAAAGCGTCCATGTCGTCTTGAGTGACTTCGAAATAAAAGGCGTCCGCTTTGCTGAGTTCGGGCGACAGGCGGTCAATCACGTCTTCCATGCGCGGATCGTAACTGTGCAAAGTGCCGATGATGTGCAAAACCGTGTCGCCCTTGCGTGCAATCCAGTGATTGCCTTCAGGATAAGCGATCTGGGCCACTGCACTTTGCAATTTGGTCCGGGTTTCCTCGGGCAGTTGTGGCCGCAGATCCACCCCCTCGCATGCGGCCTGAGCCGAGATCGGAAACAGAAGGAACGCAAGAAAAGTGAGCAAACGCATGGGGCCAGCCTGAATGGTGTCAAGAAGTTGAACCCAGACTTAGCCACGCCACCTGCCGATGTTCAAGCCGCCCGTCTGGTATTCCCCGACAATCTGCGTAGCATGGCCGCATGAACCGCGAGCAGGATCTTTATCCCCCGGTCAAGGCGCTGCTGGAGCGTCAGGGATACACCGTCAAAGGTGAAGTCGGCGCAGCCGACATCGTTGCGGTGCGCGATGGGGATGCGCCGGTGATCGTCGAACTGAAACTGCGGTTCACGCTGTCCCTGTTTCATCAGGCGATCACCCGGCTGAAACTCACCGATCTGGTCTATGTTGCCGTCTGCAAACCCACGGGCCGAACGGCCCGGCGGGCGCTCAAGGATAATCTGGCACTGTGTCGTAGGCTCGGCCTGGGCCTGATCACCGTGCGGGCTGATGGCACGGTCGAGGTTCAGTGCGATCCCGGCCCCTACGCGCCCCGTAAGAACAAAGCCAGAGCCGCACGGTTGCTGCGCGAATTCGACCGGCTACAAGGCGACCCGAACGCCGGAGGCGCGACGCGCCATGGTATCGTGACGGCGTATCGGCAGGATGCGCTGAAATGTGCGGCCTATCTGGCCGAGAATGGCCCGTCCAAGGGGGCGGACGTCGCCAGATCGGTCGCGGTCCCGGTCGCCACCCGGCTTATGCGGGAAAACCACTACGGGTGGTTCGAGAAGGTTGAAAAAGGCATCTATGGGCTTACGTCAGAGGGCGCAGAAGGGTTGAAGCATTGGGCCTATAGCTGGGAACAGGCTGACTGATCCATTTTGCAAAAAAATCTCTCACAAATTGTTGACTCGGACTTTTAGACTCCCTAGCTATGCGTCGTTATCACTCACACACCCCGAGTGCTAACGCCTCGTCGGAAGGCGGGGGGAGGATAGATAAACTTTGAGCCCAAGGAGCTGCAAAGATGGCATTGAAACCGCTTCATGACCGTGTGCTGGTTCGCCGCGTAGAGAGCGAAGAGAAAACCGCAGGCGGCCTGATCATCCCTGACAGCGCAAAAGAAAAGCCGAGCGAAGGCGAAGTCGTCGCAACCGGCGAAGGTGCGCGCAAGGACAGCGGCGAACTGATCGCAATGGCTGTCAAAGCTGGGGACAAGATCCTGTTCGGCAAATGGTCGGGCACCGAGGTCAACGTCAACGGCGAAGAGCTGCTGATGATGAAAGAAAGCGACATCATGGGGATCATCGAGTAAGCGAGCGCTTTCTCTGATCTTCATTTCAAACTTATTTCTCAAGGAGAAACGACATGGCTGCAAAGGACGTCAAATTCGACACCGATGCCCGCAATCGTATGCTGAAGGGTGTGAACATCCTGGCCGACGCGGTTAAAGTGACCCTGGGCCCCAAAGGCCGCAACGTGGTTCTGGACAAATCTTTCGGCGCACCGCGCATCACCAAGGACGGTGTTTCGGTTGCCAAGGAAATCGAACTGGAAGACAAGTTCGAAAACATGGGCGCGCAGATGGTGAAAGAAGTCGCCAGCCGCACCAATGACGAAGCCGGCGACGGCACCACCACCGCAACCGTTCTGGCACAGGCGATCGTAAAAGAAGGCCTGAAGCAGGTTGCAGCTGGCCTGAACCCGATGGACCTGAAGCGCGGCATCGACCTGGCAACCGCCAAGGTTGTTGAAGGCATCAAAGAAGCCTCGCGCGAAGTCAAAGACTCGGCAGAAGTTGCCCAGGTTGGCACCATCTCGGCCAACGGCGAAGCCGAAATCGGTCAGCAGATCGCAGACGCGATGCAGAAGGTCGGCAACGAAGGTGTCATCACCGTCGAAGAAAACAAAGGTCTGGAAACCGAGACCGACGTTGTCGAAGGTATGCAGTTCGACCGCGGCTACCTGTCGCCTTACTTCGTCACCAACGCAGACAAGATGATTGCAGAGCTCGACGACTGCATGATCCTGCTGCACGAGAAGAAACTCTCGTCGCTGCAGCCGATGGTTCCGCTGCTGGAACAAGTGATCCAGTCGCAGAAGCCGCTGCTGATCATCGCGGAAGACGTTGAAGGCGAAGCGCTGGCAACTCTGGTTGTCAACAAACTGCGCGGCGGCCTGAAAATTGCTGCTGTCAAAGCACCTGGCTTCGGCGATCGCCGTAAGGCCATGTTGCAGGACATCGCAATCCTGACCGGCGGTCAGGTTATCAGCGAAGATCTGGGCATGAAGCTCGAGTCCGTCACCATGGACATGCTGGGCACCGCCAAGAAAATCGAAATCACCAAAGACGAAACCACCATCGTCGACGGTGCTGGCGAGAAAGCCGAGATCGAAGCACGTGTTGCTCAGATCCGCACCCAGATCGAAGAAACCACCAGCGACTACGACCGCGAGAAGCTGCAAGAGCGCGTTGCCAAACTGGCAGGCGGTGTCGCCGTTATCCGCGTCGGCGGCATGACCGAAGTTGAAGTGAAAGAGCGTAAGGACCGTGTGGACGATGCTCTGAACGCAACACGCGCTGCCGTTCAGGAAGGCGTTGTTGTGGGCGGTGGTGTTGCTCTGGTCCAGGCCGGTAAAGCACTGGAAGCTCTGAAAGGTGCAAACGCCGATCAGGACGCAGGTATCAACATCGTTCGCAAGGCCATCGAAGCGCCGCTGCGCCAGATCGCCGAGAACGCGGGTGTCGACGGCGCAGTAGTAGCCGGCAAGGTCCGTGAATCGTCGGACGCAGCATTCGGCTTCAACGCGCAGACCGAAGAATATGGCGACATGTTCTCGTTCGGTGTGATTGACCCGGCCAAAGTGGTTCGTACTGCTCTGGAAGACGCTGCATCGGTTGCTGGCCTGCTGGTCACCACCGAAGCAATGGTCGCCGACAAGCCGGCCAAGGAAGG
This sequence comes from Ruegeria sp. HKCCD6157, assembly GCF_013110685.1. NCBI lineage: Bacteria > Pseudomonadati > Pseudomonadota > Alphaproteobacteria > Rhodobacterales > Roseobacteraceae > Ruegeria > Ruegeria sp. HKCCD6157. The sequence goes on from NZ_WVRB01000001.1 coordinate 447,354, forward strand.
CGCGGCACCTGCCGGCGGCATGCCCGACATGGGCGGCATGGGCGGCATGATGTAAGCACGCCGAATTCGCCTCTGGCGAATTCTGGCGACCCGACAGGCGCTTGGCGGTATCGCCAAGCTGCCGAGGGGGGAGCCTTGGAGCTTGAGAAAGGGGTCGCCTTCGGGCGGCCCCGTTTTGTGTTGACAGTTCTGTTTTCAAGGCGTGTTTAGACGCTGCTTTGTCCGGCGCCGGATGTCTGTTCCCACAACCTTCGCGAAAGTGAGTGTGCAAATCCCGCCCGAACGGCTATGCGGATGGCATGAGATTGTTTTTGCTCACCGCCCTGACCATGTGTGCCTTTGCGGCGAACTCCATTCTGAACCGGCTGGCCATCGACAGCGGAGCCAGCGATCCAACCGGATTTGCCATCGTTCGGGTTTTGGCGGGGGCCGTGGTCCTGGCCGCTCTTGTGCTGGCACGCGGAGGGCGCCTTCCGCTGCGCAATCGAAGGCGGATCATTGGCGCGGGGTCGTTGACGCTCTACATGATTGGATTTTCAATCGCCTACCTGACGCTGGATGCAGGCTTGGGTGCATTGATTCTGTTCGGCGTGGTGCAAATAACGATGTTTTCTGTCGGCGCATTGACGGGCGCGACTCCGACCGCCCGGCAGGTGGCGGGGGCAGGGGTTGCGCTTGCAGGTCTTGCCTATGTGCTGTGGCCGACTGGCGCCGTTCAAGTCGACTTGGCTGGCGCGGCTCTGATGGCCGCCGCCGGTATTGGTTGGGCCCTTTACTCGATAGCGGGCCGATCAGAGAAAAACCCGCTGGAGGGGACGGCCGCCAATTTCATTGTCGCTTTGCCACTGACTGCCCTGGCGATGCTGGCCACCGGCGGCGTCTGGCAGATGAATGGGGTGGGGTATCTGCTGGCGGTCCTGTCCGGTGCGGTAACATCCGGGCTTGGCTATGCTTTGTGGTATCGTGTTTTGCCTCAACTGGCCCCGTCCGTGGCGGCTGTCGTTCAGCTCAGCGTGCCGGTGATCGCAATTCTCGGCGGTGTCGCCTTTCTGGGCGAGATTGCCGGAGCACGGCTGATCATCGGCGCCACGCTAGTTTTGGGCGGTATCGCGCTGGCCGTGCTGCGACGTCACCGGGGCTAGGGCTTTTATCGAGGGCCGATAGGCTTTATCTGGCGGTTATGAAACTTCTGATTGCCTTGCTCTTCTGCCTCGTTCCAGCCGCAGCCAGTGCGAAATGCGTGATCCTTCTGCACGGTCTTGCGCGCACCGAGGCCTCGTTCACCGTGATGGAGCAGCTGTTCAAGGCGCATGACTATACCGTTGTGCGCCACGGGTATCCATCGACCGAAATCGGTATTCCGGAACTGGCAAGGCAAACCATACCGGACGCGCTTGAGGCATGTGGTGATGACAAAGCCAATGTCGTTGCGCATTCCATGGGCGGTATCCTGTTGCGCTATTGGCTCAAGGACCATCGGCCCGAAAACCTGGGTCGTGTCGTCATGCTCGGCCCGCCCAATCAGGGCAGCCAGTTGGTCGATGAGCTGAGCGCATGGGAAGTGTTCGGGTATCTGAACGGCCCGGCGGGCCTGCAATTGGGCACAGGTCCCGAAGGCATCCCGCGCCGCCTGCCGCCGGTGGATTTTGAGCTGGGGGTGATCGCGGGTGAGAATTCGCTCAACCCGCTGTTTTCATCGCTGATCGACGGGCCGGATGACGGTAAGGTTTCGGTTGAAACCACCAAGGTCGAAGGGATGAAGGATCATCTTGTTCTACCGGTGACCCACACGTTCATGATGAACAACCCGCGGGTTATGGCACAGGCGCTGCATTTCATCGAATTTGGCCAATTCGATCGGCAGATCACCTGGCTGGACGGCGTGATGGAGATAATCGACGAGATCTGCATCGGGCAGGATTGCTCGGAACCTGACTCGGAGCCCACACGATGACCTCTCTGGATCTGACTTTGACCGGCGCAGAGGTTCTGTTGCCGGAGGATGGTCTGTCGCGCTGCGATCTCTCGATGGCGGAGGGTGTCATTCAGCAAGATCGGACCGGGCGCAAGGTTGACCTGTCCGGTTATCTTGTCCTGCCCGGTATCGTCGACCTGCACGGGGACGGGTTCGAACGCCACATCGCCCCGCGCCGGGGCGCAATGAAGCAAATGAGCGAAGGCATTCTGGCAGCCGAAGCCGAACTGGCCGCCAATGGCATCACCACCGCCGTTCTGGCCCAGTTCTACAGCTGGGAAGGTGGCGTGCGTGGCCCCAAGTTTGCCGCGCAGGTGTTTAGGGCCATCGCTGCGGTCAAGAACAGCGCCGTCACGGATCTGATCCCACAATTGCGGTTCGAGACCAACATGCTGGAGGATTACGAGGGTCTGGCCCATCGCATCGCCGAATGGCAGGTGCCCTATGTGGTGTTCAATGATCACCTGCCGCATGATCGTTTGGCGCAGGGCAAAAAGCCGCCGCGCCTGACCGGGCAGGCGTTGAAGGCCGGACGCAATCCGGATGCGCATTTTGAGATGCTGCTCCATATGCATGCCCGTAGGAACGAGGTTCCCGCTGCCGTCGAAGCACTCAGCGCCGAACTTGTCTCAATGGGGGTGCGTTTGGGCAGCCATGATGACGCGACCGCCGAGACAAGGGCATGGTGGCGCGATCGGGGCGTGCGCATTGCCGAATTCCCCGAAACGCTTGAAGCCGCCGAAGCCGCGCGTTCTGCCGGGGATTACGTTATCCTCGGCTCTCCCAACGTCGTGCGGGGCGGATCACACAAGGGGAACGCAAGCGCCGTCGAACTGATCGCCATGGGGCTCTGTGATGCGTTGGCCTCGGATTATCACTATCCCAGCCCGCGCCGCGCGGTGTTGATGCTGGCCAAAACCGGTCTGCTGGATCTGGCCGGTGCCTGGGCACTGGTCTCGTCCGGCCCCGCGCGGGTCCTGGACATGCAGGACAGGGGCACGCTCGCGCCGGGAAAACGCGCGGATCTGGTCATCCTGGATGCGGACACCCATCGCGTTGCCGCCACTCTGGCCGGTGGGCGCGTCAGTTACATGTCAGGCGACATCGCCACCCGGTTTCTGGGATAGGCCCGGAAAAACCTTCATCTTTTCCAAAATACTCTCGCCGAAGGCTTCGCGCGCAGGCGCGACAGCCTCAACGTTTGATGCGGTTGAAATGCCCCATCTTGCGCCCGGCCTTTACCTCGGCCTTGCCATAGAGATGCAGCGCCACATCCCGCTCGCGGGCCAACTCGGGTACACGGTCCATGTCGTCGCCGATCAGGTTCTCCATCACGACGTCGGAATGGCGTTGCCCGTCCCCCAAAGGCCAGCCCGCCACGGCGCGGATATGCTGTTCGAACTGATCCACGGCACAGCCATTCTGCGTCCAGTGCCCCGAATTGTGAACCCGCGGAGCGATTTCATTCACGATCAGGCCACCGGGCGTCACGAACAGCTCAACACCCATCACGCCGACATATTCGAGAGCGTTCAGGATGTTCGCCGCCAGCAGGATTGCGTCTGTGCGCTGGGCCGGGGACAGGCGGGCAGGGATGGTGGTGGTGCGCAGGATGCCATCGCGGTGCACATTCTCACCCGGATCGAAACAGGCGACCTGACCGTCCAGACCACGGGCCGCGATGATCGACACCTCGTGCGAGAAATCCACGAACCCTTCCAGAATGGCTGGTGCCCCGGCCATATCGGCCAGAGCGGCCTCGGCATCCTCGGGCTTGCGCAGCCGGGCCTGCCCCTTGCCGTCATAGCCGAAGCGGCGGGTTTTCAGGATGGCGGGTGTCCCGATCTGCTCGATCGCCGCATTCAGGCTGTTCAGGTCGGCGATATCCGCAAACGGGGCCGTCTTCAGGCCCAGCTCTTGCAGAAACGTCTTCTCGGTCAACCTGTCCTGGCTGACCCGCAAGGCCTCGCGCCCGGGGCGGATCGGGCGGTGCGCTTCCAGAATGTCCAGCGCTTCGGTCGGGATGTTCTCGAACTCATAGGTGATGACATCCACCGCATCGGCAAAGGCTTTCAGCGCATCTGCATCGTCATAGGCCGCAGTAGTGACGCGATCCGCAACCTGCCCCGCCGGTGGGTTCGCACCCGGCTCATAGATATGGCTGACAAAACCCAGCCTGGCGGCTGCTACGGACAGCATCCGGCCCAGCTGACCGCCCCCCAGAATCCCGATCACTGCACCTTGGGCGAGCATTTCCGCCATCTTTAACTCTCCAAACGTTTGCCAATTGCCCCAAGCGCGGAACGCAGCGCCTCGTGCGCGTCCCCGTCTTTCAGGGCGTCCGTCATTTGCAGGCTCAGCGTGCCCTCGGTCGCCAGGGCGTCACGCTCCTGCGCCAACCGTCCGGCGGCGCCTTTTTCCATCGAGGCAAGAAAACCCGCCATCAACTGCGTTGTATAGAACTCGGCCCCGTCCGCATCACCGGTTGCGTCACCCAGCCATTCGGCACCGGTGGCCATCAGGTCCAGAATGCCGGGAACCATGGCACAAATGGCGAAATGCGCGTTCAGCGCGGCTTCATCCGCAACCTTGACCACGGGGTTCTCCGGTTCAAACAGATCCGCCAGCAGGCGATCATTGCCAAAAGCCGCCATCGGGCAGCCGCCGGTTTCCAGAAAGCCCAGCGGGATGGTCTGCACGAAATCCGACGCCGGGGCGCAAAGCGCGGCCAGGTGCTCGGCCGAAACCGCCGCCATGACCGACACGATCTGCTGATCGGCGCGGAATGTCAGCGGGTCCAGAACCTCGGCCGCGATATGCGGGCGCAGGCACAGGAACACGATGTCCGAGGTGTCAATCACGACCTGAGGCGCAGCGACGGTTACGCCCAGTTCCGCCTTCAAGGCGGCTGAAACCTTGGCGTTGCGCTCGGTCACGCTGATCTGGTGCCCCTTGGCGGCCATCAGCCGCGCAATCGGCGCGGCGATATGGCCGGTGCCGACAAAGCCGATCCGGCTCATCCCTGCGGTTCCTGGGGGATCGAGGCTGACAACGCGTCACGCCAGCTGTCCAGCCTTTCGGCCAAAGCATCATCCTGCAATGCAAGAATGCCCGCCGCCATCAGGCCGGCATTGGCCCCGCCGGCGGACCCGATCGCCATGGTCGCCACCGGAAACCCTTTGGGCATCTGCACGATGGAATACAGCGAATCCACGCCCGACAAGGCTCGGGTCTGCACCGGGACGCCAATCACAGGCACCCGCGTTTTCGACGCCATCATGCCCGGAAGGTGCGCAGCCCCACCTGCACCAGCAATGATCACCTGCAACCCACGCGAAACAGCGGTTTTGCCATAATCCCACAGCCGGTCCGGCGTGCGGTGAGCCGATACGATGCGCGCTTCGTAGGCGACGCCCAGTTCGTCCAGAATATCCGCGGCTTCCTTCATCGTTGGCCAGTCCGACTGGCTGCCCATGATGATCCCCACTTTCACATCGCTCATCCGCATACGTCCCCGCGCTCAGAAAGAGCGCGCACTATAGCCAAATCCGGTTGGCTGGCAATGCGGTACAGGGCGTTCAGGCGATGATATCGGGCGTCAGGCGGTCTTCGATCAGGCGGATGATGTCTTTCAGGCGCAGTTTCTCTTTTTTCAGGCGCCGCAAGGTCAGTTGATCGGCCGTTCCCTTGTCATGCAATGCCTGAATCGCCTCATCCAGATCGCGGTGCTGTCGGCGGAAAACCTCAAGCTCAACACGCAATACTTCATCTGTTTTCATCGAAAGATCGGTAGGCGCGTTCATTGGCGACTCGAGTTGGTTGTGGTGCTTGGCCAACAAGATAGTGTGTCAGACGTTATCGCGCCAGACCTTGTGGACATCCTGGTTTCTTCCCATATTCTATTGCAGGCGGTTGCCAGAACGGGGCCGCACACCACGTCGCTTTTACAAAGAAGGACGAAAATACGTGTCGAAACTTACTCTTGGCTCATACCCGCATCTTTTGGGGTTCGAGCAGTTGGAACGCCTTCTGGAACGGTCTGCAAAGGCCGGAAATGAGGGATACCCGCCCTATAACATCGAACAGACCTCGGATTTTTCCTATCGCATCACTCTTGCGGTGGCCGGGTTTGCCGAAGAGGATCTGTCAATCACGATCGAGGATCGCCAGTTGGTGATCCGGGGCCGTCAGCGCGACGACAGCGAGGGGCGCATCTTCCTGCATCGCGGCATTGCGGCGCGTCAGTTCCAGCGCATGTTCGTGCTGGCCGATGGCGTCGAAGTGGGCGAGGCGATCATGGAAAACGGTCTGCTGCATGTGGATCTGACCCGCGCCGTGCCGGAAACTGTGGTTCAGACGATCAACATACGGAAGGGGTAAGAGCAATGAATACACCGATTGAAATCAACGCCCAAGGCAACCGTATTGTCTATGTCAAAACGGTTGAAGTATCTGAATTGCCTCGGGAAGTTCGTGAACAGGCCGGCGATCTGGATCAGCTTTACGCCGTCCACGATTCCGACGGGCAGCAACTGGCGCTGGTCGCTGACCGCAAGCTGGCCTTCGTGCTGGCGCGCGAACATGATCTGTCTCCGGTGGCGGTTCACTAGGCGGCCTGAAACACTGCTGAAAAGACGTGACATTTTCTGCCTATGCAGTGATCGTGCCACAAATGCTAAAGCAGGAGTGGCATCATGGGCTGGTTTGACTTTGACTGGGTGGACGCCTTCAGTGATCGCGCCTTCGGTGGCAACGGATGTGCCGTCGTCCATGAAGGTGCGCGCCTGACGCAAGAGGTCTGCATGGCCTATGTGCGCGAAACCTCTCTGGTCGAATGCACCTTTACCGGGCCGTCCGACGTGGCCGACATCCGCGTCCGCTACTTTCTGGCCAGCCGCGAAATTCCCTTTGCGGGGCATCCGACTATCGCCACCGTCGCGGCGATGCGATCCCGCGGAATGATCTCGGGCGAGCGTCTGACGCTGGAAACCGGTGCCGGCCTGGTGTCGATCCGTTTGCAGGGGGATCAGATCGAAATGACTCAGGTCGCACCGCAATTCGGTACGCGCGTCCCAGCGGAACTGGTGGCGGAAGCGGTCAGCCTGCCACCGGAAGCAATCATTTCTCCGCCTCAAATGGTTTCAACCGGCTTGCCGTTCTGCATCACCGTTCTGCGGGATCATGCGGCCTTGCGGGCTGCTCAACTGGTTGAAGGCCCGTTGCGCAAAGTGGCTGAAACTGCGGGGTATTCCGGCTCGGACATGGCCGAGCCGTTTCTTGTCACGCTGCAAGGGGCAACCGATGAGGGGGATACGTTTTCACGCCTTCTCTTGGCACCGCCCAGCCCGCCCGAAGATCCGTTTACCGGGTCTGCCACCGGTGCGATGGCCGCCTATTTGTGGAAACATGGCTTGATGCAAAAGGAAAGCTTCATCGCCCAGCAGGGTCACGATATGGGCCGCCCCGGGAAAGCCATCGTCACGCGTGTCGGCCCGTCTGATGCGATGACGGGCATCAAGGTTTCTGGTCAGGGGCATATCCTGATGCGCGGGCAGGTCGACCTTCCGGAAATGCCGATAAACTAGGCGGGAGCCGACCAAGGGCTGACCCGCGAAACCCTGGCCGGATGCCACGGGCTACATCCAGGCCAACCGCAGAATCGGGGCCGTACTTGGCTCGATCGCGTGTCGTTTACACAACCTGTCCAGATATGACCCTGAAACCGGCAGCCCGGCCATCCGGTTGGCCATCAGTTTCTTCTGATGGCCGTAGATGTGTACCGAATGCACGGCTTCGGTTTCGATTTCGTTCGTCGCGATGCGCGGATCGTGGAGCTTCCACAATTCCTCCTTGGCCAGCGGATAAAAGGTTTCAGCAGCCATGGCATGGCGGTCCTCTGCCGTCTGGCGCAGGAAATGGCCAAAGGCTTTGGGCCCCGAACTGGCCCAGGGCAGGGCTTCGATGCCCCAGCGTTCCCCTCTGGCGGTTCGTTCCCGATTGTAGCGCTGCAATCTGCGTCCACGCCAGGGTTGGGACGGGTTAGACGACATGACAAATTCAAGCATCCGTTCCAGGGTCGCCGATCTTGTGGGCAGGCGCAGCACACCCGTCGGGAAGTCACCCCGTTTGGAGAGACCGAACACGAAATCCGTCGAAAAGTCGAACGCCCGTACGCAATAGGCATCCAGATCGACCCAGATCATCTCGCCTTGCCGCATCAGATGCAGCCGGAAAATATCCGAGAAGACGGCAACGCCCTGTCTGTCTTCGGCCTTGACCACAAAAGGCGGCGGCCAGAAAACGTCGCTGGCAGGGCGGGTTTCGACACCTGCCGGAATGCCTTTTACCTCGTGCGCGACATACAGGACGAAGCGGTGACCATGATCCAGAAAGGACTGGAGGCAAAGTTGCTCCAACCAACTCAGATCGGATCCAAACCAGAAACTGGCAATGGTCGGAGACCTGTTCGTCATCTCAGTTTCACACCCGCCTTGAGGTCCTGAAAACCATCAGGACCAACGGCAATTGTCAATTGGTGACCAAAAAAGGAACGGCCCCCGGAATGACCGGAGGCCGCCAAACAAGGTCAGATGAGGCTGTTATCCGTTTGCTGCGATCAGGCCCATGCTTTCCAGTTTCAGCAGCACCTGATGGGCGCAGTTGTCGACCTCGACATTTTCGGTTTCGACGCGCAGCTCGGGGTTTTCCGGAACATCGTAAGGGTCCGAGATGCCCGTGAACTCCTTGATCTTGCCCTCGCGCGCCAGCTTGTACAAACCCTTGCGGTCGCGGCGTTCGCATTCCTCGATGCTGGTGGCCACATGCACCTCGCAGAAGGCTCCGAACTGTTCGATCTCTTCCCGCACGGCACGGCGCGTGGTGGCATAGGGCGCGATCGGGGCGCAGATGGCGATGCCGCCGTTCTTGGTTATCTCGGATGCCACATATCCGATGCGGCGGATGTTCAGGTCGCGGTGTTCCTTCGAGAAGCCCAGTTCCGAGCTGAGATTCTTGCGAACGATGTCGCCATCCAGCAGCGTCACCGGGCGGTCGCCCATCTCCATCAGCTTGACCATCAGCGCGTTTGCGATGGTCGACTTGCCCGAGCCCGAAAAGCCGGTGAAGAACACGGTGAAACCCTGCTTGGAGCGCGGCGGGAAGCGGCGGCGCAGTTCCTCGACCACCTCGGGAAACGAGAACCATTCGGGGATTTCCAGCCCTTCACGCAGGCGGCGGCGCAGTTCGGTACCCGAGATGTTCAGGATCGTGACGTTGTCCTTGTCGAGAATCTCGTCATTCGGTTCGTACTGGGCGCGTTCCTGCACATAGACCATGTGCTTGAAGTCCACCATTTCAACGCCGATTTCGTCCTGAAACTGTCGGAACAGATCCTGCGCGTCATAGGGGCCGTAGAAATCCTCACCCTTGCTGTTCTTGCCGGGGCCTGCGTGGTCGCGGCCGACGATGAAGTGGGTGCAGCCGTGGTTGGCGCGGATCAGGCCGTGCCAGACGGCCTCGCGAGGGCCAGCCATGCGCATGGCCAGGTTCAACAAGCTCATAGAGGTGGTCGAAGCGGGGTATTTATCCAGCACCGCCTCGTAACAGCGCACGCGGGTGAAATGATCGACGTCGCCCGGTTTGGTCATGCCCACGACCGGGTGGATCAGCAGGTTGGCCTGTGCCTCTTTGGCGGCGCGGAAGGTCAGCTCCTGATGTGCGCGGTGCAGCGGGTTGCGGGTCTGGAAGGCCACGATGCGGCGCCAGCCCAGCTTGCGGAAATAGGCGCGCAATTCATTCGGCGTGTCGCGGCGCCCACGAAAATCGTAATGTACGGGTTGTTGGATTCCGACCACCGGTCCGCCCAGATAGACCTTGCCGGCCACGTTGTGCAGATAGTTCACTGCCGGGTGGGCATCGTCATCGGCGCCAAAGACCTTCTCTGCCTCGCGTGACTTGTCCGGAGTCCAGCGGTCGATCACGGTCATGGTGCCCAAGATTACGCCTTCCTGATCACGCAGCGCGATATCCTGCCCAAGTTCGATCTGATCCGCGAAGTCTTCGCTGACATCCAATGTGATGGGCATTGGCCAAAGCGTTCCATCGGCCAGGCGCATATTTTCGACCACATTGTCGTAATCCGCTTCGCTCAGAAATCCCTTGAGCGGGTTGAACCCGCCATTCATCAGAAGTTCCAGGTCGCAGATCTGACGCGGGCTCAGATCCCAGCTGGTCAGGTCGGCCGCTTCCACCTTCAGCTTCTGCGCCGAATCGTATGACACATACAGTTCGGGGATCGGGGCCAGATTGCTTAACATCGTCATTGGAATTCTCTTGTCGCAGTGTTGATTTGCCAGTGGATATCAGGCGGTTTCGAGGCGTTTGCACCGACTGACAGGCGAAGTCCACAGGCGGGAATGTAACAAAGGAGGATATGCGCCGAATATTTTTGAATTGGAAGGAATTTCTAATTCACGGGTCAAATCGATGATCTGATCCTTGCGATCAGAGGTTATTGGTTCATGCAGAGAATTTCTGTTCCTGTTTTGTGGCGTTCTGCTCAAGTGTGGACGCACGGGTGACGGGCAGGGCGGGAATCGGTTCAGACACGCCGCGCAGCTGGAACAATCTGATGCCGTTCTGGGGCACGACGACACCTGCGGCCTTCAGCAACTCTTCCGAGACCAGCAGTTCGACCTTCAGCGCCTTGGTTTCGCTTTCCAGACGGCTGGCGACATTGACGGCGTCGCCGATTATGGTTTTCGACGCATGGCCCGCGGCTCCGATCTCACCCACCACCAGATCCCCAAGATGCAGACCCATCCCGATGCGAATGCCGGGGCTTCCTTCGGCCTCGAGCTGTGCGTTGAATTCATCAAGGGCGTGACTGATGTCGATGGCGGCTTGCAATCCGGCACGGGCGGACGCTGCCGCATTCGGCTTTTCAAAAACGGCCAGCAGCCCGTCTCCCATATATTTGTCCACGACACCGCCTTCCTTGGTGATGGCTGGCACGACCGCATCGAAAAACCGGTTCAGCAGGAACACGATGTCATAAGGCAATTGGCCGGTCGTGCGCGCGGTAAAGCTGCGCATGTCCAGAAACAAAACAGCCAACTGACGTTCCTGACCCTGGCTGGCATGTCCGCGTATGCGCCCGCCATCTGGCCTGAAAACCCGAAAAACAGTGGTGGGTTCCGTTGGGCGTATCTGGCAGGCCAGTCGCGTCTGCGGCGAGGCGCCCACAGCGGCAAGGCTGCGTGCTTCGACGTCGCCGGGCGGCGGCAGGGCGTCGCTGCCATCCTCTACGATGACACGGCATGTGGTGCAGCGCCCCTTTCCACCGCACAAGGCGGCGTGCGGCACGCCGTTCACCTGCGAAATCTCAAGTAACGTCATGCCTTTTTCCGCGACCACCTCGGGCCCTTTGGCGTAATTCACGCGCACCGAATGCCTGCGCCGCCACAGTTTGCGCCCGATGTAAACCAGACCCGTCGCCCCCAGAGCCAGCCAGAAGATCAAAAGGCCATAATCTTTTACACTGAACAGGGTCTGGAAGGCTTCGGGCGATGGCCAATTGTAGTGCTCGATATATTGCTCGCGCAGGAATTCATCAGCAAAGTCGGCCCATATGCGTCGACCTTCGGTCAGCAATCCGGCCAACGCGAATAATGGCACGAAAACCGCAACGCCGATCAGATAGGGCACGACCCGCGACCACCACCGGGTCAGCCGCAACCACATATGCAAACCGATGCAGCCGTGTATCCAAACGATCAGCAACAAGGCGCTTTGCATCCATACGGCGATACTGGGCCACATCAAAATGATGATATATCCCATCTCGTCATTGACGTCATAGACTTCGTGCGCGACCCGCGTCTGCACGATGTGCGAGATCAGTTGCAGCGGAATCAGCAAGCCCAGAACGACCTGCAACGCCGTGCTGAAGGGCATGCGCAGGGTTCTGCGTTGCGCGATCGATGTCAGGGCCAGACCTGCATGCGTGAACAGGGCAGCATAGAGAAGCACGCTCATGACATCGTGGCGGGTAACGGCCTTTCGACCGTCCTGCATCCCGTGCAGGTAATCCGTGTGAAACAGGCCCAAGCCAATATTTATGAAGTGAAAGAACGCGAACACAAACAACACAAGACCACTGACGATCCTGAGTCGGGTTGACCACCCGCCGCGCCAAAGAGCGTTGTTCAAATGTTCACCTGTTTTTCGCTTTTCCCTCGGCAATCCTGATACGCCGCCGGCTGGGGGTCAAGGGATTGGCAGGTGGCATCGGCTGCCGATCAGTGATTGCAGAGCAGCGTATGCTGTGCAGTGCCCCCTTAAACCCCGGGGGCACTGTACTGAAAAGGCTGACGGCCTTCGGATCTGAATTCACCGGGGCAGCCCTGCAACATTCAGAACGCGCGTTATTCGTTTTCCGCCAGGAACCGTTCGGCATCCAGTGCCGCCATGCAGCCCATACCGGCGCTTGTGACCGCCTGACGATAGACGTGATCGGTCAGATCGCCCGCTGCGAACACGCCCGGAACCGAGGTTTCCGTGCTGCCCGGCTTGGTGACGACATAGCCACCCATATGCGTTTCAAGCGTGTCCTTGACCAGCTCGTTCGCGGGCGCGTGGCCGATGGCAACAAACACGCCTTTACAGGGGATTTCAGTGATCTCTCCGGTTTTGACATGTTTGACGCGAACGCCCTCGACGCCCAGCGGCGCGTCGGTGCCGATCACTTCGTCCAACTCGTGGAACCACAGAGGCTCGATTTTGTCGTTCTTCATCAGCCGGTCTTGCAGGATCTTTTCCGCGCGCAGCTCATCGCGGCGATGGATCAGAGTCACCTTGCTGGCGAAATTGGTCAGGAACAGGGCCTCTTCCACGGCCGTATTGCCGCCGCCGATCACCACGATTTCCTGTCCGCGATAGAAGAACCCGTCGCAGGTGGCGCAGGCTGAAACGCCAAAGCCCTTGAACTTTTCTTCCGACGGCAGGCCCAGCCATTTGGCGCGCGCGCCGGTCGCCAGAATGACGGCGTCCGCCGTGTAGGTAGTGCCGCTGTCGCCCTTGGCGGTGAAGGGGCGCTGGCTGAGGTCCAGATCGTTGATGATGTCGCCAATCACTTCGCAACCCATGGCCTTGGCATGATCCTGCATCCGGATCATCAGGTCCGGGCCCTGTACCTCGGTGTCGCCGGGCCAGTTCTCGACCTCGGTCGTTGTCGTCAGCTGGCCGCCGGGCTCGATACCCTGCACCAGGATGGGTTCCAGCATGGCGCGGCTTGCGTAAACGCCCGCAGTGTATCCTGCCGGCCCCGATCCGATGATCAGAACCTTGGTGTGTCGTGTGTCGGCCATGGTAACTCCGCTCGAATTGCCTGAATTGGGCTTTTGGCCCGTCGCCCCGATATAGCGACCGACAGACCCGGCTTAAAGCCCCTTACTGTTCAAGGCCGTTCAAGCCACCTTGCGCAGGGTCAGGGCGAAATGAGAGATTTGAAAACAAAGAAAATTGCGCATGTACGAAACATTATTGCGCGCGCGTGGGGGGCTGATATAAGAACCGCAATAATCAGGAGCATTTGATGGTCACGACTCGGCTGGATGATATCGACCGCAAGATTCTGGCGGAACTACAGGCAGACGGTCGTATGACCAATGTGGAACTTGCCAAACGGGTCGGAATTTCGGCGCCGCCCTGTCTGCGCCGCGTGCGCACACTGGAAGAATCCGGCTATATCACCGGTTACCACGCCGAGGTGAATTCCCGTGAGTTGGGATTCGAAGTGCAGGTGTTCGCCATGGTCGGTCTTGACAGTCAGGCCGAGACCGAGCTGCGCGCGTTCGAAGAACGCTGCCGCGAATGGCCGCTTGTCCGTGAATGCCACATGCTGAACGGCGAGGTGGACTTCATCCTGAAATGCGTCGCACCCGATCTCAGCAGTTTTCAGCAGTTTCTGACCGGTGAACTGCTGACCACGCCAAACGTGGCCAGCGTCAAGACTTCGCTTGTTATCCGCGGCGCAAAAGACGAACCAGGCGTGCCGTTCGACGTTCTGGAAGAACGAATGAACCGGACGGCGTAACCCCCAGACGTTTTGCAGGTGCGGTGTTCGGTGGCAGCATGGCAGCCACCGCCAAGGATAGAATCCAACTTAGTAACAGCTGCATGATGCCCCCCATAATGCAGTAATCGCTATCGTACTCAGGCTGTCATCGCGTCGATTTCTCCGTCCCCGGCACGCGGCATCAGCAGCGGACCAAAATCGTTGAGCGACTCGATATGCGCAAACAGGTTCAGATAAACCGACCGCAACGAGTGGCTGATCATCCGGACCGCGTTCACACCTGGGTGATACGTTTCGAACTGTAAACCATCTACCCGAATAACGGAATGCCGTTTCAGACAAATGTGAAACAGTTCAACTGGCGTCGGCGGCATTGTTTCAATCACGCCCGTTCCATCCTGAAATTCGGACACAGGTGTCAGAATCGGGTCATTTCCATACAAATGCCGTAAATGCGTCGGTGTGCCCACGATCCGTGCTGCAGGCCCGGCGATTACACCCGACATCGGCTTTTGCATCCCGAATGTATCTGCCGTGACGCGCGTAAGCGGCCGCGTGCGGCCCCGCGAATCCGGGCGTCCGGGGATCAGAGTGACAGATCCCTTCCACAGTACGGTTTCCGACGCGCCATCCTGAGTCAGGACTGTATCCCCCGGCATCAGGTCTTCGATGGCCATGGGCCCATGTTCCGTTTCAACCAGCGATCCGCGCGTGAAGGCACAAAAGGCGTCTTCGAACATTGGCAGAGCGGGCGCGATGTGTCTGGTCTGAACCACGTTTCCGTTTTTCAACAGGCTGCTGACTTCATACCGGCGCAGCTGAGCCTTTGGTTTCGCAACCGGCCGCGGTGCTTCCCGCAGCATGGCTGTCGTTTCGATCGCATTTCTGGCCGCACGGGCCAGTGAACTAGGAATAGTCATAAATATTCCTTCCCCTCAAATTGTCCGGTCAGGCGCGGCGTATCCCCGTACAGGCCAACCTGGCGAACTGGTTCTTTGTCTTGAAACAAATGGGTGACCCTTGGGCGGCGGTCGGTCGGACCCCGCATTGCGACAAAATCTCGCTTTCCAATGGTCAACACATTGACCCCCCAGACAAACTCGTACTTCACGGGCGAAAATTGCCCGCACACACACAACTCCTGAATCCGTCTCGACCCCCTCAGATCGCGACACGCCACGCATCGGGCAGGAGCAAGCCCGAAGCGCCTTCACCCAATCGAGACCGGCAGCTTGGCCTCAGGGTGTTTCTGTCTCAGCGTCGTGCCGCGATGCGGCTGGCGACCCTGACAGAATGGCTTGATACCCGCTTCCACGGCATTTCCAGCTTCTGGCTCCGCGTGGCGGCAACCATGGCTTTGAGAAAGCGAGATTTGGTTTTCATTTTCTGGTCCTGCTCTGAACGGGTTTGTTTCCCGCATCCGTTATGAACCTTTTGTGACGCACGTTTGCGGCATGGATAAGGCTTATCCGGGATGTTTTGCAGACAAGAAATTTATAGTCGGTCCATCCTTCCACTCAACACGCCAGCGTCCGAAACAAGGACGTCAGAAGACCATCTGATAGCTGGCAAAACTCGTTACGATTCTGAGTCCGGTAAACACAACAAATGTGGCGGAAAAGTGGCGCGACGCCTAAATCTGGGCCAAAATCACAATCTTATGACCGAGATCAACCGCCCGTAATCGGCCTCGTTTGCATGTGTTGTGCGGCGATAGGAATAGAACCGGTCCGGGTCGGAATATGTGCAGTGCCGGGTCCATTCCGCCTGCCCGACACCGGCCTGCCGCAATCGGTGCAAGCCAAAGGCGGGCAGGTCGAATTGCAGCCGGTCATCCTGTCCGTTTGCAAAGAACCGGGTGTTGTCTGGAGAATCGGCGATAAATGCGTCCAGAAACTCGGGGCCCACTTCGTAGGCGCGTTGCGAAATGCTGGGGCCGATGACGGCGTTGATATTCCGGCGTGTTGCGCCAAGCGCTTCCATGGCGTCCAGCGTCGCCTCCAGCACACCGTCAAGCGCGCCGCGCCAGCCCGCATGGGCGGCTCCGATCACATTGGCCGCGGGATCGGCAAACAGAACTGGCTGGCAATCTGCCGTCAGAATTGTCAGCGCCAGACCGGGTGTGGCCGTCACGACCGCGTCGGCGCGCGGTTTGTCACCTTCCAGGGGCTGTTCAACCGTCAGAACCGTTGAGGAATGAACTTGATGCACGCCGATCATCGCCTCGGGCGCGACGCCCATCGCATCGGCAACCCGCCGGCGGTTCAGTGCGACAATTTCGGTTTGATCTGACGATCCATACCCGCAATTCAACCCGCCGAAGATACCAGAGGACGCCCCGCCGCGACGGGTGAAGAACCCGTGACGAAATGGGGAAAGCAAGTCCGAAGTCAGAATTTCCAGTGTCATGGCTCCAATCCCGGCGGTGGTGCAGCATAGGCCGGATAGAGGCCCATCACCTTGAACAGATTTCCCATTTCGGCCGGATGCGTCAACCGGCGATGCGCGGCGGCCAGGGCATCCAGCTCGGAACCGCTCAGCGACCGGGACAAAGCCTGCGCCCGGGCGGTTATGCCAAGCCGTTCCAGAAACACGCCCTGCGGTGTCAGGCGTGTGTGCCGGGCTCCACAAGCGCGGGTCGCAATGGCCAGAGGTTCAAAATCCACATGTGCCGTCAGGTCGGCCTGACCGGGTGACGCCAAAGCATCGGCGGGCTGGTGGTTTTGCAGGGCTTGCAGCGTATCACCCAACGAATGCCAGTCGCCATAATCGGCGATCAGCGCGGCACCTCCGTGGCTGGCGATCCGACCGGCAATCACGGTCAGAATGGGGATCGCTGCAGCGCATAGCTCGACCAGATCACCATCCTTGGTGTCCGAAAGCCTGTCCGCCAGCGCCACCTGCGGCCCGTTGGGGCCTCGGCCAAACAGCAATTCGCCGTCGCGTTCGCCGACCAGGCGTTCGCACCAGCCGTCACCGTCGCGCAGGAACTGCCGGACAGGCAGCGCGTCGAAGAACTCGTTCGCCACCAGCAGCAGTGGCTGGTCCGGCAACTCTGCGACACTGTCGGCCCAGTTCGGTGTGTAGTCCTTCAGCGTGTCCGCCTGCACCTGCTTCAGGGCAGGCGAGGCCTCGACCAGCACAATCCGGGCAGCATCGTGAAATCCCTGCACGGTTCGGGTGGCACGCAATATGTCACTCATCAGAGTGCCGCGCCCGGGCCCCAATTCGCACAGGGTGAATGGCGCGGGACGGCCCTGATCCATCCAGCATTGCGCAAGGCACAGCCCGATCAGTTCGCCAAACATCTGGCTGATTTCCGGTGCCGTGGTGAAATCCCCGGCCGCCCCCAACGGATCACGCGTCGTGTAATAGCCCAGCGTGGGATGCAGAAGGCATTCGGCCATGTAGTCGGCCACGCTCATCGGTCCATCCTGTCGGATGCGGGCGATCAGGCGATCGGTCAGGCTCATTTTGCCCGCCCTGCGCGAAAGACAAACCACAGGCCAAGCGCGATCATGGGCAATGACAGGATCTGCCCCATGGTCAGGCCATATCCGCCCACATGCCAGGCCAATCCCAGCGGATTGCCGGGCGACACGAACTGCGCATCCGGCTGACGGAAGAATTCAACAATAAAGCGCGATGCGCCGTAACCGGCCAGAAACGTGCCCATGATCAGGCCGGGTTTCTGAAAGGCCCCCCGGCGATAGACCAGCCACAGCAACAACGCTCCCAGCAACACGCCTTCCAGCGCCGCTTCGTACAGCTGCGAAGGGTGCCGGGCGCACATTCCCGCAACCACGCCGGGGCAGTCCTGCGCGGCAAAACCGGGAAAGATGACGGCCCAGGGCAGCTCGCTCGGGCGGCCCCACAGCTCGGCATTGACGAAATTGGCCAGTCGTCCCAACAACAGGCCGGGTGGCACGGTGTAGGCAACCAGGTCGCCCAGCGACAGGGCGGGGATCTGATGGCGGCGGGCAAACAGGTACGCGGCCAGGATCACGCCCAGCAGCCCCCCATGAAACGCCATGCCGCCTTGCCAGACCTTCACGATCTCAAGCGGATGCGACAGGTAATAGCCGGGTTGATAAAACAGCACGAAACCCAGCCGCCCGCCCAGGATCACGCCCAGAATGATCCAGGTGACCAGATCTTCCAGTTGGTCAGGTTTCATCGGCGAGCCGTCCGCAGGCCACAGGGCAGGGCGGCGCAACGCCACGACTGCCAGCCGCCACGCAATCAGGATGCCCGCGATATAGGCCAGCGCATACCACCTCAACGCGAACTCCATCCCGAGCAGCGAGATCGAGAACAATTCGGGCGACAGATCGGGGAAATTCAGAACAGCCTGCATGTGCGTCTCATTGCCCGGGGTTTGCAGGGCAAGTCAACCTTGAGCCTGCGGCATTCTTTCCCCATATAGAGATCAACCGCGATACCGGAGTAGTGATATGCAAACCCGCAACAAGATACTGGACGACATGTCCCAGCTGATGACCAACGCCATGGGTGTCGCGCAGGGCGCGCGGGAAGAGGCCGAGAACGCGATGAAGTCGATGATCGACCGCTGGCTGGCCGACCGTGATTTCGTCACCCGCGAAGAATTCGATGCCGTCCGCGCCATGGCACAGAAAGCGCGCGAAGAAAACGCCGCACTCGAAGCCCGCATTGCTGCGCTCGAGGCGAAACTGGATAAATAACGCCCGGGCGTTTCCCGTTTTCAAGTTGTCTGGACAAAGCTTAAAGCCGCGCAATCCAGCCCGGATTGTGCGGTGATGTGTATTTTGACGCGTCGCAGAATTTAATCAAGACAAAGCTGGTGCGACTGGCAATATTTTGATCGCCGTTGCCGACTGTCCACAACTTATTGCTGTTATCCCCAAGAAATAGGGTTGCCAGAACTCCCGCCACGTCGCACCATATTTAGTACAGGCCCACGGGGGAAGCCCGGCTTGTAGAGCAGGCAACTAGCGCTGGGGCGCTGCCAGCCCCAAAACGCTAGAGATTAGTGAGGTGGCATTATGGCCCTTTCCGAGCAGTATCTCGAAGAAGACATTCATCCGATCGACATTGTTGAACATCTGGCCGAACATCACGACTGGGATTTTGACCGCATTGGGGACGATCAGATTGCCATGGCCGTCGAAGGCCAGTGGCGGACCTATTCGATCACTCTGGCCTGGTCCAACTATGACGAAACGCTGCGCATGGTGTGCTCGTTCGAAATGGAGCCGCCGGCCGAGCGTGAAATGCAGCTCTATGAGTTGCTCAACAAGATGAATGACCAGTGCTGGGCAGGTGCCTTTACCTATTGGGCAAACCAAAAGCTGATGGTCTACCGCTATGGGCTGGTCCTTGCAGGGGGACAGACAGCCAGCGCGGATCAGATCAACACGATGATCACCGCCGCTGTCATGAGCGCCGAGCGGTATTATCCGGCGATCCAACTGGTGACTTGGGGTAATCGAGAGCCAGAAGAAGCCATGCAAGTGGCCATTGCAGAGGCCTACGGCCGGGCGTAAAGCTTTGCCCCAAACCGACATGTAACGCGGGAGGGGCAAATGGACATGACGCGTGTGGCCGAACAGGGGCTTGTGCTTCTGGGGTGCGGAAAGATGGGGTCCGCAATGCTGGCGGGATGGCTGGAACACGGCCTTCCGCCAGCGTCCGTTTGGGTGATCGATCCGCACCCGTCCGACTGGCTGAAGGCGCAGGGCGTCAACATCAACACACCCTTGCCCGAAGCCCCTGCCGTGGTGTTGGTCGCGGTCAAGCCGCAGATGATGGGCGAGGCCTTGCCCGCCATTCAGGCGCTGGGCGGTGGCAGCACGCTGTTTGTTTCGGTCGCGGCGGGCACCTCGATTGCCACGTTCGAATCCGTTCTGGGCAGCGATACGCCGATCATTCGCGCCATGCCCAACACCCCCGCCGCGATCCGTCGGGGCATCACCGCGCTGATTGGCAACAGCCACGCCTCGGTCGAGGATCTGGCTCTGGCCGAAAACCTGCTGTCGGCGGTGGGTGAGACGGTGCGTCTTGAAGACGAGGCGCAGATGGATGCGGTCACCGGCCTCAGCGGATCCGGTCCTGCCTATGTGTTCCATCTGATTGAAACACTTGCCAAAGCAGGCGAGGCGCAGGGCCTGCCGCACGACCTTGCGATGAAACTGGCCAAATCGACGGTGGCTGGAGCCGGCGCACTGGCGATGTCCGCTGACGAGGATCCGTCTCAACTGCGGATCAATGTAACATCGCCGAACGGCACGACCCAAGCCGCGCTTGAGGTGCTGATGCATGAAGAACGCGGCTTCCCTGACTTGCTGCACCGTGCCGTCAAGGCCGCAACCGACCGATCCAAGGAGCTGTCACGTGAGTGAGATTTCTTTCGACGATTTTCTCAAGGTTGATATCCGCGTGGGCGAGGTGATCCGCGCTGAACCCTATCCCGAAGCCCGCAAACCCGCGATCAAGATGTGGATCGACTTTGGTGATGAGATTGGCGAGCGCAAGACGTCGGCCCAGATCACCGCGCATTATGATCCGTCGACCTTGGTGGGCAAACAGGTCATGGCCGTGGTCAATTTCCCCCCTCGCCAGATCGGCAGATTCATGTCCGAAGTTCTGGTGCTGGGTCTGCCCGATGAAAACGGCGAGATTGTTCTGATCGGTCCCGACGGCCGAGTTCCGACAGGCGGGCGGATGCATTGATGAAACTGTTGATCACACGCCCGATGACGCCGGCAGTCGAGGCCCGCGCCCGCGCCGCGTTTGACGTGAAGATTCGAGACAATACGGCGCCCATGTCGCGGCAGGAAATGCTGTCGGCGCTGACGGATTTCGACGTGGTCGTGCCCACGCTGGGTGATCAGTTTTCGGCTCGGATATTTGCGGATGCAGGCGCGCCTCGGTGCAAGCTTTTGGCCAATTTCGGCGTCGGCTACAATCACATCGATGTCGCGACCGCGCGCGCAGCCTCGGTCGAGGTGACCAACACGCCCGGCGCAGTCACCGACGCCACGGCGGATATCGCCATGACCCTGCTATTGACCACGGCGCGACGCGCGGGCGAAGGCGAACGGCTCGTTCGCGCAGGCCAATGGCAAGGTTGGCATCCCACGCAGATGCTGGGCCATCATGTAACGGGCAAACGCGTCGGTATCGTCGGGATGGGCCGTATCGGGCAGGCCATCGCGCGCCGGTGCCATTTCGGTTTCGAAATGCAGGTGGCCTATCAATCCCGCAGCGCCAAGCAACTGGACTTTCCGGCCGAGTTCACACCTGACCTTGAAGCCCTTGCCGCCTCGGTCGATTTCGTTGTGCTCGCCGTTCCCGGCGGTGCCGAAACACGACACCTGATCGACGCGCAGGTTCTTCAGGCGATGAATCCTTCGGCCATTCTGGTCAATATCGCGCGAGGCGAGGTCGTGGACGAAGCGGCCCTGATCGCGGCGCTGCAATCGGGTCAGATTGCCGGGGCCGGGCTGGATGTCTACGAGTTTGAACCCAAAGTGCCCCGGGCCCTTTGTGAAATGGACAACGTCACCCTGTTGCCTCATCTGGGTACGGCCACCGAAGAGGTGCGCAGCAGCATGGGGCACATGGCGCTGGATAACGTGGCGGCCTTTGTGGCGGGCGAGGCGTTGCCCAACCCGGTCTAGTCGCCCACCGCCTCGCGCCAGTGTTTGCGGCAAAGCGAAACATAGGTCTCGTTGCCACCGATCTGAACCTGGGCACCTTCGGTGATGGCATTGCCGTTTTCGTCCTGACGTATCACCATCGTGGCCTTGCGTCCGCATTTGCAGATGGTGCGGACCTCGCGCATCTCATCAGCCAGGGCCAGCAGCGCGGCTGATCCGGGAAACAGCTTGCCCTGAAAATCCACCCGCAGCCCGTAGGCCAGCACCGGTACGTCCAGATCGTCGACCGCCCGGGCCAGCTGCCAGACCTGAGCTTCGGACAGGAACTGTGCCTCATCGATGAACACGCAGGTTACCGGCCCGTCGTCCAGACGGTTTCGGATCATCGCGAAGACATCGTCGCCAGGCGTGAAGGTATCGGCCTCCTCCGAGATGCCGATGCGCGATGCGATCCGTCCGGCACCCGCCCTTCCGTCAATGGCCGCGGTCATCAGGTAGGTCTGCATCCCACGCTCGCGGTAGTTGTGCGAGGCTTGCAGCAACACGGTCGATTTCCCCGCGTTCATGGTTGAATAGTTGAAATACAGCTTTGCCATGACGCGGGTCTAAAACGCTTGGGGAAAAGGAACAAGATATCAATCGTTTTGATGGAGCGACGTCGCCGTTGCGTTCGCAGAGGCCGAGCTACGCTCTAGGGGATGGAACCCCCACATCTGCAACAGCGACGCCGTCGGCCAACATGTGGCCAAAACGCAGCAAGGTTTAACAATATCACCCTGCAATCACTCGTTACCGGCTTGAACTGCCGCCACTCACTCACAAAATCCCCCGCATATCTGAGGGATAGCCAATGTATGACATTTCAATTATGACTTAGTTATGGGAAATTTACCCACGCTTTCCCCCGTTTGGACATCGGGCAGGCGTTTGCAGGTAACAAAGGTAAAACAATGGCAGATATCGGGGCCTATCTGAAAAAACACACAGAAGCGCTGGTCAAGGATGTTGGAATCGAAGCCGCGTGTGAAATTACAGGGAAATCCAAGGCCACTTTAGGACGATACTATTCAGACAATGCTGAACACGAGGACAGGTTCATGCCAGTGGACGCGGTGGCCCGCCTTGAAAACGCGGCGACCTATCCGCATGTGACGTCGGCTTTGGCGGATCTGAAGAACATCACCTTGTCCTATAGCGACCGCAACACCTCTACCCCCCGCACCGGTGGTGTCAATTCGGATGTCATTGCGCTCAGCCAGCGGTTTGCGATGTTGATGACCGAGTATCAGGCCGCAATCGAAGACGGAATCATCACCGTCAACGAAGCCAAACGGTTGCTGAAAGAAACCAGTTTGCTGCAACAGGTTCTGATCGAGATGAAGCTGCATCTGGAAGAAGAAAGCGTCAGCTAGCCGGGGTCGGGAACCGTTGCACCCATGACTGGCCAGTTTTCGCCTGTGCGGCCTACCTCTTTTCATGCTCGAAAAGACACAAACGCTGACCGTGCCTGTTGCCTCAATTCAGTCACGTCTGTCCTGTAAGGTCCGTCGCGGGCAAGATCGTCAAGGGCAGAGGACCATGCAGAAATCGCAGGGAACATACAGTATTTTCGCAGACCGGGTGGTTCTGCGTTTTTTTGTATGCGCCTATGCGGCACTTCTGGTGTTACTGGCCCTGAGTGGTCATCAGGAAGGCTCTGACGACGTGATGCGCTGGGTGGTCGTGCAGGATCTGTTGCAGGGGCAGGGCTGGTTCGACAGCCATCAGTATCGGCTGGGCCCCGAGGGCGGGACGCTGATGCATTGGTCCCGACTGATCGACGCGCCGATTGCCTTGCTCTACGGAACATTCGGTTTGGTTTTGCCGCCCGATATGGCCCTTCAGGTGACGGCATTCGTCTGGCCCTCACTTTTGGCGGGTCTGACCTTGTGGGCCTTTGCGGTGACAGGCAGTGTTTTGGGCGCGCGGGAAGGCGCCGTTTCGGCGCTGGTTGTGGGGGTGCTTGCGCTCGAACACTCCAGAAAGTTCGACTATTTTTCGTTTGATCACCACAATGCTCAGATTCTTCTGTTCGTCACGGCCCTGATGCTGTTTGCTTTGCGCAGGGACAAACCATATGCCGGATGGCTGCTCGGTGTCTGCCTGGCGCTTTCGGTGTCGATAGGTACCGAATCGATATTGCAGATCGCACTTGCCGCCGTGTTTTTTGCCATTGACTGGATCTTAAACGGCGAACCGACCCGTCGCCGGACCATGGCGTTTGGTATAGGGCTGGTCCTGACGCTTGTGCTGACCAGCCTTGCAACAACGGGACACGAGGCCTTTCTGTTTCCAAGCTGTGACGCCCTGACTCTCAGCGTGGCATTGCCGGCGAGCGTTGCCGCGGCAGGGCTTTGCATTGCGGCCTGGATCGGCTCTGGCTGGTCACTGTGGGTCCGCATCGGCGCATGCGTTGCAATTGGCGTGGTGACATTGGCCTGCGCTTACGGCTTCGCCCCGCATTGTCTCAGCAACCCGATCGAAGCCCTGCCTCAGGATATGCGCGACTTTTGGCTGAGCCAGGTGGCGGAAGCTCAGAAGATCAACGTCATTCTGCAACTGCACCGGGGCGAAGCGCTGGCCCTGATCGCGATGTCGATTCTGTGCATGGCAGCCGCCCTGATCTTTGCAGTCAGATCGCCTTTCAGACTGGAATACGCCCTGTTTCTGGCCCTGATCGTGACCGGCCTGGTGGTGTTCCTCTATCAGTCCAGAATGATGACATTCCTGGGTGTTTCGCTGGTGGCTGTCCAGGCACAGATCCTGCGTG
Source organism: Ruegeria sp. HKCCD6157 (assembly GCF_013110685.1). Classification (NCBI taxonomy): domain Bacteria; kingdom Pseudomonadati; phylum Pseudomonadota; class Alphaproteobacteria; order Rhodobacterales; family Roseobacteraceae; genus Ruegeria; species Ruegeria sp. HKCCD6157. The sequence continues at coordinate 471,854 of NZ_WVRB01000001.1, forward strand.
TCCTGTACAGCTCTTATGCAAGCCGTCGCCGCGCGTTGTCAGGGCTTGCGATGGTTGCTTTCATCCTCTGCATCTCGCCGAAAACCGGGGCCAGCATCGATGAGCAGCTGGGGCGTTTTGCCGGGCCGTCCCTTGCCGCATCCGCGAAGCCGGCCCGACAGTCACAGCAGAACTCGGGCGCATCCTGCAAAACGCCCGAAGCCTATGCGGCCCTGCGTGATCTTCCAGCCGGCAGATTCCTTGTTGATTTCGACTTTGCCGCAAACGTGCTGCGCCATACCGACCATTCCGTTCTGGCGGGCAATTATCACCGGAATCAGGCTGGAATTCTGGCGCAGATCGAACTGTTCCGATCGGACGCCGACCAGATCGGATCACGTCTGACCGAGCTGGACGTGGATTACGTCATGCTCTGTACGTCCGCACCGCGCGCCGAATTCTGGTCCTGGGCGTCACAGGGCCGTGGTTTGAAGTCGCGATTGATTGCGGGTGAAATCCCGGCCTATCTCAGACGGATACAAGGCGCGGAAGGTGCAGCCTTTCAGATCTTCCAAGTGACTGGGGCAGGCTAGGCCAGACAAGATCAACCGTCAGGTGTGGCGCTTCACGATCACCGACCCGACCGAATACCCGGCGCCGAAAGAGCAGATCAGGCCCAGATCACCCTCCTGCAAGTCGTCCGAATACTTCGAAAACGCGATGATCGACCCCGCAGATGACGTGTTGGCATAATCCTGAAGGATGTTGGGTTGCTCGCCCGGCTCGGGTTCGCGGCCCAGAACTTTCTTGCCGATGAAGTCGTTCATCGTCTTGTTGGCCTGATGCAGCCACAGGCGTTTCAGATCAGAGTTTCCGACCCCTTCGGCATCCATGTGGTCGCTGATATGCTTGCTGACCATCGGCAGTACTTCCTTGAATACTTTCCGACCGTTCTGCATGAACTGCATGTCGCGCCGGTCAGTCAGCCCATCAGGGCGCGAGCGGCGCAGAAAGCCGTTGTTGTTGCGGATATTGTTGGAAAACGCAGTGGCGCAGCGCGTCGACAGGATTTCGAAATGCGGCCCTTTTGCGTCTTCGATCCGTTCGATCAGCGTTGCCGTCGCCACATCGCCAAAGATGAAATGGCAATCGCGGTCGCGCCACTCCAGATGGCCCGAGCAGATTTCGGGGTTCACCACCAACGCCGCCCGCACCGATCCCGACCGCACCATATCCGCCGCGGCCTGAATGCCGAACGTGGCTGACGAACAGGCGACGTTCATGTCAAAGCCGAACCCGTTGATCCCCAGTTCCTGCTGGATTTCGATCGCAATCGCCGGATAGGCGCGCTCGTGGTTCGAAGCCGCGCAGATTACCAGATCAACATCCGCCGCCGTACGCCCCGCCTGTGCCAGCGCCTTGTTGCAGGCATCCACCGCCATTTCGGTCATGATGCCGGGTTCATCATCGCTGCGCTGCCGCAGCAGTGGATGCATCACGTCCGGGTCCAGCACGCCGCTCTTGTCCATCACGTAGCGGTTTTCGATCCCCGATGCCTTGACGATGAACTCTTCCGATGAATGCTGCATCGGCTCCATCTGTCCGGCGGCGATGGCTTCGGCATTCTTGGCGTTCTGTTTGTCGGCATAAGCGTTGAATGCCTCGACAAGCTCGGCATTGGTGATGACGTTCTGAGGCGTGAAGACACCGGTACCGGTGATGGCGGGGGTATACATGGCGAGCCCTGAATGTTTCGGATTTGCCCAAAATGCAGTCACGTTGTGATTTGATCAAGGTATGTTGACCTAAGGGAATGTGCGTAAAGCCGTAGCTTCATATCTTGAATAGTTCAGAAACTGAAGTATATGACCCCTCCAAACGCGCGGAGATCCCCGATGCCCGACGATATCAGCACCAGGCTTGGCCGCCTCAGCCCCGAGATTCAGGCGATCATGGGGGTATATGCCCTGTACTGGAAACTGGAAGAGACATTCGACAGCATCGAAACCGACCTGAGCCACCCCGAATGCCACATGCTGATCAAGCTGGATCAGCCGAAACGCATGGGGGTTCTGGCTGCGGATATGCTGAGTGTACCGTCCACAATCACCGCCACCGCGGATTCGCTGGAAAAAGCCGGCTATCTCACGCGCGAGCGTGACCCCGAAGACCGCCGCGCCTGGTTGCTGGTGCTGACCGAGCGTGGCGAAGAAGCCCGCAACATGCTGGTGGCCGAGGCCGGAGACCTGTTTCACAGGGCCTCGGGCCTGAACGACGAAGAAACAGCCGAATTCGCGCGACTGGCGCGCAAAATCCGTGACAACGTTTTGAAAACGGGAATTCCCGAGGGACTGAAGAAATGAAACTCCTGACCTCTCTGGGCCTTGCACTGGCCGTTTTGGCAACTCCGATTGCCGCTCAAGATACTCCGAAACCGGTCAAGCTGATGCAGGTGCACGAAACAACGCCCGGCTTCACCCGCCAGTTCTTCGGTCGTGTTGCCGCGCGGCAGACGGTCGATCTTGCCTTTCAGGTCGCCGGTCAGATCGTCGAAATGCCGGTCAACGAAGGGTTTGTCATCCCCAAAGGAGGCCTGATTGCGCGACTGGATCAGGAGCCGTTCGAACTGCGGCTCGAGCGGGCGCAGCTGCAAAAGGAACAGGCCGACCGAACCGTCGCACGCCTGTCGCGGTTGCGGGGCACCACGGCCAGCCAGGTGGCGGTCGATGACGCAGAGACCGAAGCGCAACTGGCCGCGATCGCTCTGCGCGATGCCGAATACGAACTGGAACACGCGACTCTGACCGCGCCATTTGACGCGCTGGTCTCCAGCCGCGCGGTCGAGGCTTTTACCACCGTATCGGCCGGCACGCCGATCGTCCGCATCCACGACATGTCCGAATTGCGCATCGAGGTGGATGTGCCCGAGATCCTGTTTCAACGCTCGGGCCAGAACGACGACATCACCATCACCGCCAAATTCCCCGTAAGCGATGAAGTCTTCCCGCTGGAAATCCGTGAATTCGACGCTGAAACTTCCAGCGTCGGGCAGACCTTCCGCATTCAGTTCGGCCTGACCCCGCCCGAGGGGCTGCAAATTCTTCCCGGCTCGTCCGTCACCGTCAACGTAAAGGTCCAGGACGAGCGCACAGGCATCATCGTGCCGGCGACGGCCGTCATCGCGGATGCAACAGGTGAGCTGAGCGTCATGGTGTTCTCTCCGGCTGGCGCGGATGAAGGCACGGTCCGCCGCGTTCCGGTGACAATCGAACCCACGCAGTCGGGCGATGTTCGGGTGTTGAAGGGCTTGTCCGACGGTGACGAAGTTGTTGTGGCTGGCGGTGCTGTGCTGACAGACGGTCAGCCCGTGCGCCGGTTCACCGGCTTCGCGAACTGAGGGGCAGACAGATGAACATCGCGCGCGCCTCGATTGATCGACCGCTTTACACATGGCTGATCATCCTCATTGCCCTCTTCGGTGGCATCTGGGGATTCACGTCGCTTGGTCGTTTGGAAGACCCGGCTTTCACCATCAAGAACGCGGTCATCGCCACGCAATATCCCGGTGCCACGGCGGAACAGGTGGCGCTTGAAGTGTCCGAACCCCTTGAATCCGCGATCCAGCAGATGGGCGAGGTGGATGTCATCACCTCGGTCAACCAACCCGGACAATCGCTGATCGAAGTAGAGATCAAGTCGACCTACGACGGCACCGAACTGCCCGATATCTGGACCCGCCTGCGGGCCAAGGTGCGCGATGCCGCCCGCGGGCTTCCGTCGGGTGTCAGCCAACCCTATGTGAATGACGGGTTCGGTGATGTGTTCGGCCTGTTCTATGCGGTGACTGCCGAAGGGTTTTCGGACGCCGAAAAGCATGAACTGGCGACGTTTCTACGTCGCGAACTGCTGACCGTGGACGGCGTCGCCGATGTCGAGGTTCAGGGCCTGCCGGACGAGGCGATTTTTGTAGAGCCCGATCTGGCGATCTCGGTGAACCAGAACGTCCCGCTGCAAGCGATCAACGAAGCCATTGCCAATGCGGATTCGGTGAATTCCTCGGGGTCTTTAAGGTCTGTAGATGCCCGTACCACCATTCTGACGGCCGAGGGTTCGGACAGTGTCTCGGCCATTGCGGGCCTGTCTGTCGGCTCGCAAGGGCAGGTGATCAACCTGTTCGACATGTCCGATGTCTATCGCGCCCGTCAGAACGATCCGGACATCATGATCCGCTACAACGGGACCGAAGCCTTTACCCTCGGCATCGCCGGTCTGGCGACGGAAAACATCGTCGAGGTCGGCAAGCGGGCTGACGCCAAATTCGCCGAGCTGGATGCGAATATCCCCTTCGGTGTCGATATTCTGCCGATCTATCAGCAACATGTGGTGGTCGAGCAGGCCTCGAACGACTTTCTGGTGAATCTGGCCATGTCAGTGGCCATCGTGGTCGCCGTACTGGGAATCTTCATGGGCTGGCGCGCGGCCATCGTCGTCGGTTCGACCCTGTTGCTGACCGTAGTCGGCACGCTTCTGTTCATGTCGCTGTTCTCGATCGAGATGGAACGGATTTCCCTGGGTGCGCTGATCATTGCCATGGGTATGCTTGTGGACAATGCCATCGTGGTGGCCGAAGGGATGCAGATCGCGATGTTGCGAGGAAAACCTTCGCGCGATGCGGCTGAAGATGTGGCGTCGAAAACCCAGATCCCGCTGCTGGGGGCCACCGTAATCGGTATCATGGCCTTTGCAGGCATCGGTCTTAGCCCCGACGCAACGGGCGAGTTTCTGTTTTCCCTGTTTGCGGTGATCGGCATTTCGCTGCTGCTCAGCTGGATACTTGCCATCACGGTCACGCCTTTGCTTGGGCACTATTTCTTCAAGCAGGGCGAGGAGGGTGAGATCGACGCCTACGGGGGCATCCTGTTCCGCACATATGGCGCGATCCTGCGGTTTGCGCTCCGTTTCCGGTGGCTGGTTGTTGCGGGTCTCATCGCCGTAACCGTTGCGTGCTATGCCGGGTTCGGGTTGATGAAACAACAATTCTTCCCCAACTCGAACACGCCTTTGTTCTTTGTGCATTACAAGCTGCCTCAAGGCACGCCGATTGCCCGCACGGCACAGGACATGGCGGTTTTCGAAGATTGGCTGACCCAACGCGATGACGTGGTTTCGGTCACGACATTCGTCGGTCAGGGGGCAACCCGGTTCATGCTGACCTATTCGGCAGAGAAACCGAACCCGAGCTATGGTCACATGATCATCCGCACGGAAAGTCTGGATGACATCCCGGCCTTGCAAGCGGATCTGGAAGCGTTCGGGTCGGTCCAGTTCCCCGAAGGCGAGTTCGGAACCAAGCGCCTGGTGTTTGGCCCCGGCGGCGGCGATCCGATCCAGGCCCGGTTCTCGGGCAGCGATCCGGTGGTACTGCGACAACTTGCGGACGAGGCTGTGCAGCGCATGGCGGCGGCGTCGCCCAACGCCCTGCTCGTTCATCATGACTGGCGCGAACAGGAACTGGCGGTGCAGCCGATCTATGCCACGGAACGGGCCCAGACCGCGGGTGTTACGCGCGAAGACATTGCGGCCACGCTGCAATTTTCGACCGATGGCATCACGGGCGGTGTGCTGCGGGAACGCGACCGCCTGATCCCTATCATCCTGCGTCGTCCGGCGGACGGAGATTATTCCATCGTCGATCAGGTGGTGTATTCGGACCAATCCGGGAAATTTGTACCAATCGAACAGATGGTCGATGGATTCGAGTACAAATCCCTCAATACGCTGGTTCATCGCCGCGATCGTGTTCTGACCATCACCGTCGGCGCGGACATCCCGCCCGACCTGACGGCGGCTCAGGTACACGCCGAAGTTCGGGACGCCATCGAGGCAATCGAATTACCCCCCGGATACAAGATGGAGTGGGGCGGTGAGTTCGAAAACTCGCGCGATGCGCAAGAAAGCCTGGGCAAACAATTGCCGCTGAGCCTGCTGATCATGGTTCTGATCTCGGTCCTGCTGTTCAACGCGATCCGACAGCCGATCATCATCTGGCTGCTGGTTCCGATGTCGGTCAACGGCGTGGTCATCGGCCTGTTGGGAACTGGGCTGCCCTTCACCTTTACAGCCCTTCTGGGCCTGCTCAGCCTGTCGGGCATGCTGATCAAGAACGGCATCGTGCTGGTGGAAGAGATCGACCTGGTTCGCGCCACGGGCAAGCCCCTGCGCGAATCCATCGTCGAAGCCTCGGTCTCGCGTTTGCGCCCGGTGATGCTGGCTGCGATCACGACCATTCTGGGCATGGCGCCGCTGCTGACCGATGCGTTCTTCGTCTCGATGGCGGTGACGATCATGGGCGGGCTGGCTTTTGCGACCGTCCTGACAATGGTCGCCGCGCCGGTGTTCTACCTGCTCTTCTTTGCGCGCGATGAAAAACGCGAGGCGCTGGCAGCCTGAACACTGGCCTCTTGTGGGTCCAGCTGAAAAGCTGGGTCCAATCAGGTTAGATCAAAGGAACAAACGGCACGTCACAGGCGGCCAGTGCAGTGAAGATTACGAGAACCAGAAATGCGCGCCCGTTGCGTTCAGGTCAACGGGCGCGCCTCTTTTCGTTCACTGATGAGCCAATTGTGGCTCAGGCGGGTTAGCCCTGTAACGACTTCACCTCGACATCCCCTTCGGCCTGCGCCTTGATCGCCAGAGCGGCAGCATGGCTTGCGGCGGCCGTGGTGTAATACGGGATCTTGTCATAAAGCGCGATGGACCGGATGGCCTTGCTGTCCTCGACCGCCTGCGCGCCTTCGGTGGTGTTCATCAGCAGTTGAACCTGACCGTCTTTCAGCATGTCGACCACGTCCGGGCGGCCCTCATAGACCTTGTTGACCACTTCGCATGGCACACCCTGTTCCGCCAGCCAGCTTTGCGTGCCGCGGGTGGCGACCAGCGTGAAGCCTTGTTCGACCAAAACCTGGGCGGCCTCGAGCATCGCCGCGCCCTTGTCGGCATCCTTGATCGAAATGAAGGCCCGGCCCGAGGTCGGCAGAACCATACCTGCGCCCATCTGCGCCTTGAGGAAGGCGCGCGGGAAATCGCGGTCCCAGCCCATGACCTCGCCGGTCGAGCGCATTTCAGGGCCCAGGATGGTATCGACGCCCGGAAAACGGGCGAAGGGCAGGACCGCCTCTTTCACCGAGAACCATGGCATGTCCGGATCGGCCAGCGTCATCTGATCTGCGATCTTGGTGTCGTCCACGGTCTTGTAGGGCGGACGCTGCGGGAAGCTCGCCAGCTTTTCGCCCGCCATGACGCGCGCGGCGATGGATGCAATCGCGCTGTCGGTGGCCTTTGCCACGAACGGCACGGTGCGCGAGGCGCGCGGGTTGACCTCGATCAGGTAGATCTCGTCATCCTTGATCGCGAACTGAACATTCATCAGGCCGACAACGTTCAGCGCCTTGGCCAGCTTGAACGCCTGATCTTTGATCTGCGCGATGATCTCTTTCGACAGCGAATAGGGCGGCAGCGAACAGGCGCTATCGCCCGAGTGCACGCCGGCCTCTTCGATATGCTGCATGATGCCTGCCACATGCACATCGGTGCCGTCGCACAGCGCGTCCACGTCCAGCTCGACCGCGCCAGCCAGATAGCTGTCCAGCAGAACGGGGCTGTCGCCCGAGACCACCACGGCTTCGTTGATGTAGCGTTTCAGCTGGTCCATGTCGCGCACGATCTCCATCGCGCGGCCACCCAGAACGTAGGACGGGCGGATCACCAGCGGGAAGCCGATTTCCTCAGCGATTTCCAACGCCTGCGTGTCGGTCGAGGCGATGCCGTTCTTGGGCTGTTTCAGCCCTAGCTCATTGACCAGCGCCTGAAAACGCTCGCGGTCTTCGGCCAGGTCAATCGCGTCGGGCGTGGTGCCCAGGATCGGGATGCCCTCGGCCTCGAGCGCGTTGGCCAGTTTCAGCGGTGTCTGTCCACCGAACTGAACAATGACGCCGTGCAGCGTGCCGTTTTCCTGTTCCTTCGTCAGGATTTCCATGACGTGTTCAAAGGTCAGCGGCTCGAAATACAAGCGATCCGAAGTGTCATAATCGGTCGAAACCGTCTCGGGGTTGCAGTTGATCATGATGGTTTCATACCCCGCTTCGGTCAGCGCGAAGCAGGCGTGGCAGCAGCAATAGTCGAACTCGATGCCCTGACCGATGCGGTTTGGGCCGCCGCCAAGAATGACGACCTTTTTGCGGTCGCTCGGGCGCGCCTCGCATTCGACCTCGCCCATCATGGGCGCTTCGTAGGTTGAATACATGTAAGGTGTCTGCGCCTCGAACTCGGCCGCGCAGGTGTCGATGCGTTTGAACACCGCTGAAACGCCCAGATTGCGGCGCGCGCGGCGGACGTTGTCTTCGTCACGGCCCGTCAGCTTGCCCAAACGCGCATCGGTGAAGCCCAGCATTTTCAGCTTGCGGATGCCGTCCTCGGTGACGGGCAGGCCGTCCTTGCGGAGCTGACGCTCGGCCTCGACGATCTCGCGGATGCGGGCCAGGAACCAAGGGTCGAACTTGGTGACGCCGAAAATCTCGTCATCGCTCAGGCCATGGCGCATCGCTTGCGCAATGGTGCGCAGGCGGTCGGGTGTCTGCTGGCTGATCGCCTTGATCACGGCGGCCTTGTCGTCGGCCTCGTCCCAGAGGCCCACGTTCAGGCCGGGGATTTCGACCTCATCAAAGCCGGTCAGGCCCGATTCCATCGAGGCCAGTGCCTTTTGCATCGATTCGTGGATCGTACGGCCAATCGACATCGCCTCGCCCACCGACTTCATCGCGGTGGTCAGATAGGGTTCGGAACCGGGGAATTTCTCGAAGGCGAATTTCGGAATTTTTGTCACGACATAGTCGATGGTCGGCTCGAACGAGGCCGGGGTGACTTTGGTGATGTCGTTGTCCAGCTCATCCAGCGTATAGCCCACGGCCAGTTTTGCGGCGATCTTGGCAATCGGGAAACCGGTCGCCTTCGACGCCAGCGCCGACGAGCGCGACACGCGCGGGTTCATCTCGATCACGACCATGCGGCCATCGACCGGATTGATCGCCCATTGCACGTTTGAGCCGCCGGTTTCGACACCGATTTCACGCAGCACGGCAATCGAGTGATTGCGCATGATCTGGTATTCTTTGTCGGTTAGCGTAAGGGCAGGGGCCACGGTGATCGAGTCACCCGTATGCACGCCCATCGGATCGACGTTTTCGATGGAACACACGATGATGGCGTTGTCGGCAGTGTCGCGCACCACCTCCATTTCGTATTCTTTCCAGCCCAGAAGGCTTTCGTCGATCAGGATCTGACCTACGGGCGAGGCATCCATACCCGAGCGGCAAATATGGATGTAATCCTCGCGGTTATACGCCACGCCGCCACCGGTGCCGCCCAGTGTAAAGGCCGGGCGGATGATGGCAGGAAGCCCCACGGTTTCAAGGGTTTCAAGGGCCAGCGCCACACCGGCATCCAGGTCTTTCTTGCCGCTCTCGTCCTTGGGGGCGGTAACGATCTCGGCCTTGGGGTTTTCGATGCCCAGCCGGTCCATCGCCTCGCGGAACAGGGCGCGGTCTTCGGCCATTTCGATGGCATCGCGCTTGGCGCCGATCATCTCGACGCCGAATTTTTCCAGCACACCCATTTCTTCCAGTGCCAGCGAGGTGTTCAGGCCGGTCTGTCCGCCCATGGTGGGCAACAGGGCGTCAGGGCGTTCTTTCTCGATGATCTTGGCGACCACTTCGGGTGTGATCGGCTCGATATAGGTGGCGTCGGCTAGACCGGGGTCGGTCATGATCGTCGCCGGGTTCGAGTTCACCAGAATGACCCGGTATCCTTCCTCTCGCAGGGCCTTGCAGGCCTGAGCACCGGAATAGTCGAATTCACAGGCCTGACCGATAACAATGGGGCCCGCCCCAATGATCATGATCGACTGGATGTCGGTTCTTCTCGGCATGGCCTTGTTCCTTCGATTGTCCGCGAGTCAGGGCACCGCCCCAGCGCCCAAATTGTCCTGCGTTATAGGGACCGCGCAAAAAGGTGCAAGAGGTATCGGAAACAGGGGCGAAATTGCCGCTTTCCCCTCTTTCACTTGGCAGAGTATTCTCTATATGGCCCCTCACGGCAAATGAGGATGCAAGTGCGTATTCGTTTCGATCAGGGACCGGCCGGGCGAGGAACCCGGTTTCAGCGTCCGTCTCAGGTGATCCGCGCGGATGTGGCGGAGGACGTGCCCCAGGCTCTGGCGGCACTGGACGAGGCGCGCGCAGCTGGTGCCTGGCTGGCTGGGTATGCCAGTTACGAACTTGGCTATGCGCTTGAACCCCGGCTCAATGGTCTTTTGCCGGAAGAACGACGCCTGCCTTTGTTGTGCTTTGGGGTCTATGATGCACCGGATCGGGTCGCCCTTCCGTCGCCTGCGGGCGAAGTGGGCGCAGTCCGGCCGCGATGGGATGAAGCGCGATACGGCAAGGCCTTCAGGGCCGTGCATGACGCCATCGGTGCCGGCGACATCTATCAGGCCAACCTGACCTTTCCGATTGATCTGACCGTCTCGGGCAACAGCGAAATGCTCTATGCCGCGCTGACGGCGGGGCAGCCGGTGGGCCACGGAGCACTGGTGCAGCAGGATGGGCTGCCCGATCTGCTCAGCCGCTCGCCGGAGTTGTTTTTCCGCACCGATGAGGGTGGACGGATCGAAACCCGGCCGATGAAGGGCACGCAACCGCGCAGTGAAGACCCGGATGAGGATGCGCGCCGCCGGGCTTTTCTGAGCGCGGACGAAAAGAATCGGGCCGAGAACCTGATGATTGTTGATTTGCTGCGCAACGACATCAGCCGCGTCGCGCTGCCCGGATCCGTTCATGTGCCCGACCTGTTCCGGGTGGAAACCTATGCTACCGTGCATCAGATGGTCTCGCTGGTGCGGGCGCAGCTGCACAAATGCGTGGGGTTGGGTGAAATACTGACGGCACTGTTTCCCTGCGGGTCGATCACCGGAGCCCCCAAGATCCGCGCGATGGAAATTCTGGCGGAACTGGAGCCATGGGCGCGCGACATCTATTGCGGGACGATTGGCTGGGCCGCGCCTGATGGTCGGTCCGAGTTCAACGTGGCCATCCGCACCTTGATGCTTGAGGATGATCAGGCCACTCTGAACGTAGGCGGCGGTGTCGTTTGGGACAGCACCGCCCCGTCAGAGTATGAGGAGGCGTTATGGAAAGCCCGCTTCGCCCGCCAGCTGAACCTGATTTCAGCCTGATTGAAACACTGGCCTTCCGCCCGGATCAGGGCTTTGTCAGGCTGGACCGCCATCTTGCACGAATGGCCCGTACTGCGCGGGTGTTCGAGATTCCTTTCAACCCCGATGAAGCGACCGCCCGACTGAGTGGCGCTGCTTGTGACTCCCCGCTGCGTTGCCGTCTTACGCTGGATGTGTCGGGCTCGTTCGATCTGTCGACCGGCGAACTGGTGGACAATCCCAGAACCTGGCGCGTCGCTCTGTCGGATCAGCGTCTGGCTTCGAATGACCTGTGGTTGCGTCACAAGACCACGCGCCGTGCGCTCTATGATTCCGCGCGCGCAGCGCTGCCCGAAGGGGTGGACGAACTGTTGTTTCTGAATGAACTGGATGAGCTTTGTGAAGGCACCATCACGAACCTGTTTATGGAAATGCCTGATGGCCGGGTTCTGACGCCCGCTTTGTCCTGTGGGCTCTTGCCGGGGATACTGCGCGAAGAACTGCTGGAAAACAAAGCAGTCACCGAAGCCGTGCTGACCTTGACCGACCTGAAAAATGCGCAAACTGTGCGGATCGGAAATTCACTGCGCGGACTGATCGAGGTGGAGCTGATAGACGGGTGACAAAAAACAGCATGATGATCGGACCGCCGGTTGCATTGCGACGGCTGCGGCTGGAATTTAACCTGTTCTATATTGGCTTGCCGCTGCTGATCGCTGTTCTTTTCCCTCCGAACTGGATGTTTCCGGCGCTGTTTGCGCTGACCGGACTTGGTATCGTGCTGCTGCACCGGACGCCCGGGTTTCAATGGGCCGAGCTTCGTTACGACTGGGCCAACTGGACCCTGCGCGAGGTGGCTTTGTTCTCTGCCATCGTGGCTGCCTTTTGTTTTGGTCTGATTCAGATCACGCGCCCGGAGGCCGCGTTCTTCCTGCTTGTGCACCGCCCGGAAATGCTGGCCTTCATCTGGGTCGGCTACCCACTTTTGTCAGCGCTGCCGCAAGAGCTGCTGTTCCGCCCTCTGTTCTTTCGCCGCTATCACGCGATCCTGCCGGATGGGCGTGCGGCCTATCTGCTTAACGCGGCCATATTTTCGTTCGCGCACCTGATGTACTGGAGCTGGATCGTCGCACTGATGACATTCGCCGGCGGCCTGCTGTTCACATGGGCCTACCGGCAGCGTGGGTCATTCTTCTATGCGGTGTTGCTGCACGCAATTGCGGGCAATATCATTTTTGCGGTGGGGCTGGGCGTATATTTCTACTCGGGCAATGTGCAAAGGCCGTTTTGAAGGGGCAACCCGCCTTGACTTTCCGGGGCTGACAGGGTGTATCGGCGCGACGAATTCTGCGCCCGAAGGGATATTCCATGCACGCCTATCGCAGCCACACCTGCGCCGCCTTGACCGCCGCCAATGTTGGAGAAACCGTTCGCCTGTCCGGTTGGGTGCATCGGGTTCGAGATCATGGGGGCGTGCTGTTCATCGATCTTCGCGACCATTTCGGCGTAACCCAGATCCTGTGCGACGGCGACAGCGCCGCCTTTGCCGAGCTTGAAAAGGTGCGGTCCGAATGGTGCATCCGTATCGACGGCACCGTCAAAGCCCGTGACCCGGACCTGGTGAACCCGAAACTGCCCACCGGCGAGATCGAGGTTTACGTACGCGAACTGGAAGTTCTGGGGGCCGCCGACGAATTGCCGCTGATGGTCTTCGGCGATCAGGAATACCCCGAGGAAACCCGCCTGCGCTATCGCTATCTGGACCTGCGCCGCGAGGCGATGCAACGGAACATGACCCTGCGCTCGGACGTGGTTGCGTCCATGCGCAAACGGATGTGGGATCAGGGCTTTCGCGAGTATCAGACGCCGATCATCACCGCCTCGTCACCCGAAGGCGCGCGCGACTTTCTGGTGCCCTCGCGCCTGCATCCGGGCAAATTCTATGCGTTGCCGCAAGCCCCGCAGCAGTTCAAGCAGCTGATCATGGTGTCGGGCTTCGACAAGTATTTCCAGATTGCACCCTGTTTCCGGGACGAAGATCCACGGGCAGACAGGTCGCCCACCGACTTCTACCAGCTGGATCTCGAGATGTCCTTTGTCGAGCAGCAGGACGTGTTCGACGTCATTCAACCTGTTCTGACCGGCGTGTTCGAAGAATTTGGCGGCGGTCGCAAGGTTGATCAGGACTGGCCGCAAATTTCCTACAAGGACGCGGCGCTGTGGTACGGCACCGACAAGCCGGACCTGCGGAACCCCATCAAGATGCAGGTGGTATCCGAGCATTTCCGCGGTTCCGGTTTCGCGATCTTCGCCAAGCTGCTTGAACAGGAAGGCACCGAGATCCGCGCGATCCCCGCGCCGGGCGGCGGCAGCCGCAAGTTCTGCGACCGCATGAACGCCTTTGCCCAGAAAGAGGGTCTGCCAGGCATGGGCTATATCTTCTGGCGCGATCAGGGTGAAGGGATGGAGGCTGCGGGACCGCTGGCCAAGAACATTGGCCCCGAGCGCACCGAGGCAATCCGTCAGCAACTGGGTCTGGGTGTCGGCGATGCAGCCTTCTTCCTGGGCGGCAAGCCAAAAGCCTTTGAAAAGGTTGCCGGTAAGGCGCGTGACGTGATCGGTGAGGAATTGAACCTGACCGAAAAAGACCGTTTTGCCTTTGCCTGGATCGTGGATTTCCCGATCTATGAGCAAGACGAAGAAACCGGCGCGATCGACTTTGAGCACAACCCGTTCTCGATGCCGCAGGGCGGTATGGAGGCGTTGCAGGGCAACCCGCTGGATGTGCGCGGCTACCAGTATGATCTGGCGTGCAACGGGTACGAGCTGGTTTCAGGCGCGATCCGGAACCACAAGCCGGAAATCATGCTGAAGGCCTTTGAACTGGCAGGCTATGGCGAGGAAGAAGTAAAATCCCGCTTTGGTGCCCTGTTCAATGCCTTCCACTACGGCGCCCCGCCACACGGTGGATGCGCGGCTGGTATCGACCGGATCGTGATGCTGTTGGCAGATGAGGCCAATATCCGCGAAGTCATGATGTTCCCGATGAACCAGCGTGCCGAAGATCTGATGATGGACGCACCTTCGGACCCGACCTCGGATCAGTTGATGGAACTGGGTCTTCGCATTATCCCTCAGGACCAGTAAGAAAACCGCCCGCGTATCGCGGGCGGATTTTTTCACGCAGGCAGCCTGTGTCAGTCCAGCGGGTCTTTCAGATTGGTTCGGTTGACGCGGATGGAACGCGCGGCCTGCCGTGTTTGGCGGTACAGCCAGATGCACAAAAGGGTTGCAGTGATGAAATAGGCTGTCACCATTTCAAAGCGCCTCTCGCTGTTCCAGTCGGTTCTGCACCATCCCGGCAACCTGCGCCGCCTGCGCCATGATCGGCGTCCCGTTCGCGCGTGACAATGCCAGCTTTCGCGCTGCTTCCGCCAAGGGCCTGTCATTTGCCTCGCGCGCGACGCCGTGCAGGAACTGTGCGGCGTAGTCCAATGTACGGTGATCGTTGGGACCTGCGAGCACATCGGCGATATGGGCCATGTCGTCCTGATAAGCCAAAGGGTCCGGGCGGATGATTTCATCGCGCACGGCATGAAGCCCGCTGGGCCGCCGGTCCTCTGGCAGGCGTTCCAGAATGGATTTTTGAAAATGTGACATTGATTTTAGCGGCTTGGACAAAAACCCATCCGCGCCGGCCGCCAGAGCCATGTCTTCGCTGCCGTCATCGCCCGAAAGGCCCATGATGACACTGATACGGGGCGTGGCCTCGGCCAATTCGGCGATCAGGTCGGCGCCGGGACCGTCCGGCAGGCCCATATCGACCAGGATGACCGAAGGCCGATAGATCTGTAGATGCCTTCGGGCCGATTTCAGGCAATCCGCACGGCGAATGCGCGCGCCGCTGTGTAGGCACATCAGGCGGATGGCATCGCAAGCGTACCGGCTGTCTTCGACAACCAATATGGTCTGACCCAGCAAGGGTCGAGTCGCGGTGGGCGCGGCGGTGGTGGTGGCAAGTAGGCCCGAATCGTCCATGGCAGCTCTCCTATGCAGCAGATGCTTCACGCTAGGAACTTCTGGCTAACACGACGTTAACGCGCGATTTGGCGCACTTGTCCTTTGGCGGATCAGCCCCCATAACCCATGCAACGCAGGACAGCAGGAGTGAGACATGATTGGACGTCTGAACCACGTCGCCATCGCCGTACCGGATCTTGATGCGGCGTCCGAGCAATACCGCAACGCGCTGGGCGCCAAAGTCGGCGCGCCGCAGGACGAGCCGGATCATGGTGTCACGGTCGTGTTCATCGAACTGCCCAACACCAAGATCGAACTTCTGTATCCGCTGGGTGATGACAGCCCGATCAACGGGTTTTTGGAAAAGAACCCGGCCGGCGGCATCCACCATGTGTGTTACGAGGTCGAGGATATCATCGCGGCCCGTGATCATCTGAAAGCGACCGGAGCCCGTGTTCTGGGATCAGGTGAGCCCAAGATCGGTGCGCATGGTAAACCGGTTCTGTTTCTGCACCCCAAGGATTTCAACGGCTGCCTGGTCGAGCTGGAGCAGGTATAACCCCCAGCCCCGGAGGGCCTGAAATGACCATTACTGCCGCGCTGGTGTTGTTTGCCGTCATCTGGTTCATGACGTTGTTGGTGGTGCTGCCCATTCGCATCAAAACCCAGGGCGATCTGGGTGACATCGTTCCCGGCACGCATGCGGGCGCGCCGGAAGTGCATCACATGAAAAGAAAGATGTGGATCACCACCGGTATCTCTGTGATTCTGTGGGCGATCATCGCCGGAATCATCCTGTCGGGCGTGATCTCGGTGCGGGATTTCGACTGGCTGAACCAGTTGGAGCCAAGGTAATCCCCGTCAGGCCTTTTGGCCTGACAAGGCATGATAGATATGGGTGAACGTGGCGGCCCCGATGATCGGGATCACCAGGTTCACCAGCGGCACTGAAAGCGGAATGGCGATCAATGTGCCCGCCACCCAGATCGTCGTTGAATGTTTGGCCCGCAGCTTGCGCGCGCCATCGCGCCCGATCCTTCGCATCGCGGCAAGGGTAAAGTATTCACGCCCCAGCAAAAATCCGTTCATCGCCCAGAAGATGAAAGGCGCAAGCGGGGTGAAAATCGCATAGAGGATCAGCGCCAGCAGGTTTGCCACAATCAGAACGCCAAGGAAGCTGAGACCGTCCATAAGCGCCTCTGAGGCCGGGATGCGCCGTGCGGGCGGCAACGCCGGAAAATGCTTGTCCTCAACCGCCTGTGCCACCTCGTCCAGAAAGATCGAGGTGATGGCCGACGCGACCGGCACCATCAGAAAAACGGGCAGGATCAGGACGAGCACGATACCGGAATAGTTCAGAACGTCGTTCAGCCACGGCACAGCTCCCACAAACGGCAGTGAGATTTCGCTGCCGGACAGCCAGTTGATCAACCAGATCGCACCTGCACATGCCAGAACCAGCAGCAGAATGGTCAGGCCCACGCCGCGCAGCAATACGGCGCGAAACCTGGGGTCTCCGGTCTGGCCAAGTGCGCTGAAAAAGGCGTTCAGGATGATCATTCCGAAACCCACTCTGTCAACGCGGCCACGTCGGGCCGCGGGCGTTCCGGCGGGGTCGCTCCCTCGGTGGCGATATGAATCAAACCGGCCACGCGTTCGTTTTCGGCAAGCCCGAAAGCATCGACACAGAATTCGCGATCATGTGTTTGCCAACCCGACAGCCAATTGGCGCCCCAGCCCGCAGCCAGCGCGGCATTCAGCAGCGCCAGACAGACCGCGCCAGCAGAGTAGGATTGTTCGATGGCCGGAATCTTTTCGGATTGTTTGCGAACCTCGATGACCGCGACGGTCAGATGCCCCATATCGAACTGGCTGCGCGCCTTGGCGATGTCTTCCGGGCTTTTGTTCAGCCTTTTCCCGCAGGCCTCGGTCAGGGTCGCCAGACGTGGCATCGCGCCCTTTTCCAGAACGATGAATCGCCAGGGCTCCAGTTTGCCGTGATCGGGGCTGCGGGCGGCGGCCGTCAGCAATGGCAGCAACTCCTCCCGCGTTGGGGCCGGAGCAACCAGTGTCTTGGCCGGCCGGGACCGGCGCGACTGCAAAAACTCCAGAGCGGCGGGGTTTTTCAGGGACATATGTTAACTTCCTTTACATCACGACTCTGTATCTTGGTCGGTATCCTGCCCGTTTCAAGGGCACGCCAATGGATTGCGTGGATCAATTTCATTACGACGAGCTTCGTGCAAGACTTTGAGAAAGAAGAGGAGACAATGGCGAAATCCAAGCTGCGTGATCTGCCGGATCTCAGCGCGATGGCGCAGGCCGGGGCCGTGTTCCAATTGAAGGTGACGCCCAAGGCGGCCCGCGATCGGGTGAGCGTCGAAGACGGGCAGATCAAGGTATTCGTTACGGCCCCGCCGGAAAGCGGCAAGGCCAACAGGGCCGTGCAGTTGCTGCTTGCAGAATGTCTTGGCGTCGCGCCCTCGACCCTGACGCTGAAGCAGGGGCAATCCGCACGGATCAAGCTGTTTGCCTATGACCCCTGAGGCCCGGTTTCGCGAATTTGATAAACACCTTCGGGCAGATCCAGCGCGGCCGCCAGATCCCGCACCTGCTCGGGTGACAAAGTGATCTTCTGTATTTGATCGGTGCGGGGATCAAGTTGTTCCAGCGTGACGCATTCCGCGAAATTGTTGATCACCACATCTTCCTGCAAAGGTTGTTCACCTTCGTCCACAAGCGTAATGACCGTCGAGTCGAATTCATGCTCAATCGTAAACATGAGGCCAGAGTGCAAGCCGCCGGGGCGCAATGCAAGCCGTTCGTTGAGCCGGCGGTGTGGTTTCGCCGGCACGGTCGTACTATGTTGAAATCACGGCATTCGGTCTCAAAGGATATGACATGCACAGATGGTTTGTTTTTTTGCTGTCCCTGCTGCTCGCGGCATGTGGAGAGGGGGCCTTGCGCGTCCAACCCGCCGAGGAATGGCTGGGGGATGAGCCTGAGGCCGAACCGATGGTGCAAACCTTCCGAGAGGTCAGTCGGGCCGTTGGGGCGGAAGCCCGCAGACAGTGTCTGAAACAGACGACCGGGCAGAATTGCGACTTTCGGATTCTTGTCGACTTGAACCCACAGGCTTCGGTCAATGCATTCCAGACGCTGGATGAAAACAAGCAGCCGGTGATCATATTTACCCGCTCGATGATCGAATCCACCAAGAACGCGGATGAAATGGCGTTTGTCATGGGGCATGAAGCAGCCCACCACGTGTTGGGGCATATCGCCAGGCAGAGTGAAATCGCCAGCGCCAGCGCGGCTGAGTTCGGGCGGGTGGCAGAGTTGCGCGGCGGGGACGCCGCCGCCATTGAAGAGGCGCAAAAGCTGGGCGCGCAGGTCGGCGTTCAGGCTTATGTGAAAGACTTTGAGCTGGAGGCAGACCAATTGGGAACCATCATCACGTATAATGCGGGATACAATCCGTTGGTCGGGGCAAGATTCTTTGATCGCATCCCGGATCCCGGTGACAGGTTTTTGGGAACGCACCCACCAAATGCACAACGTGTGCAGATCGTGCGGGAAACGGCAGAGCAGTTGGGTTTGTCCCAATGAGCCGGCTCACATGCCTGGGTGTCGTCCTGACGGATCGCGGCTCGAAATACGCGGTGTCCGGGGCGCAGGTCACGACGCGGGCTGAAATCGACGCCGTTCTGAACGATTTGAAATCCGACAAGAGCTATGCCAAGGCCACCCACAACACCTGGGCTGCGGCCTTGCCGACCGGCGCGTTGAAAGCTGATGATGGGGAAAGCGGCGCGGGCATGGTGATCCTTCGGATGATCGAACGCGTCGGGCTGAAAAATCACGTAATTATCGTGACGCGCTGGTATGGCGGCAAGAAACTGGGCGGGGATCGCTTTCGCCGCGTTCAGGATGCCACGCGGGCCTATCTGGATCACATCGGCGTCCAATCTTGACCTGAGTCAATGTTTGCCTTCGCGGATGCGCTACGCTTTGGACACAGCGTGAAAGCGAAAGGAAACAGCATGCCCACCCACGAGACCCTGCGGCTGCATGCCGGATTGGTGGACGATATGGCAAGAATGCTGGACATTGATCTTGAGGAAGCCGCCATTGATGGTTCCGTTTCCGTGGACCAGATCTCTGATGCTGTTTTGCGCTGTACCGACTGCCCGAACCCGGATCACTGCAAGAGTTTGCTGAACGATCCCGGATCTGCTCGGCGTATGCCCGAATACTGCCGAAATCAGGAATTGCTTCACAATCTCCTGCCTTGACACAAAGGTCTGGCATGACACATCTGGGCGAAATCATGACCCATCTGCGCTTGGTGTTGCGTATGGGGCAAGCAACCGGAACCGACTTGGCCGCGGCCTATCGGAAAGGTCATCTGAAACAGGAAGAATGGGCTGAAATCGTGCAGCAGTGTCGCGGCTGTTCCTGGGCCAAGGACTGCCCGGAATGGTTGGAACGGCGCGAGCAGGTTGAACAGGCGCCGTCGACATGCCCGAATCGCAAATACTTTGCCGCCCTCAAAACCAAGCAGGTGGAGAACGCTTGATGTCTCAGGTCGCGTTGGGGGAAATCGAAAAGCACTTTTGGCTTACGCGCTCGGTGTCACGCTGTATGGGCATTTCAATGACCGAAGCGATGGCCGAAGGACGTCTTTCACCCGAAAAATACGCCGAGCTTGTCACGCGGTGCCGCGCTGCCGGATGTGATGTGCAATGCGAGTTTTGGCTTGCCCGGCAACAGGGCACAGCGACCACTGCCCCGGATTTTTGTCCCAATGCCGAGATACTGAATGGGTTGAAAACCTGATCAAAGCCCGTTGTGCGTTCCGTCGCACAAAGGCGGTTTCGAACTGTGTTTGCAGCCACAAAAGAAGACCTTTTTGCTGCTTTCCGCTGTATATTTCACGGGCTCTGACCCGGTGCCTTTGTGCGATCCGTCGCAAAACGGCTGGCGGCTGGATTTGCCGCAGGCACACCAGAAATAAGTTTTCCCTTCGACGACCTCGACCGGAAATGGCGATTTCTGGGCAACAATGGGCGCGTTTGACATATGGCTTCTCCGTCTTTGGCTGAATTCGCTGCAACAGTTTAGGGCGCCGGAGTCAGAAGAATAGGTTTTACGCCTCAAAGAACATCATTGCGCCATTGGATTGGCATGGATTCGCTGTGACTCACGAAGACGTGATCGATTCAGTTGCCAGATTGCCGTTCAGCCCGTATTCTTAACCTGGCCCCGAAAAGCTGGGCAATATCAGAAAAGTAATAAAGGATTGACGGACATGAAACTGAAACTCGCTGCCGTTGGCGCATTTGCACTGATCCTGACTGCCTGTGCGCAGCAGGAAGAACCGACACCTGTTTACGTTCAGCCCAGCTATGACAAAGCCGGCACACCCAGCTGTCCGGGTGGTTATCAATTGGCCACAACCGAGGCTGGCCAAACGGTCTGTGACCCAATCACTCAGTAAGCCATTCGCAGGTGGCCCGGACCCGGACCGCCTGTACGCTTTCGGGAAAAACCGTCACCAGTTGTGGCGGTTTTTTCTTGCCTGCGATTTCGCGGCTATCGGACAGGTTGCGTTCTTCGCGTTGCGCGAACCCTGTTCAGTGCCTTTTTAGGCCGTAGTTATGCTTGAACTTGAATAATTTGAATTTGTGTCGCTTGACCGACCCGTAGGGGATATGCCCGAGGACACGCCGTTTAGGGGCGGTGTATCGATAAACCGGGGCCGGTTTTTTGATATGCGCCTTGGGCCGCTTGGCATGTGACCTGGCCTTCGGGGCCACGTAATACCGGTTTATCTTGTGACGGCCGTTTTTGTGAAAGCTTAGATGTTTGCCGCCAACCTCAATGACTCCGGCAGAGCCGACCTGCGTGGGTTGGGCGTAACCCGGGGTAGCCACGAAATGCGCGGCCATCAGGAAAACCACGCAATTCAGGCCAAGCTTGAAGATACGGGACATGAAAACCTCCATGATTGGCTTTCAGTCCAAGATCGGGTCTGACCGGGTGTTCGGCCAATAAACTCGGTTCAAGCTTTGCCCATATGCCGTGTGCTCGACGTGGTGTCAGACCTTAGACGGGCTTGCCCCACAAATCGTATTCTCCGGCCTCGTCCACTTCGACCGTGATGATGTCACCGGGCCTGAGGTTTTCGAACCCCTCATCGATGAACAGGTTGCCGTCGATCTCGGGCGCGTCTGCTTTCGTGCGGCAGGTGGCGGCCTCGTCATCGACCTCGTCCACGATCACCTCTAGCGTCTGTCCGACCTTTGCCCGCAACTTGGCCTCCGAGATCGCCTGTGCTTTTTCCATGAAACGATCCCAGCGTTCCTGCTTGATTTCGGCCGGAACGTGATCGGGCAGGTCATTTGACCGCGCGCCATCGACGTTTTCATACTGAAAACACCCGACCCGATCCAGTTGAGCCTCGTCCATCCAGTCCAGAAGGGTCTGGAATTCCGACTCCGTCTCACCCGGATAGCCGACGATAAAGGTCGACCGCAGGGTGATATCCGGGCAGATCGCGCGCCAGGCCTTGATTTCATCCAGCGTTCTGGCCGACGCGGCCGGGCGGGCCATGCGTTTAAGCACATCCGGGTGGGCGTGTTGAAACGGGATATCCAGATAAGGCAGCACGTTGCACCCGGCATCCGCCATCAGCGGAATCAGGTCCCGCACATGCGGATAGGGATACACATAGTGCAGCCGCACCCAGGCATCGAGCTGCCCCAGCTCGCGCGCCAGATCGGTGATATGGCTGCGCACTTCACCGTCTTTCCACGGGTTGATGTCGTATTTCCGGTCCAAGCCATAGGCCGAGGTGTCCTGCGAAATCACCAACAGCTCACGCACGCCATTTTGCACCAGCTTTTCCGCCTCGCGCAGAACCGCATGCGCCGGGCGGCTGGCCAGCTTTCCGCGCATGTCGGGGATGATGCAGAACTTGCACTTGTGGTTGCAGCCCTCGGAAATTTTCAGATAGCTGTAATGGCGCGGCGTCAACTGCACGCTGCTGGCGGGCAACAGGTCCACGAACGGATCAGGATCGGGGGGCACGGCGGCATGCACCGCATCCAGCACCTGCTCGTATTGGTGTGGGCCGGTGACAGCCATGATGCGGGGGTGATGTTCGCGAATGTAATCCGGCTCGGCCCCCAGACAGCCGGTCACGATGACCTTGCCGTTTTCCACCAGCGCCTCTCCGATCGCGTCCAGCGATTCCGCTTTGGCGCTGTCAAGGAACCCGCAGGTGTTCACGATGACGGCATCGGCTCCGGCATAATCCGGCGAAATGCCGTATCCTTCGGCACGCAGCCGGGTCAGAATGCGTTCACTGTCGACCAACGCCTTCGGGCAGCCCAACGACACCATGCCGATGGTCGGCTGGTTCGATTGGGGTGTCTCGGTGATCCGGGCAGAAGGGGCCAGGTCGGGGCGGAGGTTCGGCGGGTTTGTCGTCATGCGCGGCATATAGTCGGGAAAACTTGCCCTTGCAAATGTGATGCGTGATTTGAATGATCACGGCAATGACAAGCCAGAAGGCGGAGAGCAGAAAATGAAATGGCTGATGCGCATCCTGTTTATCGTTGTCGCCGTGATCGCGTTGATCATTGGCGCACTGTTGCTGATGCCGGGGGAAAAGCTTGCCGCGATTCTGGCCGAGCAGGTCAAGGCCCAGACCGGGCGTGATTTGACTCTGACCGGAGATGTGCGCATTTCCTTCTGGCCGGTGGTCGGGATGGAAACCGGGCCGGTGCGTTTCGGCAACGCAAGCTGGGCCGGACCGGAGCCGATGCTCAGCGCGGATAGCCTGGCCGTCGGAGTGGACGCTGCCGGGCTGTTGAACGGGGATCTGCGGATCAAACGAGTTTTTGCAGACAATCCCGTGTTGCGGTTGGAACGATCAGATGGGCGCGGCAATTGGGAATTGAGCGCCCCGACAACCGCGACAACTGCGGTCGCGACCGCGGGGGGCACGCCGGCTGAGCCCTCGGGGCAGGTCACGCTGGATCGGTTGGAGCTGACAAATGCACGGCTGATTTACGTGGAAAATGGTTCGACGCAGATGGATTTCTCGGACGTGACGCTATCTGCAAGCTGGCCCGAGGTGGCGGCCCCGTTGGTGATGGAGGCCGCCATGCCAGTGCCTGGAGGGGCGGTTCAGGTTGACCTGAAAATCCCGGACTTACCAGCATTTGCGGCGGGGTCAGTGACTGATCTGGAACTGGCTTTGACGGCCCCGGGCGGAGAGATCGGATTTGACGGGCGCGTCAATCTTGCGGGTGAAATGGATGGAACGACCAAGGTGGTGACGCGGGACACGGAAAGGATGCTTGCCGCCTTCGGTCAGGCTGGCACATCCGTACCGCCCGGATTGGGCAAGACCGCCGACATTTCAGCCCATATGACGTATACGCAGGACGGCCGGATTTCCATGCGGAACATGGTTGCGCAATTGGATGACAACCGGTTCGTGGGCGAGGCGGATATCACCATCTCGGACCCGCCGCGTATCGTGGCCCGTCTGGAAGCCGGTGATTTGGATCTGTCGCGGATTTCCGAAACCGCTTCTGCCTCAGGCGGTACGTCTCAGGCAAACGCTCCTGCACCTGAGGGGTGGTCGAAGGACCCTATCGACGCGTCTGCTCTGGCATTGGCGAACGGTAAGATCCGCCTGACGGCGAACTCGATCGCCGTGCCCGGGATGACGTTCGGCAAAAGCGATCTGACCCTGTCGCTGGATCGGTCGCGGGCCGTTCTGGAAATGCACCCGGCCACGCTGTTTGCGGGTCAGTTGCACGGTCAGGTGGTGGCCAACAACCGCAACGGCCTGTCTGTCGGCGGCAACGTGACCGCCACCGGGATCGATCTGAAACAGGCACTGACCACGATGGCCGGGGTCAAACGCCTGTCGGGAACCGCTGCGGGAGCGTTTGAGTTTCTGGGCGTCGGCCAGTCCGAGGATCAGATCATGCGGTCCCTCAGCGGCAAGGGAAACTTGGATGTCGGTCCCGGAGTGATTTCCGGGCTCGATCTGGACCGATTGATGGGGCAGGGCACCGGATCAGGCGGAACCACCGTGTTCAACAGCCTGACGGCCAGTTTCACCATCGACCAGGGCGTGTTGACGAACAGCGACCTGCTCATGTCACTGAAGAATTTCCGCGCAGATGGCACCGGTACAGTGGATCTGGGGGCTCGCAACATCGACTATCTGTTCACGCCCGTGGCGCTGCGTGCCAATTCCGGGCAGGGGATATCGGTTCCCGTTCACATCAAAGGCCCCTGGAGCGATCCGGCGATCAAGCCGGACCTGACCAAGGTGATCGAGGCGGCCGCGGATGTGAAGGTCAAGGAACTGGAAGACGACGCCAAACAGAAGGTTTTTGAAAAGGTCGGCAACGAATTGGATACGACGATCACCGACAGTGATCAGATCGAAGACGCCATCAAGAATAAACTTGAAGAAGAGGCAAAAAAAGGTCTGCTCAAATTATTCGGCGGCGACTGAGCAACCATCGTGCTTGGGGCATCGTGATATGCCCCAAGCAGTTGTGTTCAGATGGTTTGGTCGTAATCGCCGACACCGGGCTCGGTTCGGATGACGGCGTCAATGTCCGCGAAGATGGCGCGCATCTCAGCCTCGCTTTCGCTGCTTTCACAGACGACGACCAGATTGGGGGTATTGGACGAAGCCCGCACCAGGCCCCAGCTTCCGTTGTCCAGAATCACGCGTGCGCCGTTCACCGTGACCACTTCTTTGATTGCACGGCCAGCGAGTGTTTCGCCCGCATCTCCCTTGGCGACCAGCTTGTCGACCAGCCGCTGAAGGATATCATATTTCTCGGTATCGGCGGCGTGTGGTGACATCGTGGGGGTGGACCAGGTCTTGGGCAGGGCCTTGCGCAGGTCCGACATGCTCTTGCCCGGGTTGCGGTCCATTAGTTTGCAGATTTCTACTGCGACACGCATTCCACAGTCGTACCCACGCCCGATCGGTTCGGCCAAAAAGTAGTGGCCTGATTTTTCGAACCCTGCCAGTGCCCCGATTTCCTTGACGCGGCGCTTCATGTGGCTATGGCCGGTCTTCCAGTAATCGGCTTTGACGCCCAGGGCCTGCAATTCGGGGTCGCTGGCAAACAGACCGGTGGATTTCACATCCGCAACAAAGGTCGATCCGGGGTGAAGCTTGGCCAGATCACGCGCCATGATCACGCCAACCTTGTCGGCAAAGATCTCCTCACCCTCATCATCGACGACGCCGCAGCGGTCTCCGTCACCGTCAAACCCCAGCGCCAGGTCGGCACCGCTGGATTTCACCGTGGCGGCCATGTCGTGCAGCATCTCCATGGCTTCCGGGTTCGGGTTGTAGTTGGGGAAGGTATAGTCCAGCCGGTTATGGCTGGGCACGACTTCAACCCCGATCCGTTCGAAAATCTCGGGCGCAAAGGCCGAAGCCGTGCCGTTGCCTGTTGCGCAGACCACTTTCAGCGGGCGGGACATTTTGAAATCGCCGACCAGGTCGTCGATATAGGCCTCTTTGACGCCATCGACGAACTCGTACGAGCCGCCTTCGCGCGCGACGCCCTCGCCGTTCAGAACGATGTCACGCAGTTCCGACATCTCATCCGGGCCATGGGTCAGCGGGCGGTCAAAACCCATTTTGACCCCGGTCCAGCCGTTCGGGTTGTGGCTGGCGGTGACCATGGCCACTGCGGGCACATCCAGATGGAACTGCGCAAAATAGGCCATGGGGCTGAGCGCAGGGCCGATGTCTTTGACACGGATACCAGCCTGCATCAGGCCCAGCATCAGGGCATTTTTGATCGCCAATGAATAGTCACGATAGTCGTTTCCGACTGCGATCACAGGCTCGATCCCGCGCCTGTGCATCTGTGTGCCAAGCCCCAGCCCAAGCGCGGTCATTCCGGGCAGGTTGATCTCTTCAGGATATTTCCAACGGGCATCGTATTCACGGAACCCGGTGGGCGTGATCATCGCGTCGCGCAGAAAGTTCCAGCTGTTGGGTGTTACCTCGGTGAGGGGTTTGATCATAAGAAATCTCAATCGTTAAATCTGAATCGGATTCGCTTTAGCAAGCGCATCAAATCGCATCAATGTGTCAACAAGTAGGGGCATCTGGTCGAGCGGGATCATATTTGGCCCGTCCGATGGGGCCGAGTCCGGATCCTGATGGGTTTCAATGAACACGGCCCCAACACCCAGAGAAACCGCGGCGCGGGCCATCACGGGTGCAAATTCGCGTTGTCCGCCCGAAGACCCGCCCTTGCCTCCGGGTTGCTGCACGGAATGGGTGGCGTCCATCACCACCGGATACCCGGTTTTCGCCATTTGGGGCAGCGCACGCATATCGGCAATCAGCGTGTTGTAGCCAAATGAGGTGCCGCGTTCGGTCAGCAGGATATTCTGATTTCCGGTGCTTTCGATTTTGTCGACGATGTTGGTCATTTCCCAGGGTGCAAGGAATTGCCCCTTTTTCGCATTGACCGCTTTGCCGGTGTTCCCGGCCGCCAGCAGCATGTCGGTCTGACGGCACAGGAATGCCGGAATTTGCAGAACGTCCACCGCCTCGGCGGCGATGGCGCATTGCGCTTCGGTATGAACATCGGTCAGAACCGGGATACCCATCGTTTTGCGGATGTCATCCAGTACCTTCAGCCCCGCATCGATGCCCATGCCACGCTTGCCCGACAGGGATGTCCGGTTCGCCTTGTCATAAGACGCCTTGAAGACGTATTGCGCCCCGGCTGCGTCGCAGGCTTCTTTCATTTTGCCCGCAATCATCTGCGCATGGTCTGCCGTTTCAAGCTGGCATGGTCCAGCTATGATGGTCAGCGGAAGGTCGTTGCCGACTGTCAGGTCGGAGATTTTAACATGTTTCATGAGTTTTATGAGGATACCTGTTCACGAAGGACCGACGCGGTAAGCGAGATCATCAGGTAGATACCAGCAAACAACAGGAATGCCAAAATCGTATTTTCGAACTTGCGCGGATAACTGGGTTCCTGACTGGGAACGGGGTTGACCGAGACGGTCAGATAGCGCACCTGCCGGTTGGCTTCGGACCGGGTCGCTTCCATTTGCTGCATTGCCGTTTGCAGCATCATGTCACGCGCCGCCAGGTCCGCCTGCGCGATCTGGATACGCACGCTCAGCCGCGCCAGCGAGTTTTCGCCGTCCGAGGCATCCTGCATCTCGGCATTCAGTTCTCTCAGAACCTTTTCCAGGCGGGCGATATCTGCCTTGACGCCATCAACCTTTGCCTTGTTTGGGCGCAGGTTGTCCTGAAGCGCGGCGAGCTCAAGCTCTTTGTCCTGAACCAGTATTTCGATTTCGTTGATGCGGGCACGCAGGCTGGCAATGACGTTTTCGGGGTCAAGAACCGCGCCCTGAAGCTGAAGCTCGATCAACTCTTCCTGAGCCTGCCTGCGCGCTTCCTGCGCCGCTTCGAAACTTTGCAGCGCGTCGCGCATCTGGTCTTCGCGTTTTTTTCCGGACAAGGCGTTTACCCTGTCTTCGGCATAAGAAATCAGGCGTTCGGAAAACTCGGTCGATGTCTGCGCGTCGGGGGCGGCAACCTCCATCCGAATGACCCCTTCGGTCGGGTCATAGCCGATGGTGATCATGCGTTTGAACAGTTTATAGGCGTCTTCAAGCGAGGCGTCCGGCGCCAGCCTTTGAATCGGGTCGATCCACTCCTGCTTGAAGACATCGGAAAACCCGGCATCGCGGTCCAGCAACAGCAAAGCTTCTTTCGATTCCAGAAAGGACTGAACCGAGATCGAATCCTGCGTGGTGGCGAATTGCGTGCCGGCAAGCAGACCGCCGATATTGCCCGGTCCGCCATCCGCTTGCAGGATCAGGAATTCGGAATCGCTGGCATACATCGGCGTGGCGATGCGATAGAAATAGAAGCCGACAATGAAGGTCGGCAGGAACACAAAAGCCGCCAGACGCGCAAACAGCCCAAACAATTTACGCTTGCGACGGCGGGCGATGTCCTTTTGGATTTGGCCAATTTCAAAATTGCGCCGTTCAGCCGGGCTGAGCTCGGGCCCGGGCAGGTTCGTTTTCTCGGCGCCCATGGCCTGCGGCAGTTGAACGTTGATCCTGTCCTTGGGTTTGTCACCCCCGTCCGACGGCCTTGCGGCGGCAAGGTCCAGAAGATTGGTGCGCTGGAAGGGGTCGATGCCCTTTTTACGCAGCAATCGCACCGCGTCATAGTCCGACGTTGCGGCCAGACCGTGTTTCTGCGCCAGACGTCGTGCGATACGCAATTGACGGCCCGTCAGACCTTCGCGCTTGATGTCATCCAGCTGCGTCCCGGGCTGTGCTTCGCCGGCGGCCTCGGGGCCTTGCGTCGCGTTGCGAATACGCGAGATGGCGTCCGATCGCGCCTCGGCCGAGCTTTCCGTCTGGCGTCTGCGGCGCCAGTTGTATTTTCTAACCTTGGGTTTCGTAGTCATACAGCTGCTTTGCCTCTTCCAAGGAGTCAAACATATACAATTGCCCGTCCAGAAGTACGGCCGCTTTCTGGGCGAATTTCTCCAACACGGACGGGCTGTGCGATACGATCACCAAAGTCGTCGTGCGCAACCTTTCCTTCAGGATCGCCCCTGCCTTTTCGTTGAATTCGACATCTGTTGTCGCCGGCATCCCTTCGTCGATGAGATACATGTCAAAGTCCAGCGCCAGCATCAAAGAAAAGGTGAAACGCGCCCTCATCCCAGAGGAGTAGGTGGCAAGGGGCTGGTCGAAATATTCGCCCAGACCGCAGAGCCATTTGCAATAGGCCTCGATATAGTCGGGGTCCATGCCGTAGATCTTGGCGATGTAGCGCGCGTTCTCAAGCGCTGACAGTTTTCCCGACACGCCACCAGTGAACCCCATGGGAAAAGATACCCGGCATTCGCGGCGGACCACGCCTTCGTCGGGTTTCTCCAGGCCGGCCATCATGTTGATCAACGTGGTTTTTCCGGTTCCGTTCGGGGCCAGAACGCCCAGTGAGGTACCCAGTTCGACCCGAAACGAGACGCGATCCAGAATCACCTTGCGGCGCGTTCCGGTCCAGAAGGATTTGCTGACGTTGTCGAATTCTAGCATTCGGGGTCTGCTGCTCGTTTCGTTCGTGTTGTCGCACTTGCGGGCGGCCAGAAAGGGTATTTTTTACCGTCCCATGTTGGCTACATTATGTCGAATTATGAAACAAATGATCAATGCGGTCCGGTTGCGCGCATGAATGTCTGATTGGGTGCAGCAAAGGTTATCGGTCACTTGGTGCCGCGTCAGGTCGTTATTATCTGTTTTGGCAGCCAACAACAGACCGGATGGGCAGGGGCCTTCAGGATCAGATGAACGCGTTACGTCAGGAAATCCGCGCCTGCCGCTTGTGTGCCGACAGGTTCGCGCAAACAGAAACCGCACACGAGCCGCGCCCGGTGGTCTGGTTCCGCCCCGGAACACCGATCCTTGTCGCGGGGCAGGCACCGGGCGCCCGTGTGCACGAGTCGGGGCGGCCCTTCACCGACCCGTCCGGCGACAGGCTTCGGCACTGGCTGGGGATTGGTGAGTCGGTTTTTTACGATCGCGACCGTGTTTCGATCGTACCGATGGCGTTCTGCTTTCCTGGGTATGATGCGCGCAATGCTGATCTTCCGCCACCTGCGATTTGCCGCAAGACCTGGCACGACCGGGTGATGCAGGACCTGGGGCGTGTGCCGCTGACCGTGTTGGTCGGAGGTCATGCACACAAGTTTCATCTTGGCGCGCGCGGGTCGGTGACGGACACCGTTCGCAACTGGCGGGACCATGCGCCGCGGGTCTTTGCCTTGCCTCACCCGTCCTGGCGCAATACGGCATGGTTGAAGAAAAACCCGTGGTTCGAGGCTGAACTGCTGCCTGTTTTGCGTACACGGGTCCAAGAGGTGCTGAATGACTGAATCCACGGCGTTGGACACTGCGCATGCCGCGATGCAGGCGGACCCGACAAGTGATGCCGCCCGTCTGCGTTTCTTTGAACGGCTTGCCGATAGCGAGCTGTTTCTGATGCTGACCGAAGAAGCGCGGGACGAAAATATCTCGCCCGAATTGTTCGATGTGGCTGACGGGCGCTTTGTTCTGGCTTTTGATCGTGAGGACCGGCTGGCGCAGTTTGCCGGGCGGCCCGTGCCTTATGTGGCGCTGTCGGGGCGGGTGCTTTCGGGGATGCTGTCGGGGCAGGGCATCGGGCTTGGTCTGAACCTGGAGACTGCGCCATCTTCCATGCTGGTCCCGGCGGAAGCCCTGGAATGGTTGGCTGAAACGTTGCAACACAGCCCGCAAGAGGTCGAGGAAGAGCTTGCCGAGTTTTTGCCCCCTGCCGGTCTGCCGCAGAACCTGCTGACCGCGCTGGATGCGAAACTGGCGACGGCGGGCGGACTTGCCAGCGCAGCCTATCTGGTTGCCACCAAGTCCAAATCGGGCGCGCAGGGCCATCTGTTGGGATTTGTCGATGCGATCGAGGGGGCCGAGCCCGCTTTGGCCAAGGCCGCGTCCGAGGCGCTGACCTTTTCCGGGATCGAGGCAGGCGCGATGGATGTCGGGTTTTTCACCGCAAGCGAGGCCACCGCCGCGCTTCTGGCCAAGGTGGGCCTTCGGTTTGATTTGCCCCAGCCGCAAATTGCCGAAACGGTCCGCGAAGCCCCCGGCAGCAATCCGGACAACCCACCCATTCTGAAATAACCATCCAAACGCGAACACGCGGCGCAAGCTGCACCGCGTGTCGTTGCGCCTGGGATATGTTTATTCCGCCGCCGCTTCCAACTTATCCTGCGTGCGGGTTTCGAAATCGCTGGCGTCGTGACGTTCGTGAAGCTGCGTGTGCGGCTCGCCAAACGCGCGGTTGACCATGCGGCCGCGCTGAACCGCAGGGCGCGCGTCGATAGCCTTGGCCCATCGCATGACGTTCCTGTAGGATTCCACGTCCAAGAACTCTGCCGCGCTGTAAAGGCGGCCCAGAACCAACTGGCCATACCAGGGCCAAATCGCCATGTCGGCGATTGAATAGTCTTCGCCCGCGATGAAGGTTTTTTCCGCCAGTTCACGATCCAGAACATCCAGTTGGCGCTTGGTCTCCATGGCGAAACGGTTGATCGGGTATTCCCATTTCTCGGGTGCATAGGCG
Organism: Ruegeria sp. HKCCD6157; assembly: GCF_013110685.1. Taxonomy (NCBI): domain Bacteria; kingdom Pseudomonadati; phylum Pseudomonadota; class Alphaproteobacteria; order Rhodobacterales; family Roseobacteraceae; genus Ruegeria; species Ruegeria sp. HKCCD6157. Next base: position 503,338 of record NZ_WVRB01000001.1, read on the forward strand.
TAGAAATGCCCGAACCCACCGCCCAGATACGGCGCGCTGCCCATCTGCCAGAACACCCAGTTCATCACCTCGGTCCGCTCGGGGCCGGATGCCGGCAGAAACGCGCCGAACTTTTCGGCCAGATGGAACAGGATCGAGGCGCTTTCAAAAACACGAACAGGTTTGTCTCCCGACCGATCCCAAAGCGCGGGGATTTTCGAGTTCGGGTTGGCCTCGACAAAGCCCGAGCTGAATTGATCGCCGTCTCCGATGTTGATCAGCCAGGCGTTGTATTCAGCGCCTTCATGACCAAGTGCCAACAGCTCTTCCAGCATCACCGTGACTTTCACGCCATTGGGTGTCGCGAGCGAGTACAGCTGAAGAGGATGCCGTCCGACCGGCAGGTCCTTGTCATGGGTCGCTCCGGCGATCGGTCGGTTGATGTTGGCGAATTGTCCGCCACTTTTACTGTCCCAGGTCCAGACCGTTGGAGGGGTATACGAGGATTGGTCGCTCATCACTTGCCTTTCTTGCCTATGTCAGGGCTGCCATACAGCTAATATTGCAAACCGCCGAGTCCAACCCTACTCAACTGGCGTATTCTGTAACAATCCGCCGCCAAACTCTCACGTTTTCTCGTGTCGGGTCACAGCGGCGTTAGGGGGACTACGCACCGCTTGGGAATCGCATATTGTCCTGTCAGACCTGCCGCAAGGCATCACGGACTTAGTTGACCCGAAAAGGATAGACGACATGAAACGCTTTGCATTGACACTCGCTGCGGCCATAGCTCTGGCGGTTCCGGCTTTTGCCGGCCCTCAATATATCGACGGCACAGGTTTTGCTGTTTCGGGTTATGATGTCGTTGCCTATCGCAGCCTGGATCAGATGCCAGTTGGCCAGTCGCAGCCCGAAGGTGTGCGTGGAAATACCAACATCACCGCCGAGTACAACGGTGCGACCTGGGCATTTGCGACCGAGGAAAACCGCGACAAATTCCTTGAAAACCCAGCATACTACGCGCCGCAATATGATGGGCACTGCGCTTACGGCGTGTCGCGTGGTGGCAAGGTTCCTGCAAATCCAAACCTGTGGCGGATCGTGGATGACAAGCTGTATCTCAACATCACCGACGTGGTTGTCGGATTTTTCGAGGAAGACATTCCAGGCAATATCAATCTTGCCGAAGGCAACTGGCCCGGTATCGAACCAAGCGACGCCTCGACCAATGTGATCCCGAAATTCACGTCGGAAGGCCCGGTTTCAAACTGATCCGGCATCAAAAGAACCAAGCCCGGCTGGTCAAGCCGGGCTGAGGCCGTTACCCCGCAAGCCAGAATTGATCCCGAATATCCTGATCGGCATCAAACCTGATCCGTACACTTTTGGCCCCCGGAAACTTCCGTTCGCGGATCGTATCGGGGATGATGACTTCTCCGGCGCCGGTATCTTTTGACTGGAAGCTCAGAATTTCAGCCTCGGTGTGACGCGCGTTGGTCAGGACGGTCGTTGGCAAGGCCACGCGATTTGCCCCATGATGCACGGGCGTGGTGACAAAATAGGTCAGATGCCGCCCGTAACACCCGACCGCGTCGGGAACGTGATCCGAGACACATGCGTCAGATGTGTCCTGAGTATCGGCTTCATCGTGCATTTGCGGCAACCTCTGGTCGGGATTCAGAATCGCCTTGCAGGCGGCGATATCTTCCAGCGGAAGTTCGATGATGCGCTTTTTCAAACGGGGGCGGCGCGGTTGCGGAGGGCCGGAACTGGCACCACCTTTTGTAACCAACCCTTCCTTGCGCAGAAAATCATAAGCCGCTTTGGCGCGCGAAAAACCGGAACTGTCCCCATCCGTATGATCGGGATGTGAATGGAATGCGATCTGCCTCCAGGCGTCCCTGATCTCTTGGGAACCGGCGCAGGGACTCAACCCCAGATCCGCCAACGCATCCGCGCGCGCCCGCACTTTATCGACAGGTTCCATACTCAAAACACTCTTTACAAACTACACAGAACCAGTGTGGTCACAGTCATAGTTTTGTCAAATTTCAGGGATGATTTGCCGGGCTGGGGACAACAATCGCGATGCTGAGATTCAATTGTCCCTCAAAGGCACCGTTTTACGGGCGGGGTTGTGAAACAGTACACATCTTCTGAAACGACAAACGCCCGGGCGTAAACGTAACCCGGGCGAATCATTGAGTTTTTTGAAAGTCAGGCGACGTTTTCCAACTCAACGCTCGGTGTAATGCCCAGTGCAAAGCAGACATCGCGCGTCAGTTCGGGACGGTTCAGGGTATAAAAGTGCAGCTTGTCCACGCCGCCTTCGATCAGGTCTGAACACAGCTCTGTGCAGATTGCCGTGGCCAACAGATCCTCACGCTCGTCGCGCACCGCCTTTTCAAACGCCTGTTCGACCCACAGGGGAATATGCGTGCCACAGCGCTTGGCGAAGTTGCGAGCACCTGCCCAGTTCTCGATCGGCAAGATGCCAGGCACGATCGGTTTGTCGATACCGGCCTTGGCGCAAGCATCGCGGAACCGAAAAAAGGTTTCGGCTTCGAAGAAGAACTGTGTCAGCGCTTCGTCTGCGCCTGCGTCCAGCTTGGCCTTCAGCCAGTCCACATCCGCAGCCATGTTTGCAGCCTCGGGATGGGTGTCGGGATAGGCCCCGACACGGATGCTGAACATTTCGGTTTCGGCCAGAGCCTCGATCAGTTCGACTGAACTGGAAAACCCGTCGGGGTGCGGCACAAACTTGTCCTGACCCTTTGGCGGGTCGCCGCGCAGGGCGACGATGTCCTGCACGCCGGCGCGGGCAAAGGTGTCTGCGATCTCCAGCGTTTCCTGCCGCGAAGCATCGACACAGGTCAGATGAGCGGCCACGTTCAGGCCCGATGACTTGTGCAGGGTCGAAACCGCGTCGCGTGTCAGTTCACGCGTCGTGCCACCAGCGCCGTAGGTGACGGAAACAAAGCGGGGATCCAAAGGGGCCAATGTCTGGACCGTGTCCCAAAGGCGGAAAGAGGCTTCCAGAGTTTTGGGCGGAAAGAACTCGAAGGAAATTTCAGGTTTGGACATCGTGGCCTCACTGGATCAACTGAGCCTCTTGTGCCATGGCAAGCATTGTGAAACAAACTCATATTACTCAACAACAACATGAATGCTGTTTGAAATGCATATTGAATTCCGGCACCTGCGCACCATCAAGGCGATCCATGAATGCGGCGGGCTGGCCCGCGCCGCGGATCAGTTGAACATCACCCAGTCCGCATTGAGCCATCAAATCAAAGGGTTGGAGGATCAGGCTGGGGTCGAGCTGTTTCTGCGCCGCTCCAAACCCATGAAACTGTCGGCTGCCGGTTTGCGCCTGTTGCGATTGGCCGAGCAAATTCTGCCGCAGGTCGAAGCCGCCCAAAATGAATTTTCTTCGCTGCGGGACGGGCGCACGGGGCGGATGCACATAGCCATTGAATGCCACGCCTGTTTCGAATGGCTGTTCCCGGTGCTCGAATCTTTCAGGAAGTCCTGGGGCGACGTGGATGTCGATATCCGCCCCGGTCTGGCCTTCGACGCGCTTCCGGCCTTGCAGAAGGAAGAGGTCGATCTGGTGGTCTCGTCCGATCCCGAAGACCTGCCGGGCGTCGAATTTGTCGAACTTTTCGATTATTACGCGGTGTTTGTGGCCGCTTCGACCCATCCCCTGGCCAAGAAAGACTATATCGAGGCCGAGGATTTTCGCGGCCAGACCCTGATCACCTATCCGGTGGAACGCACGCGTCTGGATGTGTTCAGCCAGCTGTTGATCCCGGCGCGGGTTGAGCCTGCCACGATCCGGCAGGTGGAACTAACCGCCGTCATCCTTCTGCTGGTCGCATCGAACCGGGGCATTTCAGTGCTGCCGGATTGGGTCGTGCGCGAGGTCAAATACAACTCGGACTACGTCACCAGACCCTTGACGAAAGAGGGCATTACACGGCGTCTCTATGCCGCGGTCCGGTCGGAAGATCTGGAGAAACCCTTTGTGCAGGAACTGGTGAAACTGGCCCGGGAAGAAGCGCGCAAGCTGCAATCCCAGTAACGGCGTTTCCTGCGGGTCTGTTATGCGCATCATTCCTCTTGGCAAGGGCGCATTGCGGCAGTATACGCGCGGTTTGACCGGACAGGAGCCTTTTGACAATGGTTGGCAGCGCAAATCTCAACATCATGATCAAGGCCGCGCGCAAGGCGGGGCGTTCTTTGGTCAAGGATTTCCGTGAAGTCGAGAATCTGCAGGTGTCGATGAAAGGTGCCGGTGATTTCGTTTCGAAGGCCGACATCGCCGCCGAAGCCATCCTGAAAGAAGAGCTGCTGGGCGCACGGCCGACCTATGGCTGGCTGGCCGAAGAGGGCGGCTCCATCGATGGCGAGGATCCGACCCGCCGCTGGATCGTCGATCCGCTGGACGGCACCACCAATTTCCTGCACGGCCTGCCGCATTGGGCGATTTCCATAGCCCTGGAACACAAGGGCAAGATCGTTGCCGGCGTGATCTATGACGCCGCCAAGGACGAGATGTTCTTTGCTGAAAAGGGTGAGGGCGCCTGGATGAACGACACCCGTATTCGCGTGTCGGGTCGTCATCGCATGATTGAATCGGTCTTCGCGACCGGCCTGCCCTTTGGTGGCCGCTCGGATCTGCCAGCAACCCTACAGGATCTGGCGCGTCTGATGCCTGCCTGCGCCGGCGTGCGTCGTTGGGGCGCCGCCGCGCTGGATATGGCATATGTGGCCGCAGGCCGGTACGAAGGCTTTTGGGAACGCCGCCTGAATGCGTGGGATCTGGCCGCCGGTGTGATCATCGTCAAAGAGGCTGGCGGCTTCGTGCAGGCGCTGAACCCTGAAGGCAACGTGCTGGAAGATGGTGAAGTGATCTGTTCAAACGAACCGATCTTCGATCAGTTCGCAAAGGTGATCCGGGGCTAGGCGCCCTTTGAACCGGCTTTAGCGGCGCGGAACGCGCGGAATGCGGGATTGTGACAGCTTGTACTTCGCCTCCGGGTGGGGCGGGTGGCCATGGGTGCGATCCCAGAACTGAATTCCGCCGCGTCTCAGCCACAGCGGTATGCACAGGATCAGGCCAACGGCAAACCCCCCGGTATGGGCCCAATAGGCGATGCCGCCTTCGTCCGGATTGCTGGTGACGCTGCCAAAGAACTGTATCGCCAGCCAGACGCCCAGCATGATGAAGGCGGGAATGGTAAAGACCCTGAAATAGACGATCAGGATCAGCAGGATATCCACCCGTGCTTTCGGGAACAGCAACAGATACCCGCCCATCACGCCCGCAATCGCGCCCGAGGCCCCAACAGTGGGAACTTGGGACTCGGGCCCGGTGATGACGTGAATCAGGCCCGCGCCGATTCCGGCCGCCATGTAAAACAGCAGGAAGGGCAGATGGCCCATCTCGTCTTCCAGATTGTCACCGAAGATCCACAGAAACAGCATGTTGCCCGCCAAGTGCATCCAGCCCCCGTGCAGGAACATGGATGTCACGAGGGTTTCCAGCCCGAACCCGTCGCTGACCCGCGCCGGAATAATGGCGTAGTCGAAAAACAGCCTGCCGATCCGCGGCCCATCATCCATGATCCCCACATAGCTGAGGAAGATCAGGATATTGGCCGCCAGCAAGGCATAGACAACATAAGGTGTGCGCCCCGAGGGGTTATGGTCGCGGATCGGAAACATGCCGTGACGCTGGGCTTTTGTGCGCCCAGCGTCAAGGCAAGCTTATGCCGCACCTCCCAACAACGCGGCGTTTCCGCCCGCCGCGGTCGTGTCCACGCAGACATGGCGTTCACCCAGAACACGCGCGCGGTCGGGCTTGCCGGGTATAAGCGGCAGAATCGGGCCGTCGCGGCGCGCCAGATGCTGTTCGATCAGCCGCGCTGTTTCGTCGTCTCCCCACCACAACACGCCCGAAATGCCGGTCAGGTTTTCCAACCGGTGCAGGTCAAGCATCCCGGTCGCCTGAATGGCGGTGCCACCCAGCGCATATACAGCATCGGCCTGCGCACGCGCTGCGGCTTCTCCGGGTCCCAAGCACAAAAGAGGCGGACGGGGATACTCGCTCAGGCGGTTCGATTCACCGGTCGGGCCGGGCAGGGACCGGGTTTTGACCGGCGCAGGTTGACCTTGCGCCGCAGGCAGATCAGCCACGGCGCCCCATGTATCCGCCGTGCTTTGACGGTCGGGTGCACAGAACCGGATCATGTAGTTCGGCCCGCCCGCCTTGGGGCCCGTGCCTGACAATCCTTCGCCACCAAAGGGCTGAGACCCGACGATGGCGCCGATCTGGTTGCGGTTGACATAGATGTTGCCCGCATGGATCGCCTCGGTCACATGCTGCACGCGGTCGTCGATGCGGGTGTGCAGGCCGAAGGTCAGGCCGTATCCGGTGGCGTTGATATCGGCGATGATCTTGTTGATCTCTTGCGACTTGAACCGGGCGACGTGCAGCACCGGGCCGAACACCTCGCGTTCCAGCGCGGCGATGCCAGGGATTTCGATCAGTGTCGGCGCAACAAAGATACCTTCGGGCGGCAACGGAAGCTCTTTCAGCACCCGCCCTTCGTGGCGCGCCCTGGTCACATGCTCGACGATGCCCTGACGGGCCTGTTCGTCGATCACCGGTCCGCAATCCGTCGACAAAAGCCAGGGGTCGCCGACCGACAGCGCATCCATCGCCCCTTTGAGCATGGTCAGAACGTCATCGGCGATGTCTTCCTGCAAATACAGGCAGCGCAGGGCGGAACATCGCTGGCCCGCCGACTGAAAGGCGCTTTCGATGATCGATTGCACGGCCTGTTCAGGAAGGGCGGTGCTGTCGACGATCATCGCATTCAGACCGCCGGTTTCCGCGATCAGCGGCGTTCCGGGGCGCATGGATCCGGCCATCGCCGCACGGATTTTCAGCGCGGTGGCCGTTGACCCTGTGAAGGCCACGCCCGAGATGTGCGGATCCGACGTCAGCGCCGCACCTACGGCGGGCCCACCCGGCAGCAGTTGCAGCACATCGCGCGGCACCCCCGCCTCGTGCAGCAGCTGCACGGCACGATGTGCGATCAGGGGCGTCTGGGGCGCAGGCTTGGCCAGAACCGCGTTTCCGGTGGCCAGCGCCGCAGAGATCTGCCCAGAGAAAATCGCCAGCGGGAAGTTCCACGGGCTGATGCAGGTGAAAATCCCTGCGGGTTCGGCATCGGGCATGTTGGCTGCATAGTAACGCAGGAAATCCACCGCCTCGCGCAGTTCGGCCACCGCATCGGGCAGCGACTTCCCGGCCTCACGCGCCAGCAGGGCAAACAACTCGCCATAATGGGCTTCGTAAAGATCGGCTGCGGCATTGAGGATGCGGGCGCGTTCGGCGGCTGGGGCATCCCAGGGGTTGGCCGAGGCCAGTGCCATTTCCACATCCGCCGCGCTGGCTGGGGCCACCGCGCCGGGCCTGTCCTGCGGCCGTGCCGGATTGATCACCGGCTCATCCGCATCGGGTTTGGCCGCGTCGGCCAGCAAGGGTTGCGCATACCAGTGATGGGCGCGGAACTGATCCCGTGCCGCATCAATCTGATCCAGGGTTGGTGTGTGATGCAGGTCAAAACCCCTGGAATTCGGTCTTTCAGGCTGGAACAATTCCGGCCCGGTCGGCAGTGCGGGCGGAGGGGTCCGGATCGCAACAAACGGATCGGCGGCGACCACTTCCGGTGGCACATCCTCGTCCACAATCTGGTTGACGAAGGATGAATTCGCACCGTTCTCCAACAAGCGCCGAACCAGATAAGCCAGCAAGTCGCGATGCGCCCCCACAGGTGCATAGATGCGGCACCGGGTGTTCTGCTTGTCCATCACGATCTGATGCAAGGTCTCGCCCATGCCGTGCAGGCGCTGAAACTCGAACGGTTGATCCTTGGCCATGTGAAGGATGGCGCTGACCGTGTGCGCGTTGTGCGTGGCAAATTGCGGATAGATCCGATCGGTCATGCCCAGCAGTTTGTGTGCATTGGCGATATAGGAGACGTCGGTTGCCGCCTTGTGCGTGAAGACGGGAAAGCCATCCACCCCCTCGACCTGCGCGCGTTTGATCTCGGTATCCCAATAGGCGCCTTTGACCAATCGCACCATAATCTGGCGATCGTGACGTTCGGCCATGCCATGCAGCGTATCCAGGACCAGGCCTGCGCGCGGGCCATAGGCCTGAACCACTATGCCAAACCCGTGCCAGCCCGCAAGGGCCGGGTCGGACATCACCGCCTCTATCACCTGCAACGACAGCGACAGGCGATCCGCCTCTTCTGCATCGACGTTCAGGCCCATTCCGGCCGCCTTGGCCAGTAGGGCCAGCGCCCGCAGCCGCGGCACCAGCTCGTCCATCACACGCTGTTCCTGTGCCAGCTCATAACGGGGATGCAGGGCGGACAGTTTTACCGAAATACCCGGATTGGCGCGGATGTCGTCATGGGTGCAGGCCTCGGCAATGGCCGAGATGGCGCGGGAATAGGACAGGTGATAGCGCGCCGCGTCCGCTTCGGTTCGGGCTGCTTCGCCCAGCATGTCGTAGGAATAGGTATAGCCTTTCTCCTCCATCCCGCGTGCGCGGTCCATGGCGGACTGAATGGTTTCCCCCAGAACGAACTGCCGGCCCATCTCTTTCATCGCGCGGGCCACGGCAGTGCGGATCACCGGCTCGCCCAGCCGCTTGATCGCACCGCGCAGCGCCCCGACCGGAGACGCCTTGCCCTCGTCCAGCACCTTTCCGGTCAACATCAGCGCCCATGTCGAGGCGTTCACCAGCGAGGACGAGGATTGCCCCAGATGCTTGCCCCAATCGGAGGGCGCGATCTTGTCTTCAATCAGCGCATCAATTGTGTCGGCATCCGGCACGCGCAGCAACGCTTCGGCCAGACACATCAGGGCGATGCCTTCGTCGGTGGATAGGCCATATTCGGCCAGAAACACCTCCATCAACCCCGGAGAAGTGCTGGACCGGATGTCGCGCACAAGCTGCGCAGCCGCGGCGCCAATGGCGCTGCGATCCGTGTCCGTCAGGCTGGCCTGAGAGATCAGTGTCTCAAGAACAGCCGACTGATCGGCATAGGTGGAAGTATCGATGAGGGTGCGCAGGCTGTGTGACATATGTCCTCCGGTCTTTGCGATAATATAATGCGGAAAAATCAGGACAACGGACTGAGTTTGATATAATTGAAGGAGAATGATCTGAATTTTTGGCAGCAGACAGTTCAAATGAGTTTTCCTGATCTTGATCGGTTTGACCGGTCGATTCTAAGAATTCTGGCCGAGGACGGCCGTATCTCGGTGGCCGATCTTGCGCGCGAGATCGGGCTGTCGAAATCTCCGACGCAGGCGCGGCTCAAACGGCTGGAAGCGAGCGGAGTGATCACGGGCTATCGGGCGATGCTGGATCCGATCCGGCTGGGGCTGGATCACGTCGCGTTTGTCGAGGTGCGTTTGACCGATACCCGCGAAAAGGCGCTGGCCGAGTTCAACGCAGCCGTCCGCAAAACCGCCGAGGTCGAGCAGGCGCATATGATCGCGTCCAATTTTGACTATCTTCTGAAAGTGCGCACCGCCACGATGTCGGAATACCGCCGTGTATTGGCCGAGAAGATCTCGTCTCTGCCGCATGTCGCCAATACCTCAACTTTTGTTGCGATGGAGGCCGTGAAGGAAACCGGTATGCTGGGCGGTTTTGAACATCAGCCTTGACGCGGCGGAATTATGGCCCACCCTTGTTTCGTGATGCGAACCTGTGCTGCAACGTTTTTACTGATCACGTGTTCATGCTCGGCCATGGCCGAGACATGCCCCACGGCTCCGGATCATATCGAAGGTGTGGATGCGCTGATCAAGCAGGTCCAAAAGGCGCAATCGCAAAGCGATGCCCGGGCCATCTCGAATCAAATGTGGGAACTTTGGACAGACGCGCCGGATGCCCGGTCGCAGACCCTGCTGGATCGGGGAATGGCGCGACGAGAGGCGTGGGATTTGTCGGGCGCATTGGACGATTTCAACCAACTTGTCGAATATTGCCCGGATTACGCCGAAGGCTACAATCAGCGGGCTTTCGTAAACTATCTGAGGCAGGATTTTGACGCGGCATTGCGCGACCTGAATGTCACGATCGAAATGTCGCCAAACCATATCGGTGCGCTGAGTGGGCGGGCTTTGTCCCTGTTGGGGTTGAGACGCCTGGAAGACGCGCGCGCAGCACTGTCCGAGGCGCTTGAGCTCAACCCGTGGCTGTCCGAGCGGGCCTTGTTGGAGCCAGGCGGCCTTCTGGAGCCGCCCGGAGAAGATATCTGACAGCCGGATCGGGCAAGTTTGGAAACCGGTCGCAAATCGCCAAACAGGTGCCTTTCGCGGCCACCTCGGGGACTGGGGCCCCGCAATCAGAAGGGCAAATGGGTGGCAAAGCCGTCAGCGTGACAGTATCCGGCGCTTTTCGGCCATGGCTTCGCGTCGCCGCTGCTCGATCCCGAGTTTGAAAGATTCTTCAACAAAGTCTATGTGATCCTTTGCCGCTTTTTCGGCCCGCTTCTCATCCCCTTCGATCACCGCGCGTCCAAGTTCGAGATGTTGTTGCAGCAGCTTTTCGCCGGTCCCGTCAATCGTGCGCAAGAAGTCGCGATTGTAGAAAACGCCCTTGCGGGTGAGTTCGTAGATCGACGCCATCATGTGGATCAGGGTCGCGTTCTGGCTGGCATCCACAATCGCGGAATGCAGCGCAAAGTCCGCCTCTTGCGAAGCCTTGGCGTCCTGCTCCTGCCAGGCACGCTCGTTTTCATCAAGGATCTCGGAAATCCGTTCCTTGTCTGCCTTGGTGGCGCGACGTGCGGCAAGCCGGGCCGCGAAACCTTCCTGCTCGCGGCGATACTCCAGATAGTCGAAGAAAGCCGGCTCGTGGCGTTCGTACAAAGCAAGAAGCGCGGGCATCATGGCTTGTCCGGTCAGGGCCGCGACGAATGTTCCCTCACCGTGTTGCGTTGTGACCAGCCCGCGTTCTTCCAGCACCTGAAGGGCCTCGCGCAACTTCGGGCGCGACACGCGCAACATCTCGGCCAGATCGCGCTCGGAAGGCAGTTTTCGGCCCTGCTTCAGGATGCCCGAAGCGATCAGGTCCTCGACCTGTGAAACCACCGCATCAGCCAGCGATTCGTGTCCAACCGGTTCAAAAATCGCCGTGGTGTTCATGAGATATTGCCCCGTGTGACGCTGAAATAACCAGAATAACTGGTAAACAAAGATAACCATATCCGTTCAGATTTCAAGCGCGAGGCTGTTCTTCCCGGATGTGAAACACATGTCTGTTTTTGAATGATTTTTGGAGAATCTGTTGGTTTTTGAGGCAGTCGTATCGGGATTTCGCAGGGCTTGCAGAAGGCGAGATTCCAGTTTCGATCGGCGCCAGTGGTAAACAAAGTTATTGACTGGTTTAAGCTGGTAAAGTTAGTTTACCACCGGAGCGGCGCTGGAAGAGCCTGCGCCACTGATCGGAGAAAACCCGACCAACCCTGGAGGAGATTTCATGAAGAAGACCCTGACAAGCCTGGCCGTGGCCGCCAGCCTGCTGGCGGCACCCGCAGTTGCGGCGGACAAGCTGCTGCTGAAAACACCGATTGCCTTTTCGACCGAACTGCCGGGCCTGGGTTCGCCTATTCCACGTGTGGCTGATCAGCTGGAACTGATGTCCGGCGGCACGCTGAAGATGAAGGTGTACGAGCCGGGAAAACTGGTGCCGCCCTTCGAAATTCTGGACGCCGTGTCCACCGGCAAGATCAACTCGGGTTACACCACGGCCGGTTACTGGGCCGGAAAAATCCCGGCTGCGCCGCTGTTCTCGGCCGTGCCGTTCGGCCCCGAGGCGGGCGAATACATGGCTTGGCTGTATTATGGCAACGGCATGACCCTGTATCAGGAGATGTATGATCAGGCCGGTTACAACGTCAAAGTACTGCCCTGTGCCATCATCGCGCCGGAAACCTCGGGCTGGTTCGCGTCCGAAATCAATTCGCCCGAGGACCTGAACGGGCTGAAGATGCGTTTCTTTGGTCTGGGCGGCAAGGTGATGCAAAAACTGGGTGTGGCGACCTCGCTGCTGCCAGGTGGCGAGATCTTCCCCGCATTGGAAAAAGGCGCGATTGACGCGACCGAGTTTTCAATGCCTGCCATCGACGCGCGCCTGGGCTTCCACAAGCTGGTCAAATTCAACTATTTCCCCGGCTGGCATCAGCAGGCGACCGTGTTTGAACTGCTGATCAACAAGGACGTCTGGAACGAAACCAGCGATCAGCACAAGGCAATCATCGAAAGCGCCTGCAAGGCTTCGATGGCGGACAGCTTTGCCGAAGGCGAAGCCATCCAGCACGCGGCCCTGATCGACAACGTTGAAAACAACGGCGTCACCATCAAGCAGTGGTCGCCCGAGATGCTGGATACCTTCCGCGCGACCTGGGAAGAGGTTGCCGCAGAAGAAGCCGCCAATGATGCCTTCTTTGCTAAGGTTCTGGCCGACATGAACGAATTCCGTGACGGCTATAACCTCTGGAAGACGAACGCCTTCCTCCCACGTCAGTAATCTCTCCCTCACTGACGTTGCCGGGGCGGCCCGATCCGCCGCTCCGGTTCCTGCTTTTCGATCTTCGGACTTTCTAACCTTTCACTACCCGTATTCCGGGTTGCTGAGCGAGGAATGACCATGACCACCCAAAAGAACCTCAACGATCCGGTCGAAGCCTATGAAGGCATCCTGGAACACCCCGATTCCGACCGCCAGAAAATCGCCGTCGCGATCGACGCCGGGGTCAAGGCTGTGGGTCATGTCGTCATGTGGGCCAATGTCCTGCTGATGGGCGCGATCTTCGCACAGGTCTCGCTGCGCTACCTGTTAAGCCAGAACTACCCGAAACTGGATGAGATCCAGTGGCATTTCTATGGAATCGTCACGATGATCGGCATCTCGTATGCCTTGATCACCGACAGCCATGTGCGTGTGGACGTCCTGCATATGCAGCTTTCGCGCCGCGCGCAGCGGATCATCGAGGTGATCGGCATCCTGACCCTGCTGACCCCGTTCATCTATCTGATGGTCGATCAGGGCTATGATTATTTCTACGAAAGCTTCCGCGTCAACGAACGCTCGGACAGCCCCACCGGCCTGCCTGCGCGTTGGGCTTTCAAGGCGGTGATTCCGATCAGCTTTGTGCTGTTGGCGCTGGCCGCGTTGGCACGGTTGATCCATGACGGGCACGCGCTGATCTACGGGCCGGCCTCGGAACGTGAAGGCGCGCCGCTGCGCCGTATTCTTCTGGTGCTGGCGGTATTCGCAGCCGTCTGCGTTGGCTTGACCTTCCTTGTCGAAACGACCGAGGAAAAGCTGGTCATAGCGATGTTCCTGACCTTCATTGCGCTGCTGTTCACTGGCTATCCGGTGGCATGGGTGCTGGCGGGTGTCGGTGTGGCTTATTGCGGTCTGGCTTACCTGTTCGACAACGATCTTATGCTGTGGACGGGTCTTGAGAGCACCTTTACCGGGCTTGATTACCTGACCCTGGGTGCTGTGGTGAACCGGGTCTACGCGACCATGTCCAACGCGGTTCTGGTTGCGCTCCCGATGTTCATCTTCATGGGGCTGATGCTGGACGAATCCGGAGTGGCCGAGCGTCTGATGTCCTCGATGCAGCGCCTGTTCGGGACGGTGCGCGGAGGACTGGCCATCACCGTGACCCTGATCGGGATCATTCTGGCGGCCTCAACCGGCATCATTGGTGCCTCGGTTGTTCTGCTGGGCGTACTGTCGCTGCCGTCGATGATGCAGCAGAAGTACCAGCCGACGCTGGCGGCGGGCGTGGTTTCGGCCTCGGGGACATTGGGCATTCTGATCCCGCCCTCAATCATGCTGGTGATCATGGCCGACCAGATGGCGCTGTCCGTCGGAGACCTGTTTATGGCCGCGGTTTTCCCGGGCGTGATCATCGGCGGGCTGTACCTGACCTACATCTTCATTCTGGCTCTGGTGAAACGCGACGCGGCCCCCGTGCCCGAAGGCGCCAAAGCCCCCGACTGGGCAGCCGTTAAGGACGTGCTGATCGCCGTCATCCCGACGCTGATGCTGATCCTTGCCGTGCTGGGGTCGATCTTTGCCGGTCTGACCACGCCAACCGAAGCGTCCGGCATCGGTGCCTTGGGTGCGACCCTGCTGGCGCTGGGCTATCGCAAGCTGACCTTTGCCAAGCTGTGGAACGTGTTGGTGTCGACCTTCAACACCACCGCCTATATCTTTGCGATCTTCCTCGGCGCGACCGTGTTCTCATACGTGCTGCGCGAGTTGGGCGGGGATGAGTTGATCGAACATGTGGTGCAATCCACCGGCTTTGGTGCCAACGGGACAATTCTGTTCATCCTGTTCATCGTCTTCCTGCTGGGCTTCGTGCTGGACTGGATCGAGATCACGCTGATCGTGCTGCCCCTGATGCGCCCCATCGTGAACGGTCTGGGCATCGACATCCCCGGCTTTGGCGTTCTGGATGAACCGGCGCTGGTGTGGTTTGTGATCCTGGTTGCGGTGACGCTGCAAACCAGCTTCCTGACGCCGCCTGTTGGCTTTGCCTTGTTCTATCTCAAAGGTGTTTGCCCACCAGAGATCAAGCTGACGCATATCTACAAGGGCATCATCCCATTTGTCCTGCTGCAATTGACCGGATTGGCGCTAGTGTTTCTGTGGCCGACCCTTGCCACCTGGTTGCCGTCGGTCGCCTACTAAGGAGCTTATCGGATGCGCCTGAGCCAATGTCATAACTTCCACGACTTCCGGCGGCTGGCCAAGCAACGACTGCCGGGGCCGATCTTCAATTACATCGACGGTGGCGCGGATGATGAGGTGACGTGCCGGGAAAACACCAAGGCGTTCGACCGCTGCGATCTGTTGCCTTCGGTCCTGCGTGGGGTTTCGGACGTGGACATGTCCGTCACTGTGATGGGGCAGAAACTGGACATGCCGGTCTATTGCTCACCCACCGCGTTGCAACGCCTGTTCCACCATCAGGGTGAGCGCGCGGTCGCGGCAGCAGCAGAGAAATACGGCACCATGTTCGGAGTTTCCTCTCTGGGCACCGTCTCGCTGGAGGAGCTGCGCCAAAAACATAAGAACCCGCAGGTCTATCAATTCTACTTTCACAAGGATCGCGGGTTGAACGCCGCCATGATGCAGCGCGCCAAAGAGGCGGGCGTCGAGGTCATGATGCTGACCGTCGACAGCATCACTGGCGGTAACCGCGAGCGTGATCTGCGCACGGGGTTCTCGATCCCGTTCCGCTTGACGCTGGGCGGCATGATACAGTTTGCGATCAAGCCGATGTGGGGGATCAACTATGTCACCCATGAAAAGTTCCGGCTGCCTCAGCTTGAGGAACATGTGGATATGGGCGGTGGGGCCAGTTCCATCGGTGGGTATTTCACCGACATGCTGGATCCGTCGATGAACTGGGATGACGTGGCGCAGATGGTGCGCGGCTGGGATGGTCAGTTCTGCCTGAAGGGGATCATGACCGTCGAGGATGCCAAACGAGCGGCTGAGATCGGTTGCACCGGCATCATCCTGTCGAACCACGGTGGCCGCCAACTGGACGGATCGCGCACGCCGTTCGATCAATTGGCTGAGATTGTCGATGCCGTTGGCGACAAGCTGGACGTGATGATGGACAGCGGCATTCAGCGTGGCACCCATGTGCTCAAGGCGCTGTCGATCGGGGCCAAAGCCGTGGGTATCGGGCGGCACTACCTGTATCCTCTGGCTGCAGCGGGGCAGGCTGGGGTCGAACGGGCCCTTGGGCTGATGCGTGCCGAGATCGAGCGCGACATGAAACTGATGGGTGTCACCAGTGTTGGCGAGCTCAGCCGCGAGAATATTCGTTTCCGCAATCCCTAACCCGAAACAGGGGCCGATATGACCAATGACGCGTTGATCAAACATTTCCGCTCTATCGTCGGTACGCGTCACGTGCTGATTGGAGAGCGCGCGACAGAGCGCTTTCGGCGCGGTTTCCGCTCGGGCGAGGGTGAGGCGCTGTGCGTCGTTCAGCCGGGGACCCTGCTGGAGCAATGGAAGATCCTGCAAGCCTGCGTTGCAGCCGACAAGATCGTCATCATGCAGGCGGCCAATACTGGCCTGACAGAAGGGTCTACGCCGTCCGGCACCTATGACCGTGACGTAGTTCTGATCAACACGCGCCGGATGGATACTCTGGTGCCCTTGAACGACGCAGAGCAGATCGTCAGCTTTCCGGGCGCCACGCTTTTTGCGTTGGAAAAACTGTTGGCCCCGTTCGGACGCGAGCCGCATTCGGTGATCGGTTCGTCCTGCATCGGCGCGTCGATCGTGGGTGGGGTATGCAACAATTCCGGCGGTTCTCTGGTAGAGCGCGGTCCGGTTTACACGGAACTTTCCGTCTATGCGCAAATCACCGAACAGGGTGAATTGGAACTGGTCAACCATCTGGGCATCGATCTGGGCAGCACGCCGGAAGAGATCCTTGCAAACCTCGATGCAGGCAGGTTCGAACGCAATCCCGGGGCAACCAACAAACGTGCATCGGCCAGCGACTACGCACAGATCGTGCGGGATGTGAATGCGGAAACGCCTGCGCGGTTCAATGCGGACAAGGCCAAGCTTTTCGAATCTTCGGGCTCGGCCGGGAAGCTGGCCGTTTTTGCGGTGCGCCTTGACACCTTTCCCAAGAACGAGGTCGAGAAGGTGTTCTATGTGGGCACCAACAATCCCGACGATCTGGCGGACCTGCGGCGCCACATATTGTCAGAGTTCAAATCGCTGCCGGTTTCGGCCGAATACATGCATCGCGAAGCGTTCGATATTGCAGCACGCTATGGCAAGGACACGGTCGTGATGATCGACAAGCTTGGCACGGACCGTCTGCCAATGTTCTTTGCGATGAAAGGCGCCGTGGATGCACGCCTGCGGCGCATTCCGTTTTTGCGAAATTTCACTGATCGTTTCATGCAGGCAGCAATAGCTTTGTGGCCCCGCGTCCTGCCCAAACGGATGACGGATTTTCGCGACAAGTTCGAACATCACTTGATCCTGAAAATGAAGGATGAAGGTGTGTCCGAGGCCGCCGAGTGGTTGCCGCGATTTCTGAGTGGCCGGGATGGCGGATTTTTCGAATGTGATGCGCGCGAGGCCAGGATCGCAGGCCTTCATCGTTTTGCGGCGGCGGGCGCTGCGGTGCGTTACATGGCAATCCATTCGGACGACGTCGAAGACATCATCGCACTGGACGTCGCACTGCGCCGCAACGACCGGGACTGGCTGGAGAAGCTGCCGCCTGAGATCGAAGACCAGTTGGTTCACAAACTCTACTACGGGCACTTCATGTGCCACGTGATGCATCAGGACTACATAGTCAAAAAAGGGGCTGACCCAAAAGCTCTGAAGGCCGCAATGTTGAAACTGTTTGATGAACGCGGCGCGGAATACCCTGCTGAACACAACGTGGGGCACCTTTACAAGGCCAAGCCCGACCTGGCGGCACATTACAAATGCTGTGACCCGACCAACGCGTTCAATCCCGGTATCGGCAAAATGTCCAAGGCGAAGAATTACCAATAGCCGGTTTTCCTGCGCGGCAGGGTGCTGTGAAAACGGCCGACAGATTCGTCGGGTTCTGATGAAAAGAGTGTTGGTGCCCGACAGCCTGATATCCTGAGCGCAACCCCGCAAGCATCTGCCGCGTAGAAGGCTGCCAGAACTGAATGAACGTCGCGTGTCAGGTGTAGGGAAGATTCGGACGGCGCAGTCGGGGTCGTCGGAATCGGCAGGGAATTTCGCGTTGAGGCACGGAATTCAGCCGCGTTTGACGCAAATCGTTTGTTTCGAGTGTCACACACACGCATTTGCCAGGCTGTCCGGGATTTGAACCGGCGGGTTCATGCGGTCACTTGACAGAGCACCGTTCTGTTCAGGCAATTTCAGGGCCGCGTGATTTCTGACGGGTTTTCCTAGGGTTACCCTTGGCTTGCAATCGGCTTGCAGATCACCCCTGCGAAGCTGCGGGCCGGAAGCCTGTCTTGCATGCGAAAATTTGCAGATGACCGGGGCCGGAAAAACGCCATTTATCCCTTATTTTTCGCATTTTTTGGGGAACTACGGGAAACCCCCAATTTCGCGCCGCGACAAACAGGGGTAAACATAACTTACCGTACTTACCACACAAACACACACGGTATTAACTTTCCCCGATGAGGGGCTGGCCACACCCCCTCGGCCGGCCCCTCTTAACTTTGGGGGGCATGGCAGTCGGGGTCAGTGGCCATGCGGATCGTTGCCGGCGTCGAAGGGCGCGATGGTCTTTGCGACCGGTGTCAGCTTTTGATCAATTTGGCGACGAGGGCGGGCAAATCTTGTGATGCGCCATAGGCCACGGTGTGTGGAATTTCGGCGACCGGCGTCTTCCGGTATCCTTCTGTAAACAGCAAAAACGGTATCTTCGCACGCGCAGCCGTTTCCGCGTCAACTTCGCTGTCGCCGACGAACAGACGCGGGCCGGACGTCTGAAGCGCATCGAAGCTTGCGAACAGATGGTTGGGGTCCGGTTTTCGCGTCGAAAGGCTGTCGCCACCCAGAACCGCGTCGAAATACCGGGACAGGTTCAGTGCCTCCAGCACATGCCGCGCCGGTGTTTCGGGTTTGTTGGTACAGACGCCCAGAACGCATCCCATTTGCTGCAATTTGGTCAGTGCCTCTGGGATGCCGGGGTAGGGAACGGTCGTTTCGCTGGCCGCGGAATTGTAGTGTTTGAGGGTTAGTTGGGTCAGTTCCGCGTGGCGATCCAGCGGCAGCCCGCAATGCCGGATCATGCGTTCGACCAGCTTGGGTAAACCGTTGCCGACGAATCCTTTGATGATATCCGTCGCCAATGGATCATGCCCGACGTCGTTCAGCGTGCGGTTGGCCGCCGCCGCCAGATCGCCCAGGCTGTCCACCAGCGTTCCGTCCAGATCGAATACAACTGCTGCGGTCATGTTTGCTTGCCCTTCATCGCCCGACCCAAGACCTAACCCGCCCTGTTCCAAGGGGCAATCGCCTGTTTCAAAACGATGCTTGACAATCCTTACTAAAATAATCAGATTAAGTGACAGGAACAGAAAGCCAGCCCTTTCGGGGTCAGCCAAATCAATTGAAACGCGATAGATATGGCACCATGCCGAAACGCTCTGGAGATGTCCCGATGAACGTACAGAACCCGACCCCAACCCAAGGTTACGCTGTCTCGATGCTTCCCGCGCACAAGGCCGAGGATCTGACCAAGGGCGGCAACCTGGCCCATATAGAGCTGGGCGATCAACTCTATACCCTGCGCATCACCCGTGCAGGCAAACTGATCCTGACGAAATGAGCGCGCCTTTCAAGCGCGGCGGCGCAGCGGTTGGCCGCCTTGCCGATCTCGATCCCATCGAAGCGGGCGCCGTGATGTATCTGCGGATGTGGAGCGAAGGCGAGGACGGTCGTGCCGACGCTGCCAGCGATTTCCAAGTCGCGCTGGGCGCGGATTGCGGGCGTGCGGCAATGCTGACTTTGGATCGCTTGTGCTCGCTATGCGCCACCCATGGCCGCCGCCCCCTGATCCGGCATGGTCTTGGATGTGCGTGCCTTGGCGCGGATGAGAATTGCTTTGCACAGATGATCGCGGCAGCGTCCGAAGGGGCGCGTGAAGATGCGATGATGCTGGCGTCTTTGATCGTACGTCCGGATTTTGCCCCCGCGCTGGCATCCCTGTCGGAAGAACTGGGGCTGACTCTCAGACGTATGACCGCAGGTTTTAGAATGCCGACCACCGGTCACCAGACCCCCTCGGCCGTGCTCCACTGACCCTGTGTGTGAAACGGTTGAACCCCGGCGATGCGCCGGGGTTTTTTCGTTCAGCAGCACCCGCATCCGGCATGGTGAAGGTCATGATCGCAAACAGGGGCAGGGGTAAAGTCGCCCACCTCGGACAACACATCCCGCAGCGCCCACAGGATCATGTCAACATCCTCGGCCTCGATGGTCAGGGGCGGGCGGATTTTCAGGATGTTGTCCTTGGGCCCTTCGCTGCCGATCAGGATGCGATGATCGCGCATCCGGTTTTTGACATAGCTGCAAATCTCGGTGCCTTCGCTTCCATCGGGGTTGATCAGTTCCACGCCGAGAAACAGCCCCATACCCCGCACGTCGCCAACGCAACCAAAGTCGGCTTCGATCTGGCGCAGCCCCGCCATCAGACGATCCCCCATCCGGCGGGCATTGTCCTGCAACCCTTCGTCATCGACGATATCCAGCACCTCTTTGCCGATCCGGCAAGACAGGGTTGAACCGCCAAAGGTCGAAAAGAACTCGATCCCGTTGTTGAAGCTGTCCGCGATCTCGCGGGTTGTCACCAGCACGCCCAGCGGGTGCCCGTTGCCGATTGGCTTGCCCATCACCACGATATCCGGAACCGCTCCCTGGTGTTCGAAGCCAAAGTAATACTCACCCAGCCGTCCCAGACCTGTCTGCACCTCATCGGCGATGCAAACACCCCCCGCAGCACGTATTTTTTCGTAAACCGCATGTAGATAGCCCTTGGGCGGAATGATCTGGCCGCCGACCGACGGGAAGGTTTCCGCGATGAACCCGGCCACGCCCTGTCCCCGATCCCGAAGGGCGGCAATCGCCGGATCGACAAGATCAGCAAATCTTTGCGCCCGGTCCGCATCATCACGCTTGAATGACCCGCGATAGTCATCGGCAACCTCGACCAGTTCAACCCAGTCGGCTTTCCCGATGCCGCCCGGTTTGTTGAACTTGTAGGCCGAGATCGCCACCGCAGCGTTCGTGTTGCCGTGATAGCCGTGATCCGGCGTCACGATCCCCTTCGCGCCGGTATGGGCGCGGGCCAGTCGCAGGGCCAGTTCGTTGGCCTCGGTTCCCGAGTTGACGAAAAAGCAGACCTGTAGGTGATCCGGCATCTTCGACAGGATCTTGTCGGCAAGTTCCACCTGTGCCGGATGCAGATAGCGGGTGTTCGAGTTCATGCGCCTTAGCTGATCCGCAGCCACGGCCTGAATGCGCGGATGGGCATGTCCCACATGCGGGACGTTGTTGTAGGCGTCCAGATAGGGGCGTCCCCATTCGTCGAACAGGTGATGCTTCCAGCCGCGCACCAGCATGACCGGGTCGTCATAGGTCAGGGACAGGTTGCCCCCGAAAAGCGCCCGCCGTTTGTGCAGGATGTCCGCTTTGTCAGTGGGGTGATAGAACACCTTGTCATCCGGTAGGTTCAGCAACGCCGCCGGGTTCGGGCAGACCGCGTGCCACAGCTCCAGTTCGTCCGGGTCTCCGACACCGGGCCAATCCGCTTCCATGCCATCGGTGGTCAGGGCCAGCTGGAAATGCATATGCGGGGCCCATCCGCCATTCTGGTCGGCATCGCCCAACCGCGCAAACGCGGCCCCCTGTGCCACCGGGTCGCCGGGTTTCAGCCGGTCACAGCATTCCGGATCCAGATGGCCATAGAGCGTATAGAACGGGTCGCCTTCGGGCGTTTCGTGATGCAGGATGATCACCCCGCCGTAATCAAGGTGCTGGTCGCGGTTTTCGACCACTTCGACCCGCCCACTCATCGGTGCATGCAGAACCGTCCCGGCAGGCGCAAACACATCCACGGCCAGATGAACCGTCCGCCGGTCCGAGGCTTTCCATGGGCCCTTGCGAAACCCCGGCTCGGCGTAGATCA
The DNA here is from genome assembly GCF_013110685.1 of Ruegeria sp. HKCCD6157. NCBI lineage: Bacteria > Pseudomonadati > Pseudomonadota > Alphaproteobacteria > Rhodobacterales > Roseobacteraceae > Ruegeria > Ruegeria sp. HKCCD6157. The sequence continues at coordinate 525,138 of NZ_WVRB01000001.1, forward strand.
GGCGGGGCTCGTTATAGTAACCCAGCCACAGGTCCTGCCCGTATTCCTCGCCAACGCGCGCGGCCTCGGCCAAAGGCATGTGGAATGGGTCTTGCGGCCAGACGCAGTTTTCGACCGAAAGCGAGCCCATGGGCACACCGCCCAGGTCCTGGCCGAACATGTCGGCAAAATGTCCCCGGTGTTCCTGAAGATAGGCGTGGATGCGTTCAGCCCCATCAACCACGGGCAAGCCGCAAGCCGCCCGCAACCGCGCCGACATCAGTCCGCCATTGACTGACGTGTTCTCAAGGAACCGCCAAGCGGGCGCCTGAGAGATCGTCACATAGGGATCATCCGGATTCTCGGCCGCCATCAGGGTCGAGTTGACGACCGACACGGCAAGCCGCATCCTCAGCAACGGCCAGATCAGGTCAACCTCATCCGCCCGCAGCCGATTGGCCGCGTGATAGCCCTTTACCAACGCAGCCAGTGCCCGTTCCGGTTTGGGGTGATCCAGCACGACATACGCGCCGGCAATCGCCAGATCGCAGATGCGCGGCGCGGCGCACATGTCGCCCAGATCGATCAGGCCCGAGATCCGCCGCCGCTCGCACAGCTCTCCTTCGACCAGAATGTTGTAGTCATTGGCGTCATTGTGGATGGCCTGTTTCGGCAGATCCGCAAGGACATCCGCGATTGCAGCGAACCCCTCACAGATTTCCGTCAGCAGCGCCCGCCGCGCGGAGTCAGAGATCGCGTTTAACTTGTCAGCAATCCAGCCCGCCTGCATCAGGTCCCATTTGAAACCGGCCCGGTGCAACCCTTCATGCTCAAACCCTTCCAGGGCCCGGTCGGTTGCCCCCAATACGCGGCCCAGTTTCAGGATCAGCTCTTCGGATTTTGGAGCGGCCTTCGCGTAACATTGGCCCGGCAGGCACTCCAACAGCCAAACCAGCCTGCGCTGTCCTTCAGAATTGGCAATCTCGGGCAGCATTGCGCCGGTCAGATCAGGGAACACCTTGGGAAACGGCAGCCCCGGTGCCTCAGAAGCGATATGTGCCAGCGCCTTGATTTGCAGATCAACCAGATCCACATCGCATCCGGCCCGCATGGCCTTAAGCACATAATCCTGACCATTGGTGGCGTGCACCAGAAAGTTCAGATCATATTCACCATCCAACCGCGTCAAACGGGCGTCCAACCCCCAGAGCTGCCGCAGCGCGGCCGTCCAAAAAGCACTCAAATCGTCCATTCCCGTCTCCGCTCCGATCGCGCCGGAGCCCTCTTCATCTGGCCAAAAGTATCCTCGGGGGGAATCGCGCCTTGGCGCGATGGGGGGCAGACAGCCCCCCCCGCGTTACCCCATAGCCCGCAGGCGCTTGATCAACGACGAGGTGTCCCAGCGGCCACCACCCAGTTTCTGCACATCCTTGTAAAACTGATCGACCAGAGCGGTGACGGGCAGGGACGCACCGGTTTCATTGGCGGTATCCAGACAGATACCCAGATCCTTGCGCATCCAGTCGACGGCAAAGCCATGTTCGAACTGATCATCCAGCATGGTCTCATACCGGTTTGCCATCTGCCAACTGCCCGCCGCGCCCTGGCTGATCACCTCGACCACGGCCCTTCCGTCCAGCCCGGCCTTCTCGGCGAAGTGCAACGCTTCGCTCAGCCCCTGAACCAACCCTGCGATGGCGATCTGGTTGCACATCTTGGTCATCTGGCCCGCGCCGCTGTCGCCGATGCGGCGGCAGATCTTCGCATAGACCTGCATCACCGGTTCAGCCGCATCATACGCCGCCTGATCTCCGCCGCACATGATTGACAGAACACCGTTTTCGGCGCCTGCCTGACCGCCCGAGATCGGCGCGTCCACAAAGGCGATACCCTGTGATTGGCCGGCCGCGTACAATTCCCGCGTGACCTTTGCAGAAACCGTGGTGTGGTCTACGAAAACAGCCCCGTTGGACATGCCGCGAAATGCGCCGTCCTCGCCCGTGCAAACCATGCGCAGATCGTCGTCATTGCCGACGCAGGCCATCACAAATTCGGCGCCTTCAGCCGCGTCTTTCGGGGTGGCCGCCATCGATCCGCCATGCTGCTTTACCCAGGCTTCGGCCTTGGCGGCCGTGCGGTTGTAGACGGTGACGTCATGACCTGCGGCCTGAAGATGCCCAGCCATAGGATAGCCCATGACGCCCAGGCCAAGGAACGCGACTTTTGCCATTTTGTGATCCTCTCCGCTGTTCGGTCGGCTTCAGCGGTACGTGCCTGGCCGAAATGTTTGGCGAAGACAAAGCAAAGCTGCGCCCAAAGGGCAACCCCAAGTCAGCCCTTCCCGCCCAGATCCTGCAGGATCGGGCAGTCCGGCCTGTCATCCCCGGCGCAGGCGTCGATCAGGTGGCTCAGCGTTTCGCGCATCGCGTTCAGGTCGGCGATCTTGGCTTCGATCTGCGCCAGATGGTCCCGCGCGACCTGTTTCACATCTGCGCTGGCGCGGGTTTCATCCTCGTAAAGCGCCAGCAATGTCCGGCAATCCCCGATGGTGAATCCCAGAGCCCGGGCACGGCCCAGAAAGTTCAGCTTGTGCACATCCTGATCGCGAAATCGGCGATAGCCGTTGTCGTCGCGCAGCGGTTTGATCAGGTCGATGTCTTCATAGTACCGGATCGTCTTTGCAGGCAGGCCGGTGCGGGCGGACACATCTCCGATATTCATGCGTGCACCTCCTTGGCGGGCGGGATCGGGGTTTCCGGCACGCTGGCTTGAACGCGACGCAGACGCAGCGCGTTCGAGACGACAAAGACGCTCGAAAGCGCCATTGCGCCCGCCGCCAGTGCCGGAGACAACAGATGGCCTCCGAACGGGTACAGCGCACCAGCGGCGACCGGGATCAGCAGGACATTGTAACCGAATGCCCATCCCAGGTTCTGGCGTATGTTCCGCATCGTTCTGCGGCTGATCTCGGTTGCATTTGCAACCCCGCGCAGATCGCCGGACATCAGAACGACATCAGCCGTTTCGATGGCCACATCGGTGCCCGTCCCGATGGCGATGCCGATGTCAGCCGTTGCCAGCGCCGGGGCGTCATTTATGCCGTCGCCGACGAAAGCCAGCGTACCGAACTGGTCCCGCAAGGCGGTGATCGCATCCACCTTGCCGTCGGGCAGCACTTCGGCGGTGACGTGATCAATCCCCAGCCGATCAGCCAAGGCCTGCGCGGTGCGCGCGTTGTCTCCGGTGACCATGGCAACGGTCAGACCCATTTGGTGGAGCCGCTCCAGCGCCTCTTCGGTGCCGGGTTTGACCGGGTCGGACACAGACAACGTGGCTGCGGCCTGCCCATCCAATGCGACGAACAATGGTGTAGCCCCTTCGGCGGCGCGGGCCTCTGCCTCGCTTGCCAGGGGGCCAAGGTCGATCCCGCATTGTTGCATAAGCCGGTGCGACCCGATCAACACGTTGCGGCCGTCAACCAGCCCCTGCATGCCAAGCCCGGTAAGCGACAGGACGTCCGTCGCCTGTGGCAGCGTCGCAGGCCCGGCCCGGGTGATCGCCGAAGCTATCGGGTGTTCCGACCGCGCCTCGAGGGCGGCGGCCAGCCGCACGACCTCATCCCTGTCAAACCCGTTCGCCGTCAGAACATTGTCCAGTTCCGGACGGCCCAGTGTCAGGGTCCCGGTCTTGTCCAGCGCGATGACGCGTGCCTGCTGAAGCTGCTGCAAGGCATCACCTTTTCGGAACAGAACCCCCAGTTCGGCCGCGCGCCCGGTGCCGACCATGATCGAGGTCGGAGTGGCCAGACCCATGGCGCAGGGGCAGGCTATGATCAGCACGGAAACCCCGGCGACAAGCGCCAGCGGCAGGGCGGGGCTTGGGCCGAAGATCAGCCAGGCCGCGACGGTGATCACGGCGACCAGGATGACCGCCGGGACAAAGCGATATGTAATCCGATCGACCAGACCCTGGATCGGCAGCTTGGCCCCCTGCGCCTGCTGCACCATGCGAACGACCTGGGCCAGCACCGTGTCGCCCCCCACGCGCGTCGCCCGAACCAGCAAGGCGCCTGTGCCATTCACGGTTCCTCCGACAACAGCCGCGCCGGCTGATTTTCCAACGGGTATCGGCTCGCCCGTGATCATGCTTTCATCGACGTAAGAGGTGCCCTCGAGCACTTCGGCATCCACCGGCACACGTTCGCCCGGGCGGATGTGCAGGATGTCGCCCACCGCAATCTCGGCGATAGGGCGGTCTTCTATCCGGCCATTGATTTCGACCTGCGCGCTTTTGGGCTGAAGGCCCGCCAGTTTACGGATCGCAGCCCCGGTTTTGCCCTTGGCGCGCGCCTCCATCAGCCGGCCCAGAAGGATCAGAACGACAATCACAGCCGCCGCCTCGAAATAGACGTTGGCAGTTCCCATCGGTAACGCGCCGGGGGCGAATGTGGCCACCACCGAATACAGATAGGCCGCCCCGGTTCCCAGCGCGACCAGCGCGTTCATATCCGGCGTGCCCCTCAGCAACGACGGGATGCCCTTGCGATAGAACACGCGACCGGGTCCCAGCAGCAGGGCCGTTGTCAGGGCGAACTGAATCAACTGGCTAGTCTGCGTGCCGATGGTGGCGTGTACCCAATGGTGGAAGGCGGGGATCATGTGCCCGCCCATCTCAAGAATGAACACGGGCAGGGCAAGAGCGGCCGCCAGCAGCGTGGCCCGGGTCAGCCCTGCTGTTTCAGTGTCTGCGCGGTCTTCGGGTGTCGAAGCGGCTTGAAGCCGCGTCGGGTATCCGGTGTCGGTGACCACCTGTGCCAGCGCCTGTGGCGTCGTTGTCCCAACAGCGTAAGTCACCGCGGCAGTTTGTGTCGCCAGATTGACCTGCGCTTCGATCACACCGGGGCTGGCCTTCAGCGCGCGCTCGATCTTGGCCACGCACGAGGCGCAGTTCATACCTTCAATGATCAGATCAGCCCGGCTGGTCTCGGCCGGATACCCTGCCGCGTCCAATGCCTTGGTCAGCGCCGAAACCGGCCCGTCAAAAGCCACCTGTGCGGACTTGGTTGCAAAGTTGACCGAGGCCGTTTCCACCCCGGGCACATCACGCAGCGCCTCTTCAACGCGTCCCACGCAGGATGCGCATCCCATGCCCGTGATTTTCAGCTCTGTCAGTGCTTTTTGCGCCATGCGACTCGCCCATGAAGTTTCCTTACTCACCAGATGGGGGTTCCAGTGACAGGAAGGTCAAGGGCCTGGGGCAGTTTTTTAATGCCCCGAGCCGCGCACGTTTCGTTCCATCATGCGCTGATAGAGGCGCGGTGACAGACGGTTGAGCCACCAGGACAGGCGCGCCACGCGGCCAACCGGGATCATGGGCTGCGATTTGTCCAGCCCGCGCAGGATCGTTTCGGCGGCGGCCTCGGGGCTCATCTCGTCCATCCCGTCCTTCGCCGATCCGGGCCGCGCTGTGCCATCCGCCTGCTCTTGTGCGTTGCCGGGGTTGGTGGCCACAAAGGACGGCGCAGCGATCAGAACCTCAACGCCATGAGGGGCTTCTTCCGAGCGCAGCGATTTGAAGAACCCCTCCAGCGCGTGTTTCGAGGCAGCATAGGCCGTCCGATGGTAAAGCGGTGCAAACCCGGCCACCGATGAGATGGCCAGATGTGTCCCCTTTGACGTCCGAACCGGGTGCAAGAACGCGCGGGCCATTTCAACGGCCGCAAAATAGTTGATGTCAAACAGAGTTCGGTGGCTGGCCGCGTCGGACTTTTCAAAGGCCCGGATTTGCGTGACACCGGCGTTGTAGATGACCAGATCGATACTGTCGCTGGTCGCGATCACCTTTTGAGTTGCTCTGGCAAGCTGGTCGGGATCCGTCAGGTCGCAGCCAACAGGCAACTGGTTCGGCCCGGTGTCCAGACCTGAAACATCGAGATCCAGCAGCACCACTCGCCACCCGCGACTTTGTAGAGCATGGCTGAGGGCCCGCCCCAAACCGCCCGCCCCGCCGGATATGACAGCCGTCTTCATAGCCCCGCCTGTTTTTGCCAGAGCGAGAATACCTGGGCGCTGGTTTTTTCCGGCGTGTAACCGAAGTCGGATTTCAGGGCGGTGTTGTCCAGAACCGGTCGATATTGCAGAAATCGCACCTGTTCCGGCCCATAGCGGGACAGACCCAGCGGACGCGCAGCGGCCAAAGCCGATTTCAGCACCCAAGCGGGCAGGCGCAGAACCGGTTTCCCCATCGCACGCGCCAGATCGGTCACGCCCATCGCGCCGTCCCCGGCGACGTTGTAAACGCCATCCGGCCCGTCGGTTGCCGCGCGCTTCAGGATGCGTGCCAGATCATGCGTCCAAATGAACACAAACGGGCTTTCGCTGCCGACCACGGCCAGCAGGCGGGGTTTGTGAAACAGGGCGGTGATCTGGTTTTCGGACCCGGCCCCCAGAACCGTGCCCACGCGCAGCACGACCTGTTCCAGATCGGGGGCGGCTTTGCGAACCTCGGCCAGCATCTCTTCGACCTGCCTTTTGTGATCGGAATACGGGAACTCTGGGTTGCCGCGCAACGGATCATCCTCGCGCAGGGGCACGGGGTTGTCCGCGTGATAGCCGTAGGCTGCACCCGAGGATGTGACCACCAATCTACGTACTCCGTTGGCAAGGGCCGCGTTCACCACCTTGCGGGTGCCCTCGACATCAACCGCATATGCCGCCGCCCGTTCCATTTTTGGCGGAGGCGTCACGATGGAGGCCAGATGCACTATGACTTCAGGCTTCACGTTGGAGATCGCGCGCGCGGGCGCGTCGGTCGTTACATCCAAGGGCAGATAGTGGACGTTTTCCGGCATGCTGTCGGGGCGTTTGATATCCGTTGCAAAAACATCGTGCCCCTTAAGTTCGGGCAACAGTGCCTGCCCGACCATGCCGGCGGCGCCTGTGATCAGGATACGGCTCATCGCGCGGCCTCAGTTCGGGCCATGACCGACGCCAGGGCAATCCCCGAGATCGCGTGCCAGATGCCCCAGAATGCGGCCACGACGGCCATGCCGCCCAGCCCGTGGAAAAAGGCAAAGATCAGCACCAGCCCAAGGCCGGAATTCTGAATGCCGGTTTCGATGGTGATGGCACGGCGATCGAAAGGGGACAGCCGGGTCAGAGTGGCCACAACCCAACCGCCCCCCAGTGCCAGGGCGTTGTGAAGGATCACAAGCCCGGCAACAGCCCCGGCAAAGCTGAGGAAGAACCCCCAGTTCGCGCCCAGGGCAAGTAAGATGAAAGCCGCAAAAATACCCATCGACAGGTATTGCAGCGGCGCACGCAACCGTGCGGTCAGGGCCGGGCGGCGCTGGTTCAGAGCAATGCCCAGGACCAGAGGCAGGATCAGCATCAACCCGACAAGGATTGCGATTTGCAGCGGGTCAATCTGGGTCTGTTGCAATATCGCGCGTGTCGGCGGATACAACCCGCCCCAAAGCGCAATGTTGAAGGGCGTCATGAAAATCGCGCCAATGGTGGCAAAGGCGGTCATCGACACCGACAGCGCCGCATTGCCACCGGCGCGGTGCGTAATGAAGTTCGAGATATTGCCCCCCGGACAGGCTGCGACAAGGATCAGCCCAAGCGCAATTGACGGTCGCGGGGCCGTCACCCACACAAGCGCAAAAGTCAGCGCCGGCAGGACCAGGAATTGGGATACCAGCCCTACGATCACTGGCTTCGGCGCGCGTCTGAGGCGATCAAAATCCCTTGGTGTCAGATCGATCGCAATCGAGAACATCACGATCGCCAGTATCGCATTCAACAACGTCAGAGAGGCCGGGCTGAAGTTCAGCGTAATTTCGTCGATACCACTCATACGGCTGCTTTCCGCAGCCGTTCGATCCACCCGGTGACAGCCTTTCTGTAGGTGGCCTTGTCCACGTAGTAAGCCATTCGCGGTAGATCGATATAGCTCATGCCTCCGGTGGCGCGCGTATAGTCTTTTTGTTTTTCGGATTTCAGATCGGCCGCCACCGGGCAACCCTTTTGAAGACCTTTGATATAGCGCGCCACCATTTCGGCCTGCTCGTGCCTGCCTTGCCAGCCCAGACCCGTGGCCTCGACCATGCCCAGCACAAAAAGATCGTCCCGTTCGGGGTGCATCGCGTTCAGGTACAGATGTGGGGCATCGCCCTGCCAGTTCAGCAGGCCCCGGTCGATGAACGGATAGTGCAGCTTGTATCCGGTCGCGGCGAGAATCATGTCATAGTCTGCGCGCGTGCCGTCCTTGAAATGCACGGTTTTGCCTTCCAGGCGGTCGATATCGGGGCGAATGCGCAGGTCGCCATGGCCTGCGTGGTACAGGACCAACGAATTCACCACCGGGTGGCTTTCGTACAGCTGGTAATCGGGCTTGGGAAAGCCGAATTTCTGCGGATCACCGACAAACCAACTGAGGATGAGGCTGTCCACCTTACGCTTGAGCCACATGGGCAGGCGGATCTTGCCGCCCATCGTGTCGGCCGGTTTGCCGAAAACGTATTTGGGCACGAAGTAATAGCCGCGGCGCATGGACAGATCGCAGCGTTCTGCGTGATGGATTGCGTCAACCGCAATGTCACAGCCGGAATTGCCCGCGCCCACGACCAACACGCGCTTGCCGTCGAACTGACTGGGGTACCGATATTGCGAGGCGTGGATCAACTCGCCGTCAAACGTGCCGGGAAAGCTGGGCATATTCGGTTCCGACAAGGTGCCGTTTGCAATCAGAACCCCCGCGAATTCGGCCTGATGCTCACCTTCGGCGTCCCGCCAGCCAACACGCCAACCGTCACCGGATTTGCCCAGCGGAGTGATCCGGGTGACTTCTGCATTGAACTTGTAGGTTTCACGCAGGCCGAAACGATCGGCAAAGGCCCGGAAATAGTCGCGCATCGCCCGGTGCGAGGGGTACTCGGCCACCGCCTCATCCATCGGGAAATCCTCGAATTCGGTCATGCGTTTTGAAGAGATCAGATGCGCCGATTCATACATGGTTGATCTGGGGGCGTCGATATCCCACAGACCGCCCACATCCGAATGCAATTCGAAGCCCTGAAAGGCGATGCCCTGTTCCTTCAGCACCTTGGCTGCGGCCAAACCCATCGGCCCCGCCCCGATCAGGGCGAATGCGTTGCGTGTCTGTGTCATGAACCCTCCCGAAGTTCGTGATGCTTAACTTGAACGAACGACCAAAATAAGGCAAGATGAAATTCATGAGTCCAAAAAACATAGAAAAACCAAGGCAAAGAGCACCCTCCAAGCGATCGCTTGAAACCAAGGCTCGGATCATGGATGCGGCTGAAACCGTCTTTGCCGAACGGGGATTCGAGGGTGCGTCTATCCGGGATATCGCGGCCTTGGCGGGGGTTCAGATTGGCCTTGTGCACCATCATGGTGGTGGCAAGGAGGAGTTGTTTTACAAAACCGTGGCGCGGCGCGCGGACGCGCTGGCGCAGCTTCGGATCGACGCGTTGAACAGGGCCAAGGCCGTCGCTCCGCTGACGCTTCACAGCATTCTGGACAGCTTTATCCGACCCTATGTGGACCTGGCAGAAACGGGTGGGCCCGGATGGATGGCATATGGGCGGTTAGTGGCCCACGTATCGGTTGACCCCAGGTGGCGCGATATCGCAGCGGAGTGTTTCGACCCTACCGCCCAGCTGTTCATCACCGAGATCGCCACGCTTTACCCGGATGTCGATCCTGCGGTTTTGGCAAGTGGCCAGGTTTATTCGGTCTCGGCGATGCTGGCCCATCTCAACAGTGGATGGCGGGTCAAAGCCCTGTCGCAGGGCGGTGACGTATCAGGCATGGACCGTCTGGTGGACTTTTGCGCCGCCGGTATCGAAGCAATGGTACGATCCGACCGTTGATGAACCATCACGCGGCGCCCGGTTGAGTGTTCAATCGTTCAGATGGCGCCTTGTATCCGAAGTAGCTGTTTCCAAAATTTGGACAATTGGCACAGGCCAGATGATTGTGTCCTTTTTGGCGCTCTTTGGGGCGTCATTCGCCTTGATTGAGGTGAAAACGTGGCGTCAATGTGGCGCGTGAGCTAGAAATATGATTCTGTTGTGCTACTCTGTCACAGAGTGGTTTGTAACGAGTATTGGTACGTAAGGTGGGCACATGACATTCATACGAAACATAGCTGCGATCGCTGTTGCAGGTGTGATGACTGCAAGCGGTGCGTCGGCGCTGACCATTTCCAGCATCTCGCCCTCTTGGCAAAACGTAAATCCAAGTTCCGGCGTTACTGAAAGCACCTCTGGTTCTACGATTTCTCTTCGCTGGGGAAGTGGCAGCAGCTCGAGTGGTTACGATTTCACGCCAACTGGCACGCCAATTTCAGGTCTGATGCCTGGAACTGCTTTTGCTCTGGGTCAGTTCTCGCATCTGAATTTCCCGATCACGGGAACAACCCTAAGCTCCGTCGACCTTCTTGTTGACATATTGATCAGCGGTGGCCCTTTGGTGTCTTCGTCGTTTGCCCTGACGCATAACGAGACATTGAATCGTCCAACGAACTGTCCGGCGGATTCTACCCCTTGTGATGACATCGTGACCATTACCAACAATTTGGGCTCTCAGAACTTTAATTTTCGTGGACAGAATTATGTGTTCTCGGTCCTCGGGTTCTCTCAGGACGGCGGCAGCACCATTTCGAACGGCTTCAGCACAACGGAAAACATGCAAAACGTCGCAACGCTGTATGGGGAATACACGGTAGCCCCCGTGCCGCTGCCCGCAGCTGGCTGGCTGCTTCTTGGCGGCATCAGCGGTTTGTTTGTGATGGGGCGCCGGAAAAAGCGCAGCACGGCCTGATCTGGCTTATTTATGCTCTCACCATTCTTGGTGGTGAGAGCAGACCTGGAACCGGGCCGCTCTTAGGCCAGGTTCTTCAGTCTTTCAGCCTATGCGCCCCGTGAGCCCGAGTTGATGGCATTGGCTTGAAACGACAAGCGCGCTTGCCGGGTTCCTGCCGCAGTGACGCTCGGTCATCATTCTTGCTGCAAATGTTCGAACAAAATCTTGCTGAATACCGATGGCGGCGACGTTCGTACGGCGCTGGGCGAGACGAAAAAACCGAACATGATGATCAGAATGATCAGGGCAGTACCGGCAAGGCAAGCCGCCGAGAGGTGAAAGACCGAGCGAACCATTGCGACACTCCCTTCTCTTGAAATCCGTAAATTCTGTGAGGGCTGAAACGTCAACCTGACTTTGCCAATTGCTGTTTCAGCCTTTGGTTTTCCGCCTGCAACTCTGCCAACTGCTGCCCCAGCCTGTTCAGATGAGGGCGCAACTCTGCTTCGGTGAAGCGCGGCGTGATGTGGCTTGGGCAGTTCCAGTCCAATGCCTCGACGCGGATGATCACGGCCCGTTCGGCCGGTCCCTCGGCCTCTTCCGGGTAAAGGGTGGCGGCCGCTGTTTCGCCTTCCGTGAACTCTACGCGCCCAAGGATCTTGAGACGGCGTCGGTTGGCGTAATCCATCAGGATCATTGCAATACGATCATTGCCGTCCAGATTCCCGCGCGAGATATACTGTTTATTGCCCGAAAAATCCGCATATCCGATGGTCTGAGGGCCAAGTACCTTCAGAAACCCTGTCGGCCCGCCCCGATACTGCACATAGGGCCAGCCGGTCTCGGACACGGTGGATTGATAGAACCCGTCCCGCGCCTGAATGAACTCTTTCTCGGGGTCTCCGATCAGATGGCCTTGCCGCGGGCCACCTGCAATGAACTTGGCATAGGTTCTGGCCGATCCCATCCTTTCTTGATGGGCGCGGACAGCGGGTGTGAAGGTCAGTTCGGAAAAAGCGCGGGGCATTGGAAAATCCTTTCAAAGACCCAGTTCGGACAACCCGGGGTGGTCATGGGGGCGTTCGCCCAAGGGCCAATGGAACAGCCTGTCATCTTCGGCTATCGGAAGATCGTTGAGCGAGGCATGGCGATGTGACATGCGCCCGTCATCGGCGAATTCCCAGTTTTCATTGCCATAGGATCGGAACCACTGACCGCTGTCGTCGCGCCATTCATAGGCATAGCGTACGGCAATGCGATTTCCGGCAAAGGCCCACAGTTCCTTGATCAGGCGATAATCCAGTTCCTTCCGCCATTTGCGGGTCAGAAAGGCGTGGATGTCGGCGTGGCCGGACAGGAATTCAGCCCGATTCCGCCATTGACTGTCATCCGTATAGGCGGGCGTCACGCGGTCGGGATCGCGACTGTTCCAGGCATCTTCCGCCGCGCGCACTTTTTGAGCGGCAGTTTCCAACGTGAAGGGGGGCAAGGGGGGTTTGGACATTTCGCAAAAGGCTTTCAGGTGAGGGAGGCGGCAAGAAGAGCCATGGTCAGAAGGAAGGGGACGTACTGAGGTGGAAAAATGCTGGCGCGACGTTTCATCGGTCAAATCCTCGAGTGTACAGATCGGTTAACTTACAAGCAAAGTGTACCGATCTGTAAACTTTTGCAAGTGGAAATTTCATGGTGAGACAACGCGCCCGGTAAAACTATTTCAAAACAATGCCTTGCCTTGGGGTCATTGTACTTCACGCTTCATGATAATATGTACAGAACGGTACACCATGGAGCCGAATCATGCGCCCAAACAAACGGGATGAGTTGGTCAGCAAGGCCCTGAAGGTCTTTTACCGCGACGGGTTTCACGCAACCGGCATGGACAAGCTGGTTGTGGAAACGGGCGTGTCCAAGACGTCGATGTACAAGCATTTCCGCACCAAGGAAGACCTGATCGTCGCCGCGCTGCGCTTGCGGGATGAGAACTTTCGCAACTGGTTCTTTCAGCGCATCGACGAGATGGCGGAAACACCGGCCGATCAGATCATCGTCAGTTTCGATGCCCTGAAAGAATGGTTCGAAGAGGACGGGTTCCGGGGCTGCATGTTCATCAAGGCTGGGGCCGAGTATCAGGACAAGGATCACCCGATCCATGTGCAGGCCGCCGAACACAAACAGCTTTTGCTGGAACACTTCACGGCCATAGCCCAGCAGGCCGGCGCGCATGATCCTCGGAAGCTCGCGAGTCAGATCGTGTTGTTGCAGGAAGGAGCCATCGTTTCCGCCGTTCTGCTCAAGAACTGCGATCCGGCGGAAGACGCCAAGGATGCGGCCAAGCACCTTTTGGCCAAAGCACTGGCTTAACCCCGCCAGTCAAAAGGTATTCTCTGTCATCGCAGACCGAGACGTTGCGTTGTTCCTCAAAGGGACGCGGCGTCACAAGGATTGGCGTGAACCGAACACGGCGCTAGCCTTTCCCGAAAGACCGATTGGAGGGCGTACAATGTCACTTTTCACTTCGACTGCGGCATGGGTCACTGATGAACACCGCATGTTCGCGGAAATGGCGGGTCGGTTCATGGATGACGAACTGTCACCCAATATCGAAACCTGGGTTGAAAACGGCGTTGTGGATCGCGATTTCTGGCGCAAGGCCGGCGAAACCGGGTTGATGGCGGGTGCGATCCCCGAAGAATATGGCGGCGTCGGCGGCGGCATGGGCTTTGACGCCATCACGGCCTACGAACAGGGCGCGCGGGGTGATGCGGGTTGGGGCTATGGCATTCAATCCATCGTGACCCACTATCTCACCGCTTATGGCAGCGAAGATCAAAAGAAGAAGTGGTTGCCCAAACTGGCGTCGGGTGAATTGGTCGGTGCGCTGGCAATGACCGAACCCAGCACCGGTTCGGACGTGCAGGCGGTGCGGACGACTGCCGAGAAGGACGGCAACTCCTACCGGTTGAACGGGTCCAAAATCTTCATCACGAACGGGCAGACTGCGGATCTGATCATCGTGGCCGCCAAGACCGACAAGACCGCTGGCGCACGCGGCGTTTCGTTGATCGTGGTGGAAACCGACGGGTGTGAAGGTTTTCGCCGGGGACGGAACCTCAAGAAACTGGGCATGAAGGGCAATGACACAGCCGAACTGTTTTTCGAAGATGTCAAAGTGCCGATGACAAACCTGTTGGGCCCCGAGGAAGGGCAGGGATTCTATCAGCTGATGAAACAGCTGCCGTGGGAACGGCTGAATATCGCGATCATGGCGCTGGGCGCGATCGATTTCGCCATCGCCGAAACAGTGAAATACGTGCAGGAACGCAAAGCCTTCGGGCAGCGGGTGATGGATTTTCAGAATACCCGGTTCAAACTGGCGGAATGCAAGACCAAGGCCGAGGTTCTGCGCAGTTTCATCAATGATTGTATCGGGAAACTGGAAGCAGGCGAGTTGGACGCGGCAACTGCTTCGATGGCCAAATACTGGGGATCCGAGGTGCAGAACGAGATCATGCATGAATGCCTGCAACTGTTCGGCGGCTACGGGTTCATGATGGAATACCCGATTGCGCGTCTTTACGCGGATGCCAGGGTGCAGATGATCTATGGCGGCACCAACGAGGTCATGAAAGAGCTGATCGCGCGATCGCTCGACGTCTGAGCCCACCACCCGGGCTCTCCCGCCCGTCGTCTTCATTCCTTACGGAATGACTCCTCCGGTTGGGCCCGGCAGGCCCGGGCAAAGCCCGTTCCTTCCGGGCCTGTTTCGTTGTCGCAGCACGGGTCAAAAGGCGGCTTGCAAAGGGGGGGTATCGGTATGATGATCCGCCGACAAGACTCAGAGGTCCGACGTGAACGATCCCGAACAATCCCTTTGGCAGACCACTTGCGCCGAGACAGTCACCGCACCGCCCCTGACCGCTGACGCAGCGGTTGATCTGGCTGTCATCGGAGGTGGCTACACCGGCTGTTCAGCGGCTTTGACCGCAGCCCGCGCCGGCGCGTCGGTCTGCCTGCTCGAGGCGCAGGAGATCGGGTTTGGCGGTTCGGGGCGCAATGTCGGTCTGGTCAATGCGGGGCTGTGGCTGCCGCCGGACGACATCCGCACGCATCTCGGTGCTGAACCGGGGAACCGTTTGATCGACTTGCTGGCCAAGGCGCCGTCGGATGTGTTTGCCTTGATCGATGAATATGGCATTGCGTGTGAGCCCATGCGCAACGGAACCCTGCATTGCGCTCATTCCGCGTCGGGTTTGAAGGACCTGCATACGCGTCATGCGCAGTTGAGCGAAGCCGGAGCACCGGTTGAGCTGTTGTCGGCGGACCAGGCGGGTGAACGCACCGGCAGCCAGGCCTTTCACGGTGCCTTGTTCGATCCACGGGCAGGAACCATTCAGCCTTTGGCCTATGCGGTGGGTTTGGCGCGCGCGGCGTCACAGGCCGGGGCGCGGATACACATGCAAAGCCCCGTGCAGACCATGACATATGAGGGCGGGCACTGGGTTCTGGTGACACCGGGCGGGACGGTTCGGGCAAGATCGGTCATTCAGGCGACGAATGCCTATCATCTTGCGCTGCCGGATACCGCGCCTGCCTATGTGCCGGTCTACTATTTCCAGTATGCCACGGCCCCGCTGACCGACAATTTGCGCGCCAGTATCCTGCCAAGGAAAGAAGGGTGCTGGGATACCGGGCTGATCATGACGTCATTCCGGCTGGATCAGGCGGGTCGGATGATCATTGGCGGCATGGGGGATCTGGGACATGCCGGCCGGGTTGCACATTCCGGTTGGGTCCGGCGCAAGCTGGCCGAGCTCTATCCGCAATTGGCCGACCAGCCGTTGGAACACGGGTGGCACGGGCGGATCGCAATGACATCGGATCATATTCCAAAGATCACGCAGATCGGCCCCAACGCTTTGGCCGCACACGGGTATTCCGGTCGCGGCATCGGCCCGGGCACTGTGTTCGGCCGCATGATGGCCGAAAGTCTTCTGGCCGGTGATCCCTCGCTTCTGCCGGTTCCCGCCGTGTCGGAACACCGCGAAAACTGGACGCGCGTGCGCCGCGCCTTTTTCGAATCCGGCGCGGCGCTGACGCATCTTGTAAAGGCGCGGTTCTAAGCTCAGACAGACCGGGTGATACCGCCGTCCACCCGGATATTCTGTCCGGTGATGTAACCGCCGCCCTCCGAGGCGAGCAGAGCGACGACCGAAGCGATCTCGTCGTAGCTGCGCCCATAACGACCCATCGGAATGCGGCTGCGGAATTCTTCTTTCTCGGGCAGGCTGTCAATGAAGCCCGGAAGAACGTTGTTCATGCGGATATTCGCGGCGGCATATTTGTCCGAGTACAGCTTGGTGAAGGCGGCCAGCCCGGCGCGGAACACGCCCGACGTCGGGAAAACCGGATCCGGCTCGAACGCGGCAAAGGTCGAGATGTTGATGATCGAGCCTCCCCCCTGCGTCTGCATGATCGGGGTCACAAGCCGGGTTGGGCGCACCGCGTTCAGGAAATAGACATCCATGCCGGTGTGCCAATCCTCATCCGTCAGTTCAAGGATCGGGGCGCGGGGGCCGTGACCGGCAGAATTGACCAGAACGTCAATTCGCCCCCAATGGGCCATGGCGGCATCGACAAGTTTCTGCAAATCCTCGGTGGACTGGTTCGAGCCGGTAGTGCCGACGCCGCCCAGCTCTTTTGCCAAAGCTTCCCCTTTGCCCGAGGAGGACAGAATGCCGACCTTGAAACCGTCTGCCGCCAGCCTCCGGGCGGAATCCGCCCCCATGCCGCTGCCGCCCGCTGTGATAAGTGCTACTTTTTCCATCTGACATCTCCGTTTTCAGTTGATCCCAAGATGGCCGTCGGACAGTGGTTTGACCAATCAGTTCTGCTGCCTCTATTCTGTAGAAAATCTACAGGATAACAGTATGACCGCCCTTCCACCCCTAAACGCCTTGCGCGCTTTCGAGGCTTCTGCCCGTCACTTGAACTTTCGACTGGCCGCCGAAGAGCTGGGCGTGACGCAGGGCGCCGTGGCGCAGCAGGTGCGCGGGCTTGAGGCGCGATTGAACGAGGTTCTGTTCGACCGCCTGCCGCGCGGGTTGCGCCTGACGGATGCCGGGCGGCGGTTTCACGCGCCCCTGCGGCGTGCTTTCAGGTTGATCGAAGAGGCTGTGGCCGACCTGTCTCCGGACCGGCGGATCACGTTGTCGGTCACGCCCAGCTTTGCCTCGAAATGGTTGGTGCCGCGTTTGTCGGGCTTCACGGACCTGTATCCGGACATCTCGGTTCAGGTGGATGCGCGCGAGCGTCTGGCGGATTTCAGTTCGGATGGCGTCGATCTTGCGGTCAGGCAGGGTCGGGCGCCGTTTGCGGCGGAACTGGAGGCGGTGCCTTTGTTCTCGACCGAATTCATCCCGGTATGCAGCCCTTCTGTTGCGGGCGGAATCAGCACCCCTTCTGACTTGATGAAGCAGGTATTGCTGAACGATACCCACGGATTGTGGCCCTTGTTCCTTGAACGGGTGGGTGCAAGCGGAAAGCCCAGAATGATGAGCTTCAGCCAGACCAGCCTTGCTATCGATGCCGCAGTTTCGGGGCAGGGGATAGCACTGGCCAATGCGCCTCTTGTCGCGCCCGAGGTGGCCTCGGGCCGTCTTGTTCAGCCGCTTGCGGATGTCCTGCTTGCAGATCTGGGGTTTTACGTGGTTGCGCCCCGCAAGCCGCGCCAGCCGCAACTGGTCAGGATCATGCGCGACTGGCTGTTGTCTCAGGTCTGAAGAGACGCGGCGATCGCCTCGATCCGGGCCCGCACCCAGCGATGTGCCGGATCATTGGCCGACCTCTGGTGCCAGACCATGTAGATCGACACCGGCGCGCATTCGAAGGGCAGTGGCGCGCAATCCAGCATGGCCAGCGGGCCCTGTTTCATCAGCGCCGTGTCGGTCGAGATCAGGTCGCTGCCCAGTATGAAGGCCGGGATGGCGTTGAAATGCGGCAAGGTCACCACCGCTGGCCGGATCTGGCTTTGATCGACGCCACGCATGACGGCGCGGGCATTGCGGCCATCGGCAAAGCGAACCTCGACATGATCGCTGTTGCAATAGGCGTCCCAACTGTCCGGTGGCGTGCGCTGTGTGGCGTCATAGAACAGCATCAGCGGGCTGGTCATCAGGTGTTTTTGAAAGATGTCCGGCCCGTCCGGCGGCAACGGGGTCAGCATCAACTGGCATCTGTCACTGCGCAGCAGCTCGGGGTCGGGAACGCCTGAAGGAATGAATTCCAGCCGCAGACCTGCGTCTTCGGCACGTGTTTCTCGAAGCAGCTGCGGAAAGATCAACTCGCGTGGCATGTCATTGGTGGCGATGCGGATCCTGATCTGTTCAGACTGCGGGTCGAACGGCCGCCCTTCGGTCAGCGCCCGCATTCCGTCCAGCACCTTTTGCGCGGGCTCCTTCAGGGACAAGGCGCGTTCGGTCGGGGTCAGGCCCTGACCGGACCGAACAAACAACGGGTCGCCCAGCACCAGCCGGAGCTTGGCCAGCGTGTGGCTGATGGCCGATTGCGTGACGCCCAGCCGATCCGCAGCTTTCGAAACCGAGCTTTCCTCGAGAATGGTCAGAAAGGTGCGCAGAACCCTGCCGTCGAGATCGGTGAAATCGATTTTCTTCATATTACTTATGATTATGCATGAATGGTTTCGCTGTCCATGACGGGGTAGGGGATGGATGGCAACAGGAGGCGCATAATGGGAATCCGCTTTTTCTCGGACAAGAACCGGCCCGTTCACATGGGGCGATACCCGTTGGAGCGTTTGACCCGACAAGATACCATGCCGGATTTGTCGCGCGCGCCCGCCATGGGCGAACTGAGTTTCCACCGGCCGGAGCGGCCCGACAGCATCGTCAACGCCATGGGCGAGTTTCAGGCGATGCTGGACGCGATCCGCGACGGGTTGGTGAACCCGATTGCATCCGAGATCCCCTCGGATCCGCAGGAGCGCGCCAACCATCTGAAGGCATTTGGGTATTTCAACGACGCATCGATGATGGGCTGCGGGCCGTTGCCGTCGGATGCACTGCTGGACGAACCACGCCGCAACCCCGATATCGACCGGCTTGCCCACGCGCTGCGCACGCGCCAGACCAAAACGCTGGCCTCTGGGATCGATCTCATCATGGCCGATCTGAAAGACAGTATGGAGGCCGCGCCCAAACCGATTGACGACCACCGTCACGCCATCGTCTTTCTTTACGAACACAATCGCGACCCTGACCCTTCCGAACCCGGTGCGGACTGGATCATCGACGCGCAGGATCACCGTGCCTGCCTGCTGGCCGCCGAGAATGCCGTCGTCATCGCCAACTATATCCGACTGCTTGGTCTTGACGCCCGCGCGCACAGCGTGATGTCGACCGAAGTTGATCTGGGCAAGCTGGCCGTGGCTGCCGGTCTGGCCTCGGTCGAGGGCGACCAGCTGGTTGCGCCTTGGCTGGGCACCCGGTTTGGCCTTGCAGCCGTGACGACCGAGATGCCCATCGCGCATGACCGGCCGCTGAGGCCCATGGCGCAACAGCCGTGGTTTCGGACCCAAGGTCCGGCATGGTGGCTGGGCACGGGATTTGCCAAGAACGCCCTCAACCGTGACCCATTTGCCAAACGACGCTATGTGGACGGGGCCCATCCCTTCGAAAAGCTCAAACGGGTCGAGGCTCCGACAACCTATATCGACGAAGAGAATGTTGCCCGCGTTCCCAAGCGCGCCGACATGTTCGCCCGCGCCCAGTTCGGCGACATGGGCAAGTCATTGCAGGACGCCGCGAAAGGCGGGTACTACGTGCGCAAGGCCGCGCCCAGCTTTGCTCAGCGTCGCGCGCTGGGTGCATTCGTTCTGTTGCAGGATGGTGAAAGCGTTGAGGTCGCCGGACCCACCGATGCCGAGCGCAATGCGGCGAACATCAAGGCAGCGACCTATTTCCTGGGGGTCGATGCGTTGGGCCTCAGCCGCTGCCCGGAATGGGCGTGGTATTCTCATGACGCCACGGGCGAAGAAATCGTGCCGCCGCATGATCAGGCCATCAGCATGATCATCGATCAGGGCTATGAAACGATGGAAGGGGCCAGCGGTGACGACTGGATCAGCGTCGCCCAATCCATGCGCGCCTATCTGCGCTTTTCGCTGCTGGGCGGCGTGATTGCCCAGCAGATCCGCAACCTGGGCTACAAGGCCAAGGCGCATACGGTGATGGATGGCGAGGTGCTGCAACCGCCGCTTTTGTTGCTGTCCGGCCTGGGCGAGGTCAGCCGGATCGGAGAAGTGATCCTGAACCCCTATCTGGGCCCGCGCCTGAAATCAGGCGCGGTGACGACCGACATGCCGATGGCGCATGACAAACCCATCGATTTCGGCCTGCAAACCTTTTGCGAATCCTGCAACAAATGCGCCCGCGAATGTCCCTCGGGCGCGATCACCGCCGGACCGAAGCTGATGTTCAACGGTTACGAAATCTGGAAATCCGACAGCCAGAAATGCGCCACGTACCGTGTGACGACCCCGGGCGGTGCGATGTGCGGGCGCTGCATGAAGACCTGCCCGTGGAACCTCGAAGGTCTCTTCGCCGAGCGCCCGTTCCGCTGGGCTGCGATGCACATCCCCGCCGCCGCGCCCGCGCTGGCCAGGCTGGACGATGCGGTCGGCAATGGTGGGCTGAACGACATCAAGAAATGGTGGTGGGATATCGAGTTGCAGCCCGACGGCGCCTATCGCCCCGCGACGCACCCGTTGAACCGGCGCGATCTGCAAAAGGATCTGGACCTGAAATACGAGGATCAGACCCTGGCCGTCTATCCCGCTTATCTGGCTCCGCACCCCTGGCCCTATCCCTTTGCAATGGACCGAGAGGCCGGGATTGCAGCCTATGAGGCCATGGTGACGGCCGACGAGTACAAGGCCCGCAAGGCAAGCGGGGACATGTCGATCATCCATCGCTATCAGATCGCCGGTGATGCACCTGTGATGCGGGTCGCCGTGACCAAGGTTGAAAAGATGACGGCGGATGTCACGAAATACGAATTTGCATCGCTGGACGGTGCGCCCCTGCCGGGATGGACAGCGGGCGCACATCTGGACGTCCTGGTCGCGCCGGAATTTCTGCGGCAATATTCCATGTCGGGCGACCCATCGGATCGTACGACCTATCAGATCGGCGTGCTGCGCGAGGATGACGGGCGTGGCGGGTCCGCGCTGCTGCATCGCATCTTCACCGAGGGCCGAAAGGTTTTCGTGTCCAAACCGATCAACCACTTTGAATTGGATGAAACGGCAACCAGAACATTCCTCATGGGCGGCGGCATCGGAATCACCCCGATGATCGCATTTGCCCATCGCCTGCATACGCTGGGACGCGAGTTCGAATTGCACTATTCGGCCAGCACACGGGGCGGGGCGGGGTATCTGGATGACCTGGCCGCCATGCCCTGGGCGGATCGCGTTCATTACCATTTCTCGGATGAAGGCACCCGCGCTGATCTGAATGTGATTCTGTCCGGCTACCGGGATGGATGGCATGTCTATACCTGCGGGCCGGATCGTTACATGGACGGCGTGATTCAGGCGGCCGAGCAGCAGGGTTTTCCCGAAGAATCACGTCATCTGGAGTATTTCTCGGTTCCTGAAACGCCTGAATATGAAAACCACGCGTTTGAGCTCAAGCTTGCGCGTTCGGGCCGGACACTGCCCGTGCCCGCAGACAAGGACGCGGCGCAAGTTCTGAACGAATCCGGTTTTCATGTGGATGTGAAATGTGCTGACGGCATCTGCGGCGTCTGTAAATGCGGTGTCATTTCGGGCGAGGTCGAGCATCGGGATTTCGTTTTGTCCCGCAAACAGCGCGAAGGCGCCATGATCCTGTGCCAAAGCCGCGCGGCGGAACCTGGTGGGGTGATCGAGATCGATCTCTGAACCCTGTCCAAAAGCGACATTTGGAAGTTGAATTTTGGTCGCTCGGCCCATGGACGCCGGACGAGGGGTGAATTAACGTCGCCGCGAACCCAGATATTCCTGACCAACAGGTACGAGGTAGCTTCATGGATTATCACAGCCCCGCCAGCTTTGCCGAAGCTTCGGCTCTGGCCGCGAACGCGACGGGCATCACACGTTTTCTGGCGGGCGGTACGGATGTACTGGTGCAACTGCGCTCGGAACTGGTGACGCCCGATACGCTCATCGACATCAAGAAAATCAACGGCGTGCGTGCCATCACCCGCAATGCCGACGGCAGTTGGACGATCGGCGTGGCCGTTACCGGCGCCGAGATGAGCGAGCACCCCGAGCTTGGCCGCGACTGGCCCGGTGTGGTCGAGGCGATGGACCTGATCGGTTCAACTCAGGTTCAGGGCCGCGCGACGCTGACGGGCAATCTGTGCAATGGCTCACCTGCGGCTGATTCCGTGCCCGCCATGGTGGCCGCAGGCGTGACCGTCACCGTAACCGGCCCCGATGGCACGCGTGACGTTGCGGTCGAGGACATCCCGACCGGGCCCGGCAGGACCTCGCTGGCGAAGGGCGAGTTGATCTCGGCCATCAACATCCCTGCCCGTGGTGCGAATGGGGGCGACGCCTATCTGCGTTTCATCCCCCGCACCGAAATGGACATTGCAGTGGTAGGCGTTGGTGTGAACCTCCGCCTGGATGGTGACGTCATCACCGAGGCGCGCGTGTCGCTGGGTGCCGTGGCACCGACCGTTCTGTTGGTTGAAGACTGTGCCAAAGCGATCATCGGCAGCACTTTGGACGATGCCGCCCTTGACGCACTGGCCGCGGCCGCGTCGGCCGCCTGCAATCCGATCGATGACAAACGAGGTACGATCGCGTTCCGTACCGAAGTCGCTGGCGTTCTTTCCAAGCGTGCCGCAAAGATCGCCTATGCCCGCGCGAAGGGAGAAAACGCATGAGCAAGCTCCACGTATCCACCACCGTGAACGGGGACGCAGTCGAATACCTGTGCGACCCGCGGGAAACCCTGCTGGACTGTCTGCGCGACAAGCTGAACCTGACCGGCGCCAAAGAGGGCTGCGGCACCGGCGATTGCGGCGCGTGTTCGGTCACCGTCGATGGCCGCCTTGTGTGCTCGTGCCTGATGCTGGGTGTCGAGGCCGAAGGCAAGCAGATCGAGACCGTCGAAGGGATTGCGGATGGTGACATCCTGCACCCGTTGCAGAAGAAGATGATCGAATATGCCGCGCTTCAATGCGGCATCTGTACCCCGGGCATTCTGGTGGCGGCGAAGTCGCTGTTGGAGAAGAACCCCAATCCGACCGAGGAAGAAACGCGCTATTGGCTGGCGGGCAACCTGTGCCGCTGCACCGGCTATGACAAGATCATTCGCGCCGTGATGGACACGGCCGCTGAGATGCGGGAGGCGTCATAATGGCTCTGGACGATCGCAAAACTGATTTCACCTTCGTTGGCACCCGCCCCGATCGCCCTGACGGTCTGGACAAGGTGACGGGCCGGGCCAAGTTCGGCGCGGATATCTCGGCCCCCGGCATGTTGCACGGCGCGATTCTGCGCTCACCCCATGCCCATGCCCGGATCGTCAGGATTGATACCTCGAAAGCCGAGGCATCGAAGGACGTCAAAGCCGTCGTGACCCGTGCCGATTTCGCCGATGTCCCATTCAAGCCCGGGCTCGAAGGTGAATTCTGGAATGTGCTGGAAAACGTCATGGCGGGGGAAAAGGCGCTCTATGACGGGCACGCGGTTGCTGCGGTGGCGGCCACATCTGCCTTGGCGGCACGTGACGCGCTGAAACTGATCGAGGTCGAATACGAGGTGCTGCCGCACGTCACCGATGTGGACAAAGCGATGGCCCCGGATGCGCCGGTGATCCGGGAAGGTGCTGCGGATTATTCGGTGCCGGAAGGGATGCACCCGAACGTCGTGCGTTATCACGAAAGCGGGCACGGCGATGTCGAGGCTGGGTTTGCCGAGGCCGATCTGGTCATCGAAGACAGCTTTGTGACCGAGGCGACCCATCAGGGGTACATCGAACCGCATGCCTGTCTGGGCATGCTGGGCAATGACGGCAAGGGTGAGCTGTGGTGCACAACTCAGGGCCACTGGATCGCGCAGAAAACCTGTGCGGCGTTGCTGGGGATCGAAACCTCGCAACTGCGCGTGACTGCGTCTGAAATTGGCGGTGGTTTCGGCGGTAAGACCACGGTGTTCATCGAACCCGTTGCTCTGGCGCTCAGCCGCAAGGCAAACCGACCGGTCAAGATCGTGATGACCAGGTCCGAGGTTTTCCGGGCCACTGGGCCGACCTCTTCGGCGTCAATGGACGTGAAGATCGGCATGAAGAAAGACGGCACGATCACGGCGGCGCAGGGTGTCTTCCGCCTGCAAGGCGGGGCCTTCCCCGGCGCCCCGGGCGACATGACGGCCATGTGTGCCTTTGCGCCCTACAACCTGACCAACGTCAAGCAGATCGGTTACGACGTGATGTCGAACCGTCCGAAACAGGCCGCCTACCGCGCGCCGGGTGCACCCATGGGCGCCTTCGCCGTTGAATCCGTCATTGATGAGCTCTGCAACAAGCTGGGCCTCGATCCTATTGATGTGCGTCTGGAAAATGCCGCGCATGAAGGCACGAAGGCCAGCTATGGCCCAACCTACGAACGCATCGGTCTGGTCGAAACCCTTGAGGCCGCCAAAGCGCATCCCCATTACTCGGCCCCGCTGAAGCCGGGGCAGGGGCGCGGGGTTTCCTGCGGTTTCTGGTTCAACCACGGGGGAGAGACCAGCGTTTCACTGGCACTGTCCGAGGATGGTTCGGCGCAGTTGATGGTCGGAACACCCGACATCGGCGGGTCGCGCGCATCCATGGCTCTGATGGCGGCCGAGGTTCTGGGCATTCCGTATGAAAACATCCGCGTGACCATCGCCGACACGGCGACGCTGGGTTACAACGACGTGAGCCATGGTTCGCGCGTGACCTACGCGTCGGGCCTCGCGACGATCAAGGCCGCAAGACACGCGGTCGAGAAACTGTGCGAACGTGCGGCGGCCAAGTGGGGCATCCCGGTCGATGCGGTGAAATGGGAAGACGGCTGCGCGGTGCCCTCGGGGCCCAATGCAGGGGATTTCGACCCGATGCCTCTGGCCGACATCACGGCGGATATGGGATCGACCGGAGGCCCGATTTCGGGCCATTTCGAAGCAACCCCCGAAGGCGCGGGCGTATCCTTTGGCACCCATATCGTCGATGCCGAGGTCGACCCGGAAACCGGCAAGACATCGATCACCCGGTACACGGTCATTCAGGACGCCGGAAAGGCGATCCACCCGACCTATGTGGAAGGGCAGTTTCAGGGTGGCGCCGCACAGGGCATCGGCTGGGCACTGAACGAGGAATACATCTATGGCGAAGATGGCCGGTTGCAGAACTCGATCTTTCTTGACTACCGGATTCCCGTTGCCAGTGACCTGCCGATGATTGACACGGTGATCGTCGAAGTGCCCAACCCGGGCCACCCGTTCGGGGTGCGCGGCGTGGGCGAGACGGGCATCGTGCCGCCCCTGGCCGCCATCGCCAATGCGGTGTCCAATGCGGCGGGTGTTCGGATGAAGCAACTGCCGATGTCTCCGCCGCGCATTCTGGCGGCCCTGAAGGAAAATGGTTGAGGTCCACCTCTGGTCCGGCCTCCGGTCACTGACCGGGGGCCAGCAAGTGGTTGAGGTCGAGGCCAAAACCACCGGAGAGCTTTTGCGGGCTCTGGTCCGGGCCCACCCGCAGTTGCAGGCCCCCATTGATGCGGGGGTCTCCATCGCGATCGACGGGCGCGTCATTGCCACCGGGCTTACCGAGCCGATTCCCGAAGGCAGCGAGGTCTATCTGATGCAACGTCTCAGGGGCGGTTAGGCGTCAGGTGACCAGGGCTCGCGCCCGACCATCCGGTCAGCTTCTGCCGTGATGTCGTTCATGTGCTGCTCCAGGCTCAGGCGCAGGGTCTCGATTTCCTCTTCGCTTGCCTTGCGGGGCACTGTTTCAGTCCATTCCCGACACAGAAACACGCCTTCATTTCGCCAGGGGCGGGGCATCAGAAGGTGATCCCAGGTTCCCGCTTCGCGACCATGTTTCGTGGAAAAGGTGATACCGAATACGCGCTTGCCCGATGTGCGCGCCCAAACCAAAGGAACCGTCGACAGAACCCGTTCCGGCCCGCGCGGTCCGTCTGCCGCGATCCCGATAGAGATACCCTGCTTCATCTTGCCCAGAACCTGGCGTGACAAGGCGACGTGGCGTGTCTTGCTGGCCATGGCGATCGTGTCCATGCCAAACAGCTTTTGTACGCGCCCCACCATGCTGCCCGCCCGGGCAGAAGAGGTGATCGAACAGATGCGCCCCTTGTCCAGCGGGAAGAAATAGGGCGACTGCGCCAACCGTTGGTGCCAAAGCACAACGATGACAGGTTCACCTTGTTCGACCAGCTGATCCAGTTCTTCGTATCCGATGCGTTGCCAGCGTGTGTTGCGGTTGACCATTCGGATGTAAGCGGCGATCCGGCGGGCCACCCAGTTCAGCACGGCTTCGCTGTCTGCGATCTTCTTGCGGAGGTTCACACGGGGTTCCTTTTGCTGACCGGGCCTTGTCTTAGCGCACTGCACATTTTGCGCAACTTGTTTGTCGGCTCAGATAGTGGTGTGGAATTCGAAAAAGCCTCTTGAGTCCGCCGCGCGGCTGTCATATCTGGGGCTCACCACAGGGGTATAGCTCAGTTGGTAGAGCGACGGTCTCCAAAACCGTAGGTCGCGGGTTCGAACCCTGCTGCCCCTGCCATCCGCATAAAAACACCAATCGGCAATCGTGCTTGGCGCGTTTCCAGCGCGCGCGGCTTTCGACTATGGCAGGGGCGAACCGGCAATCAGGACGCATGCAGGCATAGTGAGCCGCAGTGCAACCAAACCCTATTTGCAATCAAAAAATTCCGGCCCAGAGTGTGAACAGCGTCACTGACTGACATCGGGAAGTCTGGTTATCTGAGGATGTCAAAGAGTTGGCGTTCAGGTTCTGCACAGAACGCAGGTTTTCAGTTTCTCCCTTGTGACTGGGGCGCGCTTGTGGTCGAGCGCGCCCTTTCCGTTTCTGGTCAGCAACGCATAGTGACGCCGTCAGAACGTGCAGAGAATCTGCCCAAAGGCGGTACTTGAGCAGAACCCTAAAAATCGGACTTTGCACCAGAGAAAGGCGTGTGGCGGCCGGTCGGTCAGGCCAGCAGCGCCAGATCCCCGATATTTGTCTTGTGCCGGGTCGGCATCGTTTTTGCCGGATGGCCGTCGATCGTCAGGGCGAGGTCCTCATAAAACCCGCCGCTGTCGAACCACCAGCGATGCGACTTCATCATCTTGCGCTGTCCTTTGGGGACGTCTCGTTGATATTGGTGGTCACAGAAAATATCCCAATGACCTTTCGAGGTCAGCTTCGGCATCCCGACACGACCGGCGCGACGCCGACCGCCGTGAACAATCCCGCCGGCCAGGGCCAGCACTTTGTCTTTCCGGCTGTAGTAATTGGTGAATCGCTTGCACCGTTTTTTCAGGACCAGATCACCCCATGCGCCCTTTTCCAGCCATTCTGAATCGATGTCCGCTGACGCAAACATGACCTGATCCGCCGACCATATCTTGTTGCCGGGCCCGGCCGAATCCCCGAAGTCCGAGAATGCGCGCAGTACCACCAACGCCCCCATGGAATGAGCGATCAGATGCACCTTGGGGCGTGGCGACATTCCCAACAGCGGCAAGATTCCGTCCCCCACCAGATGCGGTGCCACCGCCTTGGCATCGGAGCGGTCCGAGTCGTAGGTGTGCACCGATCCGTCGCTGGGCCAGTCAAAGGCAACGACCGCGCCCTGATACCCGTTGCCCCTGAGATTGGTTTCTATTTTTCCCAGCCGGTCCAGCATGTCCTTCTGGCTGGTGTTGAACCCGTGAACATAGATCAGGACGGCCGAATCCCCGCCCTCCTGTCGCACGAGATCCAGCCATTTGGCTTTTTTGACAATACTTCCCTTACGAATTTTTCCACCGGGGCTTTGCTGGGTGATGTGAACATATCTGGTCTTTGCCGCCGGCTTTAACGTGAACTTTTTCTTCGGGGCGTGATAGGTGCGGCGGGAAAAAAACAGTGCCATTATTCAAACTCCATTCTAATCAATCCGTAAAATGTGCCATGAGCCGCTGTTTTCACAAAGCGTAATCTCCCGGCCCTTCTGATGCCAAAACGGGGATGTGCGATGAAGCCAGTATGCGCCAAGGTTGCATACAGGGGCATCCTGACGTCCAATGCCTGTTTCCTCTGCCGGCTTAATGCCCTAGTGTCCGCTGCAAACGAACACACGCACGAGGCCCCATGTCGCGTTTTGATGGATATTTCCTGCGGCAGTTGCTGATTCTGTTTGGCTTTTTCACCTTGGTGCTTGTCGGTGTGTTCTGGATCACCCGGTCTGTCAGCCTGTTTGACAGGGTCATCAGCGGTGGGCAGTCGGCAATGGTCTTTCTGGAATTCACCGCGCTGACTTTGCCGACCTTGATCCGCACGGTCATGCCCATGGCGGTGTTTGCCGCCGCCGTCTATGCCACAAATCGCCTGAGCCGCGAAAGTGAATTGACGGTTATGCTGGCCACCGGATCCAGCCCTTGGCGGCTTGCCCGGGCGGTGCTGCTGTTCGGTGTGATTACCGGGGTGATGATGGCGATCATCAGCGTGTTCCTGCGCCCGGCCTCGGTGGAACAGCTGGAAATCCGGCAGGCTGAAGTGGCCGGAGATGTGACGGCTCAACTGCTGAACGAAGGCGAGTTTCTGCACCCCGCCGAAGGTGTCACGGTTTACATAGGCAACATTGATCTGGACGGCACACTGCGCGAAGTGTTCTTGTCTGACCGCCGCGATCCTGAAAACGCGGTCAGCTATTCAAGCGTAACCGCCTATCTGGTCAACAATGATGCCGGCATCCACCTTGTGATGGTTGATGGGGTTGCATTGCGCCTGAACAAGGAAGGCAAAGTGTTGTCATCGACCCTGTTCCAAGACGCGTCCTACGACATCTCGGAACTGACGAATACAAATCCGATGGCCCGGCGCAGCCTCGAAGCTATTCCAACGGCGGACCTGATCCGCAACCGGGATGAGGTTTCAGCCACGGAAGGGTTCAGCCAAGGCAAGCTGATCGAAGAGCTGCACCAGCGGTTCTCGTGGATCGCGATATGCATCGCCGTGGCTCTGGCCGGGTATTCAACCCTGATGCTGGGAAGTTTTTCCCGGTTTGGATTGTGGCCGCAGATATTGGGCGCCTTCACCATTCTTGTCCTGCTTGAAGGTGTGCGCGGGTTTGTTTCCCCAATGGTGATCGATGACCCGGAGCTTTGGTTTCTGCTGTACCTTCCCGCAATCATAGGGGTGCTGATCTCGGGCCTCTTCCTGCTTGTTGCCGGTCGGCCGCTGATGCGAAAACGGCAGCGCGCGTCCCAGATCATGCCGACGCCGGCCTGAGTTCTAGCCGCGAAGATCCACCAAACAGCTGTGAATGTCGTCAAATTCCTCGCGATCACCGCGGGTGACCAGATACATGGGCAGCGGCAAGCTGATACTGTCCTCGACCCGCTCCAGAGCACCCGAGGCCAGATGTTCGGAAATGACGTAATCGGGGAAATAGCCGTTTCCGCCTCGGTGCAGAATATATCGCAGCGCCATCATGCAATTGCCAAGAAACACTGTCTGACCCGACGCCCGTCGCGCAGCCGATCTGACATGGTCCTGATAGACCTCGCCCAGTTCAAGGTTGACGAAGATCATGTCATCGTCCGTGCCGTCAGCCTGTGGCGTCCGGACCAGGGACAAAAGCTCGGGTTCAAGCGCGTACCACGTGACACGCCGGTCCGCCGGCTTTTCATGTGTGATCGCCGCGTCCAGCACATGGGTTGCCACCGCTTCGACCATGTTCAGGTCGTGGTCATAGTTCAGCGTCAACAGCAACTTGCCAAAGCGCTGTTCAAACCGAACCGCCAGGTCCACCAGCAACGGATCCCAGATGCTGAGCTGGCCGCCCAACCGCAGCGCCGGGCGGTTCTGTGCCTGTACCGGCAGGTCGCGCGATGCAAAGCCCCAAAGGGACAACATCTGTTCCGCATAGGGTTTGAACTGCCGGCCGAACTCGGTCAGCGCCGTTCCGCCGGCACCGCGCGTGAACAGCGCCCTGCCGGTTTCCTCCTCGATCAGGCGAATACGCGCGCTGACAGCGGTCTGTGTCACATTCAACTTGCGGGCGGCGGCATGAAAGCCACCGGCTTCGGCCACGCAGAGAAAAGTTTCCAGAGCTTTGAATTGCATGTCGAAAGTATTTTTTGATCATTGTGATAAAATCAATTCATTTTTTTGGAGGTTGGTTTCGAACTACTCTTGCGTTTAGGACACATGCCAAAGGATCAGCCATGCTGGACAAAAGCCACAAACCCACCTGGACCAGTTTCGAAACAGCCACCAAGGCCGACTGGGACGCCGTGATGGAGTACGAAGAGGCGTATAATGCAGCCCTGCCTGACCGCATCCTCGATGCCATTCGCTCGTTGGACGAAGAATGGACGCCCTATCCGGTGAACCGCTACCAGCACAGCCTGCAAGCCGCGACACGTGCTTACGAGGACGGTGCAGATGAAGAACTGGTGGTGGCTGCGCTGATTCACGATACCGGCGATATTCTGTCGCCCTACAATCACGGAGAGCTGTCGGCGGCGATGATGAAGCCTTACGTCAGCGAGAAGACCTATTGGATTCTCAAGCATCATTGTGTGTTTCAGGGGTACTACTACAACCACCACCTGGGTGGCGACCGCAACGCGCGCGACAAGTACCGCGACAGTCCTTATTGGGAAGAGTGTCGCTATTTCTGCCATGAATACGATCAGAAGGCGTTCGACCCGAATTATCCGACCAAGCCGCTGGAGTTCTTCGAACCCATGTTGCGCCGCGTCCTGAACAGGGGCGAAGGCCATATGGAGTTGAACGAAACCGTCGATGACGGCAAAACCGGCTAGGAACCGGATCAGGCGGGCCAGCCCGGCCCGCCTGACTGTTCAGCAGCTTGCCATCAGACGATAGACGATCTGCGCCGCGGTGAAATCCCAGGCGGCATTGCCGTCGGGGGCCAGTTCGACCACGTCGAAACCAACGCAGCGTCGGCCCTTCAGGGCGTGTTCGACGAGGCGAAGCGCCTGATAATATCCCAGCCCGCCCGGAACAGGCGTGCCTGTCGCGGGCATCTGCGCCGGGTCCAGCCCATCAACGTCAAAGCTGACATAGACCAGTTCGGGGAAATCCTCGGGCAGGTCGACGGCATGGATGTTGCCGGTGACCAACTCTTCGGCATCCACGTGGAAGACGCGGTTCCTCAGACGGTTTTTTGCTTCCTCGGTGGAAAAGGCGCGCACGCCGAACTGGGCCAGTGGGATACCTTCCTCGGCCAGCAGATGCATCACCGAGGCGTGCGAGTGTTTTTCGCCCTGATAGGCGTTGCGCAGATCGGCATGGGCGTCGATCTGCACGATACCGACGGGCAGGCCTAGCGCACGGGCCACACCCATGACCGCGCCATAGCTGAGCGAGTGTTCACCACCCAGCGTGACCGGCACCTTGCCGGCGCGGACGGCGGCCTCGGTGCGCTGGGCGAGGCGCTCCATGACGTCCGGCAGCGGGCCGTCGCAATCCAGCGGAGGCTCGGTGAAGATGCCTTCGACGCAGGGTTCGGCGTGGCCGGTGATGCGTTCGAGTTCGTTGCTGGCCTCGATGATCGCGGCAGGGCCGTTTGCCGTGCCCGAGCCGTAGGAGACCGTGCGCTCCAGCGGCACCGGGATGACACGGAACCGGGCCTCTTCGCTGCGTTCGGCGTCGGTCAGTTCGCTGTCGAGGAAAATGCTCATGATAGCCTCTCTTTGAAGTCGTCGTAGCCGAATTCCCTGATGATCTTCAGCGCGTCGGTTTCGCTGTTCCACAGCGCGATCGTGGGCAGGGGCACGCCGTTGAACGTGTTGGTCTTGACCATCGAGTAATGCGCCTGATCGAGGAAGGCAAAACGCTGCCCGATCCGCAGGGGTTCCGCCCAGATGTAGTCGCCGATCACGTCGCCCGCCAGGCACGAGGGGCCGCCCAGACGATAGGTGTGGCCGGTTTCGGCCTCATCCATCAGGGCGGGGCGGTAGGGGGCTTCGATCACGTCGGGCATGTGGCAGGTGGCTGAGATGTCGGTGATTGCCAGATCCATGCCGTTGTGCGGCAGGTCGAGGATTTCACCCACCAGGATGCCCGCATCCAGTGCCACCGCCTCGCCGGGTTCCAGATAGACCTCGACGCCGTATTTGGCGCGGATGGCCTTGATGAACTCCACCAGCCCGTCGCGGTCATAGTCGCTGCGGGTGATGTGGTGGCCGCCGCCGAAATTGAGCCATTTCAGGCCGTTCAGGAAGGGGGCGAGTTTCGGTTCGACCGCGGCCCAGGTGCGCGCCAGCGGCTCGAACCCCTGTTCGCAGAGCGTGTGCATGTGCAGCCCGTCCACACCCTTCAGCGCCTTGGCGTCCAATTGGCTGACCGGGGTGCCGAGGCGTGAACACGGGGCGCAGGGGTCGTATTTCGCGACCTCGCCTTCGGAATGCTCGGGGTTGATGCGCAGCCCGACCTGCCGCCCCGCGGCTTGTGCCTTGGAGAGAAAGCGGTCTTTCTGCGCGGGGCTGTTGAAGATGATGTGATCCGACAGTGCGAGGATTTCGTCGATATCGGTGTCCTTGTAGCCCGCGCAGAAGGTCGCGACCTCGCCGCCATATTCCTCGCGGCCCAGCCGGGCCTCGTAGATGCCGCTGGCGCAGGTGCCGCCGAGATACTGTCGCACCAGAGGGGCCAGCGCGAACATCGAGAAGGCCTTGAGCGCCGACAGGACATGCGCGCCAGAGCGCTCACCGATATCGGCCAGAATCGCAAGGTTCCGCTCCACCGCCTTTTCGTCGACGACGAAGCAGGGTGACGGCACGCGTGTCAGGTCGAAGTGGCGGAAGGCGCCGGCATCTCCGGCCTGTGTCTGCATAAATTGAGTCATGTCCGGCGTCTCCGATTGGTGGAGAGGCCGGGGGCCCTGCCCCCGGACCCCCGGGATATTTTTAGCCAGATGAAGCAGGGCGGTCGCGCGGACCGCCCCGAGGGATCAGAAGTCGACGGGGCCGTCGAGTTCGTGGACCTGCCAGGGAAGGCCGTGGGTGTTGAGCATGTCCATGAAATCATCCGGGTCGAGCTGTTCCATGTTCCACACGCCCGGCTCGCGCCAGTTGCCTTTCAGCACCTGTGCCGCGCCGATCATGGCGGGAACGCCGGTGGTGTAGCTGACGGCCTGGCTGCCGACTTCGCGATAGCATTCCTCGTGGTCGCAGATGTTGTAGATGTAATAGGTCTTTTCGCCCGAACCGTCCTTGGCCTGACCCGTGGCGATGTCGCCGATGCAGGCCTTGCCCTTGGTCTCCGCCCCCAGATCGCCGGGATCGGGCAGCAGGGTTTTCAGGAACTGGATCGGGATGATCTCGACCCCGTTATGCACCACCGGGTCGATGCGGGTCATGCCGACGTTTTCCAGCACCTTGGCATGGGTGATGTAGGCATCTCCGAATGTCATCCAGAAGCGGGCGCGCTCGATCTCGGGGAAATGGGTGCTGAGCGATTCCAGCTCCTCGTGATACATCAGGTACATGTTCTTGGGACCGATGGCTGGGAAGTCGAACTCGACCTTGTGGGTCATGGCGGGAGAGTGCTTCCATTCGCCGTTCTCCCAGTGGCGCACTTCAGCCAGAACTTCGCGCAGGTTGATTTCCGGGTTGAAGTTGGTGGCGAATTCCTGATCGTTCTGGCCGCCATTGGCGTCAAGCACGTCGATCTGGCGGATCGTGTCCAGCTTGTGTTTCTTGAGCCACTTGGCGAAGACGGATGTAACACCCGGATCGAAGCCCGAGCCGAGGATCGCCGTCAGGCCGGCCTGTTTGAACCTGTCCTGATAGGCCCATTGCCAATGGTATTCGAACTTGGCCTCGTCCTCGGGCTCGTAGTTCGCAGTGTCGAGATAGTGGCACCCGGCCTCGAGGCAGGCGTCCATCAACACCAGGTCCTGATAGGGCAGGGCCAGGTTCACCAGGATTTCCGCGCCTGTTTCCTTGATCAGCTTGACCGTGTCTTCGACCTTGTAGGCGTCAAGTTCGGCGGTGGCGATGTCGACGCCCACGCGCTCTTTCACCGATTTGGCGATGGCGTCGCATTTCGACTTGGTCCGGCTGGCCAGAGTGATTTCAGTAAAGATGTCCGAATTCATCGCCATCTTGTGCACCGCGGCGTGGGATACGCCGCCCGCGCCGACAACCAGTGTTTTTCCCATGGGGCAATCTCCTCTCACAGGGGGTTATTCGTAATAGGTGTAGCCGTTGATCGAGTCGCGATAGGCGCTCATCAGGGTTTTGCGGTCCTTGGCTTTCAGAGTACCGGTCGAGATCGCCTCGTCCACCATCTTGCGGAAGGCGGCGACACAGTCGGTGGGGTCGAATTCGACATAGGACAGCACCTGGCTGATCGTATCGCCCTCTTGTTCGTGCAGCAGGTCGAACCCTCCGTCAGCGCGCAGGTCGATGGTGACGACGTTGGTGTCGCCGAACAGGTTATGCAGATCGCCCAGCGTTTCCTGATAGGCGCCGACGAAAAAGACGCCCATGAAATAATCATCATTTTCGGGCAGGGTATGCACCGGCAGACTGGGTGAAACACCGTCGGCCAGGATGAACCGGTCGATCTTGCCGTCGCTGTCGCAGGTGATGTCGGACAGGACTGCGCGGCGGTCGGGTGTCTGGTTCAGGCCCTGCAAGGGCACGATCGGATGCAGTTGGTCAATGGCCCAGACGTCTGGCAAGGACTGGAACAGAGAAAAGTTGCAGTGGTAGATATCGGCCACTTTCTCAAGCTGGTCGTCCACGTCGGTTTCCAGATCGTCACTGGCCACCAGCGCCTTGAGGCGGGCCATCAGCGACAGGTAGATCCGTTCGGCCCGGGCCATCTGGCGCAGGTCTACATACCCACGGCGGAACAGGGCGCGCAACTCGTTGCGATAGAAGGTGGCGTCGTTCCAGCATTCCTGAAGACGGTCTTTGCTGAGATAGCCGTGCACCGCGGCAAGGTCTGAAACCATGTGGTGATCGTCGGCTTCAACCTCGGGGCCGTTGGGCGCATCATAGAGCGTGCTTTCCAGCACGTTGAACACCAGCATCGACGACGTCGCCACCACCGCGCGGCCGCTTTCGGTGACAAGCGTCGGGTGGTCCACCGCAGCCTCGTCCATGGCATAGGCCACGGTTTCCACCACATTGGCGCAGTATTCCTCGACCGTGTAGTTGATCGAGTTCTCCGCCGCCTTCTTCTCGCCTGTGTAGTCCACCCCCATACCACCGCCGAGGTCCAGATGGGTCAGCGGCACGCCCTCGCGCGTCAGTTCGGTGTAATAGCGGCAGGCCTCGCCCACCGCGCGGCGCACGTCGTTGACGTCCTGAACCTGAGAGCCCAGATGCGAGTGCTGCAACTTCAGGCAATGCAGAAGGCCCGCGTCGCGCAGCTTGTCCACCGTGGCCACCAGTTGATCGGTGTTCATACCGAAAGCCGAGCGGTCGCCCGAGCTTTCTTCCCATTTGCCGCTGATCTGGTTGGTCAGTTTGACCCGCACACCAATAAGCGGTTCAATGCCCAGCTGGTCGTAAACTTCGATCACCGTGTCAGCCTCTTTCGGGCTTTCAAGAACGATCACCGTGTTGAACCCGATCTTGCGGGACAGGATGGCCAGCTGGATGAACTCGGCATCCTTGACGCCGTTGCAGACGATCAGAGCTTCGCTGGCCAGCCGATGTGCCAGCGCGATCACCAGTTCGGGTTTGGACCCGGCCTCGAGCCCATAGTTGTACTTCTTGCCGAATTCGACGATCCGGTCGACGACCTGGGCCTGCTGGTTCACCTTGATCGGGAACACACCGCGATAGCTGCCCCTGTATCCGACGCGGGCGATGGCTTCGCGGAAGCTTTCGTTCAGATGGGCGATCTCGTGTTCCAGATAGGAAGACACGCGCAGAACCATCGGGGCCTTGATGCCGCGGTCGTCCAGATCGCTGAGAATACCGGGCAGGCTGATCGCGCCAACCTCGGGAGCCAAGGGATTGCGCAGACCGATTTCGCCCTGCTCCGTCACCTCGATGAGGCCTTTGCCCCATTTCTCAACTCCGTAGATGGAATGCGGTGCGTCGGGCGTCTGTTTCAATCAAGTCGGTCCTTAACGTAGGGGTGCCAGTTTCGCGCCCGCCAATACGGCAGCTGTTTGATTCTTCCAAGCCTAAACTATGTGACGGAAAAATCCGAGTTTCATGCCGCTGGGGTGATCGGGACCAGATGATTGTCCCACTGGCACTTCGCGCGGGTCCGGATCACGGGGTGCGCAGTGGCCAACGCGCCGAACACACCGGTTCCGGTGGTGAAAACCAAGCCGTTCGGGCCCGATCCAAGCCCGCAGACATCCTCAAGCTCGAACGCATCGCTGAATGTGCCACTGGCCACGTCGAACCGATGCAGCGCATTGCCGCGCGGACAGGTGATGGCAACGGTTGCACCATCCGCCGAAAACGCGATGCTGCCGGCATAGCCTTGCAGCGTGCTCTGATCCTGCTCAGGCGCTGACAGAAGGTGCGGGGTTTCCCCCTGACGGTGCAGGCCCAGCAAGGGCGGATGTTCGGCCTTGCTGCCCTGCCACTGCATCGCAAAGCCCACCAGCCCGTCGCGACGGACCGCCAGATGGCGGATCGAGTTCTTATGGAGCGCAGGCGCCAGCGACACCTGTTCCTGAACCAGGCCCGACATGGAAAGGTAGGTCAGGTTGGGCTTCATCGTCGGCAGGTTCAGCTTCGTGCGCCCGGTTTCGGGATGGGTTTCGATCCCGCCATTGGCAATCACAAGCGTTTTCCCACCCGGCATCAACCGCATGTCATGCGGCCCGACGCCGCCGGAGGGGAATTCACCCAAGCGCGCAAAGGTTTCGGCGTCCCAGACGCCTATGATACCTTCTCCGGCTTCGAAATCGTTTTCGGTGGCAAAGAAAATCGCGCCATCGGCTGAAAAAGTACCGTGACCATAAAAATGCCGGCCTTCCGGCGCCGTCAGCCGCGCGATCGGTGATCCCGTCACGCAATCAATCACCACGGCAAAGGTGCCCGGACGGCGCGCAAAGGCCACGGCCTGTGCCTTGACCGGATGTGCCGCCGCCGCATGACCGCGCGCGGGCAGGGGCACGGAAAACAGGAGCGTTCCCTGTGCATCCAGCCCGGCCAGTCGATACGAACCATCCGGAAACAGCCCTGCGGCCAGAAACTCCGGCCTTCCCACCGAGGCCCATCCATGGATCGGAGGCAGAGAGGTTGCAGCAAGCCCTGCAAGAAAACGGCGGCGCGATGTCATGGTCAGTCCCCGTCCAGAGAATTGAAGCCTGCGCTGATGCCCAGCGCCGGGCCAAGTTCAGTCGACGCAATGGCGCGAATATCGTGGATGGACTGTTGCAGGGCCTCGATACGGAACCGGGCCTGCGGATCCGAAACGCCCGCCAGCGCCGGGTCGTCAATGGCCTCGGCATTCTCGATGGCGCGCGCAAAAGCAGCATCCAGATCCGCGGCGATATCGGGATGATCAAAGGCCAACCGCGATGCAAGATCACGAAGGGCCATCAGCGAAAGTTCGACATGGCGCAAGGATCGCTTCGACCGCCACGCTTCGGCGCGGTTCGGGCGCGGGCGGTCGAACGTGCCCAACGGGCGACCAAGCCGAGTGTCGGCCGTGAATTCAAGACCCGTGGACAAAGCCTTGAACAATTCCTGCATCGCTTCGTCCTGCGTTCGGTAGCGGCCGTTCTCGCCGGGCCGGGTCAGGCTGGGGGCATAGCTTTGCCAGTCATCGGCCATCGCCCGCGCGTTGGCATCAATATCCGCCGCGATCGCCTGAATCAGCGCACAGCGGTAATCCGCATTGCCCTGCTCTGCAAAGGCGGGATCGAACAGTATCCGTTCGAGCGCAAAGAACCCGCGCCCCGCTATGGATGTCTCGGCATAGGCTTCCGGGTCTTGCACGGCGTCATCCTCGGTTGCGATATGCTGGGACAGGGCTTTGGTGGTGAACCCTTTCGTGTCGGGCCAGAACGCCATGGCAAACGCACGATCATCGACCTCGGTCGGACCG
Source organism: Ruegeria sp. HKCCD6157 (assembly GCF_013110685.1). Taxonomy (NCBI): domain Bacteria; kingdom Pseudomonadati; phylum Pseudomonadota; class Alphaproteobacteria; order Rhodobacterales; family Roseobacteraceae; genus Ruegeria; species Ruegeria sp. HKCCD6157. The sequence continues at coordinate 563,275 of NZ_WVRB01000001.1, forward strand.
AACCGCAGGTGACTGGCGAAAATCCAGCTGTCGAAGGCCGCATCATAAGCCGCGCGCAACGCAGGTGAGGTCGGATCGCAATCCACCCGCGAAGCACTGACCAGAGCCCCGGTCGTTTCCGGCAGCTTGTCGAACCTGGGTAGGATATGTGTCTCGGCAACGTCCATCAGAATCGGTGCGCGGTCCTGCGCCTGTGCGGCAAGCGGCATCATCAACGCGGCAACAAAGGTAAGAATACGCATGGGTCAGAGGCTCTCCAGAAAACGGATCAGGGCGTCGCGGTCAGTTTTCGGCATCGACACAACCGCATCGCGCGCTGCCTGGGCTTCGCCGCCGTGCCACAGGATCGCCTCGAGCAGATTGCGTGCCCGCCCGTCATGCAGAAACTGCGTGTGGCCCGAGACGCGTTCGGTCAGACCTATGCCCCACAAAGGCGGCGTCCGCCATTCGCGCCCCGTCGCGCGGGCCTCGGGGCGGTGATCCGCCAGACCTTCGCCCATGTCATGCAGCAGCAGGTCGGTATAGGGCCAGATCAGCTGAAAGCTGTGCTCGGGTCGATCTTCCAGCCGGTGGGTGACATGGGCCGGAGTATGACAGGATGCGCAGCCGATCGTGTGAAACACCTCTTTGCCGCGCAGCACCTCGGGGTCGTCGACATCACGGCGGCCGGGCACGCCCAGATTGCGGCTGTAGAAATCCACCAGGTCCATGCCCTGCTGATCGATCTCGAACGCGCGGGTATCGGTGTCGCCATGCGGGGCCTCGACGCAGTTCACCTGCAAATCCGTGCAGTCCCCCTGAGGTGCCGGGTAAAGCGGGCTTGAAATACCGATATCCCCGGCAAAGGCCGCGGCGGATTGCTCCATGACCGTCGGCATGCCTGCCTTGTGCCCGAACCGGCCCATCATCGGGGCGCCGTATTCAACAGACCAGACGATGTTCGGGCGGCCCGAGATGCCATCCCCGTCCACGTCATCGGGATCAGCCTTGGCCAGCAGGTCTTCGACCGGGATCGCCTCCAGCAGGCCAAGCCCGATCATCTGCGGTGCGACCCGCGGGCTCAGCATTGCATCCGGTTGCAGCGGGCCATAGCCCAGATCAGCGGCCCTGTACGTCGGGCGGCGCAGTGACGCGGTTTCGCCGTCAGAAAGCTCAACAGGGACTTCTTCGTAAGAGATATCCAGCCGATATTCCGCCGGATGTCCCGCAAGCGCGAAATCCTGCATCTGCCCGCCATAGTTGGGTTCGGGCCGGGTGGCGATGTAGTCTTCGATCCCGGCATACCCGTCTTCCGGCGCACCGGGGATCGAGACCCGAAGGAACATCGAGACCGCGTTGTCATCAGGGCCGTTGGGTGTGTGCCCCCGCCCATCCTTGATATGGCAACGCTGGCAGGATCGCGCGTTGTACAACGGCCCCAACCCGTCAGAGGCCAATGTGGATGATGGTGACGACACCCAGATTTTCTTGAACAACCCGTTGCCGACCTTGAAATCCAGCTCCTGCTCGAAGCTCAGATTGCCCGAGGGTTGCGAGAACGCATCCGCGTCGTTGCGGACCCGGACAGTCGCCGCCCCGGCAGAGAGTTCTTCGAACGGCTGCGACACGCCATAATCCTGCGGGGGCGTGGTCACGGCCGCAATGCGGGCGCGTTCCTCGTCGGTGCGGGGGGTGAATTTCAGATGCAGGTCCCGCAGCTCGGCTGACAGGCAGGGGGTGGCCGCCAGGGCGACCACCGACAAGGCAAGAAGGCTATTCGCCTTCGTCCATTTTCGATGCGTTGAGTTGCGCATAATTGGCTTCGCCGATCCTTTCATACAGGTCGAGCTGCGTTTCGAGGAAGTCGATGTGACTCTCTTCATCGGACATCAACTGTTCGAACAGCGACATGGAGACAAAGTCGCCGGCCTCCCGACAATATTCGCGCGCTTCCTTGTAAAGTGCCCTGGCGTCGATCTCGGCCGCCAGGTCGCATTCCAGCGTTTCCTTCGGCGTCTGACCGATCCGCAACGGGTCCAGTTTCTGAAGGTTGGGGTGACCTTCCAAAAAGATGATCCGTTCGATCAACTTGTCCGCGTGGCCCATCTCTTCGATGCTTTCCTCGCGGCTTTTCTTGGCCATATGGCCAAGGCCCCAGTCTTCTTGCAGGCGGTAATGCAGCCAGTATTGACTGACGGCAGTCAGCTCATGCCGCAGAGACTTGTTCAGATATTCGATGACCTTCGGATCGCCTTTCATCAGCCTTCTCCTGTGTTGCTCCGGCACGCAAAGTGCGGAGTTGCATGGGGACTTCCAGATTACTACTGGCCCGCATTGTGTCTAGGAACAGCGGCATGCACCCGCCGCAATCCGCCGATTTGCCAAGGGCATGGTAGATTTTGCCGGGGGTGATGATGGTCCGCGGATCCGCCGTGCGCATCCAGTCGATGGCGGCACGGATGTCATGATCGGATATGTTGGTGCAGTGGCAGACAATCATTGGTCTTGGCTCGTTTCGCCGCCTTTACAGACGATCAGAAAGGGTTGCTCGGGCCGGGAAGAAACCCTCTCCGGCCCGCTTGAAGATTAATGGAAGACGGCGTCCGGGTTATCCAGGCTGTCTGACCCTTCAAACGCAACCCCGTCCAGCTTCAGCGCGGTTACGATGCGCTCGATCGTTTTGGTCTGATCGATCAGGCCGTTGACGCCGCCCATGATCAGGGCTTCACCGCCTTCATTGCCGCGCTCAAGCATCTGGTCATAGGCAAATCCCGCCTCGGCTGTTGTTTTGATCTTGCCCAGGGCCTGCATGGTGGCGGCCAGTTTCGCTTTCATCTCGGTATCCAGCGCCGGATCCGTGGCGATGACCAGATCGGCCAGAGATGCGCCCGAAACCGGGGTGCCATCTATGCGGGTATAGCTGCCGAGATAGACGTTCTGGATGCCCAACCCGTCATAGTAATGGCTGTTGTGGGTGTTGTCGGAAAAGCAGTCATGTTCTTCTTCGGGATCGTTCAGCATCAGGCCAAGGCGCATCCGTTCGCCGGCTTGCTCACCATACGAGAGTGAGCCCATGCCGGTCAGGATCGCGCTGATGCCTGCTGCTTCGTTCTCCATAAGGGCTGCGCGCGCCGCTCCGCCGTCTTTCCACTGATCCGCCATCCAGGCCAGATCGCTGACCAGCAGTTCGGTCGCAGCGCTCAGATATTGCGCGCGACGGTCGCAATGGCCGCCGGTACAGTTCTCGCCCTGCGCATAATCGGTCGCTGGGCGGTTGCCGGCACCGGCGCCATGGCCGTTCATGTCCTGACCCCACAGAAGGAACTCGATGGCGTGATAGCCAGTTGCCACATTCGCCTCGATACCATCGGCTTCGTGCAAGGTGTCGCTCAGCAGTTCGGGGGTGATTTCGCTGGCATCAATGGTCTCGCCCGACAGTTGGAAGCTGGGGTTGGCGATGACGTTCAGCACGGCAAATTCGTTTTCGTCCGTCGCACCGCCATAGGCCGCGTCGACATAGTCGATCAGCCCTTCGTCCAAGGGCCAGGCGTTCACCTTGCCTTCCCAGTCATCAACGATGGCATTGCCGAAGCGATAGACTTCCGTCTGCTGATAGGGGACACGCGCAGCTACCCAGGCCGCGCGCGCCGCGTTCAACGTTGCGTCCGAGGGATCGGCGATCAGTGCGTTGACCGCATCCTGCAATTTCCTGGCTGAAATCAGGCTGTCCTCAAATTTGGCTTCCGCAATATTGGCATAGGTGTTCAGTACATCTGCCTTGGTGGGGGCATCACCCGAGATTGCGGCGGTTGCCATGCAAAATGTCAGGGCGCTGGCAGTGGTGAATAACTTGGTCATAAGAGTTCGGTGCTTTCCTGTCAGAACTGTCGGATCGCGCGGGGATGCCCCGCGGGTTTCGCGAAGAAATAACTGAGTGATTTAGTCGGTAATGTCAACCTGAGTTTTATTGTCGGATATAGGTAATGATGGTTGAATCCCACGCTCCTCCCCAAATCTGGCGAGCTCCGATCCGAGGGTTAACGTTGCGTGGCAGGTGATTCGCGGTAAAATCACTGTTGTGATTCTGTTAAAGGCGGTTTTTGGTTAATGAAGTGCTCTGTTCTGGCGTTGTCTCTTTTTCCGGCAGCTCTTGCCGCTCAGGCGACGCAGATCACGCCCACCCATCAACATGGGTCCGGTCAATTGGAAATCGTGTTTACGGGCACGGAATTTACGCTGTCCCTTAGGGTTCCAAGCATTGACATCATTGGGTTCGAGACCCCGGTGGCAAGTGATGACGAGCGCACGCGTGTCGCCATCGCGATTTCCGAGCTGTCCAAGCCGCTGGACCTGTTTGTCGTCCCGCCCGAGGCCGTGTGCTTTACCGCATCTGCAAACGTGATCCTGACGCATGATATTCCCGGGCAGCAGGAAAATGCGGGCGAGGGGGGCACGTCATTCGCAACGGGCGAACATTCGGAATTCCAGGCTGACTACGTTGTTCAATGTCAGGATATGGATGCGCTGACCACGATGGAATTTGCGTATTTCCAGCGGTTCAGCGGGACAGAGAAGCTGAACGTTCGCGTCGGTTCAGGCGCGGCGGCCAGCGCCCACGAAATCACGCGCGCCGCGCCCAGTCTCGATATGACGCAATTCCGTTAGAGATGGTGCGTGAACGCCCGTTTGACGTATTGAAGCGCGCAACCGAAGCAATTGAGCCAAGACTGCTTCGCCCATGCCTGGGGCTGCGCAGAAAACGAACACGCTGGATTCAAGGCGGAAAAACTGCTCCTCAATGTGGTCCTTGAATGCAGCAATGAGCGAAACCCAAAAATTATTTCCTTTTCACAAGTTGTCATGATCTTTGAAGTTGCCGGACTTCGCTGAATCAAAAGTCTCCAATTGAGGCAAAGATTAACGAATAAGGGCACAAGAATCGCATGTATGACAAGTTCTCGCAAAACTTATGCCAATATCCAAATCTATTGGTACATCATCCTGCCGATCTGTTGACTAGTCCGGTTTTAATGAGGGGGTATCTCGGCAGGGTTAGGGGGATGCCCGTTCAGGCCCGTCATGGGGCGACAAGGCGCGGCATCCCCTGCCGTATCGTTTTCGGCAAGTCCACCACCCGATACTGTCAGTCGATCTTGTTGCGTTGCGCGTGCGGGGTGACGCCAAAGCTTGATCGGTAGACGCGCGAAAAATGGCCCGGGTTTTCAAAGCCGCAGGCCACGGCAACCTCGGTGACGGATGCTTCGGTCTGAAGCAACAGTTTCTGGGCGCGTTCCAGCCGCATTTCCATGAAGTATTTTTTGGGCGACGTGTTGAGGTATTTTCCAAACAGCCGCTCAAGCTGCCGGGTTGAAATACCCAGCTCTTCTGCAATGAACGAGGGGGAAACCGGGGTTTCGATACTGTCCTGCATGATGGTGATCGCCTTGGCGAGGTGCGCATTGCGCATTCCGTTGCGTGATTGCAGGGAAACCCGTTGTTTGGCCGTGGCATTGCGTACCGCGTTATAGACCATCTGATCCGCCACATCGATGGCGAGTTCTTCACCGTGATCGCGTTCGATCAGGTGCAGCATCAGATCCGCTGTTGCGGTCCCGCCGGATGCGGTAATGTGCTTTTCATCGGCCACGAACACGCTGCGTACCAGGTTGACCTCGGGAAAGGCTTCCATGAACGCGTCGTGGTATTCCCAGTGGATCGCTGCCTGCATTCCGTCGAGAAAGCCAGCCTCGGCCAGCACCCACGCCCCCGAGCACAGGGCGCCGATTTTCGTGCCGCGCGCGCGTTCGCGACGCAGGGTTGCAAGCAGGGGGCGGGTGACGTGGTCACGCATGTGAATGCCCGACAGGACAAACAGCTGATCACATTTGGCCAGACCCTGAAGGCCGGAATGCACCAGCGTGATGGATCCGTTCGAGCACACGGCCTGCTCGCCATGTTCGGACACAAAGGACCAGCGGTACAGTTCTTCGCCGCTCACAAGATTGGCGATCCGCAAGGGTTCGACCGCGCATGAAAACGCTAGGTGCGAGAACTCCTCGACAAGGATGAAAGTGATGTGCCGCGTCTGAGGCATGAGCAGTACCGTTTGCAAGTTGGGACAAAGCCCAGAACATGAGTCTATTTCGCAAGCTCCTATGCTGCACGAATTTTTATTGTATACAAGTTGTATTTCTATGGAATACAAAACCGTGACCGCACGCGATTCGACCGCGTTCGCCGAACAGAAGGATGAGGCCAAAGCATGAAAGACGAAGCCAAGTCTCGTAAAAGCGCGCTGAGAGAGCACCTGAGAGTGTCCATCCTTACGCTGCGCCTGCGCCCGGGCGCCGATCTGGACGAGGCGCATTTGTCAGAGGAATTCGGCTTGTCGCGCACGCCGCTGCGCGAAGTGTTTCGACAGTTGGCTGGCGAAGGCTATCTGGATCTGCGGACAAACCGCAGCGCCCGGGTTTCCGAGATGTCCTATACCACCCTGCGCGACTTCTTCCTTGCTGCGCCGATGGTATACGGAGCGATCCTGCGTTTGGCGGCTTTGAATGCGTCGAACGCCCAGATCAATGATTTGAAAGAGGCCCAGCAGGCGTTCAAGGCGGCCCTTCGGTCCGGGTCCGGCGAGGACCGAGCCTTGGCCAACAACCGCTTTCATGACGTGACCGGCGAAATGTCCGGCAATGTCTACCTGCTGCCGTCGTTCAACCGGTTGCTGATCGATCACGCTCGGATCGGCATGACGTTCTATCGGCCACAGACCGGTGAAATGTCGGAAAACCTGTCGCTGGCCAGCCAACAGCATGATGCGATCATCGCAGCCATCGAGGCGCGCGATGAGGCGACGGCGGCCAGGCTGGCGGAAGATCACTGGAACCTGTCACGCGATCAGATCGAGATGTTCGTGATGCCTGACGCGCTGGATGTCCCAATGGGAATCCCGCCCCTTTCGAAACCTGCATGAGGACGGAATGAACCCGATTTTCAAGTTTGAGGGGATCTATACCCCTGTGGTCACGCCTTATCACGACGATGGCAGCGTGAATTGGGACGCCTTGTCCGACGTGATCGAATACCTGATCGAGAATGGCGTGCATGGCCTGATCTCGGGTGGTTCGACCGGCGAGAACTATGCCCAGACCGTCCACGAACGTGTCGAACTGGCCCGGTTCACGCATGAGCAGTTGAAGGGCCGGTTGCCATTGGTGGTTGGCACAGGCGCGATGCTGACGCCGGATTCGATTGCCCTTGCCGCCGGCGCGCGCGAAATCGGCGCCGATGCGATCCTGCTGGCCAGCCCGCCGTATTCGGTGCCGACTGATCGGGAAAACGCGCTGAATGCGCTGGCCATCGACAAGGCCGCCGATCTGCCTGTTATGCTGTACAACTACCCGCACCGCACCGGTACGATGATGGGCGAAGAGTTCCTTGACCGTGTGGGCCGCAGCCGCAACTTCTGCGGCATCAAGGAAAGCTCGGGCGATATCAACCGGGTGCATTTGCTGGCCCGCGACTATCCGCATATCCAGCTTGGTTGCGGAATGGACGATCAGGCGCTCGAATTCTTTGCCTGGGGTGCGCCGTTCTGGGTGTGCGGCGGGTCGAACTTCCTGCCTGCGGAACATGTGGCTCTGTATCAGGCCTGCGTGGTCGAAGGGAATTTCACCAAAGGCCGCCGGATCATGTCCGCGATGATGCCGCTGATGCGGGTGCTGGAACAGGGTGGCAAGTTCATCCAGACCATCAAGCATGGCGTCACCATGAATGGAATTGATGCCGGCGCTATGCGGCCTCCGCTGAAGGGCCTGAACAAGGACGACAAACGCGCGCTGGAACAGGTCACGCGCGTGCTGAAAAAGACAATCGCCGACATCGTGGCTGAAGGGTAAGAGACATGGATCTGCTGACACAGGACGAATACAAATCCATCGCCGCAGGCCTGACCCTGCCGACCGGGGCGTTCATCGACGGGGCATTCCGCCCGGCGATCTCGGGTGAGACGTTTGCAAGCGTGAATCCGGCCACCGGCGACAAGCTTGTCGATATCGCATCCTGCGGCGCAGCGGATGTGGATTTTGCGGTCGAAAAGGCGCGTGAGGCCTTCGACGATGGCCGCTGGTCGAAACTGCACCCGTCCGAGCGCAAGGACGTGCTGATCCGGCTGGCCAAGCTGATGACCCGCAATGCCCGCGAACTGGCTGTGATGGAAAGCCTCGACAGTGGCAAGACCATCTATGACTGCGAAACCGTGGACGTGCCGGAAACCATCCACTGCCTGAAATGGCATGCCGAGGCGATCGACAAGATCTACGATCAGGTCTCGCCTGCCAGCGACGACCATATCGCCATGGTCCTGCGTGAACCGATCGGCGTCGTGGGGCTGGTGCTGCCGTGGAACTTTCCCCTGCTGATGCTGGCGTGGAAGATCGGGCCTGCCTTGGCGGCGGGATGTTCAGTGGTTGTGAAACCCGCGGCTGAAACCACACTGACCGCGCTGCGTATGGCCGAACTGGCGATGGAGGCTGGCCTTCCCCGCGGCGTGCTGAACATCGTACCGGGTGGCGGTGCCGACGTGGGCGAACCCATCGGGCGGCACATGGATATCGACATGGTGTCCTTCACCGGCTCGACGGTGACGGGCAAGCGGTTCCTGACCTATTCGGCGGAAAGCAACGCCAAGGAAGTGGTGCTTGAGATGGGCGGTAAGAACCCTGCCATAGTCATGGACGACGCCGAAAACCTCGACCGGGTGGCGGCGCATGTGGTGAACGGTGCGTTCTGGAACATGGGCGAGAACTGCTCGGCCTCGTCGCGCCTGATAGTGCACAAAAACGTGAAAGCTGAACTGCTGGACCGCATCGCGCATCACGCCAAACAGTGGAACATCGGCGACCCGTTGGATCCTGAAACCCGCATGGGCGCGCTGGTCAGCGAAGGGCATTACAACAAGGTCTGCGGATATCTCGATCAGGCTGAAAACGTGGTGATCGGCGGCAAGGCCGATAAAGGCTTTGTCGAGGCCACCGTCGTCGAAGTGCCCGGCAACGACTCGACATTGGCGCGCGAGGAGATCTTTGGCCCGGTCCTGTCGGTGATCGAAGTGTCGGGCTTTGATGAGGCCATCAAGATCGCCAATGACACCGACTATGGCTTGTGTGCCTCGATCTTCACCGCCAACGCCAAACGGGCCATTCGCGGCGGGCGGGCGATCCGGGCGGGCACCGTGACCGTCAACAGCTTTGGCGAAGGCGACATCACCACGCCGTTTGGCGGGTTCAAGCAATCGGGCTTTGGCGGGCGCGACAACTCGATCCATGCGCATGATCAGTACACCCAGTTGAAAACCATCTGGATCGATCTTGCAGACGATGCCGACGAGGCCGTGGATTGACACGATACGAGGCCAAAAGACTGCCGCGGCAGACCGGTCCGGCAGGGTGGAATGCCATCCTGCCGCCCCAGGACCCTCTGCCGGTGCTCGAACAGGACCTGACCGCCGACATCACCATTGTCGGCGGAGGGTTTGCCGGGCTGACGGCGGCGCGGCGATTGCACCAACTGGACCCCTCGCTGAGGATCGCCCTGCTGGAAGCGGGCCGATTTGCGGATGGCTCGGCGGGGCGGAATTCGGGGTTCATGATCGACCTGCCGCATGATCTGGCCTCGGACAATTACGCAGGCGATGGGCTGGAAGCGGACCGCGCCGCCATTGCCCTGAACCGCAAGGCCATCGCCTTCGCGACCGAGGTCGCCGCCGATTGCGACCTGCCGCAGGAAATGTTCGACCCTTGCGGAAAATACAATGCTGCCGCCACACGGGCAGGAGACGCCCATAACCGCGCCTTCGCCGAGCATCTGACCAAACTGGGTGAGCCGCACACGCTGTATGACCAAAAGCAGATGCAAGAGATCACGGGCAGCCCGCATTATGTTTCGGGGCTGTTTGCACCGGGGACGGTGATGATCCAGCCCGCAGCCTATGTACGGGCGTTGTCGGGTCAACTGGCTGGCCAAATCAACATATTCGAGAACTCACCAGTCGTCAGCTTTGAAAAGCAGGGCGCAGGCTGGGTGGTCAACTCCGCCAAGGCCAAAGTCAGCACTGGGCGGATCGTTCTGGCCAACAATGGCCATCTGGAAAGCTTTGGATTCTACCAACGGCAATTGATGCATATCTGCCTCTACGCCTCGATCACGGCCCCACTGACCGAGGCACAGATCAAGACACTGGGCGGGCAACCGCGCTGGTCGGTGACCCCGGCGGATCCGATGGGCACCTCGGTCCGGCGTATTTCGGGCAGCTACGGGGATCGCATTCTGATCCGCACCGGATCCAGTTTTCACCCGACGATCGAAACCAGCCGGATGCGGCTGCGCAATGCCGGCTGGGTGCATGACCGGAAGTTCCGGGAACGCTTTCCGCATCTGTCGGATGTTCGGATGGAGCATCGCTGGGCCGGGATGCTGTGCCTCAGCCGCAACGGATCCGCAGCGTTCGGTGAATTGGAGGATGGCGTGTTCTCGGCCTGCTGCCAGAACGGCCTGGGCATCGCCCGTGGCACCCTGCAAGGCATGGGCATCGCAGAGCTGGCGCTGCAAGGCGGATCAGAGATCGCGGATCACTTTCTGGCGCAGCCGGACCTTCCGCGATTGCCGCCCGAGCCCTTCGCCTCGCTTGGCGCGAACAGCTATCTGATCTGGAAAGAATGGCGGTCCGGCAAGGAATGACGCGTGGGCGTCAGGGCAAGCTCAGCTTCGCCATGCGCCCACCGTCCACCGTATAGACCTGCCCGGTGATGTAACCCGCATCCCCGGACGCCAGAAACGCGACGAGCGCGGCAACTTCTTCAGGCCGTCCCGTTCGGGCCACCGGGTGGATCTTGGCAATGTCGCGACGGAATGCGGACGGGTCGGGCATCGATTCGATGAAATCCTCGTTCAACTCGGTATCGATCCAACCGGGCGCGACGGCGTTGCAGCGGATACCTTCGCCCCCGTGATCCACGGCAACGGCGCGGGTCAGGCCGTGCAAGCCTGCCTTTGATGCGCAATAGGCGGCGTGACCGGGATTGCTGCCCAGGCCTTCGATGGATCCGGTGTTGACGATGGCGCCCTTGGTGTCGCGCAGATGCGGCAGCGCGGCCTTGATCATCAGGAACGGGGCGGTCAGGTTCACCGTCAGGTTGAGATGCCAGTCCTCAAGGCTCATTTCCTCGACCGAGGCTTCCTGCATCATGCCGGCGTTGTTGACCAGCACGTCCAGACGCCCGGCTTTCGCGATCACTTCGCCGACCACCTGTGCCGGGCTGTCGGGACGGGTGAAATCCGCAGCGATGCCGTGGAATTCGGTGTCCTCACCACGTTGGGCGGTAAAAACCCGTGCGCCTTCGTCGTGCAAACGCCGGGCAATGGCCTTGCCGATGCCGCTTCGCCCGCCGGTGACCAGTGCCACCTTTCCATCGAACCGCCTCATGATACCGGTTTTCCTCCGTTCACCTCGACGAGCGTGCCGCAAACATAGCGCGACGCGTCCGAGACCAGGAACATGATGACATCGGCGATGTCGTCGGGCTCGGCGATCCGGCCCAGCGGCACGGTCTGGCCCAACTCGGCCACGGCTGTATCGGGGTCAAAGCCCCGCTTTTCAAAGCCTGACCGCAGCATCGGTGTATTCACCTCATTCGGGCATACCGCGTTGATCCGGATACCCTGATGGGCGTGATCCATGCCCATGCACTGGGTCAGGGATGCGATGGCCGCCTTGGTCATGCAATAGACCGCATGATTGGGGCCGGGGCGCAGCCCCCAGCAGGACGCGGTGTTGACGATGGCCCCGCCGCCGGCGTCCGCCATGATCGGAATTGCCGCACGGCAAATGCGGAAAGGGGCTTCGACATTGACACCCTGCGACAAGGACCAATCCGCATCAGACGTATCCGTGACCGACCCGCGCGTGATGACGCCCGCATTGTTGATCACGATGTCAAGCCCGCCCAATGCGGACGCGGCTGCGCCGGGCAGCTGGTCTGCGTATTCGGGAACAAGCAGATCACCGGGCAGATATGCCTCGGCCTCGATGGCATCGACAGCCCGGTCGGCGACGGCGACCCGCGCCCCGGCGTTCCGCAGGCGTTGAACGATTGACGCCCCGATTCCGCCAGCCGCGCCAGTGACCAGAGCCGTTTTTCCTTTCAGGTTCATAACGTCATCCATTTCTTAGAACGATGCGACAGGTGTGCCGAGAAGGCTTTCTTCAGGAACCACGCCCAGCCCCGGCCCGGTTGGCAGCGCGATATGCCCGGCCTCGACCTGGATGCCGTTTTCGGGATCGTAGTTGCCTTCGATATATGGCGCAGCCAGCCAGACGCCTTCCAGCAGGTCGGGCCGAACGGTTGCACCGATATGGGTACATGCAGCGGCGATGATATCCCCGCCCCAGCTGTCATCGCAGGTATGGGGCAGGTTGCGCGCCTCGCAGATATCGCGGAAGGCGCGCATCGGATGCAGGCCGCCGATGCGGGTGACTTTCATACTGAACCCGTCGACCAGACCGGTGCCCGCCGCCGAGATCACGGTGTTCAGGCTGGTGCTGTTTTCATCCATATAGATGCCATGCGTGACCTGAGGCCGGATCTTCCTGAGATCTTCGATTGTGTTGCAGGGCTGTTCCATGATGAAGGGGATTTCGGGGCATTCGCGGCTGACCCGCAGGGCGTCTCGTGTTGTCCAGCCCCGGTTGCCGTCGACGGCCAGACGCATACCCGATCCTTTGACCACGTCCCAAACCTTTCGGATGGTTTCGATGTCGATCTCGACCGGGCGGCCTCCGACCTTGATTTGCAGACGCGGGTAGCCTTCGGCCATTTTCTCGGCAGCCAGTTTCGCGATGTCGTCGGGTGCGCCGACGCCCGTGGCATAATAGGACGGCACCTTTTCCGAGACCGCTCCACCCAGCAAATCGGAAACCGGAACACCCAAGTGATTGCCAAGCAGGTCGTGCGCCGCAATGTCGATGGCGGCCTTGGCATAGCCATGACCGTTCAACAGCCCATCCATCCGGCGATGCAACGCCAGAGGCAGGACCTCTGTTCCGATCAGGCCCGGGGCCATTTCGACCAGAGCGGCGCGCGCCCCGGCGGCGTGCGCCTCGGCATAGGTCGGGCCAACCGGGCAGGTCTCGCCCCAGCCGATCAGACCGTTGTCCGACACGATTTTGACCAGCGTGGTGTCCAGCGCCCAGACCCGAGCGTTGGCCATGGTATAGGGCCCGTTTTTGACCGGCAGGTCGTGGCTGTAGATATGCAGTTCGGCGATCTTCATCTTGGTTTGCGCGTCCTGACCGGAAAAAAGGGCCCACCCGGATGACGGGTGGGCAAGTACGGGGAGTGTGGATCAGTATGTTTGGTTCAACTCGTCCACCGCCGGGATTTCCCTTTCGCGACGCGCGATATAGTCCAGAAGGGCCTCGTTCTTGGCCTCGTCCAGCTTTGGTTCTTCATATTCGGCCAATAGTTTCCGCGCATGTTTCAGGGCGCGTTCGGTGATCTCAACTTCGCCTTCGGCGACCCATTGTTCGATCGAGTTGTTGTCGAACAGCTCCGGCATGAAGAACGCGGTCTGAAAGTTGTCCTGCGTGTGCGGATGACCCAGATAATGCCCGCCGGGCCCCACATCCGGAACCGCTGCCAAGGCCTGGTCGAAATCATGCCACTTTGGACCTTCCGCCATCCGGTAAGCCATCGCGCACTGTTCGGCGTCGACGATGAACTTGGCGACCGAACAATGCATGCCCGCCTCGTTCCAGCCTGCCGAATGCCAGATATAGTTGGCCCCAGCGTGAATGACCGCGCTGAGCGTCGTGGCGGATTCGTACCCGGCCTGTGCATCAAAGGTCTTGGCCCCACCCAGAGTGTTCGAAGTGCGCCACGGTACGTCGTAAAAGCGCGCCATCTGGCCGATCATGAAGTTCATCAGGCTAATCTCGGGCGTGCCCGCCATCGGCGCGCCGGATTTCATCGATACGGTCGACAGGTAATGTCCCCAGATCGCCGGGCAGCCCTTGCGGATCACCTGCGTATAGGCCAGTGCCGAAAGCGCCTCGGCGGTCAGCTGCGCCACGGTCGCGGGCACCGATGCCGGGGTGTTCGCGCCACCCAGAACGAAGGGCGAGCACAGAACCGGCTGATTGCGGCGGCAGAAGGCCCGCATCGCACCCAGCATGGTTTCGTCCCACACCAGAGGGCTGTTGCCGTTACAGTTGCCGGTGGTAACCGGATGATCGTCAATGAACCCTTCGCCGAACAGGATATCGCACATATCCATCACATCCTCGGCATTCCTGGGCGAGGTGGTCATGCCCATGAAGGTCTTGTCCGAGTATTTCATCGACGAATAGGTGATGCGCAGGTGCCGCTGGCTGATCGGGTGGTCGTAGGGTTCGACAATGTGATGGGCCGAGCTGTGCAGCGCCGGCATCATGTGCGACAGCTTGTGGAACATCGCCAGATCATCCAGCGTCGGGTTGCGGCGTACATCGTCCAGATCGCGCAGGAATGGCGCGCCGGTCATCGGCACGAAAATCGCGTGCTTGCCCCCCAGCGCCAGGTTCTTTTTCGGATCGCGCGCATGATAGGTGAACTGCGCCGGAATGGTCGAGATCAGCTCGCGCACCATATTGCGGTCCAGATAGACCAGTTCGCCGTCAACCTTGGCTCCGGCTTTTTTCCAGTCTTCCAGCGCGATGGTGTCGCGGAACTGAACGCCGACATTTTCCAGAATGTCCATCGCCGCATTGTCGATGCGCTCAACCTGGGTTGCGTCCATGACTTCGCAAACGGGAATGCCTCGGGTCAGGCCCGGCAGCATGTCGAAATTTGGAGCGGTGCGTTGGGCTCGGCGGGCAGAACGTCCGCCGGAACGCGTGGCAGTGCGAGTGGTCAAGGGGCAATCCTCCAATTTTGAAACAAACTGACGGATTCGCGGCGCAACCACCTCTCTGATTGCGATATGTGCTTGCAATAAGCGACACGGGTCATTCCAAATAGTTTTGTCCCTGCGTAACGAAAAGACGCCGGGTCATTGTTACCTGTGTGACCTACTTCACAGCCAGGCAAGTGCATACATCTGCAACAGATAAACGCAGGGTTGTTTCAGAAGGCACTCACTCATGCACCACAGAACACAGATGCTGATCGTCGGCGCCGGGTTTGCCGGACTGACGATGGCGCTTGAGGCACGCAAGCGCGGCATCAAGGATATCGCGATTTTGGAAAAGGCCGATGATATCGGGGGGACATGGCGCGAAAATACCTATCCCGGTGTCGCCTGTGATGTGCCGTCGCATCTGTATTCCATGGCGACCCATCTCAACCCGCATTGGAGCCGCGCGTATGCCGGTGGCGCGGAAATCCAAGCTTATCTGCAAAATGTCGCGCGTCAGGAAGGGTTGTATGACCTGTGCCATTTCCGGCAGGAGCTGAAATCGGCCAGGTGGGATGGAACGCGATGGCAAGTTGAAACGATGGATGGCCAGTACTGGTCGGCGCGGTTTCTGGTCTCGGCCATTGGTGCACTTCATTATCCCAGCATCCCGGATATCCCCGGCGCCGACAGTTTTTCGGGGCCCAGTTTCCACTCGGCCGAATGGAATCACGATGTCGATCTGACCGGCAAGCGCGTGGCGGTCGTTGGAACCGGCGCATCCGCCGTTCAGTTTGTACCCGAGATCGCCAAGATTGCAGACCACGTCATGATCTTTCAACGCAGTGCGCCTTACGTGATGCCGCGTCCGGATGGTCCGATTGCGCCCTGGGTGCGCAGCCTTTACGCCCGGTTTCCCATTTTGCCCCGCATTCGGCGCAAGCTGATATTTATGATCTTCGAATTTCGCCACCGCGTGTTTCGCGGTGAGGAACGCGCGGTGAATTTTGCCTTGAAAATGTGGCGAAAGACATTGGAGCGCGCCATCACCGATCCGGCCGAACGGCGGAGTCTGACCCCCGACTACCGGATCGGCTGCAAACGTATCCTGAGTTCGAACGATTGGTACCCGACCCTGGCCCGCGACGATGTCAGTGTTGTTCCGAAGGGCGTCGCCCGTATCGAAGGCGACACGGTCATCGCGGCGGATGGCACCCGGACCAAGGCGGATGTCTTGATCTGGGGCACCGGGTTTCACGTAACCGACGTTGTCGAGCGTCTCGACATTACCGGAACAGGCGGGCTGACGCTGCGCTCTGCCTGGTCGGATGGCATGTGCGCGCATCTGGGTACCGCAGTTGCGGGTTTTCCAAATTTCTTCCTGCTTCTGGGGCCGCATACCGGGCTGGGGCACAACTCGGTCGTGCTGATGATCGAGGCCCAGGTTGGCCATATCGGCCGGGTCCTGAGCGAGATGCAGCGCGAAGGGTTGTCCGCAATCACTCCTGACGCCGCAAAACAGGCGGCGTTCACGCGGGAAATGCACAGCCGCCACGCGGACGGCGTCTGGCAGGCCGGGGGTTGTACATCCTGGTATATGGATGCGGAAGGCCGAAACACGACCTTGTGGCCCGGCACCGTTGCCGAGTTTCAGAAACGCATGGCACAATCAGGGTTGGAGCAATACAGACCCGCCGCCCTTGGCAATGGAGAAAACTGAATGACAACCGTTCTGATCGTAATCGCCGTTTTTGTCGCCTTCCTGTTTGTCATGAACCTGTGGACACGGAAGATTACGCGCCGCGGTCTTGAAACCGTGCCGCAGCTGGGTCAGATCACACCCGTTCATGGCGGCAGCATCCACTATGTGGAAAAGGGAAACCCCGAGGCGCAGACCATCGTTATGATCCACGGCCTGGCCGGGCAGTTACAGCACTTTACCTATGCGCTGGTGGATCTTCTGGCCGACGACTACCACGTTATCGCACTGGACCGGCCGGGATGCGGGTATTCAACGCGCGATACGGCCGAGCTGGCGCAATTGCCCCACCAGGCTGGCATGATTGCCGAGTTTCTGGACAAAAAAGGCGTGGACCGCGCCGTTCTGGTCGGCCATTCACTGGGGGGCGCGGTTTCACTGGCGATAGTACTTGACCACCCGGCCCGGGTCGCTGGTCTGGCGCTGCTGGCGCCGCTGACGCATAAACTGCCCGAAACCCCGGCGATCTTCAAACCGCTCGAGATCCGCTCCGAATGGATGCGCAGCCTGATCGGCAACACGCTTGCCGTTCCCCTTGCGTCCAAAACCGCGCCGCACACGTTAAGTGCCGCGTTTGACCCGGAAACCCCGCCTGATGACTTTCTGGACCGGGCAGGTGGCGCGCTTGGCCTGCGACCTTCCGCCTTTGTCACGGCCTCTCAGGACGTTGCCGGCGTCGATGCCAGTATCAACGCGCAGGTCGCGCGCTATCCGAATCTGACCGTCCCAGGGGGCATCTTGTATGGCCGCCAGGACGCGATACTGTCGCCGCCGCTGCACGGGCCGACAATGACCGAATTCGGGCTGAGTTACGAAGAGCTGGACGGGTTCGGCCACATGATTCCGATCACAGAGCCCGAAATCTGCGACGCCTTCATCCGCAGGATGACCGAAGCGGCCACATCCCCCCAGACATCCTTGCAGGACAAGCCATCAGAGCAGGCGTGAAAGAAATCTTGAGGTTGGTTGATTTCCCTCTTGACCCTCCCGGGCCCCTCGCTTAAATCGCCTCTCACTCAAGGCGGAGTAGCTCAGTTGGTTAGAGCAGCGGAATCATAATCCGCGTGTCGGGGGTTCAAGTCCCTCCTCCGCTACCAAATCTCTCAAGTCCAACATCTGATTTCAGAAGCAATTCGTGTTCTGTCTTTAGGTTGCCCTGCCATCATTACCACCACTTGGGTTTTCAAAACCAATTGGAAGGAAAAATGATTCAAAATGGATCATTTAAGGAATCCAGTAGCGCAGTGCTCGGTGTGGATTATCAAGCTGCTGGTTTGGCGGTAGCGCTGGACAACGCGATTTTCCTCGACAACTGCAAGCTGCAAGACGTACACCTCCAAGCTTTAGAGGCCTTGGACGGCATAGAAAAAGCGTTGTACAGGTCCACGGACGTGCTCCTCGACCAGATATGATCTTTCGATCTGGCAATCTATTGGGCAATGACAACTGATGAACGTCCACAACTGTTGAAGAACGGATAGAAGAAAGAGCCCGGACAGAGCCAAGGATAACTCGCGGCGATCTATGAATGAGCACAAGTTTTGTCGGCCCATTATCCGTGCGGCAGGACTTATGGAAGATTACCATTGCTGAGATTGACCCAGCCGCTGCGAAATTTCACTTTGTCGGCGCTTTCCCTTTTCACCCAGCGGAACTGAACGTCCGAACTGTGCCGTCTGCGACTTGCTGCGCGAGGATCGAAGAAAATGTCGCAAAGGCAGCTAGTGGCTCATCCCGCCTTGCACACAGCACTTCGGATGGGTGGGACGCCAACATAGTTTCTGTTTCCACAACGATGGTGATTGGCCTTCAGTCTTCGCAAGAGCAAGAAGACTGAGTGTTATCAGCACAGGAAAATCCGAGGGGAAAAGAACCGTTCACGCGAGTGTCAACCGCTCTCTTCCTCGGATCCTCTTACTTGTAGTCTTCAGTATCGTAGCAAGGTAACGGTTTCGTGGGCTCTTTGCCCCAACTAGTCACTCTCGTATTCGAGAAGATCTTCATAAGAGTAAACCGATGAGATTTCCCCTTCCAAACCCGGAACGAAACTAGGGTCTTTTGGCAAACACCCGATATCGCAGATTTGTCTCACTTCCATTCGCTCCGTATCGACGTACCACAAACGTCCACCCGGAGTTGACACAAAGCCGTCGATGCCCTCGTCTTCATCGGCCTCAATGTCTGCAACGCTTGGAACTTCCGAACTATATTCCGGGTCGAACCTCCCGTGCGTGTGGTAAGATAAAACAAGCACCAAACCATTTTCTGCTTGATCCCAAACGCAGCTTTTGTTGTCGCCGCGTTGAGCAGGAGTAGCAACAAGTTTCCCGGCTGGGTCATATGCAAGGTAGCCGCAATACTCTGTGTCATTGTTGAAAGAAATACCCTGTAGGCTAGACAGTGTCGCTTTCGCTACGCTGATTTCTTCCGGTGATTGGGCCAGGGTGGTCGCGGGTGGCCAGAGTATCAAGACAACTAAGGTATGGCGAAGGCGGCGTGCGGCTTCACATTTGCCTTCTGCGAGACCAAGTTGACGAACCGCAAAAAGAAGGCAAAGTCCTGACAACGCAATAATGCTAAACTCAATCATGTTTTGCTCCTTATTATGAACTCATTAAAGCAGCGCTAACGCTGTAGGGATAGCCTGAAGAAAGGTGCCAACTGCGACCAAGGCAATCCATCCATCGCTGTTGCATACTCCTAGACATCGTTTTGCGCCTTCCTAGTGTTTTCCAGTCCGCCTTATCGTTCGACACTAATCTATCTGCGTTGTCTTCGGTCGCTTGGGCCGCTGCGTGTACAGCGAATAAGCCGCTCTACCTGCCGCTATCAACGTTACCGTGAATCCAAACAACGTTAACAGCTGCGACCTGTTTCAACTATTAAGCTCAAGCCGTTCCGCTCCGTTAGTCTTTTCGAAAGAACCGGTGCAGCAGCATAGGTCAACAACACCCAACACAACCAATTGCTCGCAACCTGTGCGTTTCAGGGAC
The DNA here is from genome assembly GCF_013110685.1 of Ruegeria sp. HKCCD6157. Lineage (NCBI taxonomy): Bacteria > Pseudomonadati > Pseudomonadota > Alphaproteobacteria > Rhodobacterales > Roseobacteraceae > Ruegeria > Ruegeria sp. HKCCD6157. Next base: position 582,934 of record NZ_WVRB01000001.1, read on the forward strand.
AGCCGAACAAAAAACCGCGATGAAGGCGAATGCGAGCAGACAAACAAACGCGGCCACCCAAAAAACATCAAGTAGATCCTGCATCTAAGTTGCTCCAATTCTTTGCAAACGGAAGTACTATGCCGATGATCCGGTCTGTCGTGCTGCGCAAAGTGTTTGCAAGATTGATCCGATCGGCCAGCAGCGGCGTACACCTGTCACCCCGAACACTTGCCCCGCGCTTGCTCCTATCCCTCAGCAGCGCGGGTTTTTTCTTGCCTGCGGCGCTACGACACGGGGCCGGTGCAGGCCACAACGCTACATCCGTTTTACTACCAACCTTCGGGGGGCCCGCGTTGCTCTTGTCCCCTCTAGCTTGCTTGCAGCGCGGGTCTATTTCAGGCGTGATGTGAACTTGAAGTATTGAATTGTTTAGACAGCCAGCCTGTCGCTCAGGCCCTCTCCATTAATCACCAAGGTCTCTATCGCCCAAACTCTCTGGGTCCGGTATGCCTCCGGCGTGACCCAGATTTTCTCGATTTCGGTTAAGCAGTCTCCAAATCTCTTGGCCGGTTTTCGGTTCAAAGCGAAAGACCCCAGTTTTGAATAGCAGAACTACGCAGTTCATCCTTCGGCAAACCACCAGCACACAAGGAAATCACATCAAACTCACGGTCGCCAAATACCCGAAGTCAAATCACTCGTCATTGCCTGTGCTGGACCTAGTAAGCAGGCGTTCTCGGATGGTGCGCCAAGAGTCTGGAACAAGAAACGCAGTTCCGTTGGGAGTTAAATTGTAAATCCGGTACATTAACGCCCTGGGATTCCCTACTGATTTGCGAGCGACTAAATCGAATGCAGCTGGTTCATTGAGCGCTACGCCCTCGTCACCAACGTGAGGCACAGTCAAGAAGTTGTGCGCAATTTCGTGGGAAACTAAGGTGCCGAACGAATTGTCCATAGGAGGGTCCACATTCAGAGTAACACCCGCGATGCTCCCGTTTGGTCCAGATTGGGCACTTCCGCCAAGCGGCATTTCTCCGGGTTGTTGAGTGCGTATTGTCAGGACATGCTCGGCCCGATCCGGCCTGCCAGCAGCAGACTGCTCCTGGTTGAATTCGGCCAGGCGCTGCGCAACGGGAGTCCGATCAGGCCACGCGAAATCAATTGGTATCGGCTCAATTCGGTAGCGCAGCCCGGCTTCCTGATCCCCATCCAGAGGCGCCAAACCTGATCGAATGGGAAAAATTCGAGACAAGTCCTCCAGAGCCTGAAATAGAATTTCCCATTTCTCTGCAGGAAAGGGAAAGATCTCAACGACAACAAGAATTCGCAGATCCTTCGTCGGATGAAACTGTGGTTGCCCAAGAGACTTTTCGCCGACAAGAGTACCGTTGCGATAAAGCCGTGCAGTAAAACGATACCGTCCAGGCTTTGAGATTTCCCGACCGCGGATATAGAAGTTGATATTGTCGTCTTCGGAGAAACTCTTGGTATCATTTGAGAATACGCCATCACCAATATCACCTGGAATAACTGTTGTTCCAGATGGGCCGGAAATCTCAAGTTCGGCATAATCAATCCGGGCTGGATTGAAGGGCAACGAATGGATTGGAAGGGAATTCAGATCAAATCCGAGGGCTTTAGACGAATAGTCAGAATCCGCGTTATCCAAAAGTTCTGATGCCATAACAACTACGGGTGGGCGGCGACCAACAAATATTCGTGCAAGAGTATCTTTACCCGCGACAAGCTCGTAACCGGGGACACCTTGAGTCACCTCAGAACCGAAATCTGACATATCCGCCGGAACTTGCGGCAATGGGGGCCCGCTCTCTTCACACGCCTTAAGAGCCCCCCTTTTTCGCTGAAGCAGTGACAGCGACTGCTTTCTAAATCGAAAAAGCGCAGACTTTTGTATTGGGTCAACAGTGTTTTGAATCTGAATATCGAGAAGTTCAATACTTTGCTCAAGCGTCTCAATTTCATCCCGAATACTTTGACAATGCGCAGACATGCGGCCACCTGAGGAGGTTAGTGTTGAGTAGAACTTGTTCAGAAAATTACTCTAGCACGAAAACCAAAAAAGAGACGAATCTGGTTGGTCGAGAAATGTACTTGCAGGTATAATTCGTTTGTTTGGCAAGTTTAACGCAATGAAAAATAAGCCAAAACGAAAACTTCCCGAAAGACAGGCCTTTGTAGCAGGCACAACGCGTGGAGCGTGATAATGGTATTTTCTGTACGATCCGGATCCAAGGAGCAGGCATTAGAGGCAGGCTTTTGCTGCGGTTTCAAACTGTTTGCGGTTTTTCGAGCCAGAGAAACGAAAATCCGTTTAACTCCAGATTTGAATTTCCTTCAAACACCTAAAAAATGATTGATGAATCCTCCAGTACGCCGCTTGAACGGCTTGGTGGCTTCTGCTGCTGCGAATTCAAACTCCTTCCCGACCGGCTTGCCAGATGCGTTGAGTTCGCGAGGGTCTCGATTGCAGGCGCGGATGAACCCATCGATGCAGGTTGGCTTTGACAACTCTTTTCCTCGTTCCCCTGGCAGGGCGCGCCCGATCTTGTCGACGCAAACCTTCCCATTGTTTTTGCAGGAGCCTCTCTCTTCGCTCGTCGAGCAACGGATGGCCGTCACCGTCAGGATCAGTTTGTCCAAGGTCTGATTTGAAACTGCGCGTTTCAGCCGTTCGCTTTCATTCTTAAGCGGCTCCGGTTCCTTCTATTGATCAACACCCATTCCACCGTTCTTGTTACTTCAGGGGTGGTGGGGCTGTTAAGCGCCGACTATCTGCCTGATTGCATCAAGACGGGACATGCCATGCCCCAGATTCCTCAATGCAACCATGGACCAGATCAGTTGGGTAGGCTCAGTCAACTACGACAAACTCTTTCAAACAGAGGCCGTTCAGAAAATTATGGATTGGAACAGGTTTGCCCACAAAGTGGCCGGTTGGCGTTTGTGCAGAGTCTCTAAAAACAAGATGTCTTTTCCATGCAACGCGTTATGCGTTACGAATAGACATGAACGGAAACCGCAGACTTTCCGCAGTACTCTCGGCCGATGTAGTAAACTACTCGGGTCAGATAAAGGCGGATGAGAACAGGACTCTCAGCGAACTCCGTGTCCTGCGTCGAGAGTTGTTCGATCCATTGGTTAGCGATCATCGCGGCAATATCGTAAAGAGAATGGGCGATGGATGGATAGTCGAGTTCAATTCGGTCTCGGACGCTGTGCGATGCGCCCTCGATCTTCAAAGCCAAGTGTCAGCCCAGTCTTCACTTAAACTGCGCGTGGGCGTTCATCTGGGAGATGTCGTATTTGACGAAGATGACATCTTCGGCGATGGGATCAATATAGCCTCGCGGCTACAAGAGGCTTCCGACGAAGAGGCTGTGTTGATTTCCGATGTCGTCCATCGCAGCCTTGATGAGAGGCTCGCCGAGCAATTTCACCGCGCTGGCGAACGGCAGTTCAAGAATGCCCTGTCACCTGTCGAAGTATTCCAATGGTCGCCACCTGGCTCCGCCCCACCGCGAGTGACGCCAGCCAGTCACTCGAAGTCATTGCTGATCGGCGTTCTACCCTTTGACAATCTTTCTTCTGACCCCGATCAGGAATTCTTTGCCGATGGCATTACCGAAGAGATAATCACCACTCTGTCAAAACTCCCGAACTTACTGGTCGTCGCGCGCAACTCTACGTTCGTCTACAAGGGGCGCTCCGTGGATGTGAAACAGGTCGGACTGGAACAAGGAGTCGATCTTGTTCTCGAGGGAAGTGTCCGCCAAAGTGGTAGTCGTGTGCGAATTACTGCGCAGCTGATCGATGCGAAGTCCGGAATGCACATTTGGGCAGACCGGTTTGATCGCCTGATAGAAGACGTATTCGAGGTTCAGGACGAAATTGCCCTGAGAATTGCGACTGAACTTCAAGTCGAATTACTGGCGGGCGAGATGGCCCGTTTCAGAGGTTCGGGGACTAAACATCTGGATGCCTGGACTGCTCAGCTGCAAGCTGTGGAAGCCTCGCGCAGAATAACTAAGGAAGCACAGGCTGACGCTCGTCGGTTTGCTCAACAGGCAATTTCCCTGGATCCTGGCTACTCCGCGCCATATTGCACTTTGGGGTTCATTTGTACTGTCGAAGCAAGGCACGGTTTTGTAGCAGACCGAAATGCGGCGCTGGCAGAGGCACGCGACTGCGCTCGACGTGCTCTGGAGATAGACAGCTACAACCCAGAGGCTCACGCAATTGCGGGTTTCGCGGATGCAATCGACGGTAAACTGGAATCGGCTATCGGGAAGTTCAACAAGGCACTGCAGCTAAATCCCAACCACGCTGATGTGGCTGCAAGGCTGTCGATTACATTGGCATTCAATGGGCAGGCAAAAGAAGCGATCCGCGTGGCGCGGCAAGCCATTACTCTCAACCCTCACTATCCGGGCTGGTATGCTGGCGTTCTGGGTTTGGCACTTCGGCTCGACGGTCAATACGAGGAAGCCAAGAAGGCATTCACCGAATATGGTCAAAGAGTTGAAGGCTTTGGGCATCTCGACCTCGTTATCGTACATATGGAAACGGATAACGTTGAGGCCGCTCGCGATGAGGCGCGGAATGTGATGAAATACCGTCCTCAGTTTTCCATATCGGACTGGGCAAAAACTCAGCTTTTCTCTGATGCAGAACGATTGGAGAAAGACTGCGCGTCTCTGCGTTTGGCCGGCTTGCCAGAATAAGTGCCGCGCGGATTTCCGGCAAAGCGATTTTTCCTGGAAAGTGACACCCAACGCATCGGCTATGGGTTCGAAGCTAAAGCCCGACAAATATGACCGATCATCCGCTCTGGGGAAAAACCTGCGTTCCAGTGTTTTACGCGATTGCCTGCTTTATGCGCTTTGCGATGGCAGCTAACACAACAACAGGGCAGATAAACTGCTGCACGAAGACTTTTTCGCCGAACGAAGTTTGACCAATGATAACCTTTGGAGTGCGTTCAGAATTGTACGCATAAGCATGCTCATCGGTTCCGCTCGTAGATCAGGCTTCAAGCTACGACTTCCCTAGCTGAAAATGCTGTCGCCTTGCTCATCAATGACCTGTTTCGCCTTTGCTATACTAAAGCTTTCGGCCTGTTCCCGACTGTCGAAGACATCCGCCCTGATCACCGTATGTGTCTTTCGATCTCCGTCGATGGTCTTTTCGATACGGGCCATCAGGCGAAGTTTGCTGCCCTCGGCCATCAGGTCGGGGAAGATCTCGAACCCTTTGTAAGAAACCGGATCCGGCTTGGACTTCTCAACGCCGCCGAAGAGTTTTGAGAAGAGGGACATCGGGTGGCTCCTTTCAGCGTTGTTCAGGGCATAGACTAGCGCCGCTCAAGGCTGGAGTGAAGGGCGTTGCACGGTCAAACGCTCAGCCTGCTTGAGGGGTTCCAGGGGGCGAGTAAGACGGGTTCGACTGCCTCGCCGAGTACGAAACCAATCATAGTTCAATAGTATTGTCGTGGCGCCGAATGCGTTGAGCAAATTAATTTTGTTGCGAATAAGCTTGCACAGTGGTCGCCATTTGGTCGCCACACAGTCAATTTGTCACCAAATGCTTCGCAATTTTCTGAGAAGATGGTGCTGCTGGAGAGAATTGAACTCTCGACCTCTCCCTTACCAAGGGAGTGCTCTACCTCTGAGCTACAGCAGCGCTGTGGGCGGGTGATTAGACTCAAACGAAACGCGGCGCAAGGGTGTCTGGACGGTTTTTTTCACCTCCTGTAGAGAAAGATCATGACGAATAAAAATTCACCCAAAAAACAAGGCAAATCCGGGGATGCGCGCGAAGAGCGGCTGAAAGCGGCACTTAAGGCCAATATGGCCCGGCGCAAGGCGCAGGCCAAGGCGCGGGCGACCTCTGGGGACAAGGCCGACAAGGACAAGGGATAAGAGCAGATGGATTCGATTCTGGTAACGGGCAACGGCCCGCTGAATGGTCAGATACCGATTGCGGGGGCCAAAAACGCATGTCTGACGCTGATGCCTGCAACCTTGCTGAGCGAAGAACCGCTGACGCTGACCAACGCGCCACGCCTAAGCGACATCAAGACCATGACCGCTCTGCTGCAATCGCTGGGGGCTGAGGTGTCGTCGCTGCAAGATGGTCAGGTGATCGCGATGTCGAGCCACAGCCTGACCAGCCAAACGGCGGATTATGACATTGTGCGCAAGATGCGTGCCTCGAATCTGGTACTGGGCCCCTTGCTGGCGCGGTTCGGGCAGGCGGTTGTTTCTCTGCCCGGTGGCTGCGCGATTGGTGCCCGTCCGATGGACTTGCATGTGGAAGGGCTCGAGGCGCTGGGCGCCGAGATCGAGCTGAAGGACGGCTACCTGCACGCCAAGGCTCCGGGCGGCCTGAAAGGGGCGGTGCACGAGATGCGCTTTGCCTCGGTCGGGGCCACCGAAAACATCGTAATGGCGGCGACGCTAGCAAAGGGCACCACGGTGCTCAAGAACGCCGCGCGCGAACCCGAGATCGTCGATCTGGTCGAATGCTTGCGCAAGATGGGCGCGCAGATTTCGGGCGAGGGCAGCTCGACCATAGAAATTCAGGGTGTCGACCGGCTGCACGGTGCCACTCATCAGGTTGTCACCGACCGGATCGAACTGGGCACCTATATGCTGGCCCCGGCGATTTGCGGCGGCGAGGTCGAACTGCTGGGCGGGCGCATGGCGCTGGTTGAATCCTTCGCGGCCAAGCTCGACGCGGCGGGGGTCAGTGTCACCGAAACCCAAAACGGCTTGAAAGTGGCGCGCAAGAACGGCCGTGTGCAGGCTGTGGATGTGGTGACCGAACCCTTCCCGGGCTTCCCGACCGATCTTCAGGCGCAGATGATGGCGCTGATGTGCACCGCCGAAGGCACCTCGGTTTTGGAAGAGCGTATCTTCGAAAACCGCTTTATGCATGCCCCGGAACTTGTGCGCATGGGTGCAAATATCGAGGTGCACGGCGGCACCGCCACCGTCACGGGTGTCGAAACCCTGAAAGGCGCCCCGGTGATGGCGACGGATCTGCGGGCTTCGGTGTCGCTGATCCTTGCCGGATTGGCGGCAGAAGGTGAGACAACGGTAAGCCGGGTCTATCATTTGGACCGCGGATATGAACATGTGGTTCGCAAGCTGGAAGGCGTGGGCGCAAAAATCGAACGGATCAAAGGCGAATGACGGACGCAAGTTTTGAAGACGGGCGCGAAGCCCCGCTGAATCTGGGGGCTGAGGATGCAGAAGACCTGAAGGTGATCTCGACCCTCGTGCAGGATGCGGTTTTTCCCGTGACCGAGATGAAATGGCAACCGTCGCACCGTCGCTTTGGCTTGTTGCTGAACCGCTTTCGCTGGGAAGACAAGGATGCCGCCGCCCGCCGTGACCGCCCGTTTGAACGGGTGCAGTCGGTGCTGGTCTTCGATTCCGTTCTGTCCGTGGCCAGTCAGGGCATTGATCGCAGCGAAAAGGACATGGTCATGTCACTGCTGTCCGTCGAATTCGAACCCGGCGAGGATGGCGCGGGCCAGGTCTTGCTGACCCTGGCGGGAGACGGCGCGATCCGCCTGAAGGTCGAGGCGTTGGATGCCGCGCTCAAGGACGTCACGCGCCCATATCGGGCCCCATCCGGCCGGGCGCCGCAGCACCCCGAATAGATGCAGAACAAGCGCGGCATTTCTCAGGCGTTTTCAAATGTGTCCGAGGGTGTTGCCCTGCGTCCCGCCACCGTGTTTGACGTGTTCGACATCAGCCGCGTGCTGATCCGGTCGATCACGCAGCTTTGTGTGGCCGATCACAACAATGATCCCGACCATCTGAAACAATGGACCGCAAACAAAGACGCGGCGACCATACGGGGCTGGTTCAAGCCGGGATCACAGATCTGGCTGGCCCAGCGTGAAGGGCAGGTGGCCGCGGTCGGTGGGTTGTTAGAAACCGGCAAGATCACCTTGCTCTATGTTGACCCGGATCACGTCGGCAGCGGGGTGGGGGCCGCGTTGCTCAAGCGGCTGGAACGGCAACTGGCCGCGTGCGGCTGTACCGAGGTGCATCTGGATGCCACCCAAACCGCACGGGAATTCTATTTGCGCTACGGCTGGAAGTTCACCGGTCAATGCAGTGACAGTCGGGACCTGACCTGCTTTGCCATGCGCAAATCGCTGCACCCCGAGGGCTGAGGGTTGAGGCCGCGCCCCGTGGGCGATATGTCCCGTGGCGCAACGCCCGGAGTGCCAGATCATGCCTGTTTTCCTTGACGCCACATCACCCGATTTCGAAACCGCCTTTCAGGCCCTTCTGTCCGCCAAGCGCGAGGACAGCCCGGATGTGGACGCGGTCGTGGCGCAGATCATCGACGATGTCCGCAACCGGGGCGACGCGGCAGTCATTGAATTGACCGCGAAATTCGACCGGCTGAAGCTGACGCCCGAAACGCTGGCCTTCAGCGCGCAGGAGATCGCAGACGCGGTGGCGCAAGTCGGGGCTGAAGACCGGGCGGCGCTGGAACTGGCCGCCGCCCGCATCCGGGCCTATCACGAACGTCAGATGCCCAGCGACCAAAGCTGGACGGATGAGGCCGGGGCCACACTGGGCTGGCGCTGGTCGGCGGTCTCGGCCGCCGGGCTTTACGTGCCGGGCGGGTTGGCTTCATACCCGTCTTCGGTTCTGATGAATGCCATCCCGGCCAAGGTGGCGGGGGTTGAACGGTTGGCCATCGTTGTGCCCACGCCGGACGGGCAGGTGAATCCACTGGTTCTGCTGGCCGCGCAACTGTCGGGCGTGGACGAGGTTTATCGCATCGGCGGCGCGCAGGCCGTGGCGGCGCTGGCCTACGGCACCGACACCATCGCGCCGGTCGACAAGATCACGGGCCCGGGCAACGCCTTTGTCGCGGCGGCCAAACGGCGGGTGTTCGGCAAGGTCGGCATCGACATGATTGCGGGCCCATCGGAAATCCTGGTCATCGCTGACAAGGACAACGACCCCGACTGGATCGCGCTGGACCTGCTCAGCCAGGCCGAACACGACGAAAGCGCGCAGTCGATCCTGATCACGGATGATACCGCTTTTGGCCAAAGCGTCGCGAAGGCGGTCGAAAAACGCCTCGAAACCCTGCAACGCCGCGCCATCGCCGGGGCCAGCTGGCGCGACTTCGGCGCCATCATTATCGTTCGTGATCTGGATCAGGCTGCAATCCTGTCGAACCGTATCGCCCCGGAACATCTGGAGCTTTGCGTCGCAGACCCGGTGGCGCTGAGCGAAAAAACCATCCACGCCGGGGCCATCTTTCTGGGCCAGTACACGCCCGAAGCCATCGGCGACTATGTCGGTGGACCCAACCACGTGCTTCCAACGGCCCGGTCCGCGCGGTTCTCGTCCGGGCTCAGCGTGATGGATTTTCTCAAACGCACCACGCTCAGCCAGATGACCCCCGAGGCCCTGCGCGCCATCGGGCCCGCCGCTGAACAGCTGGCGCAATCAGAAAGCCTCGAGGCGCACGGCCTGTCAGTCACGGCGCGTCTGAATCGCCTGAATGGCTGAAATGACGCAATGACCGGACACATATGGCTCTTCTCTGCGTTGCCGACTGGATTCCGTTGATATAGGTCTGTGCTGACAAAAGGATTGTAGCCATAACGATGACCCGCATTTCGCATATCGAACTGGATGACCGAAACCTGCCGCCGCCGACCCCTGAGATCGAGCAGGAACGCAAGGTTGCCATCTATGATCTGCTGGAAGACAACAGCTTTTCGCTGCCCAATCGGGATGACCGAGTCATTCCTGATGGGCCTTACCACGTGCAACTGTCGATCCGCGACAAACGGCTGGTCTTTGATATCGCGACCGAAGAGAATGAAAAAGCCGCCGAATTTCACCTGTCGCTTGGCCCGTTCCGGCAGGTGGTCAAGGATTACTTCCAGATCTGCGAGAGCTATTTCGACGCGGTCAAATCGCTGCCTCCCAGCCAGATCGAGACCATAGACATGGCCCGCCGCGGCATCCACAACGAAGGCAGCCGCGTGCTACAGGAACGGCTGGAGGGAAAGGCAGAAGTGGATACCGATACGGCCCGGCGCCTGTTCACGCTGATCTGCGTGCTGCATTTCGGGGGCTGACGGGTGAAGCCTCTGCCGCAGTCGGTCCTGTTCTGTTGCGACCACAACTCGGTTCGATCTCCGATGGCCGAGGGGCTGATGAAGAAGTTTTACGGCACGGGCACCTATGTGCAGTCCGCTGGCGTGCACAACGATCTGGAAATCGACGGGTTCTGCATCGCGGCCTGCCACGAGGTGGGTGTGGAACTGTCCCGTCACCGCTCGCGGTCCTTTGACGAGATGCAGGAATGGGGCGACGATCTCAGCTCGTTCGATCTGGTGGTGGCGCTTTCGCCCGCCAGTCAGCGCCGGGCGCTGGAACTGACGCGGGTTTTTCACCTCGATGTCGATTATTGGCCAATAATGGACCCTACCGGGTTGGGCGAGACCCGCGAAGAAAAGCTACATCACTACCGACAGACCCGCGATCAGATCATCAAACATCTGAAAGACCGCTGGGGCGAGCCTACGGAGTGACCATGAACCAGACCGTCAAAACCTATTTCGAAGCCTTCAATGCCGGTGACGTGGATGCCATGCTGGCTTGCCTGTCCGATGACGTGGCCCATCACGTGAACGAAGGCCATATCCGCATCGGCAAGGACAAATTCGCCGCGTTCTGCGCGCACATGAATCGCTGCTACAAAGAAAACCTGACCGACATCGTCGTGTTCGAAGCCGAAGGCGGCACCCGCGCAGCAGCCGAATTCATCGTCAACGGAACCTATCTGGAAACCGATGACGGCCTGCCGGATGCACATGGCCAGACGTACCGCCTGCCTGCCGGTTCGTTCTTCGACCTGAAGGATGGCAAGATCACCCGCGTCACCACTTTCTACAACCTGGCGGACTGGACCAAGCAGGTTTCGAATGGCTGAGGTCACCGGCGTCCGCCCCCTGACCGGAGCGGCACTGGAAGCCGCCCTTGATGACGTTGCCCGGCTGCGGATCAAGGTATTTCACGCCTGGCCGTATCTTTACGATGGCGACCTGGAATATGAACGGAAATACCTGCAATCCTACCGCGACAGCGACAAGGCCATCGTGGTGGGCGCATTCGACAACGACCGTCTGATCGGCGCGTCAACCGGCGCCCCTCTGATTGACCACGCCGAAGATTTCGCGGCGGCCTTCGAGGGCACCGGGCTTGACCTGCATGACATCTTCTATTGCGCCGAATCGGTGCTGTTGCCCGACTATCGCGGGCAGGGTGTCGGCCACAGATTCTTCGACGCCCGCGAAGCCCACGCCCGCAGCCTGGGTTTCACCAAATGCGCGTTCTGCGGCGTGCAACGCCCGGCAGATCATCCGATGCGGCCCGACAATTACCGCCCGCTGGATGCCTTCTGGCGCGCGCGGGGATACACGCCTTTGCCCGGTGCGATCGCACAGTTTTCGTGGAAAGATATCGGCGACGAAGGCGAATCGAAAAAACCTCTTCAGTTCTGGACCCGGGATCTCTGAGCGCCAAACGCAGAAAAAATTTCCGAATCATGGTAGTGCTGGGTTTTCTGTGGGGGAATTGCCATGAAACGATATGTTATCGAACGCGATCTTCCGGGTGTCGGTTCCATGTCCGGTGACGAACTGTGCGGCGCGTCTGCGAAGTCGAACGAAGCGCTGGCGCAAATACCCGGCGTGCAGTGGGAGCATTCCTATGTTGCTGGTGACAAGACCTTTTGCATCTATCTGGCCGAGAGCGAGGACGCGATCCACAAGCATGCGGAACTCAGCGGGTTCCCGGCCAACACGATCACCGAAGTGACCACGATCATCGATCCGACGACCGCAGGGTAATTGGGCTGTACTCCGGTCTGCGTCCGCGACTAAGGTCATGCGAATTTGACCGCACGGGGACGCTGCCATGAAAGTCGCAACTGCCGCCTATGATCTCGACTGGCTCGACAGCTGGGCGCAATACGAAGACAAGCTGAACCGCTGGGTGTCCCAGGCCGCAGGGCAGGGGGCCGAATTGTTGGTCTTTCCCGAATACGGCGCGATGGAGCTGTCGACCCTGGACGGGGCCGAGGTTGCCGGCGATCTGGAACGTTCGATCCGGGCCGTGTCCGACCGGATGGAGGATGTACAAAACCTGCACACCCGCCTCGCCAAGACGTACAAAACCTACATTCTGGGTGCGTCGGCGCCGGTTGTTGATGGCCCCGGGCGTCCGGTGAACCGTGCCGCCTTCTACGCGCCGGATGGCAGTTTCGACCATCAGGACAAACAGATTATGACCCGGTTCGAACGCGAGGATTGGGACATCGCCCCGGGTGGTCCGCTCAAGCTGTTCGACACCGCGCTGGGCAAGATCGGTGTGTTGATCTGTTATGACAGCGAGTTTCCCTTGCTGGGCCGCGCGCTAAGCGAGGCAGACCTGATCCTTGCGCCATCCTGTACCGAAGCGCTTTCGGGTTACTGGCGCGTGCGGATTGGCGCAATGTCAAGAGCTTTGGAAAATCAATGTGTTACAGTCATGGCCTCGCTGGTCGGGAACAACGAATGGTCCGAGGCGGTGGATATGAATACCGGGACCGGAGGCGTCTTTGGCCCGCCCGACAAGGGGTTTCCGGCCACCGGTGTGCTGGCCGAAGGCACTTTGAATCAGCCGGGCTGGACCTATGCGGATGTCGACCTGTCAGCCATCGCCGAGGTCCGCGCGGACGGTCACGTGCTGAACCGAACCCATTGGGAGGAACAGGCCGCCCGAGTCGAATCGGTCACAATATCCGCTCTTTAGGTGATTCCGCCCTTGAAATAAGGCCGAAATAGGCTCATTTAAGCGCACACCCCCGCAGATTCTGCGGGTGCAACGTAATGATGGAGACAACATGGCCAAGGAAGATACGCTCGAATTTCCCGGTGTCGTGAAGGAACTCCTGCCTAATGCGACGTTTCGGGTCGAGCTGGAAAACGGCCATGAGATCATCGCACATACGGCAGGCAAGATGCGCAAGAACCGCATCCGTGTTCTGGCCGGCGACAAGGTTCAGGTCGAGATGACCCCATATGATCTGACCAAGGGTCGGATCAACTATCGCTTCAAGTAACGCCTGCCGCAATGGCGTTCATTCTCGGATCGGGCAGCCCAAGACGGCTGGACCTGCTGGCCCAGCTTGGCGTGCGACCCGATGCCATTTGCCCTCCTGACATCGACGAAACGCCTTTGAAGGGCGAGCTTCCGGTTCCGTATTGCCACCGCATCACGCGCCAAAAAGTGCAGGCTGTTCAGGCGGATAGAGGTGACGTTACCCTCTGTGCAGATACCACCGTGGCCTTGGGGCGTCGGATTCTGGGAAAGCCCGAGGATGCGGGGCAGGCGGCGGAGTTTCTGCATTCCCTGTCTGGTCGTCGTCACCGCGTGATCACCTCGGTTGCGGTCCGGCGCGGAGACCGTGTGCTACAGCGTGATGTCGTCTCACAGGTCAAGGTCAAACGTCTGTCGGATGTCGAGATCAACGCCTATCTGGCGACCGGAGACTGGCGCGGCAAGGCAGGCGCCTATGCGATTCAGGGACCTGCAGGGGCTTTCATTCCATGGATTTCGGGGTCGTTTACAGGCATCGTTGGCCTGCCCCTGTCCGAGACCGCGGCCTTGCTGCAAGGCATCGGCTATCCACTGTATCGAGAGGCATCATGAAAGGTCGCACCATTGTTCTGGACCACATCCAAGGCCGCGAAGCGGCTGCGCTGATGGTCGACGGCAAGTTGGATGACTTCTTGATCGCCACAGACGCACCCGCGCCCGGCACGATCTACCGCGCCCGGGCTGACCGCCCGGTCAAGGGGCAGGGCGGAATGTTCCTGACCACGCCAGATGGCCCTGCTTTCCTGCGACAAGTCAAAGGCTTGGGTCCCGGCGCCCTGTTGTTGGTACAAGTCACCGGCTTTGCAGAGCCCGGCAAAGCCATACCGGTGAGCAATCGCATCCTTTTCAAAAGCCGCTATGCGATTGTTACGCCGGACGCTCCGGGCCTGAACATTTCGCGCAGTATCAAAGACGAGGACATACGCGATCAACTGCTTGAAATCGCGCACGAGCAGATGGGTGACAGCGCCTATGGATTGATCCTGCGCTCCTGCTGCGCGGGTGCGGATGCCGAAGATATCTCGGAAGACATCTCGGCCATGTTGACGCAGGCCGAGCAGGTGATGAATGACGACGGTACCGAGCCTGAACTTCTCAGCGAAGGTGACAGCCCCCATATCCTTGCCTGGCGCGACTGGACCGACCCGGCCGAAGTCGTGACACAGGCGGGCGGGTTCGAAACCCACGGCGTTCTGGATGCGCTGGATACGGTGCGTGGAGCGTCCGAGCCTTTGCCGGGCGGGGGGCATCTTTACATCGAACCCACACGCGCATTGGTCGCCGTGGATGTGAACACCGGAGCGGACACCTCGCTCGCGGCGGGCACCAAGGCCAATTTCGCCTGCGCCAAGATGCTGCCCCGTGCTTTGCGCGTACGTGGGCTGGCTGGTCAGATTACGCTGGACCTCGCGCCCATGCCAAAGAAGGATCGTCGCGGGTTTGAATCCGCTTTACGCGCCGCGTTCAGATCAGACCCAGACGAGACGATTCTTGCAGGCTGGACCCCGCTGGGCCACTTTGAGTTGCAGCGAAAGCGTGGTCGCGTTCCTGTGATGGAGGTCCTGAAATGAGCTGCCCGATTTGCGGTGCCGAGACCGAGCAGAAGTTTCGTCCGTTTTGTTCCAGGCGCTGTGCGGACATTGATTTGGCCAAGTGGCTGAACGGGTCCTACTCGGTTCCCTCGCAGCGCGAAGAGGACCTTGAAGTCGAGGATGACACGCAGGACTTCACGCCAAAGCGACCGCATTGAAAAAATGTGAAAAAGCCTCTGGACACCGCTTGTAGCAAGTCATAGAAGGCCCCCACCCAACGACGAACGTCGTTCCCGTGCCCGGGTAGCTCAGGGGTAGAGCAGTGGATTGAAAATCCTCGTGTCGGTGGTTCGATTCCGCCCCCGGGCACCACTTCCTCAGGTAAACCCTTGGTTTAAATCGAGCTTTAAACAGCAGGGTGGAGCCGTTGACCATGTCAGAGACCCTTTCACCCAAGTACAAGTTCGTAAAAGATGGTGTGTTTTACTATAGTGCCGCGTTCCCAAAGAGTATTGCCGCTACTATTCGTCTTCTCGAATTGCATTTTTTTGCGTACTCATTTGGCGAACATCGTGGCGGCGAAGGCAAGAAAGGCTGCTGATCAACTGGAGGAGTATTGGTTTCATCTGAGGTCGCAGGACACGAAATTGCTCAGTAAGCACATATTGGTGCTTGGAGCGCAGGACGACGCCATCCTTCCACCGAATTGCCCGAACCGTTGAATCACGCTCAACCAGGTTTTGGGTCTCGAGTGGACGGAAACCGCTCCTACCTAGATAACCTACTAAAGCAGACTTCTGTCCAGCTCGACAACCCGGGTTTATACTTGATGTTTTTCCGGGAAACTCTTCGGTGTATTGCGGTTCAACTTCGAATGCTCCGCGACCAATTCAGCCAACTCTGGCCGGCATGAACCGCAGTTTGTTCCAGCTTGAAGGGCATCTCCGATATCGTCCACATTGATCAAACGTTTGTCGCGAATGGCGCCGATGATGGTTTTTAGTCCGACCCCGAAACACGAACAGACAATTGGTCCACAGTCTTCAGAAGCAGCAGATGACCGGCCAGACAGTATCTGAATGAGCGAAACCTCAGGCAAACTTGCCAAATAGTCTCGCATCAGAATGATAGGTTGGCGGGAGATGAACAGCGCCGCCAAGAGGCGCTGTCCGTCTGACAGCGCGATCCTATGGGAGCCGCGCTTGGGGTCTTCGATTGAAGTCACCATGGCATCAGGTAGTCCAAACCACTCGCGGGCTTTGTGTTCCCAATCGTCGATGTCCTGCTTGCCCGCCAACTCCATCCTGTAGCCTTTGTCCGTTTTGCTCCTTGCCCAGTATTCTGCCGTAGGCGAGGCCGCATCGACGGAAATGGCGAAGCCGTACCAGGAAGCATTCAGACGCCGCACAGAAACAGCCGTCGCCTTGCTTTCAGGCTGTCCAGATATCGGATCAGTCACACTTGGAACAAGCGCATCCACACGGGCTGAAGGTGCCGTTTCACCCGTCCAGTGAATTGGTGCGAACGCTTGCCCGGGTGCGACAGCTTCCGAGATTCGAAGGCGAAAGACACCGCTTCCAACTGAGCTGTCGAGTTGGACCAAATCTGCGGCGCTAAGGCCCAACCGATCAACGTCCGTTGGATTCATGTCAACATAAGGTTCGGAAAGGTGGGCTGATAAACGAGGCGACAAACCTGACCGTGTCATGGTATGCCACTGATCCCGGTTTCGCCCTGTGTTTAAAAGAAACGGGAATTGTGCACAGGTTTTCACTTTGGGCGGCTTGTGAGAAACCGGAACAATACGCGCTTTGCCATCAGGATGAAAAAACTGCCCATCGCCAAAGAACCGCTTGTCGGTCGCACCAAGTGTCGTTGGCCATTGTGTGGGGCTCAGCGCATCATAGTCTTCATCCCCAATGTCGGACAACTCGGTAATATTGAAGTCCTTGCCAAAAGACGCCGCAAGTGAGGTCATGCTCGCGTATTCTCTAAAAATCTGCGCCGGAGAATTGTAGTTAAATGCCTCTTCCCAACCCATCCTACGGCCGACCTCGGCCAAGATATCCCAGTCCGAGCGGGCTTGCCCCGGAGGGCTCAAAACGGCACGTTGTCTGCTTATCGTGCGATCTGAATTGGTTACAGTCCCCGATTTTTCTGCCCATCCCGCCGCTGGCAGCAGCACGTCTGCGATACGCGCGGTATCTGTCCGCGCGGTCAGGTCGCTGACAACTGTAAATGGGCAGTTTTCAATAGCTGCGCTCACTCTGTCCGCGTCCGGCATGGTAGCCGCAGGGTTGGTGTGGATGATCCAGAGCGCCTTGATCTGACCGTCTTCGATGGATCGGAACAGATCGACCGCTTTTAATCCTTGCCTCCGAGGGATGTTGGGCGAATTCCAAAAGTGTTTAACCGCCTGACGATGGTCCTCGTTTTCAATGTCCAGATGGCAAGCGAGCGTATTGGCCAGACCACCCACCTCTCGACCGCCCATGGCGTTAGGCTGACCTGTGACCGAGAACGGCCCCATCCCTTCGCGACCAATTCGACCGGTGGCCAGATGGCAATTCAAGATCGCATTGACCTTGTCGGTACCGCTGGAAGACTGGTTTACACCCTGACTAAAGACCGTAACGACCCGCTCAGTACCGATCCACAAATCGCAATACGCCTCAATCTCAGATGGGCTGAGCCCCGTCTCGTCAGGATCGTCAAGCTGCGCCAGTTCGAGGGCTTCAGAGAACCCATTGCTTCGTTCCAGGAATTCGGCGGATACATGGCCGGTGTGGTGAATTCTGCAAAGCAATCGGTTGAAAAGCGCTACGTCGCTGCCTGGCTTAAGCGGCAGATGAAGGTCCGCCTGATCACAACTCGCTGTGCGGCGCGGGTCAATGACCACGATCTTCGTGCCATGCGCCTGACGCGCCGCCATGACCCGCTGATAGAGAACGGGATGACACCAGGCAAGGTTTGAACCAACCAGCACAACTAAGTCAGCGTGATCCAGATCTTCATAAGTTCCGGGCACTGTATCGGTTCCGAAGGCGCGTTTATGCCCGGCTACAGTTGACGCCATACACAACCGCGAGTTGGTGTCGATATTGGCTGAGCCGATGAAGCCTTTCATCAACTTGTTGGCAACATAGTAATCCTCGGTCAGCAATTGGCCCGAGACGTAAAAAGCTACGCTGTCCGGTCCGAACTCTCTGATCGTGGCCGAAAAGCGATCGGCAACCAATTGCAGTGCGTTATCCCAACTGGTGTCCTGGCCGAACGCGCATGGGGCCAACAACCGGTGGTCTAGACCCACGGTTTCGTCCAAAGCCAACCCTTTCGAGCATAGACGCCCGTAATTCGCCGGGTGGTCCGGGTCGCCTCGCACGGTAAGACCACCGGCACCATCGGGGCGCAAAAGAACACCGCAGCCGACGCCGCAATAGGCACAGGTTGACCGGACCTCTGGCAGGCCAGTTCCGTCCATCAGGCCGCACTCCGCCGGGTGACGGCGCTGTCGTCAAGCAGGATGCGCCCATCTTCCAAACGTACGGGGTAGGTGGTGATGCGACCATCATCTGCGCCCTGAGCCTCGCCCGTATTCAAGTCGAAAACCCAGTTGTGCAGCGGGCAGGTGACCGACTGGCCGTGGACGATGCCTTCAGACAAAGGGCCACCCTTATGGGGGCAGCTATTGGTTGCGGCGTACACTTCAGCCTCAGCAGTACGGAATACGGCGATGCAGCCGATATGGGTTTTCACCAACCGCGCCCCGCGTAAGGGAACCTCGTCGATATGTCCGATGTCGATCCAGCTCATTCCGCTGCCTCCAGTGTGAAATCTGCAATCGGCGCGTAGGTCTGCGCTTTTTCTTTGACGTGTTCGGCCCACGGGTCTTTACGGTAGATGCTTTGCGACAGCTCGAACCTGGCCACCAAGGCGGTGCGGTTTTCAAGGTCGTCCACGACCTGAGCTTTGACCCAGTCCATGCCGACCTTGCCTAGCCATTTATACATTCGATCCAGATATTTGCCGCCTTCGCGATAGGCTTGCGTGACGGCCATCACCACCTCAATCGCTTCGCCTTCGGTCTGGACCTGGCACAGCAATTCGGTCTCTTTCACGTCCATACCGGCGGCCCCTCCGATACTGATCTGATAGCCTGAGTCCACGCAGACAACGCCGATATCCTTGCAAGTCGCCTCAGCGCAGTTGCGAGGACAGCCCGACACGGCCAGCTTCAGCTTATGCGGAGTCCAAGACCCCCACAGGATTTTCTCAAGCTTGATGCCGAGGCCGGTGCTGTCCTGCGTGCCGAACCGGCAATGATCGGTTCCGACGCAGGTTTTGACTGTCCGCAGGCCCTTGGAATAGGCGTGACCCGAGACCAGACCGGCCCTGTTCAGATCCGACCAGATCGCAGGCAGGTCTTCACCCTTCACGCCCAGCAGATCGATGCGTTGGCCGCCGGTGACCTTTACGGTTGGCACGTCGTACTTGTCGGCGGCGTCGGCAATGGCACGCAGTTCTTCGGGGGTGGTGATCCCGCCCCACATGCGCGGCACGACGCTGAACGTACCGTCTTTCTGAATATTCGCGTGTTTGCGTTCGTTAACGAAGCGGCTTTGTGGGTCGTCCTGATAGTCCAGTGGCCAATCCGCCAGAAGGTAATAGTTGATCGCCGGGCGGCAGACATGACAGCCGTTGGGCGTATTCCAGCCGAGTTCCTGCCAGACTGCGGCCTGGCTTTTCAGTTCCTGCCCTTTGATCAGTCGGCGTACATCTTCATGCGTCAGGTCGGTGCAACCACAGATCGGTTGTGCCGCTGGCATCTGGAACGCATCGCCCAAAGTGACCTGCAGGACCTGTTCGACCAGACCCGAACATGTTCCGCAGGACGCACTGGCCTTGGTGCTTGCACGAACCGCGCCCAGATCGCCAGCCCCTGAATGGATCGCCTCGACAATGTCGCCTTTGCATATGCCGTTGCAGCCGCAAATCTCCGCCTCAGGCGGCAATGCTGCAACGGCTGAGAGAGGGTCCGCGGTGTCGCCCCCCTGGTAGGCCGGGCCGAAGATCAGCGTCTCACGCATGTCTTCGATGCTGGTGCTATCCTTGATCAGGCCGAAAAACCAGCCGCTGTCGGCCGTGTCACCGTACATGACAGCGCCGATCAGACGGTCCTGTTCGATCACAAGACGCTTGTAGACGCCCCGCGATGGGTCGCGGAACACGATATCCTCACGCCCCGGTCCATCTGCGAAATCGCCAGCGCTGAACAGATCGCAGCCGGTGACTTTCAACTTCGTTGAAAGAGTTTTTTGCTCAAACGCGGCCTCTTTATCCAACAAGGCATGCGCCGCCACATTCGCCTGATCGTAGAGCGGCGCGACAAGACCAAAGACCTCTCCGTTATGCTCGACGCACTCACCCACAGCGAAGATATCCGGATCCGAGGTCAACATTTGGTCATCCACATGAATGCCACGCCCGGTGGCCAGACCGGCCTCCTGCGCCAGCGCTGTATTGGGACGGATGCCAACGGCCATGACCAGCAGATCACAGGGCAGCTCGGTCCCGTCGTCCAGCAAAAGTGCGCGGACCTTGCCATCTTGCCCAAGGATTTCCTTGGAGTTCGCCTGTAGGCAGATATTGATTCCTTTGTCTTCCAGCGACTTCTTCAGCAGGTAACCTGCGGCTTCATCCAACTGACGCTCCATCAGGTGGCCCATGATATGCACCACGGTGACGTCAACGCCGTGCGCGGCCATGCCCGCCGCAGCTTCAAGCCCCAGCAAGCCGCCACCGATCACGACGACCTTGTTGTCGGGGCCCATGTCCATCATCTGCTGGGTGTCTTCCAGGTCGCGATAGGCGATGACACCGTCCAGATCATGACCGGGCAGGGGGATGATGAACGGGTTCGACCCAGTCGCGATCACCAGCTTGTCGTAGGGACGGTGTCCGTGCTCGCCCTCGACAACTTTCATCTCGCAGTCGATCTTTGCAACTTTCTCACCGAACCGGCAAGCAATCCCCCGCTCGGCGTACCAGGCGTCATCATGTGTGACGATCTCTTCATAAGTCTTCTCACCCGACAGAACCGGGCTCAGCATGATGCGGTTGTAGTTCCCGCGGGGCTCGGCGTTGAACAGGGTGATGTCGAACGCATCCGGCGCGGCGTCGGTCAGGTGTTCTAGCACCCGGCCCGAGGCCATGCCTGCGCCGATGACAACAAGTCTTTGTTTCATGGTTTCACTCCGCTGCAATCGCCTTGGGGGCGGGCGTTTTTGGCTTGGCGCCGTGTTCGTATTCTTCGAGGAAATCGAGGACCTCCTGCCGGTAGGCGTAGTAGTCCGGATGCTCCAACAGCGCTTTGCGGGTGCGCGGGCGCGGCAGGTCGACCTTGGTGATCTTGCCTATGGTCGCTTGTGGGCCATTGGTCATCATCACCACGCGATCGGCCAGCAGGATCGCCTCATCCACGTCATGGGTCACACAGATTGCGGTGACCTTGGTGCGGGACCAGACCTCCATCAACACTTCCTGCAATTCCCAGCGGGTCAGACTGTCGAGCATCCCGAAGGGCTCATCCAACAGCAGCAGCTTGGGCGATAGGGCAAAGGCGCGTGCGATGCCGACGCGTTGTTTCATGCCGTTCGACAGGTCGCTCGCGGATTTGTCCATCGCATCGGCCAGACCGACGCGTTCCAGATAGTATTCAACGACATCCTGACGCTCGGCGATGCTGGCCTTGGGATAGACTTTGTCGACCCCGATCGCGACGTTTTCCTTGGCAGTTAGCCATGGGAACAGGTTGGGGGATTGGAACACTACGGCGCGTTCTGGATCAGCCCCCTCGACATGACGACCATCCAGCTTGATCGCGCCCTTCGATATATCGTTCAGCCCCGCAGCCATGGTCAGAACCGTAGATTTTCCGCAACCTGAATGGCCGATCAGCGAGATGAACTCGCCCTTATCGATCTTCAGATCGAAATCCTCAACAACGGTCAGAGGGCCCTTGGGCGTCGGGTAGACTTTATGAAGCTGCGAGAAGTCGAGGAAACGACTCTCGATCATCCCCTTTTGTGCCTCGGCCACCGCCGTTGGCACTCCATGGATCGGTGTTACATCGGGCAGGATGCGCGAGCCTTCGACTTTGGCTTCGATCCCCACATCCATCAGGTACTTGGTGACGTCGGCGCGCAGGCGCTTGAACGTCTCGTCGTTGTTCATTGCACCGCGTTCGCGAGGGCGCGGGATCGATACGCGGAATTCCTGGCCCAACGTACCATCGGGGTTCAGGGCGATGATCCGGTCGGCCAGAATGATCGCCTCGTCCACGTCATTGGTGATCAGAACGCAGGTCTTTTTGTCGGCCTCCCAGATATGTTCGATCTCATCCGCCAGATTGGCACGGGTGAGCGCGTCGAGCGCCGACAGAGGCTCATCCAGCAACAAAACCTCGGGGTTCATCGACAAGGCACGCGCCACGTTGACCCGCTGACGCATCCCACCCGACAGTTCCGCCGGGCGGCGCGTGGCAGCATGGCTGAGACCCACCATCTGCACATAATGCGCGACCTTCTCGGCCTTCTCAGTCTTGCCGAGGCCCGGAAAGACCGTATCGACCGCCAGCCCCACATTGCCGCTGACCGTCAGCCAAGGCATCAGTGAATAGTTCTGAAATACTACGCCACGTTCCGGACCCGGCCCCTTGATCGGAGTTCCTTTGAACGTGACCTCTCCACCAGTTGGAGTATCCAGACCGGCCATGAGGTTAATCAGGGTCGTCTTGCCGGTGCCGGAAAAGCCGAGGATCACCAGAAACTCGCCCTTCTGCACGTCCAGATCGATGCCTTTCAGCACATCCGTGCGCGCGGCGCCTTCACCGAAGGATTTTGTGGCGTTTTTGAAGCTCAGTATGCTCATCGCGCTCACCGGTTGTTCGTGAATGTGAAGAGGGATTGCAGTGCGTACATCACCCGGTCCAACAGGAAACCGATGATGCCGATGGTGAAGACCGCAACCATGATCTTGGCAAGCGAGCTGGACGAGCCGTTCTGGAACTCATCCCAGACAAACTTGCCCAAACCGGGGTTCTGCGCCAGCATTTCAGCCGCGATCAAAACCATCCAGCCGACACCAAGCGACAGGCGCAAACCTGTGAAAATCAGCGGCAACGCCGAAGGCAGCACCAGCTTAGTGACTTTGGTATAGGTGTTCATTTTCAGAACCTTGGAGACGTTTACCAAGTCCTTGTCGATGGTCGCCACACCCAGCGCGGTGTTGATCAGAGTCGGCCAAAGCGAACACAGGGTCACGGTGATGGCCGAGATCAGGAAGGACTTGGCGAACCAACCGTCGTTGGTGACGTAGACGGCCGAGACGATCATGGTCACGATCGGCAGCCACGCCAGAGGTGAGACCGGTTTGAAGATCTGGATCAGCGGGTTCAGCGCCGCATTGGCGGTCGGCGACAGTCCGGCAGCGATCCCAAGGGGAACGGCCACAACGGTCGCGATCAGAAATCCGAAGAACACGGTTTTGATAGAGGTCCAGATTTGCTGGTAGTAAGACGGAGCGCCGGTGTAGGCGACTTGTTTGACCTCGTCCGCGCGGCCCGTATCGATCAGCTTCTGGTTCCGTTTCTCAACCATTGCCTCGAACTTGGCGCGCTTGGCGGCCTTGGCCTGTGCGTCCTCGTTGAGGTTGACCATTTCTGCCCAGACCTGAGCTGGGCCTGGTACGGCGCCCAGGGAAGTTTGCACTTTCGGGGCGAGCGTCCCCCAAAGCAGCAGGAAGGCGCAGATCGACAGCAGGGGGACGACCAGAAGACGCCAGATTTCGGTCATCTGAGCGCGGGGGTTGTCTCCGGCGGCAGCTTTCAGGACCGGGGTGGCCCAGCTTAGGCCAAGAACCTGGAACCATTTGTCGGCGGCGTTGATGCGAGTGAACAGGCGGGTGCGGCGCGCCTCTTTGGCGGCGTCTGCGTTGAATTCGGGATCGACCGTTGTCATCTGATGTGTCCTTGCGATGGCGGGGCACTTTGGGGTGTGCGCCCGACTGATACCGGGCGCGACGCATGGGATTAGCCTTGCACGTCCGAGCCGACGATCTTCTGATCGCCCTTCAGACCAATGGACAGGCTTTCGAGATAGGCGTTGGGGGTGCGGCCGTCATAGGTGATGCCGTCGATGATATCCTCGGCCGGGGTGGGCGCTTTGTAACCATCACTGTCCCAGGGGAAGTCGGCCTCATTCGCCAGGCCTTCATCGACTAGCAGGCGCGCGGCTTCCAGATAGATCTCGGGTTTGTAGACAGATTTGGCAACCTCGTCATACCAGCTGTCGGGCTTGGATTCAGGGATCTGACCCCAGCGGCGCATCTGTGTCAGATACCAGATCGCGTCCGAATAGAACGGGTATGTCGCGTTGTAGCGGAAGAACACGTTGAAATCAGGAACTTCGCGCTTGTCTCCTTTTTCGTATTCAAATGTGCCGGTCATCGAGTTGGCGATCACGTCATAATCTGCGCCCACATATTCCGCGCGGCTGAGGATCTCGACCGCCTCGGGGCGGTTGGCGTTGTCGTTCTCATCCAGCCACATCGCGGCGCGGATCAGGGCCTTGGTCACGGCCAGCGTGGTGTTGGGATACTCTTCTGCGAACTCGGCAGTGATGCCAAAGACCTTCTCAGGGTTGTTCTTCCACAGCTCATAGTCCGTGATGACCGGCACGCCGATACCCTTGAACACAGCCTGTTGGTTCCAAGGCTCGCCCACGCAGTAGCCATATATCGTGCCGGCCTCCAACGTGGCAGGCATCTGCGGTGGTGGCGTTACTGACAGGAACACATCTGCGCCGATCTGGCCGGTTACGTTGTCAGGGCTGTAGTAGCCGGGGTGCAGTCCACCGGCGGCAAGCCAATAGCGCAGTTCGTAATTATGGGTCGAAACGGGGAAGACCATGCCCATGTTAAAGGGCTTGCCTTCGGACTTGTATTTCTCGACGACCGGAGCAAGCGCCTCAGCGCTGATAGGGTGTTGGGGACGACCATCCTCCATCACCGGAATGTTCGGTTTCATCTCTTCCCAAATCTCGTTCGAGACGGTGATGCCGTTGCCGTTCAAGTCCATCGAAAATGGCGTGATGATATGCGCCTCGGTGCCGTAACCGATGGTCGCGGCCAAAGGCTGCCCGGCCAGCATGTGCGCGCCATCCAGCTGCCCGTCGATCACGCCATCCAGCAGCACTTTCCAGTTGGCTTGTGCTTCCAGCGTCACGAACAGGCCTTCGTCAAGAAAGTACCCATTCTCATAGGCGACAGCCAGCGGCGCCATGTCAGTCAGTTTGATAAAGCCAAACGTTAGCTCGTCTTTTTCCAGTTCCAGTTCGGCCAGTGCCGGTGACACAAGCGCCGTCGTCGCAGCAAGGCCTAAAAGAAGCTTTTTCATCTCGTTCCCTTTCGGTTCAGCCCAACCCGTTGGGCAAACAAAAAAGCCGCCGACACAGTCCGCCGGGAGGAGGTGGCGGATGGTCGAGCGGCTTTGCTCTTGTGAGGTGCCCTGGACTATGGGCGAATTCCGTCGGTGGGCGTCGTTGCCTTCCGATGTTCCGATTTAGCCAGTCACGCAGCGGCGCGTCATCAATTTTCAGCGTTTTCACCTCGAAAATTCTGCGTCGCAGCAATAACAGATGCTGCACTGCAAAAATTTTGTGCAGACTTACCCCGCTGGCTCGAAAATGCGTCGGTCGAAAAAGACGTTCCGAGACAGAATCAGGCTGCCATTGGTCGAGGCAACCGCCGTCGACTCGGGTAACGCCCCTTCAAGTTTCTCGGACGCGCCGGGTGTTTCCACACCAAGCCCTTGCAATTCGCGACGATAGAGATCACTGCGAAAGACCTTTGCGGATTGTCGTTCCGCAGTTCCGGCGTCCAGCCCGTTTCGTTTCGCCAATTGATGCGCAACCCATTTCGCCTGACTGCGCCATGGGAAGGTGGCAGCGCCGTCAAAAAACTCGACAAACCCATCGACATGGCGCTGCTCGCCGCGGGCCGATATAGTGAATTCGCCCATCAGCGCTCGGTCAATTAGCTCGGGTGAGACGTTGAGATAGGTTTTACGCGATAGCATCTCGGATGCAGTTGTGCGGCTGTCGGTGTTCGAAAGCCAGCGCCCTGCGCGCCAAACGGCCCGCATAAGGCTACCCAGTAAATGTGGTTCGGTTTCGGCCCAGTCGTTTCTGACCGCCAGCACCTTTTCAGGTGCACAGGACCAGATCGCCTTGCCGGGCAACAGCAGTGCACCGACATTGTCGTCTACAGCGAATGAGCCCCAGGGCTCACCCACACAGAAGGCATCGATCTCGCCACCTGCGAGCGCCTGCGCCATGAGTGGAGGCGGGACGGTTCGGATTTCGACCTGTTTCGAGGCCAGTTCGGTTCCAGCGACCCAATAACGCAACAATTCAACATGCATCGAAAACGGAAAAGGTACACCGAACACCAAAACGTCGCCGGCGGCCTGTGCCAGTGCAGCCCCAGCTGCAGCAGCATCGGAGAAATCGAAGCCGTAGCCCTGGTCGGCCAACCGCCCAGCCAATTGAGTTCCAACACCTATGACATTGCCATTGAGCGACAGGATAGACACGGCGGACAACGGTGTCGCAATGCCTCCAAGACCCAAAGCCATCGCAACGGGGACGGGTGACAGCAGATGTGCCGCGTCCACGTGCCCAAAGGCCAGCATATCACGCAGAGACGACCAAGATGGAGCCGGTCGCAGGTCCAACGAGATGCCTTCGGCGTGGTCAAACCCCATCTCGCATGCCACGATCAGTGGAGCGGCATCAACCAAAGGCATATAGGCGACAGGCAGGGTTACCGTTCTCATGACAACAAACCTGATGCTGTGACCAAGGCTTCGGACACCTCGGCAACCCGGCGATTCTGATTCATCGCGGTTTTACGGAGTAGGGCATAGGCTTCATCTTCCGAAACGCCCTTGGCCTTCATTAACAAGCCCTTAGCTCGGTCAATCACTTTGCGCTCTTCCAGCGCACGGCGGGTTTCGGCCAGTTCGGTCCGCATCTGACGTAGCACCTGAAACCGGGCAATAGCGGTATCGATCACAGGTTTAATGCGCTCGGCTTGCAAACCGTCGACGACATAGGCCGATACCCCGGCCTCAACTGCGGCTTTCGCCAACCCGCCCGCGGCGCTTGAGACAAACATCGCCACGGGGCGTTCCAATGGGCCCGAAGCAACGGTGAGCTCTTCCAGCATATCCCGCGATGGATTGTCGATGTCGATCAGGACAATGTCCGGGCTATGCGTTGCAATTTTACGTGCCAGACCGGAGACATTGCCGATTACAGAAACATCTACGTCGCCAGCCTCTTTTAGGGCATCTACGATCGCAAAAGCACGCTCTTGGTTCTGTTCGACTACAACGACAGTCAGATGTTGGTTCATAGAGACTCAACTGAGCCCAAGATTCATTGACCGCAATTCCAAGGCCAAAAACCTGTTCACCAGGCTGCCGGTTCGCCCACTATTTCAGCGTATTTCCGCATTTAGCGGAATGCCTGCACAGTTTTTCTACATGGCATCAAAGAAATCTGCGGTGAGCGCTGCAGTGGCGTCTCGCATCGAACCTTGTGTTTTTCACTTGCTCTAACGGTCGTAGGATTTTTCAACAACTCTGATCTGTCCGATCGCATCAAGACGGGGCATGCCTTGCCCCATCAGAAGTTCAAACTGCCGCAACTTCGAATCTACCTCTTCTGGCTTCGGTCGCTTGTTTGCTATTCGTGGTTCTCCGTTTCCTAAACATAACGGTGGACCAGTTCAGTTGGGGAGGCTCAGATACCGAAGCCCTCACCCTCCGCCTCCATCGCGACCTCATAGCCTTGCTCGACGACGCCCGCAGGCGCGAAGACGACATACCTACCCGGCCGGAGATGATACGCCGCATCCTCGATGCATGGACAAGGGGGGAGGTGTATGGGGAAGGGCAGTAGCTATAAGAGCGAAAAATCCGAAGGGGTCATATCACGGCCACAAAAGACACCACACGCTGTCACATTCGGCGGAGAACAGACCTTCACCGCAAGTGCAAAGCGATTAAGCGCCACCGGCGGAAGCGGACATTCAAAGCGCCTAAGAGATTTTCTCCGCAGGGTTCTTCAGGTCGTGCGTAGAGCGGGCCTTCTGCGCCACGGCGACAGCGCAAACCATTAGTGGTGAGCGGACGTTCTTGCGGCGGATAAGTGTCAACGATGAAAGAGTAGAAGGCTTTGCGCGGAGTCCCACTTGGCGCTACTGCCCATCGCCGTGTAGATGAGAATGTATCAGAAATCAGGAATTTGCGCGTCTTGTAACGTTGATTTGGACGGCACGCAGGATATTAAAACATGTGGATCTACGGACAGCCTCATCAATGATTGATCTTCAAAAAATTCATGGATTTGAAACGGGCAAGCGCGACTCTTTTGAGGCACTGATAAAGATTCTGGCGCGAAGAGAACCGCCTGAAAACGCGTACGAATTTCAGCCGAACGATGGCAGAGGCGGTGATGGTGGCGTTGAAGCCATCTGGAAACTGAATAACGGTGACAAGGTTGGCTACCAATCCAAGTTCTTTGAAGTACTTGG
The DNA here is from genome assembly GCF_013110685.1 of Ruegeria sp. HKCCD6157. Taxonomy (NCBI): domain Bacteria; kingdom Pseudomonadati; phylum Pseudomonadota; class Alphaproteobacteria; order Rhodobacterales; family Roseobacteraceae; genus Ruegeria; species Ruegeria sp. HKCCD6157. The sequence goes on from NZ_WVRB01000001.1 coordinate 611,324, forward strand.
GGATACCCAATGGAAGCAAATGGATAAGTCTGTCCAGCAAGCGCTGAAGACCCATCCAGAGTTAAAAAGGTATGTTTTTGCACTGCCGCTCGACTTCACTCCTAAGCGGGGGCCAAAGGCGAAGGGTAAATCACAACAAGAAAAATGGGATGATCGCGTTGCGGCCTGGAAAGCTCTGGCTGCCAAGAGTTCAATTTCGATTGAGTTCGAATTTTGGGGGGCGACGGTCATCACTGACAAGCTTCTGGTCAACGATAATCTCGCATTGCAGCGTTTTTGGTTCGGCGGCGACGTCCTCGACGATGCGTGGTTCAGCAGCCAAGTCGAGGCGGCAACACTAAAACTAGACGATCGATTCAACCCTGAAGACCATGTCGAAGTATCAATCGAAGCAATGTTCGACGCTATCGTCAGAGGGCCAAAATCGCGTGCTCGTCTTCGTGATGCCTTTGCGGCTTTGGCTAGCAACAGAGTGCCGTCAATCGAGTTTACCACAACTTCGCTGAAACCAGATCCCAAGGTTTTGGCAGAAGCGCGTTCACTCTGGTCTGAGCTTGTTGAGATGCAGGCGCTCATCGATCAGGAACCAACGATAAAGTGGAACTTGGCAAAGGCCAAAGAAACGCTGGATGAGCTGCGCAATCTTGCGTGGAAGTTAGAACGACCATTTTCGACTACCGATAGTAAGAGCCTAGAGGAGGCCGAAAAACAGAAGTTCACGGTTATCAAAGATAGCCTGAGAGACCTTCAAGCGGCTCTTGCCACGCTCGACGAAGCGATCAGGCAACGTGACTGGTCTGCAGAAGCCGCTAAGTCTGCGATAGTGCTTGGCGAAGCCGGTTCAGGCAAATCGCATTCGCTTGGAGAAGCTGCAACACAACGTGTTCAAGACGGTTTGCCGACCGTTGTAGTTCTGGGTCAAGACTTGTCTGATGCTCCATTTTGGCCGCAACTTGGTGGCCTCTTGGGGCTTGAAGCAAAAACCCCAGATGAAATTCTAGGTGTCTTGGACGCAGCAGGTTCGAGAAAAGGGCAAAGAACTCTTCTCTTTTTTGACGCAATCAACGAAGGAGCGGGCGCAACCTACTGGATGCACTGGATACCTCAAGTCATCGATGCGTTACGACCATATCCGTACATCGCTGCCGTCTTTTCTTGCCGAGATGTCTACTCAAGGTATGCAATTCCTGAAAACCTACTAAAAACCGTGCCCGTCTTCAACATGCAAGGCTTCTTCAGCCTTGAAGAACGAGAACGCGCCGCAATCCAATACCTAGACAACAAGGGCATATCTCGCCCAAACACGCCCTGGCTCTCCCCGGAGTTCACCAACCCACTCTTCTTGAAAAGCACAAGCGAAGCACTGCTTGAACGAGGTGAGTCAGAATTTCCAAGAGGTTTGCAGGGCGTTTCAGAATTAATGGCATTTTACCTCGATGGGATCGCCTCCAGAACTGGTGTGCGCTCTGTTCGACCAGAAGATTTGTCATCGCCATTAAAGAAGTTCGTGCAACGCATAGCGGCTACCATGGCAGCCGATGGGCGAGATTTCGTTGAAATTGAAGTCGCCAGTGACCTTGCCCACCAACAGTTCGGAAGCCGCCAAGCGCCTGAAGGTAAATCATGGCTGGATGTTTTCGTTCAATCGAGCTTGCTCCGTCGCGATCCGCCTCCTTACTCGAAGAACATCGATCCGCTTAACCCCCCTTCCGAACTGATCAGGTTCTCCTTTCAACGTTTTCAGGACTACCTTATGGCCGACGCGTTGGTCGACAAGATAGTTGCGGCTAGGGCATCCGCTAGCGCCAATTCGTGGTCGATCACTAAACTGGGGCGGAAGCTCCTAGAGCGGATCGGCATTCAGAGGGCTCGTTCGCAATCGGGGGCGGAATTTCAGCCAGGAGGGCCGCTGAACTTCCTTTTTTATGACGGCGAACTTTCGAGCCAGATTCGCTACGAGTACGCTGGACTTGTGGGCGCATTGTCGACGATCTACCCAGAAAAACTCGGCACCGAGTTCGCCACCGCGGTGCCTGACTGGGAAAGACACTGGGAAGACGGCACGCTTCAACAGGGTTTTGCCGATAGCTTCAAATGGAGAAAGCTGGAAGCATTCACAAATAACGCCAAAGAACTCCTGAATGCTCTGGACGGTTACTCTGTTGACCCTCAAGGCTTGCTGCTGGAAGTGTCCATCACAATCGATCATCCGTACAATGCGAAGTTTCTGAACACGCACCTGCAAAGCTTTGGGATGGCAGAACGAGACAGTCACTGGACCCGCTGGATCAACTGGGCGTCCAGAGAAGATTTCAGTCAGATCGATCGCATCATCTCCTGGGCAATGTCGACAAAAGACCGGAAAACCGACGCTAGGCACATGGAGTTGGCCTCTCTGATCCTCGCATGGTCTTTGTCATCGTCCCACATAACTTTGCGAGATCAATCGACTAAGGCACTGACCTCACTATTCTTAACCAAGTCGGATGTTTTCGACTTTGTTTTTGAGGAAATGCACTCGTGCAATGATCCCTACGTGGTTGAGAGACTCTATGCTGCGGCATTTGGAGCCTGTTGTATCGATCCCAGTGTGGAGCGACTCAGGGCGTACTCGAGCCTCGTCTTCGCAAAGGCTTTTGCTGAAGGTACGCCGCCAGTGTCACTGATGACCAGGGATTACGCTCTGGGGATCGTCGAACTCGCATCGCACAAAAACGCCCTGGAGGTGGGAACAAATCTCGAAAAATGTTACCACCCCTTCCGCTCAGAAGAGCCGAAATTTGGTCTGACAAAAGAGCAAGTTGAGAAAATCGCAGATAGTCGTGGCGGCAAGTCAATCTTCAGGTCGGCGTCGAGTGAGTGGGGCGACTACGGCAAGTATAGTATCCCGGGGCGAGTGCGAGGCTTCTTAACCACAAGACTTTCGGAACCCAAACCCGTCGCAGCTTCAGAAGTGAAAGACCGTTTCAAAGCTGAAGTCATTGATCCCTATGCAGAAAGAGTGGCGGCGCTTGAGGTATACGAACAGGCATCAATCGTTCCAATCGAAATCATCCTGCGGACGATTATCGATGTGGATGGCAATGAGGCGGAAGAGGAAGCCATCGAATTAGAGGTAGAGGGAAAAGACATTGAAATCAGCAAGGAAGACGCCTTGGCTGAGCTGAATAAACTGTTAGGTACGGAAGAACAGAAGCGATTAGTTGATGAATATTTCAACGATGCTGCGGGCCACGGTGACTACGAGACAATCAGCGTTCAACAGTGCCGTCTCTGGATTACTAAGCGAGCCTACGAACTGGGGTGGACAGAAGAATTGTTCCCAGAGGATGGGCAAGGTAGAAGCTACTCACGCCACGAAAACGACCTTGAGCGCATAGGAAAAAAGTACCAACGCATCGCTCTTGATGAATTGCAAGCCAGACTAGCAGACAACTTTTGGGTCCTCGAAGGCTGGCCGGAGCGACCTCACCAGTATCGGTATAGCCATCATGAATACCGCCGAAACATCGAGCCCACCATCCTGCCCACTGCAAGCCTTTACCCTTCCGCACCGGACGCTGACACTGACTGGATGTCCGAACCTCAGATCGTGCTACCGGAAGTAGCCGAAGAAAAGTTGAAAGAGTGGCCGTTCACAGAAGATCCCACTCAAGCAATCTCGGACAAACTGGTTCGAGTGGATGAGAACAAAAGACGATGGTTGGTCCTCTACGAATTTAATCTGGCGGAAGCGTACTACGCAAAACCGAGGCCTGGAGACCACGGCAAACGATATGAAGAGTTCAGGTTCTTTTACTGTGTATTTGTAAGGAAAGGGAAAGCCACTGATTTCACAAAATATCTTGCTGCTGAAGCGAACCTGAGTGTTAACGACTTTCAACCCCGAGAATTCACTGATGGCCCGTTCTTGCGCGAAGCATTCTGGCGCGACACCTGGAAATCAGCGAAATTCGACCAGCACATTTGGAGGGCACCACCCGACTGTGATTTTGCCATCCCGGTCGCTCACTACCATTGGGAAAGCCACCTCGACAAAACCCTGCCTGAAGGTTTCACAAACTACATGCCGCAAAAATGGTTTGCTGAAGAACTAGGCCTGTCTATGTCTTCGGAGGGACCTCAGTACTGGATTGACAATGCCGGAAACACGGTTGTGCAATCACAACGGCCAGTGAGTCATCAGACAGCGGTGGTCATAGATGAGGCTGCGCTTCGTCGGTATGCAGATGAGAGCCAAATTGAGCCAGTTTGGATAATGATCGCAGAGCGCAACACATGGCCTAAGGGTGCAAACGATGAGTCCTGTTGGAGAAGGTCTGAGGGAGCTGCCTGGTTCGACGGCGCTGAATGGCAGCAGGTCGGTTGGAACAATGATACTAAACGATAACGACCAGATGAAGAGTGCTCGTTCATGGAATGAATGGCCGCTTGGGCGATGCTGAAATGCAGCATGCGAAAGCATAGCAAATGGCAGCTCTGGGCCGGTCTTACATGAACAACATTGGCGTGAAGGCAAGTTGTTGGTCTGATCAAAACTCGCCGTGAATTTCGCCGCTCCATCGAATGAAATTTGCCAGACTGTGTGTGAGCTGGTCGTCGATGCCCGATCCCACGGTACACTCCCATACGACGAGGGTCCGCCAACCCAGATCATGCAATCGCTGAATGGCCTCGGCGTCCCGCCGTACGTTGGCTGCAAACTTTTCTTGCCAGAACAAAACATTTGACTTGGGGGTGGCGGCTTTCGGGCATCCGGCATGCCGATGCCAGAAACAACCGTGAACGAAAATGGCAGTGCGCCACTTCGGCAGCACGATGTCAGGGGAACCAGGAAGCCTCCGGACATTCAAGCGGAACCGGAAACCCTGAGCATGCAAGGCCTTGCGCAACAGAATTTCGGGCTTCGTATTGTTGCCGCGGATGCGTGACATCATCCGTGAGCGAGTCTTCCGGTCAACTGTATCGGTCATGTGATCAACATAATGTCCACGGTCCTGTTTTCGACCTGGAACATCTGCTCAAACCTGGTAGAACCTCCGAAGCAGAGGAAGAGCATGCCAGAAGAATTTGCCATCATCGACCTTTTTGCCGGTCCTGGAGGGCTGGGCGAGGGATTTTCTCAGGCTGGGCACGACCCGGGCGCGCCGATGAAGATCAAGCTGTCGATCGAGATGGACGACCACGCGATCCAGACGCTTCAGCTGCGGGCTTTTCTCCGTTCGTTCGACGAGTTCCCGCAAGAATACCGTGATGCCCTGAATAGCGGTTTGCCGCTGCCCGACTGGGCCGACCTCTACCCGATCAACTGGAAGCTCGCGAAGGACGAAGCAAGGCAACGTGTTTTGGGGGAGCCCGGGGTATTCGAAGAACTTGCGGTCGAGCTTGACCGCACCCGCGAAGACTACAACGGCAACACGATCCTGATCGGCGGACCGCCTTGCCAAGCCTATTCACTGGTCGGTCGGGCGCGAAACAAGGGCAAGGCTGGATACGTGCCCGAGGACGACCACAGGCATTTCCTATACCGGGAATATGTGCGCATTCTGGACAGGCTTCGCCCGGCGGCGTTCGTCATGGAAAACGTCAAGGGAATGCTGTCGAGCCAAGTGGACGGAGGCGGCATCTTCAGCAGGGTTCTCGACGACCTCGAGGCGGCCGGAGACGGCTACCTCCTGCTGCCTTTGTCCAAACCCGCCCCTTCGGACGGGTCCCGAGCCGCAGCCCGGGATTTCCTCATCAAGGCCGAGTACCACGGCGTTCCGCAGGCGCGGCATCGGGTAATCATTCTCGGAATCCGAAGCGACCACGCCAAGGACATTGAATTCGACGGACCCATCCTCGGGAATCGGCAGACCCCCGTGACGGTGGCTGAAGTTCTGCGCGATCTGCCCCGAGTGAGAAGTGGGCTGAGCCGCGGCGACGATGCTGACGCCTGGCTGGCGGCCGTGCAGGACCAGGCTTCCGCTATTGCGGCTTCGGACGCGGCGCCGCGAGAGGTTCGCGAAATCGCTCGCGCCGTGGCCGGGGCCAACAGATTGCCCCGCGTCCGCTCCAGCACCCTGAGAAAACGCTCCGGTGAATTGCCCGCGCAGCTTGCGGATTGGCTGTTGGACGACCGGCTTGAGGTCGTTCTCCAGCACGAGACCAGGGGGCACATTCCGGACGATCTGGGGCGCTATCTTTTTTCGTCGGCTTTTACCCGTGCGTTCGGCAGGTCACCGAAGCTTGCGGAGTTTCCCGAGTTTTTGCAGCCGGCGCACCGAAATCGGGGGTCCGGCGATTTTGCCGACCGCTTCCGGACACAATGCGCGGATCGGCCTTCGACAACCGTCACAAGCCACATTTCCAAGGATGGCCACTATTTCATCCACCCCGATACCATGCAGTGCCGATCGCTGACCGTCCGCGAAGCCGCGCGTCTGCAGACTTTCCCGGACAACTACCTGTTCTGCGGTCCACGCACCAAGCAGTACCACCAGGTCGGCAATGCAGTTCCTCCCTACTTGGCGTTTCAGATCGCAAAGGCGGTGCGGCGGCTGCTTGGATGACGGCAAGCTATTGCGCCGCAGCAGCCTTGGACTTTCCGAACCCGTTTTCCTCCAGTTTGTTCAGAACCTCGATCGCAAATTGAGACTGTTTTTCCGTCGGTATTCTCGTCGGCATCTTCGAACAGACGTCCAGTACGCCGTATTCCGATGGCGACAGTAGCTTGTTGGAGCGCCCCCAAGTTTTGGCCTCTTCCCAGAACTGCGCACCGAGTTCAAAGACACGGGTCTGTGCCTCGACGCTTTTTGTCAGGTTCTCGTCATCCGACACGTCGTCATCTTCGGACCTGGCCTCTTCCGGCTCGATTAGAATGTCCTCAAACTCGACCGGGTAGGACAGTTCCCGCTTGCGGAGGGCCTCCCAGCAGGCCTGCTTCTTCGCCCACTCGCTCATGTTCCGAATGCCCTCGGGCGGGTTGGTGATCGCTTCCTGCGCCTCGGCGGCTGCCACAAGCAGCGCGCCTTCCAGAGCCGCAGGAACGTCCTGCGCCCGCCAGACCCGGCTCAGGTCGACAACCAGATCCCGCTCGTCCGCGTCATGTGCGACCTTGGCGATGGCATAGGTCACGATGTTGGCGCGGTAGCCGCCTTCGTACCAGTCTTGGGCGGAAACCAGCTTTTCCAGCTTGCGGAAGATGATTGCCTTGGAAATCAGATGCCGATACCAGGCCTCGTTTATGCGCGCGCCGTTCTTGCCCCACGCCTTTTCGATAGTCTTGGCAAAGTCCGCAAAGTTCTTCTGCGCCCCCATCGATACGATGTGCGGTCTGCCGCTCCAGGAGTTTTCGAATTTGGCAAGGTCAGTCTTGGTGAAGAACTGGCGCCGGGGAAACTCGGCGTCCCACTTCTTCCGCTCCGCCGGGGTTTTCTTGCTGCGTTCGTCCGCGTACTGCCCCCGGGCCCGTTCGTAGAACCATTTGGTTTCGCGGTATCCGTTGACGCCAGCGGGAGCCAGGATTTTCCGCGACAGCTCCTCGATCTTGATGTGGAAGGGGTGGTTGGCGAAGAAATCGGCGGCGTTCACCTTGTTCTGACTGTTGGCGAATTCCGAGATGCGCGGAACGACCGTATCCGAAAGGATCGGTGGAACGACGCTCAATTTCATCTGGATGAAGATGTCCTTCAATCCCTCGCCAGCCAACTTGCGGGCGGCATGTATTGAGGCTGTCGTCTGGCCGCCATTCACGATCTGAAGGTTGTCGGCCTTGGTGATGACCAGTCCATCTTCGGTCCGGGTCAACTCCACGGCTTCGGCAGTTGCGGCCAGGCCGTTGTTGTAGGCCAAAAACATGTGGGGCTCTTCCAGGATGGTCTTTCGGATTCCCTTGTTCACGTTGCCCCGGGCCTGCAGAAAGCTGCGGACGTTGGATTCCAGCAGGCGCGCACCCCACTTGTCATAGATGGCGGCCAGCTGGGTGCCCGGTATGACCGCGATGTAGCTTTCCAGAGCGGCATCGGAACCTGACGCTTTCAGAACCGGTATTCCGCCGCCGAAATCCTGGGCGAAGTCGATGGTCAGGTCGGCCCGCGCCTTGCCCTGCTCGACAAAAGCCTGCAAGCGCTTGAGATCCCAGACGTTGTAGGTGACCGGCTTGTCGTCGATGGTGCCGGCCGGCATAGCGTCAACCTTGGCTCTGTTGTCCGAGTTCGTGACGAAAATCAGCTTGATCTTCTCGATGCCGTTCCAGCGGGTGCTGATAAGATCGGCCAGACCCGCACCGAGGCTGGTTTCTTCCAGTTCGTTCCTGAATTCCTCACGGCGCGCGTTGCGTAAGAATTCGACCAGTTTGTTGAACTGGGCTTTCAAGTCGGATCCGCGCGTCACACGAATTTCCTGCGTAATCTGAAAATCGCACAGGATCAGTGATAGAACACCGTCACCGTCGGCCGGATCGCCTCCGTAGCCGCTGACCTGCAGAGAAACTCCGCGTCGACCACGCCCCTGAAAATAGGAATAGTCGCACTGATCGATTTCGCCTGCCTCGGTCAGTATTTCTCCAGCCTTCTCGAAAAAGGCTTCCTGGGTGTACACACCCAAAGCATCCGCGTCGCCTTGGATGTCCGCGATGAAACTCTGGTGAAACTCTTCAAGATCCGACATTCGTCAACAACTCCGCAGTATCTCGTTCAGGTCTTCTGACTGCTCAAAGGCTGCGCAGGCATCCAAGCGGATAGCATAGCTGACCTCTTCGACGCCCGGCGGCAGAGGTGGCACCAACCTGGGGAAACCTTCTCCGACTTCGAATGTCCGCACCGCACCCAGATGCCAGCGGCGGTTTTCCTCGACTGCTTCGTCTTGGTATCCCGTCGCCGCGAGCCTCTGCTCCCAAAGATCCAGTGCTTCAATGTCCGCATCGAGCAACTCGGCCGTGCAGCGGACGTGATCGGCGAGGTTTTTTCCTTCGTCTCCCAGCAGGGTGTCGACCTCCTGCACCCGCAGGCAGAACCTCGCACTGTCGATGTCCGACAATTGCGCTTCCGATGAAATGCGCACCTTGGGGTGGGCGGCGCTGCGCCGTGCCTTGATCTCGAAATACAGTCCCGGCAGCTCGAAATCCTTGGCACTGTCCTCGGGACCCTTCCAGGCATCTACGGCTTGGAGCGGCCCGATGTGCCGAACCAGTTCTCTGAGGAAGGCAAGCTCGGCCACCAGACCACGCTGTTCTTCAAGGGACAGGCCGCGCCTACCGCCGCTGCGCAGCAGATGATGCCAGCGCAGCGTTCGACTGACGGTGCGTGACAGGGCGTGCTGCGGCTCGCTCGCCTGTTCGGCCGCGGCCACGACGTCCCGGCACAACGTCTCGAACAGGTCGATGTGCGCCTTTTCCTGCAAGGTGATGCAATATGAGTTCCGGCCATCGACGACCCGATAGAATACCCCGATATGCTTCAGCCTGGGCAGAGGGCGTACCTCGGACATGTCATCCGACATCCGCAGAAGCAGGGCGGGCGCGTTGTCGGGCATGCGCACCCAGAAGAAATCATGGCGGCCCTTGCTGTTCACACGCTGCGCCCCGCTGGGGGGCAGCCCGTCCCACGGCGTCTCAGTCATCTTCGAAGGCTCCGTCATCTTCTTCGTCCGACCCATAGATCTCGCGGAACTTCTGGGTGTTGATGATGTACTCCACTCGATCACTCGGCTTGGCGGATTGGGGGAAGCTGATGCTCCAGCCGATGACGGGCCGATCCGGGATACGGTCCAGGTGCGGGAGATCGCTTTCCTCCGGTGGCCGGACCTTGACGACATGGAGCACGAACAGCGGCTTGTCGCGAACCTGTCTGTATATTCTATCCGGGAATGAGGGCCGGCGGGATTCAGGCTTTCCGTGCTCCTTCAAGCTCTGGAGATATTCCTCTTCCGCCTGTTTCGCCTTCACCGGGTCGACACCAATCTTTTCCACGCCCCTTGACGCGATACGAGCACGTTTGCCGCTCATGGAAAGTAGGTGATCGGCCAGATCCTTGTAGCCGACGCTGCGCTCCTGTGGCCCCACCGTCCAACCGGCAAACTCGAACGGGTCTGCGTTGTTGGAAACGCTGGTGACCAGCACGTCCCACTCCAGCAGTTCATCATGCTTTCGTTCGCCGATGTAGGACCGGATAGGCGCGGTCTGCGTCAGGAACGCCTGTTCGTGGTTGCGCCACCCCAGCAGGAAGTCATCGATCAGATTCACCGAGACTCCTCGAAGAAAGAAACCACCGGTCACCTTTTCGGCGGACGACTGGCGGAAGCCTGCGCTGGCAAGACCCTCCAGGAGTTTCCGGGCGGCGTCTTCGTTGGCTGAAATATCTGCTGGTTTGGCGCTGATCTTGGCCGTCTCCACCCAGGCGTTGGACAACCCGATAAGGACATGCTTCTGGCCCGATCCCAACTTGTTGCGCGCCGTCACCAGCAGTGATGCAGGATGGCTGCGTACGGCGAGGCCGAAATCGGCGGGCGAGGCCTTGGCCTTTTCCATCTTCTTGAGTTCCAGATGCAGCTCTTCGCTGGCCTCGGCGATGTGGGCGTACCAGTCGATCGCCTCTGACGGCATCCATATCCGACACAGGTCCTCGTACCCGCCGCGATAGCCGAACCAACGGCCCATCTGCATCAGGGTGTCGTACATCATGGTGTTGCGAAGGAACCAGGTGACAGTCAGACCTTCGAGCGTAAGCCCCCGAGACAGAGAGAACCCCCCGACTGCGATCACGGTCTGACCAACGGAAGATTCACCCGAATAGTCCAGCCCATTGGATCGGCTGTTGACCTCGACGACTTTGGCCGATGCCACGGCGTCCAGCATGGCGCCCTGGATCCGGCTCCAATCTGGTTCTGCTTCCGCGTATTCCCTTTGCCAGGTTTTCTGAAGGGCGGCGATCTGAGGGTCGCGTAGCCCGTCCATGCCACGCGATCCGTTGATCCGTAGGGAGTCGAGAATCGCACCCAAGTACTCGTGCAGACGATTCCGCAACCTGCCCTGAACGTCGGTGAACCGGCTGGCGTTGACGAGCATCGAACAATGAGAAGCTGCTTGACCGCGCAGGTTCCTGATGGTGCGTGCGATCAGAAATGCCCGGACGGCCTCCTTGAGGCTTTCAGGCAGTTCATCAACCGTCTGGTCGATCTTGTGCTTGATCGGCAGGATGTCTTCGTTGTCGCGGATGGTGCGCAGCCAGACAGGATCGCCTTCGTCCGGGATGCCGTCGATGAAGATCTTCTTCGCTCCGAAGTAGTTCGATGGCGCGTCCAGCCCGACGATGAAGTGCTTGGGGAACAGGTCTTCCTTCAGCACGTCGTCGTACTGATCGGGGTCGACGAAAATGTTGGCGAAGGGCGTCGCAGTGTACCCGACGTAGCAGCTGCGGTGGAACATGTTCAGAAGATCGCGGATCTGACCGTTGATCTTCGTGATCTCTTCTTTGGAATACTTGGTGTTGATCGAAGCGTTGTCGGCCTCGTCGTCGATCAGCAGCATGGGCTGGTCGATCATCTGGTCGTCGCCTCGGGCGCTGTTCTCACGTAGCCAGTCCAGAAGATTCCTCAACGTGTTGTGGTTCTTTTTGATCACCAGCACCACTGGTACCTTGTAGGAGTCGATCTGGCTGGTGTTGGTGGATGCGGTGTCCTTCTTGAAGTCGAACAAGGTGTTGGTGAGGCTCACCGGAACCTTGCGGTCATCGAAGAGCCCGACCCCTATGGCCCGGTTTCCCTTCTTGCCCTGCGTGGCAAGGCGCCCTGTGTCGCGGCCGATGAAGCCCTCGTCGATCCGCTCCTGGGTCTGGTTGCGCAGGTTGTTGTGGATCCCGGCGATGACGACGACAAGTCGATACCCTGCGTCGGCAGCCTTGCAGATGAGCCCGGTGTAGTTCGCCGTCTTGCCGCTCTGGACGTGACCAACCACCATGCCCCGGCGATCCCACTTTTCGGCCAGTCCCGGGTTGCCCAACCGACCGAGGATCCGGTCGGTGATCTGGTCCAGACCGGTGATGACGTCCTGCGGAAGACCGTTCTTGTGCAACAGCTTCTTGTAGCGGTCCCAGTAGTAGGGATCGATGCTGGCCTTGGCCTCGTCCAACCAAGGGCGGAAACTCTCGTCGTCGACGGTCGCGCCAAGTCCCATGGTGATGCCGAACCGTTCTTCGATGTCGCGGGCAAGCTGTTCCAACACCTCGGGGGCGGCGTTCACGTTGAGAGCAGCGTTCATGGTCTTGATGAAGCTTCGAAGATCGTCGCCGCTCTTGCGCTCGTGCGCCAGAGACTGGGAAACGACGTCATCCAGATGCTTGAGTTGCGCGCTCACGAATGTTCTCCTTGCTCGATTTCTTCAACCAGTTGCCGGACGGAATCCTTGTGATTCACGAAAGGCTCGGTCGAACATAGGGTCTTGAGGATGTCAGAACCTGTCATGCCGATCTTCAGGAGTTCCCGAATGGCGGTCTCGGCCATTTCGGCCAGTTCGGCGAAATCCGACCTGTCCGACTCGACGCTTTCGGCACCGCCAAGCATGTCGGCATGCAGCGCGGCGACGGGCAGGCCTGACCCCAGAAGCGTGATGCAGGCCCGGAAACCGTGTCGGAACTCTTCGGGCAAAAGATCCGCAAAGCCTTGGATCGACGGGTGTTCGACGTTTGGCCGGTACACGATCCCGCCGTCCTTTTGGATGCGGTTCCAGAGCGGCAGGTTTTCTTCGGACACCAGCTTGCGGCCGCGACGCTGATACGTGCGCTTGGAAGTTCCCTGGAGCCGTTCGACAATCCTGCGAAGGCGCTCCCTGACGATGGGCGGCATCTGGGCCGACGCCTTGCGCACGTCGATCTTCCAGTCCGCGTCCATCGTGTTGGGAATGTCGACCCTGACACGCGACAGTTTTGTCAATTCCGTCTGCCGGGCCAAGCCCAACCAGCTGCCTGCGATGATCAGGCGCTTTTCCCGGTAGATATAGAACCCCTGCGACCGCAGATGCCCCTCGGGCCCGCCCAACTCCTCCCATTCGGCTCTCGACATCATCTTGTGATGGGGCAGTGTGTAGCACTGGGTAACGACCTCGCCTGAGACCAAGGGCAGAACTTCTTCCGGATCGACCTGCGTCGCCTTGTGGGTCGTGGCGAAGGGGTCGATCGGCGCAAGAAGCCGACCGTTCAGCAGGAGCTTCAACTTGGGTCGGCTTCCCTCCATGTAGCGGTGGAAGCAAAGGCGAAGATGCCGTTCCGCGCCTGACAGCGCCTTGTTGATTTCGGCGGACCGTTTGGCCGTGTCGTGCCGGAAATTGGTCGAGAGTCGGTCCAGCTTGCGCCAGAGGACTATGGTTCCGGTCTCGGGCAGCTTGTCCACTGCAGGAAGGCCATGGAGGTCATCCTCCAGATCCACGTTCCAGACATTCGTTTTCGCGACCTTGTCCAGATCCCAAGTGGCCCCTGATGTTTGTCCGTTCCTGCGGGAAATCACGGTAAGCTGGCGGCACTGCGAAAAGCTCGCGCTCTTCAACCCTAGGCCAAAGCGACCAAGATCGTGACCTTCGCGCTCGGCCAACGGGTTTTTTGAGCCCGGTCGCATGGCTTCGATGAGTTCCGCCTCGGTCATGCCGGACCCATCATCGATGACCGCGATCCAAGGCTCGTCAGTCGTCGTTTCGGCCAGAATTTCGACGCGCCCGGCACCGGCCGTGATTGAATTGTCGATGATGTCGGCCATGGCCGTTTCCAGGGTATATCCGAAATCCCGCATGCCTTCGATCAGCGATGCGGCATGGGGCGTGGCATCCGCCTGCCTTTTCCCCTTGATTTGCAGGTTGCCTTGGACTGATTGCACGGCTTCTTCTCGCTGTCTGTCTTTTTGTTTTGAAATCTGCAGTTTTTTCGTGTCCCGAATTGACACCAGTTCTCGCGGAAGGTGAAGAGGTCATTTCGGTTTCTCTCCCAACTTCGGATCGGGTCGTCGCATTCGCAGAACTCGCCCGACGGCCGCACGTTCAGTTGCCTTCAACAGCGAAAGTGGTGAAGCACAGTATGTGAAACCAACTGCCTGAGGTTTGAACGTTTGCCATTTCCTTTCGATCTGGCGCCATTTTCTTTGACGGAGGTTCAGGCCGACAAACTGGCGGGTGCAGGCGAGGAAGCCTCGGCCTGTTCAGTGCACCCAGCGACCGGTCGATCGCACCTCCGAAGATAGGTTATCCACAACTGCCCTTTGGCTGCCTCTGTTGACCGGTTTTCTTTCGCATAGTTCCAGAATTGAACGGAGGATCAAGGCTCCTTGAGTGGGCCCAGATATTGAGCAGAGGAAGCAGCATGGGCAAGAAGTCGGGCAAACGCAGCGTGCGGTTGAAGGTGAATGTAACGCCAAAAGAAAGGGACATGCTTGATGCAAAGGCAAAAGCCTCGGGGCAGACCCGTTCAGACTTCATGCGTGAAGCCGCCCTTGGACGCCGCGCGGCAGTCTCACCCGAGAAAATACTCGACGGCATCTGGGTCTTGAACCTTGTCTTGGGCCATATCCAATCCATTGCTGAATTGCCGCCTTCGGACGCGCCCGACTACGCTTTGATCCTTCTGGAGCTGCATCGGATTGAAAGTATGATCCTGATGTTTGCGCCCGTTGGTTTCACCGGGGAGGACGGCTGATGTTGATCGGTTGGTCGAAACACCAGTCCAGCGAAAGTCTGCGCCAGCCAGCCTCATATCTGCTGGATCCGGAAGTTCGAAAGCCTGTCGGGTCAGCGGAAGTCGTTGAAAGGCGCGTACCCGTGCCGGAACTTCTGGTCGGCCATCCCGCGGTGTTTCAGAGCGCTGTCTTTGCGCTTCGATTCAAGAGGAAATACCGGGTGACGACGCTTTCGTTTCATTGCGAAGACATCGACGTCCACGCTTTCAATGAAGGTAATGAAGCCGCCAGGAGACAGGTGTCCGCCGCGATCAATCTGTTCCTCGAGGTCGCCTTTGCAGGAATTCCGGAACCATCCCGGCCGCCGGTACTCGTCGGAACTCATACGCATCTTGACCGGCTGGAAATCAACATCGCCACCCCGAGATTTGTCAGGAATTCTGGCGGTTCAGTCCGCAGTTTCAATCCGCACCCCCCGAAGCGGGGCAGCTGGTTTCTGTGGGATGCACTGCGCGATGTGCTGAATTTCAATTTCGGCTGGCGCAGCCCGAATGACGGTACTTCCGCCCAAAAGCTCCGGGGGCCTGACTGGGTTGAGAAGCGTCTGGCCGCCGCTGAGCGGCATGGAACGACCTTCGATCCCGCGAAGGACCCAAAGCCTTTCTTGCTGCAGGCCGCGAGGCTCATCGCGGCACACCATGCTGTGGATGCACCGAATCCTTACGGCAAGCCGTTTCCGGAGATCGTGGCAGAGCTTGGATTCCGGATCGAGCACCGGAACAGGTTCTCGATGAGGCTGGTCCACCCCGATGATCCTCATCCGCTGCTTGTCCGCGGCCGGCACCCCCTGAGCCACGGCGATATCGCGCCGGATCCCGCGGAGGCGTTGGAGAGTCTGCAGCGCTACTGGACGCGACGGGCGCAACAGAATTCGAAACGGTTCTCACAGGGAACATGGAGCGAACCGCAGCCGGACTGGGCGTCGCGGCTGGAAGCGCCCGAGGTCAGGATTCCGCCCTGCCATCCCGATTTCGCAGGCCCAAGCAGTGCTGTGCCCTCGGCGGGCATGCCCCTGCGGGTGAAGCTTCAGGTCTACCTCTCGGCCATGGCCAAGGCGCTCGGCGTCATGATGGCCGAAGCTCGAATCCTGCAGTACTTGTCGGCCGTCCCCGTGGCCCCCTTCAACTCACTGGCAAATAGATTGGAGAAACTGAATGCCGAATACGACCAAACCCGCCTCGATGGAGGCCCTGATGGAAGAACTGTGCGACCTGCTCCGCCAGGTTCTCGGCCGCGGCGCGGACGCTCAGAGCTCGGCGCGGATCAACGAGCTTCTTTCCGAGATCGGGCGGATCAGGGTCGCGATGGAGCGGCAGACCGAAAACCTGGAGGCGCTGCGCCCGGGGCTTTCCGCTTTCGAGGCCATGAGCACCCGGCTGGAAAACGTGGAGGAGAACCAGCAGCGGATGCTGTCATCCATCGAGTGGATCTGTCAGACCTTGGGACATCCGGCCTTTCACGAGGACGACTGATCGGTCTGATCGTGCGTGCTGCCCGGGGAGCTTTTCCCGGGAAGCCAGCTGCACTGGCAATGGATCAGGACGGCAGGCTGAAAATCCGCATCGCCGACGCCATGATCCAAATCTGTTCGGATGGAACCGTGAAAGGTGTCGGTGATCCTGAGAGGGTCGGCGCACTGGTTGACGCTTTAGCGGAGTATATTCCCATCCGCTCCGGAGAGGCGACTGCTCAAGTCAGCACGGATCAGCCTGGTCCGTGAGCGATTTCGTTACCTTTACGACTTGCCTGTTTTGCTTTCCGGGAGGCAAATCTGCGACGATCAGGTCTTCAGCGCGCGAGACACCGCCAAGACAGCGTCCAAGACCGTTGCCGTCTCTCTACGCCGAGTCTCCAAGGCCGATGCCGGAGATGAGCCTTGGCAGGAGTTGCACAGCGGCGTAGAGCGGCCCCAGGGGCTTTTCTTCCCGGCGATAGGTGCCAGTGTTCACGTCGATCTGCTTGTGCCCGAGAAGATCGCGGCGATCAATGTCGCTGACAAGCAAGGTCAGGCCGTCTTTTCCGCGGGCGTTGATCAAGGTGTCATTGACGTAGTGGCGCAGGCTTTTGGTGCTGTATCTCAAGGGGTTGCTGTCAAGGCTGCGTGAAAGACACTCGCGCATAACATGATCGAGATTGTCACCGAACTTCGGATCGTATGGAGGTGGCGGTGCGTGAGGATCAAGGCACGCATCACGGATTTTTGCCGGGACCGCTGCCGGAAACACAACAAATTGCTGTTTCGACTTGATTGTCGCAACGAATTCGAGAAAGCCCAATTCGATCAATTCCGGATGAATCGGGATCCGACGTTTGCTGTGCTTATTCTTGAGGCCGCGCAGGTGGTTGGCGCGAATGTAGATGTAAGGAATTCCAGCTTCTTCAAGGACATCGGTGACCAAGAGACCTGCGATCTCGGCGCGACGTGCTCCGGTGTGAGCGAGCAGCAGATTGATCCAGTAATGATGATCCTTGAACAGCTTGGTGCCAGGTTTGTGTCTGTCCCGGAAATTCTTGCACCCTGTCCAAAGTGGGTGGGCAAAGAGCCTCCGGATGTCGGGAACGGTGAATACCGCGGTCTTTTCCGCATCCGTTCGATCGTCCTCCGGAACGAGGTTTGCGACCTTTGGCGTTCCGAATACCGGAGTTCCTTCGTATTCGGCATGCTCTACGACCGATTTGATCGTCGTGAGGTGTCGCTCGATGGTTCCGGCCTCGAGTCCAATCTTGTCGTCGGCAATGGTCTTTGCTTCATCAAGAAGTTCTTTGAAGGTCAAGCCCCGCTGGCGTGGAGATTTCCAATAGTATTTCGGCATCGTTTTCGCCAATGCGTTGGCAAAGATTTCCAGGTGATGGGGCCGAATATCGGTCACCAACTGAATGCCAGTGATGTAAACGAATAGCGTGACGGACTTGAGGTGCTGGTTCTTGGTCTCAGCATTGCATTTCTTTTTTCGTGTCATCCGAACTGCAACGCCGAAGAGATCATGCCCGAAAGTCCGTTCGACCCTGACCTCTTTGGCTTCGCCTGAAAACAGCGCTTCCTCCGGTTGTTGGAGTGCCTGATCGCGTTGATGTGCGATCGAACCTGCCGTGATGCGACCTTGGATCAACGAAGCACCGGGCGTGAGCGCAGGGGCCGCCGGATGGCGTAGTTCAGCTTGGCATGATGCCGACGTGCCAAGCGCAACCGTTGGCTCCTCCTTGGATTGGGTTGTGCTTCTGTTGCCAAGGGCATCTTCGGCCGGTGTCGGGTGAATGGGCCTGTCGGTTCCATCGACCAAAGCCTGCAGCATTGCTGCAGCTGCGCTGCAGGCGGCCGCGCTTGAATGAAGTGGCGCGGCTTGCACGGCGTCGTGCGCTGCCATGCGGGCTTCCACGGCGGCCCAGCGAAGACGCAGCTTTTCGTGCTGTGAAAGATGTTCGGGGCGCTTCAATTGAGCCGCGCGTTCTTGAACGCTCTGATTGAAAGCCGGTGAAATGAATTCCCTGAATTTGGTTGCCTGGATACGCGCTGCAATCGGACGCTCATCGATCGGAAGTTGAAGCAGCCGTTCCGTTGGCATCTCCTCTCGCAGGCCGTCCTCGACAAGACTGCGAAGAACAAACGCTTCGAGGCGATGGTGGCGCGCGCGTTCCGTCGTCAGGGATCCATCCATTCGCTCGATCATCCGCGCATTTCGCAACTCGTCGAGATAGGCGCGGAGTTCGGCCTTGAAGAAGGCCCGAACATCGACTTCTGGCAGCGTGAGATGAGCGTTGTTTTCGAGCATTCGATCCATGTGTGCGGTCAGTTGCACACAGGATCTATGAGCCGCGTTTCGATCCGTCGTCCCCAAGGACACCATGACCGGCGGCAAACATGTGGATAACTTGGGAATCCGCCTGCGAAAGAAATAAATCCCGCGCCGCCGCGTCAGGTAAAGAGTGCCGTGCATCGTGACCTCGATTCTGGGTCACTGCCAGGAATGCTGTCAGATCCGTCATCAGGCCGGTCGTCAGGAGGTTGTGTAACCTCGTGTGTAACCAGCTGTGTAACCAAGTCCTAAGCTCTACTGAGTGAATTGGTTCAGGTGACTGCTTTTAAACGACTTTTCCGGGAAGATGGCTGGGGTGGTAGGATTCGAACCTACGATACACGGTACCAAAAACCGCTGCCTTACCACTTGGCTACACCCCAACGGTGAGCGGCTGTCTACGATTGTTGTTGGCAGGGATCAAGAGCGTTTTGTCAAAAAAACTCAGGTTGAACAGATTTTTTTCAGGGCGGTCATTTGGTGTCGATCAACACGGCTCCGGTCCGGTTTCCATCCTGCACCATTGCATGCGCAGACGCGCATTCTTCCAGTGCAAAGACCTTTTGAACAGGGCAGGTCAAAGCGCGACCCTTCAAGGCCTTGTGAAGGGTCTTCACGGCATTGGCACGAAGATCCGGCGGAAGAAGATAAATCAAAATGGTCTCAAGCGTCATGGCTTTGAACATCATCGGTCCGAACGGAAACACGGGGGTCATGTCTTGGGCAGAGCCATAGGCGTTGATGCGACCATTCTCGGCAATGACCGCGGCGTTTGTTTGAATATTCCGGCCGAATTCGACGTCGATGATTCGGCCGATTGTCTTTCCTTCATTTGCATCGAGAATTTCGGAGGAAATATCCTCGCTGGCGTAATCAATCACGATATCAGCGCCGGCTTCCCGGACCCGGTCAAAGTTGCGAGGGCTGGCCGTCGCGATCACGCGCGCGCCTGCCCATTTGGCAAGCTGAACGGCCAGAAAGCCGACGGTGCCCGCGCCACCATGTATCAAGATCGTTTGCCCATCGGGACGGCCGCCTGAAAACACCGCGTGGCAGGCGGTAAGACCGGGAATGCCCAGAATCGCGCCGGTCCGCAACGACACTGCATCCGGCAGAGCCACAGCCTGGGCATCGGGAAGGGTGATGTGGCTGGCGGCGGTGCCGAAAGGGCGTTGCCATTGCCCGTTCCAGATCCACACGCGCTGACCGATCCGAGATGCGGAAACTCCGTCGCCAACGGCCGAGATCACACCGGAGCCGTCACTGTGCGGGATGATCAGGGGGAATGGGGGTTCTGTCACGCCCGGTCTGGTCCCGGCGCGGGCTTTGACGTCGGAAGGGTTCACCCCGGAAAAGGACAGCTCTACCGTGACCTCGCCCGGACCCGGCGGGACCGGAGGGAGGTCCTGTATCCGCAGGACATCGGCGGGGTCTCCGAAGGTGGAATATGTAACTGCGCGCATGATCGCCTCCGTTTTGGTCGAGTTTCACAGCATAACGGCGGGAAACTCAAACACCTTGTCGCGTGTCCGCAACGCGGGGGCAGGTCGGCCCAGTGGTTATTCGCGAATCTCGGACGGGTCGACCCCCCAAAGGTTCGACTTCAAGGTCCAACCCCGATACCCGCCGGCGGTGATCCGGCACCAGTCCAGCGAACAGGTTCCCAGTCGGGCCACGACCCCGGATTCGAAATGCGCATTCACGGGTGAGGTCGGATCGGGTCGGGCATAGACAGGCAGCATTTCGGATTCAATCAGTACTGTCCGAACACCCGACAACAGGGCGTAGTGAACCCAGCCTCCAGCGCCGTCGCGGTCCTGAACCCGTCGCCAGTTGCCGTATTCGGCAGTGACCTGAAGCGGCATTCCGCGCCGTTTGAACACCCAGTCGATTCGATGTGTCAAAGAAGGTCCGCGCCGCACGTTGCCTTCTGCTGCTTTCATCGAGACATAACGGGGCAGGGGGAGGTTGGTGACCGGCCCACGTTTCACGTCGGCATGAGCAGCCCATGCGCCGAACATGATCAGAAATACGGGTAGTGCCGCCAGACAGCGGCGATTTACCGGTCGAATACCACTCACTGACTGCCTGCTCTTGTGCCTGTTGATCCGGTTCCGAAAAAAGGTCGACTCAATGCCAAAGGGGTTCTTGTGCCCCGCCTTATCCTGCGCCACGATGCCATGGCGCGCGTCCGTTTGCAAAGCAGTGGGAGGGCCGAGGTGCCAAGAGAACGTTTGAGTGTTGTCGTTACGCGACGGTTGCCCGAAGCGGTCGAAACACGTTTGAGCGAGTTGTTTGATGTGCGCTTGCGCGACGATGACACTCCGATGACGCGTGAAGAACTGGTGGCCGCAGTGCAGGACGCCGATGTCCTGGTGCCTACGGTAACCGATGCGATTGATGGCGGTCTGCTGGGGCAGGCGGGCGAAAGGCTTAAGCTCATCGCCAATTACGGTGCCGGTGTCGACAATATTGACGTGTCCACCGCGCGCCAGCGTGGGATTCTGGTGTCGAACACGCCTGGGGTTCTGACCGATGACACCGCCGATATGACCATGGCCCTGATTCTGGCGGTTACCCGACGTATTCCCGAAGGTCTGAGCGTGATGCAGCAGGGAGATTGGTCCGGCTGGGCGCCCACCGCCTTTCTGGGAGGCCGTATCGGAGGTCGTCGTCTGGGCATTCTGGGCATGGGCCGGATCGGGCAGGCGGTGGCGCGGCGTGCGAACGCGTTTGGAATGCAGGTCCATTATCACAACCGTCGCAGGCTGCGCCCCGAGACCGAGCAGGAGCTGGAGGCAACATATTGGGAAAGCCTCGATCAGATGGTCGCGCGGATGGATGTGATCTCGGTCAATTGCCCCTCAACGCCGTCGACCTTCCATCTGATGAACGCACGTCGTCTGAAACTGATGAAACCTTCGGCAGTGATCGTCAACACGTCACGTGGTGAAGTCGTGGACGAAAACGCCCTGACCCGGATGATCCGCGCAGGTGAAATTGCGGGGGCGGGTCTGGATGTCTACGAACAGGGCACTGACGTGAACCCGCGCCTGCGGCAGCTGCCCAATGTGGTTTTGTTGCCTCATATGGGATCAGCCACGATCGAGGGCCGGGTGGAGATGGGCGAGAAGGTCATCATCAACATCAAGACCTTCGAAGACGGCCACCGCCCGCCGGATCAGGTTGTGCCGGCGATGCTCTAGCGCTCTGGAAAGGAGCAGGAATGGACGTCTATGAAGGAGGGTGCCGTTGTGGAAATCTGCGCATCAGGGCTTCGGGTCGTCCATTGCGGGTCGGAATCTGTCACTGTCTGGACTGCCGCAAGCATCATGGCGCGGTGTTCTATGCGGCGGCCGTTTTCCCGGACGACAGAATAGAGGTTTCCGGCGAAGCGCGTGGTTATGCTGACAGGTATTTTTGCCCCGGCTGCGGCTCTCCAGTCTTTGCGCGCAGCGGAACCGAAGTGGAGGTGCATCTGGGATGCCTTGATGCGCCAGATCAGTTGACGCCAACAAATGAAAGCTGGGTCTCCCGGCGTGAAGCGTGGTTGCCCGAGTTCCGCGGTATGACCCACTATGATCAGGATCGATTGGTAGGCGACGCAAAGCCTTAACGCGTGCTGCGGACGTCGGCCATGTGTTGATGGCGTGCAGCTTGGACTTGTTCAGAGCGTGTTCGGCGCGCAATTTTGATAGTCAGGGATGTATTGGAGGATTTGATCAGATGAGACGTGTTTCAGTTCTACTGTTTTCTGCATTTTGTTTTGCAGCTCCGGGGTTCGCTCAGGAAGCGGCCGATGCCGTTGCACCCGAAACGGCGACGGAAGGGCAGGTACAGGCCATGACCGACGAGGTCATCGCGGCGCTCGAGGCCAAACTGGATGGCGTTCCGGTCACGTCCCAGAACTGGATGGTTGCCGCGGCCAACCCGCTGGCGGTGGAGGCCGGCGCCAGAGTATTGCGCGCAGGAGGGTCTGCCGCAGACGCCATGGTGGCGGTGCAGGTCGTGCTGGGCCTGGTCGAACCGCAATCCTCGGGCTTGGGCGGCGGTGCGTTTCTGGTCTGGTACGATGCAGCGACCGGTCAGATGACAACTCTGGACGGGCGAGAAACGGCGCCGCTGGCGGCCACACCGACCCTGTTTCAGGACGAAAACGGTGAGCCGCTGAAATTCTTCGATGCGGTTGTCGGTGGGCTGTCCGTGGGGACGCCGGGCACACCTGCCTTGCTGGAAGAGGCGCATCGCCGCTGGGGGCGTTCCTCGTGGCCCGGATTGTTTGCCGATGGAATCCGGTTGGCGGATGAAGGGTTCCTGGTGTCCCCGCGTCTGGCCAGCCTTGTTGAAAACGATGCCGAGCGCCTGTCGCGCTTCCCGGAAACCGCTGAATATTTCCTGCCGGGGGGCGCGCCGCTGCAACAGGGGCAGCGCCTGATGAACCCAGCTTATGCCGAAACGCTGCGTGTGTTGGCCAGTGACGGGGCGGCCGGTTTCTATGGCGGTGAGATTGCGGCAGACATCGTGCGCACGGTTCGCAATGCTCCGGGCAATCCCGGTGTTCTGTCCGGTGCGGATCTTGCGCTGTATCAGGTGATCGAGCGCGAACCGGTTTGCGCGGAATACCGCGCCTATGAAGTCTGCGGCATGGGCCCGCCGTCGTCGGGTGCGCTGACCGTGGGGCAAATTCTGGGGATGCTGAACGGCTATGATCTGGCGGCCATGGGGCCGGAAAGCGCCGAGGCCTGGCGGTTGATCGGGGACGCTTCGCGCCTCGCCTTTGCGGACCGCGGCCGGTACATGGCTGACAACGATTTCGTGCCCATGCCGACCAAAGGGCTGGTTGATCCGGCCTACCTGTCGCAACGAGCAGAATTGCTGAACACCGAAGGCGCGCTGGCAGATGTCGGGCCCGGTCAGCCGGAATTCGACCACGCGCTGAACTGGGCGGATGATGTGTCGCTGGAGCTGCCTTCGACCTCGCATATCTCGATTGTAGACAGCTATGGCAACGTGTTGTCGATGACCACGACCATCGAAAACGGCTTTGGCTCACGCCTAATGACGAACGGGTTCCTTCTGAACAACGAACTGACGGATTTTTCGTTCAAGACCCACAGCGATGGTGTGCCGATCGCCAACCGGCTGGAGCCCGGAAAACGCCCGCGTTCGTCCATGAGCCCGACCATCGTGATGCAGGATGGCGCGCCGGTTCTGGCGATTGGCTCGCCGGGTGGCAGTCGGATCATCGGCTATGTGGCCAAATCGATCATCGCATGGGCCGACTGGGGCATGGATGTGCAACAAGCCGTGTCGCTGCCGCATCTTGTCAATCGTTTCGGAACATATGATGTCGAGGTCGGCACATCTGCCGAAGGCTTTTCCGACGGGCTGACCCAGTTTGGGTTTGAGGTAAACCCGCGTGACCTGACATCTGGCCTTCACGCCATCGAAATCGGCGACGGGCTGAGCGGTGGTGCCGACCCCCGTCGCGAAGGTATTGCGCTGGGCGAATAGGGCCTTGGTATTTGTGGGGATTGCCCGCACTTGACGAGCCCTTTAGTCATGGACTGAACGGCCCGCAACGTGCCGGGACAGGGGAGGATGACGATGGTGCAAGCGACCGCTTTGCCTCGGAATGAAACAGGTATCGAAACCGTCATAGGCGTTCTGAAACAACGTTTTGGCGACAGGTTGCAAACGGGTGCCGCGATTCGTGAACAGCACGGGCACACCACGACCTGGATCGAAAACCAGAGCCCGGATGCCGTGGTTTTCCCGCATACTACGCAGGACGTGTCGGAAATCGTCAAAACCTGTGCCGCGCACCGGGTGCCGGTGATTCCCTTTGGCACGGGAACGTCGCTGGAAGGGCATGTGAATGCGCCAGCGGGGGGGATCTCGGTCGATCTGATGCAGATGGACAAGGTGCTGGCTGTCCACGCCGAAGATCTGGATTGTGTCGTGCAGCCCGGCGTCACGCGCGAGGCGCTGAATACTCATTTGCGGGATCAGGGTTTGTTCTTTCCGATTGACCCGGGGGCGAATGCGTCGCTGGGCGGTATGGCCGCGACCCGCGCTTCGGGCACCAATGCGGTGCGATACGGAACGATGCGCGACAACGTTCTCAGCCTCGAGGCGGTCATGCCGGACGGCCAGATCATCCGTACCGGTCACCGGGCCAAGAAGTCATCGGCCGGGTATGATCTGGCACGCCTTCTGATTGGGGCGGAAGGCACGTTGGGTATCATCACCGAGCTGACTCTGCGCTTGCAGGGCATCCCCGAAGCGATCAGCTCGGCCAGGTGTTCCTTTCCTTCGGTCGATGCCGCGTGCCGCGCGGTGATGATGACCATTCAGTATGGCATTCCGGTCGCCCGAATAGAGTTGCTGGATGAAATGTCGGTTCAGGCGGCAAACGCCTATTCCGGGCTGAGTCTTCCGGAAACGCCGTTGCTGCTGCTTGAATTCCATGGCTCTGAAAGCGGTGCGGCGGAACAGGCTGAAACCTTTGGCCAGATCGCCGAGGAGTTCGGCGGTACGGATTTTGCTGCGACCTCGACCACCGAAGAACGGAACAAGCTTTGGCAGGCGCGCCATGATATGTATTGGGCGTGTCTGCAACTGCGCCCCGGCGCGCGTGGTATTTCAACGGATGTCTGCGTGCCGATCTCGCGCCTGGCGGAATGTGTGACCGGCACTCAGCAGAAGGCAGCTGATCTTGGCTTGCTCGCGCCAATTGTGGGGCATGTGGGGGATGGGAACTTTCACACGCTTATTTTGATCGATATGCAGAACACCGAAGAAGTTGCCAAAGCCGAAGAGTTTGTCGGATGGTTGAACGACCTGGCAATTTCAATGGAAGGCACCTGCACAGGTGAACACGGAATCGGTCAGGGCAAACGGCCATACCTTATCAAGGAGCTGGGCGCCGCCACGCAGTATATGGCCGCAATCAAGGCTGCTTTGGACCCCGAGAACATCATGAATCCCGGCAAGGTTTTGGCGGGCCAATCCTAGCGGTTTTCGCGTTCTGGCCCGCATTGCGCCTTCAAATCGTCCACATGTTCTGGTCTCACCGACTCGGTTAGGAACAGGTGGTCGAGATGAGCGCAAAATATCTGGCAGGGTTTGCAGCGATCTGCGGGGTCGCCATTGTTGGGCTGGACTATTATCAGCAGGCCAAGGCATCCGAAAACGGGCTGGGCTTCAAAGGTTATGTTGCCTCGGTATCCGCGCGTGTCGGGATTTCGGAAAGTCGGCTTGAAGCAGATGCGCAACCTTCACAGTCCGAGGACCCCGCGGCGAAGACACCGTCAGAGGAAGTTCGGAAACTTGTCTGCACCACGATCGGGACAAGCAAGCGCTGTCGCTCCAGCGGTTGAGATCACGGGTTTCATGTCCGATCTGCGACCCGCATTTGATGATCGGGTCGTTTTTTTCATATCACTGGTCGGATGAATGTCGCGCGATCCCCCTCAAGTGCGCCATATGGTGTCAACTGATTTCAAGGGGAGACGCCCGGTTATGAAAACCCAAGTCAAAGCACTGGTTGTTGGCGGCGGCGCCGTTGGGACCTCGATTGCCTATCATCTGGCCAAAGCGGGCTGGAATGATGTGATGTTGATCGAACGGGACGAGCTGACGTCCGGGTCCACCTGGCACGCGGCTGGTCTGCTGCCATTGTTCAACATGTCCTATGCGACAACGCACATCCACAAGTACTCGGTCGACTTCTACAAGACGCTGGAAGAAGAAACCGGGCTGAACGCGGGCTTTGCCGTCGTCGGCAACCTGCGCATGGCACAGACGCAGGAGCGCATGGACGAGTACATGCTCTACGCCTCCACCGCCGAAACCTGCGATGTTGCCTATGAGTGGCTGACCCCCGAGCAGATCAAGGAGCGTTGGCCGCTGATCGAGACATCGGATCTGAAAGGCGCGATCTACCACACCGAGGACGGCTACATTAACCCGGCGGACGTGACGCAGGCGATGGCCAAGGGGGCCCGTCAGCGTGGTGTCGAGATCGTGCGCAAGATGCAGGCGGATGCCTTCCACTGGAACGGCACCCATTGGGAAGTCACCTGCACCAAAATGGTGGAAAAAGGCGGCAACCTTGTCGAAAGCGACGAAAAGGTCGTGATCACTGCCGAACATGTTGTCACTGCATCGGGCAACCACGCACAGCGCACCGCCAAGATGCTGGGCATCAAGATGCCGGCGATCCCGGTCGAGCATACGTTCATCGTCATGGACAAAGACCCGGAGTTGGTCAAATGGCGTGAAGCGGGCAACCCCGAACACCCCGTCGTGCGCGACGCGGACAATGAATCCTACGCCCGTGAAGAACGCGGCGGCTGGATTCTGGGTATCTATGAACATGGCGCCCCCGCACGGTTTGAACACGGTGTGCCGGACAGCTTCCGCGCGGATCTGTTCCCGCTGGATCTGGATCGGATCGCGGATCAGTACATGGCCATGGCCGAGCGCGTGCCGTCCTGTGCTGAATCCGGTCTGAAAGACGACTTCAACGGCCCGATCTGTTATACGCCTGACGGCAACCCGCTGGTCGGCCCTGCGCCGGGCCTGCGCAACATGTGGCTGGCCGAAGGTTTCAGCTTTGGCATCACCGCGGCAGGCGGCACGGGCTACTATCTGGCGCAGATGATGGTCGATGGCGAAGCCGAGATCGATATGGCCTCGCTGGACCCCAAACGGTACTCGTCCAACTGGATGACAACCGAATTCGCGGCCCGCAAGAACGAAGAGTGCTATGAGCACGTCTACATCCTGCACCACCCCGACGAAGAGCGTGAAGCCTGCCGCCCGCTGCGGACCGTTCCCGCATATGATCGGCAGAAAGCACGCGGTGCCCAGTTCGGCTGGGTCAATGGCTGGGAACGTCCGAACTATTTCGGCCCCGTCGATGCGCCCGAGAACTTCGACAAGGAAAGCCGGTCGTTCCGTCGTGGCGGCTGGTGGCAATACGCCGTCGAAGAAGCCAAGGCGATCCGCGAAGGCGTTGGCCTGATCGACGCGTCGGCCTTCACCAAGCACGTCGTCAAAGGCCCCGGTGCCACCCAGTTCCTGGATTGGTTCACCTGCAACAAGCTGCCCAAGGTCGGCCGCATCAATCTGACCTATGCGCTGACCTCGCACGGCACCACCCGCACCGAATACACCATCGTCCGCAATGGCGAGAACAACTACTACCTCGTCTCTGCCGGAGCCTGGACCGAGTACGACGCCGACTATCTGCGCAAGGCGGCCGAGGACAAGATGGAGGAGTTCGGATATATCGAAATCCAGGACGTGACCACGCAATGGGGCGTCTTCGCCATAGCCGGACCCAAGTCGCGTGACGTTCTGAAAGAGGTCATCAAGGACGCCGATCCGGAAACCGCCATGTCGAACAAGCGCTTCCCGTGGCTGTCGGCGCGTCAGATCGAACTGGGCATGTGCCCGGTCAACGCGATCCGCGTGGCCTATACCGGCGAGCTGGGCTGGGAACTGCACCACCCGATCGAGATGCAGAACTACCTGTTCGACCTGCTTGAAGAAGCCGGCGAGAAGCATGGCATGAAGCTGGTCGGTGCCCGCGCCCAGAACTGGCTGCGTCAGGAGAAATCCTATCGCGCCTTTGGCACCGAACTGGGCCGCGACGCGACCCCGCTGGAGGCCGACCTGCCGCGCTTTGTCGATTTGTCGAAAGACTTTTACGGCAAGGCCAAGCTGGAAGAGACCGGCGTGCGCGTGAAATGCTGTACCCTGCTGATCGACGGACCGGAGGATGCCGACCCATGGGGCCGCGAGGCACTGTACACACCGGAAGGTGAACGCGTGGGTCGATTGACCTCGGGCGGGTATTCCGTGGCCTTCGAGAAATCTATCGGCATGGGCTATGTGAAGCCCGAGCTGGCGGTCGAAGGCACAAAGCTGAAGGTCAAGATGCAGGACAAGCTGTGGGATGCGGTCGTGACCTGCGACAGCCCCTACGACCCGAAAAACGAAACCATCCGCAAGGACGGTTGATCGAAGAAAGGCCCCGAAAACCTTCGGGGCCTTTTCTTTTTTGTCATCCAGACAGTTCGTCGAAGCATTCCAGCGCCTTGGCCGCGTACATCATGGCTGGGCCGCCGCCCATCTGGATCGCCATGGCCAACACGTCGGACACTTCTTCCCGTGTCGCACCGGCCTTGATCAAAGCTTCGGTGTGCAGGGTGATGCAGGGTTCGCATCGCACGGTGACTGACATGCCCAACGCAATGAGTTCCTTGGTCTTGTAGTCGAGCGTCCCGCCCTCTTTGACGGCTTTGCCAAGCGCTCCGAATGCGCGTGTCGTGTCGGGAATGGATCCGTTCAGGTTTCGCAAACTCTTTCGTGTTGCCGAGAGTTTTTCTTGCCATGCCATTGCTGAGTGCCCTTCTTCATATCTAGCAACTGGAATATGAAGTGGGTTGCGACTGTTTGACTTTGATCTCGATCAGACGTCAGGGCGTTCGGCAATGAATGCAAGATTGTTGGCAGGCATTTCGACCGAGGCCAACGCGAGCAGGCCGACGTTTTCGAGCAGGTCCAGAATGTCCGCGTCGTTTTTGTAGCCGATTTCGGGGGCTTGCTGGATCAAAGCCTCGTGAAAGCGGACATCCCCGTCACTGATGAGTTGGCCCGAGCGTTTGAACGGACCGTACAAGATGAACCGCCCCTTTGGTGACAGGGATTGTGCGACTTCTGAAATGATGGTTCTGGTTTCCTGCCAACTGATCAAGTGAATCAAGTTGATCAGAACGATCAGATCCTGGTCGCAAAACCGCCTGTGCCAGCCCGAAAGCGTTGCATCCAGTTCTGCGACCCGCGCGACATTGGGTAGGTTGCGGGTATAGGCATCGATACTCACGCGTCGCTCAGGGTCAACTTCCGAAGGCTGCCAGGTCAGCCCGGGCAGCATTTCGGCGAAGGCCCTGACATGCTGACCAGTCCCGCTTGCGATTTCCAATGCCTGGCCTTGGGACGGGCCCCATTCTTGCAACACTGCACACAGGGCGTCGGTGTTCCGGGATGCTGCCGGGGCCACCAGCTTGCCATCTTCAGACGCAGTGGCGACGCTTGCAGACGAGGGGAGGCTGCGTTTGATCATCGTTCCAGCCTGTCAGGGGTCAACATGCCTACTATGTCAGGTTCCAGTTCGGGTGTGTTTCCGACAACAAGATCGCACAAAAGCTGCGAGGCCGCCGGTGAGGTTTGAAAACCATACCCGCCCTGACCGCCACACCAGACAAACGAAGGGTCCAGCGGGTCGCGCCCAAGCACCAAGGTCCCGTCCGGGGCAAAACTTCGCAAGCCCGCCCAATTCGTTTCAACTCTTGTGACAGGCTCGGTCATCAGCTCCTCATACCGTGCCAGACCCTCTGCCAGCACCATATCATCGGCATAAGCATCCTGTGGCGGAACCGGATCAGCTTCGGATGGTGAGACCAGCAGCTTGCCCGCATCCGGTTTGGCGTACCATGTTTCGCCGGCGCCCAGCA
Organism: Ruegeria sp. HKCCD6157; assembly: GCF_013110685.1. Lineage (NCBI taxonomy): Bacteria > Pseudomonadati > Pseudomonadota > Alphaproteobacteria > Rhodobacterales > Roseobacteraceae > Ruegeria > Ruegeria sp. HKCCD6157. The sequence continues at coordinate 641,337 of NZ_WVRB01000001.1, forward strand.
TCATCGGCCAGACAGAAACGTCATGCCCTCCGGGGGCGGGAAGACGCGCCATTGACCGACGGCGAGGTGTGATGCTGATACCGGGCAGCCCTGCAAGCTGTGCAACCTCATCCACCCAGGCCCCGGCTGCGTTGATCAGAGTGCGGGCTTCAAAGATCTCACCGGCCTCAACCGCCCAGTGTTTTTCTTTTCGAATGCCGGTGACTCTGCTTTTCGTCGAAACCGTTCCCCCGTTTCGCCGGATGGTCCGGGCGAAATCCTGCAACAGGCGATCCGTATCGATGTCAAAGGCCGCTTCGCTGATGGCTGCAAACCCGACCTTGTCCGGGTTCAGGATCGGAACGCGCGATATCGCCTGATCCATCGGTATTTTCACCATGTTCAGATCGGCGCAATCGGCTTCGAACATGTCGGGCTGGTCAATTGCTCCGACCAGCATCAATCCGCGCGGGGTCAGGTAACCGCCATTCTGCGTATGAAGAAAGGCAGCCCCCGCTTTGTTCAGTGCGACGACCGAAGGCGGTCCATAGCTTTCTTCGAACAAGGCCGCTGACCGGCCCGACGCGTGATAGCCCAGGGCGTCTTCCGCTTCCAGAACCATCACGGTTCCGTGCTGCGACAGGCGCGCACCGGCGCTCAGCCCGGCGATGCCGCCTCCGATTATCAGGAAATCAATCATGACTTGCGATCCATCCTGAGCAGAGACGCTACAGGTTCCTTGAGTTTCATGCTGGCGCCAAAGCTCCTCGTTCGCCACGCGTTTGAGTTTCCGGACTATAAGCAGCCTTGAAATTGTGCTTCAACCCGGTCAAAGAAGTATCAAATTATACAGGAGGGTAAGGTGACCGCAGCAGACCTTCATCCAATGGCCACAGGGCATATTCCAGGATATGTTGTCGCAGCTGACGGAAGCGATTACCTTTTCTCCGCCATGGTCGTTTTTTTCGTCGTTCTGGTGGTGCTGATCGGTGTCGGATACCTGACGCTGCATTCGGTTCCTGAAAAAATGGCCCACGAAAACAATCACCCGCAATTTCAGTTGGTGGGTATTCTGGCGCTGCTGGCGTTGTTTACACATAATGGGCTTTTCTGGGTTGCTGCAATATTGGTCGCAGGGTTCCAGTTCCCGGATTTTGCCACCCCGCTTCGAAACATTGCCGATGCCATTCGTTCTCTGGGTCGGTCACCTGTTCCGGAACCAGTGCCTGAAACAACGGTGCCGGCTGCGCCAGAACCTGGACCCAGCGATGCGCAGGAGCAATCCACATGATCGAGACCATGCTCTGCGCCCTGATAACGGTGCTGCCCGACTATCTGTTCCGCCGTTTTGTACAGGGCAAGCGGATCGGTCACGAGATTACCTTGTTCACCATGTGGTACGAACTGCGCTGGGGTTTGACCACCTGTGCCATTCTGGCGCTGACCGTGATCACCACGCTGTTTTACTTTCATCCGGCCAGCAAAACCGCGGCATCCTATTTCCGGACGGTGACCATTCTGCCGCAATTGGGCGGCCGTGTTTCCGAGGTTTTCGTCAAGAACAACGAACTGGTAACTGCGGGTCAACCGATTTTCCGGATCGAGGATTTCAGCCAGACCGCCCAGGTTCAGGCGGCAAATGCGCAGATTGCACAGGTGCAGGCCTCGCTTAAGGTTGCGGAAACCGATTTGGCCGAGGCAGAAGCTGGAATTGCAGGTGCCAAGGCAGCCCTTGCGCAGTCTCTGGAGGATCTTGAACGCAACACGACCTTGCGCGACGAAGGTTCAAGCGCCGTAAGGCTGGCCGAGATTGAGAGGCTGGAAAACCTTGTCGCCGAGCGGGAGGCCCAGGTTCTTGCAGCGGAATCCAAACGTGCCGCGGTTGAGCAGCAGATCGAAGAACTGATCCCCGCGCAGCTGGCCAGTGCCATTGCGCAACTGGATGCTGCACAGACCGAGTTGGACAAAACGGTGATCACCGCAGGCGTCACAGGGCGGGTCGAACAGTTCGGCCTTCAGGTCGGTGACTACGTAAGCCCGTTGTTGCGCCCCGCGGGCATTCTTGTGCCATCGCACACAGGGCATGATCGTTTTCAGGCTGCTTTCAGCCAGCTTTCTGCCCAGGTGATCAAGCCGGGCATGATTGGTGAATTGGGCTGCATGACAAAGCCATTCACCGTGATCCCCACCGTGGTGGTCGAGGTGCAGGATGTCATCCCGTCTGGCCAGATCCGCCCATCGGACGAATTGCGGGACGTGCAGAGCAACAACAATCCGGGCTCGATTCTGGTCTATATGGAGCCGCTGTACAAAGGTATGGCCGATGACATTCCGCCGGGCAGCAATTGTCTGGCCAATGTCTACACAGACAACCACGAGCGGTTGGAGCACGAGGATCTGGGCTTTTGGGAGGCGGCCTTCCTGCACGTGGTCGACACGATCGGCGTGGTGCATGCCGCGGGTCTGCGCCTGCGTTTGATCCTGATGCCGGTGAACACTCTGGTTTTGACCGGGCATTGATCTGATCTTGGCAATCCGAACGCAAAGGGCCCGGCAAGTTTCGCCGGGCCCTTTGGTTTCTTACAGCGCTGCTTTGAACAGCTGCGTCAGGTTGTCTTTCGTCAACTCAATCGGGTTGCCGCCGCATGACGGGTCGATGATCGCCCCTTCGACAAGCTCTGGGATAGAAGCTTCGGTCACACCCAGGTCGGACAATGTGCGGGGGATGCCAAGGCTGTCGTTGAAATTCTGCACGAAGGCGCGGAAACCATCGAAGCCGCCGTCGATGCCCAGATATGCCGCAGCTTGCTGGAACCGATCTGCAATGGCCGGGGCGTTGAAGTCCAGCACAGCGGGCATGCAGACCGCGTTCGTGGTGCCGTGATGGGTGTTGAATACCGCGCCAATTGGGTGGCTCATCGCGTGGATCGCGCCAAGGCCCTTCTGGAAAGCCGTTGCGCCCATGGCAGCGGCGCTCATCATCTGGGCGCGGGCCTCGATATCGGTGCCGTCTGCATAGGCACGTGGCAAATACTCTTTCACCAGTCGCATACCCTCCAGCGCGATGCCCTGGCTCATCGGGTGATAATGCGGGCTCGAGAAGGCTTCGACGCAATGCGCGAAGGCGTCCAGGCCTGTTCCTGCCGTGATGAACTTGGGCATCCCGACGGTCAGCTCCGGGTCGCAAATCACCACGGTCGGCAGAACCTTGGGATGAAAGATGATCTTCTTGGCATGGGTCTCGGAATTGGTGATGACGCTCGCGCGGCCCACTTCCGATCCTGTCCCTGCGGTGGTCGGAACGGCAATGATTGGCGCGATCGCGTTGGCATCGGCTCGTGTCCACCAGTCGCCGATATCCTCGAAATCCCAAACGGGGCGCGTCTGACCGGCCATGAAAGCGACCATCTTGCCCAGATCCAGCCCAGAGCCGCCGCCAAAGGCGATCACCCCGTCATGGCCACCCGCGTTATAGGCCGCAACTCCGGCTTCAAGGTTCTTTTCATTCGGGTTGGGGTCCACATCGCTGAACAGGCCGCGGCCCAGTCCGGCGGCTTCCATGATATCCAGTGTCGCGCTGGTGATGGGCAGATCGGCCAGCCCCTTGTCCGTGACCAGCAGTGGTTTCTTCATTCCGGTGGCGGCGCAGGCTTCGGGCAACTCCCTGATGCGCCCGGCTCCGAATTTGATGGCGGTCGGATAGGACCAGTTTCCAACAAGTGTCATGTCAGGTTTCCTTTGCAAAATAAGGCCTGCTTCGGCGAGGGGGTGGGTCCGAAGCAGGCCGTCGTCCTTAGCCCGTTACCTTTTTGAGGTGGTAGGATTTGGGACGTGTCAGGTTGTGATATCCGATGACGGACAGACCGCCGCCGCGCCCGGTATTCTTGCAGCCCGTCCAGCACAGGCCGGGGTCCAGATAATCGGCGCGGTTCATGAACACGGTCCCCGTTTCGATCCGGTCACCCACCCGCGCCGCACGATCCACATCGCGGGTCCACAGGCTGGCAGTCAGGCCAAACTCACTGTCATTCATCAATGCGATGGCCTCCTCGTCCGAGGACACTTTCATGATGCCCACCACGGGCCCAAAGCTTTCGTCCCGCATCACGCGCATGTCATGAGTGACATTGGTCAGGATTTGCGGTGTCAGGTACGCGCCACCGTCGTCTTCAGCAAAGGTGTCGATATGCGCGACTGCACCGGCTGCAACCGCCTCGGCGATCTGCGCTCGTACCTCATCGGCAAACCGCACATTGGCCATCGGGCCAATCGTTGTCTCGGCATCCAGCGGGTTGCCCAGCTTGTAACCCTTCACGATGTCCACCGCCTTGGCGACAAAGTCGTCATAAAGGCTCTCGTGAACATAGATCCGCTCGATTCCGCAACAACATTGGCCCGAATTGAACATCGCACCGTCAATCAGCGTGTCGACCGCGGCATCCAGGTCGGCGTCATCCATCACATAGCCGGGATCCTTGCCGCCCAGCTCGGTGCCGACGCCGGTAAACGTGCCCGCCGCGGCACGTTCCATCGCCTGACCGCCGCCGACTGATCCGGTGAAGTTCACGAAATCAAATGCATTGCCCGCGATCAGGTCGTTGGTCACGTCGTGGCTCAGGAACACATTCTGGAATACGTCCTCGGGCACACCTGCCGAATGGAACGCCTTTGCCATGCGCTCGCCCACCAGCAACGTCTGTGTCGCGTGTTTCAGGACGACCGTGTTGCCCGCGATAAGCGCCGGTGCGACCGTGTTGATCGCCGTCATGTAGGGATAGTTCCAGGGCGCCACCACAAAGACCACCCCATTAGGAATGCGCTTGATGTAGCGTTTGAACGTTTCGTCTTCGCCGACGGCGATATCTGCCAGGGACGTCTCGGCAATCTCCGCCATATGGCTGGCACGTTCGTTGAATCCACCGAACTCGCCGCCATAACGCACTGGGCGACCCATCATATGGGCCAGTTCCGGCACGATCTCATCGTTCATGGCGCCAACGGCGGCCACACCCGCCATCACAAGATCGATCCGCTCCTGCAACGGACGAGCTGCCCATTCCGCCTGAGCAGCCCGAGCACGCGCCGCGGCCCCGAACGCGGCCTCTCGCGACAACACTTCACGTTCGGCATAAACCGATCCATCGATCGGCGAGACACATTTCAACATCCGCCCCATTTTCACTCCATTTCCGAAAGAAACAGGATCCCTGCTTCATCTGGCCCAAAATATCCCGGGGGTCTGGGGGCAGAGCCCCCAGCGCGTCCCGACCTTACGCCCGCTCGAATCCGCGGGCGATTTCCCAATCCGTGACCACGCGTTCGAACTCCTCGATCTCGACCTCCGCGGCACGGGTATAGTGGTCGACGACGTCATCTCCCATGGCCGCGCGCAACATGACCGATCCGTGCAGCGCATCCCGCGCGGCGCGAAGGTTGCCCGGGATCATCGCAGTCTCACCTTGGTAAACGTCGCCCTTGGTCGGCGGTTGCAGATCCAGCCCTTCCTCGATGCCCGCGATCCCTGCCGCCAGCATGCCAGCCATCGCCAGATAGGGGTTCATATCCGAGCCCGGAATTCGGCACTCGACGCGTACGGCCTTGGTACCGTCACCGCACAGGCGGAACCCGGCGGTGCGGTTGTCCACGGACCAGATGATCCGCGTTGGCGCGAAGGTGCCTTTCATGAAGCGTTTGTAACTGTTGATGTAAGGTGCCATGAAATAGGTGTAATCAGGGGCATATTTCAGCAGCCCAGCCATATAGCTTTTCATCAGCGCCGACATGCCTAGATCGTCCCCGGCGTCATAGAAGGCAGGCTGTCCATCCGCCCATAGTGACTGGTGCACATGGGACGAGCTACCAACTTTCTCGTGGTGCCATTTCGGCAGGAACGTCGCTGCGTGACCATGTTGCCACGCGATCTCCTTCACAGCGTTCTTGGCGATCGAATGATACTCGGCTGTTTCCATCGCGGGTGCGTATTTGATGTTCAGCTCTTCCTGCCCGGTCTCGGCCTCACCTTTGGAGTTCTCAACCGGAATGCCCGCATCCCACAGATGGTTGCGGATCGGACGCATCACATGCTCTTCCTTGGTGGTCTGAAGGATATGATAGTCTTCGTTATAGCCCGAGATCGGCTCCAAATCCCGGAAACCTTCCTTGCGGATCTGGTCAAAGCTTTTCTCAAACAGGAAAAACTCAAGCTCGGTCGCCGTCATGGCGTCATAGCCCATGGCTTTCAAACGGCTGACCTGTTTTTTCAGGATTGAGCGCGGCGCGTGCAGCACTTCCTCGTGCGTGTGATGATCCAGCACGTCACACATCACCATCACCGTGCCTTCAAGCCACGGCACCGGGCGCAGGGTGCTGAGGTCAGGTTTCATGACATAATCGCCATAACCCCGTTCCCAACTGGTCGAGGCATAGCCATCGGGTGTCGCCATCTCCAGATCGGTGGCCAGCAGGTAGTTGCAGCAATGGGTCTCTTCCCATGCGCCTGCCACGAAATGGCCCGCGTGAAAGCGTTTGCCCATCAACCGGCCCTGCATGTCCACCATGCAGACCAGAACCGTATCAACCGAACCTTCGGATACCTGCGTTTTAAGATGTTCGAACGTGAGCATGTGCCACCTTTGTCTTTGCCGAAATCCTTCATCGGCCATTCGTTCAGTCAGACCCGCCCCCATGCAAGGGGCGGGTCGCTTGGCCAAGTCTTAGCCGTAGCGGTAGGGCCGTCCAGCCTTGAGCATGTCGGCGTTGTACTGTTTGAAGATTTCAACAACCTTCGCCTTGGTTTCAGATTCGGCTGCGATCTCGTCCCAGAAGGCAACGGCCGCAGCTTCGACGGTTGCCCATTCTTCGTCCGGAATCGACGTCAGCTGCATCTTGTCTCCGTTGACGCGCAGGCTGGCTTCACCGCCCCAGTACCACCATTGACGATAATAGTGGGACTGATCGGTGCAGACGCGGAACAGGGTCTGCAAATCTTCGGGCAGCTCGTTCCAGCGGTCCATGTTGGCAAAGAACGAACCGGCCCAGGCACCCGAGATGTTGTTGGTCAGGAAGTAGTTGGTCACATCCGCCCAGCCGACTGTGTAGTCTTCGGTGATACCGGACCACGCGATGCCGTCCAGCTCGCCGGTTTGAACCGCAACTTCGATGTCTTCCCAGGGCAGGGTGACCGGCACAACGCCGAACTGAGACAGGAAGCGGCCCGCGGTCGGGAAGGTAAACACACGTTTGCCCTGAAGGTCCGCCAGGCTGTTGATCGGTTCCTTCGTTGCAAAGTGGCACGGATCCCAGGCACCGGCCGAGATGTGCTTGACGCCGACTTTCGAGTATTCCTCGTCCCAGATCTCGTTCAGCCCGTACTGGTTGAACAGAACCGGCACGTCCAGCGAGTAGCGCGAGGCAAAGGGGAAATAGCCGCCGAACACGGTGACCTCGGTGGGCGACGCCATCGAGTCATCATCCGACTGCACGGCATCAATCGTGCCGCGCTGCATGGCGCGGAACAGCTCGCCCGTGGGAACCAGCTGGTCGGCATAGAACAGCTCGATCTGCATCCGGTCACCGGCGATCGTGTTGAACATCTTGATGGCCGGGTCGATCACGTGTTCGGCCAGCGCCGGGCCGGCATAGGTCTGCATCCGCCATCTGATGGTCGATTGCGCCAGTGCAGGCGTCGCCAGAGCAGCGGCGGGAGCGGCCGCAGCACCTTTCAGAAATGTACGTCTGTTCGTCATTCTCTCTCTCCGTTGGTCAGTTTCGATTGTGCGGGGATTGCCCGCGAAGCCCCGGTTTGATCCGGGATCATTTGTTGTAGATGTATTCAGGCAGCCACAGTGCGATCTGCGGGAACGTCATGATGATCGCCAGCGCCAGTGTCATCACCATCACGAAGGGCAGGATCGAACCGTAAATGTCGCGCAGCGATATCTCTGGCGGCGCCATCGCGCGCATCAGGAACAGGTTGTAGCCGAAGGGCGGCGTCATATAGGCGATCTGGGTGGTGATCGTGTACAGAACCCCATACCAGATCAGGTCGAACCCCAATGCACCCACGAGCGGCACGTACAAAGGCGCGACGATCACCAGCATGGCCGTATCGTCCAGAAACGTGCCCATCAGAATAAAGCTGAGCTGCATCAAGATCAGGATCACCCATGGGTTGAGGCCCAGCCGTTCGGTAAACAGGTTCTCGATTGCCCGAACGGCGCCCAAACCGTCGAAAACAGCGCCAAAGGCAAGCGCAGCCAGGATGATCCACATGAACATACAGGTGATGCCCAGCGTTGACCGTACAGACGTCTCGAAAACCTCACGTGTCATACGGCCCTTGAGGATGGCCGCGGCGAACGCCGTCAACGCTCCGATGGCCGAGCTTTCGACCAGCGAGGTCCAGCCGTTGACGAAGGGCACCATCATCGCGGCGAAAATGCCCAAGGGCAGCAGGCCCGCACGCAACAGGCGCAGTTTCTCTGCCATGGGCACGTCGCGCTCCTCGGCTGACAAGGCGGGCCCCAAGGCCGGGTTGATGCGGCAGCGGATCACGATGTAAAGGATGAACATGGCGGCCATCATCAGCCCGGGAAGCAGCCCTGCAAGCCAGAGCTGCCCGACAGGCTGGCGCGCGATCATCGCGTAAAGAACCAGCACGACGGAGGGCGGCACAAGGATGCCCAATGACGATCCGGCTTGTATCACACCGGTCACCATTTTCTTGTCATAGCCACGTTTCAGCAGTTCCGGCAGCGCAATGGTCGCGCCGATGGCCATGCCCGCGACACTCAGCCCGTTCATGGCCGAAATCAGCACCATAAGACCGATCGTGCCGATTGCGAGCCCACCGTTCAGGCCGCCCATCCAGACGTGGAACATCTTGTACAGATCGTCTGCAATTTTTGACTCGGCCAGAACGTAGCCCATGAAGATGAACATCGGCAGGGTCAGCAGCGGATACCATTTCATCAGCTTCATGGCGGCCGAAAAGCCAATGTCATAGCCGCCGCGATCCCCCCACAGAAACAGGGCGGCCATCACGGCGACAAAACCAATCGCGCCAAAAACGCGCTGCCCGGTCAGCAGCATCAGCATCATGGTCGAAAACATCAGGATGGCGATCAATTCGTACGACATCAGATCACCTCGCGCGGGATGTCATCGCCCCTGAGGCGCAGAATATCTTTGAACAGTTCCGAGATCGCCTGAAGCAACATCAGGAACAGGCCCACGACCATGATGACCTTGATTGGCCACAGGTATGGACGCCACGCGGTCGGGCTGCGTTCGCCATATTGCAGCGAATAGCTCAGCGAGTCGTATCCGCCGTAGATCATCACGCCCAGGTAGATGATCAGGAAAAGGACGGTGATCGCATCCGTCCACGCGCGACGACGGTCGGACCATTCGCCGTACAGAAGGTCCATGCGGACGTTGGATCCCATCTGGATCGAATAGGGTCCGCCCAGAATGTAGTAGGCGACCATTGCGAACTGGGCCATTTCCAGGGTCCACAGCGATGGCAGGAAAAAGGTTTTTGAAATCGAGGACCAGAGCAGGATGCCCATCATGACGAAGATGCCGTACATGACGAAGCGTCCGATCCAGCGGTTCGTGCGGTCAATGACCGCCACATATCCCCGCATGAAATTCATCCCGATACCTCTGCTCTCATGGTTTCGCCTCTGCGTGCGATAAGTCTTGGATGACCGATTGCAGAATTGGCGTAAGCAATCCCGCAATGCGGTTTACGCCTTCTGCTGTGTCGATCAGATCGTTTCGGACTTCGATCATGACATTTGGAAGCCCGCGCCGGACCGCGTGTTCGCGCAACGTGTGCGTGACGCCATCCGTCGCCGAGTAAGGTTCGTTCAAAGCCACGCGCAATCCCGAGCTTTCCGCGTGGCTCAGCATCAGCTGCGCGGCGCGGTCGTCTTCGTCATGAAGAATCCCCAGCTCTACCGTTCGGGGGGTTCCCTTGTAGACGGGCGTGAAGCTGTGGATCGTGATGACAACCGGAGGTTCAGGCCGTTCGTCCAAAGTGGATGAAACCAGCGTTTTGAAAGGTTCATACACGTCGCGAACCCGCTGGGCGCGCTGAGCATCTGTCAGGTTCATGTTGCCGGGAATGGAAAACACTTCGCTGACTTGCGGCATGGCATCTTCGCGTTCGGGCGGGCGGTTGCAGTCATAAACAAGGCGACTGACGCGCGAGTGGACCAGCGGCGCATCCAAAGCGCCCATCAGCTCCACCGACAGGTCCAGCGCGCCGATGTCCCAGGCCGCGTGAGAGCTGGCCGCCGCCTCATCCAGCCCCAGTCCATCCAGCGCGGCCGGAATAAACCGGCTTGCATGTTCGCATATCAGCACGGCAGGCGTGCGACCGTGCGCATTGAGCACGCGGGCTGCCGGGGCTTCGGTCGGCAAAAGCAATGATGACTCGGTCTCGTGACGCATAGGTAGCATTTGTTACAGCAACTTCTCACCTGTCAAGAAAATTTCTGTAGACAAAATTTCAAACGAACATATTCTGTAACAAATTCAAGAAACGAGGGCGCCGATGGCCACCGTTGCCAAACTTGTCAAACAGAGGATTCAGGATGAGCTGGACGATCTGACACGGTCTGAACGTCAATTGGCCTCGGTCCTGTTGCAGGATTATCCGATGGCCGGTTTGCAATCGATCACCAAGCTGGCCGCTGCGGCGCAAGTTTCGACCCCGACCGTCATTCGCATGGCGCGCAAGCTTGGGTTTGACGGGTTCCCCGACTTGCAGGATGCGCTGCGCGAAGAGGTTGCGGCGCAGATCAAAAAGCCGATCTCAAAACGGGACGCCTGGGTTGTGGATGATGAGGCAGAACATCCGACAACGCGTTTTGCCCAGGCGGTATGGACCAACATGCGCCACACGCTGGAACGTCTGGACAAAGAGATGTTCGATGCCGTCGCGCGTCTTTTGGCCGAGACAGAGCGCCATCTTTACGTCGTTGGTGGCCGCATCACGCGGTCAAATGCGGATTATCTGTTCAATCACATGCAGATCATCCGGCCCAACGTCACGATGCTGGGCAATTCGGCGAATGTCTGGCCGCAATACCTTCTGGATATGGATGAATCATCCGTTCTGGTGATCTTCGACATCCGCCGTTACGAGGCGCATCTGGAGAAGCTGGCACAGGTTGCCTCGGGCCGCGGCGTCACCGTTGTTCTGTTTACGGATCAATGGGGTTCGCCGATCGGAAAGACCGCCAATTATTCATTCCACGCATTGGTCGAGGCGCCATCCAGTTGGGATTCGACCATTGCCTTGCAGTTGATCTCGGAAACGCTGATTGCCGAAGTGCAGGAGGCGCGTTGGGAAGAAAGCAAGGAGCGGATCGAAGAACTGGAGCGGTTCTTTTCCTCGACCCGGATATTTCGCAATCAGGACTGACGGGCCGAGCAGTGTCGGAAAAATTGCGCCACTAAATTTGCCACTTCCGGCTTGACGATCCCGAAAGCATGACTTAACCAGCGCAAACCATTTGCGGGTATAGCTTAATGGTAAAGCCCCTGCCTTCCAAGCAGGCTATGTCGGTTCGATTCCGTCTACCCGCTCCACGCCTTCCCTGAAATTCTGCGTCAAATGGCCCTTTCGACCTGCCGATTGCGGTTGTGATGCTTGACCATACCTGCCGCTACCTCCAAGAAAGCGGTCACTCAGTACGGTTCAGGATACAAGGGCCAGACATGGCAAGACAAGCCGCCAGCAAGCCAACGCATACCGCCGCGCCCGGAGCCTCCGAGGAACGCGCCCGTTCAAAGAAGATTGGGGTTCTGGCCTCGCTTTGGCCGTTCATGAAACCCTACAAATTCCTGATGATCGGCGCGACGCTGGCGTTGATTCTGACGGCCAGCATGACCCTGACGCTGCCATTGGCGGTGCGGCGCGTGGTCGACAATTTCCGAATTCAGGATGGAGAGCTTCTGGATTGGTATTTTCTGGCCGCGCTGGTCATCGCTGCCGTTCTGGCCGTGGGCACCGGTATTCGGTATGCGCTTGTGACCCGTCTGGGCGAACGGGTAGTGGCCGATATCCGCAAGGCGGTGTTTGATCGGGTCATCGGTATGAGCCCGGAATTCTATGAGCGAATCATGACCGGTGAGGTGCTGAGCCGGATCACCACTGACACGACGCTGATCCAATCTGTTCTCGGCTCGTCCGTGTCCATTGCCCTGCGAAACATACTGATGTTCGTCGGTGGGCTGGTTCTGATGCTGCTGACATCCGCCAAGCTGACCGGGCTGGTATTGTTGCTGATCCCGGTGGTCATCGTGCCGATCCTTGTACTTGGTCGCCGTCTGCGCGTGATCAGCCGCGAGAATCAGGACTGGATCGCGGCCTCGTCCGGCAACGCGGGTGAGGCATTGGGCGCGGTACAGACCGTTCAGGCATTTTCTCATGAACAGGCCAGCCGCCAGCAGTTCAGTGAGATGACCGAGACATCTTACAGCGTCTCGCTGCGCCGCATACAGACCCGCGCGGTGCTGACGGTGATCGTGATCTTCCTGGTTTTCTCGGGCATCGTGGGCGTTCTGTGGATGGGTGCCAATGACGTACGAAATGGCGTGATGACCGAAGGCGTTCTGATCCAGTTCGTCATCTATTCGATCATCATGGCGGGCTCGGTCGCGGCCCTGTCCGAAATCTGGAGCGAACTTCAGCGTGCCGCAGGGGCCACCGAACGTCTGGTCGAGCTGCTGCATGCAGAAGATACCGTGACCGACCCTGCCAATCCCAAAGCGCTTCCCAAGAACATTCAGGGCGAAATCCGGTTTGAAGATGTCAGCTTCCGCTATCCCGCGCGGCCCGATACGGTTGCATTGGATCATCTGTCACTTCTGGTGAAGCCAGGCGAGACGGTCGCATTCGTCGGGCCATCCGGGGCAGGAAAAACAACCGTGATCCAACTGATCCAGCGGTTCTATGATCCGAACTCGGGCCGCGTGACGCTGGACGGTCTTGATCTGCGCGACATCAACCGGTCAGATTTCCGCCGCCACATGGCTCTGGTGCCTCAGGATCCTGTGATCTTTGCTGCATCCGCGCGGGAAAACATCCGCTTTGGCCGTCTGGATGCCTCGGATGCTGAAGTCGAGGCCGCCGCCCGGGCCGCTGCCGCGCATGATTTTATTGCGGCCTTGCCCCAAGGATATGACAGCTTTGTCGGCGAACGCGGTGTCATGCTGTCTGGCGGGCAGAAGCAGCGTATTGCCATTGCCCGCGCAATCCTGCGCGACGCGCCGGTTCTGCTGCTGGACGAGGCGACTTCAGCGCTGGATGCGGAAAGCGAACGCGCAGTGCAGGGCGCGGTGGACAAGATGCGTGCCGGGCGCACGACCCTGATCGTCGCGCACAGATTGGCGACCGTTAAGAAAGCGGACCGCATCATCGTGCTAGAGGAAGGCCGCATCGTTGCACAAGGCAGTCACGAGGATCTGGTGTCTCAGGACGGGCTGTATGCACGCCTTGCCCGGTTGCAGTTCACCGATGGTGTCGCCGCAGAATAAGAGTGACGCTCCGGCACTTGCGAATTCGCCGTAGCGTCATTCTACATTTTACTCCCCCTGAAGGCTAAGGCCTCGCTTGCGCGAGGTTCGTTTTGCTTCCATCTTGGTTGCGAATAACAAGCCCGCGCAAAACGCGGGAGAATAATACGGGAGGAACCACATGGCCTTTGTGGGTTTGGAAGACAAGAAGCGTATGGAACAGGAAATGCCGTGGGAGGATCGGGATTTGCCCGTCACCTTCCATCAGCTTTTGTCGCGCACCGCAGGGAAGTTCCCCAACCACAATGCCATGAGCTTCCAACTGTTCTCGGGCCCGAAGGACAAGGCCGAGACCCTGACCTGGTCGCAACTTCTGGCTCAGGTCAACCAGGCGGCGAACCTGTTCCGCTCGCTGGGTGTGGGTGAAAAGGACGTGGTCGCTTATGTGCTGCCCAACTGCAACGAGACACTGGTCACGATGATGGGTGGTGCAGTTGCGGGGATCGTGAATCCGATCAACCCCTTGCTTGAACCGGAACAGATTGCCGCGATCCTGCGCGAGACCGGCGCCAAGGTCGTGGTGACGCTGAAATCTTTCCCAAAAACAGATGTCGCGCAGAAGGTCGAAGAGGCGGTGCGCCACGCACCCAAGGTCAATACCATTCTGGAAATCGATCTGAACCGGTATCTGACCCCGCCCAAATCATGGCTGGTGCCGTTTCTGCGCCCCAAGATGGGCGACAAGGAAAAGCTTGCCCATGCGGATTACAAGAACTTCCACACGGAACTGGCCAAGCAACCGACGACGCTGACGTTTGAAGACAGCAAGGAAGATCGTGTCGCCTGTTATTTCCATACCGGCGGTACCACGGGTATGCCGAAGGTGGCGCAGCACAAGTATTCCGGCCTGATCTACAACGGCTGGTTGGGGAACACGCTTCTGTTTGACGAAAACGACGTCATCATGTGCCCGCTGCCCATGTTCCACGTTTTTGCGGTGCATGTGATTGTGATGGCGGCCGTATCATCCGGTGCCCATGTGGTTTTCCCGACGCCACAGGGATATCGCGGCGACGGGGTGTTCGACAATTTCTGGAAGCTGATCGAGCGTTGGAAGGTGAGCTTCATCATCACCGTGCCAACCGCGATTTCAGCCAAGATGCAGCGCCCTGTCGATGCCGATATCTCAAGCGTAAAAACGGCCTTCTCGGGCTCGGCCCCGCTGCCGGTGGAACTGTTCCGCCGCTTTGAAGAAGCGACCGGCGTCACCATTGTCGAAGGGTACGGTCTGACAGAGGCCACATGTCTGGTTTCGTGCAACCCGGTGGATGGTGAGAAAAAGATCGGATCGATCGGTATTCCGTTCCCCTATACAGACGTCAAGATCTTGCAGGATGGGCCAGACGGACCGACCGAGTGCGACACTGATCAAATCGGTGAGATCTGCATCTCGAACCCTGGTGTCTATGCGGGCAATACCTATACCGAGGCCGACAAAAACGTTAACCTGTATCACTTCGACAAGTACCTGCGCACGGGCGATCTGGGGCGCTTCGACGAAGATGGGTATCTATGGATCACCGGTCGCGCGAAGGACCTGATCATTCGTGGCGGTCACAACATCGACCCTGCCGAGATCGAAGAGGCTTTGCTGGGTCACGAGGCCGTCGCTTTTGCCGGTGCCATCGGCCAGCCGGATGCGCATTCCGGTGAAGTTCCCTGCGCCTTTGTCGAACTGGTCGAGGGCGCGTCTGTCACCGAAAAAGAGCTGATGGATTACTGCAAGGTTCACGTGCATGAACGTGCGGCGCAACCCAAGCACATGACCATTCTGGATGAGCTGCCCAAAACGGCCGTTGGCAAGGTGTTCAAGCCTGAACTTCGGAAACAGGCCATCACTCGTATCTACAACGGCGCCCTCGAGGATGCCGGTTTGGCGGCGCGGGTGGTTTCCGTCATTGATGACAAGAAACGCGGCCTCGTTGCGCAGCTTGACGCGAACGGATCTTCGGAAGACGATGTTGCAAAAGTGCTGGGCGTATACACCCGGCCATGGGAGTGGTCTGAATAAGCCGGAGGGACAATGGACTATGAACGCCTGATCGACGAAGAAACCTGGGCGTTCATACGTCGCACGTCAGAAAGCTATCCCGATGACGCGGTCGAGCTGTCGATCGAGGATCAGCGCCGTGTCTATGACACCATGTGTCAGGACTTTCGCCAACCACGCCCGGCTGGCGTTGAAACTCAGGACCGGGCGGCCGATGGTGTTCCGGTTCGAATTTACTCTGCCGGGCAACCAACCCGAACCGTCATCTATTTTCATGGTGGCGGTTTCGTTGTTGGTGGTCTGGAAAGTCACGACGATGTTTGCGCTGAATTATGCACCCAAACCGGGTACCGGGTCGTCGCCGTCGATTACCGGCTGTGCCCTGAACATGTGCACCCGGCACAGTTTGATGACTGTTGGAGCGCTGCGAACTGGGCCGCAAATGAATTCGGAGACCCTTTGATTTTGGCCGGTGACAGCGCGGGTGGAAATCTGGCTGCTGCCGTATCCCATTACGCGCGCGGGCGTTTGGACGGGATTCTGGGGCAGGTGCTGATCTATCCGGGCCTCGGAGGGGACCGCAGTCAGGGGTCCTACCAGGAACATGCCCAGGCCCCCTTGCTGACGTTGGACGAAATCAGGTTCTATGAAACCGTCCGATGCGCGGGCGATCCGCCCCAGGGCGATCCGACCTATGCGCCATTGCAGGACAGTGACTTTTCAAACCTGCCGCCGACCGTGGTTGTAACGGCTGATTGCGATCCGCTGCGTGACGACGGGCAAGTTTATTGCAGTCGGATCAATGCGGCGGGCGGGCAGGCCCACTGGATCAATGAATTCGGTCTTGTGCACGGGTATCTGCGCGCACGAACCGCGGTGAAACGTGCGGCCGACAGTTTTGAGCGTATCTCGGTTGCGATAGAAGCGCTGGGGCAGGGGATCTGGTCCTACGACTGATGCAGTGAATTGAAGGCTCTGGTCCTTTTGGGGCCTGCATGCCGAAAACCGGCTGGCTGTGGTAAGCTCACTCGAATTTTCCGAGGAGATCTTACCTTATGGCCGACCCCTTTCAGAACGTCGATGCCGCAGGGCCTGAATTCATCAAGCTGTTTGCGGATTCGATGGACCAGCGGCAAGCGGACCCGACGATGGAGCGGATCGTGGCCGCGTATCTGGGTCACCTGAACCTGACGGATGCATCGACGGTTGTTGAAGTTGGCGCCGGTGCAGGCGCCGTCACACGTCGCATCGCATCACACTGCCACCCGGCGAAGGTCATAGGTTTCGAACCTTCGAAAGGATTTGTCTCGGAAGCCAACACGCGGGCCAAGGAGTATTCGAACCTGACTTTCAAGGTTGCCGACGGTGCCGCGCTTCCGCTGGAGGATGATGCCGTCGATGCGGTTATCATGCACACGGTGCTCACGCATGTAGAAGACCCCAAATCGTTGGTTGCCGAGGCCTTCAGAGTGCTGAAACCCGATGGGATCTTGATCGTCTGTGACGCTGATTTCTCAAAAGCGACCTTCAGTGCCTTTCCGAATGATCCTCTGGATATGTGTGCAAAGGAATTTGTACGCGAGTTTGTGACCGATCCTTTTGTCGTCGCAAAACTCAGGTCAATGATTTCCGATGCCGGACTTTCCGTGCAACATTTTGACGTGCAAAGCAGAGTTGTCTCGACACCCGAGCAGATGTTGCCTTGGGTCGACCTGACCACCAAGCAAATGTACGAGCGGGGTGATATCGGAAAAGAACTGGCAGAGGGGCTTGTGGCCGAGCACGAAAGACGTGCTCGAAACGGGTCCCTTTACGGATATCAGGTGTTTGCGACAGTGGTGGCTGCGAAGGCCGCATGAGCGGCCCCGAAGCTGCTTGCGTGTTACCGCAGAAACGGTTCGGCCTTCATTGTCTCTGCAATGGGGGCGCCCATTCGGCTCAGGATGGTCGGGGCCAATTGCAATTGGCTTATGACGGTCTCGGAGTCCGGTCCTTCGGCGTCGCCGAAATAATACAGCGCCGTTTCCTGTTGCAGCGGGCCGCGCCCGCCGTGGTGCCCACGCTCGTCCTGGCCGTGATCCGCGGTGACGATCACTTCATATCCCAACTGGCGCCAGCGGGGGATGAAAGGGGCCAGCATCTCGTCGGCGACAAAGCAAGCGTGATCCATTTCTTCACAATCGTGGAAGAAACGGTGTCCCATACTGTCCAGCGTGCAGGTGTGCAGAATGCCATAGTCCAGCCCGAAACGAAGGCACAGATTGGTCAGAGTGGCATACAGGTCGACATCGGATGGCGTCATCTGATTGGCTTTGCCATAGCCCGTCATGCTGTGAAAACGGCCATGGTTGATCGTCGCGCTTTCGGGTTCGTCATATTCGATGTCGCGGACGTAATCGAAGGGATGACGGTTGAAGAACTGCGACCAATAGCTGTGTGTCACCGCCCCGGTCACGCCGCCGGCTTCACGCACCTGGCTGAACACGTCCTTGTGGCTCAGCCGGAAGACATTTCCATTTCCGGTACAGCCATGCTCTTGCGGTGTAACGCCGGTGTGGATCGACGCATAGCAACTGGCCGATGTCGAAGGCAGCACCGCGCGCAGTTTCCAAAGCCGTGCGTCTCCGCTGTCGACCCAGCCTTCGAGATTGCCGAACAGGCGACGAAAGTTGCGATAGGGGACACCGTCCAGAATGATGAGAAGTAGCTTGCGGTCCATGTCGAGGCCCTTTGAGAGACATTGCGTTCCGGCGACCCTAAGAGATTTGACGTCCTCGGGCTGCCACTTTGCGCCCCCAATAGCAAAATCCCGACACCTGTCTTCAAACAAGGTGCCGGGATTTCAAACCTTCATCGAAATGTCACGAACCGGATCAGTTGCCGGCGCTTTCCATCTTGCGATGGGCGACAACCTCTTCCAGCCAGCCCAGATGCATTTCAGGCACCGAACTGAGCAGCAGGTCGGTATAATCGTCGAAGGGCGGGCTCAGCACCTGGCTCTTCGAGCCATAACGGGCCACGCGACCCTGATACATCACCGCGATGCTGTCGCTGATCGCGCGGACCGTCGCCAGATCATGGGTGATGAACAGATAGGCCACATCTTCGATCTTTTGCAGATCCAGCAGCAGCTTGAGGATCCCGTCTGCCACCAGCGGATCCAGAGCCGAAGTGACCTCGTCACAGATGATCATCTTGGGCTTGGCTGCCAGTGACCGGGCGATACAGACCCGCTGTTTCTGACCTCCGGACAGTTCCGCAGGATAGCGGTCGATGAACTTTTCGCCCAACTCAATCTCATCCAACAGCTCGATGATCCGCTTGCGCTTTTCAGCGCCACGCATGTTGAAATAGAACTCCAACGGGCGGCCGATGATGGTGCCGACGGTCTGGCGTGGGTTCATTGCCACGTCTGCCATCTGATAGATCATCTGCAACTCGCGCAGATCCTCGCGAGAACGCCCCGCAAGGTCCGGCGACAGCGTGCGACCGGCAAAACGGATCTCGCCATCGCGCGGCGGCAACAGGCCGGTGATCACCCGGGCCAGCGTGGATTTGCCCGAACCGGATTCGCCCACGACCGCCAGCGTCTGCCCCGGATGAAGCTCGACATTGACGTTGTGCAGCACGTCGAAGTTCAGTCCCTTGTAGCGCGCGGTGATCCCGTCAACGGTAAGCAGTGGTTCCGGTGTGGGCTGCTTTTCTTCGTGCTCGATCGAACGCACCGAGACCAAAGCCTGAGTATATTCTTCCTGCGGGTTGTTGATGATCTGATCGGTGCTGCCGTATTCGACTGTGTCACCCATCCGCAGAACCATGATATCGTCGCTGACCTGCGCAACAACCGCCAGGTCATGCGTGATGTACAAAGCGGCAACGCCGGTATCGCGTATGGCATCCTTGATCGCCATAAGAACATCGATCTGGGTGGTAACATCCAGCGCCGTGGTCGGTTCGTCGAACACCACCAGATCGGGCTCAGGACACAGTGCCAATGCAGTCATGCAACGCTGCAACTGACCGCCCGAAACCTGGTGCGGATAACGGTTGCCGATGTTGTCAGGGTCGGGCAAACCCAGCTTTGCGAACAGCTCACGCGCGCGGGCCTCGGCCTCTTTGCGCGAAAACTTCTTGTGCTCGACAGCCGCTTCGACAACCTGATCCATGATCTTCTTGGCCGGGTTGAACGACGCGGCGGCAGATTGCGAGACATAGGCAACCTCACCCCCGCGCAGATTCCGGATATCGCCATGCGATGATTTCAGAATGTCGCGCCCGTTGACCCAGACCTCACCGCCGGTGATTTCGACGCCACCCCGGCCATAGGCCATCGAGGCAAGACCGATGGTGGATTTCCCAGCGCCGGATTCACCAATCAGACCCAATACTTTGCCGCGCTCGAGGTCAAAGCTGACCCCGTGCACGATTTCGATGTCATGGGGTTTCTCACCCGGTGGGTAAACGGTCGCACCGATCTTGAGGTCACGGACCTTGAGAAGGGTATCACTCATCCCCGACCTCCTTTCAACGATGTGGTTCGGTTCAGGATCCAGTCAGCCACAAGGTTGACCGAGATCGCGAGCGTCGCGATGGCCACCGCGGGGTACAGGGCCGCGCCAATGCCATACACGATGCCGTCCTTGTTTTCCTTCACGATGCCACCCCAGTCGGCCAGCGGCGGTTGAACGCCGAGACCCAGGAAGGACAGGGTAGAGATGAACAGCACCATGAAAATGAACCGCAGGCCGAACTCGGCCACCAGCGGTGACAATGCGTTCGGCAGGATTTCCCGGAAGATGATCCATGTCCGCCCCTCACCACGCAGTTTGGCGGCTTCGACATAGTCCATCACGTTGATGTCCACGGCGACGGACCGCGAGAGGCGATAGGGACGTGTCGCATCCAGAAGACCCATGACAAGGATCAGGATTGGGACGGTGACCGGAACGATGGCCAGAATGACCAGCGCAAGGATCAGGGTAGGGATCGACATGATCAGATCGACCGTCCGGCTAAGCGCCTGATCCGCCCAACCGCCCAGAACGGCGGCCAGAAGACCAAGCGATGTGCCGGTCAAGAAGCTGAGCAATGTTGCTGCGGCGGCAATGAAGATCGTCGTGCGACCGCCATAGATCATGCGGGTCAGCAGGTCGCGGCCGATATTGTCGGTGCCCAGCAGGTGTTCGGCGCTGGCCGGCTCCCATACATCGCCGACCACTTCCGCCATCCCGTAAGGCGCGATCAACGGGGCAGCAATGGCCACGAAGAAATAGGCGCCGGTGAATATGAGGCCAATCAGTGCCGAAATCGGGATGTTTTTCATTTCGGATGCCTCAGTCTTGGGTTGGCGAGGATCGAGACGATATCCGCGACCATGTTCAGGCCGATGTAAACAGCCGCGAACACCACGCCGCAGGCCAGAACAACCGGCACGTCACGTTTGGTCACGGCGTCCACAAGGTACTGCCCCATGCCGGGATAGACGAACACGACTTCGACCACGACGACGCCAACAACGAGGTAGGCGAGGTTCAGCATGACAACGTTCACGATGGGCGAAATTGCGTTGGGAAAGGCATGCCGCGCAATGACCTGAAACGTGCTCAGACCCTTGAGTTCGGCCGTTTCGATATAGGCTGATTGCATGAGGTTCAGAATTGCAGCGCGGGTCATCCGCATCATCTGCGCCAGGACCACCAGTGTCAGAACGAAGGCCGGCAGCGCAATCGCGTTCAGTTTTTGCCAGAACGACATCGAGTCGTTGATCATCGCAAGCGAGGAAAACCATCCCAGCTTGACTGAGATGTAGTAGATCACGACGTAGCCGATCAGGAACTCGGGGATGGAAACCGTTGTCAGCGTGACGGCGGAAATCAGTTTGTCGGGCCAGCGATTGCGGAACCGGACAGCCAGAAGACCCAGAAAGATCGCAAGCGGGACGGATACGATTGCCGCGACACAAGCCAGGAACAACGTGTTCCCGAGGCGTTTTCCGATGCTCTCGGCAATATCAAGCTTGTTGGTCAGCGATTGGCCAAGGTCGCCCTGAACGATGCCGCCCAGCCATTCAAAATAACGGGTCAGGGCTGGGCGGTTCAGGCCCATTTCTTCGCGAAGGTTGGCCAAGGCCTCGGGGGTTGCGGACTGCCCCAGGACGGCTTGCGCGGCGTCTCCGGGAAGAGCTTCGGTCAGGCCAAAAATCAAGGCCGAAGCGCCGAAAAGCAATAGAATTCCCAGCGCGAGGCGCTGGGAAACCAGTTTTATGATAGGATGCATTATCCGAAGCCCGTATCAGACGAACCACAATTGACGCGAAACTTGGCCATTCATCAACTCAAGCCCCGGGTTCGATTCCCATCCATCCAACAGGTTGCTCATGCCCTCGACACTGTCGTTAAACATCGGGCAAATCAAGCCGCCATCATCCCTGATCATCATACCCATCTGCGAGTATAGCTCCTTGCGTTTTGCGGGATCCAATTCAGCACGAGCCGCAAACAAGAGATCATCAAAAGCTGGAACCTTGAAGCGCGTATCGTTCCAGTCTGAGCTGGAAAGGTAGGTCGTGGCGTACATCTGATCCTGGACAGGACGTCCACTCCAATATGATGCGCAGAACGGCTGAACGTTCCAGATTTCATTCCAATAGCCGTCACCGGGTTCACGCTTGATATCGAGGGTAATACCAGCTTGGGCGGCTGTTTGCTGGAATAGAGCTGCCGCATCCACCGCCCCTGGGAACGCGACGTCGGATGTCCGAAGAACGATGGGCGATCCGTCATGTCCCGACTTCTTGTAGTGTTCTGCCGCCTTTTCAAGGTCGAACTCGCGTTGAGGAATTGTTTCATCAAACAGAGGATAGGCTGCGTTAATCGGCATATCGTTCCCGACCGAACCATATCCACGCAGAATCTTATCTACCATTTCCTCGCGATTGATTGCGTATTTCAGCGCCATCCTCAGATCGTGATTGTCAAAAGGTGCAGTATCCACATGCATAACAAAGACATAGTGGCCACGTCCGGGCGTGGAATGGACCGTCAGGTTTGGGGCCCGGCCGAGAAGATCGGCGACTTTTGGTTCTACTCGGTTGATCAGTTGAACCTGTCCTGATTGTAGTGCTGCGGTACGCGCAGTTGCGTCATTGATTACGATATTTTCGACGCTGTCAAAATGACCGTCATCATTCCAATAGTTCGCAAACTTTGTAAACAAGTGACGCACACCGGGTTCGTCTACTTCCACTTTGTATGGTCCGGTTCCGATACCTGCTCCGGGATTGTCCATGCCGCCATCGGGCTGGATGATCAGGTGGTAGTCGGCCATCAGGTACGGAAGGTCAGCGTTTGGCTCGGACAGAGTGACCTGGAAATTGTCGCCATCGGCTTTCATTGACTCGATGCCCTTCATGATACCAAGGGCACCAGACTTGGAGTCTTCGTTCGAGTGGCGCTGCATTGTCTTCAGCACGTCCTCGCTGGTCATGGTTTTGCCGTTGTGGAATTCGACGCCCTGACGCAGTTTGAACGTCCAAACCTTGGCATCCGCGCTGCCTTCGACGCTTTCGGCTAACCTGGGTTCGATTGTTCCGTCGGCAGCAACTTCGACCAAGCCGTCGCCAAAGTGGCGCCCGTTCATGTATGGAACCGAACTTGCATAAGTCGCTGGATCCAAAGAGTTTGTTGACTCACCGCCTTGCAAGCCCAGCTTCAGGTCACCGCCTTTTTTCGGGCCTGCCGCGCGTGCTGCGTCTGCGAACATCGTGCTGGCCACCGCCGCCGAAACACCCAGGGCCGCGGCTTTCCCCATGAATTCGCGGCGAGTCATCTTCCCGGCTGTGACCTGACCGGCCATATGCGTTATTTGTTCATTCATTGAGTGTCTCCCTATTGAGTGGTTCCAGCCCCTTGGGGGGCTTTTTGTTGACGCATGAGTCAACGTTGGCTTATTTCCGCGAACCGGGCAAGGTTATTTCTCCTAAATGCCGAGGGCCGAAGCCTTCGCTTTGTTGCCCAGTGTGCGGCAATTGCTGAGTGGGTGTTCAGATACATTCTGCATTTTCGGGTAGTTTCTGGTCGATTGCGGGCCAAAGCGGCATGATAAGCGTCAATTCATCCACGTATCGCGACAACCAGATCCATGACATTGGTGCCGGTTGGCCCGGTTGTCAGCAGGCCTTGGACTTTTTCCAGGAAAGACCCGCTATCGGCTTTGCGAAGGGCGCGTTCGGCGCCCTCACCCCAGGTTGCTCCGGTTATGATTCCACCCGCCGCATTTGTCGGGCCATCCGTGCCGTCGGTGCCGCCCACAATCACCGCAAGATCCGTTTGTCCCGCGATCTCTTTTGCCAAAGCAAGCGCAAGGGCCTGATTTCTACCGCCACGTCCCGGGTGATCAGGCAAGACCACGGTCGGTTCTCCGCCAAAGATCATCACGCCCTTTTCCATTCCGCGCAGCATGGGCCCAAGACGCGCCGCGACCTGCAAATAGTCGTCGTGCAGGGCCTCATCATTGGTCAAAACCCTCAGCCCCATTGTTTCCGCTGCTTTGGCGGCGGCATTGCGGGCATGCGCGTTCGAAGCGACGATCCGGGTGCTGGCGGCAAAGGAATGAGTGTCGGGCAATGCTCCGATTCCCGATCCGATGACGTTCAGATCGTCTCCGGGCACATCCGAAATCGCCAGAACGGTGGCGCGGTCTCCGGCGAAATGGGACAGCAGGCCGCCGCCCTTGATGCGCGACAGCTTGCGCCGCTCGGCATTCATTGCGCGGATATCCAGCCCCTTCGACAGCAGCTCACGGTTCAACGCCTCGAGATCCGCCAGCGAAGTTCCGGGAAGCAGGTCCTCGGCCAGGGATGACGCGCCGCCCGAGACCAGCAGCAGCACATGTGATCCGGGCCCCATCTGTTCCATGGCCAGGCGCAGGGCCCGTCCGCCCGCCAGGCTGCGGTCGTCCGGAACGGGGTGTGATGCTTCGATCACCTCGACCCCGGCCGGCAGGTCGTGGCCATGCCCGTCTTTGGTGACCACAAGCGTGGGGATGGCGCCGAAATGTTCCAGCGCAGCCCGCGCCATGGCTGCGGCGGGTTTGCCCACGGCCAGAATACGGTCTGGTTTCGGGACATCAGGCAAGGCGGCCAGGGTGGCCTCATACCCGCCGACGGCATCAACACCGGCCTGCCACAACCTGACAGCTTGCTTTTCAATATTCATCAATTCTCCACCCAGATCGTGACCGGCCCGTCATTTACAAGCTCAACCGCCATATCCGCGCCGAACTGGCCGGTTTCCACGGCGACGCCCTGCGCGGCAAGGTGCTCTGCGAAGACCTTGTACAACTGCTCTCCCAGCTCGGGCGGGGCCGCGTTTGAAAATCCGGGGCGATTGCCGCTGGAGGTGTCCGCCGCCAGTGTGAACTGGCTGACCACCAAAGCAGAGCCTTCAACATCCAGAAGCGAGCGGTTCATCTTGCCGGCGTCATCCTTGAAAATCCGCAGTTTCGCGGTTTTCTCGGCCAGTTTTTCCGCCTGTGCCTTGCTGTCGCCCTGCATGGCGCAGACAAGAATCATGAGCCCGGGGCCAGTTTTGCCGATGACGGTGCCTTCGACCGACACTTTGGCCTGTGTCACCCTTTGCAGCAATGCGCGCACTTGGTTCCTCCCCCCGAAACGTTGAGCCTGCCTGAGCGACGGTTTAGCCGCGCCAGTCCACAAAGTCACCCAATGCCGCGCGTTCCGTACGGAAGCTGTTTGCAGGATGATCTATATCCGAATAGCCAAAGGAAATTGCGCACAGGATCAGCCGGTCATCGGGGATCTGAAAATACTGATGCAAAAAAGGGCTGTACGCCGCCAATGCCGCTTGCGGGATGGTTGCCACGCCCAATGCCTGAGCGGCGAGCGCAAAAGCCGTGACAAAGCCGCCGCAATCCATTGCACCATAAGGTCCCAGCTCTGCCGGGCTTGAGATGATGGCACAATGTGGTGCGCCAAAGAGGGCGAAGTTCTGCATCATTTGCTGCGCCGAACCTTCGCGGTCCCCCCGTTCTATGCCAACCGCGTTGTAAAGCGCCCAGCCGCACGTCCGGCGCCGGTCTTGATACACGCCGGAGTAGGAAACGGGAAAAGGAAGATCGGGGGCCGGCGTGCCGTTCCTGGCTTCGTTTGACATCGCGTCGCGGAACCTGTCGGTTTCGTCTTTGCTGGTGATGACCAATTGCCAAGGTTGCGCATTGCACCAGCTTGGCACCCGGGACGCGCTGGCCACGATCTGTTCGATGTCACCACGTGGCACCGGGTCGGGCCGAAAGGCGCGGCAGGAATGGCGCGCGGTCAGAAGCGTGTTCAGGTCGGCCAGGGTCACGTCGTCTTCTCCTCCGGGGCAGCCGGCGGCAGGATGGGTGAGAAGCCGGGGATGTTCAAGGGGTTCCGCCGCACAGATTTCAGCTGGGGCTCCTGAAGGTCATTGCTGTCCGGTCGCCATCAGGTATCCGATGCCTGCGGCAACCAGCAGGCCAAGCACAACGGCGATCGTGATCTTGATTGCCGACCAAGGGCGCTCTCCCTGAACCCGGCCGGTCCGGCCGTTCACCACGAAACGATAGGTCTGACCACGATACTTGTACGCCGCCAACCAGACCGGCAGCAGGATATGTTTGAACGTGACATCGCGCACATCGGTGTCCACTGCATGGATGCGTTGCCTGTCGCCTCCAATATCAAATCGCACGTCCCGCTCGATCACGCGGGCCATATATGCGCGTGCTTCGGCATATCCATCTTTCAGCTCGACCGTATAGGCCTCGGCCCGAAAACCGGCGAGGTACTCTGGCTGGTAAGGTTCCAGAGCCGGGAGATCCCAAGGCTCCAGAGCATCCGTGTAAGCCTTGGGCAGGGACCTTGAGGCCAACACCAGCACGTCGTCGAAAAACCGCGCCACCCGGCCCGACTTGGGCGTCCAGCGGACCTTGGGCACCTGTTGTTGCACCCGTTTGCCATCCCGCATGACGGTGCGGGTTTCATAGTAGACTGTGCCGCGCTCTCCGCGATAGGCCGACTTCGTATCGGCGTCGAAGGTCCAGTAGGGCACATAGATGCCCTGCATCCTGCGGCCCTTGCGGGCATAATCCTTCAACCCGTTCGGCGCGAACCACAACCTTCCCAGCCAGTCGCTCATGGCTTTGTGGGCGGCGCGTTCGTCCAGCGCAAAGGGCAGAACGCCTTTCGGTTTGATATGCCGGTTCACCCCGGTGTCCGTCACGACCGGGGTGGCGCAGAACGGACATTCCGCAGCATGGGTGTCGGGATCAAATTCAACCTGCGCTGCACAGTTCGGGCAGGACAGAACCCGCGTCTCTTCGATTTCGCTGTCAGGCAGGCGGTCGGCGATGGCCGCGTCGAAATCCAGCTCGCGCAGGCTGGCGCCGCCCCAGGGGCCTGCACCGATCGGTTCGGAATGGCCACAGTGATCGCAGATCAGCGTGCCGGATTTCGGATCGAACCGATAATCCGCGCCGCACTGGTCACACGGGAAACGATGTTCCGTGAAATCAGGCGATGGGGCAGGGGCATCCGTCATGATACGCTCAGTTCTTGAGGGGGAAGTAGAGATAGTCCGCGCGGTCTTCCTCGGGCAGGACATGCGGCAGCATCGCGGCCTCGCAGGCCCCGATCGTTCTGAAATTGTGGCGCCCCTCGGCCAGCGTCAGGCCGTGATTGGCCGCCGAGGGCTCTCGCGGGTTGGTGTCATAGTAGACGTCCTCGTCCTCCCAGAAGCAGATCGGGCAGATCAGGTACTTTCCACGTTCCGAAAGGGTGACATAGTCGCAGCAGGGGCAGACGAAATGCGGTTCGGGGCGCGTTTTGCGTCTGCTCTTTTTCGAGCGCTTACCAAGGCCGGCCATGCGCTGCCCTCAGGCGCCGGGCGGTGGAGGCGGCAGGATCGTGAACAGCTGCGCCAGCTCCTGCACCTCACCGGCCTTCTTCCAGCCGTCCTGACCGGGCGTCCACACGAAAGTGTCCCGCGTAATCTCGCCCTCACTGGCCATGCGGCCCATCTTGGCCTTCGAGAACGGGCCGCTGGTCTGACCGTCCACCGCGATGTGCCACACATGCTCGACCGGCGGCGGAGGCGGCGGGGCCACTTGCGCGGCCGGTTGCGGGGCAGCGGGCGCGGGCGCGCCCCACGGGCCTGACGGCTGACCCGCTGCCATGTTCGACATCTGGTTCGCCATCGCCATGCCCATGCCCATGCCAAGGCCGGCACCCATGCCGCCGCCACCGCTTTGCGAACTGGCTGCTGCCGTCATCGCCTCGGCCGCGGAATACTGGGTGAACTTGCCCAGATCGCCCGCCAGCCCCATCGAGGTGCGCTTGTCCAGCGCCGCCTCGACCGCCGGCGGCAACGAGATGTTTTCGATGTAGAATTCCGGCATCTCCAGCCCATAACCGTCCAGCACGGGCGAAACCTCGGCTGCGATCAGCTTGCCCAGATCGGCGGTGTTGGCGGCCATGTCCAGAACCGGAATGCCCGAGCCCGCGATCACCCGGCTGAATTCCTGCACGATGATGTTGCGGATCTGAAAGCTGATCTCGTCCATGGTGAATTCGCCATCGGTGCCCACGATCTCGACCAGAAATTTGGCCGGGTCCTTCACCCGGATCGTGTAGGTGCCATAGGCGCGGATCCGGGTGGGGCCGAATTCGGGGTCGCGCAGCATGATCGGGTTCTTGGTGCCCCATTTCAGGTCGTTGAACCGGGTCGTGTTGACGAAATAGATCTCGGACTTGAACGGCGACTGGAACCCGTGATCCCAATGTTGCAGCGTCGTCATGATCGGCATGTTGTTGGTTTCAAGCATGTAGAGGCCCGGCGTGAACACGTCGGCCAGCTGGCCTTCGTGCACGAATACGGCCGCCTGGCCTTCGCGCACGGTCAGCTTGGCGCCATACTTGATCTCGTGGCCTTCGCGCTCGAACCGCCAGACCATCGTGTCACGGGTGTCGTCCACCCAATGAATGACATCAATAAATTCTCCGGTCAGAAAATCGAAAATTCCCATCTGGGTTCTCCTGTCATCGGGGTCAGAGCGGCTGACCCATCAATTCATGTGCGATTATTCGTACAATGGGTCGCGCTTCATCAACGCTTACGCCGGGCTGCAAGCGTGGGTCATACAACATCGTCAGCAGCTTTTCGTCGTGACTGGTCAGCAAGGCAAATTCGTCATCATCGTTGAAAATCGAAGGTCGCGCTGTCGGGCTGTCATTGGACAAACCAAGACCCTGAGCAATTTCTTCGTGAATGCAGCTTTGGCGACCCAGATCCGTCAATTCCGCCCGAATGAGGGATACGGCACGTACGTATCTGTGTGGTGATGAAGTCGTTGCCGATGCAAACACCAGACAGTCGAAATTAGCACGTGGATTGGCCACCAGATTCAGCGAGTCCTGACTGATATTCGGGATCAGCTGCTTCAGGCGGGACACGACATAGGCGCTGTCATCCTTGCCTGCAAAAAAGACATGGAAATTGGCGTTGCGAGAGACGACGGAAACCGGATGATCGGTCAATCTGGCCAGTCGGGTGGCAAAGGACCGCACCTGATCTGCATCTTTCTGCCGTGCAGAAGGAAGCACGGAGGGCCCGAACTCGGTCTGTATGCGGACAGAGCCGGACCATCGGCTGAGTTGCCCGTCCGTCTGACGCGAGCCAACCGAGACGCTTTGCGTCGGATACTCGCTGTAGAACGCAATCGCTTCGAAATTCCGCGCCAGATCGTCGGCATCATAGGGGGTGTCCGGGCCACCCCCATCGGTGCGCAAAAGCCCCCGCACCAGCAAATCCCGTTCAACCCGCTGATAAAAACGCGCCAGATCCTGGCTTGCGGCCGACGGCGGCACATAGGCATTGGCTGCCACGGGTACGGGTGTCGGGCGAGGTTGCGGAACAACGGATGACGTCAGGGTCTCGTCGCAATTGGCCAGAGCCAAAAGCGATACCATCCCCAAGGTCCCTTTCAAGTAACCGAAGGCCCGCACGCCGATCCCGCCCTCAGCCGGGAACCGCCGTACCGGCAGTGTCGCCGGTTCCGTCGCGGCGCGCTTTGGCGGCCGCCAAAGTGTCGCGCAGTTCCTTTTCCATCTTCTGCAACTCAGCTTCGGCTGCGGCGCGTTTGGCCTTGCCCTCGTCGGCAATGGCAAGGCTTTCGTTGATGGTGCCAATCAGGTCGGCATTGGCCTGCTTGACCGCTTCGATGTCGAACACGCCGCGCTCCATCTCTTGGCGGATCATCTTGTTCGATTCGCGCAGGTTGGCCGCATTCGAAGTCAAAAGCTCGTTCGTCAGGTCGTTGGCATCCCGCACCGCGGCGGCGGCTTCGGCACTGCGTTGTATCGTAACCGCCTGGGCCAGCTGCGTTTCCCACAACGGGACCGTGTTCACCAGTGTCGAGTTGATCTTGGTGACCAGCGATTTGTCGTTTTCCTGAACCAAACGGATCGACGGCAGGGACTGCATCGTGACCTGTCGTGTCAGTTTCAGGTCATGAACCCGGCGTTCAAGGTCGTCTCGCGCCGCGCGCATGTCACGCAGTTCCTGTGCTTTCATCACTTGCTGGTCTTCCGGAGCGGCCTGAACTTCGGCTTCCTTTTCAGGGATGTCGTGGCTGTCCAGCTCGGTCAGCTTCTCTTCGCCCGCAGCGATGTACAGCGCCAGTTCGTCATAAAAGCCCAAGGTCTTTTCATACAGCAGATCCAGAGATTTGATATCCTTGAGCAGCGTATGTTCATGCCCCAGAAGATCGTCGGTAATGCGATCGATCTGGCCCTGAACCTCTTCGTATTGCGCTGTGAATTTTGCAAACGGTGCAGCCCTGCCCAAGAGTTTCTCCCACCAGCTGCGCTCGCGCCGCACGTCAAGTTCACTGACCGAGAAACCGCGGATCGTGGTCACGATATTGCGCAGGCTGTCACCGGCCGGGCCGACATCCTTGTTGCGCACATCCGCAAGCATGGCCTGGCTGATCTCCTGCAACTCGGCCTGCGCGGACGAGCCGAATGCGACAATCGAATTGGTGTTGCCCATGTCGATTTCATCCATCCGCTTGCGGATTTCGGCACTGACGGGTTCGTCGGCTTCCTCCAGCGGCACGATCTCGGCCTGCGGTTCGGGCAGGGCAACCGCGGTGACTTCCTGTACCAGAGTTTCGGCCTGAACCGCCTTGTTCTTGATCTCTTCGGACATGGGGATGTTCCTCGCTCAAATATGGCCGGTCAGTCCAGCCGGACGCCTTCGCGCTGCAATCTTTCACGCAACACGTCGATTTCGACCGTCAGATCACTGCGGTCATCCAATAGCATTTTCCGCGTACGCGCGGCAAAATTCTGTTCCAGATCGTCCAGAAGGGCGGAATAGTCGGCCAGTGCCTGCGCGTCGCGGGTGCGCGCATAGATATCAGCAAATTTGACAGTCGCATCACGCGCGCCCTGTAGATACACAGTCAGATATTTTCTGGCACCGGCCAGATCGCGAGGGTCTTCCTCGACCGTGCGAAACAGGTCACGTGCGGTGTCCTGAAATCGCTCGACCCGGGCTTCGACACGTCGATCGCCCGCGCGTTTTATGGCATCTGTCATTTCCGACAAGTGTTTCTCGGCATCATCGACCACGCGCGCCACGCGGTCTTGCTGAAAGGTGTCGACCCCCTCCATGCCCTTGTTCTTCATCGGATCAAGCCCGAATGAGACAGAATGCAGAACGGTCGCAGCGACGCCAAACAGCACGGGGGCCAACAGGCTGACCTGCGCTGCCGCTTCAGCGTCCAGAAACTCGGACCTGTAAGACGCAAGGCCAGCACCAAGGCCGGTGAGAACACTGGCAAATATCTTCCGCGGAAAAGCAGGACGTCGAGCGGTTTTGCGGGCATTGTACGCGGCTTCTGCTCTCAGACCTTCTCGCAGCAAGAATGCGGCCGCCGTCAGAAAACCAGCGGCGACCAGCCCCAGTGTCATGCCAATCGCGCCGTCGTTCAGGGACAGAAACACCAAAGGAATGGCGGGTAGAAACAGAATATTCGCACGTGCGCCAGCGGGCTCGACCCGTGCGCCGTCAAACTGACCCCTCGGATGTGGGGTGTTTTCCGATTCATCCCCCTGTGGGCTGTATTTTCCGCCGAACCGCTTTGCCATGGCTTACAGACCTCCGAGCAAACCAGTGCAGACGCCAAACAACAGCACCAACAGCACAGCGTAGGCCAGTTTTTGCACTCCGCTTCCGGACATCACGCCCCCCAAATAGCAGCTTTCACTGAAAATTTAGGGTATGCGCGGGCTTAGCGCTAGGGGGAAGGTTGCCGAACCCACATCACTTACGGGGATTCTTGCCGACCAGAGGCCGTTTTCTTTTGGGCCGTGACGGGCGTTCGGGCGGTTTGCCCGGTTTGTCTTCGGCGTCCAGCCCCAGCTGGTCGCGCATCACCCGGCGACGGACTTCTTCGACCTCGCCCTGTTTCAACGTCCCAAGCTGGAAGGGGCCGTAGGACACCCGCAACAGACGATTCACGGTAAAACCGATATCTTCCATCGCGCGGCGGATTTCGCGGTTTTTGCCTTCGCGCAAGCCGATCGTCAGCCAGGCATTTGCGCCCTGCTGGCGATCCAATGTGACGGTCATTGGCTGGAACCGTTCTCCCTCGATCACCAGCCCCTTGCGCAGCGGTTCGAAATCTTCGTCCTTCGGGCGACCGTTCACCCGCACGCGGTACTTCCGCAACCACCCGGTCGAGGGCAGTTCCAGCTTGCGCTTGATGCCGCCATCGTTGGTCAACAGCAGCAATCCTTCGGAATTCAGATCCAACCGACCGACGCTCATCACCCGTGGCATGTCGTCGGGCAGCTTGTCGAATATTGTCTCTCGTCCTTTTTCGTCGCGGGTCGTCGTCACCAACCCGGCGGGCTTGTGATACAGCCACAGACGCGACGGTTCCGGTTCCGAGACCGGCCTGCCGTCGACTGCGATCTTGTCTTTCGCGGTCACGTTCAGGGCGGGGCTGTCGATGGTCTTGCCATTCACTGCCACGCGGCCCGCTTCTATCATGCGTTCAGCCTCGCGCCGGGATGCTACGCCAGCGCGGGCCAGGACTTTGGCGATCCGATCGCCGGGGGGTGGGGTCTTGTTCATGTCAGGGCCATACCCCATCCCGGGCGCTTGCGAAAGGCGGGTTTCTGCGGCAGTCAGGGGGCATGGTGTTCAAATCGCATATGCAACAGGCCTTGACCGAGGCGCGCGCAGCCGCTGACCGCGGCGAGGTGCCCGTGGGGGCCGTTGTCGTCGGACCGGACGGAACGGTCGTGGCCGCGGCCGGAAATCGGACGCGCGAGTTGAATGACCCCACGGCCCATGCGGAAATCATGGCCTTGCGTGCAGCCTGTGCGCAGGCGGGCTCTGAACGGCTGCCGGATCATGATCTCTACGTCACGTTGGAGCCTTGCGCGATGTGCGCCGCGGCCTTGGCGGCCGCGCGCATCCGGCGGATCTATTACGGTGCGGCAGACCCCAAATCCGGGGGCGTGGCGCATGGCGCGCGCGTGTTTTCGCATGCACAGGCGCATCACGTGCCCGAAGTCTATGACGGGATTGCAGGCGAAGAGGCTGCCGCGCTTTTGAAGGCCTTCTTCGAAGCGCGCCGCCAGGACAAGCCGGGCTGACGCGCTGCTCTGTCGTCAGAGGGTGATGGCTTTCATAACCTCAGGTTCGATCACGTCGACCCCGGGCAACCCGTCGATCAATGCCTGTGCGCATTGTTCCAGAATGGGGAACGTCTTGTAGTGACATGGGATGACCGTCTTGAAGTCAAAGTACCGTTTCGCGGCATAGGCGGCGGCTTTCATATCCATGGTGAAATGCCCGCCGGCCGAAAGGATGCCGATATCGGGCTTGTAGTAATCCCCCATCCATTCCATGTCGGCCATGATGTCGGTATCGCCCGAGACGTAGAGCATACGCCCCTCGGCCGCGATCATGAAGCCGACTTCACTGCCGCCGGTGCGCAGACCGTCCGGTGTTGAAAAAGTCGAGCTGTGAGAGGCCGGTACCATTGTCACCATGACGCCGTTCAGGTCGACGGTGCCGCCTTTGTTGAAACCGATGGTCTCAATGCCTTCCGCTTCGCTCCAGTATCCCATCAGGTCATATTGTCCGACAACGGGGATTTTCAGGTGCTTTGCCAGGGGAAGTACATCGGCCACGTGGTCAAAATGCGTGTGGGTCAAAAGAATGTGGGTCGCCCCTTCCAGCACGGCATCATGCCGATCTTCGGGCAAGACCGGGTTGCCGGTCAGCCACGGGTCGATCAACAGAACCTGCCCCTGAGTTTCAATGCGAAAACTGCCATGGCCCAGCCAGATAATGTTCATTCCGGTTTTCCTCCCATAAGGTCTCTTGGCAGCAGCCTAGCATCGGCTATGTAAAATTCCATGGACTGGATTCGAGAAATTGATGGCTATTGCGAACGCGTGTCGGCGGACTATTGGGCCGAGCCGATCAATGCGATCACGAACGCTGCTTTTCTGATTGCCGCATGGATCATGTGGCGGCGCGTGCGCGATCAGGACATGCCGCTGGCCAAGGGTCTGGTCGTGATTTTGGCCATGATCGGGGTCGGAAGCTATCTGTTTCACACCCATGCCCGGGTTTGGGCTGCTTTGGCGGATGTGGCGCCGATCCTGCTGTTCATATTGGTCTATATATTTGCGGTGAACCGCGACATCTGTCGCATGTCGTCCGGAATGGCGATCTGCGGTACAATTCTGTATCTTCCCTATGCGGCGGCCGTTGCGCCCCTGTTCCAGCTTGTGCCGGGGATTGGTGGGTCGGCGGCTTATGCGCCGGTCCCTTTGTTGATCCTGATCTACGCGTTCCTGCTGCGGGGCAATGATCCGAACTTGGCCAGAGGGATGACGCTCGGGGCCCTGATCCTGATTCTATCGATCACGTTCCGTGCGCTGGATTTGCCTATTTGCGGGCAATGGCCAATGGGGACGCATTTCATGTGGCACATCCTGAATGCCATAATGCTGGGATGGATGATCGAGGTGTATCGCGCAGCTCTTGTCAGGGGCCGTTTCTGCAAAGGCCCGGCGTCTTGAGGCGCGGGAGGATCGCTTGTGTCCTCCGAGCCTCGTGACAAGGAGGTCAACGAAACCGCCGTGGTCCGATTCTAGTTCTGAAAGGCTGCGGCCAGATGGTCGGGCAGATCAAATTCGTTCAACACCCGAGCGCGGCCTTCGGACGACATCTTGCGGGCGGTTTTTTCAACGATGCTCTGGATTTTCTCGGCCGAGTGTTTTGCGGCAAAGGGCTGGAAATACCATTTCAGAAACACAAAGCAGATCACGTCTTCCAACGCCTGCACTTCCGCGTCCCGCTTGATGCCCTGTTTGCGCAACATGCGCCCTGCGGCCTCGACCTGTTCTGAATCGTAACCTTCGCGGGTCATCAACCCCATGACCACGTCGGCATGGTGTTCGCCCTGCGCCTTGCGCCATGACAGATATCCAACCCGGCCTTCGGGATATTCACTGCGGGCAAGTTTCCAACGTTCCACATGCTGCCCGCGCGCGGCGATTTGAAGGGCGTCAGAAACGTCCGGAAACAGGCGGCCCAGCTCGGCACTCATGCGTTCGCCATACAACAGCGCCGCGGGGCGGCCCTCGTCTTGGTTGGGGTCATTTGCATTGGCTGCGTCGATTGCGTCCAGAACCGCTTGTTTTTGCGCGCTCATCATCTGCTCCACTGGCTTGCCTGAACTACGAAACCTTGGCGCAGTTCTGTTCTGTATTCGACGTCATGCTAGCGGCTTGCTCTGGGATGTGCATCCTCGAAAATGCAAAACAGCCGGGTCAGAGAGGGGATATCTGACCCGGCTTGGACCTGCGCGTTACTTGGCAGGTTTGACCTGATCCTGCGTGACCGGTTCCGTGATAGGGGACGGGAAGGTCAACGTGCGTGTCAGGTTGCTTGTGTCGATACCCAAAGCCATGGCCGGTGCGGCCAAAATCGTGGCGGACAAGACTGCGGCTGTTATCAGGGGTTTCATGTTTTTTCTCCGGTTTGCGTTATGTCGCATAAATAAAGTGAACAGTACAGTTTAGTTTTCAAGATCGATAATGAACTATTCGGTTTACTTTTTTGCATACCAGCCATTCAGTTTTGAATAGCCTCAGAAAAGGGGGGAGTTCCAAACTCGGACCTGCCCAAGGCAGCCCGGTCTTGCGACTGCCGCTTCAGACGGGTAAACGCCCCCTAACATAGATGAGGGAAGCCGATGTCGATTGACCAAAGCACCGCCGCCAAAGTGGCCAAACTGGCCCGGATCAAGGTCGAGGATGACGCGCTGCCGGCGCTGGCATCCGAGTTCAACACCATCCTTGGGTTCATCGAACAGCTGAACGAAGTGGACGTGGAAGGTGTCGAGCCGATGGTTTCGGTCACACCCATGCGCCTCAAGCGCCGTCAGGACGAAGTCACCGATGGCAATCAGCAGGACAAGGTTCTGGCCAACGCCCCCGACGCCCGCGAAGGGTTCTTCGCAGTCCCCAAAGTGGTGGAGTAAGACATGAGCGATCTGAACAAATTGGGCCTGGCCGAGGCCCGCGACGCGTTGCGAGCCGGCGACGTCACCTCTGTTGAGCTGACAGAAGCCTGCTTGAAAGCCATTGATGAAGCAGATGCGCTGAACGCATTCGTCCACAAGACGCCCGAGATCGCGATGGAGCGCGCCAAGGCCGCGGATGAACGGATCAAGGGTGGGGACGCTCCGTCAATGTGTGGCCTGCCGATCGGCATCAAGGACCTGTTCTGCACCAAGGGCGTGCCGTCGCAAGCCGCGTCGGGCATTCTTGAAGGCTTCAAGCCGGAATACGAATCCACCGTGTCACAGCAACTGGCCGACGCAGGCGCGGTGATGCTGGGCAAGCTGAACATGGACGAATTCGCCATGGGCTCGTCCAACGAAACATCGGTCTATGGCAACGCGGTCAGCCCGTGGCGTCGTGGCAACGATGATGCGCAGCTGACGCCGGGCGGTTCGTCGGGCGGATCTGCGGCCGCCGTTGCTGCCGATCTGTGCCTTGCAGCAACGGGTACCGATACCGGCGGTTCCATCCGGCAGCCCGCGGCTTTTGTCGGGATCACCGGCATCAAGCCGACCTATGGTCGTTGCTCGCGCTGGGGCATTGTGGCGTTTGCGTCCTCGCTGGATCAGGCTGGTCCGATGACCAAGAACGTCCGCGACGCCGCGATCATGCTGGAAACCATGTGCGGCCATGACGCCAAGGATTCGACCAGTGCGGACCTGGCCGTCCCGAATTTCGAAGCGATGCTGACCGGAGATATCAAGGGCAAGAAGATCGGTATCCCCAAGGAATACCGCATGGACGGCATGCCCGCCGAGATCGAAAAGCTCTGGGCCGATGGTGCCGCGATGCTGAAGGATGCGGGGGCCGAGATCGTCGATATCTCGCTGCCGCACACCAAATATGCGCTGCCGGCCTACTATGTGATCGCCCCGGCCGAGGCGTCTTCGAACCTCGCCCGCTATGACGGTGTCCGCTATGGGCATCGTGCACAGTTGGCGCAAGGGGATGGCATCACCGAGATGTACGAAAAGACCCGCGCCGAGGGCTTTGGCCACGAAGTGCAGCGCCGGGTCATGGTCGGCACCTATGTTCTGTCGGCTGGTTTCTACGACGCCTACTACAACCGTGCCCGCAAGGTGCGCACGCTGATCAAGAAAGACTTCGAAGACGTGTTCGCGGCCGGTGTCGACGCCATCCTGACCCCGGCAACCCCATCGGCGGCCTTCGGTCTGGGCGAAATGACCGAAGCAGATCCTGTTCAAATGTATTTGAACGATGTCTTCACCGTGACCGTGAACCTGGCGGGACTGCCCGGTATCTCGGTCCCCGCAGGGCTGGACACACAAGGTCTTCCGCTGGGATTGCAGCTGATCGGGCGTCCCTGGGAAGAAGGCGACCTGCTCAATACCGCCTATGCGCTGGAAAACGCGGCCGGTTTTGTGGCCAAGCCCGGGAAATGGTGGTAAGCCTCGGGCAACTGAAGCACTAGACACGGAGCCAAACAATGCGCGTTTTGCTTTTGGTCCCCGCTCTTGCACTGGCAGCTGCGTGCACGGATGTCGCGCCGCTGACCAGCACGGGTTTCAACACGCCTGAATACCAGGCCCAGCGCGAGGCTCAATTGGCAGGTCAGGGCGTGGCCGGCAACCCTCTGCTGGCCCCGGTCGAAGTTTCACAACAACCGCTGGGCGCCCCGGGTACGGCGCCTGTTGCCACGGGTGAAAACGCGGATATCGCTAACCAGGCCGCGGCGGCATTGGCCAGCACATCTGGCCAAAACCCAGCCGCGGTTACGGCGGTTCCCGTGGCGAACACTGGCGCGATTTCGGATGAACAGGATTTTGCCGCCGTGTCCGAACGCCGCAGCATCGAATCCGACGCCGCCCGGATCGAGCAGAACCGCCAGACGTATGAACTCGTGGCCCCGACGGCAGTGCCCGAGCGCACGGCGAGCGGCCAGACAAACATTGTGCAATACGCGCTGAGCACGTCCAATCCGGTAGGTGTGCAACTTTACAGCCGGTCCGGTTTCAACCTTCAGGCCAAGGCTCAGAGGAACTGCGCGCAATTCCCATCCCCTGATCAGGCTCAGATCGAGTTTCTGTCCAATGGCGGCCCCCAGCGCGACCGCAAAGGTCTGGACCCGGATGGGGATGGCTATGCGTGTGGCTGGGACCCGAGCCCGTTCCGCAGTGCCGTCAGCAACTGACCCCCTGAACCCGATCTGGCATCCGTCACCCAATTTTGGTGAGCGCCGAGATGGTCTGACACCATCCTTGATCGTGATCCATTACACGGCGATGGACAGCGCTCAGGCGGCTTTGGATCGTCTGTGCGACCCAAAGGCCGAGGTCTCGGCCCATTACCTGATCGGCAATGATGGCACGCTGTGGCAGATGGTGCGCGAAGAAGACCGGGCCTGGCACGCGGGTGCCGGAGAATGGCACGGTCAGACCGACATCAACTCTCGTTCCATAGGCATCGAGCTGGACAACGCCGGCAAGCATCCGTTCCCCGAACCCCAGATGCATCGGCTGGAACAGCTGTTG
Organism: Ruegeria sp. HKCCD6157; assembly: GCF_013110685.1. Taxonomy (NCBI): domain Bacteria; kingdom Pseudomonadati; phylum Pseudomonadota; class Alphaproteobacteria; order Rhodobacterales; family Roseobacteraceae; genus Ruegeria; species Ruegeria sp. HKCCD6157. Next base: position 680,083 of record NZ_WVRB01000001.1, read on the forward strand.
CGCCAGATAATGCACCGTTGGGCCATCTTGCCAAACGGTGTTATCGGCCATTCGGACATGGCGCCTGGGCGCAAATTTGACCCCGGTCCGCGATTTGACTGGTTGCGGCTCGAGCGCAACTTGCTGGCCACGCCCCGCGGATATGCCGCTGGTCCGCAAACTGCATCAAAGGGCCAGTTCCGAAATCTGGCTCAGGCTGCTGGTTTCAGCGCTGATGTAGACGATGATACGCTGTTGCATGCCGTCCGCCTTCGATACCGCCCATGGGGCAGGGGGCCTTTGCAGCAAGCCGACCTTGCACCGTTGATCCCGCACTCCTGATCCGCCCTTCATCTGGCTGAAAATATCCCGGGGTTGAATTGGCCGCAGGCCAAGAAGGGGCTGGCCCCTTCTCTGAACCATCCACCCTTGACGCCGCCGACCGCAGAGCCTACCCAACCCACGCGCGGAGGGTCGGATGGCCGCTGGGGTCGCAAGGCCCGAGAGGAAAGTCCGGACTCCACAAGACAACGGTGCCGGGTAACGCCCGGGCGGGGTAACCCGACGGAAAGCGCCACAGAAATCAGACCGCCCGGAACTTTGGTTCAGGGTAAGGGTGAAACGGTGGGGTAAGAGCCCACCGCGCCCCTGGCAACAGGGGCGGCACGGCAAGCCCCACCGGGAGCAATGCCAAATAGGGTCCCCGCGCGGGCCGGTCGGCGCAAGCCGATACCGCCGCTAGGCACGTCTTGGCCGAGAGGGACCGGGTTGGCAGCTTGAGCCGCGCAGCAATGCACGGCCTAGAGGAATGGTCATCGAAGGGGGCAACCCCGGAACAAGATCCGGCTTACAGGCCCTCCGCGCGTATTCGCCTATCCTCCGGGCGGCGTGTAGGAACCGGTCAGCGCCGCCGCTTTCTCTGTTATCGACGTGAACTCGTCTGCGGTCCAGGCGCGAACGGTTTCGATGTTCGTCACTGCACCCGACGCGGCGACAGCCATTCCAACGGCCACGGCGTCTGTCCCATCTGGGGCTTCGCTGATCACAACCACGTCGTTGCTGCCGGTCGTCATGTAGAAGGACAGCAGCCTGCCGCCTACTTTTTCCAGCAGAGCTTTCACCGGACCGGTGCGGTTCTCGGGCTTTTGCAACATGCCTTTGACACCGGCTTGCGAGTAAGATGCGTAAGTAATGAAAATGGGCATTGATACCTCCTGTTGCGTCAAATCGTTTTTGGGTCTTCAAGTCAGCCGACCCCGGGGCCGTTCAAAATCAGGGGCCGGAAAACATCGGCGCCGTGATGAACCAAAGGCCAGCGCCGATCAGCGCAAAACCTGTCACCGACACAAGCCACCGGGCCCCGGGCAATAGTTTTTCCAGCGCAACATAGGCGGCAATTCCGACAATCCAGTAGAGGTTCATGATCCCCCCGACGAAAAGCAGCAGCATCAGTGCCCAGCAGCACCCCAGACAATACGTGCCGTGCAGGATACCGGTGCGGAAAGCACCGAATGTTCCGGGTCGGTTGTGATCGGCCAGGAAACGTGCGGGGCTCTGACAGTGGCGCAGGCATGCGTTTTTCAAAGCTGAAAACTGATAGGCGCCAGCCGCCAGCAGAACGCTTCCTGCGAAGACGCCCGAGCTGATCGTCATCATCGGCCCGTCGGACAACCCGATTTGTTCCAACCCCCATTGCAATGCGGTTGCAATCAGGCTGAACGCCACCCAGGCCACTAGATAGCCGGATAAAAACCACAGGCTGAACGCAACCGTCCGATGCTTTTCAGGCCCTGTCCGCTTGACCGCGATGAACAGAAGAACGGCAGGCGCAGCGCTTGGGGTCATCATGGCGATCATCATGACCCACCACATCAGAAAAATCAGCAAGGCATAGCTTGCGCTCCACGCTGCTGCCGGGCCCATTTGCATGGGGTCTCCGACAGGGCCGGCCATCCGGGTCATCTCGACCGCGGACATGTTCATCCCGACGCCAGCTATCGTGTACCAGGTTGCACCGAGGATGATCAGAAGAACGCTTCCCAGAACAATCGCGCTGTCCTGTCTCAGCAACCACTCAACCGTCCCGCCCCGGGGCGATGCGTTCTGTTTGGTCATGGGTGTTCTCTGCTTATGCGCCCAAGACGCCATGGCCCGAGATGTTCAGATGCGCCAGATGAGCATGGGTTGCGTCAAGGGTCAGCTTGATTTGACCACCCGTCGTAGTCGCACTGCCCGATGCCGCTTCGGCATGGCGGTATTCAAAGCCGTTCGGCAACTGTATCGACGCGCGGTGAGGTGCGCCCGATACGATATGAGGGATCGGATTGACCTCAACATCGAAAACTCCGGCAGCCTTGGCGTATCCGCTGCGTTCTTCGCGGTTCCAGTCCAGTTCAATCGGAACAAACAGGGTTTCATGTTTCAAAGGCGCCATGGCGCTGAAGACATACCAGAACGTGGCCATTTCATCCGTATCCTGACCGGTCATGATCGCTTGCAACGCGGCACGCTGTTCAGCTGTTGCGTTTTCATCAATGATCAGCTGCATCTGACCGTTACCTTCATGAATTGGTCCCGGCCAATGATAGACACCTGCCGCCCGAAGACCGCCCAGATCAGTGTCACCGTAGTGACCGCTTTGAATGTCAAAGACCACAACCGCCTCGCAATTGCCGTGTGACGGAAGTACGCTGAACTGACACGGGCAACCAAAGTTGCAATTGCAATTGGCCAGTTCTTCGGCCTGAATAGCCCATTCTGTCATGATAGCCCCCCAAGAAAAGTCGCATAAAACAACTCTGCTCGTTGCGGGTTGAACCCATTCACGCTGCCTCGGCCTTCGAGCCTGAATTCGGCTTCTTGGATGGGCGAACCTATCACGAATCCGTGATATGTACAAACAAGACCGCAAATTACATGCCATCTTTGGGCTTTATCATGTGCCGGGCTATGGGCCGGTCGCGTTCAGGTTGAGCACGGTATTCGGGATTGCATTCGGCTGTTAGACTTTCGGAACCAATTTGAAGATATGGGAGGTTGATTATGAGCTTTATGAAAACACTGGCGTCCGTGGCCATTGGTTTTGCTGCGGCCAAGGGTATGGAAAAATATCAGAAGATGGGCGGCATGGCTGGGCTGCAAGACATGATGCAGGGTGCCGGCGGTGGTTTTGGCGCGGATCAGCTGGGCAAAATGGCAGAACAATTTGGCCTGCCCGGTGGCGCGTCAGGCTTGCAGGACATGATGAGCAAGATGGGGGTTGGCGGCAGCACAGCCGGAGCCGCTGGTTTGGGTGGGTTGTTGAACGCCATGCAAGGGGCCGCCAAAACTGCCAATCAACACACAGGTGACATGATGGAAACCGTGTTCGGCGGCACGCCCGCGGGTGCAGCGATGGAAGAGCAGGCAAAACTCATGCTGCGCGCAATGATTCAGGCTGCCAAGGCAGATGGTGAACTGGATGAACAGGAAAAGGAAATCATCCTGGGTAAATTGGGCGATGATGTCAGCGAGGAAGAGCGCGCATTCGTGCAAGAGCAGCTGAACGCACCGATTGACGTCATGGGATTGGCGGCTGATTCTGGTGCGCCGCTCAAGACGCAGATCTATGCAACTTCCCTGGCTGCGATCCGTCTGGACAACGCGCGCGAGGCATCATACCTGCGGCAATTGTCCACCGCTCTGGGTCTTTCCGACGCGGAAAGAGACCAGATTCACACGTATATGGGCGCGCCAACCCTGCCTAGTTGAACCTGCACCAGATTCCTGTGCCTGTATGATCCGATTGGCCTTGACATAGGCGGTGCAGCGCGTAAAAGCGCACGCTCATAGGAATTCAACCGAAAGGCCCCTGCCTTTTCGGACGCAGGAGATAACCATGGCGAAGCCGACGACAATCAAGATCCGTCTGAACTCGACCGCGGGCACGGGCCACTTCTATGTGACCAAGAAGAACGCGCGTACCATGACTGAGAAAATGACCATTCGTAAATACGACCCGGTCGTTCGCAAGCATGTCGAGTACAAGGAAGGCAAGATCAAGTAATCTGCCATTCCATTTGGAATTCCGAAAAAGGGCTCTGTTGTACAGAGCCCTTTTTCAGTTCCGGTTTCCTGATTTCAGCGGATGGCAAGCTGCGGCAGTCCGTTGCAGTGGCGCATCAGCGTTTGGGACAATCGCATCCCCTGCGGCTTGCTTTTTGTGGGAACCTGCAAGTACGCTTCAGCAAACCGCCACAAAATGTTGACCGCCATGAAAAAAATCTTGTTATCCACAATTGCCGTTCTGACCCTAGCGGCCTGTGAAGACCCGTTTAACCGCGAAGGTGTCGGGTTTACTGGAATCGATGGCGAACCGCGCACGATTTCCGACGTACCCGGTGCCGTCGCCTTTCTGCCAGACGCGACCAACGTTCCGGCAGAGCTGGCGGAACTGCGGACAGTCACGCTTTTGAGTGATGAGGTTGAGCCGTCCAAGGTGGCTTCGGTTGCAATAGACAATGGCGGGCAGACGCCAAACACGGCTGTTCAACTGCAAGGAAGCGACACAAACTTGTTCCTCAGCACTGTCAGTGTCAACGGCACCATATTTGGTGTGCTGCGCACGAGTTCGAACAGTGTGAAGGTCGACAATTCGATCGGTGTAGGCTTTGCGGAAGAAACAGAGCGTTTTACCGGCTGTCTGCCAGCTGGCGGTGTATTCCGCAAAGGAACCTCCGAGAAAAGTTCCGGCTTCGCCATACCGCTGAACTGTAGCTGATCCCGATTACGTTCCAGTATCTCAAAGCCCCGCCTCGACGGCGGGGTTTTTCATTTCCGGGCAAAAGAAATCCGTCGCGCAAAAGAAAAGGGCCGGTCGTGGACCGGCCCTGAACCAATTCGGTTGTCGGCAAGGCTTATTCTTGCTGACCCATGAACATCAGCAGGAACTGGAACATGTTCAGGAACGAGATATACAGGCTCAGCGCGCCGTCGAAGGCGGCTTTGTCCAGCCATTCCTGATCGCCATGTGCAGCGTGGGCGACGTAAGTGTTCTTGATGTCCTGCGTATAGAACGCGGTCAGACCGGCAAAGATCAGGATGCCGATGGCCGAGATGGCCAGCATCATCACGCCGGATTGCAGGAACAGGTTGATGATCATCGCAACCAGCAGACCGATCACACCCATCATCAGGAAAGTGCCCATTCCGCTGAGGTTCCGCTTTGTGGTGTAGCCATACAGGCTGAGGCCAGCAAAGGCGATCGACGTCACCAGGAAGGTCTGGGTAATCGAGTAGGGCGTGAAGACCAGAAAGATCGAGCTCATCGAGATGCCCATCACGGCGGCAAAGACGAAGAAGCCAAGCTGAACTGTCGCGGCTGAGCCACGGCGCATCAGGGCACCCCATCCAAACAAGATGAAGGCCAGCGGAGCGAACATGACCACCCATTTCAGCGGCGACAGGAACAGCGCGCCGCCCAAGCTCGTCAGATAGCGGTCAGCGCCGATCTGAGCAACCGCGTTGCTTGGATCGCTGGTTACTGCCAGACCGGCAATAGCCCATGCCGCCAGTGCCGTGATCAGCATGCCGACGGACATGGTGCCGTAGACTTTGTTCATGTGGGCGCGCAGGCCCTGATCAATCTCGGCGGCGCGCGCGCCGGATGCCGTCCGGATCGTGTCGAATTGTGCCATCAAAGGGTCTCCCTAGTCGTCAAGTTAGAGCGCCCCGGCAGAGCGGGGCGGTTTTCCATCTAAATATCGGCAACAAGGGGCTGTGTTTCAAGAGATTCCGGGCGAAAACCGAATAAAAGACGCAACAAAAATGCCAACAGGCGACTCAAGGTCGCCCATCGCCATAAAAATATGAGAGTCATAGTCACCTTTTCCAGAATTGAGGTGCATCCCAGAAAAAGCGTTTTGCTTCTGCGGATGCTTCCTCGCGGGTGACTCCGATATCGTCCAGCACGGCAGCATCCAGTTGTGCCAGATTTCGCCGCTGTCTGGACAGTTCGAACGCTTGAGAGATCAGGGACACCAAGGAACGTTTGGCCGGTTTGCAAGGATTATGGATTGCGAGTTGCGTCATAACTTGTCCTTTCTGTATTCTCGATGGTTTTACTGGCTGATATCAATTTCCTTGATTGATATGGGTGAGTGTGACACATTTTAAAAACGAATATTTTTGATGGAACGCATAAGGAATCGTGAAGATGCGAAATCTGGACATTACAACCCTGCGGTCTTTCGTGGCGGTGGCGGATCAGGGCGGTGTGACCCGTGCCGCCGGATTTCTGCACCTGACGCAGTCTGCGGTGTCCATGCAACTCAAGCGGCTGGAGGAGCTGCTGGGCCTGGAGTTGCTGGACCGAAGCGGCAGGACAATTGCTCTGACCGCATCCGGTGAGCAGCTGCTGGCCTACGCGCGCCGCATGATTGCCCTGAATGACGAGGTAATCTCAAAACTCACCGATCAGGCCTTTGAGGGCGAAGTGGTTCTGGGCGTTCCCCATGACATCGTCTACCCCGCGATTCCCCGGGTCCTGCAACGGTTCAACGCAGATTTTCCCCGCGTCAGGGTGCAGTTGGTGTCGTCCTATTCACTGCAATTGAAAGACATGTACAAGCGGGGCGAATGTGATGTGATCCTGACGACCGAACCGTCTTCGGCCGCTGGTGCAGAGACCATCGCAGAGCTGCCGTTGCGCTGGATCGGCGCGCCGGGCGGGTCTGCATGGCGCAAGCGCCCGTTGCCTCTGGCACTGGGGCGGCGCTGCTTGTTCAGACCGCAGGTCATATCGGCGCTGGATGCGGCCGGAATACCGTGGGAGCTGTCCGTGGAAACCGAAAACGACCGTACCATAGAAGCCACGGTCAGTGCCGATCTTGCGGTTCACGCAATGCTGGACGGAACCGAGGCCGCACATCTTGAACAGATCGACTCGGCTGGGGCTCTGCCGGATTTACCTGCGCATATGATCAACCTCTACGGTGGCGAGCAGGGCCGGGATGCGGTTGTCGAAGCTCTGGCACAGTTGGTGCGTCAGAACTTCAGATTGCTGGGCGGTACCCAGTTGCGGGCCGTGGTTGGATGATCGCGATCAAGGCGTGATCACGATCTTGCCCGTGGATTTTCGCTCTTTCAGCAACTGCATTGCATGCGCGACATCTTCAAGGGGCAGGACGTGACTGATGTGCGGTTTTATCCTGCCCTCTGAATGCCACTTGAATAGGGTGTCAAAACTGTTGCGCACAGCTTCGGGGCGGAATTTCAGATAGCCGCCGATATACACCCCGATCACGGTCAGGTTTTTGACCAGCAGATGATTGGCCGGAATCTGCGGGATGTCGCCCCCGGCGAATCCGATGGGCAGCAAACGCCCTTCGGGATTGGTGGCCCTGAACGCGGCCTTGAACACATCCCCGCCGATGACGTCATAGACGACATCCGCGCCACCCAGCGATTTGACCCGCTCGCGCAGGTCTTCGGAAGCATCGATCAGATGATCGGCACCAGCGGCACGGGCAACGGCAAGCTTGTTCTCGCCGCGCGCCTGCGCGATGACCGTGGCGCCCATGAGCTTGCCGATTTCGACGGCAGTCAGGCCGACACCTCCCGCTGCGCCGGTGACCAGAAGGGTTTCACCCGGTTGCAGGCGTGCCCTGTGATCAAGGGCCATGTGACTGGTGGCATAAGCGATCTGGATGGCGGCGGCGTCTTCGAATCCGGTGTCGTCCGGCAGCACGATCGCACGATCCGCGTCGAATACACCGTACTCGGCCAACCCACCCTGACCGGAATAGACTGCGATCCGGTCGCCTGGGCTGAGCGTTGAAACGCCGGGCCCGACTGTCTCCACGATACCGGCGATCTCCATGCCCAGGGTGAATGGGGCAGGTGGCGTGTCCTGATACGCCCCCGTCTGCATCAGCAGATCGGCGAAATTCAGGCCGCAAGCTTTTATCGCGACCCGCACCTGGCCTTCGCCCGGCTCGGGTATTTTCACGTCACAAAGCTGGGCAGACGCCCCGTCGGATGGAATGCAATAGGCCCGCATATTGTTCCTCAAGAGTTTCCGACATAGGCGCGTGTGCCGTCAGAAAAGTCAATCCGTTTGCTGCGTGGGTGCAAAAGGCCCCCGATTTTGAAGGAGGATTCAGTTGCAGGAATATGGTTCTGTAAAGGCTTTGGGTAATACAACCACAAATCCCTGTCAGGGGCATTCGACTCAACCAGCTTGAAAAAAATCTCAAAACCGGCATTATAAACAATCAGTGCTGTAAACGGGGGGCGGTACAGTCCGTATTAGGGAGCGGTTAAGGGGAGCTCTCTAAAACTGCGATATCGGACGTCGCAAAATCCCGTGCAGATGTTTGTGTAGTATAGGAGAATACCAATGACTCATCACGTCGATGTCCATGTGGGCAAGCGCGTTCGGCATCGCCGCTGGCTGATTGGGATGACCCAGCAGCAGTTGGCGCAGCAAGTTGGTATCAAGTTTCAGCAAATCCAGAAATATGAGACCGGTGCCAACCGAATCAGCGCATCCCGCCTGTGGGACATCGCCGAGGCGCTGGATGTTCCGGTCAGCTTTTTCTTCGAAGGTCTGGAAGAAGCCCAAAAAGGCGATACGGACAAGAAATCCGTCCCTGCCGACCTGATGGGTGACAAAGAGGCTTTGGATCTGGTGCGCTCTTACTATGCGATTCCGGAAAACCAGCGTCGCCGCCTGTTCGAGCTGGCGCGGGTTCTCAGCGACGTTGCCTGACTGACTTGACTTTGTCGCGGATTGCTCGCACCTCAGGGTCATGCAACCGACGACACAGAGCGATATCGAAATTGCCGAAGAAATGGCCGAAGCTGCGCGTGAGGCCATACTTCCCTTTTTTCGTCAAACAAATCTGGAAACCGCGAACAAGCTGGCCGACGGGTTCGACCCGGTCACAGTGGCGGATCGTGCGGCTGAACAGGCGATGCGGGACGTTCTGGCGCGGCGGCGCCCGGATGACGGTGTGCTGGGCGAGGAGTTCGGCGCGCATACGGGCACCAGTGGCCGCACCTGGGTACTGGACCCCATCGATGGGACCCGAGGGTTTATCAGCGGCACGCCAACCTGGGGTGTTCTGATTGCGCTGAGTGATCAGGACGGGCCTTTTATGGGTGTGATCGACCAGCCGTACATCGGAGAGCGCTTTGTCGGATCGTCTTCCGGTGCTCACATGACCGGTCCGCAGGGCACCAGAAGAATGCGAACGCGCGATACCAGGGCGCTGGATCAGGCGACCTTGTTTACCACGTTCCCCGAAGTTGGAACCCCGAAGGACCGCGCAGGGTTTCAGGCGGTGTCCGAGCAGGTGCAGCTGACGCGCTATGGAATGGATTGCTATGCCTATGCGCTTCTGGCTGCCGGGCAGGCGGATTTGGTGATCGAGGCGGGCTTGAACTCCTATGATATCCAAGCGCCGATTGCCGTTATTCAGGCGGCCGGCGGTATCGTGACCGATTGGCAGGGCGGCCCCGCACATCAAGGCGGCCGGGCGCTGGCTGCTGCAAACGCTGACCTTCACGCCGCAGCGCTTGAGATACTCCGCCAATTCTGAATTCTGTTGCCCGGCGCATCAAAGGCAACTAAACCGGTGATGGCCGGTTCTTGCGCCCGTTTTCCACCGGCCGACGCACTTCTTGCATGAGACGGGCAGATGCAGGAGCGCGATATGACGGAAATCCTACTCAAGAATGCTGATCTGATCCTGACGATGGACGAGTCCCGGCAGGAATTGTCCAAGGCCGATATTTTGGTCCGCGACGGGCAGATTGCCCGGATCGGGCAGGGACTGGAAACACAGGGTGAGGTGCATGATGTTTCGGGCTGTCTGGTGACGCCCGGCCTGGTGAATACCCACCATCATCTTTACCAAACCCTGACAAGGGCGGTGCCGGGCGGGCAGGATGCGTTGCTGTTTGGGTGGCTGCAAACGCTCTATCCGATCTGGTCGCGTTTCGGGCCGGAGGAAATGTTCACCTCAGCCCAGATCGGTTTGGCCGAACTGGCGCTGTCGGGGTGCACGCTCAGTTCCGATCACCTTTACCTCTATCCCAACGGCGCGCGGCTTGAGGATACGATCGCGGCCGCGTCCGAGCTGGGGATGCGGTTTCATCCGACACGCGGCGCGATGAGCATCGGCGAGACCGACGGGGGCCTGCCGCCGGACCATCTGGTGGAAAAAGAGGCCGCTATTCTGGACGACATGGTACGTGTCGTGGATGCGTTTCACGACCCGTCGGAGGGGTCCATGTGCCGCGTTGGCCTTGCCCCGTGTTCACCGTTTTCCGTCAGCCGGGATCTGATGCGCGATGCGGCGTTGCTGGCGCGGGACAAGGGCGTGATGCTGCATACCCATCTGGCCGAGAATGATGAGGATATCGCCTATTCGCAGGCGCAATTCGGCTGCCGCCCGGGCCAATATGCCGAGGAACTGGGCTGGACCGGCCCGGATGTCTGGCACGCCCATTGCGTCAAGTTGGACGGGGCCGAGATTGATCTGTTCTCGCGCTCGGAAACAGGCGTGGCCCATTGCCCCTGTTCGAATTGCCGCCTCGGATCGGGTATCGCACCGGTGCGGGCGATGCGCGATGCGGGTGTCAAGGTTGGCCTCGGCGCGGATGGATCGGCCAGCAATGACAATGGCAACCTCATGCTTGAGGCGCGCCAGGCCATGTTGCTGCAACGGGTCGCCAATGGTGCAGATGCCATGTCGGCCCGCGAAGCGCTTGAGATCGCGACGCGCGGCGGAGCGGATGTGTTGGGACGTCCCGATTGTGGACGGCTGATGCCCGGAAAACGTGCCGATATAGCGGTGTGGGATACCCGCTGCATCGAAAGCGCGGGCAGTTGGGATCCGGCGGCGCTGCTTCTGGCGGGGCCGATGTCTGTGAAACACCTGTTCGTCGAAGGCCGCCAGATCGTACGTGACGGGCACATAACGACCATCGACCTGCCCCGCGTGATCGAACGCCAGAACACGCTTGCCCGGGCGTTGCAGGCCTAAGTCGCCTGCTGTCCGCCGATCCAGACCTCTGCCACGGCGCGATCATCGCCCATCATGATGGTTGGGAAGATCGCTTCCCAAACGTCTTCTGCATGGGCCTCGCGCTGGGCGATGGCGGGGGTCGAGGCGAGGTCGATCACGACCAGATCCGCCTCCATCCCCTGAGCGATGTTGCCGATGCAGTCGTCCATACGCAGGCTTCGGGCCGATCCGACCGTGCCCAACCACAGCAATTGCGCCGGATGCAGGGGACGGCCGCGCAATTGGCCGATCTCATAGGCGGCGGCCATGGTGCGCAGCATCGAAAAGCTGGACCCGCCGCCGGTATCCGTGGCCAGACCGATCCGGTGGCCATCATGGATCAGCCCGTTCATGTCAAACAATCCTGATCCGATGAAGGTGTTCGACGTGGGGCAATGGATCAAAGAAGCATCGACCTCGCGCAGCCGATCCCGTTCCCGGTCTTCCAGATGGATGACATGGCCATACAGGCCGTTCTGGCCCAACAGGCCGAATTTCTCGTAGGTATCCAGATAATCCCTTGCATCATGGAACAGCGATCGAACCCATTCGATTTCATCCGTTTGCTCGCTCAGGTGGGTTTGCATAAGACAATGGGGATGCTCGGCCCAAAGCGCGCCCATGGCCTCGAGCTGTTCCGGGGTTGAAGTCGGTGAAAAGCGCGGCGTGATCGCATAGGACAAGCGGTCGACGCGATGCCATTTTTCCAGCAGGGCGGCGGATTGGTCATAAGCCGTCTGCGCGGTGTCGCGCAGACCTTCGGGCGCGTTCCGGTCCATGCAGGTCTTGCCGGCGACGACACGCTGCCCACGCTGTTGCGCCGCGGTGAAAAAGGCATCCACGCTTTCAGGGTGAATCGTGCAAAAACTGCACATGGTCGTGGTGCCGTGGGCGGTCGTCAGGTCCAGATACCGATTGGCGATCTTGGTCGCATAGTCGAAATCGCCGAACTTCATCTCTTCCGGGAAGGTGTAGGTGTTCAGCCAGTCGATCAGCCGTTTGCCCCAGCTGGCGATCATCGCCGTCTGTGGATAATGCACATGCGGATCGACGAACCCAGCCATGATCAGGCGCGTTCCGTGATCCTTCGTGACTGCGTCAGGATGGGCTTTTTTCAGCGCATCGGCGGTGCCGACCTCTGCAATTCGCCCGTGTTCGATCACGACCGCTTCGTCCAGCCGGGTCGCCTCGGTCGGCTCTCCGTCGAAGGGTGATCCTGTGAAACTCAGAACACGCCCCTTCAAAAGCGTCTTTTGCGCCATTTTCCCTGTTCTCCACCTGTTTGGAACCGCACACCAGCATAGGCGGACGAAAGAAGTGGGTAAATCGGCGCATTGTCATTGTTTTCCGGTAGCTGCTTCTTCTATTTAGGGGCCAATCGCAAAAAGGGGCAGAGCATGACGACAGGCAGAGACGAAGCCGGACACGATCAGCCCCGGGATGAAGACGCCTATGCGTTGGACCCCAAGGCAGTTGCGGCGATCCTGTACGCGGTGGATATAGACGACCGCGACAAGCTGGTTGAGTTGATGGAGCCGCTGCACTCGGCCGACATTGCAGACCTTCTTGAACAGATCAATCCGTTTGACCGGGCGCGCCTGATCCGCCTGTACGACAAAGAGTTCGACGGCGACATCCTGTCTGAACTGGATGAATCGGTTCGTGAAGAGGTGATCTCGCTTCTGAACCCGGATGTTCTGGCCGAAGCTGTGCGCGAGATGGAAAGCGACGATGTCGTTGACCTGCTGGAAGACCTCGAGGAACCGCAGCAGGAAACCATTCTGGATGCATTGGAGGATTCCGAAAGGATCGCAGCCGAGCAGGCACTGTCCTACCCCGAGAACTCGGCCGGTCGTCTCATGCAGCGGGAAGTCGTCATGGCGCCCGAACATTGGAGCGTTGGGCAAGCCATCGACTTCATGCGCGCCAATGATGATTTGCCCGAACAGTTCTATCACGTCGTTCTGGTCGATCCGCGCCTGAAACCGGTTGCTCAGGTGACGTTGGGCAAGCTTATGGCGGCGCGGCGTGAAGTGCCGCTGATTGATCTGGCAGAAGAAGAGTTTCACATCATCCCCGTCGATCAGGATGAGGAAGACGTGGCTTATGCCTTCAACCAGTATCACCTGATCTCGGCCCCGGTGGTGGATGCGGATGGCCGTTTGGTCGGTGTCATCACCATTGACGACGCGATGGTCGTTCTGGATGAAGAACACGAAGAGGACATCCTGCGTCTTGCCGGCGTAGGCGACGAAAGCTCGTTGTCCGACAGTGTGGCGGCAACCAGCCGGCGAAGGTTGCCCTGGTTGGCTGTGAACCTGTGCACGGCGATCTGTGCTTCTTTGGTGATTTCGCAATTCGAGGCGGCGATTGATCAACTGGTCGCGCTGGCCATCCTGATGCCGATCGTTGCGTCAATGGGGGGCAATGCGGGAACACAATCGCTCACCGTGGCGGTGCGTGCGCTGGCGACGCGCGACCTGACAAATTCAAACGTGATGCGTGTGATCAGGCGGGAACTGCTGGTGGGGATGTTGAACGGGCTCTGTTTTGCCATCGTGTTGGGGACCGTGGGGATGCTGTGGTTCGATTCCCCGCTGCTGGGTGTCGTGATCGGGGCGGCCTTGGTCGTGAATATGATCATCGCCGGGTTCGCAGGTACGGTAGTACCTGTCTTGCTGGACCGCTTGGGCATCGACCCTGCGCTGGCATCGGGAACCTTTGTGACAACCACGACGGATGTCATGGGTTTCTTCATATTTCTTGGGCTTGCCAGCGTGGTGCTACTGTGACCGATCTGACTGAAATCAAAGCCGCAGCGCGCAAAGCGGCCTTTGCCCGCCGCAAGGCCGCGTTTGATGCCCGCCTGCCGGGTGCAGCCGGGCGCTTGTCCGAGGTTCTGGCAGGACATCGCGGCGTGCCCCTGTCAGGATACATGCCGATCCGGACCGAGATCGACCCGGTGCCCGCGATGGCCGAAGCATCGGCTTATGGCCCGGTGGGTGTGCCTGTCATCCAGGCAGCCGGTCAGCCGCTGAAGTTCTCTCGCTGGACGCCGGACGGTGTGCTCAAGGATGGCCCGTTCGGTGCAAAAGTGCCCCAGGTGGATGACTATTTCGACCCCGAAATTCTGATCGTGCCGCTGGTCGCCTTCGACGCAAATGGTGGTCGCCTGGGGTATGGCGGCGGGTTTTATGACCGAACGCTGGAAGGCTTGCGCGCCAAACGCCCGACGCTTGCCATCGGGTATGCTTTTGATGCGCAAGAGGCTGCGGACCTGCCGCTCGAGCCAACCGACCAACCGCTGGATATGGTTGTCACGGAAAGCCGCGTGCTGACCTTCTAGCTGCTACTGTTCGAAATGGCTGCGCAAATAGTCCCAGGCATCCACCTCGGTGCCGTCCTTCAGGATGCAGACGCCATAGACACTGCCGTCTTCGTTTTTACGAAGCTGGTAGGTCCCGTCGTTTTCAATGCAAAAGGTCGCGGCGGGATTGGGCATGGATGTCTTGGTGCCTTCGGCAGCGGCAGCAGTTGCAGCCAAAAGGCAGCCGGTCAGAACAATTGACGACTTCACGCAGAATTCCTTCTGTATTCAAGAGACGTATCGAAACATTGCCACGGCAGAATTTGATTTCAACCCCCAAGTCTGCCGTTAATTTCACGCTTCCGCCTTGTTATTGCCCAGTACAGCCCCTACGACCCGGATCATGAGGATTCTGTTTCTTGGTGATGTCATGGGGCGCGCGGGACGCGCTGCCGTTCAGCAGCATTTGCCGCGCCTGCGCGACGAATGGCGGCTGGATTTTGTCGTGGTCAATGGCGAAAACGCGTCGAACGGCATGGGGCTGAGCGGAGATCACGCCAGGCTGTTGCTCGACGCCGGAGCGGATTGCCTGACGCTGGGCGATCATGCGTTCGACCAGAAAGACATGCTGCAATTCATCGAGAAGGAACAGCGCATCATACGACCCGTCAATTTCGCCAAAGGCGCGCCGGGGCGGGGTCATCGGCTGTTCACGGCGCCGGGGGGGCGCAAGGTTCTGGTGGTTCAGGTGCTGGGTCAGGTCTTTATGAAACGCCCGTTCGACGATCCGTTCTCGGCTATCGAACCGATCCTGAAATCTCATCCCAGAGGCGGGCAGGCGCAGGCGATCATCGTGGACATGCATTGCGAGGCCACGTCCGAAAAGATGGCGATGGGGCACTACTGCGACAAACGTGCAAGCCTTGTGGTGGGAACGCATACCCATGTCCCGACGGCGGATTCCCAGATTCTGCCGGGTGGCACCGCGTATTTGACCGATGCGGGCATGTGCGGAGATTACGATTCGGTCATCGGCATGGACAAGCAGGAGCCCATGCGACGGTTCATCACCGGCATGCCCAAGGCGCGCTTTACTCCTGCAAACGGCGAGGCCACACTGAGCGGCGTGTTCGTGGAAACCGATGATCGTGACGGACAGGCTAAAACCGTGCGTATGGTGCGCGTCGGAGGGCGCCTGGAACAAGCCGGGCCCGAATAGTCATCGTCAGGCTTGCTCTGTCGAGCGCAATGCGTGAAACTGCATGTCATCAGGCGCTTGGGCCCGGGTTCGGACAGAATACCACGAATGAATTTCCTTTCACTGACAGACACAGGAAGCGCGGTTCTGGCGCTGGTCATCGTTGCGGGCATGTTCATCATGTTCCTGCGCGAGGTTTATCCGACCGAGGTCGTGGCCATTGGCGGTGTCTCACTGATGCTTGTAACCGGCATTCTGCCCTATCAAAACGCGCTTGCAGTTCTGTCCAACCCGGCACCCTGGACGATTGCCGCGATGTTCATCATCATGGGTGCTTTGGTGCGGACCGGAGCCCTGGATTCGTTCACCTCGACCGCGCAAAAGCAGGCTCAGGTGAATCCGCGTATCGCCATCGCATTGCTCATGGGGTTTGTCGTGCTGGCCTCGGCGGTGGTTTCGAATACGCCAGTGGTCGTGGTGATGATACCGGTCTTTGTGCAAATCGCCCGCACCCTGAATGTTCCCGCGTCCAAATTGCTGATTCCGCTGAGTTATGCGGCTATTCTGGGCGGCACGCTGACATTGATCGGCACGTCTACCAACCTGCTGGTCGATGGTGTGGCCCGCGCGCAGGGGATGAAACCCTTTACGATTTTCGAAGTCACGCCGCTGGGGATTGCGCTGGTGATCTACGGCATGATCTATTTGCGGTTCATCGCGCCCAAACTGTTGCCCGAGCGGGACAGCATGGCGTCGCTGCTCAGTGATCGGTCCAAGATGAAGTTCTTTACCGAGGCCGTCATTCCGCCGGACAGCAACCTGATCGGGCGCGAAGTGACCGGCGTGCAGTTGTTCAAACGCCCCGGCGTGCGCCTGATCGATGTCATCCGGGGGGATGAGTCGTTGCGGCGCAACCTGAAAGGCGTCGAACTTAAGGTCGGCGACCGGGTGGTTCTACGCACCGAGATGACCGAACTTCTGAGCCTTCAGCGCAACAGGGAACTCAAACGTGTGGATCAGGTATCGGCCGTTGAAACCAAGACGGTTGAGGTGTTGATCACGCCCGGATGCCGTCTGGTGGGTCGGACCCTTGGGATGATGCGGCTTCGGCGTCGTTATGGAGTTTACGTCCTGGCGGTGCACCGTCGCAACCAGAATATCGGCCGTCAGCTGGATGACTTGGTGGTCAGGGTAGGGGATACGCTGCTTTTGGAAGGTGCCCCGGCGGATATCCAGCGGCTGGCGGCGGAAATGGACATGGTGGACGTCACCCAGCCATCGGCTCGTGCCTTCCGTCGCAGCCATGCGCCGATTGCGATTGGGGCACTTGTAGGGATTGTTGCCCTTGCCGCGCTGGGCATTGCTCCCATCCTGTTGTTGTCGATCGTGGCCTGCGCCGTGGTTCTGCTGACCCGCTGTATCGATGCGGATGAGGCGTTTTCTTTTGTGGAAGGTCGCCTGTTGGCGTTGATCTTCGCGATGCTGGGCATAGGGGCTGCGCTTGACAGCTCGGGCGCGGTTTCTCTGATCGTCGAGGCCGTTGCGCCGGGGCTCAGTGTCTTGCCGCCATTCCTCATTATCTGGGCGATTTACCTGCTGACCTCGGTTCTGACGGAACTGGTTTCCAACAACGCCGTGGCGGTTGTGGTCACCCCGATCGCCATCGGTTTGGCGCAGGCGGTCGGAATAGATCCGCGCCCACTGGTCGTCGCGGTCATGGTGGCGGCTTCGGCATCTTTTGCTACTCCGATCGGATACCAGACGAACATGATGGTCTATGGCCCCGGAGGCTACAGGTTCACCGACTTCATGAAGGTGGGTGTGCCGCTGAACCTGACGGTCGGATTGTTGGCGTCTCTGCTGATCCCGTTGATCTGGCCGTTATGACATCGGCACAGATTTGCCGCTTTATCCGCGGTGTACTTGTAAATGTCGGATGAACAGCAATCTTTTGTAGAAATATTACTTTAAGGGGTACTGCCATGCTGACATTCGGCCGCACCATGTTTCCTGCGGTTGCTTTCGCCACCGTTTTGAGCGGCGCATCGCTTGCCGGAACCGTCGAGGGAACAGCAACCTACCGAGAGCGTATTGCGCTTCCGCCTGACACGACCTTGTTCGTCGAGCTTCAGGATATCTCATTGGCGGATGCGCCGGCCGAAACGCTTGCCGCGCAGAGATATGCCCTGACCGGTGTGCCGGCGCAGTTCGAACTGACTTATGATGACGCATTGATTCAGGACGGGCGCAGATACGCCGTGCGTGCTTCGGTCATGCAGGGGCAAAAGCTGTTGTTCACCACCGATACCGTTTATCCGGTACTGACACATGGGGCCGAGAATTCTGCTGACCTGCTGATGATACAGGTGCAACACCAAGGTGCCGCGATGCTGGAAAACACCGAATGGGTCGCTTCGGGCCTCAATGGTGCGGCTGTCGAGACAGAGAAACGACCTGAACTTGCTTTTGGGCAGGGCGGGGCATTTTCAGGCAGCGGCGGTTGCAACCGGTTCAGTGGCCAGGCCGAGATTTCTGACAATCGGATTGCGTTCCCCGACAATATGGCAGCAACGCTCATGGCTTGCCCACCCCCGATGGATGAGGTCGAGCGGCAGTTTCTCAAGGCGATGCAAAGTGTCACGACCTTCGCGATGCAAGGCAACGCGCTGGCCTTGCTGGATGCTCAGGGTGAGCCGGTGATCAAAATGATGCGCAAGTAATAGGGCAGGGCTGTCACGCGATGGCCCTCGATCGCCCGGCGTTGCGACCCGAAAAGATGCAGCCGCCCAGGAAGGTTCCCTCAAGCGCGTTGTAACCGTGATAACCACCGCCACCGAATCCGGCGACTTCGCCGGCCGCGAACAGGCCCGGCACAACCTGACCATCGGTGCCAATCATCTGACTGTCCAGATTGGTCTGCAAACCGCCCAGTGTCTTGCGGGTCAGCACGTGCAGCTTGACCGCGATCAGCGGGCCATTCCTGGGGTCCAGGAACTTGTGCGGTTTGGCGGTGCGGATCAGCTTGTCGCCGCGATAGTTGCGCGCCGCCAGGATCGCCATCATCTGCGCATCTTTTGAGAACGGATTGTCCACCTGTGAATCCCGTGCTTCGATCTGGGCGCGCAGATGCGCCTCGTCGATCAGACCCCCGCCCAGATGGTTCATGCCGCTCACCAGTTCGGTCAACGTGTTGGCGACGACGAAATCCTCGCCCTTTTCCTTGAACGCCTCGACCGGTCCGGTGGCTTTCGACCCCGACAGGATGCGCTGCCGGATCACTTCCTTCCAGCTGCCTGACGTGAAATCGGGGTTCTGTTCAGACCCGGACAGGGCGAATTCTTTCTTGATGACCTTCTGTGTCAGGACGAACCAACTGTATTCATAGCCGGTGTTCAGGATTTCGCGCAGGGTGCCCAGCGTGTCGAACCCGGGCAGGCAGGGGGGCTGCAACCGGTTTCCGCGCGCGTCGAACCACATCGAGCTGGGGCCGGGCAGGATGCGAATGCCATGGTCGGGCCAGATCGGATCCCAGTTGCGCACGCCTTCGGTGTAATGCCACATGCGGTCGCCGTTGATGACATGGCCACCGGCCTTTTCGCTGATGGCGATCATCCGACCATCCACATGGAAGGGCACACCCGCCACCATGTCCTTGGGCGGTTCGCCCAGGCGGTCGCGGGGCCAATTCTGGCGCACCATTTCGAAATTGCCACCAATCCCGCCCGAGGTGACGATGACCGACGGTGCATAGACCTCGAACTCGCCCACCTCGTCACGGTTGGTCTTGGCGCCGCGCGGGGCCGCGTCATCGGCCAGAACCTCGCCCGAGACGCCCTTGGCCTCGCCGTTCTGCATGATGATATGGCTGACCTGATGGCGGAACTTCAGCTGGATCAGACCGGCGCTGACATGGGCGCGGACCCGACGGATGAAGTGTTCCAGCACGCCGGGTCCGGTGCCCCAGGTGATGTGAAAGCGCGGGACGGAATTGCCATGCCCGTTTGCATAAGACCCGCCACGTTCAGCCCAGCCCACGACCGGAAACCAGCGCAGGCCCATGTCATGCAGCCAGGGGCGCATTTCACCGGCGGCGAACTCGATATAGGCCTCGGCCCATTTGCGGGGCCAGGTGTCTACTTCGCGGTCAAACTGCGCGCTTCCCATCCAGTCGCGCAATGCCAGATCGTGGCTGTCGCGGATACCCATGCGACGTTGTTCCGGCGTGTCGACCATGAACAGGCCACCCAGGCTCCAGAAGGCCTGACCGCCCAGAAAACCTTCTGGTTCCTGATCGAGTAATATTACCTTTTTGCCTCGGTCGCCCAGTTCGGCTGCGGTGGCCAATCCGGCCAGACCAGCACCGATTACGATCGCATCAGCAGTGTTGTTTGTCATAACGGTCCTTTCAGCGCCTGCGGAACCAGACAAGAAACGGCAGAACCACGGCGTACATCGTAATGCCATAAACCGCCGAGGGCAGGGCCAGCGGGCTGAACCCGCTTTCGGTATTCGTGATCAGCGCCGCCAGTGTAATGCCCAGCGTGGAGTTTTGAATTCCGGTTTCGATCGAGATCGTCTTGCACTCATTCCAGGACAGGTTTGATATCCGCGCCAGTCCCAGCCCGATGAACAGCAGGGCGATATTCAAAGAAATCAAGCCTGCGCCCATGATGCCAAGATTGTCGACGAACAATTGCCAGTTCCCGGCCAGTGCCGCGGCAACGATCAGCACGAACAAAACGGTCGCGAGCGTCGACAATCCCGGCTCTACGCGGTTTGCAAACCCTGTTGCAAAGTTGCGAACTCCGACCCCGATGCCCACGGGAAGCGTTGTTATCAGAAACAATGCAACAGCCAGCCCGGTGATCGAAACCTCGGGGGCTTCGTCGCCCATGAAATGCGCGATCGACCACGCGGCCAGTATTGGCACGGTCACCATCGACAAAAGGCTGATCACGGCGGTCAGGCTGACCGAAAGTGCGACATCGGCTTTGGCGAGCTTGGAGAGGATGTTGCTGGTTACGCCGCCCGGGCAAAAACTGAGCAGCATGAAACCAACCGCGATCTCGGGGGGCAATGCAAAGATTGTGACCGTCACGAAGGCCGCGACTGGCAAGAGAACAATCTGGCTTGCCGCCCCGATGGCAAAGGCGCGTCGCCGGCTCAGGACACGACGGAAGTCTGCCACCTCCAGCCCGATGCCAAGAGACAACATGATAATGGCAAGCGACACCGGCAAGCCGACATTCAAAAGCAAATCCAAGGACAACTCCTCCCAAAGTTGCGTCAGATCAGCCTATGCGAGGGGGCAAGGCGCAGGCAACCGCGCCGTTGGGTCATTCGTGTCGTCGGACGAACCGGCGCAGGATCTCGCCCGGCTGCGTGACATCGGCCGAATGGCAGTGGTCGATCAGTTTTTGCGCGTCTTCAGGCGGGAAATAGCCGTGATTCTTGTAGATATTGATGCGCTGTTCAAAATCCCTGGCGTCGGCTTCGGGGTGGAACTGCGTGGCGTATACGTTCTGCCCCCAACGGATCATCTGGAACGGGCAGGGGTCTGACGCGACAAGGTGAACGCATCCTTTCGGCAGAGCCTGAACCGCTTCCTTGTGGCCAACGAAAGCGTCGAAGGTTGGTTCCAACCCGGCGGTCAACGGATCCCGCTGCCCTTCCGGGGTCAAATGGCACGTGGATGGCCCAACGGGTTCGCCATACCGGGCCTTGCTGACGTCGCCGCCCAGATACGCCGCCAGAATGCCAAGGCCATAGCAGCAGCCCATGAACGGGTGATCTTGTGCGATGATCTGCGGCATCAACCCCATGATCGCAGCCTCGATCCGGGCATCCAGCGGGGATTTGGTCGCCGGGTCGTCACTGACGCATCCCGGTCCGCCGCCTACGATGATACCGGCATAGTCCGTGACATCCAACCCTTCTGGCAGGTCGTCGCAATCCAAACGGATGCGATGCGTCTGTTCAGGAGACAACCCGCTCCGGTTCAGGATCGAGGCATATTCGGCATCGGACGCATCTGTTTCGGGGCGCAGTTGCAGGATCAAAAACGGTTTCATACGCAGCCTTTACCCGTCACAGCGGCCAGAACACAAGAATGGCGGGAACAGAAACGGCTATGATCAGCACTTCCAGCGGCAATCCCATGCGCCAGTAATCTCCGAATCGATAGCCTCCGGGCCCCAGAACCAGCGTGTTGTTCTTGTGCCCGATGGGGGTCAGGAACGCAGCCGAGGCCGCAACGGCCACGGTCATCAGGAACGGGTCGGGTGACACCTCGAGCGTGCGCGCCATTTGTATCCCGACCGGCGCGGCGACAATGGCGGTGGCGGTGTTGTTCAACACGTCCGACAAAGTCATCGTGACAACCATCAATACGGTCAGAATGGCCCAGGCGGGCAGACCATCGGTCAGCTGGATCAGGGCGTTTGCGATCAGTTCGGTGCCGCCCGAGGTCTCCAAGGCACTGCCCAGAGGGATCATAGACCCCAGCAGTACGACCACCGGCCATTCGATGTGATTGTAAATGTCGGTGATCGGCATGATCTTGGTCAGCACATAAGCAATCACGACCAGCCCCAAAGCAATGGGCAGATAGATCAACCCAACACTTGCGGCTAAAACAGCGGCGGCAAACAGACCGATGGCCAGCCATGCCTTGTCGTTTGCAGTAACGTTCAGCCCGCGTCCGGCAAGGGGCAGGCAACCTAGCCATTCCGTGACATCCGCAGCGCGGTCGCGGGGGCAGAGCAGCAGCAGAATATCGCCCGGTTCCACCTCGGTCTTGCGGACCTGTTCGGTAATCCTGCGCCCCTGGCGTGAGATGCCCATCAGAACGGTGCTTTGCCGCCAGGCCAGCCCAAGCCCTTGTGCGGTGCGACCTGTGATGCGCGCGCTTTCCGGCACGACGACTTCAATCACTTCCAGCCCGTCACCCTCGGCCGTCAGCAATTCCTGCCGGCGCGTGTCCGAGAAGTCGAGATTGAGCGCCGCGCGAAACTCGTCCAGCGCCTCGGGTCGGGCTTCCAGAACCAGCGCGTCACCTTCCTGCAAAACGGCGTGCGCCGACCGGCCATAGCGACGCTTGCCATCCCGGATTAAACCGATGATGGCCACGTCCGATTTCTCGGCCAACTCATAAAGTTCACTGACCCGTTTGCCGATATGGGCGGATTCCGGGGGAACGGTCAGCTCGGCGATGTATTCGGCCAAGGTTTCCGATGTCTCGGCCTGCGGTCCGCGATTGGGGATCAGGCGCCAGCCCACCAGTGCGACAAAGGCAAGACCGGTGATTGCGGCCAACCCACCGACCGGGGCAAAATCGAACATGTGAAACGGCTCGCCCAGTGTTTCGGCCCGGATCGACGCTATGATGATGTTCGGTGGGGTCCCGATCAGCGTCGCCATCCCCCCCAGAATGGTGGCAAAGCTCAGCGGCATCAGCGACAGGCCCACCGATCGTCCGGCCTTGCGTGCGGTCTGGATGTCCACGGGCATCAGCAACGCCAGCGCCGCCACGTTGTTCATGAAGGCCGACAGAACCGCGCCGATCCCGCCCATCAAGGCGATATGCGCGCCCAGACCCCGCGAGGCATCAACCAGCGTGCGGGTGATCAGGAACACTGCGCCTGATCGGACCAAACCGGCGGAAACCACCAAAACCAGCGCCACGATTATGGTCGCAGGATGGCCGAACCCGGCAAAGGCACCATCCACGGGCACGACGCCCAGCACAACGCCAATCATCAGCGCGGCAAAGGCCACGAGGTCGTATCGAAACCGGCCCCACAGCAGCATTCCGAAGACGGTGATGAAAAGCGCAAAAAGAATGATCTGGTCTGTCGTCATGTCGTCACCATACTAGCCGGTGAAGCCGTCGCAAGCCGCTCTCTTGATCCTGCCCCCTGCAAACGTCTATATGAGCGCCGAACACGCAATCACGATGACGAGGACGCATTATGGCAGGCCACTCAAAATGGGCCAACATCCAGCACCGCAAGGGGCGTCAGGACGCCGCGCGGTCCAAACTGTTTTCCAAACTGTCGAAAGAGATCACCGTTGCCGCCAAGATGGGTGACCCCGATCCCGACAAGAACCCGCGCTTGCGTCTGGCCGTGAAAGAGGCCAAGTCGAACTCGGTTCCCAAGGATGTGATTGACCGCGCGATCAAAAAGTCCACTGCCGGTGAAGGCGACGATTACGAAGAAATCCGCTATGAGGGCTATGGCCCCAACGGCGTGGCCGTGATCGTTGAAACCATGACGGACAACCGCAACCGCACCGCGTCGACCGTGCGTTCGACCTTTTCCAAGAACGGCGGAAATCTGGGCGAGACGGGCTCGGTCGGGTTCATGTTCGAGCGCAAGGGCGAAGTGATTTACCCGGCAACGGCGGGTGACGCAGACACCATATTCGAAGCCGCCATCGAGGCCGGCGCGGAAGATGTCGAAAGTTCAGAGGATGGCCACATCATCTGGTGTGCGGATACGGATCTGAACGACGTTTCGAACGCGTTGGAAGCTGCGCTGGGTGAATCGGAATCCACCAAATTGGTCTGGAAGCCGACCACCACGACCGAGCTGGGTCTGGAAGACATGCAAAAGCTGATGAAACTGGTGGAAGCGCTGGAAGACGATGACGACGTACAGCGCGTCACGACCAATTTCGAGGCCTCGGATGAGGTGATGGCACAGCTCTGAGCTGTTGCGGATCTTGACGGCGAAACCCGGCTCAACCGCCGGGTTTTTTCGTTTTCGGACAGTTTCGAAGAGTTGTTGGCTGAACCCTTCGAAACGCATAGGCTGGAAAAACCCGGAATTTCCGAGACAACGCCACCGAAAGATCCACGATGGATGCGACTGCTGAAAAGGCCAAGCGAAACGTGCCGGTTCTTGCTGGGCAGAGTATCGTGTCTCAGGTCGCGTGGACTCTGGGCAGCCCATCGGTGGTTTTGCCGTTTCTGGCCGTGTCATTCGAACTGCCGATGTTCGTGGCGGGCGCGCTGGTTTCGGTGCGAATGATTGGCAGCATGATTTCCGATTTCTTTCTGGCGCAATCCGTCGCGGCGAAATCGCAAAAGAAACGCGCAATCGCTCTGACCGAAGCGATCATCGGATCCTGTCTGGTCCTGGCAATGGTGGCCGCCGCGACCGGGGTCGTTCCGTTGATCGCAGTGGTTTTCGTGGCGGTCTTTTTCGTGATCGGTCTTGTGGACGAGGTGCAGAACCTGATGTTCACCGATCTGCTGGGCGATCATGTCCACTCGCGTTCGCGCATGGTCCTGCATTACCTGCAACTTGGGGGCGGAGGCCTGTGTGCCATCGGTCTTGCCATGCTGGTGCATCAGATCACCAAGGAAAACCCACCTTTTTCGCGCCATTCAACCATGATCGGCGTATCGGTTGCGTTTTTCATGCTGTCAGGGCTTTTGATGCTGGCCATGACAGAGAATGCCCGCTCGGCGGAGCCGGCAAACAAGACCGGACCCAAAGCAAAGCTGTCGTTCAAGGCCAATGCACAGGGTATTCTTGGCATGTTCGAATACTCGTGGTTTCGGCGTTACATGGTCATGCGAATGCTTTTGGTGGCTGTTTCGCTCTCTGTCCCGTTCTTCGCGCTGATCGCGGCCGAAGCGCATCACAGCTCGGCCAGGGGACTGACCGCGATGATTGTTTCATCTGCTTCGGGCTATCTTGTGTCCGGGCCTTTGTGGCAGGTCGTGAACATGAAGTCTCATCGTGCCGTCATGGTGGTCGGGACACTGATGGTGGCCGCAACCGGCGGTGTACTTCTGGCATTTCACTACTTGGGTATCGATCACGATGTGCATCTGCACGCGATCGCGCTGTTTGTCGTCACCGTTGCGGTGACCGGGATCAGCAGCGCGCGCAAGCTCTATTTCCTGGACGTCGCGCCCAAGGAACAGCGCGTTCAGGGATCAGCCGCGATCAAGTCTTTTACCCGTTTGTTGGCGGTGCTGCTTTCGGCGGCCTTGGCCGCAGTCGCCCATATGCACGAGGTTGTATTGGCCGTCGCGTTCATAGTCGCAGCCAGCCTGGTGGCCTGCGTGACATGCTACCTGACAATGTTGCCGGACCGAAAGGACGCCTCTGGCACACAGGGCTGATGCGGCTCCGCTCAGAAAAAGGAAGAAATCTCGTCCAAGGGCTTTTTCAGCTTTGCAACGGACGGCACGGTCGCGGTTTCCGAGGGATGTCCAACTGCTATGATCATTGTCGGTTTCTCTGAAGCGGGCCGACCCAGCGCATCGGTCAGAAACCGCATCGGGTTCGGGGTATGTGTCAACGTGCTGAGACCGGCGTGATGCAATGCCGCCAGCAGAAAGCCGGTGGCAATGTTCACACTTTCCGGCACGTAGTAATTCTTGTACCGCGTCCCGTCTTCGAATTGCCCCCAGCGTTGGGCAAAGACCACGATCAGCCACGGGGCGACGGTCAGATGTTCCTTGACCGCATTGGTCCCGATGGGTTCCAGAGCCTTGATCCATTCATCGCCAGCCCCTCCCGCGTAAAAGTGACGCTCTTCTTCTTCGGCTTCCTCGCGGATGCGCAGTTTCAGCTTGGGGTCCGAGACGGCAGTAAAATGCCAGGGCTGGTGGTTTGCACCTGACGGGGCCGTTCCCGCGGTGCGCAGGCAGGTTTCGATCACATCACGAGCCACCGGGCGCGTAGAGAAATCCCGAACGGTATGAGGCCGCCGCATCTTTTCAAAGAAAGCCACAGCCGCGTCCTGCATGTCAGCATCACTGATCTCGCATCGGTCGGGCAGGGGAATGGGGTCACAACTGAGGGTGTCGCGCGAGAACATTGGTTCCTCCAATCGAATGAGTCGGACTATTTGACTTGTGACGGTAGCAAAACCCGTTGCGCAGCATGCTGGACCGCTTGTGTAAGGGGTTTGAGCGCCGGGGCAAGAACCCGCCCGACCTGCCAGCTGAGCGCGATGTCCAGTGGCGCATCGGGAACGATCTGGCTCAGCAGCCCACGCTCCATGGCGTCTTGCGCAAGGGCTGCGGGGTTCATGCCCCAGCCAATCCCGGCGATTGCGGCATCAACGAACCCTTGCGAAGATGGCAGGAAGTGGAAAGGCGGTGACAGATGTTTGCCGGTGTGATTTGCGATCCACGCTTCTTGCAGACCGTCCTTCCTGTTGAAGACAAGGCAAGGCGCTTTGCCGAGGGTTTCCTCGGTCACGCCGTTCTTGAACCAGGTGTTGACAAATTTCGGGCTGGCGGTGGGCAGATATCTCAACACGCCCAGCGCAATCGCGTCGCAACCGCTCACTGTTTGTCCGCCGACGGTGACGGCGGCGCTGACCTCGCCGCGCCTCAGCCAGTCTGCCGAATGATCCTGATCGTCGATCACAAGGTCGAACAGCATGTCGGGCACCTGCGCCATCGCGTCAATGAACCAGGTGGCCAGAATGTCGGCGGGTACCGCAACGCGAACCCGTGCGGACCCGGGTTCTTGTACCAGAGTCAATTCCCGAGCCAGCTGCGCTTCCAGCAAACCGACATCTTCGGCGTAACGTGCGATGCGCTGCCCGGCTGGCGTTCCGGTGCAAGGGGTTCCCCGATGGATGAGCGAGGCGCCCACGCGATCCTCCAGCGCTTTTATCCGCTGGGATATCGCCGAAGGGGTTACAGCCAGTTCCGCCGCCGCCGCATCAAAGCTGCCATGGCGCAGGATTGCTGACAAAGCGGCCAATTGGTGAGGGTCCAGTAGCATTAGCAAAACTTAACTGAGGGCAACATCTTTAATTTGATAGATCGTATCGCGACCATTAGTCAACGCAATGGCAACGCAGGAGGTACCATGCCTACATCCGTGATCGCCGGTTTCGCGCTGGGTTTCAGCCTGATCCTCGCCATCGGGGCGCAGAACGCCTTTATTCTGAGGCAGGGCCTGCGCCGCGAGCATGTGTTTTTTCTGTGCCTGACCTGCGCGGTGTCTGATGCCATCCTGATCGGAGCAGGCGTGGCAGGTTTTGGCACACTGGCACAGGCCGCACCCTGGTTCGAAACCGTGATGCGATACGGTGGGGCGGCATTCCTGATTTGGTATGGCCTGCGCAGTCTCCGGTCGTCCTGGCTGGGTGGTTCGGTGATGGAAATCGGCAACGGCAAGCGAACCAGCCTCAAGGCTGCGCTGCTGACGGTTTTCGCGTTCACCTGGCTGAACCCGCATGTATATCTGGATACGGTTGTGCTGATCGGTTCGATCTCGGCCCAATATGACGACCGGCTTGGTTTCGCCCTCGGTGCGATGACATCCAGCTTTGTATTCTTCTTTTCGCTTGGCTATGGGGCAAGCATCCTGTCGCCTGTTTTTGCGCGCCCCAGGGCGTGGCAGGTGTTGGATGCAGGGATTGGCGTGGTCATGTTGGGTATCGCGCTGAAACTTGTTACCATGTGAAGGGTTGTTCCCGGCCGGGTTTCGGTGTTCAACCTTGAACATGACTTCACCCACCGTATCGTCCCGTCCGCTTGCCGGCATGTTCTGGATGTTCGCCGCCGGCTTGTCCTTTGTTGTGATGACCGCGCTGGTGAAGTCGCTGGGCACATCGATGAATTCCATCCAGGCCGCCTTTCTGCGATATGTGCTGGGGTTGGTGTTTCTGTTGCCGGCCATGCGGTCGATCATGGCGACGCATCTGACCCCCCGCCTACTGACGCTGTTCGGTCTGCGAGGCATCGTGCATGCGGTTGCGGTCATGCTCTGGTTCTTTGCGATGACACAGATCCCACTGGCCGAAGTTACAGCCATGAATTACATGACACCGGTTTACGTCACACTGGGGGCGGCCCTGTTTTTGGGCGAAAAGCTGGCCTTTCGCCGGATTGCGGCGATTCTGGTCGCTCTGATTGGCGTCCTGATCATCCTGCGGCCCGGGTTTCGCGAAGTGTCATCAGGCCATCTGGCCATGCTGGGAACGGCCCTGACCCTTGGGGGGTCGTATTTATTAGCCAAAATTCTGGTGCGTGACGTACCGCCCGCCGTCGTTGTGGCACATCTGTCGATCTGGGTGACCATTGCCTTGATACCCTTTGCGATCGCCGTTTGGACGCAGCCAAGCCTGCGGGATATCGGGGTTCTTTTTCTGGTGGCCAGCTTTGCGACCGCCGGGCACTATTTCATGACCCTGGCGCTTCAGGCGGCGCCAGTGGCCGTCACGCAGCCGGTGACGTTTCTTCAGTTGATATGGGCCACGATCCTGGGCGCCGCGGTTTTCCATGAAAGCGTTGACGTTTGGGTTGTCGCGGGCGGCACGCTGATCCTTGCCGCCGTAAGCTTTATTTCATGGCGCGAATTCGTGTTGAACCGCAAGGACTTGACGCCTCCGAGTATTGCGCCGAAGCTGTAATGACATCGCTCTCTGATTTTTCATTAATTGACGAGTCAATAAAAACCCCCTAGCGTGGTCCCGTGACGCCTGCTCAAGGGGAGAACGATGCCAAAAGTCGGAATGGAGCCAATCCGCCGGGATGCGATTGTTCGCGCAACAATCGCTGAGCTGGGCTTGAAGAAATCCCTTGATGTAACAGTCAGTCAGATTGCCAAACGTGCCGGCATGTCCAGCGCGCTGGCGCACCACTATTTCGGCGGCAAGGATCAGATCTTTCTGGCCGCCATGCGCCGGATCCTGTCGGACTTCGGCGAAGAAGCAAGGGGCGAATTGAAAGCGGCTGCGGCGGACGAAAGGGCGCAGGCGATCGTCAGGGCGTGTTTTGCGCCTTCTTGTTTCACACCCGATGTGATCGCGGCTTGGATGACCTTCTACGTGCTGGCTCAGACCAATGATGATGCCCTGCGCCTGTGGCAGATCTATCAGGCCCGCATCAAATCCAATCTGACCCACGCCCTGCGGCACAAGTTGGCCGACCCGCAAGAGGCGGCCGAGAACATGGTTGCTCTGATTGATGGTCTATACATCCGCGCCGCACTCAGCGCCCCTGAAGAACCGCAACTGGCCGTGAACCACGCGATGCGTGTGCTCAACACTCTGCTCGAGGCTGAAAAATGACAAAACCGAACATTCTGATCCTGATGGTGGATCAGCTCAACGGGACTCTCTTTCCAGACGGTCCCGCTGATTGGCTTCACGCTCCGAACCTGAAGAAACTGGCGGAACGGTCAACCCGATTTGCCAACGCTTACACGGCGTCGCCCTTGTGCGCGCCCGGGCGGGCCAGCTTCATGTCCGGTCAATTGCCGTCGCGCACCGGCGTCTATGACAACGCGGCCGAGTTTCGCAGCGATATCCCCACATATGCACATCACCTGCGCCGCGCGGGCTATTATACCTGCCTGTCGGGCAAGATGCATTTCGTCGGTCCCGATCAGCTGCACGGGTTCGAAGACCGCCTGACCACCGACATCTACCCGGCCGATTTCGGCTGGACTCCGGATTACCGCAAGCCGGGTGAGCGCATCGACTGGTGGTATCACAACATGGGGTCCGTCACTGGCGCGGGCGTTGCCGAGATTTCCAACCAGATGGAATATGACGACGAGGTCGCCTATAACGCCAAGGCCAAGCTCTATGATCTGGCGCGCGGCAAGGATGACCGCCCGTGGTGCGTGACCGTCAGCTTCACGCACCCTCATGACCCGTATGTTGCCCGCCGCAAATACTGGGACCTTTACGAAGATTGCGCACATCTGCTGCCCGAGGTCGCCGATCTGGGTTATGACAATCAGGACCCCCACGCCAAGCGCATCTTCGATGCCAATGATTGGCGCAGTTTCGACATTACCCAAGAAGATATCCGCAAGTCGCGTCGCGCCTATTTCGCCAATATTTCCTATCTGGACGACAAGATCGGCGAAATCCTCGAAGTGCTGGAAACCACCCGGCAAGAGGCGATCATCCTGTTCGTTTCGGATCACGGCGACATGCTAGGCGAACGCGGGTTGTGGTTCAAGATGAACTTCTACGAAGGCTCGGCGCGTGTGCCGCTGATGATCGCCTCGCCTGATCTGCCCGCCGGCCGGATAGATGCTCCGGTATCGACAATAGACGTAACGCCGACCCTGGGGGCGCTGGCCGGCGTAGACATGGCCGAGATCGCCCCCTGGACCGATGGCGAAAACCTCGTGCCGTTGGCACTGGGCGAAGAACGAACCACACCGGTGGCCATGGAATACGCGGCCGAGGCATCCTACGCGCCGCTGGTCTCGCTGCGATATGGCAAGTGGAAATACAACCGCTGTGCGCTGGACCCTGATCAGTTGTTTGATCTTGAGGCCGACCCGCACGAACTGAACAATCTGGCAGACAGCCCCGAACACGCAGGCACGTTGCAAACACTGCGTGCCAAATCCGAGGCCCGTTGGGATCTGGATCGCTTCGATGCCGAAGTCCGTGCCAGCCAGGCGCGGCGTTGGGTTGTGTACGAAGCGCTGCGGCAAGGCGGCTACTACCCGTGGGATTATCAGCCGCTGCAAAAAGCATCGGAACGCTACATGCGCAATCACATGGATCTGAACATCGTCGAGGAAAGCGCCCGGTTCCCGCGCGGCGAATAACCTCTTCATCTTTTCGAAAATACTCCCGCCGGAGGCATCCAACCTTCTCGGCGGGGCAGGAGTTGTGGAAATGGAAGCAGATTTTGTCATCGTCGGCGCAGGGTCCGCAGGCTGCGCAATGGCATATCGTCTGAGCGAGGCCGGGGCCTCGGTTCTGGTGATCGAACACGGCGGCACCGACATGGGGCCGTTCATTCAGATGCCGGCGGCGCTGAGCTATCCGATGAACATGTCGCGCTATGACTGGGGCTATCAGTCCGAGCCCGAGCCGCACCTGAACAACCGTCGCCTGGCCTGTCCGCGCGGCAAGGTGATCGGCGGGTCGTCCTCGATCAATGGCATGGTCTATGTTCGCGGCCACGCGCGCGATTTCGATACCTGGGCCGAGATGGGGGCTGACGGTTGGTCTTACGCGGATGTTTTGCCTTATTACAAACGGATGGAAACCTGGCACGACGGCGGCCATGGGGGCGATCCGGCATGGCGCGGCACTGACGGTCCGTTGCACGTGTCGCGCGGCCCGCGCGAGAACCCGTTGTTTCAGGCCTTTGTGGACGCCGGTCAGCAGGCCGGTTACGAAGTCACGGGCGACTACAACGGTGAAAAGCAGGAAGGCTTTGGCCCGATGGAACAGACCGTCTGGAAAGGGCGGCGCTGGTCTGCGGCGAATGCCTATCTGAAACCCGCGCTCAAGCGCGACAATTGCGATATCGTGCGCGGTCTTGCGTCTCGGGTTGTCATGGAAAACGGCCGCGCCACAGGGGTCGAACTGATCCGCGGCGGTAGGAAAGAGGTCATCAAGGCCCGGCGCGAAGTCGTTCTTGCTGCATCGTCGATCAATTCACCCAAACTGCTGATGTTGTCCGGTATCGGCCCAGCGGCGCATCTGGCCGAGCATGGGATCGACGTCGTGGCGGATCGCCCGGGGGTTGGTGCCAACCTGCAGGACCATCTGGAGCTTTATATCCAACAGGCGTCGCTGCAACCGATCACGCTCTACAAGCACTGGAACCTGTTCAGCAAGGGCCTGATCGGGGCGCAATGGCTGTTTACCAAAACGGGATTGGGCGCATCGAACCAGTTCGAAAGCGCGGCGTTCATCCGGTCGAAACCGGGCGTGGAATATCCCGACATTCAATACCACTTCCTGCCAATTGCCGTGCGCTATGATGGGCAGGCCGCCGCCGAGGGGCACGGGTTCCAGGCGCATGTCGGCCCGATGCGGTCGCCGTCACGCGGGACGGTCACATTGCGCTCAGCCCAAGCCGCAGACGCGCCGGTGATCAAGTTCAACTACATGAGCCATGAAAAGGATTGGGAGGATTTCCGCACCTGTATCCGGCTGACCCGCGAAATCTTTGGGCAAGCCGCCTTCAAGCCCTTTGCGGGCAAGGAAATTCAGCCCGGTTCCGCTGTCCAAACGGAAGAAGAACTGAACGCCTTTATCGCGGAGCATGCGGAAAGCGCCTATCACCCCTGCGGTACGTGCCGGATGGGGCGCGCGGATGACAAGAATGCGGTAGTCGACCCCCAAGGCCGTGTCATCGGCGTGGACGGGTTGCGCGTTGCGGACAGTTCAGTCTTTCCGCAGATCACCAACGGCAACCTGAATGCGCCGTCTATCATGGTGGGTGAAAAAGTGTCGGATTCGCTCTTGGGCAAAGATCCGTTGCCGAAGGCCAATGATCGTCCGTGGATTCACCCCAACTGGGCAACCGCTCAACGTTAACCTTTCCAAACGGCCCCCGGTTGAATGCGCGTGAAATACCGCGCATATCGGGGGCATGTTAAGGATTTGTTTAGCCTTTGTTCTTCTGCTTCCAGGTCTGACCCATGCCGCAGAGCAACTTGCAGGTCGGGTTCACGTAATCGATGCGGACACCTGGAATGTCGGTGGTGTTCGGGTGCGGCTGCACGGTATCGATGCGCCCGAACTGGATCAGACCTGTCAGGATTCCGACGGATCAAGCTGGCCATGCGGGACGTGGGCCACTCATATGGTTCGGGAACAGTTTCAGGGACGGATGACCACTTGTGTTCCGGTGGATCGGGATCGCTACGGTCGCATCGTTGCTCGGTGCAGCGTGGAACGCGAAGACGTCGCCACCCGGATTGTAGAGCAGGGCTTGGCCTTTGCGTACCGCAAATATTCGGACACGTATGCAGGTGCCGAACAGGTCGCGAGGATTGGAAACAGGGGATTGCACAAGACACAGATACAGGTGCCTTGGGTGCACAGGGCACGCAAGAAACCGAAATCCTCTGAAACATGCCTTATCAAAGGAAATGTTTCGTCAAAGGGCGAAAGGATCTTTCACGAACCGGGCCAGAGGTACTATGCCAAGACCCGGGTCAGTGCAGCCAGGGGCGAGCGATGGTTCTGCTCTGCTGCCGAAGCACGTGCTGCGGGTTGGCGTGCTGCGCGGCGCTGAATTCTGAATTTTTCCTGTATGAAATTGATCCGCGTCAAAGAGGGCGCCGCGTCACGCTTCTACCACTGATATGCAACGACATATGAAGGAGCGAACAGACATGTCCCACACCCCGCATGAACTGGCCGAAGAGTTTCCGGACAAGGTTGAACTGATGAGCCAGCTCAAGCAAACGGACGCGCATTTTGCCCGTCTGGCTGATGAGTATCACGAGGTCAATCGCGTTGTGCATCGGGCTGAAACCAACGTCGAACCCATGGAAGACCTGGCCGAAGTTGATTTGCGCAAGAAGCGGGCAGCGCTGAAAGACGAAATCTGGGCGATTTTGTCCAAGGCCTGAACGCCAGTGCCGGGGCGCTCGCTGCCCCGGCCCGGGTCGGGGCTCTCCCGGTAGAGTTTTGGGCATGCGAAATCAGGTGACTTCGTAGGGCAGGGTGCCGCGCGTATGGGTGTCGATGCTGAGACGGCGTTCCAGCGGCGGGACTGAACGCTGATGGCAGTTTTGCCGCTCGCAGATGCGGCAGGAAATGCCGATGGGCTCGTAAGCGCTGGCGTTGTTTATGTCGAGGTTGTCGGCATAGACAAGCGCCGGGGCGTGGCGCACCTCGCACCCCAGCGCAATTGCGTACCGCCTGACCGGTGCGCCGAATGAACCACCTGATTTCGACACATCCCGAGCCAGCGAGATGTAACGCACACCATCCGGCGTTTCTGCCAGTTGCCGAAGGAAATGGCCCGGCGTTTCAAAGGCCCGATGCACGTTCCAAAGGGGGCAGGCGCCACCGAACCGTGCAAATTGCAGACGCGTGGCCGAGTGCCGTTTCGTGATCGTTCCGGCCTGATCCACGCGGACGAAAAAGAACGGGATACCTTTTGCACCGGGGCGTTGCAGCGTCGACAGTCTATGCGCAACCTGCTCGATCGATGCGCCGAACCGGTTGCTGAGCAGCTCCAGATCGTGGCGCTCTTCCTGAGCGGCGGTCAGGAATGCGGAATAGGGCATCAAGGAAGCGCCGGCGAAGTAATTGGCAAGGCCGATCTTGGCGATGGACCGCGCCTCGTCGCTTTGGAACTTGGCAAAATCCAGTGTCGCTTCCAGCAGCTTGTCCTGACTGATCAATGCGACCTGCAACAGCAGTTGAAACACTTGCGTTTGTGGAGTCGAGCGGGAGGACAGGCGCAGGATTTTGCTTTCGGCGTCATAGGTGCGCAAAGGGGCGATGTCAGAGAACATCACTTGAATGCCACGCTCAGTCAGGCTGTTCAAAGCGGCCTGCCGGATACTGCCCGGGTTTTCGGCGCGATTGGCGAACAGCTCTGCCGCCCGGTCCACGGCGTCGATGTAGTTGTCGCAATAATGGAAGAAGTCCCGCACCTCTTCCCAGGGGCTGGCCTGCATTCGGGCGTCTTCTCGCCCCAGGGCTTCGTCCAGTGAGGCGAGGCGTTCATGCGTTTGCCGGTAGGTTTTGTGCAGCTCGATAAATGCGCGGGCCAATGCCGGGGCGTTTGATGCCGTCAGGCGTAAATCGGCAAGTGGCGGCAGAATATCCGCAAAAACCGGGTCGGCCAAAGCTTCGCGCATATCTGACACAAGTCGCTCGCTGTCGCCGGTGCTGAGCTCGGTGACATCCATGCCGAATTCTTGTGCCAGAGCCAACACAACCGTGGTCGAGATCGGCCGGTTGTTGTTCTCCATCTGGTTCAGGTAAGGGAGTGAAACACCCAGTTTCGCAGCGAATTCGCGTTGTGTCAGGGCCAGTCGCGTGCGCATTTCACGCAGCTTCGCGCCGGCATAGAGCTTTTGGGTGGCCATGAGGTGCCTTTGCAAGTTTTCTGTTTTGGCAGATTAACTTTGCAAAGTTTTCAGGGCAAGGCGTTACAGTCCCAATTGACGCTCTCGCCGAATGACGGATCCAATTGCGAAAATCGCCAGAACTGCGGAGGTGAGCATCAGCCAGAACAAGGGCATGGCGCCGGTTTCCCGGGTCAGCAGGGTGCCTGCCAACGCGCTCAGGCCCGCGCCGCCGCCCAGCATGATTGCGCCGCTCAACCCCGAGGCGGTCGCGGCCAGATGCGGACGAACGGACAATGCGCCGGAGGTGGCATTGGGAATGGCCATGCCGTTTCCGACGCCCACAAAGGTCATCAAGCTGAAAAAGCTGAGTGCGGTGCCCAGACCTGTGAGGAACAAGGATGCCGAAAGCGCAACGCCCAAGGCGTTCAGCAGGCTGCCCCACAGCACCATCCGGTTGATGCCAATCTGTACGGAAAAGCGACCGCTCAGAAAGTTGCCAACAAAATAGCCCACTGCGGGGGCGCCGAAATATATGCCGACCTGTGCCGCGCTTAATCCGAACAGTTCGGTTCCAATAAAGGGCGCACCACCGAGATAGGCAAAGAACGTGCCCGAAGACAACGCGCAGGACAGTGAATAGCCCCAGAACCGTGGCGAGGTCAGAAGTTCAGGGTATTCCTTGAACTGCTGAACAAGGGTCTTGCCGCTTTTGGCTGACGTTTCGCCAAAATCCGCGAAGGTCAAGGCAAGCGTCAAGGCACCCAGGGCGAAAGGCAGCCAGAAATTCGCTTTCCAGCCAAAGCTTTCCTCCAGCAGCCCGCCAATCGCCGGGCCGATCATCGGGACAACGGCCATACCCATTGTCACGTATCCGATCATCGATGCCGCCTGGTCCTGATCGTACATATCCCTTACCGCAGCCCGGCTGAGGACCATGCCGACAACCACGACCGCCTGGCACATTCTGAACGCCAGAAAGATTTCAACGTTGGGCGCATAGATGCATCCAAGCGTGGCCAGCAGGAACAAGCCGATCCCCCACAGCAGAACAGGCCTGCGACCAGCCTTGTCTGCGAGCGGCCCGATGAGGATTTGCAGAACGGCATTGACCAGAAGATACAACGCGATCGACAACTGCATGACCTTGTAATCGGCGCCGAAATACGCTGCCATGTTCGGCAGGCTCGGCAGAAACAGGTTCATGCTCAGCGCAGACAAGCCCGCGAGCAATACAAGTGTCGCCAATGTGGGTGGTGTGCGGCGAACCGCGCGAGAGCTGAACTGCATGGTTCACATGTATAGTGATGGAATTCTGGATTGCCAGCCATCCAGTTATCTCAACGAGAGACTTTGCAAGTTTACAGTTATCCAGATTGTTGTTGCTGAATATTTGCAAATTTGCCGAAAAGAGCTTTGGATGAGAGGCGCAAAGGGGTAGGGTCCCGGCAAATTTTACAGGGGATAATCGTCATGAAAGACATCCTTTCCGAGTTGGAAAACCGCCGCAACGACGCACGACTGGGCGGCGGGCAGAGGCGGATCGATGCCCAGCATGCGCGCGGAAAGCTGACAGCGCGAGAGCGGATCGAGTTGCTGCTGGATGAGGGCAGCTTTGAAGAATTCGACATGTTCGTCAGTCATCGATGCTCCGAATTCGGAATGGAAAAACAAAAACCTGCGGGTGATGGCGTTGTCACGGGCTGGGGCACCATCAACGGCCGCATGGTCTATGTGTTCAGCCAGGACTTTACGGTCTTTGGTGGGTCGCTGTCCGAGACGCATGCCCAGAAAATCTGCAAGATCATGGATATGGCGGTGCAAAACGGAGCGCCGATTGTCGGTATCAACGACTCGGGCGGTGCACGAATCCAGGAAGGCGTGGCTTCGCTGGCCGGGTATGCCGAAGTGTTTCAGCGCAACATCACGGCCTCGGGCGTGGTTCCGCAGATCAGCGTAATCATGGGCCCATGCGCTGGCGGAGCGGTTTACAGCCCCGCGATGACTGACTTCATTTTTATGGTCAAAGACACGTCTTACATGTTCGTGACGGGCCCCGACGTGGTCAAAACGGTTACCAACGAGGTTGTAACGGCCGAAGAACTGGGTGGCGCCTCGACCCACACCAAGAAATCCTCGGTCGCCGACGCCGCGTTCGAAAACGATGTGGAAGCATTGGCAGAAGTGCGCCGTCTGGTGGACTTCCTGCCGCTCAACAACCGCGAGAAACCTCCGGTGCGTCCGTTCTTTGATGACCCTCACCGGATCGAGGATTCGCTGGACACTCTGGTTCCGGACAATCCAAACACGCCCTATGACATGAAGGAACTCATCACAAAAATAGCCGATGAAGGCGATTTCTACGAAACTCAGGAAGATTTCGCCAAGAACATCATCACCGGCTTTATTCGGCTGGAAGGTCAGACCGTTGGTGTCGTAGCGAACCAACCGATGGTTTTGGCGGGATGTTTGGATATTGACAGTTCACGCAAGGCGGCGCGGTTCGTGCGGTTCTGCGACTGTTTCGAAATTCCGATCCTGACGCTTGTCGATGTTCCGGGCTTTCTGCCGGGCACACAGCAGGAATATAGCGGCGTGATCAAGCACGGCGCAAAGCTGCTTTATGCATATGGCGAGGCGACCGTGCCCAAGGTCACGGTGATCACGCGCAAGGCGTATGGCGGTGCCTATGTTGTTATGGCGTCCAAACATCTGCGCGGCGATTTCAACTATGCCTGGCCGACAGCCGAAATCGCGGTGATGGGTGCCAAGGGTGCAACCGAGATTATTCATCGGGCAGATCTGCATGATGCGGAAAAGACCGCACAGCATGTCGCCGATTACGAAGATCGGTTTGCAAACCCCTTTGTCGCGGCCGAACGCGGCTTCGTCGACGAGGTGATCATGCCGCATTCGACCCGCCGGCGCGTGTCCAGGGCCTTTGCCAGTTTGCGCGGCAAACAGCTGAAGAACCCTTGGAAAAAGCACGACAATATTCCGCTTTGACCCATTCGGGGCGGCGTTGTCCGCCCCGGTTGTTGGCACTGGCAGTCCGATTTTTAGCGAAAATGCTCAAAATTGCGGCGGAATTGACAAAAAGCGACAAATAGTTGAATGATCCGACCCGTCAGACATAGAACCGCGCAGGCCAAAAGCACTGCGCGCGCGATCCCGGAAGGAGGAGCCTGCCTTCGGTGGGTCCGGGATCGTGCCATATGTCTGGTCTTGTGCGCGCTCGGCGCTCCGGTTTTTGCCCAGACAGACAGTTCGTTGCCGGTGCCGTCCGGTCAGCCGGTGCATCTGAGCGATGTCCTGCTGGACAACAACCCCGGTGAACTTTGGGTGCGCTTTCGATTTGTCGCCCCGAAGATCGGAGCGTCAGTGGGACGGATCGGCTATGACGTGGCGTCCAAGGATATGGAGCATCTGTGCCAGGTTCTAGCCGTTCCTTATGTGGCTCTGCACGAATTGCAGCCATCCAGAGTTGTCATTTCCCTGTCTGATCGCCCGGTGGAATTTGGCGACACCGCTCCGGACGCGACACAGTATTTTGAAGCCTACCGGCTGGAGCAGTCCCGGTGTATCTGGGAAGGGCTTTGACCATGAACTTACGCTGTCATGACGTCAAAGCTTCTCAGACCAACGGTGCGGCTTTGGAGGTGCGCAACATGATCCCATCCAAGTTCGGGTTCGAACTATTTTTGTCTACAAAACAAAGCTGTGGAGTGTCGCCATGCTGAAACATCGCGGGTTTCCGGGGCGTCTTTCAGGCACCGATTTTCAGTTCACTATTCGCCGCGCCAATCCCAAGGGTGTGACGCCGCTGACACGGCGGGAACGGTTCCGGGATCGCAAACCAGCGGACAAACGCGCCGATGTCGCCTTCATGGAGGCCCTTTGGGCGCATTTCGGCGATCAGCCGTTCGAGCGGGGCAATCTGGATGCCGGACGTCTCAGCTGGCTTTTCGGGCGCGAAGTCATCCCGGCGGAAGATCCTTTTGATCCGGCCAGCTATGACGCAATGCTGGTAATCGATGTGGACGCCGCCCGTGCGTCCTTTCCCGACGTAATCGACGGGACAGGCTAATCGTGATCCAAGCCGCCGCATATCAGCCCTTCAAGACCGGTTCCGGGATGACCCTGCCCGAAACCGGGCAGGATCCGTGTGCGGCATCAGAAGTTCAACTGAGCGGCCAGCTGAACGCGGTTTCCGTCAAAGGTTCTGCCGGTCGGCGCGTCGTTCCGTTCGCCATAGATGTACTCGGCGCTAAGTGTCAGATCCTCGGTTGCCTTGTAAAAAGCGTTGACGTGGATCGTTTCCAGTTCGGTAAACGACAGGGTTCCGGTCGAGGTCGGCAGGTCATAGTCTTCTTTGCCGTATGCAATGCCAACATTCCATTTCGGGCTCAGATCCTGCCGGAATTCGAGGGTGTATCCATCCACGTCATTGGCCTGGCCGTTCACGATGGGATCACCAAGGCCGATCAGGTAAGGGCCGAGTGCCTCGCCGTTCACATAGTTGACCTGGAACAGGCCGCCCTGCCATGGGCGAACCGAGCCGGATATCGTGAACCCGGTCTGATCAACTTCGACATTGCCGGATTCCGCCTTGCCATAAAGGCCGGACAAACGTGCGACATAAGTCCCGTCATTGTATTCGGCGGATGCGGTCAAAACCGGATCGTCCGAATTCGAACCGCCGACATTCTCTTCGATCGAAACGGCGAAGGACGTGTTCGTTCCGAAAGAGTTGGTATAGCGAACCTGCGGAACCCGTGCGAAAGGGATACCAACGGGGCCGTTGAATTCTACCGAGGTTGGGTAGGTGTCCAGCGGCATGAAGTTGGTCCAGGTCTGTCCGATCAACCAGTTGTCACCGATGGTGATATTGGCGTGGCGTACACGCAATTCGGCCGTTCCGCCGGAACCGAACAGATCCAGTTCCAGTTGTCCGCCGATATCGCCGATACCGCTTGGGGTGGTGGTGCGCAGACCGATCCGCGATTGGCGGACGGTGGCACCAAATGTGCCATCGGTCGCGGCCGACGGTTCCCCGATGACATTCACGAACGCCGTGTCGCCCTGATCGAACTCGAAATCGTAGAAGAAGTCGGCCTTTACATATCCGTAAACGTCCAGAACGGTGTTGCCGATGCGGAAGTCACCGTTGGCAGGGCCGGCACTGGCGGATTCCAGCGCCTCGACCCGGGCGCGCAAGGCATCCAGCTCGGCTTGGGTTGGGGCATCCTGGGCAAATGCAAGCGTGCTGGTCACACTGAGCGCAGAGGCAGCAAGCAGGAGTGCCTTTTTTCTAGTCTTCGTCATGTGGGTATTCCTTTGAGTGCGAGTGTGCACACGGACCGTTTCACGAGGTCCAAACCTTGGGAAATCACGAGAATGGGAAGTGAAGATGTTGATTTTTCAAGCAAATGTGTGTTTTTCACTGCGCTGAAACACGACGTCTTGAGCCGCTTGGATAACGCATTGGCGCAAAGCGGTTCTGTATGCCCAACGCTGACCGAGAGTCGTGATGCTGCAACCGCGAAACGCGCGGAAAGCGGCTTGATCTGTCACGAAACTGTGACGGCAAAGAGGCCTCAAACGCCCGAGCAGTATCGAACCGGTATCGGCGCGAAGTTGCGCGGCATTTCCGGGTGTGGGCAGATTCCAGCCGAAATCCCGATTGGAAACAATACTGTGTTTGCCGCCAATATTGTGCTGTGCAAACTGGTTAAGCCGTGCGGCTCTACTTTGCCTGCGCCGCACATGCACCTACTATTCCGTACCCCTTCCTTGCGCGGGCAGGCTTGTGTTCCCCACATAGTCCTGTCCGCGTTTTTCTTTTTGCCTGTATCGGACAAAAAAAGGCAAAATCCCGCACAAAAATCGCCTGCGCACCCGTTGATATTGAATAACAGGGCGTGTTTCGCGCATCTGACCCGAAAAGGACCAAGAAACCAAAAAGGGCAGATACAATGCG
This sequence comes from Ruegeria sp. HKCCD6157, assembly GCF_013110685.1. Taxonomy (NCBI): domain Bacteria; kingdom Pseudomonadati; phylum Pseudomonadota; class Alphaproteobacteria; order Rhodobacterales; family Roseobacteraceae; genus Ruegeria; species Ruegeria sp. HKCCD6157. Next base: position 721,382 of record NZ_WVRB01000001.1, read on the forward strand.
ATTCTCACGCTTCATCCTTGCTGCGGCGACCTGCGCTGGCCTGGCCGCCTGCGGAGACACCACGGGCGAACAGGCAATCCTCGGCGGAGGTGCCGGGGCAGTGGGGGCGGCGGTCCTCAACGCGGACCCGTTGTTTGGCGCAGCCGTCGGCGCGGCGGGCAACGTGCTGTACTGCAAAACGCAGAACACCTGTAACTAACGCATATTTTGCGGGGCGCGTGTCGTCCCGCCCGTCATCGCGTATCACGCCGTCGTGGGGATTGTTCCCTGCGGCGGCGTTTTGCGTTTCCAGAACACCAAGCCAAAGGACGTTCCATGTTCAATAAGATCCTGATCGCCAACCGGGGCGAGATCGCCTGCCGGGTTATCAAGACCGCCCGCAAGATGGGTATCGGCACCGTCGCCATTTTCTCGGACGCGGACAAGAACGCGCTGCATGTGTCGATGGCGGACGAAGCCATCCATATCGGCCCGCCACCTGCAAACCAGTCCTATATCGTGATCGACAAGGTGATGGACGCCATCCGCCAGAGCGGCGCGCAGGCGGTCCATCCCGGTTACGGTTTCCTGTCCGAAAACGCCAAGTTTGCCGAGGCGCTGGAAGCCGAAGGCGTGGTTTTCGTCGGCCCCCCGAAAGGCGCGATCGAGGCGATGGGCGACAAGATCACCTCGAAGAAAATAGCACAGGACGCGAATGTGTCGACGGTTCCCGGATACATGGGGCTGATCGAAGACGCCGATGAGGCGGTCAAAATCTCGAACGAGATCGGCTATCCTGTCATGATCAAGGCCAGCGCCGGCGGTGGCGGTAAGGGCATGCGGATCGCGTGGAATGACGGCGAGGCTCGCGAGGGCTTTCAGTCGTCAAAGAACGAAGCCGCAAGCTCGTTCGGGGATGATCGGATCTTCATCGAGAAATTCGTGACCCAACCGCGTCACATCGAAATTCAGGTTCTGTGTGACAGCCATGGAAACGGCATCTACCTGGGCGAGCGCGAATGCTCGATCCAGCGCCGGAACCAGAAAGTCGTGGAAGAGGCGCCGTCGCCGTTTCTGGACGAAGCAACACGCAAAGCCATGGGGGAACAGGCCGTGGCCCTGGCCAAGGCCGTGGGCTATTCCAGCGCGGGAACGGTAGAGTTCATCGTTGACGGTGAAAAGAACTTCTATTTCCTGGAAATGAACACGCGTTTGCAGGTGGAACACCCTGTTACCGAACTGATCACCGGCGTTGATCTGGTCGAACAGATGATCCGCGTGGCTGCGGGTGAAAAGTTGTCGATCACGCAGGACGACGTGACACTGACCGGATGGGCGATCGAAAACCGCCTGTACGCCGAGGATCCGTATCGCGGCTTCCTGCCCTCGATTGGCCGTCTGACCCGGTATCGCCCACCTCAGGAGACGGCATCCGGGCCGATGCTGGCCAACGGCAAATGGCAGGGGGATGCGCCCGAAGGCGATGTTGCTGTTCGAAATGACACAGGCGTCTACGAGGGCGGTGAGATCAGCATGTATTACGACCCGATGATTGCCAAACTGTGTACTTGGGCTCCGACCCGTGATCAGGCGATCGAGGCGATGCGCGTGGCGCTGGACAGTTTCGAGGTTGAAGGCATTGGCCACAACCTGCCGTTCCTGTCCGCCGTGATGGATCATCCGAAATTCATCAGCGGCGATATGACCACGGCCTTCATCGCCGAGGAATACCCCGACGGGTTCGAGGGCGTCGAACTGGCCGAGGCAGACCTGCGCCGGATTGCAGCGTCCTGCGCAGCCATGCATCGCGTCGCAGAAATTCGCCGGACCCGCGTGTCGGGTCGGATGGACAATCACGAACGCAAGGTCGGCACCGATTGGGTTGTCTCCTTCGGGCGCGAAATCCAGTGGCCTGTCAAGGTTAACGCGGATCAGGATGGGGCCACGATCAGGTTTGACGACGGTCAGGAAATGCGGGTGACGGGTGATTGGACACCGGGTGATCAGCTTGCCGTCATGACGGTCGATGACGCACCGCTGGTCATGAAGGTGGGCAAGATCTCGGGCGGGTTCCGCATCCGTAACCGCGGCGCGGATCTCAAGGTGCAGATACGTACCCCGCGTCAGGCCGAACTGGCGCGGCTGATGCCTGAAAAACTGCCGCCCGACACCTCGAAAATGCTGCTGTGCCCGATGCCCGGTCTGGTCGTGAAGATCGACGTGGAAGTGGGGCAAGAGGTGCAGGAAGGTCAGGCGCTGTGCACCATCGAGGCGATGAAGATGGAAAACATCCTGCGCGCCGAGAAGAAGGGTATCGTTGCCAAGATCAATGCTGGCCCCGGCGACAGCCTCGCCGTGGACGAAGTGATCATCGAGTTCGAGTGATCATGACCGCGCTTTTGCCATACCTATCAAAGCCTCCGGCATTCTGTGCCGGGGTCTTTCGGGGTGGCGAAAGCGGTCAGCCGCCTTCGCGCCGATCGCGGATTTCGCGTTCGCGCAGGGGGGTCTTGTCGATGGACCGGCCAATCTCGCGCACGCTCCACGGAGAAGGTTTGCGCAGTTTGACCACGCCGTCCTTGTCGACGAATACCATCTGGAACCCGCGCGGGCGCAGCTGTGACCGGATCGGAGACCGCGCCGATGGGTCGGTATCGGTCAGAACCACCACGTCACGCTCACGCATTGCGGCTTCGCCTTCGAGCAGCATGTCGATCTGTTGCTGGAACCGCGGGTCCGCTGGCGTGTCGGCAAAGACCACGATGGGTCGGTTGACCCAAAGAAACTCGCTGAGTTCGCTGTCACCTACCGGGCGGACAAAACTGTCATCCGTCGTCGCCGTGCCATCCGCCGCCCAGACAGACATCGGGATTAGTGCCAAGAAAACAAAGGCAAGCGTGCGTGTCATGTGGCCTCCTGTTCCTTCGAATATAGCCTCTGTGACACCGATTGCGACCGACGATTTGTACCAAACACTCAAAATGTCGCGCTTGCGGCTGAATGAAACGGCCAAGCGCAAGACCTCAATGCGGAAGCTTTCGACTGCCGCCATCCGAATTGACAAGAGGAAACCGAAATGACCGACACCAAGGATTGGAAAGCGCTGGCCGAGAAAGAGCTGCGCGGACGTCCGCTGGACGACCTGACCAAAGAGACGCTGGAAGGCATTGCGGTCAAACCGCTCTATACGCAGGAAGACACCGCCGGTTTGCCGCATATGGGGTCGCTGCCGGGCTTTGGTCCGTTTACACGCGGTGTGAAGGCCACGATGTATGCGGGGCGTCCGTGGACGATCCGTCAGTATGCGGGCTTTTCGACCGCCGAAGAATCCAACGCCTTCTATCGCCGCAATCTGGCGGCGGGCCAGCAGGGTGTTTCGGTCGCCTTCGATCTGGCCACCCACCGCGGCTATGACAGCGACCACCCGCGTGTCGTCGGTGACGTGGGCAAGGCCGGTGTGGCCATCGACAGTGTCGAGGACATGAAAATCCTGTTCGACGGCATTCCGTTGGATCAGGTCTCGGTCTCGATGACCATGAACGGCGCGGTGATCCCGATTCTGGCGAACTTCATCGTGGCAGGAGAGGAACAGGGGCACGACAAATCGGTTCTGTCCGGCACCATTCAGAACGACATTCTGAAGGAATTCATGGTGCGAAATACCTATATCTACCCGCCCGAGCCCTCGATGCGGATCATCTCGGACATCATCGAGTATACCTCGAACGAGATGCCCAAGTTCAACTCGATCTCGATCTCGGGCTATCACATGCAAGAGGCCGGCGCGAACCTGGTGCAGGAGCTGGCCTATACCCTGGCCGACGGGCGCGAATATGTCCGTGCAGCGACACAGGCCGGGATGGACGTGGACAAGTTCGCAGGCCGGCTGTCGTTCTTCTTTGCCATCGGCATGAACTTTTTCATGGAGATCGCCAAACTGCGCGCCGCACGCACGCTGTGGCACCGGGTCATGACCGAGTTCGGCGCGAAATCCGAACGATCAAAAATGCTGCGCACCCACTGCCAGACGTCAGGTGTTTCGTTGCAGGAACAGGACCCTTACAACAACGTGATCCGCACCGCCTATGAGGCGATGAGCGCGGTTCTGGGCGGGACCCAATCGTTGCACACAAATGCGCTGGACGAAGCGATCGCGCTGCCCACCGACTTTTCGGCGCGTATCGCCCGGAACACGCAGCTAGTGTTGCAGGAAGAGACCGGCGTGACCGATGTGGTCGACCCGCTGGCGGGGTCTTATTACATCGAAAGCCTGACCAATGAGCTGATCGAAAAAGCCTGGGCCCTGATGGAAGAGGTCGAGGAAATGGGCGGCATGACCAAGGCCGTGGCCAGCGGCATGCCCAAGCTGCGCATCGAGGAAAGCGCCGCGCGCCGCCAGGCCATGATCGACCGCGGCGAAGAGGTGATCGTCGGGGTTAACAAATATCGCAAGGAACAGGAAGATCCGATCGATATTCTGGACGTCGACAATGTGGCCGTGCGAGAAGCTCAGGTCGCGCGATTGGAACGTATCCGTGCAACCCGTGACGAGGCTGCTTGCCAACAGGCGCTCGACGCTTTGACCAAGGCTGCCCAAGAGGGCGGAAACCTGCTGGCTGCTGCGGTCGAGGCCGCCCGCGCCCGCGCATCCGTAGGAGAGATCAGCATGGCAATGGAAAAGGAATTCGGCCGCCACCGCGCCGAAGTGAAAACCCTGGCCGGCGTTTATGGCGCGGCCTATGAGGGTGATGAAGGCTTTGCCGCGATCCAGAAATCCATCGAGGAATTCGCCGAGGCCGAAGGCCGTCGCCCCCGTCTGCTGGTGGTCAAGATGGGGCAGGACGGTCATGACCGTGGGGCCAAGGTGATTGCCACCGCGTTCGCCGATATCGGGTTTGACGTAGACGTTGGCCCCTTGTTCCAGACCCCGGCCGAGGCCGCGCAGGACGCGGTGGACAATGACGTGCATGTGGTCGGTATTTCCTCGCAGGCGGCAGGGCACAAGACATTGGCTCCGCAACTGGTGGAAGAGCTGAAAAAAGCCGGGGCCGAGGACATCATCGTGATCTGCGGCGGGGTGATCCCGCAGCAGGATTACCAGTTCCTTTATGATCATGGGGTCAAGGCCATCTTTGGCCCGGGCACCAACATTCCCGAGGCCGCTCAGGACATCCTGCGCCTGATCAGCGAAGCGCGCGGCTGACGAAGGTCGGGTTTTTCGTCGAAACATCTTGTGATCGCGCCTCTTTGGCGAAAACATACGGCCAGATCCGCAAGGGTCTGGCCGTAAACTTGCAGGAGGTGGCATATGTTACTGGATCATCTGGCCGTCGCGGGTGAAACGCTGGAAGACGCATCTGCCCATATCGAACAAGCGCTTGGCGTTGCGCTGCAACCCGGCGGCAAGCACGAGACGTTCGGGACGTACAACAAGTTGCTGGGCCTCAGGGACGGGCTTTATCTGGAGGCGATCGCGATCGACCCGCAGGCGCAAACGCCGGGCAGAACGCGGTGGTTCGATCTGGACCGCTTCGAAGGTAGCCCGCGTCTGACCAACTGGATTTGCCGGGTCGAGGATATCGAAGCCTCGCTTGCGTTGTTTCCCGATGGTGTCGGGCAACCGATCGATCTGACCCGGGGCGCGCTGCGGTGGCGCATGGCGGTTCCACCAACCGGGCGCTTGCCGTTCGACAACCTGTTTCCCGCACTTATCGAATGGCAGGGCGATCTTCACCCGGCCGACATGCTGCAAAACAGCGGCTGTCGGCTGCGGCGCTTGGTTGTGTACCACCCGGATGCGTTGACGCTGGCCAGACATCTTGGTGCATTGGATCAGGTGGTGTTCGACACCGGTCCGGCCGCGCTCAGGGCGGAGTTCGAGACACCTCATGGGGTCCGGGTGCTGGAATGATCATTCGCCCGGCCATGGCGGCGGATGCGCCCGCAATCGCCAGGATCACCAATGCGATCATCCGCGAGTCCTTGATCACCTTCACGACCGATGAGCGCAGCACGACGCAAATCACCGAGGATATTACGGCGCGGGGCACCGGCTTCCTGGTCGCCGAACATGATGGGCAAGTTGTTGGTTTTGCCACCTATGCCCCGTTTCGTGCGGGCCCCGGATACGCGCAGACGCGCGAACACTCGATCCAGCTGTCACCGGATGCGCGCGGAAAAGGCGTTGGGCGGGCTTTGATGCAAGCGCTTGAGGCGGCCGCACGAACCGACGGGGTGCATGTGCTGGTCGCTGGCATTTCCTCGGCCAATCCGGGTGCCGTGGCGTTTCACGCGGCGCTGGGCTTTTCGCAGGTTGGTCGCATGCCCGAAGTAGGGTTCAAATGGGGTCAATGGCTGGATCTTGTGCTGATGCAGAAAATTCTTTCACCTGAATGATCTGTCGCACCTGACAGTCCCGAATTGTGACGCTAGTGTACGCCCATGTCGATCTGGACCCGCATATCCGATGCGCTCAGCGCGCTGGCCCATGGCGAAAGCCTGGCCGCAGTTTTTGAAAAGCTGCGAACACCGCCGGAACGATCGGTGGCGTTCACGATTGCGGTGATTGCCCTGGGCGCAAAAATGGCCAAGGCAGACGGTCAGGTGACACGAGATGAAGTCACCGCCTTCCGCGATGTGTTCCAGATCGCGCGCGAAGACGAAGAAGACGCTGCGCGGGTCTTCAACATGGCGCGTACGGATGTGGCGGGGTATCAGGATTATGCCCGCAAGATCGCCCGGATGTTTGCCGAAGACAGCACCACGCTTTGCGACCTGATGGAGGGGCTGTTTCACATCGCCATGGCCGATGGGTTCTACCACCCCAATGAGAACGCGTTCTTGGAGGAAGTGAGCAAGATCTTCGGGCAGTCCGACGCTCAATTCAAAGCATTGCGGGCACGGTTCGTGCCGGATGCGCCAAAAGATCCCTACACGGTTCTGGGCGTGCCGCAGGACATGCCCTTGCCCGATATCCGCAAAGTCTGGCGAAAACTGGTTCGCGAAACGCACCCGGACGCCATGATGGCGCGCGGTGTCCCGGAAGAGGCGATCAGACTGGCCGAGAAAAAGATGATCGACATCAACCGCGCCTGGGATGAGATCAACGGCGCGCGGGCCTGACAGGATGCGGCTGGCGACCTACAATATCGAATGGTTTGCCAATCTTTTTGATCAAAACGACAATCTGATCGTCGATGACACCTGGTCCGGTCGGCATGATGTCACGAAGGCGCAGCAGGTCGAGGCGATTGCAAAAGTGCTGACCGCGATTGACGCGGATGCGGTATTGATTGTCGAGGCTCCGAACACCGGCAAACGCCAGAACACGGTGCGGGCCCTGCAAACCTTTGCCGAGGCGTTCGATCTGCGCATCTCTGACGCGGTGATGGGGTTTGCCAACGACACCCATCAAGAGCTGGCGCTGCTCTACGACAGGACCATTCTCACCGTGCGCCATGATCCCAAGGGTGACATCGACGACCCCTTGGCCCCCCGGTTCGATGGTGCGTTCAGAATCGATCTGGATATTGATGCGACCGAGGATGTCGTGCGGTTTTCCAAACCACCGATGGAATTGGCGGTGACGACGCAGTCGGGCCACGACGTCCGGCTGATCGGAGCTCATTTGAAATCCAAGGCTCCGCATGGGGCCGGGTCGCGGGATGAGGCGATCCGGATCTCGATTGCCAACCGCCGCAAGCAACTGGCGCAGGCGGTCTGGCTGGCCAGGCGGGTCGAGATGCACGTTGCCAGCCAGGAACCCGTCATTCTGCTGGGAGACCTGAACGACGGCCCCGGGCTGGATGAGTTCGAGCATCTGTTCGGCCGCTCTTCGGTTGAGATTTTGCTGGAGGCAGGTTTGTTCGACCCGCACGCGGTGACGGCTCATGGTTTTCGGCCGGGATCGATACCTTCCACGGCGCGTTTTGCCCGCCCGGAAGAAGGCAGGTTTCTCGAGGCTCTTCTGGATTACATAATGATAACCCAGGATCTGCGTGCATACCGCCCGGCTTGGCGCATTTGGCATCCGTTTCGCGACGCGGCCTGTTGGTCCGCACCGGACCTGCGACAGGCGCTGCTGACGGCGTCGGATCATTTCCCGGTCACACTGGACATCGACCTGTGACCTTTCACGCCTGCGGCTGGGGCGCTATATTCTAGGTATGAAACACGTTTTGCTGATCAGCATGATCACTGCCGGCATCGCCGCGCCCGCCCTTTCGCAGGAAGACAACAGCAAATCCCTGATGGAGCAGGGGGCCGAGCTGTTTTTCGAAGGTCTGCGCAAGGAAATGGAACCGGCGCTGGATGATCTGCTGGGCCTTGCGGATGAGTTTGGCCCGGCAATGCAGTCGTTCTTGCGGGAAATGGGCCCCGCACTGGCCGAGCTGGGGGCCGAGATCAAGGATTGGAGCGCTTATGAAGCGCCCGAGATCTTGCCCAATGGCGATATCATCATCCGCAGGAAACAGGCCGAGGATCCGCCAGAGCCTGAAAATGAAGGTGAAGAATTGCCCGAAGGGGCAACTGATATCTGATCGGATCGAGGGTCAGCCCTTGATGATCACGCGCGTATCGGATTTCAGGGCGTTCGCCAGTGAATTCAGGCGCGCTTCGGCTACTTCGCTGAACAGAGGGGCTGCTGCTTCGGGCAGGTACAGCTCCAACTCCCGCTTTTTGGGATAGAATTTCAGGCGCCCCATATTGGCGTCATTGTGCATCCACAGCATCGCGCCAAAGCGCATGGCCTTGCCCAGAATCTCGGCGTCTTTCTGGCCTTTTTCGTCCAGCAGATCATACAGGGGCGCAAACCGGTTGCCTTCGCGTTTGTTGCGATACCGGTGCTGCAAGGCCAGCCCGATAAAGACACGTTCGGAATGCTTCAAACCGCCCAGATTGGCGCGGGTGACGTTGTCGAAACAGACTTCGGCCCGGTAATCGGGATGAGCACGCCAGCTGACATCGTGCAGCAGGCACGCAGCCTTGATCAGTCGAACGCTGCTGGGGGGCGCTGATTTGAACAGCGGCATCACGAAATCATAGAGGTTTCGGCCAAATCCGGGCAGGCGGGCATCCTTGGATTCGGAAAAAAGGCTGGCTTCGATCAGCGGGTCCCGGTCGCGCAACTCCTGCGACATTTGTTCATACAGCAATCCCTCACGGATCCCATAGCTGGATATGGCGATGTCCTTCGGTTTGAACGTTCGGATCAGCCGGGCCAGAACATCCATCGCGTAGGGGATGAGCGACATCCGCGAGCTGGATACACCGGCCTGGCTGCGCAGCTTTTCATGATCGTTCTTTTCAATGAACTTGATCGTTTCACGAACCTGTTTTGTCGTCATCCGGTATTCATGCAGCACGTTCAGCGGATAGCCCCGCCGCAGCATGTCCAGCCGGGCAAAGGCCCGCCAGCTGCCGCCAACCAGAAACAGACGATCCCGCTGCGGACCCATTTGATCGCGCAGCTGTTCCATCGTGCTTTTGATATGGGCCTTGCGTGCGCGCCGTCCGCCCTTGATATCGCGCAGTTTCAGCGGCCCGAGGGCCGAAGTCAGGCGGCGGCCGACCTGACCGTCTCCGATCTCGGCCAGTTCCATCGACGACCCGCCGATGTCGCAGATCAGGCCATAGGCTCCAGGCCATCCCAGCAGCACTCCCTGAGCTGATAAACGGGCTTCTTCTTCCCCGTCGATGACTTCCACGTGCAGCCCGGTCTCTGCCTTGACTTGATCGCAGAAATCCGGCCCGTCCTTGGCCTCGCGCACAGCTGCCGTGGCCACGACATGCAAACCCGGCAATTCCAGATCAACCGCCAGATTCTGAAACCGTCGCAGCGCCGCCAGTGCCCGTTCGCGCCCACGCGGGTTCAGTCGCCCGGTCTCGGACAGGCCCGCGCCCAATTCGCACATGACCTTTTCATTGTAGAAATAGGCCGGCGATCGGGCCGCACCGTCAAAGATGACCATCCGGACCGAGTTGGATCCGACATCGACAACTCCGACACGCGACAATGCCCGGGTTCCAGGCTCGTCGAACAGTGGCTTTCCGAAAGGCCCCCAATCAGGGATGTCGGTTGCAGCGGTCTGATCCATGTGTCTTCCAGATAATGCTGTGTGAGGATGCGAAATTGGCGGGTGCGGGTCAATCACCCGTCTCGATCTCGTACGGGCTCATGTTCAGAACCCGCACGGCCAGGGAACGGGTGATGTCGCGCTTTTCCATAAGGGCCAATTGATCCAGTTGCTCCACTACGTCGGCCGCAGTTTCAAATCGACGATCCATGTGTTTGACCAGATAGGCGATTACCTCGGGGCCGGGGTTCAGCTGCCGATCTACGAACAGTTTGGCCAGAACCGCACCCAGCAACGCATCGTCTGGCGGATCCAGCGCCACGTGATGGGCGCCTTCGACCCGGCTTTGCAGGTCGGCCAGTGGCAATTCCCAGAATTTCGGGGCAAGCCGACCAGTCATCAGCAGGGCGTTCCCCTCGGCCAGAACCAGATTGTGCAGGTGAAACAGCGTTTTCTGCTGGTCGGCATCGTCGGCGATCATGGGCACGTCTTCGACGGCAATCGGCCTGCGTGCCAGGTCCGGCACATCGTCATACCGCAAATCCGCAGCCTGAATGATGCGCCCGCCGGTTTCCGCGGCCCAGACATGCGCCAGATGGGTTTTGCCTGCGCCGGCCGGGCCGGTCAGAACAAGCTTGTTTCCCGGCCAGGATGTTGCCGAGATCATCGCCACGGCCAAGGCATTGGCAGGCGACACAAAAAAGTCCTCTCGCCCGAGCGCAGTTTTGGCGGGCAGATCAAAGCTGAGTTGTCGGGCCATTTACTCGGTTTCCTGATCCTGACGTTCAAGACCGGTATAAAGTCGGCTGTCCAGGTACAGCGATGTGGCAAATCGGGCCAGCACGCCCAATGCTGCGGCCACGGGCACGGCGATCAGCATGCCGACAAAGCCGAACAAGGCCCCAAAGACCGACAGCGCCAGCAGCAGCCAGACCGGGTGCAGCCCGACAGAGCTGCCTACCAGTTTGGGTGTCAGGAAATTCCCCTCGGTGACCTGCCCGATGGCAAAGATCCCCGCGATCAGTCCGACATGTGCCCAATCTCCCCAAAACTGAAACAGCGCCAGCCCGATGGCCAACGAGCCTCCGATCAGGGCGCCCAGATAGGGGATGAACGTGACCAGCCCCGCGATGAACCCCACGATCAGGCCGAATTGCAGACCGGCAAGCATCAGCGCGACGGCATAGTAGGTACCCAGGATCAGGCAGACCGTTCCCATCCCGCGTACGAAAGAGGCCAGCACGGCGTCAATCTCACCGGCCAGCCGCCTGATGGTGGGGGCGTGGTCACGCGGCAGGAGCTCTCCGATGCGAGCGACCATGCGATCCCAGTCCAGCAGCAGGTAAACGGCCACGACGGGCACGATCACCAGAAGGACAACAATGTTTATCGCGGACCCGAGTGAGGCAAGAACCGTTTGCAGAACATCCCCGGTCTTGGACTTCAGCATGTCACCGAAGGACACCAGCATCTGATGAGTGTTTGATTCCCGGTCCAGCAGCGACGGGAATTGTTTTTCAATGAACCCGCGCAATTGCTTGAAAAGGTCAGGCAGAACGTCGATCAGATCCAGCAATTGAGTAATCAGGGCGGGCACGACCATCAGGATCGCCAATATAAACCCCAAAATCCCGATGACGGTGATGATGGCTGTGGCTGCGATGCGCGACAGGCCCAACCGCTCCAGCCGATCCGCAACGGGATCAAGGAAATACGCAATTGCTCCGCCTATGACGAAGGGCAGCAGGACATCCCCCAAAGCCCAAAGGATCAAAACAAAAACCGCAGCGGCGACGCCCCAGTATCTCAGCTGATCCTTTACCGGCAAAGCCATCGTGATCCCCTTGTTCAGGCCCTTGCAGGCGTTCTTGGCGCATCAAAGCCCATGATGCAAGCGCTTCATGGGCAGGGGCTTTGCCCGTTTCAATCGTGCAACGTCCCCAGTTCAGGGGTGTCTTCGTCTGCGGCTTCATCGGGCCAGTTGGTGCGCCAGATTTCTGCCGACCAGTGCTCACAATGAACCGCCGGGCGGTCGAAACCGGACAGGGCGTGCAACAACGGTTCAACAATGACGTCATGGCGGGGTACGGCGAAATAAGGGAAAGAATACCGTTCCTTGCCCGACCGGTTGACCACCCGATGTGGCGTGGATTTCAATCGCCCGCCTGACCAAAGTTCCAGCATGTCGCCGATATTCACCACGAAACCACCGAGTGGGCAGTCCGGTGAAATCCACTTGCCGCTGCGGGTCTGCACCTCGAGCCCGCCCACCGGATCGGGCGCGATGATGGTCAGTGCGTCCGTATCCTTGTGCGGATGGATGCCATAGCCCGCTTCTTCCGCGGCCTGCGGGGGATAGTGCAGCAATGTCATATTGGTCATCGGGTTGCGGAACGCGTCGCGCAAAATGCCAGGGGTCAAGTTCAGGCCGGATTCCAATGCGCCCAACAACACATCAGTGACCTGATCCAATTGACGCCAATAGTCCAGGATGACCTCTTTGGCGCGGGGAACTTCGGCGGGCCACAGATTTGGGCCGTACAGGGCACATTCACTGCGCACGGGGTCGGTGGCGGCAACCTCGTGGTGCAGCTTGTAACCCTCGTATTTGTCGGCTTTGCCGGATCCGTCATTCGGTGTGAAAAAACCCATCGGGATATAACCGCGGTAATTCTCGCGCGTGATGGCCTGATCCCATTTGCGGGCTTCATTGATGGCAAAGATCTCTCGTGTGGTCTGACGGACCTGATCCACCGTCTGCTGGGACACACCTGTCCCGGTGATGGACAGAAACCCGATTCCTGTGCAGGCCTCAATTATGCCTTGTACCGTGGCGGCAAAGGCTTCGCTGCCGGGATCGGACAGCGGCGAGATGTCTATTGTCGGAATCCTGTCCATCAGTGAATCCTGACCCCCTGACGCTCTAGTTCCGTGTGAACAGGTGCCAGGTTCAATTGGTCCAGGCCCTGATTGCTTTTCAGTGCCACGGCCGCCGCAATGCCAGCGCCCTGGCCCATGACGGCGCAGCAGGCCATGTTGCGCGTGGCGGCATGGGCCACCCGGTCCGCACCATGCGACCGCCCAGCGACCAGCAGGCCCTTGACGCCCCTGGGCAGCATCGAGCGGTAGGGGACCTGCATGTACCGCCCCGTGGTCGGCAGGATCAGAATGCCGTAGCCGTCGATGAATTCGGGATAGATGCCGATCGTGTCCTCGAACCGGCCCTGATGGCGGACGTCGTTTTCGGTCATGTTGTATACCGCATCGATCTTGCGGGTGTCGCGAATACCGATGGTCATCCCGAAATTCCGAAGCCGCGCGTTTTCGCATCCCGGCATGAACCGGCGCAGCGCCTCGATGGCCAGCATGGTCTGGCGGCGGCCTTCGATCTCGCCACGTGTCAGGCTGTCGGGGTCGGTCCCGTCGATCTCGGCCAGGTGGATGAGGTTCATGTAGGTCAGCTCGCCCGTGTCATGCATCGCGCCCCAGGTGCCGGCAATGGTGTTCAGGTGCGGCGGGATCAGCCCCTGGTCGATGGCCTGCTGGAAGGGCTTGTGCACGAAGGGCGAGAACATGTCGTCCTCTTTGCCGCTGGTTTCGATGTTCCACTCACCGCCGCCGCCCCAGTCCTTGTAGGTCTGCGGATCGGCTTTGACGCCTTCCATAAAGGCGCGCTTGTCCACCCCGGCCAGATGGAACATGACAGAGGCCGCCATCATGTCCTCCCTAGGTGTTTTATGCGTCGGGGCCCCCGCGCGATGGGCCACATCGGCGTCGCCGGTGGCATCGATTACCACCTTGGCCAGTATCGCCTCGCGCCCGGCCTTGGATTCGGTGATGATGCCAGTGATCCGGTCGCCGTCCATTATCGGGGCGACGAATTGCCGGTGCAGCATCGGATGAACACCCGCCTCTTCGACCAGCTTGTCCGCCACCAGCTTGAACCCTTCGCTGTCCAGTTCATAGCTGAGCGACTGGCTTTCGGGCACCGCCGCGCCCATCTCTTTGGCGCGGGTTTCGAACTCCATCCCGATGCCGCCGGCCTCGACGGTTTGCTCGTGCCGGTACCAGGCGAATCCTTCGACGCCGACGGCAGTGATGTTGCCGCCCATACAGCCGAACCGGTCAACTAGCGACACGTCTGCGCCTGCGCGGGCCGCTGCCAGCGCTGCTGCCAACCCGGCCGGGCCAGAGCCCACGACCAGAATATCGGTCTGGTGGATGACAGGTATCTGCCGGGCGGGTTCCTGAATTGTCTGCAACAGCGCCTCCTGGTGTTTGTGTTCCCGCCACAATTGAAACTCCCAATTGGCGGGTCAATCAAAAACCCGACTGACCTTGGGTCGCAACCGCGCCATTGCCGGGCGTCGCGTTCACAGTCCGCCAGCGCAGAGAGCCGACGTGCCGGGCCGAAACGTGCTATACTGACGCCCTGCCTAGGGGGACGGAGCAATGCCCGACATCTATCAGAGCCTGGATCAACAGGGGGAAGACACGGTTCGCGTCGTTGCGGACCGTCTGGAGTTTCGCGGCGAAATGCCGGATTTCGTGAAAATGCGCGAACGCTATTTCGACCGGCTCGACTGGGCCTCGTGCCGCCGCATTGTCGATCTGGGCTGTGGCACGGGCGTCGTGACGCGGGCGCTGGCTGACCGGGTCGGCCCGGAGTGCGATATTGTCGGGTCGGATCTGGCGGCGGAACTGATCAAGGTAGCAATGGAAAAGACGGATGCCGCGGGGTTGGCGGGGCGCATTCGGTACGAGGTTGCGGATTCCCGAAACACCGGTGACGGCCAAGGCAGCTTTGATATCGTCATCGCGCATACGGTGATCAGCCATGTGGCGGACCCGGCGGCGATGCTGGAGGAAGCCGCGCGGCTGACGCGGCCCGGCGGCACGATCGCCATTTTCGATGGCGACTATGCGTCGTTGACGATCGGCGCTGGCGACCCTGACGCCAACGCGATGGCGGTGGACGCAATCTTGCAGACGGTTGTCGGCAATCCATTCGTTCTGCGGCATCTTCCGTTCCTGGCCCGGCAGACGGGGCTGGAAGTTGCCGGTTTCATCCCGGAATTGCTGGCCGAGGCTGGCCAGACCTCGTTTTTCGGAAACATGATCGACGCCTATGTCGGCCCGTGCATTCAGGCAGGCGCGATCGACGCCGAGACCGCCTTGAAATGGGCCGAAGGTCAGAAAGCAGCCGCGCGGGAAGGCACGTTCTTTGGTTCGTGCAACTATTACACCTATTTGCTGCGCAAGCCTGAATGATGCGCCGCCTTGCCTAGCCTTTGTGGATCGCGTAGAGCATTCGGGCTTTCGCTAGACAAATAGGATCGTTCATGCGCCTCAGCCGTTACTTTCTGCCCGTTCTCAAGGAAAACCCGTCCGAGGCCCAGATCGTTAGCCACCGGCTGATGCTGCGTGCCGGGATGATCAAGCAGGCTTCTGCCGGGATATATTCCTGGCTGCCGCTGGGTTTCAAAGTGCTGCGCAAGCTGGAAAACATTGTCCATGAAGAACAGGCCCGGGCCGGTCACATCGCGATCCAGATGCCCATCATCCAATCGGCGGATTTGTGGCGCGAATCCGGCCGCTATGACGATTACGGGCAGGAAATGCTGCGCATGAAGGACCGGCATGACCGGGACATGCTGTTCACGCCCACGGCCGAAGAACTGGTGACCGATATTTTCCGCGGCCACGTGAACAGCTACAAAGACCTTCCGCTGACCCTCTATCAGATCCAGTGGAAATTCCGCGACGAAATCCGCCCGCGTTTCGGCGTGATGCGGGGCCGCGAGTTCTATATGAAGGACGGCTACAACTTCGACCTCACCAAGGAAGATGCGCTGCACGCCTATAATCGCCATCTTGTCAGCTATCTGCGTACCTACGAGCGTATGGGCCTTCAGGCGATCCCGATGCGCGCGGATTCGGGGCCCATCGGCGGCGATGACACCCATGAGTTCCTCGTGCTGGCTGACACGGGTGAATCCGAGGTCTTCTATGACAGCGCCGTCACCGATCTGACCTTTGGTGATCGTGAGATTGACTATGACAGCCGCGAACAGTGTCAGGCGATCTTGGAGGAGTTCACCTCGAAATACGCGCGCACGGATGAAACGCATGACGAGGCGCTGTTCAATCAGATCCCCGAAGAACGCCGCCGCGTGGCGCGTGGTATCGAAGTTGGACAGATCTTCTACTTCGGCACGAAGTATTCCGAGCCGCTGGGCGCCACCGTGCAGGGCCCGGATGGAAAACCGGTTCCGGTGCATATGGGCAGTCACGGGATTGGTGTCAGCCGCCTGGTCGGCGCGATCATTGAGGCCAGCCATGACGACAAAGGCATTATCTGGCCCGAGGGCGTGACCCCGTTCCATTGCGGCATCGTGAACCTGAAGCAGGGCGATGAAGAAGCGGATGCGGCCTGTGACAAAATCTACAATGCTCTGACAGCCTTGGGGCTGGAGCCGCTTTATGATGACCGCAATGAACGGGCAGGGGGCAAGTTTGCGACCATGGATCTGATTGGTCTGCCCTGGCGGATCACGGTCGGGCCGCGTGGCCTGAAGAATGGTGTCGTTGAACTGACTTGCCGCCGGACCGGCGAAAGCGAGGAACTGAGCCCCGAGGCGGCCGTTACCAAAGTTGCTGAAATCTACCAGCAGATTGCCTGAGCACCGTCACCGGTGACGGGTCTTGCTGTCACGCAACACAGATCCATTTCGCGAAGGTGGCCATGCGATTGGCTTGGCCACCAAATGTGATCTGACCAATTCGATCGGTTGAGACGTCAGTCTTGGTCTGCCGTCGGGCGCGTTGCAAGGATATCTCCGTTGGCGCCATCGCCGCGTGCGACCACGATCGGACGGCCCAGCCGGTTGACCAGGTCGCGAAACTCAAGACCTAGAAACCGCAATCCGCAAACCCGCGCGTCCGTAGTGCGATCCGTGATACACAGACGCCCTTGCCGGAAAACCAGACGGTACCCTTTGTCTTTCAGAATATCCGTCAGATTGCCCCAGCTTGCCGCGCTGGCAAAGATCGGCCGAATGGCCGCACGCAGCAGCGCCGCTGTTTCACAATCCAGTTCTTTTGATGCTTGGCGAGACGGAATAACCCCCGCACCGTTGGTTGAAATTTGAAAATTCATTGAGCGACCCCCGCTCCTTAAATGTGTTCCCCCACATACAGGGTGACAAAGTTTCTGAAAATAATCAAAAAGAGTAATAAAATTTCGCGCCCATTGTTGCTTTTTCGATTCAGGAGCTCACAAAGCGCGATGATTAACTTCATACATGAAACAATACCGGTTTGTCTGTGATGCGCTTCACAACTCATGGTGTAGCACCAGATTTCCAAGTCATCCGTTTGGCCCAGCCGCCGTGCTGGGCAACCGGATTGATTCGGCTCGTTCAGGCTGAGGAACGGGTTCAAAGCGACAACCGGCTTGACCATCGGGTGAAATGCCGAAACTGTCCCCGCGAACATGAACACCCCGGAGAAGGCATGGCCAACACACCCCCGCCCTTTGCCCCTTTTGAATGGAAAATCGCATGGCGTTATCTGCGGGCCCGCAGGGCCGAGGGCGGCGTCAGTGTGATGACCTGGATTTCTCTGATCGGGATCACATTGGCAGTGTTTGCCCTGATCGCGACACTGGCGGTCCGGTCCGGCTTCCGTTCCGAATTCGTCGGCACCATCCTGGGCGCCAACGCGCATGTAACGGTCTATTCGTCAGGCGAGATTGACGCGCAGGGGCGGGTGGATCGCACAATCGCCGACTACGAAGAGCGCGCGGCCCGGATCGCACAAGTGCCCGGTGTTCAACGCGCGGCTCCTTTGGTGAAGGGGCAGGTGCTGATCACCAACCGCGACCGCAGCAGCGGGGTTGAAGTGTTTGGAATCCGACCCGACGATCTGCGTTATCTGCCCGGAATTGCCCAGGCAGAGCAGGCTGTGGGGGACTTGTCTGAATTCCAGACGGGTGAGGATGTCATTGCAATTGGTTCAGGCGTGGCGCGCAGCATCGGGGCAACGGTCGGGGATGTCGTCAAGTTGACGTCGCCCAACGGCGTCAAAACCGCCTTTGGTACGTCACCCCGCGTGAATGCCTATCGCGTTGTCTATGTGTTCTCGGCCGGGCGCTATGACATCGACCGCACGCGCGTCTACATGCCGTTTTCGCAGGCGCAGGGTTTCTTCAATCGCGAAGGTGTGGCCGATGAAATCGAAGTGATGGTGGACAACCCCGAAGACCTGGGCCCGATCCTGATTTCGATTCTCGAGGCCTCGGGCGAGCGCAGCCAGATATGGACCTGGCAGGATGCATCCGGTGGGTTCCTGCGGGCGTTGGAAGTTGAAGACAACGTGATGTTCATCATCCTTTCGATCCTCGTTCTGATCGCCGCGATGAATATTGTTTCGGGCCTGATCATGCTGGTCAAGAACAAGGGGCGCGATATCGGCATCCTGCGCACCATTGGCCTGAGCGAAGGGTCGGTTCTGCGTGTGTTTTTCATCTGCGGCGCTTTTACCGGACTGATCGGTACGGCAATGGGGGTCATCCTGGGATGCCTTTTTGCGATCTATATCGATCCGATCTTTTCCTTCGTGAATTACGTGATGGGCGGTGGCGTCTGGGATCCGTCGATCCGGGGCATCTATGCCTTGCCCGCCGAGCTGCATCTGAGCGACGTGCTCAAGGCGATCGGCCTGTCGCTTGGTCTGTCCTTTGTCGTCACCTATTTCCCTGCCCGTCGAGCGGCGCGGCTGAACCCGGTCGAGGCGTTGCGCTATGAATGATGTCACATTGCGTCTGAAAGGTCTGACCAAGACCTATCTGAAAGGCAAACCGGGCGAGGTGCAGGTCCTGCGCGGAGTTGATCTGGATCTGCGCGCGGGTGAGGCCGTAGCGATGGTCGCGCCTTCTGGGGCAGGTAAGTCAACGCTTCTGCATATCGCCGGTCTGCTGGACATGCCCGACGAAGGAACCGTTGAAATTGGCGGGCAGAACGTATCGGGCAAGGGCGACCGGACCAGAACCGCACTGCGTCGGCAGGATGTCGGGTTCGTGTATCAATTCCACCACTTGCTGCCGGAATTCACGGCATTGGAAAACATCACCCTGCCGCAACTGGCCAATGGTGTACCGGACAAGGCCGCACAGGCCCGAGCGCTGGATCTGCTGGACCGTGTCGGTGTGGCCGCACGCGCCAGCCATCGCCCCGCCGCACTCTCTGGTGGGGAACAGCAGCGGGTGGCGTTTTGCCGGGCCTTGGCGAATGCGCCCCGTGTTTTGTTGGCGGATGAACCGACGGGCAATCTGGACCCCGAAACCTCGGATCAGGTCTTTGATACACTGATGAAGCTGGTGCGGGACGAAGGGTTGTCGGCGTTGATAGCAACGCACAATCTTGACCTTGCGGCGCGCATGGACCGGATGGTTCGGCTTGAAGGCGGGGTGCTCAGGCCAGTTGAGTGATCGCAACGCCAATGGCCATGACGGCGATCCCGCCCATCCGCATAAGCGTAAGCGGTTCGACCTGTGCGCCGAACAGGCCGAAATGGTCGATGGCCGCAGCGCTGATCAATTGCCCGAGCAGCACAAAGAACACGGCATTGCCCACCCCAAAATGTGGTGCGACATGGGTGATCGACAGGACATAGAACGCAATCAGGACACCTGCAAGCAACAGGTGTTTCGGCGCATTGGCAATCTTGGACAAGGCCGCAAATCCGGGAAACAGCGCCATGACCAAGGCCGAGGCGATGAAGGCGATCGCAAACAGCACAACGGCTGCCGCAGTTGGCGACCCGATGACTTTTCCCAGCGCCGCATTGAGCGCGGCCAGGATCGGAATTCCAAATCCGGCGGCCAGCATGATGGCGGCGTATTGTGTCATTGCCCGAAACCTCTGTACCTTTTTCGTTGATCTGGATCATTGCGCCAAGACGGTCATCGGGCAACCCTGCAAATGCCAATCCAGGCAGGAGGATACGATGTTCAAGGCAACAATCAGTGTAATGGTTCTTGGGGTTTCGGCTGCTGCCTCGCAGGCCGCCTGGGCTCAGGACGCGAAGACCGGAGAGGAACTCTATATGCACCATTGCGCGACCTGCCACGGAATCGACGCGATGGGCCAAGGTCCGATGGCAGCCGTGCTGGTGGTTCAACCGAGCGATCTGACCGCTTTGTCCAACGAAGAGGGCGTGTTCCCGACTGCCCGCGTTGTCTCCCGCATTGATGGTCGGGATCCGCTGGTCAGCCATGGTAGCCCAATGCCGGTTTATGGTCCTTATTTTGACGGGCAGGACACATCCATGAAAACGCCGCAGGGTCAGCCAATTCTGACGAGCCAGCCCATCGTGGATCTGGTGGCCTATCTGGAGACCTTGCAGCAGAATTAGGTTCCGCTGCAAATCCCGTCGATCTCGGCCTCGCTCCAAGGAAGCAAGATTGCGCGCTCTCGCCCTTTTTGCGGAAGCGGGGACAGATCAAAATGCGCGCTCAGCATCCTGTGCAGCCGTTTGGTTCGGGTGGCCTGAGGGTCCAGCGCACGGCAGCAAACGTATTCCTCGACGATGGCGCCCTGCTGTTCAAACCCGTAGGACAGGAAGTCCGGCGAGGTTTCGAGGTCAAAAAGATACGGGTCGCTGCGCCCACCATGTTCCGCCGCTGCTCGCAACGGGTGGTAACCGGTGGTCCGGCGATTCTGCCACTGCCAGACATGCGTCAGTTCATGGGCCAGCAGCATCGCAGCCACCAGGTTCATCTGATCCGGAAAATCGGACATGTAGTCTTCCAGATACCAGTCGCGCGCAAAATAGACCTTGTTGAACAGGGCCACGGCGGCTGGCTTGCCTGTCACCGGCCCAGGTTCTACCGGAGGAAGGATGCGCTCGCGGCAGGCCAGACGTGGCCGCTCTTCGCGGAAATACGTCACATTGGCAACCGGCGCACCTTGGACCAATCGCACGCTGTCAAGATTCAGGGTTTCGCCCTGAATGGCATCCGCAAAGTCGCGCTCTTGCTTTGTCAATGGACGGCCGCAAGAGGACAGCAATAAAAGAGCACACAGGAATACGCGCAGAACCATGAGGTGAATCCTAGTCCTCTGCTTGCGATCCGCAAACCGTTTTCACAGGCTCATGGCCAGAACCCGGCTGATTTCCGTCAAAGACCGCCCGGATTGATCCATCCAGGAATTGAAGGCCCATTGCACCGCCGCCATGGCTTTTTTCGACGTGGCGGGTTTGTCGACCACGCCCTCGGCGATCAGACGGGCGGTGACGTCCCGCGACAGAATGAAACTGTCGCGGCCCGCAAAACGCATCGCATATTGCGCCGAAGCCCCGCCAAGACGAGACCCGCGTTTGGCCAGCATGGCCAAAAGGTTGACATAGTCATCAGAGGGCCAGCCCCCCAGAACCTGGCCCGCGCCGCCTTCGTCGCGCAGTTCCAAAAGGAACGCCGCGTTGTCCCGCATTGCTGCGATCTTGGTTCCATTTCGGACAATGCGTGTGTCTTGCAGCAGGGAATCGAACTTTTCATCATCCATGAACGCACACCGGCCCACATCGAAACCGTCAAAGGCGGCCTCGAATCCATCCCATTTGTTTTCGATGACCTTCCAGTTGAAACCGGCCTGAAAGACGCATTTCGTGATGATCGATAGCCACCGGTCGTCGGGCATCGCCGCCAGTTCTTCGTGGCTTTTGGGCTTGGTCAGCTGTGCTTCAAAGGCTTCGACCCCACCGTGGCGAGAGGCGGCAATATCAAAGATCTCGTCAAATGAACGCATGAACCCAACCTCAAAGCTGTCTTAGGAAGAGTGTTTTGTTTTGCCTTCCATTTGCAATGGGAATTTTCGGTGTTCGAAAGCCACCCGACCGGAAATGAAACTCGGCCCGAACAAGAAAAAACACTGAACTGTCAAAGAAATCCTCGACAAACGGGTTCAAAACGGTTTGTGATTGACTCGTCAGTCAACATTCCGTGCCCCGGGGCGGGGGATATTGACGGGTCGGGCAGGGGTCCTTGCGGCGCCTGCGGGGGAAAATCTACGCATCAGCGGCAAGAAAGCTGCGCAGTTACAAACTGATCACTTTCCTTTTCCGACCAAATTTGTGCATGTTGCGGCATGGTATTGTCATCAGACAAAGATACCGGCGGGAAACCCCTGCCGGGGTGGGCAAAACAAATAAGACAGGGAGAAAATCCATGAAAAAACTGAGTGTAAGCCTTATGGCCCTAACCGTTGCCGGTGCGGCGCATGCGGCGGATATGGGGGCCGTGGACGAGCCGATCAAACTGGCGATCAACGAATGGACCGGTCAGCACGTGACCACGCATGTGGCGGGTGAAATGCTCAAGGCCGCTGGTTATAACGTGGAATATGTGACCGCCGGCATGATGAACCAGTTCCAGGCGCTGGCCGATGGAGACATCGACGCGACGCTTGAAATCTGGTCGTCCAATGTTTCGGATGAATACGCCAAGAAGATCGAGGAAGGCACGGTTGTCGAAATCGGCGATCTTGGCCTGGATGCCAAGGAAGGTATCGCATACCCGGCGCATGTCGCTGATCTGTGCCCCGGATTGCCGGCGTGGGAAGCGCTGAAAGACTGCGCGCAGGTGTTCGCCACGGCGGAAACTCTGCCCGGTGGCCGTCTGGTCGACTATCCGGCCGACTGGGGCACACCCGGTGCGGATCGCATGGCCGGCCTTGAGCTGCCGTTCAAGGCTGTCCCCGCCGGTTCCGAGGGCGCATTGATCGCTGAACTTCGCGCATCGACCGAGCGTAAGTCGCCGCTGCTGATCACATTCTGGCAGCCGCACTGGGCGATGTCTGCCTATGACGTGCAGTTCGTTGAACTGCCCGCAGGTGAAGAGGCATGCTTTAACGATCCGGCGTGGGGTCCGAACCCGAACGCGGTAAACGATTGCGACTTTTCGCCATCGCGCATCTTCAAAGCCGGCTGGAGCGGCCTGGAAGAAAAGTGGCCCGCCGCCTATGAAATCCTGTCCAACTATCAACTGGCGGTCGAAGACCAGCAGCCGATGATGGGCGCGATCGATGTTGACGGCGGCCAGGTCGAAGAAGTTGTCGCCGCATGGATGGCCGAGAACGATGACAAATGGCGTCCTGTTGTCGACGCGGCGACCAAGTGAGCCACTTAGGTGACTGACACGACTATGCCAGCCATTGCCTGCCGGAATCTCTGGCAGGTCTTTGGCCCGGGCGCTGACAAAGCCCTGACCGACGCGCTGTCTCGGTCAGGGAATGACGCTGACAAGGCCGCCGCAGACCTGCGGGAAAACGGGTTCATTCCGGCGGTTCAAGATGCCAATTTCGAGGTCAGGGAAGGCGAATTGTTCGTCATCATGGGCCTGTCGGGCTCGGGCAAATCCACGCTGATCCGCTGTATCTCGCAACTGCTGCCCGGCACCGGTGGTGAAATTCGGGTGGATGGTGAGAATGTCATAGGCGCCTCGAAAAAGGCCCTGACCGAGCTGCGCCGGAAAAAACTGGGCATGGTGTTCCAGCATTTCGGCCTGTTCCCCCACATGACCGTGGCTGAAAACGTCGCATATCCTCTGCGCGTGCAGGGCGTGGGCAAAAAGGAACGGCTGGACCGTGCGCAGGAAGTGATCTCGCTGGTCGGTCTGGAAGGGCGCGAAGACAGCTTCCCGCGACAGCTTTCCGGCGGGCAGCGGCAGCGGGTGGGTATCGCCCGCAGTCTTGCCGTAAACCCTGACATCTGGTTTCTGGACGAACCGTTCTCGGCGCTTGATCCACTGATCCGTCGCCAGTTGCAGGATGAATTCCTGCGCATTCAAGCGACGTTGAAGAAATCCATCGTCTTCATCACGCACGATATTCAGGAAGCGCTGAAGCTGGCAGACCGCATCGCCATCATGCGGGACGGCAAGATCGTGCAAATCGGCACGCCAACGGATATCGTCCTGCGACCCGTGGACGATTACGTGCGCGAGTTCTCGAAAGATGTCGCCAAGGGGCAGCACGCCAAGGTCGCCTCGGTCATGCGAAGCGAGGCAGAGTGCGGCCCGGACGATCCCGGCCTGACCACGTCGATGACACTGGACGCGGCCCTGGCCCATTGCATGGAGCTTTATGAACCCGTGCCGGTGCGGGATGCCGATGGCAATGTCGTTGGCACGGTGCACCCGTCCGATCTGGCTGCCGCGCTTCAGGTGGACGAGACATGACCGCCGTAACTGAGGTTCCGACGCAGCACGGCGCGCGGCTGACGGCGGGCGCCAAGGCCGCCGTGATCACGGTTGTCGTCGGTGCGGTTTGCCTTGCACTTGAGGGCATCGCCCCATGGCTGGTCAAATGGCCCGCCGCGTGGGAGCTGCCTGCAACCCAATGGGTGGGCGCGTTTCTGGATTGGTTTCTGAACCTGATCAAACCGGCGATGCGGTTGTTCTCGGATATGATGACCTATCCGATGAACTGGGCGAATTTCGTGCTTGGCAACACGCCATGGCCCCTTCTGATCGGGATCGTGACCGCGCTGGGCTGGTACTTGGGCGGTTTGCCCATGGCGGCGCTGGGCTTTCTGGGCCTCAGCTTTGTCCTGGCGTCGGGTTACTGGGCTGAGAGCATGAACACACTGGCTTTGGTCGCAGTGTCCGTTCCGGTGGCGTTGATACTGGGTGGCGGCATCGGCATCCTCGCCAACGAGGTGCCGCGGGTGAAATCCTTCGTTCAGGCGGTTCTGGATGTCATGCAGACGGTGCCAACTTTTGCGTATCTGACGCCGTTGTTGTTGCTTTTTGGCTTTGGCCCCGTCGTCGGTCTGATCGCCTCGGCCATCTATGCCGCGCCGCCCATGGCGCGCAACGTGATGCTGGGGCTGGAACGGGTCGAGCCCGAGATCAAAGAGGCCGCGATCATGTCCGGAGGCACGCGGTTTCAGCAACTGTTTCAGGTCGAAATTCCCGCCGCCACGACGCAGATCATGGTCGGTGTGAACCAATGTCTGATGGCGGCCTTGTCGATGGTCATCATTGCCGCCGTCATCGGCGGGTTCAACGACATCGGCTGGGAGGTTCTGCTGACCATGCGCAAGGCGCAGTTCGGGGAGTCTCTGATGGCGGGTCTGGTCATCGTGGTCTTTGCCGTCGTCATAGATCGTATGAGCGGCACCTTGGCGACCGAGCGCAAACGTTATGACAGCCGGGTTGTCTGGGCGATGTTGGGTTTCGCCGTGGTCTTCACCGCCGCCTTCTGGGCGTGGTTGCCGAACCCATCCGAACTGACCTTGCTGGATCCGATGGCCGAGGCCGTGGACAGCGGCCTGACCGCGTTCACTCAGGCCAATGGCCCGTGGTTGGATGCGCTCAAGAACAACTCGCTTTTCTATGTGCTGCTGCCTTTGCGGATCGGTCTGGATCAGGCGGTTCTGCCCTTCACCTGGGGCTTCCAGTGGACGGCGGGCATGAGCTGGGGCTTGTTTGCCGCAGGTGCCGGGATCGCGCTGTTGATGGCATGGCGTGGGCGGCTGACGGGTGGTCTGATCGTCCTGATCCTGATTGGAATGCTGGAAACCGGCATTGCCAACCTGCCATGGCCCTTTGTCCTGACCGGCGCTGCCGCGCTGGGCTGGGTCGCAGGTGGGTGGCGTCTGGCGGCGCTGTGCGTGGGGCTGCTTTGCACCATCCTCGTTTCGGGCCTGTGGGAGAGAGCGCTCTTGTCGCTTTACCTGAGCGGTGCGGCGGTGTTTTCCTGTGCCGTGGTCGGCGGCCTGATCGGCCTTGCCAGCGCGGTCTGGGAGCCGGTGTGGAAAGTGGTCCGTCCGATCTGCGACATGTTGCAGACAATCCCTCTGTTCGTGTTCCTGATCCCGGTTCTCATGGTGTTCCAGATCGGAGAGTTCTCGGCCTTTCTGGCAATCTGTGCCTATGCGATCGTGCCCATGATCCGCTACACGCGGCACGGGCTGGTCAACACGCCGGACGAGATGATGGAGGCCGCGATCTCAAGCGGTGCGACCGAGTGGCAGATCATGCGCGACGTGCGCGCGCCCTATGCCGCGCCCACGATCCTGCTGGGGCTGAACCAGACCATCCTCTATGCCTTTGCGATGCTGGTGATCGCCGCCCTGATCGGCACCACGGGTCTGGGGCAGTCGATCTATCTGGCGCTGGGTCAGGCGGATGTGGGGCTTGGCATTTCGGCCGGGGCCGCGATGGCGATTCTGGCGTTGATTGCCGATCGCATCGTGCAGGGCTTTGCCGAAGAACGCCGCGCGGCGCTTGGGTTGTAAACAGGGCAGAGGCGATGCATCGCCCCTGCGCCGAACTTGATTTTGGACAAGGATACCCGTTCCGTCCTGATCTAGACCGATCCCAATAAAGCGGAGATCACCATGACCGGTTGGGTCCTATTCCTTGCAGCGCTCGTCACATTCCTTCTCAGCCACGCGATTCCGGTGCGGCCCACCATACGCGGATGGCTGATCGATACACTCGGACGCCGGGGGTATTTCACGGCCTATTCGGTTCTGTCGCTGGCCGTCCTGGCGTGGTTGATCATCGCCGCTGCCAACGCTCCTTATGTCGAGGTTATCCCGCCATTTGCGTTTTTGCGCTGGGCGCCGGTTCTGATCATGCCGGTGGTCTGCTGGCTGGCTGTCGCGGGGCTGATCATTCAGAACCCGTTTTCGTTCGGAGGGCTGGGCAATCGGCCCTTTGACCCAGAACAGCCCGGTATCCTGCGCACCACCCGACACCCGATCCTAGCCGCGCTGATGCTGTGGGCGGTGGCACATCTTCTTGCCAATGGCAGCCTGTCACATGTGATTCTGTTCGGCCTGTTTGCCGGTTTCGCGGTCATGGGCATGGCCCTTGTCGACCGGCGCAAGTCGCGGGAAATGGGCTTTGAATGGGTCCGCTTGTCCCGCAACACGGCGCGGTTCTCACTGCGCGCACCGCGTCCCTGGCCGCGTCCCGGGGTGTGGCTGGCCGCGCTGGCCGCCTATGCGGTTCTGCTTCACCTGCACGCCCCTGTGATTGGCCTGTCCCCGCTTCCGTAAACGAGGGAGTGGCCGGGCGGTGCCTTGCGTGCTATTTGAAACGTCACAAACGAATTACAAGAGGTCCAAGATGCATCTGGCCTATGTCACCACCACCGATCGCGGCGCGACGGACCGCCTGCTGAGCGCCGTTGCGGACCGCCTGCTGGCGTCCGGAGCAAAACTGGCCGGTGTCGTGCAAACAAACACGGAATGCGCCGACAGCAGCAAATGCGATATGGACTTGCGCGTGCTGCCCGACGGTGAAACCATCCGCATTTCACAGTCGCTGGGCACCCAGTCGCGCGGCTGCCGTCTGGACCCGGCAGCGCTGGAACAGGCGGTGGGATATGTGACCGCCTCGCTGGAGGGCGCGCCCCAATTGCTGATCATCAACAAATTCGGCAAGCATGAATCCGATGGGCGTGGATTCCGCCCCGTGATCGGCGAAGCGCTGGCAATGGATATCCCGGTTCTGGTCGGCGTGAACGGTTTGAACGAAGAGAAATTTCAAACCTTCGCGGATGGTGCAGCGGAAGCCCTTCCGGCGGATCTGGATGCAATCGAGGCGTGGTTCAACAAGGTCTCGGAACTGCGCCCGGCGGCGGAATAGAACCTTCCAAATAGTTGATTAAAAGATAAAAAACGGCGCTGACCAACAAGCAGCGCCGTTTTTTGATGTTGGGTGCAACTAGGTTGTCTTAAGCCTGCGGTATCCGAACAGGCCTAGAACGGCCCCAATCAAAAGCAGCCCGCTTGCGGGCAGGGGGACCGGTGCAACCTGCAAATTATCCACGTTGAATTCGCCACACCATTGGTCGCACCAAACGGTGTTCGACCCAAGGCCAAAGGGGAATTTGACCGCGTTGGGGACGTTCAGCGTGATCAACAGTTGATCAATGGCCGTGAACCCACTGGAGAAACCAAAAGTGTTCAAAGCCGAAGGTCCGAACGTCTGCGTCGCAACTGTGGCACCGTTCAGAAGCCCCGAAAATGTCAGGGTTGGAACTGTCGCAGTACCCGCCTTGAGCCACTGGTTGTAGGCCTGCGTTCCAAGTGCGGGTGAAGGGCCGGATCCGGTCTTGAACACACGCGACAATCCTGACAGATCCACGGATTGTGCCGTAAACTTCGTCCCGTTTACGGCCTGCACCACCGTTGACAGCACACCGTTGTCGTCGTGCAAGTTGATCTGATTTCCAAAGTTGTAGACGGGTGCATAGTCAAAAGTGAAACCTTGGCTGGTTCCTTGAAACGTTGTCAGCCCGCTTTGAGGATCATTCGGAAAGTTATTGTCAAATGTAATAGTCAGCGCACTCGCTGCGCCTGCGACACAAACGGCAAGTGCCGCCAAAAGCAGTCTCATAACATGTCCCTCGCAAATACGTTAACAGACTAGCGGGCGATGCCCGGTTTCGCAACTTTTACGAGTCTTTGCGGCCGTTATTGCGCAAAAGCATGCACGTGAGCACGCGCGGGCAATGCGTTCTGGCCATCTTTGAATTCTACGGGAAAGATGGTGGGCGACCCTGGAATCGAACCAGGCGTGCGTCTCCGCGAGGGAGTTACAGTCCCCTGCCACACCTTGCGGCCTGTCGCCCACTGTCAGGCGTTGCACCTGACGTGGAGGCGTGATTACTAGCGCACCAAAGGAGCGTCAACAGGAAAATTTCGCTTTGGCGCAGGAAACCGAATTCCCGGCCCGGAGGCCTGAAAAATGAAGAAACCCAAATGGGTCGTTGAAAAGGAACAGGCACGCAAGGCCGCGGCTGCTGAAACCGTTTGGCTGTTCGGTCTGCATGCAGTTCGCGACGCTTTGATGAACCCCAATCGGCAGAAACTGCGCCTGATCGTAACGCGCAATGCGCGGGACAAGCTGGCGGAAGCGATTGAATTCTCTGGGATCGAGCCCGAGATGGCTGATCCGCGCAAGTTTACGGCACCCATCGATGCAGGCTCGGTGCACCAGGGTGCCGCGCTGGAGGTAAAGCCGCTGGATTGGGGCGGTCTGGCCGAAAATTGCATCGGTCGAGAAAACCCACGCGTCATCCTTCTGGACCGCGTTACGGACCCGCACAATGTCGGGGCGATTCTACGCTCGGCCGAAGTTCTGGGTGCCAGTGCCGTCATAGGCACCCGCCATCATTCCGCGCCCGAGACTGGGGCCCTGGCAAAAACCGCCAGCGGCGCGCTGGAGCGTCAACCCTATCTGCGGATGCGCAACCTTGCCGACACAATTGTAGAACTACAGAATATGGGATTTCTGGTCCTTGGGCTGGACGGTGAAGCAGAGGTAACGATCGAAGGCGCGCTGAGCGACAGTCGGGACCGCCCCGTCGCACTTGTTCTGGGGGCGGAAGGCCCGGGATTGCGCCAAAAGACGAAGGAAACCGTGGATCAATTGGTGAAAATTGACGCAGCCGGGGGATTCGGATCGCTGAACGTCTCAAATGCCGCGGCAATCGCCTTATATGCATCCCGGCCCTGACAAAAAGGAGAGCGTTATTTCCGGTCCATCCAAAATTGCGACCTGCTGCTACTGCGGGACCCGGGCCGCGCTGGTCCTGAGGGGCAAAGAACGGCACGAGCTGAGCTGTTCCAGTTGTGGCGCACCTTTGCATGATCTGAAGATGCTGCCCAAGCGGAAGGCTGCGCCTGCCAAAACGGTGCGATCTGCGGTTTCTCATGCCCCTCCACGGAAGACCAAGCGAAAAAAGAAGAAAAAGAGCATGTTCTCGCGCGTGTTCGATGAAGCCTGGGATGTGATCGAAGACATTTTCGATTGACCGTTTTTGGGTGAAGATCGTTCACATCCACGTCAACAGGGGTTCCGCATGCAGCAAAAAATTGCATCTTGATACCCCAGTGATTTCAGATTCTGACATGGCAATGCTGACCCGACGTTCCACACTTGGCGCGCTGTGCGCTTTTTTTCTGGCGCCTGCCACGTATGCGCAGGAAAGGCCCGTTTACTACACCACCGAAGGGGTGGCGTTGGCCGGGTATGATGCCGTGTCCTTTTTCGACGGTTCTACGCCGATCATGGGCATGCCCGAGAATTCCGTGATGTGGAAAGGGGCGAGGTGGCATTTCACCTCGCAGGAAAACCGCGAGCTGTTCGAAAGCAATCCCCGTGCTTTCGCGCCGCAGTTCGGCGGGTATTGTTCATATGCGATGGCGATGGGAGTTCTGAAGAGCTCGGACCCCAAGGCCTGGAAGGTCGTGGATGGTCGTCTGTACCTGACGCATTCGATCGAGATCGAGGAAATCTGGCAGCAGGATCAGACAGAATACATTGAGTTGGCTGAAGAAAACTGGCCGGCAATCCTTTATCGAGAGTAAGCGAGAATCAGCTAATTGTGAAGAGTCATCATAAAAATGCGCTGCCCCTCTTTTTTTTACCAAATATATGCCTAAATGTCACAATGACCGCGGAATGGAACTGCCGCGGGTCATTTCACTGTCCCTCGTTCCAACAACTGGCGCCCAAGGCTTCTTGGGCGCTTTTTTCTTTTTGGAACCCTGCTAAGGATAGGGTATGCCAGACTATTCCGATCAGCAGCTGAGAGCTATTCTGCAACGCACCAAGACCGTTGCCGTTGTCGGAGTGTCCATGAACCCGGTGCGGCCCAGCTATTACGTCGCCCGCTACCTGTCGCTGAAAGGGTTCAACGTGATCCCGGTCAATCCGGGCCATGCCGGGAAAGACCTGTTTGGCCAAAGGGTACGCGGCAACCTTTCGGAGATATCCGAACCCGTGGACATGGTAGACATCTTCCGACGGTCCGAATCCGTGCCGCCCATTGTGGACGAAGCGTTGGAGGTGTTCCCGTCCCTCGGAACGATCTGGATGCAAATCGGGGTTGAACACCCTGAAGCGGCAGCCAAGGCCAAGGCCCGCGGTGTGGACGTCGTGATGAACCGCTGTCCGAAGATCGAGTATCAGCGCCTGTTTGGCGAGCTACGCATGGGTGGGTTTTCCACCGGGATCATCTCGTCCAAGCTTTAGGGCGTTGCTGGCTGATAGGGTTTCAGGCGGGCAACCTGTTCCTGTCGTCGTTTTTCCAGCACCACGTCACGTGGCACCCAGTCATATCGGGTATCCTCGACCAGAGGTGACCAGAACAACACCCCGCCATAGCGCCACGGGTCCAGCACGACGCCCTCATACAGCGAGTCTCCCTTGCGACTGATAATCGCGGTGCTGTGGTCGATCCTCAGCGGATTGTCGGCGTTGGCGATGGCGCGGTGCAATTCCAGCGTCTGGAAGTTTTCCTGTTTCAGACGACGCTCGATATCCTCGGCCCAATGCCAGCACAGACCACGCGGGCGCAATCCCTTGTTGACCTTCGCATTGTGGATCAGCGGCGGGTCGGTGATCTGGTATTCGTCCACCAGTTGCGCGGTATAGGAATAGGCGACTTGCGCCGCCCGGCGGGCTTCTTCCGGATCGATATCCGGGCCAAGACGCTGAATCTCGGTAGTCAGGCGTTGTACCTCGTCCCCGGTCGATGCGGGAGGCGCCGCACATGCCGCAACGATGGCAAGCGTTGCCACAAGCATCAAAATTCGGATCATGTCGCGCCCTCGGCCTGCCATTCTGACGCCCAAGTATAGCGGGCGTTGCGGCGGCGCGGAACCCGGCCGTTACCCTTTGGGGCGGGCGGCCTTTTCGGCAATGCCACTGATGCCCTGACGGCGCGCAAGTTCGGCCAGAACATCCTCCAGCGCCACGTCTCGCGCGGTCAGCATGACCAGAAGGTGATACAGCACGTCTGCTGCTTCGGCGGTCAGCTTGGCCTGATCGCCCTTCGTGGCTTCGATGATGGCTTCGATGGCTTCTTCACCAAATTTCTCGGCGCATTTCTCGGGACCCTTTGCAAGCAGCTTGGCTGTCCAGCTTGAATCGGGATCAGCCCCTTTACGCGCCTCAATCGTGGCAGCAAGGTCGTGCAGAATGCTCATGTCAGCCTCATCGGAATGCCAGCGGCGGCCATATGCTCTTTGGCTTCGCGGATCGTGTATTCTCCGAAATGGAAGATCGAGGCTGCAAGCACCGCACTCGCGCCACCTTGGGTGACGCCTTCGACCAGATGATCCAGATTGCCGACACCGCCGCTTGCGATCACGGGCACGTCCACTGCATCGGAAATCGCACGGGTCAGGGGCAGGTTGAAGCCAGCCTTGGTGCCGTCGCGGTCCATCGAGGTCAGCAGGATTTCTCCGGCGCCTTTGGCGACAACGGTTTTTGCGAACGCGACCGCATCAATACCTGTTGGCTTGCGGCCGCCATGCGTGAAAATCTCCCACTTTCCGGGGCTGACCGTCTTGGCGTCGATGGCGCAGACGATGCACTGGCTGCCGAATTGATCTGCCGATTCCGCGATCACGTCGGGATTGGCAACGGCTGCCGAGTTGAAGCTGACCTTGTCTGCCCCCGCCAGCAACAGGGCGCGGACATCATCCTTGGTGCGAACCCCGCCACCAACTGTCAGAGGTACAAAGCACTGCTCGGCGGTGCGCTGTACCACATCGAACATGGTGCCGCGGTTTTCGTGGGTTGCGTGGATATCCAGAAAACAGATTTCGTCCGCGCCTGCGGCGTCATATGCCTTGGCCGATTCCACGGGATCGCCCGCATCGCGCAGACCGACGAAATTCACGCCTTTGACCACGCGGCCATCGGCAACATCAAGGCAGGGAATAATCCGGGTCTTCAGCATCTGATCGTCCTTCGTTGCCGGACCTTTACCGGCAAAGCGCCGCCGATGCCACAGACGTTTTGCCGCCCACGGCCCTGGTAGCACGGGCCATGGGCGGAGCGGGGGGCTTAGTGATCCCGGTTCTTCAGCAGCTTCAGTGCCGAAAGCAGGTTTGCCTTGTCATCGGTCCATGGCAGCGCGCCGTCGGTTTCGACGATTTGCCAGTTTCCATCCTGCGCAAAACTCTCAATTCGGGATTTGTCGGGGCTCAGGATCACAACGCTGCTGGTGGCGGCTCCGGTTTCGACCTGCTCTTCACCCACGGCCAGCCGCTGATGCGCAGCGGTCAGGTTCAGGCTGTCGGCAATTCGGGCCAAAGGCTGGACCAGATCGTAGAACCGGTTTGTGATGTGGAACACCAAAACCCCATCATCGGCCAGGCGGCTGGTATACATCTCTACCGCCTCGCGTGTGATCAGGTGAAGCGGAATCGCGTCCGAGCTGTACGCATCCAAAACCAGGATATCGAAGGCAAAAGGCTTTTGCTTCAGAACGATCCGGGCATCACCCAGATGGGTCTCGGAATCGGGCGTGCATTCCGACAGATAGGTGAACAGCGAAGAGTCGCGTGCGATCTGGTCAACGGTCGCGTCGATCTCGAAGAAGTCCCAGTTTTGCGCAGGCTGCCGATAGCAGGCCAGTGCACCTGTTCCAAGACCGACAATTCCGATGCTGTCGGATTGCATGCCGAAGTCCGACGTGATGACCTGCGCCATCGGTCCTTCGGGGTGATAATAGGACAGCGGTGTGGGTCGAGTGCCATATTCGGATTCGCGTTGCCAGCCATGCACCGTGGTGCCGTTCTTGTAGACGCGGTAGCCCTCGCTTGAATACACCGAATGCACGCCGAAAAAGCTGCGATCTTCGAACACCGGATTGTTCTTTACCGCAAATGCGGGCAGCAGAACGACGGTAAGAACCACAGGGATGCGCATGGCTTGTGCCCGGAACAGGTACAGCACCGCGAATATCAGCGCGAACAGGGCGCCTGCACGCGGGATGTCCGCGCTCAGCGCCGCGACGCCGCGTGTCGTACCTGCGATGACGAGGATGAAAACACTTGCCGCGATGCCCATGATGACATGGCGAAGGGCAAATCCCGGCGCGCGGACAAGAAACAATCCTCCGGCCAGGATCATGGTGATTGGCGCCTCCAACTCACGTGTGAAGGCAATCGGCGCAAGGATCGAGTTGAACAGCCCGCCAATTGCTCCGCCCACGGAAAGGGCGATGTAGAACATGGTCAATTGCTCGGCTGACGGGCGCATGTCGTACAGCAGGCGGTGCGCAAAAAGGGCGATGATGAACAACACCGGAACATAGAGCAGAATAACCGCCGGCGCGTCATGCTCGCTGACCACCTTGGACACCAGTACGACACCCGCCGCCAGCGCCGCCAGCATGGGCAGGTTCAAGGCGTCCAGCGTCAGGCGCTTCCATTTGGCAAACGCGATGATGAAGGACAGGATATAGACCGCCAGCGGAACAACCCAGATCAACGGGAGAGCACCCAGATCCGTGCTGACCCGCGTTGTGAAGGACAGCATCAAGGAAGAGGGAATGAAGGCGACGAACACCCAGACAGTGATCTGTCGTAGGGTCGGGAAACTGGCCTTCAGTGCCGATTGGGCCGACGGCTTCGTGTGCCGTGAACCCCGCAAGGCGATCATGCCACTGCCAAGCAAAAGCGCGCCGAACAGCACGAAGCCGACCAGCCAGGCACGGCTGATCTCGGCCGCGCCAAAAAATGGATCCGCAACCAGGGGGAAGGCCAACAACGCCAGCAAGGATCCGACATTGCTGGCGCTGTAAAGGAAATACGGATCATCCGCCGAAGGCCCGCCCGACCTGGCGTACCAGGCCTGCAACAGGGGCGCATTTGCCGACAATACTGCAAAGGGTACACCCACACCCACGGCGAACAGGCCAAGCGTTTGCAGCGCGGTCGAGGTCGAGGCGTCATAGCTCCAGCTTTCGCTGGTGGACAGCGGCAGGAAAGTCAGCGCCGCCACCCAAAAGGCAAAATGGGTGATGATCTGCCAGCGCAAGGGCAGAAACTTGGTCAACAGGTGCGCGTAAACATACCCGAGTATCAGCACCACTTGGAAAAACAGCATAGCGGTCGTCCAGACCGCCGGGGCGCCGCCGATTTTTGGAAGAACCAGTTTGGCAAAAAGCGGCTGGACAAAGAACAGCAGACTGGCGCTCGTGAAAATCGCCGCGCAGAAGATCGCAATGGTTGCTGATCCGAATCTGGACGTCTTGGGAACGTCTAGGTTGGAAATACTCACGTTTGCCACCCGGGTTGTTGTGTTTGACGAAGGAGTTAAGCGGGGATTCCGCCCGAATTATGGCTCAACACAGTAAAATGTTTGGCTTCTGGTCGGATTGTTCTCGAAAGCAAGGGTAAAATGGGCGCCTTCAATTCTGGCAAAGCTTTGCTGATGCCAGACTTGTGATTGTCAGATTTCCAAAACCTGTGAGAATTGGAGTGAATATTACAGAAGGAATACCGATATGCGTAGCTTGATACTTGCTTCAATTTTTTCGCTCGGAGGGGCTTTGGCCGCCATGGCTGACGACATCATCAAAGTTCAAACGAACAAATCCGTAGCCGAGGCGCTGGATGCGCTGGAAGCGGCGGTTGGAAACGCAGGGGCCACTGTCTTCGCCCGCATCGACCACGCAGCCGGGGCGGAAAAGGTCGGTACGCCCATTCCGGCCAATCAAGTGCTGATTTTCGGCAATCCTGCGCTGGGCACGCCGGCCATGCAGATCGATCCGCGTGCAGGGTTGTTCCTGCCGCTCAAGGTGCAGGCGTATGAGGATGGGAACGGTCAGGTCTGGTTGGCCTATGAAGACCCCAAGGAAACGATGGACGAGCTGGATGACGTCGAAAAGTCACCTGTAATCGAGAAGATGCGCGGTGCGCTCGCCAAGTTGACCGCTGCGGCCGCGGGTTAAGACCTTTTGGGTCATGTGCTTGCGCTTTTCACACGCGCAAGCGCGTTTCGCGCGATCAGGATGTGAAATGGCAGGATCGCAGCCAGGTAGAGGCGCCCGCCAAGGTTATGGCGTCGGACCCACGTGGCCAGCGAGATGCGGCCGTTTTCCGACAGGACGGAAACCCGGAAATCCAGGTGGCGATCGTTGAATCCTGCGATCACCTCGGTCCTGTCATCATGTTCGACCGGGAAGATCCCCAGCTTGTCGCCAGCATCCGGGCCGGTCGTGCTGAGGCCAAACGGTGTCACCAGCTGGCCGCGCAGCCGAACCAGTGCCATCGCCCATCCGGGGAACGCGGTGATGATTTCCGCGGCACGGCGCGGTGGAAGATTGGAGTCAACGCTGAAGCAGTCCAGAAAGTCGCCGGATTTCAACCGTTCGTTCAGCAGGCTGTGCGCGGACAGTTCGGAACGCTTTACCGGCGATTGAAACATTGCGCTATCCTCTGAGCGTGGTCAGAGCCTCTTTCAGATCAATCGCTCCATCATAAAGCGCACGGCCGGAAATGGCACCGTTCAAAGCTGCGCCACAATCGCGCAGGGCGATCAGATCGGCGATCGAGGACACGCCGCCAGATGCGATGACCGGAATATCGACCGTTCTGGCAAGCTCTGCGGTGGCCTCGACATTGGGACCCTGCATCGCGCCGTCACGGTTGATGTCGGTGTATATGATCGCGGCGACGCCCGCGTCTTCGAAGCTGCGGGCCAGATCGGTGACCTGAACGTCGGTTTCTTCGGCCCAACCCTTGGTGGCAACCAGACCGTTGCGCGCGTCGATGCCCACGGCGACCTTGCCGGGAAAGGCTTTGGCCGCTTCGCGCACCAGATCGGGGTTCTCGACCGCGACCGTACCCAGAATCACGCGCGCCAGACCTTTGTCGATCCAGGTCGCGATGGTGGCCATGTCGCGGATGCCGCCTCCCAATTGCGCGGGCACGTCGCAGGCTTTCAGAATCGCCTCGACCGGGGCGGCGTTGACCGGCTCACCTGCAAAAGCGCCGTTCAGATCGACCAGATGCAACCACTCGCACCCGGCCTCGACAAAGGCGCGGGCCTGCGCGGCGGGGTCTTCGTTGAACACGGTGGCCTTGTCCATTTCACCACGTAGCAGGCGCACGGCATTGCCGTCTTTGAGGTCGATGGCGGGGTAGAGGATCATGTCGGGCGGCCCTATTTCTGTGTTGCACGCGCGGGATATCGCACAGGCGGGGCAGGGGATGCAACGCGACGCTGGGTCATTCTTGCCCGCCGCTGGCTGCCGGGTCAGACTGCCATCAAAACAGGGAGACAATCATGAAGAAATTTACGTTTGCAGCGGGTTTTATGTTTCTTGCGACCAGCGCGATGGCTGCGGATCCCGTCGATGGTCTGTGGAAGACTGCACCCGGTGATACCGGCGGCTATCTGCACGTGACGATTTCCGGATGCGGCAGTGCGATCTGCGGAACCATCGACAGCGCCTTTGATGCGGATGGCAACGAGCAGCTGGAATATGAAAACCTGGGCAAACAGATCATTTGGGACATGGTGCCCGATGGCGGCGGAAGCTATGACAGCGGCAAGATCTGGGCACCGGACCGGGACAAAACCTACAATTCTAAAATGTCACTGGACGGCCAGAACAAACTGACCGTCAAGGGATGCGTGGCGGGCGGTCTGATCTGTCGCGGTCAAACCTGGACGCGTGTTCAGTAAGCCTCAGGGTTTCCAGGTCAGGAAGTTGCCCAGCATGCGCAGGCCGACGTCTTGGCTTTTCTCGGGGTGAAACTGCATTCCAACCATCGTGTCACGGCCAATCACGGCCGTGACCTCCTGCCCGTAGTCCACATAAGCCAATCGCTGTGCCGGGTCGGACACCCGGAAGTGGTACGAGTGGACGAAATAGGTGTGATCGCCGGATTTCACCCCGTTGAACACCGGGTGATCGCTGTCCAGAACAAGATCGTTCCAGCCCATATGGGGCACTTTCAGCGATGTGTCTGACGGCTCGATCCTGACGACATCGCCGGCGATCCAGCCCAGACCATCCGTTTCGCTGTATTCATGGCCCTTGGTTGCCATCAACTGCATCCCCACACAGATGCCCAGAAACGGGCGGCCTTTCTGTTCGACCGCCTCGACCATCGCGTCATAGATGCCCTTGTGCCCACGCAATTCGGCAGCGCATGCCGGAAACGCCCCGTCGCCGGGCAGAACCAAGCGATCGGCGCGTGCCACAACATCCGCGTCCGAGGTGACGACAACCTCACCGGCGCCGACCTCTTGCGCCATGCGCTGAAACGCTTTTTCCGCCGAGTGCAGGTTGCCGCTTTCGTAGTCGATAATGGCGGTCAGCATTTACAACGCGCCTTTGGTCGACGGAATCGCATCTGCCTTGCGCGGATCAGTTTCAACAGCGTCGCGCAGCGCGCGCGCGACGGCCTTGAAGGCGGCCTCGGCGATGTGGTGGCTGTTGAAACCGTGCAGCTGGTCGATATGCAGCGTGATGCCGCCATGGGTGCTGAGCGCCTGAAAGAACTCGCGCACAAGTTCTGTGTCGAACGCACCGATTTTCTGCGTCGGCAGATCCACATTCCAGATCAGATAGGGGCGGCCCGACAGGTCCAGCGCACAGCGTACCTGGGCGTCGTCCATCGGTAGGTGGCATTCTCCGTACCGCCGGATCCCTTTCTTGTCGCCCAGAGCCTGCGTCAAAGCCTGCCCCAGCGCGATGCCGGTATCTTCAACCGTGTGGTGATCATCAATGTGATAATCGCCCTTGGCGCTGATCGTCATGTCGATCAGCGAATGGCGCGCCAGCTGATCCAGCATGTGATCAAAAAAGCCAACTCCGGTCTGGTTGTCATACATGCCGGTGCCATCCAGATTGATCTCGACCGAAATTTCGGTTTCGGCAGTCTGGCGGCTGATCTTTGCGCTGCGCATGGGCGAATTCCTTTTGCTACAGGCGCGCTTATAGACGGGGAAGGTCGGGGTTTTCCAGACCGCGCGTTGCGATCGCTGCAAACTGTTGCAGGGGATTGCACCCGGCTTGGCCCCGTGTCAGCTTGCCAACAACACGAACCGATAGGGTCAAACCATGTCCACCTGCGTTTTCATCCAGATCCGTTGCAAGCCCGGAACCACCTACAAGGTCGCCGAGGAAATCGCCCTGCGCGAAATCCACTCTGAACTGTATTCCACCAGCGGTGAATATGATCTGCTGCTCAAGCTCTATATCCCCGAGACCGAGGATGTGGGCCATTTCATCAACGAACACCTGCTGGTGATTCCCAATATCGAACGCTCGCTGACCACAATGACGTTCAAGGCGTTTTAACCCAGTTCGAATGAGGTGACGCCAAAGACACGGCTCAGATCGATATCCGGCGCGCGGCCGGAATACATCCGGGCCGTTTCAAACACCTTTTCCAACCCGAGCTTTGCGGCCAGCGCAAACGCGGCCGTGTTGGGCAAAGGCATGTCGATGAAAACGGCGTCCTGTGAATGTTGGGGTGGCACGGTTTCCAGCAAACCGGCCAGCAGGGCTTCGGCGATGCTCTCGCGATCTGCAAAAAGCGGCCCGATCTTGTACCCTGTCCGGCAGGGGCGCAACGTTGCGTACCCCTTGATCTGACCATCCTCGGAATACACGCGGGACATATGGCCCGGCGCGCTAATCCAGCCCTGCAAGAACGCGTCGCGGCGGGCCGGAAAAAGGTGCCGGTCGTAGGCGAACAAAGCCTTGGACGCCGCCGTCAGGGGCTCAACGCCGGTTGATGGGGTCAGAGCCTGCTTCAACGTCTCCACGGTCGCCGTGAAACGATAGTTGTTATAGGCGAAAGAAAACCCCGAGCTGCGGTAGTTGTGTTGCTGGTCGACGACCCCATCCAGGCCGATATTGCCCGCTTTGCAGTTTTCCAAGGCGTGCTTCCAGATTTTCAGCCCATGGCCCGATCCGCGAAACGCGGGCCGGACGATGTAGAAGCCAAGGAACGCAAACGCGTCATCATACTGAACGACCGAGATGGAAGCGATCATTTCGCCATCCAGGAATCCCCCGAGAAACCCGCGAGTATCCGTGCCGTGGAAGCAACGAGCATCGTGATGCCCCGGGTTCCACCCTTCGCGCCCGGCCCAATCAACGGCCTTTTGGACCTCGTCAACGGTAAGAGGGCGGATGACGTAATCAGACATGGGTGAATCCTGCGTTGGGCAATGCAACCAGAATGACGCAATGTCATGTGAAGAACCAGCATGTCTGGAGAATTTTGTATCTGGAGCGGGCGAGGCGATTCGAACGCCCGACCCTAACCTTGGCAAGGTTATGCTCTACCCCTGAGCTACGCCCGCATCAGATACATATGTGGTCCGAAGACCTCTCAATGGAGCGGGCGAGGCGATTCGAACGCCCGACCCTAACCTTGGCAAGGTTATGCTCTACCCCTGAGCTACGCCCGCGCCGTTGAGTGAGGAGGGATTTATAAATTCCCACGCGGGGCTGCAAGCGGAAAAACACAAAATAGAGGAAAAATATTTCGACGGAACCCGGCATCTGGCCCGTTCAATCTCAAACACGGATCAAAAAAGGACACAGGCAGAGGGGCTTTCATGATTTCTGTTGCAGACATGAAGATAATGGCGCTGGCCGCAATGATCTTGCTGGTCACCGCGATGCCGAAATCGGACGATCACGAACACGGTCAGATCACGCCCGTTTTGTCGAAAGCGCCCCATGTGATGATTACGGATCTGACGGGATAACACCCGCCAACCGAGCTACAGCGCCAGAATCAGGTTGGCGATGGCCGCAACCAGAATGGCCAGGAACGTCAGGCTCATGCCAGCCTGCCGCAGGATGACGATCTGGGGCGTGCGCCCGAATCCGTAAGCGTGCAGCAGACGCCCGGCCAGCAACATCAAACCCAGTATATGCACAAGCAACCCTCCGGCGCCCTGTAATTCCACCATGGCGATCAGCAAAAGGGCGATAGGGGCGTATTCGGCGCAATTGGAATGTGTCCGTATCGCCTTGATCATCAACTTGCTGCCCCCATCCCCGACCGAGATTTTGTCGCTGCGGCGCTGAAGGATCACTTTGACGCTGAGTGCCACGTAAAGAATAGCGATCAGGGCCGCATAGATCGGGGTGATAGCAAGCATGGTGGGTCTCCGTTCCAGCATAGAAAAAGGGCCGCGCGGTTTCCCGCGCGGCCCTTTGAACTGTAACCGGTTCGGCAGGTTATTCCAGCTCGACCAGAAGGTCCTTTGCGTCAATCTGGCCACCGGGCTGCACATGAACGGCCTTGACGGTCGCATCGCGCTCGGCGTGGATGCCGGTTTCCATCTTCATCGCCTCGATGGTCAGCAACATGTCGCCTTCCTTGACCTGCTGGCCCGCTGTTACGGCGACGGTGGCAACAACACCGGGCATCGGCGCACCGACATGATCCGGGTTGCCGACCTCGGCC
Organism: Ruegeria sp. HKCCD6157; assembly: GCF_013110685.1. NCBI lineage: Bacteria > Pseudomonadati > Pseudomonadota > Alphaproteobacteria > Rhodobacterales > Roseobacteraceae > Ruegeria > Ruegeria sp. HKCCD6157. Next base: position 762,706 of record NZ_WVRB01000001.1, read on the forward strand.
TTGGGCCGCGCCTGCGTGGTCGAGGTGACCAGCCGGTTCGGAACCCGGATCACGCGCGGTTGGCCGTTGAGTTCAAAGAACACTTTGACCTCGCCCTTTTCATCCGTTTCGCCGATGGCCTGACACCGGATTTCCAGCGTCTTGCCGGGGTCGATTTCCGCGGTGATCTCTTCGCCCGGCTCCATGCCGTAGAAGAAGGTGCGCGTTGGCAGGGTACGAACCGGGCCGTAGATCCGGTGGCGACCCATGTAGTCCAGGAACACCTTGGGATACATCAGGTATCCGTTCAGATCCTCGTCATCGACCTCTTTGCCTTCCAGCTGCTTGGACAGCTCGGCGCGGGTGGCTTCAAGATCGACCGGGGGCACGTCCTTGCCGGGTCGCTGCGTGTTGGGAACCTCGTCTTTCAGCACCTTCTTGATGATGGTCTCGGGGAAACCGCCCGGAGGCTGACCCAGATTGCCGCGCATCATGTCCACGACCGAATCGGGGAAGGCCACGTCGGTATTCGGGTCCTCGACCTGTTCACGTGTCATGTTCTGGCTGACCATCATCAGCGCCATGTCTCCAACGACCTTGGAAGACGGCGTGACCTTCACGATGTCACCGAACATCTGGTTCACGTCAGCATACATCTGGGCCACTTCGTGCCAGCGTTCTTCCAGACCCAGGCTGCGTGCCTGCGCCTTGAGGTTGGTGAACTGACCGCCCGGCATCTCGTGCAGATAGACCTCGGACGCAGGGGCCTGAAGACTGGATTCGAAGGCCGCATACTGGCCACGCACAGCCTCGAAGTAATCGCTGATTTCACGAATGGCCTTGATGTCCAGCCCGGTGTCGCGGTCGGTATGGCGCAGCGCCTCGACCACGGTGCCCAGCGTCGCCTGGCTGGTATTGCCCGAGAAGCTGTCCATCGCGCAGTCAACTGCGTCCACGCCCGCCTCGGACGCGGCCAGAATGGTGGCGCTGGCAATACCGGCGGTGTCATGGGTGTGGAAGTGTATCGGCAGCCCGACCTCTTCTTTCAGCGCACGGATCAGGATCTTGGCCGCGGCCGGTTTCAGCAGGCCCGCCATGTCCTTAAGGCCCAGAATATGCGCGCCGGCGTCGCGCAGCTCTTTCGCCATGCCGACATAATATTTCAGGTCATACTTGGCGCGATCCGGGTCAAGAATATCGCCAGTGTAACAGACGGTACCTTCGCAAATCTTGCCGCTATCGACGACCGCATCCATTGCTACACGCATGTTTTCGACCCAGTTCAGCGAGTCGAAGACACGGAACACGTCAATTCCTGTCGCCGCCTGACGCACGAACTCCTGCACCACGTTGTCAGGATAGTTCGTATAGCCCACGCCGTTTGCGCCGCGCAGCAGCATCTGGGTCATCAGGTTCGGCATCGCCTCGCGCAGGTCCCGCAGGCGCTGCCACGGGCATTCCTGCAAGAACCGATACGCCACGTCGAAAGTCGCGCCGCCCCAGCATTCGACCGAGAACAGCTGCGGCAAGTTCGCCGCATAGGAGGGAGCCACCTTGATCATGTCGATCGAGCGCATCCGGGTCGCCAGCAGAGACTGGTGCCCGTCGCGCATGGTGGTGTCGGTGATCAGCAGTTGGCGCTGTGCCTTCATCCAGTCGGCCACCGCCTGCGGGCCCTTCTGCTCCAGCAGGTTGCGGGTGCCCATCTGCGGTTCGGCCTTCAGCGCCGGAGGCCTGGCCTCTTTCAGGTCGGCGCGCGGGCGCGGGCGGTCCTTGGTTTCGGGATGCCCGTTCACGGTGATGTCCGCGATATAGGTCAGAACCTTGGTGCCGCGGTCGCGCCGCTTCTTGAAGGTGAACAGTTCGGGCGTCGTGTCGATGAACTTGGTGGTGTATTCGTTCGACAAGAAGGTCGGATGCTTCAGCAGGTTGATGACGAAGTCGATATTCGTCGAAACCCCGCGGATGCGGAACTCGCGCAGGGCGCGGTCCATCCGGGATATCGCCTTTTCGGGCGTGGGGGCCCAGGCCGTAACCTTGGTCAGCAGCGAGTCGTAATAGCGCGTAATCACCCCGCCCGCATAGGCCGTGCCGCCATCCAGACGGATGCCCATACCGGTGGCCGAGCGATAGGCGGTGATCCGGCCATAGTCGGGGATGAAGTTGTTCTGCGGGTCCTCGGTGGTGATCCGTGTCTGCAACGCGTGGCCGTTGAGCTGGATATCCTTTTGGCTGGCCATGCCCGTCGCCTCGGCCAGCGTCTTGCCCTCGGCGATCAGGATCTGCGCCTGCACGATGTCGATACCGGTGACTTCTTCGGTCACGGTGTGTTCGACCTGTACGCGCGGATTGACTTCGATGAAGTAGAACTTGCCGGTGTCCATATCCATCAGGAACTCGACCGTGCCGGCACATTCGTAATTGACATGCGCACAGATCCTGCGGCCAAGCTCGCAGATCTCGGCGCGCTGTTCGTCGCTCAGATACGGGGCAGGGGCGCGTTCCACGACCTTCTGGTTCCGGCGCTGGACCGAGCAGTCGCGTTCATACAGGTGATAGATTTCACCGTGCTTGTCGCCCAGGATCTGCACCTCGACGTGGCGCGCACGAATGATCATCTTTTCCAGATAACCCTCGCCGTTGCCGAATGCGGCCTCGGCCTCGCGACGGCCTTCCAGCACTTTCTCTTCCAGCTCTTCTTCCGACTGGATCGGGCGCATGCCGCGCCCGCCGCCGCCCCAGGACGCCTTGAGCATTAGCGGATAGCCGATTTCGGCGGCCTCCTTGCGGATCGCGTCCATGTCATCGCCCAGAACTTCGGTGGCAGGAATGACCGGAACGCCGGCTTCGATGGCTACGCGTCGCGCGCTGGCCTTGTCGCCAAGCGCGCGCATGGTTTCCGCCTTGGGGCCGATGAAGGTGATGCCGTTCTTGACGCAGGCATCGACGAAATCCGGGTTCTCGGACAGCAGGCCATAGCCCGGATGAATCGCGTCGGCACCACATTGCTTGGCAACACGGATGATCTCGTCGATCGAAAGATATGCGGCAACCGGCCCCATGCCTTCACCGATCTGATACGCCTCGTCCGCCTTGAACCGGTGCAGGCCCAGTTTGTCTTCTTCAGCGTAGACGGCGACGGTTCGTTTTCCCATCTCGTTTGCTGCGCGCATGACGCGGATGGCAATCTCGCCGCGGTTGGCGATCAGGATCTTGTTGAAGTCTGTCATGATAGGTCCCGGTCTTTTGTGTATGGGCGTCTTATTGGGCGGAGAATACGCGCAGGTATATCCGTTCTTCTGGGTAGAACCGGCATGTTATCGCTCGCAAACGCCCTATGATCGCAGCGCCCTTATACTTTTGCTGCGCCGCAGCATCAAATGTTTAACGTTAACTCTCAATCTGACACAGGCTTGCCAGGCCCATCTGGCCCATATTTGCATGCAGGTCCTGCCTGAGAATCTCGATGACATGTGCAGGTCCCCGCGCGCCAAGTGCCGCAAGACCATACAAAAAAGCCCGCCCGAGCATCACGAAGTCTGCGCCCAGCGACATGGCCCGCAAAATATCCAAACCGCCTTCGACACCACTGTCGAAGATCAGGGGCAGGCGGGTTGCATCCCGGACAGAGGGCAGAACCTCGATGCTGGCCGGGGCCGCATCAAATTGACGGCCGCCATGATTCGACACCCACAAGGCATCGACACCGACCTGTTCCAGCCTGCTCGTATCCTCTGGTCGCAGGACACCTTTGAGGACAAGCGGACCGTCCCAATGGTCGCGCAGCCATTTGACATAGTCCAGATTCGGCGAGGTTCGAAGCAGGTAACCGATATGAGCCGTGGGCGGCAGATTTCCGGGGTTTTCGATATATTTGTCCAGCGTTCGCATGTGCGGCACACCGTTGCGCAGCATGCCCATCGCCCAGACGGGTCTTTGGGCGATCTGCGCCAGAATGCGCGGGGTCAGCTTTGGCGGTTGCCGCAGGCCCGATCGTGTCTGCCTTTCCCTGCGCGATGCGACGGGAACATCCGCTGTGAGAACCAGGGTCTTGAACCCGGCCTTGCGGACCCGGTTCAGCAGGTCTTTTCGAATATCCGGATCCCGGGGCGGGTAAAGCTGGAACCAGGCATTGTCCCCAAGATGCGGTGCCATGTCTTCAGGGCTTTGGCTGGCTACGGTCGACAGGGTATAGGGAATACCCGCCTCTGCGGCCGCGCTGGCAAGCAGTTGCTCGGCGCGGGGCCAGACCAGCCCGGACATTCCGATCGGCGCGATTCCGAACGGCAGCGGATACGAAGCGTCGAGAAACGACTTTGACGTATCAAAGTCCAGCTCGCCATGCAGGATCGAGGGGCAGAGGCGCACCTCATCCAGCTCCTGGCGGTTCCGGTGCAGCGTCGTTTCAATCCCGGTTCCACTGTCGATATACTCCCACACGAAATGCGGCAGACGACGGCGCGCACGGTGTTTCAGATCCGGTATGCCGGGATAGGTGCTGTGCAAGTCCATGCAGATTGATCCGACCTGCCATGCGATTCGGCAAGTTTTTTAAGCTGCATCCTTAGGTGGTTGCCGGTTTTCAGGCGGCGCATTTTTGGTCTGGTTCCTGGTGCCGCTTGCAACATGCACCTGGTTGCGCCCCTTGTCCTTGGCGACATAAAGCGCATCGTCCGCCGCGCGCATCAGGTCCTGCGGCATGGTGCCGTGGGCCGGGTAATGTGCGACCCCGACCGATATCGTAATGCGCGGCAAGGCCTTCTCGCCGTATCGTACGGTGACGGCTTCAACCGCCTGGCGCAGTTGTTCGGCGCGGGTCACGGCATCTTCGGGGCTGTTGTCAGGCAGGATCAGCATGAACTCTTCACCCCCGATGCGGCAGGCGACTTCGTCCCGGTCGCACCCTTGTTCCAGGGCGGCGCCGACGGCGCGCAACACCATGTCGCCCGCATCATGCCCATGAGTATCGTTGAACTTCTTGAAGTGATCCACGTCCACGGCGATCAGGCTTAGCGCGGCGCCCGTCTGCTGGCTGCGGCTGATGGACTTGCGCAGCGTCTCGGTCATATGGCGGCGATTGAACAGTCCGGTCAGGGGGTCTCGTACCGATTGGTCGTGAAGCTGATCCCGCATGCGGACATTGGCGATCGCCATACTGATCTGTTCGGCGCATAATTGGGCCAGCTTGCGGCTCTTGTTGAAGCAGTCTTCGCGCCCCTCCAGTGCCCGCAGATGCAAAAGACCAACGGTTTCGCCATGGGCCAGAATGGGAAAGCAGAAATAGGGCCGCCCGTCATGCGGTTCGGCGTGTTCGCATACAAAATCAATCTCGGATGCGCCGAACTCGTAGGTCCGGCCGCGCCGCAAGCCCCAACAACCTTCGGGGTGAATGTGGGATTTATGAGTTCCACCGTTCCAGCTGGCGCAGCCATCCAGCACATCGCGTGAGTTTGAATAGACATACACGCTGCCTTCGGCCTCTGGCAGGATGTGGGTCATGAAGCGAGACACCATGTCGAACAGTTCATCCAGCGACCGGCTTGATTGCAGCCATTCGTTCAATTCACCCAACAGGCGGACCTCTCGGGCCAGGCGCAGCTGTTCGTCCATCAGCTCCCTCTCTTTCTGGGCCCGTTTGCGAAGGTCGCGAACCTGACGACGGTTGGTGCGATGGACAATCAGGATGACAGTCGTCAGCGCCAGCAGGGCGACCCCGCTCAGCAGCGCCAGAGACAGGCGAACGCGCGTGATGAACAGGTTCCGCAGGTCGGTTATGTCGGAATAGAACTCGATCGCGCCCATGAACGTCGCATCCTTGATGATTGGCGTATAGACCTCGGCCACATGGCGGCTGCTCAGTTCCGTATCCCGGGAATTGTCGCCAACAAAGGACTCAACTTCGGTAATCGGCTTCTCTTCGTGTTTGTAAAAAAGCCCTCCGGCGGCGACGATCGACTGGAAATAGGGTTTCGTATTCACGAACCCGACGTCACTTGCGCGGGTCGACCAGAACACCTGGCCCGAAGCATCGAACAGCTTGAAGCGGTAAATGTCCGTGGTTTCGGGCAATAGCTCCAGAAACTCCTGGTCATGATCGGTCAATGCGTGAAAACGGAATGCCTGTTCAAGATCGTACAGATGGCTTTCGACCTGGCGGCTCATCCGCATCGCGTTCTTTCGCAGGTCTGCTTCCAGCATGCGATCAACCACTGGCGCCGGGGCGGCGTAGATCCCCCAGCCCGCTGCTGCCGTCAGCGCAAGCAGCATCAGGGCCACGCCTATCATTTTAAGCCTCGAGGATTGACCCGTCAGTTCCGCCTGTTTCATTTGTCCGCTCCCACAACACTCTGCCAAACATCCCAGTCAGGATTTGACAGAGAGTTAACGGGGGTGCAGCGCGGTGGCGTGTTTGTTTAGAATTGAATGTAAGAAGAAGTGCGAAAAGTCTGTGAACAAGCCGTGAACAAACCCTTTCCCTTCGCGCTTATCCGGCGTAGTTTGGGGCCATGAGCAGTTTTGACGAAATGGACGCCTTCGAGGGCGCATCGCTGTCGGCGCGGGCCATGGCCGTGCGCCCTTCGCCCTATCTGGATGATCTGAACCCGGCGCAACGGGACGCGGTCGAGCGTCTGGATGGCCCGGTTCTGATGCTGGCAGGTGCCGGGACTGGCAAGACCAAGGCTCTGACCGCCCGGATCGCGCATCTTCTCAACACCGCGCGCGCGCGTCCGAATGAGATTCTGTCGGTAACCTTCACCAACAAGGCCGCGCGCGAGATGAAGGAACGGGTTGGCCGCCTGCTGGGACAGCCCGCCGAGGGGATGCCGTGGCTGGGCACCTTTCATTCGATCTGCGTCAAACTGCTGCGCCGGCATGCAGAGCTGGTCGATCTGAAGTCGAACTTCACCATACTGGATAAAGACGATCAGATTCGCCTGATTAAACAAGTTATGCAAGCCGTCAGTGTTGATGAGAAACGACATCCGCCACGTTGGTTTGCGAGCATTGTGGATGGATGGAAAAACCAGTCTTGGAATCCAGACCAAGTCCCAGCTTCGGAAGACGTTGAGCTTTGGTGTGAACGCCTTTTCTCTGAACATGAGGTTACAACCGACAACAAGGTATACAAATTTAGTCGCAAAAATCCTCAAAGCGGAGCGATCGGCAGAAGTATTGTGTTGGGTTCCGAGCTGTATGCCCAATATCAGACCCGCCTGCGCGAATTGAATGCGGTGGATTTCGGCGATCTGCTTCTGCACATGGTTACGATCTTCCAGACCCACCCGGATGTGCTGGAGCAATACCAGCGCTGGTTCCGCTATATCCTCGTGGACGAATATCAGGACACCAACATCGCCCAATATCTGTGGCTGCGCCTGCTGGCCGGGGGGCACAAGAACATCTGCTGCGTCGGCGATGACGATCAGTCGATCTATGGCTGGCGCGGGGCCGAGGTGGGCAACATCCTGCGGTTCGAAAAGGATTTTCCCGGCGCCCATGTGGTGCGGCTGGAACAGAACTACCGCTCGACCCCGCATATTCTGGCGGCTGCGTCGAACGTCATTCGCGGCAATGAAAACCGCCTGGGCAAAGAGCTGTGGACCGAAGTCGAGGAAGGTCACAAGGTCCGCCTGATCGGCCATTGGGACGGCGAGGAAGAGGCCCGCTGGATCGGCGAGGAGATCGACGCGATGCAGGGCGGTACGCGCGGTATTCGCCCGATGAACCTTGATGAGATCGCGATCCTCGTGCGCGCCAGCCACCAGATGCGCGCCTTCGAAGACAGGTTTCTGACCATCGGTCTGCCCTACAAGGTGATCGGCGGCCCGCGATTCTATGAGCGGATGGAGATTCGCGATGCCATGGCCTATTTCCGGCTGGTGGTCAGCCCCGAGGATGATCTTGCGTTTGAGAGAATCGTAAACACGCCGAAACGCGGCCTTGGCGACAAGGCGCAGCAGACGATCCAGATGACCGCGCGCGAAAATGGGGTGTCACTGGTCGAAGGGGCTCGGATTGCGGTCGACAACGGGCTGATCAAGGGCAAGGGCGGCAAGGCGCTGCGCGAACTGATCGACGGTCTGGCGCGATGGAATGCGATGACGCGTGGGCCACGGATCGAGGTGGACGACGATTCGGTGATCGATGACGGTTCACCCCTGCGGTTCGGCGCACCCGAGCATACGCATATCGAACTTGCGCAGATCATTCTCGACGAATCCGGCTATACCGCCCACTGGCAGAACGACAAGACGCCCGAAGCACCGGGGCGCCTTGAAAACCTCAAGGAACTGGTGAACCAGCTGGACAATTTCGAGAACCTGCAAGGGTTTCTGGAACATGTCAGTCTGGTGATGGACAACGAACAGGACAGCGACGGGGCCAAGGTTTCGATCATGACCCTGCATGCGGCCAAGGGGCTGGAGTTTCCCGCCGTCTTCCTGCCGGGCTGGGAAGACGGGCTGTTCCCCTCGCAGCGGTCAATGGACGAATCCGGGCTCAAGGGGCTCGAGGAGGAACGGCGCCTGGCCTATGTCGGCATCACCCGCGCCGAAGAAGTGTGTACCATTTCTTTTGCCGCCAACCGGCGGGTGTTCGGGCAGTGGCAGAACTCGATGCCCTCGCGCTTCATCGACGAATTGCCGGACGATCACGTTGAGGTTTTGCAAGGGGCCGGGTTACACGGCAACAGTCAGATGTCGGCTGGTATCGAGACCCGCGCGGCCGAAGCGAATGTCTACAACTCGCCGGGCTGGAGGCGGATGCAGGCGCGGCAGGGGCAATACGGCATGTCGCAACCGCGCGAATCCCGCAACACGGTGATCGACGCGACCGCCGTGGCCAGTTTCACGCTGGGGGAACGGGTGTTCCACCAGAAATTCGGCTATGGCGCGGTTGTCGGGATCGAGGGCGACAAGGTCGAAGTCGAATTCGACAAGGCAGGCACTAAGAAAGTGGTCTCGCGTTTTCTGACCAACAAGGATGACGTCCCGTTCTGAGGCGTCATAGCCCTTCGACCAGAACCAGATCGGTCGAGGCGGTGGCTTGCCGGATCTTCGCCAGCTCGATGTAATCAGGGTCATCCTTCCAGGCTTTCGCCGCGGCAAGGTCCGGAAACTCCATCAGCACAATGCCACCTTCGGGCCAATCGCCTTCGATCCGTTCGACCGGTTTCGATGAAACCGTGAGCAGGCGGCCTTTGTGACGGTCGAAGATCGGCATGAAACCCGCCAGATAATCCTGATACCCATCCGGGTCGTGGATGTCGATCTGCGCGATGAAATAGGCGGCCATTGTATCCTCCGGATCAGAAATCAGAGGGCCATCTTACACCTATGTCAGAAAAACAAAAAAACGGCGGTTCCCAGGGAGGAGGAAGGGGAACCGCCGTCTTGTCAACATCAGAGCAGGGAGGAGGAGAGCCCCGATGTATTCGAACCCGGGGTTGAGCCCGGTATGGAGAAGACGCGGCGACGTCAGGGAGGAGGAAGGCGTCGCCGCGCGCTTTCAACATCAAGGCAGGGAGGAGGAGAGCCTCGATGTATCAGGATCCGGCGGGTTGAGGCCGGTATTTGGTGCGGCAACGTCAGGGAGGAGGAGAGACGTTGCCGCTGATAACAGACCCTAAGGGAGGAGGAAGGGCCTGATCTCGGTATTCGTGGCGCGCTTATTGCGCGATGTGATCGTTGGCGGCCTGCATGGCCACCCGGCGGATCATGGACCGGTGTAGGCCCAGATCGGCCAGTTCACGGTCCGACAGTCCTGCCAGCTCATTGACGGTCTGGCGATACATACGATAGCGGACAAAACGCGCCTTTGCGTTTTCGATCAAAGTTGCGAGTCCGAACGCCGGTGCGCTCTTCGAGGCTGTATGTGTGCTTGCGACTGCCATGCTCATCATCCGTATTCATTTGCTTTGCCGATTACGCTCGGCCCTTGCTTGAGGTTGAAAATAGGCAAATGCTGCGATTGCACAATAGGTCGCGTCATCAATGCTGCTATGCAGCAAGCGCATAGATTGGTTCAGTTTTTTCCTTCAACTCGAAATGCGCCTTGAAACATTGGGCCTTCCCCAGGGTAACGGGTGACAGCGGAAACATGGCCTTCCCACGGCTTGCCCTTTAATTGAGCGGTGTTGGCTGGAATTTGTGCGCAACAAAACAATTCAAGACGTGCGTGTGGCCGAAGCGCCAGGCAACGCGCGGCGGTTCAGCTGTTCCCTAATGACCAGTTTATCGGTTTCGCAGGTCGCAGGGCTTATTGCCTGTACGCCACGGGATTTCATGGGCCGATGCGGTTGTCGGGGCGAAGTCCCGTCGGAACTGCGCGCGAAAAGCAAATGATTCTGCGAGATCGCTGCCCAAGGATGCCGGGTTTTTCCATCCAGAATGGCAATTCTTTAGATTTTTTGGGAAATCGTGGGAAAAAAATTTCAGCCTCAAATTATCTATATATAGGGGGTGTTGTGTTACTCTGGCCTATAGTTGGTGTTATTGCGTTCAAGTTTCATGGTGGTATTGTTCCTGAAGCGTGATTTATGGAACACGGTTCGCAAAATTCCTGTTGATTTCCATGAATTCCCATGGCATCCCTTATACATCCGATGAGGACGAGGCAGCAGGGGCACCAAACGACCCCGACCAAAAATAATCAGGTTTCATACAGGCATCTCGCTTTCATCAATCAAGAGATCCGGCGCGCGGGCGAGCAGACATCCCCCCAGGTGGCGCGTGCAGCTGGACATCCCGCAAAGCGGGTCAATGCGGCGGGTTGATCAGTGGCAGCAGATCAACCCGCCGTTTTTCATCCGGGGGGAACGCGAATTTCAAGTGGGGCGCAAGCGAAAGGGACAGTCGTCTTGGCGCGCAGGTTTAGAGGTGAAAGCCACCATAAGGTGGATGCGAAAGGCAGGGTGTCGATCCCGGCCTCGTTTCGCCGCGTGCTTGAGTCCTCCGATCCCAACTGGCAACCCGGCGACAATCCAGAGCTTGTGATCGTCTACGGGGATCATCGCCGCAAATACCTGGAATGCTATACCATGCAGGCCATCGACGAGGTCGATGCCAAGATCGACGCGCTGCCTCGCGGTTCGATGAAGCGCAAGATGTTGCAGCGCCTGTTCCACGGGCAGTCCTTCCCGACCAATGTCGATGAAACCGGGCGGCTGGTCCTGCCGGCAAAGCTGCGCAAGAAGATTGGTCTTGAGGCAGAGGCGTTTTTTATTGCCGCCGGGGATACTTTTCAGATCTGGAAGCCCGAGACCTACGAATCCGAGGAATTGGCGGCGACCGAGGAATGGCTGGACGGCCTTGGCGACGATGTTGATCCGCTGGAATTCCTCGATGAAGTCGAGGGCAGGTGACGGCATGGCGGCCGCGGATCACCCACAACCGGACGCGCCTCACATCCCTGTCTTGCTGCGCTCGCTCCTGGCGGCGGTGGCGCCGGTCACGGGCGTGTGGCTGGACGGAACCTTTGGGGCCGGGGGCTATACGCGCGGCTTGCTGGAGGCCGGGGCCGACAAGGTGATCGGCGTGGATCGTGATCCCTTGGCTTTTGAGATGGCGTCAGACTGGGCGGGCGCCTATGGTGATCGGCTGGTGATGCAGCCCGGCGTGTTCTCTCGTATGGATGAATATGCGCAGAACCTAGACGGCGTTGTTCTGGACCTTGGCGTTTCCTCGATGCAGCTGGATCAGGCCGATCGCGGGTTTTCCTTCATGAAGGATGGTCCTTTGGACATGCGCATGAGCCAGGATGGCGAAAGCGCCGCCGATCTGGTCAATACCGCGACCGAGGCGCAACTGGCCGACATTCTGTTCCACTATGGAGAAGAGCGCGCCAGCCGCCGGATTGCCAGGGCGATCGTCAAAGCGCGCGCGGAAGAGCCGATCACCACAACCCTGCGTCTGGCCGAGATCATCGAATCCTGCCTGCCGCGTCCCAAGCCGGGTCAATCCCACCCGGCCACGCGCAGCTTTCAAGGGCTGCGGATCGCCGTGAATGCAGAATATGAAGAGCTGTTTCAGGGGCTGATGGCCGCTGAACGTGCTTTGAAGCCCGGCGGGCAACTGGCCGTTGTCACTTTCCACTCCATTGAAGACCGAATGGTGAAACGGTTTTTCCAGTCCCGCGCGGGCAAGACGGGGCGCGCGAACCGCTATGCGCCCGAGATTGAACAGGAGCAGCCGCAATTCACACTGAAGACCCGCAAGGCGGTGGGGCCAGATGAACGGGAATTGCAGGAAAACCCGCGCGCGCGCTCGGCCAAACTGCGCGTGGCGATCCGAACCGATGCTCCGGCGGGGGAAATTGAAGCGCGGGCTATCGGGATGCCGCAACTGGGGGGAAGGGCAAGATGAAGAGTGTTTTGTATGTGTTGACTGCTCTGTCCGTGTTCGGGTTGGCGTTGTGGGCCTATCAGGAGAACTACCGAACCCAGCAAGTGGTAAAGGAAACCCAGTCTTTGCAGCGCGAGATCGGAATGGCACAGGTGCGCTTGGCCGTTCTGAACGCGGAATGGGCCTATCTGAACCGCCCGGACAGGCTGCGCGAACTGGCCGACCTGAACTTTGAACGCCTTGGCCTGCTGCCGTTGCGGGCCGAGCAGTTCGGGCGCGCGGATCAGATCGCCTATGCCGAAGACCCGGACCTGCCCGTCGTTGATCCGATTGAATTGCAGGCCATCACCGACATTCAGGCTTTGGGCGAGGTGCAAATTCCATGACACGCACCCCTCTGCGCCCCCTGGCCCGAATCCTGGATGCCCGCGCGCGGGGCGAAAACCCCAAGGCAATCGAGCGCGAGAACATCCGCAAGCGTCACGAGGATATGAAAGATCGCGCCCGCGCCCGTGCCGAAGGGCGTCTGCTGGTACTGGGCCTGTTCTTCTTCTGCGCTTTTTCCGTTGTCGGCTTCCGCATGGGCATGCTGGCGACCTCGGAAGCACAAGAGCCTCTGGCCAGCGCACCGGGAGCGGCGATTGCCATGCAGCGCGCCAACATCGTCGATCGCGAAGGGCGCATACTGGCCACCAATCTGGACACCTATTCCGTTTACGCGCAGCCCCCTTTGATGATCGATCCCGTCGCCGCTGCAGAGCAGTTGGTTGCGATTTTTCCTGATCTGGAAAAAGAGCGGCTTATCAAGGACTTCACCGGCAACCGAAAATTCCTGTGGATCAAGAAACGCATTTCGCCCGAGCAGAAGCAGGCCGTGCACGACATCGGTGATCCCGGCATCCTGTTCGGTCCGCGTGAAATGCGGCTTTACCCCAACGGGCGGCTGGCCGCTCATGTCCTGGGCGGGTCCGGTTTTGGTCGTGAAGGCGTCAGCGCCGCCGAAGTGATCGGCGTGGCCGGTGTGGAAAAGCAGTTCGACGATTATCTGCGCGATCCGGCCAACGGCAACAAGCCGCTGCAACTGTCGCTGGACCTGACGATTCAAGCCGCTGTTGAACAGGTTCTTTACGGCGGTATGAAGATCATGAATGCCAAGGGGGCCTCGGCCGTTCTGATGAACGCGCATACGGGCGAGGTTATTTCCGCTGCTTCGCTGCCTTCTTTTGATCCGAATGACCGTCCGCGCCCGCCGACCTCGGGCTTTGACCCCTCGGACAGCCCGCTGTTCAACCGTTATGTGCAAGGCGTGTATGAACTGGGATCTGTTTTCAAGATTTTCACCGCGGCCCAGGCCGTTGAACTTGGATTGGTGAATTCGAACACCATCATCGATACGTCCGGGCCGATGAAGATCGGCCGCTTTCCCATCGGCGAATTCAACGGCAAAAATTACGGCAAGATCAGCGTGGCGGATGTGATCGTCCACAGCTCGAACCGAGGCACGGGGCGTCTGGCCTTGCAAATCGGGGCCAAACGGCAGCAGGAGTTTCTGGACGCGCTTGGCATGTTCGATCCGACCCCATTCGAGATTGTCGAGGCCAAGGGCGGTGTGCCGCTGAAACCGAAAAAATGGGGCGAGCTCAGCACCGTGACAATTTCTTATGGCCATGGCCTGTCGACCAGCCCGATGCATCTGGCCGCGGGATACGCAGCGATTGCCAATGGCGGGCATTACGTCAGCCCGACCATTCTGCGCCAGAACGGCCCGCAATACGGGCCTCGTGTCATGTCGCAGAACACTGCACGGCAGGCGCAAAAGATGCTGCGCAAAGTGGTAACGGACGGCACCGCCAGTTTCGCCGAGGTCAAGGGCTATGACGTGGCGGGCAAGACCGGTACGGCCGACAAGCCCAAACCGCGCGGCGGGTACTATGATGACAAGGTCATTGCCACCTTCGCGACGATCTTCCCGGCCTACGACCCGCAATACGTTCTGATCGTGACGTTGGACGAACCTTCGATCGTGGCCTACGGTGAAAAACGCCGCACGGCCGGTTGGACCGCCGTGCCTGTTGCCGCCGAACTGATCGGACGCGTCGCACCGTTGTTGGGGTTGCGTCCCCGGCTTGAGCCTGAGGCGGGCGCTGCTATAACGCTGACCTCAAACTAGGCTGTCCGGCAAGAGGTGGGTCATGGGCACAAGGACGAAGAAACTCAGCCAGCTGGCCCTGACCGCAAGAGAGGGCGCAAACCCGGATATCACTGGTCTGGCCGTTGACAGCCGCGAGGTGAAGGAGGGCTTCCTGTTTGCCGCGCTGCCCGGGTCCCGCGTTCATGGCGCAGAGTTCATCCAGTTTGCCCTGCGCATGGGGGCCGCTGCGATCCTGACCGATGCCGAAGGGGCAGAGATAGCCGAGGCCGAACTGGCAGCTTCGGACGCAGCGCTGGCCGTGGTGGAAGACCCGCGTCAGGCGCTGGCCGGTGCCGCGGCGCTGTGGTTCGGCGCGCAGCCGCAAACCATCGTGGCCGTAACGGGAACGAACGGCAAAACATCTGTTTCCACCTTCGTCCGGCAGATCTGGTCCGCGCTTGGTCACGCCGCCGTCAACCTCGGCACCACCGGGGTTGAAGGTGCGTGGACAGCGCCACTGGCCCATACCACACCCGAGCCAATCACCTTGCACCGCTGTCTGGCCGAGGCGGCCGAGAACGGCGTGACCCATGCCGCTATGGAGGCTTCGTCCCACGGCCTTGAACAGCGCCGCCTTGATGGCGTTCACCTGACTGCCGCCGGTTTCTCGAACTTCACGCAGGACCACCTGGATTACCACGAAACCTTCGAGGCCTATTTCAACGCAAAGGCCGGTCTGTTCGACCGGGTTTTGCCGCAGGATGGAACGGCCGTCGTCAACCTGAGCGACCCGAAAGGGGCCCAGGTCCGGCGGATCGCCGAGATGCGCGGCCAGTCGGTGCTGACGGTGGGGCTGGGCGATGCCGACCTGTGTCTGATCAACCAGCGGTTCGACGCCACGGGGCAGGACCTGCGCTTTGCGTGGCAGGGCCGAACGTTCCAGACCCGCCTGGACCTGATCGGCGGGTTCCAGGCCGAAAACATCCTGCTGGCCTGTGGGCTGGTGATCGCGGCCGGGGACAGCCCCGAACGGGTGTTCGAAACTCTGCCCCATCTGACGACGGTTCGCGGGCGGATGCAACTGGCCGCCACGCGTGACAATGGCGCGACGGTGTTTGTGGATTATGCCCACACGCCTGATGCTGTTGCCACGGCACTCAAGGCGCTGCGCCCGCATGTGATGGGCCGTCTGATTGCCGTTATCGGTGCGGGCGGGGATCGCGACGCCAGCAAACGCCCTTTGATGGGCAGGGCGGCAGCCCACCATGCAGACGTGGTCTTTGTCACCGATGACAACCCGCGAAGCGAAGATCCCGCAGTCATCCGCGCGGCCGTGATGGCAGGCGCGTCAGAGGCAGCAGGCGACGCCAGCGTGACCGAAGTCGGCGACCGCGCCGAGGCCATCCTGCGCGGCATCGATGCGCTGCAACCCGGTGATGCGCTGCTGATCGCCGGAAAGGGGCATGAAACCGGTCAGATCGTGGGGGATCAGGTTCTGCCCTTCGACGATGTGGAACAGGCCAGCATTTCCGTTGCAGCGCTGGACGGGAGGGTCGCATGACGCTCTGGACTGCATCCGAAGCGGCCGCGGCGACGGGCGGTCAGGCGACGACCGACTGGACCGCAAATGGCGTATCCATCGACACCCGCACCCTTCGACCCGGCGATCTGTTCGTGGCGCTGAAAGCGGCGCGGGACGGGCATGATTTCGTCGCACAGGCGCTGGAAAAAGGAGCAGGCGCCGCACTGGTTTCCCGTGTTCCGGACGATGTACCGGACGGGGCTCCTCTGCTGATCGTCAACGACGTGCAGGCGGGGCTAGAGGCCCTGGGGAAAGCGGCACGGGCCCGAACGGATGCGCGCGTGGTCGGTGTGACAGGCAGTGTGGGTAAAACATCGACCAAGGAAATGCTGGCCACAATTCTGGAAACCCAAGGGAAAACCCACGCCAGTGTTGCCAGTTACAACAACCATTGGGGCGTGCCCCTGACCCTTGCGCGGATGCCCCGCGACACCGAATTTGCGGTGATCGAGATCGGCATGAATCATCCCGGTGAAATTGCCCCGCTCGCCGAACAGGCCCGCCCGCATGTGGCGCTGGTGACGACCGTGGCGGCGGTGCATCTGGAGGCCTTCGAGTCGGTGGCTGGTATTGCCCGGGAAAAAGCGGCGATCTTTGATGGGCTTGAACCCGGCGGGGCTGCGATCGTCAATGCAGATATCGAACACGCGGACATCCTGCGCCAGACAGCGCAGGCGCAGGGGGCCGGGATTGTTGATTTTGGGCGCAGCGCGGCGGATTACCGGCTGACCGATGTTCAACCCGAGTCCAACGCAGTAAAGGCAAGGGCACTGGTCGGTGATCGCGTGATCCAATTCGAGGTGAACTCCGCCGGCACGCATTTCGCGATGAACGCGCTTGGCGCTTTGGCGGCCTGCGTCGAATTGGGGGTCGATCTGGATCAGGCCATCGCGGGCCTGCGTGCGTGGTCACCCGTCAAGGGGCGTGGGGTACACGAAAGCTTGCCATTGTCAGGGGGTGGGCAGATCGAGCTTTTGGATGACAGCTACAACGCCAACCCGACCTCGATGGAGGCTGCGCTGGATGTCTTGGCCGCCTCCAAAGGCACCCGCCGCATTGCGTTTCTGGGTGACATGAAGGAACTGGGCGCCCAGGAAGAGGCCATGCATGCCGCCATGGCGGATATCGAGGCGATGGCGCGGGTGGATCAGGTTCATTGCATCGGGCCGTTGATGCAGGCGATGCACCGCGCGCTGCCCGAGAAGAAACGTGGGCTCTGGTTCGCAACCAGTGCGGAAATGGCAGAACATCTGCCTGCTTTGATCCGGGATGGAGACACGGTGCTCGCCAAGGGCTCACTCAGCATGGCGTTGGCCGCGATTGTTGACGGTCTGCGCAAAATGGGGCAAGGGGGCGCGCTTGATGGGTGAACATGCCCGCGCGCCCGTGTGAGAAAGGTATTGTCATGCTGTACTGGTTGACCGCTCTGTCGGACGGAGGGGATTTCTGGAACCTCTTCCGGTATATCACCTTCCGCGCAGGCGGTGCCTTCATGACCGCGCTGATTTTTGGGTTCATCTTCGGAAAACCCCTGATCAACGTGCTGCGCAAGAAACAGGGCAAAGGCCAGCCGATCCGTGACGACGGCCCCGAAGGGCATTTTTCCAAGGCAGGCACGCCGACGATGGGTGGATTGCTGATTGTCGGAGCTCTGGTCACGTCAACCCTTGTCTGGGCGCGGCTGGACAACCCGTATGTCTGGATGGTTCTTTTTGTGACCTTGTCTTATGCGGCCATCGGATTTGCGGACGACTATGCCAAGGTTTCAAAACAGAACACGCAAGGGGTCTCGGGCCGGATGCGTCTGGCGTTGGGCGTGATCATCGCCGTGCTGGCCTCGCTTTGGGCGACGTTGCACCATCCCGAAGCCTTGCAGAACCAACTGGCTGTACCCGTCTTCAAGGACACGCTGGTCAATTTGGGCATCTTCTATATCCCCTTTGCGATTGTCGTGATCGTGGGGGCCGCCAATGCGGTGAACCTGACCGACGGTCTGGACGGGCTGGCCATCATGCCGGCGATGATCGCAGCCTCGACCCTGGGCGTGATCGCCTATGCGGTCGGTCGGGTCGACTTTACCGAATATCTCGATGTGCATTACGTGCCAGGTACCGGTGAGATCTTCATATTCACCTCCGCGTTGTTCGGGGCCGGCCTCGGGTTTCTCTGGTACAACGCCCCCCCGGCGGCGGTGTTCATGGGTGACACCGGATCGCTGGCCCTGGGCGGCGCGCTGGGTGCCATCGCCGTAGCCACCAAGCACGAGCTGGTTCTGGCCGTGGTCGGCGGCCTGTTCGTGGTCGAGGCGCTGAGCGTGATCATTCAGGTCCTCTACTTCAAGCGCACGGGCAAACGGGTCTTCCTGATGGCCCCGATCCATCATCATTATGAGAAAAAAGGCTGGGCCGAGCCGACCATCGTGATCCGCTTCTGGATCATCTCGCTGATCCTGGCGATGATCGGTTTGGCGACGTTGAAGGTAAGGTAGAGGAATACAAAAGATGCATTTTGACTTCACAGACTCGAGCACAAACTCAGGCCGGGTTGCAAATTTCGCTCGTGGATTTGGGGGAATGCTGGGGTTCGGCATAGCAACGCTTTGGTTTGCTGAAAAATTTGCCTTTTCTTTGTATGGTGCGGCTTGTGCGTTTGGCGCTTTTATTTGTTTTGCCGGTTTTCTTTTGAGCCTTGCCTATACTTATGATTCCGGTCTGAAAGTTTTGAGCAAAGGCGAGAGCTTAGAACTGCAATTCGTGAACTACATGGGGTGGAGGTCGCTCGCGATAGTAGTGTTTACTATTATTTCCATAGTAATCGTACTCGTCAGGTACTTCGGTGACTAACAAATGATCCCGGTCAAAGGCTTTTCAGGACAGAAAGTGGCCGTTCTGGGGCTGGGCCGGTCCGGTCTGGCCACTGCACGTGCGCTGCGCTCGGGCGGGGCGGAACCGGTGTGCTGGGATGACAACCCGGCCGCCCGTGAAACCGCCGAAGGCGAGGGTTTCACCTGCGCCGACCTGCGCAAGCATGGGGCATTTGACTACATCGCCTCGCTGATCGTCTCACCGGGCATTCCGCATCTCTATCCTGAACCGAACCCCGTGGTGGCGGCAGCCCTGGATGCAGGCGTGCCGGTGGACAATGACATCGGCCTGTTCTTCCGCTCCTTTGCCGGACCGGAATGGAACAACTACGACACGCCTCCGCGCGTGATCGCGGTGACGGGCTCGAACGGCAAATCGACGACTGCCGCTTTGATCCATCATATCCTGACCGAGGCAGGTCGCGAGGCGCAGTTGGCGGGCAATATCGGGCGCGGTGTTCTGGATATCGATCCGGGCGGTGATGGTTCGGTCGTGGTGCTGGAGCTTTCCAGCTATCAGACCGAGCTGGCCCGCGCTCTAACCCCCGATGTGGCGGTGTTCACCAATCTGTCGCCCGATCATCTGGACCGCCACGGCGGCATGGGGGGATATTTCGCTGCCAAGCGGCGCCTCTTTTCCGAAGGCGGTCCTGACCGTGCAATCATTGGCGTCGACGAAACCGAAGGTGCGTTTTTGGCCGGACAACTGGCCGAAGGGCCATTGGATGACCGGGTGATCCGTATCTCGGTGGCGCGGAAGCTGACCGGGCCGGGCTGGCAGGTCTTTGCGCGCAAAGGGTTCCTGTCGGAATACCGCAAGGGGCGGCAGGCGGGGTCTATCGACCTGCGTGCCATCAAGGGCCTGCCCGGTGCACACAACCACCAGAATGCCTGCGCGGCTTACGCCGCCTGTCGGTCGCTGGGCCTTGCCCCGCGCGTGATCGAAGATGCGCTGCATTCCTATCCGGGCCTGCCGCATCGCAGCCAGATCATCGCCGAGGCCGATGGGGTTACCTATGTCAACGACTCCAAGGCGACCAATGTCGACAGCGCCCTGAAAGCGCTTACGGCGTTCAAAAAGATCCGATGGATTTGCGGCGGTCTTGAGAAAGAGGGCGGCATATCAGCCCTGAACACGGCGACGGGCGAGGTCATCAAGGCCTATGTGATCGGACGCGAAGCCGCGAGTTTTGCGATGCAGCTCGAGGCTGATACGCAGGTCTGTACGACGATGGAGGCCGCCGTGGCGCAGGCCATGGAAGATGCGGAGGCAGGCGACACTGTGCTGCTGGCCCCGGCTGCTGCCAGTTTCGACCAATATGACAATTTCGAACAGCGCGGCGATGACTTTGCAACGCAAGTCAGGCGCAGGCTGGCAGAATAGCCATTTGCAATACACCGCCGGCTGGGCCAAGCTTGGATGCTATCAGCTTGACGCGGCATCACTATTGGTTTTGCCTGCCTCAAGATTCAACACGAGGTTATGACTATGCCATTTCGTAGACTTTCTCTGATCCTGCCTGCCATTCTTGTTGCGGGAGCCTGTACCAACACGGGCGCCAACTATCAGCCCATCGTGGACGGCCCGGTCGGTCCGAACTACAACGTGGACCTACAGCAATGCCAACAACTGGCGGCATCGCAGAGCAGCGTTGATGGCTCTACCGCCGGGAATGCAGCAATTGGCGCAGCGGGTGCCGCGGCCGTTACCGGGATCGTTCAGGACAGCAGCGACAATCTTGGTCGCGCGGCCGTGGCAGGTGCCTTGGTTGGCGCTGGCGCAGACGTCATCAATAAAAACCAGAACAAAGAAGTGATCGTGCGCAACTGCATGCGCGGGCGCGGCTACAACGTCGTAGGCTAACGCCCGGCGGCAATTGCAACACCTGCGGCATGGCCTGACGACCATGCCCACTGGAAGTTGTAGCCGCCCAACCAGCCGGTGACATCCACCGCTTCACCAATTGCATAGAGGCCGGGGACATCCTCGGCCTCCATCGTTTTCGAGGACAAGTCATCCGTGTCGATTCCGCCCAAGGTGACTTCGGCGGTACGATACCCTTCGGTCCCCGACGGCACCAGTTGCCACGCAGACAGGGCCGAGGTCAGCTCGGCCAGTTTCGCGTCCGACTGATCCGCCAGCTTCCCGGACATCGGAATGACCCGGCACAGATAATCGACCAGCCGGGCCGGCAGATGCCGCGCCAGTTCAGTGGTCAGCGCCTTGCGGCCCGCGCTTTGCCGCTGTGCGCGCAACAGATCCAGCAGGGGCAGGTCGGGGATCAGGTTCACCCGGATTGCCTCACCTTCGCGCCAGTATGACGACAGTTGCAACACCGACGGCCCGCTGAGACCGCGATGGGTGAACAGCAGCGCCTCGTCGAAGCTGGCGCGATCATTCGACAGTCGCACGGGCAGTGAAACGCCGGACAGGTCCTTGAACCGCCCGTCCGAGAAGGTGAACGGCACCAGCGCCGCCCGCGTCTCGGTCATCCGCAACCCGAACTGGCGCGCGATGTCATAGGCCAGCCCGGTTGCGCCCATCTTGGGAATCGATTTCCCGCCTGTTGCCAGCACCAGATTGGTGCAGGTCAGGTGCTGCCTTTGCCCGTCACGTTCCACCTCCAGTGCAAAGCCGCTTTCGGTCTTGCGCAGATCGCGCAGCGAGGTTTGAACCCACAGCTCTGCTCCCGCACTGCTCATTTCATCCAGCAACATCCGGATGATCTGTTTCGAAGAGCCATCGCAGAATAATTGGCCCAGGGTTTTCTCATGCCAGGCGATGTTGTGACGTCCGACCAGATCGATGAAATCCCATTGCGTGTACCGTGCAAGGGCGGATTTGCAGAAATGCGGGTTTCGCGACAGGAAGTTGCCCGGCCCGGCATGCATGTTGGTGAAATTGCAGCGCCCCCCGCCCGAGATGCGGATTTTCTCGCCGGGTGCCTTGGCGTGGTCAATCACCAGCACGCGCCCCCCGCAATGGGCCGCACACATCATGCCGGCAGCCCCGGCCCCAAGGATGATCGTGTCGTAGGTCATGCGCGGGGGATGGCGTGGATTAAACAAGATGGCAAGAGCCCATGCCGAAGTCGCGCGGCGCGCGCTCGCCGCGTTCTCGCAAATCTCAGGTCGGCTGACAGGGCGATTGCCAGAGTTTCAGCGCACTGACATTCTGTGGCCATACCGCAAAGATGTTTTGACAAGACAAACTGGCAAAAGGAACTCTGAATGCAATTCCCCGAATTTATTTCGTCATTTCCAAAACTGGATGTGCCTTTTCCTGAAGATGTGGTGCAGACGGCCGTCATTCGATCAGATGCAGGGCTGGTCGCTTTCTTCACTTTTCTCAAAGACATGGAGCTTCCCCTGCATTCGCATGGTGCCCAATGGGGGACGGTGGTTGAGGGTGAAATTGAACTCACGATCGGTGGCCAGACCCGCATCTACCGCCCCGGCGACAGCTACTCGATCCCAAGTGGAGTCGCGCACGGAGGGACCATCAAGGCGGGGTCTCGTGTCATTGACGTGTTTGAGGAACCCGACCGATATGCGATCAAGGAATAACGCATAGCAACCCGCCTTGTGGACCAACGCGCGCCACTCCGCTGAGCGGCGTGTCCAAAGCTGCAATAACCACAGGCCGCCACGTGCAGCCGGGGGTGCTTTGGGCCTGGAAGGTCGATTTATGCCTTGTGGCTTCATCCTACTAGCCCAAACACAAAAATCCCTGTAGAGTCTCAACCAGACCCCGAAAACGGGGCGTTGACGAGGCAGAGAGTGGCGGTATCTCATGACTGAGATGGTGTATGGCGCGGTCCAGGACCAGCGCGGAGAACCGATTCTACCGAAATGGTGGCGCACAATCGATCGCTGGACGATGTCCTGCGTTCTGATCCTGTTTGCCATCGGTCTGTTGCTGGGGCTGGCGTCTTCGCCGCCGCTGGCCGGGCGAAACGGGTTCGATCCGTTCCACTATGTCGAACGTCAGGCCATCTTCGGCGGATTGGCGCTGATTGCGATGCTTCTGACCTCGATGATGTCGCCGACGCTGGTGCGTCGTTTGGCGGTGCTGGGTTTCCTGGGGGCCTTCGTGGCACTGGTTTTCCTGCCCGTGTTCGGGACCGACTTTGGCAAGGGCGCGGTGCGCTGGTATTCGCTGGGGTTCGCCTCGCTTCAGCCGTCCGAGTTTCTGAAGCCCGGCTTCATCGTCGTTGCTGCATGGCTGCTGGCTGCTTCACAAGAGATCAACGGCCCGCCGGGGCGGATCTGGTCATTTGCCCTGTGCATGGCGATTGTCGGCATGCTGGTGATGCAACCTGATTTCGGTCAGGCCTGCCTGATCCTGTTCGGCTGGGGGGTGATGTATTTTGTCGCCGGGGCGCCGATGCTGCTGCTGGTTGGAATGGCCGGGTTTGTTGTTCTGGGCGGTATGTTCGCCTATTCCAATTCTGAACATTTTGCCCGCCGTATCGATGGCTTTCTGAATCAAGAGGTCGATCCGACCACCCAGTTGGGCTATGCCACCAACGCCATCCGCGAAGGGGGGCTGTTCGGCGTCGGTGTGGGTGAGGGGCAGGTCAAGTGGTCGCTGCCGGACGCGCATACCGATTTCATCATTGCCGTCGCGGCCGAAGAATACGGCCTGATCCTGGTGCTGATCATCATCGCGCTTTACTCGTTGGTCGTGGTACGCTCGTTGCTGCGCCTGATGCGGGAACGCGACATGTTCATCCGTCTGGCGGGCACCGGTCTGGCCTGCATGTTCGGCGTGCAGGCGATGATCAACATGGGTGTTGCCGTTCGTCTGTTGCCCGCGAAGGGCATGACGCTGCCTTTTGTCAGCTATGGCGGCTCATCCCTGATTGCAGGGGGTATTGCGATCGGAATGCTGCTGGCCTTCACCCGAACCCGCCCACAGGGCGAGCTTGGCGAAATTCTGCGCGGACGAGGATAATGGGGACTCCATACCTGTTGATTGCGGCTGGCGGTACCGGGGGGCACATGTTCCCGGCTCAGGCGCTGGCCGAGGCGATGCTGAACAAGGGCTGGCGTGTGCGCCTGTCTACCGACCCGCGCGGCGCCCGCTATACCGGTGGTTTCCCGCATTCGACCGAGATCGTAGAGGCATCATCGGCCACTTTCGCGCGTGGCGGTCTGGCGGCCAAGGCCATGGCCGGCCCCAAGATTGCCGGTGGCGTGGCTGGCATGGTGTTCCAGATGATGCGGGACAAGCCCGACGTCGTTGTCGGTTTCGGCGGGTATCCCTCGATCCCGGCGCTGAGCGCTGCGACCATGCTCAAAATCCCCCGCATGATCCACGAACAGAACGGGGTGCTGGGGCGTGTGAACCAGTTGTTCGCCACCCGTGTCGCGCAGGTGGCCTGCGGTGTGTGGCCCACGGACCTGCCCGAGGGCGCGCATGGCATCCACACCGGCAACCCGGTCCGGTCCGCCGTTCTGGACCGCGCCGCGGCCGGTTATATTCCACCCGGTGATTATCCGATGTCGGTCCTTGTCATGGGCGGTTCGCAAGGCGCACGCATCCTCAGCGATGTGGTGCCCGGTGCCATCGCCGCACTGCCCGAAGAAATCCGCACTCACATCCGCGTGGCACATCAGGCCCGGGACGAGGATGGCGAGCGCGTCACAGCCTTCTACAACGAACACGGCATCCGCGCCGACGTGCAGCCCTTCTTTGATGATGTCCCCCGTCGCATGTCGGATGCCCAACTGGTGATCTCGCGGTCTGGCGCGTCCAGTGTTGCCGATATCTCGGTCATCGGGCGCCCGTCGATCCTGATCCCCTTTGCCGCCGCCGCCGGAGATCACCAGACAGCCAACGCGCGGGGCTTGGTGCAGGCGGGCGGGGCCATCATGATCCCGGAAAAGGCTCTTGACGTTCCCGCGCTGACACAGCAAATCACCACGGTTCTCACGAACCCCGAAGCCGCACAGAAAATGGCCCATGCCGCCTTGTCCGTCGGGGCACCTGACGCCACCGAGCGTCTGACCGCTCTTGTCGAACAATTGGCGCAGAAGGAGACCACATGAACCCAGCAACCAAACTGCCGCAGGACGTAGGGCCGATTCACTTTGTGGGGATCGGCGGGATCGGAATGTCAGGTATCGCCGAGGTGCTGCTCAATCTGGGGTACCAGGTGCAGGGCTCGGACCTGAAGGCATCGAAGATCACCGACCGGCTGGCGAGACTGGGGGCCGAAATCTTTGTCGGTCAGCGCGCGGAAAACCTTGAAAACGCAGCCGTTGTGGTGGTCTCGACCGCGATCAAACCGGGCAACCCCGAGCTTGACGGCGCCCGTGCCCGCGGCCTTCCGGTGGTGCGCCGGGCTGACATGCTGGCCGAACTGATGCGGCTGAAATCCAACATCGCCATCGCCGGGACTCACGGCAAGACCACCACGACCACGATGATGGCCGAACTGATGGTGGCGGGGGATTTTGACCCGACCGTGATCAATGGCGGCATCATCCATGCCTACGGCTCGAACGCCCGGATGGGGCAGGGCGAATGGATGGTGGTCGAAGCCGACGAGAGCGACGGCTCGTTCAACCGCCTGCCCGCGACCATCGCCATCGTCACCAATATCGACCCCGAACATATGGAGCATTGGGGCGATTTCGACAAACTGCGCGCGGGTTTCCATGAATTCGTCTCGAATATCCCCTTCTACGGGCTGGCCGTGTGTTGCACCGACCATGCCGAGGTGCAGGCGCTTGTCGGCCGCATCACCGACCGCCGCGTGCGCACCTATGGCTTCAACGCGCAGGCCGATGTACGGGCCGAGAACCTGACCTACAAGGGCGGCGTCGCGCATTTCGACATTCACCTGCAATACGAAGACAAGGTGATTGAAGGTTGCACCTTGCCGATGCCCGGCGACCACAACGTTTCCAACGCTTTGTCCGCCGTGGCTGTTGCCCGCCATCTGGGCATGAAAGCCTCGGAAATTCGCGACGCGCTGGCCAATTTCGGTGGCGTCAATCGCAGGTTTACCAAGGTCGGAGAAGTCGACGGTGTCACCATCATCGACGACTATGGCCACCACCCCGTTGAAATCACCGCAGTCCTGAAGGCCGCGCGACAGGCGACCGAAGGCCGCGTGATCGCCGTGCACCAGCCGCACCGCTACTCGCGCCTGTCCAACCTGTTTGACGATTTCTGCACCTGCTTCAATGACGCCGACGTCGTGGCCATCGCCGATATCTTCGCCGCCGGAGAGGACCCGATCGAAGGCGCATCGCGCGACGATCTGGTGCAGGGCCTGATCCGTCACGGCCACCGCCACGCCCGCGCGCTGTTTGACGAAAACGATCTTGAGCGGCTTGTGCGCGAGCAGGCCCGCCCAGGCGATATCGTCGTCTGCCTCGGGGCCGGTACAATCAGCGCCTGGGCCAATGGTCTGCCTGAGAGATTGCAACGAAAACAAGCTGTTTGACTTCTCTTCTGTTTGGTGCACAACCTGAAGGTGTAGCAAATGCCCGCAGCCGCCGCATGTCCTCGGAGGGGACAGATGGACTATTCGATGATCCTTGCCGCCCTTTGGGTGATCTGCGCCACGATCGTGGCGTTCTTGCCGATGCGAATGCAGTTTCCACCGGGCGTGACCCTGCTGATCTGCGCTCCGGTTCTGATCGTCTGGCTGGGTTATGATCACGGTTGGTTCTGGTCGGTTTTCGCCTTCGGCGGATTCGTTTCGATGTTCCGCAACCCCATCCGGTATTACTGGCGAAAATGGGTGCGAGGGGAGGTCATGGAATGAACTGGTCCATCGCCCTTGCTGGTCTGTGGGGCGTTTCCGCGAATCTGCTGGCAATGATCCCAAGCAAAGACAACCACTGGACACGCGCCTATATCCTGATCGCCGTGGGCATTCCGATTCTGGGGTATGTCACCTATCAGAACGGCCCGTGGATCGGCTTGCTGGTGCTGGCCATGGGTATGTCCGTGCTGCGCTGGCCCGTGATTTATCTGACCCGTTGGACAAAGATGAAAATGCAGGGCATGAAGGCGGCTGACGAATAACCGGCCAGTTTCAGGAGGTCCGCCATGGCGTCCGTCGCCACATTTGCCTATCTGCCAATTCTTTCTTTCCTGCTAGGTGCCGCCGCCGGTTTCACGGCGGGCCGTTGGCTGGGCCTGCGCGGCTTGTTGTGGCTGATCGGTCTGGCCTCGGCCGTCGGGCTGGCGTTGATCGTGGTGCTGGCCGGTATTGGCACCGGCGAAGAAGAACAGGCGTTCGGCCCGCTGGTCTGGCTGACCGCCGGCGTTCTTCCCTTTCTGTTCGCTGCAATCATGGGCGGTGTGGGCGGACGTAGCCTGGCGGTGCGTGCAGACGCATGACAACGTTTCCCGTTCCGAAAGGGCGCCTGTCTCGGGCGCGGCCTCTCTCTGAGCTCACATGGCTTCGCGTTGGCGGCCCGGCCGATTACCTGTTCCAGCCTGCCGATATCGAAGACCTGCAAGCGTTCCTGCGGGAACTGCCGGCACAAACCCCGGTCTTTCCAATGGGTGTCGGTTCGAACCTGATCGTTCGGGATGGGGGGCTGCGGGCCGTGGTGATCCGGCTGGGGCGCGGGTTCAATACTATCTCGGTCGAGGGCAACACAGTCACCGCAGGAGCCGCTGCGCTGGACGCGCATGTTGCGCGCAAGGCGGCGGATGCCGGTGTCGACCTGACCTTTCTGCGCACCATTCCGGGCTCGATCGGCGGCGCGGTGCGGATGAACGCGGGCTGTTACGGCAGCTACACGGCGGATGTTCTGCGCAAGGCCACGATTGTCACCCGGCAAGGCGAGCTTGTGGACCTGACACCCGAAGAGTTGAATTTTCGTTATCGCCAGACGGACCTGCCGGAAGGCGCAGTGCTGATTTCGGCTGTGTTCGAGGGCCCTTCAGGCAATCCCCAAGATCTCCATGCCCGTATGGCGGCGCAGTTGAAAAAGCGCGACGAAACCCAGCCGACCAAAGATCGCAGTGCGGGGTCGACCTTTCGCAATCCAGCCGGGTTTTCTTCGACCGGGCAGGCGGATGACGTGCATGACCTCAAGGCGTGGAAAGTGATCGACGACGCCGGAATGCGCGGCGCGACGCTTGGCGGTGCGCAGATGAGCCCGAAGCACTCGAATTTCCTGATCAATACCGGCTTGGCCACCGCTGCCGACCTCGAAGGTCTTGGCGAAGAGGTGCGAAAAAAGGTTTACGAAACAAGCGGCATCACGCTAGAGTGGGAAATCATGCGGGTCGGTGATCCGCTGACAGAATAAAGCCCCAACCGTCAGACCATAACAGGCAAATTCAGGCGACGGATCAAAGGCATAAACGCAGTACGGACCACCACATAAGGTCCGGGGACATTGAGGCGCACATTGGGTATGTCGAGCAGGACAAACCCCAAAGTGGCGGTATTGATGGGTGGACCCTCGGCGGAACGCGAGGTGTCTCTCAGCTCTGGGCGCGAATGCGCGGCCGCCCTTGTGGGAGAAGGCTTTGAAGTGGTCGAGCTGGACGCAGGTCCCGACCTCTGCGCGCGCCTTGTGGACATCAAGCCGGATGTGGTTTTCAACGCCCTGCATGGCCGCTGGGGCGAAGATGGGTGTGTGCAGGGCCTGCTGGAATGGATGCGTATCCCGTACACCCATTCCGGTGTTCTGGCCTCGGCGCTGGCAATGGACAAGCAGCGCAGCAAAGAGATTTACCAGACCGAAGGGCTGCCCGTCGTGCCCAGCGTGATCGTGCCCAAGGTCGAGGTGGTCGAAGCTCACGTGATGGAACCGCCCTACGTGGCCAAGCCCAACAACGAAGGCTCCAGCGTCGGGATTTACATCGTCCACGAAAATGCCAATGGCCCGCCGCAGCTGGACGAGGCGATGCCCGATCAGGTGATGGTCGAGAAATACGTGGCAGGCCGCGAGTTGACCGTGACCGTGATGGGCGACCGCGCCCTGACCGTGACTGAAATCATGACAGATGGCGGCTGGTACGACTATGACGCCAAGTACAAGCCCGGCGGCTCGTGGCATGTCCTGCCCGCCGACATTCCGCAGGACATTTTCGACCGCTGCATGGACTATGCCGTGCGGGCGCATAACGTGCTGGGGTGCAAGGGTGTGTCCCGCACGGATTACCGCTGGGATGACAGCAAGGGTGCCGATGGGTTGTTCCTGCTGGAAACCAATACCCAGCCCGGCATGACGCCAACCTCTCTGGTTCCGGAGCAGGCCGCTCATCTTGGAATGACATTCGGCCAGCTCTGCGCCTGGATGGTGGAGGACGCCTCATGCGACCGCTGACCGCAAGCCGTTCACTGGAAATCCACCGCAGCAAACCACTTGCGGGGCCGGATGCCGATTTCGCCTCGGCCGACACGGACACGCACGAGGCCGAACCGCTTCTGCGCCTGCGCGGGGCGCGTGTGTTTTCCCGTTCTGCAAGACGCAGTGACCCTGCGCCGTCCCGTCTCAGCTATCGGCTGCAACGCTGGATGCTGACGCCGGGCATTCGCCTTGGTGTCAAGGTCGGCCTGCCGATCTGCGCCATCGCTGCCGCGGTTGGCATTTTCTTTGCCTCGCAGGAGCGTCGCGACGCACTTGCCGCTTACATCGCCGATGTGCGCACTTCGATTCAGGAACGCCCCGAATTCATGGTCAACCTGATGGCCATCGATGGGGCGGGAACCGACCTGTCCGAAGACATCCGCGAAATCGTGCCGCTGGATTTCCCGATCAGTTCCTGGGATCTGGATGTGGAACAGATCCGCGACACGATCACCGGGCTGGACCCGGTGAAATCCGCAACCGTCCGGATTCGCCCCGGAGGCATCCTGCAAGTCGATGTGGTGGAGCGGCAGCCGGTCATCGTCTGGCGAACGCGCGAGGGGCTTGAACTGCTGGATGAGACAGGCGCGCATGTCAAGGAAGCCACCTCTCGCAAGGATCACGCCGATCTGCCGCTGATCGCGGGGACGGGCGCCGACGATCACGTCGGAGAAGCGCTGGAGCTTCTGCGGACTTCGCGCAGCCTGGGCAACCGCGTGCGCGGCTTGGTGCGCGTGGGAGAGCGGCGCTGGGATCTGGTGCTGGACCGCGGTCAGCGCATCATGCTGCCGACCGAACGCCCGGTGCGTGCGCTGGAACGCGTGCTTGCGGTGAACGAGGTGCAGGACCTTCTGGAACGTGACGTGGCCGTGGTCGACATGCGCCTCGGGCAGCGTCCGACCATCCGAATGACCAAAGCCGCCAGCGAAGACTGGTGGAACACGAAAGTGACAGTGAGTAACGGGCAGTAACGACCATGATGACCGATCTTTATCAGTCCCAACGCGCCATGCGTCAGATGCGGCGGCAGGCTTTGCAACGCGGTGTGATTGCGATTCTGGATGTGGGCAGCTCGAAAATTGCCTGTCTTGTGCTGCGCTTTGACGGAACCGGTCGGCTGAGCGAGGACAATACCATCGGTTCCATGGCAGGGCAGACCGGTTTTCGCGTCATCGGTGCCGCGACCACCCGGTCGCGGGGTGTCCAGTTTGGCGAAGTCACCGCCATGCAGGAAACCGAACGTGCCATCCGCACCGCGCTTCAGGCCGCACAGAAGATGGCCGACATCCGCGTCGACCATGTGATCGCCTGTTTCTCGGGCGCGAACCCGCGGTCTTACGGGCTGGATGCACAAGTCGATCTGGACGGTCAGATCGTGACCGAGGCCGAAGTGGGCCGGGTTCTGAACGCCTGCGACGTGCCGGATTATGGTGACGGGCGCGAAGTGCTGCATGCTCAACCGGTGAATTTCGCGCTCGACAACCGATCGGGCTTGATCGACCCGCGCGGGCAGATGGGCCAGAGCCTTGCGGTCGACATGCATATGCTTACCGTGGATTCGTCAGCGATCCAGAACATCGTGCGCTGCATCAAGCGCTGCGATCTTGAACTCGCGGGTATTGCCAACTCGGCCTATGTCTCGGGCATCTCGGCGCTGGTCGAAGACGAGCAGGAACTGGGCGCGGCCTGTATCGACATGGGCGGCGGCACCACAAGCGTGTCGATCTTCATGAAAAAGCACATGATCTATGCCGATTGCGTGCGCATGGGCGGCGATCACGTGACCGCCGATATCTCGATGGGCCTGGGTGTGCCTGCCGCCGTGGCGGAACGGATCAAGACATTCAATGGCGGCGTTCATGCCACCGGGGCCGACGACAGGGATATGATTGATATCGGTGGTGATACCGGCGATTGGGAACACGACCGCCGCACCGTCAGCCGCGCCGAACTGATCGGCATCATGCGCCCGCGTGTCGAGGAAATTCTTGAAGAGGTCCGCGTCCGGCTGGACGCCGCCGGGTTTGAACATATGCCAAGCCAGCAGATCGTGCTGACCGGCGGCGGCAGCCAGATCATGGGGCTGGACGGGCTGGCCACGCGCATCCTCGGTCAACGCGTGCGCCTGGGCCGCCCCTTGCGGGTGCATGGCCTGCCGCAATCGGCCACCGGGCCCGGATTCTCGTCCGCTGTCGGCCTCAGCCTGTTCGCGGCCCATCCCCAGGATGAATGGTGGGATTTTGAAATCCCGGTCGACACCTATGCCGCGCGCCCGTTCAAGCGCGCCGTACGGTGGTTCCGTGACAACTGGTAGACACCTGCGCGGGGGCGCTCTGTGCGCGGCGCTGCTGCCTTGCTGGGCCTCGGCCCAGACCATGATCACGCCCGAGGCGTTTCTGGACGCGGCGGTCGGCAAAACTCTGACATTCTACGAAATCCGCAGCGGTGGCCTGGTGGGAACCGAGCAATTCCTGAACCGCCGCATGTCGGTCTGGCGCGAAGAGGGGCAGGGCTGTGTCTACGGGCAGATCACGACGCCGAACGGTCAGTTGTGTTTTCTGTATGACAATGACCCGGACGGCATTCCGGTCTGTTGGTGGCCGTTTTTGCATGAAGGTCGTTTAATGGTTCGGCTTGCCTCATTCGTCGATGGGGAAATACAGGAAGTGCGATCCATGACGGACCGCGGCCTGGACTGTCCAAATGCACCGCTCAGCTGAAGAAACCGGTTGCAGCGTTTCGATTTATCCCGCAAGATATCCACAGGGCCCGAAAGAGGCCTCGCGGCAGGACCTGAGCAGTTTTCCGCAGTGTAGATGACAGTCGATCAGAGCGTGATGAACGAATGTGTCCTCGCGTTCATGCCGGTTGTCTAGTGATGGTCGCCGTTGTTTCCGCTATATCTGGCATGACCTGCGAAATGCCGCCGGTTTCTGCCTTATTTCCTCCATATTTTGTGGGAAAACGCGATTTTTGACGTGACCTTTTGGCATCAGGCCGCTAGAATCGAACAAGGATAGGTAAGAAAAACACCGCTTTGGCGGGACATAAATACAGGCGGACAGAGCATGACATTGAATCTTTCGATGCCCGGGCACGACGAACTGAAGCCTCGGATTACAGTATTTGGCGTTGGCGGCGCAGGCGGGAACGCCGTCAACAACATGATTGAAAAACAGTTGGACGGCGTTGATTTCGTGGTCGCCAACACCGACGCACAGGCACTGCAACAAAGCCAGTCCTCGGCGCGGGTGCAGCTGGGCGTGAAAGTCACCGAAGGTCTGGGGGCAGGGGCCCGCCCGACCGTAGGCGCAGCCGCCGCCGAGGAAAGCATCGAACAGATCGTGGACCACCTTGCCGGCGCTCATATGTGCTTCATCACCGCCGGTATGGGCGGCGGTACCGGAACGGGGGCTGCTCCGATCATCGCGCAAGCCGCGCGTGAGCTGGGTGTACTGACCGTCGGTGTCGTCACCAAGCCCTTCCAGTTCGAAGGTGCCAAGCGGATGCGCCAAGCCGAAGATGGGGTTGAGGCGCTGCAGCAGGTTGTCGACACGCTGATCATCATCCCCAACCAGAACCTGTTCCGCCTGGCCAATGAAAAGACCACCTTTACCGAGGCGTTCTCGATGGCTGACGACGTTCTGTATCAGGGCGTCAAAGGCGTGACCGACCTGATGGTGCGCCCCGGCCTGATCAATCTCGACTTTGCCGACGTTCGCGCCGTGATGGACGAGATGGGCAAGGCAATGATGGGCACCGGCGAGGCAACAGGCGAAGATCGCGCCATCCAGGCGGCGGAAAAGGCTATTGCAAACCCGCTGTTGGACGAAATCAGCCTCAAGGGCGCCAAGGGCGTGCTGATCAACATCACCGGGTCGCACGACCTGACCCTGTTCGAGCTGGACGAAGCCGCCAACCGCATCCGCGAGGAAGTGGACCCCGAGGCCAATATCATCGTCGGCTCGACGCTGGATACCGCTATGGAAGGCGGAATGCGCGTGTCGGTTGTTGCGACCGGCATCGACGCCAGCGAAAAAACGACCGAAGTCCCGGTGGCGCGCCGTTCGATGTCCGAACCGCTGACCCGCACGGTTTCGGCTGAAGAGCATATTCATGAAGAAGCCAGGGTGGTTGCCGACGCAGCAGAGCCCGTCCCGCAGCCGGAAGAAAACCGCGAACCTTCGCTGTTTGAAGCCGCTGAAGAGCCGGCGCAGCCGCAATTCCAGCCGCGCGACGAGCGTGACGATGACGGCCTGCCGCCGCCCGCTTATCAGCCGCGTGTGGCCGAATTCGAGCCGCAGCCAGAGCACGTTGAGCCCGCGCCCGAGGCATTCGTGGCACCGCGCGGGCATGCTGCCGGCACCCCGTCGCCCGAAGCATTGCAGCGTTTGCAGGCTGCTGTTCAGAAGGTTCCGTCGGCGCCGCAGAGACCGGCAGCGCCCCGCCAACCCGAAGCGGTTTCGCAACCGGAACCCGAGGAGCGGTCGCGTTTTGGCTTCAATCGTCTGATCGATCGGATGACCGGTCATGCCTCGGATACACCGGCCCAACCGCCGCGGCAGCAGCCCGTTTTGCGACAGTCCGAGGCGACCGCGCCGCTTCAGGAAGAGGCCGATCCGGATCAGGACCGCATCGAAATTCCGGCCTTCCTGCGCCGTCAAGCCAACTGATCGCGGTAACAAAATCCACTCAAGGGGCTGCCATTTGGCGGCCCTTAATCGTTTATTAACAGTATCTTGCAGGCATGTAAGCAGGGTTTTGCCGATCTGTTACATACATGTTTCAATCGGTTGCAAAGAGTGAGTTGAGCCTTGACGCGGGCTTCCTTAACTCAGTGTCCAACACGGCCCAAGCAGGCTGGACACTACTCACCGAGGCCCATTTTGCAACATACGCTCAAATCTCCGGTCACGTTTAAAGGCGTCGGGCTGCACAGCGGCAAGCCGGCGACCATGGTCCTGAAACCGGCGGCGGCTGGTCATGGCATCTGGTTCAAGCGGACGGATATTCAACTGGGCGACGCGATGATCCCGGCGATCTACTATGCGGTTGAACGGACCCCGCTTTGTACGCGTCTGGTGAATGATGCCGGTGTATCGGTTTCCACCGTCGAACATATCATGGCTGCATTGGCCGGATGTGGCGTGCACAACGCGCTTGTCGAGATCGACGGCCCCGAAGTTCCGATCATGGACGGCTCTTCGATCGAATTTGTGCGTGGCATTATGGCCAGAGGCGTGCGCCGTCAGGCCAGCCCGGTATTGGCCTATGAGGTTCTGAAAACCGTCACCGCATCCCGCGAAGGCGCGAGCGCCAGCCTTGCGCCCGCTGACGGGCTGATCATCGACTTCCATATCGATTTCGAAGACGGTGCCATCGGCAGCCAGAGCAAAACGCTTGATATGCGCAACGGTTCCTTCGCGCGTGAACTCAGCGATTGTCGCACGTTCTGCCGTCGCACGGATGTCGAGGCGATGCGCGAAAACGGGTTGGCTTTGGGCGGCACGCTTGAAAATGCCGTGGTCGTTCAGGGCGTCGAAGTTCTGACACCGGGCGGTTTCCGCCGGGTCGACGAGGCCGTGCGTCACAAGATGCTGGATGCTCTGGGTGATCTCTATCTGGCTGGTGGGCCGATTTTGGGTCACTTCACCGGAAACAAGTCGGGTCATTCGCTGACCAACACATTGCTGCGCAACCTGTTCGAAACGCCGGGCGCAGTACGTCCGGTGCTGTGCACGCCGGAACAGGCCGCGCGCCTGCCGGGGCAGGGGCTTGTTGTCAACGAAATTCCCGAAGTGGCCTGATCAGATCAACTCTGACGACATTTGCGCCAGAAGTCGCATAAGGCGTTTTGCACCGGAATTTTCTGTGCTAGACCATGGCTCAAATCGGGGCAAACCCCATTAAGCAAGACGACAAGGATGGGCGGTATGGTTGGCAGCAAAGCGGCAGTCAGATTCGCGGGTGCGATTCTTCTGGCAGCAGTTTTGACGGCATGCGGCAACGCCGGCGGCCTTTTTGGCAACAAGGGCGCGGACCGTGAACAGAATCTGGAAGGGTTCACGCCGGAACAGATCTATACCCGAGGTGAATACGAACTGTCGCAGAATCGCTCGGACGATGCGGCGTGGTATTTCTCGGAAGTCGAACGTTTGTATCCATATTCGGATTGGGCCAAGCGCGCGCTGATCATGCAGGCGTTTTCGTTCCATTCGGACCAGAATTACGAAGAAAGCCGCGCGGCGGCGCAGCGCTATATCGACTTCTATCCGACGGATGAAGATGCTGCTTATGCGCAGTATCTGCTGGCGCTCAGCTATTATGATCAGATCGACGAAGTCGGGCGTGACCAGGGCCTGACCTTCCAGGCGCTGCAATCTCTGCGGACCGTGATCGAGGTCTATCCCGACAGCGAATACGCCACATCGGCGGTTCTGAAGTTCGATCTGGCCTTCGACCATCTGGCAGGCAAGGAAATGGAGATCGGGCGCTACTACCTGCGTCAGGATCACTATATCGCGGCGATCAACCGGTTCCGAGTTGTGGTCGAAGACTTTCAGACCACATCCCACACCGCCGAAGCACTGTATCGTCTGGTCGAGGCCTATCTGTCGCTTGGCCTGCTGGACGAGGCGCAGACCGCAGGTGCCATTCTTGGCTACAACTACCAGTCCTCGGAATGGTATGACGATGCGTACAAACTGTTGACCTCTCGCGGGCTTGATCTCAAGAGCCGCGGTAACAACTGGCTCAGCACGATTTATCGTCAGACCATCAAAGGTGAATGGTTGTAATCGCGATGGCCTTTGGTCCGGGACGCTGAAGACCACATGCTGCGCGCCCTTGATATCCGCGATATGCTGATCATCGACCGGCTGGAACTCAGCTTTCAGCCGGGCTTGAACGCCTTGACCGGCGAGACGGGTGCGGGCAAATCGATTCTGCTGGATTCGCTTGGCTTCGTGTTGGGCTGGCGAGGGCGCGCGGAACTGGTGCGGCAGGGGGCCGCGCAGGGTGAGGTCGTCGCCGAATTCGAACTCTCTGCCGATCATCCCGCACATGCGATTCTGGCCGAAGCCGGCCTGCCGGGGGGGCAGGAACTGATCCTGCGTCGCGTCAACACGGCCGAGGGCCGCAAGACCGCCTGGGTCAATGACCGCCGCTGCTCGGGCGAAGTTCTGCGGGCGCTGTCCGAGACTCTGATCGAACTGCACGGACAGCATGATGACCGCGGTTTGCTGAATCCACGTGGTCATCGGGCGATGCTGGACGAATTCGCACAGGTTTCGGAGCAACTGACAAACGTGCGAACCGCCTGGGCCGCGATGTCCCGTACCCGCAAGGCGCTGGCCGAGACCGAGGCCGCTCTGGCTGCCGTCCGCAGCGAGGAAGAATTCCTGCGTCATGCGGTCGCCGAACTTGACCAGCTTGACCCGCAACCCGGTGAGGATGCCGAGCTGGATGCCCGCCGCCGCATGATGCAAGGGGCCGAGCGGATTCGCGACGATGTTGCGCGTGCCTTTGCCCTGTTGTCCGGGGACGGGGCGGAAGGGGCCATGTCCGACGCCATCCGCTGGCTGGAAGGCGTCTCGGACAATGCGGGCGGCCAGTTGGAAGAACCGATAGCAGCGCTCGGGCGCGCGATGATCGAGTTGGGCGAGGCGCAGGATGGCGTGAATGCCTGCCTTCAAGC
Organism: Ruegeria sp. HKCCD6157; assembly: GCF_013110685.1. Taxonomy (NCBI): domain Bacteria; kingdom Pseudomonadati; phylum Pseudomonadota; class Alphaproteobacteria; order Rhodobacterales; family Roseobacteraceae; genus Ruegeria; species Ruegeria sp. HKCCD6157. The sequence goes on from NZ_WVRB01000001.1 coordinate 799,636, forward strand.
GCTGGACTTCAACCCGGCAGAATTGGAACAGGCCGAGGAACGCCTGTTTGCCATCCGTGCGCAGGCCCGCAAACATGACGTGGCCCCGGATGATCTGGGTTCGTTTGCCGACACTCTGCGTGACCGGTTGAACCGGTTGGAGGCAGGGGATGCCGACCTGGCAGACAGGCGAGCGGCCGTAGACGCGGCGCAACAAGCCTATGACGCTGCCGCAGCCGACCTCAGCGCCGCGCGCAAGGTCGCCGCCGGGCGGCTTGACGCGGCCGTCATGGCGGAACTGGCCCCGCTCAAGATGGAACGTGCCGTGTTCCAGACCGAGATCACCCCGGCTGAACCCGGCCCCGAAGGCACCGACGCGGTGGCCTTCACCGTGGCCACCAACCCCGGTGCACCGGCGGGGCCGCTGAACAAGATTGCCTCGGGGGGTGAGCTCAGCCGCTTCCTGCTGGCCCTCAAGGTCTGTCTGTCTGGCGACGACAGTGCCCGGACGATGATCTTTGACGAAATCGATCGTGGTGTCGGTGGGGCAACCGCGGATGCGGTCGGGCGCAGGCTGGCGTCGCTGGCGCAGGGCGGGCAGGTTCTGGTTGTCACCCATTCCCCTCAAGTCGCCGCACGGGCGGCGCATCACTGGCGGGTGCAGAAACAGGTCACCAACGGACAAACCCTGTCCACCGTCATTCCTCTGGCCGAACCGGATCGGGTGGACGAGATCGCGCGCATGGTGGCCGGCGATACCATCACTGAAGAAGCCCGTGCCGCCGCACGGGCTCTGTTGCAGGCCTGACGCGGCGATGGCGTGAATTGGTGCTCACACTGTCGCTATCTCACTTTTATATGGGCGCTCCGTGGCTTACTAAGGGTTAAGTGATGATCCCCGAGGGCCAATGACCCAATCGACCCGCACCGTTCTGCGCAACCAGTTCAATCAGGCTCTGGCCGCGATCAAGGATGCGTGGCGGGTCATGCTGCGCCGGGGGCCAAGCCAGATCCAGTTCTGGTTCATTGCGCTAGCCATCGGGATCGCGGCCGGTTTCATGGCGCTTGGCTTCCGCAAGGCCATCCGTGCGCTGCAAGCCTATCTTTACGATACCGATGACATCCTGCTGCTGCACAGCCACGCCGAGAAACTGCCATGGTTCATGGTTCTGATCATTCCCATCTTCGGTGGCCTGGTCGTCGGCATCATCCTGAACCGGTTCACCAATGACGGCCGAGTCCGGTCGGTTGCCGACGTGATCGAAGGTTCGGCCATCACCGACGGGCGGGTCGAGGTCAAGGCGGGCATCGCGTCGTTTTTTGCCTCGCTGATCACGCTCAGTTCGGGCGGATCGACAGGCCGAGAGGGGCCGGTGGTGCATATGGCCGGAGTGATTTCCACATGGGTCAGCAACCGCATACACGCGGATGGGATCACGGGACGTGACCTGTTGGGATGTGCCGTTGCCGCGGCCGTGTCGGCCAGCTTCAACGCCCCCATTGCGGGGGCCTTGTTCGCGCTCGAGGTCGTGCTGCGCCATTTCGCCGTTCACGCCTTTGCCCCGATCGTCATCGCCTCGGTCGCGGGAACGGTGATCAACCGGCTGGAATATGGCGACGTCACCGAGTTCACGCTGGAGACGCCGGGATCGCTGCAATTCTATGTCGAGCTTCCGGCCTTCCTGATCCTGGGCCTGATCTGCGGACTTGTTGCGCTGCTGCTGATGCGGTCGATTTTCTTTGCCGAGGATATCGGCAGCCATATCCAGAACCGCCTGTCGATTCCGGCTTGGCTGCGCCCTGCAGTGTCCGGGGCGATGCTGGGGCTGATGGCGATCTGGTTTCCGCATATCATCGGCGTGGGGTATGAGACGACAATTCGCGCCCTGACCGGTGATCTGGTGCTGACCACGGCCATCCTGTTTGCGGTGATCAAAACGGTTGCGGTGGCGATTACCATGGGCGGGCGCATGGGGGGCGGGGTGTTCTCTCCGTCTCTGATGGTCGGCGCGTTGACCGGGCTGGCCTTCGGTCTGATCGCCACCGGGTTGCTGCCGGATGTGTCGGGCACGCACACGCTTTATGCCTTTGCCGGAATGGGCGCCGTGGCTGCGGCGGTGCTGGGCGCGCCCATCTCGACCACTTTGATCGTTTTTGAACTGACCGGCGATTGGCAGATCGGCCTTGCCGTGATGGTCAGCGTGTCCATGTCCACGGCACTGGCCTCGAGACTTGTGGACCGGTCTTTCTTCCTGACGCAGCTGGAACGGCGTGATGTCCACCTGGCCGCGGGGCCGCAGGCTTATCTGCTGGCAATGCTTCGCGCCGGAGCGGTGATGCGCCCGCTTGGGGATCCGCGGTCGATCACGAAGGAAGAGGCACAGGGGCTGATCGACCAGGGCCTGTGCATTCAGGCCAGCGCCACGCTGGAAGCCGCCATGCCTTATTTTGATCGTGACGACATCCCCTGCATTCCGGTTGTCATTCTGGAAAACGACGGCTCTGAAACACCGGTTGGGGCGCTCTATCACGTCGATGCGCTCAAGGCATATAACAGGGCGCTTGCGGCCACGGCTGCCGAAGAGCATTCCTGAGTTTCACTCACCATACACGCTGGCTGCGTCGCCCAGATAATTGTCCCACGCAAACCAGTAGGAAACATGACCGGCGACTCGTGGCAAACGCGTTCCATCCGGCCCGATCAAAGCCTCTTCCGTGACGGTCCAACCGTTCTCCGCGCTATCCTGCAACCCGCCTTGCGTCGCCCGGAACGCATGCGTTTTTCGCTCATAAGCCCGCACGCTGCGCTCTTTTGGATCGCCAATCAGAACCAGAGGTGTCCGACCGATTGCATCGTTGATCACCGGTTTGCCCTTGAACGCATCCAGAGGCCAGGCGCGGGCTGCACCAAACTGGCGCACGGCAAAGATGTAATCCTTCTGCCGATGCCGGGACTGATCCACAACCGCCGGGAACATCAGCTCGCTCGAGGCGAAATAGTCGCGATAAACCACCCCTGATCCGTAATTGCGCCGATGCCCGGTGTTCAGCGACAGAACACGGGTTTTGGGATGCGAGGTCCTCCAGCTGTCCCATGTCGTGATCACCACCGGGCGCTGTTTCAACGTGATGCCGCTGTTCGCCAAGGGCCCCACAACAGGCCTGCCGGTATACTGGTTCCACAGCGAATGCGTCTCACGGTCAAACATCAGCTTGTTCGAACGATAGAGGAAACCTGACGACCCGAAAATGAACGGCTTTCGCCGCCCCGCCATCTGGGTTTCAAACAGGATGCCCGACCCGCAAAGCGTGCAATAGGCCAGCGCCACGGGCACACCACCGATCACCTCGTTGAACATCTCGTGCCAGCCCATGATCCGCAGGGGATAGGCACGTTCATCCCCGTTGATGGCCACGCCGAATACCAGATCATCGCCTTTCAGATACCCCGCATTCGAAGCAGAGATCAGGGTGGGATTGTCCAGGGACGGAATGCCATCCTTGTACACACCGCCCCAGGCGATCTCTTCCAGGCGGATCTTCATCTTGTCGCGTTGCAGATATTCGGGCCGCAGGAACAGATCGAAATTCGGGTCGATCCCCAGAAGAACCTCGCGCTTGAACGGGATCAGCGACGGATGAGGGGTAATCTGCGGGTTTCGTTCCTGCCACAGCATCCACTCGAACCAGTCATTGCCATGGCGCTGCCCGGTCAGGGCCTCCATCACCTCGACAATCTCATTCCGCCGCCTGTCGGCATAACGCATCGCAGTCAGCAACCCGGCCACAACATCCGGCTGGCCGCGGTCCTTCAGATACGCCATCTGCGCCTCAAATGCGGTCCGACGCCCGCTCAGCGTGCTGCGCAACGCGTCCAGAACCGGATCCTGCTGCGCCCACAGCACACCGGGTGCCATTGCACCAGCCCCGATCATCCCAGCAAAACCGCGACGTGACATCGACATGGAAGCCTCCGGTGTTACCCCGGAGCAAGTGTGCCGCAAATGCCGTTCACGTGCATGCCACAGCTGCGTGAGGTGGGTGCGGGGGGGGTGTTAAATCTGCTCCACCTTCACCGATTCAGCCGGGTAGAATGCCAGATGGTCCTTGATCTCGGCCACTGCCTGAATCGGCTCCTCATAGCTCCAGACCGCGTTGTCGGTAACGGATGACTTGTTGACGATGGAAAAATGCGTCGCGTCGCCCTTGCCGGGGCAGTGGGTCACCTTGTCGGTCCGATCCAGAAACGCCATCGCAACATCGTTGCGCGGGAAATAGATCACCGGATCCTTGTCGCCTTCAAGCAGTTCCAGCGCGTTGTTCGTTTCGCCCAGGATCGCACCGCCCGAGCGGACAGTCCATTTGCCCGGCGCTTTCCGGATCGTGATCTCAGCCATTCCTCTTCCTTCCGTCGTCGTATCAGGGCCACCCCTCTGCCTGTTTTATGTAACAGACCAGTGTCAGATTGGGGCAGTTGCGGCATCCAACCACAGTTGTGCGTCATGTCCCAGCCTTGGGCGGATTTTTTCCGCAACGTCGCGATGATAGGCATTCAGCCAGTCGCGTTCGTCGGTCGTCAACATATCGACCATGATCAGTCTGCGGTCAATCGGTACATAGGTCAGCGTGCGCCAGTTCAGCATCGCGCGTTCGGCATCGCCACCGGGAAGCAGAGGAGCGTCTTCCACCACCACAAGGTTTTCGATGCGGATGCCAAAGGCGCCTTCCCGGTAATACCCGGGTTCGTTTGACAGGATCATGCCGGGTTGCAGCGGTACATGGCTGACTTTAGACAGCCGCTGCGGCCCTTCATGCACGCTCAGATAGGCGCCGACCCCATGTCCGACCCCATGGTTGAAATCCTGTCCCGCAGACCACAGCGGCACGCGGGCCACACATTCGATATCCCGCCCGGCAAGGCCCGCAGGCCAACGCAGCATCGACATGGCAATCATGCCCTTCAGCACCCGGGTGAAGCAGGTTTTTTCCTCGGTTCCGACGTCACCGATGGCGATGGTTCGGGTGATGTCGGTGGTGCCGTCCAGATACTGCCCGCCACTGTCCAGCACCAGAATATGGCCGCTTTCCAGGCGGCTGTCGGTCTCTTCCGTCACGCGGTAATGCATGATCGCGCCGTTCGGACCCGTGCCTGCAATGGTATCGAACGAGATGTCCTGAAGCGCATTGTCCTTGCGCCGGTTTTCTTCCAGCCGGGTGACAACCTGTGTTTCGGTCACGCTGCCCGGGGCCTGTTGGTCCAGCCAGCATAACGTTTCGATGACCGCAACCGCATCGCGCAAATGCGCCTCGGCGCTGCCCGCGATTTCAGCCGCATTCTTGCAGGCTTTGGGCAGGGCGCAGGGATCGCCGCCATCCGTCATCGCATCACCCAGCGCATCGGCCACGATCTGAGGTACCGAAGCGGCATCCACCTGCACCGGACCGGCCAGAGCCGCAACCGCATCCAGAAAATCGCCCACAGCACGCAAAGTCACCTGAGAGCCCAGATGATCCCGAACCCCGGCCAGTTTTTCTGCTGCCATGAACAGATCGACCTGACCACCTGCATGAAGAATGGCAAAGCCGTGGGCCACCGGATTATAGGCGATATCCGACCCACGGATATTCAACAGCCACATGATGGAATCCGGCAGGGTGATCACCGCTGCCTTGTGCCCGGCCCGCCGAAGGTCTTCGGCCAGACGGGCGATCTTGCTGTCCGCACCTTCCCCGGCAAATTCGATCGGATGCGCCTTGACCGGGTTCATCGGCGGTGCCGGTTGATCGGCCCAGATCCGGTCCACAAGGTTTTCGCATCTCACCAGTTCGATGCCCGATCCTTCCAGATCACTCAATGTGCCGGAAATCTGCCCCGCCGCATGCAGCCACGGATCAAAACCGATCTTGCCGCCGTTGGGCAATTGCTGTTTCAGCCAGGCGCTCAGGCTTACCTCGGGCCAGGGGACCGGGGTGAAATCTGCGGCAACTTGTGCCTTGACCTGGGTGCGATACCGCCCGTCGATGTAAACTCCGGCCACGTCGCGCAGGGCGGCGCAAAACCCGGCCGAGCCCGTGAACCCGGTCAGCCAGGCCAGACGTTCATCGCGCGCCGCGACATACTCTCCCTGATGGGCATCCGCCCGCGGAATCAGAAACCCATCCAGCCCTTCTTGCACCATCTGTTCGCGCAAGGCGGCCAGCCGCGGTGGCCCCTGTTCCGGGCGGGCGGTCACTTCGAAGGATTGGAACATGGGCGGCCTCATTCACAGCATTTGAGCGTGACCCTGAGGCGCATTTCAAAAAATGTCCAGACGGCAACACCCCGCGTGAACAGGCCGATGATCAGCAACGAAAAACACGTCGCCCTCGGGGAAATGCGCCCGCCGGGCAGAAGATCAGCCTCAGCCGACCTTTCTCATCCCCATCACCCGCGCCCGCGCCCGTGGGTCACTGTCAAACAGAGCCGCCAGTTGTTCGGTCATCGCGCCGGCCAGTTGCTCTACATCGGTAATCGTCACCGCCCGGTCATAATACCGGGTCACGTCATGGCCGATGCCGATGGCCAAAAGTTCGACCATCTTGCGTTTTTCGACCATCGCGATCACGTCGCGCAGGTGTTTTTCCAGATAGTTGGCCGGGTTCACGCTCAGTGTCGAATCATCGACCGGCGCACCGTCCGAGATCACCATCAGGATCTTGCGTTGTTCGCGCCGCGCCAGCATCCGGCGATGTGCCCATTCCAGGGCTTCTCCATCGATGTTTTCTTTCAGCAGGCCCTCTTTCATCATCAGACCCAGATTGGGCCGCGCACGACGCCAAGGGGCGTCCGCGCCCTTGTAGATGATGTGGCGCAGGTCGTTCAAACGGCCGGGCTGCTGCGGACGTCCATCGTTCAGCCATGCCTCGCGCGCCTGACCGCCTTTCCACGCCCGCGTGGTAAAGCCCAGAATTTCGACCTTTACATTGCACCGCTCCAGCGTCCGCGCCAGAACATCGGCACAGATGGCGGCGATCGAAATCGGACGTCCGCGCATCGACCCCGAATTGTCCAGCAGCAGCGTCACCACCGTGTCGCGGAACTCGGTGTCTTTCTCGACCTTGAAACTCAGCGGAGTGGTGGGGTTCGCGACCACACGTGCCAATCGACCCGCGTCCAGAATGCCTTCTTCGCGGTCGAACTCCCAGCTGCGGTTCTGCTGCGCCTGCAGCCGGCGTTGCAGCTTGTTGGCCAGACGCGACACCGCGCCTTTCAACGGCTCCAGCTGCTGATCCAGATAGGCCCGCAGACGTTCCAGTTCGGCCGGTTCGGCCAGATCCTCGGCGGCGATCTCTTCGTCATGGGTGTCCAGATAGACCTTGTAATCCGGGTCCGCTTCGGATGCCGGCGGTGGGGCAGGCGGCTCCAGAGGCGCCTCGCCATCCGGCATCTCAGCCTCGTCACCCATCTCGTCTTCGGCCATTTCGTCCATCGAGACCTGGGCCTGAGACTGATCCTGCTGCTCTTCCTGCGTCTGCTCAGGGGTCGCGTCGGCGTCCTGTTCGTCCTGATCATCCTGACCGGTGCTGTCCGGATCGGGCTGTTCTTCGGCGTCTTCCTCGGCCTGGTCTTCCTGCTCGTCGTCCAACTCATCGGGGTCATCCCCAAGCTGGTCGCCATATCCCAGGTCCTTGATCACCTGACGGGCGAATTTGGCAAACTCCGCCTGATCCGAGAGAATCTCGTCCAGGTTTTCCAACGTCCCACCCGCTTGCTCTTCGATGAAACCACGCCACAGGTTCATGATGTTTTCGGCGGCAGAGGGCAGCTCACGCCCGGTGGCCAGATGCCGGATCAGGTAGCCTGCCGCAACCGAAAGAGGTGCATCGGCGGGTTGCTTGCACTGATCATACCCACGCCGGATTGCTTCATGCCCGATCTTGACGTCAATATTGCTGGCGGTGCCCGGCATGTCCCGCGCGCCCATCGCCTCGCAGCGGGCGGTCTCCATCGCCTCGTACAGATCCCGCGCCATATCGCCCGGAGGCGCATAGCGCGCATGGGTCGCGTCGTCATGATACTTGCGATGCAACGCCAAGGCGTCCGCCGTGCCACGCGCCAACAGCACCTCTTCACGCGTCATCCGACGCGAGACCTGAGGCAACCGCATCGACTCACCCGTCATGCCCGAAGGGTCCACCGTATAGGTCACCGACAGTTCGGGATCATCGGCCATGACCTTGGTGGCCTCGGCCAAGGCCTTCTTGAACGGATCGGCGGGGTTGTCGTTCTTCTGTGCCATGTCCTTAAGCCCTCATAGTACTGGCCTGCCCGGCGTCGAAAACAGTAACGGATCCGTCTTCATCTGGCCAAAAATATCCCCGCCGGAGGCATTGCGCCCGCTCCGGGCGCAATTCGGGTGCTTACCCCAAGCTCGCACTCGCGGCGCTTTCAGGCAACTCCTCATCGAAGCAGCGCTGATAGAACTCGGCCACGGTCTGGCGCTCCAGCTCATCGCATTTGTTCAGGAAGGACAGGCGGAACGCATAGCCCACGTTGCGGAAAATCTCGGCGTTCTGAGCCCAGTTGATCACGGTCCGCGGGCTCATGACGGTGGACAGATCGCCATTCATGAAGGCGGTCCGTGTCAGGTCGGCGACGGTGACCATCTGGCTGACGGTCTTGCGGCCCTCGGCGGTGTTGTAATGCGGCGCCTTCGACAGAACGATCATCGTCTCGGCGTCGTGGCTCAGATAGTTCAGGGTCGACACCAGCGACCAGCGGTCCATCTGCGCCTGGTTGATCTGCTGCGTGCCGTGATACAGGCCCGTGGTATCGCCCAGACCGACCGTGTTGGCGGTGGCAAACAGGCGGAAATTCGGGTTCGGGGTGATGATCTCGTTCTGATCCAGCAGGGTCAGCTTGCCGTCATGCTCCAACACACGTTGGATCACGAACATCACGTCTGCGCGGCCCGCATCGTATTCGTCGAACACGATGGCAACCGGGTTGCGCAACGCCCAGGGCAGGATGCCTTCGTGGAACTCGGTCACCTGCTTGCCGTCGCGCAGTTTGATCGCGTCCTTGCCGATCAGGTCGATCCGGCTGATATGGCTGTCCAGGTTCACACGCACGGCGGGCCAGTTCAGACGGGCGGCGACCTGTTCAATGTGGGTCGATTTGCCGGTGCCGTGATAGCCTTGGATCATCACGCGACGGTTATGGGAAAAGCCCGCCAGAATCGCCAGCGTGGTTTCCGGATCGAACTTGTAGGTATGATCGATCACCGGCACTCGGTCGCTGCGCTCGGCGAAACCTTTGACCGCCATGTCGCTGTCAATGCCGAACACGTCACGGACCGAGATATCCTCGGTAGGTTTTGCGTTGATATCGATCGATCCGTCAGCCATGCGCCTAGTCCTTATCCTTTGGCCCGTTCACCGGGTATGAACCCGTGTGTGGTGCAACATATTGCGGGCAAGGGCAAGGGAAAGCGAAAGGCGCCCAAAGGTGCGCATGTTTTTCTTGCAAACTGGCCCTATCTTTGCGCTTGGGGTGTCATTCCAGAATGATGACCCACACTACGATTTGGCACCTCGCGTTAACAAGCTTTGAGGCCGATTGCGCATAACCCAGAAGTCCTCGGTGAAAGGCTGGCAACAACCTTTGTGCCTCGTTCAAATGCAAACATTAACATACTATCATTGAAATGCTTCTTCGGCGCGTTAACATGACTTTTAAATGTGGATTTTGGCGTTCTTTGTGAGTTTGTGAGGTCTGTGGTGTTCTGTTCAGTCAACACACGGAAGGAACATGTTCGTTGCGAGTTTCCTTTTGGTCCAACCTGCTTAGCGGATACAACGTATGTCGTTTGATGTCTTACTTCATTCGGTCAACACAAGCGGGCAAGGCGACTTGATCGTCCAAAACATGACCGAACCAGCCACTGTGTCGGGTCAAACGATTTCGATCAACGGTGGTCCGTTCGTACCCTACACGTACCTCGGACAAGGTAACTACAGAGGTACCGGCGAATCTGGTGAGTTTATTCAGGTTGGGACCGAAATCTACGCCTGGGACACCAACAACCCCACCGGGCCAATGACAACCGGAAACTGGCAAATCACAACCGGAGATCTTGATCCAAACAATCCGCCCTGTTTTGTTGCTGGAACCCTGATCGAGACCGAGGCCGGTCCACGCCCGGTCGAGAACCTGATGATCGGTGACAGAGTTTGCGTGTCAGGTGGGAAAACGCTGCCGATTTTGTGGATCGGGAAAAAAGTGCTGAGTGCACAAACACTGGCTTTGCAACCAAAATTTAGACCCGTTCGCATTCGGCGCGACGCGATTTGCAAGGGTCAACCCAACCAGGATGTTTTTGTGTCTCCGCAACATCGGATCATGCTGGAAGGCTGGCGCGCCGAGTTGTTGTTCGGACAAGATCGGGTCTTTGTTGCGGCAATTCACTTGGTGAATGACGGAACAATTCAGCAGGTGTACACGGGTGAAGACATCACATATTACCACATTGCCTGCTCTCGACACGCGGTATTGCACTCGCAGGGGCTACGTAGCGAAAGTCTTTTTCTGGGCGACACAGCGCTGAAGTCTTTCTGTCGTGAAGACGTCGAAGAACTGCTCGCACTGTTCCCCGAATTGCGTGACGGCACCGCAGTGTCGCAGCAAACTCGCTTAAGTTGTTTGAAGCGCCGGGAAGCAATTGCATTGCGAAGCTCATACCCGGACTAAAGCGCGAATAGTTGTAATCCGAACCGCCCCTGGTTTGATCCCTGGCCTCAACAAACCCCTTAAAATGTGTTCTCTCGGATCAGTTGCCTTAGGCAATTTCTCAGTGCAGCACCGTTGTGATGGCCTTACACATCTGTGCCTTGGGTCAACTGTCGCTTGACTATAGCGAAAACCAAAGCTCGTCTTTGCGAAAGCCACCTTTTAACAGACGGTCAGCTTTCAACACATCCGGAAACTCGTCTACCCAATCCCGAAACCGGTCATTTGTGACGATGCGTGCCTTGCTATCCCGCGCCGCCTGCAAGATCAGCGGGTCCGCAGGTGTCCCTTTGGGGGCCACCATGACCTGCTTGGATCGTAGGCCCAGGGCGCGGCTCAGCTTCCGGTCGTCCATATAGTGGCCTTCGACTTTGTACCCGACATTCGCATCGAACATGACGCCCGGTTTGAACCCTGCGCGCTTCAAAGTCTCAAGGACCTTCTTCAACGTACCCAGATCCGGCGTGCCATCTTTCCAGTGCATGACGTTCGAGCCGTCCACGATGATCCATGTATTGGCCCGGCGCCACCTGAACCAGGCCCGTATGAACAAGATTGCGCTGGCCACCACGCAAATCAGCGCCAAAAGGAACAGCCAATCCGCATCAGTCGGAATGAAGCTGGCAGCGATGAGCCCGCTTAGCGAGACGAGCAACAGGCAAATGGATGTGCGCACGAAACTGATCACTGGAAACTCCTGTCCCAAATCCTCCACCACTTTCGTGTGGAATGAAACAGGGTTCCATACGGAACCTGCGCAGTTTTTTCAGGTTGTGTCGTCTGCGGCACCCAACCATTCAGGCAGGGCGCGCCGCGAACGCAAAGCAGGCAAAGCCGTGCCCTTACTTGAAGTTCCGGCTGTCCTTGATCTGATCCCAGGCCCAGACAACTTCCTGCAACTGCTCTTCCTGCGAGCGGTCGCCGCCGTTCATGTCCGGATGCAGCACTTTGATCAGCTTCTTGTACGCTTTGCGAACCTCGGCCTTGGTCCAGCTGTCATTGGCCTCGAGAATCTCGATCGCACGGCGTTCGGTCGGCGGCAGGCGTCGTCCGCCGCCACCCGTCGTGCGGCCTTTGTTCTGCGTGCTGTTAGCACCCAGAACCTGATGCGGATCCTCGATCCCCAAACGGGCCCAGGCACGTGCTTCGGGGTCGCCGATCGGCTTGGTCTCGCGCTCCCAAACCTTGTCTTTCGAACGCTGTGCGTTCAGCTCGGCTTCGGTGGTGCCGTCAAAGAAATTCCACTTCTGATTATATTCCCGCACGTGTTGCTGGCAGAACCAGAAATAATCATCCAGGACATCCGGTGCTTTTGGCGCGCGGAACTTTCCCGGCTCTTCACATCCCTCGTGGTCACAGATCCGGACCGAGGTTTCAGAGGCACCCGACATGCCCCGGCGTCCCCGCGGATTCTTCTTTTTGGCGCTGGAAACGGACATATCGAATCCGAAGGGGTCTGATTTCGCCATGCTCTAATCCTCAAGAACGCGTCTTTTCGACTCGGAGGCAGCAGTTTAATCTAAGCAGCCGAAAGTAGAAGAGGGGTGCGGCAATATTTTTGCCGCTAAGCAAAAAAATGAGTGTGACCGACGAGATCCGAACCCGCCTGCAAGCCGCCTTTGATCCGCGCGAGCTGGACGTGGTCGACGACAGCGAAAGCCATAGGGGCCATGCAGGATATCAGGAAGGTGGTGAAAGCCACTTCAACGTTCGTATCCGCGCCAGCGCATTCGGAGGCAAATCCCGCGTCGCCCGCCACCGTGCCGTGCACAAGGCGCTGGGCGACATCGTGCCGCGCATCCACGCGCTGGCCCTGGATATCGGCGTCTGAAGACCTTTACGTGTCAATCCGCCTCCATCTGCGCGGACGGCGTAGATGCCGAGATGGCGTATTCCTCTTGTGTCATGACCTCTTCTATTCCCTCGAACAGGGGGGTCGACAAGTATCGCTCGCCGGTGTCCGGCAGCATGACCAAAAAAACGGATCCTTCCGGTGCGGATTCGGCCATCTTCATTGTGACGGCAAAGGTCGACCCGCCCGAGATTCCGGTGAAAATACCTTCTTCCGAGGCAAGTCGGCGCGACCACGCGATCCCTTCGGGTCCGGGTACGGGGATCAGTTCGTCGTGATACTTATTGTCTATGGCTTCCTGCAGGACCCAAGGAATGAAGTCCGGCGTCCATCCCTGAATCGGGTGCGGCTCGAAATTCGGGTGGCTCTCGGTCGGCTGATGATCCCCGTTGCGGGTGTTGGTGTACCCCGATGACACGATGGCTGCATTGGCTGGTTCGGTCAGGATGATCTTCGTTTCGGGCCGCTCTTTCCGCAAGGCGCGCGAGACACCTGAAACCGTTCCACCGGTCCCGTATCCGGTCACCCAGTAATCCAGTCGCTGCCCTTCGAAATCTGTAAGAACCTCCCGCGCGGTCGTGTTTTCGTGAATATCGGCATTGGCAGAAGTTTCGAACTGGCTGGCCAGAAACCACCCGTTTTCCTCGGCCAGTTCCTTGGCCTTGGTGTACATGCCAAACCCTTTTTGCGCCTTGGGGGTCAGAACGACCTTGGCCCCCAAAAACCGCATCAACTTGCGCCGCTCGACCGAGAAACTTTCAGCCATCGTGACAACCAGAGGATAGCCCTTGGCAGCGCAAACCATGGCCAGTCCTATCCCGGTATTGCCAGATGTCGCCTCGACAACGGTCTGACCGGGTTTCAACCGCCCCTCGCGTTCCGCCGCTTCGATAATATTCAGCGCCAGCCTGTCCTTGACCGAACCAGCGGGATTGAACGCTTCGAACTTCACATAGACGGTTACATGATCTGGCGCGATACGATTGACTCGAATGCAAGGCGTGTCGCCTACTGTATCGAGAATGCTGTCATAAAGGCGTGCCCGCCCTTGCGTCTGCCGAATAGCCATTTTGATGTCCCTCCCGGTTGTTCGATTAGCATGCCACAGATTTTCGGGGTGCGTATCCCTTTTTCAAATGGCGTGTCCTGCTTGTGTTCAAGTCGCCGCCAGTCTTTTGACGCTTTTGTTCTTTTTCGGACGAGATCACGCATAGACAGGCGTCTGTTCCGGTCATTTGCAATCGGAGTGCGCTGGAACCCGCACGGGACAAGCCTGGACACGGGTTCCGCCGGGCAACCTGTGTTGAAGGCGTGGCAAATGATTAAAGATGTTGGACTTATCTCAAAACAGCAGGTGGTCTAATGCCTTATCTCAGATACCCACCCCTGTGACAAAGACTAAGATTTTGAAGCGTCATCGGCCTCGGATACTTCATCAGACTGTTTCAACGACAACGGCGGTTCGTCTGCCTCGGCCGCAATCGGTTTCGGCGCCTGAACCTCGTCGGGGCCCGGAACCGGCTGGGCCAAAGGGGTGCTGTCCATATCTGGTGCTGTACCGATTTCGGATGCGTCAACTTCTTCTTCCACCACGCGCCGAAACACCAGCACGTTACGCCAGTTCGTTGTCGATCCGGTCAGGCCCGCGCGTTCCTCGCTGGGTAGCAGCTCGGCACGGTGGTATTCCCAGCCGTCCTGACCCATCTGGTTCAGGACCTGTTCAACCGAGACCGCAAAGCGGCCCTCGGGTGTTTTCACCCCTTTGGCTTTGACACCTTTTTGTGGGGCGGGGATCACCTTGTATTCGTAGCGCTGCATCAACTGTTCCTAAACACCTGTTCGCGCCAAACTAACACGCTGATCCCCGAGGGAAAGAGCCGTTGCCCAACCAGCGGAAATCAGCCCTGATGATTGCCGCCTGCCTGTGCTGCCTTGGTCACAACCGAAAGGCACAGCTCAGTCGCCAGTGCCATGTCTTGTACTGAGATCCATTCCATCGGTCCGTGAATGCATTGCATCCCAGTGAACAGGTTGGGGCAAGGGGTGCCGAATTCGGTCAGGCGCGACCCGTCGGTGCCGCCACGGATCGGGACGGACAGAGGTTCGATCCCCAATTCGCGGCAGGCATCGCGGGCCAGATCGACCGGTGTCATGTCATTTTCCAGCCAATAGCGCATATTGCGATACTGATGGCTGATCTCGCAGGTGATATTTGCGCGTGGTTCGGTGGCCTGTACAGCGGCACACACCTGACGCACGATGTTGCGCTGGGCTTCCAGTGCGTCCATTTCGAAATCACGCAGGATCAGCTTGATCTCCATCTCGGACGAGCCGCCATTCATGTCGGTGACATGGATGAATCCCTCGCGCCCATCGGTGGTTTCCGGGGTCATGGTGGCCTGAGGTAGCGTTTGAACGATTTTTGCAGCCAGATGTGCTGCGTTCACCATTTTGTCTTTCGCCAAACCGGGATGGATCGAAACGCCTTCGATCTTGATCACCGCACGGTCGGCTGAGAAGCTTTCGTACTCGATCTCACCGACTTCCTGACCATCCAGCGTATAGGCGAAATCCGCGCCCAGATCCTTGGGCAGCTGTTCGGTTACACCGCGCCCGATCTCTTCATCCGGGGTAAAGGCGATGCGGATCGGTCCGTGCGGAACATCCGGGTTTTCGATCAGGTGCCGAGCCATGGTCATAAGAATCGACACGCCCGCCTTGTCATCCGCACCCAGCAGGGTTGTACCCGAAGCGGTGATCAGGTCATGGCCAATTTTCTCGGCCAGATAGGGGTTTTCTTCCGGTGACAGGACCAGATCAGGATCGTCTGGGAATGAGATATCGCCGCCATTGTATCCCTTGATCACCCGTGGCTTGACGCCTGTGGCGTTGAACTGTGGGGCGGTATCCACATGCGCCAAAAAGCCCACTGTCGGCCCCGGAGCGGTTCCGGGAATGGTCGCAACCACTACGCTGTCGCCTGTGATCTCGATATCCTGCGCGCCGATCTGGGTCAGTTCATCGCGCAACAGGTTCAGCATGTCGAACTGGATTTGCGTGCTGGGGGTTGTGGGGGAAGTCTCGTCGCTCTGACTGTCGATGGCCGCATACCGCACCAGCCGGTCTTCGAGTTCCTGATCAAATCTGTTCTGCATGATACCTCACCTTTCTGGAGGCGAAGAAAGGACGCGAACAGGGGGAAGTCAAGCCGATGGCTTGACCCCAAGTCTTAAGATTTCGTGAGAATACGATGTATACAAGTCCAACCGTAGCCGTTGGCAGACCTGTACACATCAATCGGGTTACGAGCCCAGCTTTTTGCTGACCAATTCGTTCACGGCCTTCGGGTTCGCCTTGCCTCCGGTCGCCTTCATGACCTGGCCCACGAACCAACCCGCCAGTTTCGGGTTCACTTTGGCCTTTTCAACCTGTGCCGGGTTGGCAGCGATGATTTCATCCAGAGCAGCTTCGATGGCGCCGGTATCGGTCACTTGCTTCATGCCGCGGTCTTCAACGATCTGCGCGGGATCACCGCCTTCGGTATAGACGATTTCGAACAGGTCTTTGGCGATCTTGCCCGAAATGGCATCCGACGAGATCAGATCGATGATCCCACCCAACTGTGCCGGGGAAACCGGCGAGTCGGTGATGTCGTGGTCTTCTTTTTTAAGACGGCCGAACAGTTCGTTGATCACCCAGTTCGCAGCCAGTTTGCCGTTGCGACCCTTGGCGACTTCTTCGAAATACGCGGCAGATTCCACCTCGGCGGTCAGAACCGATGCGTCATAGTCGGTCAGGCCAAACGCGCTGATAAAACGTGCTTTTTTCTCGTCGGGCAGTTCAGGCAGCTTCGCGGCGATGTCATCGACCCACGCTTGTTCGATTTCCAGCGGCAGCAGATCAGGGTCGGGGAAGTAACGATAATCATGCGCCTCTTCCTTGGACCGCATCGAGCGGGTCTCACCCTTGTCCGGGTCATACAGGCGGGTTTCCTGTTCGACCTCACCACCCCCTTCGACGATGGCGATCTGGCGGCGGGCTTCGACTTCAATCGCCTGCTGGATGAAGCGCATCGAGTTCATGTTCTTGATCTCGCAGCGCGTGCCCAGATGCGAAAAATCCTGTGTTTCCTGATACTTCTCATAGGCGCCGGGCAAACAGATCGAGACGTTCACATCGGCCCGCAGGTTGCCGTTCTGCATGTTGCCGTCGCAGGTGCCCAGGTAACGCATGATCTGACGCAGCTTGGCGATATAGGCCGCGGCCTCTTCCGGCCCGCGAATGTCGGGGCGGCTGACGATCTCCATCAGGCAGACGCCGGTGCGGTTCAGGTCGACGAAGGACATATGCGGATCCATGTCGTGAATCGACTTGCCCGCGTCCTGCTCCATGTGAATACGCTCGATCCGCACCTTGCGCGCGGTGCCGTCGCCCAGTTCGACCAGCACTTCGCCTTCGCCCACGATGGGGTGATACAGCTGGGAAATCTGATACCCTTGCGGCAGGTCGGGGTAGAAGTAATTCTTGCGGTCAAAGGCCGATTTCAGATTGATATCCGCCTTCAGGCCCAGTCCGGTGCGCACTGCCTGTTCCACGCAGTATTCATTGATCACCGGCAGCATCCCCGGCATCGCCGCGTCCACGAAGGCCACGTTTGAATTCGGCTCGGCCCCGAATTGGGTGGATGCACCCGAAAACAGCTTGGCATTGGATGAGACCTGAGCATGCACCTCCATCCCGATCACCAGTTCCCAATCGTGCTTGGCCCCGGCAATGGTTTTGGGTTTGGGCATTTCGTATGTCAGATCGAGCATGGCGCGCCTCATTTCCGCAGAAGTCTAAGCCTGCGTATTAGGCCCGGGAGGGCCTAGGGGCAAGGGGGAATCCTGTCGTGTTCAGTTCTGGGAAAACCGCAGGCCCGACGGTGTGAATGTCACATCCATACCGCTGCGCAGTTCTTCCCGGAACAGATCCGAGATGGCGCGCAAGGCATCGCGCTGACCGCGCGCTGCAAATCGTTCGGGAGAGTTTATGCGGACGGAATTGTTGAAACCGTTGGCCGCATGCGCCCAGATCAACGGGTGCAATTCCGTCAGGTGATCGCGGATAAGCCGGTTTGCCGTGTCGCGCATCTGCGAACGGACAAGGTCGGCCTGATCGTTCAGGCCAAATCCGTTCTGGACGGTGATCGCGCAGTAGGATGACAGCATGTTGATCATCTGCTGATCGGGTCGCAGGCGCAGGATATCGCGCAGACCTTCAAGGAAATACTCGATATCGACGCGGGCACAGGCCTCTTCGTCCAATGCGATGGCGTCGAACTGAACCCATGTGTATCCGCCCGCGCCCCAGATATCCTGTGTCCTGGCGGCTGTACGCAAGGCTTGCAGCTCCAGCTCTTCGTAGCTGCCGAACCACCGGGGCAGAAGGTGGCTGCCCATCGCGCGCATGTGGCGCTGATTGCATGGATCCAGCGTGATCAGCCGTTCGTATTCTTCGGCCACCCGCGCGTTGGATTTGCGCTGACCAGCCAGCAGCGCACATCCGGTCGCTGCAATCAGGGGGCTGTCGGGAGCATCCTTTCTGCATTTGGGCAGGATTGCTGCGGCCCGGTCGAAATGCGCGGCGCAGCGTGACCGGTGTAAAGGTGGCAGCGTCGCGTCCGAGGCCGTTCCGCGCCATGCCCACGCCAAATCGATATGGGCAAGGGCAACGACGGTGGCGATCATCGGGTCATCAGGGTTGTCCGCCATCTCGCCTTCAAGTTCCGAGATGCCACCCAACAGGTCGTAATCCGAGATGGCCGCGCCATCCGAGAGCGCATGTTCAGCGGCCAGAACAACGTCCGATCTGGCACCGAAGGCCAGCAGATCTGCCACCGGCATACCATCTGCAACGGCGGCGCGATCCTGATCAGCCACGCGCATTTCCTGCGACAGCTCTGCCCAGCGGTCCTGCCGGGCGAGATAGCGGCCATGTGCGATCGTGGAATGTCCGATCAGATCATCGCCCCCGGGTTTTGCAACGGGAATATTGAGCTGACCCTGCTCGGGCAAGGCGGCCGCAAGCGCGGATTTCGTCGCGCACAGGTCTGCTGAAGCATTTGTAGGACTGGCTGTGGATGGGGCGAACAGTGCCCTTAGCGACCGAAACATGGCGAAACTCAAAACTGAAAAAACTGATAACTGACACCGAAGTCTGGCGGGATATCGGGTTCAAATCAAGTAAATTGCCGAATAATTTTCCTTTTTAGTGTCCAATTCACCCTTCAATGGTCCAGTGTTTCAGAAAACGGTGAAATGATGCCGTTCCACGCGAATTCCGGCTTGTTTCAGAAGGATTTCCAAATCCAGATGCGCCGGAAGCGACTCATCCGGCAGACGGATTCGTTTGCCGGAATGCAAAACAATCGACACTCGAACCGAGAAATCCCAACGGGTGTCAAAGCGGAAATGGTCGATGTCGCGCAGCGCGACCTCTGCCTGCCGGTTCCCCGTGAACCAGCTCAGTGCATCCTGATCCAATTGCATGCCCGCGCGGGTGTTCTGAACCACGTCCCAAAGTGCGGGCAGGGTGGCCAGGGACAGCAGCCCAGCGATCCACCAGGCCGCGTCAAACAGGACAACCAGCGCCAGCAACGCCGCATAAACACCGGCCAGGATGGCCAGCGTTCGCAAACTCCGGTTGCTGCGGGCGAAGCTGTAAGGCGTCATGCGCCGAGGATGCGGGACACCATTTCGGTCGTGTCCCGCGACAGGTTCGGTGTTTCCGCGATGCGGGAAAGCTGCGCACGCATCAGGGCCTGACGATCCGGATCATACCGTTTCCAGGTCTGGAACGCCGAGCACATTCGGGCCGTGGTCTGTGGGTTCACCGGGTCCAGACGGATCAGCCAGTCGGCCAGCAGGGCGTATCCGGCGCCATCCGGTTGGTGGAACCCTGCGTGGTTCATCGCCAAGGCCCCCATGACGGCGCGGAACCTGTTCGGGTTTTTCCAGTTGAAATCCGCATGCTCGGTCAGGGTCGCGGCAATTGCGGGCGTCGCTTCGGGCGCTGCCATCGCGACTTGCAGGCCAAACCACTTGTCCATGACCAGCCGGTCGTGCTGCCACTGGTCGGAGAAGGCATCCAGCTGCGCCTCGCCCTTGCGGGCGCGTAAAAGGCAAGACAGCGCCGTCAGTTGCAATGTCATGTTGTCTGCCTTGTCGTACTCCTCGGCCGCCATCGCCCCGCCGTCAAGACGAGAGGTCAGTGCCAGCGCAGCGCTGCCAAGTGCCCGTTTGCCGGACTGCTCGGCGTCCGGGCTGTAGGGGCCGTCCACCAAAGCCTCACTGTGCAGGCGGGGCAGCAAATCCTGTACGGTCTGGGCTGTTGCCTGCCGGAACGTTTCCACCGCGGCCCAGATCGCCATGGGGTCGGGCGTGTGGCCACGGTCATGCAGGGCCGCTGCCAATTCCGATTGTGTCGGCAATCCCAGCATCAACGCACGATAGGCCGGGTCCAGTTCGTCATTGCGCAGCACAGTCAACAATCCGTCAAGGTAATCGGTATCCGGTACCGCATCCTGAAGGATCATCCGCATCAGGGTGTCCTGCGCCAGATCCCGTCCTGCCTGCCAACGGTTGAACGGGTCCGTGTCATGCGCCAGTAGAAACGCGCGTTCCGCGTTCGACTGGTCATGTTCCAGAATGACAGGTGCCGAGAAATCGCGCAGGATCGATGCTGTGGGTTTCGCCGCCAGGCCAGTGAACGCAAAGCTCTGTTCGGCCTGCGTCAGTTCCAGCACTTCGGTCGCGCGAACCTCATCGCCGTTGGGCCCAAGCAGGCCGACTGCAACCGGGATGACCTGAGGCAGTTTCTCCTCCTGTCCCGGCGTGGGATCGGTTCGCTGTTTCAGCGTAAGCGTATAGGTGCCGTCGGCCCAGTCTTCCTGAACCCTGATGCGCGGAGTGCCCGACTGGCTGTACCAACGTTTGAATTGTGTCAGATCGCGCCCGGTGGTGTCTTCGAAAACCTTCAGCCAGTCCTCGATCGTGCAGGCCTGACCGTCATGGCGTTCAAAATACAGATCAAGCGCCTTGGCATAGGCCGCATCCCCGACCAACCGTTTCAGCATGCCGATGACCTCGGCGCCCTTCTCATAGACGGTGGCGGTGTAGAAGTTGTTGATCTCCTGAAAGCTTTCGGGGCGCACTGGATGCGACAACGGACCGTTGTCCTCGGGGAACTGTCGGGCACGCAGGTCTATGGCATCGTGGATGCGCTTCACCGGGGCCGAGCGCATGTCCGAGGTGAATTGCGCATCCCGGAATACTGTCAGACCTTCCTTGAGGCACAGCTGGAACCAGTCGCGGCAGGTGATGCGGTTGCCGGTCCAGTTGTGGAAATACTCATGCGCAATGATCGCCTCGATCCGTTCGAAATTGGCGTCGGTCGAAGTTTCGGGGCTGGCCAGAACGGCCGACGAGTTGAAGATGTTCAGCCCCTTGTTTTCCATCGCGCCCATGTTGAAGTCATCGACGGCCACGATGTTGAAGACGTCCAGATCGTATTCACGGCCATAGACGTCCTCGTCCCATTTCATCGACTTCTTCAACGCCTCCATGCCGAATGCGCATTTCCCCTCGTCTCCGGGACGGACCCAGAGGTTCAGTTCGACGGTGCGACCTGACCTGGTGGTGAACTGACCGGGATGTGCGATCAGGTCTCCGGCGACCAGAGCGAACAGATAGGCGGGTTTGGGCCATGGATCGACCCATTCCGCCCAGCCATCGCCCTTGCCCGACGGGTTGCCGTTCGACAGCAGAACCGGCAGGTCGCCATTGATCCGAACGGTGAAGGTGGATATCACGTCGGGCCGGTCGGGATAGAAGGTGATCTTGCGGAACCCCTCGGCCTCGCACTGGGTGCAGTACATGCCGTTCGACATGTACAGACCTTCCAGCGCAGTGTTGTTGCCGGGGTCGATTTCAACCTCGGCTTCCCACAGGAACGGTGCGTCCGGGACATCTGCGGTTAGCCCCTTGTCGGTCACGTCTGGCGTGATCTCGGCCCCGTCAATGGCGGCGCGGATCAGTTTCAGTTCTTCCCCGTGCAGAAAGAATGTGCGGTCAGTGGCGTCAGGATTGGGCCGGAACGCAATGCGCGAGGTGACGCGCGTGGCGTGCGCGTCCAGATCAAAGGTCAGGTGCACGCTGTCCACCAGATAGCCAAACGGTGTGTAGTCTTTCAGGTAGATCGTGGTAGGGGCAGCGTCGCGCATCTTGGGCCTCGTATCGTTCGGGACTGGCGCGACGTTAGGGGCTTCGTTCCGGCGCTGCAACCGGCCCTGCCATTGCCTTGAGGTTTTTGAAACAGCTTCAAGCCGAAGCGAATGCCCCAAATGACGGGATGAAAGTTGCCTATCGGAAACTTTCCGCCTAAGTCACAGTGCATACAATGGCGCACAATTGCAGGAGAGCAGGAATATGACGGACAGACAGACCCTGAGCGGACTGCAGATCGATCCGGTTTTGGCTGAGTTCATCGAGACGCAGGCGCTGCCGGGCACGGGCGTCTCTTCGCAGAAGTTCTGGGCCGGCATGGCGCGGATGGTGAACGAACTGGGGCCGAAAAACCGTGAGCTGTTGGCCAAACGGGCCGAGATCCAAAGCCGCATCGATGGGTGGCACATGTCCCGAAAGGGGCAGAACACCGATGCCGCTGAATATGAGGCTTTCCTGAAAGAGATCGGGTATCTGGTCGAAGAAGGCGACGAATTCCAGATTGAAACGGCCAATGTCGACCCCGAGATCGCCCTGACCCCGGGCCCGCAACTGGTTGTTCCGATTACCAATGCACGCTTTGCCCTGAACGCGGCCAACGCGCGCTGGGGCAGCCTTTATGATGCGCTTTACGGAACGGATGCAATGGGGGATCTGCCGGCAAGCGGTGGCTATGATGCGGCGCGCGGCGCGCGGGTAATCGCGTGGGCCAAGGCGTTTCTGGATGATGCCGTGCCTCTGGCGTCGGGATCATGGGCGGATGTCAGCGAATTGGGTGTCACCGACGGTGCGCTGACCCCTGCGCTGGGCGATCCCGCCCAATTTGCCGGGTTTGGCGGTTCGGCGAACAAGCCCGATTTTGTGCTGTTGAAAAACAACGGTCTGCACATCCAGATCATGATCGACCCCACAAGCAACATAGGCGCGACCGATCCCGCGGGCATCGCGGATGTCCGGCTGGAATCCGCGCTGTCCACCATCATGGATTGCGAAGATTCGGTTGCCTGCGTCGATGCTGCCGACAAGGTCGTGGCCTATGGCAACTGGTTGGGCCTCATGAAAGGCGACCTGACCGAAGAGGTCACCAAGGGCGGCACAACGTTCACTCGGAAACTGGCCGAGGACCTGAGCTTTACCACTCCGTCGGGTGATCAGGCCAGGCTGAAAGGCCGGTCACTGATGCTGGTGCGCAACGTGGGTCACCTGATGACCAACCCGGCCGTGCTTGACGCAGAAGGGCGCGAGATCGGCGAAGGCCTTATGGATGCTCTGTGCACCACCCTGATCGCCATGCACGACCTGAAGCAAGACGGGGGCAATTCTGTCGAGGGCTCTGTCTATGTGGTGAAGCCCAAGATGCACGGACCCGAGGAAGTCGCGTTCTCGGTCGAGATATTCGACATGGTCGAAGACATTCTGGGCCTGCCGCGCAACACGGTGAAACTGGGCATCATGGATGAGGAACGCCGCACCTCGGTCAACCTCAAAGAATGCATTCGCGCCGCAAAATCACGGGTCGCCTTTATCAATACGGGTTTCTTGGACAGGACAGGCGATGAAATTCATACCTCGATGGAGGCCGGTCCGATGCTGCCCAAGGGCGACATCAAGAATACGCCATGGATTGCGGCCTATGAAGATCGCAATGTCGATATTGGTTTGGCCTGTGGCTTGAAGGGCAAGGCGCAGATCGGCAAGGGCATGTGGGCCATGCCGGATCGCATGGGCGATATGCTTGAGGCCAAGATCGGCCACCCGATGGCTGGAGCGACATGTGCCTGGGTGCCGTCGCCCACGGCCGCGACCCTGCACGCAACGCATTACCACAAGGTCGATGTGCTGGCCCGTCAGGACGAGCTGGCCGCAGGCGGCGCACGTGGTACGTTGAAGGATCTGTTGACCATCCCCTTGCTGGCTGGGCGCAATCTGAGTGACGAGGAAATCACGCGTGAACTTGAAAACAATGCGCAGGGTATCCTCGGCTATGTCGTGCGTTGGGTCGATCAGGGCGTGGGCTGTTCCAAGGTGCCCGACATCAACGATGTCGGCCTGATGGAAGACCGCGCGACGTGCCGGATTTCGTCGCAGGCACTGGCCAACTGGCTGCATCACAGCATCGTGGATGAAGCTCAGGTCATGGCCGCACTGCAAAAGATGGCCGCTGTCGTGGATCGCCAGAATGAAGACGATCCGAATTACACACCGATGGCGCCGGGATTTGACGGTATCGCCTTTCAGGCCGCATGCGATCTGGTGTTCAAGGGCCGGGTTCAGCCCTCGGGCTATACCGAGCCGGTCCTGCATGCGCGCCGTCTGGAATTGAAAGCCAGCCAAAGATAACACCGACAAAAGGCCACAGACTGATCGTTTGCGGGCTTTGTCGAACTTCAATCTGACGAGAGGACCTTCAGATGTCAGTTTCCCTACGCAAGGCCCGCACCATCATCCGAAAAACCCTGGAAAAGGGCCGAGAGATGGAGTTGAAGCCGCTCTCCGTCGTGGTTCTGGACGCCGGTGGGCATGTTATTGCGTTCGAGCGCGAGGATGGTGCAGCACCGGGCCGGTTCGGGATTGCGCAGGGCAAGGCCTATGGGTCGGTCATGCTGGGAATGGCGGGCACCGCGCAGATGCAACGCGCCGAAACACAAGCCTATTTCATGGCCTCTGTTAATGGCGTCTATGGTGGTCAGGTCGTGCCTGTTCCGGGTGGCGTGTTGTTGCGTGATCGCAAGGGGGCCGTGATCGGCGCCGTCGGGGTTACCGGAGACACATCAGACAATGATGCGCTGGCCGCAATGGCGGGAATCGAGGCAGCCGGCCTGATCGGCGAGATTTGACAAGAACGTTGTATTTACACGTCTTTCCGGCCAAGCGGGGAAATTATCCTTCGCTTGGCTGCATTTTGGAAAATGTTTCCAATTAATAAGAGCGGATCAGAACGTACAGTGCGTCTTCGAACACGTCCCTGCGCTTTCATGCAGGGCGTGTATTCTTGCACGTTAAAACCGCTGCCGCTAGCTTCCTTGACAGGCACAACAACAGCAGGGAAAGCGGAATGTCTCGGCCTGTCGTCGGTATCATCGGCAACTCGTACCTCATGAACGATCAATACCCCACACATGCTGGGGGAACGATGAATTCGGATGCCGTGGCCAATGTGTCAGGATGTCTTCCGTTGTTGATACCCGCAGATCCGCGTTACGTGTCGGTCGGTGAGTTGCTGGAGGTCTGTGACGGCTTTCTGCTGACAGGCGGTCGCCCGAACGTGCACCCGGAAGAATACGGGGAACCTGCAACCGATGCACATGGCGAATTCGACCGGGCACGCGACGCCATAACTCTGCCGTTGGTTCGCGCCTGCGTTGAAAGGGGGCAGCCGTTTTTGGGCATCTGCCGGGGGTTTCAGGAAGTTAACGTTGCCATGGGCGGAACGCTTTATCCCGAGATCCGCGATCTGCCGGGGCGGATGAACCACCGGATGCCGCCCGATGGAACCTTGGAGGAAAAGTTTGCTCTGCGCCATGTGGTGACACTGGAAAACGGCGGCGTTTTCCACAAACTGTTCGGCGCAACCGAGGTCATGACCAACACCTTGCACGGTCAGGGCATCAAAACGATTGGGCAGCGCGTGGTCATTGATGGCCATGCACCGGACGGGACGCCCGAGGCGATCTATATCAAGGATGCGCCCGGCTTTACCTTGTCGGTTCAATGGCACCCGGAATGGGATGCGATCAATGACCCGGTCTCGCGCCCCCTGTTCGAAGCCTTCGGTGATGCGGTTAGAAACTGGAATTGTAGCAATCGTTCTGCAAGGCTAAGGCAATCTGCTTGACCGGCGCCAGCGGGCTGCCCTCGATTCCCCGTCTCTGAATCGCAACATTCGAATATTTGTTTATGAGACGAGCCCAATACCCTTGTTTATCCGCCAGCAGGTCTGAATGCTTGCCCCCGATGCCACGAAACGGTGCGAGATTGAGATATGCAAGGATCAACCCAAAGGCGATTGTGTTCAGTTAGGTTTCTCGCAGCGACATTTTTGGCAACTTCCGGTTTCGCAGCTGAAGTGATGGCGCAGCAGTGTGGTTCTTTAGGTGAGTTGCTCTACATCGGACGCACGCGTGATTCAGCATCCTCCGTTTGGTTGTCTGCGACTGAGCAAGGCGGTTTTCGTTTGGAAGCCGCGCAAGGCAACACAACGGTGGACACGTGGAACAAGTCTAGCAGAGGCGTTCATCTAAGCTTTTCACCCTTTGTCTCAAACGGAAATGGTGGAGTGCACCGATTGTTCGAAATCGGTGGAGCACCAAATGGCAAGGATTGCCTGATCGATACGCAAAACCAACAGAGAAACTGGAGCTTGCCCGGTGGAGGTGGTGGCGGAGGCGGTTCAGGTGGCTCTGGCGGCGGCTTTGGCGGTGGTGGCGGTTCCGGTGGCTCTGGCGGCGGCTTTGGCGGTGGTGGCGGTTCCGGTGGCTCTGGTGGCGGCTTTGGCGGTGGAGGTGGCTCAGGTGGCTCTGGCGGCGGTTTTGGCGGCGGAGGCGGTTCAGGCGGCTCTGGCGGCGGCTTTGGCGGTGGAGGGGGCTCAGGCGGCTCCGGTGGCGGCTTTGGCGGCGGTGGAAGTTCAGGTGGCTCCGGTGGTGGAGGTGGTTCTGGTGGCTCTGGTGGTGGTATTGCCGGAGGTGGAACTGCGGCCGCTATACCTCGTACTCGACCACAAAGTGCTGCTGACGGGGCATACGCTGTCGGTGTTGAGTGTGTTGACGCAGCGACGGGTAAACTTGACGCGGCATTATGTGATCCCTCTGTTACTGCTCCTATTGTGGGCCCTCCTTTGACCGAAGGCCGAGATCTCGCGCCGCCGTCCACATGGAATGTATGGACAGATTTCACCTATACCGAAATCGAAGACACGCGCGGGGTCAGAGAAGTCGACATAAATGACAACTATTTTGCGGCGGGGTTCGACAGGCTTGTCAGGCCGGACTTGGTCGTTGGATTTCAGGTTGAATATGAAAACCTTGATGTCGAAGGGTTTCAGGGTCAATTCAGACAAGACACTAAAGGGCTTGCTGCGGGCCCCTATTTTGCCTGGCGCATGTCCGAGAGATGGGTGCTGAATGGACTGGCGACCTTCGGCGAGTTTTCGACGGATGTGAACGTGCTGGGGTTAAGTGGCGATTTCGACCGGACCCGGTGGCGAGCCAATCTGGAGGCGATCGGTCAGTACGAGGCCGGGAATTTCCTGTTACGTCCGTCGATTGCCTATGACTATTACAACTACAGCGCAGAAGACTATGATCTGAGCGGCACCGTGGCAGGTGTTCCGGTCAACATAGTTGGCGAAGTTGCTTCAGCGAGTTACAGCGCCTTAACACCAGAGTTGGAAATCAGCAGGCCATTTGTCACTTCGCGATCGATCGTGTCTCCGTTTGCGACGCTGAGCGCGACCTATTGGTTCGACCGTGAAAATGTTGGATTAGGCGCTGGATCGCAGACCGACTTGACTTGGGCCTCGCGCGTGGGGGTGCGCGCGCGCGCGAGTGAGGCCGTTTTTGTCGAGGCGACACTGGGATATCTGAGTTTGTTCGAAGATGATCTGGACACGACCGAAGCGTCCATTTTTCTTTCTGTCAGCTTCTGATCCTCAAGGGGCGAAAAAGGAAAGCGCCGCCTCAAGTCAAAAGGCGGCGCCAAGACGTTCAGGTCAATAGGTTGAACTGATTGATCAGCGGAAGGGAACGTGCGCGCTTGCCCGTCAGGTCGAATAGCGCATTGCCAAGTGCCGGCATCGAAGGCGGTGTTCCGGGCTCGCCCGCACCGCCCATATGCCGATTGGTTTCCAGCACGCGCACCTCGACCTGCGGGGCTGTGTGCATCCGCATCGCGTCATAGTCGGGGAAGTTGAACTGCTCGACTTCGCCTTCCGCAAAGGTGATCTCGCCGAAACATGCGGCAGACAGGCCGTACATCATGCCGCCGAACATCTGTGCCTTGACGTTTTCCGGGTCCAGCGCCAGCCCCATGTCGCAGGCAATCCAGGCCTTGCTGATGCGGATGGTGCCGTCTTCGTCGACCACTTCGATGACCTGGGCCACCGGGGTGCCGAAGCTGTATGTGAAGGCCACGCCCCGACCGACGCCTTCGGTCGTCTGACCCGTCCAGCGTGACATTTCCTTCACGGCTTCCAAACATCCCGCCGACGGCGCGTGTTCGTTCTTCATCAGGTCCAGCCGGAACTCCAGCGGGTCACGGCCTGCGGCATGAGCCATCTCATCCATGAATGTCTCATGAAAAAAGCCGTTATGGCTGTTGCCGACCGAGCGCCAAAACCCCACGGGAACAGCCAAATCAGCAATGTGGCCGCTCATGCGGTAATTCGGTACCGCGTAGGGCTGGTTGAAGAAACCTTCGACCAGCACCTTGTCAGGGCCGCCGCCGGGGAACCCGGTGTAGCGCTCGACCGCCTGTTGGGTCGGAGATTGGGCCGCGACCTTCCCGTCAATGAGCACGGCTTTGCCGTCCTGAACCGCGCCGCGCATCCGGGCGATGGCGCCGGGGCGGAAATAGTCGTGACGCATGTCCTCTTCGCGGCTCCAGGTCGTCTGAACCGGTGTGCCGGGCATGGCCATGGCAACCTTGGTTGCGATTTCGCCGAAATCCAGTTCGCCCCTGCGACCAAACCCGCCACCCAGATAGGTGGTGTGGATTTGGACGGCTTCGGTATCCAGACCGGCAGTGTTGGCGACGCGGAACTGAATAAGTGTGGGGGCCTGGTTGCCGCACCAGAGTTCCAACGCATTTCCCGTGTAGAGCGCGGTGGCATTCATTGGCTCCATCGTTGCATGGGCCAGATAGGGCACGCGATACTCGGCGGTGATTTCAGTGGCGTTCTCCGGGCTTGCGCTGACATCGCCGTCGTCGCGCATGGTCGAGTTCGGTGCGTCGTCAAACGCCTCGGCGATCCTGGCAAAGATCTCTTCGGTTTCCGGCGGATAGGGCGCGTCGCCCCAATCGACATCAATGGCCTCGACTGCCTGGTTGGCCAACCATGTGTTGCTTGCGATCACGGCCACGCCTGTGCCCAGATCGACGACCTTCTCAACCCCGGGCATGGATCTTGCGGCGCTATCGTCAAAGCCGTTCATCGCGCCGCCCAGTTTGGGGTTCATTCGCACGCTGGCGAATTTCATGCCGGGCAGGCGGACATCGACGCCGAATTCAGCGGTGCCCGTCGCCTTTCCCACCATGTCGAGACGCGGTTGGCTTCGGCCCAGATAGCGCCATTCAGACGGGTCTCGCAACGGTACCTCAACCGGTTCCAGCCCGGCGGCATCCTCGGCAAGCATTGAATAGGCGATCTTGTCGCCGTTGGGGGCAATGACATGGCCTGACGCCGTTTTCAGATCCGAAGGATCGACGCCCAACCGGTCTGCGGCAGCGCGTTTGAGTGTTTCACGGGCCGAAGCACCGGCTTGCCGCATCCGGTCGAACCCATCTTTCATCGAGGTCGAGCCACCGGTGACTTGCAGGCTGAGCGTCTTGCCCAGAACACCCAGTGCCTCGCCCAGATTGTGCTGGAAATTCGAGATATCGTATCCCTTGTTCGGCAACCCTTCGCCCACAAGGGCCGAATTGTAATAGGCCGCCGCAGCAGGACCATGCAGAACGGTGATCTGATCCAGATCGACATCCAGTTCCTCGGCGATCAGCGCGGCCCATGTGGTTCGGACCCCCTGACCCATTTCCGCGCGGGGCGCGAACAAGGTGACGCCGTTCTGGTCAATCAGCACAAACGGGTTCAGTGCTGCCTCTCCTTCGCGGGGTTTCAAGGGGTTGGCTGCGGGGCGGGTCACGTAATAGGCCCCGAAGGCCACGCCGCCAACGATCGCGGCAGAGCCGATCAGGAACGTACGGCGGAGGATTTTTCCAACGGAAGCCATTGCTTACGCCTCCTTCAGCTTGGATGCCGCGTCATGGATTGCTGCGCGGATAAGGGGATAGGTGCCGCAGCGGCACAGGTTGCCCTGCATCGCTTCGTCGATGTCTGCGTCAGTGGGGTCCGGGTTTTCCGCCAGCAATGCCGCGGCCTGCATGATCTGGCCGGACTGGCAGTATCCGCACTGCGCGACCTGATGATCAATCCAGGCCTGTTGGATCGTGGCCAGCGCGTCCGGCGAGCCGAGCCCTTCGATCGTGGTCACGTCACCCCAGACATCCGACAGCGCCACCTGACACGAGCGCACGGCCTCGCCATCGATATGCACGGTGCAGGCCCCGCATGCGGCCACGCCGCAGCCGAACTTGGTGCCGGTCAGCCCGACCTCATCCCGCAGAACCCAAAGCAGGGGGACGTCATCAGGCAGATCCACCTGATGTTGCTTGCCGTTGATCTTCAGGGTCGTCGCCATGGCGCACCTCGTGTTGCTGTGGCTGGTTTCTGACATAATTGTATGAAAGTGTCAGGATGTCAATTGACAAATTCGACAAAAAATGTCAGGGCTTCGGATATGAAAGATAATGGTGACGGCTCACGGCAACAGGCGATCCTGAACTCGGCGTTTCAGGCGTTTTCCACTTATGGATACCGAAAGACCTCGATGGACGATATCGCGCGCGGCGCGGGGATGTCTCGGCCGGCGGTGTATCTGCATTACAAGAACAAAGAGGCGATCGTCAGCAAGCTGACCGAGCTGTACTATGCCGAAAAGAGTGTTGCGGTGGCCGAAGCGCTGGCGACGCAAGGGTCCGTGCCCGAGGTTCTGACCCGCGCAATTCAGGCGCAGACCGAGGGGATGGCAAAAATTCTGGCCTCGCCCCACGGGCTTGAAATGCTCGACAACACAAAATCCCTATCTGGGGAAATCATCGCGGCGGGTGAGGCCGAGCTGGCCGCGCTCTATGCGGACTGGCTGACGCAACAGGAAAAGGCGGGCCGGGTTCGCCTGCTGGCTGACGCGGCAGAGATCGGTCGGACGATCACGGCCACGCTCAAGGGGCTGAAGCTGATTGGCGCCGGCGCGGAGGTCTATGAACAGCAGGTCGCACAGGTCGCGGCCCTTTTCGGCGCCGGACTCGAAGTCAGGTAACGCGCTGACGGATCCTGTATTCGGGCGTGTCCCACAGGCGGTTCTGCATGATATCGGCCATAATCCCGACGGCGCGTTCGACATCGCCTTCGTCGATATACAAAGGTGTAAAGCCGAACCGCATTATGTCGGGTGCTCGAAAATCTCCGATCACGCCACGGGCGATCAGGGCCTGCATGGCGGCATACCCTTCCTTGAAACGGAACGAGATCTGGCTGCCACGCTGCTGCGGATCACGGGGGCTGGCCAGTTGCAGATCCGGGCAGGTTGCCTCGACGCGTTCTATGAAAAGCTCGGTCAGTTCAATCGATTTGGCCCGGACGTCGGCCATGTCCGCCAGATCCCAGATGTCCATCGCAGCCGACAAGGCCGTCATCTGGATGATGGGCGGCGTTCCCACCCGCATCCGTTCAATGCCGCTGCCGGGGCGGTAGTCGAGATCGAAGGCAAACGGCGCTTCGTGCCCCAGCCATCCGGACAGGGCGGGGCGGGTGCGTTCCGCCAACCTTGGCGCGACATAGATGAAGGCTGGCGCGCCGGGGCCGCCGTTGAGGTATTTGTACGTACACCCGACCGCGAAATCGGCGTTGCACCCTGAAAGGTCCACGGGGATGGCCCCCGCGGAATGGGCCAGATCCCAGACCGTTACCACACCGTTGGCATGCGCCAGTTCGGTCAGCGCCCTCATGTCGTGCATCCGACCCGAGCGGTAATCCACCTCAGTCAACATAAGAACAGCGACCTCTTCGGTGATTGCGCCGGCCACGGCTTCGGGATCAACGACGCGCAACTCATACGCGTCCCCAAGCGAGCGCAGCAAGCCATCCGCCATATACAGGTCCGAAGGAAAGTTGCCGTTGTCGGACAGAACCACTCTGCGATCCGGATTCAGTTCAAGGGCCGAGGCCACGGCCTGATAGACCTTGATCGACAAGGTGTCTCCGGTCACCACACTGCCGGGCTCTGCTCCGATCAGGCGGCCAATCCGGTCACCAAGCGCGGTGGGCAGGCCCATCCAACCAGCCTTGTTCCATCCGGTGATCAGCATCTGGCCCCATTCGTCGGTCAGCATCCGTTGCACTCGGGCACCGGCTGATTTCGGCAGGGGGCCCAGAGAGTTGCCATCCAGATAGATGACGCCCTCTGGCAGGTCGAACATGGCTTTGGTTGCCGCAAAATCAGTCATGAAGGCTCGCTAACTCGTGTGAACGTCGGTGATTGCTATTGAGGTAGTCGATCCGCGATAATGAGTCCATGCGATGCGACATACTGGTCTTTTGCCATTTTGGCTCAAAAGCGGTAGGACATCGCGCAGAAGCGACATGTGCTTGATCTTGTCGTCATTCAATGAGGGCTTTGCATGCGCTGGATGGACGTTCCGCCGGTTTGGTTGATTGCTTTTGCAGCTCTTGCCTGGTTGCAGGCCAAGTATCTGAAGCTGGGTCTGTCGCTTGAGGGTGGTTTGACGGATCTTCTGAGCGGGGTGTTGATCGGAGGTGGAATCCTGATGGCTGTTCTGGCGGTGGTCGAATTCCGCCGTCACAAGACAACCGTCATCCCGCATGAAACCCCGTCATCGATGGTGCAATCCGGTATCTACAAGCGCAGTCGCAATCCGATCTATGTGGGCGACGTTCTGATTCTTGCGGGTCTTATCCTTCGGTTTGATGCCGTCCTGTCCCTGGTTGTTGTGCCAGTCTTCGTCTCGGTGTTGGAGCGTCGCTTCATCCTGCCGGAAGAAGACCGCCTGCGTCGTACCTTTCGCGCCGACTTCGCGCGTTACGAACGCAAGACACGGCGCTGGATTTAGGGTGGAGTCCGCAATGACATCACGTCAAAAATGCTGCGCTTGCGAAATAATGTTGCGCAGGATACATCTTTGCTTAACAAAGAATACCGATCACCCGCTCAGACCGAGTAAGAATTAGGGGGACTGCCAGTGAAGATAGGCACGCCAAAGGAAATACTGGACGGCGAGAACCGGGTCGCGATGACACCGGACTCGGCCGTGCAACTGCAAAAACTGGGCTATGAGTGCCTGATCGAAAAAGGCGCAGGTGCTGCCGCCGGTTTTTCGGACGCGGCGTATGAGGCTGTGGGCGTTGAGGTTGTCAAGACCGCGGCATCGCTGTGGAAGGCCGCAGATATCATCGCCAAGGTTCGTATCCCGACCGAGACGGAACTGAAGCGTCTGACCAAGGGCAAGACGCTGATTTCCTTCTTCAATCCTGCCGGAAACGAAGAAGGAATGGAACTTGCCAAGTCCAAGGGCGCAAATGTGATCGCCATGGAAATGGTGCCGCGTATTTCCCGGGCGCAGAAGATGGACGCGTTGTCGTCGATGGCCAACATTGCCGGCTACCGCGCCGTGATCGAAGCCGGCAACAACTTTGGCCGTTTCTTCACCGGTCAGGTGACTGCGGCTGGCAAGGTGCCGCCTGCGAAGGTTCTGATCGTCGGGGCCGGTGTTGCCGGGCTTGCCGCGATTGGCACTTCAACCTCGCTGGGTGCAATCACCTACGCGTTCGATGTGCGCCCGGAAGTGGCCGAGCAGGTCGAATCGATGGGGGCAGAGTTCGTCTATCTGGACTTCGAAGAAGAACAGCAGGATGGTGCGTCCACCGGTGGGTATGCGTCCGTCCAGTCAGAAGAGTTCCGCAATGCGCAGCTGGCCAAGTTCCGAGAGCTGGCCCCGGAAATGGACATTGTCATCACGACGGCGCTGATCCCCAACCGTCCGGCGCCCAAGCTGTGGCTGGAAGACATGGTCAAGGCAATGAAGCCGGGCTCGGTCATCGTTGACCTTGCGGCCGAGCGCGGCGGAAACGTTGAAGGCACCTTGCCGGACGAAAAGGTCGTGACGCCCAACGGCGTGACCATCATCGGCTATACCGACTTCCCCAGCCGGATGGCGGCGCAGTCTTCGTCTTTGTACGCGACAAACATCCGTCACATGATGACCGATCTGACGCCTGAAAAGGACGGTCAGATCAACCACGACATGGAAGATGACGTGATCCGCGGCGCGACCGTGACCTATGAGGGTGAGATCACCTTCCCGCCGCCGCCACCCAAGGTGCAGGCGATCGCGGCGCAGAAAAAGCCCGAGGTCAAGGAACTGACCCCGGAAGAAAAGAAGGCGCAGGAAATCGCGGCCTTCAAGGCGCAGACCAAGCAGCAGTTCACCCTGCTGGGTGTCGGGGGCGCGCTCATGCTGCTGGTGGGGCTGATCGCTCCGGCCAGTTTCATGCAGCACTTCATCGTCTTCGTGCTGGCCATCTTTGTGGGCTTCCAGGTGATCTGGAACGTCGCACACAGCCTGCACACTCCGCTGATGGCGATCACCAACGCGATCTCGTCGATCATCATCGTCGGGGCTTTGATGCAGATCGGATCGGGGTCGTTCCTGGTCATTCTGCTGGCGGCACTGTCCGTTTTCATGGCCGGGATCAACATCTTCGGCGGTTTCCTCGTAACCCGGCGCATGCTCGCCATGTTCCAGAAATCTTAAGGAGGCCGGGCACATGGATTATGGCTTCACCACTGCCGCCTATGTTGTTGCGGCTGTCCTTTTCATCCTTTCGCTCGGCGGCCTGTCGAACCAGGAAAGCGCCAAGCGCGCGGTCTGGTATGGCATCGTCGGTATGGCGCTGGCGGTATTCGCCACGCTGGTTGGCCCGGGCTCGGGTCTGTGGCTTCTGTCGCTGCTGCTGATTGCGGGCGGTGGTTTCATCGGCCAATATGTTGCGCAGCGCGTCCAGATGACCGAGATGCCGCAGCTTGTTGCGGCGATGCACTCGCTGGTCGGTCTTGCGGCCGTGTTCGTTGGCTTCAACGCGCATTTCGAGATCGGCAACGTGGCACAGGTCATGGCCATTGCGGACAGTGCCAGCCAGGCGGATCTGTCCGATCTGGGGTCTTTTGCCAAGCTGATTGCCAAGAAAACCCCGGCTGAACTGGCAATCCTGCACGTGGAACTGTTCCTGGGCATCTTCATCGGTGCGATCACCTTTACCGGGTCGGTCGTAGCTTATGGCAAGTTGGCGGGCAAGGTGACCTCGGCAGCGACAAAGCTGCCCGGTGGCCATGCGCTGAACGCGGCGGCGGCGGGTCTCTCGCTGATCTGCCTGTTCTGGTACACATCGACAGGCGGTCTGTTCCCGCTGATCCTGATGACGCTGGCGGCGCTGTTCATCGGCTATCACCTGATCATGGGTATCGGCGGCGCCGACATGCCGGTGGTGGTGTCGATGCTGAACAGCTATTCGGGCTGGGCGGCTGCGGCGATCGGTTTCTCGCTGGGCAACGACCTGTTGATCGTGGTCGGTGCGCTGGTGGGCTCGTCGGGTGCGATCCTGTCCTACATCATGTGCAAGGCGATGAACCGCCATTTTGTCAGCGTGATCCTTGGCGGTTTTGGTGGCCCGCAGGGCGAACAGATGGCCGTTGAAGGCGAACAGATCGCTATCGAGGCTGATGGCGTTGCTGCGGCTTTGAACGACGCGGACAGCGTGATCATCATTCCGGGCTATGGGATGGCCGTGGCACAGGCGCAGCAATCGGTTTCCGAACTGGTGCGCAAGCTGCGGGCCAAGGGCAAGAACGTTCGTTTCGCAATCCACCCCGTGGCGGGCCGCTTGCCGGGCCACATGAACGTTTTGCTGGCCGAAGCGAAGGTGCCGTATGATATCGTTCTGGAAATGGACGAGATCAACGACGACTTTCCGGACACCGATGTGGCCATCGTCATCGGTTCGAACGACATCGTGAACCCGGCGGCGCAGGAAGATCCCAACAGCCCGATCGCCGGAATGCCGGTTCTGGAATGCTGGAAAGCCAAGCAGGTGTTTGTCTCGAAACGTGGTCAGGGCACTGGGTATTCCGGCATCGAAAACCCGCTGTTCTTCAAAGAGAACACCCGCATGTTCTATGGCGACGCCAAGGAATCGCTGGACAAGCTGCTGCCGATGATCGATTGATCGTCGCGTTTGATCAGATTGCAAAGGGCGCCTTTGGGCGCCCTTTTCGTTTTGAGTGTGCATGGGGGCGTTGCCCCCAAACCCCCAGGATATTTCCAGCCAGATGAAGCAGGCGGAGTGTGGTAGTCTGGGGGGCGGCACAGATGGCAGGAGGTCGAGGATGGAGAAAGTGAATGGTATTGGCGGAGTGTTCTTTCGCGCCCGCGACCCGAAAGCGCTGAGCGCCTGGTATGAGAAGCACCTGGGCGTCAATCATTATGACCCCGTGCCCTGGAAGCAGCGTGAAGGCTATACGGTCTTTGCGCCATTCGCGGAGGACACCGAATATTTCGGACGGGCCGATCAGCAGTGGATGATCAATTTTCGTGTCGATGACTTGGGCGCGCTGACGGCGCAGCTTGAGCAGGCTGGAATCACGGTGGAAACCAATCCTGACTGGGACAGCGAAGTAGGAAAATTTGCCCGCATCCATGATCCCGAAGGCAATCCCATCGAGCTGTGGCAGCCAAATCAATGAGATAGCAGGGTTGTATACCGTTGTATCCCTGTAAGTATATGAAATAAAAAGAGAATTGATGTATCAATTATGTGCCGTATAGTGCGCGTGACGAGGCGGAGCCACACATGACACCGATAGACGACCATCCCCTTCGCTATGCGCTGGCAAATGAACTGCATGCTCGACCGTTTCCGGTCGCGTCAATGCCC
The DNA here is from genome assembly GCF_013110685.1 of Ruegeria sp. HKCCD6157. Classification (NCBI taxonomy): domain Bacteria; kingdom Pseudomonadati; phylum Pseudomonadota; class Alphaproteobacteria; order Rhodobacterales; family Roseobacteraceae; genus Ruegeria; species Ruegeria sp. HKCCD6157. Next base: position 836,274 of record NZ_WVRB01000001.1, read on the forward strand.
TGTACGGTGGTCTTTCTTGCGATCAAAAAGTCCGAGGCCGCCGTGGCGCGCGATCGACGTGCGGATTTGGCTCACTTGATCGACCTGCTGGATCGCCACGGCGCGCAGCACCCTCGGCCGGACGCCACGCATTACGCGGGCCAGATTGGCCGCCATTGGTTGAAGTGGGAGCAGCATACCGAATTCGTGACCTACACGGCGATCGCGCAGAATGTGAGTGATCGCGCCTTTGATCCGGCTGACTTTGAGGTCTTTCCGCCCGATTGGTTGATGGCCAGTCCTGGCCAAAGGGTTACGTCAGTATTGATGCGCGTCGTTGAACGCGACAGTGACGACTTGGTGAAGTCGAAACTGCTGGATTGGTTCGAGCCGGAAAGCCTGGCCGTGTCCAGGGTGTTGGACGATGCAGCGGTTTGTGCCAGTGATTTTCGGATCGATCCGGCAGGTCACATGCGCTTTGCCTTGTTCGTGGCCGAGGGCACCGGACGGCGCCGGACGGGACGGATTATTCAGCGTCTTTGCGAAATAGAAACGTATAAGGCGATGTCGATGCTGGGTTTTGCGCGCGTCAAGCAGCTGATGCCGCGTATCGGAGAGCTGGACGGGCAACTCACCCGATTGATGGGGCAGATGACCGGCAACTCGGCGCAGCCTGACGCGCTGTTACAGGATTTGCTGGCAACGTCGATCGAGCTCGAGACATTGTCGGCCCGGTGTTCTTTCCGTTTCGGAGCTACGGGGGCGTATGAGGCCATCGTCAACCAGCGGATCGAAGTGTTGCGAGAAGAACGTTTCGAGGGTGGTCAGAATTTCGCTGACTTCATGATGCGCCGATATGACCCTGCAATTCGCACCGTGAAATCCACGGAACGCCGGCTTCAGGCCTTGTCTGATCGGGCGATCCGCGCGGGTGAGTTGCTGCGGACAAGAGTGGATGTGGAACGCAGCGCACAAAACCAGGCGTTGCTGGAAAGCATGGACCGTCGGGCTGATCTGGCACTGCGCTTGCAACATACGGTCGAGGGGCTTTCCGTGGTTGCCATCAGCTATTACGCGGTTTCGCTGGTCAGCTATCTTTTTTATCCGCTGACGGCCTCTGGCATCAGCAAGGGCATGCTGACGGCAGCGGTTACGATCCCGGTTGTCGCCGGGGTGTGGTACTCGGTGCGACGCATTCGCAAACGGCTCGGTTGAGCAGCAATTGCCAATGTTCGTCTGACCTGTAGAACAGCGGCATTGGGCAAGCAGAGCGAGGGCTTGGAATGATAAGCATAGTTGCAGCATGGCGCTCTGTCGCCGCCATGTTCATTCTGAATGGTGCCCTGTTCGGAATCTGGGCGTCGCGCATTCCCGCCATACGTGACCGCTTGGAACTGTCCCATGAGGCGCTTGGATATGGCCTGTTGTTCATGGCTGCGGGGGCTGTCTGCTCTTTCCCGATAACCGGGCGGCTTACGGATCGATTCGGCGCAGTTGCAATCACCCGGATCATTGCGGTTCTGTACACGGGGTCGCTGATCCTGCTTGCCATGGCTGATGGGCTTTGGGGGCTGGCAGTGTTCCTTTTTGTCTTTGGCGCCTTTCACGGGTCGATGGATGTTGCAATGAATGCATGGGCCGCCGAGGTAGAGCAGGCATATGACAAACCCGTTATGTCCTCGTTCCACGCAATGTGGAGCCTTGGGGCCGGACTTGGCGCGCTCAGCGGGTATGTCGCGGTTCAGATGGGGCTGACGGTTCTTGTGCACTTCCTGTTGGCGGGTGGCGTGGTTGTTGGCCTTGCGCTTGCGTCATCCTGGGTAAGCTGGACTTCGCGCCAATCCCAAGGGCCTCAGAGTACGGTTTTCGCCTTGCCATCCGGGGCGTTGATACTGGTTGGCATAGCCGCCTTGTGCGGGGCATTGGGCGAAGGGGCCGTCGCGGACTGGAGCGCGATATATCTGCGTGACATTGCGGGGGCGTCCGAAAGCGTCGCTGCCTTGGGCTATGCGGTGTTTTCAGTGACCATGGTGGCGTTTCGACTTGCAGGCGCGCTTGTCATCACCCGGTTCGGTCCGGTCGTTTCCGCCCGGTTCGGCGGTATATGCGCGGCTTTGGGCGTATTCACGGTGGTTTCAACAGCAACGATCCTGCCCGTGCTGGCCGGCTTTGCCTTGATGGGAATAGGTTATGCCGTGATCATGCCGCTGGCATTCAGCCGGGCGGCCAGCGATCCAAATGTGCCGCCGGGGCAAGCCATCGCAAGTGTTGCGACATTGGGGTATGGGGGGCTGTTGATCGGTCCGCCGTTGATCGGCTTTTTGGCCGAAGTGTTCGGCCTGCGTCTGGCCTTCGCTGTGCTGTTGCCATTGGCCGTTCTGATCGTGCTGTTGGCCGGCGCGCTGAGGCGCGCCGACTGAACTTGTTTCAGCGTCCGCGAATGCGGGGATCCAGCGCATCGCGCAGACCGTCACCCAGATAGTTGACGCTCAGGACAGTCAGCGAGATTGCCAGACCAGGCCAGAACACACGCTCGGGGTATTGCTGTAGATAATCGACTCCGTCGAACAGCAGGCGGCCCCATGTCGGGAAGTCGGGCGGAAAGCCCAGACCCAGGAAGGAAAGCGCGCTTTCGGTAATGATCGCCGTCGCAATCCCCAGCGTCGCCGATACCATGATCGGAGACAACACGTTCGGCAGGATATGCCGCGTGATGATCTGAGTGTTGCTGGTGCCGATGGACCGGGCCGCCAGAACGAATTCACGCTCTTTGATGGCCAGCACGTCACCCCGTACGATCCGCGCCGTGGGCATCCACGAGGTGATACCGATGGCGCAGACGATCAGGATGAAGATCCCGCGCTCCAGCCCGAACGCGGCCGACAGGGGCTCGCGGAACAGCAGCATCATGACCAGCAACAAGGGCAGCAGGGGCAGGGCCAGAAACAGGTCTGTCAGACGCATGAGCGGACCATCCAGCCGTTTGAAGAACCCGGCCAGAACACCGATGAACGATCCCAGGAACAGTGCCAGCAGCATCGCGGTGATGCCCACCGATACCGAGGTTTGACCGCCCGACATCATGCGCGCCAGAATATCCCGGCCCAGTTGGTCGGTGCCGAAAGGATGCGCCCAGCTTGGCCCCTGATTGCGGGCCCGGATATCGATCTGCGTTGGATCAATGCTCCAGAGATAGGGGCCCAGATAGACGCCCGCCACGATCAGGATAAACAGCACCGCACCCACCATGGCGCCCTTGTGCGTCTTGAACTGATCCCAGACGTCGCGCCATTGGCTGCGCGGCGGGGTCGTGAGTTCCTCCATCACATCAGCGGTTGGCAGCGCGGTGGATGCCGGGGCCAGACCTTCGTCGGGGATCAGCGTGTCTGATTTGTCGTGATCAGTCATAGCGAATCCTCGGGTCCAGAATGCCATACAGGACGTCGGCGATCAGGTTGAACAGCACGATCAGCACGGCAAAGATGAAGGTCAGGGTTTGCACCATCGGCAGGTCGTTGGCCTGAATGGCTCCGATCAGCAACTGGCCGATACCATTCACCTTGAAAACCTGCTCGGTGATGATGGCGCCGCCGAAGATGGCCGGAATGCCCAGTGCAATGACCGTGACCACGGGGATCATCGAGTTCCGCAGAACGTGGACCATGACCACGGTGTATTCGCTGAGCCCCTTGGCGCGGGCGGTGCGGACGTAATCCTGGTTGAGATTGTCCAGCATCGAGGCGCGCATGAAACGGCTGAGCTGTGCGGTGATCTGCAACGCCAAAACCATGACCGGCATGATCATCTGCTTCAGCTGCACGACGAAGCTGTCCCAGCTGTTGACCACATGCGTGGTGTCATAGATCGACGGGAACCAGCCCAACTGGACTGAAAAGATCACGATCACCAGAACGCCCGAGAAAAACGGAGGGACCGAGAAGCCGACCATCGACACGAAGGTGCCCATCTGGTCGAACCAGGAATACTGGCGATAGGCCGAATAGATGCCGATGGGCAGCGCGATCAGGATGGCGACAACATAGGCGGTGCCGACAACCCACAGGGTCTGCGGGATACGCTGAACGACGATGTCCATGACGGGCGAGCGGGTCTGCCAAGATATCACGCGCAGGTCGCCTGCGGAAAAACTGGTGCCGAAGATGTGGTCGATCAGAACCTGCGGTTCGATCCAGAAGAATTGCACGATCCATTTCCAGAACCGGATATGCATCGGCTGGCCAAGGCCGAGCGCCTCGCGCATCTTCTCTTTGACTTCGGGGGGAACGGTGAGCGGAACCTGCGCCATCGGATCGCCGGGTGCGAGTTCGAGGAGCAGGAAGATGACGAGGCTGATGAACAGCAGCGTTGGAACGGCCAGCACCAGTCGTCTGATTGTGAAATTAAGCATTAAGAGGCGCCTTTATATGCGTCTTCTTGTTGGGGTGGGATGCAAATGACCGCGCCCCGATAACGATCGGGGCGCGGTTTTGCAAGGTCAGTGCTTAGGAACCGGTCTTGCGGTACCAGTCCGCAATATTCCACAGCTCGCTGTCCCAAACGTTCAGGACAACGCCACCCAGGGTGTTTGCATGCGCCGACAGGCGACCACGGTGAACCAGCGGGATCATACCACCATTCTGAACCATGATGTCATTCAGCTGCTTGGCGATTTCCGCACGCGCTTCCAGACCAGCGGTTTCGGCCAATTGAGCGTGCAGCTTGTCGAACTCTTCGTTGCAGAAGCGGCTGATGTTTTCGCCCTGCCACTGCGTCTCGGGACGCGGTGCCTTGTCGCACAGACCGTTGCCCAGATAGGACTGCGGGTCGGTGCCGTTGAAGGTGTTGGCGTACATTTCAACGTCGGCATAGAACTTCTGGAACGTGTCGGGCGAGCCCGGGTCACCACCGAAGAAGACCGATGCGTTGATGTTGCGCAGTTCGGTTTCAATGCCGATCTGGCTCCACCACTCCTTGATCAGTGCCTGGAAGTCCTGACGGACAGCGTTGGTCGAGGTCTGATAGACGATCTTCAGCGGAACGCCATCCTTCTCGCGGACGCCGTCGCCATCGGTGTCGACGATACCGGCATCATCCAGCAGTTTCTTGGCGCCTTCGATATCCTGGGTGTCGCAGGTCATCGAGGTCGAGTTGAACGCCGCAGGGGCCGGAACCCAGTTGCAGGTCACTTTACCAGCCTGACCATAGCCGATTTCCACCAGCAGCGGACGGTCGATGGCCATCGACATGGCTTTGTAAACGGCCGGGTCCTTCAGGAATGGGTGCGGATGCTTGGCCGTCGAACGCTCGCCTTCCGGCAACTCGGGCGACGGGTTGGTCTGGTTCAGCATGATGCGCTCGACCAGCGGGCCGAAGCCTGCAACCGGCGTACCTTTGCCACCTTCCTGCATCTGTGCGATCACTTCCGGAGCCAGTTGCAGGTTCCAGGCATAGTCAAATTCACCGGTTTCCATGACGGCACGACCTGCAGCCGTCGCGTCACCGCCGCCTTTGAAGGTCACGGTCGCGAAGGCAGGTTTTGCCGGATCACGATAGTTGTCGTTGGCCTTGAAGGTGATCACGTCGTTCGGTTTGAACTCGGTGACGACAAAGGGGCCGGTGCCGATCGGGTTGAAGTTCTGTTCGGTGCATTCCGGGGCTTTGGCGCCCATGCAGTTTTCGAACTGGGCCTTTTGAAGGATCGGGCTTTCACCGCCGACGAACGGGCCATAGGGGAAGGGGGTCGGTGCGTCGAAAGTGACCTTGACGGTCAGGTCATCAACAGCTTCGACCGAGGTGACGCCTTCGAACTTGGTCACCTGCGCGCAGCCACCTTCCGGGTGCATACAGTAATCGGCGGTGAACTTTACGTCAGCAGCGGTGAACGGAGAGCCGTCAGACCATGTGATTCCCGGTGCGATTTTCCATGTGATCGACGTCAGGTCTTCGCTGACACCGCCATTTTCCACGGTTGGGATTTCTGACGCCAGATATGGCACCATGTTGCCGTCCTGGTCGTAGCGGGCAAGTGGCTCGATCACCAGCGAGGCTGATTCCACGTCTTTCGTACCGCCGGACAGGAACGGGTTCAGGATCGACGGAGCCTGCCAATAGATGATGCTGACATTGCCGTCCGAACCGCGCTCGGCAAAGGCCATCGGGGCCATTGCCGTGCTTGCGATCGCACCAAGCAAAAGGGTTTTGATTTTCATAAGTCACTCCCGAATTGGACACGTTCGTGTCTCGATTATCTCCGCAAGGCCTGCGGGTTTGGCGTTGCCGCTTCGGGGTAAGTTTTTGATCAATAAAGATAATAGCGCTAACGACATAAATCGGCGCTGCCTCCCCAAGGCGGTTACGTTGGGTATCGAAACAGAACTTGAGAAAAATGCAAGTGGTGCCGTCGCGAAAATGTGTAATGGGTTTGACTTTTCCCGGTGGCCCGCCGTAGCGTTCGGCATTCAGAACAAGAATAACCTCGTCAAGGGAGCGCGCACGTGCTGGATCAGCCTATTGCTCAAATCAAAAAACTGCGGGTGGAGTTTCAGACAAAGGACGGTCCCGTTGTTGGTGTTGAGGACGTCTCGTTCGAGGTCAAACCAGGCGAAACCGTTTGTATCGTTGGCGAATCGGGCTCGGGGAAGTCGGTTTCATCTTTGTCCTTGATGCGTCTGGTCGAGTTCGGTGGCGGCGAAATCGCGGGCGGCGAACTGTTGTTTGATCGTCGCGATGGCGAAGAAATGGACCTGGCGAAGGCCGATCAGGATCTGATGAAGCAGATTCGCGGCAACGAAATCGGGATGATCTTTCAAGAGCCGATGACCGCGCTGAACCCTGTTTTCACCGTGGGCCGCCAGTTGACCGAAGGTTTGCGCATCCACAAGGACATGACGAAAGCGCAGGCCGAGCAACGGGCGCTGGAATTGCTGCGTCAGGTTCGTATCCCAGAGCCCGAGCGACGTCTGAAACAATACCCTCACGAGTTGTCGGGCGGGATGCGCCAACGTGTTGTCATTGCGATGGCGATGGCCTGTGAGCCGCGCCTGTTGATCGCCGACGAACCCACCACAGCCCTGGACGTGACCATTCAGGCCGAGATCCTGGCCTTGATGGACCGCCTCAAGCGGGAAACCGGAACTGCGGTGATGTTCATCACCCACGACATGGCTGTGGTTGCCCAGATGGCTGACCGCGTTGTTGTGATGTTCCGCGGCAACAAGGTCGAAGAAGGCACGGTCAAGGAGATCTTCGAAAACCCACAGCACGACTATACCAAGGCGTTGCTGGCCGCGGTGCCGAAACTGGGCGAGATGCAGGGTAAGTCTGCGCCCGAGCCGATGAAGCTGCTGGGGGTCGAAGGGCAGAGCATTGCACCAATTCCGGGTACGGAAGAGGTTCTGCTGACCGTCAAGAACCTGACGACACGGTTCCCGGTCAAAGGCGGGCTTTTGCGGCGCACGATTTCGAACGTTCATGCGGTCGAGGATGTCTCGTTCACTCTGAACAAAGGTCAAACGCTCAGTCTTGTAGGGGAATCCGGTTGCGGCAAGTCTTCGGCGGGGCGCTCGATCCTGCGGCTGGTTGAGCCGTTGGCGGGCGAGATTGATCTGGACGGCGTCGATATCATGAAGCTTGATCCGTCTGGTTTGCGCAAGGCGCGGCTGGACATGCAGATGATTTTCCAGGACCCGTTCGCGTCCTTGAACCCGCAGATGCAGCTGGTCGACCAGGTGGCCGAGCCGATGCGCAATTATGGTGTGGCGTCGGGATCCGAACTTCAGGATCGCGTGGCACAATTGTTCGACAAGGTGCAATTGCCGCGCAGCTTCATGCGCCGCTTCCCGCATGAAATGTCGGGCGGTCAGCGTCAGCGGATCGCAATTGCCCGCGCTTTGGCCCTGAACCCCAAGCTGATCATTGCGGATGAGGCGGTTTCGGCCCTTGACGTGTCGGTGCAGGCGCAGGTTCTGAACCTGATGATGGAATTGCAGTCCGAGCTGGGCCTGTCATACCTGTTCATCAGCCACGACATGGCCGTGGTCGAACGGGTCAGCCACTATGTCGGGGTCATGTATCTGGGGCGCATTGTCGAACTTGGGCCCCGGGCGCGGGTGTTCGAGAACCCGCAGCATCCCTATACACAGGCGCTGATGAAGGCGGTTCCGATCGCGGACCCGAACAAGCGGAAATCGGAAAAGGATCTGAATTTCAAACCGATCCCGTCTCCTATTCATCCCACCAACTACACGCCGGAACCTTCGCAATATCAAGAGGTTGAGGCAGGGCACTTCATCCTGACCACGGACAGCGGGTATTGACCCCAATGGCGAAACGCCTGACCCCGCTTGAGATCATGACACAGCTGATCTCATTTCCGACCGTGAGCCGTGACACCAATCTGCCGCTGGTGGATTGGGTTCAGGACTACTTGCAGAGCCACGGAATCGAAAGCCACCGCTGGCCGGATCCGGACCAACCGCACAAGGCCGCGATCTTTGCGCATGTTGGTCCACAGGAAGAAGGCGCGGTGGTTCTGTCCGGTCACACGGATGTCGTGCCGGTGGACGGTCAGCCGTGGCACACTGATCCTTTCACGGTGACCGAGAAAGACGGCAGATACTTCGGTCGCGGCACCTGCGACATGAAGGGGTTTGACGCCCTGGCCATCTGGGCCCTGGTCGAAGCACACTATGCCAATATCAGCCGGCCGCTTCAGCTGGCGCTCAGCTTTGATGAAGAGGTCGGATGCACCGGTGCGCCGCCGATGATTGAAGCAATGCAAAAGGTTCTGCCCAAGGGATCGGCAGTGATTGTGGGTGAGCCGTCGATGATGCAGGCGGTGACAGGGCACAAGGGCGGATTCGGCATTGATACACATATCGTCGGGTTCGAAGTGCACAGCTCGATCATGCATACTGGCGTGAACGCCATCATGGCGGCGGCGCCTTTGATCGATTGGGCAAATCACAGAAATGCCGAAAGCATGGCCGCTGAGCCGAGCGAAATCGCGGCTGTTTTTGACCCGCCGTGGACCACCTGTCATGTCGGCATGATCGAAGGCGGGACAGCCCACAACATCACCGCCAAAGACTGCAAGTTCATGATGGATTTCCGCACGGTGCCGGACGAAACGCAGGCTGAATGGCGCGATGCCTATGTCGAACAGGTCCGCCGGGTCGAAGCTCGGATGCAGGCCGTTCACCCCGATGCGCGCATCGAACTGTCCGAGCATTTCGCGATCCCGGGGCTGGTGCCCGAACAGGACGGAGAAGCCGAAGCTTTGGTGCGCGCCCTGACCGGGGACAACGCCAGCCACGTCGTCAGCTATGGGACCGAGGCGGGGCAGTTTCAGGCGGCCGGGTATTCGGCCGTGATCTGCGGCCCCGGCGATATCGCGCAGGCTCATCAGCCGAACGAGTTCATATCGATCGCGCAGTTCGAAGCTGGGCATGGGTTCATGCAACGATTGGTTGAAAGGCTGAGCGCGGCGTAACATTCAACGTGGCCTCAGTGGTTCAGGGGAGGGTCTTGAGATGCCTGTCAAAAACAGACTTGCAGAGATGCATGGCGATATTACCAAGTGGCGCCGCCACCTGCACGCACATCCTGAACTGATGTATGACGTGCATGAAACGGCTGCTTTCGTTGTCGAGCGTCTCAGGGAATTCGGTGTGGATGAGATCACGCCGGGAATTGGCCGGACGGGGGTCGTGGCCGTGATCCGGGGACGGCAGGATACGACCGGGCGCGTGATCGGATTGCGCGCTGACATGGACGCATTGCCGATCGAAGAAGCGACGGGGTTGGACTATGCCTCGACCGTATCGGGCAAGATGCACGCCTGCGGGCATGACGGGCATACCTCGATGCTGCTTGGGGCCGCCCAGTACCTGGCTGAAACCCGAAACTTCGATGGCACCGTTGTTCTGATTTTTCAGCCCGCCGAAGAAGGTGGTGCAGGCGGTCTGGCCATGTGTCAGGACGGCCTGATGGATCGCTGGAGCATTGATGAGGTCTATGGCATGCACAATATGCCTGGGTTGCCGGTGGGCGAATTCGCGATCCGACCCGGCGCCTTGCTGGCCTCATCTGATGAGTTCGAAATCACGATCACCGGCAAGGGCGGACACGCGGCTGCACCGCATGATGCGGTAGATACCACGCTGGTGGCCTCGCATATCGTCGTGTCGTTGCAATCCGTCGTGGCGCGCACCGTCGATCCGATCAAACGCGTGGTGCTGACTGTGGGTACGTTTGAAACGGACAGCGTCGCGTCGAACGTTATCGCGCATACCGTTCGCTTGCAGGGGACCGTCCGGACGCTCGACCCCGAATACCGCGCCATTGCGGAAGAACGCGTGCGCAGGATCGCCGAGGATACGGCCTCGGCCTTCGGCGCAAAGGCGGATGTCGTCTGGACGCCCGGCTATCCTGTGACTGTGAATTCCGAGGCCGAAACGGCATACGCTGCCGAGGCGGCCGAGGCCGTGGCGGGCAAGGTCAATGACAGCACTGATCCGATCATGCCGTCGGAAGATTTTGCCTATATGCTTGAAGAACGGCCCGGAGCTTACATCTTTATCGGGAACGGGGACACGGCGATGTGCCATCACCCGGAATACAATTTTGACGACAATGCCATTCCCGCCGGTTGCAGTTGGTTTGCCGAGATCGTGGAACGACGATTGCCCGTGGCATAATTTGAGGGAGAGTGACATGCCGATCAAAAACCGCCTCGCAGAGATGCACGAAGAGATCACAGGCTGGCGGCGTGACATTCACCAACATCCGGAAATTCTGTACGACACGCACCGCACCAGCGCGCTGGTGGCGGAAAAGCTGAAGGAATTCGGCTGTGACGAGGTCGTTACAGGCATCGGTCGCACCGGCGTGGTCGGGGTCATTCGGGGAAAGAGCGACACGCAGGGCCGGGTGATTGGCCTGCGCGCCGACATGGATGCGCTGCCGATGCAGGAACAGACCGGGCTGGACTATGCCTCGAAGACATCAGGCGCGATGCATGCCTGCGGGCATGACGGGCATACCGCCATGGTTTTGGGAGCGGCAAAGTACCTGTCTGAGACGCGCAATTTCGATGGCACTGCAATCGTGATCTTTCAGCCTGCCGAAGAGGGCGGGAATGGCGCCGAGGCCATGTGCAAGGACGGTCTGATGGACCGGTTCGGCATTCAGGAAGTCTATGCGATGCACAACGTACCGGGCCTGCCGACCGGGCAGTTCGCGATCCGTTCGGGCCCTTTGCTGGCCGCAGCGGACGAGTTTGATATCCATCTTGAAGGGCGCGGCGGTCACGCTGCAAAACCCCATGAGACGGTCGATACGACGGTGATACTGTCGCAAATGATCGTGGCATTGCAGACGATCGTGTCGCGCAATGCCGATCCGATCCTGCAAGCCGTGCTGTCGGTGACGTCCGTCGAGACGTCATCGAAAGCGTTCAACGTGATCCCGCAATCGGCGCAGATACGCGGCACGGTCCGAACCCATTCCAACCAGATGCGAGATCTGATCGAACAGCGCCTCAAAGAGGTCGCCGAAGGGATTGCAGCAACATTCGGTGGTTCCGTGAACGTCAATTACTCGCGCGGCGTTCCGGTGACGATCAATGCCGAAACTCAGACGGGATATGCGGCAGAGGCCGCAGTCTCGGTCGGAGGCAGCTGCATCGAGGCGCCGATGGTGATGGGGGGCGAGGATTTCTCGTTCATGCTGGAGGAACGGCCCGGAGCCTTCATCGTTCTGGGCAACGGTGACAGCGCCGGGTTGCATCACCCTGAATACGATTTCAACGACGAGATCATCCCGATTGGATGTTCGTGGTTCGCAGAAATGGTCGAGCGCCGAATGCCGGCGGCTTGAACTGAATTAGGAGAGAATAGACATGCCAGTCAAAAACCGCTTTGCCGAATTGCAGGATGAGATCACCGCCTGGCGACGGGATCTGCACCAAAACCCTGAAATCCTGTTCGAAACGCACCGCACCAGCGCAATGGTGGCCGAGAAGTTGCAGGAGTTTGGTTGCGACGAGGTCGTCACCGGCATCGGGCGCACAGGGGTTGTTGGCGTGATCAAGGGCAAATCGGACAGCAGCGGCAAGGTGATCGGTTTGCGGGCGGATATGGATGCGCTGCCGATCCATGAGGCGACGGGGTTGGACTATGCGTCGAAAACGCCGGGCGCCATGCATGCCTGCGGCCATGATGGCCACACGGCGATGCTGCTTGGTGCGGCGAAGTACCTGTCTGAAACCCGAAATTTCGATGGCACGGTTGTTGTGATCTTCCAGCCTGCCGAAGAGGGCGGCGGTGGTGGTCGTGAAATGTGTGAAGATGGCATGATGGACCGCTGGAATATTCAGGAAGTCTACGGCATGCACAATTGGCCGGGACAACCTGTGGGCAAGTTCGCCATCCGTCCCGGCTCTTTCTTTGCCGCAACCGATCAGTTCGACATCACTTTCGAAGGGCGCGGCGGTCATGCTGCCAAGCCGCATGAAACAGTAGATTCCACGGTACTGGCAGCGCAGGCGGTGTTGGCGCTTCAGACGATTTCCTCGCGCAATGCCGATCCGATCGACCAGGTCGTGGTGTCGGTGACGTCGTTCGAGACCTCGTCGAAAGCGTTCAACGTGATCCCGCAGACTGTTCAGATCAAGGGTACCGTGCGCACCATGAGCAAGGATATGCGGGATCTGGCCGAAAAGCGGATCAACGAGATCTGCAATGGTGTGGCGGCAACGTTCGGAGGCACCGCCGATGTGACCTATATCCGCGGGTATCCGGTGATGGTGAACAGTGAAGAGCAGACAGAGTTTGCAGCAGCTGTTGCCCGGTCGGTATCTGGTGATTGTGATGATGCGCCTTTGGTCATGGGCGGCGAGGATTTTGCCTTTATGCTGGAGGAGCGCCCAGGCGCCTATATTCTAGTGGGTAACGGCGATACGGCCATGGTTCACCACCCGGAATACAACTTCAACGATGAGGCGATTCCCGCTGGGTGCAGCTGGTGGGCAGAGATCGTCGAGCAGCGGATGCCGGCGGCCTGATGGGGCGGGTGGGGGCTCTGCCCCCACACCCCCGGGATATTTTTGGCCAGATGAAGAAGGATCCCGCCTACTTACGTCAGGTCGAGCGAACGGCACAGCGTTTCCACGACGGAATCCAGTGCGTTGCTTTGCGTCTTGACGCAGGATTGGGCGGCGCTGCGGGCCCGGGTCAGGGCTTGGTCGTCTGAAAGCCAATGGTCGACCGCCGCAGAGAGATCTGTTTCGGTTTGAACCTCGATGGCGCCACCGGTTTTGATCAACGGCGCGAATGTTTCAGCAAAATTGAAGTATCCGGGACCGGTTATCACGGCGGCTCCGGCCTGGGCGGGTTCGAAAGGGTTGTGGCCGCCGATGTTTTTAAGGGAGCCGCCCAGGAACACGATGGGAGACAGAGCGTACCATGTGCCGGTCTCGCCCAATGTGTCGGCGACATATACCTGGGTTTCGGTTTTGATCGGGGAACTTTCTGATCGGAACGCGGCGTTGAGATCGGAGGCGTCCAGTCGTTTGGCGATATCGCCGCGGCGCTCTGGGTGGCGGGGGATCAGCAACAGCAGCAGATCGGGCCAGCGTTCCAGAAGTGATTTATGCGCGGCCAGAACGATTTCCTCTTCACCGGCATGGGTTGAACTGGCGATCCACACAGGTCTGCCAGAAATCTGAGAACCAATGTCGTCCAGCGTGCCGTGGTCTATGGGAAGAGGGTCTGACATGGCCTTGAGATTGGTGCCGGGCCGGACGCGGCCGACAGGGGCACCCATGGCTATCAGGTTGGCTGCGGTTTTGCCGTTTTGTGTCAGGAACAGGTTGAACTTGCTCAATACGAACCGCGCTGTTCTGGGGCGCTTTTTCCAACCGGCAACGGACTTGTCCGACAGTCGTGCATTCAGAAGGGCCAGCGGAACGGCGTGTCTGGCGCTTTCGACGATCAAACGCGGCCAAATCTCACTTTCGACGAAAACCCCGCCCTCTGGTTGCCAATGGTTCAGAAAGCGCCGGACCGGGCCTGCCGTGTCAAGCGGCGGGAATTGATGCCGTGTACGGGGCGGCAGGCGTTTTTCGATCAGAGCCGCTGAGGTCGGGGTGCCCGAGGTGATCAGAAACTCTGCCTCGGGCAGGCGGTCTGCTAGCCGTCTGATCAGGCTGAGAACCGAAAGGCTTTCGCCGACGCTGGCGGCGTGGAACCAGACCAAACGCCCATTTGGTCTGGGCAGGCTGGCATGGCCAAGGCGTTCTTGTTGCCGCTTATCAGGTACGTTTGCTGCCCGCAGCTTGTTCCGAACGACCCGCCATATCAGAGGCGCGGCCAGAGATGTGAGGGCGCAGTACACATGGTACAACGCCGTGGGGCGGCCGTCGTGATCCGGCATATCAGCCGCCTGTATGGCTCATGTGACGGCTCATCCGGCCATCGACGGCTTGGCGGGAATAGTCGAAGTCATGCCCTTTGGGTTTGAGATTGATCGCAGATCGGATCGCGTCTTCAAGTGGCTGTTCGGTGTCGGGATGATCGCGCAGGGCACCGCGCAGGTCGGCCATGTCTTCCTGGCCCAGGCACATGTAGAGTTCGCCCGTGCAGGTCAGGCGGACCCTGTTGCAGCTTTCACAGAAATTGTGCGACAGCGGCGTAATAAAGCCGATTTTCTGGCCGGTTTCCTCGAGCCGCACGTAACGGGCCGGGCCACCGCTGCGTTCGGCCAGATCGGTGACCGAATAGCGGTTTTCGTATTCTTTCCGCACGTCCTTGAGCGACCAGTACTGATCCAGGCGGTCTTCGTTGCCGATATCGCCCATGGGCATGACTTCGATCCAAGTCAGATCCATATCCCGCTGGGCGCACCATTCCGTGATTTTAGGAAGTTCGGGCTCGTTGAACCCTTTCAGGGCAACGGCGTTTATCTTGATCCGCAGGCCAGCTTTTTGCGCGGCGTCGATTCCGTACAAAACCTGTTTCAGGCGACCCCAGCGCGTCACCTTGGCGAACTTGTCATCATCCAGAGTGTCCAGCGAGACATTCACCCGACGCACACCGGCCGCATAAAGGTCTTCGGAAAATCGGTGCAGTTGCGAACCGTTGGTTGTCAGCGTCAACTCCTTCAATGCACCGCTGTCCAGATGACGTGTCATCGAATTGAAGAACGTCATGATGTTGCGACGCACCAAAGGCTCACCACCCGTAATGCGCAGCTTTTCGACCCCCATTCTGACGAAGGTCGAACACATCCGGTCCAGTTCCTCCAATGTCAACAGGTCTTTCTTGGGCAAAAAGGTCATGTTCTCGGACATGCAATACACGCAGCGGAAGTCGCAGCGATCCGTGACGGAGACGCGGAGATACGTGATGGCGCGGGCAAACGGGTCGATAAGCGGAGCTGTCATGCCATATACGTAAAGCTGGAACATGGCCGCGACAAGTGCGAACTGCGCTTTGCGCTGGAACAGCTGGGCGCAGGGTTGTAGGTTTCTGGCATGAAGAAAATACTTGTTTTGACATGCGCAATGACGGCCGGATGCGACGCCGTGCAGTCAACGACTGATCGAGTGTTCGGCGGGGGCGACGCGCCCGCCCAGACGGTGCCTGACACGGAAACGGGCACAGCAGTTGCCGAAGAGGCGTTGCAACCCGAACCGGTTTCCGCGCGCCCGAACTGGGTTGGGGCGAAGACCACCATCGCCGGGCTTGGGGATCCGACCACTCCGGGGCGCTGGATGCAGACGCCGCTGGTGGACAGCGAAGTTACGGCGCGTGTCGTCGTGCCACGGACCGGGGCGCAGGCCTATATCACGTTGGTCCCGGTTTCCGGTCCGGACAGCAGCGGCAGCCGCTTGTCACTGGACGCCATGAGGGCCCTGTTGGTGCCCTTCGACGAACTTGTCGAGCTTGAGGTCTATGTGAACTGATTTTTCAGGTATTTGCCTGCTTCGCGGCGGGCAAACGGCTTCATGGCATCACCGTGCTGTTTCAGAAAGGCGATCACGCGTTCTGGGTCATGTTTGGACAGTTCGCGCAGCCACCAGGCGATGGATTTCTGGATGAACCAGTTGCGGTCCGAAACATATCCCGCAGCCCAGCCAAGGATGCGGTCACGGCGGTGCAGATCGTCAGGCTTGGGGTGGTTCTGTTTGGTCCAGGGCAGGGTTGCGACCAAGGCCGCGCGCCGGGTCCACATGTGATCAGATCGGTTCCACAGTTCGACCTCGTCCAACCGTTCGGGATTTGCTGAAAGCCGTTTTTGCATCGCCATGCACGCGTGGTCCGCAACGGCCCAGGCATCGAATTCCGGCAGCCAGCTTTGAAGCAAATTCCAAACCGCCGCATCCGGTCGGATGCGTGCCTGAGTCAAGAGTTTGGATGCGGCAAGTCGCCCCTCGTGGATGTTGCTTTGCCATAGCCCGTCCGCCAATGCGACCCGCGCCGGCACGTCCAGTTCTTTCCGCCACGCCTTGGTCAGGTCGTTGAGAACCGGGTTCGCGACGCCCAGATAGATGCGATCCGCCTTGTGGTAACTGGCCATCTGGGTCGCCCGCTCGGGGTCACCATGCGCTTTGATTTGATCGAGATATCCACTCAGCATCGGGCTCACTTTGGTACGCCGGTTGGCTTTCCATCAATCGTTTGGCTGTTCCTTTCCACCCAATACGAGCGGATGTCCTCGTCTGATTTTCCATCCACCCATTTCTGCATTGTATCGCGGTCAGATTGGAACTCCATGAAAGGCACGGCATAGCCGCAGGAAGTCTGAACCAGGTCGATCTGCAGATCGTAAATCTGCCGCGCGCTGCGGTGGTCGGGGAACAGATCGGCCAGTTCCTCCCAGCCAGCGTCGCCCACATGCAAAGTGTGGGCCGTTCCATAGGTGCGCAGGATAAGCGGACGCGTGGTGAAAGAACACCACATCAGCGTCATGCGATTGGTTTCCAGCAAATGCCCCGCGGTTTCATTGCCACTGCCGGTCAGGTTCATCCAAACAACCCGGTTCGGCCCCAGAACGCGCAGCGAATCCATTCCCTTGGGTGAGATATTCACCCGTCCGTCAGGCGCTGCCGTGCCGACGAAAAAGATGTGCTGATCTTGGATGAACTTCTGCTGGGCGTCGTCCAGTTCCGGGAATTGCTTGGCCATGTTTCACTCCACTGTGACGGATTTCGCCAGATTGCGCGGTTGGTCCACATCTGTACCTTTAGCCACGGCCGTGTGATAGGCCAGCAGCTGCGCCGGAACCGAATACAGGATTGGGGCGAGGCTGGTGTGGACATGCGGCATGCGGATGGTGCTCCATACTCCGTCGCCGGCCTCGTCAATGCCGTCATCGTCAGAAACCAGGATCACCTTGCCCTTGCGCGCCATCACTTCCTGCATGTTTGACACGGTCTTGTCGAACACGGTGTCACGAGGTGCCATCACAACCACAGGCATATGCTTGTCGATCAGGGCGATGGGGCCGTGTTTCAACTCTCCTGACGCATAACCTTCGGCGTGGATATAGCTGATTTCCTTCAGCTTCAGCGCGCCTTCCATTGCCAGCGGATACATCAGGCCACGGCCCAGAAACAGGACGTCGCGCGCCTCGGACAGGCGTTGGGCGGCTTTGCGGATCGCCCGGTTCTGATCGAGTGCGGCGTTCAGCACGGTCGGCAACCCGCGCAGCGCGGCGGCATGATCGGCGATGTCCTCATCCGTCATCGTGCCCCGGTCTGCTGCGGCCTTGAGCGCCAGCATCAGCAGCACACTCAACTGGCAGGTGAAGGCTTTTGTCGACGCCACTCCGATTTCGACACCGGCATGGATCGGCAAGGCGATATCGCTTTCGCGTGCAATCGAGCTTTCGGGCACGTTGACGACCGAAACGATCTTGTCTGCCTTGCCCTCACAATACCGCAACGCGGCCAGCGTGTCGGCGGTTTCGCCCGACTGGCTGACGAAAAGCGCCAGTGTTCGATCCGTGATCGGAGGTTCGCGATAGCGGAACTCGCTGGCTATATCGACCTCGACCGGCATCTTGGCCAGTTGCTCGAACCAGTATTTCGCGGTCAGGCAGGCGTAAAACGCGGTGCCGCAGGCCACCATGGTCAGACGGTCCAGCTTGCGGAAATCCAGATCGGCATCGGGCAGTGCCACGCGGTCACCACCCGTGGGCAGGTAGGACCGGATCGCCTCCGCCACAACGATGGGCTGTTCAGCAATTTCCTTGGCCATGAAATGCTTGTGCTCGCCCTTGTCCGCACGCGTATGATCCAGCTTGATCTTGCGCTTTTCCCGGTTGGCCAACTCACCGGATTCGTTGCGGATTTCAAGCGACGTTCGGGTCAGAACCGCGCGGTCGCCTTCTTCCAGATATGTGATTTGGTTGGTCAGAGGCGCCAGGGCGATGGCGTCAGAGCCCACATACATCTCGCCATCCCCATGTCCGATGGCCAGTGGTGATCCCTTGCGGGCCGCCACGATCAGGTCGTCCTCTCCGTCGAACAGAAAGGCCAGCGCAAAGGCGCCCTCCAACTGGTCGATCGTCTTGAACGCGGCCTCAACCGGGGACAGGCCCGAGTTCAGGTGGTGTTCCGTCATGAGGGCAACCGTTTCCGTGTCGGTTTCGGTTTGGAAATCAACGCCATGTTCGGCCAGTTCGGCCCTCAGGTCGCGATAGTTTTCGACGATGCCGTTGTGAACGACGGCCACCGGGCCCGCCTTGTGCGGATGTGCATTGTTGACCGACGGGGCGCCATGCGTGGCCCAGCGGGTATGGCCGATGCCGGATTTTCCGGGAAGAGGATCATGCACCAGAAGGTCGCTGAGGTTGACCAGCTTGCCAACCGCGCGCCGCCGGCCCAATACGCCGTCGTTGACGGTTGCTATCCCGGCGCTGTCATAGCCGCGATATTCAAGCCGTTTCAGGGCTTCTACCAGAATAGGGGCGGCCTCGTGCTGCCCCAAAACACCTACTATTCCACACATACCTCAGGCCTTTTTATCGCGGCGAGCCTTTTTCGCCTTCAACATATCAAACAATTTACGCGCATATCCGGGCTTGTTTTCCTGCTTGGCCCGCGCAACAGCCAGCGCATCGGGGTCCACATCCCTGGTCACGACCGTGCCCGTCGCGGTCATCGCGCCGTCGCCCACCGTGACCGGCGCCACCAGCATGGTGTTCGAGCCGACAAAGACATTCTCACCAATCGTGGTCTTGTGCTTCATCACGCCGTCATAGTTGCAGGTGATCGTGCCCGCACCGATGTTGGTCGCTGCGCCAACCGAAGCGTCCCCGATATAGCTAAGGTGATTGACCTTCGCGCCTTCGGCGATTTCGGCATTCTTGATCTCGACAAAATTGCCCACCCGCGTGTTTTCGGCCAGTTCGGCACCGGGGCGCAGCCGAGCGTAGGGGCCGACGACAGCGCCCCGGCTGACATGGCAGCCCTCAAGATGCGAAAAGGCGCGGATCGTCGCGCCGCTTTCGACCGTGACGCCCGGTCCGAACACCACATTCGGCTCGATCACCGTATCGCGCCCGACCACCGTATCCGCGGCCAGATACACCGTGTCAGGCGCCATCAAGGTGACGCCCATGTCAAGCAGCTCGGCACGGGCGCGCGCCTGAAATACGGCATCGGCGGTCGCCAGATCAGCGCGAGAGTTCACGCCCAGCGTCTGCGCCTCGTCGCACGCGACTGCGGTCACGTTCAGCCCCCGGCGGCGCGCAATTTCAACCACGTCGGTCAGATAGTATTCGCCCGAAGCGTTGTCGTTTCCGACCTCGTCGATCAGCGAAAACAGCAGCTGCGCATTGCAGGCCAAAAGCCCAGAATTGCAGAATGTTATCGATCGTTCTTCATCCGACGCATCCTTGAACTCGACAATGCGTTCCAGCACGTCGCCATTCATGACCAGCCGGCCATAACGGGCAGGGTCGGCTGCGTCAAAACCAAGAATGACAAGGTCATTCCCGGACCGTGCCTCGATCATCCTTTCCAGCGTGTCGGGCTGCAAGAACGGGGTGTCGCCGTAAAGAACAACCACATCACCTTCGAACCCGCTCAATGCGCTCCGGGCCTGGGCGACCGCATGGGCCGTACCCAACTGGTCTTCCTGAACTGCGATCTGCGCCCCTTCATCCTCGGCCCGTGCAACCTTTGCCACAGCTTCGGACCCGTGGCCGGTGACGATCACGGTATGTTCGGGCGACAGGACAGATCCGGCGCGCAT
Source organism: Ruegeria sp. HKCCD6157 (assembly GCF_013110685.1). Classification (NCBI taxonomy): domain Bacteria; kingdom Pseudomonadati; phylum Pseudomonadota; class Alphaproteobacteria; order Rhodobacterales; family Roseobacteraceae; genus Ruegeria; species Ruegeria sp. HKCCD6157. The sequence goes on from NZ_WVRB01000001.1 coordinate 856,514, forward strand.
CGCGTGGATCAGCATCGGAACCTGAGCGATGGGATGCAGAACTTTGGGAAGGTCCGAATTCATCCTGGTGCCTTTTCCGGCGGCAAGGATGACGAGGGCAGTGGTCATGAATTCGTTTTCTCTTTGTGTTTTGTTGCCGTCCGTTTTATCCGCTGAGGTCAAAGGCGCAAGCCGTTCGGCCATCAAACAAGATTGCCGATTGAAACAGGATACGGCGAAAACCTGCCGAGCAAGGGGGCGAAATGCGCACCGTCATCTTCGATCTGGACGGCACTTTGGCGGATACATCCGGCGATTTGCTGGCGGCCGCGAACCATTGTTTCCGCAAGATGGGGCACGGGGATGTACTGGTCCACGGGCCGGATTCCGGTGTGGCGCTGCGAGGTGGGCGCATGATGCTGACCCACGGGCTGAAACGTGTCGGGGCCTATGACGAGGATACGGTGCAGGCCTATTACCCGGTTCTTCTTGAGGCCTACGCGCAGGACATCGACACCCACACCAGTTTCTATCCCGGTGCACTACAGGCGGTCGAGGTGCTGAGTGACGCGGGTTACGGTGTGGGCATTTGCACGAACAAACCGGAACATCTGGCCGAATTGTTGCTGACGCGCATGGGGGTGCGGGACCGTTTTGCATCTTTGGTCGGGGCCGATACGCTGCCGGTACGCAAACCGGACCCGGCGCCTTTGCGTGAAGCCGCGCGCCGTGCCGGGGGCGATCCGAACTTGTGCGTGCTGGTCGGAGACTCGGATACCGACCGCAATACCGCCAGGGCGGCGGGCGTTCCTTCGGTGCTGGTTACCTTCGGGCCATCGGGGGATGACATGGCGGCGCTGGAACCCGAAGCCCTTCTGCATCATTTTGACGACTTGCCCGGCCTCGTGCCTGATCTGATCGGTGCGGCAGCCTGAAACCTTGACCGGACCCTTTCGGAGCCTCAGAACAAGACCATGACCGACGTATTCTCTGGCAGCTTTACGCAGCAAGAACCCCTTCCGGAAGATGCAATCGAGGCGGCACTGGCCGTTCTGCGCCATGGGCGTCTGCATCGATACAATGTCGTCCCCGGAGAGTTGGGGGAAACGGCCCTGCTGGAGCAGGAATTTGCGGCGCAGATGGGGGCTAAATACTGTCTTGCGGTTTCGTCTGGCGGTTACGCTCTGGCCACGGCCCTGCGCGCGGTCGGCGTGCAGTCGGGCGATCCGGTTTTAACCAATGCGTTTACGCTGGCCCCGGTCCCGGGGTCGATTGCCTCGGTCGGCGGGCGGGCAGTTTTTGTCGGAGTGACGGAAGACCTGACCATCGATCTGGATGATCTTGAGGGCAAACTGGATCAAGCGCGTGTTCTGATGCTCAGCCATATGCGCGGGCATCTGTGTGATATGGACCGGCTGATGCAGATGTGTGACGCGGCCGGGGTGATCGTGATCGAGGATTGCGCACACACGATGGGTGCAGCCTGGCGCGGTCAGTTGTCAGGACGGCAGGGCGCGATCGGGTGTTATTCCTGTCAGACCTACAAGCATGTCAATTCGGGCGAAGGGGGCTTGCTGGTCACCGATGACGAGGAACTGGCGGCAAAGGCTACGATGTTGTCGGGGTCCTACATGTTGTACGAACGCCATCTTGCGGCGCCGGGGCCGGACGTGTTCGAGCGGATCAAATACACCACGCCCAACGTCTCGGGCCGGATGGACAATTTGCGCGCGGCGATCCTGCGCCCGCAATTGCGGGATCTGGACCGACAGGTGGCCCGGTGGAACGAACGTTATCGCGAGATCGAAACCGGGTTGCGGGGTACGTCGGGCCTGACGATCGTCGAACGGCCCGAAGAGGAAACCTATGTCGGGTCTTCGATTCAGTTCCTGCTGCTGGATTGGGCGCCTGAACGGATAGCCGAAGTGATCAGCCGTTGCGCGGCGCGTGGGGTTGAGCTGAAGTGGTTCGGCGGTGCCGAACCGACAGGATTCACGTCGCGCTATGACAGTTGGCGATATTTCGATAGCGAGCGGATGCCTAAAAGTGACCGCGTTCTGGCCGGCGTTATGGATATGCGCGTGCCTTTGACGTTTTCCCTGGAGGATTGTCGTTTGATCGCCCGGATCATCCGGGCCGAAGTGAGCGCGGTTTATCAGTCTTGACCAAGCGGAGTGCGCCTGCGGCGCACGCTCGATCTTTTGAAACGCCGCCCTTTTCGGGGCGGTGTTTTCCGTTTTGGACGCGCTGTCACAAAGATTGACCGGCAAAAGATTCGCTGCTAGAGATTTATTGAACACTTGTTCATTAAAGCGGAGGGAAGACGCAGATGTTCATGGCCACGATGAAGTTCGATCTGGGTGAGGATGTGAATGCCCTGCGCGAGATGGTGCATCGCTGGGCGCAGGAGCGTGTCAAGCCGATGGCGGCCGAGATCGACGCCACCAATGCCTTTCCGAACGAGCTGTGGAAAGAGATGGGAGAGCTTGGTCTGCTGGGTGTTACAGTGCCGGAAGAGTACGGCGGTGCAGGCATGTCTTATCTGGCGCATACGATCGCCGTCGAAGAGGTCGCGCGCGCTTCAGCTTCGGTTTCTTTGTCATACGGGGCGCATTCGAACCTGTGCGTGAACCAGATCAAGCTGAACGGCAATGAAGAACAGAAGCAGAAATACCTGCCGCGGCTGATCTCGGGCGAGCATGTGGGGGCGCTGGCCATGTCGGAACCTTCGGCCGGGTCGGATGTGGTGTCGATGAAGCTGCGCGCGGAAAAGCGGAACGACCATTACCGTCTGAACGGTAACAAATACTGGATCACCAACGGGCCGGATGCGGATACTCTGGTGGTTTATGCCAAGACGGACCCCGATGCTGGATCGAAGGGTATAACCGCATTTCTGATCGAAAAAGAGATGAAGGGTTTTTCAACCTCGCCCCATTTCGACAAGCTGGGTATGCGCGGGTCGAACACGGCTGAGCTGATCTTTGAAGACGTCGAGGTGCCGTTCGAGAACGTGTTGGGCGAAGAGGGCAAGGGTGTTGCCGTGCTCATGTCGGGGCTGGATTATGAACGGGTCGTGCTGGCAGGCATCGGGACCGGCATCATGGCCGCCTGTCTTGACGAAGTGATGCCTTATCTGGCTGAACGCAAGCAGTTCGGCAAACCTATCGGCAGCTTTCAGTTGATGCAGGGCAAGATTGCCGACATGTACACCGCGATGAACTCGGCGCGAGCATATGTCTATGAGGTCGCCAAGGCGTGTGACCGCGGTGACGTGACCCGGCAGGATGCCGCAGCGTGCTGCCTTTACGCGTCGGAGCAGGCGATGGTTCAGGCCCATCAGGCGGTTCAGGCGCTGGGCGGGGCGGGCTTCCTGTCGGATGCGCCGGTCAGCCGGATTTTCCGGGATGCCAAGCTGATGGAAATCGGCGCAGGCACCAGCGAGATTCGCCGGATGCTGATTGGCCGCGAAATGATGAATGAAATGCTCTGAAAGAAAGAACGCCCTGCGGACGAGGTAACCGCAGGGCGCTTTGGAAACGGGATCAGAACCGATGGACGTAGGAAACACCGACCAGCCAGGGATCGATTTCCGCGGTGCCGATGGGGGCGCCGTTGAGCGAGACGTCCGAGTCAATATCGAACCAGCGCACGTTCAGGCGGATCGCCCCGTTGTCGGTGACCATGTAATCCAGACCGGCCTGCAACGAGACGCCGAAGGAGTCATCGACCTTGATGTTGCCCAGAGGCGATTGCTCGTCGAAGAAGATCGTATAGTTGAGACCGGCGCCGACATAGGGTTTCCAGGCGCTGTTGGTCGGGAAGTGATAGTTCAGCGACAAGGTGGGCGGCAGGTGCTTGACCGTGGCCGCGTCCGTACCGCCAAGGGCTACGGTGTGTTTGAACGGGGTCGCTGCCAGAAGCTCGATGCCCAGGTTGTCGCGAATAAAGTACTCGGCGGTGAAAATCGGGCGGGTGTCCGCGTCGATCGTCGCTGGCGCACCGGCCAGCGTGCCGTTGTCGGATTTCGGGTCCAGATAGCCAACACCGATACCCAGCGTCCAGTCCCCTTGCGACTGGGCCAAAGCCGGAGCCGCCAGGGCGACCAACGCGGTAGACAGTGTCAAAGCGGCGAGTTTCTTTGTCATATTCTTGCCTTTGGTTATGTTGATGCTCTTGGTTTCGCAAAGGCGGTGTCCAGCCACTCTGATCTGCATCAAGTTTGCGTGATGTGTCCGCCCAAAGTCAGGTCGCGAAGCATCAGGAAAACAAGGGGAATTCGCCTTGTTGCACGCTGAGCGCATACCGGGTTTGCGCTCAGGAGGAGGCTGGGACATACCGGACCGGCTGAACATGGCGCAGCAATGTCTGAACCATCCGGGTGATCAGGTGGCGCTTATCGATCTGACCGGATCAGGGCGGCGGCAGATAATCTATGGGCAGTTGTCGCAAATGGCTGATGGGATCGCGCGCGCCCTGCTGGCCCGCGTCCGGCCCGGTGATCGGGTCGGAGTGCTGCTGAGCCAGTCACCCTGGTGTGCGGCAGCTCATCTGGCGATCTGGAAGATCGGCGCGATTTCGGTGCCCTTGTTCAAGTTGTTCAAACGGGATGCGCTGCGATCGCGGGCGGGCGATGCGGGCGTTCAGATCGTGCTGACCGATGCCGAAGGGGCGGAATTGCTGGGCGATCTGGCTGAACCGCTGATCGCATCCGAAATTGGCGTGGCCGGTCCTGCGTTGCCCTATGCCGCGACAGGGCCCGAGGATCCTGCCGTATTGATCTACACCTCTGGTACAACCGGCAGCCCGAAAGGCGCACTGCACGGGCACCGGGTTCTGACCGGGCATGTGCCGGGTGTCTCGATCAGCCACAATCACCTGCGTGAAGGAGACTGCCTGTGGACCCCGGCGGATTGGGCGTGGATCGGCGGGTTGTTCGATGTGCTGATGCCGGGCCTTGCACTGGGTATCCCGGTTGTCGCGGCACGGCTTGAGAAGTTCACCCCCGAAGCCTGCGCCGAGATCATTGCGCGGGGCGGGGTGCGGAATGTGTTCTTTCCGCCAACCGCCCTGCGGATGCTCAAGGCGGCGGATCAGGCGATCCCGGGTTTGCGTTCGGTCGCGTCCGGGGGTGAGCCGCTGGGGGCCGAGATGCTGGCCTGGGGCCAAGGTGCGTTTGGTCTGACGATCAACGAATTCTATGGCCAGACCGAATGCAACATGGTCGTATCCTCCTGCGCCGAGGATTTCCCCGTTCAACCCGGTTGTATAGGCAAGCCGGTGCCCGGGCATGAAGTCGCGGTGATCGACGATGACGGCATCCCGACCAGCGAGGAAGGCGATGTTGCCATCCGGCGGGGTTCGGCCGCGATGCTGCTGGAATACTGGAACAATCCGCAAGCGACGGCCGAGAAGTTCCGGGGTGATTGGCTGATCACCGGAGACCGCGGCGTGTGGGAAGGCGACTACCTGCGCTTTGTCGGTCGGGATGATGACGTGATCACCTCGGCCGGTTACCGCATTGGCCCGGCCGAGATCGAGGATTGCCTGCTGACCCATCCGGCGGTGGCCACCGTGGGCGTGGTCGGCAAACCTGACAAGCTGCGGACCGAGATCGTGAAGGCCTATGTGGTGCTGAAACCGGGGTTTGAGGCCACGGGTGCCGAGTTGCAGGATTGGGTCAAGGACCGTCTGGCGCATTATTCGTATCCGCGCGAGGTGGCGTTTCTGGAGGAACTGCCGATGACCGTGACCGGGAAGGTGATCCGCAAGGAGTTGAAGACGCGGGCGGCGGGGGAGACTGCAACTTCAACTAATGCGGGAATTGATGCTTTGGCTGAAGCACCGTATTCGTTTGGTGCACAACCACAAAAACACGAAAAAGGAATAAAATGAGAGTCTTAATCTCAACTATAGTTTTCAGTGTGTTCAGCGCGTTTCCAGCGGTAACACTCGCTCAACCGTTGCAGTCTATTGATGACTTTGATTCCGAGACTCATCTCAATTTGGCCGAGTGCTTCAATTGGGAATACTCTGACCAACTGACGTGCTTTGAGCACGCCCTAAGTCGCTGCAATCGGTTTACACAAAATCTCTCTACGGCGGGCGGCGCATATTATTGTAGCTACGCCGCATTCGAGGAAATTGATGCAAAGCTCAATGAGATTTACCCCATTTATTTGGCGGCTGCACGAAACAACGCCTATGGTTCTGACCGGACTGCCGAAAGTGAAGAGATGTTGCGAGCGGCGCAAAGAGCCTGGATCGAGTACCGAGATGCGATGTGTGAGATTGAAGCGACTTGGAATGCCATTAACTCCGGCTACGGCGCAGTCGTAGACGATTGCAAATCGCGGCTTTCACTCATGCAGATGCAAACGCTTCAAGCTGAATTGGGTGGTTTTGTCGACAAGCAATAAATCAACCAAGTCGCAGGTTGGACCAAGATGCTTCGGCCTGCGCAGCTTACTTGTAGTTTATCGAACGGATAACGGGATAGCACTGATATGAAACTCACATCCAAAGCCATGCCCGCTTCCGAGGGCTTCAAGACAAACCGCGCAGCCCATCTCGACGCGCTGGCGCAAATCTCTGCCGCCGCCGAGGCCGCGCGCATGGGCGGGGGTGAGAAATCGCGCGACCGCCATGTGTCGCGGGGCAAGATGTTGCCGCGCCGGCGGGTGGCGAACCTGCTGGACCCAGGGTCTCCGTTCCTCGAAATCGGCGCGACGGCGGCTCATGGGATGTATGGCGGTGCCGCGCCCTGTGCCGGGGTGATTGCGGGCATTGGCCTTGTTCAGGGGCAGCAGGTTATGGTCGTCTGCAACGACGCCACCGTGAAGGGCGGCACCTATTACCCGATGACGGTCAAAAAACACCTGCGGGCGCAGGAGATTGCCGAGGAAAACCATCTGCCCTGCATCTATCTGGTCGACAGCGGTGGCGCGAACCTGCCCAATCAGGATGAGGTCTTTCCCGACCGCGATCACTTTGGCCGCATCTTCTACAACCAGGCGCGGATGAGCGCGAAGGGGATCGCTCAGATCGCTGTGGTGATGGGGTCATGCACGGCCGGTGGCGCCTATGTGCCGGCCATGTCGGATGTGACGATCATCGTCAAAGAACAGGGCACGATCTTTCTGGCCGGTCCGCCGCTGGTCAAGGCAGCAACGGGCGAGGTCGTCAGCGCCGAAGATCTGGGCGGCGGCGATGTGCACACGCGCCTGTCCGGCGTCGCCGACTATCTGGCCGAGGATGATGCCCACGCGCTGGCCTTGGCCCGTCGGGCGGTTGGGTCGCTGAACCGCCACAAGCCGCAGACGGTGGACTGGGCCAGCCCCGAAGACCCGGCCTATGACCCCGAGGAAATCCTGGGCGTTGTCCCTGCTGATCTGCGCACGCCCTATGACATCCGTGAAGTGATTGCGCGTCTGGTCGATGGCTCTCGGTTCGACGAATTCAAACCGCGCTTCGGCGAAACGCTGGTCACGGGGTTTGCCCATGTCAAAGGCTGCCCGGTGGGGATCATCGCCAACAACGGCGTGCTGTTTTCCGAGGCGGCGCAGAAGGGTGCCCATTTCGTCGAGCTGTGTTCGCAACGCAAAATCCCACTTGTGTTCCTGCAAAACATCACCGGGTTCATGGTCGGCAGGAAATACGAAAACGAGGGGATCGCGCGGCACGGGGCCAAGATGGTGACAGCGGTGGCGACCACCTCGGTACCCAAGATCACCATGCTGGTCGGCGGCTCGTTTGGTGCTGGAAACTACGGCATGGCCGGTCGTGCCTATCAGCCGCGCTTTCTATGGACCTGGCCGAATTCGCGCATTTCGGTGATGGGCGGGGAACAGGCTGCGGGCGTTCTGGCCACCGTCAAACGCGACGGGATAGAACGGCAGGGTGGCACGTGGTCCGCCGAAGAAGAGGCCGAGTTCAAACGCCCGACGCTGGATATGTTCGAGGAACAGTCGCATCCGCTCTATGCCTCGGCGCGGCTGTGGGATGACGGCATCATTGACCCGCGCAAAAGCCGCGATGTGCTGGCCCTGTCGCTCAGCGCCGCGCTGAATGCCCCGATCGAGGAGACACGTTTCGGCGTGTTCCGGATGTGAGATGAGCGAGAGTTTGAAAGACATAATCGCCCGCTATCCCGGTGCACAAACCTTCAAATTCGGCGACAACCCCGTGCTGAGTTCAGAGCTTCTGGCCTTGGTCCGTTCTGGCCGTAAAACAGCGACCTGCGACGCGCTCAGAAACTATCCTGATGACAGCCTTGAGATGCCAAAGTCCGGTCGCCGCGATATTGCGCTGAACTGGGATGACACTCCGGCGTTGGTCATTGAAACCGTTGATGTTTCGATCCAGCGTTACTGCGATGTGACCGAGGAATTCGCCTTGGCGGAAGGTGAAAATGAAACGCTTGAAGGATGGCGGGAAGATCATCGTCGATATTTCCAACGAAACGGCGGCTTTGATCCCGAGATGAAACTCGTGTGCGAACGGTTCCGTCTCGTCGAAGATCTGGCATTGGAAGGGTGAAGACCATGTTCAACAAAATTCTGATTGCCAACCGGGGTGAGATCGCCTGCCGCGTCATGGAAACGGCCCAGTCCATGGGCGTGTCCTGCGTTGCTGTCTATTCCGATGCGGATGCGGCCGCAAAACATGTTCAGATGGCGGATGAGGCGGTTCATATTGGCGGCCCCGCCCCGGCGGACAGCTATTTGAAGGGTGATGTGATCATTCAGGCCGCGCTGAACACCGGCGCACAGGCGATCCATCCGGGGTATGGCTTTCTGTCCGAGAACCCCGATTTCGTGGATGCCGTACAGGCGGCGGGGCTGACGTTCATCGGCCCCTCGGCTGATGCGATCCGCAAGATGGGCCTCAAGGACGCGGCCAAGGTTCTGATGGAGAAGGCCGGCGTTCCGGTCGTGCCAGGTTATCACGGCGACAATCAGGACCCCGAGCATCTGGCAGGCGCAGCGGATGCCATCGGCTATCCGGTTCTGATCAAAGCCGTTGCGGGCGGCGGCGGCAAAGGGATGCGCCTTGTCGAACGCCCCGAGGATTTCGCGACCGCTCTCGACAGCGCGCGGGGTGAGGCCCGGACCGCCTTTGGCAATGATGCCGTGCTGGTCGAAAAATTCGTGGCAAAACCCCGCCATATCGAAGTGCAGGTGTTCGGCGATGGTACCCATGCCGTTCATCTGTTTGAAAGGGACTGCTCGTTGCAGCGCCGGCATCAGAAGGTGATCGAAGAAGCCCCCGCCCCGGGCATGACGTCCGAGATGCGCGAGGCTATGGGTCAGGCCGGCGTGCGCGCCGCCGAGGCGATCGGCTATAAAGGCGCGGGCACGGTCGAATTCATCGTCGATGCCTCGGACGGGCTGCGCCCCGACAGATTCTGGTTCATGGAGATGAACACGCGCCTTCAGGTGGAGCACCCGGTGACAGAGGCCATCACGGGGATCGATCTGGTCGAGTGGCAGCTTCGCGTGGCCGCAGGCGAGAGTCTTCCCAAGAAACAGGATGATCTTGCGATCTCTGGCCATGCCTTCGAGGCTCGTTTGTATGCCGAGGATGTGCCGAAAGGGTTCCTGCCCGCGACGGGAACGCTGACTCATCTGGTTTTCCCCGGCAACTGTCGCGCCGATAGCGGCGTTCGCGCCGGGGACACGATCAGCCCGTGGTATGACCCGATGATCGCCAAGGTGGTGGTGCATGGATCGACGCGTGCCGTTGCGCTTGAGACGTTGAACCGGGTGCTGCAACAGACCGAAGTTGCAGGTACTGTTACCAATCTGGCCTTTCTGGGCGCGTTGACGCGTCACGAAGGATTTGCCTCGGGCGATGTCGATACGGGGCTGATCGGGCGAGACCTTGAAACGTTGGTGCAGGAACCCGAGCCGTCGGATGTTACCGCGGTCGCGGCTGCGATGACGGCATTGGATCTGGTGGATGTCGATCCGGAAACCGGGTTTTCGCTGTGGGCGCCGCTGCATCGTGCCGTGCAATTGTCCCGTCGCGACGACGTGCTGGATCTGGATGTGCAGGTCGATGGGCCGGATCGCCAGATTTGGCAGGTTGGCGAAAACCGCGTCGTTGCCGAACGCACCGCCGGGCGCTGGATGTTGAACGGCACGCCGATGCCTCGCGTTGCCGCACATAACGGGACCCTGACGGTTTTCACCGATTACGGTCAGAGCTTCGACGTCATCGATCCGCTGGACCGGGATACCAGCGCGACCGGCGACACCAATGTGATCGAGGCGCCTATGCCCGGTCTGGTCAAAGCCGTCTTTGCCACAGCGGGACAAACCGTACAGAAAGGCGATCGTCTGGCCATTTTGGAAGCGATGAAAATGGAGCATTCGCTGCTTGCGGCGCGGGACGGGATCGTTGCCGAAGTGCTGGTCGAGGATGGTTCGCAGGTCGAAGCCGGGGCTGCTCTGGTGAGGTTGGAGGACGAAGCTTGATCTGTACCCGCGCAACACGGCGTGCCAAGGTCAGACGATAATTGCTTGAAACGACGACAATCCAGAAGGGGGGCGGACATGGGTGAGCTGGTCGAAATCTATGAGGTCGGGCCACGCGACGGGCTGCAAAACGAAAAGCGCGAAATACCGGTCGCGGCCAAGATCGCCTTGATCGACTGTCTCAGCCGTGCGGGGTTTCGCCGGATCGAAGTTGCAAGCTTCGTGTCCCCGAAATGGGTGCCGCAGATGGCGGGTTCCGCTCAGGTGCTGGGGGGGATCACGCGTGCGAATGGGGTGCGCTATGCCGCGCTGACGCCGAACATGCATGGCTATGGCGACGCGCTGGCGGCCAAGGCGGACGAGATCGCCGTGTTCGCCTCGGCCTCCGAAGGATTCTCGAAGGCTAATATCAATGCCTCCATCGCCGAGTCGATCGAGCGGTTCACGCCGATTCTGGAGGCGGCGCGCCATATCGACCTGCCGGTTCGTGGCTATGTCTCATGCGTGACGGATTGCCCGTATGACGGTCCGACGCCGCCCGAAAAAGTGGCTGAGGTTGCTGATCGGCTTTTCGCGCTGGGCTGTTACGAGGTTTCGCTGGGCGACACGATCGGGCAGGGAACTCCGGACAAGGTTGCACATATGCTTTTGGCTGTTCGCGAGAGGGTTCCGGTGACGCGGCTGGCGGGGCATTTCCATGACACCAACGGGCGCGCGATCGACAACATTGATGCGGCATTGGCGCTGGGCGTGCGGGTGTTCGATGCAGCCGTGGGCGGGTTGGGCGGTTGCCCCTACGCCCCGGGTGCGGCCGGTAACGTGGCCACCGAGGACGTTGCGGCGCATTTGCAGCGGCTGGGATACGAAACTGGCCTGGATATCGACGTCATTGAAGAGGCCGCGCAGATGGCCAGGGCTTTGAGGGGCTGACATGTTTGAAACGATCACGATCTCGACGGATATGCGCGGTGTCGCGACGCTCACCCTGAACCGGCCGGAAAAACACAATGCCATGTCGGGGCAGATGATCATGGAATTGACCGAGGCCGCATCGCAACTTGGTCAGGATGACGCGGTCCGAGCGGTCGTTCTGGCCGCGGCGGGCAAGACGTTTTGTGCCGGCGGTGATCTGGGGTGGATGCAGGACCAGATGGCGGCTGACAAAAAGACGCGTTTTGTCGAGGCGCGCAAGCTGGCCGAGATGTTGCAGGCTCTGAACACGATGCCAAAGCCTCTGATCGGGGCGTTGCAGGGCAATGCCTTTGGGGGCGGGGTGGGCATGGCGGCCGTGTGCGATGTCGCGATCGGGGTCGGCAGTCTGAAGATGGGGCTGACCGAAACGCGCCTGGGGCTGATCCCCGCAACAATTGGCCCCTATGTCATCGCCCGCATGGGCGAAGCCCGCGCGCGCCGGGTGTTCATGTCTGCCCGTTTGTTTGATGCGTCCGAGGCCGTTGGTCTGGGCCTGCTGGCGAAAACCGTTTCGGCAGATCGGCTGTCGGACGCGGTCGAGGACGAAATTCGCCCTTATTTGTCTTGCGCGCCGGGGGCGGTTGCCTCTGCCAAGGCGCTGGTGCGCGCTTTGGGTCCGTGCATCGACGATGCCGTGATCGATCAGACCATAGGCGAGTTGGTCGAACGCTGGGAAACACAAGAGGCACGCGAAGGGATCGCGGCGTTTTTTGAAAAACGAAAACCTGCATGGAATAAGTAGGTTTTACCGGGTTCCACCACATCAATGCCAAACGCCGGTGCTGCGATTCTATGCCGCGCTGTCAAGCGCAGGTTTGATCGCGAAGGGGGCTGTGTTCGGTTGACCCTCTGACCCCGCAGGGATAGAGAATGTCCAGTCAACACGCCAATTGACGGCGCACCCGACAAGACATGTGCGCAGGAAAGGAGCTATTCGTGGAAGACCTGCTGCGGGAGTACCTCCCGATTCTGGTGTTTCTGGCCGTTGCCGTGGGCCTTGGGATCGTTTTGATTCTGGCCGCCGTCGTACTGGCCGTCCGCAATCCCGACCCCGAAAAGGTCAGCGCATATGAATGTGGTTTCAATGCCTTCGACGATGCGCGGATGAAATTCGACGTCCGATTCTATCTGGTTTCGATTCTGTTCATCATCTTCGATCTTGAAATTGCCTTCCTGTTTCCCTGGGCCGTGGGCTTCAGAGACATCAGCGATGTCGGGTTCTGGTCCATGATGGTGTTCTTGGGCGTTCTGACCATCGGCTTTGCCTATGAATGGAAGAAAGGGGCGCTGGAATGGGAGTGATGACAGGTGCCAATACTGCCGGTGTCGACAAGGAAGTCGCCACCCAGGCCCTGAACGCCGAGTTGCAGGACAAGGGTTTCCTGCTGACCTCGACCGAAGACATCATCAACTGGGCCCGGACCGGCTCGTTGCACTGGATGACCTTTGGCCTGGCCTGCTGCGCGGTTGAGATGATGCATACCTCGATGCCGCGTTATGATGCGGAACGGTTCGGCATCGCGCCTCGGGCGTCCCCGCGTCAGTCGGACGTGATGATCGTGGCCGGAACGCTGACCAACAAGATGGCGCCCGCGCTGCGCAAGGTCTATGACCAGATGCCCGAGCCGCGCTATGTGATCTCGATGGGCTCCTGCGCGAATGGCGGTGGGTATTACCACTATTCCTATTCCGTCGTGCGTGGCTGTGACCGGGTTGTTCCGGTGGACATCTACGTGCCCGGCTGCCCTCCGACTGCTGAGGCACTGCTTTACGGTCTGATGCAGTTGCAACGCAAAATCCGCCGTACCGGCACAATTGTCCGCTGAGGAGAGATCTGATGAGCGAAGAACTCAAGGAACTCGGCACGCAGTTGGAGCTGAAACGGACTGATTGCGTCCTGTCATGGGACGTGACCCACGGCGAACTGAACGTGGACGTGGCTCCGTCGAATCTTGTGGAATTCGTCGAATTCCTGAAATCTGATCGCAGCTGCCAGTTTTCGACGCTGGTGGATATCACCGGCGTGGATTACCCCGAACGCGCCAAACGGTTCGATGTGGTGTATCACTTCCTGTCGATGTACCAGAATCAGCGTATCCGGCTGCGGGTCTCGATCCGCGAAGAAGACATGGTGCCGTCCATCGTTGACGTGCACCCCTCGGCCAACTGGTTCGAACGTGAGGTGTTCGACATGTTCGGCATCCTGTTCTCGGGCCACCCGGATCTGCGCCGCATCCTGACGGATTATGGATTCCGCGGCTACCCGCTGCGCAAGGATTTCCCGACTACAGGTTATACCGAGGTCCGCTATGACGAGGCGCAGAAACGCGTGGTCTACGAACCCGTCAGCCTGGTGCAGGAATACCGTCAGTTCGATTTCATGTCCCCGTGGGAGGGTGCGAACTACATTCTGCCGGGGGATGAGAAACAGGGGACAGAATAATGGGTGGCATCTGGTGGTTGATCCTGTCTGCACTGACCATCATTCCGATGGTAAAGATTTTACCGTTCTTCGGGATCAACAAATACTGGTGTCTGCTGTGTCTGGTTCCCTTTGGCACGATCGCCCTGCTGTGGTGGGTCGGGCTGAAACTGCAAGAGTTGGAGCGCCGCTGAGATGATGGGTGAGTTGATCATTCTGGGCGCATTGGGGGTTCTTCTGGCCGGGGCCGCAGCCAAAGCGGCCGAGGCGGAAAAGGTTCGGGTTCGGGCCGATGCGAAAAAGAAACGAGGGCGTTGATGGACGGCTCAAGATACGATGACGGCAGCACGGACGCGCTGAGCGGAGAACAGAAGATCCGCAATTTCAACATCAACTTCGGCCCGCAACACCCTGCGGCGCACGGGGTTCTGCGCCTTGTGCTCGAGCTCGACGGTGAGATCGTCGAACGGTGCGATCCGCATATCGGCCTGCTGCACCGCGGCACCGAAAAGCTGATGGAAAGCCGGACCTATCTGCAAAACCTGCCCTATTTCGATCGTCTGGATTACGTGGCGCCGATGAACCAGGAACATGCCTGGTGTCTGGCCATCGAAAAGCTGACCGGGGTCGAGGTGCCGCGTCGGGGGTCGCTGATCCGGGTTCTGTATTCCGAGATCGGGCGCATCCTGAACCACCTGCTGAACGTGACCACGCAGGCTATGGATGTGGGCGCGCTGACCCCGCCGCTCTGGGGTTTTGAAGAGCGTGAAAAGCTGATGGTGTTCTACGAGCGTGCCTGCGGGGCTCGCCTGCACGCGGCCTATTTCCGCCCCGGCGGTGTGCATCAGGACCTGCCGCCAGAACTGCTGGACGATATCGAGGCTTGGAGCCACGAATTCCCCGCCGTTTTGGACGACATCGACGGTCTGCTGACCGAAAACCGCATCTTCAAACAGCGCAACGCCGATATTGGTGTCGTGACTGAAGATGACATTCAGAAATACGGTTTCTCGGGCGTGATGGTGCGCGGGTCGGGCCTTGCATGGGACTTGCGCCGCGCTCAGCCCTATGAATGCTATGACGAGTTTGAATTCCAGATCCCCGTCGGCAAAAACGGCGACTGTTATGACCGCTATTTGGTGCGCATGGAAGAGATGCGCCAGTCGCTGTCGATCATCCAGCAGGCCATCGTCAAAATCCGCGAATGCCCCGGTGACGTGCTTGCGCGTGGCAAGATCACCCCGCCGAAACGCTCGGACATGAAGACTTCGATGGAAAGCCTGATCCACCACTTCAAGCTGTATACCGAAGGCTTCCACGTCCCTGCAGGCGAGGTCTATGCCGCGGTCGAAGCCCCCAAGGGCGAGTTCGGCGTCTATCTGGTCGCCGACGGCACCAACAAGCCCTACCGCGCCAAGCTGCGCGCTCCCGGTTTCCTGCACCTGCAAGCCATGGACCACGTCGCCAAAGGCCACCAGCTGGCCGACGTCGCCGCCATCATCGGCACCATGGATGTCGTATTTGGAGAGATTGACCGCTAATGCTCCGCCGTCTTCATCCCGAACAACCCGAAAGCTTTGCCTTCACCGCTGCCAACCAGCAATGGGCCGAAGCGCAGATCACCAAATACCCCGAAGGCCGCCAGGCCAGCGCGGTCATTCCGCTGCTGTGGCGCGCGCAAGAACAGGAGGGCTGGCTGAGCCGCCCGGCGATTGAATCCATCGCCGACATGCTGGGCATGGCCTATATCCGCGTGCTCGAGGTGGCGTCCTTCTACTTCATGTTCCAGCTGCAACCAGTTGGATCTGTGGCGCATATTCAGGTCTGCGGCACGACGTCCTGCATGATCTGCGGGGCCGAAGATCTGATCGCGGTCTGCAAGGAAAAGATCGCCGCGAAGCCGCATGAACTTTCTGCCGATGGCAAGCTGAGCTGGGAAGAGGTCGAATGTCTCGGTTCCTGCACCAACGCGCCAATGGCGCAGATCGGCAAGGATTACTACGAGGATCTGACCGCCGAGAGTTTCGGCAAAATCCTCGACGATCTGGTGGCGGGCAAGGTGCCGACGCCCGGTCCTCAGAACGGGCGTTACGCGGCCGAGCCGTTGAAAGGGCTTTCCAGCCTGTCCGAATATGAAGCCGGCAAGCCGAAATACAACGCAAGTGTTGAACTGGCGACTGAGCTTGGGGACACGGTCAAGCGTATCGACGGAACCGAAGTTCCGATCCTGACACCGTGGCTTGGCAAGGATGGCAAGCAGGCGGGCGCGTCGGCTGCTGCGAAACCTCCGAAGGCGCCCGAGGCCCCCAAACCGGCTGTGAAACAAGCGGCAGAGGCGAAAGCCAAACCTGTTGCCAAGGACGTCGAAGCCAAACCCGCGGACGTCAAAGAAGATCAGCCTGAGACTCTGACCGCCGCACGCGACGGTAAGGCAGATGACTTGAAGCTGTTGAAAGGCGTCGGCCCCAAGCTGGAAGAAACGCTGAACGAGCTGGGTTTCTATCACTACGACCAGATCGCGGCCTGGACGCCCGAACATGTGGCCTGGGTCGATGCGCGATTGAAATTCAAAGGCCGGATCGAACGCGATGGCTGGATCGAGCAGGCGGCCAAGCTTGCTGCCGGTGAGGAAACCGAATTCGCCAAACGTGCCAAATCCGAGGGCACATACGAAGACTAGACGGATGCCCGTTCCGGGCTTCGGGGGAAGATGGACAAGGACAAGGAACAGGCCATAGCCCGCAAGGGCCGACATATCGGGGTGGTCATCGCCGTGACCATGCTGATCTGGCTTGCGATGAACCTGTTCATTGGCCCCGCGCTGGGTTTGACAACCCGGCATGCGCTGCTGTTTGATTTCGCCGCTCTGGCGGGTTTCATCTATGCGGGCGTCAACATTTTTCAACTCTGGCGCATGCGTCAGGACAGCTGAAGGTAACACGCGATGCTGAAGGATCAGGACCGGATCTTTACCAACATCTACGGGATGCATGAACGCACGCTGAAAGGTGCGCAGGCCCGCGGGCATTGGGACGGCACTGCTGGCCTGATTGAAAAAGGGCGCGACTGGATCATCCAGACGATGAAGGATTCCGGGCTGCGCGGACGCGGCGGTGCGGGTTTCCCGACCGGTCTCAAATGGTCGTTCATGCCCAAGGAAAGCGACGGGCGCCCGTCCTATCTGGTTGTCAACGCGGACGAATCCGAACCCGGCACCTGCAAAGACCGCGAGATCATGCGCCATGATCCGCATACGCTGATCGAGGGCTGCCTGATCGCGTCTTTCGCCATGAACGCTCACACCTGCTACATCTACCTGCGTGGTGAGTACATCCGCGAACGCGAGGCGTTGCAGGCCGCGATTGACGAGGCCTATGACGCGGGTCTGCTGGGCAAGAACGCCGCCGGCTCGGGCTGGGATTTCGACCTGTTTCTGCACCACGGGGCCGGCGCCTATATCTGCGGCGAGGAAACCGCGCTGATTGAAAGCCTCGAAGGTAAAAAGGGCATGCCGCGGATGAAGCCGCCGTTCCCCGCGGGTGCGGGTTTGTATGGCTGCCCGACGACGGTGAACAACGTCGAATCCATCGCCGTCGTGCCTACGATCCTGCGCCGTGGCGCGGATTGGTTCGCAGGTTTCGGCCGCCAGAACAACGCGGGCACCAAGCTGTTTGCGATCTCGGGTCACGTCAACAACCCCTGCGTCGTGGAAGAGGCGATGTCGATTTCCTTCGAGGAGCTGATCGAGACCCATTGCGGCGGCATTCGCGGTGGTTGGGACAATCTGCTGGCCGTGATCCCCGGTGGATCCTCGGTTCCGTGTGTGCGCGGTGAGAACATGCGCGACGCGATCATGGATTTCGATTATTTGCGCAACGATCTGGGCTCGGGGCTTGGAACGGCGGCGGTGATCGTGATGGACAAGTCCACCGACATCATCAAGGCGATCTGGCGCCTGTCGAAATTCTACAAACACGAAAGCTGCGGCCAGTGCACGCCCTGCCGCGAAGGCACCGGCTGGATGATGCGGGTCATGGACCGCCTGGTTCGCGGCGAGGCCGAGCTGGAAGAGATCGACATGCTGTTTGATGTGACCAAACAGGTGGAAGGTCACACGATCTGCGCCCTCGGCGATGCGGCCGCCTGGCCGATCCAGGGCCTGATCCGGAATTTCCGTGAAGAAATCGAAGACCGCATCAAGGCTCGGAAATCGGGCCGTATGGGTGCGATGGCGGCGGAGTGATCGGGATGGACATGTTTGCGGAATACAGCCACGCGATTTCATCGGTTGTGCTTTTCACGCTGGTGGTTCTTTTTCTGGCCCCGTTTTCAGCGCTGGCCAAACAGGGCAAGGGCCTCGCGCCGGGGGCAACCCCTGAGCAGGACTATTCCGACCAGGCCTATCGACTGAACCGGGCCTATCTGAACGGAACGGAAACGCTTCCGGCGTTTGTGGCCGTAGTGACTGCGGCGGTATTGCTGGGCGCCAGCCCGTTCTGGGTCAATCTGCTGGCGTCTGTCGCATTGCTCGCGCGGTTGGTGATGCTGGTGGTGCACATCAAAGGCATAGGCAAGCCGAACAGTGGTCTTCGGTCCGTGCTGTATGTGTTGGGCTGGGCCTGCATGTTTGTGATTGGGCTTATGGCATTGGTGGCGGCGTTCTGATGGCGTCCCGGCGGATGAGAACACGAAGAGGGATAGCATGAAGGCCCCAAAAACCCTTGTAGTCCTGCTGGCACTGGCAAGCGTGTCCGCCTGCGGCATCATCAAGCCGTCGGAAGATCGTATTCTGTTCGATGGAAAGGCGTTCAAGGCAAAGGCGAAGGCGGTCGACAAGAAAGCATCGCCAACGGACTTTACCGTTGTGGTGAAGGGTGCGTCCGCGTCGCTGGACGGTGCACGTGAGGCCGGCCGCCATGAAGGAACCAAGTTTTGCGTGCAGAATTTCGGGTCTTCGCGGATCGATTGGAAGGTGGGGCCGGATACTGAACCGCAGAACCTGCGCATCAGTGATGATCAATTGACCTTTGCGGGAAAATGCCAACGGCCATGACGCGCGGTTTTGCATATCACGACACGGATTGCCGGCCGCTATTGCCTAGCAAGACCGGACCGGTTCGTTTTGGTGCGTCCAAAACGAAGGGAAGATCCATGTTTTTTGCCAAAACACTCACCTTGGCTGCCTTGATCACATTGCCTGCCGTCGCAAATGCGAAGCCGCCCTTGAGGGATGTCAAAGAGATCGACAACGAACTCTATTACATCGCCATCGCAAATGAAATTTCGGAATATTGCCCCTCGATCAGCGGGCGTCGATTGAAAGCGATCAGTGTGATGTGGGGGCTGCGCTCCAAGGCGAACAAACTGGGGTATTCGGACACCGAAATCCGCTCTTACGTCGAATCGGATGCTGAAAAAGACCGGATGCGCGCCAAGGGCGAGGCGTATCTGGCTTCGAATGGCGTGACCTATGACAACCCCAACACATTCTGCACTCTGGGGCAGAAGGAAATCCAAAGAAACAGCGCCATTGGCGTTTATTTGAGGGCGAATTGAAAGCCATGTCTGACCTCCGCAAGATCAATATCGACGGACAGGAAATCGAAGTCGATGGCGCGATGACCCTGATCCAGGCTTGTGAACAAGCCGGGGTCGAAGTGCCGCGCTTTTGTTATCACGAGCGTCTGTCGATTGCTGGCAATTGCCGGATGTGCCTGGTCGAGGTCGTCGGTGGGCCGCCGAAACCTGCGGCCTCCTGCGCGATGCAGGTGCGTGACCTGCGTCCGGGGCCTGAAGGGCAGCCCCCGGTGGTCAAGACGAACTCGCCCATGGTCAAAAAGGCCCGTGAAGGCGTGATGGAGTTCCTGCTGATCAACCATCCGCTGGATTGCCCGATCTGCGATCAGGGTGGCGAATGCGACCTTCAGGATCAGGCGATGGCCTATGGCATGTCCGGATCCCGTTTCAAGGAAGCAAAGCGGGCGGTCGATGATCTGGATCTTGGCCCGTTGGTTGGCACCGCAATGACCCGCTGCATCAGCTGCACGCGCTGCGTGCGCTTCACCACCGAAGTTGCCGGGATAACTCAGATGGGTCAGACCGGGCGCGGTGAGGATGCCGAGATCACCTCGTATCTGAACCAGACGCTGGATTCGAATTTGCAGGGCAACATCATCGATCTGTGCCCTGTCGGGGCGCTGACCTCCAAGCCCTACGCCTTTACTGCGCGTCCGTGGGAATTGACCAAAACCGAAAGCATCGATGTGATGGATGCGTTGGGATCGAACATACGCGTCGATACCAAAGGTCGTGAAGTCATGCGTTTCCTGCCGCGCAATCATGACGGCGTGAACGAGGAATGGATCAGCGACAAGACACGTTTCGTCTGGGATGGCCTGCGCCGTCAGCGTTTGGACAAGCCCTATGTCCGTGAAAATGGCAAGCTGCGCCCGGCCTCATGGTCCGAGGCGCTGACCAAGGCAGCAGAGGCGCTGAAGGGCGCCGAGAAACCTGCCGGTATCGTGGGCGATCTGGCTCCGGTCGAGGCGGCGTTTGCGCTGAAACAGATGATCGAAGGGCAGGGTGGTGTTGTCGAATGCCGTACCGATGGCGCAAAGCTTCCGGCGGGCAATCGTGGCGCTTACGCTGGTACCGCCGCGATTGAAGACATCGACACCACGGAACGCATCCTGCTGATCGGTACCAACCCACGTGACGAAGCGCCTGTCCTGAACGCGCGTATCCGCAAGGCGTGGGCGCATGGGGCCGAAGTCGCTTTGGTCGGTCCTGCGGTCGATCTGACATATGAGTATCACCACGTTGGCGATGATCGAACAGCGCTGCAAAAAGTTGTCGACATGGGCGGAGATGATGAGATCAAGAGCAAACGTTCGTTGGTCATCATCGGGCAGGGCGCTTTGCAGGAAGCGGACGGCGCCGCCGTGCTGGCTGCTGCGCAAGCCATCGCGGCCAATACGGAAAGTGGTCTGATCGTTTTGCACACTGCGGCGTCGCGCGTCGGTGCGATGGATGTGGGTGCCACGAACGAAGGCGGAATGGACGCGATCAGCGCCGCCGATGTAATCTACAACCTTGGCGCGGACGAGGTCGAGATCGGCGAAGGCGCCTTCGTGATCTATCAGGGCAGCCATGGTGACCGGGGCGCACACCGCGCCGATGTGATCCTGCCAGGCGCGGCCTATACCGAGGAAAACGGCGTGTTCGTAAACACCGAAGGTCGCCCTCAACTGGCGATGCGGGCCGGTTTTGCGCCGGGTGAGGCGAAGGAGAACTGGGCCATCCTGCGCGCCTTGTCGGCCGAACTGGGCGCAACACTGCCCTACGACTCTCTGGCGCAGTTGCGCACGGCCTTGATCGAGGCGGTTCCGCATCTGGCCCGCATCGACGAAGTGATCGAGAACGAAGTGAAAGCTCTCGACACCGGTACTCTGGGCAACGCAACTTTCCGCTATGCGATCAAGGACTTCTACCTGACCAACCCGATTGCACGGGCTTCACAGCTGATGGCCGAGCTGTCGGCACAGGCGCAGGCCCGCAAATCCGAGAAGATCGCGGCGGAATGAACCAGACCTGTTTCATATCGCAGGCAAAAGCGGCTGCCGGGTGGCAGTTCGCCGCGCCAGATTTGCGTGTGAAACCGAATATTAAGGGTGGCGCAATGGCGGCAGATGCTGTTTACACCAACGCGCCGACCCAGCCGCAGTTTGCGCAGGCTTATGGCCTTTGCATCGCGCGCGGAAAACGGAATACCCACGGTGTGAGGACCAATGGCTGAATTCTTTAACACCCCAGGCGGAATAGCCATCATCATTCTGGCGCAAGTGCTTGCCGTTGTTGCCTTTGTGATGATTTCACTGTTGTTCCTTGTTTACGGGGACCGCAAGATCTGGGCTGCTGTCCAGATGCGCCGCGGCCCCAACGTGGTTGGCGTTTATGGCCTGCTGCAATCGGTGGCGGATGCCCTGAAATATGTGGTGAAAGAAGTAGTGATCCCTGCGGGCGCCGACCGAACGGTCTTTATCCTCGCACCGCTGACATCCTTCGTTCTGGCGATGATCGCCTGGGCTGTGATCCCGTTCAACGATGGCTGGGTTCTGTCGGATATCAACGTGGCCATCCTCTATGTATTCGCGGTGTCCTCGCTCGAGGTTTATGGCGTGATCATGGGCGGTTGGGCGTCGAACTCAAAGTACCCATTCCTGGGCTCGCTGCGCTCGGCCGCGCAGATGATTTCCTACGAGGTTT
The DNA here is from genome assembly GCF_013110685.1 of Ruegeria sp. HKCCD6157. Taxonomy (NCBI): domain Bacteria; kingdom Pseudomonadati; phylum Pseudomonadota; class Alphaproteobacteria; order Rhodobacterales; family Roseobacteraceae; genus Ruegeria; species Ruegeria sp. HKCCD6157. The sequence goes on from NZ_WVRB01000001.1 coordinate 878,630, forward strand.
CGATCGGCCTGATCATCATCGGGGTGATCATCTCGACCGGCTCGATGAATTTTGGCGACATCGTGCGCGCTCAGGATGGCTCGTTCGGGTTCTTCAGCTGGTACTGGCTACCGCATTTCCCGATGGTGTTCCTGTTCTTCATCTCGGCCCTGGCCGAAACCAACCGCCCGCCCTTCGACCTTCCCGAGGCGGAATCGGAACTGGTCGCCGGTTATCAGGTCGAATATTCGGCCACGCCTTTCCTGCTGTTCATGGCAGGCGAATACATCGCGATCTTCCTGATGTGCGCGCTGACCTCTCTGCTGTTCTTCGGCGGCTGGCTGTCGCCGATCCCGGGCCTGCCCGATGGCGTGCTGTGGATGGTCGCCAAGATGGCGTTCTTCTTCTTCATCTTCGCGATGGTCAAGGCGATCACGCCCCGCTACCGCTATGACCAGCTGATGCGGCTGGGTTGGAAAGTGTTCCTGCCATTCTCGCTGGCTTGGGTGGTTTTCGTGGCCTTCGCGGCGAAATTCGACTGGTTCTGGGGCGCATTTGCCCGTTGGAGCGTAGGAGGCTGATATGACTCAAATTGACTATACCCGCGCTGCCAAATACTTCCTTCTGCAAGACTTCTGGGTCGGCATGAAACTGGGGCTTAAGTATTTCTTCGCGCCCAAGGCCACGGTGAACTATCCGCACGAAAAGGGGCCTCTGTCCCCACGTTTCCGCGGCGAACACGCTCTGCGCCGCTATCCGAATGGTGAAGAACGCTGCATCGCCTGCAAACTCTGCGAGGCGATCTGCCCGGCGCAAGCCATCACCATCGACGCCGAACCGCGCGAAGACGGCAGCCGCCGCACCACGCGGTACGACATCGACATGACCAAATGCATCTATTGCGGATTCTGTCAGGAGGCCTGCCCGGTCGATGCCATCGTCGAAGGCCCGAATTTCGAATTCGCGACGGAAACCCGCGAAGAGCTGTTCTATGACAAGCAAAAACTGCTGGACAACGGCGAACGCTGGGAAGCCGAGATCGCCCGCAATCTGGAATTGGACGCGCCTTACCGATGACTGACAGCCCGACAAATCCGTTCGAGCTGATGATGAAGCAGGCTCAGGACATGGCCAAGGCGATGAACCCGGCGATGGAAAGCTTCTCGCCCAAGGGGTTCGAGGCGCTGTGGCCGACCATGCCGAAAGAGGTCATGGAGATGATGTTCGGCAACACCGTCAACAAAGACGGGCTGGATGCCAAGACTCGCCTGTTGCTGACGCTGGCCGGGCTGACCTGTCAGGGCGCTCAGGCGGACTCGGCCGTACGCCAGACTGTGCGCCATGCACTGGAGGCAGGCGCAAAGAAACAAGAGATCGTGGAAACGATCGGTCAGATGTCGGTCTTTGCCGGCATCCCGGCCATGACCCGCGCGCTGGATCTGGCGCAAGAGGTCATGGGCGACAACGAGGATGAGGATCAATGACCGTCTTTGCCTTCTATCTGTTTGCCATCAGCGCCATCACCGGCGGGCTGTTCACGGTGATCAGCCGCCAGCCGGTGCACTCGGTGCTGTGGCTGATCCTGGCGTTTCTATCCTCGGCGGGGCTGTTCGTGCTGCTGGGGGCCGAGTTCGTGGCGATGCTGCTGATCATCGTTTACGTGGGCGCGGTCGCGGTTCTGTTCCTGTTCGTCGTTATGATGCTGGACGTGGACTTTGCCGAGTTGAAGGCCGAGATGGCACGCTATATGCCGCTTGCCTTGCTGATCGGTCTGGTCATCCTGATGCAGTTCGTCATGGCCTTCGGGGCCTGGGACAGCGCGCAGGGCGCAGCGGCCAATCTGGCGCAGCCGGTCCCGGCGGACCGTCACAACACCGAGGCGCTTGGCGTCATTCTTTACGATCAATACTTCCTTCTGTTCCAGCTGGCGGGCCTGATCCTGCTGGTGGCCATGATCGGTGCCATCGTGCTGACGCTGCGCCACCGTCAGGACATCAAGCGTCAGGACATCGTCGGCCAGATGATGCGCGACCCGGCCAAGGCGATGGAATTGAAGGACGTGAAACCGGGGCAGGGACTTTGAGACCATGATCGGACTTGAACACTATCTTACGGTCGCGGCGACGCTGTTCGTCATCGGCATCTTCGGTCTCTTCCTGAACCGCAAGAACGTCATCATCCTGCTGATGAGCATCGAACTGATGCTGCTGGCGGTGAATATCAACCTCGTGGCGTTTTCCAGTTTCCTCGGCGATCTGGTCGGGCAGGTCTTCACGCTGTTCGTTCTGACGGTGGCGGCGGCCGAGGCGGCGATCGGGTTGGCCATTCTGGTCTGCTTCTTCCGCAACCGCGGCACCATCGCGGTTGAAGACGTCAATATGATGAAGGGGTAAGGGATCATGGAAACCACAATCCTCTTTGCCCCGCTGGTGGGTGCGCTGATCTGCGGCTTTGGCTGGAAGTTCATAGGTGAGAAAGCGGCCATGTGGACGGCCACGGGCCTGCTGTTTCTGGCCTGTCTGCTGTCATGGCTCGTGTTCTTCTCGTTCGATGGGCACACACAACAGATCGAGATCATGCGCTGGATCGAAAGCGGATCGCTCTCGACCTCGTGGGCCATTCGTCTGGACCGGCTGACCGCCATCATGCTGATCGTGGTCACCACGGTTTCGGCGCTCGTGCATCTCTACAGCTTTGGCTACATGGATCACGACCCGCAATGGCGCGAAGGCGAAAGCTATAAACCGCGTTTCTTCGCCTATCTGTCCTTCTTTACCTTCGCCATGCTGATGCTGGTGACGGCGGACAACCTTGTGCAGATGTTCTTTGGCTGGGAAGGCGTGGGTGTCGCATCCTACCTGCTGATCGGTTTCTACTATCGCAAGCCTTCGGCAAATGCGGCGGCGATGAAAGCGTTCATCGTCAACCGTGTGGGCGACTTCGGCTTTGCTCTGGGCATCTTCGCGCTGTTCTTCCTGACCGACAGCATCAACTTTTCGGACATTTTCGCATCGGCACCTGTGCTTGCAGAAGAAAAGCTGCATTTCCTGTGGGGCGAATGGACCGCGGTCGAGGTGATCTGTGTTCTGCTGTTCATCGGTGCGATGGGTAAATCTGCGCAGCTGATCCTGCACACCTGGTTGCCGGACGCGATGGAAGGCCCGACGCCGGTGTCGGCCCTGATCCACGCGGCCACCATGGTGACAGCGGGCGTGTTCCTGGTTTGCCGCATGTCGCCGCTGATGGAATTCGCGCCGGGCGCGACCGGGTTCATCACCTTCCTTGGGGCCTCGACAGCGTTCTTCGCGGCGACCGTGGGTCTGGTGCAAACCGATATCAAGCGCGTCATTGCGTATTCGACCTGTTCCCAGCTGGGATACATGTTCGTGGCCGCGGGCGTCGGCATGTACTCGGCGGCGATGTTCCACCTGCTGACGCACGCTTTCTTCAAGGCGCTGTTGTTCCTTGGTGCGGGGTCCGTGATCCACGCCATGCATCACGAGCAGGAGATGACGGAATACGGTGGTCTGCGCAAAAAGATCCCTTACACCTTCTGGGCGATGATGATCGGAACGCTGGCTATCACGGGTGTCGGCATTCCGCTTACCACAATAGGTTTTGCCGGGTTCCTGTCTAAAGATGCAATCATCGAAAGCGCCTATGCGGGCGGAACCGGCTATGCCTTCTGGATGCTGGTGATCGCGGCGATGTTCACCTCGTTCTATAGCTGGCGTCTGATTTTCCTGACCTTCTATGGCAAACCGCGCGGCGACAAGCACAAGCATGACCACGCACATGAAAGCCCGATGACCATGCTGGTGCCGCTGGGCGTTCTGTCGCTGGGTGCGGTGTTTGCCGGGATGATCTGGTATGGCAATTTCTTTGGCCATGCGGACAAGGTCGGCAAGTTCTACGGTATTCCGGTTGCCGAAGCGTCAGAACATGCCGATGCCGGTGATCATGCGGCGGCGGATGCTTCGCACGGTGAAGACAGCCATGCGGATGAAAGCCACGCAGCTGACGGCCATGCCGATGAAGGTCATGGTGAGAAGGATGCCAAGGGTGGCGATCATCACTATGTCTTTGCGGGCCAGCCCGGCGAGGGCGCGCTTTACATGGCGCCGGACAACCATGTTCTGGACGATGCGCACGCGGCTCCGAAATGGGTCAAGGTTTCACCCTTCGTCGCCATGTTGCTTGGCTTTGTCGTGGCCTACTGGTTCTACATCGTGAACACGTCGCTGCCGGCACGACTGGCTGCAAATCAGCGTCCGCTTTACCTGTTCCTTCTGAACAAGTGGTATTTCGACGAAATCTACGATGCGGTCTTCGTAAAATCCACTGTGGCGCTTGGCCGCTTCCTGTGGAAACGCGGTGACGGCAATACAATCGATGGCTTCCTGAACGGAGTAGCAATGGGCGTTGTTCCCTTCTTCACCCGCCTCGCCGGCAAGGCGCAGACCGGGTACATCTTTACCTATGCCTTCTGGATGGTGCTGGGCATCGCGGCCCTTGTGACCTGGATGTCGATCGGCGGAGGGGCCCAGTAATGGACTATATCCTTTCGATCGTCACGTTTATCCCCGCCATCGCCGCAGGCATTCTGGCCTTGTTCCTGCAGGGTGACGATGCGGCGGCACAGCGGAACGCCAAGTGGATTGCTCTGCTGGCCACCACGGTAACCTTCCTGGTCTCGATCGGCATCTATACCGGCTTTGACCCGTCGAACCCCGGCTTCCAGATGGTGGAAGAGGGTGAGTGGCTGATGGGCCTCAAATACAAGATGGGTGTTGATGGCATCAGTGTCCTGTTCGTTCTGCTGACGACCTTCATCATGCCGCTGACCATTCTGGCCAGCTGGAATGTCACGGACCGCGTCAAGGAATACATGGTTGCCTTCCTGCTGCTGGAAACGCTGATGCTGGGCGTCTTCATGGCGCTTGATCTTGTACTGTTCTACCTGTTCTTCGAGGCAGGTCTTATTCCGATGTTCCTGATCATCGGGATATGGGGCGGCAAGGATCGGATCTACGCCAGCTTCAAGTTCTTCCTCTACACCTTCCTCGGCTCGGTTTTGATGCTGGTCGCCATGGTTGCGATGTATGCGGATGCGGGCACCACGGACATTGCCGCGCTGATGACGCACCAGTTCTCGTCCGAGGGCTTCAGCGTGCTGGGCATTTATGTTGTCGGTGGCATGCAGACCCTGATGTTCCTGGCCTTCTTTGCTTCGTTCGCGGTGAAAATGCCGATGTGGCCGGTGCATACTTGGTTGCCGGACGCCCACGTTCAGGCGCCCACGGCGGGATCGGTCGTACTGGCGGCGATCCTGCTGAAGATGGGCGGCTATGGCTTCCTGCGGTTCAGCCTGCCGATGTTCCCGGTGGGTTCGGCCGTGATGACCGATCTGGTGCTGTGGATGTCTGCCATCGCGGTTGTCTATACCTCGTTGGTGGCGCTGGTGCAGGAGGATATGAAGAAGCTGATCGCCTATTCCTCGGTCGCGCATATGGGCTTTGTGACCATGGGTATTTTCGCGGCAAACCAGCAAGGCATCGATGGCGCGATCTTCCAAATGCTCAGCCACGGGTTCATCTCGGCCGCGCTGTTCCTCTGCGTCGGCGTGATCTATGACCGGATGCACACCCGCGATATCGAGGCTTATGGCGGTTTGGTGATCCGGATGCCCGCATACGCGCTGGTCTTCATGCTGTTTACCATGGCCAATGTCGGCCTGCCGGGCACATCGGGCTTCATCGGCGAATTCCTGACCCTGATGGGCGCGTTCCAGGTCAACACCTGGGTAACGGCGGTGGCTGCGACCGGTGTGATCTTCTCGGCGGCTTATGCGCTGTGGCTCTACCGCCGGGTCGTGTTTGGCGATCTGATCAAGGAAAGCCTCAAGGCGATGACCGACATGAGCTCGCGCGAGCGGTTGATCTTCGCCCCGCTGATCGTGATGACCATCCTGCTGGGTGTCTACCCGTCGCTGGTGACCGATGTAATCGGGCAATCCACAGCGGCTCTGATTTCGAACTATGACACGGCTCTGGCCGCGGCTGAGGCTGCGACCCAGACAGCCGCTTCGCATTAAGGGAGCTTTGGAGACATGATCCAGGCTGATCTGACAATCATCCTGCCGGAAATCGTTCTGGCGCTTTATGCGATGGCGGCGCTGCTGGGGGCTGTCTACACGACAAAGGACGGGCTGGCGCCTCTGCTGGTCTGGACCACGGCAGGTCTTATGGCCCTTCTGGCAATCTGGATTGCAACTCAGGGCGGGGGTACAAACGTGGCCTTCAACGGCATGTTCGTCGATGACGGCTTTGCCCGCTTTGCCAAGGTTGCCATCCTGCTGTCGGCGGGTGCTGTACTGGTCATGAGCCAGGAATACATGGCACGCCGTGATCTGCTGCGATTTGAATACCCGTTGCTGGTGGCACTGGCCGCCGTGGGGATGATGATGATGGTCAGCGCAGGCGATCTGATGTCGCTTTACATGGGGCTCGAGCTGCAATCGCTGTCGCTTTATGTCGTGGCTGCTCTGCGTCGTGACAGCGCGAAATCGACCGAGGCAGGTCTGAAGTATTTCGTGCTAGGTGCGCTGAGCTCGGGGCTGCTGCTTTATGGTGCGTCGCTGGTCTATGGCTTCACCGGCACCACGTTGTTCTCGGGCATCATCCAGACAGTTCACCATGGCGATGTTTCGTTGGGGCTGCTGTTTGGTCTGATCTTCCTGATCTCGGGTCTGGCCTTCAAGGTCTCGGCCGTTCCGTTCCATATGTGGACGCCGGACGTTTACGAGGGGTCTCCCACGCCGATCACGGCCTTCTTTGCCACGGCGCCGAAGGTTGCGGCGATGGCGTTGTTCGCGCGCCTGTTGCATGACGCGTTCGGTGGCGTTGTCGAAGACTGGCAGCAAGTGATTGTCCTGCTGTCCGTATTGTCGATGTTGCTGGGGGCCGTGGCCGCGATCGGGCAGCGCGACATCAAGCGTCTGATGGCGTTTTCGTCGATTGCCCATATGGGCTATGCGCTGATTGGCCTGGCCGCCGGTACCGAGCTGGGTATCAAGGCGATGCTGATGTATCTGGCCATCTACGTGACCATGAATATCGGCACCTTCGCCTTCATTCTGATGATGGAGCGTGACGGCAAACCCATCACCGACATTGACGCTCTGCGGCAATACTCCAAGCGTGATCCGGGCAAGGCGCTGGCGGTGCTGATCCTGATGTTCAGCCTTGCGGGCGTGCCTCCGATGCTTGGTTTCTTTGCGAAATTCGGCGTCTGGCAGGCGGGCGTCAGTGCGGGTCTGACCGGTCTGGTCGTCGTCTCGGCCATCGCTTCGGTCATCGGTGCCTTCTATTACCTGCGGATCGTGTTCTACATGTATTTCGGGGCCGAGAACGAAGAGCCGATCGAAACCCGGTCGACCCCTGTTCTGTGGGTGGCATTGATGGGGTCTGCGGCCCTGATGCTGGTCGGTATCTTCTATCAGTTCGGCGTCGAGGGCGCGGCAGCTGCCGCAGCGGCCACGCTTGTCAACTGATCGTTTTGCACAACCGGAAAGAGGGGCTCGGTTGCGCGACCGAGCCTTTTTGATATGACAAAATGGCCCCAAGGCTATGGCCTGCACGAGGTGCAGGAAGTCGACAGCACGCTGAATGAAGCGGCGCGGATTGCTCCGAATGCGCGTGGTCCCGTCTGGATCATGGCGCATCACCAGACGGCGGCGCGCGGGCGGCGCGGACGAAGCTGGGCCAACCCGATGGGCAACCTGGCGGCGACCTTGCTGATGCGTCCTCAGGGCGCGCCGGAACAGGCGGCCTTGCGCAGTTTCGTGGCGGCGCTGGCCCTTTTTGACGCGTGCGTCGCCGTTACCGGGCGGGCTGCCGGACTGTCGCTGAAATGGCCCAATGACGTGCTGCTGAACGGCGGCAAGCTTGCCGGTATCCTGCTGGAAAGCACGGGGCAGGGGCGCGGCGTGGCGCATCTGTCCATCGGCATCGGAGTGAACCTGGCCAATGCCCCGGATGCCGATGCGGTAGAACCCGGCGCGGTTCGTCCCGTCTCACTTCTTTCGGAAACCGGGGCGCATGTCTCGCCCGAGGATTTTCTGACCGAACTGGCCGCGGCCTATGCCGCGTATGAAACCCAGTTCGTCACCTATGGATTCGAACCGATCCGCACCGCCTGGCTGTCCCGCGCGGCCCGGTTGGGCGAGGTCATCACCGCGCGGACCGGTACGTCGGAAACGGTTGGAACCTTCGAAACGGTGGACGCAAGCGGTAACCTTGTCTTAAACACCGCCAAAGGCCGCGTGAGCATTCCTGCGGCGGATGTCTATTTCTGAGAGGGGCGCGGATGCTTCTGGCCATCGATTGCGGCAATACCAATACCGTCTTTTCGATCTGGGACGGTGAGGAATTCCTGTGCACCCTGCGCACCTCGACCCACCATGCGCGCACGGCAGACGCGTATTTCACATGGTATTCGACGCTGGTGAAGCATTACGGGATCGAGGCGGACATCACCGATGTGATCATCGCCTCGACCGTGCCGCGCGTCGTGTTCAACCTGCGTATCTTCGCCGATCGCTTTTTTGGGTGCAGACCATTGGTTGTGGGCAAGCCCGATTGCCTGTTGCCTGTCCCGCCGCGTGTGGATGAAGGCACGGTGCCTGGCCCGGATCGACTGGCCAATGCCGTGGGCGCTTTTGACCGCCATGGTGGCAATGTGGTTGTCGTGGATTTCGGAACTGCGACGAATTTCGACGTTGTCGCCGCCGACGGCGCATATGTGGGGGGCATTATCGCCCCCGGTGTGAACCTGAGCCTTGAGGCCCTGCATCAGGGAGCCGCGGCGCTGCCGCATATCGATGTCTCCCGACCTGACAAGGTGATCGGTACGAATACGGTTGGTTGTATTCAATCTGGCGTGTATTGGGGATATTCCGGTTTGATCGAGGGGCTGATCGCCCGGATCAAGGCCGAGTATGGAATGCCGATGAAAGTCGTTGGAACCGGAGGGCTGGCCCCCTTGTTCGATCAGGCCGACGTGGGGTTCGACGCAATCGAGGATGATCTGACGATGCACGGCCTGACCGTGATCCATCGCTACAACAAGGATAATGGCTCCGTATGAGCAGTGAAAGATTGATCTACCTGCCGCTGGGTGGCGCGGGCGAAATTGGCATGAACGCCTATGTGTACGGCTACGGTGAACCGGGAAAGGAACGCCTGATTCTGGTGGATCTGGGCGTCACTTTTCCTGATATGGACACAACGCCGGGCGTTGACCTCATCTATGCCGATATCTCATGGCTGAAAGAGCGTGCCGACCGGCTGGATGGTGTTTTCATCACGCACGCCCATGAAGACCATGTCGGTGCCGTGGCCCATTGTTATGAAGCCTTGGGTGCGCCGGTCTATGCGCGTGCCTTCACGGCCAATATCGCGCGCCGCAAGATGGAAGAACATGCACACCCGGCCGAGGCGGTCACGACCGTTTCCGCCTGGCCTGAACAGGTGTCCGTCGGGCCGTTCACAGTTGGTTTCCTTCCGGTTTCGCACTCGATTCCCGAAAGTGCCGCATTGGTCATCGATACACCCGCAGGGCGTGTCGTGCATTCGGGCGACTTCAAGCTGGATGCAGCACCGGTCGTTGGCGAGGCCTTTGACCCTGACCTGTGGGCCGAGGTCGCCAAGCCCGGCATCAAGGCGCTGGTCTGTGACAGTACGAACGTGTTTTCGACCCATCCGGGGCGTTCAGAATCCGAAGTTGGCCCCGAGATCGTCAAGCTGGTCGAAGGCGCGGAAGGCATGGTCGTGGCAACCACCTTTGCCTCAAACGTCGCGCGGGTCAAAACGCTGGCCGAGGCGGGTGCGCGGGCCGGGCGTTCCGTCGTCCTGCTGGGGCGCGCGATGCGTCGGATGATCGAAGCCGCGACCGAAACCGGTATTCTTGCGGATTTTCCCAAGGTGATCAGCGCCGAAGAGGCTCTGGACCTTCCGCGCCAGAACCTGATGCTGATCGTGACCGGCAGCCAGGGGGAACGACGGGCCGCAAGCGCCCAACTGGCCCGTGGCAAGTACCGTGGTCTGGAGCTGGCCGAGGGCGATCTGTTCCTGTTCTCCTCGAAAACCATTCCCGGGAACGAGCGGGGCGTGATCTTTATCATGAACCAGCTCAGCGAAAAGGGCGTGGATGTCGTCGATGACAGTTCGGGCCTCTATCATGTCTCGGGCCATGCGAACCGGCCGGACCTCGAGAAAGTGCATGCACTGACCGATCCGCAATTCGTGATCCCGATGCATGGCGAACACCGGCACCTGCGCGAGCATGTCAAACTGGCAGAGCAGGGCGGCAGAACCGGAGTGCTGGCGGTGAACGGAACCATGCTGGATCTCAGCGGCAATGCGCCTGTAGTCGTCGATTATGTTGAAACCGGTCGCACATATCTGGACGGTACCGTGAAGATCGGTGCCCTTGACGGCGTGGTGCGGGATCGTATCCGCATGGCTTTGAACGGCCATGTTACGGTGACGGTGGTTCTGGACGAAGAAGACGAACCGCTGGGCGAGCCGTGGTGCGACACCATGGGGCTGCCTGAAACTGGCACGTCCCGTGCCGCGTTGGTCGAAGTGCTGGAAGAGGATCTGAACCAGTTCCTGATGCGGGCCGCCGCCAAGACCCTTCGCGATGACGACAAGCTGGAAGAAGAAATGCGCCGCATCGTGCGGCAGACAGCCAAAGCCGAAATTGGCAAAAAGCCCGAAGTGACGGTGGTGGTCAGCCGGATGCGGTGAAACCGATCCGTCAGTCGTGGGTTGGCATCGGATAGCCCCTGAGACGCAGGAACAGGTTGGCTTCTTCGTTGTTTTTGTAGAATGGAACCGACGATGGCGGCTCGGGGGACGTAACCCGGGCCGCTATTTCCGCCAGAACGACCTCGGTGATAAACGGCAGATCCAGATCCCGTGCCCGATCCAGTGGCACCCATTGCAGGTGCGACAGCTCATCCGAGGCGTGACTGAAATCATCCACATCACCTTGCAGAGCGTCGGCGTCGACCAGAAAGAACCGCGCATCGAACCGGCGGGGACGGCCCGGTGGAGTTACCGCGCGAAAGACGAACTGAAGCGCAGCCGCAGTTGGCAGGTAACCCAACGCGGCAAAGCTCTGCCAATCGTCAGCTACATGACCGGGCCATGTACCCGGCTGGCCAAGAACAAGACCGGTTTCTTCCCAAAGCTCGCGTATGGCGGCCGCGGCGAGGGCGTGTTGAATCCCCGGCTCGGCCTGTTCGCCCAAACGTTCAAAGCACAGATCCGGCAAATCCGTTGCCAATGGAACATCCGCGTCAGCCGGATCAACCGCACCACCGGGAAAGACGAACTTGTTCGGCATGAAGGCCGCTTTGGACCCGCGCTGCCCCATAAGGATCGAGGGGTTTGTCCATCTGTCCCGCAGTACGATAACCGTTGCTGCATCCCGGATGGCTGTTTTGTCGGGTGTCATGTCCAAACTGGTCAACTGGGTCGGGTCACGCGGTTTTTCCAAAGCCATGCATGCGGCGTGCCCACTGATAGGCCACCACCGCACCTTTCAGGCGTGGCAACAGGTACAGGGACAGGGCAACGCAGGCGACGGAAAAGCCGATGGCCATGGTCCACGGATCGGGCCGCCAATGCACGTACGACACGTGCAGAGCGGGAGCCAGCAGGTGGCCGACCAGCAGGATTGTCAGGTAGGCGGGCCCATCATCTGCGCGATGGTGAAACAACTCCTGCCCGCAGTTCGAGCAGGAGTCATTGACCTTGAGATAGCTGTGCAACAGCTTGCCTTCCCCGCAGTTGGGGCATTTGCAGCGAAACCCCTTGACCAGGGCGGGCCATGTCTCACGCTCATCTTCAGAGGTCGTTTCGATCGTCTGATCCGTCATAATGTAACTCGCGCAGTAATCTTTTGCGGATAATGGGCCTGATCGTGAAAATTTAAAAGGGGGGTGCGTCGCTTTGCAACGTCTCCCCGCCACGTCGGCATGGGGCGACCCCGAACCTTTCAAAAATAAAATCGATTTCAGCGACGGAATTCCTGGCGCCGCCCGTTTGAATGGGTATGAGCGGCGGCACTCGGGCCGCGTCAACAAAAGGAAACGGAAATGAAAAACGTTACATTCATCTCGGCCATTGTTATGTCGGCTGTTGCGATTACCGGTACTTCTGTTCTGGCCGCTGGCCCGGGTGGCCGCGAGCCGGTGTCCTTTCAGGAACTGGACGCCGATGGCGATGGTCAGGTGACGCAACAAGAGATGGAGGCGCATCGCACCGCTCGTTTCACCGAGGCGGACACCAATGGGGATGGAAAGCTGAGCCAGGAAGAAATGCAGGCTGCCGCCCAGAAGAAAGCCAGCGATCGGGTTGCCAGGATGTTCGAAAACAACGACGCGAACAAAGATGGCTTCCTCAGCCAGGATGAGTTGCCGAAACCGCGCCGGGCTGACAAGATGTTTGATCGGATGGATGCGGACAACAGTGGCGGAATCTCGGAACAGGAATTTGCCGATGCCAAAGATCGGATGGGACGGCACCATAAGAAAAAGCATCAAAAATCGAATGCAAGCGATAACTGATGCAGGATGGAGGACCTGACCTCCCACCCACAAGATGTTCGCGGTGCGGGTTGCACCGCGAACACACTCAGCGACGATGCGTTGCTGAGGCAATTCGCCGACGGCGAGGCGGGGGCGGCACGGATCCTGACCGATCGTTTGGGGCCACGCTGTTACTCGGTTGCTTTGCGCATGTTGGGCAATCGGGCCGAGGCGGAAGACGTGACGCAGGATGCGATGATGCGGCTATGGCAGATGGCGCCGAATTGGGTTTCAGGTCAGGCCAAGGTATCGACCTGGCTGTATCGGGTGACGCTGAACCTGTGCGTGGACATCAGGCGCAAGAAGACACCTGACAGGTTGTTGGACGTGCCCGAACCCGAAGATGGCAAGGCCAGCGTTGTTGACCGCATGCAGGACGAGGCGCGCAAGGATGCCTTGCAGTCGGCTTTGGCTGAGCTGCCCGAGCGGCAGCGACAAGCGGTCGTGCTGCGCCATATTGAAGAGCTGCCCAACCCCGAGATTGCCGGGATAATGGGCATTTCTGTAGAAGCAGTTGAAAGCCTGACCGCAAGAGGCAAGCGCAGCCTGACCGCGATCTTGGCCGGACGGCGCGAAGAACTGGGGTATGACAATGGCGGATGAAGACCTGGAACTGGATCACTTGTTTGCGCAGGCACAGCGTCAGCGACCGACACTGCCGGACGATCTTGCCGTGCGCATCCAGACGGATGCTGAAACTGTTCGCCTCGGTCGCCTTGCGCCTGCACCGCAGCCGATGCCTTCGAAATGGAACAGGTTGATAAGCAACGTAGGAGGATGGCAGGGCCTTGGCGGGCTTGTCGCCGCAAGCGCTGCCGGGGTCTGGATCGGCTTTTCCGCACCAGCCTTTCTGCCGGACCCGGCCAACCTGTTGACGTCGGAAGAGACAACTTTCCTCGTGGCGGATCTTGGATTTGACTCGAGTTTTCTGGAGAACACGGAATGAACACTGATCCCAAGCCCAAACGCAGGTGGGTTCCTGTCGTCCTGGCCCTGTCACTGGCGCTGAACCTGCTGGTCGTCGGTGTCGCTGTGGGCACCGTATTGCGCCTGAGAGGTGGGGATCATGCCAAATCACCGCCCGGCTTCGGCCCCGCGTTGTACCGGGCCCTGCCCAAGGATGATCGAAAGGCGATGCGGGGTGAGCTGACGGGCCTGCACAAAAAAGGGTCCAAGGGTCGTGCTCAGGATTTTGAAGCGCTCAGTCAGGCTTTGCGCGCAACGCCCTTCGACCCGGTCGCCGTTCAGGTTCTGTTGCAACAACAAGCACAGGCCACCGCCGATTTGCAGCAGGCCTTGCAAACGCAATGGCTGGCACGTGTGACCGCCATGAGCGATGATGAGCGGCAGGCCTATGCAGACCGATTGCAGGAGGTCGTCAACCGCGGGCCGCATGGGCACAAGAAAAGAGACTGAACAGATCAGGCTGCACTTTGCCTGATACTCACCTGATTGCGCCCTGCTTTCTTCGCAGCATAAAGCGCTTTATCCGCGGATTTGATCAGGTTTTCCACGCTTTCAGCCGCACAGTCTTGCCGGGCGAAACCGACCTGAGACAACTTCAACCCGATACTGACCGTCACATCAACTTGTGCCCCATGGTCCGGTAACAGGAACGGGGACTGGCAGATGCTGTCACAAACGGTTTCGGCCAGGTTCAACGCCTGTTTCGGCGATACATCGGGCACGCCGATCATGAACTCTTCCCCTCCGATGCGGGCGACAAAGCCACGGGATCCCAAGGCATTTTGCATACGTTCCGCCGCTTGCGTCAAAACGTAATCGCCGCTTGCATGGCCATGGCCGTCATTGATTGCCTTGAAGTGATCCAGATCGGCTAGCATAATCGCAAAACTGCGCCCCGTTCTGGCGGATTGGCGCGCGATCTGATCCAGCGCGCGCATGGCGTAGCGGCGATTGTGCAGCCCGGTCAACGGGTCGATCCAAGATTCCGCGATGCCTCTTTTGAGAGAGACCCGCATCTGATCCAGCCGCGTCTTGCGGGCAATCTGGTTTTCAAGCCGCAGCAGGATCTCCTGCGCGCAGAACCCGCCCAGACAGACAGCATCGGCCCCTCGGTCCAGAGCTTCCGAAGCCTGTCCGGCGTCTTCGTCCTTCAGCACCCCGATCAAAACCGTGTGCCGGGTCACGCCGCGTGATCTGAGGTCGGCAAGGATATTCAGACCGGCCGGATTCGAGCCCAGTTCAACCACGATCGCATCAGGAACAGAGCCGGACAAAACACCCCGCAGGTTTGACTGAAGATGCCAGTTCAGATCAAATTGACGTTGATCGTCCAGCGCCTTTTGCCAAAGCGCGCCGGTTCGGGCCGTGTGGGTCAGAAATTCAACCCGCGCCGCCTTGGACGGTCTGATTATCGGTTGGGCCGGCTCTGCGAAGCCAATCGGTTGCGATCCGTTGCCGACCTGCAAATCCTGAGTGGCCGCACGGACACGCAGAAGGCTGCGAATCCGCGCCAACAATAAGGTGTCTTTGAACGGGTGCGTCAACACATCATCCAGCCCGTCCTTCAACGCCCGCAGCCGGGCGTCCCGGTCATTTTGCGCGGCAATCGCCACGACCGGAACGTCGTCAAGGCCGGGTTCCTTCACGATCGCCTTCTTCACATCCGCAGCCGTTCCGTCCGGCAACGTCTGGGCCGTCAGAACCAGATCCGGTTGCGTACGCCGCACGAGTGCGGGCAACCCTTCAAGCTTTTCCCCCTGCACCACGTGATACCAGGCCGCCGTCAGCTGTACCTTCAGCATGATGCGATTGGTCGATACCCCGTCGAGGACAAGGATGGTTCCCTGCACAGACATAGTTGTTCACCGTTGATTGCATGCGTGAACAAAGTGTTTATGACTCTGGTTAACAAACCCTTTCCAAGACCGGATCTGACCCAAGTTTATGCCGATATCCTCTGATTCCGCCGAAACTCTTGCGCTGACGGCCCTGGCCTGGCTGGTCAGCAATGACGAGCTTTTGCCTGTTTTTCTGGGCTCTACGGGCGCATCGATCGAGGATGTGCGCGATCGGGCAAGCGATACCGAGTTTCTGGCATCGGTTCTTGATTTTCTGGTGCTTGACGATTCGTGGGTCATGGCGTTTTGTGACGCCAATTCACTCGCCTATGATCTTCCCGCCCAGGCAAGGGCGGTATTGTCCGGCGGCGCTGAGATACACTGGACATAACCATATTTTCCGCAGGAGCACCGGATGCCGATAGATGCGATCATCTTTGACAAAGATGGCACGCTGTTTGACTTTGCCAATACGTGGGGAGGGTTCGGACGCTCGATGCTGTTGCGCCTGTCCAACTGGGACGAAGATCGCGCGACCGAGCTTGGCCGTGTCATCGGATATGATTTCGAGCAAGGGAAATATACCGAAGACAGTATTGTAATCGCCGCCACGGTCGAGGAAATCGCAGAAGTTCTGATTGCCCATGTCGATGGCGTGACCTTGCAAGAGATCATCGATTTGATGAACTCCGAAGCCGCCTCGGCCCCGCAGGTGCCCGCCGTGCCATTGGTTCCTTTCCTGGAAGGTCTGCAAGATGCCGGAATCAAGCTGGGCGTTGCGACGAATGACAGTGAACATCCCGCTTTGCAGCATCTCGAATCTGTCGGAATAAGGGGGCATTTCGATTTCGTCGCCGGGTATGACAGTGGTCACGGGTTCAAGCCGGGACCGGGCCAGTTGCTGGCCTTTGCCGCCCATATCGAGGTCGAGCCATCTCGTATCGCGATGGTGGGTGACAGTCTTCATGACTTGCAGGCCGGGCGTGCGGCGGGGATGACCACGATCGGTGTTTTGACCGGTTTGGCCGAGGCCGATGCATTGGCTCCGATGGCGGATGTGATTTTGCCGGATATCGGACATATTCCCGAATGGTTGGCCAAAATTTGATTTTCAAATCCGGGATTCGACAAAACGGAATGAAAAACCGACATATTCTGTCGCAGACGGAGCGGCCATAGGCGTCTCTTCGGGGCTTGCTTGACGAAAGCAAGAACAGGAGGCACCGATGGCCGAGACCAAGACACGTAAGCGCCGCGGAGGAGGGCGCGCAGGGGCGGCTGCGCGCAGGGGCAGTGCAGCGATTGACCAGATGCCCTGGGATCCGCCGGTCAATATCGATCGCCCCACAGAACCTTTGGATCAGGCCGGTATCGAAGCGATCCATGAAGGGGCGATGCGCATCCTCGAAGAGATCGGGATCGAGTTCTACAACGAAGAGGCAATAGGCATCCTGCGCGAGGCGGGTTGCACCATCGACGGCGACAATGTCCGCATGGGGCGGGACTTTGTCATGGAGATGATCGCCAAGGCTCCCAGCCGTTTTTCGATCACCCCACGCAATCCGGATCGCAAGATCGAAATCGGAGGAAAGAACATCCTGTTCGGCAACGTCTCTTCCCCGCCGAATTACTGGGACATGGAGATCGGGAAAAAAGTACCGGGCAATCGCGAGATGTGCCGGAACCTTCTGAAGCTGACGCAATATTTCAACTGCATCCATTTCGCCGGTGGATACCCGGTCGAGCCGGTCGATATCCACGCCAGCGTGCGCCATCTGGACGTGCTGTACGACAAGCTGACCCTGACCGACAAGGCGATGCACGCCTATTCGCTGGGCAAGGAACGCGTCGAAGATGTCATGGAGATGGTGCGCATCGCAGGCGGTTTGAGTCACGAGGAGTTCGAAGCCGCGCCGCGGATGTATACCAATATCAACTCGACCTCGCCGCTGAAACACGATCACCCGATGATCGACGGGTGTCTGCGCCTGGCGCGGCGTGGTCAGGCGATTGTTGTCACGCCCTTTACGCTGGCGGGTGCGATGGCCCCCGTAACCATGGCGGGTGCCGTGGCGCAGTCCTTGGCCGAGGCGCTGTGTGCCATTGCGCTGTTCCAATACGTGCGCCCCGGTATTCCCTGTGTGATCGGTACATTCACGTCGAATGTGGATATGAAATCCGGCGCGCCGGCCTTTGGAACACCGGAATACATGCGTTCGACCCAGATGACCGGCCAGATGGCGCGGTTCTATGGTTTGCCCATGCGGTCTTCGGGTGTTTGTGCGGCAAATGTGCCGGACGGGCAGTCGGTGTGGGAGACTTCGAACTCGCTTTGGGCCGCCGTGCAATCGGGTACCAATATGGTCTACCACGCAGCCGGTTGGCTTGAGGGCGGTCTGATCGCCAGCCCGGAAAAGTTCATCATGGACTGCGAAATCCTACAGCAAATTCAACGCTATATGAACCCCGAGTTGACCGCCACAGGGCCGGACGAGATTGCACTGGATGCGATCCGGGCAGTCGGCAATGACGGTCATTTCTTTGGCATTCAGCATACGCAGGATCGCTATACCACGGCCTTCTATCAACCCTTCCTGAGTGATTGGAAAAACTATGAAGGATGGGAGGTCGCCGGCGGTATCTGGACGGCAGAACGCGCGCATCACATGTTCAAGGAGATCATCTCGAGCTTTGAAGCCCCCCCGATCGATGAAGGCATTCGCGAGGAACTGGCCGCTTTTGTCGAACGTCGCAAAGCGGAAGGCGGCGCGCCCACGGATTTCTGACCGGACAGGTGGTATCGCGCTGATACTCGGTTGAATTCGCTACAACTCAGGGTGGATTTTGGCTATTTGTTAAGGTTTTTCCGGCCACAGTGCACAGGACACCAAACTGGGGCATCTGATGCATGGTCTGATCAATCGAGCGATACAGTCCTTTGCCTGTGCGACCTACGGGCGATCCTGCTGGTTGCGCGTGACCGACGCCGCGCGGCTGGGGTTTGTCGAGTTTGAAGCCATGCTCGTCTATGACGATGACATGACGTCCAAGGTAATGGAGGCGCTGAGCGCCGACCTCGATCGGCCGCAAGCCGAAGTCTTTGAGGACCTGGGAACGTATCTCGTGTCTCATCCGAATATGGAAGGGCTGCGCCGCCTTCTCAGGTTCGGCGGCGTCAGCTACGTGGAGTTTCTTCACTCGCTCGACGATCTGGCGGACCGCGTGCGGCTGGCCGTGTCTGATTTGACCCTACCGGCCTTGGAGTTGAGAGAACTGTCAGCCACGGAATTTCAGCTGAGTTGCTCTCCGGGCCTGCCAGGGTATTCCAATGTCATGGTTGGGGTCCTGCGCGCAATGGCGGATGACTATGGTGCGCTGGTGATGCTGTCACACGAGGGGCAGCAGCAAGGCAGTGATGTCATTTCCATCATGTTGGTTGAAAGCGCTTTTGCCGAGGGGCGGCATTTTGATCTGGGGGCTCGGAACGGATGACAGATACCCAAGAACTGGCAGGTCTGCTGGAAACGCTTTGCCCGATGTTCCTGTTGGTGGACCAAAACGGGCATATTCAGCAAGCAGGTCCGACCCTGCAAAAGTTGCGACCTGAACTGCCGCTGGTGGGGCAGGGATTTCTGGATGTGTTTGAACTGATCCGCCCCAGAACGATCACCACCATTCCCGCCCTGATGTCAATGGCGGGGGCGAAGCTGCATCTGAGGTTTCATGATGAACCGCGCACAACCCTCAAAGGCTTGGTCGCTCCTTTGCCGCATTCCGGTGGCGCGGTCATCAATCTGTCATTTGGTATCTCGATTTTGGATGCGGTGCGGGACTATGCGCTGACAAGTGCGGATTTCTCGGGCACGGATCTGGCGATTGAGCTGTTGTATCTGGTCGAAGCCAAATCCGCCGCGATGGAGGCATCCCGCTCTCTCAACCTTCGGCTACAAGGTGCGATGCTTGCAGCCGAAGAGCAGGCCTTTACCGACACATTGACCGGGCTGAAGAACCGCAGGGCGATGGATCACTTGCTCGAGCATTTGATTTCGGGGAATTCCACCTTCGCGCTCATGCATCTGGATCTGGACTTTTTCAAATCTGTAAATGACAAGCTGGGCCATGCGGCGGGTGATTTCGTCTTGCAGCAGGCCGCCCGCATCATGCAGCAGGAAACACGAAGCAACGACACCGTGGCCCGGGTCGGCGGGGATGAATTCGTCATTATTTTCAAAGATCTGGCGCGGGAAGATACTCTGGCCTGCATTGCTGGGCGTCTGATATCAAGGTTGAATGAGCCGATGACCTTTCAGAATCAGAGTTGTTCGATCTCGGCCAGTATTGGCACAGCCTTGTCCACGCAGTTCGACTGCCTCAACGCCGCCGACATTCTTCACGCAGCAGATCTGGCCCTTTATCAGGCCAAGCGCGACGGCCGGTCTTGCCATCGCATGTATTCAGCGTTGAGCAAGGCGCAAACCTGAATGCGTTCAGAAAACACGATGGGCACGTATCGGGGCTTCAGGCTGAATCGAATGCCGCATTTATCTTTTTGGCTATCTGTTGCCGGATCGGAGGCAACTCTCCCACCACCGGCAGGACCACGCCTGAAAACCCTGCGCGATCCAGCTCTTGCGGGACGTCTTCCTGCACATGCCCTCCGGCACAGGCAAAGAACGGAAGGCACAGCGCCTGACCTTCGGTACCGTTTGCAGCGTCAGATATGGAAGGTGGCTCTTCGACGAAACCGACGCGAACGGATTTGAACGCAATCAGTTCTGCAAGCTGTTTCGCAAACTGCAACGCCACGGTCGACGGGTTCCGGCTGCGCCCGGAACCATGCGCGGCAATGACCAGATCGGTGGACCGAGCGGCCCAGTGTTTGTCGGACAATTCCGATCGCAGGGCCTCAGCGGTCAGGGCCGGCAGGTCCGGGTCAATTCCAAGTGGGTCCAAAATCCGTGCCGGATGGTGCCCAAGCCGTTTGGGTAGCGCGCTGGTGACAAACCACCCTTTTGCCATGAAAAGTGGATAGATGACCGCGTTTTCGGGCGCGCGGTCCAGCTTTGCATCCAACGCACCCGGCGCAGCCAGGGTGGCCGAATCCACCGCTATATGCCCGGTAAGCGCGTTGACCTTGGCGGCGAATGCCGCAAGTGCAGCTTCGGCCGGTTCCGGGTCTGACGGTTGGCCATGAGCGACAATTATGGCATGTGACATTCGGATCTCCTGCTGCGTTGCGCGATAGGTGTTTCACATCAACCTGAAGTCAACACCTCAGTTAGCCCAGAAGTGTCAGCCATAGCCAGACGGTCAGAATGGACGAGGCCGTTCCGATAAGTACGGCCGACGCTGCGACCCGTTTTGCGCGACCATACATGTTGGCGAAGATATAGGCGTTGAAACCCGGAGCCATGGCCGCATTCAAAACCCCCGACCGAAACAGATCCTGCGGCAGGCCCGTGGATTTGCCGAACACCCACACCAGGCTGGGATGCAGCATCAAAGAGATACAGCAAACATAAGCAATGGTGCGCAGGTCGCCCTCGGGCTTGTATTTGACCAGCACACCGCCCAAGGCAAACAACGCCCCGGGCAGGGCAGCACGGGTGATCAACGCCAGCGCTTCGTCGACCACGGCAGGGATCGCCAGGCCGGACAGGTTGACCAGAAACCCAAGGGCGATACCAAGGATCAGCGCGTTCTTGAACATTGCGGACAAAACAGACCGTGCCATGCGCACGCCACCATGATCGTGATTTCGCACGACCTCCATCACCGTGATCCCGACGCCGTAACAAAACGGAGAATGGAAGGCGATGATCGCGTAGTTGCCGGTCAGGTTCTCGGGCCCATATGCGCGTTCGGTTATCGGCAAACCCAACAGGACAGAGTTTGAGAACAGGCAACAAAACCCGATGGCAACGCAATCTTCCCAATCGCGCCCGAAAATGATGCGTGCGCCGAACAGGCCTGCTGTGAAACACAGGGCGGCAGCGGAATAGAAACTGGCCAAAAGCCGGGGGTCGAAACTGGCGCTGAGGTCCAGATGCGCGATGGCCAGGAACAAAAGGCAGGGAATCGCAAAGCCTTGGGTGAACTTCATCAGCCCATCGACATGCGCTTCTTTGAAGTACCCTGTGCGTGTTGCCGTATACCCGGCCCCGATTACAAGGAAAACCGGAAGAATGACGTCGATCAGGCTTTGCAGCATGTGGCCCCCGTGCGACGGGCCTGCTGCGATATCATGCGGGCGACGGGCAGCGGCCTACTGCGACTGATGGATCACCATCCCGTCGAAGGCGGGGGTGATGTGGTCGGGGGTTTCCGCATCGACGGTCGCATAGTCGAGATCGATATGCATGTTGGTCAGAACCGCGCGCTTCGGTTGTAGTTCTTCGATCCATCCAAGCGTCTTTTCCAGATGGGCATGCGTTGGATGAGGTGAACGGCGCAGGGCATCGATGACAAGGCAGTCCAGCCCTTTCATTTCGGGCCAGGCATCGTCGTAGATCTCGGCGACATCCGGAAGATAGGCGAGTTGCCCAATGCGGAATCCCAGGGAATCGATCGAACCGTGATTCACTTTGAAAGGACGAAACGGAATCGGGCCGCCGGGGCCGTCGATTTCAAATGGACCGTCGATGGACTTGAGCTCGAGTATCGGAGGATAAGGAGAGCCTTCCGGCTGAATGAACGCGTATCCAAACCGCCCCAACAAGGCGTTCTGGGTGTCGCCATCCGCCCAAACGGGAACGCGGGTTTTCATGTTGAACACGATCATGCGCAAATCATCGATTCCATGCACATGGTCTGCGTGAGAGTGCGTATAGACGACCCCGTCCAACCGCCCTGTACCTGTATCCAGCAACTGGCTGCGCATATCTGGCGTGGTGTCGATCAGAACCGAGGTTGTCCCATCTGGCCCGTCGCGTTCGACCAGCATCGAACAGCGGCGCCGGATGTTCTTGGGGTTCGCAGGGTCACAATCGCCCCACTGACCGCCCAGCCGCGGCACGCCGCCAGAGGACCCGCAGCCCAGAATTGTAAATCGGAAGCCGGTCATGCAGCGGCCTTGTATGATGCCGCTTTGGTAAACAGCCGGTCGAAGTTCGTCTGTGTCTGGTCAGCAAAGGCGGAATAGTCCATGCCAAAGATTTCGGCCCCCTTTTGGGCCGTGTGCACAGTATAGGCCGGCTCGTTTCGTTTGCCGCGATAGGGCGGCGGGGCCAGATAGGGCGCATCAGTTTCCACCAGAATCTTGTCCACCGGGGCGTTTGCGAAGATATCGCGCAACTCCTGACTTTTGGGAAAGGCTGCGATGCCGGACATGGACAGATAAAACCCCAGCTCCAGCGCGGCTTTGGCCAATTGAGCAGACGATGAGAAGCAGTGCATCACGCAGGAATAGGGTGCGTTGCGATATTCTTCAGCCAGAATGCGGGCCATATCTTCATCAGCTGCGCGGGCGTGAATGATCAGGGGCAACCCGGTGCGCTGGGCCGCTTCGATATGGATGCGAAGTGACTGTTTCTGCACTTCGGCACTGTCGGCGGTATAGTGGTAGTCCAAGCCGGTTTCACCAATACCGACGAATTTGGGATGCCGTGTCAGGGCGACCAGATCATCGACCGAGGCCAATGGCTCGTCCGCGGCGCTCATCGGGTGTGTGCCGGCGGCATAGAAGACCGGCGCGTGGGCTTCGGCAATCGCACGGACGGCGGGTTCGTTGCGCAGTTTGGTGCAGATCGTCACCATCCGGGTCACGCCAGCCTGGGCAGCACGCGCGATGATGTCGTCCAACTGGCCTTCGAAATCCGGGAAGTCCAGATGGCAATGGCTGTCGGTAATCTGGGGGGTGTCGCTCATCTGTTCTGACCGGCAGTTTCCTGTATCTTGAACACCGTATCTAGGACCAGAGCGGCAGGGTCAAGGTTGACTGCCTGACCATGTCGCGCTCGAGCTGTGATCGTTGCGGAGACCTCGGCCCAGCGACGGGCTTGATTTGGTGATGCTGACAGACGCGCCAGTGTTTCACCCTCGTTGGGGGCGGCTTCCGGAAGGGGGGGCGTGCCCGTTGCCCCGGTCAGGGCCAGCCGTGACAGAGCGATGTCGATCAGGGTAAGCAAAAGTTCGAACCGGTCCGCCGCGCCGCGCTGTGCTGCCGCTTCGGCTAGGGCCAGCGCGCGCTGGCGGTCCATGCGGGGCAGGGTGCCCAGAATGGCGATCAGTTCGGCATAGATGTCCAGACCACCCAGATTGATCAAACGCAAGGCGTCTCCGACTGAACCTGCGGCAAGCGCGGCAAGGTGTTCTGTCTGCGCGGGAATTTCGGTTTCCGTTTGTGACAGGGCGGCTTGCATGTCTTGCGCGTTCAGCGGACCGAGGCGCAGCGTGCGACAGCGCGAACGGATGGTTGGCAACAGGCGTGAGGGTTGATGCGATACCAGCAAAAGGGTGGTGCGGGCAGGCGGCTCTTCCAGCATTTTCAGCAATGCGTTGGCGGCGCTGACGTTCATTTCGTCTGCTGAATCCACGATCACGACGCGGCGGCCGCCGTCCGCAGAGGACAGGCCAAAAAACTTTCCAAGCTTGCGGATGTCATCCACGACGATCTCACTGCGCAGCCGTCCCTGATCGTTCAGCGACCGGGTTATCGCCGCCAAACCCGGTTCTGCCCCGGCCTGAATGCGATGGGCCACCGGGTGATCGGGATCGATATCGAGCGTCTCGGGCGGCGGCGGCGCGCCGAACAACCCGCCATCCTCGGCCGGCGGCGTGGCCAGCAGAAACCTTGCAATTCGCCAGGCAAGGGTCGCCTTGCCGACACCGCGTGGCCCTGTCAGCAGCCAACCGTGATGCAAACGGTCCGAGGTGTAGGCGGTCAGGAATGCCTGTTCAGCCGCATCCTGGCCAAAAAGCCGAATGGTTTCGCGCGGATGTGGTGCGCCCGGCACCTGATCCGGAGAAGGGATATCGTCGCTCATCGTCTACCGCAGTGCTGCCTGGACGATTTCTGTCACATCCTGCGCAACGCTGTCCATGTCCCTGTTGCCATCCACGATGTAAAACCTGTCGCGGAACTCATCGGCCAGCGCCAGAAAGCCGGCGCGCATCTTCTTCTGCAATTCCGGGCCAAAGTCCTCGAACCGTTCTTCGGTGCCTTGTCGCCCCTTGGCGCGTGCCAGACCCGTTTCGGGGTCCATGTCGATCAGCAGCGTCATGTCCGGTTCGCGCCCGATCATCAGGCTGTGCAACTGATCCACCAGATTTCGTAGGTCACCCCGGGACAAGCCCTGATACATACGTGTGCTGTCCGCAAAGCGGTCGCAGATCACCACCTTCCCTGCCGCCAAAGCGGGTTCGATTGTACGCTCCAGATGGTCGCGGCGGGCTGCTGTGAACAGCAGAATCTCGGTCTCGGCCGACCAGCGATCCGGGTCGCCCTCCAAAACCAGGCTGCGAATTTCCTCGGCCCCCGCAGAACCGCCGGGTTCGCGCGTCAGTACCACCTCGTGACCCTGCGCGCGCAGATGTTCCGCCAGCATCCGCGCCTGTGTTGACTTGCCTGAACCGTCAATGCCTTCGAAGGTCAGAAATAACCCCGCTTTCGTCACATCGACTCCAGCGGGTTGTTGATCACGTCCTTCAATACGATACCGCCGACGGTCAGCATACGCACTACAAACCCGCCAATCGCAACATCTTCGGCTGCCACCAGCGGGCGCCGGATTTCCGGCAACCCTTCGGGCTTGATCACCAGTTCGGCCAGTTGCTGACCTTTCTTGACGGGCGCGTTGATCGGGCCGTCATAGACCACTTCGGCCTCGACATTCTGAGTGCCCAGAACCGGGAACAGCACATTCAGATCACCTTCGGGAACAAGCCCCACGGTCTTTTTCTCGCCCATCCACAGTTTGGCTTCGGCTATCGGCGTTTCCGCGGTGGCAACTGTCCTCTCGACAAAATTTCGAAACGACCAGTTAACCACGGCCTCAGCCTCCTCTGCCCGTTGGCCGGTGCTGTCGAGACCCGTCAGCACAAAGATCACACGCCTGTCGCCTTGTTTGGCGGACCCGACAAGGCCATAGCCCGCTTCTTGTGTATGGCCGGTTTTCAGGCCATCTGCGCCGATATCCAGCCGCAGCAGCGGGTTGCGGTTGCGGGCGTTTGACGGCGCGCGGCCATCGAATTCGAAAACTTCTTCGGCGAAAAGGGGATAGTATTCCGGAAAGTCGGTGATCAGCCGGTCTGCAAGAACGGCCAGATCATGAGCCGACATCATATGCCCGGCAGCGGGCCAGCCGTTCGAATTTGCGAAGTTCGAATTGTTCATGCCCATCTGCTTGGCCCGCTGGGTCATGTATCGCGCAAATCCCGCTTCGGTTCCATCCGGGCTGAGCGCCTCGGCAATGACGACGCAGGCGTCATTGCCCGACAAAACGATAATGCCGCGCAGCAGATCTTCGACACGAACGCGATCCTGCGTATTCAGGAACATCGTCGAGCCGCCATAGCTCATCGCGTGTTCCGAAACAGGCAGAGTTTCGTCCAGCGTCAAGCGTCCGTCCCGCAATGCTTCGAACGCAACATAAAGCGTCATGAGCTTGGACATCGACGCAGGCGGCAACGGTTGGTCGGCTTCTTTCGACAGCAGAACGGTACCGGTGGTTTGGTCGATCACGTAAGCCGCGCGGGCGGATGTATCAAAAGCCTGGGCTGGTATCGCCAGAACGGCAAGCCCAAGAGCCAGAACAGATGTTCGTATTGAGGACAGCATGTTAAGCCTCCCTGAATTAGTCGGTTACCGTGAACGCATCTTTGAAGCCAAGGTCTTTCACGTCCTTTTGAAAGGCTTTGCGCTCGGCCCGGGTTGTGGCGGGGCCGACCAGCACGCGCCAGACTGTACTATTCGCTGTTTTCAGTTCCCGAACAACTGTGGGCAATCCGTTGCGACGCACCTTTTGGGCTGCTGACTTGGCGTTTGCCTCAACGCTGAAAGTTCCAATCTGAACATACGGTTTGCTCAAAGATGTCGCCGACGTTGTGGCTGCTGCAACAGGCGTGGCGTCTGACGCATCAATTGCTGCTGCGGCCCCCCCTACCGGGTCCAGCGGTGTTTCGGTGATCTCGGCGGGGTCTTTCTTTTGCCACCATTTCCGCTTGGCAGGTTTTTCGGCAGGGGGCGTGACCGTTGCATCCGACAAAGAGGGCGATGCCACGGCCGCAGCGGCTTCGGCGGCTACCTCTGCGCTTTCGGTTGCTGTGTCTGCCGCGGCCACGGCCGTTCCCGCAGCCGCAGCGGCGGGGGCTTTCTTCTGCCACCATTTCCGCTTGGCAGGTTTTTCGGCAGGTGCATCGGCCTGATCGTCGGTTGATGTGGCAGTCTCGGCATCTTCGCTTGCGGGCTCGACGTCATCAGCCGTTTCATCGGATGAACTGGCCGCACCGGCTGCAACCGCAGTCGTACCAGCCGCGGCGGCGGCTGGTTCCTTTTTCTGCCACCACTTCCGTTTGACCGGTTTTGCCGGCTCTGCGGACGCTTGCGTGTCGGAAGCTCCATCAGCAACCGCAGCCGTGGTTTCGGCGGCTGATTCTTCTGCTTCTGGCGCATCCTCCGGCGATGGTTCTTCCAGCTTTTCACGGCGCAGTGCAACGACGCTGACTTTTGTCGGCGCGCCCGCAAGCATTCCCAGTTCTTTCGCGGCAGCGGACGACACCTGAAGCGCGGGTCCGGGCAAATTGCGCTCGCGCCGGAACAAGGCACCGGTCACCGATTTGTTGTTGGACGTGTTTTTGATCACGACACGTTCAGGTTGGGACGCATCCGGGTGCGCAACCCATATCCCGCCAAGAGAAGGCCGGCCATCCCAAAGCCCTGCTTCGGTTGTCTGAAAAACCTCAGGGGCCTCGACATCACGCTGAGAGCCGGAAGTCACCTCGGGCAGGAGTTCTGTTTTTCCCGAATTGTCTTCCGGTTTTTCAGTCGATTCAGAAGTTGACAAAACTTCTTCGCATCCGGCCAGTATCGTCAAAGTCAACGCCAGATACGCCAGCCGTTTAGGCCCCGGGCGTGTCTCGATCGCTCGCTTCATCTGCTTTTCCCTTGCCTGAAGGGGTTTCGTTTTCCGAACCCCACTGCCGATCTGCTGGTTCTGTGTGCCAGCCTGTTGCGGTCTTTCGTACGGATCATAACGTGGCTGAAGTGTCATGGAAAGACCGCTGCATGGGCTTCGGCAAGATTTCCCGATTTCGACTTGCCTCTGTGCGAACTTCGCCTTAGACCCTGCTTTCGACGGGGAGGTGGCAGAGTGGTCGAATGCGGCGGTCTTGAAAACCGTTGGGCGTGAGAGCGTCCCCAGGGTTCGAATCCCTGTCTCCCCGCCACTCATACCTGTCTCACTTCAGTTGTGTTTTCTGATCCGGAATTGAGCCGAAATTCCAGCGATTTGACGCATGCGCTATCCATCAGAAGCGAAGCAGACCGTACCCTCGGCGCACGAGACAGGCCCCGGGCTCATTGTCGCGTTTTGGCAGGGTCGCTTTGGGTGGGACTTGTTGACAGCCTGATCATTCCGTCCGGTGCAAGCCATGGGTGTGTTTGCCTTACTGCCGGAGAGTTGATCGATTGTTTCACGCCCAGGCGGGACAACTTTCTGTAGGGCGTATGCCACACGCTCCTGCACCTTTGGCGGGGAACGTCCTGACGGCTTGTGGCAGGGTATTCTGTTTTCGGTGCAACGGGCAGGGCGGGGGCCATTTCATTGCGCCAGAAGTTGGATCAACCAATGGTGACGTCGCAGCTCAGGTCAGGAAATGCGTATCTCGCGGGCCGAACCGATGCCAAGGATCAGGTCGGCGCATCGTTCACCCAGCATCATGGCAGGTGCGTTTGTGTTGCCGGCGTTGATGTCCGGCACGGCGGACATGTCGCACACCCGCAAGCTCTCGATCCCGCGCACGCGCATTCTGGCGTCCAGCACGGCCATTCCGTCGCCGTCCCGGCCCATTTTCGCGGTGCCCGCCGGGTGATAGTTGGTTTTCACGAACCGCTTGCAATGTGCTCGCAGCGTCTGATCGTCATCCGCTGTTGGAATGACGATTTCGCGGATCCTTCGCGCAAGCGGGCCGGACGTGAATGCCCGGCGAAAGAACTGCTGCCCCCGGATCATCTCCTGCATGTCGTCTTCATGCTTCAGAAGGTTGGGCGAGACCACCGGCAGGGCGTGAGGATCGGCCGAGCGAAGCCGAACCTCTCCGCGTGATTTCGGTTTGACCACCACGGTCGTAACGGTCAGGCCAAAGTCATCCTGCACCTCGTCCAGCGCATCGCGATCCAGATAGACGATGGGCACGCAAAAGGCCTGAATGGTCGGTTCTCCGTCGGGGTTCGACGGATTGACAAAGGCGCCGGCTTCGACCCCGGCGGAAGTCACCGGGCCGCTGCCGAACAGTTTGAACTGGATGCCGTTGCGCAGCATCCGCCAGCCCTCACCTTGTTTGAAATATCCGTAAGGACCATTGGCAAAGGCGGTGATGGGAACTTCGGGGTGGTCGATCAGGTTCTGTCCGACCCCGGGCAATGGGCAGATGACGGGAATACCGTGTTCTGCAAGTTGTGCATCCGGTCCGATACCTGACAGCATTAGGATTTTCGGCGTGACCAGAGCGCCCGCAGCAAGGACAACCTCGCCATCGCACCGGACGGTGTTTGCTCCGCGTTTGTCTCGGTACTGCACCCCGACGGCCCTGTCGTTCTCAATGATGACTTTGCTGACCGTTGCGCCAAGCCGGATGGTCAAGTTCGGGTTCATCTCTAGAGGGGCGAGGAAAGCATAGGCCGACGAGCTGCGCTTTCCAGCGCGATTGGTGAACTGATAGAACCCGACACCACGCTGCGTTGCGCCGTTGAAGTCCGTGTTGAATGGTTCGCCAAGGGCCTGAACCGACTGGACGAACCAACGGGACATGTCATCGATATGCCCTGGATCCGAAACCTGCACCGGACCGTCGCTGCCATGCAGGTCATTGTGAAGCCTGTTATTGTCTTCCATCCTGCGGAAATAGGGCAGCACATCGTCCCATCCCCAGCCGACCCCGTCGTTGGTCGCTCGTAGCAGGTCGTCCCACGCGTTATAATCAGAAGGGCGACCACGCATATAGACCTGTGCATTAACGGAAGACCCGCCGCCCAACACATTGGCCTGCGGAATGTCATGCACACGACCGTCCAGATGGTCTTGCGGTTCAGTTTTGTGATAGGTCATGAACTTTGACCCGTTGATCATCTTGAAGATGCCCGGCGGCATGTCCAGCAAAGGATGGCGATGCGAATGACCGGCCTCTAACACCAGAACTCTGCACTTTCCTTGGTTTACCAGTCGCGCTGCAGCTGCGGCGCCGGCAGAGCCGCCGCCGATGACGATGTGATCGAAGGTTTCCGTCATGATTTCGCCTTCAGGTCCGGCGTTTGGGTTCGCTGATCGAGTCGCGCTCGACCAGTTCGCATTCAAGCTTCACGAGAGGGTGCCGCTGACCATCAGTTGGTCCGTGGAACAGTTGTTCGACGACCCAGCGTCCCATCGCCCGAGTAGGAAGGATCATCGAGGTCAGGGGCGGCGACAGGTGTCGCGC
Source organism: Ruegeria sp. HKCCD6157 (assembly GCF_013110685.1). Classification (NCBI taxonomy): domain Bacteria; kingdom Pseudomonadati; phylum Pseudomonadota; class Alphaproteobacteria; order Rhodobacterales; family Roseobacteraceae; genus Ruegeria; species Ruegeria sp. HKCCD6157. The sequence continues at coordinate 908,702 of NZ_WVRB01000001.1, forward strand.
GGTTTCGTCATCGTCAAATCCGATGACCGAGATGTCCTCGGGGATGGACAGGCCAAGTTCCTTGAGCGCTTCATAGCAGCCGATCGCCATGCGGTCATTTTGGCAGAAAATGGCGGTTGGCGGAGAGTGCAGGTCCATCAATTCACGCGTGGCAGCATAGCCTGCGCTGGGCAGCCAGTTGCCTTCGATGACCAAGTCTTCGTCAAATGGAATGTCGGCAGAAGCCAAGGCGTTTCTATACCCGGTCGTTCGTCCTGCGGCGCATTCCATGAACGGCTCGCCGGTGATGGTGGCGATTCGCTTGTGCCCAGCCTTGATCAGGGCGTTGGTCGCTGTATGTCCAGCAGCGACTTCGCCGGGGATCACCGCAGGAAAAGAGAGGTCGTCACAAAAACAGTTCAGCAGCAGAACAGGGGTAGCGGTCTGCCTGAGGATTTCCGGAACAACCACCCGCCGGGTGAATACGGTTGCGTAAATGATGCCCGCAACCTGTTGGTCGAGGAAATATCTAAGCGTTCTGGGCTCGACCTCGGGGTCGTTTTGGGTTTCTGCCAGCAATACAAGATTTCCGGTGTCCCGAACGGCCTGTTTCACGCCGTTGAACGCGTTTACCATTTCGGGGCTCGACGCCAGATCATCTACGACAAAAGCGATGGTTCCGTCCAACGCCGCGGGTCGGCGCGCGTTGTCTTGGGGTTTCCTGAGTTGAGAGGGCATGGCGTATCCAAGCGTGTTGGCGGCGTCCAGGACTCGTTGCTTGGTGTCCTCGGAGATTTTGACGGAATCGTTTTTGTTGAGGACCAGCGATACTGTCGTCTGCGAGCATCCGGCGACGCGTGCAATGTCGTGCATCGTTACGCGCTGCCGGCCCGCGACTCGTCCCACACCCCTGTGCTGCCCGGCTTTGTTCGCTTGATTGTTCATCGCTCAACCTTTTTGTTCGCATCCTTTTTATCGACTATGCAGAAGGTGCGCAACTAATATTAGTAACTAATAATTAATATTAGTGTTGACGAAATAATATTATTAGTGTTTTGATCGACGGTGCGGTCGCCACTGTGGTTTGGCCGAGCAAGCGCGGGAGGCGAAATTGCGATCTGTAGTGGGGGAGTTGGGTCAAGTCATTCGCCATTCGATGTTTGTCGATGGCCGCTTCGCCGACTTTGGCGCGGGCACGGTTGATGTCGAGAACCCTGCAAATGAAGAGATCGTTGCGCAAGTTCCAAATGGCACTGCCGCTCATGCGGATGCAGCGGTCGAGGCGGCCCGCCGCGCTTTTGGCTCGTGGTCGTCGCGCCCGGCGATCGAGCGGGCGCGACTGGTTTTGAAACTCGCCGAGGCTATCCGGGCGGACGCCGGTCGTCTGGCAGCTCTGATCACGGTCGAGCAGGGCAAGCCGATCTCGCAAGCCCGAGGTGAAGTAGATGCCGCCGTCACTTTTCTCTGCCATGCAGCTGAAGAGGCCCGGAGGATTTCGGGTGACATAGTGGCATCGGACAACAAGTCCGAGGAAATCCAGATCCGGCGTCATCCTTATGGCGTTGTTGTTGCTTTGACGGCCTGGAACTACCCCTTGGCATTGGCCGCCAGGAAGGTCGGACCCGCGCTGGTCGCGGGCAACACCGTTGTTCTGTTGGGGCACGAAATCACGCCGTTGTCCGGTCTTGCGGTCGCCGAGCTTGCAGACAAGGTCGGGTTTCCGCCCGGTGTTCTGAATGTTCTGACGGGGAAGGGGCCGGTGGTGGGGCAGCGGCTGGTCGAACACCCCGATACGTCACTGATCACGATGACCGGCAGCACGCGCGCCGGGAAAGAGATATTTCGCGCCGCGGCCGACCGGATCAAGGTCGTCCGGCTCGAGCTTGGCGGTAAGGCTCCGTTCATAGTGATGGAGGATGCGGATATTGATGCCGCAGTCTCGGCCGCCATTGGCGCCCGGTTTGCCAATTGCGGCCAGATTTGCACCTGCAACGAGCGGATGTATCTGCATCACGACATTGCGGATCAGTTCCTTGAAAAATTCGTGTCCGCAGCCCGTGCTTTGTCGATCGGGGATCCCCTGGAAGACTGCGATCTGGGTCCCAAAGTCAGCAAAGTCGAGGTGACCAAGGTCGCTAATATCATCCGACGCAGCATCGCCGAAGGTGCCACGGTCCATCTCGAAGGTGGGCCCTTGACGGACGGTGCGCATCGCAAGGGGCACTGGATGTCCCCGACCGTTCTCGAGGTCTCCGACAACGGCAATGCCGCGATGCAAGAGGAGGTCTTTGGTCCCGTCGCGACAGCCATGCGAGTCGAGGATTTTGATCAGGCGATAAGTTATGCGAATGACACTTCATTCGGGCTGTCTGCCTATCTCTTTACGGCATCGCACCGCCGATTGATGGAGGCCCCGAGCAGTTTGAAATTCGGCGAATTGTACCTGAACCGATCGAATGGCGAAGCCGTGCAGGGATTTCACACCGGTTGGGGGCTGTCCGGTGTTGGGGGTGAAGACGGCGCTTATGGCTTCGATGGCTATCTGAGGAAACAGACGACTTACATGAATTGGGCATGACCTGAAAACTTGCGGTCAAAATGGAGGCGACCGCACCAATGGAGGAGGAATAACCATGAAACGCAGAACTCTTTTGATCTCGACTGTTGTCGCGGGTGCGCTCTTGGGCACTACGGCGATGGCACAGGATCTACCACCGCTTGAGCAGAAGGATCGCTACAAGGTCGGCTTTGCGCAGATGGAGTCGAACAACCCGTGGCGCATTGCTGAGACGAAATCGTTCCATGACACGGCCGAGGCCTGTGGCTGGGATCTGATCGCGACGGATGCGGCTGGATCTGCTGCCAAGCAGGTTGCGGATGTGGACAGCATGATCGCGCAAGGTATCGACGTTCTGTTCCTGCCCCCGCGGGAAGAAAAGCCGCTGATCCCTGCCGTTATGAAGGCCCGTGCTGCGGGAATCCCAACCTTTCTGGTGGACCGCTCGGTTGATCCGGCCGTCGCCAAACCAGGCGAACATTTCGTGGCATTTCTTGGATCGGACTTTATTGATCAGGGCAACCGGGCCGCGCAATGGCTGATGGAAAATTTCGAGGGCGACAAAGGCATCATCGTCCAGTTGGAAGGCACGACAGGGTCCTCGCCTGCAAATGACCGCAAAAAGGGTTTCGACGACGCGATTGCAGCGGATGACCGCTTTGAGATCGTGGCCTCTCAGACCGGTGATTTTGCGCGCGACCTGGGTCGTCAGGTGATGGAAACCCTGCTTCAGGCGCATCCCGACGTGAACGTGGTCTACGCCCATAATGACGAGATGGCGATCGGCGCGATTCAGGCCTTGGAACTGGCTGGCCGCAAGCCCGGCGAGGACGTGACCATCGTTTCGATTGACGGGACACGCGACGCGCTTCAAGCCATTATCGATGGCAAGATGGGGGTAACGGTGGAAAGCTCTCCCTTCTTTGGCCCATTGGCCTGTGAAGTCATGAAGAAATACGCGGCTGGCGAGACGATCCCGGAATGGGTGAAGGTCGAAGATCGCATCTTCACCAAGGACAATGCGGCCGATCACATCGACGAAGCCTATTGATTCTCCCTGGTGGGTGGTGCTGGCCTGTGGTCGGCGCCGCCTGCAAGCAATCGGAGGAAGACATCTCATGAATGCGCTCGTCTCGATGTCGGGAATTGAAAAGTCCTTTGCCGGTGTACCGGCACTCAGCCAGGCCAGCCTTGAGATCGCACCTGGCGAGGTTCATGCGCTGATCGGCCAGAACGGTGCGGGTAAATCGACGATGATCAAGGTTCTGACCGGAGTGTACGACCGGGATGTCGGTGACGTCCATCTGGCCGGTTTGCCAAGCCGCATTTCCACCCCGCGCGAAGCGCAGGAATCCGGAATTGCTACGATCTATCAAGAGCTCAACCTGGTGCCTCTGCGGTCAGTGACCGAGAACATCATCATGGGGTACGAGCCCAAACGTCTCGGCTTTCTGGTCGACTGGCGCGAGGGCAACAGGCGCGCACGCGAGGTTCTTGCGCGCTTTGGCATAGATATCGACGTGACCGAGCCGCTGGGAAATTTCTCGACAGCGATCCAGCAGTTGGTTGCGATTGCACGGGCCGTTTCGCTGGACGCGAAACTGGTCATCATGGACGAACCTACGTCGTCACTGGATGCCAGCGAAGTCGAAGTTCTGTTCGGTGTAGTGCGCGAGTTAAAGAAACAGGGCGTTTCCGTCCTGTATGTCTCGCATTTCCTCGATGAGCTGTTCCAGATCTGCGATCGGGTCACAACGATGCGAGACGGGCGTACCGTCAGCACGCGCAACGTCCGGGACACGACCAAACTGGAAATGATCGCGGACATGCTGGGCCGCAACAAGGACGAGATCGCGGCAGACGGTCTGACGGATTTCGCCGGCGCAAAGGCCAAGAAAGGCGATATCGTCTTGCGGGCCGACTCTGTTTCGACAGGCCCGCGGCTGACGCATTTTGACCTCACGCTCCACCGCGGAGAAATCGTTGGGCTGGGCGGGCTTCTGGGCTCGGGTCGGACCGAGGCCGCGCGCGCTTTGTTCGGTGTAGACGGGGCACGCAGCGGCGCAATCGAGCTGCACGGTGCGGTCGGGCAACCGTCCGGTCCGGGTGACGCAATCACAAACGGGGTTGGCTTTCTGACCGAAGATCGCAAGACCGAAGGGATCATTCCAGACATGTCCGTGCGCGAGAACATGACACTGGCCCTGCTGCCGAAGCTGGCCAGCCGTGGTCAGATCGACTTTGCCCGCGAGCGCGAGATCGTTCAGGCGTTCATCGACGATCTGGGCATCAAGGCAGCGCATATGGACCAACCCATTCGCGAGTTGTCCGGCGGCAACCAGCAAAAGGTGCTGCTTGCCCGCTGGCTGGCGACGCAGCCCGACATCCTGATACTGGACGAGCCGACCCGAGGTGTGGATGTCGGCGCCAAGCGAGAGATCCAGTCGTTCATTCGGTCTTATGTCGAAAAGGGCTTCGGCGTTGTCCTCATCAGTTCGGAGTTCGAAGAACTGGTGGAAGGCGCCGACCGCATCGTTGTCATGCACGAGGGGCACTCGGTCAAGGAACTGACAAACCCCGGGATTACCGAGAACATACTGGTGCGCGCGCTTGCGCATCATGAAGAAGGAACTGGTTCATGGACCGCGCAATGAAGTTGCCGCAACGGGTCGCATCGATGCCCTTCCGCTTTCACGGCGGCATCGCCGCGTTGGTCGCCCTGCTGGTGTTCAACGCGTATTTCACCCCCAATTTCCTGCAACTGCAAACTTTGTTCGTAAATATCAGCCAGGTTGCCACGATCGCCATCGTGGCCATGGGTATGACGCTGGTCATCGCCACGGGTGGGATTGATCTGTCGGTTGGCGCGGTCATGGCTCTGGCGGGGGCGCTGGCCCCGCTGATATTTCTGTCGGATCTGGGAGCCGCTAATCCAATGCTCGGCGTCACTTTGGCCATTATCCTGCCGCTGTTCATCGCAGGGTTATGCGGGGTGTTCAACGGAGTGATGGTTGCCATATTGAACGTTCAGCCCATTGTGGCAACGCTCATTCTCTTCATCTCTGGTCGCGGTATTGCCCAGGTTTTGACGAACGGGAACCTACAGACATTTTCAAACCCTTCATTCAGTTATCTTGGAACCGGAAAAGTGCTTGGCTTGCCGTTTCAAGGCTGGCTGGCGCTGGCCATTGCCTGTGTGCTGTTCTGGGTGATCACCAGAACCACATGGGGCCGTTACCTGCTGGCGATAGGCGGCAATGAACGCGCGGCATATCTGTCGGGTGGTCCTGTCCGGCGGGTCAAGATCGGGGCCTATGTCATCTGCGCGGTGCTTGCGGGCCTGGCGGGTCTGATCGTGGTTGCGATCAACTCGGCCTCGGACGCTGCGCGCAACGGCAATCTGATGGAACTTGATGCCATCGCGGCCGCGGTTGTGGGCGGGGCGCTTTTACAAGGCGGGCGGGCGCCGATCTTTGGCGCCATTCTGGGAGCCGTCATAATCCAGTTGGTCAAATATACGTTGCTGGCCAACGGGGTAGAGGACGAAGTTGCGCTAATAGCCAAGGCCGTCATCATTATCCTGGCCGTTTGGGTCCAGCAGTTCCGGAGGGCTTGATCGATGTTGGATGAAACGGCTTTTGACCTGCGAAAGTACCTTCGGCGCAATTCTGCCTCGGTGACGGTTTGGATCGCACTTCTGGCTTTGATCCTGTTCGGGCTGATGCGCTATGACAACTTTGGCAGCGCCTACAACTTCTCGTCTTTCCTGAATTACAACGCGATGTTCATCGCGATTGCGCTTGGCATGTGTTTTGTGATCATGACCGGCGGGATTGATCTGTCGGTCGGATCCGTGGCGGCCTTTACCTCGGTTGTTGCGGCCTATCTCAGCCCATACGGGATTCAGGTTGCGCTGCCGGGGGCTGTACTTGCCGGGGTGGGCTTCGGAGCGATCAACGCCTTTTGCATTATCATGCTTCGCATCCCGCCCTTCATCGCCACTCTGGCGACGATGCTTGCCGCAAAAGGCGGCGCATTGGTGATTTCGGGCGCCCAGACAATTTCAGTCGATTGGGGGTCGAACTTTACCAAACTTGGCATGGGACAGGCGTTCGGTCTGTTTCCATGGGCAATCGTCATCGTGGCCGGACTGACGCTGGCACTTTGGCTGGTGCTGGAAAGAACAACCATCGGGCGGACCGTGTTGGCGATCGGGGGCAGCGAGGATGCCTCGAACCTCATGGGCCTGAAAGTCAACCGGGCCAAGGCTTTCGTATACCTGCTATCGGGTGGCTGTGCTGGGCTGGCTGGCGTCTTTCTGGCCTCGGGCTTTGGAGCCGGACAACCCCTTGAGGGCATCGGATGGGAATTGTCGGCCATCGCATCCGTCGTTGTGGGCGGCACTCTGTTGACGGGTGGAATGGGATCGATCCCCGCGACGGTGGCCGGCGCGCTGCTGCTGGGTCTGGTCTTCAACGTTCTGAACTTTGAAAACGGTCAGGGGACCATCAGTTTCAGTGCCTATTGGCAGATGGTCATACGTGGAGGCTTTCTTTTTGCGGTCATCCTTTTACAGTCTCGGGTTATTGCCAGGCAGCAGAAGGTCTTGGGTTCGTGAATCGCATAGAAAGTGTTTCAGCGCGGCTGTTCAACGTCCCGCTCGCCGAAGTCCTGGTTGATGCCAAACATGGGGATCACACGTTCTTTCAATTGATCACCGTCACCATTCAAACGTCGGATGGGGTTGATGGGGTTGGGTACACCTATACGGGCGGCAAAGGCGGTCATGCCGTTCTGGCGATGATCCAGCATGACCTTGCGCCATTCCTGGTTGGACAAGACGCCGAACAGATCGAAAGCCTGTACGATGCCATGCAGTGGCATGTGCACTACGTTGCACGGGGCGGGATCGCCTCGTTCGCTATTTCGGCCGTGGATATTGCACTTTGGGACATTCGCGGCAGAACGCAGAATGCACCGCTGTGGCAAATGGCCGGCGGAGCGTCCAAACAGTGCAAGGCCTATGCTGGCGGGATCGACCTGAATTTCTCGTTAGAGAAACTGCTGCGCCAGACCGAAGGCTACCTTGCGCGTGGGTTCAACGCGGTCAAGATCAAGGTCGGCCAACCGGATCTGGCCGATGATCTGGCGCGTGCCCGGGCAGTGCGCGAGATGCTGGGACCGGACCGGTTCTTCATGGTCGACGCGAATTACTCCATGAGCATCGAACAGGCCATCGAGGCCGCCCGAGGGTTCGCCGACTGCGATATCCTGTGGTTCGAGGAACCGACTATTCCAGATGATTACAAAGGTTATGGCCGAATTGCCGAAGCCACGGGCGTTCCCCTTGCCATGGGTGAAAACCTGCACACCATTCACGAATTCGAGTACGCCTTTGATGATGCGAAGCTGAGTTTCATCCAGCCCGATGCCTCAAATTGCGGCGGGATCACCGGCTGGTTGCGCGTGGCCGCGCTGAGCGCTCAGCATGGCATTCCGGTTTGTAGCCATGGCATGCAGGAGCTGCACGTCAGCCTTGTTTCGGCGCAACCCAATGCGGGGTGGCTGGAAGTACACTCATTCCCGATAGACCAGTACACGACCCGTCCGCTGGTTGTGGAAAACTGCCTGGCCGTGGCCCCGGATACGCCGGGAACCGGAGTGGAATTCGACTGGGACAAACTGAATGCGGAACACAAGGAGATGCATACATGACGACCCAGACGATCTCTGCGGCGTATTATCGGGGCAACAAGAGCTTTGCCGTAGAACAGGCCGCGGCGACAGCTCCGGGCCCCGGCGAGGTCGCCATTCGCGTTGCCTATTGCGGGATTTGCGGGACGGATATGCACGTCTACCACGGTAACATGGATGCCCGTGTCGGTCTGAACCGGGTAATCGGGCACGAGATGTCCGGTGTCGTCGAAGCGGTGGGCGAGGGCGTCGACACGATAAAGCCTGGCCAGAAGGTCGTTGTCCGACCGCTTGATCACTGCGGAGAATGCCCAGCCTGCAAACGAGGGCATCAGCATATTTGTCAGAATCTCAAGTTCCTGGGCCTCGACACTGACGGCGCCATGCAAGAGATCTGGACCGTTCCGGCCCACACGTTGCACGTTCTGCCGGATGACTTGCGCATGGATCACGCGGCGCTGATCGAGCCGGTCGCCGTTGCCTGCCACGATGTGCGGCTATCCGGCCTGCAACCTGGCGAGGACGTTGTCGTCATCGGCGGCGGCCCGATCGGCATCCTGGTTGCCATGGTCGCGCGGGACGCGGGTGGCAAGGTCGTGATCTCCGAAGTGAATCCGAACCGTCTGGCGATTGCTGAAAAGCTTGGTTTTGACACGATCAACCCAATCGAAACCGATCTGGTGTCCAAAATAAACGCGCGCACGGGCGACAAAGGGGCGGATGTGGTTTTCGAGGTATCGGGAACGCAGCCCGGTGTTGATGCGATGACCGCCGTTGCCGCGACGCGGGCCCGGATCGTGATGGTCGCGATCCATGCCCAAAAGCCCCAGATCGACCTGTTCCAATTCTTCTGGAGAGAGCTGCAACTGATCGGTGCTCGGGTCTATGAGCCTGAGGATTACGAGAAGGCGATCGCAGTTGTCGCTTCGGGCGGAGTGGACGCGGATGTTGTGATTACCGACGTCAGCCCTCTGTCAGACATTCAGGCTGCGTTCGAAGCACTGGATCGCAGCCCAACCGCAATGAAAAGCCTGATCGAAGTTGGACCGCGTTCATGAGTGTTTTGCAAAGTTTCGACCTGACGGGAAAGACTGCGCTTGTGACCGGGTGCAAACGCGGCATCGGGCGCGGCATGGCCGAGGCATTGGCATCGGCCGGAGCTGATATCATCGGAGTGTCGGCCTCGCTTGAGCTGTCCGGGTCTGATGTCGAAGAAGCCGTGACGGCGATGGGACGCAATTTCCGGGCTTACCAATGCGACTTCTCGGATCGCGCTGCGCTGCATGCGTTTATTGATCAGTTGAGGGCAGACGGACAAACTATTGATATCCTTGTCAACAATGCCGGCACGATCAAACGCAAACCCGTCGCCGAACACCCGGACGACTGGTGGGACGAAGTGATCGAGGTGAACCTGTCCTCGCAGTTCGTTCTGTCCCGAGAGATCGGCAAGGACATGCTGGCACGCGGCTCGGGGAAGATCATCTTCACCGCATCGCTGCTGACATTTCAGGGGGGCATCACTGTGCCGGGCTACGCGGCCTCGAAAGGCGGGATTGGACAGCTTACCAAAGCTTTGGCCAACGAATGGGCCGGGCAGGGCGTGAACGTGAATGCGATCGCCCCTGGTTACATCGCGACCGACAATACCCAAGCCCTGCAGGACGATCCGGTCCGGTCGAAGTCGATCCTGGAACGAACACCTCAGGGCCGCTGGGGTACGCCTGGTGATTTTGCCGGACCGGTGGTCTTTCTGGCTTCTGCCGCGTCGGACTACGTCAACGGTGAAATCCTTGTCGTCGACGGGGGCTGGATGGGGCGGTAGCACCGTCAACCCTCCATGGGGCCCAAGGCATCAATCCCCGATATAATGCACCTTCAGCCGGCGGGTTTTAGGTGCCTCGCGATGTTCGAACAGGTACAGGCTTTGCACGCGGCCCAGCGGAAGCTGCCCCTGTTCGACCGGGATCGATACCTGAGTTTGCGTCAACAGCGCCCGCAGATGCGACGGGGCGTTGTCGTCTTCGGTCGGGCGGTGGTGATACTTGCCTGGTGACTTGGGTACGAGTTTCTCGAAGAACGTCTCGATATCCTTGACCACTTCGGGATCGGCATTGGCTTGCACCAACAGCGCGGCACCTGTGTGGACGCACCAAAGGGTCAGCAGACCCGAGCCAAATCTATGTTCGGACACCGCACGCTGAACAATCCCGCTGATGTCGGTGAGGGATTTGCCGGGCGTTTCAATGGACAGCTCAAAAAACTCTTGCTTCATCCATCAGACCCTTTCCTTGATCTTGCGCGAATGCGCCCAGCTACCCGCCCCCCCATACGGCATTCAACTTTGAGGCTTAAGTATCTGATTAATAACACTCTATAGCTTTCTTTCATGCAAACAGGCTTTTGAACCTGTCTATGCACAGACGAAACCCATCTTCGAAATTTCCGTTGCCGGGATGATAAACGCTTTCGAATGAAATCACGCCATCATAGCCGTCGGATCGGAGCGCGTCGGCGATGGGTTGGAACAGAGGCGCAAGCTGACCTTCCCCCATGCGGCGCACTTCCAGCGTTGCCCTCGGTGTGTCGACCTTTACGTCCTTAATGTGAATGTGACCCAGATAGCCGCCGCGCAATTCTTCATAACCGTCCGGATATGCCAGTTCATGGCACCAGCAGTTGTTTCCGGGGTCCCACAGCACTTTCAAAGTGTCTAATGCGTCCAAATCGTCAATCAGCTTGCGGGCTGTATAGTTGGAGTTGACCAGGGTGCCGTTTCCGGTTTCTACGACTAACGTCACGCCCTCGGCCCTTGCCAGCTCAACCGCTGGCGCGATTAACGGAGGCATCGAGTCCCATACCTCATGCGCGACGTTCCACTTTTCGGCGCCGTTTTTTCCCCAGAGTATCTGCTCTTTTCGTTGGGTCATGATCCGAACCAGCGGAGACCCAACAACATGCGCCATGTCGATTACGCGTTTCAAGGCGTCCATGTGCCCGGTGTGCAGGTCGTCACCGGGCCTGTTTGCAGCTGTCATCCCGGCAAAGATATGGCGCGACAGACAGGACACAGGCTTGCCCCGGTCACGCAAGAGCGCGTCGATCTCGGCAATTTGCTGCGGGGAATGGTCCCCAACCTCCGTATCACCAACGAACTGAAGCTCTGCATAGTCCAGACCGAATTCGTCCATCACGTCCACGGCATGCCGCAAATCGCGGGAAATGCCGTCGCAAATCACACCTAGTTTCATGTTCAGCCCCCTCAGCGATGCAATTCTGCGCCAACGATCTCTTCGATGACGCGGGTACACACCCAATTGTCGCCGTTCGGGTATTTGGTTTTTCCGGCGTGAAAGATCTGCATTGCGGATGACGCTGTGTGCATGGGAACACCCAATGCACCGGCCAGTGCCAGAGAGATCGTCAGGTCCTTATGCATGGTTGCGATATGGCTGCCGGTGGCTTCGAACTTGCGATCAATGATGTTTTCAAGGGCGGTATTCACCACACCGCACCCCGCGCTGGAGGATGAGAACACGTCAAGCAATGCCTGACCGCTGACACCGGCTTTGGCCGCCAGGGCCGCAGCCTCGAATGTGGCGGAAAAGATCGATCCGATAAGGGATTGCAGGCAGGCTTTCACGGTTTGGCCGTCGCCGGCGTTTTCTCCGACCCGATGAATAGTTGCTGACACTGCCTGCATGACTTCGGCATTTCGGTCCAGTACATCCGCAGCGGCGGCAGCCATCATCGTCAATGTGCCGTTTTGCGCGCCGGGAAACCCACCCGAGACCGGCGTGTCGATCAGGTGGATGCCCGAGCCCTCCATGTCTTGCCCGATAGCGCGGGCTTCGGCCGGGGTAATGGTCGCCGACAGGATGACCGTTCCGCCTTTGGCCATATTCGCAACCAGCCCGTTTTCACCCAAAATGACATCGCGGGCCTGATCTCCGTTCATCACCATGACAAACACAGCGGCTGCATGACGGCCGACCTGTCCCACGCTGTCCTTGGCCAGGCCGCCCATGTCGGTAAATGCCGTCATGCGTGTCTCGCTCAGGTCGAAACCGGATGTTTCAAAGCCATTCTTGATCAGGTTCTTGGCAAGGCCGCTGCCCATGTCGCCAAGACCGATTACGCCTGCTGTTTTCATTTGGAATCCTCCCGTTTTTCTGCCATTTCCGTATGGCAGACGTTTCGAAAAATGATGCCCAATCGCATCGGTTTTCGCGGGAGTTTCACGCGTCTTGAGCAGACGTCGGGCGAGTCCGGAAGACACCCCGCTGCCCGTTTACGTACCGTAAGTAAACGAAGAATGCGGCGCTCAGGCAAGCAAAGAAGTGTTGCGGGTGGAAAGAAACTGTCTGATCCGACGCGTTACGAGAATGCCGCCATGATGCCGCGCAATTCCGCCAGCCCGCGCATTCGACCGATCAGTGGATAGCCAGGAGTGCTGTGTCCGCCCAGATCGCTCAGGAGTTCTTGTCCGTGGTCGGGCCGCATAGGAATTTGCCAGTCGTCCCGCCCTTGGGATTTGCGGCGGCGCTGTTCGTTCATCAAAGCGCGAATGGTGCCGACCATGTCGGTGTCGCCCTCCAGATGCGGAGCCTCATAGAAACCCGGCTTCTGTCTGTCCGACCCCGCGATGCGTCGGGTATTTCGCAAGTGAACAAAGTGAATCCGGCCGCCATGCCGGCGCACGAAATCCGGCCCATCGAATTCCGGGGAAACACCCAGAGACCCGGTACACAACGTTGCGCCATTCGACGGTATATCAACGGCATCCAAAACGGCGCCGTAGTCATCGGACCTGGACATGATCCGCGGCAGGCCAAGCAACGAGAATGGCGGGTCATCAGGATGGCAGCACAAGCGCAGCCCCAGTTCTTGGGCCACCGGAGCGACCTCGGACAGGAAATCGACAAGGTTTGCGCGCAGCCGGTCACGGTCGATATGCGCATATGTCTGCAACAAAGCGCGCACGTCCTGCACGCTCCACTGATCGTTGGCGCCGGGCAATCCCGCAGTGACATTGTGCTGTAACTGGGCTTTGGATTCATCCGACATGTGCAAGAAGCGATCCTTGGCCGTTTGCTGGACGGCGCTGGAATAGTCTTCGGGCGCGCCCGGACGTTCGAGAATATGTATGTCAAATACAGCAAAGTCAGCCAGGTCGAACAGCATGGCCGTTCCGCCATGCGGCTGCGGGGCGCGAAGGGCGGTGCGCGTCCAATCCAGGATTGGCATGAAGTTGTAGCAAACGACTTTGACTCCACGGGCGGACAGGGCCCTGAGGCTGGATTTGTAAGCCTCAAGATGCTCGGCCATGTCTGTGGACTGCGTCTTGATCGCCTCGGAGACGGGCAGGCTTTCGACAACGTCCCAACTGTACCCGGCAGCAGCCATAACTGTCTGCCGGTCGGCTATGCTTGGTTCATCCCAGGGCTGTCCCGGAGGGATGTGATGCAGCGCGGTGACGATGCCCTGAACCCCGACCTGATGGAGATCGACCAGGGCGATCGGATCATCGGGTCCGAACCAACGCCAACATTGTTTCATGGCAGCCATCCTTCATACAGCGGGTGATCAGGCCTGATAGGAAGAGCAACGCGCTGCCCGGTGCGCGCCGCGTGATAAATTGCCGTCACAAGGCCGATGGACGCAGCGCCATCCTTCAACGTAACGGCCGAATTTGCCTCGGACCGCAGCGCCTTGCCGATTTCAGTAAAGAACCCTTCGAACCCCGTTGGTTCGGCAGCGGCGGCTGCAAGGGCCTCGTCGATAGCGGATTGATCCACAGGGTCCCGCGCGACGAATGTCCAGGGCGTTTGACCCGGAGCGTAAGGTTCGGTGCCAGAGGTGGCGGTCACCTTTTCAAAGACGAACCGCAGGCGGGTTTCGTCCGTGGCGGCGCCTAGGGTGATATTGCTTGTGCACAAAGCGCCGGAATTCATGCCAAAGCAGATTGCGGCGCAGTCTTCGGTCTCGATCGGGTTGACCCGCGTTGTGGTCATTGCAGACACCCAGGCGATATCGCCTGCGATATGAGTCAGCAGATCATGGTTGTGGATGGCGTGGCCCAGCACTGCGCCGCCGCGTTCACCGGCCCATGTTCCGCGCCACGGCACCGCGTAATAGTCTGCCCCTCGGGACCAATGGGTTTCAAGCGCGGCAGTTTGGACCGCTCCGGTCAGGCCTGTGCGTTGTAAGCGGCGCAATTGAGACAGCGACGGACCCCACCGGTATTGAAAGACTGGAAACACATGCTTGCCCGCGTTGCGTGCGGCTGCTGTGATCCGATCCACATCCTGCATCGAAGTCGCAAGAGGCTTTTCGCAGACAACGTTTTTTCCTGCGGCCAGTGCCGCAAGCGTGGTCGGTACATGCAGATGGGGCGGCAGGCAGATGTCGATGACATCAATCGTCGGATCATCCAGAGCGTCCTGAATGTTGATCAATGCTCGAAAACCCGAGTTCTGCCGTATCTGTTCGATCCGGTCGATATTCTGGTCGACCACGGCGGTTACCCGGAAAGTACGGTCAAGCCGTTCCAGTGCGCTCAGATGTTGCGCACCGATACCTGCGCCGAGGATCGCAACGTTGATCATCTGCGTTCCGCCATTTCCTGCGCGCGCAGTGCCAGTTCCATGACCGTAAAGCAGTGGGTCTGCGTCATTGCGGTTTCAGTCCGGTTGCGAATGTCATCGGCCAGGCGCGCAAAGTAGGGAAGGCCGGCGTCGGAGGCGTCAATCTTTTGGCAGGTTTCACCATTGACGAGGATCAGATGATCTGTCCCTACGGCTCCGCCCACATCGACGTATTTCCGCAACTCGATATATCCTTCGGTGCCCAGGATCGTCAGACGACCATCCCCCCAGTTCGGCAAGGCATCCGGCGTGAACCAGTCAACCCTGATGTACCCAGTGCCATTCTCGCTGCGCAGATTGACCTCGCCGAAATCCTGCAGTCCGGGATCTTGAGGGTTTGCATAGTTCGCCACATAGGCGTTCGTGATTTCTGCGGTTTTCGAACCTGTATAATGCAGGAACTGATCAATCTGATGAGAGGCGATGTCGGTCAGAATGCCGCCATAGCGGTCACGCTGAAAAAACCATTCCGGCCGGGTTGCCCGGTTCAATCGGTGTGGGCCAAGCCCGACCGTCTGGATCACGCGCCCGATGGCACCGGCCTCGACCAGCTCGGTCGCCGGGGTGCTGACGGGCGTTTCGAACCGTTCGGAGAAGTTCACCGACCAGATGCGACCGGTGTCCGCGACCGTTTGCTTGATCTGGTCGAGTTGTTCGAACGTCGTGCAGCCCGGCTTGTCGCTCATGACATCCATGCCATTCTGCATGGCGCGGATCGTCAACGCGGCCCTATCTGCCGGTATTGACGAAATCAGCGCGAGATCCGCCCCGCAGGTCAGGGCGTCTTCCAGTCGGGCCAGCCGCGGAATATCGGGAAACCTTTTGACGTAGCCCGCCAGCGTTTCCGGATCGCCTTGTGTCCAATAGCCAACGCAGTCCACGCCGATTTTGCGCATGTTTTCTGTCATGCCATAGATATGGCGGTGGTCCAGGCCAAGGGCGACGCAGGTCAGGCTCATGCGATGACTCGTGTTTTCTGGCCGGTTCGATTGGCGATCTGCATCGCGTCTATGACGGCGTGTGTCAAAAGGGCACTGTGTCCGGTGGCCATGGGCAGCGTTCCACTGGAAACGGCCTTGGCGAAGTCCTCGATGACCGCCTGGTGCCAGGCATGTGTGAACGCCATGGGATCGGCCCCTCCGCCTGTGGCGGCGGTCTCGCCGACCGTGGATTCCCGGCCGTCGAAAGTGGTCACGGTCAGGGCACCTGACTCCAGATGCGCTTTGGCTAGGGTGCCCTGGATCGTGATGGACTCAGCAGACCCGGGAAATTCGGCGGTGGTTGCCATCAACGTGCCTACCGCGCCGTTACCCATTTCAAAGACTGCACCTGCCCAATCCTCGGCCTCGAGATCGTGTAGTGGAGTTTTCCTCATCACGGCCTGAATGTCCGAGATCGGCCCCAGCATCCACATCGCTAAGTCAAGCGTGTGGATTGCCTGCGAGATCATGACGCCGCCACCGTCGCGTGCATAAGTGCCGCGACCCGGTTCGTCATAGTAGCTTTGATCGCGCCACCAGGGGACACGGATCTCGACCGTGGCGATCGCGCCCAACTCGTCCTGTTCGATGGCTGATTTCAGCGCCTGCGAGGCAGCGCGGGCGCGGTGCTGAAAGACGATGCCCAGCGGCACGCCAGACATCTCGCACTGCTCGACAATGGCTGTCGCGGCGTCCAGCGTTCTTTCGATGGGTTTTTCCATCAGGATCGGTTTCGAAGCGGTCGAAAGAACCCGCACCAACTCTGTGCGCTGATCGGGCGGGGTTGCGATGATCGCAAAGTCAACGTTTGGGTCGTTTGCGATTTCCTCGACCGAGCCGAATGCGCGGGTATCGTTTCGCCGCGCGAACTCAACTGTTTTTTCAGGATTGCGCCCGAGGACGCCGGCAAGACTGAGGCCTTGTTCCGATGTCCGAATGGCGGCGACATGCGTGCCAGAAACCATCCCCAAACCAATCAGCGCAATATTCATTCAATCCCCCGGATCACCCGGTCAGTCTGCGGGTTCGAACGGGAAAGATGCAACCATTAAAAACTGTGTTAACAATTTCGGGCGGCAGTATCGGAGGCAGAATTGACTGGTAATTTGAATGGGATGGCAGAAGACCTGTATCTGGGCATCAAAGACCTGCCGATCGTGTCTCCGCATGGTCACTGCGATCCGGGTTGGTTTGCAACCGATGCGCCGTTTCCCAACCCCGCAGAACTGCTGGTGGTTCCCGACCATTACGTGTTCCGTATGCTCTATTCGCAGGGCGTTCCCTTGTCAGAACTCGGCGTTGGGGAAGAGGGGCGAAAGAAGGATCCTCGCGCCGTGTTCCGCACCTTTGCCGAGCACTGGCATCTGTTTCTGGGAACGCCATCCCGGATCTGGATGAACTACGTGCTGCATGAAACGCTGGGCGTTTCTGACGAGTTGTCTTCGCGCACGGCAGACCTGATCTATGACAAGATCTCAGAAAAGCTTGCGCAACCCGAATTTCGCCCGAGGGCTTTGTTCGACAGGTTTGGGATCGAGGTTCTGGCTACCACGGATTCCGCTCTCGACGGCCTCGTGGAGCATCAGGAGATCCGTGCAAGCGGTTGGGGCGGGCGGGTTGTTCCGACGTTCCGCCCAGACGGGGTTTTGGATGGGGCGGATCCGGAGTTCGTACAGAACCTGAACAAGTTGGGTGAACTGACAGGTTGCGATCTGGGCAGCTATGATGGCTACCTCAACGCGCTGCGGATGCGGCGGGCTTATTTCATCCAGCTGGGCTGTACAGCCACCGACCACGGTATCGAACGCGTGCAGACCGAGTGGCTGGAAGATCCGGATGCGATGTACCAGCGGCTGAGACGGACGGAAGGGACCGAACAGGATGCTCGCCGGTTCTATGGGCATATGCTGATCGAAATGGCACAGATGTCTGTCGATGATGGTCTTATCATGCAGATACATGCTGGGAGCAAGCGCAACACGAACCCCGCTGTAATGCGGGACTTCGGACGGGATAAGGGGGCCGACATTCCAATAGCGATGGACTGGGTCACGGGCCTTGAGGCACTGTTGAACCGGGTCGGAAACACGGCGGAACTGCGCATCATTCTGTTTACACTGGACGAAAGCACCTATGCCCGTGAACTGGCCCCGATGGCGGGACATTGGCCGTGCCTTCGGATCGGGCCGCCTTGGTGGTTCCATGACAGCCCAGCCGGGATTGCGCGGTATTTCGATCAGGTTGTTGAAACGGCCGGATATTTCAACCTGGCCGGATTCAATGACGACACGCGAGCCTTTCTGTCCATTCCTGCACGACACGACCTTTGGCGGCGGGGAGTGGCGATTCATCTGGCCGAGCAGGTTGCGCGCGGTTGCTTCAGTCGGGACAGTGCCGAGCATCTTGCGCGGTTGCTGGCGGTTGATCTGGCGAAACAGGTTTACGGGTTGCAAAGCTAGATGGGTACAATTCTTCATTTCGGCCTTGGAAACTTTGCCCGGGCGCATTTGCTGGACTACACCGATCAAGCGGGCGGATGGGACGTTGTCGGCGTCAGCCTGCGTTCATCCTCGGTTCGGGATGGATTGGCCCGTCAGGGTTTCGAGTACGACCTGTGCGTACAGGGGCAGGGCGTCCGGCGCATCAAGGCTCTGCGGGACGTTCTGGTCGCGCCCGAGGATCGTGCAGCGGTATTAGACGCGATGGCGGATGCCGAGATTATCTCGGCGACCGTCACCGAGAAAGGTTATCATCTGGATGCCGCGGGCAAGCTGAACCTCCAGGACCCGTCGATTGCCGCCGATCTGGCAGGGCAGGGGCCCGCGACTCTGATCGGGTTTTTGGCTTTTGGCCTTGCGGAACGACGCAAACCTGTGACGGTGCTAAGCTGCGACAACCGCATGGAAAATGGCAAAACGCTCGCAACGGCAGTTGCCGATTTTGCCGAAGCAGCTGGTCTGGACGTGGATTGGGGTGCCGTTCGCTTTCCCAACGCGATGGTCGACCGGATCACCCCGGCTACCACGGACGCCGTTCGCGCAATCAGCGGCGATCCTATGGCTGTTCCGACCGAGGCGTTCTCGGAGTGGGTGATCGAAGACAGTTTCGCCGGTCCGCACCCGGATTGGCCGGGTGTGCAACTGGTCGATGATGTGGCCCCGCACGAGATGCGAAAGCTGCGCATGTTGAACGGTGCCCATTCCCTGTTGGCTTATGCAGGTTTGGATCGGGGCCTGACCTACGTTCACGAAGCGGTTCGAGACCCGGTCTTGCGCCCGCTGGTTTCCGGGTTGATGAAGGATGCGGGCGCAACGCTGCCCGCTGCGCTGCAAGCGCAGATCATGGACTATGCTGAGGCTCTGTTGCGCCGGTTTGAAAACCCCGAGCTGGCGCACCGTTTGGACCAAATAGCGATGGATGGCAGCCAAAAGCTGCCCTATCGGTTTATTCCCACACTCCGTGAAACCGGGTCTCAGGCGGTGATCGCGGGGGTGCGGGCCTGGATTTCCTATTGCACGTCCGAGACCGCCAAGGGCAGGGCGCTGAACGATCCTTGCGCGTCGGATATTGCCGCGGCGGTAAAGCAGAAAGATCCGCTAGTGCCGCTTTTGCGTCTTGTCGGCGCCGAAGACCTCGCGCCACTTATCCTGGAATGATGGCGCCGCGGAACTGAACAACGGTGGATGCCAGATTGTGTCCAGCCATCAGGGCCTCGGCCTGTGATTTCCCGGTCAGCAAGGCCGCGAGGTACCCACCGTTGAAACTGTCGCCCGCTGCTGTGGTATCCAGTACGCTCTTGGCAGGTTCATAGGTTTGTTCAATGTTCTGACCGATGGACAGAGGGCCATTCTCTCCGCGTTTCAACGCACCGATGCCGTGATGGACGGCAAAGCGTGCTGCCACCTGATCCGCGCTTTCCCCGAACAGTGCCATCTCGTCGTCGATGGATGGCAGGGCAATGTCAGCACGCCGCCAAAGCCGCTGGTTGATCTGCCGGGCGTGTTCACCGCTGTCCCAAAGACGCGGACGAAAGTTGCTATCATAGACCAACCGGACGGAAGAACCTTCGAGCCAGTCCAGAAGTGCAAGCCGAACCGTATGCGGAAGAATGGCCACAGAAATACCCGACAAGTACAGCACGTCATAACCGTTCAACGAGCCGAAATCGTGATCGGTAAAAAGCTGGCGGGCGGCCGCCTCACTGCGCCAATAGGTAAAGCTGCGTTCACCGTCCGCGGATGTCGTGATTGCGTATAATCCAGGAGAGGCGTTCGGAATGATGCGGATGCCGGATGTCCCGATGCGATGGCTGTCGATGAAGTCCGCGATGCGCCCCGAAAACGGGTCGTCACCCAGACATGTCACATACTCCACCTGCAGGTCAGGAGCTGCGCGGCGCATGTAGATGGCTGTGTTCAGCGTATCCCCCGCGACTCCTACCTGTGCGCCGGTTTCCAGCATGGACAATTCGATCATTGCTTCGCCGATGCAGGCAATTCGCGTCATTTCTTTTCTCTTTTCCAGATGATGAGACCGGCGACCATGATCAGCGCAGCTCCTGCCAACGTGAATGCATCCGGTACCGTGTCAAAGAACAGATAGCCCCAAATCGCAACATAGACTAGGAACGAATAGGTGAATGGCATCAACTGGTTGGCCGTTCCGAACCGATGCGCGTTCGTCAGCAGTTGATGCCCGCCCCAGCCAAAGACGCCAAGGCCGATCAGGACAATCAGGCTCCAGGTGTTTTCCGGCTGGACCCAGAACCAGAGGGCGAAGGGTAACAGAACCACAGTCCCGGTAAGCCCGAGGTAGAATTGCATGGTGTCCACCGCAACAACTCCGGACAGCCTGCGAGTCATGATCGAGTACAGGGCCAACGCCGTGGCGTTGTAGACGATCAGCAACATGGTTGGATGAAAGGCCGAACCAAACGGCCGCACGACAACCAACACCCCCAGAAAGCCCAGGATGATGGCCGCCCAACGCCATGGGCCCACGCTTTCTTTCAACACGAAGACGGACAGGAAGCACACGATGACCGGGCTGGAAAACATGATTGCCGATACGACGGTCAGAGGCAAAAACCGCAGGGCATAGAAATTGAAAACGGTCGCCGAGATCAGCAACAAGGCCCGGCTTATCACCTGCCAAGGGTGGTCCGTCTTGAACCGGCCAGCCTCGATCCCGCCCTTGGCGATCACGCCCACCGAGATCACGAAGTGCCCCGCATAGCGCATGAACGCCAACTGAAATGCCGGCACGCCGGCCAACGCCAACCACTTGGCCCCAAGGTCCACCAGCGAAAAGATCAGCCACGCCATCAGCATCAGCACGATGCCAAGGCGCGGCAGGTCCGCAGTGGGGTTGGCGGTGACGCCCATCGATTAGGTGTTGAAACGCTTGACGTAGTAGTCAACCATCTGGCTGACCATGTCATCCGCCTGACCGTGGTCACGCGCGTCCTTCAGCGCCGAAAGCGCACCCTGCGACATCACGCTTGAAACGCCTGCCTCGCGCGCCATTCGATCATAGTACCCAAGGTCTTTTGCAGCGTTCTTGATGGCAAAGGCCAGCTGGTTTGGATCATTCTCGACACCGTAGGCCTTGACGAAATCCATCATTCCGGAATGCAGCGGCCCTGCGGCCATTACGTCATACAGCTGCTTGCGGTCAACGCCGGTGATATCAGCCATGGCAAAGGCTTCGGCCATCGCGTTCGCAACGGTCATTCCGAAGAAGTTGTTGATCAGTTTGATGGTATGTCCCGATCCGACCGGGCCAAGGTAAAAGACGTTCTCGCCCAGGTCCTTTAGTGTCGGCTCGGCCTTGTCAAAGGCCTCCTTGTCGCCGGAAGTCATGATGTTGAGCTTGCCTTCCAGCGCGTGCGAGGGCGTCCGGCCAAGCGGAGCATCAAGATAGCTTCCGCCGGCTGCGGCAACCTCCTTGGCCAGCGCGCGCGTGCTGCCCGGAAGTGAGGTGCCAAAGTCGATGACGATCGCCCCGGGTTTCAATCCCGCGATCACTCCATCAGCGCCGCGCATACGGCCTTCGACCTGTTCAGAGGTTCCCATGCACAGCATCACGATGTCGCTGGCCTGAGCCAGTTCCCGGGCGTTTTGCGCCTCGCGAGCTCCTCGGTCAATGGCGGCGTCCAGATGTGTGCGGTCGCGGTTCCCCAGGACCGTGACCGAGTATCCCTGGTCCAACAGCCGGCTCACCATGGCTCCGCCCATGAGACCCAGGCCGATAAACCCGATTGATGGTTTGCTCATTGGTTTCCCTTTCCGTGAATGCGTCTGGTTTTCATTCTTGTGTCTGGTGTGTGCGGTTTCGCGGTTTGGATGCTAATTCGCCCGGAGGACAATCGCTGGTTCTTGAGTGGCAGGTATATTGCCGGACCGCATGTACATCAGGCCGGCGCCCGCACTCGAGCTGATCGCGCCTTAAGCCCCATTTCGATCCTTGATGTGACTTCGAGCGTCCGGGCCGCATCCTCGACGTCGATCAGTGGAGACGCGCCGTCGATCACGTCAAGAAAGTGATCCAGTTGCGCCTCCAGCGGTGCGCGTTGCTGTTCCGGTCGTGTAAGTTGGCTTTTTTGGGCCGCAGTACTCCAATCATTTCCGCGCCACAGGGTCATGGAGGGAAAACTGACAGCGCCGCTGGTTCCCGTGATCCACATCATGTCCTGGTGGGTCGTGCCGATGTTCGGATTTTCGCCGGTTCCGGCTTCAAACCCCCAGGGACTGGGCGCGGTGTCAGCAAAGCTGATGGCGCCCGTCGCGCCGTTTTCGAACGCAATCGCGACCGCGCCGCTTTCTATCCGATCCGATCCGCGGATCGACGCGCCGGGCAGTGCGACGACATCCGAGATTTCTCCGATCACAAAGCGCAGGACATCGATATCATGCACCAGGTTGATCAGGACCGGGCTGCCATCCGAAGTCCGCCAGTTCTGTTCGAAATAGCTTTCGGGCTTGCGCATGGCCCACAACAACGAGACGTTGATGACTTGTCCGATCGCACCTTTCTCGATCACTTTTTTCAGGTGCTGCAAGGTGCTGTGATACCGCCGGTGGTGCCCCACCAGACTGCGGACTTCGGCTTGACGAACGGCCGTCTTCAGGCGCAGGGCATCATCGACCGACGCGGCAACCGGCTTTTCGATCAGCATGTGCCAACCGCGGGATGCGGCCAGAATGCCATGTTCGGCATGCAGGCGGGTCGGCGTTGCAATGATGACGCCATCCACCGGGTCCCGCACCTCGTCCATACTGGCAAAACGCGGCGCGTCGATCTGGATCGAGCCGTCTGGATCGGCCAACCCGACCAACGTGCAGCCGGGATGCTCAATCACGGCGCGCACGTGGCGGATACCTATCAACCCGCCGCCGGCTACAAGGATCCGTTTCAAATCACCGCTCCGATCTGCCAGGGAACGAATTCGTAATCACCCAAGCCCTGCGCCTCGGACTTGGTTTGCTCACCCGAGGCGACTTGGAGCAGTCGTCGGTATATTTCCTGTCCTTTTTCTTCGACGCTGACACTTTTGGTCAGGATGTCGCCCGCATCAACGTCCATGTCTTCAGGCATGCGCGCTGCCAATTCCGAATTGGTGGCGATTTTTAGCGTGGGCGCCGGTTTCGATCCAAATGCAGAGCCGCGCCCCGTGGTGAAGCACACAAGGTTGCACCCGGCCGCGATCTGCCCTGTCACCGAGGCCGGGTCATATCCGGGGCTGTCCATAAAGGTGAAGCCCTTGGCGGTGATGGGTTCGGCGTACTTGAACACACCGGTCAAAGGGCTGGTTCCGCCCTTTGCCGCCGCCCCCAGCGATTTCTCAAGGATGGTCGTCAGACCCCCTTGTTTGTTGCCGGGGCTTGGGTTGTTGTCCATCGAACCGTGATTGCGGGCGGTGTAGTCCTGCCACCAATCGATCAGTCCGATCAGCCTTTCCCCGGTTGCGCGATCAAGGGCACGGCGGGTCAAAAGGTGTTCGGCTCCGTAAATCTCCGGCGTCTCCGCCAAGACACCCGTGCCGCCTTGGGCGACCAACAGATCGCAGGCGCGTCCAAGCGCCGGGTTCGCGGTCACTCCGGACCAGGCGTCCGATCCACCGCATTGTAGCGCAACCATCAATTCGGACGCAGGGGCTTCGCTGCGCCGCGCCTCATTGGCAATGGGAAGCATCTGATTAATCTTGGTGATGCCCATTTCCACGGTCCGGCGCAGTCCGGCGATGTTCTGGATGTTCATCGTCTGGAAAGTGGGGTTCTGCTTCAGCCCATACGCGTCCAGCAGCCAGTCGATCTGGTTCATCTCGCAGCCCAGACCGACCATCAGAACGGCAGCGTGATTGGGATGTTTGGCAAACCCCCACATGACCCGTTGAAGAGCTTCGAAACCGTCGCCTGAATCGGCCATTCCGCAGCCTGTTCCGTGGACAAAAGCCACCACGCCGTCGACATTTGGATACTCGGCCAGCTTGTCCGGCGTGAAGTGATTGGCGATCATGCGAGCCGCCGTCGCCGAACAGTTCACGGTGGTCAGAACCGCAATGTAATTGCGCGTACCGACCCGACCGTTGTCCCGGTGGTAGCCCATGAACGTATCGACCGAAGCGGCGGGTCTCATAGGCCTGTGATCCGTCGCAAACTCATAGTCCACGCTGGTGTTGCGGAACTCGACATTGTGGGTATGCACATGATCGCCGGGGTGGATCATTTGGGTCGCGTAACCAATGATCTGGGCATATTTTCTCACCGGATCGCCCGGTACAATCATCTGCGTGGCGACCTTGTGGCCCGAGGGGATGCGCGCATTGGTCGTGACATCCTCGACCAAACTGCCGGCCTCCAGAGGCCGAGTTGCAACCACCACGCTATCCGTTCGATCTAAACGTACAAAAATCATAATCAGCTTTCCTGGTAGCCGGATCTAAGCGCAAAAGGGCGAGTCCGATGTCCACCGGTGAATATCTATGTGCGGTTGCCCGGACAGCCTTGCCCGCGCCGCCTCCCAATTTGACTTGCAGACACGCCAATCCCGCAGCTCGGTTTCGGGGCGCGATCTGGACCTCGCGATGAAGCTTGGGAAATGGTCTCGACCGGTGGGTTGGTCTGCTGCACTGAAGCGGATGTCGAACGACCAGCGGAACCGATCCGTTTCATTGACCAGTGACGCATGTGGTGTCAGAGGGTGAAACAGGATGATCCCGCCCGCCTTGACAGGCAGGGGCAGGGCGCGGTCTTCGTCAATGAACCCGCCGGCAATGCCTGTCTGCGTCCGCGCACAATGCGGCAGGATGGATTGGTCCTGTGCCTTTGGCAGCACTTGCAGGCAGCCGTTTTCGACCGTTGCATCGTTGACGGCGATCCAAACCGTGACCATGTCGGTCTGGTCCGCATCCTCCAACGCAACTGCCCGGTCCTGATGCCAGTCCGTTGCGGTGATATGCGCCCGCACCTCGTCCTTGGACAGCTTGAGGGCAGGGGGCTTCAGCCGAACGTGCTGGATCGGATTGCTGACCAACTCTGGCCCGATCAACTGCTCAACGATGTCCAGCATGGGTTGGGCCGTCAGCAAGTCGAACACGGCGGGCCCAATATGGAAAGGTGTGTCAGCCATGATCCGGTCGCCGGGCAATGAGATGTCCAATGGCTGAAAATAGTCGCAACCGGCCTGATAGGCGGACAGGAGTTTGTCCCAGAAGGACATCCCGGACGGTTCGTCCTTGACCAGCCCTTTGTCGTACCAACCGTCATATAGCCGGTTCAGGACATCCGAGTATTCGGACTGCACCCGATCCAGGACATTGCCGGGAATTACATCCTCGACCACGAGGTATCCATCGGTCTGGAACTTGCCAATCTGATCTTGTGTCAGCATGTGTGCAACCTCACAAAAGCAGCGCGATGATGCCCGGCCAGATCAGAAGAACGGAAAGTGCCAGCAACTGGATCCCGATGAATGGCAGGAAGCCGCGGAAGATATCCGTCAGGCTGATATGCGGCGGAGCCACAGATTTCAGATAGAACGCAGCCGGGCCGAACGGGGGGGACAGGAAGCTGACCTGCATGTTCATACAGAACACGACGCCAAACCAGATCGCGACATGACTCGGTTGCAACTCGCCAATGAGACCGATTTCCTCGATAGGAAGGCGCAGGACGATCGGCAGAAAGACCGGAATGATTAACAGCACGATGCCGACCCAATCCATGAACGCGCCCATGAACAGTAGGATCAGCATCATTACCAGAATGACCAGCATGGTCGGCAGGTCTTGCCCGACGATCAGGTCGGCCACGTATTGAGGTCCGCCGGCAATGGTGTAGGCACCCGCCAGCGCGGCGGCCCCGATGGTGACCCATATGATGGTGCCTGTGGATTTGAGCGTCCGCATCAAGCTGTCCCAAACCAGCTCGAATGATCCTTCGCCCCGCAGAATGGCGATGATCAGAACAGCGAAGGCACCCATGCCTGCAGCCTCGGTGATGCCCGTGATCCCGCCATAGATCGAGCCGAGCACGACGCCGATGACGACCAGCGGCGCGACGAGACCTTTGCCCATTTCCCAGCCGATTTTTGCGCGCTGTCTCCCAAAGACAAAGAAGATCAGCAGAAGGGCGATGATCGTGATGCCGGCAAACCAGGGCAGGTAGTCAGCCGTACCCAGCCGTGCGGGCTCGCCCTGGCTGGCAGCGTTCGAGCCGGAAAGCTCGAAAAACGCAGCCCGGATAAACAGAACGGTAGAAAATCCGGCGACGACGATGCTCATGAAGGCCGCAAACAGTTTGCGCTTTTCAGCCGGTTCGGGGTCGCTCGGGTCCGGTTCCGGCAGCGGCGCGTGGTGAGGATTCAGCCGCGTGCGAATGATGATGTACAGGATGATCATCGAGGCCAGCATGAAGCCGGGAATGAAAGACGCGGTGAACAGCGACTTGATCGAGGTTTCGGTGATCAGCCCATAGATGATCAGAACGATCGAGGGCGGGATCATGGTACCCAGCGACCCCGAGGCGCAGATGACGCCGATTGCGAGGTTCTGATCATAGCCGAGGCGCAGCATCTGGGGCAGGGCGATCAGGCCCAGCAGGACAACCTCACCGCCGATGATGCCGGACATGGCCGCCATGATCACTGCCATGATCGAAGTCACGATCGCGATACCGCCCCTTGTTCTGGACAGCCAGACATTCAGCGACGAATACATGTCGCGCGCGATCCCGGACCGCTCTAGCAGCGACGCCATGAAGATAAACAATGGCACGGATATAAGCACGTAGTCCGTTAAGAGCCCGTATATTTTTTGCGCCAGGATGTAGAGCGGCCCAGTGCCTGGCCGCCCGGTGAGAATCCCGTCGCCGAATGAAAACGGGTTCAAAAGGAGTGTCGGTTCGAACTTCAGGACAAGAACCAGAACCGCAAGCGAAGCCGAGGCTAGACCCAGGGGCATCCCGATCGCCAGGAGAATGATCAGGGCGACCATCAGGATGAGTGAGATTGTTCCAATATCCATCAGTCTTGTCCCACCGCCCGTTTGATCATTTCAATTTCGTCCTCGTCCGGTTCATCTGTGTGGATTTCCGGTTCTTTGTTCCAATCCGCGACCAAGTTCAAAATTGCCTGCATTGCGACGAGCGTAATCACGATCAGTACCATCGGCTGCAACGTCGCCGGGATCGGAGGATTGAAGGCGGAGCCGTAAAGCTCCCATTTATAGAGCTTGTTGACGAACACCTGTTTGTAACTGCCGTAGACCAGAAAGAAGGCAAACAGGACGATCAGTATTGTTGAAACCGTGTCAAAAACGCGCTGAAGCCAACGTGGAACTGCGTCGTAAAGCAGGAATATTCGTATGTGACTGCGTTGCTGCATGGCATAGTAGCCAGACATCAAAAACACAAAGCTGGCGAACCACAGTGTCATTTCGTTGGCCCACTCGGTCGGCTTCTCAAGGATATAGCGCATGAAGACTTCGTAGAGCATGACGACAGTCATGATTGCGATCATCATCATCGTAACTCGGCCGATGAACAGGGCGAAACGATCCATAACCGTCGAGCCTTCGAACTCCATCGTCGCCGGGCGCACGGTCTTTGTACCAATCACTGCAAGAAACGGCAGAAGGACGAGCGCAGCCACGTCGATGATGTCGACAAACCCCCCGAACACACCAGGCAACTCGGGCGTGACGTCGCTGCGTAGATATATTTCCGTTACCTGACTTTTGAGGGATTCAGAGGTGTAAGGCAGCCAATCCAACAGGAATGCTGGAAGATGCCAAACAAGCCAACTGGCAGTCGCGACGAAGGCCAACGGTATGAGCCATTCAATTGGTCCGCCTGAATTCTTGTGCATCGCGTAACCCTCGTCCCTATCCTTCGATCCTGTAGTGATCGATAAAGTCTCGATCCGGCTCGACACCCAGTCCGGGGCCAGTCGGGATCATGACACGGCCGTTATTGGCCTTGACCTGATTTTGAATTTCCAACGGTACGGTCAGCAGATCGTCCCGAAACTTGTTGTCCGTTGTGTCGAACTCAAGCATCGGCTCCCATGGATGCAAACCGCCTGGAATTGATGGCATGGCCGCCAGTAGGTGCAGATTAGTTGCGACGGCGATGGCGCTGCCCCAGACGTGATTAACGACCGGAGTGAAATGTGCGTGGCATAGGGCCAGTACCCTGAGATACTCTGAAACACCGCCCAAAGCGCATACTTCTGGCTGCGCTATATCAATGCCGCGATTTTCAAGAAGACTGCGCCAGGCCCAGCGATTGAATACCGCCTCTCCGCCCGAGATGCTGACTTTAAGCGAGGTGCGCAGTTCGCGGTACCCGTCAATGTCTTCTGGCGCGACCGGTTCTTCGAACCAATATGCGTCCAGCTCTTCCAGCGCCCGACCGACAAAAAACGCGTCCGAAGTCGTATAGGCATGGTTCGCATCGACCATAAAAGGAAAGTCGTCACCAACTCCGCGTCGAACTGCTTCGCACAGCTTCACATCAGGCTTCGGGCCAAAGCCCGTTTTCATTTTGGTGGCGGTAAATCCCATTGCCTTGATCTTTGCGGCTTCATCCTCAAAACGGCTGGCCAGATGAGAAATCGGTTCATCCCGGAGCATCATGCCGTAGCCGTAGCAAGGAACGCTTGTGCGATGCGCGCCCCCGACAAGTTTATGGAGGGGGAGGCCAGAGATTTTTCCGGTGATGTCCCAAAGTGCGATGTCCACCCCGGACAAAGCCTGTATTGGCATTCCGCCTTGGCCATGGTCTCGCAAAAGGTTGTACACCTTGTGCCAGATCACGTCTTTGTCCAAGGGGTCCAAGCCGAGGACCATTGGTTGGATGACCTTTTCGACGATGGACTTGTTGGCTATGGCTACGTTTCCGGGACCAAAGCACTCGCCCCAACCGGTTACCCCTTCATCTGTCTGAATCTCGACCAGATGGGTTGTGCGCCTGTCATAATACTGTTGCGAGTAGCCCAGAACTTCCGGCATGTCGTACTGCAGTACATGACTTATAATTCTGGTAATTTTCATGAAGTTCTGAATCCTGGCGCAGATGCGGAGAGGCCGCTGATGCGGCCTTTCCGAGTGTCCTAATTCGGTCGAAGCCTGATTACTGCATTGCGCCCAGGTCACGCAGGAAGTTGATGTGGCTTTCCAAAAGCGCCTGTGCCTCAGGAGTCGTTGCGAATTCAGTCCAACCAACCTGAACGGCCGCGCGATACGCTGCCAGGTCTTCAGGCGACCATTCGTACAACTGAACACCTTTTGCCTTCAGGTCTTTTGCAGTCTGAGCGTTCTGCACTTCATTGATTGTCGCATTGTGCAATGCCAGGCTATCCATTGCGACTTCCATGATCTTCTTGTGGTGCGCAGGCATCGCTTCCCAGACGTCTTTGCGACAGGCCAGATGATCTGCGGGCATCGAGTGGAAACCGGGATAGTTTGTATGACCTGCGATCTCGTACAGACCGAGGCCCACGTTGTTAGTCAGGTTCGCAGCATCCGCACCATCAATGATGCCGGTTTCCAAAGCCGTAAAGATTTCGTTGAAGTCCATCACGATCGGAGAAGCCCCAAGTTCCGCGAACACTTTGGTTGCAAGGCCCGGAGGCGAGCGGAATTTCCAATCCTTGAAGTCTTCCACTTTTGCAATCGGCTTAGTCGAAGAAAGCGACTCCGGCCCGGGAATCCACCATCCGATGAACTCCATGTCGTAGCCGTTGTATAGATCGTTTACAGCTTCTCTTCCGCCGCCATGAAGAAGCCAAGCCATTTGCTGGTATGGGTTCTGATATCCGCCGAGCAGGTCACCCGCAAACTGGAAGGCCGGGTTTTTCCCGGTCTGATAGCCGCCGCCCGTCATGTCGCAATCCAGAATTCCCGTAGCTGCGGCATCGAAGGTTTCAACCGATTTGACCACCGAAGAGGAATAGAACATTTCAACTTCGATTTCGCCGTTCGACATTTCCTGAATGTCTTCAACGAATTTTGCAGCCATCTGGCCAGACAGAGTTTCGGGCGAAAAATGGGTTTGAATTCTAAGCTTCGTTGTTTCAGCCATTGCGAAACCGGCTGCCATTGTCGTGGCTACGGCCGCCACGGCCGCTGTCTTGACTATTTTCATATTGTCCTCCCAGACGTTGTGCGTTGCGGGTGTGGAAGATCTTGCCGCCTCCTTTGCTGTCACGCAGGTAAACGTTAAGCCGACGAATCGAATGCAACAAGAAAAAATTGAAATTTCTAAAAATTTCGAGATTCTTGCGATAATTCGAAAATAAGGTTAGGACGCTACTTGGACATAACTTTAAGGTGCATGCCGGGATGAACGAAGAAATAGATATTTATCAAGACCTTAAGATGCGCCTGATCTCTAATGGATTCGAGCATGGAGCCAAGGTGCGGGCCGAAGAACTACGTAAAGTGTATGGCTGTTCCGCAAGTGCGGTTCGTGAAGTCCTTTTTCGTTTGGCCGCTGTTGGTTTGGTGGACTTTCAGGAACAAAAAGGTTTCCGCGTACCAAAGCGTTCACCGCAGAAGCTTATCGAATTGACGCATGTCCGTGTTCTGTTGGAGGCCGAAGGCACCGCAATGTCGATCCGAAATGGCGGGGTGGATTGGGAAGCAAGATTGACGGCTGCACATCACAAACTCAGCCATATCGAAAAACGCATTCACGCCACGGACGACCCAAGCGACCTTGTCGAGATCTGGTTTGCCTCGGAGAAGGAGTTTCACCAGACGCTTATTTCTGCCTGTGGCTCGGAAACCTTAAAACAATTGCATAGCCGGATTTACGCGCAATTCAGACAGCAGTTGATGGTGGCAGACCGGAACTTTGAGTTCATTTCTCAGAACATAAGGCATCATGCAGATATACTTGAAGCGGCATTGTCGGGGGATGAGCAGTTAACACGGGAGAAAATCCACAATCATCTGAAACGCCATCTAACCGGAAAGACGATGGGCGACTAAGGCCGAAAATCGTCTTCCAAATAGACCTGAATGATATCATCAAAACTTGATTCCGCCTCAAACCCCAGCTTCAGAGCGCGATCTGTTTGAAAGTCGCGCGGCCAATTCTTGACAATTCCTTCAATTGCCTTGTCTGGTTTTCGCCTGATTAGGCCAACTGCGTCTTGACCGGCGACATTGCGCAGAGCTTCGATTTGTTCGGCGACGGTGCAACTGACACCTGGCATGTTCAAGGCGCGTCGGTCATTCAAAAGCTGCGTGTCCAATGTTGCGGCGTGGGTCAAAAAAGTCGCAGCGGCGCGGGGGCTAGCGTGCCAGTGTCGAACAGTTTCGGCAACTGGCAAGACAGCCTCATCCCCATTCAATGGCTCGCGGATTATACCTGAAAAGAAGGACGAAGCGGCAGCGTTGGCCTTGCACGGGCGCACACACAATGTGGGTAAGCGCAAGGAAATACCGTCGATGTATCCTTTCCTGCTGAAATCCGTGATCATCAGTTCAGACGCCGCTTTCTGCACTCCGTAACTGGTCAAAGGTGCCGAAAGGAACTCATCGGTTATCTTTTCAGGGAACGGTGACCCGAACACCGCTATGGATGAGGCGAAAACCAGGCGAGGAGTGTATTCCCTTCCTGATGCCTCGTGTTCATCCTTAAGTGCGTTCAGCAGTGCCCACGTCGCCATAAGGTTTACATCCCAGCCCAACGCAAAGTCTGTCTCGGCTTGGCCAGAAACGATCGCTGCAAGATGGAAAATGACATCCGGTCGCTGCGCAGCAAAAGACTTAGCCATGCCTGACGCGGTCAAGTCCCCTACAATTTGATTACTAGCCGCACTATCGGGTGGGAACGAGAGATCGAACAGTGAAACTTGGGCATCCGCTCCAAAAGTTTCATGGGTCGAAATGCGATGGGCCAGTTTCTGACCCAGCATTCCTCCACCGCCTATGACAAGGATCCGCGTCATAACAATCCGTTCCGTTTTTTGAGTTCCAGATACAAAGCTGAATGATCCAGTTCGGCCCCATCCATTTCGTCTATCAGATATTCGAAACGGTCGCGCACAGATTGGGTGCTAGGTAGCTCAACGCCAAGGCTTCGCGCTTCCTCCAGCGTGTTGTCCAAATCCTTCAACTGAAACTTGGACAAACCTCCGGGTACAAAATTTCCGTCAGACATGCGTTCGCCATGTTGTTGCAAGATAATGCTATCAGCAAATCCCCCCTTCAGTGCGGTCCTCAACGCGGCAGGGTGTGCCCCGCCTCGCTGCGCCAGTAAAGTCGCTTCGGCGACAGCCGATATAGTCACAGCGACAATCGTCTGATTGGCCAATTTGCACAATTGACCAGAACCACTTGGGCCTACATGCACAGGGCGGCCCATTGCTGACAGAACCGGTCGCACGCGCTCCATAACGTCCTGATCACCACCGACCATGATCGCAAGCGTGGCAGCTTCGGCACCTTTGGTGCCGCCGGAAACCGGGGCATCCAGATGCTGCAACCCCATCGAAGACAATTGCGCGGATTGTTCTCGGGCGTGTTCGGGTTTGGCGCTGGACATATCAATCCAGATCATTCCGGGTTTGAGTTGTTTGCGGAAAGCCTCGTCAGAAAGTAGCGCGCCGGTCGCGTATCCGTCCGACAGCATCGTTACAATTACGTCTGCACCCGAAACCGCCAGCGGGGCAGTTTCCGCCAATGTCGCGCCTTCCGCCGTCAACGGTTTTGCCTTATCCAAGCTGCGGTTCCATACAGTTAGCGGAATTTCGGCGCGCAAAATATTCCTCGCCATAGGAGCGCCCATCAAGCCGGTTCCCAATAGAGCTACTTTGAACTGCTTGCTCATAATCCTCTGTCCTTCCGAAGGTGCGCCACGCATGGTTATGGCCAAACCAAAATCTCTGTCATACGCTAACGGCTCTGGGCCCACATGCCAGAAGTCGTTGCAAATCCACCAAGGTTTCTTTGCTTCTCGGTTGATCTGTGGGACGAAGAAACACGTGTCCAGTCGCCACTTCTAGGGTCGGAAAATATATATGTCAGAGAGACTTAAGGGAAAAAACGTGCTGGTTACAGCCGCCGCACAAGGGATCGGACTTGCAAGCGCAATTGCGATGGCAAGAGAGGGTGCGAAAGTCTATGCGACTGATATTAACCCTGAAAAACTAAATTTGATTCGCGATCGGAATCTCGAAAATCTCGAAATTTTCGAGATGGATGTGACAAATAATGACAGTATTCATGATGGGGTCGCGCGAGCGAAGCCGGATGTTTTGTTCAACTGCGCCGGGTTCGTGCATCACGGAACTATTCTGGATGCAACCGACGAAGAATGGGACTTCGCCATGGACCTGAATGTGCGCTCAATGGTGCGCACGACAAAGGCTGTATTGCCGGGGATGCTAGAGCGCGGAGGAGGCTCGATTATCAACATGTCTTCTGCACTGGGTTCCATAATCGGTGCGCCAAATCGTTTTGTATATGGAACGACTAAGGCTGCCGTTGTTGGGCTGACGAAATCGGTAGCCGTGGACTTCATAACACGAGGAATTCGGTGCAATTGCATTTGTCCGGGAACAGTCGACAGTCCCAGTTGGCGTGACCGCGTAGATGCGTTGGGCGAGCAACTGGGCAGCAGAGAAGAAGCCCTTGCACAATTTGTGGCGCGTCAGCCCATGGGGCGTGTAGCGAAGGCAGAAGAGATTGCTGCATTGGTCGTCTATTTGGCGAGCGATGAAAGTGCATTCACCACGGGACACACGCACATAATTGATGGGGGATGGTCAGGCCAATGACTAAAATATCAAAAAATGATCTGCGATCTCGCAAGTGGTTCATGAATTCTGAGAACCTTGAGATGACGGCATTGTATCTTGAGAGATACCTGAATTACGGATTGACCCGCGCAGAACTGCAATCAGGCAAGCCGATCATTGGGATTGCTCAGACCGGGAGTGATTTGAGCCCCTGCAACCGGCATCATATCGAGTTGTCCAAACGCGTTCGCGACGGGATCATCGCCGCCGGGGGAACGTGCATCGAAATACCGGTCCACCCGATACAAGAGACCGGTAAACGGCCAACGGCCTCTCTCGACCGCAATCTGGCTTATCTGTCCCTGGTTGAGAGTCTATTCGGGTATCCGATTGATGGCGTTGTTCTGAACATTGGTTGCGACAAGACCACGCCCGCACTTCTTATGGCCGCTGCGACCGTCAACATCCCAGCGATTGCCCTGTCGGTCGGCCCAATGCTCAACGGCTGGTGGAAAGGTGAGCGCGCCGGATCAGGAACGGTTATTTGGAAAGCGCGCGAAGACCTTGCGGCTGATGAAATCGACACCGATGACTTCATGGAGATCGCAGCCGCCGCGGCACCTTCGGTGGGTTATTGCAATACGATGGGAACAGCAACGACCATGAATTCGCTTGCTGAAGCCTTGGGTATGCAATTGCCAGGATCAGCAGCCATACCAGCCCCGTACAGAGAGCGCGGTCAAATCAGTTATGAAACGGGTAAACGCATTGTGGACATGGTCTGGGAGGATTTACGCCCCAGTGATGTGATGACACGTCAGGCTTTTGAGAATGCGATTGTCATAAACTCGGCGATCGGTGGATCGACGAATGCGCCGATCCACCTGAATGCGATCGCTCGGCATCTTGGTGTTCCATTAAACAACGATGATTGGCAGAAGCTTGGCCACGACGTTCCTCTGTTGGTTAACATGCAGCCTGCGGGTAAATATCTGGGCGAAGATTACCAACAGGCCGGGGGTGTTCCCGCCGTTGTCGGAGAGCTTCTTCATGCTGGATTGCTGCCGCATCCCGATGCGATAACGGTGAACGGTAAGACGATAGGCAAAAATTGCTCGACGCGCCGGTCTCAGAATAGCGACGTAATCAAGCCTGTCAGTAGCCCGGTTAAGCGACAGGCGGGGTTCATCAATCTCTCGGGCAACTTGTTCGAGAGTGCGATTATGAAGACATCTGTGATCTCGCAGGCATTTCTAGAGACCTACTTGTCGAACCCGGATGATCCTAATGCATTTGAGGGCAGGGCGGTTGTGTTTGACGGGCCCGAGGATTTTCACCATCGGATCGATGATCCCGCCGAAAAAATCGATGCAAACTGTATTCTGATTATGCGCGGAGCAGGACCAAAAGGGTACCCGGGTGCCGCAGAGGTCGTGAACATGCGTCCGCCTGCGTATTTGTTGAAACAGGGAATCGAAGCCCTTCCTTGCATCGGTGATGGCCGGCAATCCGGCACCTCAGGAAGCCCGTCTATCCTGAATGCTTCACCAGAAGCTGCAGAGGGCGGTGGGTTGGCCTTGGTGCGAACTGGCGACCGACTGCGCATCGATCTTGGCAAAGGCACAGCAGATATGCTGGTTTCGCTTGAAGAACTGCATGAACGCGCCCGCGATCTGGAGGCAAAGGGTGGGTATACAATGCCGCCCAATCAATCCCCATGGCAGGAAATATTCCGCGAAAAAGTAGATCGGTTGGATCGCGGTATGACGCTCAAGGGTGCCGAAAACTACCGCGATATCGCGCGAGACTTCATGCCACGCGACAATCACTAAAAGGAACAGAAATGAAACTTGTTCGTTACGGAGCCGAGGGCTCGGAAAAGCCTGCTTTGGTCGATTCCCAGGGTCAATTGCGGGATTTGTCCGCCCACATCAATGATGTTACGGGCGATGTTCTGGATGACGGAACGCTTGATAATCTGCGCTCATTGGATCCGAATAACCTGCCAATTGTCGAGGGAGATCCTCGTATCGCACCGTGTGTCGGTGGCATCGGAAAATTTCTTTGCATCGGTTTGAATTACTCGGACCATGCCGCAGAAACCGGCGCAGATATTCCAGAGCATCCGATACTTTTTTTCAAGGCAAACTCAGCCGTCATTGGTGCCTATGATGATGTTGTCATGCCGCGCGGATCTACTCACACCGACTGGGAATGCGAACTGGGCGTCGTCATTGGCAAAATGGCCAAATACGTGTCCAAGGCCGACGCGCTCGAATACGTTGCCGGCTATTGCATCGTAAACGACGTGTCAGAACGGCATTTTCAAACTCAACTGACCGGTCAATGGACCAAAGGCAAGTCTTGCGACACATTTGGCCCGACAGGTCCTTGGTTGGTGACCCGGGATGAGGTGCCGGATCCTCAAAGCCTTGGTATGTCACTGGATGTAAACGGTCAGCGCATGCAAACCGGGAATACTTCTACGATGATCTTTTCCGTTGCCGAGATCATTGAGCATCTAAGCCAACTTTTCACACTGTACCCCGGTGACGTCATTTCAACTGGAACACCGCCCGGCGTCGGAATGGGAATCAAACCGGAACCAGTTTACCTGAAAAAAGGCGACGTCATGGAGCTTCGCATCGATGGGCTTGGTGTTCAGCGGCAAACGGTCGGCCAAGATGACTGACTTATTGCAAATCGGCGGGATCACTGAACGGATGCGAGAACGCCTGTCCGCAGCGTTCGACATTCATCAATTGGACGATTTCAACGCGGATAGTATTACGCATATCGTAACGAACGGGCACGATGGTGTTCCGCATGACCTGATGACATCACTCAGCAATCTGAAGATGATCAGCGTCTATGGAGTCGGTTACGACGCTGTCGACGCAAATGCTGCGGCTGAGCGTGGAATTGTTGTGACGCACACACCCGATGTTTTGAACAAAGAAGTCGCAACCACCGCCGTTCTGCTATTGCTGTCATGTTACCGAGAGCTTCTACGTGACGACAATTACGTTCGGTCCGGACGGTGGGAAGTTGAAGGCAATGCCCCTTTGACCCGATCAGCAGACAATCAAAAGATAGGCATTCTTGGTCTTGGTCGCATTGGTCAGGCGATCGTTGATAAGTTAGAGCCGTGGGCCCCCGAAATCTCTTATCATACCCGCAATCAAAAGGATGTCCCGTACCGCTATTTCGACAATTTGGTTGAAATGGCAGAACATGTTGACGTCCTCATATGCATCACGCCCGGCGGTCCGTCGACCAATAGGCTGGTCAACGCTGAGGTGCTTCGCGCGTTGGGGGCGGGCGGCACTCTGATAAACGTTAGCCGAGGTTCGGTCGTCGACGAAACTGCCCTTATCAACGCATTGCAAAACGGCGAGCTTGGGTGGGCGGGGCTTGATGTTTTCGAGGACGAACCGCGTGTTCCAAAAGCGTTGCGCGATATGTCCAATGTCGTTCTGCTCCCTCACGCTGGTAGCGCGACTATTGAGACGCGTGCAGCTATGGGTGACCTAACCGTCGACAATCTTCTGCAACACCTTAAGGACGGATCGGTGATCACAGCTGTGCCAGAATGCAGAGATCTGTAAAAGGCCAATCTGAAGAGTGTTTGAGTTTGCTGTCGCGGTTTTCTTTCTGCTGATTACGCCGGGCCCAGGCGTTCTAACAACTGCGGGTATTGGATCAGCATTTGGTTTTCGAGCTGGGCTCGCCTTCGTGGCTGGTTTGATGCTGGGCGGGTTTATCAACATGATGTTGGTTGTCTCTGGAGTCGCTGCGGTAGCTTTGGCTATACCGGCGCTCAGAACTTTGCTGCTATGCGCCTCAGTCGGGTATTTGGTATTTCTGGCTTGGCGAATTGCCAGCGCTGGCTCAAAGGTCGGGTTTTCTCCAGCGGTTTCGCCACTTGGTTTTGCGAATGGGCTGACACTTCAGTTCATTAATCCCAAGGCTTACGTGGTCAGCACAGCATTGTTTTCAGGGTTTGCCTTTTTGCCCGATGCGCCCGTTTGGGAGGTCGTCATAAAAATCCTTGTTTTCAATATGATATGGGTGCCAGTGCACATGATCTGGCTGGGTGCTGGCGCAAAGCTGGGCAGCCTTGATATAAGCCAAAGATCGCATCGAAGGATCAACTTTGCGATGGCGGCTTCCTTGATTGTTGTTGTGGTGATTGCTTTGGCGTCGGCGCGGTAAACGATATCTACGGTCAGTCACATTTAGCAGAGGATTGAAAGCCACAAATTAAAGTGACGCCGTTATTCCACCATCGACATAGAGAGTATGTCCATTGACGAAACTGGATGCAGGGGACGCAAGGAATATGGCGGCACCGACAAGTTCTTCTACATTTCCCCAGCGACCGGCCGGAGTGCGCTTCTCGAGCCATGCACTAAACGCTGGGTCGGCAACCAAGGCGGCGTTCAAAGGTGTATCGAAATATCCGGGCGCAATGGCATTGCAGTTCAGACCATACTTGGCCCAATCAGTTGCCATTCCTTTTGTAAGGTTGGTCACGGCACCTTTTGTCGCCGTGTAAGGCGCAATACCCGGTCTTGCCAATGCGGATTGAACCGACGCAATGTTAATGATCTTGCCAGACTTTCTTTCAATCATGTGTCGTGCCACTGCCTGACCGACATTAAAGACGGAAGCCACATTTGTTTGTAGTAGGCGTTCAAAGGCATCAGCTGGGAAATCCTGTAACTCCGTCCTGTGTTGCATTCCGGCGTTGTTTATCAGGATGTCTATCGGGCCAACCTTTTCTTCAAAGTCGTCCACAGCAGATCGGACGCCTTCATGATCGGTCGCATCGAACGAAAGCTCCCGTACCGAGGCGCCTGTTTCACTTAGTTCGGAGGCTGCTGCCGCCAGTTTTGTGGTGTCGCGCCCGTTCAAAACGACCTGCGCACCGGCAGCAGCCAAGCCACGAGCCAACGCAAATCCAATGCCTTGGCTAGAGCCTGTTATCAGCGCCCGAGTTCCATTTAGGCTGAACATTTCAAGCGTCATGCAAAAATCCCTTGGTTGTCGGCACCGACTATCCGTATCTTTTGGCGATGTGTATAGGGAGTCTGCGCAATGTCTTCGGCCAGTGTTGCTGTTGTTATCCATGCTGCGAAAGATCTGAGGTTGGAAAACCGGGATGTACGCGACCTGGGACAAGACGAAGTTTTAATTGCATTGCGCGTGGGTGGGATTTGCGGCTCTGACCTGCATTATTACAACCACGGTGGCTTCGGCGCCATCAAGCTGCTTCAACCGATGGTGCTTGGACACGAAGTCGCCGGCGAAATCGTAGAATTCGGGTCAAGTGTGCAGGGGCTGAACCTAGGTCAATTGGTTGCAGTTTCTCCATCCCGCCCCTGCCAAGCCTGCTACTATTGTCTGAACGGGCAGCAAAACCACTGTCTTGATATGAAGTTCTATGGCAGCGCAATGCCGTTCCCGCATATCCAAGGCGCTTTTCGGAGCAAACTCGTGGCGAAAGCCAGTCAATGTGTTCCGGCAGACGGGTTGAGCCCTGCACAGGCCGCTATGGCAGAACCGCTGGCGGTTTGTTTGCACGCGGTTAAACAAGCTGGAAGCCTGGTGGGTAAAACGGTGCTTATCACCGGATGCGGCCCGATCGGCTGCCTTACGATCTTGGTGGCACGTCGTTCTGGGGCGGCCAGAATAGTCGCGACAGATATCTCGGACCAGACCCTAGCCATAGCGCGTGAATGCGGGGCAGACGATGTCATCAACACCTACACTGATCCGCAAATGTTGGAACGGTTTGAAAAGGACAAGGGCCAGATTGACGTCCAACTGGAATGTTCCGGGGCTCAATCGGCCCTGGCTTCTGGCGTCGCATGCTTGCGCCCGCGTGGAACTTTGGTTCAGCTTGGCCTGGGCGGAGACATGACAGTGCCGATGCAGGCGTTGACTGCAAAAGAGATTGCACTTCGCGGATCTTTCCGTTTCCATTCCGAGTTCGCGGTCGCTGTCGAAATGATGCGAAACGGACTACTAAACGTCGACCATCTGGTGACGCATTCCTTCGAAGTTGGGGAGGCTGTCACTGCTTTCGAGGTTGCGTCTGATCGAAGCCGATCAATGAAGGTGCAGTTAACATTTCCGGATAATAACAATGGTTAAACGAATTCCTGATATAGCGAAGACTTATGAAAGAGATGGTTTCGTGGCTCCGCTGGATATTCTGACAGTATCCGAGGTTCAAACGCTGCGCGATGATTTTGAGAAAGCAGAGCGAATCCTCAGAGATGACCCAGAGAAACTCAAGCTTCTATACTCGTATCCGGACAGGCTGATACCATCATTCGATGCACTTCTCCGCCATCCGAAGTTGACTGAGGCTGCTTCAACGGTGTTGGGGCCGGACCTCATGGTTTGGAGCGGTGCACTTTTCGTAAAAGAGGCGCGATCATCGAAAATCGTGTCGTGGCACCAGGACTTGACCTATTGGGGATTGGATGATGCAGAAGAGGTTACTTGTTGGGTTGCGATTTCAGAAGCGTCTGAGCAAAGCGGGTGTATGAAGTTTGTTCCAGGCAGCCATAAAAACCGTATCGTGCCTCACGTAGACACCTTCAGCAAAAACAATCTGTTATCACGCGGGCAGGAAATCGCAGTCGATGTGAACGAACAAGATGCAGTGGCTGCGGAATTGCGTGCAGGGCAGGCATCCATGCATCACGGGCATCTCTTTCACGCATCGGGACCCAATAACACAGACGACAGACGCATTGGCGCGGCGTTGCGTTTCATAAAACCCTCAATGAAACAGAAAAACGGCGTGAAAACTTTGGTTGCGCTAGTCGCAGGGCGAGATGATTTTGGGCATTTCTTAGTTGCGCCTTCCCCTCGGGGC
Source organism: Ruegeria sp. HKCCD6157 (assembly GCF_013110685.1). Lineage (NCBI taxonomy): Bacteria > Pseudomonadati > Pseudomonadota > Alphaproteobacteria > Rhodobacterales > Roseobacteraceae > Ruegeria > Ruegeria sp. HKCCD6157. The sequence goes on from NZ_WVRB01000001.1 coordinate 949,700, forward strand.
TTTTTGCATGAGTGCGATTTCGATTTGTGTCAAAGGGATGCAGACCGCAAGAAACAAATACTTTTCGCCGGAGTGCAATGATTTCCTTCGCAAGCTCTGAACCATTATTGCACCAACCCCAAAGCAGACCTGAATTGCGAAAACAGGTGAACATCTAAAACAGTCTTGTCAGAAGAACTCGGGTTGAAACGGGTAGGGGCTTTCGAAGCCTCCACCTGTGACCAACCCAGGCCCATTCAAGGAATTCTAGGCCAACCCCAGGATCATTCGTCGGGCCGTGATATTGTACCTTCGGTTTCCTGTGCCTTTTACAATGTCGAAGACCTGATGGATGAGCGTAGGATAGATGTGAGCCAAGAGACGGTCCGATACTGGTGGACTTGGTTCGGCCCAATGTTCGCCACGGAAATCCTTAGAAAACGGGTCCAGCAGCAGCGGGCGTACTCAAAAATGGAAGTGGCATGTGGATGAGGTTTTTTTTAAGATCAACGGCCAGCCCGATAATCTGTGGCGGCAATCAGAGATTTGGGTGCTACAGAAAACCAGCAAGCTGGCAGATGCCTAAAAAAACCGTGTCGAGAATTCGCACCTGCCGTTTCAACGACGCGAACGCGCCATGCTACGTTTCAGGCGCATGCGAAGTTTGCAGAAGTTCGCTGTAGTCCACTCCTCCGTCCACAACCACTTCACCCATAAAAGATCGTTAGCCAGCAGAGATACCTTCAAGCGAACACGCACCTTCGCTCTTGCCGGGCCGCGCGAACTTGGTGCGGCAAAAAGGGCAGCTGTACTGGCTTAGCAGAGACTGGTTCCAATTTGTCTTACAGCACCGCCATTTTTTTTCCGTTTCGCATCATTTCCATTCGACGATCTGGATTCATGCCGCAATTTTCGCGAGTTGCATTGCGTGATTCCGAGCACAGGTTGGTCTGATCACGTCCGATGAATGCCAAAAGAACTCCGGCGACGTGTAAGTGTCAGATCAATTGGGCCACTTATTCCTGCGGGCATTTTCCTTTTTGGCCAGCAAAGAGGGTGCCGCCATCCAGCACTTCTACGTAAACCCCCATATCCATATGGCCCAGATGGGTTCGAAGTAAGAACGGAATGTTCAAGTCTCGAAGGGCCGTCTCAGGATTCACCTCGGTAGCGGCGCATCTTTTCGTCCGCGAGAGTATCCGCAGCCTGACATCGCCAAACACAAAGGTGGAACCGACAGAGCTCAGCTCGGAAAACGGTGGCAATCCGTCAATTTCGATATTCGCCCGAAATCTGTCCGGGTGAATGTCTGTGCGCAACTTTCTGCTTAACGCATCAATAGAGCTTAAGTTGAGAACCGATATCGCATTCATCATCTTCGGTGAAACGACTGAAACATCCGTGAAACGATGCGGGTGCGAAGACACGAATCTAGGCGGTTCAGGATCCTGTAGTTCCAGCGTATCGTAGAGGAGTCTGGCGGCATCCGTTTTTCCCTGGGACTCGCTCATGCTGAAGCAGTGGGTGCGGCCGTCCACATCAATTTCCAACTGCTGAGTTGTTGCGTCGAAACGTGTCCTGAGACCCGCAAGCCCAGCTTCTTTCAGCAAAACAACAAAGCGGTCTTTAGGAAGTGGCTTTGGGTCAGTCGGGTCAAAGCCGGAATTGTAGCGAGCAAAGCCGAAAAGGCGATCACCAGGTACACCCTCACCCGCGCTCAGGTTGACTGTGTTCAGCGGCTCCGGACTCAGACCCTTGATAGGGTAACGCTTCATTCTGACAATGGTGAGTTCGCTCATCCGTTGGTTTCCGATCCGTCGTGTATAGCCGAATTTGGCTCGTCTTGCGTCTTCTGGTCCATCGATTTCCACGCGTTCGGGCGGGGGGCGGAAAGCCGAAAATCCAGCAATGCAGGGCCTTTGAGAACTGGCTATCCAAAGCTGCCAGCAGGTCAGTTTCAAAGAACTGTTTTGAGACTAGCGGTTTTTCCAGTGGATTGTTGCAAAGTATGCAGAAGGAGATGACGCGCCGTAAATTTCGTAAAAACAAAGGATAGGGGATTAATTTAAAGTCACATGGGGCATTTTGAGGTACGAACCTCAAAATTTTCTAGACTTGAGGTGCGTACCTCAAATAGCCTTGGAACTATGCCGCGATTCGCACATCCTCGATTGACGGCGTTAAAAAGGGAGGAATGGATGACTTACTCAAAACTGGCGTCTGCCAGCGCAATAGTCCTTGCCGCTACTACTCTTTCTACCAAGGCAAATGCTGAAGACCTGACACTGTGTTGGGCGGCATGGGACCCGGCCAACGCGCTGGTTGAGCTATCCAAAGAATTCGAGGCCGAGTCTGGCCACACAATGAACTTCGAGTTTGTGCCCTGGCCGAACTTTGCGGACCGCATGCTGAATGAGCTGAATTCCGGAGGGAAGCTTTGTGACCTGCTGATCGGGGACAGCCAATGGATTGGCGGCGGAGCCGAGAACGGTCACTATGTAAAGCTGAATGACTTCTTTGATGCTGAAGGCATCAGTATGGATGATTTCGCGCCGGCAACTGTGTACGCTTATTCGACTTGGCCAAAGGGCACGCCAAATTACTATGCGCTGCCTGCAATGGGTGATGCGAACGGTTGGTTCTATCGCAAGGACTGGTTCGAAGATCCCGATATCCAAGCCGCCTATAAAGAAGCTACCGGTCAAGATTTGCGTGAACCGGAATCCCAGAAAGAGCTGTTGCAGATTGCGCAATTTTTCCAAGGTCGCGAGATCGATGGAAAAACCGTGTACGGCGCTGCGATCTTTACCGAGCGCGGTTCGGAAGGGATAACAATGGGTGTGACGAGTGCGCTTTACCCATGGGGGTTCAAGTATGAAAATACGCCGGGCTCGTATGACATGGAAGGCGCCGTGAATTCACCCGAAGCCGTCGAAGCGCTGGAATTCTACAAAGAGTTCTACAAAACAGCGACACCTCCGGGGTACACAAACTCTTACATGGGTGAAAGCTTGGACGCCTTTAAGTCAGGTCAGGTCGCCATGGCCATGAATTGGTTTGCTTTCTTCCCGGGCCTCTATGCAGATCCCAATACCGGTGGCGACAAGATCGACTTCTTCGTGAACCCGCCGCAAAATCAGGCAGGTTCAACGTTGGGCGGGCAAGGGATTTCAGTCGTCAGCTATTCTGACAAACAGGATGCCGCGCTTGAGTACATCAAGTGGTTCGCGCAACCCGAAGTTCAGGCCAAATGGTGGGAACTGGGCGGTTATTCAGCACATAATTCCGTGCTGGAAGACCCCGGCTTCGTGGACAGCCAACCCTTTGCCGGTGACTTTCTGGAAGCCATGGCAGGTGTGCAGGACTTCTGGCAGGAGCCTGCTTATGCGGAACTGCTGTTGGCCATGCAGAAACGTATCCATGACTACGTTGTCGCCGACCAAGGCACCGCGCAAGAAGCGCTTGATCTTTTGATCGAGGATTGGACCGAAGTCTTCGAAGACGAAGGCAAGCTTTAATCCGGAAGCAGGGCAGGAGCGGGTTCAAGCCCGCTCCACCATGACCCGTGTGTCCCAAACCGACAAGAACTGGCAAAGAAATGTCTGACCGGACCATAGATCGCGTTGCGCAGGCAACGCCCACGCGAGTTGCGCGCAAAATCAGAGGGTTATCCGATCGAGCAATTGCTTGGATATTCATTTCCCCGACGATCTTCCTGCTGCTTGCAATCAACATTTTTCCGTTGATTTGGACAATCCAGCTTAGCTTTACCAACTACAAAGCCAATCGGATAGGGCGCGAGGTCAAGGATGTCGGGTTCAGGAATTACGAGCGTATCCTGACGGATTCCGACACCTGGTTGAATATGCAGGCGACGGCGCATTTTCTCTTCTGGACGATCTTTTTTCAGGTTCTGATCGGGTTCACCTTGGCGTGGCTAATCAACAAGAAGTTTAAGGGAAATGACCTTTGGACCACGATTATTGTCTTGCCAATGATGCTGTCCCCTGCTGTCGTCGGGAACTTTTGGAAGTTTCTCTATCAGCCTCAGATCGGCCTGTTCAACTATATCGTTTCGTGGTTCACCGGCAAAGACCCGTCAAGTTTTGAGATGCTGGGTTCTGTGACGTTGGCGCCCTGGGCCATCGTCATCGTCGACACTTGGATGTGGACGCCGTTTGTGATGCTGATCTGCCTGGCCGGGCTGCGCAGTATTCCCGATTACATCTACGAGGCGGCCGAGATCGACAGGGCCAGCAAGCTGCGGCAGTTCTTTACGATTACGATCCCGATGGTGCTGCCATTCCTGATGCTGGCGGTGCTGTTTCGAGGGATCGAGAACTTCAAAATGTTTGATCTGGTGGTGCAGTTGACCGGCGGTGGGCCGGGGTCCGTTACGGAACTCACTTCGATCAATCTCAAGCGGGAGGCTTTTGAAAAGTGGCGTACGGGCTACGCGTCAGCCTATGCGATCATCCTTTTCGTCACCGTGTTCGGCCTTGCGTCGATCTACGTCAAAGCCCTGAACAAGGTGAAACAGAGATGAGTAGCTTTTCCGTCACTGAACCTTCGAACCGGTCCAAATGGATCGCAGGAATCCTGGTCATCACTTATGCGCTGATCACGATGATCCCGCTGGTGTGGATTTTGCTGACCGGGTTCAAATCCCCCGCCGACGCGATCAGCTACCCGCCCAAAGTGGTCTTTGACCCAACGCTCGAAGGTTACGTCAATCTTTTCACCACGCGCACCAGGCAGACGCAGGAGTTTCTGGAAGCCAACCCGCCGCAGAACTGGGCCGATGAGATCGTCCGCCAATATGACATGGTGATCGTTGGGCCCTCCAAGTTCGGCGAGCGTTTCATGAATTCGGTCATCATCGGATTTGGCTCCACGTTCTTGAGTATCTTCCTCGGCACGCTGGCCGCCTATGCGTTCAGCAGGTTCAAGGTACCGCTCAAAGACGACCTTCTGTTCTTCATTCTTAGTACAAGGATGATGCCTCCGGTCGCTGTCGCCATCCCGATCTTCCTGATGTTCAGAAACCTTGGGTTGAGCGACACGCATCTGGGAATGATCCTCCTGTATACGGGCGTGAATATCTCCCTGGCGGTTTGGTTGCTGAAGGGTTTCATCGACGAAATTCCAAGAGAGTACGAGGAAGCCGCCCTCATAGATGGCTACACGAGGTTTCAGGCCTTCTACAAAGTGGTGCTGCCGCAAGCCGCCACAGGCATTGCGTCAACTGCGATCTTCTGCCTGATCTTCGCATGGAATGAATATGCTTTCGCCGTGCTGCTGACTTCGGCCAACGCGCAGACAGCGCCCCCGTTCATCCCCACCATCATCGGTATTGGCGGTCTGGATTGGCCTGCGGTTGCGGCCGGTGCGACGATCTTCCTGATCCCTGTTATGATTTTCACCATCCTGATGCGCAAACACCTGCTGCGCGGGATCACATTCGGAGCCGTACGCAAATGAGCGAGTTTCTTACCGGATTGATGCGGCTCCGCCGCGGCCCGTGGGAGATGGTCGCCACCATCCTGATCGCACTGGGTGTCTTCATGCTGATGCAGCCCTTTGTCCTTTGGGCGTTCACCTATTCCTTCATCGTCACGCTGATCGGAACCGTCATGTTCATCATCGTCAGCCATTTTCCGGAGTAGAAATGGCCCAGATCATAGTCAAAAACGTAAAGAAGATGTTCGGCGATTTCACTGCTGTGCGCGAGAGCTCTTTTACAATTGAGGATGGTGAGTTTTTCATGCTGCTTGGGCCGTCGGGATGTGGAAAGACGACAACGCTCAGGATGATTGCGGGGCTGGAACTTCCGACTTCCGGCGAAATCTATCTGGATGGTGAGGAAATCAGCCAAAAGCCGCCTTCAGAACGTGACATAGCGTTCGTTTTCCAGATGTTCGCGCTGTATCCGCACATGAATGTTCGCAAGAACATCAGCTATCCACTGATTTCACAAGGCATGTCACGTGCAGCCGTCAAAGCCAAAGTCGAGGAAGTCGCCGGGATTTTGGGGATAACTGACATTCTGGAAAGCCCGGTGGGGGGGCTTTCGGGTGGCGACAGGCAGCGCGTTGCACTTGGGCGGGCGATCGTTCGCGAGCCTAAGGCGTTCATGATGGACGAACCTCTTGGCGCTTTGGACGCCGAATTTCGCGAGCATATGGCCGAAGAGTTGCGCGCGCTTCACGATCGCATGGGAGCGACAACGGTTTACGTCACACACGATCAGCTAGAGGCCATGCAGATGGGCGACAAGATTGTTGTCATGAATAACGCAGTGATCGAACAATTCGGAACGCCGCAAGAAATCTACGACAAACCTGCGACCATGTTTGTGGCGGATTTCATAGGATCTCCGTCAATGAACTTCTTGCCGTTTCAGGGAAAAGTGGCACCCGGCTCTGAAAGGGTCAGGCTGAACGGCCATGACGAAGCGGTCCCGAAGCTGATGGAGGGGGCGGAAGGGGAACTGGTCTTCGGTGTCCGGCCGGAACATGTATTTTTGTCCGACGACAGTGACTATCGGGCCAAAGTTCTGGCAGCTGAATACCTGGGGACAACCCAGATCGTGACATTGCAAAGCCCGAACGGTGAGTTGAAGGCCCGCATCGGCGCAGGTGAAAAGGTTGCGCCGGGTGAAACCGTGGGATTGGATTTCCGTTCGACAACGGTGACTCTTTTTGAGCGCTCCACGGGCCGGGCGCTGAAATCCGCCCTGAACGAAGAGGTGCTGAGCAATGGCTGAAGTCATTTTGCAGAACATCTCGAAGTCATTCGGAACTGTTCAAGCCGTCGACGGTATCTCGATGACAATTCCCGATGGTGCCTTCGTCGTGCTTTTGGGTCCGACAGGTGCGGGAAAAACGACAACGCTTCGATTGATTTCCGGACTCGAGAAGATGGACTCGGGATCGGTACGCATCGCCGGCCGAGATGTTGGCCTGGAAACGCCTGCCCAACGCGATGTGGCGATGGTTTTTCAGCAATATTCGCTGTACCCGCATATGACGGTGCGCGAGAATCTGTCGTTTCCACTGCGTTCGCCGATCCTGAAAACTCCTGAGGATCAGATCACGCAGAAGGTGAACGAAGTCGCGGAAATCCTGCAAATCCCGCACAAGCTGGACAACAAGGCCACGGAATTGTCCGGCGGAGAGATGCAGCGTGTTTCGATTGGCCGCGCATTGGTGCGGGATCCTCAAATTTTCTTGATGGACGAGCCGCTCAGTTCACTGGATGCCAAGCTGAGAGCGGATCTGCGCGTCGAGCTCAAGAGAATTCAGGCGGACCTTGGGTCCACGCTTTTGTATGTGACCCATGATCAGGTTGAGGCCATGACAATGGCAACGCATATCGGAGTTCTGGAAGAGGGCAGGCTGGTTCAGTACGGCACGCCAAGGGACATCTATGAAAACCCGTGCAGTGTTTATGTTGCCAGTCGATTGGGGCTGCCGCGGATAAATATCCTTCCGTCGGAATTGTTCGGAGGAGATCACAAGGGCCCGCAGATTGGTCTTCGCCCGGAAAACATCATTGAAGGCGAAGGCAGTGATGCGCGCGTGATACGTGCCGAACACCTGGGTGACCAAACCCGACTTCATCTGGACTTGAATGGCCATCCGGTCGTGACGCTGATCGATGTCCATCAAGATTACCCCGCAGGTAAGACTATCAAAATTAGCCCACGAAACCCGTTGTATTTTGACGCGTCCGGCGCGCGCGTGAATTAAGGAGCAAAAGCATGGCCCAGTTCCTCAACACAAAAGAAACCCTCGTGACCGAGGCGATAGATGGTCTTCTTGCATCCTCAGGTGGGGCACTGACCAGATTGGATGGGTACCCTCATATCAAGGTTGTCTACAGATCGGATTGGGACAAATCGAAAGTCGCCCTGGTTTCGGGCGGAGGTTCCGGCCACGAACCTGCCCATGCCGGGTTTGTGGGCGCCGGAATGTTAACTGCGGCCGTATGCGGAGAGGTTTTCGCTTCCCCATCGGTAGAAGCTGTCCTGGCGGGCATTCTGGCCGTGACCGGTGAGGCGGGGTGTTTGCTGATCGTCAAGAATTATACTGGCGACCGGCTGAATTTTGGACTGGCGGCCGAGCGCGCCCGCGCATTGGGGCGCAAGGTGGAAATGGTGGTGGTCGATGATGACATCGCGCTTCCTGACCTGCCGCAACCGCGTGGCGTGGCAGGGACCTTGTTCGTGCACAAGATTGCCGGAGCATTGGCAGAACGCGGGGCTGATCTGGAAACTGTAACCAAGGCCGCTAAGAACGTAGTCGAGAAAGTAGTCAGTATCGGGATGAGTTTGGACACCTGCACCGTTCCGGGTTCCCCGAAAGAAGACAGGATTGCCCCCGGCAAAGCAGAGCTCGGGTTGGGTATTCACGGCGAGCCAGGTGTTGAGCAGGTGGAGTTCGCAAATGCCGTGACCGCAATGTCCACCGTCGTGGAAAAGTTGCAGCAGCGAGTGGGGGCGGGTGACTGCGTGGCGCTGGTAAACAACTTGGGGTCTACAACACCGCTTGAGATGTCTGTTTTGACGCACGCCTTGTCCGAAACCGGTATCGCGGGACATATTATCGGTCCGGCACCGCTGATGACTTCGCTGGACATGCATGGATTCTCTGTTTCGATTCTGCCGGTTGATCCGAGTGACTTGTTGGCGCTGGAAGAACCGGTCGAGTTGGTGGCATGGCCAGGGGTCAAAACGATAAAGCCGGTTCGAATTGCCCCTTTGCCTGATGGTTTGACCCCGATTGACCCCATCCCGTCGAACAATCCGGCGACCAAGGAAACAATAAATCGCTTGGCCGAACTGCTGATCCAAGCCGAGAAAGACCTGAACGAATTGGACGCGAAATCCGGAGATGGAGATACAGGCAGTACCTTGGCGACAGCAGCCAGGTCTTTACAGGGAAGCCTGGATCGAATGCCTCTTGCGGACCTGACGCAATTGTTTCCCGCGCTGGGCAATGAGCTGAGCCAGACCATGGGGGGATCTTCCGGTGTGATCCTGGCGATCTTTTTCAATGCCGCCGGAGATGCCTGTGCCAGTGGCGCTTCCATATCAAAGTCTTTGGTCGAAGGCCTGAACCGGGTCAGCCAGGTAGGTGGGGCCAAAGTTGGCGACAGGACAATGATTGATGCTCTGGCACCTGCGCTTGAGGCGCTGCCTTCAGGGCTGGTGCAAGCCGCGAAAGCCGCGCGCGAAGGTGCTGACAAAACCGCAAATATTCACCGTGCCAAAGCAGGCCGTGCAGCCTATGTTCCCGAAGAAAACCTGATCGGACATAACGACCCGGGTGCAGAAGCTGTTGCATTGTTGTTCGAAGGCTTGGCACGGGAGATTGAGGGCTGAAAGACACGTGGAAGACCAAAAGCAAAAACTAGAATTGGTGAAAAAGCCAACCGTAAACGACATCGCGCGCGTTGCGGGTGTCAGTCTGGCGACTGTTGACCGGGTCTTGAACAGGCGTCCCGGTGTGCGGGCGGTGACCGTGCAGAAAGTGCAAAAGGCGATTGATGAACTTGGGTATGTGCGCGACACCGCTGCTGCCAACCTCGCGCGGAACCGTGTCTACAATTTCGTCTTTATTCTGCCGGATGCCGGTAATGAATTTGTCGAGGCGATATGCGATCAGATAGCTGAACAATCGCGCGATCAGTTCATCGAAAGAACACGGGTCACGATAAAAAAGGTCGCTCCGTTCGAGCCTCAGGACATAGTTAACATTCTGGATGGGGTCGACCGCCTGAACGTCGACGGAGTGGCCGTATTCGGGCCGGAAACGCCTTCGGTCCGCGACGCTGTGAAGAGGGTCAGGGACAAAGGCATTCCAGTGGTTGCATTGGTGTCCGACTTGCCAAGCTCGGACAGAGATCATTTTGTCGGGATCGATAACGTTTCGGCCGGGCGAACCGCAGCTCAGTTGATGGGGCGCTTTGTGCATCGTCCGGGTAAGGTTTTGGTTCTGACGGGCTCACGTTTGGCACGTGATCATCTGGAGCGGCGCCAGGGATTTGATCTTGTTGTCGCTGAAGAATTCCCTCATCTGGAAGTCGTGGCGTCTGTCGAGGGCAGGGATGACCCGGATCTGATCTACAAGATGATGCCTGGGATATTTGAGACCTACCCCGACCTGGTCGGAATATACTCCTCCGCCGCGGGCAACGCGGGTTTGGTTCAATTTCTGTCAGAGAGCAGGATCAGCAAGGACCTGGTCATTATCGCGCATGAACTCACGCCGCTTAGTCGTGATGCGCTTCGCCGTGGCACCTTTGACGCGCTGATCTCGCAGGACTCCGGGCATCTGGTGCGGTCCGCCGTGCGTCTGTTGCGTGCAACATCGGACAAAGTGCCTTTCAACAAATCACAGGAACGTATCCGCATCGACATCTATCTGAAGGAAAATTTGCCGCCATAGAGGCATTGGTTTCGGGGAGGAAACTGAATGAAGACGATCAAAGGGCCTGCATTATTTCTTGCACAATTTGCCGGTGATGAAGCGCCGTTCAATTCATGGGACGCCATAACCAAATGGGCGGCGGATTGCGGATACAGGGGCGTTCAAGTGCCCAGTTGGGACGGGCGGTTGTTCGACCTTGAAACGGCCGCGACAAGCAAAGACTATTGCGATGACTTCAAGGGCAAAGCCCAAGAGAACGGCGTTGAAGTCACCGAATTATCGACGCACCTGCAAGGCCAACTTGTCGCTGTTCACCCGGCCTATGATACGGCGTTTGATGGTTTTGCGGCCGAAAGCGTCAGGGGAGATCCCAAAGCCCGGCAGGAATGGGCCGTTGATCAGGTCAAGAAAGCGCTTTCAGCCTCTCGGAATTTGGGAATCTCGGCTCATGCAACATTCTCTGGCGCGCTGGCCTGGCCTTACGTGTATCCTTGGCCTCAACGTCCTGCTGGCCTAATTGAAACGGCATTTGATGAGCTTGCCCGTCGTTGGGTGCCGATTTTGGACCACGCCGAAGACTGTGGCGTTGATGTTTGCTATGAAATCCACCCCGGCGAGGATCTTCATGACGGGGTGACATACGAAATGTTCCTTGAACGAACAGGCAACCATGCGCGGGCGTGCATGCTGTACGACCCGTCGCATTATGTCCTGCAATGCCTCGATTACCTTGACAATATCGACATCTATAAAGATCGTATCCGGATGTTTCACGTAAAGGATGCCGAGTTCAATCCGACCGGAAGGCAAGGTGTCTATTCCGGCTATCAAAGCTGGGTCGATCGGGCAGGGCGGTTTAGGTCACTTGGCGATGGACAGGTGGATTTCGGGGCTGTCTTTTCCAAGATGGCGGCAAACGACTTTGATGGCTGGGCCGTGGTCGAATGGGAATGCTGCCTGAAACATCCCGAGGACGGCGCGCGTGAAGGTGCGCAGTTCGTTTCTGATCATATTATTCGCGTGACCGAGAAGGCCTTTGACGACTTTGCCGACGGCGGCACCGACGAAGCGGCCAATCGGAAAATGCTGGGGATAGGCTGATGGTAACAGGACGCAACGAAGAAAGAGCGGGGCGCATTCGCCTTGGTATGGTCGGCGGCGGAAACGATGCTTTCATCGGCGGTGTCCACCGCATAGCCGCGCGACTGGATGACAAGTTCGAGCTGGTTGCAGGCGCGTTGTCCTCGACGCCCGAAAAATCCCGGGATAGTGGCGAGGCGCTGGGCCTCGAGCGGGTTTACGATGACTTCAAGCAGATGGCGATGCGAGAAGCGCGTTTGAAATCCGGGATCGAAGCGGTTTCGATCGTCACGCCAAATCACGTTCACTATGCTGCCGCGCGTGAGTTTCTGAAACGCGGCATTCACGTGATTTGCGATAAGCCGCTTACGTCGACCCTTGGTGATGCGAAGAAACTGGTCAAAACCGCTGAAAACTCAAACGCGCTGTTCATCCTTACCCACAACTACACGGGCTATCCAATGGTTCGGCAAGCGCGTGAGATGGTTGCCAACGGGGATATCGGCAAAATCCGCGTGGTTCAGATTGAGTATCCGCAAGACTGGCTGACAGAGCCGCAGGATTTCAAGCAGGCCGAGTGGAGGACTGATCCGGAACGCTCCGGTGCCGGAGGATCAACCGGTGATATTGGAACTCATGCGTATAATATTGCCTGCTTTGTAACTGGATTGAGGGCAGAAAGCCTTGCGGCGGATTTGCAGGCTTTTGTGCCGGGGCGTCAGGTCGACGATAACGCGCATGTGTTGCTGAGGTTCCAAGGCGGAGCCCGCGGCATGCTGTGGTCTTCGCAGGTTGCGCCCGGCAACGAAAACGCTCTGCGATTGCGTGTGTACGGCGAAAAGGGCGGCATCGAGTGGGCTCAGGAAGACCCGAACTATCTTTGGTTTACTCCTTACGGAGAGCCAAAGCGTCTGATCACCCGAAATGGGGCTGCGGCAGGGGATGCGGCCAATCGGCTCAGCAGAGTGCCCCCGGGACACCCCGAAGGTTACCTGGAAGGGTTCGCCAATATCTATGGCGAAGCAGCCGAAGCCATACTGGCGTTCAGAAACGGAAGTTCACCTGACGCATCCGTTGTCTATCCAACGGTCCGGGATGGGCTTGAAGGCGTCAGGTTTGTGGCCGCATGCGTGCAAAGCTCTGCCAGAAATTCGGCCTGGGTAAAGCTGGAGTGAGGCTTTCTGCTTTGCGGGTTGAATTGCCGGCCTCGTATGAAAAACCGGTTTGAGGCGGGCAGGCGCCTCAACAATCGACGCGGCCATTTTGTATAAGCTAACTTAGGCCGTGTCACAAACAACGTGCTGCTAGCACTTCCACGGCGTCATCAAAGGTTTGGGCGCTATTCTCGGCCCGCGCCGTCAGATGAGCGCCTTCCAGCAAGGCCAATGCCGCGCGTGCCTCTGCTTTCGGATCCTCAACGCCCGTGATCGAATGATCGGTTTTGCCAAGCGCAAAGACATTCTCGATCCACCGGGTCATCATGCGCCGGAACTCGCGGATTTTGTCGGTGACCTCATTCGACAAGCTTTCCCGGCTGATGATCAGCGACACACATAAGCACAGGGTTTTTCCGTCGTTCAAAGCCGCGCGATACAGCGCGATCAATGCGCGCATGCGCCCGCCCGCCGTGTGACAAGTTTCCTCGATCTCGACGCAGCGCGCGGTAAACTCGGTATGGTAGCGTGTCATCAAAGCGGCTGACAGCGCGGCTTTGGTCGGGAAGTGATAGTGGATCGATGCCTTGCGGATGCCCACATCATTGGCAAGGTCAGCATAGCTGAAGCCGTCGAAGCCTTTGCTGCGCACGGCAAATTCGGCAGAATTCAGCAAAGCGGTTTTCGTGTCTAATTCCATGCCACTTTCATCCTATTTGCGCTCAACAATGCCGCGGTGTTTTCCGCTGCTTCCAATGCACCTTCAAGATATCCCCCAAATTGCGCGGCAGTTTCAGTGCCGCTGAAAATGATCCTGTCTTCCCAGATCCGCGTCATGGCCTTCGGCAGGCCGTATTGCGGATGGGCATATACGGGCTGAAGGTCCAGGTCGGTTGCTGTGAAGCGATCAAACGCCCAGTCTTTTAGCAAAAGCGCGCTGGGGCTGGTCGCCTTGCGCCCGAACAAGCGCCCCAGCTGAGCCAGAACCTGTTGCCGCAACGCCCCTTCATCCCGGCGCGCTTGCGCAGGGATGCCGATGAAGCCGAACAGCGCGAAGGGACCACCGCTGGCAGGCGACGCGTCGTGGATTTCCACCATGGGGCCGCGCCGGCTCATGGCGTCCCCTGACAGCCCGTCTTCGCGCCAGAACGGAGTGTCATAGACCGCAACCGCTTTGGCCTGGCCGGCCATCCAGGTCGCGATGTGCCGCATGGCTGACAACGTGCCATCGGGCAGGGCGGGCTCATAGATCAACTCGGCCGCGATACGTGGCGGCATGGCAAGTACCACACGGCTTGCCCAAATATGCTGCCCGGATTGCGTGGTGACCCGAACCCCGCCTTCGGTGCGGGCCAAGGCGGTGATCTGCGTGGACAGGTGGATCGCCCCATCCGGCAAACGTGCCGACAGCGCATCCGTCAAAGCAGCAAGCCCCCCGACCAGACGATATGACCCTACCATGGATGAAAACCCGCGGCCCCGCTCGACACGGCCCTGTTCATCTTCGAAACTCAGCGCGCCGGAGCTGAATTGGTCAAACCGGTGCAGGCCCAGCCGGTCTGTCAGCGCTGCAATTCGTGGTTGGCCGGGCCAGAACCAAGCCGGACCCATGTCCAGATGGGCGCGCCCCTGGACCTCGGTCAGAATGCGTCCGCCCAGACGGCTGCGCGCCTCAACAACCAGAACTTCCTGACCCTGATCCACAAGCTGTGTCGCCAGGCTGAGCCCAGAAAGCCCGCCGCCGATGATGAGCGTATCGGTGCGCATGGATCAGAACCCCTCAGTTGAAGGACGCAGGTCCAGCTCTTGGGTCCAAGTCGACCGGGGTTGTTGCGCCAGTTGCCAATATACATCGGCAATATCTTCGGGCTTCATCATTTTGGCTGGGTCCAGACTGTGCCGGTCGCGTGACCGGGCCGTGTCGATTATGCCGTCCAGAATGACATGCGTGATATGCACGCCCGCCGGTTGAAACTCTCGTGCAAGCGATTGTGTCAGCCCGCGCAGGGCAAACTTGGCCGAAGCAAATGCTGAAAACTGTGCACCACCGCGCAGAGAGGCGGTTGCACCCGACACGATCAAGGTTCCGCCACCGCCACGGACCATCGGCTGCATCACCGATTGCGCCAGCACGATCAGCGTTTGCACCATCGACGTCCAGCTGCGCTGGTAATCGTTCAGCGTTGTTTTCAGGAAGGGTGAGATCACCAGTTCTGCGGTGTTGTGCACCACGATCTTGGGCGGCCCGTAAGTGGCAATCAAATCGGCTATGACCGGTGCCGTTTCGTCGGGGTCGGACAGATCGACCTGATGAAAGGAACCGATTGGGTTGTCGGGTTGGGTTCGGCCCAGACCCACGGTCACCATGCCTTCGGCCTGGAAACGCGACACCAACGCCTGGCCAAGCCCAGCCTCCGCTCCGGCGACGAGCGCCAAGGGTTTTTGTTCAGACATCGGTTACACCGCCGGCGGTTGGGCGTACGGCAGGTGGCCTGTTTTCATCCAGATCTTGGCCCCGTTCGCCCCCGCAACGGCCGTCAGGCTGTGGCCTTCAGGCAGGCGCAGCCAATCGTTTTTGACCAGTTGTTCCCCGCCTTCGGTGACCGACCCGTCGATGATCAGAACCTCGATCCCGCCAGGGGCGTCCGAGCGCAGCGTCGCGCCTGCGTCCAGATCGGAGTAGGTCACTATCTCGCGCGCATCCTCATGCAGGACTGCGTTGGCGATGCCGTTCGCGGGTGCGCGCAGCTCATCCACCATATTTTTGCGAAACTGGGTTCGGTCGTTCATGTCGAACTGCCAGAGCTTGACGAAGATCGTGCATCCCGGTTCCGACCCCGGTGTGTGTTGCGAGGTTGGCGGATTGCGCACATAGGTCCCCGCCGGATAGTCACCGTGTTCATCCTGAAATACACCGTCAAGGACAATGAATTCCTCGCCGCCGGTATGGGTGTGGGCAGAGAAATGACTGCCCGGCGCATAACGCACGATAGTGGTGGCCCGTGCGACCTCGCCTCCGATCCGGTCCAACATCCTGCGATCCACACCCTTCATAGGAGAGGCCTGCCATTCCAGCTGGTCTGAGTGAACGACAACGCGGTCAGAGAAGTCCGAATTGATTTCCATGGGGTCAGGTCTCTTCCTTGGTTACGACGCACAGTAATATCTACTAGTAGGTAGGTAAACGCCAGCAGCAAAACTAGAATACTCGACACGTTTCACAGAGTGTTGAACGGTTTCTTGTCAGGGGGGCTTGGTCGTACGGTTAGGTGGCGCAACCGCCAACGAGAGGTATCACGCCTCGTTTTGAGGGCGGGGCGTGCGCGACACGCTATATCAGGTGCAGCAATATCTGCTTGATATCAATTGCTTCCTGCAAAAAGAAAGCTTCAAAAGCCGCTTTGAAACTGGCTGTGGTTTTCGCGCGAGGCAATTCAGTGCTCATGAAAACAGCGGGTATCTTCCGTTTCGGAGGTTTCGGAAGTACCGCATTGAATTGCAAGAAGTCGAAACAAACTTATGATAATATCGCATTCATGAGGTAGAAAGACGTAACCCTTGATGGGCAACGCATCCGCATGCTTCACTTTCGGGGCTATGTCAGCATTTGATTTTGCTGGCCCCAAAAAACCGAAAGGCACTACCTTTCCACACCTAAAACCTGAGCGCACCGCTGCCCGAGAGGGTGAGAAAAACAAGCGCGGAAGCTACCCAACACGGAGATATCAGATGAAAAAAATTGCAACGCTACTTGGAAGCGCGTCTTTCGCGATTGCCGGGCCGGCCATGGCCGCGGATATCGTGATCGGTGTGCCCAACTGGGCCTCGGTCAATGCCACGGCACATATTCTTGAGGTCGTGATCGAAGAAAACCTCGGCCTGGATGTGGAATTGCAAAACGGCACCAACCCGATTGTCTTCGAAGCAATGGACAGCGGTTCGATGCATGTCCATCCGGAAGTGTGGATGCCCAATCAGCAGAACCTGCACGATACCTATGTCAAGGAAAACGGCACCGTCGTCATGAACCAAAACCCGGTTCAGGCCGAACAGGGCATGTGTGTGCCGACCTATATCGCGGAACAGTATGACATCAAATCGATCGATGACCTGAGCGACCCCGACAAGGTTGCGATCTTTGACACCGATGGCAACGGAACACCCGAGGTATGGATCGGTGCGCCGGGTTGGGCGTCGACCGTCGTCGAGAAGATCCGGGCCAAGTCCTATGGCTATGACCAGATCTTCGAGCTGACGGAATACGAAGAAACCATTGCCTATGCCAATCTGGCAAATGCGACCAAAGCGGGCGACCCGTGGATCGGGTTTTGCTACAGCCCCCACTATATCTTCGTGACACAGGATCTGACGGTTCTGGAAGAACCGCCTCATGATCCGGCCACCTGGACAATCGTTCAGCCCACGGATGATCCGGATTGGTTGTCCAAGTCCGAGGCGTCCTCGGCCTGGAACGGAGCAACGCTTCACTTGCACTACGCCAAGGAACTGGAAGAGAGCTATCCCGAAGTGGCCGCCCTGTTCAGCAACTACCAGATGACAGGCGACGATCTGAGCGCGATGGGCAAGGCGCTGGCCGTCGACAACATCGAAGCTGCGGATTTCGCCAAGGAATGGGTGGCTGCGAATGAAGACACCGTCATTGGCTGGCTGACCAACTAAATCACCACTCTTCGGGCCGTCGCGCAAAACCGCGGCGGCCTTTTTCTGTCGGGCAGGGCATCGCCCTGTGGGGGATAAATGGACGAACCTGTCGTAAAATTAGAAAACGTTTGGAAGATCTTCGGCTCGCGTGCGGAAGAGGCAATGGAAGCGGTCAGAAACGAAGGCATAGGCAAGCCGGAGGTTCTGGAGCGTTTCAACTGTGTTGTCGGCGTTCAGGGCGCCACGTTCGAAGTGCCGAGGGGTGAGATTTTCTGTATCATGGGGCTGTCCGGCTCGGGCAAGTCCACATTGGTGCGACATGTGAATCGATTGATCGAACCCACGGCGGGTCGGATCGAGATTCTGGGTCACGATGTTTCGAAACTGTCGGAATCCGAGTTGCGCCGCATTCGTGCCCAGCAAATCGGGATGGTCTTTCAGCACATGGCGCTGATGCCGCATCGTTCCGTGCGCGATAATGTGGCCTATCCGTTGGAGATCCGAAAGGTGTCCAAGTCAAAGCGTTGGGCCGTCTCGGATCACGCGCTGAGCCTGGTGAATCTGACAGGTTACGAGGACCGCCTGCCCAAAGAGCTTTCGGGCGGGATGCAGCAACGCGTGGGGATCGCGCGGGCGCTGGCCTCGGACCCGGAAATCCTGTTGATGGATGAACCATTTTCTGCCCTTGATCCGCTGATCCGCCTGCAATTGCAGGACCAGTTCAAAGCACTTGTGGCGCAGCTCAAAAAGACCACGCTGTTCATCACCCACGATCTGGACGAAGCCATTCGGATCGGCCACCGGATTGCGATCATGAAGGATGGCGTCATCGTACAGATCGGAACCCCCGAAGACATCGTCATGAACCCGTCCGACGATTACGTACGCGAATTCGTTCAGGGCATCTCAAAGCTCAAACTGGTCAAGGCGCATTCCATCATGGAGCCGGTGGACAGTTACTCAGGGCCACTTGACGGTGCGCTCCGAGCCGACGAGGGCGCGGATCTGGATCAACTGATCGACCTGGCCGTGAATTCTGATCTGCCGGTCGTCATCACGGATGCGGGTATCGATGTGGGTGTCGTGACCAAGCCGCGCCTGTTGCGCGGTATCCAGGGGGGCAAAAATGACTGATGCTGCAACAGAGATGAAAGTAACGGCCGCCTCTGATATCGAGGTCGATCGCGAGGCGCTGGACCTTTCCATCAAAGAGTTCGCGGGTCCGAACGGTGACTACTATGTCAATGCGTTCCACAAGATCCATGATGCGACCAGCGCGCTTCCCAACACGTTCAACAAGTGGGCCGCGGCGCTTGGGCCATTCTGGTCTGCGTCACGCGCAATCTGGGGCATGTTCTGGACCTTTCTGATCCTTGAGATCATCGCGTGGGTCCAGATCGGCAGGGGCGCATGGGGCAATCCAGGCGCGGATTTTGCCGAGCGCGCTGCGCGTCAGCAGGAACGTGCGGCCGAACTGTTGGCGCGCGCAGCGGATGCCACGGAACAGGCCGACATCGACCGTTTCACCAAACTGGCCGAGAACATACAAAAAGCAGCGGCCACAAGTCTGGAAAGGGCTGCCGCTGCGCAGTCCGAGGCGGCAGGCATCCTGATTACCGGGTTGTTGATGTTGCTGGTGTTCAAGTTGGTCCAAGGGTTCTATGCCGACCGCGTCTACGAAAAACAGTATTCGAACTGGCGTATCGATCCGGACAGCACGGAAAGTGGGCGTTCGACCCGTAACATCGTCATGGGCGCGATCCTCGTTGCAGCAATCGGACCATTGATTGTGTACAAGTTCACCGTGAACGCATCCCTTCCATTGTTGGACGCGTTCCCGGAACAACAAGTGTCTGCGATGTTTCTTGGGGAAGGCAACGGCACGCTGTTCTCGAGCCTGGCAAACTGGATGGAGGCCAGGATTGATGCGGCCGCTGCGGCGGGCGGCGACATCTTTGACGGGATCGTGGCGGGCGTGCGCTCGGTGCTTGATGCGCTGACGATTGCACTGATCGGGTCGCCCTGGCCGGTGGTCATGCTGGTCATCTGTGTGACGGCCTGGCGTGCGGCGGGACCAAGGGTTGCCATCTTCACCGCGTCTTCTCTGGCCTATATCGCGTTGCTGGGGTACTGGGACGTGGCGATGGAAACGGTGGCTCTGGTCGGTGCGGCGGTGTTGCTGTGCGTCGTTTTCGGCATTCCGCTGGGTATCTGGTTCGGCAAATCGCAGCGCGCTTATCGCGCGGCGGAACCGGTTCTGGACTTGATGCAGACGCTTCCCGCCTTCGTCTACCTGATCCCGATCATCGCCTTCTTCGGCACCGGCAACCCGCCGGGGATTCTGGCCACCATCATCTTTGGCATGCCGCCGGTGATCCGCCTGACGGCACTGGGCATGCGCGGGGTGCCTGAAAGCATCAAGGAAGCTGCCGTCGCCTTTGGCGCGTCGAAATGGCAATTGTTGAAGGATGTTGAAATCCCGCTGGCGCTGCCATCGATCATGACCGGTGTGAACCAGACGATCCTGATGTGCCTGTCCATGGTCGTGATCATCTCACTGATCGGCGGGGGCGGTTTGGGCAAGGAAATCCTCGAGGCGCTGCAATACGCGGCCAAGGGGCCGGGCCTGCTGGGGGGCTTTGCGATCCTGTTCCTTGCCATGGTCATGGACCGGATCGTGCAGGGCGCGTTCCGACGAGAAGACGAAAAACTCTGAACGCAAACGCCCCCGGTTCTGATCGGGGGCGCTTTTCTTTGATCCGAGGAAACCATGACAGACCCGTATGAACAATCGATGATGGACAACCTGTATTGGTGGGGCGTGCCCACACTGTTCCGGTGTCCCAATGTCGGGCCCGAAGGGCAGGATATCGCACTGGCGGGCGTGCCGCATTCGACGGGCAACGGCACGACCGAAAGGGACCAGCACCTGGGACCACGCGCGTTGCGGCATGTCTCGGCCGTACAACGCAGGGTGCATTCGGTCTTTGAAATTGATCCTTGGCAAAGTGCGCGGATCGCCGATGTTGGTGATGTGCCTTTTCCAAAGGCCAACGACAACGAAGACTGCATCGAACGCATCACTGAATTCTACAAGACCATAGACAGGGCCGGGGCGCGCCCCGTTTCCGTCGGAGGTGACCATTCCATCACCGGTGGCATTGTTCAGGCCCTGGGTGGCGGCAAGCTTGCAGGCGGGCAGCCGGTCAGCTTTCTGCATCTGGACGCGCATACGGATGTCTTCACCAAGGTTGATCACTTTCTGGGGGCCAAGAAGTCGGCCGCGCATTGGGGGGCCTATCTGGCCGATCAGGGGCAGGTGGATCCAACCCGGTCGATGCAGATCGGTCTGCGGGGCCATCCACGCAGCCTGGACTGGCTGCAACCATCGTATGATTACGGGTACAACATCGTCACCATGCGAGAGTTCCGACAGCGCGGGTTGGCCGATGTGGTCGCGCAGACCAAAGAGGTTTTGGGTGACCGCCCGGTTTACATCACTTTCGATCTGGACTGTCTTGACCCAACCGTCGCGCCGGCCGTGTCCAATCTGGAACCGGGCGAGAAGGGGTTTGACATAGATGAGGCGGTCGGCATCCTGCGCGCGGCGCGCGGATTGAACATCATCGGCGGCGATGTGGTCTGTATGATGCCCACCAAGGACAGCCCCAACAACATCACCGCGCTGACGGCGGCGGCGGTGATGTTCGAGATGATTTCGATGATCGCCGAGAACGTCGCGCGGGCCTAGCGCCGCGCGTCGATCGCCTGTGCCAGAACGCAAAGCAGCTCGAACATCAGCGAGATGCCAAGCCACGCGGTTCCACCTTCGGGGTCGAATGGCGGTGACACTTCGACAAGATCGGCGCCGACAAGGTTCAGGCCGGACATCCTGCGAATGACCTGCTGGGCCTGAAAGCTGTTGGGCCCGCCGATTTCAGGTGTGCCGGTTCCTGGGGCGTAAGTTGGATCGACAAAATCGATGTCATAGGTGCAATAGGTCGGCTGCATGCCAACGATATCGCGTACTTCGTTCATGACGTCGTCTATGCCCCGGTCGAACAGCTCTTCGACGCGAATGATGCGGATGCCCTGCGCTTCGCCCCATTCGATATCTTCAGTGTTGTAGGCCGTGCCACGGATTCCGACTTGTACAAAACGTTTCGGGTCCACCAAACCTTCCTCGACCGCGCGGCGGAACGGGGTGCCGTGGGTGAATTTGTGACCTCCGAAATACGTGTCGAACAAGTCCGTGTGACTGTCGAACTGGATCAGGCCAACCGGACCCGAAGCGGCCAGGGCACGAAGGACGGGCAGGGTGGTCAGGTGATCTCCTCCGGCGGTCAATGGTGTGATGTTGCGGCTTCGAAGATCCGTGTAGAAACGCGTGACCCGATCCAGCGTGTCTTCTATGTCGACGGGGTTGGGGGCGACGTCTCCTAGATCTGCGCAGTTCACCATTGAAAACGGTGCCACACCCGTAACCGGGTTCATCGCCCTGATCATGGTGGAATAATCTCTTAATTGCCGCGGACCATGCCGGGCGCCGGGGCGATTGGTGGTTCCGCCGTCCCAAGGGATACCGACGATGCCCAGTTCGACCTCCGAGATCCGTTCGTGCGCCAGATCCAGCATGGGCAGGCGCATGAATGCGGGAATGCCGGCAAATCGGGCCAGTTCCATGGCGGACACCGGTTGAAAAAATGAATCGGCCATGATGCCCCATCCTCTGCAAGTTTCCTCAGTGACCCTAACGGTTCAGGACCGGGCTGGAAATGCCCGCCGCTCTTCAAGACAGGATATGAAAACGCTGGCGGATTTCGGCGTCTTGTTCAGGGGTGAGGTATTTGGGGTAATGCGTGCTCAACACCTCTTGAGCGACGCGCCGTGCGGATGACCACGCATCCATCGCACCATCGGTTTGCCAGGTGCGGGGCTCCTGACGATCGGCGAGTTTCGGATAGAAATAGTCTCGTTCCATGGCTTCATAGGTTTGCTCGCTGCCCAGAAAATGCCCATCGCCCAGAACCGAATGGCATATGGCGTCAAAGCCAAGATTCGCTTCGGTGACCTCGATCCCGCGCAAGACACGATAGGTGTGCGAGTGCATTTCGTTGTCCAGAACGAAGGCCTCGAAGCTGACCCCGAGTAGAGATGCCGTCATCCCCGAGCTTTCATAGATCAGATTGCCTCCTGCCAGCGCCGCCGCCAGCGAAGTGATGCCTTTTTCAGCCCCATGCTGGGCGTCGATGGCCTTGGCATCAGCCATCGAGGCGGCCACACCCGACGGCAAACCCAGCCAGTTCGTGATTTGCGCCGACGCCGCATTCAGGATTGCGGTCTCGCCGCTGCCCCCTGCGAAAGAGCCGGTCCTGAGATCCACGATGAAAGGCCAGTTGGAAAAGACCATCGGAAAGCCGGGTTTGATCGCATTGACCATCACGAGACTGGCCAGCGTTTCGGCCAGTGATTGCGCCAGAAATCCGGCCAGAGTTGCCGGGGCGGTTGCGCCCGCCTGCGCGGCCGTGATGCAGGACATCGGAATGTTATTGGCGATGCATTCATAAACCACGTCCACGGCATCCTCGCCGTATCGCATTGGTGAAATGATCGGACTTATATGCGCTTTCAGGAAGGGGCGTTTGGCGAATTCCCCGACCCCGCCGGCGACG
This sequence comes from Ruegeria sp. HKCCD6157, assembly GCF_013110685.1. Lineage (NCBI taxonomy): Bacteria > Pseudomonadati > Pseudomonadota > Alphaproteobacteria > Rhodobacterales > Roseobacteraceae > Ruegeria > Ruegeria sp. HKCCD6157. The sequence continues at coordinate 972,680 of NZ_WVRB01000001.1, forward strand.
ATATCCAGCATGTCGACGATCGGGCCGACATGTTCCGCCAACGTGAAAGACGTTGCCATTGGCTTGGTTGTATTGCGTACCAAAGCGTAAACGGTGTTGACGTCCAGATCGAACACATCCGGGACATCGGTTGCCACGCAGCATCGGGTGAACCAACTGACATTGGCCAGCGTGTCCTGTAGCCGGGTGAAATCATGCAGATCGGCCAGGGTGGAGGGGCGATAAAGCCCACTGTTGATATCAAGGGTCTGAACCGCAGCACCGCCGGTGCCAAAATACACGCGGTCGCCACCCACCTTGATGGATCGTTTTTCATCCCGGCCATGAAAGGTAAAGCTCTTCGCGGCCGAGGCGATGGCCTGTTTAACCATTGAACGGGGAAAAACCAGGCGGTTCTGTGCCCGATCCTGGGCACCCGCCGCCCTGAGGTCGATCGCCAGCCTGTCCGGCACGTCTCCCATCCCCAGCTCTTCCAGCAAACGCAGCGCCGTGTCATAGATTTTCTCGATTTCCGATAGGCTCAAGGGCTTGAATGCCCCGCCTTTCTGACCGGGGGGGCAAGGATCAATGACGGGTTTGGCCGCACGCTGAGCATGCCGTGCTTTGCGTCCGCTTCGTTTGATGCTGTCGGATGGCATGTGTTTTCGTCACCTTGCGTTTTCCTGCACCGTAGGACCCAAGTTGTCCCGGTATCAAAGAAGAAGTGCCGTTTTCAGAATCCGAAATCGCGGTTTCGATTTTCCGGCACCCGCATCTGCCCTGTTGTCTGCCCATCCCGTTATTCAGCAAGACTGGTGCCGAAGTTGAAGGAGCAATGCCATGAAGTCGCGTACCAGAGCCGTTGTGATAGGGGGCGGGATCGCCGGATGTTCGACGCTCTACCACCTGACCCGGGAAGGGTGGACCGATGTGGTTTTGGTCGAACGGAATGAACTGACCTCGGGCACGACATGGCATTCGGCGGCGCAGGTCACCAATTTCGGCATGAACCAGACGATGGTCGGCCTGAAATCTCATTCGATCCGTCTGTACAAGGAACTGGCCGACGATCCGGATTACCCGATCAACTATCACCACGCAGACGGTGGGATCCGTCTGGCCAACACCGAAGGGCAGATGCAGGGCTATCGTCACTTTGCGTCCATGGCGCGGGGGATGGACGTGCATTTCGAGGTGATAGACGCGGATGAATGTGCCCGGAGGCACCCGTTGATTTCGACCGATAATCTCATCGGTGGGCTTTGGGATCCGCTGGACGGCGACATCGATCCGGCGCAATTGTGCCAGGCCCTTGCGCGCCGGGCACGCAAGGCGGGCGCCGAGGTGTATCGAAATACGCCGGTGACCGCGCTGACACAGCACAGCGATGACACCTGGACCGTGCATACCGAGCACGGGGATATCGACTGTGATGTCGTCGTCAACGCCTGCGGCTACAGGGTCAACGAAGTCGGCGCCATGATGGGTGTTCATCATCCCGTGTCGTCCATGGAACATCAGTATTTCCTGACCGAAGAAATCGAGGCCATTCGGGATGCCGGACACCGGATGCCGCTGCTGCGCTGTCCGATCAGCGATTACTATTGCCGGCAGGAAAAGAACGGCCTGTTGCTCGGGTTCTACGAGCAGGGATGCAAAACCTGGGGTATGGACGGGATCGATCCGAACTTCGTGAACGCATTGTGCCCGGATGATCTGGACCGCGTGACCGATGTGCTGGAAGGGGCCTTTGCGCGCATGCCCGCCTTGATGGAGGTTGGTATTCACACCGTGGTCAACGGACCGATCACCTATACCATTGATGGCGCCCCATTGGTCGGTCCGATCCCGGGCAAGCGCAACGCGTACTGCATCATTGGGCTGCGGGCCGGGCTGGGTGAAGGTGGCGGTCACGGATGGTTGCTGGCACAGCAGATCGTTCATGGCGAGGCATGTTATGACACGTGGTGCCTCGACCCGCGGAGGTTTACGGGTCATGCCAATGTGGAACTCACCGCGCTCAAGGCGATTGAAGATTATCAGAACGAATTCAGGTTCCACTTTCCGCATGAACATCGCCCCGCGGGCCGACCCGCCAAGACGACACCTCTGACGCCTGTTCTGGCATCCGAAGGGGCCGAGTTCACAGTGGTCAACGGATGGGAAAGGGTGGACTATTTCAAACCCGATCCCGATTTCTCGCCGACGCTCAGTTTCGATTTTGACGAAACCTTCGATTTGGTAGCCGCCGAGGTTGAAAGCATTCGAACCGGCGTCGGGCTTGCTGAGGTCAACGGGTTCAACCGCATCGAGATCACGGGATCGGACAGGCACGCATTCCTGGATCGGTTGTTTTGCGGGCTTGTTCCTGGGCGTGAGGGGCGTGTCGGGTTGGGATACCTGTTGAATCACCAGGGTATGATCAAGGCAGAAGCGACGATTGCCAATCTGCCCGCCAGCGACAGGGGGCCGGCCCGCGTTTGGTATGGTTCCGCCGCGGCAAGCGAGTTTCACGACATGGATTGGTTGCGCCTGCATCTGCGCAGCGATGAAGACGTTCAGTTGCGCAGCCTGACAAATGATCAGACCATTCTGGTTCTGGCTGGCCCGAAGTCGCGTTCTGTCTTGTCAGCCTGCGCCAGAGGAGATTGGTCGGCAGATGCGTTCCCGTGGCTCAGCGTGCGCGAGTGCTTTGTCGGTATTGCTCCGGCGACGGTCATGAACCTGAGTTACTCGGGCGAGCTGGCCTATGAAATCCATGTTCCAAACGCCTCGCTCTATGCGGCCTATCTTGCCTTGCGCGAGGCCGGCGAAACGCACGGGCTGAAACTGTTCGGTGCCAGGGCTGTTGAATCCATGCGCATGGAGAAGAGCTTTTTGCACTGGAAAGCCGATCTGATCACCGAGTTTGACCCTTTTGAAACCGGGCTGGATCGGTTTGTCCGACTGGACAAGGGCGCCTTCGTGGGGCGTGATGCCCTGTTGAGACGGAAATCGGATGGACCGCGACGCAAGCTGGTCCCGTTGCGCATCGATTCGACCCTTGGCCCGGCGCATCCCGGCGCATCGCTGATGCAGGGTGATACTGTCGTTGGTACCATCACGTCGGGCGCATGGGGGTATCGCACGGAGCTGAATCTGGCGCACGCTTTCATTCATCCGTCCCTGGCGCAGCTTGGCCGCGAAATGGAGCTGGACTGCTGCGGGAAACGGATTGGCGCGACGGTTATCAGCCCAAGCCCGTATGACCCGGATTTTGTGCGGATGAAAGCCTAGAATCGACCGTTTCGATCAACTTCTTCATTGCCGCATGGGCAAAACTTTGCTTCGCTAGTTTCGAACAAATCGAAACAATGGTCGGTTGCCGTGTCCAAATCTCTGAGTCTTCGATGGCTGGAAGTGTTTCAGTTGATCGCCAAATCCGGATCAATTCAGCAAGTCGCATCAGAAACAGACTTGTCGATCAGCACGGTTTCGAACCACCTGCGCAGCCTCGAACGCGCGTTGGGGATTGAATTGGTCGACCATGGGCGCCGCCCGATGGGCCTGACGCCGGCGGGCGAGGTGTTTGCCCGCTATGTGCGTGAGGGTCTGACTGTGCTGAAACGCGGTGAGGCCGAGATTCGAACGGGAAACTGGCAGCATGCGACGGATCTGCGGCTGGCTTTGATCGATGACTTCGACAACCAGATCGCGCCCGACCTTGTTCGTTTTCTGGCGCAGGCTCTGCCGCGGTGCAATTTCCGCCATTTCACGCGCCCGAGCCACGAAATTCTTGCCAAACTTCAGGAACACAAGCTTGACGTGGGCGTCGCCACACGACCGCTGGGTCGTACCGAGGGGCTGATCGAATATCCGTTGATGAGAGACCCCTTCATAGTCGTGGTTCCCAACAAGTTCGAAGGATCCCCGGACGAGCTGTTCAACCCGGATGCCGATTTGCCATTGTTGAGGTATTCGCGTGACTATGTGATCGGCAAGCAGATTGAAACTCAACTGGCCCGAAGCAAGTTTAGCCTGCCCAACCGGTTTGAACTGGAGTGCAACCAATCCATCATCGGCCTGGTCGCGCAGGGCAGTGGCTGGGCAATCACGACAGCGGCGTGCTTTCACAGAACGCAGAGGTTTCACAACAGCGTAAAGGCAATGCCCTTTCCCGGCAGCAACTTCGTTCGCACAGTGTCGCTGTTTACAACCGAAGTATACCCGGCAACGACGTCGGTGCTGATCCAGAAGGCCATGAGCAAATTGATACGTCAGCATTTCACAAGACCGATGTGTGCCCGGCACAATTGGCTGAAGAATGAGTTCCGCACCATGGAGATAGAGGGCGTTTAGCCCAAACTGACCGGGTTGCCGAACGGCTGGTGGTTTAGGGCGGATGCTCGCAGGGCTTAAACTGGACTTGCCGTGTTGGTGTTTCGGGAAACCGGGCCGATGTTCGAATTGCGGTCTGTGCTGGTCGGGGTTCTTTCTGACGGGGTGTCGAATTCGTCTCGCCTCGGGCTCAAAGCGCTTCTAGTCTCTGAAGGACAGGCAATCACGTCAACAGGAAGTCAAATGAGCTGGATCAGAACCATCCCATTCGAGCAGGCCACAGGCAGGCTGAAGAAACTCTATGACCGCGTCACGGGCCCGGGCAACAATGTGGACAATATCATGATGGCGCATTCGTTGCGTCCGCATTCGATGGAAGGGCACATGGCGATCTACAAGGCGGTGCTGCATCACTCGGGCAACAAGATACCGAAATGGTTTCTCGAGGTGCTGGGCGTGTGGGTCAGCTCCCTGAACCGATGCGGATATTGCGTCGAACATCATTTCGCAGGGTTGCAGCGGTTGCTGGACAACGAAGAACGGGGAAACGCGATCCGGGCGGCGATCGAAGCCCGCGATCCGGCCGCCGCGCCATTGGATGCAGCGCAGGTGGCGGCCATGGCCTATGCGCGCAAGCTGACCGAGGATCCGGGCGATCTGGTCGAAGCGGATGTGACGGCGCTGCGCACGGCAGGGTGGGATGATGGAGAAATCCTCGAGATCAATCAGGTCTGTTCGTACTTCTCTTATGCGAACCGCACGGTTCTGGGGCTGGGATGTTCGACGGAAGGCGACGAATTGGGTCTGTCGCCCAACAACTCTAACAACCCTGACGATTGGGGGCATAGATGAAGCCTGAAACAAGGGGATCAGCGATCCGGTGCGCCAAACGGGCGCCAGCCTTGGCCATGTTGGCCGAGGTCGATTAGACGATCCTATTGAGGATTCAGGCAAGGGCCGCTCGGGCACAGCTTGAAAAACGGCGTTTGTATCGGAACCTTGCATCCAGTGCGGAATTCATGGGTTTTTGAGGCATCAATTTGACCCCAATCAAAGCGCATCCTTGGCCTTTCTGCTAGCTCCTTTCCGGGACAACAGAAAAGGAAAGATTTCATGGAAGCCATTGCTCGGGTCGAAACAAATTCAACTCAGGTCAAGACCAGGCCGACGCCGGTTGCAGAGGTCGCAGAGCCCAGCCCTGAAAAGATCCGGCAGGCGTTTGAAAGCGGCAAGTACCCCTATGGCCGCAAGATGGCGCGGTCGGTGTACGAAGAACAGAAGGCCAAGCTTCAGGCAGAGTTGCTGAAGGTTCAGTTGTGGGCGCAGGAAACCGGGCAGCGTTTCGTTCTGCTGTTCGAAGGGCGCGATGCCGCCGGCAAGGGCGGTACGATAAAGCGGTTTATGGAGCACCTCAATCCACGTCAGGCCCGAGTCGTGGCCTTGAATAAACCCACTTGGGAAGAAAAGGGGCAGTGGTATTACCAGCGCTATATTCAGGAACTGCCAACAGTTGGCGAAATGGTGTTCTACGACCGGTCCTGGTACAACCGCGCCGGTGTCGAGCGGGTGATGGGCTTCTGCTCTCCCAATGAATATCTGGAGTTCATGCGGCAGACGCCGGAGTTGGAGCGGATGCTGGTGCGTTCGGGCATCCAGCTTTACAAATACTGGTTCTCGGTCACGCAGGAAGAACAGCAGCGTCGTTTCAAAAGTCGCGAGACGGATCCTCTGAAACAGTGGAAATTGTCACCGATTGACAAGGCCAGCCTCAGCAAGTGGGACGATTATACCGAAGCAAAAGAGGCCATGTTCTTTTACACCGATACCGCGGACGCGCCGTGGACGATCATCAAGTCGAATGACAAGAAACGCGCGCGGCTGAATTGTATGCGCCATTTCCTGTCGACGCTGGACTATCCGGGCAAGGATCACGACATTGTGGGTGAGCCCGATCCGTTGATCGTGGGGCAGGCGCATCACGTGATTCACCGCTCCGAGCATATTCTGGGTACAGCACTGCATCCGGACGCTCGTTAATCACGCCGGTGCCCGCCTGGACTGCGCAAGCGGGCACCGAAGTATCATGTTGACATTTTAGCGATCATCTCTTGTCTCGCGCCAAGCCCGCGCATATGGCTGGTGCGATGACAAAAGTGATGACATATCCGGCCCACTTTCGGGCAATTGCCGTGCTTGGCCTGCCGTTGATCGGTGGCCACCTGGCGCAGTTTGCCATCGGCCTGACCGACACCGTCATGCTGGGCTGGTACGGGGTCGAGGCGCTGGCGGCGGTTACCCTGGCCAGCAGCTATTATTTCGTTCTGTTTTTGTTTGGTGCCGGGTTTGGCTGGGCCGTCATGCCGATGGTTGCCACCGCAGCGGCAGAAGGGGACGAAACCAGCATTCGCCGCTCGACCCGCATGGGGCTGTGGTTGTCGCTGCTATACGCTGCGGTGGTCATGCCGTTGTTGTGGTGGTCCTATCCGATCCTGATCGCCATGAAACAAGAGCCGCATATCGCTGAAACCGCGTCGGAATATTTGCGCATTGCCGGTTGGGGGTTGTTTCCGGCGCTCATCGTGATGGTGTTGAAATCCTACCTTGCGGCTCTGGAGCGAACTCAGATCGTGCTGTGGATCACGGTTACGGCGGCGGTTGTGAACGGGTTTACCAACTATGCGCTGATTTTTGGCAACTGGGGCGCGCCGGAACTGGGCGTGATGGGCGCTGCGATCGCTTCGATCGCGACGCAGGTCGTTTCACTGGTCGCGGTTGTCGTCTATGTGGTCCGGACCTTGCCGGAACACAGCCTGTTCCAACGCTTCTGGCGTCCGGATTGGGAAATGTTCATCAGCGTTTGGAAACTGGGCGTGCCCATTGGCCTGACTACCCTGGCCGAGGTGTCGCTGTTTGCAACATCCGCCGTGATGATGGGCTGGCTGGGTCAGGTCCCGCTGGCCGCGCACGGGATCGCCCTGAATCTGGCGTCGGCCACATTCATGGTGCATCTGGGGCTGTCAAATGCGGCCACCATCCGGGCCGGCAACGCGTTGGGCCGCCGGGACAAGGCGCATCTGGAAAAAGGTGCGATTGCCGTGACGGGCATGTCGCTGGTCATGTCCGTCGTGACCGTCATCCTGTTCCTGACATATGCCGAGCCGCTGATTTCCCTGTTCATGGAGGCCGATGATCCGCAGCGCGGACAAATTCTGGCAATCGGGACAGGATTGCTGGCCATGGCTGCCCTGTTCCAACTGGTCGACGGGGCGCAGGTGATTGCGCTGGGACTGCTGCGTGGTTTGCAGGATGCCAAGATACCGATGGTTATGGCGGCGCTCAGCTATTGGGTGGTGGGAATTCCGGCGTCCTACTATTTCGGCTTCGTCCGTCAGATGGACGGCATCGGTGTCTGGCTGGGACTGGTGCTTGGCCTGGCCTTCGCGGCGGTGCTGCTGATGGCCCGGTTCTGGATGCATTCGGTGCGGCAGATGCAGGCGCCGGCGGAACTTGCCTAGTCTTTGCTCAACCGGTCGGCCTTTTTCCGAACCAGAACCGTGCGCAGATCGTGCATCGCCATCAGCAACCTGTCGGTTACATCCTCAAGCTGTTCGTCGCTTGCCTTGGACTGCGCCCATTGCGTTGTCAGATTCAGATAGTCGACAGCGCGGTGAATGTCGTCGATGTCGCGCTGGGCCAGTACGGCCCGGCGCTCGTCCACCCATTGGGCGATCTCTGCCTGATCTCGTTCGGACAAAACCCGTTGCCCGTGCGGCTTGACCTCACCGTTGCGGATGTTGATGACGGCGATCTGGTCCATCTCGATCCGGCGCTGGCGGTTTTCCGTATCGATCCGAAACACCGCGGCCCCGTTTTCACGGATGCGAAAATAGTATTCGGGCAGGTCGGCAGACATGTTTACCTCAGAGATGCACAAAAGCGCTGTATACGAGCGCAAGCTTCGGTCAGGGCTGCATCGGACGTCGCATAGCTGACCCGGAAGTTGGGTGACAGGCCGAAGGCCGCGCCAAACACGACGGCGACATCCGCCTCTTCCAGCAGGGCCGTGGCAAAGGCTTCATCGTTTTCGATGACGGTTCCCGCGGGTGTCGTTTTGCCAATCAGCCCGGCGATCGAGGGGTAGACATAAAACGCGCCCTCGGGTGTCGGGCAGGTTATGCCGTCAATCTCGTCCAACATGCGCACCACCTGATCACGGCGGCGTTTGAACGTTTCATTGTTCGGCGCCAGAAAATCCTGTGTTCCGTTCAGCGCTTCTACTGCCGCCCATTGGCTGATCGAGCAGGGGTTCGAGGTGGATTGCGACTGGATCTTGCGCATCGCCGAGATGAGTTCGACCGGTCCGGCCGCATAACCGATGCGCCAGCCGGTCATGGCGTAGGCTTTCGAAACACCGTTGCAGGTGAGCGTCCTGTCATACAGGCCGGGCTCCACCTCGGCAGGCGTGCAGAATTCAAACCCGTCATAGGCCAGGTGTTCATACATGTCGTCCGACATGATCCAGACATGCGGATGGCGCATCAAAACATCGGTGAGGGCCTTGAGCTCATCCCGGCTGTACCCTGCGCCTGTCGGGTTCGAGGGCGAGTTGAAGATGAACCACTTTGTCCTTGGGGTGATGGCGGCTTCCAGTTGTTCTGCCGTCAGCTTGAACCTGTTGGCCAGCGTCGTTTCAACAACAACCGGCGTTCCACCTGCCAGCAAAACCATGTCGGGGTAACTTACCCAATATGGCGCGGGGATGATCACCTCGTCACCGTCATTCATTGTTGCCATCAAGGCGTTGTACAGCGTCTGCTTTCCGCCCGTTCCAACCGAGATCTGCGCGGGCGTGTAGTCAAGCCCGTGATCGCGCTTCATCTTGGCGCAAACCGCCTGCTTCAGTTCCGGAATGCCGTCCGGTGCGGTGTACTTGGTTTTTCCGGCTGCAATCGCTGCAACGGCGGCGTCCTTGATGTTTTGCGGGGTGTCGAAATCCGGCTCACCCGCGCTCAGGCCGATCACGTCGCGCCCGGCGGCTTTCAACTCGGCGGCCTTGGCTGTCATGGCGATCGTGGGCGATGGTTTAACGCGTGACAGTGTCGCAGACAGGAAACTCATGGATGGCCTCGGTTTGTATGTTCAACCCGACTGTCATAGGGTGCGCCGGAATGACGATCAAGCCGAATGGACAATGTGAATTGGAGACCCCGATGAATGATGAAAAAGACTGGTATGGACCTGAGTCTGCGACATTCGGGGACCGTCTGGCAGGCGCGCGCGAAGCGGCCGGAATGACCCAGGCAGAGCTGGCGCGCCGCCTTGGCGTCAAGAAGACGACGATTGTCGATTGGGAAAACGATCTGTCCGAACCGCGTGCGAACCGGTTGTCGATGATGGCGGGGCTGGTCAATGTCTCGATCATGTGGCTGCTGACCGGTGAGGGCGAAGGCATGGATGCCCCGGTGGAAGAGGGCGAAGGTGGAATGGAACTGTCGACCGCGGTGGCCGAACTGCGCGCCATCCGAGGAGAGATGCGGGTTTGCGCTGAACGTGCGGCGCGACTGGAAAAGAAAATGCGTCTGATGCTGGAGCAGAAGAATTGAGTGAACCCCGGGACGTACGCATCAAGCGAATGAAAATGCGATCCATGCGGCGCGGGATCAAAGAGATGGACATCATCCTGTCCGCCTATGCAGATCGCAACCTGGCCGATATGGATGCCGCCGGGCTGGATGTCTTTGACGCGCTGCTGCACGAAAACGATCAGGACCTTTATCAATGGGTCACAGGTCAGGTGCAGCCGCCGGCGCAGTTTGCCAGTTTGATTTCAAACATCGCTCAGACCTTTCAGAAATAAGAAAATACCGGCTTAACCGATTTTTCGGACTTTCAGGTCATCGTGTCTCAAACAGCACGACTGAATCGGAGGGTCGGATGAGTATGGAAATGCAGGTCTCCGGGCTGGAAGCCAAGGGGTTCATGACCAGCTATCTTGAGGCGCTGGCCCTGGTGGAACGGCTGCACCGGTTGCTGCTGGACGTCATCAAGGATGAATTCGAGCGCGTCGGCGTGCTGGAAATCAACGCGGTTCAGGCGCTGCTGCTGTTCAATATCGGCGATCACGAAGTGACGGCGGGCGAGCTGAAAAGCCGCGGCTACTATCAGGGCAGCAATGTCAGCTACAACCTCAAGAAACTGGTTGAGATGGGGTATATGCACCACCAGAGATGCGAGATTGACCGCCGCTCTGTCCGCGTGCGTCTGACACCACGAGGCAGGGAAATCCGCAATATCGTGTCCGACCTGTTTGCGCGTCACGCCGAAGGATTGCAAAGCAGAGGCGTGTTGGAGTTGGAAGGTATCGAAGACATCACCACGTCGCTGCGCCGCGTGGAGCGATATTGGACCGACCAGATCCGATACATCTACTGACCGCGGCTGTGCGTCGCGCAGAACCAAACCCGTCCTGCAATGATGCACAGGCCTGGCGGCCTTGTTCAAATGCTGGTCCAGAGAACAGGCCCGTAAATGCAGCGCTCAGGCGCGGACTTATTGCGGGTTTTCATCAAGCGCACCAATCTGCAAACCGCTCAATTCCCGTTTCAGCTTTTTCCGCATGGCCCGTTCGAAATCTTCGAACCCCTGAGCGACCTCCAAAAAGGCACCGGGACCATGCAGAACATTGTTTTCAAAAAACGGGATCAGAAAAAGTTCGCCTTCAAAATCCGCCGCGTTGATCACGAGGCCATTGACCACCACATTCTGGAACGCGAAGTGACGATAGGCTATCTGCGGTCCATAGCCATCGTTGTTTGAACCATCTCCGGACAGGTCAATCGTTTGAAACAAGCAGTCGGGTGCCTGGTTCATCAAGGTTGACCCGTAAGCCAGGGCATAGCCCATGGCGGTCGCGGAACCGGAATTTGATCGCACGGAACCACTTATCTGACCGGAGGCGAACAGCAGGTCGGCAACATCTTCTATCAGCAACCAATTCAAAATGACGTGCTGCGTGGAGCGACCGCTCCATTCGTAAACAGCCAAAGCAACCGGCATAGGAGAGGAGAAAAAGGCCTCCTGCACTTCGGGTGCGATCAGCGCAGCCGCCAAACCCTGCCGTTGCAGCAAGTCCTCGGCCTCATCGACCGACACTGAAATGTCCATGGCCAATGCAAGGGCCAGACGACACGTCTCGGCCTTGATCGGGCTGGCCAGCGCGGCCAACCCAAGCGTTATGACCCACCGGATCACCAGTGGCCAACGCTTTCCATGCTGGCCCAGGGTTCCTTCGGCTCCAACGCATCGCCGTTCTGCAAAAGCTCGATCGAGATATTGTCGGGTGAGCGTACAAAGGCCATGCGACCGTCACGCGGAGGGCGATTGATCGTGACGCCATTGTCCTGAAGGTGCTGGCAAACCTCGTAGATATTGTCGACGCCGTATGCGAGGTGACCGAAATGGCGGCTGTCGCTGGGAAGGCCATCATCACCGTCCCAGTTGTAGGTCAGCTCGATGGGCGCATCCTCCTGCTCCGGAGGGGCCATGAAAATCAGCGAAAACCGCCCGGCTTCGCTGTCATAGCGGCGCGTTTCCTTCAGGCCCAGAAGCTTGTAAAACGCCATGGATTTTTCCAGATCCTTCACGCGGACCATGGTGTGAAGATATGTCAGCGCCATTTTGCTCATCCTTTTCGACTCAGTTTGCAAAGAGCTTAGCGCGCCGACCTAGGGTGTCGAGACCGCTGGGTCTGGCGAACTGAATTTTGCGTGGGTTGCGGCATATATCGCGGTTTCGATGTTGCATCTGGCGAGATATAGTAGGGGGCGACTCATTGCCAGAAAGGAAAACTTGATGCCGCTGTCCGCTGACCAACAGGCCGAGATCGAAGCGCAACGTGCCCAATCGCATCCCACTCGTCGCGTCGTTTCAGCGGGAATGGAAGATCACCTTTACACCGCGCATCAGGTTCTGGATCACGGCTTTGTCCGCGTGATTGATTATATGGGCGATGATGCGGCCATCTGTCAGGCCGCGCGTGTGTCTTATGGCAAGGGAACCAAATCGGTTCAGAATGACGAAGGTCTGATCCGGTATCTGATGCGGCACTGGCATTCGACCCCCTTCGAAATGTGCGAGGTCAAACTGCATGTAAAACTGCCGGTCTTCGTGGCGCGGCAGTGGATTCGGCACCGTACGGCCAATGTAAATGAGTATTCGGCGCGATATTCAATTCTGGATCGTGAGTTCTATATTCCCGCACCCGAACATGTGGCCGCCCAATCAGAGGTGAACAATCAGGGCCGTGGCTCTGCTCTGGAAGGTGAAGAGGCCGCGCGTGTTCTGGACATCCTCAAGGCCGACAGCGCCCGGTGCTATGACAATTACGAGTCGATGATCAGCCAGGACGGGCAGCAGGGTCTGGCTCGCGAATTGGCGCGGATGAACCTGCCCGCAAACATCTATACGCAGTGGTACTGGAAGGTCGACCTGCACAACCTGTTCCATTTTTTGCGACTGCGCGCTGACCCTCATGCTCAATATGAGATCCGCGTCTACGCTGATACGATGTGCAAGATTGTCGCCGACTGGGTGCCCTTTGCCTATAAAGCATTCGAGGACTACCGTCTTGGGGCCGTCAACCTGTCGGCTCAGATGGTTGAAAGCCTACGCCGCATGCTGGCGGGTGAGGACGTCACGCAGGAAAGCTCGGGCATGACGGCTCGGGAGTGGCGCGAATTCGAAGAGATCATTCGCAAATAGAATTCGAATTGCCGGGCGCCAATTTTTTCGGATTGTCATGCCAAGCGATCCATCGCCTAAGCAGAGTGTGGGCTTTTGCGACGCATGCACGATGACCTGAAACCGGAACGAAGGGCGTCGCAACGTGCCAGCGTCGCCCCGAGCACACAATGAAAGCCTGGGAAATCCGATCTGGGGGCGGGGCTGGGATCAGGTCGCAGGAACCCGGGATATCCGACACCACAGCAACGGATATACACCATCTACGCCGCGCAAAAGAACAATCCGCGCGCGGGTAATGGAACAGGCCCGGTAGGGGGTGGTTGACGGCCGGAAATTGGCCGCCATCCTTAATGGATTCATCCCGCGATCAGCGGGGATGTCGTTACAACGGCTTCAATTCCGCAGCCATTTGTCGGCCGTCGCGTCCGTCCTGCAACTCGTACGAGACTTTCTGATTGTCTGCGAGTCCGGTGAGGCCGGACCGTTCTACGGCCGAGATATGTACAAACACATCTTTGCCCCCTTCATCAGGGGCAATAAAACCATAACCTTTAGTGGTATTGAACCATTTCACGGTGCCGGTTGGCATGTCCCGTGTCTCCTTCTACTTGCGCATTGTCCCACAAATTGGTGGGGGCTGTGGTCAGCGTCACCACAAAAAAAGACTGTTTGGCACTTTCTGAACAGTCCGTTTCGTGTGTTTCGCCTTTTTCAACATTGCACGGTGAAGTAAAAAATCAAGAATAACCGCCTGAAACTGGCAAGTTTGCCTAAAATGCAATCAAATGCAGGAGCAGTAAAAACATGCGCCTTTATGGATTGAAAACCTGTGACACCTGTCGCAAAGCATTGAAAACATTGCCAGACGCAGAGTTCGTGGATGTCCGCAGCGACGGCATGCCGGATGCTGTGCTGTCGCAGGCTCTTGCTGACTTCGGCGACGCTTTGCTCAACACCAGGTCAACGACATGGCGCGGATTGGACGACAACCAGCGCGCGAAAGCACCTTTGGAGCTTTTGAAACAGCATCCCACCCTGATGAAGCGCCCGTTGTTCGAGAAAGGCGGAGAGCTGTTTCTTGGCTGGACTGCGGAAACACGCGCGCAGCTTGGTATTTCTTAAGGAATGCTTATGTGCCTGCAAGCAACAGTGAGGACGTTAAATGCGTAATGCCGCCATGATCTTGGGCGTTATTGCCGGGCTGATCGGGATGATCGTCGGGTTTTTCGGGTATGCGAAGGTGGTTGTCATCGATCACGTCGGCGAGATAGACGGCGTTCTGAGGCAGGTGGACAACCCTGACGTGATTCAGGCTGTTTCAATCATTGCGCCTTTGTTGGCCATTGCCGGGGGCGCGATGGCGCCCGCGCGCGCCCTTGTTGCAGGGATCCTGCTGCTGATTTCAGCGGCGGCGATGTATTACGCATTCGGATTTGGTGTGTTCACCATGTTCCCGATCGCGTTTGCCGGGGTTGCCGGGGTGCTTGGGCTGGCAGCAGGTAAGCCGGACCAGCCCAAAGCGCATTTCTAGGTCATTTCAGACGCAGGATCCGATCAAGTGAGATGGGGCCTGCACCGTTGATTACGATCACCAGCATCAAGAACGTCCACATCGTGCGCTGATCCATAATGGATGGCGCCGCGTCGAACAGGCTGCCCAGTTTCACGCCATGGCCGGTGACATCGACCAGGGTCTGCACCCAGATGAAACCGATCATACCCAAGGCCGCCAGACGGGTGAACAGACCGACCAGCAGCAGCGCGGGAAGAACGAATTCTGCAACCGTGCCAAAAAAAATGACGACCCGTTGAAAGAACGTCATTTGGGATACGTCGTAAAGGACGGCTTCGGCGGCTTTGGGGAAAATCTGACCGAAGGCACCGGCCGAAGGTGAAAAGATCGAGCCGTCGATCTTCAGCATCGCCGAGTTCCAGTAATAGACCAGAAGAACCGCGACAAAGACCAGTCGCGCCAGCGTGGGTGTAAGCCAGTTGGACGCCAGGTCCACTTTTCCCAGAACAATGTTGTGAAGTGAGATCAGGGCAGTCATGTCTCCAGCCTTTCGATAGTCACAGAAGTTATTGCACCGCCCTGCAAAAGCAGTGCCAGAGTGGTTCCAAGGTCAAATTCCGGCTGCGCCGCAGCGGTTTTTTCAAATGCTTCGCCGATCATGTCGCCGCCTTGCATATGGGCGATCCAATCGGCGCCGCCAGCGGGCAGCAACAGGGCAACCGGGTCGAATTCCGGGCGCGTGATCAAAACATCCTCGGCGCGCGCATCGGGTTTCGGCGCGTCGGTTTCGGTGTTGAAACGCCAGATCGCGTGAATGGGCCAGTCCGAGCGCACCACCCGCATGGCCGGGGCAAAACGCAGCCGGGCTCGCATGACCTGTTCGGGGTCTGCGGCCAGCGCGTCTGCCGGGGCGGGTTGGCTGTCGGCGGCGTGGTGTGAGTGGCGCAACGCAAGTTCCAGCCGCGCCACATCCGGCAGGTAACCAAGATGGGCAAGCTGCTGCATTCCGGCCAGGAATTCGGGAAAGGCTTCACCATAGAACATCATCAACGGTGATGATGGCGGGTGCTGGCGCAGAAATATCCCGGCCAGCCCGTCCATGTTCTGTGGCCCCAGCAACTTGGTGATGACTGGGAACGCCTGATGCATCGCTTCGGTCAAGGACACGGCGACATTGTTGCGATAGACGCTGAACCGACGACCGGCTGGCTGCGCCTGGGCGTCAAGCAAACCTTCGGGGACAGGGGCTGACGCATCCATCATGGCCGCGCGAAATTCGGATTGCGAAACGCTCATGCCGGGATCCGTTCAAGGGCGGTCTGCGCGCGAACGGCCTCTTCCCGCAAAATGGACCAGTCCGGTACGTCGGTGTCCCACTCGATCAGGACGGGTTTCGGCCCCGTGCGTTCCAGCACGTAATCCAACAGCGCCCAAACCGGGTCGACCACTTCACGCCCGTGGCTGTCGATCAGCAGCGGATGGCCGTGATCGTCTTCATCCTCGTCATGGCCGCCAAGGTGAATTTCCCCCACTTTTTCAAGTGGGTAGGCATCGATGTAACCCTGAGGAGAAAAGTCCAGATTGGTGGCAGAGACAAAGACGTTATTGACATCCAGCAACAAGCCACATCCGGTGCGACGTGCAATTTCGCGCAGAAAGTCCGGCTCGGACCAGGTGCTTTCTTCAAAGGCCAAATAGCTTGAGGGGTTTTCCAACAGCATCTGCCGTCCGACGGTGTCCTGAACCTGATCGATATGATCGCAAACGCGCGCCAGTGTTGCGTCGGTATAGGGCAAGGGCAGCAGGTCGTTGTAGAAATGGGTGTCATGTGTGGACCAGGCCAGGTGTTCGGAAAAGCTGGCGGGATTCAGCCAGCCCACCAGATGTTTCAGCCGGGCCAGGTGATCAGGGTCCAGCGCGCCTTCGCCGCCGATGGACAGGCCGACGCCATGGACCGAGATCGGGAATTGTTCGGAAAGGTGGCGCAGCTGCGCCAGAGGCCGCCCGCCGTCGCCCATGTAGTTCTCGGCATGGATTTCCAACCATGCGACGGGCTGTGCGTGTTCAAGTATCTGAGCGAAGTGTTGCGGCTTGTAACCAACGCCCGGCGCTGCGGGCAGACGGTTCGACCGGTGGGCATTATCCAGCATGGGTCAGTTCCTTGATCACGAAAGGGAAGGGGCGGGCGATGGTGCCCGCCCCTGAATTCGTCAGGCCGTTCTTATGCGGGCAGATCGCGATCCAGGGCTTCCAGCGAGCCTTTGCGCGGGGTGCCGTCTGCCTGTGCGGGCAGTTCGATATCCGCGCAGGTGCCTGCGTCAACCAGGGTCCATGCGTTGCCCTGATAATCAACGGTCGAGGTGCCCGCGCAGGTGGTGCCGGGGCCCGCGGCGCAGTCGTTCTGACCGGCCAGCGATACGCCATAGCATTTTTCCTTTGCCTGAGCGGATGCAGTGGTTGCGGCGCCCGATACGGCGGCTGCGACTGCGGTTGCGATAACCAGGGACTTGGCTGTGTTCGACATCTCGGTAATCCTCTTGATGACTGGGTATGTCTGCTTGTGACAATGACAAAGGTAGTAGCTTGATAGACAGAGTTGAATTCACGAGCCCGTGTCTCACAAGCACGTCAAAGGGCGGCTTGCCCTCTTGCAGCGTAATGCATTGTTTTTGATGAAGAAAGAGCGAATTGTTTCAACCTGGCCCCAATTCGGGGGCCAGATTCCCAGCAATATGCTGCCGATTGTTACAGCAAATCCGGCGGGGTGGCTGCCTGCGACAGCTCGTTTGTTACAACGACAAGCGGTTGTACCTGCGTCTGTTTTTCGCCCAGACGCCGGACACTGACGGTGCGGTCTTCAACTTCGCGATGGCCGACGGCCAGAATGACCGGAACTTTGCCGACCGAGTGTTCACGAACCTTGTAGTTGATCTTTTCGTTGCGAATGTCGGCTTCGGCCCGCACACCGGCGGCGCGCAGCGTTTCGACCACTTCGGCGACATAGCCATCCGCATCGGAGGTGATGGACGCAACCACGACCTGACGCGGCGCAAGCCAGAAGGGCAGCTTGCCGGCGTGTTCTTCGATCAGGATACCGATGAAACGCTCGAACGAGCCCAGCGTCGCGCGATGCAGCATGACGGGGCGGTGCTTGCCGCCGTCAGCGCCGATATAGGTGGCATCAAGGCGTTCGGGCAGCACGAAGTCAACCTGGTGCGTGCCGCATTGCCAATCGCGACCGATCGCATCCGTCAGAACAAATTCCAGCTTGGGACCATAAAAGGCGCCTTCACCGGGGTTGAGCTCCGGCTCGATCCCGGCAGCACGTGTCGCGCTGAGCAACGCGGCTTCAGCCTTGTCCCAGACTTCATCCGACCCCGACCGTTTCTCGGGGCGATCCGAGAATTTGACCGAGAAGTTCTCGAATCCCAGATCCTTGTAGATCCGGGACAGGAACCGGATGAACTCTGCGGTTTCTGACTCGATCTGGTCTTCGGTGCAGAAGATGTGCCCATCGTCCTGGGTAAAGCCGCGCACACGCATGATACCGTGCAGCGCACCTGACGGCTCATAGCGGTTGCAAGACCCGAACTCGGCCATGCGCAGCGGCAGGTCGCGATAGGATTTCAGGCCCTGATTGAAAATCTGCACATGACAGGGGCAGTTCATCGGCTTGAGCGCGTTGATCGCCTTTTCGCGGGCATGTTCCTCGTCCACTTCGACGATGAACATGTTTTCCTGATACTTGTCCCAATGGCCCGATGCTTCCCACAGTTTGCGGTCTACAACCTGCGGCGTATTGACCTCGACATAGCCGCCGTTGCGCTGCTGGCGGCGCATGTAGTCCTGCAACTGGGTGTAGATCGTCCAGCCGTTGGGGTGCCAGAAAATCTGGCCGGGGGCCTCTTCCTGCATGTGGAACAGGTCCATCTCGCGGCCCAGCTTGCGGTGGTCGCGCTTGGCGGCCTCTTCCAGCATATGCAGGTGCGCTTTCAGCTTTTCCTTTCCGGTGAAGGCCACACCATAGATACGCTGCAACATCGCACGGTCGCTGTCGCCACGCCAATAGGCGCCGGCGATGGACATCAGCTTGAACGCATCCCCCGGAACCTGCCCGGTATGTTGCAGGTGCGGACCTCGGCACAGATCCTGCCAATGGCCGTGCCAGTACATGCGCAGCGGTTCGTCGCCGGGAATAGCCTCGATCAGCTCGACCTTGTAGGGCTCGTTGTTGGCCTTGTAGAACTCGATCGCGCGCTCGCGGTCCCAGACCTCGGTGGTGACGGGATCACGCTTGTTGATGATCTCTTTCATCTTTTTCTCGATGAGGCCGAGATCTTCCGGCGTGAACGGCTCTTCGCGGTCGAAGTCATAATACCAGCCGTTTTCGATGACGGGGCCGATGGTGACCTTGGTGGCGGGCCAGATTTCCTGAACCGCGCGCGCCATGATATGGGCCAGATCGTGGCGGATCAGCTCATTGGCCTGGGCCTCATCCTTCATGGTGTGGATGGCGATCTGCGCGTCGGATTCGATGGGCCATTGCAGGTCCCAGTGCTGGCCGTCAACGGTGGCCGAGATGGCCTTTTTGGCCAGCGAGGTTGAGATGTCGGCAGCCACCTGCGCGGGCGTGACGCCTGTGGCGTAGGTGCGTGCATTGCCATCGGGAAAGGTGAGAGAGACGGATTGAGAATCCAGGGCCATATCGGCTCTCCTCGTCGGTTTGGCGCCCACTGAACGCCCGGTTGCGGGTTATGTGTGTTCGGCCCATGTGGCAGGTGCAACAATTACTGTCAAGTGTCGCAAGGTGCGTAGCTGACGCAACGGGAAATCGAATTCCGGAATTGCGACCATCGTGCTGCCGTGCATGATGTTGCCTAACGAGAAAGAGGATTTCATGGCAGCGACGGATTTTCTGGAGACGCCGCAGGGGCGGCGACTGGCTTATCACAAGACCGAAGGGGCAGGACCGACCATCGTTTTTCTGGGCGGGCTCAAATCGGACATGGAAGGCACCAAGGCCGTGCATCTGGAAGCCTGGGTACAGGCGCGGGGGCAATCGTTCTTGCGGTTCGATTATTCCGGCCACGGCGAAAGCTCGGGCGCGTTCACCGAGGGCTGTATCGGTGACTGGCATCAGGACACATTGGCTGCGGTAAAGGCATTGACGGACGGACCTTTGATCGTGGTTGGCTCATCAATGGGGGGATGGCAGGCATTGCTGCTGGCCAAAGTCATGCCCGAGCGAATTGCAGGCATGGTGACAATCGCCGCCGCGCCGGATTTCACCGAGGACGGGTATTGGGCTTCGTTCAGCGACGAACAAAAAGCTGCGCTGGACACTGTCGGCCATGTCGAGCTGCCGTCCGACTATATGGAACCCTATGTCATCACCAAGCGCATGATCGAAGACGGACGCCAGAATTTGGTTTTGCGGGGCGCTCTGGATCTGCCGTTCCCGGTTCGTTTCCTGCAAGGCACCGCAGACACGGCCGTTTCGACCGAAACAGCCGTGCGGCTTCTGGAACATGCTGCGGGCCCTGACATGCGGCTGCTGTTGGTCAAGGGGGCCGATCATCGCTTTTCGGACGAGAAGTGCCTGCGTCTGATCGAGACCGCGGTTCTTGACGTGTTGGGAGAAGCCTGATGCGGCGCTTTGGTTGGTTTCTGGGGCGCGCTCTTCTGGCGCTGGTTGTTCTTGGCGGCCTGGTCTTCTGGTTCGGCCCGCGCGAGGAAGTGAACCTGCACCCGACCTTTGACTCTCGAAAATTTGGTGAAGGTGTTCAGGTTTATTTTGAAAGCACCGAGTCTGCCTATGATGACATCGTTCCGGGTGTCGAAAAGCGCGTGATCTGGCAGGACGGATACAAGGAACAGCGCACGCCGTATTCTGTTCTGTACATCCACGGTTTTTCAGCAAGTTCCGAGGAAATCCGCCCCGTGCCTGATCTGGTGGCTGACGCTTTGGGCGCCAATCTGGTCTACACCCGGCTGCAAGGTCACGGTCGGGATGGGCCGGCAATGGCCGAGGGTACGGCCTCGGGCTGGATGCAGGATACCGCAGAAGGGCTGGCAGCGGCGCGCGCGGTCGGGGAAAAGGTGATCGTCATGTCCACCTCGACCGGAGGAACGCTGGCGGCGGCCGCTGCGTTGGATGCCGACCTCAGCCAGGATGTGGTCGGCATGGTTTTTGTTTCGCCGAACTTTGGTGTGAATACCGTCGCGGCGTGGGTGCCTTCGTTGCCTTGGGCAAGAAGCTGGTTGCCCGTTCTCATGGGGAAAGAACGCGATGTGTCAGGGCCGGACCCAGAGAAGAACAGGTACTGGACGTCGGTCTACCCGTGGGAAGCCGTCGTGCCGATGTCCGTGCTGGTGGATACGGTCTATGCGCTGGATTTCTCTGAGGCCCTGATACCCGCCTTGTTCTGGTTTTCGGATGATGATCAGGTTGTGCGGCCGCACCGGACGCACAAGGTTGCCGAGGCCTGGGGCACTCCGGCAACGGTCGAGCTGGTGACGATGGGGCCGGGTGACGATCCGTCTTCACATGTTATCGCGGGGCGGTTGATGTCGCCGGGTCAAACCGATGCCGCCGTTGCTGGCATTCTGGAGTGGCTGAAGGGCTTGGGGGTGGAATAAACCCTGATTGATCGGATAAAAAGGATGCAAGATGCGTAAGCCGGGCAGCATGTGGAGCCTTGAGACCCTGGGTCGTGTCCGCTTGTCCCGGCATTTCTTCATGCGCGATTTTCTGTATTCGGAAATCGGCAACTTCCACCAAAAGCAGAATATTCCGGACAACCCGGATCTGGCGATCGAAACAGGTCGCGCGTTTTGCGAAACCCTTCTTGACCCTTTGGAAGAGACATTTGGCCGGGTCGCGGTCAGGTCGGGTTATCGTTCATCGTCCTTGAACCGGTTTGGCAATGAAAACAAGCTGAACTGCGCCCGAAACGATCACCCGCTGGAATGCCACATCTGGGATCGCGGGGAAGGGGATGCGCGGATTGCCGGGGCATCCATCGTTATCCCGTGGTTCGCGGATCAATATGCGCAGGGCAGGGACTGGCGGGATCTGGCGTGGTGGATGCACGATCATCTGGAGTATTCCGAAATCTGGTTCTTCCCCAAGCTCTGTGCGTTCAATCTTGTGTGGCGGCCCAGGCCGCATCGCCGGATCGACAGCTATATTGCTCCGCGTGGGTGTCTGTTGAGGCCGGGCGCTGAACCCGGTGAAGACCTTGCGACGCGGCAAGCCCGTTACGCCGATTTTCCGGCATTTCGCGCCATCGCCTACCCGTGAAGTTTTCCTTGCCCGGCTGCGGCAAAACTCTCATCCTGACAACAACTGGAAGGACTCGGAAAACCGAGCAGATGGAGCCCCCGCGTGAACGAACCGCTGGTGTTGTTGCCTGGGTTGATGTGTGATGCCCGGCTGTTTCGACCTCAGATCGAGGTGTTGTCACGGTCGCGGCCCGTCACTGTTGCGCCTGTTTCCGGAGGCGAGCGAATTGAAGAGATCGCCTCGGGGCTGTTGGATCAGCTTCCACATCGGTTTGCATTGGCGGGCCTGAGCATGGGCGGTGTGGTGGGGCTGGAACTGATCCGGCGGGCACCGGAACGGGTGACGCGCCTGTGCCTGATGTCGACGGACGCACAGGCGGACACACCTCAGATCGCGGCCAGTCGCGAGGACCTGATCATTGGTGCCCTGGGTGGGCGGCTGGAAGAGGTCATGCGCCAACTGGTCGGCACCGATACTTTGGCGCCGGGGCCCAGGCGAGTCCCGATTCTGAATGATCTTTTGGCAATGGCGAATGATCTGGGCGCCGAAGCTTTTGTGCGCCAAATGCGTGCCTTGCAGCGCCGACCCGACCAACAGGGATCGTTGCGCCGCATCAAAGTCCCCACTTTGATCATGTGCGGTGCCCATGACACGCTGACCCCGGTCAAACGGCATTCTTTCATGTCCGACCTGATACCGGAGGCCGCGTTGGAGATCGTTGAAAACGCCGGACATCTTCTGCCGCTTGAAGCGCCCGATGCCGTGAACAAAGCCTTGGAAACCTGGCTGAATATCCCGCAAAGGTTTGTCTACGGGTAAAGCGCCGCGCGTTCGTCTTTCGAAATGACATTCGGTACGACCGCAGGATCGCCGGTCTCGGGGTCGAAGAACGGCGTATTCTTCCAGCGTCCTGACAGGCGCGAATGCAGGGCGCGGCGCAAAAGGCCAAACGCCGCAAACCTGACCTTTTCGTGTTTTTGTTTTCCATCGGGTCGAGGGACAAACCCACGGGTCGTGACCGGACCCAATGCGGAAACGTCACCGGTAATCCTGCCGACGATAAACCCTGCAAAGGGCAAACGGGCAGTCCGTGGCGTCGTCGCCAGCGGAGCGTTGCAGCAGCTGGCATACCATCGCAGCATACCATTTGGGCTGAGCTTCATGGCCGAAAGGAATTGGCCTCCGGCGGTGATTTCGATTTCATCCGGTGCCATCTGGAAGATGTCCACCGGGCCTGGGGCCGGGTCGGGCTGCCCGAAATACAGCTGCGCCGCGCGGCAGTCATGACAAAAACACTCGACATGGGTTCCAAGCCGAACGCCCCGGTCCGAGATTTGACCCTTCAACTGGCCGCAGGTGCAGGAAAAGGCAAGGCCACCATGTGCCGGCCCGCCCATGTTCATCAGGCGACCTTGTTGGTGTTCGCTGCGCGGCGAGGTTTCTTGCGGCTGTTTTCGTTCATAAAATCAATCACAAGCGGGCGAATGTTGTCACGCCAGCTGCGGCCCGCGAAAATGCCGTAATGGCCCGCGCCGGGTTCTACGTGGCTGGCCTTTTTGCTGTCCGGCAAGCCGGTGCACAGGTCCAGAGCAGCAATACATTGACCGGGCGCCGAGATATCGTCATTCGCACCTTCGACCGATTTCACGGCAACATCGGTAATCTTGCCGATATCCACCTTGTGGCCGGCGACAACAAATTCGTTGCGTGCGATCTCGCGGTTTTTGAAGACGCGTTCGACCGTCGACAGATAGAACTCGGCCGTCATGTCCATCACCGCAAGATATTCGTCATAGAAACGGTTATGGGCATCCAGATCCGAGGCTTCGTTGCGGATAACACGCTGAATTTGATCGGAAAACGCCTTGGAGTGGCGATCGGCGTTCATCGACATGAACGAGGCCAGTTGCAGCAGGCCGGGATAGACCATACGCCCGACACCTTTGTACTTGAATCCGACCCGTTGAATCATGGTTTCTTCCAGCTGACCCATCGTCACACGGCGTCCAAAGTCGGTAACGTCGGTCGGGGTCGCGTCCGGGTCGACCGGCCCGCCAATCAGTGTCAGGGTACTGGGTTGAGCCTTGGGTTCGACCTCCGCCAGATAGGCGGTGGCCGCCAATGTCAGCGGGGCAGGTTGACAAACCGCCACGACATGCGTGTCCGGCCCCAGTTCCTTCATGAAATCTACAAGGTAGAGCGTGTAGTCTTCGACATCGAACTTGCCGGCAGACACGGGAATATCGCGCGCATTATGCCAATCGGTGATGTAAACTTCGCAATTGACCAGCAGGCTTTTGACAGTCGAACGCAGCAGCGTGGCGTAATGGCCGGACATGGGCGCAACCAGCAGGACCTTGCGCGGTTGTTCTTCCCGGCCGTTGACACGGAAATGAACCAGATCGCCAAAGGGGCGTTCCAGAACGGTGGTGATCTCGACCAGATGGTCCTTTCCGTCCTCGCAGGTGAAGGTTCGAATGCCCCAGTCAGGTTTGACGACCATTCGCTGGAAGGTACGTTCGGTGACTTCGCCCCAGGCAGCCATCCAGCTGAACGCCGGGTTGGGTGTCATGGAAAACAGGGGGTAGGACGCCATCGCACTTGCGGTTGCACCAAGCCACTGGTTGGTGTTTCGCATGGACTCCATCAAGTCGTAGGTCATCATGTAGCGCATAAATGGAGCCTCCTGAGTGTCAGCCTGAGAGTTCGGACCATTCGTCGCTTTGCCCCCCAGCGCCCACGACGTTATTCTGCATGGCAGCGAGGTTAGGGTGGAATTGTTAAAATGACAACAAGTGAAGACCAAATGCCGGACGTGTCCGAAGAACATATTGAACGCATTAAAGAAAATATGGAAAAGGTCGAGCAGCTCTCGAAGCGCCTGGTCGAGATCATGGCGTCAAAAAAGTCGCACACCCCCGCGCTGGACGGCCCGAATCAAGAGCTTTTCGCACGAGCAGCAACGGCGTATTGGGCCGAGGCATGGCAAAATCCCGCCAAGTTGTTGGAGCAACAGATAGAATTCTGGGGCAAGTCGGTTCTCAACTTTGCCGAAGCGCAGAAAGCGCTGACGACAGGTGAGGTGGAAACCGAGGAAACCAAGCCCGGTGACAAGCGGTTCTCCAATCCCCTTTGGGAGACAAACCCTTATTTCCGACTGATCCGGCAGCAATACCTGACGAACGCGGAAGCGATTGCGCAGGCTGTCTCGTCGGTCGATGATCTGGATGCCAAGGACAAACGACGCCTACAGTATTTCTCGCAGCAGATCATCGACATGATGGCGCCCACGAATTTTCTGGCGACCAACCCGGATGCCCTGCAAAAAGCGGTCGAGACCGAAGGTCAGTCGCTGATCAAAGGGTTGGAGAACCTTGTTTCAGACCTTGAGGCCAATGATGGCGAGTTGGTCGTCAAACTGGCGGATGAAAGCGCGTTCGAGGTTGGTGGAAACCTGGCGACGACGCCGGGCGAGGTCATATATCGCAACCGCATGATGGAGCTGATCCAGTACAAGCCGGTGACGGAAACGGTTTATGAGACGCCCATCGTTCTGTTCCCGCCCTGGATCAACAAGTTCTATATTCTGGATCTGAAAGCCCAGAACAGCATGATCAAATGGATCACCGAACAGGGCTATACCCTGTTTGTCGTAAGCTGGGTGAACCCGGATGAAAGCTATGCCGAAACCGGCATGGAAGACTATATTCAGGACGGTTTCCTGACCGCAATCGAAACGGCCAAGAAGATCTGCAAGGTCAAACAGGTCAACGCTGTGGGTTATTGCATCGCGGGCACGACGCTGAGCCTGACGTTGTCCTTGCTGAAACAGCGTGGCGACAAATCGGTCAAATCCGCAACGCTGTTCACGGCCCTGACGGATTTTTCCGATCAGGGTGAGTTTACGCCATTCCTGCAAAACGACTTCATCGACGGAATCGAAGAGGAAGTAAAAAAAGAGGGCGTTCTGCGGTCTTGGATCATGGCGCGCACAATGTCATTTCTGCGATCACGCGACCTGGTTTATGGTCCGGCCATTCGCAGCTACATGATGGGGGAAGTGCCTCCGGCCTTTGATCTGCTTTACTGGAACGGCGATGGTGCAAACCTGCCAGCAAAAATGGCCGTGGAATATCTGCGAGGCCTCTGCCAGCGCAACGAGTTCGCGACCGACGGTTTCGAGTTGATGGGGCACAAGCTGAAACTCGAAGACGTGGATGTGCCGCTGATGGCCATAACCTGCGAAACCGACCACATCGCGGCATGGAAAGACTGTTACCGCGGCGTGCAGAAAATGGGCTCGCGGTCCAAAACCTTCGTGGTTTCAGAGTCGGGTCATATTGCGGGTATCGTGAACCCGCCCAGCAAGAAGAAATATGGCCACTACACCAACCCGGATATGAAGTCGGACGCCAGCACCTGGCTGAAGGAAGCCGATTTTCACGAGGGGTCCTGGTGGCCCATGTGGGACGCGTGGTTGAAGAAGCGCTCCGGCAAGCAGGTTCCGGCCCGTGAGCCGGGTGATTCGAAGCACCCGAGCCTTGCATCCGCACCCGGGACTTATGTTGTGGCGAAACCAAACGCCTGATTTCATTTTGAAACTTAAAAATTCTGCGTCGCAGCAAGAAAAAACTTGCAATGCTGCGGTGCAGCAATCATATTGTCCTCAAGCTGATGAAACCCGGGGTGGGCCCGGACCGGCTAAAAGGATTAGGACAATGGCAAAGACCCAAGACTTTACCGCGATCATGAAAGACATGATGGGTGCATTTCCGGTGGACACCACCGCAATGGAAGGCGCATTCAAATCGACCGCTTCGCTGAACGAGAAGCTGTCGGGCGTTGCCCTGGACGCTGCTGAGAAATCGGCCGAGATCTCGAACAAATGGACCAAGGACACCCTGGCCAAGCTGAGCGAGATGTCGAAAGCCAAGGCAGAGCCTGCTGACTACGCAAAAGCCGCAACCGACTTCGCAAGCGCGTCGGCTGAAGTTGCAGCTGAAAATCTGGCCGCTTTCGCTGAAATCGCGAAAAAAGTTCAGACCGAAACCGTCGAGCTGCTGATGGCTGCCGGCAAAGACGCCGCGGAAGAAGCAACCGCTGCCGTCAAAAAGGCGACCAACGAGGTCACCACCGCAGCCAAGAAAGCTGCAGCTGCAAAGTAAGAAACGTCCGCGAAGCGCACCCAACCCTCCCATTGGGTGCAATCGCGTTGGGCAGGTCCATTGACCTGCCCTTTCTTTTTGTGCTGCACTCGCATAACCTGTGCTGCAACGCATCATCCTTGGGGAGGGAACCCGGTGTCGGACCAAGAAAAACCGCTGCTTATCAAGCGCTATGCCAGCCGTCGGCTGTATAATACCGAGACCAGCGATTACGTGACGCTCGAAGATATCGCGGGGTTCATCCGTGACGGGCGCGAAGTACAGATCATTGATCTGAAAACCGGCGATGACCTGACGCGCCAGTATCTTCTGCAAATCATTGCCGAACATGAAAGCCGGGGTGAAAACGTGCTGCCGGTGAATGTACTGAATGATCTGGTGCGTAGTTACATGCTGCCGGGCGGGGGGATGATGCCCCAGTTTCTGCAAAGCTCGTTCGAGATGCTGCGCGAAAGCCAAAACAAGATGATGGAAAACATGAGCGCGATGAATCCGATGTCTCAGATGCCGGGTTTTGACGCATTGCAGGCGCAGCAACAGGCTTTCCTGAAGGCGATGACCAGTGGGCTGTCCAGCGGATGGTCCAGCCCGGAAAAGGAAGAGGACAAGTCCGAACCGAAAGAGGATCTGGACGACATCAAGAAACAGCTGGCCGAGTTGCAGCAAAAACTGTCCAAGTTGAACTGATCCGTTCCGAACAAAGAAACAGGCCCGCATTGTGCGGGCCTTTCTTGTTCAAAGCGCCGTTGCTTTAAGTGCCATAAACCGGCATGGGGCCGGTCACTTCGCCAACCGATGCCAGCAGGATGTCTGCAATCACGTCCAGCTCTTCGCGGGTCAGGCGGACGGGCAGGCGCACGTCACAGGCCTTCATCAGCATGTCGCGCGTCTTGGGTAGGTCGAAACTTTCTGGCAGGAATTGCCAGTTCCAGAAGACGCGGGCGTTGTCTTCGCTCAGACCAAAAACCTGAACCTTGACGCCGCGTGCCTCGGACGCTGCGGCAAAGGCGCGGATCTCATGTTCCTGCATTCCGACAAGATTGAACTGGATCGAATCCGGCGCACGCTGCTCGGGGGGCAGGGGGGCGGGAACTTCGATATGAGACGAGGTGTTCAGGCGACCGGCCACGTAATCATGGTTCGCCAGGCCATCGCGGACGCGGCGCGCCAGTTCCGGAAGTTGCGGACGGATCACTGCCGCGCTGAGGTTGCTCAGGCGAAGATTGTACAGCGGCAGCTTGTTCTGCCAGCGGGCAAAGGCCTCTTCCAGTTCGGGTGAATTGTCGCCCTGCGGACCTTTGTGCTTTTTCCAATTGTGTTCATACGCGCCGGACATGATGACGGCCCGTGCGACAAGATCGGCATCATTCGTGATCAGGATGCCACCTTCGCCGGCATTGATCATCTTGTAGGATTGGAACGAGAAACATCCGACCTTTCCGATCGTACCGATATTGCGGCCATGCCATGTGGTGCCCAGCGAATGCGCGGCATCCTCGATCACCGGAATGTTTCGTGCGTCGCACAAGGCCATGATCGCATCCATGTCGGATGTATGCCCGCGCATGTGGCTGATGATGACTGCCTGAACGTTGTCCAGCTTGGCCTCGAAATCGGCCATGTCGATGCGATAGTTTTCACCCACTTCGCACAGAACCGGAATGCAGTCGGCATGGACAACCGAAGACGGCACGGCCGCGAAGGTGAAGCCGGGGATCAGAACACGCGCATCGCGAGGCAGGCCCAGTGCTTTGAGCGACAGAAACAGCGCGGCCGAACAGGACGACACCGCCAAGGCGTATTTCGTGCCCAACAGTTCCGCGAACTCGGCTTCCAGCAGGGCCACCGGGGCATCCTGCGGTGCGGTATAGCGGAACAGGTCACCTGACTGCATCAGGGCCTCGATCGCGTCCTTGGCGGCGGCAGGGATGGGTTCGGCGTCGTGAACGTTGGGGGGCAGCGTCATATTTGGAATTCCCGAATTCTATCTTTGGGAAAGATAAAGATAATCGGAAGGCAATCCAAGCCCTCAATCGCCGGGCAGGCGAAAATTCACCAATCTGTCGCAATTTACGTGGATCAGACCCCAAGCCGGTCGCGCAGTGCGAACCAAGTCATGGCCAGCACCAGAAGCGGGCTGCGCAGGGCAGGGCCGCCTGGAAAAGACAGCGCGGGCACGCGTGCCATCGTGTCAAACCCTTCGGCCTGACCCTGAATCGCCATCGCCATAAGGTGTCCGGCATGGGTCGCGGTGCCGACACCGTGACCGGAATATCCCGAAGCCGAAAGAATATTGGGTGCGACACGGGCCAGATACGGCATCCGCCGCATTGTGATGGCCAGCGTTCCGCCCCAGGCATAGTCAATCTTCACATCCCGCAAATGCGGGAAAATCTCGGTCATCGGTTTGCGGACCTTGGCGGCGACATCTGATGGAAAGCGATAGCCATAGCTTTCGCCGCCTCCGAACAAGAGGCGGCCATCGGCGCTGAGGCGAAAATAGTTCACCACGAATTTCGTATCCGCAACCGCCACATCCCGGGTCAAAACCCGGGCGGTGTCCTCTCCAAGGGGTTCGGTGGCCGCAATGAAATTGTTGATGGGCATGACCCTGGCGGCGACGGAACGATTGAGGCCGCCCAGATACCCGTTGCAGGCCAGAATGACGTGCTCGGCCCGAACGTTGCCGTGTGCAGTTCGGATCACAGCCGTCTGGCCCTCGTCAATACCGGTCACTTCGGTGCTTTCATGGATGCGAACGCCCGCTTTGGCCGCAGCTTGCGCCAATCCCAACGCAAAGTTCAAAGGGTGCAGATGCGCCGCACCCATATCCAGATACCCCCCGTGATAGGCGGGCGACGGGCACAGCGAATGACCCGCGTTTTCGTCCAACAGCTCGATCTGGTCGTATCCGTACCGCTCGGAAAGATGGCCGGCATGGTCATGCAGTTCTTTTTGTTCGGATTTGCTCAGGCCCAGAACGGCGACACCGGGTTTCAAGTCACAGGCGATCTTGTGTTTTGCAATCAGGGATTTGACCAGATCCTTGGCGTCTTCGGCCAACTCCCACAGCTTGGCGGCGTCAGCGTCGCCTACAAGACGCTCGAGGTCTTCCTGGTCCATCCGCTGCGCGCTGCCCAACTGGCCGCCGTTTCGGCCCGACGCGCCAAAGCCGACGCGGTGCGCTTCAAGCAGCACGACGTCGAATCCGGCTTCGGCCAGATGAAGGGCCGCGGACAGCCCCGTATAACCGCCACCGACAACGCATACATCCGCCTTGGTGTCTTCTGACAACGCGGGAAAGCGATCCATCGGATGTGCCGTCGCGGCATACCAGCTGTCAGGGTACTGGCCCTTGCGGTCATTGGAATAGAGCAGGTTCACGGAAGGTCTCAGACGTTGATCAGCAGATGTTCACGTTCCCACGGAGAGATGACCTGTAGGAACTCCTCGTACTCGGCCCGTTTGACGATGCCGTAAACGCGGGCGAATTCGGGGCCCAGAACTTCGTGCAGGGCAGTGGCCTCGTCGAACAGGTCCAGCGCTTCGCCCATGACCTGCGGGATATCGCCCTCGCCTTCATAAGCGTCGCCATAGAACTGACGACGTGGGCGTTCCTGCTCGACCAGGCCAAGATAGCCGCAGGCAAGCGACAGCGCGATGCCCAGATACGGGTTGCAGTCCATCCCGGCGATGCGGTTCTCGACGCGCCGCGATTCAGGGCCGGACAGGGGCACGCGAATACCGGTGGTGCGGTTGTCACGGGCCCATTCCAGATTGATCGGTGCCGCGTGATCCTTCACATAGCGCCGGTAGGAATTCACATAGGGTGCCATAACCGCCAGACCAGCGGGCAGGTGGTTCTGCAGACCGGCGATGAAGTGGTAAAACGCGTCCGTCTCACCCCCTTGAGGACCAGAGAAGATGTTCTGACCGGTTTCCATGTCGATGATCGAGTGATGGATATGCATGGCCGAACCCGGCTCTTCCTCGATCGGTTTGGCCATGAAGGTGGCAAAACAATTGTGGCGCAGCGCGGCCTCGCGGATCAGGCGTTTGAAATAGAAGACTTCATCGGCCAGTTTCACCGGATTGCCGTGACGCAGGTTGATTTCCAACTGCCCGGCGCCGCCTTCCTGCGTGATGCCGTCGATCTCGAACCCCTGATGCTCGGCGAAATCATAGATGTCGTCGATCACCGGGCCAAACTCGTCCACGGCCGTCATGGAATAGGCCTGCCGCGCCGCGGCCGGACGGCCGGAACGCCCCATCATGGGTTTGATGCCCTGCGCCGGGTCCACGTTGGGGGCAACCAGAAAGAACTCCATCTCTGGTGCAACAACCGGCTTCCATCCCTTATCATGATAAAGCTGCACAACACGCTTGAGCACGTTACGCGGGCTGTAAGGGATCGGATTGTCATCCCGGTCGTAGGCGTCGTGGATCACTTGCAATGTCCAATCCCCCGTCCACGGCGCAGCGGAAGTGGTCGAGAAATCGGGCTTCAGGATCATATCCTTTTCGATGAACCCGTCATCGCCGGCCGCTTCGCCCCAGCCCCCCGTGATGGTCTGGTAAAAAATGCTGTCGGGCAGGTGGAAATAGGATTGCTTTGCGAATTTTGATGCAGGCACCGCCTTGCCGCGCGCAATACCCGGCAGGTCCGAAATGATGCATTCAACTTCGTCTAGTCGTTGCCCATGGAAATATGCCTTTGCGGCTTCCGGCAGTTTATCGGTCCAATCAGCCATCAGGCTCTCTCTTTCTTTAGAAACTCGGCCATGTGGCGCGCGATTTTGGCGTTGTCGTCCGGGGCCGTCTCGCGATTTGCGGCTTCGCGCATCAGGTCTTCGGGCACCACGCCCTTGCCCCGTGTCCGCATCAGGCCCGCCACGAATCCGTTGGTGAATTCCGGGTGGGCCTGTACTGTCCAGATTGCGTCCCCATAAGCCAGCATCGCGTTTTCGCAGAAGGCATTCCGGCCCAGAACCCGCGCTTCCTTCGGCAATTCGAC
Source organism: Ruegeria sp. HKCCD6157 (assembly GCF_013110685.1). Classification (NCBI taxonomy): domain Bacteria; kingdom Pseudomonadati; phylum Pseudomonadota; class Alphaproteobacteria; order Rhodobacterales; family Roseobacteraceae; genus Ruegeria; species Ruegeria sp. HKCCD6157. The sequence goes on from NZ_WVRB01000001.1 coordinate 1,004,695, forward strand.
AACCTGATCCTGATGCCAGGCATTCAGCCACAATCTGTTGCCGTCATATTCGTATTCCGTACGACCCACGGCCCATCCTTTCGAGAATTTCTCGACCTTGCCACCCAGTGCCTGAGCAATGATCTGGTGGCCAAAGCAAACGCCGATCAGGGGTTTTCCACTTTCCCGGATCTCGCGCACCAGCGCTTCCAGCGGGGCGATCCAGGGAAGGTCCTCGTAAACCCCGTGGCGCGATCCGGTAATGATCCATCCGTCCGCATCATCCGCACCATCGGGGAAAGTGCCGTCCACGACGGCGAAGGTCACGAACTCGAACCCGTTGTCACGCAGCAACGCGGGGAAAAGTTCGTCATAATCCCCGAATTCGTCCTGTAGCACTTCGGGGGTGTGGCCGGTTTGTAGAATACCGATTTTCATGTGTCACCAAATTTGATCAAATTAATCCTAACCGAGACTGGTTGACGCGGCAAGGGGGTCAAACCGTCTCGAGATAGCACAGCCAGTGATCCTCGGGCGGGATGTTCGCAAATCGGGTGATCTCTTGTCGCTTGGTCATGGTCAGATAGCGGATCAGGTCAGCGGGGAACATCCGGGCCACCAAGGGATCCGAGGCGAACCTGTCAATCGCGCTCGACCAATCCGGCATCAGTTGAGGCAGGTCCGAGATGTCATAGGCGTTCCCCGTGATCGGGGCAGGTGGGGTCAAGCCGTCCTCGATGCCGACAAGTGCCGCGCCCAGAACCGCGGTCAGCATCAGATAGGGGTTTATGTCCCCGCCGGCGACGCGGTGTTCGATGCGCCGTGCGGTGGGCGCTCCGCCCGGGATGCGAATGGCAGCGGTTCGGTTTTCATAGGCCCAGCAGGCGCCCGTGGGCGCATGTGCACCCGGTACCAGCCGTGTGTAGGAGTTGCCGTGGGGTGCAAATATCAACGTACTGCCCGGCATGGCCGCGACACAGCCCGCTATGGCAGACCGCAATATCTCGGTGCCTTCCGGCCCGTTGTTGTCGAACACATTGTGTCCGTTCTGGTCCAACACCGAGAAATGCACATGCATTCCGTTGCCCGCGTCATCGGCATAAGGCTTGGACATGAAGGTGGCCGCAAATCCGTGCCGGCGCGCCAATCCACGCGTCAATGCCTTGAAAAGCCACGTATCATCAGCACAGCACATGGCGTCCTGATGGTTCAGGTTGATTTCGAACTGGCCGATACCGCTTTCGGAAATGGCCGTCTGCGCGGGGATGCCCATTGCGGCGCAGCCATCGTACAGGTCGGTAAAGAACGCCTCGAACGCGTCCATTTCGGCAACCGACAGAACGGCCTCATCCGCAAGGCGCCGCCCTGTGATCGGATTCACCGGTGGTTGCGGCTGCGCGCCAGAAGCGTCAACGAGTGTGAACTCCAACTCCGTCGCGGCAACAACGGACCAGCCGCGTTGCGCATAGCGGTCGAGTATGGCGGACAGGGCATGCCGCGGGTCGCCCGGGAAGGGTACGCCGTCATCATCATACAGACACATTGGCACCAGCGCTGTTTCCGTATCCAGCCAGGGCACGGGGACCGGGCCGCGTTCGATCGGGCGCAGCACCCCATCTGCGTCGCCGGTTTCAAAAACCAGCGGGCTTCCTTCGATATCAGCGCCCCACAGGTCTACGTTCAGTGCCGAAAACGGCATTCGCACGGCGCCTTTTCCCAGTTTGTCGGCATAGCCAGGGGGCACGCGTTTGCCTCGCATCTGACCGTTCAGGTCACATGCGGCAACGCGAAAATTGTGCAGGGCTCTCAGATCCATTGGGGGCTCCGTCGGTGAAACTCCCCAGTGATTTACTTCAATGGATGTGCTTTGTCACCAAATTTGATCAAATTTTGGCTTGGGTGTTCAAGGAACGCCCCGCGCCGGTGTGACCGGCGCGGAGAGCTGTTTTCAGGCAAAGCTTACGCCATGTTCTTCCATGGGCAATTGCGCGACATGCAAACCTGACAGGGCCTTGATCGCATTGGCCAAAGCCGGTGCCGACGGTGGCGTGCCGGGTTCTCCGACGCCGGTCGGCGCTTCGGCCGATGGCACGATGTGCACGTCGATTGCAGCAATATCCCCGATACGCAGCGGTTCGTAATCCGGGAAGTTGTATTGATCCACAGCCCCGCTTGTCAGGGTGATCTGGTCACGCATCACATGGCCAATGCCATAGCCGATGCCGCCTTCCATCTGGGCCCGCACGATATCGGGGTTCACGGCGATACCGCAATCCACGGCACAGGTGACCTTTTCAATCCTGATGCCACTTTCCGGATCGCCCGAGATTTCGACCACTTCAGCCGCGTAAGACCCAAAGGACTTGTGAACGGCAATCCCCTGCGACCGGCCTTCTGGCGCATTGCCCCAGTTCGCCTTTTCGGCCGCCAGCTTCAAAACAGCTGCCTTGCGCTGCTGGTCCGGGTTGCTGCTGTCGGACAGATGGGCCAGACGGAACTCCACCGGATCACGACCGGCGGCCTCGGCCACCAGATCCATCATGGTTTCCATCGTATAGGCGGTGTGGGTGTGCCCGACCGAGCGCCACCACAGAACCGTCGTCGCCTTTGGCGTATCGGTCAGACCCACCGCCATGCCGGGGATGCTGTAGGGGCTGTCCGAAACGCCTTCGACCGAGCTGTGGTCGATGCCGTCATGAACCAGAACAGCCTCGAACGGGGTGCCCTTGATCACGGATTGGCCGGCAATCTGGTGCTGCCACCCGACGATGTTGCCTTCGGCGTCCAGACCCACACGAACCTTGTGGCCAAAGGCCGGTCGGTAATACCCGCTGCGAATGTCGTCTTCGCGCGTCCAGACCAGTTTCACCGGGCGAGAGCGGTCAGTGACGACAAAGGCCAGGGCGGCCTCGACCTGATAATCCGCATCCGGGGTGGCGCGGCGCCCGAACGACCCGCCTGCCAGCATGGTTTTGATGTGGATCTTCTCGGCGGGCAGGCCAAAGATCTGCTGGTAGGCCATATGAGGACCCGTCGGCATCTGTGCCCCGTCATGCAGAACGATGTCTCCGTCTGCGGTCTGCTCGATGGTGCAGTTCAGCGGTTCCATCGGGGCATGGGCCAGCAGTGGGAAGTAGAACGTTTTTTCGACGACCTTGTCCGCGCCGTCGATGGCGGCTGCCACAGCGGCAAAATCCGCCTTGTTGACGTTATACGTGGGCTCAGCCTCCAGCGCGGCCATGATCTCGGCCTTGATCTGGTCCGAGTTGCGGGTTTCCGCGCCGGACATGTCCCATTCGACCTCAAGCGCATCGCGTGCCTGAATCGCGGCCCAGGTGTTCTCGGCGTACACCGCGACGCCCGCCTGATTGGGCAGAACTGCGGCGCTGATATAGCCTTTGACCTCTTTCGATGCGCTGTCATCAAAGCCCAGCGCGATGCCGCCCTTCGCTTCGGGGCGTTTGATCATGGCGATCATCTGGTTGGGCAGGTGAACGTCCATGGCAAACATCGCCTGGCCGTTGCTTTTGATCGCCGTATCCGTGCGGCGCACCGTTTCATTTCCGATCAGGCGGAATTCGGACGGGTCCTTCAGGCGTGGCTCTGCCGGAGCATCCAGTTGCGACGCAGCGGACACGAATTCAGCGATCGGAGCCGACTTGTCGCCTGCCTTCACGATGCCGTCTTCGATGGTGATGCCGGATGCATCCACGCCCCAGCTTTGCGCGGCGGCGTTGATCAGCATCTCGCGCGCGGCAGCACCGGCCTGACGGTATTGCAGCCACGAATTCGCCATCGCGGTCGAACCGCCGGTGCCCTGGAACGGGCCGAACAGCAGGTTGTTGTAGACATTCGGATCCGAGGGGGCGAACTCGTATTCGATTTGGTCCATGGTCAGGCCGATTTCTTCGGCAATCAGCGTCGGCAGTCCGGTCGCCGGGCCCTGACCTTTTTCAAAATGTTTGACGATGGCGGTCACGGTGCCATCGGCATCGATCTTCACAAATGGATTGAACTGCGCGGTCTCGGACGAGGCCGCGGCCAGCGCACCGTCCGGACGGGTGCCGACCAGGAGGACGGCACCGGCAGCGGCGGCGCTTTTCAGAAACCCACGGCGAGAAGTGTTGATGGTCATGGATCAGGCCTCCAGAATTTCAGACGCGCGCTGGATGCCGGCGCGAATGCGTTGATAGGTGGCGCAGCGGCAGGCATTGCCGGACATGTACTCGTCAATCTCCTGGATCGACGGTTTCGGGTTCTCGGACAACAGCCCAACTGCCGACATCACCTGGCCCGACTGGCAATAGCCGCACTGGACGACATCCAGTTCGACCCAGGCCTGTTGTACCGCGGCACCGATCTTGTCGTCACCGACAGCTTCGATGGTCGTGACTTCGGCGTCTTCGACGTCTTCAATGAATGTCTGACAGGAACGGACGGGCTCACCATTCACGTGCACGGTGCAGGCCCCGCAGGATGCCACGCCGCAGCCGAATTTTGTGCCGGTCAGTTTCAGTTCGTCTCGGATCACCCAGAGAAGAGGCGTTCCGGGTTCGGCATCAACCTCGTGGGTCGTGCCGTTCAGGTTCAATTTCAGAGCCATGATGAGGGGGTCTCCTGTTGGTGCTGGTTTCCGCAATTGGTAAACTCGCAGGTTTACTTATGGCATATAGTTTTGCCTCTGTAAACTCTTGCGTTTACCTAGTGTTTGACCAGGGTACGTCAATAGGTCTATAGCTCTGACATGAACGAATGCAGCGCACAGAATGCGTCCAAGCGCGCACAGATCATCGAAGCTGCCGTGGCCGAGTTCCAGGAAAAGGGCTTTGCCGCGGCCAGTATGGATCGCATTTCAGCAAGGGCCGAAGTGTCCAAGCGTACGTTGTACAAGTACTTTGAAAGTAAAGAAAACCTGTTCCGCTCCATCGTGGTCGAATTGTCCAACCGCTTTGCTGAAGTGCTGGAAATTCGGTATGAAAAAGGTCGCGATATTCGTACGCAACTGACTGAACTGGCCTGGGCCGAAGGGCGCATTCTGATGCGGCCCGATGTTATCGCAATGGCCCGGATGGTGATCAGCGAAACCTTGCGCAACCCGACGCTTGCGGCGGAAGCGCAGGGCAAGCTGGACAAGACGGCGACGTTCATTGCCATGCTCAAAGATGCGGCCGAGGATGGGCAGCTTCGGATCGATGATCCGGAACGGGCCGGGCGCGAATTCATTGGCCTGATCAAGGCGCGCGCCTTCTGGCCAATGCTGTTTACGGGTGGGGTGCTCAGCGAAGCCGAGATGACGGAAACGATCGAAAGCAGTGTCCAGATGGTGATGAGCCGATATGGTGTCTGATCGGAAGCAGTTGGATCCTGATGGACGCAGTCGGGACGTCGTCAGAGGAATGTGTTAGGGCTTTTCGACTTGATTCGGATGGGCAAGGCCGCTGACAGTCCATCGGATTTCGAAGCATAGCAAGACGGAGGCGTTGCTGTGACAGGCAAGGCAACACAGTCTGCGCGTTTAAGCGTGGCACCCATGATGGACTGGACAGACCGACACTGCCGCTATTTCCATCGGCTGCTCAGCGCGGAAACGTTGCTGTATACCGAGATGGTGACGGCGCCAGCGCTCGTGCGGGGCGGGGCGTTGCATCTGTTGGACTACTCTCCCGAGGAACACCCGGTTGCTTTGCAACTCGGCGGCTCTGATCCGGAAGATTTGGCGCAGGCCGCGAGACTGGGGGCTGAGGCCGGGTATGATGAGATCAATCTGAACTGCGGCTGCCCGTCGGATCGGGTGCAATCCGGCACTTTCGGCGCGGTCTTGATGAAAGACCCGGCCCGCGTTGCCGACTGCGTGACTGCCATGTGCGAAGCGGTGAATGTGGATGTCACCGTGAAATGCCGCATAGGAGTCGATGATCAGGAGCCCGAAGATGTATTGCCCGCGTTTCTGGGGCACATCAGCGCGGCAGGTTGCCAAAGGGTGACAATCCATGCCCGCAAGGCGTGGCTGCAAGGGCTGAGCCCCAAGGAAAACCGGGATATCCCGCCTTTGGACTTTGACCTTGTGCATCGGATGAAGGTTGAGTTTTCGGATCTTCACATATCGATCAATGGCGGCATCAACACGCTGGACGAGGCAGCCGCACATCTGGAAGCCGGTCTGGATGGGGTGATGATCGGCCGGGCTGCGTACCATCAGCCGGGCGATGTCCTGTCGGATGCTGACCGACGCATCTTTGGTACCGGAACGACGCGTGATCCGTTCGCGATCGTTCAACATATGGTGCCTTATGTGGAACGGCACCTTGCCAATGGCGGGCGTTTGCACCAGATCACGCGTCATATGTTGGGCCTTTTCGCAGGTCGTCCCGGAGCCCGCGCATGGCGGCGCGCCTTGTCTGAAGGGGCTGTGCGGGATGGGGCCGGACCCGAGGTGATGCTGCGGGCGCTGGATCATGTGGCGCCCATGGCAGAAGTTTAAGCGGCAGGGGGAACGATGCCCGAGACGATGTTGCTGGCCCAGATGCTGGGCCTTTTGCTTGCGATCGGAGCGCTGGCCGGCGTGCTTGCCGGATTGCTGGGGGTCGGCGGTGGAATCGTCTTGGTGCCTGCCTTTTTCTATGCGTTTCAAACTCTTGGCTACGGCGGCCCGCAGTTGATGCAACTGTGTCTGGCCACGTCGCTGGCCACGATCATCGTGACATCGGTCCGATCCGTTCTTGCACACAACAAAAAGGGTGCGGTGGATTGGGATATCCTGCGCGGTTGGGGGCCGGGGATCGTCGTCGGTGCGATCATCGGAGTTCTTGTTGCCTCGGCCCTGCGGACCGAAGCTTTGCAGGCGCTGTTCGGCATATTGGGAATGGTGATCGGGGCCTATCTGGGGCTGGGTCGTTCGGAATGGCGGCTGGGTGATGTTATGCCCGGTGGGGTAAAGCGGGCCATCCTGTCCCCCGCGGTCGGGTTTCTTTCGGTTCTGATGGGAATCGGCGGCGGCAGTTTTGGTGTACCGCTGATGAGCCTGTACAACACGCCGATCCACCGCGCCGTCGCAACCGCCGCCGGGTTTGGTGTGATCATCGCCGTGCCCTCGGTCATCGGGTTTTTGTTTCTGGATATCGCACCGGAACACCGGCCTCTGCTGACCATTGGGGCGGTCAATCTGGTGGCCTTCTGTATCGTCGTGGCTATGACGATGATCACCGCGCCCTGGGGGGTGAAGCTGGCCCATGCGATGGATCCGAAACCTTTGAAGCGCGTTTTCGCCGTGTTCCTTACGCTGGTGGCGCTCAATATGCTGCGCAAAGCGGTGGGTTTGTGAAGGATTTTGACGTCAGGGGCTGGGTGAAATTCCCGTATGATCCAGTGCTTGCGGCCTGGGTAGGCCATGCGCTGCCTGCCGCACGGGCCGCGGTAACGGACCCGGCCCATGCTGACTGGCTGGATTGTGACGGGACGTGGTTCATCGGTGTTGACGCGTTGCCCAATGACGCGCAGGGCAGGGTTGGCCAATCGGGGCCTTTGGCTGGAACCGCCATGTCATTCATTGCAGGGCGTTACGGGCAGTTGCCGCTTCACAAAGGCCAAGTCTCGGTCATGCATCCTGGGTATCCACGCCCACGTCGGGGGGAAAACGAAGCCGCCGCGCGGTATCGCAGAAATCGGGACGCGGCTCATGTGGACGGTTTGCGCCCGATGGGGCCGGATCGTCGCCGCCGGGTGGAAGAACCGCACGCCTGGATTTTGGGCATACCGCTGACCGAGGCCAGCCCGGATGCGTCGCCCATGGTGTTGTGGGAAGGCAGCCATCATATCCTGGGCGCGGCGTTCAGGCGCGCCCTTGCGGGGACGCCACCAGAGCGTCTGCATAAAGTCGATGTTACGGATATCTACCAATCCGCCCGTCGCGAGGTTTTCGAAACCTGCCCGCGAATCGAACTGCCGGCCAAGCCGGGCGAGGCTTACGTGCTGCACCGCCTCTGCCTGCACGGGGTTGCCCCCTGGGCGGAAACGGCAAGCGCAGGGCCGGATGGACGGATGATCGCCTATTTCCGCCCGGAATGTGCCGGGGGTGTGGCGGAATGGATCGAATCCACTTAACCTCCTGTCATTGTTTGGCTTTGGAGGTTTTGACCGATGATTACGGTCCATACGAATTCTGATGGCGCGTTGATAGAAGTGGAGTTGTCGGGGCAAGTCAACAGCGCCGACTATGCCGATGTCCTGGTTCCTGCAATCGAAGCAGCGCTGACCGAACACGATTCCGTTCGGCTTTTGGCCATCGTGCAGCCAGAGTTCAAGGGGTATGATTTGGGCGCGGCCTGGTCCGACACCAAGCTGGGGCTCAGCCACTGGCGGGGGTTTGACCGGATCGCGGTTGTTGCCGATCAGGGCTGGGTGCAAACCAGCATCCGATTGGCCGCCCCGATCCTGCCATGCCCCGTTCAGGTCTTTGAACTGGCCGAGCTTGAAGCCGCCCGGCGCTGGATGCGCGAGTCGCTGGGATCCATTCACGTGACCGATCTTGAGGGCCCATGTGTGCAGATCAGCCTTTTGGGAAAACTGGACCCCGAGGAGTACAAGCAGGCCGAGCGCGACCTGGACGCTTTGTTGCATGACCGCTCCGGGTTTCGGTTGCTGATCGACCTGCGGGAATTTGACGGCTGGCAGGGGTTGTCCGCTCTTGCAGCGCATTTTCGTCTGGCCAGTCGCCACATCGGACAACTGGATCGCGCGGCCATCGTCGGGGACAAAAGCTGGCAGCACATGGCACAACGTGTCGCCAGTCATGTATTGGGCACACGGACTCAGTTCTTTCCGTCCGAGGAAATCGAAAACGCTAAAACCTGGCTGGCCGCGGGGTAAGGCCCTGCTCTGCGCCTCAACCTGCATCCTGTGATATTGCAGCCAACAGGCGGCTTGCGTGCTTTGTTCTCTGGTCAGAACAAAGCACCCTCGAGCGCGAATTGACCAAATCTGATTGGCTTTTTTCGCGGAACGACACTCACCACATGTCTTGAAACCGGTCTTGATGCCGTACCGGTCCAGAATTGTGACGTAAGGGAACGGGTGGGTTTTTCCGTGGAATTTCTGACCTTAAGGTCAACACGGACCAAAAACCGTGTGTTTTCCCCCTAAATTTGACCGGAAATGCCCTTACCTACGCCCTGTCGCTGCGGGCCTCCACTCACGTTGAACAGATGCGTTCATGAGCTGGCCCCTTTAAGGAGCTCGAACTCGGCCCGCGGCGGCACAGTTATTGGAAGCGGGAAGTTTGCGATGACACTTAGGTTATTGATGGAAAGATTTGCGGCACGCAAGACGCCAGTACTCAAGGCGGACAAGACCAGCACGAAACATGTCCAACGTGCAGAGAAAAAATACGGGACTGCAAAAACAAGCAGATCCGAAATCGCGGCACTGTTCGAGTCAGAGCTGCGCGGACAAGACACAAACGGGTCGGTCCGCAACAAATCCAATGACCACAGGGATACGTCCCCAAAGCAGACTGGCTGACTTCAGGAACCGTTTATGCGCGCTGCACGCCCGCCACGACGTTTGCTGAGGCGCGGCTTTCTGGTTGGCAGTTCTTCCATGATTTCGGCGCGTTCGCTGCTGTCCATCTTGGACCAGCGGGTGATTTCGTCAATCGTGCGATAGCAGCCGGTACAGATACGTTCAGTCGGGTGAACGACACAGATCTGGACACAAGGGCTTTCGACCTCATTCCTTTTCCAAACCATATTCGTCATCACTGGTCTCCGACCCGTTACAAAAAGCGCAGCCTGTCCAGCGCCCCTTGCAAGATATAGCTGGCCGCAACGTGATCAATAACCTGTCCGCGACGTTTTCGTGTCGTATCCGCCTCAAGTAGTGCTTTTTCTGCCGCAACCGTGCTGAGCCGCTCGTCCCAAAATCCGATGGGCAGATCGGTCAGGCGGGACAAATTGCGCGCAAATGCCCGCGTTGACTGGCATCTTGGCCCTTCGCTGCCATCCATGTTCTTGGGCAGGCCCAGCAAGATGCCCCCGATCTCGCGATCGGTCACAATTTCGATCAGGCGCGCGGAATCGAGCGTGAATTTCTTGCGCCGTACCGTTTCCAGCGGGCTGGCGACACCGCGCATCCGGTCGGACACGGCGACTCCGATTGTCTTTTCCCCAAGGTCCAGCCCCATCAGGGCACTCATCGGTTGCAGCGCGGCTGCAAATTCTTCGATGGCGTCATGGATCATTGAGCGATCCCGGCTTGAAGGGCCGCCGCATCGATGATCTGCAACGCCTCTGAATTGCCGGCAAAGACTTCCATGGCCTCGTCGCGGATATCGATGGCACGCTGGCCCTGGCCAAGAACGCCCAAGGCGGCGATCAGGCGGGCCCATTCCTCGGGAGATCCGCCTTCTGTCGCCAGCCGATCAGACAGCTGGTCCACCATGCCCTGAATCATCTGCTGCCGTTCTTCGGGGCTCAGCTCTGCGGCGGCGGCCATGTCTTCCTGGCTGGGGCCGGGTGCTGTGCTCAGATCCGGTGCATTGAAAACGCCGGCCCGAAAGGCCAGTTCGTCGATCTGAGCCCGAATTGCTTCGGCCCAGGGCGCACCCGCGGGGGAATCCTGCAACGTTTCGACCCACATGCGATAGGCAAGGTCCGGCCGCCCGATCTGTGCCAGCATCTGCCCCCAGTAATAGCGCGCCGGGCCGTGACGGGGGTTACGGTTCAGCGCTTCGATCAGCGCCTGTTCCGCTTCGGGTGAGACATATCCACCTGCGGCCAGAATCATCATTTCAGCCAGGTCCGCATAGGTATCAGCCGTGGCGCTGTCGCCTGACAGCTCGATCACCTTTTGCTGCGCGGTGTACCCATCCTTGAAGTTGCCCGCATTCGTCTCGTGTTGCGCCAGCAACATCTGACCCTGCAAATCGTCCGGCCGGCTCGCAACGGTTTCCCGCAACTGCTTCAGCAGGTTGGCATAGCTTTCTTCCAGCTGCGCAGGTTTAGGTGGGGTCGCCAGTTCTTCCGCGGCGCTTTGGGATGGCCGGTTGGCGCGCACTTCCTTGGCCAGTTCAAGCCGTGCGGTCAGCGGCATGTCAGGCAAACCCACGGCGCCGGTGCGATGATACATCGCCAACGCTCCACCGATCAGAAGCAACGAGATTGCAAGGATCGAAAACACCGAAACCGCACGAGATGGCCCGGCGCCGTCGCCCTCTTTCTTCATTTGGTCATCCGCGGCCAGAATGCGACGGGAAATTTCCGTGCGCACCCGTTCCGCGTCGGCCTCGCCAATGACCCCGCGCGCCAGATCCCGGTCCACACCGGCCAACTGTTCGCGATAAACCCGCAGATCGTATGCCGCCGCGGGTTCATCCCCACGGCGTTTGCGCAGCAGGGTAAAGCTGAGAAAAGCTGCGATCAGCAGCGCGACAAGAAAAATCAGAACCCAGAACGTCATGGTCCCTCCGAGGATGCTGCCCTGACTTAGACCTGTGAGGCGTCCGACAAAAGGGACAAATGGCCGCGAATGAGCGACATGTCGCAATAGTGCGATATTGCGGCGTTGCACGGCAGGGTTAAAATGCCGTCACACGGCATATCTGCGCCCAATCACCGAACCGGATGGATTCGCACATGAAACACTATTCAGCCTTTGCTGTGGCGCGGGAAGCTCTGCGCTATCACACCGGATGGGAGCGCGCCTGGCGCTCACCCGAACCCAAGAAGCGCTATGACGTCATCATCGTTGGTGCTGGCGGTCATGGTCTGGCGACCGCGTATTACCTTGGCAAGAACTATGGCATCCAGAATGTCGCGGTTATCGAAAAAGGCTGGCTGGGCGGCGGCAATACCGGTCGCAACACGACGATCATCCGTTCGAACTATCTGCAAGACCCGTCTGCTGCGATCTACGAGAAAGCGCGCAGCCTCTACGAGGACCTGAGCCAGGAACTGAACTACAACATCATGTTCAGCCCGCGCGGTGTCATCATGCTGGCGCAGACCCAGCACGAGATCCGCGGCTACCAGCGCACGGCCCATGCCAACGCGCTGCAAGGTGTCAAGACGGAATGGATCGGCCCCGAGCGCGTCAAGCAACTGGTGCCAATCATCAACCTGGATGGCCCCCGGTATCCGGTTCTGGGCGGCCTTTGGCAGGAACGCGGGGGCACTGCGCGCCATGATGCGGTGGCGTGGGGCTATGCGCGTGCCTGTTCGGCGATGGGTATGGATATCATCCAGCAATGCGAAGTCACCGGTGTGCGCTCGGACAACGGTCGCGTTGTCGGGGTCGATACCACCAAGGGTGCCATCGATTGTGACAAACTGGGCATCGTCGTCGCGGGCCATTCGGGTCAGTTGGCCGAGATGGCGGGCTTCCGCCTGCCGCTGGAAGCCGTTGCTTTGCAGGCGCTGGTGTCCGAGCCCATCAAACCCTGCATGGACGTGGTCGTGATGGCGAACACAGTCCACGGCTACATGTCGCAATCCGACAAGGGCGAAATGGTGATCGGCGGGGGAACCGACGGGTTCAATAACTTCACGCAGCGCGGGTCTTTCCATCATATCGAGGAAACGGTGCGGGCGCTGGTCGAAACCTTCCCGATGATTTCGCGCCTGAAGATGCTGCGCCAGTGGGGCGGGATCGTGGACATGACCGGTGACCGCTCGCCCATCCTGTCGAAAACACCGTTGCAGGGCTGCTTTATCAACGGCGGCTGGGGTACCGGTGGCTTCAAGGCAATTCCGGGTTCCGGCTGGGGGATGGCGCAGCTGATGGCGACAGGCCATTCACCGCTGACCGAAGCCTTCTCGATGGACCGCTTCAAGGAAGGCCGCTTCATCGACGAAAGCGTCGCCGCCGGGGTGGCGCACTAGGGCGATCCCCGAAGGTGCCAGAAAACAGAATTCAGGTCGGCCCCCGCGCCGACCGACCGCCAAAAGGATGACAACATGCTAATCCTGAATTGCCCCTATTGCGGCGTAGACGCCGAAGAAACCGAACTGGCCGCCGGCGGCGAAGCGCATCTGAAGCGTTTCGGTCCGGGCTCGTCCGATGACGAATTCCACGACTATCTGTTCATGCGTGAAAACCCGAAAGGCGTTCATTTCGAGCGCTGGCGGCACGCCAATGGCTGCGGCAAGTGGTTCCACGCCGCGCGCTGCACGCAGACACTCGAAGTGTTCGGCACCTATTCCGCGCAGGTCACCGAGCCGCCGCAAGACATCAAGGATGCCATCACTGCCAAACGGCCCGGCTGGACGTGGAGAGAGTTCTCCTGATGCTTCATCTTTTCAAAAATACTCCCGCCGGAGGCTTTGACGCCTCCACATGCGAAAGGCCCGCACAATGAGCACCCGTCTCGCAAAACAAGGCCGGCTGATTGACCGGTCGAAAAAGGTCACATTCACTTTCAACGGAACCTCGATGCAGGGCTATGAGGGGGATACGCTTGCCTCGGCCCTGCTGGCCAATGACCAGATGATGGTTGGCCGGTCGTTCAAATACCACCGTCCCCGCGGCGTTGTCGCCAGCGGCGCGGAAGAGCCGAACGCGCTTGTCGGCCTGGGGCAGGGCAACCGGTTCGAGCCGAACCAGCGTGCCACGACGACCGAGGTGTTCAACGGCTTGACCGCGATTTCGCAGAATCATTGGCCAAGCCTTGAATATGATATCGGTGCGGTGAACACGGCCTTTGCCCGGTTTCTGCCGGCTGGTTTCTACTACAAGACGTTCATCCACCCGAAACCCTTCTGGAAACACGTCTACGAACCGTTCATCCGGCAGTCGGCGGGATTGGGCAAGGCGCCCGACAAAGACAACCGGGATGCCGACACCTATGAACATTTCTACGCCTTTACCGATGTTCTGGTGATCGGCGGCGGTGTGGCTGGTTTGCACGCGGCCAAGGCGGCGGCACAATCCGGTGCCAAGGTCCTGCTGATCGAGCAGACCGCGCATTGGGGCGGTCGCGCTCCGGTTGACGGCGGCACCGTGGATGGTGAGCCTGTGGATAAGTTCGTGGAACAATTGGTTTCCGAACTCGAAACAATGGGCAACGTCATCATGCGCACGCGCTGCATGGGAGCGGGTATTTATGACCATGGTTATGTGTTGGGATACGAACGCCTGACGGACCACACGCCGGGCGTGCAGGGCCCGCGCCACCGCTTGTGGCGCATTCGTGCCAAGCAAATTGTGACGGCAACGGGTGCAATTGAAAGGCCATTGTCCTTTGCTGGCAACGATGTTCCGGGTGTGATGCTGGCTTCGGCCATGCGCGACTATGTCGTGAACTGGGGGGTTGCTCCGGGCGATCGGGTCATCGTCGCCACCAACAATGATGACGCTTACCGCACCGCGATTATCCTGAAACAGGCAGGTGTGGATGTTTTGCGCATTGTTGACGCACGGGCAACGGCTGGACCTTTGGCGGAAGAAGCCCGCCAGTTGGGTATCCGCGTTGATCCGGGCAAGGCCATTGCCAAGGTCAAAGGCGGCAAGCGGGTCAAAAAGGTTGCCATCTGCAATCAGGAAGGCATCGGCGGCGCGCGTGAAGAGGTTGAGGCGGATGCAGTCGCCATGTCCGGCGGCTGGTCTCCGGTCGTGCACATGTGGTCTCATTGCGGGGGCAAGCTGATCTGGGATGAGGCGAATGCGCATTTCCGGCCGGATCCCGAGCGTCCGCCGCTGGGGGCCGATGGCAAAGGGTTCGTTGTTGCTGCTGGCGCGTCCAACGGTCCTCTGGCGTTGCAAGATGTTCTGACAGACGCCCATGCGGCCGGTAAGGCGGCCGCCAAGGCGGCTGGCTTCAAGCCCAAGAACACCAAGGCGCCCATCGGGGAAACAACCGCCGAAGCGCCGATGGAAGCGGTCTGGCTGATGCCGGCAAACGCAGAAGTCCAATTGCGCATGAAATCCTGGCTGGACTTCCAGAACGACGTCAAGGTTTCTGACGTCCAACTGGCCGCGCGCGAAGGGTATGAAAGCGTCGAACACACCAAGCGCTATACTACGCTGGGCATGGCGACCGATCAGGGTAAGTTGAGCAACATCAACGGATTGGCGATCCTTGCTGATGCGCTGGAATCCGAAATTCCCAAGGTTGGCACAACCACCTTCCGCCCGCCCTATACGCCCATCTCGATGGGTGCGATCGGCGGTGAGGCCCGGGGTGAGGTCTTTCAGCCGATCCGTAGGACACCGATGCACAACTGGCACGACAAGAACGGCGCCGACTGGGAGCCGGTCGGTCACTGGCGCCGGGCCTATGCCTATGTCCGCCCCGGTGAATCCGTGCATGACGCGGTCAATCGCGAGGTCAAGAACACTCGCGAGAATCTTGGCCTGCTGGATGCCTCGACGCTGGGCAAACTGATCGTCAAAGGCCCGGATGCGGGCAAGTTTCTGGACATGATGTACACAAACATGATGTCCACGCTGAAGGTCGGCAAATGCCGCTATGGCCTGATGTGTTCGGAAAACGGCTTCCTGATCGACGACGGCGTTGTCGCCCGCATCGACGAGGACACATGGCTGTGCCACACCACCACAGGCGGGGCCGAGCGTATCCATGGTCACATGGAAGAATGGCTTCAGACCGAATGGTGGGACTGGAAAGTCTATGTCGCCAACGTGACCGAGCAATACGCGCAGGTCGCCGTGGTGGGCCCCAACGCCCGCAAAGTGCTGGAGAAGCTGGGCGGCATGGATGTCAGCAAAGAGGCGCTGCCCTTCATGGAATGGCGCGATGGCAAGATCGGAGGCTTCGATTGCCGGGCCTACCGCATTTCGTTCTCGGGCGAGCTGTCTTATGAAATCGCCGTTCCGGCCAGCCAGGGTCAAGCGTTCTGGGATGCCTTGATGGAGGCAGGCAAAGAGTTTGGGGTGATGCCTTACGGAACCGAATGTTTGCATATCCTGCGGGCCGAGAAGGGCTTTATCATGATCGGGGACGAGACCGACGGCACCGTGATCCCGCAGGATCTGGGGCTGCACTGGGCGCTGTCCAAGAAGAAAGAGGACTATCTGGGCAAACGCGCTCATTCCCGCAGCCATATGGCGGATCCCGAGCGTTGGAAGCTGGTCGGTCTCGAGACTGTGGACGGATCGGTTCTGCCGGATGGTGCTTACGCGGTGGGCGAGGGCGTCAATGCCAACGGTCAACGCAACATGATCGGCCGTGTGACGTCGACATATTACTCGGCCAATCTGGGCAAAGGCATCGCCATGGGGCTGATCAAACACGGCCCCGACCGCATGGGCGAGATCGTCGAGTTCCCGGGCACGGACGGCAAAACCTACAAAGCCAAGATCGTGGACCCGATCTTTTATGACAAGGACGGGGAGAAGCAGAATGTCTGAACCCATCAGCGCATTGAACCACGCCAGCTATGACGGCATCGCCAAGGTCCAGGAATGCGGCCTGCAAGGCATGATAACCCTGCGCGGCGACCTGTCCGACAAGGTGCTGGCCAAGGCCGTCAAGGATGCAACCGGTCAGAAAGTGCCGGGTCAGCGCCAGGTGCTTGTGACCGGCGATACCGGCGTGGCTTGGATGTCGACCGACGAGTTGCTGGTTCTGGTGCCTTATGCCGAGGTCGAAGCCAAACTGGCCGACATGGTCGGTGCCCTGAATGGCACCCATGCTTTGGCGGTCAACGTCTCGGATGCCCGCGCCGTCTTCAGCGTCTCTGGTGTCAGCGCAAGAGAGGTGCTTGGCAAGGTCGCACCTGTCGATCTGTCGGCGGATGCATTCCAGCCCGGCCAGATCCGCCGCACGCGTCTGGCGCAGGTGGCCGGTGCTTTCTGGATGGATGATGAACAGACCTTCCGTGTGGTCTGCTTCCGTTCCGCTGCGGATTACGTGTTCAAACTGCTCAAGGTGGCAGCACAGCCCGGCAGTGAAGTCGGGGTCTACTGAACAAAAAAGCCCCGGTTCATCCGGGGCTTTTTCTTACTTGACTGTCGAACAGGTGCCGACTCCGAAAGGTTTGTTGGTGAAATTTCCCTGAACGAATGCCATGCGGACGGCGATTGTATTGTCGGTTGTTTTCAGGTTCGCCTGATATCGAACGCGGACATTGCCGCCGGCACTCATTTTTTGATCGAGTTTCCAGATAATACGATATCCCTTGGCGCCGCGGTCTTTGAATTTTGCCTTGGCCCAATCCTGGTACGAAGTGGCGGCCATCGCCGAAGATGCGGCGGGGTCGATCCGGAACGCATACTCTGGCGCAATCCAGCCATGGGCGTCCTGTTTGGTCATCTTGCAATGATCGGTAACCGTTTCCGCCGCAGCGGTTTGCGCAAGCAATGCGGCGACTGCAATCGGTAAAAGTCTTTTCATTCTATCCACTTGGGTATGATTCTTGGTGTGTGCACTCAAACTGATACACATCAATGCCGCAAGCGGGACCTCGCGTGAAAGAAGAAAAAAACGCCTGACGTTCTACCCATGCAAGAGAACGGTGTGAAAACGGCTCAGGCCGTCTTCGGTCAGCAAGTCCGAAGTCTTTACAGGCTGCGCCTTGTCATCCGACAGCTTTGCGTAACAACCCAGTTCATCCATCAGCGCACTGACACGTTCGTGCCTCTGGTCTTCCGGCAACAGAGGTGCGTGAAGAGACAGAAGAAGGGCGGGGCGGCGTTCCTTCAGCCAGGCGGACAAAGTGGGGGCAACAATGAATTCCGCGCCTTCGATGTCCATTTTGACCAGCGATACCCGTGACAGGTCGTTTGACTTTTCGAATTGGTCCCAGGCGATCGTCAGCGCATCAGACCCATGCGCCCCGTCGTGCAGAAGCGAACTGGTGGAATCCCCGGGTTCACCGCGCACAGAAGCCATGCGTGCCACGCCAAATCGATCTGACAGGGCGACCCCGAATGCCGAAACGTTCTGAATGCCGTTCAGATCAAGGTTCCATGCCAGATGCCGAAACGCGGTCGGGTCAGGCTCAAAACACCAGACATGCCGTGCCCTTCGCGCACCATACAGCACCGTCGGGCCGATCCACGCGCCGATGTCCAGATAGTCGCTTTGCGGGGACAGGAACCTGTCAAGAACCGCAAATGTTTCGGGTTCCCAAGCGCCCGCAGTGGCCTTGCGCCAGAATTTCGAATGGTACGGGTCCAGACGAAACGGCTCGCCGTTCAGATTGCCCGCATAATATCCGCGGGCGCGATAGAACATCTTGCGCGCCTGTGTCAGCATCGCCTGCCTCCGGGTTTTCTTGCCACGCCCCTTGACCTGCGGCGGTTGCCAAAGCATTTAACCTTGGGAACCGCAACTTACATTTAAACAGGGGGCCGACATGGCTTTTGAACTTCCTGATCTTCCTTATGCACATGACGCGCTGGCAGCCAAGGGTATGTCCGCGGAAACGTTGGAATATCACCACGACCTGCACCACAAGGCCTATGTCGATAACGGCAACAAGCTGATCGCCGGCACCGAATGGGACGGCAAATCGCTGGAAGAGATCATCGTTGGTACTTACGACGCAAACGCCGTGGCACAAAACGGTATCTTCAACAACATCAGCCAGTTGTGGAACCACAACCAGTTCTGGGAAATGATGGGGCCGGGCGAGTCCAAGATGCCGGGCGAGCTGGAAAAGGCGCTGACCGAAAGCTTCGGTTCGGTAGATGAATTCAAGTCGCAATTCAGTGCCGCCGGTGCGGGTCAGTTCGGTTCGGGCTGGGCGTGGCTGGTCAAGAACGCCGATGGCTCGCTGGCCGTCACAAAGACTGAGAATGGCGTGAACCCACTGTGCTTTGGTCAAACCGCGCTGCTGGGTTGCGACGTTTGGGAACACTCCTACTACATCGATTTCCGCAACAAACGCCCGGCCTACCTGTCGAACTTCCTCGACAATCTGGTGAACTGGGAAAACGTCGCATCGCGGATGTAACGTATTGAACCGACGTCGGTTTATAAAGGGCCTGCTGGCGGTGACGCTGGCAGGCCTTGTCACGGCCGCCTACGGGTTCATCATTGAACCCGCGGTTCGGTTGCGCGTGCGCAAATGGCGCATTCAGCGGGACGACTGGACAGCGCCGCCGCTAAGAATCGCCGTACTGTCCGATATGCATGTGGGCGAGCCCCATGTCGGCCTGAACCGCGTAAAGCAGGTGGTCCGCAGAACCAATGCGCTGGCTCCGGACGTGATCCTGCTGTTGGGTGATTTCTTTGCAAGCCACAAAGGTGTTTCGGACACGGTCAAGATGCAGGACCTGGCCCCTGTGCTTGCCGGGCTTGAGGCGAAGAATGGTGTCTTTGCCGTTCTGGGCAATCACGACTGGTGGGATGACAGGTCGGCACAGCGGCGCGGGTCCGGGCCCAATCGCTATGCCGAAATTCTGGAACAGAACGGCATTTCGGTGTTGTCCAATGCCGCGATCAAACTCGAAACTCAGGGCATCTGGCTGGCCGGGCTCGAGGATCAGCTGGCGATCTGGCGCAACGGCAAGCCGCAAGGATTGGACGATCTGGAAGGTACTCTGGCGCAGATCACCGATGACGCTCCGGTTGTGATGATGGCGCATGAGCCCGATGTGTTTCCCACTGTGCCCGGGCGGGTGGCCTTGACGCTTTCAGGGCACACACATGGTGGCCAGGTGCGCCTGTTCGGCTGGTCGCCTGTGGTGCCATCGAAATTCGGCAATCGCTATGCCTATGGCCATGTACGCGAAGATGGGCGCGATCTGGTCGTTTCGGGCGGTATCGGCTGTTCGATCCTGCCGGTTCGTCTGGGCGTGACGCCCGAAATCACGGTTGTCGAGATGTCCGCCTAAAGGGTTGATGACCAGCCGGTGAAAACCCGCCGATACGTGCCCTTTCTGCATGACGGTATCTTGTTTGCTGTTTTCCAGTGCACATCTCTGTAGGGCAGAGGGAGAAACTACATATCATTTCAAACAATGATCGGGCTGCGCACTGTTCGTGCGTGAACAGCCCCGCATGTCCGGCAGGTCGAGGGATACCCAGAACACAACCTAATCAGGAGATCGCAATGGTCGCACTTACACAGGGAACTTGGGTTATTGTTGCAGATGGAGAGAAAGCGCTGGTGATGGAGAATATCACCGACGCCGACGATCCCAACCTTGTCGTCGTCGCTGTCGAAGAACAAGACGGCCCGACCGGAAAACCGACGGACCGCGCAGGTCGTCGCAACGACGGCGGACCAAAACAGAAATCGGCAATTGAAGAACCCACGTGGAAGGCGCACGCAAAATCTCTGTTCGTGCAGGATCTGGCGAACCTGTTGAATCGCAAGGGGCTGAAAGGCGCCTATGACAGGCTGGTTCTGGTGGCCAGCCCTCATGTTCTGGGCCTGTTGCGGCGTCGGTTGCACAGCGAGGTGCTGGGAAAGGTCGTGGCCGAGGTCAACAAGACCCTGACCAATCATCCTTTGCACAAGGTCGAACAGGTGGTGCGCCACAGTCTGCAACCCAAAGCCAGACTGGCCTGATCAATACGGCGGGCGGTTCGACCGCCCGCATGGTTTCCCATCCTCAAGTCAGCTTGTTCCGCAAGGCGGTCATGGCTGTATCGGCGTCTTCGACCCAGGTGATGAAATCCGCCAAAGACGTGTCGGCAAAGCCTTGCCCGATCACCTGATCCAACAATGTGTGCAACGCGTCCCAATAGCCGTTCACATTGACCACGACGATTGGCTTGTCATGCAGGCCAAGCTGGCGCCATGTCAGCGCTTCGAACAGCTCGTCCAGCGACCCCGGACCGCCCGGCAGAACCACGACGGCGTCGGCGTTCATGATCATGACCTTCTTGCGCTCGTGCATTGTCTCGGTGATCACGAAATGGGTCAGATCCGTTTTTCCGACCTCGCGCTTGACCAGATGCACCGGAATGACGCCGAAAGTTTCACCACCGGCATTCTGCGCGGCGCGGGCCACTTCACCCATCAAACCGACATCGCCGGCTCCGTAGACCAGCCGCCAGCCTTCCTGCGCCAGCAGGCTGCCGAACTGCCGTGCAGTTTCAGAATAAGCTTTCTCGGCTCCATTGCGTGACCCGCAGTACACACAGACTGATTTCTGAGACATCAAAGAGGGGCTCCGGGGTTGTGTCAGGGGTTTTGACCCGTGATAGCGGGATTGATAGATTGGCTCAACTGTCCGTCGGAAAGCTTTTCAACGCATAGCTTTTGCCCGGTGGAGTGAAAGGAAAATAATGGACGCCAAATCGGGAAACGGAAGCTCGGGCAATTTCATCTGGGGGGTGATTGCAGGTCTTGTTGCGATATTGGGCGCGGGTGGATTGTATCTGTCCGGCGTCTTCACCAAAACGCCCGAGCCGAGCGCCCCGCAGGAAACCGCCTCTGCCGTGGCCCCGGAACCTGTAGGGCAGGATGCGCAGGTTTCGGAACCGGAAGTGGCTGAACAGGCGGCTCCTGTGGATGAAGGGCCCACGACCGAGCCTGCCGAGGACACAGGTAAAGCGGCCGACGCCCCTGACGCAGATACTGCCGTTGCCAAGACGGATGATACCGCGCCCCAGCCAGCGGTCCCTCCGGCGCTGGATCAGATATTTGTTGAGCCAGATGGCACGGCGCTGTTGTCCGGCGATGCCGAGCCCGGCAGCCGGATCGAGGTGCTGCTGAACGGCGAACCCCTGCACAGCTTTACCGTGGACGGCAGCGGCCAGTTTGCCGAATTCGTTTCGATCCCGTTCAGCGACGCGGCTCAGGGGTTGGTCCTGCAAAGCAAGGATGGCGAACGGATCACACAGTCCGACGACTATCTGATTGCGGCATTGCCAAAGCCGGTCGAAGAAGCGCCTGTAACTGAAGAATCGCTGGCATCCGATCCGGACACGACGGCCGATGCCGAAGACGCCACGATCGCGACAGCCGATGAAGATGTTGAGCCCGAAACGACGACCGAAGTTCCGGCGCCAGAAACTGACGTGACCGGAACCGAACCCACCGTGCCGGAGGCCGAGGAAACGCAAACCGCCGACTTGCCGCCGCAGACACCCGAACCGGATCAGCAGATTGCGGTGCTGCGGTCCGGCGAAGAAGGGGTTGAGCTGGTGCAGCCGCCTGTGGTGCGGGATACGCCCCCCGATCAGATCGCACTGGATACAATCGGATATTCTGATACCGGCAATGTTCAGTTGACAGGACGTGTGCAGGACGGTGCAGCCGTTCGACTGTACCTGAACAATCGCCTGATCGCCGATCTCGACCCGAAAGAGGATGGATCCTGGCGCAGCGATCTGGAGGGAATTGATCCGGGTGTCTACACGCTGCGCGTGGACGCGGTGAATACGGACGGGACGGTGCTGAGCCGGGTCGAAACGCCGTTCAAGCGAGAGCCGGTTGAAGTGCTGGATGCCGCCGTGGCGGCCAGCCAGGCCAACGCGCAGGGCGAAGCAGCTGCCATCCGTTCGGTTACGGTTCAACGGGGCGACACGCTGTGGGCCATCTCGCGCGACCGGTTTGGCGACGGGGTCCTGTATGTACGGCTGTTCGAGGCCAATCGCGACCTGATCCGCGATCCGGATCTGATCTATCCGGGGCAGGTCTTCACCATACCTGAATAAGCATCGCCTTTGGCCCAAGCGGGCCGGGGTCAATCTCTGACCGCAGTTAAGGTACGTGATGAGACGAACACCTACTATGACCCCGGACGATACGGTGCCGCGCGACGAACGAAGCTCGGGCTGGCGCACGATCCGCAAAGTGGCACCCTATCTTTGGCCACAGGATGAGCCATGGGTAAAGCGCCGCGTGGTGATTGCCATGGTCATGCTGGTTCTGGCCAAGCTGATCGCGGTCTATACGCCGATTCTTTACAAGGGTGCGGTTGACGCGCTGGCAGGTGAGGGCGTGCCGCCGGTGGCGCTGGGCGCGGTCGGGCTGACGGTCGCCTATGGCGTGGCGCGGATGCTGACCGTGGGTTTCCAACAACTGCGGGATGCGGCCTTTGCGCCCGTAGGGCAAAGGGCCCTGCGGGCGTTGGCGCTCGAGACCTTTCGGCATATTCACAACCTCTCGATGCGTTACCACGTGTCCCGCCGTACCGGAGGGCTGAGCCGCATCATCGAACGGGGTGTCAAGGGCGTCGAGTTCCTGTTGCGCTTTCTGCTGTTCTCGATCGGGCCGCTGATCCTGGAACTGCTGCTGGTGGCGATCATCCTGATGTGGCTGTTCGATGTCTGGTATCTGGTGGTCGTCGCCGTCACAATCGGCCTGTATATCTGGTTCACATTTGCCGTAACCGAATGGCGGGTGAAGCTTCGGCGCGAGATGAACGATCAGGACACCGAAGCCAATCAGCGCGCCATCGACAGCCTGCTGAATTTCGAAACCGTCAAGTATTTCAATGCCGAAGCCCGCGAAGCTGAACGATATGATGTGTCGATGAAAGCCTATGCCGGGGCGGCTTTGAAAACGGCTTATTCGCTGGCATTTCTGAATTTTG
Source organism: Ruegeria sp. HKCCD6157 (assembly GCF_013110685.1). NCBI lineage: Bacteria > Pseudomonadati > Pseudomonadota > Alphaproteobacteria > Rhodobacterales > Roseobacteraceae > Ruegeria > Ruegeria sp. HKCCD6157. Next base: position 1,028,122 of record NZ_WVRB01000001.1, read on the forward strand.
GCCAGTCATTTCTGATCACCTGTGGTCTGATCGGTGTGATGGTTCTGGCTGCAATCGGGGTTCAGAGCGGGAACCTGACAGTGGGCGATTTCGTCATGGTCAACGCCTACATGATCCAGATCACCGTACCGCTGAACTTTCTGGGGACGGTCTATCGGGAAATCCGGCAGTCGTTGGTCGATATGGGCCAGATGTTCGATCTGCTTGAACAGCCCGCCGAAGTCACCGACAAACCCTGTGCGCCCAACCTCAAGGTGAATGGCGGCGAAGTCACGCTGGACGACGTGCATTTCGGCTATGACCCTGAAAGGGAGATCCTCAAAGGTGTTTCGTTGACCGTTCCTGCCGGGCAGACCGTGGCCATCGTCGGGGCAACCGGGTCTGGCAAATCAACCATCGGGCGGCTGCTGTTCCGGTTCTACGATGTGACCAAAGGAGCCTTGAAGATCGACGGGCAGGATGTGCGGGATGTGACGCAGTCCAGCCTGCACGCGGCCATCGGCGTTGTGCCGCAGGACACAGTACTGTTCAACGACAGCATCCGGTACAACATTGCCTATGGCCGTGACAACGCCACCCCGGAGGAGGTCGAGGCCGCGGCCCGAGCTGCGCAAATTCACGATTTCATCACCTCGCTGCCCGAAGGCTATGACACTATGGTCGGTGAACGGGGGCTCAAACTGTCAGGTGGTGAAAAACAAAGAGTCGGCATCGCGCGGACTTTGCTCAAGAACCCGCCGATCCTGTTGCTGGACGAGGCGACCTCGGCCCTGGACACCGATACCGAGCAGGACATCAAGGATGCGCTGGCGCGCGCAGGAGAGGGTCGTACGGTTATAACCATTGCCCATCGCCTCAGCACCATTGCCGAAGCGGACCGGATCGTGGTTCTGGAAGCGGGCGAGGTCATCGAACAGGGCACGCATGACGAGTTGCTGGCGCGGTCGGGGCGGTATGCCCAATTGTGGAACCGGCAGCAATCGGACGGGGAAGCGGCCTGAAGATCCAAACATGGGGCGAAACATGGTAGGATACACCAAACCAGGAGGGTGCCTGTCATGATGAAGCGACTGAAATCACGAATATCGTCTATTGTGATCGCGATTTGTCTGCCCGTCATTGTGGTGGCAGATCCCATCGTGGGTGTCTGGAAGACTGAACCTGACCGCAAAAACCTGATTTCGCACATTAAAATCACGGCGTGTGGAGATAAGTTCTGCGGTCGGATCCTTTCGGCCTATGACGCTTCAGGCAAGGAAGTCCAAACACCGAATATCGGCAAAAAACTGTTCTGGGACGTGGTCGGTGAAGGCGGTGGAAAATACGGCGGCGGCGAATTCTGGGTCCCGCTGATCAACGTGGATGCTGTGCCACAGATGACATTGCAGGGGGACAAGCTGCTGGTCAAAGGATGTGAACATGCGATTTGCGCACATCAGACGTGGTCCCGGTTGTGATGATGGCCAAATGAAAAAGGACCGGGAATACCGGTCCTTTTCCTTTATTCAGCAGCTTTCAGCGGCGGGCCAGAGGGGCGACCAGACTGATCTGATCGACTGTCCTGTTCCGGTTCTTCGGAACGCGTGTCGTCCTCCCACACGATTTCGGTGGCCTGCACCTGACGGGCAGAGCGCCCAATCGCCATGTCCTGCGCGATCTGGCTGGACCGGCCTGCGGTTACACGGGCCAGAACTCGGCTGAGCCAAATCGCATAGGTTGTCACCCATACCCGCAAGGCCAGAAGCGATGGCGTCACGATCAGCGTCAGAACAGTTGCAATGCCCAGGCCAAAGACCACCGCCGTGGCCAGCTGTTTCCACCACAATGCGGTGGGGCTGTCGATGGAATAGCCGCCATTGATGAAGTCCAGCGACAGGCCGAACATCATCGGCGTCAGACCGGCCATCGTTGTCAGCGTGGTCAGCAGCACAGGGCGGATACGGGACTCCGCGGTGCGGATGATCGCCTCGATCCTTGGCATATAGCTGCTGTATTCCTGATAGGTATCGATCAGAACGATATTGTTGTTCACCACGATACCGGCCAGGGCCACGATGCCGGTCCCGGTCATGATGATCGAGAAGGGCTGTTCCATCACGATCATGCCGATCAGAACCCCGGTGGTGGACAGAACCACCGCCAGCAGCACGAGAACCGAATTGTAGAACGAGTTGAACTGCGCCAGCAGGATCACGAACATCAGCCCCAGGGCGCCCATGAACGCGTTCACCAGGAAGGCGCCAGATTCTTCCTGCTCTTCCTGATCACCGGTCCATTCCCAGCTGATCGCGTTGGCGAACGGGCCGGTTTCCAGCCATTCCGTCAGCACCGCAATTCGCTCGTTCGGGTTGATCAGCGCAAACTGCGCGTCCCCGTCGTCGATTGCGCTGCGCAGCTGGTCGACACTTTCTGCGCCGGTCAATTGAACCAGTTCATATGACTTTCCACCCGTACCATTCAGAACGGTGCCGGTCGGGGTGTAGCCTTCCGTCACTTCACGCATGACGGCCATCCGCACCTGATTTCCATCGGGGCCTTCGGTCACGACCTTGCTCAGCCCCGGTTCGACATCCGCTTTGACGTCGTAGTATCGCTGCTGGTCGACGCGGTTGATTTCGGCCAGCTTGGCCACGGGTTTGCGCGTTACGAAGTTCGACAACGGCACCAAACCGTCCGGGGTACGAACCTTGAGTGTATCCAGTGTCGATAAAACGCGGTCTTCTTCGGGCAGACGAACGCGAATTTCGATCTCTTCGTCATTGCTGTCCGGGCGCATCTCGCCCAGCAATATGCCGCGCGTGACCAACTGGACCATGGCGCCGACGGTTGCCACGTCGGCTCCGAACCGACCGGCCTTGGCGACATCCACGTCAATCTGCCAGTCGATGCCGGGCAGGGGCAGGGTGTCTTCGGTCTTGATCAGGCCCGGCGTGGTGTCGAAAACCTCGCGGGCGGTGATCGCTGCCGAGGTCAGGTCTTCCCACCCGTCACCCTTGATGCGCAGATGCACAGGCTTGGCTGAAGCAGGGCCTTGCTCCAAGGGCAGAATCTCGACGATGATACCGGGGATCGTTGCAAGTTGGGCATTGAGTTCATCAATCACGAAGTCGCCGTCATATTCGGGCGCCACGAAGTGCCGCTCGAACAGGCCCCACAGAGCGGATTCCGAGATGTTGGGACGATCTTCCCACGGGATGATTTCGAACTGAACCCGGCCCACTGTATCGGCGGGCGCCTGAGCGCCACCGTTATTCTGGTTCAGGCCACCTTCGCCGGCAAAGGCAAAGACATTGATGACCGCGGGATGAGATCCGATGATCTCTTCGGCGGCAAGAACCATCGCGTCTTTTTCAGCCAGGGAAAGGTTTCCGCGAGCACGCACATATGCGGTGGCCTGTTCAGGTTCGCTTTCCACGAAGAATTCAACCCCGCGGGATTCCTGAGGAAACCAGACGAAGGCCACGAAATACACCGCCGTGAAAACCGTCAGCAGGGAAACGATCGGCATGATCGGATTGCCGACAAGGAACCGAACGACGTGGCCAAAAAACGTGTGTTCGTCCGCTGTATGAACGTGGTCTTCTTCGGCGCGTTCAATTTTGGCCGCGCTCAGGGTTACGGACCCGGCAAACGCCCCGAACAGGAACAGCAGGGCGCCGGCGATCGAGCCCCCGGGCAGCAGGTAGTTGGGGTTCAGAACCTGCATCGCGCCCAGAAAGATCATGTACAGCGACGGCGGCACCATCAGCACCCGTACCCACCAAGGCGTGCGCGCCCGCAACCACGTCGAAGACCGATCGAAGAGGCGGCTCAGGCGGCCGGATACACCGCCCATGACCGGCAGATAGATCAGCGCCACGATCAGTGAAGCCGACAGAACGAAGATCAGCGTGACCGGCAGCATTCCCATGAACTCGCCGGGAATACCGGGCCAGAACAGCATGGGCAGGAACGCGCAGAGTGTCGTTGCGGTCGAGGACACGATGGGCCAGAACATGCGCTGGGCGGCCTCGACATAGGCGTGCATCGGGCCCACGCCTTCCTTGATGCGTTTGTCGGCGTATTCCACCACGACGATGGCGCCATCCACCAGCATCCCCACCGCCAGGATGAGGCCGAACATCACGATGTTCGAGATGCTGACACCCATGACCGCCAGAAACGCGAAACACAGCAGGAACGAGGTTGGGATCGCAAAACCGACCAGCAGGGCGGCCCGCGTACCCAACGAGGCAAGAACCACGATCATCACCAGCGCAATCGCGGTCAATACCGAGCCTTCAAGCTGGCTGACCATCGAGCCGACGATGCGGCTCTGGTCGTTCGATGTACCCAGATCAACCGCCGCCTGAAGTTCGGGCGGCCACTTGGTCTTTGCATGCGCAATGGTTTCCTTCACCTGCGCGACGGTGTCGATCAGGTTGTATCCTTTGCGTTTGACCACCTGCAACGCGACGGTCGGTTCGCCGTTGAAACGGGCTGTCCCTTCGCGGTCTTCGAAAGTGTAGTTGATCTGCGCCAGCTCCCCCAAGGTGACGACCCGATCACCGTTGACCTTGATGGGCAGGCCGTAAACATCCTGTGCGGTTTTGAACGACGACGGTATCTTGACCGAGAAGGTGCCCTGCGCGGTTTCAACTTCACCGGCTGCAATCAACTGGTTGTTGTTCCGTACCACGTTGATCAGCTCGTCCGCCGTCACGTTGTAAGCTTCAAGCCGAAGCGGGTCGATCACGACCTCGAGCATCTCGTCGCGATTGCCTGCGATACCGGCTTCGAGAACGGAATCCAGAGCCTCAAGATCGTCCTGCAGATCCTTGGCGACACGGGCCATCGTGCGTTCGGGAACGGGACCGGTCAGGTTCACGATGACGATCGGGAATTCGGAAAAGTTGATCTCGGTCAGGGAATATTGTTCTGCGCCTTCGGGAAAGTCCGCCTGAGCTGTGTTCATTGCGTCACGCACATCGGCCATGATCGCGGTCTTGTCCCAACCGAAGTCAAATTCCAGCGCGACCCCGGCATAATTTTCGGCAGCGGTCGATGTCATTTCCTTGAGCCCGTCGAGATCCGCCAGTTCGGTCTCCATCGGCTTGATCAGCAGGTTTTCAGAATCCTCTGCGGAAATCCCGGGAAACTGCACAGATACAAACAGGGCAGGGATTTCGATATCCGGCTCGCCTTCTTTCGGAAGCGAGACATAGGCAAATCCACCGATAACCAGCGAGATGGCGATAAATGCCAACACCATGCGGGCCCGATCAGCGGCCCATGCGACAACACCGGTCATTGTGAAGCTTCCCGATAGGTCGGCGCAACGGTCACACCGCGTGTCACGAACTCTTGTCCGACAATGATTATGTCGGCTGTTTCGGGCAGACCGTCGACCCAGACACCCTCTGCCGTGTCACGCAGAATGCGGACAGGCAGGAAATCCACCACATTGCCGGTGCCGACAGTACGGACACCCAATTGACCCTCGTTGCTTAGGGTCAGGGCGGATTGCGGCAGCAGATGTGCCTTTGTGCCTTCGGCTGCGATGCGGATGGTCGCGGTCTGACCGTCGCGAATGGTCAGATCCGGGTTCGGAACCGTGATTTCAACTTCGAACGTACGCGTTGTTTCATCAGCCGACCGGCTGAGGAAAGTGACGCGGCCGCCAAGCTGCCGACCTGTGACCAGCGTTGCCGATGCCTCGGACCCCACCTGAACACGGTTGACTTCGGTTTCCGGCACGAACCCGACCAGTTTGATCGGATCAAGCTGAATGACGGTTGCGCACAGCGATCCGGGCTGCATCAGGCTGCCCAGTTCTGCGGTGTCGCTTTCCAGCAGGCCTTTGAACGGAGCTTTGATGGTCAGGCGTCCAACCTCTCGCTGCGCGGCTTCAACTGCGGCTGTGGCTGCTTCGATTCCGGCCCGAGTCGCCTCCAGCTCGGCTTCGGCGGATTTTACACCTGCTTTGGCGGCGCTCATCGCAGCCTCGCTGGAAATCCGGCGGGTTTCCGAAGCAAACCCGGTTTCCGCCAGTTTGCGCGAAGCCGTCAGATTGATTTCGGCCTCGGCCACACGTGCATGCGCCTCTTGCAAACGGGCTTCAGCCTCGGGAATGCGGCTTTCGGCTTCGAGTTTTCCGGCCAGCGCCTCGGCCAGTTGCGCTGGGCGCGTGCCGGGGTCGAGTTCACACAGAACATCCCCGGCCTCGACAAAGGCACCTTTGCGCTTGGGTTCCGAGATGACCGTGGATGTGGTTTCCGACAAAACCTCGACCTGCCGGTTCGCCTTGGTTTGTCCTCGCAGCAGAACCGCACTGTCAATTTCGCGCGCCTGCGAACGCAGGGCGACCACGCCAACGGCATCAATATCGGTCTCGTCGGATTCGGCGGCTTCGGTCTGCACCGCTTCTTCCGCTTCGCCACGCCCGGCGAAAGCAAACAAAGAGTCGCGCTCAAAAACAAGAAAATACAACGCAATAATAACCAGAAGGGCGTTGATGAAAGAAATCAAACGCATTCAGTGTTTCTCCTAGAATTCGGTGCCAACAAAAGCGGGGCCGTCTTGGTATGAAATGGGGCGTCGGCTGTGTAATTTCTACACTAAACTGAATAGTTCGGTTTAGTTTTTTTCGCAAGAGAGAAGCCAAGCGGTGAAAATGCGCAAAATCGGACCCTTGGCTTGGCGTTGGTGTCGGGGTATGACATGGCGCACTTATGCAAGACACACAGCCCAGGGGGCAGGAATGAGCGACACCGACAGTTTCATTGATGAGGTCACGGAAGAGGTACGCCGTGACCGGATGTATCTGCTGCTGCGCCGCTGGGGCTGGATTGGTGTGGCGGCGGTCGCGCTGATTGTTGGCGGTGCGGCGTTCAATGAATACCGCAAATCCCGCGATACGGCGCAGGCGCAGGATCTGGGTGACTCGATTCTGGCGGCCCTGTCGGAAAACGATTCTGATGCACGGGCGGCCGGTTTGCGGGAAATCGAAGCGCAGTCGCCGGGCGGGAATGCTGTTCTGAACATGCTGCTGTCTGCGTCCCAGCTTGAAGCGGGATCGCGCGAAGAGGCGGTCAACAGTCTGAACGCGGTTGCCGTGCAGGGGGATTTGCCCGAAATCTATCGTGCGATCGCAAGCTTCAAGGCGCTGTTGTTGCAAAGCGACACCTTGCCCGCCGCCGACCGTCGGCAGCAGTTCGAAGCGCTGGCAGCGCCAGGTGCGCCCCTTCGACTGCTGGCCGAAGAGCAGTTGGCCCTGATCGACGTGTCCGAGGGTAATGTCGATGCGGCACTGGACCGCTTGCAGGCGCTGCGTCAGGACGCCGAGGTCGGTATTGATCTGCAACAGCGTGCGGCCCAGCTGATAGTTGCGTTGGGCGGCGAACCCGAGCCATTGGTGGCGCAACAGGGCTGACCAGGCGGGACAAAAGACTTAATGACAGGCGAGTTCGGAACATCATGGTAACAAGACTAATTTCCCGCGCGGGATTGCCGGTTGCGGCACTGGCTTTGACCGCATTGACCGCCTGTGAACCTCCCGAAGCGATCTTGCCCGGAGAACGTGAAGACATCCGTCCGGCGTCTGATCTGGAAACAGTGGAAAAAAGCGGCTCTCAGCCCATCAGCCTGCCAGCTCAAAAAGCGAATGCCAGCTGGCCGCAAAGCCCTGGTACGGCTGCTTACCGAACCTCGAACGCAGCACTGCGTGGCACGCCACAGCGGGTCTGGTCTGTGTCGATCGGGCAGGGCGACTCGCGCAAGCAACGTATCACCGCCGAACCGGTGGTTGCGGGCGGGTTGATCTATACACTGGATGCGAGGGCGACGGTGTCAGCGGTCACGCCGCAGGGCCAGTTGGCCTGGGATACCGATCTGGTTCCGCCAAGCGACGGTGATGCAGACGCCACCGGTGGCGGCATGGCGTATTCGAACGGCGTTCTCTATGTGTCCTCCGGGTTCGGGCGACTGACCGCATTGGATGCAAAAACGGGCGCCGTGCGGTGGCAGAAGCGATTGGACGCAACCGGAAGCGGCTCTCCGATGGTCAATGACGGGTTGTTGTACCTGGTTGCGGGGGACGAAACCGGGTGGACCATCAACACCAAGGATGGGCGTATCGCCTGGCAAATCGAAGGCACGCCCAGCGTCGGTAACGTTCTGGGCGCACCGGCACCGGTGATTGCCTCGGACCTGGCAGTGTTTGCATTCGGGTCCGGCGATGTTGCGGCCACCTTCCGCCGTGGGGGCATCCGTCGCTGGAATGCGTCGGTCGCAGGCGGGCGGCGGGGACGGGCCGCCGCGCAGATCGTTGACGTGACCGGCAGTCCGATGGTTGTCGGAAACACAATCTATATCGGCAACCATTCTGGCCGGACCGTTGCCTTTGACGCTGCCACCGGTGAACGCCGCTGGACCGCCGATGAAGGCGCGGTCGACACTGTCTGGCCCGCAGGCAACAGCATCTTCCTGATCAGTGACCGCAGTCAGCTGGCGCGCTTGAATGCGGCCGATGGCTCGGTCATCTGGGCGCAGGATCTGCCAAGCTTTGTCAAGGACAAGCGAGGCCGCCGCGGACCGATCTTTGCACATTACGGTCCGATCCTGGCCGGAGGCCGTATTGTGATTGCGTCCAATGACGGGTATCTGCGCTTCTTCAATCCGGTTAACGGGGCACTGGTTCACCAGGTCGAAGTTCCCGGAGGTGCAACTACGGCTCCGGTTGTTGCCGGGCAAACGCTGTATGTCGTTTCCTCCAAGGGGGATCTACACGCTTTCCGTTGACGGCAAGATGCGCTAAAGGGCGCTCCTTGAGTCTTGAAAGTTGAGTATCATGTCGCTGACCCTCGCCATCGTGGGGCGCCCGAATGTGGGCAAATCCACCCTGTTCAACCGCCTTGTGGGCAAACGTCTGGCCTTGGTCGACGACCAGCCCGGCGTGACGCGTGACCTGCGCGAAGGCGAAGGGCGTCTGGGCGATCTGCGCTTTACAGTGATTGATACGGCGGGTCTTGAGGATGCGACGGATGACAGCCTTCAGGGGCGGATGCGCCGTCTGACGGAACGTGCCGTGGACATGGCTGATGTCTGCCTGTTCATGATCGACGCGCGCGTGGGTGTGACACCAACGGATGAAATGTTCGCAGAAATCCTGCGCAAACGGTCCAAGCACGTGATCCTTGCGGCCAACAAGGCCGAAGGCAATGCTGCAGATGCGGGTGTTCTGGAAGCTTACAACCTTGGTCTGGGTGAACCGGTCCGCTTGTCGGGCGAACACGGTGAAGGGATGACGGACCTCTATGCGCAGCTGATGCCTCTGGCAGATGCGGCAGAGGAAAAACAGGTCGAGGACGCCCCGCAAACGGACATTGAACTGGACGAAGACGGTGAGGGCGAGACGCCGCCGATCACCGCAGCCAAGCCCTTGCAGGTTGCGGTGGTGGGGCGTCCGAATGCGGGCAAATCCACCTTGATCAACAAGATCATCGGCGAAGACCGTCTGTTGACCGGGCCAGAAGCCGGGATCACGCGTGACGCAATCAGTTTGCGAATCGACTGGGCTGACCCGGATGGTCAAAGTACGCCGATGCGGATCTTTGACACCGCAGGGATGCGCAAGAAGGCAAAAGTACAGGAAAAGCTGGAAAAGCTTTCCGTGTCCGACGGCCTGCGCGCGGTAAAATTTGCCGAGGTCGTCGTTGTGTTGCTGGACGCCGCGATCCCGTTTGAACAGCAAGATCTGCGGATTGCCGATTTGGCCGAGCGCGAAGGCCGGGCCGTTGTCGTCGCCGTCAACAAGTGGGACATCGAAGACAACAAGCAGGAAAAGCTGCGCGAGTTGAAAGAGTCGTTTGACCGGCTGCTGCCGCAACTGCGCGGCGCGCCGCTGATCACGGTTTCCGCCAAGACGGGCCGGGGACTGGAGCGTTTGCGCGCCGCGATCCTGCGCGCCCATGACGTCTGGAACCGCCGGGTGCCGACTGCCGCTCTGAACCGGTGGCTGACCGCGATGCTGGAACAACATCCGCCGCCAGCCCCACAGGGACGCCGGATCAAACTGCGCTACATGACGCAGGCCAAGACCCGACCTCCGGGGTTTGTGGTGATGTGTTCGCATCCCGACAAAATGCCTGAAAGCTATACCCGTTATTTGGTGAACGGTTTACGGCAGGATTTCGACATGCCCGGAACACCGATCCGCCTGACGCTGCGCGGGCAAGGGGACAAGAACCCCTACAAGGGTCGACGCAAGAAAAACGCGGGCGCATTGGCCAAGCATCTAAAGGGGCGCGGGTAAGCTGCGCACCGGACTCAGGGCTTTGATGACACAGGCAGACTGACTCAATCGTTCCCAAGGACGAATGCGCGGTTCGCTTCTGCGGCATTGGCGATACCCTCCGACGTCCCATTGCCCTGTTCAATGGCCGTCGCCAGTTCGGTCGCGGCTGAACCTGGCGCGAAGATCATTGCAATTCGCGTTCGACCTCCGAAAAGACCTTTGGAAGCGTCGGCATAGTCATAGGTCAGGTCAAATGTCGAAACCAAACTGACCGCCTCATCATTGGGTCGTTTGTTTTGATTGCGCGATATGGGCGGAACCAGCGTTGTTATGCGGCGCTGTACACCTGCGTTGACCTCGACAGGCAGTGCCTTGGCAGGATCAGAGCGCAAGGCGATGTTCACGCCGCTGCGTTCCCCATAGACCAAACTGCGATCCTGAATCCAGGTGCAACCCGCGACCGCGCAACTCGTGCAAGACTGCATTGCCAGTCAAGATGGCGGCAGAGGATGAGGTGCCGAAGCCGTTAAAAGAGCACCCCGCAAGCGAGACGCAGATGAATGGCGCAAATGGCAAAATATTTCTCGATAAAGTCAATCAACAAGCCTGAAAATACTGTTTGTTTTTCTGATCGGTAGCCTCCACGCGTCAACTCAGAGGGGCATGCGAATGCGGTTGAAGCTTTTCGAGACACTTCAGGGCAGTATTTCTCGGGCGCTTCCTTCTTTTGAGAGGCTCGCGTTTTTCAGTGCCGGTGATCCTGACGCCAGCGCGTAACTGCGCCAATTTTCAGCGTTTTCGCTCTGAGGGCGTGACAGCCCCTGTTCTGCGCGCTAGCATTCGCGTGTGTGCAGCTGTCAGCACATGCATTGCTTGCACGCGGTCAAGCCGCGCCTGGATTTTTAACAGCTTAAAACAGGGCCATCGTGGGGAGCGGACTGGATGGATCTGAGGGAATACACAAGACACTACGCAGTTCAGGACAACAGATTGGCTGCACTGAGCTATTTTGGCACGTTTGCGGTGTATTTCGCATCGCTGTCTCTGGCGATCGTATTCGTGGATCGCTGGTACATCATGATCCCGGCCGGGATCGTCTTCGCCTTTTCGGCGGTACGCCTTTATGTGCTGCAACATGATTGCGGGCACCATTCGCTGTTTGAAACGCGAATGCAGAACGAATGGGCAGGGCATGGTCTTTCGCCATTCACCTTTGCACCGTTCGAGGTGATGAAACAGAACCACAATCTGCACCACGCGGGGATCGGAAACCTTGAGCATCGTGAGACCGGCGAAATTCACACCATGACATTGCGGGAATGGCAGGACGCGGACTGGAAAACTCGTTTGTTTTACAGGCTGTATCGAAACCCTTTCATCCTGGTGCCGGTCGGTGCGCTGTTCACATATTTCATTCGCTATCGCTGGCCCAAGAACACTGTTCGTTTCGGTGTCAAAGGCGTCTTGCTGCACAATGCCTCGATCATCGTATTTTTGGGCCTGTTGTACCTGGTGGCGGGCATGACCGGAATTCTGGTCTGGCTGGTGTTTTCTTTTCTGGGCGGAATGCTGGGTGTGTTTCTCGTGTATCTGCAACACAATTTTGAAGATACCTATTGGGATCGCCGTCCTGATCTGAACCCGCAGACTGCAGCGTTGCACGGATCTTCTGCACTGGATTTCGGATGGTGGTTCGATACTGCCGTCGCCTGCATCACGCTACATGACATCCATCATTACAACGCACGTATCCCGTCGTACCGGTTGCGGGCCTGCCACTATAACCTGCCGCCTGAATTCACGCCTCGTCGGATCAAGTTCCCCGAGGCAGTGGCGGCTTTGAACCTCAAGCTTTGGGATGAGGATGCGAAACGCCTCGTGCCATTCCCGAAAAATGACCGAACCGCTGGGTTGGCGCATAGCTGATCCATTGGCTCTGAGAAGGCAAGCGCTGAACTGGCGGACATGCATTTCCAATGTATACGCGATGAGGCAGGGCGATAGAGAAAGGACCCTTAGATGACTGCAGTGACCGACGTAAAAGGTGTGGGAGAGGCGCTGGAAAAAGCCCTTGCAGCCAATGGCTTTAAGACCGCAGAAGCGATAGCGAAGGCGTCACCCGCAGATCTGGTCAAGGTTCCTCGGGTCGGTGAGAGCCGAGCCGCCGTATTGATCGAAGCCGCAAAAGCCGCAATAGCCGCAACACCCACTGCCGGGAAACCTGCCGCGCGCAAGGCGCCGGCACGAAAGCCAGCGGCACGGAAGCCAGCAGCCGCAAAACCAGCCGCCCGAAAGGCGGCGACACGAAAAGCCGCCCCGCGCAAGACCGTGGCCGCTGTAGCGGCAGAAAAACGGGCGGAAGAAGCTGCACGCAAAGCGGCAGAGGAACAAGCGGCGGCCGAAAAAGCCGAAGCCGCCGCCAAGAAAAAGGCCAAGGCCAAGGCGAAAGCTGAAAAAGCCGCCAAGAAACGCAAAGAAATGGAAGCAGCGTTTTCCAAGGCCAAGGATAAGGTGAAAGCAAAGTCCAAGAAGGGCAAAAAATCGAAAAAGGACGAAAAGAAAAAAGACGCCAAGAAGGGCAAAAAAGACGCCGAGAAGGGCAAGAAAAAAAGTGACAAGAAGAAAGATAGCAAGAAGGATAAGAAAAAGGCGAAGAAATAAATTCCTTCGCCCCGTCTTGCATTGTGAACCGGCGCCCGGTGGTGCCGGTTTCGTTTTTCAGGCCAGTGTGCCGTCCAGTTGCAGGGTCAGTTTGCCGCCCAGATAGGGGCTCAGGACTTCGGGCAGGGTCACGGTGCCGTCCGCGTTCTGGCCATTTTCCAGCACGGCAATCAGGCAACGCCCAACGGCCAAACCCGAACCGTTCAGCGTATGGACGTATTCCGGCTTGCCGCCACCTTCGGGGCGGAACCTTGCGTTCATGCGGCGGGCCTGGAAATCACCACAGGTCGAAACCGAGCTGATCTCGCGATAGGTGTCCTGACCGGGCAACCAGGCCTCGATATCATAGGTGCGGCGGGCGCCAAAGCCCATGTCACCGGTACACAGGATGACAGTGCGGTAAGGAATGCCCAGCTTTTCCAGAATGCCCTCGGCGCAGCGCAGCATGCGCTTTTGTTCTTCATCCGATTTGTCCGGATGTGTGATCGAAACCATCTCGACCTTTTCGAACTGGTGTTGCCGCAACATCCCGCGGGTGTCTTTGCCCGCGGATCCGGCCTCGGACCGGAAGCACAGGGAATGCGCGGTGTAGCGGCGGGGCAGATAGCTTTCCTCGATCAAACTGTCGTTTACGATATTGGTCAGCGACACTTCGGAGGTCGGGATAAGCCACCAGCCTTCGCGGGTCTGATAGCTGTCTTCGCCAAATTTCGGCAATTGGCCGGTGCCCTGCATCATCTCGGACAGAACCAGAACCGGGCCATTCACCTCGGTCAGCCCGTTTTCGGTGATATGCGTATCCAGCATGAACTGCGCCAAAGCGCGATGAATACGAGCGACTCCACCGGACAACAGCACAAATCGCGAACCCGAGAGTTTGGCCGCGGTTTCGAAATCCATGCCTTGCTGAACGGCTTCGATCTCGAAGTGTTCCTTGGGCGCAAAATCCAGTTCACGCGGTGTGCCCCAGCGGCTGATCTCGACATTGTCGTTTTCATCCACGCCATCCGGCACATCCTCGGCGGGCAGATTTGCGATCCGGATCAACTGATCCGTCAGCAGGGCATCCAGATCCTTGGCCTCGGTCTGCATACGCGCGATTTCGGCCTTTTTCTCGGCGACCAGCGCGCGCAGGCGTTCGAATTCGGCTTCGTCGCCTCGAGCTTTGGCAGCCCCGACTTCCTTGGACGCTTTGTTCTGTTCGGCTTGCGCTGTTTCGGCCGCCAGAATCTTGGCGCGGCGGCTTTCGTCCAACCTGAGCAAATCTGACGACACCGGCACGTCCCCACGGCGCGCTAAAGCGGCGTCGAAAGCGGCAGGGTTTTCGCGAATGGCGCGGATGTCGTGCATGTCTCAGATCCTTGAATGCGTGAATCACTGAAACCGCTTATGCACCATCTGTGGGGCAGGGTGTAGCGCCGGTTACGACTTATCGGCCTCGTCGTGGGTTTCATGTGCCAGATGTCCGTCCCAGTCCTCGGCCGGGATTTTTGGTTCTGGCGGATCAGCCATGTAAGATGGCGTCATGATCTGCACTTTGTTCTCGTTGAAAACGGCGACAATGTTGCGATGCAGGTCCGAGCGGATTTTCGGAATGATGCTGCCGCGGGTGGTGTAACCGTTGATCTGATAATTGATGGCGTAGTCGGCCAGCGCCGTCCACAACACGAAAGGTTCAGGCTTGGACTTGATGCCCTTGGTGCGGTTGGCCGCCTCGATCAGCATCGCTTCGACCTTTTCGGGCGGTTCTTCATATCCGATGCCCACCGTCGTGTGCAGCAGCAACCCACTGCCATCGGTTTTCTTCGAGAAATTCACGACGTCCGAATTCATCAACTGGGCGTTCGGGATCGAAATCAGCTCGTTCTTGATGGATTTCAGATGCGTCTCCATCAGTTTGATCTGAACCACGTCGCCGATATGCTCTCCGATCTGAATGCGGTCGCCGATTGACGTGGAGCGGCGATAGATCACGAACAGCCCTGCCAGCATGTTGGACACGACCGAGTTGGCACCCAGCGACAGCATGGCGCCGACCAGAATGGTCAGACCCTGGAAGGCGGCCGAATCCGAACCGGGAATGTAGGGAACGGCAAAGACCAGCGCGATCAGAATCACGACAACCCGTGCGATGTTGAACGTCGGATTGACCCAGTGTTTTTCAAAATCGCCCATTTCGAACGAACCGGCTTCGACCGCGTCGAAGAACACGCGCATGCCCTTGATGATGTACAACGTGACCCATGCGATCAGGCTGAGCATAATCAGGTTTGGGATATAGCTGAGTATTCCCTTGAATATCAGCAGTACCGGTTCTGTCAGATAGGTCAGCAGCAGTTGCGCGAAATAGCGTGTTTCCGCAAAGGCCAGCAGAACGAAGGACAGGTAGTAGTAGAAGCCGAGAAAGAAGATGACCAACAGGGCAAAATTCAGCCCGTATCGGATCAGGGCGGCGATTGCTTCGGCCTGAACGCTTTTGGCCGTCGCCGTTTCGACATCCTTCAAATAACGCTTCACCAATTTCAGAGTGCGCCGCCTGATCCGCCGGTGCAGCCAAAGGATAACCAGCACGAAGACGACAAAGCCTAAGGTCCATCCGGCGGCTTCAATCGCTCCGGATACCCGGGCTTGATCTGTACGGTTGGAGCGGTAGGCAAGGATGGCCTCTTCGATGGCCTGACCATGCAAAAAGCCGAGGACGTCCAGCTCCATCTGGTCCAGTTCGGCGTCCGCAACCGTCACGATCGATACGATTTCACCGTCGGCGCGAATGCGTATACCCAGGTCGGTTTCTTCAAAGGTGATGTCGACTGTGGGGCTTTCCGAGGCTTCGGCCACCTCAATGATCTTGTTCTGCACGCTTTCGGCACGTTCCGGCGCGGGCAGGGCGCTGGAGCCGCGCAGGAAGAACAACATGTCGCCGTCCACGATGACGGGCGCCTTGAAACTTTCGGTTTCTTCCGCCTCGGGTTCGGTGGCTTCGGCAGGCAATTCCTGGGCCTTCACCGGTGCGGCCAGACACAGGATCAAGCTCAGCAGAGACAGCAAAAGCGTCAACGATTGGAATAGGTTGTATCTAGCTCTCATTGCCCCCCCTGATGTTCGACTATAGCCAAATTGAGATATCTGCATAGGACATATCTGCAACGATTGAACGGTTCATGTGGCACCTTTGTCAGGTTGCGGCCGATCACATGACCACCTTTGCTTGCAAACACGCATTTCAAAGCATAGGTTCCGGCAAAATTTGCGGAACGGTGCCGCAAGATCTGAACAAAGGAATATCCCATGGAAGGTGGCGCAATCGCCCAGTTTCTCCCGCTTATCCTGATCTTTGCGATCATGTATTTCCTGCTGATCCGTCCGCAGCAGAAGAAAATGAAGGAACATCAGGCCATGGTCGATGCCGTGCGTCGGGGGGATCAGGTTGTCACCCAAGGCGGGCTGATCGGCAAAGTGTCGAAGGTCAAGGAAGGCGAAAACGAGATCGAAGTCGAGATCGCCGAAGGTGTTAAAGTGCGTGTGGTTAAATCGACCATCGCTCAGGTTCTGAACAAAACCGAACCTGCGAAATAACATCACCTTACAAATCCTTGAAAAGGCAGGGTAATGCTGCACATTGATACCTGGAAGCGGGTTCTGATCTGGCTGGTCTGCGTGACTGGCCTGATCATGGCCCTGCCAAATGCGTTTTATACACGGGTCGAGCAATCAAACGACGCCAAAGCTGCGATCGAGCTGGGCGTGGACACGCCCGAGTTGCAGGCCGAGGCGGGGCAATGGCCGAACTGGCTGCCCTCGTCACTGGTCAATCTGGGCCTTGACCTGCGCGGCGGTGCACATCTGTTGGCCGAAGTTCAGGTGCAGGACGTCTACGAATCCCGGATGGAGGCGATGTGGCCAGATATCCGTGACGCCCTGCGCGATGAGCGTTCGACCGTTGGGACGGTCCGCCGTCAGGAATCGGCCCCAGATGAGATTCGCGTGCGCATCAGCCAGCCTGAGGGCATGGCGCGGGCACTGGAGGTCGTGCGCGGTCTTGCCCGTCAAGTGCAGACCCTGACTGGTGTCGGGGCAACGGATATCGAGGCACGTGCCGAAGGCGACACGATTGTCGTTCAGTTGTCCGAGGCAGAAAAACTAGCCTCAGACGACCGCACAGTGCGTCAATCGTTGGAAATCATCCGCCGCCGGATCGACGAAGTGGGAACCCGAGAGCCGACCATTCAGCGTCAGGGTGCCGATCGTATCCTGATTCAGGTGCCTGGCATCGGCAGCGCGGGTGAGTTGAAAGAGATCATCGGCACGACGGCGCAACTGACCTTTAACCCGGTTGCCGGACGCGGCACCGATCCGGATGCCGTTGCAGGCATCGGCGAGGAAATCGTGCCGTCGATTGACGAAAGCGGTGTTTACTACACAATTGAGTCCGCTCCAGTCGTTACCGGAGAGGAACTGGTCGATGCGCAGCCCGCATTCGACCAAAACGGCCGCCCTGCGGTCAACTTCCGGTTCAACACGTCTGGTGCGCGCAAATTTGGGGATTACACCCGCGACAATATCGGAGCCCCCTTTGCCATCGTTCTGGACGATGAAGTGATTTCAGCCCCCGTGATCCAAAGTCATATTCCGGGCGGCTCGGGCATCATCACCGGGAACTTTACGGTTGAGGAAAGCACCAACCTGGCCGTCCTGCTGCGAGCGGGCGCACTGCCTGCCGGTTTGGAATTCCTCGAAGAACGTACCATCGGACCCGAGTTAGGGCAGGACAGTATCGACGCGGGCAAAGTCGCCACCATCGTGGCCTTTGTCGCGGTGTTGGTTTTCATGGCGCTCAGCTATGGTCTGTTCGGGATCTTCGCCAACATCGCGCTGATCATCAATGTGGGCCTGTTGTTCGGTCTGCTGTCCATGATCGGAGCAACCTTGACCCTGCCGGGTATCGCGGGGATCGTATTGACTGTCGGTATGGCGGTGGACGCCAACGTGCTGATCTTTGAACGTATCCGCGAGGAATTGAAATCCGCCAAAGGTCCGGCGCGCGCAATCGAACTGGGCTATGAAAAGGCGCTGTCTGCCATTCTGGATGCGAACGTGACCACATTCATCACCGCCGTGATCCTGTTTGCCATGGGCAGTGGCCCGGTGCGCGGCTTTGCAATCACTCTGGGCCTCGGCATTCTGACTTCGGTCTTCACCGCGATCTTCGTGACGCGCCTGATGATCGTGATATGGTTCGAACGCCGCCGTCCGAAAACGATCGAGGTTTGACATGAGACTGAAACTCGTACCCCAGAACACCTCGTTCGATTTCTTCAACCGCTGGAAGGTCTGGTTGGGCATTTCCGGCCTGATGATGGTGATTGCCTTCACCTCGTTCATGCTGCAAGGGCTGAATTTCGGTATTGATTTCCGGGGTGGCACGACGATCCGGACGCAAAGCGCGGTCGAGATCGATGTGGGCACATACCGAGATGCCATCGCCCCGCTGGAACTGGGCGATGTGACCATCACCGAGATTTTCGATCCAACCTTTGCGGATGACGAAAACGTTGCGATGATCCGCATCCAGGCGCAGGAAGATGCCGAGGCCGTCGAAGCAGCGACCATCACCGCCGTGGAGGGCGCGTTGCAGCAGGTAATACCTGATATTCAGTTCGTCTCCGTAGAATCCGTGGGCCCCAAAGTTTCTGGCGAGCTGATCCAGACCGCCGTTATCGCGGTGGCTTTGGCGATTGGTGCCGTGCTTGTCTATATCTGGCTTCGGTTCGAATGGCAGTTTGCGCTGGGGGCCGTGGCGGCACTGGTTCACGATGTGATCCTGACCATCGGCATCTTCTCGGAACTGCAAATCCGGTTTGATCTGGCCATTATAGCGGCCCTTCTGACCATCGTCGGTTATTCGCTGAACGATACCGTGGTCGTTTTCGACCGGGTGCGAGAGAATCTGCGGAAGTACAAAAAGAAAGACCTCAAAGAGGTGCTGAACATTTCGATCAACGAAACGCTCAGCCGGACGGTGATGACCTCGGTCACCACATTGCTGGCGTTGATCTCACTTTATGTTCTGGGTGGCGATGTGATCCGCGGCTTCGTATTCGCGATGATCTGGGGCGTGATCGTGGGCACCTATTCATCGGTCTTCGTCGCCTCGACCATCCTGTTGTGGCTCGGGGTCAAGCGCGACTGGTCCAAGCCGTCGAACACGGCGGGCAACCAGTTTGCCAATATCGATGCCTGAGGCGTTGCAACAGGCCTTGTCCCTGCCGGGGCTGGGTTGGTTGGTTCTTACCATCGGAGCCGCGGGACTTGTCCGCGGCTTCACTGGTTTTGGCACCGCGATGATCTTTGTTCCGGTGGCCACTCAATTTCTGCCGATTGCAGATGTCGTCTTTCTGATGGCAGCCACCGGGATCGTATCGACCTTTGCGCTGGCGCCACAGGCATGGCGTGAATGCGACAAGACGGAAATCAGCACTTTGGGCGTTGCAGCGGCATTGACCGTGCCGCTTGGCCTTTGGGTCATGGCACAGGCCGACACGGTCGTTCTGCGCTGGATTGCCTGCGGTATCACCGGCGTGACCCTGTTGGCAATCGTCACTGGCTGGCGCTGGCAGGGGCGGCTGGGTGTGCCCGGACGGCTGGCCATCGGAGGCAGCGCAGGCGTGATCGGCGGCATGACCGGGCTGACCGGCCCGGTCGTTATCGTATTCTATCTGGCCAGCTCTTCAGATGTGCGCAAGATTCGTGCCAACACGATCATCTTTCTGGCTTTGCTGGACGTGGCCATCGTCTTCAGCATCCTGATCGGAGGCGCTGCGGATCTGTCGATCCTTTGGATTGTCCTGCTGCTGGGCGTGCCCTATCTGACCACGACATTGATCGGCAAGGCTCTGTTCGATCCAAAGCTCGAACGGATCTATCGCGCCGCGGCTTATTCGGTCATTCTGATAGCAGTCGTTTCCGGTTTGCCGATCCTGGATTGAAGGAGGGAAGGAATGCGCCTGAACCAAGTTACGTTTTCGGATGCCAAGCCGGTTGATGGCTATGGCCCCGGGTTTTTCCGCATCGGCGGTGATGTGTTCGAGGGCGCCGTTCTGACCGGCCCCGCAGGACCTGCCACCTGGGGCGGCTATGAAGATGCGCAGCCACTTCTGGAACTGGCTGATGAAATTGACGTTCTGCTTGTCGGTACGGGCAAAGACATGGCCCACATTCCCCAGTCTTTGCGCACCCAACTGGAGAGTGCCGGTGTCGGCGTCGAAATCATGAATTCTCCGGCTGCGTGCCGCACCTACAATGTCTTGCTCTCTGAAGGTCGCCGAATAGCGCTTGCTCTGATCCCGGTCTGACGGGATCCCTTCATCTGGCTGAAAATATCCCGGGGTGTGTGAGGGGCTGGCCCCTCACTCGGACCTCTCTGCTCAGAGCTCCCACAACCGAACTGCGGCAAATCCCACCTTTTGCCTCTGATGACATTCCGATAAGCGGGTCTCATGACTCTGATTGTAACCGACCTGTCGATCACCCGTGGTGGCATTCCCGTCCTGGAGCATCTCAGCTTTCAGCTGCCTCCTGGCAAAGCGCTGATTCTGCGTGGGCCGAACGGGATCGGTAAAACGACCCTTCTTCGCACATTGGCTGGTTTGCAGCCGCCGCTGAAGGGTCAGATCCAGGGCGCGGAAGACCAGATTGCATATGCGTCCCATTCGGACGGGCTGAAACCGACGCTGACTGTATCCGAGAACCTGACGTTCTGGGCTTCTGTCTTTGGCACAAACGGCATCCAGACGGCGCTGGACGCGTTCCAGTTGAACGAGCTGGCGGATCGCCATGCAGGGAACCTGTCGGCAGGTCAGAAACGGCGGCTGGGGCTGGCACGCATGCTGGTCACCGGGCGGCCGATCTGGATGCTGGACGAGCCGACCGTTTCGCTGGACAGAAATGCGGTGCAGATGTTCGCCGATGCAGTCCGCGCGCATCTGGGGCAGGGTGGGTCAGCCCTGATCGCGACCCATATCGACCTTGGTCTGGATGGTGAGGTTCTGGACGTCGGCCCGAACAAGGCCAAACCCAAACCCATTGACGATTTCGACGGAGGTTTCCTGTGATCGCCCTTCTGCTGCGCGACCTGAAACTGGCCTTCCGTGCGGGTGGCGGGTTTGGTTTGGGATTGGCCTTTTTCCTGATCGTGACCGTAATGGTGCCTTTTGCAGTGGGGCCACAATCGTCACTGCTGTCCACCATCGCGCCCGGTGTGCTCTGGCTGGGGGCGTTGCTGGCTTGCCTGCTGTCTCTTGACCGTCTTCTGGCGCTGGACTGGGAGGACGGATCACTGGACCTGCTGGTCACGGCGCCGCTGCCACTGGAATCTGTCGTGACCATCAAGGCGCTGGCCCACTGGCTGACCACAGGCCTGCCTTTGGTTCTGGCCGCACCTTTCCTGGGGGTCTTGCTGAACCTGCCTGCACAGGGGTTCTTCTGGCTTGTCATCTCGCTGCTGATCGGCACCCCGGCCATGAGCGTGATCGGAACGTTCGGGGCTGCCCTGACCGTCGGTCTCAAGCGCGGCGGATTGCTGTTGTCGCTTCTGGTGCTGCCGCTTTATGTCCCCACCCTGATTTTCGGGGCCGAGGTCGCCCGGCGTGGGGCAACGGGGATGGACGTGCAGACGCCGTTGTTGATGCTGGCGGGGATCACGGCGGCCACCATCGCATTGTTGCCCTTCGCCAGCGCGGCTGTGTTGCGTATCAATCTGCGGTGAACCGTCCCAATTTTGACTGATGTCAATTGAGAAACCCCCCAACTCGGACTAGATAGGGCCCATGTCGATAGCAGCCAAAGCCAATGCCCTCTGGGAATACGCCAACCCGCGCAAGTTTCTTGCGACCAGTGAACGTGTCCTGCCGTTTTTCTGGATTGTCTCGATTTTAAGCATCGTCGTCGGGCTGGTTTGGGGGTTCTTCTTCACGCCGGACGACTACAAACAAGGGTCGACGGTCAAGATCATCTATCTGCACGTCCCGGCGGCCCTGATGGCGATCAATTGCTGGCTGATGATGCTGGCGACTTCTCTGGTCTGGCTGGTGCGGCGTCATCATGTCAGCGCGCTGGCGGCACGGGCGGCTGCGCCGATCGGGATCGTGATGACCCTGATTGCGTTGCTGACAGGGGCGATCTGGGGACAGCCCATGTGGGGCACCTGGTGGGCGTGGGATCCGCGCCTGACGTCGTTTCTGATCCTGTTCCTGTTCTATCTTGGCTATGTCGCATTGTGGGAAGCCATCGAGGATCCGGACACTGCGGCGGACCTGACCTCGGTTCTGTGTCTGGTCGGATCCGTGTTCGCGCTGCTCAGCCGATATGCGGTCAACTTCTGGAACCAGGGCCTGCATCAGGGCGCATCGGTCATGCGCGCGGCAGCGGTGACCGGGACCGATACGGAAGAAAAAGTCAGCAATATCTACTTCTATCCGCTGTTGCTGTGCATCATCGGATTTGTGCTGCTGTTCATCGCTTTGGTGCTGTACCGCACCGGAACTGAAATCCGCGCGCGTCGCATAAAGGCGTTGCAGGCGCGGGAAAGGGTGGGCGGATGATCCCCGATCTTGGAAAATATGCTGACGCGGTTTTGTCGTCTTATGCCGTGTCCATCGTGCTGCTGGTGGCATTGATCGTGTTCAGCGTGATGCGAGGGCGCAAGGTACGCACTGAAATGGAAAAGATCGAACAAAGGATTTCGCGAAATGGCTAAGATATCGCCCCTGATGATCGCGCCGCCTTTGATTTTTGGCGCTTTCGCCGTGTTGGCTCTAGTGCAATTGCAAGACGGCTCGGACGACACGCTGCCGTCAACCCGTCAGGGTCAGCCCGCGCCTCCGGTCGTTCTTACCGAGTTTCCGGGCAAGACGATGTTCGACGACGCGACCCTTCGTGACGGTGAGGTCAAGCTGGTCAACTACTGGGCCAGTTGGTGCGCGCCATGCCGCGCCGAGCATCCCAATCTGGAAGCCCTGGCCGCCGAAGGCATCCCAGTCTATGGCATCAACTACAAAGACGAGTTAGTCAAGGCTGAGACGTTTTTGACCGAACTTGGCGATCCCTACGCCGCGATTGGACGTGATGAAAAGGGGCGCATGGCATTGGATTGGGGCCTTTACGGCGTTCCCGAAACCTATGTGGTTGATGGCGACGGCATGATCATTCTGCGCTTTGCCGGCCCGATCACGCAGCGTGTGATTGAAAACACTCTGCGTCCGGCGTTGGAAAAGGCTGCGGGCGGTTGAGCAATTTGGAAAATGAGGTTTAAGCCACGTTACAAGCGATAGCCTCCGGTCACGCCCAGAACCTCTCCGGTTACGAATCCCGCCGCGTCCGAGGCCAGAAACCGAACGACCCTGGCGATGTCTTCCGGAGTTCCGATCCGGCCCAGCGCCGTTTCCTTGACGAATAGCGATGTCAGATCGTCAGGACGGGGGGATTCGGGGATGTTGATCGCACCCGGTGCAACCGCGTTGACGCGGATTCCGTCCGGGCCAAGCTCTTTCGCCATGGCGCGCGTCCAGAGGTTCAGCGCGGCCTTGCTCGCCCCATAGGTCGCGGCGTCGCGCGGTGGCAATGTTGCGTTCATCGACGAGATGCTGACGATCGAAGCGCCGCGTTTCAGATGCGGCAATGCCGCGGCAAGCAACGCGGCGGGGGCCAGCACGTTGAGGTCAAGAATGGCGCGATGGTCCTCGGCCTGAAACTCTTGTTTCGGAGTGGAGCGAACAAGACCGGCGTTGTTCACGATCACGTCCAGTCGCCCGAAGTGATCGATGACCTTTTCGACCACCCGGGCGGGTTGGTTGTCTTTTGTAAGGTCCGATTGAATCGCCAGAACGTCGCCTTTCAGCAATTCTGAATCGGGGTGGCTGGCCAACCAGGTGAAGGCGACATGGTGATCACCGCGCAGGTCTTCGACTATTGCCCGCCCAATTCCACGGGCACCGCCGGTTATGAGTGCAACTTTTTCCATGAACTCAGATGACCGGCAAAGCGCCCAGGATTCAACGTTGATTTTTTGCGCTGCCGGAATGCTGTCACTTGCGCAGTAATATCCAGAGCATTGCCGCGATGAACGCGAAGGTGACAAGGTTCATCAATGTGTCCGTGAGATCACCGATCAGCATTGCGTTGGCCCTCCTCTCTGAGCCCGCGGAACAGGCAAACCATCAGCAGGACCGAAATGAAGACAAAGGGCAAAGCGCCAAGCGAGATGAGGATCTTAACCGAGTCGACGGATCCCGAAAGGATCATTGCAACGCTCAGCAATCCCAGCAATCCCCCCCAGATCAGACGCACACGCGGCGGGGGGTTCTCGTCCCCGCCCGTCGAGAAGGTGCCCAGAACAAATGCCGCGCTTACGACGCTGGTCACGATGAATAGAAAGGCGGCCAGTACCGTTGCAAGCGTGGTGATCACGGAAAGTGGAAGTCGGTCGAGCAGGGCGAAGGTTACGCGTTCGATGTTTGTATGCGTATAGGCCAGCAATTCGCCCGCACCATTGAGTGCCTCGAACAGGCCAATGCCACCAAAGGCACCGAACCAGAGGATTGAAAACAGCGTGGGGGCGAACAGGACGCCGATCACGAATTCCCGTATCGTGCGACCGCGAGAGATGCGGGCGACAAAGACGCCCACGAACGGGCCCCAGGCAATCCACCAGACCATGTAGGTCAGGGTCCAGTCGCTGAACCATCTGGTGACGTCATCGCTGAAGAACGTAAAGGTCTGAAATCCCCTGGGAATGACATTGGTGACATAGTCGCCGAACCCCTGAACGATGGTATTCAGAAGGTATTCGGTGGGGCCAAGGACCACCGTGTAGGCAACAAGGCCGATTGCGATCAGCATGGCGGCATTGGACAGGCGCGCCATGCCCTGGCCCAGATCGATCATGAGTGCCGGGATATACGCAGCAACCATTGCCAGAAACACGACACCAATCAAAAGGGCGCCGACCGTTTCCCGACCGCCCAGCACTGCGATGCCGTCTGCCACCTGAAACACGCCCATGGCCATGGAGCCACCGACACCAATGGCAATGGCGATGATCGCCATGAAGTCCGAAAGCCACCCGACGCGTTCAGCCCAGCGTTCACCGGGAAACAGGTTTTTGATCGGCGCACTGACCATCATCCCGGTACCGCGCCGGAAGCTGAAATAGGCAATTGTCAGCGCGGTGGAGCCATAAATCGCCCAGGCATGCAGCCCCCAATGGAAATTTGTCGCCAGCATCGCCTGCTGCGCCGCGATGAAATCCGGCGCCATGCCGGAGATGAAGTTGAAATGGGTCAGCGGTTCCGCCACAGCCCAAAACAGCAGGCCGACGCCCATACCGGCGGAGAACAACATTGAAATCCATGTGGCGGTGGAAAACTCTGGCTCCTCGTCATCCCGGCCAAGGCGAATGTTTCCATAGGGTGAAAATGCCAGAAACAGGCATCCGATCAACATACCCGAAGCGGCGAGCATCACGAACCAGCCGCGGCTGTGGAAGGTTTGCTGGACGATGCCGCTTGCCCAGGTCACCAGGCTTTGAATGTCCACGACACCCCATATCCCGACCACGGCAATTACGCTGAGCGAACATACCAGCAGGGCGTTGGGTTTCTTCATGGCGAATGGTTTTCCGTTGATGACCTTGCCCAACAGTTTCAGGTTTTCGAATAAATGACCAGAATACAAAAAACCCCCGGCGGGTGGCCGGGGGTTTAAATTGCACGCTTTGCTATCGGTTATGATGCCTTCGCAAGATTGCGCAGGACGTAATGCAACACGCCACCGTTTTCGATGTATTCAATCTCGGGCGCGGTATCGATACGGCATTTCAGGGTGATGGTCTTTTCGGTTCCATCGCCATAAACGATGGTGCAGGGGACTTCCTGTAGCGGCTCGATCGTATCCAGCCCGTGAATCGAAACGGTTTCATCCCCTTTCAGCCCCAGGGTTTTGCGGGTGTCGCCACCTGTAAACTCGAACGGAATGACCCCCATGCCAACAAGGTTTGAACGGTGGATACGCTCAAAGCTCTCGGCGATTACAGCTTTGACGCCCAACAGCGCCGTGCCCTTGGCCGCCCAGTCGCGGCTTGAGCCCGCACCATATTGCTCGCCACCGAATACCACCAGCGGGGTGCCGTTCGCCTGATAGGCCATCGAGGCGTCATAAATTGACGTCTGTTCACCGTCCGGGCCTTTGGTGTAACCGCCTTCGACGCCGTCCAGCATCTCGTTCTTGATGCGGATGTTGGCGAATGTGCCGCGCATCATCACCTCGTGGTTGCCGCGGCGTGAACCATATGAATTGAATTCACGCGGCTGAACCTGACGTTCAATCAGGTACTGGCCTGCGGGCGAAGTTGTCGCAAAAGACCCCGCGGGCGAGATGTGGTCGGTCGTGACCATGTCACCCAGAATGGCCAGAACCTTGGCGCCTTCGATGTTGGAAATCGTGCCCGGTTCGGGGCCCATGCCCTGGAAATAGGGCGGGTTCTGGATATAGGTCGATGTCGGCGGCCAGTCATAGGTTTCCGCATCGGTGGTTTCGACCGACTGCCATTTCTCGTCCCCTTTGAAGACGTCGGCGTATTTCGATTGGAACGCATCGCGCGTGACGGTCTGTTCGACCAGTTCCGCGACCTCCTGCTGCGTCGGCCAGAGGTCTTTCATATAGACGTCGTTGCCGTCCTTGTCCTGACCGATCGGTTCGGATGTCAGGTCGATGTCCATGGTGCCTGCCAGGGCGTACACGACGACCAGAGGCGGCGAAGCCAGATAGTTTGCGCGTACGTCGGGCGAGATGCGGCCTTCGAAGTTGCGGTTGCCGGACAAGACCGAAGTGGCGACCAGATCGCCTTCCGCAATGGCCTCCGAGATTTCTTTCTGGATCGGACCCGAGTTGCCGATACATGTGGTGCAGCCGTATCCGACGAGGTTGAAGCCGATCTTGTCCAGATCCTCTTGAAGGCCCGCGGCCTCGAGGTAAGCGGATACAACCTGCGACCCCGGTGCCAGTGAGGTTTTGACCCAAGGTTTGCGATCCAGCCCCAGCGCGGCTGCCTTACGCGCCACGAGGCCCGCTCCGATCATCACGTAAGGGTTCGACGTGTTGGTGCAGGACGTGATCGAGGCGATCACGACCTTACCCGATTCCATGCCATAGTTTTCGCCTTTGACCTCGACCTGTTTGCCCATCGGGCGCTTGAAGGTCTCGGCCATTTCCTTGGCGAAAGCGGCCTTGGCGTCAGTCAGCGCAACATAATCCTGCGGGCGTTTGGGCCCCGAGATTGCTGGAACAATCGTGCCCATATCCAGGGTCAGGGTGTCGGTGTAGATCGGCGCATAGTTTTCATCGCGCCAGAAACCGTTTTCCTTGGCGTAGGCTTCAACCAGCGCGATGCGATCCTCGTCGCGGCCGGTGTTGCGCATGTAGCGCAGCGTTTCGCCGTCAATCGGGAAAAAGCCGCATGTCGCGCCGTATTCCGGGGCCATGTTGGCGATGGTCGCACGGTCGGCCAGCGGCAGACGATCCAAGCCTTCGCCGTAGAATTCGACGAACTTGCCGACAACGCCTTTTTCGCGCAGCATTTCCACGACCTTCAGAACCAGGTCGGTGCCGGTGGTGCCTTCGACCAGATCACCGGTCAGCTCAAAGCCCACGACCTCGGGGATCAGCATCGAGATCGGTTGACCCAGCATCGCGGCCTCGGCCTCGATCCCGCCGACACCCCAGCCCAGCACGGCCATGCCGTTGACCATGGTGGTGTGGCTGTCGGTGCCGACCAGCGTGTCGGGATAGGCGACTTCTTCACCGTTCTGATCGGTGTCGGTCCAGACGGTCTGGGCCAGATATTCAAGGTTCACCTGGTGGCAGATACCTGTGCCGGGGGGAACAACGCGGAAGTTGTTGAATGCACCCTGACCCCATTTCAGGAACTGGTACCGTTCCATGTTGCGTTCATATTCACGGTCCACATTCATCTGGAACGCACGCGGGTTGCCGAACTCGTCGATCATGACCGAATGGTCGATGACCAGATCGACCGGGTTCAGCGGGTTGATCTTTTGCGCGTCGCCGCCCAACGCCTTGATGCCATCACGCATCGCAGCCAGATCCACAACGGCAGGAACGCCGGTGAAATCCTGCATCAGTACGCGGGCAGGGCGATAGGCGATTTCACGAGGGTTTTTGCCACCGTTGGCCCCCCATTCGGCAAAGGCCTTGATGTCATCGACCGAGACCGAGAACCCGGCATCCTCGAACCGCAACATGTTTTCCAGCACCACCTTGAGTGCGGCAGGCAGTTTCGAGAAATCGCCCAGACCGGCCTCTTGCGCGGCGGGGATCGAATAATAGGAAATGGATTTACCATTCACGCTCAGGCTGCGGCGCGTTTTGGCGGTATCCTGTCCGACTTTGATGGGCATCTGTGGCCTCCCTCTCAAATGACTTGGATATTAGGATTTGCTGAGTGTTATCTGCATCACCAAGCCCCCGTGTTCAAGGCTGAACACGCAATGAGAGGCAATTTTGTATACTATTGTACACTTTTTCGCGGAGGGAATGTATCAAAGCCTCAAGAAACCTTGATTGGCTGTTGAGTGTCAAAGCAGCTATCCCTGAGATCCAACCGCCCAACCCGAGAGTTCACATGTTCAGATCCATTGCCTTGACCACCGTGTTTTCCTGCCTTGTGGCGGTACAGGTCGCGGCCGAGGAAGACGCGGTTGTGGTCGAGCTGTTCACGTCTCAGGGGTGTTCATCCTGCCCGCCGGCGGATCGGATCATGCACGATTTGGCCAAGCGCGACGACGTCATAGGGCTGGCTTTGCATGTCGACTACTGGGACTATATCGGGTGGAAGGACGAATATGCGAACCCCGATCATACGCTTCGGCAGCGGGCTTATGCCCGCGAGGGGGGGCGTTCCATGATCTATACCCCGCAGATGGTGATCAACGGGCAGCACGACATCGTCGGGGCGCAATCCCGTGAACTTGATCGATTGATCGAAGCGCATCTGAAAGCAGCGCCCGAAGCGCTTGTGACGGCCGTGCGCTCAGCCGATGAAGTGACAGTGGATGTGACGCCCGTCGAGTTGCCGAAAGGCGATACCTATGACGTGCATGTGGTTCAGTATTCTCCCATGCGTCACGCTTCGATCCGTCGTGGAGAGCTGGCCGGGCACGAGCTGGACTATGCCAATGTCGTTGAGGCCTGGCAGATTGCGGGGCAATGGGATGGAACTGCATCGCAATCATTCACGGTTCAGCTTGGTTTGGACCTGCCGGCAGTCGTTCTGGTTCAAAGGGCCGGGGAAGGGCCGATTGTTGCCGCCACCCGGGTCAAGTGATCAGGGCATTTCTTCCGGTTTGATGCCCAACCCGTTCCAATGTTTCCAGCGACGGTGAATCCAGAACCATTGCCCCATATGCTGCCGCACCATCTTTTCCAGATCGTCATTGGTGAACTGAGTCATGGTTTTTGGGTCCGTGTGCGGAACCGGTTCGTGCAGAACGATCTCAAAATCGATACCGTTGGGCTGACGCACCGCGTAACACGGAATCAGCTCGGCATTGTATTTGATGGCCAACTCGGCGTTCAGCACGGATGTCACGGCGGGTTTGCCGAAGAACATCAGTTCCTCACCGCCCATTGCATGAAGATCGGAAACGATGGCAATGATCCCGCCCTTTTTCAACGAGCGTACCATCTCGACCATTCCGCGCCGCCCCTGTTCGAACATCGGGGCGCCTGTCTTGTAGAAGGCTTCGACATAAGCGTCGTTGAAATACGGGTTGGCCATCCGCCGATACAGGCAGCCGATGGGCTGACCGCTGTATGTCTGCAAGGCGATGCGCGCTGCAAGGTAGTGACCGAAATGCGCCGTAATCATCATGACCGGACGCCCCTCGGCAACAGCCGCGTCTAATGCAGCGATACCTGGCCCAGAAATCTTGGCCTTGCTCTGTCGTTCGATAAAGTCTTCCGGTGAAAAATGCTCCATGATCGCACGACCGGCATTGTCCGGCACATCGCGGCAGATCTGCCTGACTTCGGCTTCAGGCAAGTCCGGGCAAGTCAGCTTCAGATTCCGACGGACACGTTTGCGAAACCCGACGACAGGTGCCAGAAACCGCACGATGGTCCCCATTGTTGCAATGCGCCGCTCATAGGGAAGCATGCGCATAACGCGGATGACCCCCTGAAGAAACAGGTTGGCGACATAGTATTTCCCAAGCTCAAACCGGCTGAGCTCCGACTTTTCAACGGGCATGGAGGTGTCTCACCGCGTGTTGCGAATTGCTGAGGAAGACATACAGCCCGATGCCTGCAAGCTCAAGCGCCCAGACGGGCGGAAAACCTGAACCCGCAGCAGGTGGCCGGATCGCGCAATACCCGTGGGTTCGCGGGGTCAGGCTGCATCTTCCTCGTCATCGTTTTCGATCAGAACAATGGAACCGGCATCGACCAGAACGCGAATGGCGGCCACGACCTGTGTCATGGCATCTTCGGCTTCCGATTGTTTGATGCGCCCACGTTCGGCCATTTCCTCGCGCAGATTATCGGCCATGCGGGACGAAATGTTTGACAGAATGAATTCAACGGATGCCTTGTCATCATCTGCGGCGGCACCTGCCAATGCGGTGACAAGAACCGGCTGTTCCACTTCACGCAGGATGGCGGGAACATCGCGGGTCGCGATACGGTTTGGGATATGGGCAAAGGTGAAGATCGACTGGCGTACCAGATCCGCAAATTCGGCGTCGTCCTCGTCCAATGCGTTCAACAAGTCGTCGCGTGTTGCGGCCGCCGACTGGTTCAGGATCGCGCCCACGCGTGCGTCGGGACCATTGTCGAAAGCCTGAGCAGGCCGCTGATCCAGTTGCGCGGCCAGCGACCAGCCAATACGTCCAACCGCTTCGGGGGTGACATTTGTTGTTTTCGAGATGGCATAGGTAATGCGCCGCGCAACCGGGCCCGGCATATGGGCCAGCATCTGCGCCGCCTGTGCGGTATCCATCTTTGAAAGCATGACGGCCGCCACCTCGGTGCTTTCCGACTGGGCCATTTTGGCAAGATCCTCAACGGGTACGTCACGCAAGCGTTGCCATGGATCGCCGATCTGGCGCACCCCGGCAAGCTTGCGCAGGCGCGCGGCCGTCGATGGTGCGATCTTTCCGTTCATCGCATCCAGTGCACCTGCAAGCCCATGTGGAAAAGCAAGCCCGACATTGTCCAGAGCGTCGCTGAATTCCTGGGCCACCACGCCTAGAGTGACGCGATCCACAAGGCCCATTTGACCAAGTTGATGGGTCAATGTCTCTTGCAGGTCGTCAGGCAGTTCCTCAAGTGGAATATCGGCGCCCTCGTTCAACAGAAGGCGGACGACAACGGCCGCTTTTTGCCGACCGGTCAATGTGCGCGGAACAACTTGCGGCGCGTGTTCATCCCCCGCGGCAAGTGGGGCAGACCCCCCATTTGCCATTTGTATCAAAGCGTTTGTGTCCTGCATCTGCCCGTAGTGCCAAATTTTCCGAACCACGGGCAGATTAACGGGAGTTGGGTTAAATAACCCTGAAGCTCAGTAGCTGTAGGTCAACCCTGTCCGGATGGCCTCGCGCAGAGACGTCTCGGCCCAGGTCCCTTCGCCGCCGCGGGCCTTGATCTCGCGCCATTGCTCGATTGCCAGATCGGTTTTGCCTTCGGTTACAAAGCCTTGCGCCATGTAGCTGCGCGCCAGAAGATTGTCGGGATTGGCATTGATGGCATTCTGGTAAAAGACGTTCGCCAGCTCCAGCTCGCCCATCTTGCGGTAGGTAAAGCCCCAATAGGTCTGCACACGGTCGTCGTCCTGATCCATGATCCGCAGGATATCCTGCGCGTGCCCGTATTGCCCGTCATAGGCCAGTTCGCGGACGGCGTCGTAAAGCTGATTTTCCGACAGGTTGGTTTTGTTGGGTTTCACGCACCGGCCTCTGGCTTCGTCATAGACCCGACCGAACAAACATTTCTTGGTCGTATTCGTCGGTTTCGGCGGGCTGCTGCTGTCGCCGCCTGCGGCGTGGACCACCGGGGCAAAGGCGAAGGCCTGCAAAGCGAGGGCTGAAGCTAACAAAAGGCGCATATTCTTACTCCGTTCTCGGGGCTGCTCACAAAATCATAGTGCGATCTACAAAAAAGCTAACAGTGGAACGGTTGCTTTTATTCACAAGTCGGACAGAAATTCGTCAGCTGTTGACGGATTTCGCGCAGCTTTGCGTTTCAGTGTCCCAGGTTGTGCCGGGCGCGCAGGATTGCGTCTGTTTGGAATGCCCGCTGCACGCAAAGCTGGCAGATGCCACACAAACAAGTGCAAGTGAGCAAAGAACGGTACGGATCATGGTGCCTCTCCCCAAAAAATCATCCACAGAATAACCGATTTCGGGCGGTCTGGCAAAAAACAAGGCCCGGCCTGTGAAATGCAGACCGGGCCGTGGGAAGGCGGCGTCGAGACCTACGTTATTCGCCGAATACCCGGGCGAAGATCGTATCAACGTGTTTGGTGTGATAGCCGAGGTCGAATTTCTCTTCGATTTCTTCGGGGCTGAGCGCGGCAGTTACATCGGCGTCCGCCAGCAGTTCCTGTTTGAAATCGGTGCGGTGTTCCCAAACCTTCAGCGCGTTGCGCTGGACCATGGCATAGGCGTCCTCACGGCTGACCCCTGCCTGGGTCAGAGCCAGAAGAACACGCTGGCTCATGACAAGACCGGGAAATTTGTTCATGTTTTCCAGCATGTTTTCGGGGAAGATCAGCATCTTGTCGATCACACCGGTCAGACGGGCCAGCGCAAAATCCAGT
Source organism: Ruegeria sp. HKCCD6157 (assembly GCF_013110685.1). Classification (NCBI taxonomy): domain Bacteria; kingdom Pseudomonadati; phylum Pseudomonadota; class Alphaproteobacteria; order Rhodobacterales; family Roseobacteraceae; genus Ruegeria; species Ruegeria sp. HKCCD6157. The sequence goes on from NZ_WVRB01000001.1 coordinate 1,060,941, forward strand.
GTAATCGTGGCATCTGGTCCGATCATGCGCTCGACCGAGGAATGCGAGATGTCGCGTTCATGCCAGAGCGCGACATTCTCCATTGCCGGGATCACTGCCGCGCGTACCATGCGGGCCAGCCCGGTCAGGTTCTCGGTCAGTACCGGGTTTTTCTTGTGCGGCATGGCAGACGAGCCTTTCTGGCCCATCGAGAAGAATTCCGCGCCCTCCAAAACCTCGGTCCGCTGCATGTGGCGGATTTCGATGGCGATGTTTTCGATGCTGCTGGCGATGACGCCAAGCGTCGCAAAGAAGGCCGCATGGCGATCACGCGGGATCACTTGGGTGCTGATCGGTTCGGGCACAAGGCCCAGTTTGTCACAGACATGTTCCTCGACGGCGGGATCGATATTGGCAAATGTTCCGACGGCGCCGCTGATGGCCCCAGTTGCGATTTCCGCACGGGCGTCACGCATACGGGACAGGTTGCGGTCCATCTCGGCATAGAACCGGGCAAAGGTCAGGCCCATTGTGGTGGGCTCTGCGTGGATACCGTGGCTGCGGCCGATGCGAACGGTGTCCTTGTGTTCAAACGCACGGCGCTTGAGCGCTGCCAAAAGCCCTTCGAGATCGGCGATCAGAAGGTCGGCCGCACGCGTCAGCTGGACGTTGAAGCAGGTGTCCAACACGTCCGAACTGGTCATGCCCTGGTGCACGAACCGGGCCTCTTCACTGCCGACATGTTCGGCGAGATGGGTCAGGAATGCGATGACGTCATGCTTGGTGACGGCTTCGATTTCGTCGATGCGGGCGACGTCGAATTCCACGTCCTTGGCTTTCCAAACGGCTTCTGCATTCTCGCGCGGGATCACGCCCAGATCGGCCATGGCATCGCAGGCATGCGCCTCGATTTCGTACCAGATGCGAAACTTCGTTTCGGGCGACCAGATGGCAACCATGTCAGGGCGGGAATAACGGGGAATCATTGGCGGCAGCACCTTTATGTGATTGGGATGAGGCGTTGGCGCGGGGTTTAGCCGCCTGTGCGCAAGGGAACAAGATGTGAGAGCAGGTATGAGACGGTTTGCCCTGATTTTCGCCCTTTGGCCGGGTGTTTTGACGGCCGGAGACTTCCAGAAACTGCCCGGAGAGGAAATCCTGTCAGCCTTGGCGGGCAAGAAGCTGGAATACGGCTCGGGTGTTTGGCAGGTTTTCGAAGCCAGCATGACCACGCAGTATTTTTCGGGCGGGCCCAGTGTCGGGCGCTGGGCGGTGAGAGGGGATCAATACTGCTCGACATGGCCACCTGCCGATTTGTGGGCCTGCTACGACGTCTGGCGAAAAGGGGACGCGATCCGTTTCGTTGATGATGCGGGCGGCCAGACCGTCGGGGTCTATGCGAAATAGAACTCATGTATTTGTATGAAAAACTGGGGCGTGATGCTTGCAAGAGCCAGACGACATGTGCGGGGAAGGGAAACACCTGAACGCGGTTTTCCTGGGTCTTTGCAACGCAGTGCTGGACAAGTCGCGCTTTCAGCGGTCAAGCTGAGGGCGAAGAAATCATCAGGTTATTGAGATATGCGTTTATTATCATCTCCAATTCTTGCCGCTTGCGCCGCTGTCTGGCTGGGTGGGGCAGGATCAGCACTGGCCGACACTCCGGTGACGTATACCGAGGATGGTCGCGCCCTGTTTCGGTTCGACGTGCCCGATTTCTGGGTGCTGCGCACTGGCGGCCCGCGTGAGATCGAAGACACCGGGTTGGATGATCCGCGTGCGGTGGCCCGAGTCATGGGGCTGCGCCCCGTAACGGACGACAACGTCTGGATGGGGTTTGTTTCACCTTCAGGGGTTGCAACCATTCAGGATGGGGTCCGCTACTTGCAGGACATCGACAAATTTCTGGTCAAAGACCCGACCCTTACCAGCACCAGCGACACCCGTATCGGCGGGTTGCCTGCCCGGGTGTTTCGGGGGACAGGGCGCCGGGATGGCAAGGGGGTGAACTTCACGGCCACTGTCATTGATTTGCCGCGCAACCGTGTCGCCATAGCTGTTGCCATCCTGCGGGACGGGGCAGACCCGGATTTCGCCGAAGATTTGAACGCCGTTTTCGCGTCGTTCCGGTCGCTTCTGTAAAGGGGGGCAAGATGCGCATTGGACTGATCAAACGGATTTCCCTCGCATTGGGGCTGGGGGCTGCAACTTTGACGTTGTCGGCCTGTGACGGCGTAACGGTCGGCGTTGGATACGGGTATGACCCGTTCTATGACTCGATGCTGTGGAACGATTACTATCGCGATGTCGATGTGAATGTTGATATCGACCGCCCGGACCGCCCAGATCGACCTGATCGGCCCGTGCGTCCCGAGCGCCCAAATCCGCCGGTTGCCAAACCTCCTGCACGGCCGCGACCCCCGGTGGCCCGGCCACCTGCCGCGCGGCCACCGATCCACCGCCCGGCACCACGCCGCAGATAATCAAAAGGCCGCCTGTCCGGCGGCCTTTTCTCAGGTAAGAAGTTCGGTCGTGATATGCGCCGAGCCTTCAAGTGTCCGGTGAACCGGGCATTTGTCTGCGATTTCCAGCAGGCGCTGTTTTTGTTCCTGATCAAGCGGGCCGCTCAGGCGGATTTTGCGGCGGAACTGATCCACTTTGCCCTCATTTGCCAAACCGGCATCCTGAGCATGAACTTTGTCATGGCAGACATCGACGCTGACACTGGTCAGCGGCCATTTTTTGCGGCGCGCATACATCCTTATCGTCATGGACGTGCAGGCGCCGAGGCCGGATGAGACAAAGCCATAAGGCGACATGCCCTTATCCGTGCCGCCATAAGAGGCAGGCTCATCTGCAACCGCATGATGGTGCGGACCGGCCTGAATATCCTGCATGAAGCCATTCGGATCCGCCTCTGTCACGCGAACGACACCTTCCGGCGCACCCGGGGGTGGCGCGGGGGGGCAAAGTTTCAGATAGCGCGAGACCCAAGCCGAGATGACATCCGCGGCATATTCAGCATCAGACGCCCGTGTGATCAGGTGATCGGCTTCGTCGAGGGTGACGAAGCTTTTTGGGTGCTTTGCAGCCAGAAAGATGGTGCTTGCGTTGTCGATACTGACCGTTTCGTCCCGAGGAGCGTGCAGGATCAGCAAAGCGGCCTTGAGATCAGCGATCGAGGCAGACAGGGCCGATCCCGCAATGTCATCCACGAACGCTTTGCCAATTCGAAACGGGCGCCCGCCCAAGGTGACCTCGGCGCTGCCCTCCTGTTCGATCTGGGGCAGGGCATCCTCGAAATGATGGGACACGTGGCCGGGATCCGCCGGTGCGCCCAAGGTGACCACGGCCTTGACCGTCGGAATTCCGGCACGCGCCCGCAAAACCGCCGCACCGCCAAGCGAGTGACCGATCAGAAGGGCAGGGGCCATGTTTCGTCCGGCCAGATATTGCGCGGCCGAGATCAGGTCCTCGACATTCGACGTGAAAGTCGTGTTGGCGAATTCTCCTTCGGAATGACCCAGGCCGGTAAAGTCGAACCGAAGCACTGCAATTCCCATGGCCGCCAGGCGGGCCGAAATGCGCCGGGCCGCAGGTATGTCCTTGGAACAGGTGAAGCAATGGGCAAACAGGGCCGTCGCAAGGACCGGACCATCCGGCAAATCCAGCCGCGCGGCCAATTGGCTGCCGTCATGTCCGGCAAAAGTGATGCGTTCCGTGGGCATGTCGGCTCCTTGAACGGTTCGGGGAAACATCCCCAATACTGTGGTCAAGCCCGCCGGGTCACAACCCTTATGTCAAACGCGTCACGGGAAGGTGAGAACCAAGCGAGCGTCTTGCAATCCGAAAGATGCCACGGGCGGTGACAGGCGTGGCCGCTAATTGGGGGTGTTTGGCGCTCCATCAATGTGTGTGATGCAAAGCCGAACAAACATTCGTTTCACTTATGTCGCAATCAGGCCCATCTACGGCCTACAGCAATTGATAAAGGAGAAGCAGATGGCACATGCAGACGCTGCCGCACACCTTCCAAAGATACTTCCCGGTACAGTCATGGCGATTGTTCTGGCTGGCCTCGTGGGTTTTGCCGTCGGGCAATCCCGGCCCGCAGTTTTCAGCGGGCCGCAGGCTCAGGCAAGTCCAACTGTCGAAGACTGGCACGGCAACGTGCGCCGGTCTCATTGGTCAGAATGAGGCGCCGGCCTCACTCGAGCCCCATCAACCGGGCATCGAAGGGGTATTTCGTCAGGTTTTCATATCCGTCTTCGGTTATGAGAACCTGATCCTCCAGCTTGATGCTGAAATCGCCACCCACTTCGCCCACGCAGGCTTCGACACACAAGACCATTCCGGGTTCCAGCGGATAATCGTAGGCCCCTTCAACCGCCTTGTCCGGATAAGCAACCAGCGGCCATTCATCGCAAAGGCCGACGCCGTGCATCAGGCAGCCATATTTCTGCGCCTGGAAATTCTCGTCCAGCCGGTGGGAATTTGCGGTCAGTTCGGGGATCATCACGCCGGGCTTGAGCATCTCCATATTGGTCATGATGTGTTCATGGGCGTGTTGCATGGCATAGATCATGTCCTCGCGCGGCTTCTGATCGCCGATCCACCAACTGCGGGAAATATCGATGCAAATCCCGTAAGATCCAATCAGGTCGGTGTCGAACGAGATGATCTCGTTCTGCTGGGTGATCCGCGGGCCGCATTCCTGAAACCATGGGTTGGTCCGCTGACCCGAAGCCAGCAGACGGGTTTCGATCCATTCACCGCCACGCCTGATGTTTTCGGCGTGAAGAACAGCCCAGATATCATCTTCCGAGGTCTTGCCGTCGCCGACATTGGCACGGGCAAACCGTTCCATTTCGGCAACCGCAGTTTCGCAGGCATGGCTGGCGCAGCGCATGGCCAGGATTTCGTCGGGCCCTTTGACGGCGCGGGTCTTCTCGGTCAGCTCTTCGCCTTCCATGATGTCGAACCCCTGCGCCTCGAGCGCGCGCAATCCGTGCAGCATGATCTTGTCGACGGCCAGGCGCATGTTGCCGCCGCCGTGTTCTTCGATCAGTACGCGTACTTCGTTCGAGAACACATCCGCGGCCACGTCAACCTTGTCGCCCCGGTCGAAGTAGAACAGGTCAGCGCCCGAGCGCTGCTCGCGCACAAGTGGGTTGAAGGTGCTGAGGAAGGGGGAGTTCTTGTAATCCCAGATCACCATATAGCCATCCGCGCACAGCAAAACCGCCCGAAACGGATTGTGGGTGTTCCACAGCTGCATATTCGTGCTGTCGGTGGCATAGCGGATATTCAGCGGGTCAAAAATCAGCAAGCCGCTATAGCCGCGGTCCACGATGGCCTGTGTCAGCCTCTTCCAGCGGTGTTCCCGCATCCGTGCCAGATTGGGAAGTTCCAGCCCCGCAGCGGCCCACTCGTCAAACGCAAGCTGCGTCGGACCAATCTCGATCCGGTCATTTTCGTTTGGCGTACCATCGCCCAATGTCGTGCCACGGCTGGGGTCAATCTTGCGCGCGTCTCGGTAGTGCTGGTTCATGGCTGGCCTCGTTGCTTGTTCCAATTACAATTCATCCGCCACAACCAATCGTCTGAGAAAAATGCGACGGCGAGGTTGTCGTTTTCGACCGACAAGAAAAGCTGCGCATGCTAAGCCCCCGGCATGACTCGTATTCTGCAAAACAAGATCCCGTATGATGTCGAAAACCCACGCGCTTTGCCGGGTATTCAACCGGCAACCATGGAAAACTGGCTGCGTCAGGATGAGGCTTTTGCCGACCAGATGCGGCGTCGCGAAGAAATTCTGGCTGAGCGGCGCGACGATGTTCTTGCGCTTGATCCTGGGGCCAAACCTGCCGCGCAAGAGTTGCTGGATCTGGTGCTGATGCAGACATATCCCACGGCCGGGGCAGAGGCCGCAAGGCCGGATGGCATATCCGTCGCGATCGACCGCGACCGACCGCTTGATACGCTGTGCAGGCTGGTGCAGGAGGACTTCTGCATTCTTCAGAAACGGGGAAATGAGCATGTTCTGACGGGTGCCATTCTGTGTTTTCCTGCCAGTTGGCGCTTGTCCGAGAAATTCATGCGGCCGCTGATTGATATCCACGTGCCCGTGGAAAGCTATGACGCCAATGTCGCGAAACGGGTACAGAGGCTGTTTGACGGTATTCAACCCGGTCGCCCGCTGTGGCGCTTCAACGCCCTGTGGTACGAAGACCCGGAGTTGTTCCAACCTCGCAGTGCCAGTGAGCCGCGCGAAATACGGGACCGGCGTCAGGCGTCTTATCTGCGAAGCGAGCGGCAGACGTTGTTGCGTTTGCCGAAAACCAACGCGGTCGTGTTTTCCATCCACACATACGTTCTGGCCGCAAACGCGATCCCAAAAACGGAAAACCCCGCCTGATGGCGGGGCCTCCTAGGAGGGTCTTCGATAATTCTTTTACATGCCCAAGGCACCCGCAACATCAGCCAACGCGTTGCTGGCGTTCAGCGCGACAATGGCGAATGTGAGCACAAGCACCTGTGTGTTCAGGCGGAAATCCTCGCCCCGGATCAGGTTGACTGCGGCCATCGATACGGCAATTGGCGCTGAAATGCTGGCCAAAACTCCGGTCATGCACCAACTACTAAGGCGCAGGATGTCGCTTGGCTTGTCATCATCATCCGCGATGGCCGCACCTGCGTCTATCTGGGTGGGCAGGTCTGCCTCGTCGCTTCGGAACGCGATGCTGAGCAATTGTTCGTCGGTCAGTTGAATTGGACGCGCGGCAGGAGAGTGTAGGGCAGTGATCGTGTCATCCTGTTCAGACTGCTGCATCCCGGCGAACTGTCCGGTCAGTGATTGAAAGATCTGCTTTCGATCCCGCGTTGTTCGGCTTGGTGTCAGGGTGTCAAAGGCGCTCATGAAGTGCTCGACTGTAAGAACCGTGTGCGGCGACAACCATTCAACCCGTCGGGTCGAACAGATATCGACCATGCGATACAGAGTGACCACCAGCATCAGTTCCGAAATCTCGGCGTCGTCCAAAAGTGGCGAGACTGGAGTAATTGTCAGCACCAACCTGTTTTGGGGATGCGACACGCGGGGCTTTGTTATGGTTTTCAACCCTGCGGCGCGATCCATGCGCTCGTAGCGGTCCTGCTGCCCGGAGGCGCCTGTATCCAGAGTCATCCGCACAAGATACTGGCTCGAGACGATGCTGGCCTCGGTCGCGCTGAGCAGGGCCTTGCGCTCGACCAGATGACCGTAGTCTTCCAGCGTCGTGGCAACGATGGATCCAAAGCGCTCTATTGCGCCGGTTGCGTCGCCATCAAATTGCAGGCCGCCATGGTAGCTGTGCTTCCGAGCCACTGCCCCGTCCTTTTCTGCGTTCTGTTATTCAAAGACTAGCACCCCATCTTGGAGAGAATTTGGCGAAAAATGCAAAAAAGTGAAATTTCCTAGCGATTGGTTACGCTTTGGAAACCAAGCAACTAAAGGCTTTTGTTTGTCACTGTGGCGGAAATGTGGCGAAATCAGGTGCGGCGCGTGGTGCCGGTGCGGCGGGGCTAATTGTCGATTCGGGCAGCCATTATTGCGATGGATTGCTGATAGACCGAGGCTGCATTCCACTGCTGCAAGACGCGAAAATTTGGTTCTCCGGGTTGATAACCGCGCCCCGGTTTCCACCCCTTCTTGCGAAGAAAATTGGCGGTTGAGGCCAGTGCATCCGTCATGTTGTAGAAGTCCACGCGCCGGTCGCCCGTAGCATCGACACCATAGGTCAGGGCGTTGCCGGGCAGGAATTGCGTGTGGCCCAGTTCGCCATGTTTTGCCCCTTTTGTCGCCATTGTGATACTGCCCATGTCGACCAGTTTCAGTGCCCCAATTGCGTGGGGAATAAAGAACTCTGAACGGCGACAATCATAGGCCAGTGTTGTGATTGCGGAAACAACCTGACTGTCGCCCATGAAATTGCCAAAGCCGGTTTCCATGCCGTGAATGGCGATCAGAACGCCCGCAGGAACACCATATTGCCGCTCAAAGGCGGCATAATAGTTCGGGTTGGCGGCTTTGCGTTTGCGCCCCTGTGCGACAATAGTATCGGCCCCTCGGACACGCATGAATTTGTCCAGCGAGTATTTGAAGCTTTTTTGATTGCGGTCCGCGGCGATGGTGCGCGTGGCATATTGTGTCTGGGACAGCGCTTGCAGACCTTTCTTTTTCACTCCCGCCTTGCGGGCCTGTTTGGCAAAATCGGCCTTCCACGCCTCAAATCCTGCGCTGGTGTTGCCACAGGGTGCGGCCAGAACCGGGGACGTCAGGGAAAGGGCAAGAATGGTGGCAAGGCGAAACATGGGCGTAATCCGATGGAATTGAAATCTGCGGTTAGCCTAGCGTGGGCTGCGTCTTGGGCAAAGCGGTTAATAAAGGTCCAACTCGCCCTTTTTCCTGAGCGTTTCGAACCATTCCTCAGGCGTGGCATTGATGTGGGCGTGTTTCACCATCATCGCATTCATGTTTGGCAGATGGGTCGAATCCGGCCAGTCTTTGGGTTGCCACAGATGTGCGCGGATTACACATTTGGGACAATGTGCAAATGCTGTCTCGACATGGATGAGCAGCGCCAGTTTGGGCGGGTGCCCGTCAATGGCCATGGTTTCAAGCAAACGGGGGTCTGCACAGATGCGGGCCGTGCCGCGAATACGAAGCGTTTCCATCTTGCCGGGAACAAAGAACAGGACGCTGACGCGCGGATCCTTGAGAACATTGTGAAACGTATCCACGCGTTTGTTTCCCGGCCGATCCGGGATCGCGATCAGGGTATCGGACAGCACCTGAACAAAGCCGGGCGGGTCGCCACGGGGTGAAACATCAAGATGCCCATCCGTGTTGGCCGAAGCGATCAGGCAAAAGGGCGAGGTCGCTATGAAATCGCGACACATCTGATCGAGTGAAGACACCTCCTTGGCAGTGATCTGTGGCAGCGGATGGCCAGAGATCCTCCTCAGCTCCTGTTCGGATGTCACAAGGTTTGTGAATTTCGAGAAAGGTGAGGTATCGCAAGGCATGCTGTCGTCTCCGGCCGGGCGTGTTCTCACCAGTTTGTTGGATCAAGGGCGGCGCGTCAAACCGTGTGGGCAGAAATGACAAGGGCGCCCGAAGGGGCGCCCTGCCAAATCATTTCCGTACTCAGCTTAGCAGCTGTAGTACATGCCGTACTCCACCGGGTGCGGCGTGTGCTCGTAGGTTTCCACCTCTTCCATCTTAAGTGCGATGTAACCGTCGATCTGGTCTTTGGTGAACACATCGCCCTGAAGCAGGAAGTCGTGATCGGATGCCAGAGCTTCCAGAGCCTCACGCAGGCTGCCGCAGACGGTCGGGATGTCGGCCAGTTCCTCGGCGGGCAAGTCGTACAGGTTCTTGTCCATCGCCTCGCCGGGGTTGATCTTGTTCTTGATACCGTCCAGGCCAGCCATAAGCAGGGCGGCAAACGCCAGATAGGGGTTGGATGACGGATCGGGGAACCGCGCCTCGACACGTTTGGCTTTGGGGCTTTCAGTCCATGGGATACGCACACAACCCGAACGGTTACGTGCCGAATAGGCTCGCAGAACGGGGGCTTCAAACCCGGGGATCAAGCGCTTGTAGCTGTTGGTCGACGGGTTGGTGAAAGCGTTCAGGGTCTTGGCGTGTTTCAGGATGCCGCCGATGAAGTACAGCGCTTCGTCCGACAAGTCGGCATATTTGTCGCCAGCGAACAGCGGCTTGCCATCTTTCCAGATCGACATGTTCACGTGCATGCCGGTGCCGTTGTCACCTGCGACCGGCTTGGGCATGAAAGTGGCCGATTTGCCGTAGGCGTGTGCTACGTTGTGGATGACGTACTTGTATTTTTGCAGCTCATCGGCCTGCTTGGTCAGGCTGTCAAAGACAAGACCCAGCTCGTGCTGGCACGAGGCCACTTCGTGGTGGTGCTTGTCGACCTTCATGCCCAGACGTTTCATGGTCGACAGCATTTCCGAACGCAGGTCCTGCGCTTCGTCGATGGGGTTGACAGGGAAGTAGCCGCCCTTGACGCCCGGACGGTGGCCCATGTTGCCCATCTCGTATTCGGTGTCGGTGTTCCACGACGCATCCGTTGCATCAACTTCGAAAGATACTTTATTGATACTGTTGGAAAAACGAACGTCATCGAACAGGAAGAATTCAGCTTCGGGACCCATATAGGCAACGTCACCGATACCGCTGGACTTCAGGTAGGCTTCGGCTTTCTGCGCGGTTCCGCGCGGGTCGCGACCATAGGCTTCACCGGTGTCGGGCTCAACGATCGAGCAGTGCAGACACAGTGTCTTCTCCGCATAGAACGGGTCGATGTAAGCCGAAGTCGTGTCGGCGATCAGTTTCATGTCCGAGTTTTCGATCGATTTCCAGCCTGCAATGGACGAGCCGTCAAACATGAAGCCTTCTTCCAGGAAGTCTTCGTCGACCAGATCGACGTCCACCGTGACGTGCTGTAGTTTGCCGCGCACGTCGGTGAAGCGGATGTCGACATATGCGACGTCTTCTTCGCGGATTGTATTGAGAACTGCGTCTGCGCTCATTCCCTTGGTCCTTCTGATAGATGTGTCAGTAATGTTGTGAGTTAGAGTGCTTCCGAGCCGGTCTCGCCGGTCCGGATGCGAATGGCTTGGTCGACGGGCGAGACGAAAATCTTGCCGTCTCCGATCTTGTCGGTTTTGGCGGCCGATACGATGGCTTCGATCGCGGCGTCGACCTGGTCGTCGTCCAATACGACCTCGACCTTTACCTTGGGCAGAAAATCGACGACATATTCCGCGCCGCGATACAATTCGGTATGGCCTTTCTGGCGACCGAAACCCTTGACCTCGATGACGCTGAGGCCCTGGACGCCCACATCCTGCAATGCCTCTTTCACTTCGTCCAGTTTGAACGGCTTGATGATCGCTTCGATCTTTTTCATCCCGGCTCACCTTGAATGGTTGTCTCAGGGGCAGTGATCACGTCTAAGATCGGGCGGCAATGTGATTGCGATATCGTGCGGGTCGGGGTGCTTTGAAAAACGGCTGTATGCTATTTTTTGAGCGACTTGCACAAAAAGTAATCAAAATTGAATCGAGCAAGGGGTGAAAGGATGGAATTGCTGACAGCGGCACAGATGCGGGCCATTGAGCAGGCCGCCATCAAGTCTGGTGACGTGACCGGTCTGGAGCTGATGGAGCGGGCCGGGCGGGGTGTTGTTGACGCGATTTTCGAAGAATGGCCCGTGTTGGACAGGCGAGGGGCCAGCCCCTCGCGCTCCCCGGGATATTTAGGGCCAGATGAAGAGGGCCCGCTGCGCGCAGTGGTGCTGTGCGGACCGGGCAACAATGGGGGTGACGGGTTTGTCGTGGCGCGGCTTTTGCAGAAGCAGGGGTGGGCGGTTGAGGTGTTCCTTTATGGAGACCCGGAAAAGCTGCCTCCGGATGCGCGGGTGAATTATGAGAAATGGGGGGCAAAGAACGAGGTTCGCGTCTTCGCTTTCGACTCCGCCCCGTTGGCGGATGATGTTCTTGGGTTTCCAAAGAGCATTGATCTGGTTGTCGACGGGGTTTTTGGCACGGGTCTCACCCGGCCATTTGCAGGGGCGTTCTCCATGCTGGCCAATGCGCCGGTCAGAGACCTGCTGCGAGAGCGAGGCGTAAAGGTCGTTTCAATTGACGCGCCAAGCGGCCTGTGCGCCGACAGCGGTCGCATTCTTGGTCAGGCGATTGTTGCGGACATGACGGTGACGTTTCACAGCAAAAAGCTTGGGCATGTTCTGTGCGATGGTCCGGTGACCTGCGGGGCGGTCCGAACCAAGTCGATCGGGCTTGAAACACTGGAAGACGGTCAGATCGTTCACACGACCCAGGCTGACGGGGTGAAGCTGTCGAAAGGTTCGGTTGGCCACAAATACTCACATGGTCATGCTTTGATCCTGTCCGGGGGCTCGGGCAAAACAGGGGCCGCGCGTTTGGCGGCGCGGGGGGCTTTGCGGGTTGGAGCGGGGCTGGTGACGCTGGGCGTGCCGCCGTCTGCGCAGATGGAGGTGGCCAGCCAGATCACGGCCCTCATGTTGCAGCGGGTTGATGGGGCTGATCGAATAACTGAAATACTTGAGGATACGCGCCTGAATGCGCTCTGTCTGGGGCCTGCGCTGGGATTCGAGCGGGCGCAGGCGCTGGTGCCGATGGCGTTGGCTGCGCGGCGGGCGACCGTGTTGGATGCGGATGCTTTGTCAGCTTTTGCAGAGGATCCCGGCGCCCTGATCGCGCGATTGCACGACAAATGCGTACTGACACCGCATGGCGGGGAATTTGCTCGGGTATTCCCGGACATCGCCGCGCAGATGAACGCGCAACCGGTCAAGGGTCCTACGTTTTCCAAGGTGGACGCAACGCGTGCTGCCGCAAAACGGGCTGGGTGCGTGGTTCTGTTCAAGGGCCCGGACACGGTGATCGCTGTGCCGGATGGGCGGTGCGTGGTCAACTTGGCCGTATACGAAAGAGCGGCCCCCTGGTTGGCGACGGCCGGGTCCGGCGATGTGCTGGCCGGGTTCATCGCAGGATTGTTGGCGCGAGGTTTGGCACCGATGCAGGCGGCGGGAACCGCGGCGTGGCTGCATGTGGAATGTGCGCGCCAGTTCGGGCCGGGTTTGATCGCGGAAGATTTGCCGGAACAAGTGCCGGAGGTTTTTAGAAAATTGAATATTTGAGTTTGTTGGGCGTGGAACGGCTCAATTTACGGCGAGTCGGCGGAAATCCGCCGTCAAGGTTCACATCAGTGCAGACCGAATGTTTGCCAGATGCATGGCTGGACGTCACAATTTATTTGCACACTGTGCTTTGGATCTTCGAATGGATTCGTAACTGTATGAAATAAAATGAAAAATAACCAATTTTTCGATATGCCATGTTGCGAATTTGCAATGCTTGCGAGGGAGTGAATGCGGGCCACTGGAACGCTCGCAGTTCGTAAACAAATGGACAGTACCTGAACCCCGAACCTTTCATGGTGAGTGAAATGACCCTTAACATCAAACCGATATCAGTAGCCGCTGTTCTGACTGCGACGACCGCCATCCCGGCTGTGGCGGAAATGAAATACGAAAACAATAGTGGCGGATATGTGCTGCTGTATGGACAACTGCACCCCGCCTTGATCTCGGTGGATGACGGACAGGATACCGAGACCCGTGTTCTCGACAACGATCTGTCGAACAGCCGTGTTGGCCTGCGTCTTGTGCAGCCATATGGAAGCAACGAATTCCAATTTTGGTTTGAATCAGGCCTTGGCCTGCCGGGTTCGGCGTCTGCCGATCAATTCGGAACCAACGCAGATGGTTGGAATCGCGAAGACATTCGCCATGTGGATTTTTCGCTGAAAGGTGGCTACGGCAAGTTTTCGGCAGGTCAGGGCAGCATGGTCGCTGATGGCGCCGCAGAAGTTGATCTGTCATATGTCGGAACCGCGCTGTATTCGTTTACCAACGATGAAAATGCAGGGTTCTTCTATCGGGACACGACCGGTATGCTGAGCGGTATTACGGTTGGTGACAGTTCCAGCAACTTTGACGGCGCGCGGCGTGGTCGTGTGCGGTATGATACGCCGTCGTTCAACGGGTTTTCCGCCGGTTTCGCTTATGGTCAGAACATTTTGTCCAGCAGCGACGATGACGATTACTACGATGTCGGTCTGTTTTATGAAAACACCTTTGCCGGTGGTGTGGAATTCGCAGCAGCCGTGGCCTATTCGGTAAGAGACCGGGATGACAATTCGGGGGATCGCAAAGATACGATCGGTTCCGCTTCCGTCCTGCTTCCCAGCGGGTTGGGCTTTACGATTGCGGGCGGTACGCGCGACGATGATCAGGCCGGTGCCACGGATCCGAACTATTGGTACGGTAAGATCTCGTACGAAGGCAACTGGGTGTCCTGGGGCAAGACCGGCGTCGGTATCGACTATTATGGTGGCTCGGATTTCCAGAGCAACGGTTCTGACACCAAAGCTTGGGGTATCGCGGTCGTGCAAAAAGTCGAGCCGATCAACACGGATGTTTATCTGAAATACCGCAACCACGATTTCGATGACGGCTCGTCATTCGACAACAACGAAGCATGGGTTCTGGGCGCACGCTGGAAGTTCTGATTGTCTGGCTGGAACAAGTGCGAGCGCCCCGGTTTCCGGGGCGTTCTTTTTTGCGGTTTAGGCGATCAAATACCACTGGATTCAGCCTTTGCCTCTTGCACGCGGGCGGCAGGGCAAATAGAAGGCTTCAAATTTGCCCGGCGCGCCCTATTTGCGCGCCCCGAATCCTATGGGGACTACCATAATGCAGGTTACCGAGACGCTGAACGAAGGTCTGAAACGTGGCTACAACATCGTTGTGTCAGCAGCCGAGCTGGACGAAAAGGTCAATGAAAAGCTGACCGAAGCGCAGCCGGAAATCGAAATGAAAGGTTTCCGTAAAGGCAAGGTGCCTATGGCGCTGCTGAAAAAGCAGTTCGGCCAGCGCCTGTTGGGCGAGGCGATGCAGGAAACCATCGACGGCGCCATGAACAAGCATTTTGAAGACAGCGGTGATCGCCCCGCGCTTCAGCCCGAGGTCAAGATGACCAATGAGGACTGGAAAGAAGGCGATGACGTAGAAGTCGCCATGTCTTACGAGGCGCTGCCAGCGATCCCGGAAGTTGATCTGAAATCGGTCGAGTTGGAAAAGCTGATCGTCAAGGCTGATGAAGCAGCCGTCGAGGAAGCTCTTAACAATCTGGCGGAAACCGCTCAGGACTTCAAAGCGCGCCGCAAGGGGTCAAAAGCCAAGGACGGCGACCAGATCGTGTTCGATTTCGTCGGTAAGGTTGACGGCGAAGAATTTGAAGGTGGTTCGGCCGAGGATTACCCGCTGGTTCTGGGCTCGAACAGCTTCATCCCCGGCTTTGAAGAGCAGCTGGTTGGCGTGAAAGCCGAAGAAGTAAAAGACGTCAACGTCACGTTCCCTGAAGAGTACGGCGCCGAGCATCTGGCGGGCAAAGACGCTGTTTTCACCTGCACCATCAAGGAAGTCAAAGAACCGGTTGCTGCGGAAGTGAACGACGAACTGGCTAAAAAATTCGGTGCCGAAGATCTTGAAGCCCTGAAAAGCCAGATCGCAGAGCGCCTGGAAGCTGAATATGCAGGTGCATCGCGCGCCGTGATCAAGCGCGCTTTGCTGGATGCGCTGGACGAGAAGGTGTCGTTCGATCTGCCGCCGTCGCTGGTTGAAGCCGAAGCCAAGCAGATTGCGCATCAACTGTGGCACGAAGAAAACCCAGAAGTCGAAGGCCACGACCATGACCCGATCGAGCCCACGGACGAGCACACCAAGCTGGCCGAGCGTCGCGTGCGTCTGGGCCTGTTGCTGGCTGAACTGGGCCAGAAGGCCGAAGTTGAAGTTACCGACGCTGAGATGACACAGGCGATCATGAACCAGGCACGTCAGTACCCGGGTCAGGAACGTCAGTTCTTCGAGTTCGTTCAACAGAACGCACAGATGCAACAGCAGCTGCGTGCCCCGATCTTTGAAGATAAGGTTGTGGATTACGTGTTGGAGCTGGCTCAGGTCACTGACAAGGAAGTCAGCAAAGATGACCTTAAGAAAGCCGTCGAGGCACTGGAAGAGGAGTAATCCTCTTCCTTCCCTTCGTCAGAAGAAGGGACAAAAAACGGAGCCGCCTGCAATCAGACGGCTCCGCATGGGTGGCTTTTGTATCTATGAGGTGAGGGGGTCAGGCCTCATGAGCAAAAGCACGGGGGGTTTCCAAAAGAGCGGTTCTTTGCTCTGGCGTGAACGTATCCGTGAGCGCTTCGATCAGCTTGAGGACATCCTGCCGTTCAGCTTCTGTTTTTGCGGCGCTCATCTGTTCCACAAAATATTTCTCGAGATCGGTGAGTGGTTTGTGATCCTGGTTCGCGGGATTCTGTGCTGCGGCTTTCTTCGCGGCAAACAGAGCTAACGCTTCTTCTTCGTCCATAAACACGTCGTTGTGAATGCCCGCAAATTCACGCAGGCCGGCGATACGTTCTTCGGTGCAGTCCAGCAGAGCGGCCAATGCGTGAACCTTGCCCATTGGAACTGTCTTACCGACATAGTCGTAAGGCGCGCAATTCGAACGCTTCAACACCCGATCCATGACCGGATCAATCACGGTGATGATGTCCTGAATACCTGCATTTTTCGCATATTCCAAAGATCCGATCATCAACTCGCAAGTCGCGTAGGAGACCGAGTTCTTTTCTTTGCCACGCGTGAGCCGTTGCGTGTCGACGCAGAACCGGGTCGATTCCCACATGGTCGCACTGCGAAGTGGTGCTTCGCCGCAAAGGATCGCCGAGAAGACATCCGACAACATGTGTGGTCCGGTGGTCTGGAGGGCACGCACGGCTGCGACGACATTCCCCTCATCGTCGAGTCCGATTACATATGCCGGGTCCAGGTGATCGAACTCGTCGATCTCTTTGCCATCTTCAATGTTGACGTCCCATCCCAGGCGTTCGCCAAAAACTCGTGCTCTCAACTCGAACATTTCATCAAGAACTTCGCTGAACATATGTCTGTTCAGGCCATCTACCACGATGATCATTTCTTCCCCCTTCGAGTGGTTATTCGGTAACTTAGACGTTACCGGACACAGGGGATTTTTCTATTGGGGGTTTCCCGTATTTTGGCGAAATTTTGCGTTTTTTTTGTTTAACTTGGGGTAATAAGCCCAATTGCAATCGCCCGGCCAACGGCCTGAGGAGTGGTCAGCGCACTAAGCTTTTCTCGACTGGAACGCAAGTGCACTTCTACGGTTCGGTGTGAAATGGACAAAATATCGCCGATGTCCTGTTGCGATTTCCCTGCCGCAACCCACTGCAAGATCTCTGTCTCACGTCTGGAAAGTGTTGGATGATACAGCGCGCTGGTCAATTCGTCTGAGGAAACCACGTTGTCATGGATGTGCACTGCCATCGATTGCAAGTCACTAATGACATGCGTGTATAGCTTGCGCCATTCCTCTTTGCTGCAATTGCGCGTTGCGCTCAGCAGGCCGATATCTCCGTAGGGACCGCGCACGGGAATTGTAACGCCTTGGTTTGGCAATCCAAAATCATGGGCATCCCGGAATACACGTTGGAAGTCGGGGCTGCGCTCAAGTCGGCTCCAATCCACTGGCGCGATGCTGCGGCGGGCCATATGGATGGTCGGATCAATCATGATCAGACCCTGGTTTTGGTAGTGCTCATTCCAGGCGTCGTCATAGGTAACAAAGCCGGCAACCGTGCCGGCAGCAGGGTTCATGCCAGCATAAGCAGCATGATCCATATCATGCTTCTCACAGATTTGCCTTAGAAATTCGGTGTATCGAACTTCTGAATCCGGCAGAGTGCTCAGATCGACAATTTCCATGTGGTGCCTACCAGCTGCGGCCCATCTTACAGCCCGATGGTGTCGTCGAGCATGCATATAACACAGAGTGGAACCCGTTTACCTCACCGAGCCAGAACACCATACTTTCCTAAACATGACAAGGCGAGGTACTAATTGTCTGCGCAATTCCAAATAATGAGACATTCAATAGAACATTTTTGTCACTATTCGGCAAAAAGTGCTAATTTCACGCGGCTTTCTGACGCTAATCACCGTCAGTTGGCGGGTTTCAGCCCAGTTTCCACCAACAATCCGCGCGCTTTGGCTTCGGGGTAAAAGCCCTTGGCATAAAGAAATATGGCCCTATCCTGGTTGCCATCAGACAGAAGCCAGGCGCCACGAAGGTATTTCCCGGCGAACTCAAGGTTGGTGTCCGCGTCCAACAGACCTTTGGCGTTTCCGGTGTATCCCATGGATCGTGCGGTGGCCGGAAGGATTTGCAACAACCCATAATAGGGTCGGTTGACCGCCCAGGGGCGATGCGTGCTTTCACGAATGGCGAGCTTGTGAACAAGCTCTCGCGGAAGCTCGTAGTGGTCCGCCCATTTGTTGATCGACGCGCGCAGTTCCGGCGTTTCGTTTGGATAGAGCGGAGGATTGAATTGCGGTGTTTCCGCCTTGGAGACTTCTCCTGCACCGCAGGCAACCAACGGGGCTGTCAGTAAGAGTGCCATGAGATTGCGACGGGTGAACAGGGGCATAAGTTTCTCCGGGGTTTCGAGTTGCAATGATATGGTCTGAGTATTTGGCTGCAAGATTATGGATGGAGTTGGGCTAAAATTTGCTGGTTTGGCTCGGAGGCAAGAAAAAAGGCCGCGCTGAAGCACGGCCTTTGTTGTGTTCGAAACCTTGCCGGATCAGGCTTTGGCTTCGTCTTCCTCGGCAGGAGCGGCTTCTGCAGCCAGCTCTTCGTCCTCGGATGCGGCCGAGCCGATGTCGTCGAACAGTTCGGCGATCTCGAATTCAGCGGCTGCTTCTTCTTCAGCGGCCAGTTCCTGGATCGATTTGCCCGACGCCTGAAGTTCGGCTTCTTCTTCCGAACGCGCCACGTTCATCTTGATTTCAACTTCGACTTCGGGGTGCAGCTTGACTGCAACCGAGTGCAGACCCAGTTCCTTGATCGGATTGACCAGAACAACCTGCTTTTTGTCGACGGTGAAACCAGCTTCGGTTGCAGCCTCTGCGGCGTCACGCGGGGTGACCGAGCCGTACAGAGCGCCAGCATCCGATGCCGAGCGAATCACGATGAACTGCTGTCCGTCCAGCTTTTCAGCCAGTGCTTCAGCTTCTTTCTTGGTTTCCAGGTTGCGTGCCTCAAGCTGCGCTTTCTGGGCTTCGAACGACGCGATGTTGGCGTCTGAGGCGCTCAGAGCTTTGCCCTGAGGCAGTAGGAAGTTGCGGGCGTAGCCGGGCTTGACGTCAACGACGTCGCCCATCTGACCCAGTTTCGCAACGCGTTCCAGCAGGATAACTTGCATATCAGTCTCTCCTTACTTCACTGCGTAGGGCAGCAGGGCGAGGAAGCGGGCGCGCTTGATAGCACGGGCCAGTTCACGCTGCTTTTTCGCCGAAACGGCGGTGATGCGCGAAGGTACGATCTTGCCACGCTCAGAGATGTAGCGCTGCAGCAGACGAGTGTCTTTGTAGTCGATTTTCGGCGCGTTCTCACCCGAGAACGGGCAGACCTTGCGGCGGCGGAAAAATGGTTTTGCGGCCATGGTTTAGTGTCCTTTCCTCAGGCGGTGATCAACGACGCTCGCGGCGGTCGCCACGTTCGTCACGCTTCTGCATCTGAACCGACGGGCCGTCTTCGTGACCGTCAACCTTGATGGTCAGCACGCGCATGACGTCATCATGCAGGCGCATCAGGCGTTCCATTTCCTGAACCGCACCCGAGGGCGCATCGGTTTTCAGGAAGGCGTAGTGGCCCTTGCGGTTCTTGTTGATCTTGTAGGCCATCGTCTTGACGCCCCAGTACTCGCTATCAACCAGCTTGCCGCCGTTGTCAGCCAGAACGGTGCCGAAATGTTCGACGAGGCTTTCCGCCTGCGCGTTGGACAGATCCTGACGCGCGATCATTACATGCTCATACAGTGGCATGTGCACTCCTGTTTATGTCAAGGCGCATTTCATAGGCGGGGCCATCCGGTCCTTCGCGACCCTGCCACGAGAGGCTGCGCGATTCATCTGATTGCGAAGGATGGCCCCGTATACACGTTTGAACCGCAGGAGCAAGCCCCGCCACATATGCCTTTGAGACGCCGCCCAATTTCCTTTGGGCCGCCCAAATGCTGACGCTTTTCGGCTCAAAGTTGTTTTGCATACCGGACGTTACCCGGACCAAACAGAAATTCGACAGTAACCTGATAAAAGGTGAAGTGTTATGACCGCGACCAATACAAACACATACCGGGAAGAGGCGGCAGGCTCGCGCTTTGAGCATTCGGTGCCGGTAATGATTGCCTTCGCGCCAAACTGGAAGGCCCGTTTGATCCTGGCGCGGTTGGTAGGAGCGTTCTTGATCTTTTCGGCGTTTTCGATGTGGCTGATGCCAGGCTCGATCGTGGGTGCAGATGTCTGGCCGATCAAGATGGTGGCATCCATGCTGTTTCTGATCGTCGGTGTCAGTTTGCTGACGATCGAAGTTCTTGATCAGCGCCCGGATGCCTATTTCGATCCGATCCGCCGCGAAGTCCGTGTTCTGCAAAAGAACGAAGACGGACGCCCTCAGACGGTGCTGCGCCGCAGCTATGAATCGCTGGGTGGTGCGCGTTTTGAAGAAAACGAAGTCCACTTGTTTGATGTGGATGGGAGCCTTTTGATGAAGCTGCCCCTTGAATCGGCGGATGTCAGCCGAGCGCTGAAAGGGCAACTGAGCAAGAGCGTAACAATTTTCGGCTGAACTTTATTCTGTTCAAAAAGGAACAGATGTTGTGACTCGAAAAAGGTTGTGTGCCGCCGACAGGCGGCACATTTTGTTTGTGAGCAACCCTGCCGGGTTGCATTCACAAAAACGCGGAGATTGTTATGAAATCCACCCTTCTTGCTGCTGCACTGGCCGTATCGGCGACCACGGCATTCGCCAGCGCCGAGAAATACGTGCTGGACCCGAGCCACAGCCAGGTTGTCTTCAGCTATGACCACCTGGGCTTTTCAACCACAACCGGCATGTTCTCGGGCTTTGAGGGCGAGATCATGTTTGATCAGGAAAATCCCGCCGCTTCCAGCGTGAGCGTGTCGATGCCGGTATTGGAGATGTTCACCGGTTGGAAGCCGCGTGAAGATCACTTCATGACCGAGGATTTCTTTGGTGCGACCGAGGGCGACCTGATCACCTTTACCTCGACGGGTATCGAAGTGACCGGTGAAAACACTGCCAAGATCACCGGCGACCTCACCATGAACGGCGTGACCAATTCCGTTGTTCTGGATGCCAAACTGAACAAGGTTGATACCCATCCAATGGCGAACAAGCCATGGGCCGGTTTCGACGCCACCACGACCCTTGTCCGCAGTGAATTTGATCTGGGCCAGTTCGCACCGTTTGTCAGTGACGAAGTGCAGGTGCAGATCTCGGTCGAAGCGCAAAAAGCCGAATAAGCGCAAGACGGCGAACACGAAAACCGCCGGTGATCCTGTCACCGGCGGTATGTATTTGGCATCACTGACTGCGGGACGCGGCGAGTTCCACAGCGACTGTGACGGTGAAGCCGAGCGAATCTTCGGTGGGCTGCGATGCGCCGATGCCGAAATCCAACCTGTTCAGATCAACCGAGCCTGTCATGGTCGCGGTGTCGTCCTGAAGGTCCAGTGAAAACGGTAGTATGATATCGATCGTCTTGTCGCGGATTGTCAGTGGTCCGCGTGCCTCATATCCGCTTTCGGTTTTGAAAAGGTCAGCCGCGAACTGGGCCGTCGGAAACTGGGCGTTGTTGAAGAAATCCGCACCCATGGCCTGTTCGGTTACGGTTCCGAGGCTGAGAGAACCTATTGCGATCGTGACCTCGACGGACCCGGCCGGGCCAGGCTCGGCCGGGTCGTCAAATGCAATTGCGGCTGTCCAGTCGGAAAACGAGCCGGTGACCGGGCTGCCCAATTGGGAAATCGTGATGGACAGGGTGCCGTTCTGAACCTGCCAGTCTGATTGCACCTCGGCCAGTTGGACGTCGGCGTCATCATCGTCGGCCTCACGCGCAAATTCGCCAGAGACCCAGCCGCCGGTGAGGACAAGCGCCCAAACGGCCACCGCGGCGACGGCGGGCACAAGGGAATGATGCTGGTGTGGAGGCTCCGGTGCGTCCGACCCACCCGGCAACATCCTGCGCAATGTGCTGTCTTTGTCTATGACGTGATGCTTCAACGCTCCGGCAACATGCAGGACCAGCGCGCCGACGAGCGTCCACATGAACAGCCAATGCAGAACGCCTGTCACCTCGGCCACAATGGTTGATTTCGGTACAAAAGGCAGGTTTTGGCCGAAGGGCCAGAGGATTGGAGCAAACCCTTCGGTTGCGGCGTGGTGCACCCAACCGGTCAGTGGCACAAGCACCAATGACCCATAAAGAAGCCAGTGGACAGTTTCGGCGGCAAAAGCCTCGGGCTTGTTGTCGGCATTCAACAGGCCGGGCTTGGTTTGCGTGAAGGCCCACATTATCCGAGCCAAAGCAACGAAGAACACGGTGACGCCTACGGTTTTGTGCAATGAGAACATGCGCGCCGCGCGTGCGATTTCGGCCTCGCTTGGGGCTGTGGAGGCATGCAATACGGCGTGGGCCAGATTGTCCGCGATCCAGCCGAGCGGCAGGGCTGTGAAGATCAGCAACGCGGTGAGCCAGTGAAACGTCTTTGCGACACTTCCGTAGCTTGAAAAGGAATTGGTCGAGGCCATGGGTGCAACGCTCCGAGATTCTGTGCTGCGCCCAAGTTAAGGTTATCGGAAGTCGGCACAAGTAAGCGCTTGCGCACAGCCGAAGTGCCAGAATGCAGAACACAGGCAGTGCTTGTGCCAGACGATCAGTCAGTTTACACCCCGCCGCAACCTGACATCATCCATGAGGTTGCAATGACACTCGCGTTCGTTTTTCCGGGGCAGGGTGCCCAGACCATCGGTATGGGCAAAGCACTGGCCGATGCCTATCCGGCGGCGCAGGCCGTCTTCGATGAGGTGGACGAGGCACTGGGAGAGAAGCTGAGCAGCGTGATCTGGGAAGGCGACATCGCCGACTTGACGCTGACCCAGAATGCCCAGCCTGCTCTTATGGCGACATCCATGGCGGCAATGCGTGCGCTGGAAGCCGAAGGCGTTTCGGTTGGTCAGGCGGCTTTCGTGGCGGGGCATTCCTTGGGAGAATACTCGGCCCTTGCGGCTGCGGGGGCTTTGTCGGTTGCGGACACCGCGCGCTTGCTGCGCACCCGCGGTCTGGCGATGCAAAGTGCCGTACCGGTGGGCGAGGGCGCAATGGCGGCCATTCTTGGATTGGATCTTGAGGCGGTGCGCGCCGTTGCAGAAGAAGCCGCGCAGGGGCAGGTCTGTCAGGCTGCCAATGACAACGATCCAACCCAGGTCGTTGTGTCGGGTTCCAAGGCTGCCGTGGAGCGTGCCGCCGAGATTGCCAAGGAAAAAGGCGCAAAACGTGCTGTTATGTTGCCTGTAAGTGCTCCATTTCACTGTGCGCTGATGCAGCCTGCGGCAGATGTGATGGCGGAAGCGCTTGCTGCCGTCGAGATAAAGGCGCCTTCCGTGCCTTTGGTGGCCAATGTGCGTGCCGAAGCCGTCAGTGATCCGGATCTGATACGTCAGTTGCTGGTGGAACAGGTGACGGGGTCGGTTCGCTGGCGTGAAAGCGTTCAGTTCATGGCCGCGCAGGGCGTGACTGAAACGTGGGAAATCGGTGCCGGCAAAGCCTTGTCCGGCATGATCCGCAAGATCGATCGTGCCATTGCAGGCAAGGCTGTGGGCACACCGGAAGATGTTCAAAAGGCCATTCAGGCCGAATCGTAAGCTCAAAAAGCGTCGTGGCCGACGCACCAAGAGGAAAACCGAATGTTTGATTTGACAGGTAAGAATGCGCTGATCACTGGTGCTTCGGGCGGTATCGGAGGCGACATTGCACGTGCGTTGCACGGTGCTGGCGCAGCGGTCGGATTGTCCGGTACACGAGTCGAGCCATTGCAGGCTCTGGCAGACGAACTGGGCGAGCGCGCGCATGTGTTGCCTTGCAATCTGAGCGATCCGGAAGCCGTTGAAGCGTTGCCAAAGCAAGCGGCCGAGGCGATGGGATCGGTGGATATCCTGGTGAACAACGCGGGTATCACGCGCGACAACCTTTTCATGCGCATGTCCGACGAGGAATGGCAGAGCGTTATTGACGTGAACATGACCTCGACGATGAAACTGTGCAAAGGTGTGATCCGCGGCATGATGAAATCGCGCTGGGGCCGGATCGTGAATGTCTCGTCCGTGGTGGCCGCAATTGGCAACCCGGGGCAGGCCAACTATGCTGCGTCAAAAGCCGGGATGATAGGGTTTTCCAAGGCTTTGGCTCACGAGGTGGCAACGCGCGGAATTACCGTGAATGCCGTGGCACCGGGTTTCATCACGACAGCAATGACCGAGAAGCTGACCGAGGAGCAGAAAAAGGGTCTGTTGCTCAAGGTTCCGGCGGGCCGCATGGGTGAACCCGAAGAAATTGCAGCGGCTGTTCTGTATCTTGCCAGCCCCGAAGCGGGTTATGTTACCGGAAGCACCTTGCATGTGAACGGTGGTATGGCCATGTTGTGATCGCCACAGGGGCAGCGCGAAAGCGTTTGCCTCTTGCGTCGACTATGCTATAGGCGGCGCATCTATGCGGGGCCGGTTGTTCAGGTCGGCCTTCGACTTCCCGGTTCGCCGGGACCCAAACCGCCCGAAACGGGCAAATCAAAGCCAACCCGTGCGGGCAAGGGCAGAATCGGGCAGACCGCCCTGTAAAGGAATGAGGAATAGACATGAGCGACGTCGCAGATCGCGTTAAGAAGATCGTTGTTGAGCACCTGGGTGTTGAAGAAGATAAAGTCGCGGAAAACGCGTCCTTCATCGATGATCTGGGCGCAGACAGCCTGGACACCGTTGAACTGGTCATGGCCTTCGAAGAAGAGTTCGGCATCGAAATCCCCGATGACGCAGCCGAGACCATCCAGACCTTCGGCGACGCGGTCAAATTCATCAGCGAAGCGTCCTGAGCGTTTCCTTCTGATCAAAAGCGGCGCTTCCGGGCAACGGAGGCGCCGTTTTTTTGTGCCCGCTCAAAATTCATGCTTGCGCGTTTATATTCGGATACGCACTGTTTCCATTGAGGCAAAATTCAAAGTGGACAGGGCATGATAAGATCCACTCCCATGATAAATACCGCGCGTTTGACGCTGTGTGCCATGCGCCCGGAGGACTTTGACCGGTTCGCCGAGATCTGGAGAGATCCGTGCGTCGTTCAGCATATTGGCGGCTCACCGCGATCGCGCGGCGAAGCATGGGATTCCTTTTTGCGCAATGCCGGGCATTGGCACATGGCCGGGTTTGGACAATGGGGTGTGCTGCAACAATCGAATCGAAAGCTGATCGGACAGGCCGGTTTCTTTTACGGAAACCGTGAGATGGGCGATGATTTCGACGGCTTTCCCGAGGCGGGCTGGGTTCTGGCGCCCGAGGCGCAGGGGCAGGGCCTGGGGTATGAGGCGGCCAAGGCGGCGCATGACTGGTTTGACCGGGTGATTCCCGGGCCTTTGGTTGCGATGGTGAATGCGTCCAACGCCTCGTCGCAGAAACTTGCCAAAAAGCTGGGCTATGTATTGATGCGGGAAGGGGTGTATAATGAAACCCCGGTGCATTTGCTTCGGCGCAACGGGCCACCGGCGCTCGCGTAAATCCGCCACTTCGACACTATGCCGCAAAATGGCCAAACTGTGCCGATCCCGGTGATATTGGGAGGGCGTTCAAGGTGTATGCTTCCGGGGATTTTCAGAGCGATTGAGCGGAGGACCGAGCTCATGAGGATATACCCCACTATGGAATTGCAGAACGGCCGGTGTGTCACGTTGGACAAAGGTCGTTTGGACAACGCTATGATTTGGCATGTAAACCCAGTCGAAACAGCGCGAAGCTGGGCGGAAGCGGGTGCCGAATGGATGCATCTGACCGATTTCGACGCGATCGAAGGCAAGGATACCAACGTCGAATTGATTGAAGAGATTATCCGCGCTGCCGAAATCCCGGTTCAGTTGGCGGGGGGTATGCGGACCCGCGAACAGGTCGAACGCTGGATCGACAAGGGCGTCGGTCGCGTCGTGATCGGGACGCTGGCGGCGCGCGAGCCGAAACTGGTCAAGGAATTGGCCACACTCTACCCGGATCAAATCGTGCTGTCGGTCGATGTCTGGCAAGGTTATGTGATGACGGATGGCTGGCGCAGCCAAAGCGTATTCACGCCCGAAGCGTTTATCGATGCATTCGAAGGAGCGCCATTTGCTGCTATCGTGGTGACGGATATCGACAGCGATATGGAGGACGTCGAGGCTCAGCTTGGCCTGATCTCGGGGCTTGCCAGCCATTCGCGCACCCCTGTGATAGCGAGCGGGGTTGTACGTACCGCGGATGACATCTCGCGGCTGGCCTATATTCCCAATATCTCGGGTGCAATCGTGGGACGTGCACTGTTTCGCAAGACACTTGACCTTACGGATGCTCTGGAAATGGCAAAATCGGCGCATGAGCCGGTGGCACAGTTTCAATAAATACGCTTCGCCCTTTCAACCGGATCCTTGAAAGTGCGGGCACCGATTTCCGTAATCCAAAGCGGTACTGCTTCGGTTGCCCGGCGGCGGGAAGCCCGCCTGAAATCGCCGTTGCTCTTGCCCCCGCACCCCGGGCCGGGGTAAGAGCGGTTCTCATAACAGGAAGCAGGCAAGAGGCACTTCATGCGCAGAGTCGTTGTAACCGGTCTTGGATTGGTCACTCCATTGGCCAGTGGGGTCGAAGAAACCTGGTCGCGGCTGCTGGACGGAGAGTCCGGCGCAGGCCCCATCACGCATTTTGATGCGGAAGGCAGTGGTGTCGCCACGACCTATGCCTGTGAGGTGCCCCGCGGGGATGGAACCAACGGGACCTTCAATCCCGATGACTGGATGCCGCCGAAAGAGCAGCGCAAGATCGAGGACTTTATCCTGTATTCCATCGCAGCCGCGGAAATGGCCTGCAAGGATGCGAACTGGTTGCCGGAAGATGAAGAGGACCGCCTGCGAACAGGTGTTCTGATCGGTTCTGGCATCGGGGGGTTGGGTTCGATCGCGAATACCGCCAATCTGATCCGCGACAAGGGCCCGCGCCGGGTTTCACCGTTCTTTATTCCGGGTGCTCTGATCAACCTGGCATCAGGTCAGGTGTCGATCCGGCACGGCTTCAAGGGGCCGAACCATTCGGTCGTGACGGCGTGTTCCACCGGTGCCCATGCAATCGGTGACGCCAGCCGTATCATTCGGGCAGGTGACGCAGACGTCATGGTTGCAGGTGGCGGCGAAGGCTGCATCTGCGAAATCGGTATCGCCGGGTTCAACGCATGCAAGGCGTTGTCGACCAAATATGCAGGCAACCCGAAGGCGGCCAGCCGACCCTATGACGTTGACCGCGACGGATTCGTGATGGGCGAAGGTGCGGGCATCGTCATCCTGGAAGAGTATGAACACGCAAAGGCCCGCGGTGCAAAGATCTACGCCGAGGTGCTGGGCTATGGCATGTCGGGCGACGCATATCACATCACGGCACCGTCCGAGGATGGTGACGGGGCAGAACGTTCGATGAAAGCCGCGTTGCGCAGCGCCGGGCTGGAGCCGAAGGACTTGGATTACATCAACGCTCATGGCACCTCGACCATGGCGGATACGATCGAACTGGGTGCGGTCGAACGTCTGCTGGGGGACCACGCCGCGAACGCCACCATGACGTCGACCAAATCGGCAACCGGGCACCTTTTGGGTGCAGCGGGGGCGATCGAGGCAATCTTCTCGATTCTGGCGATCCGCGATCAGGTCGCACCTCCGACGATCAACCTGGACAACCCCGCGGTGGAGACACCAATTGATCTGGCTCCGAACGCCAAGCGTGAGCGCAAGATCAACGTGGCCCTGTCGAACTCGTTCGGGTTTGGCGGCACCAATGCCAGCGTGATCTTTGGAAAGGCCAACTAAATGTGGCGGGCCATTGCTTCGAACGCGCTGACCATTCTGGTGGTCGGCCTGTTCCTGATGGGTGGACTGATCCTTTGGGGACAGACCCAGTACAAGGCCGAAGGCCCGCTTGAAACCGCGATCTGCCTTCAGGTCAGAAGCGGATCGAACATGACACGTGTCAGTCAGGAACTGGAAGATCAGGGCGCGATCCGCAGTGCCACGATCTTTCGGATGGCCGCCGATTACACGGATCGGGCACAGCAGTTGAAAGCCGGCAGCTTCCTGGTGCGGGAAGGCGCGTCGATGGAGCAAATCATCGACGAAATTACCAGCAGCGGTGCCAGCACCTGCGGATCCGAGATTGAGTATCGTATCGGTGTGACGCGTGCTCAGACCCGTGTGCGCGAGTTGAACCCGGCGACCCTGGATTTCGTCGAAATCACGTCGTTTGATCCGTCGGGAGACGAGGTGCCCGAGGCCTATAACGAGAAACGCAACGAGGCGGACACCCGTTACCGCGTATCACTTGCCGAAGGTGTGACCTCGTGGCAGGTGGTCCAGGCGTTGAAGGCGTTCGACGCTTTGACAGGTGAGGTGACCGAGATCCCGGCCGAAGGGATGCTGGCGCCTGACAGTTACGATGTTGTGGCGGGCCAGGACCGTAACGACATTTTGCAGGCGATGCAGGACAAGCAACAATTGCGGATCAATGCCGTTTGGGAAAGCCGTCAGGACGGGTTGCCGCTGCAAAGTCCCGAAGAAATGCTGATCCTTGCGTCGATCATCGAAAAGGAAACCGGAGTTCCGGAAGAGCGCGGGCAAGTGGCCAGTGTTTTTGTGAACCGGCTGAAACAGGGGATGCGGTTGCAGACGGACCCGACCGTCATCTATGGCGTCACCAAAGGGCAAGGCACGTTGGGACGCGGGCTGCGCCGCAGCGAGCTGAACCGACCAACCCCGTGGAACACCTATCAGATAGACGGTTTGCCGCCGACGCCGATTGCCAATCCGGGCTTGGCCAGCCTTGAAGCTGCTGTTGCGCCGGATGACACGGATTTCGTGTTCTTCGTTGCCGATGGCACGGGCGGCCATGCATTTGCCGAAACCTTGCAGGAGCATAATCGCAATGTCGCCAAATGGCGCGAGATTGAGGCAGAGCAGAATTCGGGGAATTGATCTGAACGAAAAATGGTTTCGTTCATCGTGTTGCGCCAACGCCGGTCATTGAACCGGCGTTGGCTTTTTTGTGTTCCGATCTCAGGCCGCCGGACGTTTGCCGCGTGGGCGACGCCGTTTGTTTGCTGCGGGTTTTGACCCCGCGTCGGCGGGTTTGGGTTTGAACCCCCGGCGACGGTTGTTCGGGCGGCGCGCCGGTTTTTCAGGTTGCACGGCTTCGGGCATCGCCCCACTGGCAACTGGAATCTCGATCTTCATCAGCTTTTGAATCTGGCGCAGCAGATCAACTTCTTCCGCGGAACAGAAGGCGATGGCTTCGCCCTCGCGCCCTGCGCGGGCGGTGCGCCCGATACGGTGGACGTAGTTGTCAGGCACCTCGGGCAGGTCGAAGTTGATCACATAGGCGACGCCCGGGATGTCGATGCCCCGGGCGGCAACGTCGGTGGCCACCAGAATGTTGATGTCACCCGCGCGGAACGCCTTGATCGCGCGAT
The DNA here is from genome assembly GCF_013110685.1 of Ruegeria sp. HKCCD6157. Taxonomy (NCBI): domain Bacteria; kingdom Pseudomonadati; phylum Pseudomonadota; class Alphaproteobacteria; order Rhodobacterales; family Roseobacteraceae; genus Ruegeria; species Ruegeria sp. HKCCD6157. The sequence continues at coordinate 1,090,273 of NZ_WVRB01000001.1, forward strand.
CACGCTGACCCTGGCTTTTGTTGCCGTGGATGGATGCGGCGTTGTAGCCATCGGCCACAAGCCCTTTCATCAGCCGTTCCGCACCATGTTTGGTGCGGGTAAAGACCAGTGTCAGGGCGTCCATGTCCTTCGACAGGATTTCACGCAGCTTGGCTGGTTTCCCGGGTTTGGAGACGAAGTGCAGAGATTGTGTAATCTTGTCTGCGGCTTTGCCCGGAGGCGAGACCTGCACCCGCTGCGGGTTGGTCAGGTAAGCGCGGCTGAGCTCTTCCATCTGCTTCGGCATGGTGGCCGAAAACAACATGGTTTGTCGTGGGGTGCCCAGGGCCGGAGCGATTTTTCGCAGTGCATGGATAAAGCCTAGGTCAAGCATCTGGTCTGCTTCGTCCAGCACCAGATGGCGCACCGCTCCGAGGTTTGCCGCGCCCCGCTCCATCAGATCTATCAGGCGGCCCGGTGTGGCGACCAGAATATCGGTGCCACGGGAAAGGAACATTATCTGCTTGTTGATCGATTGGCCACCGACAACGGTGGCCACACGCAGCTTGGTGCCTTTCGTCAAGGTGCGGAGGCTGTCGGCGATTTGATTCACAAGTTCGCGGGTGGGCGCCAGGATCAGTGCTTTGGCGGTTTTCGGGTCGGGCTTGCCGGGTTGGGCCAGAAGGTGATCGATCAGAGGCAGGCCAAAAGCCAAGGTCTTTCCGGTGCCGGTTTGCGCCAGTCCCAGAATGTCGTGACCATTCAGAGCAAGCGGAATCGCCTGGTTCTGGATCGGGGTGGGTTGAGTGAAATTGGCGCGTTTGAGTGCCTCGTTCAGTGCTGGGGCAAGGCCCAGCATATCAAAGTCGAACAAATAACTATCCTTTGCAGCCCGGAGCGTTGGCCCACGGACAGGTCATGAAGGGTCGCGCGTTGGCGACCGACAGGGGTTGTGCGAGACCTCGGGACGAGCAGGCGTATCCTGCGCCATCCGGCCGCCGCGTCAAGAACCCTGCGTGATGGGGAACTGGAATGATGAGTTGGCGCTGTGGGGCGGACGAGGTCCGCTTGAACTCACGCATCAGCGCTGTGATGTGGGGCACATGAGGGTTCCGCCATGAAATGTCAAGCGCTGGCAAGCCTTCTGGTGGTCTACTGAGTCGAATAAGGCACTGTTCGCGGCACCAGACTGCCATTGAATTACAGCGTAAAACCAACGGCCCTGTTGATCGCCATTCCAGTATTCACGGCCTGATAGGTTGGAAATGGCATCCTCTCGGCAGTGTGAATGTCGCGTCGGATCCAGTTTTGTGCTTCCAATTGGTGAAGGGATGAGGACAGCGCCCGATCTGTAATGATCGTAAGACCAGATTTGATGGCCGAGAAACGATGAGGGGTACCTGTCAACGCCAGAACTGGCACAGTCCAGGATTTTCTTAGCAGTCTGATTTCATCCTCAGAGCGGGCGGTAGTAATTATCTTGCTGGCGATCGTGGCAGCCTCGGTTCCGAATGGCGTAAGTCGAAATTCTGGACGCAGAGGGTGCCCATGTCCGGGGTTTCTTTCGATCATTCCAAGTTCAATAAGATGAGAAAGGCTGGCTGCAAAGGCCGTTCGGCTTGCGTCGGTCGCTGCCAAAAGCGGGGCTTGCCGGCCCGGAACTTTGGCGTGCAGCAGGGCAAGAATTTTCAGGGACCAAGCCCGCGATGTCAGCTTGACAAGTGTATTTATGTCCATAAAGTATAGTAAATATATTTTTTAAAAAGGAAAAGCCTTATGTCTCTCGTTTCATTGAAAAACACCATCACACTTGCGATGTCCGTTCGGGATCGACACGCCAGTGCGGAATGGTATGCCGCCAAGCTGGGATTTGAGCTTATCCACCACATTGATGAAGCGGGATGGAGCGAATTGCGAACCAATGTCGACCGAGTCACTTTGGGGCTGGGCGAACAGGCCGAAGCCTCTCCGGGGAATTGCGTGCCTGTTTTCGAAGTCGCGGATATCGCGGAGGCGCGCGGAAAGTTGGAACTTGCAGGAGTGGAATTTGACGGTGAAACGGACACGATTGAGGGGATGGTCAGCACGGCAACGTTTTACGATCCGGATAGGAATGCGCTGATGCTGGCGCAGGATTTGACAGGCCAGAGCTGAGAGTAAGAGGTAAAGGAAAACTCAACACAGCGACCGCTGCGTGTTGCGTCGACGTTGCGCAACTCATTGACTTTGCGCACTTAATACCGTATGGCTTGTGACATGCTAGAGGAAGTGGGCAACGGCCCCGGGGCGACCCGGTGGCCGTTTTTTGCTTCCCTCGTGCGGAGAAAACTCACGCATGAGGTCACAGGCAAACATGACTTTGATTACCCCGGAAGAGCGGATTTCCCAGACGGCTGAATTGTTGCAGTCGCTTGAGAGGTCCATTCGCGATCTGCGGCAAGCGGCGGAAGACCTGCGCAAACAGATCGGAGCCGGGGAGGATGTAGATCTTGCTGGTTCAGCCAAGCAACTCGGGCAGTTAGAGGGGCTGATCCGAAGTTGTCAGAAAGTGGAGACAAGCTTTGTCGAACAACATCACAGACAAGCCGGAATTGCCCAAGGAGGGTACGCGCTCGATCTTGACCGAGCTCGGTTTGAAGTCGGGTGCAGGCTGGCTCGCCTCCGCGCCTGTTGCGGCGCAGAACAGATTTCTGAGTGAGATCAGGGAGGGAGGGCTGTGTGCCCTCCCTTTCCTGTTCGAATTCTGGGCGCTGCCGCATCAGCTGCCACCCGAGGGCGACTGGCGGTCCTGGGTGATCATGGGCGGGCGCGGTGCGGGCAAGACGCGCGCCGGGGCCGAGTGGGTACGGTCGATGGTCGAGGGGTCTTTGCCATTGGATAAGGGCCAGGCCTGTCGGGTGGCTTTGGTTGGTGAGACCTTCGATCAGGTACGCGATGTGATGATTTTTGGCGATAGCGGGATTTTGCAATGCTCGCCGCCGGATCGTCGGCCGGTGTGGAAGGCATCCGAGCGCAAACTGATCTGGCCCAACGGGGCCGAGGCGCAAGCGTTTTCGGCGCATGATCCCGAGGGGCTGCGCGGCCCGCAATTCGATGCGGCATGGGTGGATGAGTTGGCCAAGTGGAAGAAGGCCGGCGAGACCTGGGACATGCTTCAATTTGCGCTGCGGTTGGGGGATCAGCCTCGGGTCTGCGTGACCACGACGCCGCGCAACGTGAAAGTGCTGAAGGATCTGCTGGCCTCGCCGTCCACGGTTCAGACCCATGCTCCGACCGAGGCGAACCGGGCCAACCTGGCGGCTTTATTTCTGGACGAGGTGCGCGCGCGTTATGCGGGCACGCGGCTGGGGCGGCAGGAGCTGGACGGGGTGCTGCTGGCCGATGCCGAAGGGGCGTTGTGGACAGGCTCGATGCTGGATGCGGCGCGGGTCGAGGCAGTGCCCGAGCTGGATCGCATCGTCGTTGCGCTGGACCCGGCGGTGACGGCGGGATCAAGCGCCGATGCCTGCGGGATCGTGGTGGTGGGCGCGCAATTGCAAGGCCCGCCCGAGGACTGGCGCGCCTATGTGCTGGCTGATCGGACGGTGCAGTGCGTTGGCCCGGCGGGCTGGGCGCAGGCGGCAATCGACGCGATGGACGAGTTTGGGTCCGAGCGGCTGGTGGCCGAGGTCAATCAGGGCGGGCAGCTGGTGGAAGAGGTGGTGCGGCAGGTGGACCCTCTGGTCCCGTTTCGGGCGGTGCGGGCCTCGCGCGGGAAGGTGGCGCGGGCAGAGCCGGTGGCGGCGCTCTACGAACAGGGGCGGGTGCTCCATGTGGCCGGGCTGGACGCGCTGGAGGAACAGATGTGCCAGATGACCGCGCGGGGGTTCGATGGGCAGGGCTCGCCCGACCGGGTCGACGCGCTGGTCTGGGCGCTGCATGAGTTGGTCGTGGGGCCTGCGGGGACGTATCGGCGGCCGAGGGTGCGGGTTTTGTAAGCCCAGTGCGGCGAACACATCAAGCGCTTTGGACAGGGGCGAGTTCATCTGGCCATCGTCTGGGGTGTTCAGAGACAATCAGCAGAACGTCAGCCCCGGCCAATACGGTTCGAACATCGCGTATCAAATCCAGGTTGAGGCGGTCGATTTCCTGCGCGAAAACGGAGCGACATGGGTCGTAGTAGACGGTCACTAAATGGGATCGGCCCAGTTTGGTAACAGACAGATCCCGGATCCGCCCGCCATCTTCAATGAGAGTTGCACGTACGGCGCGGCGCGCGGTCGCGATAGTGGCGGGGCTGGCGCTTAACCCTGCGAGCTCGCCCAATCCGCCTTTGAATTCACGGATATACGCCCCGAGGGCCAGCAGGCAAAGCAGTAGGACAATCACGGAATCCCCGATCGGAGCGATCAAGGCAAGTGGTCCTTCCCTGAAATAGTAGATGGCAGCCAGACCGATGCCTGCCGCCGCAGTGATCATCCCGTCAAAAAGCGCCGCTTTGGCCTCCAGTCGCAGGATTGCGCTGTTTCGTCCGATGCGACGCCAGGTGAAATGATGAAAGGCCCAAAGCAAGGTGCAGGTCAGCCCAATCCCTGAGAAATAGAGGATCATTGGCGCAAAGCTCAGAGGCTCGGGGGGCAGGCCGTTCAGATAGTTGTAGATGCTTTTGAGGGCGCTGGTGATCGCAAACAATACAAGACCCAACAGGGATAGAGAGCGGAGTGTTGAAAAGATGGCTTCGTCTGCGGCATAGCCGAACGGTCGTAGCTTGTCGGGTCCGGCATCAATTCGTTGGCTGATCCTTCGGCCGAGAACGGCTGAAGTAAAACCGATCAGTGAGAACAGTCCGTCCATCATGATCGCGTTCGAATTCGACAGAATGCTGGCCAGGATTCCCGCGGCACCCATGAAGAGATTTCCCCCCATTGCTACCATGAGTGCGCGGCTTTCCAGTCGTTTTCTGATGGCCAATTCTGGCTGGGTCATTCGATCGGTCCCGCTTTGCTTTCAGTACTTTTACCAATAGCCATCCATTCGGAATTGGCCACCCACTTTGGTTGTCCGTGTTGCCCAACCCCCGTACGCCCTATTCCAAAGCCCTAAACTTCTTTCCGTCATAACTCCTTTCAACAAGCCGGGCAGAGCGGCGGCAGAAAGGAGCACAGATGGTATTCGATTTCTTGCGTCGTGGATCGGCTGAAGCGGCGCCCGAGGCAAAAGCAAGCGCGGCGGGGCCGGTGGTGGCGTGGCAGACGGGCGGGCGCGTGGCCTGGAGCCCCAGGGACGCGGTGTCGCTGACGCGGACGGGGTTTTCAGGGAACCCGGTGGGGTTTCGCTCGGTCAAGCTGATAGCCGAGGCGGCGGCGGCTTTGCCGTTGGTGTTGCAGGATCAGGCGCAGCGGTTTGATACCCATCCGATCTTGTCCCTGATGCGCCGTCCGAATGCGGCGCAGGGGCAAGCGGAGTTGATGGAGGCCTTGTTCGGGCAATTGCTGCTGTCGGGCAATGCCTATGTCGAGGCGGTTCAGGCCGAGGAAGGCCTGCCGGTCGAGCTGCATGTGTTGCGCTCGGACCGGATGAGCGTGGTGCCGGGGGCGGATGGCTGGCCCAGGGCCTATGACTATGCGGTTGGCGGCAAGAAGCATCGGTTTGCGGCGGAAGCCATCTGCCATATCAAATCGTTCCACCCTCAGGATGACCACTATGGGTTCTCGCCGATGCAGGCGGCGGCGATGGCGATTGATGTGCACAACAGCGCGTCGCGCTGGTCGAAGTCGCTGCTGGACAATGCGGCGCGGCCTTCGGGAGCTTTGGTCTGGAAGGGCGATGGCCACGGGGTGATGGCGGAAGATCAGTTCCGGCGTCTGTCAGACGAGATCGAGGCGAACTATCGCGGGGCGCGCAATGCAGGCCGTCCGATGGTTCTGGAAGGCGGGCTGGATTGGAAGCCGATGGGCTTTTCGCCTTCGGACATGGAGTTTCAAAAGACCAAGGAAGCCGCCGCCCGCGAGATCGCGCTGGCCTTTGGTGTCCCGCCGATGCTGCTGGGGATTCAGGGTGACGCGACCTATTCGAACTATCAGGAGGCCAACCGGGCGTTCTATCGCCTGACCGTTCTGCCCCTGGTGACGCGGGTGGCGGCGGCGGTGTCGGACTGGCTGTCGGGCTTTACCGGCGAGGAGCTGGTGTTGAAGCCTGACCTGGATCAGGTGCCTGCGCTGTCCGCAGAACGGGATGCGCAATGGGCGCGGGTCAATGGGGCCGACTTCCTGACCAACGCCGAGAAGCGTGCCTTGCTGGGCCTGCCGGAGCGTGCGGATGGGTGAGGGATATCCCTCGTTCGAGTGCGCGCCAGGTCTGCGTCTGGCCGCGCATGAACGGGTGGCCGAGATCCAGCATGCACATCTGTGTCGGCGTCTGGATCAGATCGAAGAGATGATGGAGCGGCTGGAGCGTCGGCTGTGGCTGACGGTCTATGGCGTGGCGGCGGTGATCCTGGCACAGGCGTTTCAATCTCTCTTGGTGGTAGCGCCATGAGTTCAATGGGTTACATGGAGAAGTTCATGGATTTGGAACATAAGTTCGCACGGTTCGGCGACGGTTTGTCGGTTACGGATGATGCGATAATCGAGGGCTATGCAAGCCTGTTTGGGCAGGTCGATCAGGGCAGTGACGTGGTGCAGCGTGGCGCCTATCGCGGCTCGCTTGACAGGCTGGCCAGGGCGGGTCAGCGCGTCAAGATGCTGTGGCAGCATGATCCGGCCCAGCCCATCGGCGTGTGGGACGACGTACGCGAGGACGACAAGGGCCTGTGGGTCAAGGGGCGTCTGCTGGAGAGCACGCAGAAGGGCCGCGAGGCGGCAGAATTGATCCGGGCAGGTGCGATGGATGGTCTGTCGATCGGCTACCGCACCAAACGGGCCGTGAAGAATGACAAGGGCCAGCGGGTCCTGACCGAACTGGAGCTGTGGGAGGTGTCATTGGTGACCTTTCCGATGCTGCCCAGTGCGCGGGTGGCGGCGAAGGGAAGGACACCTGACGCCGAGGAAGCCCTGCGCTGTATTGCCGACGTATTCAACGATGCCCGGCAGGAGCTGGCGCGGAACTAGCGCGCCTCAAAACCACTCAGAACAGGACATGCTGATGAGCAAGACCGAAACCCCGGCCTTGACCGGAGAGGGTGCGCCCCTGGTTCAGGAGGTGAAGCAGGCGATGGCTGGCTTCGTGAATGAATTCAAGGGACTGAAAGCCGAAGTTAATACTAAACTGCAACAGACAGAAGAGCGACTGACCATGCTGGATCGTAAATCAACAATCGCGGCACGCCCGCATCTTGCCGCCTCGATCGAAGACGGAGCCCCGCATCAGAAGGCATTTGACGCCTATGTGCGGTCCGGCGAAGATGACGGGCTGCGTGGCCTCGAGATGGAGGCCAAGTCCCTGTCAACAGCGGTCAACAGCGATGGTGGCTATCTGGTTGATCCGCAGACTGCCGAGACGATCAAGTCGGTTTTGAACTCGACCGCCTCGATCCGTTCGATTGCATCGGTCGTGAATGTCGAGGCAAATTCGTTCGACGTGCTGATCGATCACACCGATGTAGGTGCGGGCTGGGCTGACGAAAACTCGGCCACAGCGGAAACCGGAACATCGTCGATCGATCGCATCTCGATCCCGCTGCACGAGCTGAGCGCGCTGCCCAAAGCGTCGCAGCGTCTGTTGGATGACAGCGCCTTCGACGTCGAGGGCTGGCTGGCCGGGCGCATTGCCGACAAGTTTGCACGCGCCGAGGCGGCCGCATTCATCAACGGCGATGGCGTCGACAAGCCCAAGGGGTTGATGATCCACCGAGCGGTTCCGAATGATGGCTGGTCCTGGGGCAGCCTTGGCTATGTCGCGACCGGTATTGATGCGGGTATTGATGCGGATGCGATTGTCGATGTGGTTTATGCGCTGGGCGCGCAGTACCGGGTCAACGGGACCTTCGTGATGAATTCGAAGACCGCAGGTGTGATCCGCAAGCTGAAGGACAGCGATGGCCGCTTCCTGTGGTCCGATGGTTTGGCCGCAGGTGAGCCGGCGCGTCTGATGGGGTATCCGGTTCTGATCGCCGAGGACATGCCGGATGTGGCAACCGACAGTTTCTCGATTGCCTTTGGTGACTTCCAGGCTGGTTACACCATTGCCGAGCGTCCTGATCTGCGCGTGCTGCGCGACCCGTTCAGCGCCAAGCCACATGTCCTGTTCTACGCGACCAAGCGCGTCGGCGGCGATGTCAGCGACTTTGCTGCGATCAAGCTGGTGAAATTCGGCACCGCCTAACGCGGGCTGAATCCCGGGGGGCCCTGGCCCCTCGGACGGCGGGCGCGGGCCGGAGTGAGATCCTCTGCGTTGTCTAGCTGCTCCCCTCCGTCCGAGCAACGTGGGGTGGCGCGTGCCCGCCATTTTCCAAGGATGGGGCCCTGGAGGGGTCCGAGATTGCGGAGTGAGTGGATGATGTTGATCGAAGAGACCGCCATCGCGGATGCGGCGCTGCCGGTGGATCAGTTCAAGGCGCATCTGAGGTTGGGCACGGGCTTTGCCGAAGATGATGTGCAGAATGAAGTGTTGAAGGGGTTCCTGCGAGCCGCCATCGCGGCGATCGAGGCGCGCACTGGCACGGTTCTGATCACACGGGATTTCTCGTGGAGTTTGAACAGGTGGCGCGACCCGTCGGGTGAAGTTCTGCCTGTGGCCCCGGTGGTTTCAGTGCAGGCCGTGACGCTGGCTGACAAGCAAGGAGCCGAAAAAGTTGCGGACGCCGCGACCTATCGCCTGGAGCATGATAGTCAGCGGCCCCGGATCCGCCCATTGGGATCCAGCCTGCCTGCCATCGAAACGGGTGGTTCCGTAAAGATTTCGTTTGTCGCGGGGATGGCGCAGGATTGGGGCGGGTTGCCTGCCGATCTTGGGCAAGCCGTGCTGCTGCTGGCGGCGCATTACTATGAATACCGGGATGAAACCTCATTGGGCGCTGGATGTATGCCCTTTGGTGTCACCAGCCTGATCCAGCGCTATCGCATGGTGCGTTTCGGGGCGGGGGTATCGCAATGAATACGCCGCATCTGAACCGTAAATTGGTGCTGGAGGCGCCAATGCGAAGTGCTGATGGGGCGGGGGGCTATACCGAAACATGGGCTGCGATGGGGACACTGTGGGCCGAGGTGACGGCGCGCAGTGGCGCCGAACGGCAGATCGCCGGAGCGTCCGTTTCGCGTGTCGGGTTCCGCATCGTGGTACGCGGAGCGCCCATAGGGTCTTCGATGCGCCCCGCGCCAGATCAGCGGTTTCGCGAGGGAAATCGCTGTTTCGTAATCCGGGCCGTGGCCGAGCATGATCCGCGCGGCAAGTTCCTGACCTGTTTCGCAGATGAAGAGGTGGCGGCATGAGCTATGGAGTTTCCGCCGCTTTGCAGGAGGCCGTGTATCAACAGCTTTCAGCGGACGCAGCAGTCAGCAGCCAATCGGGGGGCGCGATCTATGATGCCGTGCCCGCGGGAACCGTGCCGCAGACCTATGTGACGCTGGGCCCCGAAGAGGTGCGCGACGCGTCGGACCGAACAGGCGCGGGCGCGATACACCGCTTCACCGTTTCGGTGGTGTCCCAGGAGGCAGGGTTCGGTGCTGCCAAAACACTGGCGGGCGCGGTGTGTGACGCGCTGGAAAACGCGCCACTTAACCTGGTTCGCGGGCGTTTGGTGGGGCTGTGGTTCGAGCGGGCCTCGGCCCGGCGCACCGGGACCGGCGGCACCATCCGCCAGATCGACATGAAGTTCCGCGCCCGCGTGGAAGATGACTAAGCAATCAACGGAGAGAGCACATGGCTGCCCAGAACGGAAAAGACCTGTTGGTCAAAATGGATATGAACGGTACCGGCCTGTTCCAGACCATCGCGGGGCTGCGGGCCACGCGCATAAGTTTCAATGCTGAAAGTGTGGATGTCACCAGTCTGGAAAGCCAGGGTGGATGGCGCGAGCTTTTGTCCGGGGCGGGGGTCAAATCGGCTTCTATCTCTGGCTCGGGCGTGTTCAAGGATGCTGGCACGGATGAACGCGCGCGGCAGTTGTTCTTTGATGGCGAAACTCCGGCCTTTCAGGTCATCATCCCTGATTTCGGGATTGTAGAAGGCCCGTTCCAGGTGACCAGTATCGAATATGCGGGCTCGCACAACGGTGAGGCGACCTATGAGATGAGCATGGCCAGTGCCGGTGCTCTGACCTTTACGGCGCTTTGATCCGATGGCCAATCCGTGGACAGGCGAGGTGGCGCTGACCATCGATGGCGAGCAGCGGGTGCTCAAACTGACGCTTGGTGCTTTGGCGGAGCTGGAGCAGGAGCTGAATGCTGGGTCGCTGGTTGAGCTGGTGCAGCGATTTGAGGGCGGTGCGTATTCCAGTGCGGATGTTCTGGCGCTGATCGTTGCCGGTTTGCGGGGCGGTGGCTGGAACATTGCCCGGGCCGACCTGATGCATGCCGAGATCGAAGGCGGCCCCATGGCGGCCGCCAGAACAGCAGCCGAATTGTTGGCGCGCGCCTTCATGGTGCCGGAGGGCGCATGAGCGGGTTCGACTGGCCTGCCCTGATGCGGGCCGGATTTCTGGGGCTGCGACTGACGCCGGATCAATTCTGGCGTCTGACCCCGGCAGAGCTGCGGCTGATGCTGGGGCAGGGTTCCGGAGCGCCCGCAATGAACCGGGCGGGGTTGGACGCTTTGCTGGCCGCCTATCCGGACAAGACACAAGGAGAGCGTGATGACAGATCGTGACGGGTTTGAGGACCTGCAAGAACGAGGCGAAGCGCTGGGCGATTCCCTCGGCGATGCTGCGACTATGGCGGCGGCGTTTGACAGCCAGATGAAGCGCATCAGCGCCGCATTTGAAGAGACCGGCAAGGATGTCGCCACGCTGGAGCGCGGCATGTCCAGTGGATTGCGCAAGGCCTTCGATGGTGTCGTTCTGGATGGGATGAGCCTTTCCGGTGCGTTGGATATCCTGAGGAACTCGTTGATCCAAACGGCTTATGCGGCTGCGATCAAGCCGGTGACGGACCACTTTGGCGGCATGCTGGCCAACACGGTCGGCGGGTTGGTGAAGGGAATTCTGCCCTTTGCCGATGGCGGCAGCTTCAGCCAGGGCCGGGTGATGCCCTTCGCCAATGGCGGTGTGGTCAGCGGCCCGACCATGTTTCCCATGCGCGGCGGCACCGGGCTGATGGGAGAAGCCGGGCCAGAGGCGATCATGCCGCTTGCGCGCGGGGCCGATGGCAAGCTGGGCGTGCGGACGCAGGGCGCCGGGCGTGCCGTGAATGTCGTGATGAACATTTCGACACCTGACGTGCAGGGGTTCCGCCGCTCTCAGGGGCAGATTGCGGCCCAGATGAGCCGCGCGCTGGGGCGCGGCAATCGCAACAGGTAAATCAGGGAGCAGCTGATGAATTTCCACGAGGTGAGATTTCCCGCCAGCCTGAGCTTTGGCTCGGTCGGGGGGCCGGAACGGCGCACGGACATCGTGACGCTGGCCAATGGTTTTGAAGAGCGCAACACCCCCTGGGCCCATTCGCGTCGCCGATATGATGCGGGGTTGGGGATGCGTTCGCTGGACGATATCGAGACACTGATTTCGTTCTTCGAAGCGCGGCAGGGCCAGATGTTCGGCTTTCGCTGGAAGGACTGGTCGGATTTCAAATCCGGCAAGGCCACGGCGGACATCAATTTCGGAGATCAGGTGATCGCCAAAGGCGACGGAACACGCACCGAGTTCCAGTTGATCAAGACCTACCAATCGGGCGGAGTAAGCTATGCGCGCCCCATCGTGAAACCGGTATTGGGGACGGTGCGTCTGGGGCTGGATCAGGATGAGGTCCGCGAGGGCGTGGATTTTGACGTTGATCTGACGACGGGCAGGGTCACCTTTGCGGACCCGCCGCCGGAAGAGGTCGATATCACCGCGAGTTTTGAATTTGATGTGCCGGTGCGTTTTGACACCGACAAAATCCAGACCAGTGTTGCCAGTTTTCAGGCCGGCGACGTACCGAATGTTCCAGTGGTCGAGGTGCGCATCTGATGGCTGAAGATATCAAGGGCCTGCACGCGCATCTGCAAAGCGGGTTGACAACGGTCTGCCGCTGTTGGGCGATCAAACGCACGGACGGGCAGGAATACGGTTTCACCGACCACGACATGGAGCTGAGTTTTGACGGGTTGACCTTCAAGGCCAGTACCGGCCTGACGGCCGCCGCCATCGAGCAGGCCACGGGCCTGTCCATCGACAACACGGAAGCGATGGGCGCCCTGTCTGACGCGGCCATTCGCGACGAGGATATCGAAGCGGGGCGTTTTGACGGGGCCGAAGTGCGCGCCTGGCTTGTCAATTGGGCAGATCTGGATCAGCGCGTCCTTCAGTTCCGTGGTTCTATCGGTGAATTGCGCCGCTCTGGCGGCGCGTTCCATGCGGAATTGCGTGGCCTGACCGACTTGCTGAACCGCCCTTTGGGGCGCGTTTACCAAAAGCCTTGCACGGCTGTGTTGGGGGATCGGGCCTGCCGGTTCAACACCGACACGCCGGGGTATTGGTTCGACGGTGTGATCTCGGGTTTCGATGGCGGCACCCTTTTGCATGTTGTAGGAGGCCAGACCATTGAAGAAGGCTGGTTCGAACGGGGGCGCGTGGATGTTTTGTCCGGTTCTGCCAAGGGGTTGTGGTCTTCGATCAAGAATGACAGGCAGACGGCAACCGGGCGCGAGATCACGCTTTGGTCCGGTTTCGGGGCAAGCCTGGCGGTCGGCGACAGTGTGAAACTGCGGGCAGGATGCGACAAACGCATGGAAACCTGCCAGTTCAAGTTCAACAACTTTCTGAATTTTCAAGGGTTTCCAGATCTTCCGGGCGAAGACTGGGTCATGGCTGTTCCCAAGAAAAGCAAAGCCAATAGCGGAGGCAGCTTACGATGACGATACGTAGAGAGGATATTGTGACAGAGGCGCGCAATTGGCTTGGAACGCCTTATATGCATCAGGCCTCGGTCAAAGGTGCCGGTGCGGATTGTCTGGGCCTGTTGCGCGGCGTTTGGCGCGCCGTGATCGGGCGGGAACCTGAATCTGTTCCGGCCTACAGCATGGACTGGTCCGAACCGCAGGGTGAGGAACGGATGTGGGTGGCTGCCAGGCGGCATCTGGTCGAAAAACCAATAGGCAAAATGGCATCGGGGGATGTTCTGCTGTTTCGGATGCGCGACGCAAGCGTCGCCAAGCATCTGGGCATCGTCAGTACCACGCACCCCGAGCCCCGCTTTATTCACGCGTATTTCGGCCACGGCGTCGTGGAGAACGCACTGAGCAGGCCCTGGTACCGCCGTATCGTTTCCTGTTTCGAATTCCCGATGGAGATGCATTGATGGCCACTATTCTTCTTTCTGCAGCCGGGGCCGCGCTGGGCGGTTCGATCGGGGGCACGGTTGCGGGCCTTTCAACCGCGATTATCGGTCGGGCCGTCGGTGCGACGGTCGGGCGGGTCCTTGATCAGAAGTTCTTTAACCAGTCCGTTATGGGCAGCGGCAGTGAGGTCGTCGAAACCGGCCGCATGGATCGGTTTCGGTTGACGGAAACTGGCGAAGGTGCGCCGGTGACCACCGTGTTTGGCCGTATGCGTGTGGGTGGTCAGGTCATTTGGGCTTCGGATTTTCTGGAGACCCAGGCGAGCACCACAGAAGGTGGCGGCGGCGGGGGCAAGGGGAAACCCAAGACCCCTGAGGTGACTACGGTCACGTACAGTTACTCGATTTCGCTGGCGATTGCGGTCGGCGCCGGTGAGATTGCCGATGTCGCGCGCATTTGGGCGGATGGAGAAGAGCAAGATCGATCCAGCCTCAACATGCGGGTTTACCATGGCACGTGGGATCAGTTGCCGGATCCTCTGATCGAGGCGATTGAAGGCGCTGGAACGGTTCCAGCATATCGCGGAACCGCCTATGTCGTGATCGAGGACTTCCCGCTCGGCGCTTTTGGCAACCGGGCGCCGCAGTTTTCATTTGAAGTTGTGCGCCCCACGCAGCGGGACATGCCCGATCACGACAGTGCATTGCCTCAGATCGTGCGCGGGGTCGCCATGATACCGGGGACCGGAGAATACGCTCTGGCCAGCTCTCAGGTGAATTATTCACAATCTGGCAAGAGCTGGCCTGCAAACGCACATTCCGCGTCCGGCACCTCGGATCTTGTCTCCTCGACCCGAGCGCTGGAAAGCGAGTTGCCCAATTGCGATGCTGCATCATTGGTGGTGTCGTGGTTCGGCGATGACCTGAGATGCGGACATTGCAAGATCCGGCCAAAGATCGAACAGCGTGAGAACGACAGCAGCGATATGCCCTGGATCGTATCTGATCAGGCCCGAAGCGACGCCGGGCTTGTGGTGCGACAGAACGGCCGCCCGTTCTATGGGGGGACTCCGGCCGATGCGGCCGTGGTCGAGGCGATCCGACATCTGAACCAATCCGGCAAACGGGTGATGTTTTACCCCTTCATCCTGATGGAGCAATTGCCGGGGAACGGGCTGCCTGATCCCTGGTCGGATGCGTCAAGTCAGCCTCACCTGCCATGGCGTGGGCGGATTACCCTGGATGTGGCGCCGGGGCGTCCGGGTTCCGTGGACCAGACGGCATCGGCCGATGCACAGGTCGCTGCGTTCTTTGGATCAGCACGGGCACAGGATTTTGCGATCAGTCAGGATACGAACGGATCGGGCGGCACCGGCGGTGGCTCGGGTGGTCTGGTCAGGCCCAGACCGGGTGGTCGGCCTGACGACAGAGGGGATACCGGTTTAACTTGGGTCTCCGGGGGCGGTACCTTTGGCGGGCTGCTGGGGGACAGCGGTGTCACGGCCAAAGAAATCATCACATATTCCGGCCCTCAGGAATGGGGCCTGCGGCGTTTCATTCTGCACTATGCCATGCTGTGCAAGGCTGCCGGCGGCGTTTCGTCATTCTGCATCTCGTCCGAGATGCGTGGCCTGACCCAGATCAGAGGGACTTCGGGCTTTCCGGCCGTTGCGCAGCTTCGCGCCTTGGCGGCCGAGGTGCGTCAGATTCTGGGGCCGAACACCAAAATCGGCTATGCAGCGGATTGGAGCGAGTATTTCGGATACCAGCCAAAGGGCACCAGCGACAGGTATTTTCACCTCGACCCTCTCTGGGCGGACGACAACATCGATTTCATCGGCATCGACAACTACATGCCGTTGTCCGATTGGCGCGACGGTGAACACCATCTGGACGCCGAGGACGGCGCGCCTTCGATTTACGACCTGGGGTATCTTCGCAGCAATATCGAAGGCGGTGAAGGGTATGACTGGTACTACGCTTCTCGGGAAGAGGCGGAGGCGCAGATCAGGACTCCGATCGAAGATCAGGGGCATGACGAGCCGTGGATCTGGCGATACAAGGACCTGCGCAACTGGTGGTCGAATCCGCATCACGAACGGATCGGAGGCGTGCGTCAACCCAACCCGACCGATTGGGTGCCCGGATCGAAACCGATCTGGTTCACCGAGTTGGGGTGTGCGGCAATCGACAAGGGCACGAACCAGCCGAACAAATTCCTGGACCCGAAGTCATCGGAATCGCTGTTGCCCGCGTATTCAAACGGGCTGCGCGACGACTTCATTCAGGTTCAGTATCTGACGGCGATGCTTGGCTATTGGAGCGATCCGAAGGTCAATCCGATCTCGGGCATCTACGGCGCGCCGATGCTGGACATGGCAAACGCGTATGTCTGGGCATGGGATACCCGCCCGTTTCCGACCTTTCCGAACCTGAAAAGCCAGTGGGACGATGGCGAGAACTATCCCAGAGGGCACTGGCTGAACGGTCGGTCCGGGTCTCGCACGTTGGCCTCCGTGGTGACCGAAATCTGCCACGGTGCAGGTGTCACGGATATAGACGTCTCTGGTCTGTACGGTGTGGTCCGCGGGTATGTCATCGAAGACGTGACGAACGCTCGTTCCGCCTTGCAGCCGCTGATGCTGCGCTATGGGTTTGATGCGATCGAAAGGGATGGAGTGTTGAAGTTCCAGATGCGCGACGGGTACGGCGCGGTTGCCTTGAATCCCGACCATCTGGCGATCAGCAGTGATCTTGAGGGCACGGTTGAACACCGGCGCGAGGCCGAGGCCGAAATGACCGGGCGCGTTCGTCTGCGCTTTGTTCAGTCGGACGCGGATCATGATGTCGTCGCGGAAGAGGCGGTTTTGCCCGATGATCGCACCCATTCCGTATCCGTGAATGAGATGCCTCTGTCCATGACCCGCGCCGAAGGGCGGCAAACGGCCGAACGCTGGTTGAGCGAAGCCAGAGTTTCCCGCGATACGGTTCGGTTTGCGCTTCCGCCGTCTCAAATGCACCTGGGGGCAGGGGATCTGGTTCGTTTGACAGATGCTGAAACCGGGCCGGTGTACCGGATCGACCGGTTGGAATCCGCCGACTTGCAACTTGTTGAAGCGGTCCGGATTGAACAGGGCGTGTACAAAGCGTCCGAATTGAATGACGACCCGGCAACGCTCAAACCATATGCGGCGCCGGTCCCCGTGCTGCCGGTTTTTCTGGATCTGCCCTTGATCACGGGGGCCGAGGCCCTTCATGCGCCTTATCTGGCCGTTACCGGAGATCCATGGCCCGGGGCGGCAACGGTCTATTCCTCGTCCAGTGACGATGGCTATCGCCTGAGCGACGTCATTGCCCAGCGGGCAGTGGTCGGCGTGACCGAAACACCGCTGAGCCGCGCCAGTGTCGGTGTCTGGGATGAGGGCCCTGCCTTGAAGGTCAAACTGCTTGCAGGTCAGTTGGAATCCCGCCCGCGCAGCTCGGTGATGAATGGCGTCAATCTGGCTGCAATCGGTGACGGAACACCCGGTAACTGGGAGGTTTTTCAGTTCGCTGACGCGGCGCTCGAGACCCCGGATGTATACGCGTTGTCCGGGCGGCTCAGGGGTCAACTGGGAACAGACGCCTTGATGCCTGATGTCTGGCCGGATGGATCGGTATTCGTGCTGCTGAATGACAGGGTGCAACAGATCAGCCTGCTGCGAAACGAAAGGCGTCTTGCCAAACATTATCGCATTGGGCCTGCGACCCGCGGCTATGATGACCCGTCCTATCAACACCTGATTGCCTCGTTTGCAGGCAACGGATTGCGCCCCTATGCGCCTGTGCACATGCGGGTTCGGTCTGGTACCGCCGGGGATGAGCTTACGTGGATCCGACGTGCCCGAACGGATGCGGATGACTGGTCGGGGCTGGAGATTCCCCTGGGCGAAGAAAGCGAATCCTACCTGGTCCGTGTCATTTCGGTTGGAACCGTTCTGCGCGAAGAACTGATATCCGAACCAAGGTGGACTTATTCGACTGCCATGAAAGCGGCGGATGGTCTGTCCGGGGGCTATGAGGTCGAAGTGGCCCAGGTATCTGCTGTATTCGGACCGGGAGCCTGGTCGCGTCTTGCGGTTGGGCAAGCTGCTTGATGCGGCCGGTTCTGCATGGAGATGTCAGTGCTGCGGCGCGCGCCTTGCTGGCCGTGCCGCAGCCGGACAGGGGGGCTTTGTGTGTGCGGATGATCCACGAGGCGGAATTGGCCGACAGGCATTTGGAGCGCACGGGCAAGCTCCACCCGGTTTACGGCAATGGTTCTCTCATGGCCGTTGCGCGAAACAGGGCCCTGGCCGATGAACCCGGGTTTGACGATCTGCAATATTGCAAGTGTTTTGAGATGGTTCTGCACCAGCTTGCCAGATTTCAGGCTAGCCGGACGCGCAGCTAACGCATTTGCTGGCAGCCAGATCCAGATTCAGCCGCCCATCCGGAATGCGCTCGCCGCAGTCTTCGCAATACCCGAACTCGCCCGCTTCAAGCCGTTCCAACGCGGCCAGAAGCCGGCGTGTTTCCATATCGCGATTGGCCTGCTGTGCCTTGGCCATGGCTTGATTTTGCAGCGCATCCATGCGGCTCAGCCGTCCAACGGCCTGTTGATCCAGCTCGACAACAGCCTGAGACTGCTGCCCCGACGCTGACATCTGCTGCAATTCCGACAATCGCTCGCGAATTCGTGTTTCGAAATGGGTGCGCTCTGACTCATTCATTTTCGTTACATGACCGATCATGGGTTTGCGTTTGGTCTTTTTGCCACTAAATGGCATTCTAGGCGCAGCAAAGGATCAAAGCCATGTTCGAAAAGCGCAGCCATGTGACACCGGTTGATCCGGTCTGGACCCGTATCACATCCGAAGCCCATGCGGCCGTCGAGAAAGAGCCCCTCATGGGGGGGCTCGTGCACGCCTGTATCCTGCATCACCGCAGCCTTGAACGGGCGCTTTCATATCGGGTGGCGGCCAAGCTGTGCTCGAACGAAATGTCGATGATGGTTCTGCGTGAAATCGTGGATGAGGCATATGCCGACGATCCGGGTTTGCTCGAAGCTGCTCGGGCGGACCTTATGGCCGTTTACGAACGTGACCCGGCCTGTCATCGGCTATTGCAGCCGATCCTGTATTTCAAAGGGTACCAGGCCATGCAGGCCTATCGCGTGGCCCATTGGTTGTGGCGCAAGGGGCGCTATGATCTGGCCTATTTCTTCCAGATGCGCTCATCCGAGATTTTCGGGATCGACATTCACCCGGCAGCCAAAATCGGCAAGGGCATCATGATCGACCATGCCCATTCCATCGTGATTGGCGAGACGGCAGTGGTGGGCGACAACGTGTCGATGCTGCACTCGGTGACGCTGGGCGGAACCGGCAAGGAAGAAGAAGACCGTCATCCAAAAATCGGAGACGGTGTTCTGATCGGGGCCGGGGCCAAGGTGCTGGGCAATATCTCCATTGGCCATTGCAGCCGCATCGCCGCAGGTTCGGTGGTGCTGCAAGAGGTGCCGCCCTGCAAGACGGTCGCCGGTATCCCCGCCAAGATCGTGGGGGAAGCCGGGTGCGACCAGCCTTCGATCTCGATGGATCATATGCTGGGCAAGGATCAGTAACAGCTCAGCGAGAGCGGTTGGCGCGTTTGTCCAACCGCTTGCGCCGCTGTTCTTCCCGTTTTTGTTTGCGAAGCTCTAGCCGTCTGTCCTGTGCGGCTTTCTGCCGGGCAATCGCGGCCGGATCGTTTGGCTTGAACTTTGAATGCTCACCCGTATAGCTGTTGGGCTTTGCCATGGCACATTCAGGTGCCGTGGCTGCGGGTATCGCCAAAACAGTCAGGCTGAGAATGAGATTTCTTGAGAGCATCGCGCACCTGCCTTCCGTCTGCTTCTAAAGGAAGGAAGTGGGGCGCTTGGATACATCGGGCAATCGGTGCCCCGATCACGCAAGTTCAATTCAGTGCAAACACTTGAGGCTGCCCGCGCTCCGGCTGTCCGGGGCACGGGCATCATTCGGGTCGTCAGGCCAGCATGACCATCGGGTTTTCCAGGTTGTCGACAATAGCCTTGAGCAGTTCTGCCCCCAGCGCGCCGTCGATGACGCGGTGATCGACGGACATGGTAACAGACATTACGGTCGCCACCGTCAGTTCTCCATCATCCCCGACAACGGGCTTTTTCACGCCGGTGCCCACCGCCAGAATACCGGCATGAGGCGGGTTCACGATGGCGTCGAAATTGTCGATGCCGAACATACCCAGGTTCGAGATGGCAAACGTGCCCCCCTGGTATTCATGCGGTGCCAGCTTGCGCTCGCGGGCACGGGCGGCGAGGTCCTTCATCTCGGTCGACAGAGCAGACAGAGATTTCATGTCGGCGTCCTGAAGAACCGGGGTGAACAACCCGCCCTCGATCGCGACCGCGACGGCCACGTCCGATGGCTTGAGTTGCAGTACGCGGTCGCCCGCCCAGACGGCGTTGCAGGCCGGAACCTGCTGCAACGCGTTGGCGACGGACTTGATGATGAAGTCGTTGACGCTCAGTTTCACGCCACGGCCTTCCAACTGCTTGTTCAACTGGCTGCGGAACTTCAGCAGTGCATCCAGCTTGATGTCGCGGCGCAGGTAGAAATGCGGGATGGTCTGTTTGGCCTCGCCCAGACGCGCAGCGATGGTTTTGCGCATGCCGTCGAGCTGAATCTCTTCGTATTCGCGACCCTCATACATCCGCGCGACCATATCCGCGGACGGTCCTGAGGCCGCCGCCGGCGCAGTCGCAGGTGCGGTTGCGGTGGCTGCCGGGGCAGGGGTCGTCGCAGTGGCCGTCGCGCCTTCGACATCCGCCTTGACGATGCGGCCATGCGGGCCAGAGCCTGTGATCTGTGCCAGATCGAGGCCTTTCTGCGCAGCGATCCGTCGGGCTAGAGGGGAAGCAAAGATACGACCGCCATCCGCCTTGACCGGAGCGGCCGGCGCAGGGGCAGGGGCGGGCGCCTCGGACGCCGCAGGGGCGGCGGCCTCGTTGCCCGCGTCGGCTGCGGGGGCAGCCTCCGGGGTCTTGGCCGGGGCCGCGGCGATGTCATCGGCGCTTTCGCCATCTTCCAGCAAAATCGCGATGGCGGTATTGACTTTGACCCCTTCGGTGCCTTCGGGGATCAGGATCTTGCCGACGATGCCTTCATCGACGGCTTCGAACTCCATCGTGGCCTTGTCGGTTTCGATCTCGGCCAGCAAATCGCCGGAGGAGACGGTGTCGCCTTCCTTGACCAGCCATTTGGCGAGCGTGCCTTCCTCCATGGTCGGCGAAAGGGCGGGCATCAGAATTTCGGTGGGCATCTGTCTGTCGCTCCTTACCGGTAGGTCACTTGTTTGACGGCTTCGATCACCTCGTCCGTAGTGATCAGGGCCAGCTTTTCGAGGTTCGCGGCGTAGGGCATCGGAACATCCTTACCGGTGCAGTTGATGACCGGCGCGTCGAGATAGTCGAATGCTTCCTGCATCACGACGGATGAGATGTAGCTGCCGACCGAACCTTGCGGCCAGCCTTCTTCCACAGTCACCAGACGGTTGGTCTTCATAACCGAGTTGATGATCGCGCCGGTATCCATCGGACGGATGGTGCGCAGATCGATGACCTCGGCGCTGATGCCGTCTTCGGCCAGCCTGTCGGCGGCTTCCAGCGCGTATTGCATGCCGATGCCGAAGCTGACGATGGTCGCGTCCGAGCCTTCGCGCCAGATGCGGGCCTTGCCCAGCGGCACGGTTAGGTCATCGACCTGCGGCATGTCGAAAGAGCGACCGTAGAGGATTTCGTTTTCCAGAAAGATCACCGGGTTGGGGTCGCGGATGGCTGATTTCAGCAGGCCTTTGGCGTCGGCTGCCGAATAGGGCATCACCACCTTCAGGCCGGGGATCTGCATGTACCACGCGGCATAGTCCTGGCTGTGCTGGGCAGCCACGCGCGCGGCGGCGCCGTTGGGGCCGCGGAACACGATCGGACACCCCATCTGACCGCCGGACATGTATAGCGTCTTGGCGGCCGAGTTGATGATCTGGTCGATCGCTTGCATCGCGAAGTTGAACGTCATGAACTCGACGATCGGCTTCAGCCCGCCAAAAGCCGAACCCACGGCGATGCCGGCAAAGCCGTGCTCGGTGATCGGTGTGTCGATCACGCGTTTGGGGCCGAATTCGTCCAGCAGACCCTGGGAAATCTTGTATGCGCCCTGATATTCCGCGACTTCCTCGCCCATCAGATAGACGTCTTCGTCGTTGCGCATTTCTTCGGCCATCGCGTCACGCAGCGCTTCGCGAACGGTTTCGGATTTCATCTCGGCATCTGCGGGCCAGTCGGGCGAAAGATCCACCACCGGAGCGGCCGGGGCCGCAGCGGCAGGAGCGGGGGCCTCGACCGCCGCAGGGGCGGCTTCGGCCACCGCTGCGGCTGCCGGTGCAGCCGTGGGCAGGGCCGAGGCGTCTTCGCCTTCTTCGACCAGAACCGCAATCGGGGTGTTCACTTTGACCCCTTCGGTGCCTTCGGCGATCAGGATCTTGCCGACGATACCCTCGTCGACAGCTTCAAATTCCATTGTCGCCTTGTCGGTCTCGATTTCGGCCAGGATGTCACCGCTGGAGACGGTGTCGCCTTCCTTGACCAGCCATTTGGCCAGCGTGCCCTCTTCCATCGTGGGTGAAAGGGCGGGCATGAGAATTTCGGTTGCCATGTCTTATTCGTCCTCTCAGGCGTAAATGTCGGTCCAGAGCTCTTCAACGGCGGGCTCGGGGCTTTCTTTCGAGAATTCGGCGGCCTGATTGACGATCTCTTTGATTTCCTTGTCGATCGCCTTCAGGTCATCCTCGGTCGCGTGTTTGCCGGTCAGAAGCAGCTCGCGCACATGTTCGATCGGGTCGCTTTGTTCGCGGACTTTCTGAACCTCTTCGCGGGTGCGGTACTTGGCCGGGTCAGACATCGAGTGGCCGCGATAGCGGTAGGTCTTGACCTCAAGAATGTAAGGGCCCTTGCCGGCGCGGCAGTGGGCAACGGCCTTTTCACCAGCAGCTTTGACGGCCAGCACATCCATACCGTTGACGATCTCGCCGGGAATGCCGAACGCTTCGCCGCGCACATAGATATCGGGTGACGAGGTCGAACGCGCCTGCGCTGTGCCCATGGCGTATTGGTTGTTCTCGATCACGAAAACCACGGGAAGATCCCACAGGGCGGCCATGTTGAACGTCTCATAGACCTGACCCTGGTTTGCGGCACCGTCGCCGAAATAGGTAAAGGTCACGCCGCCATTTTCCTTGTACTTGTCGGCAAAAGCCAGACCGGCACCCAAAGGCACCTGCGCGCCGACGATGCCATGGCCCCCATAGAAGTGCTTTTCCTTCGAGAACATGTGCATCGAGCCGCCCTTGCCCTTGGACAGGCCGCCTTCGCGCCCGGTCAGTTCGGCCATCACGCCGCCCGGGTCCATGCCACAGGCCAGCATATGGCCGTGGTCACGATACGAGGTGATCCGCTTGTCGCCGTCCTGTGCTGCCGCTTCGAGCCCGACAACAACCGCCTCTTGACCGATGTACAGGTGGCAGAATCCGCCGATCAGGCCCATGCCATAAAGCTGACCCGCCTTTTCTTCGAATCGACGGATCAGAAGCATCTCGCGGTAGTATGTCTTGAGTTCTTCCGCAGAAACATTTGGTTTCTTTGTGGTTTTTCGCGCAGCCATAGTGGCGATCTCCCCCTTTCGGCAAGATAGTTTAGCGTTAAACTATCTCATAAAGCATTTGGGGCTTTCTGGCGAGGGGAAATGTGACGCAGCGTCCGCGCGGGCGTGGCGCAGCCGACAGGCAAAGCGGTGCGACGATGGTCCGAAGGCGTCCGGCAGCCCAAAAAGGATCAGCGGATCACGATCTCATCCGCCCGGATCATGCCAAGAACCGAACGCGCCTGCTGATCGAGCAGGTCAAGATCCAGATAGGTGTCGGACAGGCGCCGAGTCAGGTTTTCCAATTCGGCGATTTGGGCATTCAGCTTTTCCAGGTCCTGTGACAGGGCGTCCCGTTCCGCAGCAATTTCGACCCGCCGAAACAGGCCATAGTCACCTTGTACGGCGGCAAAGGTGAAATACACACCAAGCATGAAAGCCACCGAGAAGAAGATGATTGAGCCCAAACCGGGCCGATGGGAACGGGACACTCTGTTTACCGCCGTATGAAAACTAGCCTCAAAAACGTGCCCTTTGCGAGCATCTGAAAACACTATGTCACAGGTGATTCGGGTTGTGAATCCCCTGTTTCGATTTTTTCATCAGTAATTTAAGCGCGTCCTGATCCGCGTCAGCGCCATGATTCCAGCGCCTGATTTCGCGCGACGGTCTGTTCTTTCATGCAGGTCCAGTAGAACATCGGCGCAGCGCTGCCGCCGCCCGACAATTCCGTGTCACAGGTTACGTCTCGGGCCTTCAGCCAGGCGCGTTGTTCGGTCAGAAGGGCATCACCGTCGCCGCGCGCATCGGTTGCGGGCTTGATCTGTGCCCACAGCCGGTTGAGTTCACGATCAGCGGCCTCCCATTGTTCCTTGGCGCAGAAATTGGCGTCAAGCTGGGTTTGGCCGCTGCAACTGGATTGAGCAGCGGCAGAGCAGGGCAGGTTCATTAGGACAAGAAGGTAAACTGGCTTCACGGTAATATCCCCCGTTCAAAAGGGGATACTACCATGGACCATATCAGGCGATCAAAGGCGGCAAGCGGTGCTTACTGATCCAGCGCTGCGACACCGGGCAGCGTTTTGCCTTCCATCCATTCCAGAAACGCGCCACCCGCGGTCGAGATATAGGTAAAATCCTTGGCGGCTCCCGAGGCGTTCAGGGCAGCAACCGTGTCTCCACCCCCGGCGACCGAGATCAGCTGGCCTGAACGGCTGAGCGCGGCCGCCTTCAAGGCGGCGGCATTGGTGGCGGCGTCGAACGGTTCCAGTTCGAATGCGCCCAGCGGTCCGTTCCAGATCAGGGTTTTGCTTTTTTCGAATATCTCGATGATCGCGGCCACGCTTTCGGGGCCGGCGTCCAGGATCATGCCATCGTCGGGGCATTGATCCGCGGGCAAAACCTGATGCGGGGCATTGGCTTCAAACGTTTCGGCCACCACGACGTCACGCGGCAGAACGATCTGGCAGCCGGTGCTTTCGGCTTTGGCCAGAATTTCGGCTGCGGTGTCCTTCATCGCCGTTTCGGCCAGCGATTTTCCGACGCTGACACCTTGCGCGACAAGGAACGTATTGGCCATGCCGCCACCGATCACCAGATAATCGACCTTGTCGATCAGATTGCCCAGCAATTCCAGCTTGGTCGAAACCTTGGCCCCGCCCACAACCGCTGTTACGGGGCGTTCGGGCGCGCCTAACGCGCTTTCCAGTGCCTGCAACTCGGCCTGCATCAAACGACCGGCACAGGCGGGCAGCAGGCGCGCGATGGCCTCGGTCGAGCTGTGGGCCCGGTGCGCCGCTGAAAACGCGTCGTTGCAGTACACGTCACCCAGCCTGGCCATACCTGCGGCCAGATCAGCATCGTTCTTGGTTTCGGCCGCGTGAAAACGCGTGTTCTCGAGCAACAGAACCTGGCCGGGCTGCAACGCCTGTGCCGCCAGTTCGGCCTCGGTTCCGACACAGTCGGCGGCAAACAGGACTTTGGCGTCAAAAGCGCTTTCGAGGGTCGGAACCAGTTGCTTGAGCGACAGGTTCTCGCGCCGCTCTCCTCCGGGGCGACCGAAATGGGCCAGAAGGATCGGTTTGCCGCCTGCGGCCAGAATGTCGCGCACCGTTGGCACGATTCTCTGGATACGGGTGGCGTCGGTCACAACACCGTCAACCACGGGCACGTTGATATCCACACGCACAAGTACGCGTTTGCCGTTCAGGTCCATATCGTCCAGTGTTTTCCAGCCCATTGTGCGATCCTTGTCATTGGCAAATGATTTAGGCGGTTCTTTTCCTGCAATTTGCCCTCAGGTCAATGCGTCACTTGGCATTCGTACGCGTGCGTCATAGGTATTTGCGCAAGATAAACGACAGGAGGGCCTCATGGCCGAGATCAAGGATCCCGAAAACACGATCATCATCGAGCTGAAAGACGGCAATGTCGTCATCGAGCTGCTGCCGGATGTGGCGCCTTTGCACAGCGCGCGGATGAAAGAACTGGCCCGCAGCGGAGAATACGACAACGTGGCCTTTCACCGAGTGATCGACGGCTTCATGGCCCAAACCGGTGACGTGCAGCATGGCGACATGGAAGATGGGTTCAACCTGCGGATGGCGGGGACCGGCGGTTCGTCGCTGCCGAACGTACCGGCAGAGTTTTCCAAACTGCCCCATGATCGCGGCACTTTGGGCGCCGCCCGGTCGCAGAACCCGGATTCGGCCAACTCTCAGTTCTTCATCAACTTCAAGGACAACCATTTCCTGAACGGCCAGTACACCGTTTATGGCCGCGTCATCGAAGGCATGGAGCATGTGGACGCAATCGTTCGTGGCGAGCCGCCTGCGAACCCCGACCGCATGATCAGCGTCAAGGTGGCCGCAGATGTATAAGCTTGCCGCCGCCTTTGCCCTGCTGGCAAGCCCGGCGCTGGCCAGCGGTTTGCAGATCGAGGTCGAAGGAGAAGGGGCCAATGGCACGATCTCTATCGATCTGTTCGAAGATGTCGCGCCGAAGCACGTGGAACAGATCACGGCACTGGCTGCGGACGGCAAGTATGATGGTGTGGTGTTCCACCGCGTGATCGAAGGTTTCATGGCCCAGACCGGCGATGTTCAATACGGCAATTCCACCGCGAACGGCTTTGACATGCGGTATGCCGGGCGTGGTGGGTCAGACCGCCCGGATCTGCCGGCCGAGTTTTCTGACCTGACCTTTGATCGTGGCGTGGTCGGCATGGCCCGGTCGCAGAACCCGGATTCAGCCAATTCGCAGTTCTTCATCATGTTCGAACCCGGCCCGTTTCTGGATGGCCAGTACACCGTGGTCGGTCAGGTGACCGACGGTATGGACGTGGTGGATGCGATCAAACGGGGGCATTCCCAGACCGGAGCGGTCACGGGCCAGCCCGACGTGATGAAAAAAGTCACCGTCACCGAATGAGCCGAAGCAGCCCGGCGTTCCAAAGAGCGCCGGGCTGTTTCTTACGGTCGATTGAACGAAACTCAATCGTCTTGTGACATCGCTTTCCAGATGACCGCACCGATCGCGCCGCCGATCAGCGGGGCCACCCAGAACAGCCACAGCTGTGACAGGGCAGGGCCGTCGGCAAACAGGGCGACGCCTGTGGACCGGGCCGGGTTGACCGAAGTGTTGGTGACCGGAATTGATACCAGGTGGATCAGGGTCAAGGCCAGACCAATTGCGATGGGGGCGAAACCGGCCGGCGCCTTGTCCGAGGTTGCACCCAGGATGATCAGGATGAAGAAAGCGGTCATCACGATTTCGATCACCAGAGCGGACATCAAAGAATACCCGCCGGGTGAGGCCTCACCATATCCGTTGGACGCAAATCCCCCGACGCCGGCGAACTCGGGCGCACCGCTGACGATCAGATACAGAACCACTGCGGCGGCGATTGCGCCGATGACCTGAGCGATCCAGTAGGGCAGCAGATCCTTTGCCGGAAACCGCCCGCCGATCATAAGGCCCAGGCTGACCGCCGGATTGAAGTGCCCGCCCGAGATATGGCCAACCGTGTAAGCCATTGTCAGAACCGTCAGGCCGAAGGCGAAGGAAACGCCAAGCCACCCAATGCCGACATCTGCAACGCCCGCTGCCAATACGGCACTGCCGCAACCTCCGAGAACCAGCCAGAAGGTGCCGAAGAACTCGGCCAGTAGTTTTGATGACATGAAATTTCCTCCACAATGTAATGAGCTTAAGTGTAGTTCATAAATTAACTTTTGTTAAATTGTGCAGAACGGGGAATTTTCCCGGCACCCTCGCACCAGGGGTCGAAAAGCCCTTAGCGCCATTGAGAAGGGTCCAGGTGAAACAGCTTGGACAGTTGCTTGTAAACCTCCGGGTCCGACCTGCGCAGGGCCTTTGGTCGCTCAAAGAACACTTCAACCGAAACGGCAAAAAACTCCTCGTGCCCTTCCGCGCCATAGGGGTCGATTACGGTTGGCTGCCCGGATTCAACGGCGCGGACATGCGCGTCATAGGCTGTCAGGAATGCGGATTCCCATTCTGAAAAGCTTTGGTCGTCGCTAAGTACGGGCACTCCGTTGGCCGACCCTGTCAGATCGTCGATCTGGTGTGCAAATTCGTGAAACACAACATTTTGGCCGTCATGATCGTTCATGGCCCCGCGCTGGCTATGCGCCCAGGACAGGATCACCGGGCCGCGGTTCCAGCTTTCCCCTGTGCGCACGATTTCCTTCTCGGTGACGACATAGCCGCTGTGCCGGCTCTGCCTGGATTTGAATGCGCTGGGATAGATCAGGATGGTGGTCAGATTGTCATACCAGAGATCGGTATTCACAACCAGCAGACAGGCTTGCGCGGCGATGGACAGTTGCATGTCTTCGGTAACGTCCAGACCGTCACACCCAATGAATTCGACCTGATCAAGGAACAAGTTGATCTTGCCCTCCAGCTTTGCGCGCAGGCCCTTCGGCAGCTTTCGCAAGATCGGGACCTGAGCGTCGACAAGCTGCCGTTGTCTGTCAGTCAACGGCGCGGCCAACAGGGCGTGGCGCGCCTGTCGTTTGGACCAGAAGTAAAAGGCCAGACCTGCGGCGATCACCGCAACAAGTGTCAGAAAAATCAACATGACCCGACCCTAACGTGATCCCGGCGGGATCAAAACAAGTTTCCCGGGTACAGGCTGTGGCGCAAAAAAGAAACGCCGCTGGTCTCCCTGCGGCGTTTCCGATCTGACCTGAAGGGTCGAATTACTGTTTGACGTCTGCTGCCGGGTTCGTTCCGGCTTTGGCGCTGCGGCCCGGATTCAGCGGATCGTCCTGGCGCTGTACAGACCCTTCGAAATGCGCTCCGCTTTCGATGGCGATGGTCTTGTGGATGATGTCGCCTTCGACACGAGCGGTCGATGTCAGACGCACCTTGAGACCACGTACGCGACCCACGATACGTCCGTTGATCACGACGTCATCTGCGGTGACTTCACCTTTGATCGTTGCCGATTCACCAATTGTCAGAAGGTGAGCGCGGATGTCGCCTTCGACTGTGCCTTCCACCTGTATGTCACCAGAGGTTTTGATATTGCCAGTGATGTGCAGATCCGAAGACAAAACCGACGCAGGCGGCTTGGGCTTGGGTGCGGTGGCAGGCTTCGACTCGGTCGGTGCAGGGGCCGCTGGGGTCGCCGGAGCGGCTGGTTTGGCCGCCTCGGGTGCCTTGGATGCGGGCTCGTTGATTTTGCTTTTAGAAAACATTTCTCGCAGCCTTGATGTAAGTCATTGGGTTTACGGGTTTTCCGTTCACGCGCACCTCATAGTGCAGATGCGTGCCGGTCGACCGTCCGGTGCTACCCATATCAGCAATATGATCCCCGCGCGAGACCCTTTGACCAACCTTCACGTTGATCTTGGTGTTATGAGCGTAAAGTGTCTCAATTCCGAATGCGTGCTTGATTTTCACAAGCCGTCCGAAACCGGATTGCCAGCCTGCATGGGTAACGACGCCGTCTGCGGTCGCAAAGATATCCGTGCCTTGCGGCCCTGCGAAATCGACCCCGTTATGCATCCGGCGACCACCGGTTTTGGGGTCGCGCCGGCTGCCATAGCCGCTGGTGAAACGCACGGCCGAATGTACAGGATTGGCAAAGGGGGCCTTTTCCGCCGCAAGTCGGTAAAGGTTCAGCTGATCCATCTGTTTCAGCAATGTATTCGCGCGGGCTTCCTCGGCGGACAACTCGTCCACCTCACCGCGCGTGCTAAGGGATAAAGGGGTCAGCGGACCGCCCATACCGCTGTATCCGCGCCGGACCTCTTCGATGATACGGTCTGTTGGCATTCCCGCCTGACGGAACATCTTGTCCAGCGGCTCGACCGAGATCACCATGGCCTCTTCCAGCTGCCGGAAAATCTCGTCGCTGCGTTCCTGCATAAGGCGAATTTCCAGCTCAAGATCATCGCGCTGGTCCAGTGCCTCGCGGGCGTCGGCGGCGATCTGATCGCGTTCCTCGGCCGTACGCGCCAGAGCGTCCGTCATGAAGGCCATCTGTACCGGCGCGCTGGAGGCCGTTACGTACATGTCAGCGTAGCTGTTTTCCTGCTTCAGCGCCGCCAGTTCCTTCCGCGCATCTTCCCGCTGTTTCATGGTTGTGCGCAGCGTGGTCTGAATGACTTCGATCCCCGTCTCAAGTTCGCGACGGCGGTTTTCCGAGGCCAGCAGTTCGGACTGCATGGCGGATATCTGTTCCAGTGCGGCGTTGAATCGATCCTGAGCGGCGAGGGCTTCCTGCGCACGGGCGTCGCGTTCTGCGGACAGGACATTCAATCGTTCCTGATAGGTTGCCTGGTCGCGTTTCGCCTGTTCCCGGAAGTTGCCCGAACCGATGCTGTCCATAAGCAGAATGGCAGTTGCGACCGCGGTCCATCCGACCATGACGGCAACACCGGCCACCGCGACCACCTGCGTTTCCGAGCTGAGACGGATAAAACGTGTATCTTTGTCAGACTTCAGAAAAACCCGGCGTTCCGGAAAGTACCGTTCAAATGCGGAGTGTATTTTTATTGCCAGACGTGTTCGCACGCGTCCTACCTCTCATCCCCAAGATCGGGACCGGTTGTGAGTGCCGGCCGCTCCTTGGGCCGACTGCATAAAGGGCAGGCAGCGTTCGGGCAAGTTTGTTGATCAGTCTGGCGCCAACTGCGTAGAAATCCCCCCAAAGATCGGCGGGAAATTGCCGAAAAGCATGTTGAGGCGTCAGTTGGTGATATCGCCGGGCGCGGGTAGGTCTTCGGTCAGCGGCCAGTAGAAATCGGGCGGCAACCCGGCCTCAGCCCGTTTTTCCTCGTTGAAGGGTGGTTTGAGGACGCCGTGGAAGTACCGGCGTACCAATGCGTGAAACACATCCTTGGGGTCCGTGTTTTCCCGGCCGCACAGGAAGTGAAACCACTTGGACCCATAAGCGACATGGCCGACTTCTTCGGCATAGATCACCTCAAGTGCCGCGATGGCCTGCTCAGACTTGGCCTTGCGAAAAATCTCGATCATGCCGGGGGTCACATCCAGACCACGCGCTTCGAGCACCATCGGCACGACCGCAAGCCGTCCCATCAGGTCGTCTGCGGTGTCTTCGGCCGCGCGCCACATGCCCGAATGGGCGGGCAAGGCGCCATAGTGGCTGCCCATCTGTTCCAGACAATCGCAGACCATCTCGAAATGGCGCGATTCCTCTTCGGCGCATTTTACCCAATCGTCATAAAACCCGATCGGCATCGGCACATGGCCAAAGCGGGCAATGATATCCCAATGCAGATCGACGGCGTTCAGTTCGATATGCGCCACGGCGTGCAAAAGGGCGATGCGGCCCGCCTCGGTGCTCGGTTTGCGCTTTGGTACCTCGCGCGGAGACAGGAGTTCTGGCCGTTCCGGGCGCGCGGGTCGCAGCGGGGGTGACGCCGTCCCGATCTCGATCGGGGGCGCGTCGCCCTTGCGCGACGCAAACCACGCGGCGGCGTGCTGTTTGGACAGGGCGGTCTTTTCCCGACCTTCTGCCGTTGCAAGAACTTCGGTCGCCATCTGGGTCAGCGATTTGGACACCATTATTCTCCGCCTGGTTGATCCTGTGGCTCTTAAACCGGATGGCGACCGTGGTCGAGGGCGTTACATCGCGCGCACGGCTTCCAGCACCTCGTCCACGTGGCCGGGAACTTTGACCTTGCGCCAAACGCGGGCAATTTTGCCTTCGGGGTCGATGATGAAGGTCGAACGCTCAATCCCCATCGACTTGCGCCCGTACATGTTCTTTTCGACCCACACGCCGTAGTCTTCACAGACGGTCGCGTTCTCATCCGACAACAGCGGTGTTGTCAGCCCATGTTTGGCGACGAATTTGTCATGTTTGGCGACGCTGTCGCGCGAGATGCCGAAAACTTGTGCGCCCGCATCGGCAAAGGCCTGAAGTTGTTCCGAGAAACCGATGGATTCCTTGGTGCAGCCCGGCGTATCATCGCGGGGGTAGAAAAACAGAACCACGGTGCTACCGCGCAACGCCGAAAGCGTCACCTCGCCGCCGCCGTCGCGCGGCAAAGTGAAGTCAGGGGCGATGTCTGAAATGTCGGGCATTGGAAACTCCGCTAAAGGTTTTTAAAGGCTGCCTGATATCATAGGGCAACGCGTGCGGGTTGGAAGGCGTGGACAGCAATTTGAAGCAGCACGAAGACGGTGACGGAGCACGGCCCGTTAAGCCCGTGCGCCGTCGGTCTCGCCGTCGGGCCGCTGGTCTGTGGGCCATGCGCGGCACTTTCGTGCTGGTGTTGCTGGCGCTGTTCACCGGTTTCATGGTTGTCGGGCAAAGAATGCACGCCCCCGTCTGGCTGCGGGACAGGGTCGAGGCGCGGCTTGAACAGGCTTTGGGCGGGCTGCAAATCCGGTTTGGCGATGTCAGTTTCATCATTCACGAGGGATGGCGACCCCGTCTGCGTCTGACCGATGTGGCCATCAGCGACGCGGCGGGTCGGCAAATTGCGCAAGTGTCCGACATGCGCGCCAGTCTGGCCATGCGCCCCTTGTTGCGAGGGCACGTCCGCCCCAAAAGGATAATTCTGAGAGGGGCGCAGATCGCCGTGACCCGAGACAAGGACGGGGCGCTGAGCCTTACGGTCGGGTCCGGCAGCGCACCGGTGCAGGAGGCCCCGAACCTGGCACAGCTTATCGAGGCTTCGGATCAGGTTTTCCTGTCTCCGGCGCTATCGGCGCTGACCTCGGTCCAGCTTGATGCGATCACACTGGATTATCGCGATCTTCGGCAGGGGCGGTCCTGGATTCTGGACGGTGGGCATATTCAAGCCAACCGAGCCGGCAACGAAGTGCGCTTGGCAACCGGGTTTTCGGTTCTGGCGGGGCGTGACTATGTCAGTGCCATCGAGGCCAATTATACAAGCGTTCTGGGCACACCTGCCGCACAATTCGGAATCTCGGTCACCGATCTTCCGGCCGAGGACATCGCGGGCCAAACGCCAGCCCTTGCCTGGTTGCAGGTTCTGCGGGCCCCGATCTCGGGTGCCTTGCGCGGTGGTGTCGATGAAAACGGAGCGATCGGAACTTTGTACGCCACGCTGAATCTGGGGGCGGGGGCGGTGCAGCCAAACCCGGAAACACGCCCGGTTCCCTTCGAATCCGCACGCACCTATTTCACCTATGATCCCAAAGGCCAGATCCTGGATTTCAACGAAGTTTCGGTGGTCTCGGCCTGGGGTGAGGTTCAGGCTGACGGAAAGGCGTATCTGGAAGGTGCAGAAGATGGCGTGCTGGACAGCCTGTCTGCACAGTTGCGGCTGTCCGGTATCAACGTGAACCCGGCAAACCTGTTCCCGCAACCTATTCAGCTTTCGCGGGCCAGCCTGGATTTCAAGATGGTCCTCAACCCGTTCCAGCTGCATCTGGGTCAGATGACCATTGAAGATCCGGGTCACACGGTGCGTGCCTTTGGCGTCCTGACCGGGCGGCCGGATGGCTGGGCCGTCAAGCTGGACGCACATCTGGACCAAATGACGTCGGACAAGGTTCTGGGATACTGGCCCGAACGTCTGGCACCGAAACCGCGAGAGTGGGTGACCGAAAACCTGTACGAAGGGGTTCTGTCGGATATGGACTTTGCCCTGCGCCTGCTGCCCGGATCGAAACCGGATCTATATCTGGATTTCGGATTTGAAAAGGCGAAGATTCGGTTTGTCAAAACGCTGCCGCCGATCGAAAAGGCGCAGGGTCAGGCCAGCCTGATCAACAGCAGGTTCACGGTCACTGCACAGCAGGGTGTTGTGATTGCGGATGACGGCGGTGCTGTTGATGCGTCGGGGACGTCCTTCATCATACCCGACACGGATATCAAGAAATCCGCGCCTGCGATTGCGCGCATTCAGGCCAAAGGCAGCGTGACGGCCGCGTTGTCGTTGTTGGACAGGCCTCCGCTGGAATTGCTCAGCAAGGCGGGGTTGCCCGTTGACGTAGCGAAAGGAACGGTGTCGCTGGCGGGAACTCTTTCCTTGCCTTTGAAAAAGGGTCTCAAGTTTGACGAGACCGAGTTCCATTTCGACGGAAGGTTGGCCAACCTGTTCAGTGACCGCTTGGTGCCCGGATTTGACGTTAGTGCTGATCTTCTGGACCTTTCTGGTGATCAGTCCGGCGTTCAGATTCAGGGGCAGGGGCAGTTCGGGGACGTACCGCTGACGGCGCTCTGGCAGCAGCCGATAGACGGCAAGTCGGAACAGCGAAGCACCCTGACCGGTCAGATCGAGCTGTCGCCGCGATTGATGGATGAGATCGGCGCCGGTCTACCTCCGGGTATGCTGACCGGCAAAGGGATTGCAGATATCACGTTGGGGCTCGGCGCCGGGGTTGCCCCGAAATTGTCCGTCACGTCCGATTTGCAGGGCGTCGCGCTGGCCATACCCGAACTTGGTTGGAGAAAGGGGGCCAATTCGACCGGCTCTCTGACGGCCGAAGCGACTTTGGGATCGCAGTTGAAGGTGGATAGCCTGCGCATAAATGCAGCCGGATTGCGTACATCTGCCTCCATTACGTTTCGTGAAAACGGCGAATATGACCGGGTTCGCTTCACCTCTTTCGACCTCGGCGACTGGCTGGCGGTCCCGGCAGAGCTGATCGGGCGCGGAAACGCCATGCCGGACATCCGTGTGCTTGGCGGCGTCCTTGATATGGGCCGCGCGAATTTCGGCGAAAGCGGCGGATCGGGCGGCGGGGGCGGCGCCGGGCCGAAACTGGACGTGGCTCTGGATCGCCTTCAGGTTACGGAAACCGTCGCGCTGACCGGGTTCCGGGGCGCATTTCAGACGACCGGCGGAATACAAGGGAACTTCACCGCGCAGGTCAATGGCGGCGCGCCGGTCAGGGGGCAGGTCAGCCCCAGAGGGAACCGAAGTGCTGTTGACCTGACGTCGCAAGATGCGGGGTCCGTGCTGCGATCAGCCGGAGTACTGACACAGGCGCGGGGCGGAGAAATGAATCTCAAGCTCGAACCCGTGACGGCACCGGGCAGCTATGACGTGATGCTGAAAATCACCAACACACGGATTACCGACGCCCCGGCCATGGCGGCCTTGCTGAATGCCATCAGCCTTGTGGGCCTGTTGGATGAAATGGCGGGGCAGGGTATCTTTTTTGCAGCAATCGACAGCCGGATGCGTGTCACCCCCACGGACATCAAGGTGCTCAGCGGCAGTGCTGTCGGCCCGTCGATGGGCCTGTCTTTTGATGGCACCATCGATACGGTGAACGGATTGCTGAACCTGCGCGGTGCGATCTCGCCCATATACTTGCTCAACGCGGTCGGCAGCGTGTTCACGCGCAAGGGCGAGGGCGTCTTTGGCTTCAACTACACCCTGACCGGCCCGCTTGCCTCGCCCAAAGTGTCGGTAAATCCGTTGTCCGGTCTTGCACCTCTGTTCCTGCGCGACCTGATGCGCGCGCCGGCACCCAAAGTTCAGGATGGTCCGAACGCAGTGCCGCAGAAACCGGATGAACCCAAACGCACATTCGGCTCATCCCCAAGTGACCGCTGACAGGATATGGCCGAATCTAATGCAGGGTTGTAAGGCGCGGGCATGAAACTTAGCGATTTTGATTTCCATCTGCCCGAAGACCTGATCGCCACGCGGCCGGCCAGCCCGCGTTCCTCTGCACGTCTGCTGGTGGCGCAGGGGGATGCAATCACGGACAGCCATGTTTTCGACCTGCCCGATTTTCTGCGGCCAGGTGACCGGCTGGTGTTGAATGACACACGGGTCATTCCGGCGCGACTGAACGGCCGACGCCACCGGGACAGCGCGCAGGGGCCGGTTTCCGCAGGGATCGAAGCCACTTTGCTTGATCCACAGGCCGATGGCACGTGGTCTGCGTTGATCAAGCCGCTCAAGAAGGTGAAGCTTGGGGAAGAGATTGTCTTCTCGGATGATCTCAGCGCCGCGCTGGACAGGGTTGCGGATGGCCAGGCTTATCTGCGCTTCAATCTCAGCGGCGAGGATTTCGACGCGGCGCTGGATCAGGCCGGAGCAATGCCTCTGCCGCCCTACATCGCAGCCAAACGTCCGGCTGATGAACGGGACAAGACGGATTATCAGACCATCTGGGCAAATCATTCCGGTGCCGTGGCCGCCCCGACGGCATCATTGCATTTCGATGAGGCGCTGATGAAGGCGCTGGCAAAACGGGGGGTAAGCTTCACGCATGTGACGCTTCACGTGGGGGCAGGGACTTTTCTTCCGGTCAAGGTTGAGGATGTCACAACACACAAGATGCATGCTGAATGGGGGCAGGTAAGCCCCGACGCCGCCGCTGAGATACAGGCAACCAAGGTCGCCGGCGGGCGGGTGATCCCAGTGGGGACAACGGCTTTGCGACTGATCGAAAGTGCGGCAAGGTCAGGAAAGATCGAACCCTGGGAAGGCGAAACGGATATCTTCATCTATCCCGGTTTTGAATTCCATGTCACTGACGCGTTGATGACCAATTTTCACCTGCCGAAATCCACGTTGCTCATGCTGGTTTCGGCACTGATGGGGCAGGATCGGATGCGCGATGTCTACGCGCATGCCATCGCCCGGAAATACCGGTTCTTTTCCTATGGCGACGCGTCGCTTTTGATCCCTTGAGAGGCGCGGAAACAGCATCGCGGATCGGGAATGTCGTAGACAAGCGCGACGTAGGCGGTCTTTGATCGCAGAACGACACTAAAATCAGGTTGGCATTAGTCGGAGGCCCCAATGATTCAGGTCCTTTCCAGCGCATGGGCGCTGCTGCTCGGCATGGGGTTGCTGATGGTCGGAAACGGCCTTCAGGGCACGATTCTGGGTGTGCGGGGTGAGATCGAAGGCTTTTCGACCCTTGAGATGTCTTTTGTCATGTCGGCCTATTTTCTGGGCTTTCTGGGCGGCTCACGCCTTGCGCCCGAGATGATCCGGCGCGTTGGCCACGTGCGGGTCTTTGCGGCCCTTGCGTCATTTATTTCGGCCGTGATGATCATGTATCCCATGCTGACCAACCCGATCGCGTGGGCTTTGGGCCGGGTGGTGATCGGGTTCTGTTTTTCTGGCGTCTATGTCACTGCCGAAAGCTGGCTCAACAATGCGGCCAGCAATGAAAATCGCGGGCAGGCGCTGTCGCTCTATATGATCGTCCAGATGACGGGGATCATCAGTGCGCAGGCGCTTGTTCTGGTCGGCGACCCGGCTGGTTATGAGACGTTTGTGATCGCCTCGATCCTGGTTTCGGTATCCTTCGCACCCATTTTGCTGTCGATCTCGCCGACACCAGCCTTTGACACCACCAAACCGATGACCCTGAAGGAATTGCTGAAGACCTCTCCGCTGGGCTGCGTGGGCATGTTTCTTCTGGGGGGCGTGTTTTCGGCGCAGTTCGGCATGGCGGCGGTGTATGGCGCCCGGGCAGGGCTGTCGCTTGTTGAAATTTCGACCTTCGTTGCGGCGTTTTATATCGGCGCAGTGGTTCTGCAATACCCTTTGGGCTGGTTCTCGGACCGTATGGATCGCCGCTTTCTGATCCTGCTTGTGGCGCTCGCCGGTGCCGGTGGCGCAACGATCGCGATGATGATGGGTGGATCGTTTCCAATTCTGCTTGCCTCGGCTTTCCTGATCGGCGGTACGTCCAACCCGCTATATTCACTGCTGATCGCGCATGCGAATGACTTTCTGGATCACGAGGACATGGCGGCCGCATCCGGTGGGCTGGTATTCATCAACGGTCTGGGCGCGATTGCCGGGCCGGTGATCACCGGCTGGCTGATGGGGGATGCCGTATTCGGGCCACCGGGCTTTTTTCTCTTTATTGCGGCACTGTTACTCGCAATGGCACTTTACGCTCTGTATCGGACGACGCAGCGGGCATCGATTCCTGTGGACGAAACCGGCACAATGTCGACGCTGTATCCAACAGCCTCGCCAGTTGCGTTTGAAGTGGCACAGGAAGTCGCCATCGAAGCCGCCGAGGCCGAACAGGCTGAGCAGGAAGATGCCTAGGACACAGGATTATGTCGCAAGTGTTGCAATATGTTACTGTAACAGTTCTGTAAAACGGCCTTAAATGACGTTACGTCCAAACTACGGGCACAAGACGGAGTTTAAGGCAATGGTAACGCCTGAAGAAGTATTGAGTTTTTGGTTAGATGAGGTGGGTCCAAAGGGCTGGTACATAGAGGATGAAGCGCTGGATTCAGAAATCCGCGCACGTTTTCAATCAACGTGGGAGGCTGCGGCCGAGGGCAAGTTTTCGCTCTGGCTGACCTATCCCAGCGGGTCACTGGCTTACATAATTTTGACGGACCAGTTTCCACGCAACATGTTCCGCGGGCAAGCGCGTGCTTTCGCGACGGACCGAGCGGCCCTGGCAGCTGCAAAATGCGCGGTGGACAGAGGTTGGGACAAGAAGATCGATGAACCGGCCCGGCAGTTCTTTTACCTGCCGATGATGCATTCGGAAAATCTGTGCGATCAGGAACGCTGCGTGCGTCTGATCTGTCAGAACCTGAGCGGCGATACAAGCAATCTGCTGCACGCCCGTGCGCATCGCGAAGTGATCCGCAAGTTCGGTCGTTTCCCTTACCGGAACAAAGCACTGTCGCGCAGCTCGACCCCCCATGAAGAGGCTTACGTCGACATGGGCGGCTATGGCAGCACTGTGCGAGAGCTGCAAGCAATGGCCTGAGACCGTACAAAGGTTTTGAGCCTCTGTTGTTAGTGCGGGGGTCTCAGGCTCCCGGCTCGCACCCTTTGAACGACAAGACCCGTTCGGACGCGATGTCTGCTCCGGTCTGTATGGCTTGGGCGATCAAAACCTCTGGTGTCTCTGCAAGTTCTGTGAATCGCTCCTGCGCAGTTTGTAGCTTTTGTTCAACCGCGTTCAGGCGGCGCAATGTTGCCTGGATATTTTGAGCGGTTTGACTGTCCGTAACTTGGTTTTCCCTCATCAGCGTCGTTAAATCACCGCGCAACGCGGAAAGCTCGCCCCGAATGCCCTTCGCTTCATCCCGAATAGGGGCAAGAACTTGCACTGTCTCTGAGAATTCCGCCGAGACGCTTTCGACTTTCGATGCCAGCTTCCAGCCTAAAAACAAGCACAGCGCCACAAGTATCAAAGTTGCGTTTAGCAGAGCAAGCGCCAGATCTTTTAGTGTTTTGGCCATGGTAAACCCCTTGAATTCAATGTGTTCACAAATGTCCGAGCGGCGTCGGCGTTTCTGTTCTAGCCATAGCATGGGCCTGCGTATAGGCTGAAATCCGCATATTCAGGCATGGTTTACCCTGCGTCTCATTTGTCGCGGGAAGGCGTGTTGATGCGTTTCTGGAAATAGTTTAATGGTAAACTAAATTTTCACCACCTGCGCCGAGAGGAACACATGGCTGCACAATCCTATGATCTGATCGTAATCGGGGCTGGCCCCGGTGGCTATGTCGCCGCCATCCGTGCGGCCCAGCTTGGTCTGAAAACCGTCGTGGTCGAGCGCGAGCACCTTGGTGGCATCTGCCTGAACTGGGGGTGCATTCCGACCAAGGCATTGCTGCGGTCCTCCGAAGTGTTCCATTTGATGGAACGCGCCAAGGATTTCGGATTGAAGGCCGACAAGATCGGTTACGATCTTGACGCGGTCGTCAAGAGGTCCCGTGGTGTTGCCGGGCAGCTTTCGGGCGGCATCGGCCACCTGCTGAAAAAGAACAAGGTCGCCGTGGTGATGGGTGAGGCGACGATCCCCGCAAAAGGCAAGGTCAGCGTCAAGACCGACAAAGGCATCGAAGAACTGTCGGCCAAGAACATCATTCTTGCAACCGGCGCACGGGCCCGCGAACTGCCCGGTCTCGAGGCTGACGGCGATCTGGTCTGGACGTACAAGCACGCGCTGCAACCGCCCCGGATGCCAAAGAAGCTGCTGGTCATCGGCTCGGGCGCGATCGGAATCGAATTTGCCAGTTTCTACAACACGCTGGGGGCCGACACGACGGTGGTCGAGGTGATGGACCGCGTGTTGCCCGTGGAAGATGCGGAAATCAGTGCCTTGGCTAAGAAAGCCTTCACCAAACAAGGCATGACCATCATGGAAAAAGCCATGGTCAAGAAGTTGGATCGCGGCAAGGGCAAGGTCACCGCTCATATCGAGGTCAAGGGCAAGGTTGAAAAGCACGAGTTCGACACCGTTATCTCGGCTGTCGGGATTGTTGGGAATGTCGAAAACCTCGGGCTCGAGGCGCTGGGCGTCAAGATCGACCGCACGCATGTGGTGACGGATGAATATTGCCGCACCGGCGTCGATGGCCTTTATGCGATCGGTGACATCGCGGGCGCGCCCTGGCTTGCACATAAAGCCAGCCACGAAGGTGTCATGGTTGCTGATCTGATCGCGGGCCAGCA
The DNA here is from genome assembly GCF_013110685.1 of Ruegeria sp. HKCCD6157. NCBI lineage: Bacteria > Pseudomonadati > Pseudomonadota > Alphaproteobacteria > Rhodobacterales > Roseobacteraceae > Ruegeria > Ruegeria sp. HKCCD6157. The sequence goes on from NZ_WVRB01000001.1 coordinate 1,130,266, forward strand.
CGCGCATCCGGTCAAGCCCGAAAGCATCGCCGGATGTACCTATTGTCAGCCGCAAGTGGCCTCGGTGGGATATACCGAAGCCAAGGCCAAAGAGCTGGGTTACGACATCAAAGTCGGTCGCTTCCCCTTCATCGGCAACGGCAAGGCCATTGCTCTGGGCGAACCGGAAGGTCTGATCAAAACCGTGTTCGACGCCAAGACAGGCGAATTGCTGGGGGCCCATATGATCGGCGCGGAAGTTACGGAACTGATTCAGGGCTATGTGGTTGGGCGGCAGCTGGAGACGACCGAAGAAGACCTGATGAACACGGTCTTCCCGCACCCGACTCTGTCAGAAATGATGCATGAAAGCGTGTTGGATGCGTATGGTCGCGTGATCCACATGTAACGTCATGCGCGTGTTGCGGTCGGGCAGGGGGCTCTGCCCCCGCCTTGCTGCGCGCGGCTCCCCCGGGATATTTTGGGCCAGATGAACAAGGGATCCTTTATTCATCTGGCGGCAAATATCCCGGAGCGCGAGGCAGAGCCTCGCTGAAATCCGTTACCTGTTCAAAGCATCCAGAATGCGGGCCCAAGAACGGATGCCCTTGTGGAAGCTTTTGACGTCGTATTTCTCATTCGGCGAATGGATGGCGTCATCCTCGTTGGCATAGCCGACCAGCATCGAATCCAGCCCCAGAACGGTATTGAAATACCCGACGACGGGGATCGAGCCGCCCATGCCGGTAAACACCGCTTCGCGGTCCCATTCGTCCGAAAGTGCCTTGCGCGCGGCTTCGAATTCCGGGCGATCGATATTCATGACCGAAGCGGGCGAACCTTCCAGGTCATTGTCCCAGACAACTTTTGCATCCGGGGACAGGCGATCCTCGACATGTTTGCGGATCTTGCCGCGCAGCGCGTCGGGGTCCATGTCGCCGACCAGTCGGCACGTGATTTTACAATGCGCTTCCGAAGGGATAACGGTTTTCGAGCCTGCGCCATTGTATCCGCCCCACAGCCCGTTCACCTCAAGTGTCGGGCGTGCCCATTGCTGTTCGAGCGTCGAATAGGCTTTTTCGCCGTGCGGCTGGGTATAGCCGACCGAATTCAGATAATCCGCTTCGTCGAAACCGCAATTCTGCCACTGGCGCAGCTGGTCCTGGGGCACTTCATGAACGCCTTTATAGAAACCATCGACCGCGACACGCCCGGTTTCGTCATCATAGAATGAGGCAACGATCTTCGACAGCTCGCGCAGCGGGTTCAGCCCCGGGCCACCGTAATGGCCGGAATGCAGATCGATGCGGGGCCCGATGATCGTGAACTCGTCCTTCAGCATGCCGCGAAGCTGCGCGGCAATCGACGGAACACCTCGCGACACCATGGATGTATCGCAAACCAGCGCCAGATCCGCTTTGAGTTCGGCCGCGTTTTCTTCGAGGAAGGGGACCAGCGAGGGTGAGCCGGATTCCTCTTCGCCTTCAAAGAAGAAGGTGATGCGGCAGGGCAGGGATCCGTGCACCGCTTTCCATGCGCGGCAGGCTTCGACGAATGTCATCAATTGACCTTTGTCGTCCGATGCCCCGCGCCCGCGGATGACGTGGCCGTGCTCGGTATCTTCGATGGCGGGGTCAAACGGGTCGCGCGTCCAAAGGTTCAACGGATCGACGGGTTGCACATCATAATGGCCATAAAACAGGATATGGGGTGCATCCGAGTCCTCGCCCACATGGCCTACGACCATCGGGTGTCCCGGGGTTTCCCGTTTTTCTGCTGCAATTCCGATACTGTTGAGGTCGGCAACCAGCCAGTCGGCCGCACGGCTGACGTCGGCCTTGTACGCGGGATCGGTTGAGATCGAAGGGATGCGCAGCAGCTCCATCAGGCGGTCGATCGAGGTTTGCAGATCTTCGTCAATCCGGTTCAGCACGGTGTCTAGCGACATGGGGATCTCCTGCTTGTCTGTGTTCGCGCGAACCCTAGCAGCGTTGACGGCGCCGTCCAGAGCGGTTGATCTGAATTGTTCATGCAATCACAAGCCCGCGAATGACGTTGCGCGGGCTGCGTCGTTTCCACGCGTCCGATAGCCGGAACTATACTTGCCGTGAGCATTGCAAACTTATATTTGATGCAAATCAAAGTTGGGTTCACCTGTTCGGCTGTAACCAGCTGAATAAAGTAACACAAAGCTGCTGATACAGGTTAAGCTGTTGGATGTGGCAGACTAATTGCCCAAGGGAAACCGGAAACGGGCATTCAAGGAGGGTCCGTTGGACTATACTGCTCAGCTCGATTCAGCGATTGCCAGGCTGCATGACGAAGGACGTTACCGGACCTTTATCGATATCGAACGTCGCAACGGACACTTTCCGCACGCGGTACGCACGCGCCCGGACGGCTCGCAGCAGAACATCACCGTATGGTGTGGCAATGACTATCTGGGCATGGGCCAGCACCCTGTTGTTCTGAACGCAATGCACGAGGCGGTCGAAGCCGCAGGTGCGGGATCGGGCGGTACGCGCAACATCTCGGGAACAACGGTCTATCACAAACGGCTCGAGGCCGAACTGGCAGATCTGCATGGCAAGGAAGCCGCGCTTTTGTTCACCAGTGCTTATATCGCCAACGACGCCACGCTCAGCACGCTGCCCAAGCTGTTTCCGGGGCTGATCATCTATTCTGACGCGCTGAACCATGCTTCGATGATAGAGGGGGTGCGCCGAAACGGCGGGGCCAAGCGCATCTTCCGTCATAACGACTTGGCGCATCTGCGCGAATTGCTTGAGGCGGACGATCCCGCCGCACCCAAGCTGATCGCGTTCGAGTCCGTCTACTCGATGGATGGCGATTTTGGTCCAATCGAAGAAATCTGCGATCTGGCAGATGAATTCGGCGCGCTGACCTATATCGACGAAGTGCACGCGGTGGGCATGTATGGCCCGCGCGGTGGCGGCGTGACCGAGCGTGACCGGCTGGCACATCGTATCGACATCATCAATGGCACTCTGGCCAAGGCATATGGCGTCATGGGGGGCTATATCGCCGCAAGCGCAAAGATGTGCGATGCCGTGCGGTCTTATGCGCCGGGCTTTATCTTTACGACATCGTTGCCGCCGGCAGTTGCCGCAGGGGCTGCAGCATCCGTTGCGCACCTGAAAACCGCGTCTGAGCTGCGCGAGCAGCACCAGACTCAGGCGAAGATCCTCAAGCTGCGGCTGAAGGGAATGGGCCTTCCGCTGATCGACCACGGCAGCCATATCGTGCCTGTGATCGTCGGCAATCCGGTGCACACCAAGAAGCTCAGCGATATGCTGCTGGACGATTATGGCATTTACGTGCAACCGATCAATTTCCCGACCGTCCCGCGCGGAACCGAACGTCTGCGTTTTACCCCGTCTCCGGTGCACGGACCCGACGAAATGAACCGTCTGGTGCAGGCGATGGACGAACTTTGGTCACATTGTGCGCTAAATCGCGCCGAACTTGCCGGATAACCTAACGCCAAAGTGTGCAACGAGTTTGCCGCGTGTTAAGCTTACGCTAACAAAACGAGTAGACGAATCATTCTGGGGATGATTCGCCACTTACGCGAAATACGCGACAGGCAGAATGGGGCAGCAGGGATGATTGGGCGCAGATCTCAGCGCGAATCCGAAGAGGACGTAGATGTCAGACCAAAAGGGTTTGACGACTACGAAGTTCGCCTAGGCGACAAGATGCGCGGTGAACGCGCAACGATGGGCAAATCTCTTCTGGATGTTCAGCGCGAGCTGCGGATCAAAGCCAACTATATAGCTGCAATTGAAAACGCCGACCCCGATGCGTTTGATACACCCGGCTTTATCGCCGGGTATGTGCGTTCCTATGCGCGCTATCTGGGTATGAACCCCGATGAGACCTTCGCGACTTTCTGCGAGGAAAGCGGATTTGAGGTTGCGCATGGCATGTCCGCAGAGGCCTCGGTGGTGCGGAAACCTTCAGGGGCTTTGCCTGCGCGCGGCCCGATGGGGCGGGATCCGTTCATTTCGCCCAATACGCCCTATATCCCGGGCAAGGAGTCTCTGGTCAGTCAGATTGAACCTCGTGCAATCGGCTCGTCGCTGGTTTTGCTCGCGGTGATCGGTGGCATTGGCTATGGCGGTTGGGCTGTTTTGAACAAGATTCAGCAAGTACAGGTCAGCCCGGTTGAACAGGCACCGGTGGTTCTGTCTGATCTGGATCCGCTGGATGCGGCGCGCAGCAACGTGTCAGATGATGTTACGGAAGTAGCAAGCGCAGAAGCACTGGACCGTCTCTATCGTCCGCAGGCGCTGGATGTTCCGGTGCTGGTCTCGCGGGATGCTCCGATCTCAACGCTTGATCCGCGCGAGGTTGGAACCTTCCGCCCGCCCGAATTGCCGCAGTTCGAAGTGGCTGAACTGCACACGGTCGAAAAACCGGCCCTGCCGCAAGTGGTCGAACAGATCGATACCACGCTCAAGATCGTGGCAGTTGACCCCGCCTGGATGCGTGTGACGGCTGCGGATGGCAGCGTCATTTTCGAAGGTACGCTGGGAACCGTCGAGCAAGGCAGTGTATTCGAAGTGCCCCTGACAGAAGAACCGCCGACATTGCGTGCGGGCGCGTCGGGATCGGTATATTTCGCGATGAACGGTGAACATTACGGCCCGGCGGGTGCTCCGGGAACTGTCGCCAAGGGTGTCGTTCTGTCGAAAGACGCCGTGTCCGAGGCCTATGCCGTCGCCGATCTGGAGGCGGAACAGAACAGTGCGCTCAAGCAACTGGTGGCGGAACTGCAAACCGAGGCGACAGAAACGCCCGCCGAGTGATCTAGCCATTGCGATAACCCCGTTGCCGAACTATCTACAGTCGCAACTCAGGCAGACGCGGATCCGTCCTTATGTCCCTCAATCACGTGCGCCCATGGCGCGACATCTATCGTCGTAAATCCCGTCAAATCATGGTCGGCAACGTCCCCGTTGGTGGCGATGCACCCATTGCCGTTCAAACCATGACCAATACGCTGACCACCGATGTGGCGGCGACCGTGGCGCAGGTGCAGGCGGCGGCCGAGGCGGGTGCGGATATCGTTCGCGTATCGGTTCCTGACGAAGCGTCGTCCAGGGCGCTGAAACAGATCGTTCGGGAAAGCCCGGTGCCCATCGTGGCGGATATTCATTTCCACTATCGGCGCGGGATCGAGGCCGCCGAAGCGGGCGCTGCCTGTCTGCGCATCAACCCCGGCAATATAGGCGACGAAACCCGCGTAAAAGAAGTCATCCAGGCGGCGCGCGACCACAACTGTTCGATCCGCATCGGCGTGAACGCGGGCAGCCTGGAAAAGCACCTGCTTGAAAAATATGGCGAGCCGTGCCCCGAGGCGATGGTCGAAAGCGGGCTGGAACATATCCGCATCCTTCAGGACAATGATTTTCACGAGTTCAAGATCAGCGTAAAGGCCAGCGACGTGTTCCTGTCGGCCGCGGCCTATCAGGGCATTGCCGAGGCGACGGATGCCCCCATCCATCTGGGCATTACCGAGGCCGGAGGGCTGGTCAGCGGCACGATCAAATCGGCCATCGGGTTGGGCAACCTGCTGTGGATGGGGATCGGCGACACGATCCGCGTCAGCCTGTCTGCTGATCCGGTGGAAGAGGTCAAGGTCGGGTTTGAAATCCTCAAATCCCTTGGCCTGCGTCATCGGGGCGTCAATATCATCTCGTGCCCATCCTGCGCGCGACAGGGTTTTGATGTCATCAAAACCGTCGAGGCGCTGGAACATCGCCTTGAACACATCAAGACGCCGATGAGCCTGTCGATCATCGGATGCGTGGTCAACGGGCCGGGTGAAGCGCTCATGACCGATGTTGGTTTCACCGGCGGCGGGGCAGGGTCCGGCATGGTCTATCTGGCCGGCAAAGCCAGCCACAAGATGTCGAACGACCAGATGATCGATCACATCGTGGAAGAGGTCGAGAAAAAGGCGGCTGAACTGGATGCGGCGGCTGAAGCGGCTGAAGCGGCTGAATAGCATGTTTCTTCGCGACATTTAAAAACCGGGCATCTGTTGTGTAGCGCAATGGATGCCGCCGCCAAGCTCTCCCAGCACATCCACGTCAAGCGTCACGACTTCACGCCCAGGGTGGTGCCTTGCAAGCGTTTCCGACGCGATCCTGTCTGTTTCCGAGTCTCCGAACCGGGCCGCAATCACACCGCCATTGCAGACGTAGTAATTGGCATAAGAGGCCACGAAATCCGGGTCTTCGACACGGCGGAAATGCGGCTCGGGTATCACGTCCATGTTGATGCCCGCGGCAATGAGACGATCATGGGTGTCCAGCGCGGCCATGTGGAAAGGATCATCTTTGTCCGGTTCATCCGGCAAGTTGATGATGCCGCGACCGGGGCCGGTAAAGCGGGCCAGACTGTCAATGTGATAGTCGGTGATATCTTCGCCCCAGACTCCTTCGGACCAGATCATGCGTTTGGCCCCATAGGCCGCCAACAACCGGGCTTCGATCTCGTCCCGAGTGAGGCCGGGATTGCGGTTGTCATTCACCCAAGAGCTTTCATGCGCCATTAGCGTCCCATGCCCATCCTGCTCGACGCCACCGGCTTCGCCGATCAGCCCGGTCGGCAACAGGGGCAGACCCAGCCTTTCGGCCACTCTGCCGGCAATTTTCGCATCATGTGCGTGAACCTGTTTTCTTCCCCACCCATTGAACTGGATCTGTTGGACCGCAAGCGCGCCACGGGTATTGATCGCAAAGACCGGGCCTGCGTCCCGGCACCACAGATCTTCGGTCGGGACATCCCAGATCTCGACCGCCGCAGAAAGCCGTTTGCTGATGTCTGCGTGATGTTCCGATCCGGCGAGCATTGTGACGGGTTCAAAAGCAGAGATCGTGTTTGCGATTTCCGCAATGGTCCCCTGTACCATTTCCAGAAAAACGGGATCGCGATATACGGTGCGGCTGACCGGCCATTGCATGAAAGTGCGTTCATGCCGGGCGTCTTCGGCCGGCACGTGGAAGCCTGTCGCGGACTGCGCAATAGACTGGCCAGAGAAACACGTCATACCCAATGCTCCTCCGGCCAGCAGAAATTCCCGCCGCTTCATGGCACGTCGCCGACAGATCCGGCCTTAGCCGCGTTCGGCACGTATACCGTTAACGATCTGCTGCATCTGATCGGCTGGCAAATAGCCACGCAGCATCTCTGTGCCCAACACGAACGAAGGCGTGCCCGAGATCTGCATCCGCTGGGCCAGAGCACGGGTGCGCGCAATCTCATCCGTAACGCGATCGCTGTCCATCGCCGCGATGATCTCGTCGCTGTTCAGCCCCAAACCGTCCGAGATGCGGCGCAGGGCAACTTCGCTTGGCTCGCCGGTGAATTCCAGCAGGGCATCATGGACCTGCTTGTATGCGTCGTCGCCCGCCACGTGTTTGGTGGCCACTGCAAAACGTGAGGACAGCACAGACGCATCACCCAGAATGGGGAATTCCTTGATCACAAGGCGGATGTTGCCGTCTTCTGCCAGCAGGCTGGTAACTTCGGGAACGGCACGGCGGCAATAGCCACACCGGTAGTCCATGAACTCGACCAGCGTGATGTCGCCATCCGGGTTGCCGCCAACCCAGCTGTACCCATCATCGAACAGTTCATCCGCATTGGCGGCGACCAGTTCTTTGTCCGCCGCGGCTTCGGCGACGGCATTGCGCTCTTCCAGAATGTTGATGGCTTCGATGATCACTTCGGGGTTTTCCAGCAGGTATTCGCGCACCTGGGCACCAAATTCCGCCTTCTCAGCATCGTTCATCGCATTCAAGTCCAGCGCCTGCGCCGAGGTCGCCGCCATGGAAAGCCCCAGAAGGGCGGGTGCAGCATGTCTGAGGATCATTTCCGTTTCCTTTTGTCTTTGTCGAGTCGTTCTGCCGCAATCAACACGTCTTGTGCCCTTTGCCAACCCGGTGAACCTTCGGGCAGTCGTGCCACGGCGCGTTTCGCGTGAATTCCGGCATCTTTCAACCGCCCTTGCAGCGCATACCGCTCTGCCGTCACGGTGGATGCCATACCATCATTGCCAACCTGAGCATAGGCCACACCCAGATCCTGCAACAGCCTGGCGTTCCGGTAGTCCCGGGCGCGGGCTTTTTCCAGCACGCTCAGGGCCTGTTTGGTTTGACCCTGCGCCAACAGCGCCCGCCCGTATCCAGCCAGGATAAGCGCATCGTTCGGAGCCATTTCAACAGCGTTCCCATATGCTTCAACAGCCGCGCCTATTTGTCTGTTTTCCAGAAGAATTTGCCCTTTCAGGTCAAAATAGTAGGGGTCGTTCGGGCGCAGCGCCAAGGCCTCGTCGATGGCACGGCGCGCGCGATCCAAATCACGGTTCTGATGATGGGCCGAAGCCTCGCGCATCAGGCGGATGTCCTGAGCGGTTTCTTCTTTGGCGCGCCGTAATGTCCAACTGGGTGAGCGTAAAAAGGCCGACAGTTTGCCTTTGACGCGGGCAAACCAGTAATCGGCATTGGCATTCGGAACGGCCTTGTCGCCGAACTCATCCAGAAACGCTTCGGCGGCGCGCAATCGTTCACGACTGGTGGGATGCGACCGCATGTACGGGTCCTGATTGGCGACGCTCAGCAATTCCTGACCCGCGAATTTTCTGTGCAGCTCCACCATGCCGCTGGGGGAAATCTGAGCCCATCGCAGATAGCTTGCGGCGCTTCGGTCGGCCGAGGCCTCTTCGGCGCGGGTATGGCCCAGAAAGCTGCGGATTGCGGCGCCTTGGGTGCCTGCGGCGATGCCAATGGCGGCTTCACCCCCTCCGGCCGCAGCCGCAAGCAGGGCCAAAGCGGTACCAAGGCCCGCATTGCGCCGCGCCGCCTTCAGGTTTTCGGCGCGGCGGGCCAGATGGCCGTTCGCGATATGCGCGGCCTCATGCGCGATCACCGCTTGCAGCATTTCGGGGCTTTCGACCGTAAGGATCAGCCCGTAATTCAAATAGATGGCGTTGTAGTCGATGACGAATGCATTGAACGTGTTGTCATTGACCACAAGGATTTGAACCCGATTGGTGTTCAGACCGGCGGCGCGCAGAACCGGAAAGGCCAGCTCGCGCAGGCCACGCTCGATATCGGGGTCGCGGATCAGGCTTTGCCCATGGGATTGCGTTGCCGCCGCCAGCCAGACACCAACCGACAGGATCAGAGCCGGGATTGACGTCAGCAGGGATACGCGTTCAAAAGCCATGGCTGCAACATGGGAGATGGGCATGAGAAACTCAACCCGGTCCGGGGTCGATCCCTTCATCGTGATGGACGTGATGGAGGCCGCGCGCCGTGCGGAAGAAGCGGGCCGCCATGTGATTCACATGGAAGTTGGCCAGCCCGGAACCGGCGCCCCCAAGGGCGCGACCGAGGCGCTGGCCAAGGCGATGGATCAAAGCCCGTTGGGCTATACGGTGTCTCTGGGTTTGCCTGCACTGCGAAAGCGTGTCGCGCAGCTTTATGGTGAGTGGTACGATGTGGACCTGAACCCGGGGCGCGTGGTCATCACGCCCGGATCGTCCGGCGGGTTTCTGCTGGCTTTCACGGCATTGTTCGACAGCGGGGATCGCGTCGGAATCGGTGCGCCGGGGTATCCGTCTTATCGCCAGATTCTCAGGGCACTTGGATTGGTGCCGGCCGATCTGCCGACCGCGCCTGAAAACCGTCTGCAACCCGTGGCAGCGGATATTCAGGGAATGGGCCTGAAGGGGCTGATGGTGGCGTCTCCGGCGAATCCTACCGGCACGATGCTGGATCACGCCGCCATGGGGTCGCTGATCGAAGCCGCACACGGGCAGGGGGCATCCTTCATCAGCGACGAAATCTATCATGGTCTGGAATATGAGGCCAAGGCCGTGACCGCGCTGGAACTGACGGATGAGTGCTATGTGATCAACTCGTTTTCCAAGTATTTCTCGATGACCGGTTGGCGCGTGGGCTGGATGGTCGTGCCCGAGGATCAGGTGCGCGTGGTCGAGCGGATAGCCCAGAACATGTTCATCTGCGCGCCGCATGCCAGTCAGGTTGCCGCACTGGCCGCGATGGATTGCGAGGACGAACTGCAAGCCAATCTGGACGTGTACCGCCGAAACCGCGCCCTGATGCTGGACGGGCTGCCCAAGGCGGGCTTTACGAAAATCGCGCCTCCGGACGGGGCTTTCTATGTATATGCCGACGTGTCTGACCTGACCGATGACAGCCGCGCATTTGCGGCCGAGATTCTGGAAAAGGCCGGGGTCGCGGTCACGCCGGGTCTGGATTTCGATCCGCAGCGCGGCCATACGACGTTGCGTTTTTCCTATGCGCGTTCGACGGCCGACATTCAGGACGGGCTGGAACGGTTGCGCGTTTTCATGACCGAGCGGAAGGTGATCGGGGAACCTGCCTGAGCCGTTCACAAATCAGCCCTTGTGGTATAGGCTGCCCGGCAAACGATCTCGGGAAAACTTGAGGCCATGAGCAGGATCTTCATTTGCATCGCCCTGATCTGGGCGCTGTGCGGCAGTGCCGTCGCGCAGGGTTTCAGCGCGCTGGCACGCGTTCAACCCGACCAAAGCCGCATCACGGATGTGGGGCGAACTGGCGTTCGCGTGGATATCGGCCTGAGCCAGGGGGTGCCGTACCGGATCTTCACCTTGCAGGATCCGTACCGGATGGTTCTGGACTTCAACGAAGTGGATTGGACCGGGCTGAACCGAACGGATTTCCTGCAATCCGAACGCGTCAGCGGCGTGCAATTCGGAGCCTATGTTCCGGGTTGGTCGCGGCTGGTGTTGGAACTGGGCGCTCCGATGACCGTAGACACTGCCGAATTGTCAGTTTCCGAGGTTTCGGGGTCGGCTATGCTGTCTCTCAACCTCAAGGGCACGGATTTTGATACGTTCAACGCAACTGCAGGTGCACCGCGCAACCCGGGATGGGACCTGCCGGAACCGGCTGATGTGCCGCAGGCATCGGCGCGCTCGGCAGACAGGCCGTTGCGCGTGATGCTCGATCCGGGGCATGGCGGGATTGATCCGGGTGCCGAAATCGACGGCGTTGATGAAAAAACCCTGATGCTGACCTTTGCCCGCGAACTGCGCGAAGTTCTCTTGCGATCAGGAGGTTATGAGGTGGTCCTGACCCGGGTTGACGACCAGTTCGTCTCGTTGGAGCGCCGGATTGCCTTGGCGCATCGGGCTGGCGTGGATCTGTTCATTTCGCTGCATGCGGATTCCCTTTCGGAAGGTCAGGCCCATGGGGCTGCCGTCTATACCCTGTCGGCCGATGCTTCGGATGTGGCCAGTTCAAAACTGGCCGAGCGGCATGATCGGGGGGATTTGATCTCGGGTATCGATCTGAATGGTGCCGATGATCAGGTGGCCGATGTTCTACTTGATCTGGCGCGCCAGGAAACGATGCCGCGGACCAGGTCCTTGGCCAGCGCGATCGCCAACGGGATGGCCCAGCAAGGCGGGCCGATGAACCGCAAACCGCTGCGGACCGCTTCGTTCTCGGTGCTCAAGGCGGCCGATATTCCGTCTGTTTTGGTCGAACTTGGATTTCTGTCGAGCCCCAGAGATCGAGAAAACCTCAGGGATTCGGAATGGCGGGCGAAAATGGCCTTGGGTATCTTTCAGGGGATCGAAGACTGGCGTCAGCAGGATGTGATCCGCAAATCCCTGATTGGCCAGTGACCTTGCGACGCAAAACGGCTAGAATACGCTTGGTGTTTTGACCCTTGGGCGGTGCAACACTATATAGGCACCACCGCGAGAAAAAGGCAGTAACGTGATCCGGTTCATTCTTTCGTTTTTCGGGGCGATCTTCAGTATCGTTACCTTGGGTATTTTCATGGTCGCACTGGTGATCGGTGCGGTGTTCTGGATGTATGGCCGGGACCTGCCCAGCCACGAATCCCTGGCCCAGTACAAGCCCCCGACGATCAGCCGGATCTATTCGGGCGAAGGCCAGTTGATCGACGAATTCGCGCAGGAACGCCGCCTGTTCACGCCGTCCGCGGAAATTCCCGATCTGGTGAAGCAGGCGTTTATTTCGGCGGAAGACAAGAATTTCTATACCCATCAGGGGTACGACCCACGCGGCATTGTCGCGGCAGGTGTCGAAGCGGTGCGCACCAAAGGCGGGACCGTGCGGGGTGCATCGACCATTACGCAGCAGGTAATGAAGAACTTCCTGTTGTCGGGCGACCGCCGGGCAGAACGCAAGATCAAGGAAATCATCCTCGCCACTCGGCTCGAGGATACCTTGGACAAGGAGCAGATCCTTGAGCTCTACCTGAACGAGATCTTTCTGGGTCAGAACTCGTACGGTGTGACGGCCGCCGCACAGACCTATTTCAACAAGACCTTGCAGGAACTTGCCCCGCACGAAGCCGCGATGCTGGCCGCGATGCCCAAGGCGCCGTCGGATTACCACCCGGTTCGGGAAAAGGAACGCCTGCTGGCCCGCCGAAACTATGTGCTGCGTGAGATGTACCAGAACGGTTACATCGATCAGGCGACCTATGAGTCCGAGGTCGAGATGCCGCTGCGCTCGGTTCAGAACGGCGATTTCGAAAGCTTCCGCACCGCATTGCCGCCGCGCGACTACTTCACAGATGAAATTCGTCGCCAACTGAGCGAGGACTTTGGTGAAGGTGAGTTCTTTACCGGCGGCTTCACGGTTCGTGCGTCGGTGGACGAAGAAATGCAGGTCGAGGCCGCAAAGGCCCTGCGCACGGCGTTGCAGAAATATGACCGGTCGCGTGGGAAATGGCGCGGCACCGGCGAAGTGATCCCGGAAGAGAAACTGGCGGATGAGGCACAGTGGCGCGAGGCGCTGTCGCTTCTGGAAATCCCGCGCGATGTGGTGCTGCCGACCCGCTGGTATCCCGCCGTGGTTCTGAATGTCTCGGATCAGCAGCTTACCGTCGGGATCGAAGACGGCCCTGCCGATGGCACCATTCCGCGGTCCGATATCAAGTGGATGCAGGGTGATTTTGCGGCGAACTTCAAACGCGGTGATGTGATCCTTGTTGTCGAGGGCGAAGAGGGGCAGTGGTCTGCCCGTCAGGTGCCCGAAGTTCAGGGCGCCTTTGTGGCGATGGATGTGAACTCGGGCCGCGTTCTGGCGATGCAGGGCGGGTTTTCTTATCAGGATACCGTTTTCAACCGCGCCACGCAGGCACAGCGCCAGCCGGGGTCCAGCTTCAAACCCTTTGTCTATGCCGCCGCGCTGGACAGCGGATACAGCCCGGCAACCATCGTTGTGGACGCACCGATCGAGGTGAACACGCCACAGGGCTTGTGGCGGCCCAAGAACTCGTCAAACAAGTTCTACGGGCCGACGCCCTTGCGCACCGGGATCGAGCAGTCGCGGAACCTGATGACCATCCGTCTGGCGCAAGAGGTCACGATGCCGGTGGTTGCAGGCTACGCCGAACGCTTTGGCGTCTATGACCGGATGGGCGCGTTCCTTGCAAACTCGCTGGGGTCCGAAGAAACGACGCTGTACAAGATGGTCGCCGCTTATGCGATGTTCGCGAACGGGGGTCAGCGGGTTGAACCCACACTGGTCGACCGTATTCAGGACCGGTTCGGCAAGACCATCTATCGTCATGATGATCGTCAATGCCTGAATTGCAATTCGACCTGGCTCGAGCCCGACGAGGCCCCAACCCTTGTCACGGACCGCGCGCAGGTCATGGATGCCATCACGGCTTATCAGCTGACGTCCATGATGAAAGGCGTGGTGGATCGCGGCACCGCCTCGCGCTATGTGAACCTGCCGGTGCCGACGGCTGGCAAGACCGGAACCACCAACGAATCCAAGGATGCATGGTTCATCGGCTTCACCTCGAACATCGTGGCGGGCTGCTATATTGGTTACGACCGCCCGCGCCCGATGGGACGGGGGGCTTATGGTGGTACCTTGTGCGGCCCGGTGTTCCAGAGCTTCATGGAAAAAGCCGTCGAAAAGTATGGCGGTGGGCCATTCAAGGTTCCAGAAGGTGGCCACTTCATCAAAATCGACCGTTTCAGCGGCGCCCGCCTGCCGGATGACGCCACCGGTGACTATGTCGTGGCCGAATTCTTCCGCGACGGTGTCGATGGGTTCATCGACCGTGTTTATGACGGTGGTTTTGCGATTGGTTCCGACCTGCCTTTGTTCGAGGAAGCGCAGCGCGCAGGTGTGCAGGTTCAAACCTCCACCGGACAAACCATCACGGTCGGCCCCAAGGCCACGCAAGGCGATCTGAGTACCGGCGGTCTTTATTGACCGACCGCGTCCAAAAAAAGGCGCAAAAGGTCGGCTTCCGGGTCGTTTTCGATGGCACCGTCGGATCGCCAGCAGATGGACAAGGCGCATTTGACGGCTGCCCATTGGGCCAGCCGTTTCTTTGAAACATTCATGGCTTCGGAATAGAGCGACAGGCAGGATTCGATCTGCCGGGGATCGCGCACCAAATCGGTCATGCCTTTTGGGTGCCGGAGAGCATTTGCCAGCTCAAAGGCCGGATCTCCTGCATATCCTTTGGCGTCGAAAACCCGCGGGCCATTGTGGGTCAGAATAATGTTGTCCGGGTGAAGATCCCCGTGCAGGGGTACCGGCGTGGGCTGGCTGATCAACAGGTGCTGACCCAGATTTGTGGCGGACAGCATGTCCTTGCGCAGACGGGTTGAGCAGGCCGGAGCAAAGGTGCAGCCGAACAAAGGGGCGAACACCTGGTTCAGGGGTTTCAAGCCACCGACGTCAGCGGTGGCCTTCCCATGCAGGCGCGCCGCCGTTTCTGCAAGGATCGCAACAGCGTCTTCAGGACGTCCTGCCCGCGCAATGTCCCCCAAAGACGGGCCTTCCAGCCATTCCATCAGAACGGCATTCCGTTCCTCGTTGAGAACCCGAACCGCGCCCCGGTCATGCCAGGCTTTCAACAGCGCGGTCCCGGGTTCTTCGTTGCCGCGATCCGGTTCGCGATAGAGTTTCAGGGCGGCGGGCCCGTGTTCCGACCGTACCTTCCACACCCGCGCCTGGGCTGCCTCGGCAACCAGTTCCGGTTGATGCAATTCCCATCGGTCCAGAAACTCTTGGAATGTGCCTGGCATTCACGCTCAGCCCGTCTTGTGGTGTCTCGCACCTCTTGCTATCACGCAGGCCTGATTGAGCAAGTTGGGACAAGACCATGCGCGCCGAAACCCAGAACACTGTGGCGGAAATCGAAAAGTCGCTGGAGCTGCTGGCGCAGCGCATGGACTATGAGACCGCGCCGCATCGCCTTGAGGAATTCAATGCGCGTGTCGAAGATCCCAACCTGTGGGACAATCCGGAAAAGGCGCAGAAACTGATGCGCGAGCGGCAGATGCTGGTCGACGCGATCGAGACCTACGAGTCCATCAAAACCGATCTCAGCGACAATATCGAACTGATTGAACTGGGCGAAATGGAAGAAGACGAAGAAGTTGTCCAGGACGCCGAAGCCGCGATCAAGGCGCTTCAGGCCAAGGCCGCGAAGAAAGAGCTTGAGGCGCTGCTTGACGGTGAGGCCGACAGCAACGACACCTTCCTCGAGATCAACTCGGGCGCGGGCGGAACCGAAAGCTGCGACTGGGCCTCGATGCTGGCGCGGATGTATGTGCGCTGGGCCGAGAAAAAAGGCTATACGGTCGAGCTTCAGTCCGAAACCCCGGGCGAAGAGGCAGGGATCAAATCCGCTGCGTACAAGATTTCGGGGCACAACGCTTATGGCTGGCTGAAATCCGAAAGCGGCGTGCACCGGCTGGTGCGGATTTCGCCTTTTGACTCGGCGGCCAAGCGGCACACCTCGTTCTGTTCGGTCTGGGTCTATCCCGTGGTCGACGACAATATCGAGATCGAGGTGAACCCCGCCGATATCCGCATCGACACCTACCGGTCATCGGGTGCCGGTGGTCAGCACGTGAACACCACGGACTCGGCCGTACGGATCACGCACATTCCGACCGGGATTGTCGTGACCTCGTCCGAGAAGTCGCAGCACCAGAACCGCGATATCGCCATGAAGGCTCTGAAATCGCGCTTGTATCAACTGGAACTGGACCGCCGGAACGCCGACATAAACGCGGCACATGAAGCCAAGGGGGATGCGGGCTGGGGCAACCAGATCCGGTCATATGTCTTGCAGCCCTACCAGATGGTCAAAGACCTGCGGACCAATTACGAGACCTCGGATACCAAGGGTGTACTGGACGGCGATCTGGACGGCTTCATGGCGGCCACACTGGCCCTGAACGTGGCGGGCAAGAGCCGCTCCGAGGCCCAGGGCGACAGCTGAGGTGAAGCGTAACAGCCCTTTCCTGAGCGTTCTGAAAGGGCATTGGCAGCTTATCCTGATCACGGCCCTGGTGTTTCTGCTCTGGAATACACCGGTCGCGGTTCCGCTGAAGATACTGGTCGTCTTTCTGCATGAGTTGTCTCATGCGGTGACGATCCTGATGACGGGCGGCTCGGTCGAGAGCTTTTCGATCTCATCACAACAGGGCGGCGTTGTCGTCGGCCGGGGCGGCAATCGCTTTCTCAGCCTGTCTGCCGGGTATCTTGGTTCACTGGCGCTTGGCATGGCCCTTTTGATCCTTGCCTTGCGAACAAGGGCCGACCGCGCCGTTCTGGCGGGTTTTGGCGGCGTCATGTGTCTGGTGGCGGTGCTGAATATCCGCGACCCGTTCGCCCTTGTTTTCAGCATCGGAACCGGGGCTGCGATGATTGCTGCGGCGTGGTATCTGCGTCCCGATGCAAGCGATCTGGTGCTGCGTGTGATCGGATTGACCAGTATGATCTATGTCCCTTTCGACATCTTCGATGACACGATCCGACGGTCTGGCGCGCGCTCGGATGCATTCATGCTGGCCGAGGAATTCGGTGGCTCTGCCATGTTGTGGGGTGGGATCTGGCTGGTGCTCAGCTGCCTCGTGATCGTTCTTTGCCTGCGCTACTGGCTTGGGGCTGACAGCAACCTGCATTTTCGCAGATCAGCGCGCTGACATTGCCGTCTGAGACTTCACTGAAAAGATACATTTAAACAGTGGGTTTAAATGATCCGAGCTGCCCGCTAGGCTGCCGGAAACGACAATGGATTGGCGCGTCATGGACCTGACCCGGATATCGGCTACAGACCTTTTGAAACAGTTGGCCAACCGGCAGGTTTCAGCCTCGGACGTGATGCAGGCCACGCTGGATCGCATCGCCAAGGTCAATGGTGAGGTGAATGCCATCGTCGCATTAAGGGATTCAGATGGTTTGATGGCCGAGGCGAAGGCCTGTGACGACGGCCCGATCACCGGCCCGCTGCACGGTCTTCCAATCGCAGTCAAGGATCTTGTGAATGTGGCGGGTGTCGTCTCGTCGCAAGGATCACCCGTTTTTCAAGACCACGTGCCAGCCAGTGACGATCTGATCGCCGCGCGGATGCGGCAAGCCGGTGCCATCCTGATCGGAAAGACCAATACGCCGGAATTTGGGCTGGGATCGCACACGTTCAATCCGGTCTATGGGGCAACGCGCAACCCTTATGATGCCGACCGTACCTGCGGTGGCTCATCCGGCGGGGCGGCGGTTGCCTTGGCGACGGGCATGGTTGCGCTGGCCGATGGCTCGGACATGATGGGCAGCTTGCGCAACCCTGCTGCCTGGAACAACGTTTATGGCTTTCGGCCAAGCTGGGGCAGGGTGCCTTCCGATCCCGTCGGGGACAGCTTTTTGCACCAGTTGTCGACACTGGGCCCCATGGCGCGCTGCCCCGAGGATCTGGGTGTTCTGCTTGATGTCATCTCGGGTCCGGACCCGCGCTTGCCGCTGGCCGTTGAAAGTGCGCCGGTGTCGCCGGTGACCGCCGCAGATCTGCAAGGGCTGCGGATCGGGTGGCTTGGCGACTGGGGCGGCGCTTTTCCGACCGAGCCCGGTATTCTTGACATCTGCAAAGACGCGATGGACGTGTTCGAAACACGTGGCGCGCGGGTTGAGGACGTCGCCCCGCCTTTCGATGCCGAAAAACTCTGGACCAGCTGGATCACCTTGCGGTCGTTCAGCGTGGCCGCCGGGCTGGAACCCTTGGCGTCGCAAAAGGAACATTTGAAAGACTCGGTGCAATGGGAACTGGATCGGGGTCTGGCAATGAGTGCAATGGAGGTGCACCACGCCAGTGTCATCCGCTCGGAATGGTTCCGTTGCGCGGCGAACCTGTTCGAACAGTTTGACGCGTTGGTTCTGCCGTCTGCTCAGATCTGGCCGTTTTCGGTTGATTTGCCTTACCCGACAGAGATCGCGGGCCGGACCATGGATACCTATCACCGATGGATGCATGTCACGATACCGGTCAGCCTGATCGGCCTGCCATGCCTTGCTGCGCCCGCGGGGTTTGGCACGCAGGGGCTGCCAATGGGGTTTCAATTGTTCGGGCCCAGAGGATCGGATCGGAAACTATTGTCAGTCGGTGCGGCTTACCACGCCGAAACCAATTGGCCGAACAAGAGGCCGGCGATGCAATAACGCCGGTCAGGGAGGAGGAAGACAACATGGACAAACCCTTTGGTGTTCCGGATATGCGACCGGTCGATACTGCCATGCTGCGGACTGCATTGCAGAGCGCCTGGGCCGACTTTCGCCGCGCACCGCTGTTCGGCCTTATTTTTGCGGGGTTTTACGTACTGTCCGGGTGGGCGATGGCATGGGTGACAATTCAGACCGGAACAACCTTTTGGCTGGTGCTGGCGGCCATCGGGTTTCCGCTGATCGGCCCGTTTGCCGCTGTTGGTCTGTACGAGGTGTCGCACAGGCTGGAACAAGGCGAGCCGCTCGACTTTGGCGCGATCTTCGGGGTCGTGATGCAGCAAAGCCGCCGACAATTGCCCTCGATCTGCGCGATCATAGTTGTCGTGTTTCTTTTCTGGTTTTTTCTGGGTCACATGATTTTTGCCCTGTTCATGGGGTTGGCGACGATGACCAACGTGTCGACCTCGCTTGAGGTGTTTCTGACATTGAATGGCCTGACAATGCTGGCCGTCGGCACGGCCGTCGGGGCGGTTTTTGCAACCGTTCTGTACATGATCACCGTTCTGTCGATCCCTCTGCTGCTGGACCGCGAGCTGGACTTCGTAACGGCCATGATCACCAGCTTTACCTACGTGTCAGAGAACTTTCCGGTGATGCTGGCCTGGGGTGCCTTCATCGCGGTGCTGACATTTCTGGCGATGGTGCCCTGGTTTCTGGGGCTGCTGGTGGTACTGCCTTTGCTGGGACATGCCAGTTGGCATCTGTACCGGCAGATCACGCAGAATGATGAAGAGGAAACACCAACCTGAGGCGGTAGGTTACAGGTTCTGAGCCACATTGTTCGTCGACAATCGCGCAGCAGCAAAAATGGCCGTCGAGTCGTGCCCAAGGTATTTTAGCACAACGGGTTCGGGCGTTGTCGCATTTGTCGGGCTGATGACCGACCCACGCCAATGAACTGCCGTTCCCGTGGGGTCCGGAGAGATCAGATAGACCCGGCTGTTCTGACCTTCCCGCTGGGAGGTCAGCATATAGACAGTGTCACCGCTTGAGGCTGCTATCCCCTGTATTTCCCGCGCCTTCGGGGGTGCCTCGGGCATTGCTGCTCGCGACACGTAGCCACGGATCAACGTACATTGGGCCAAGGGACGGGCGTGCAGCAGGGTCATCCGGTGTTCAGCCGACAGGCTTTCGATCACCGCGTAGAACCCGGGGGAAAACGGGGATTTCTCGATCGCATCCGCACCCGAGCCCAGAAACTCTGTCAGGGCCGGAGTTGCAGGGTGTTCTTCGATCTTCTCAATCTCGTCCAGCGGTTTCAGAAGAATGCGGGCATCGACATCGAAAAACCTGCATATACGGTCCAGCACATCCGGTCTGGGTACGCTTTCACCGGAAAGATATCTGTTGAACTGGGTACGGTTTACGCCAAGTTGTCGGCACAGCGCCGAGATCGAGCGATATCGCTTCGCCAATTGCCGAAGGTTCGCACCAAACATTGCGCGAATCTCAGCCGGACTACGAATATCGTCAGTCATGGGTGCCCACGTCTTGCTTAGTTTCTGAAAGAAACCATCGTCGCACTTAAGCCGAAGCCCTGTGCATTTTTGAAATCGTACAGAATGACCCCAAGCAACGTATCCCCACGTCGCGTTGCAGCTTCGAGGCTAACGCCCTCATGTGTAAAGGCAATAGGCTTTATCTGAAAATGCCTGATCTTTTTCGGGAAAAGCCGACCTTATGGCAATTATAGCGCATTCAGATCGCAAGAGTTGAATTTGAAAGGACCAGCCACCCTAAAAAGTGTTCCCGCCTTGGCTGCAAGACAAGTGCCAAGGCGGGACAGTTCGATCAATCGCCGCGCAGCAGGGCCGCCACGCCAGTACGCGCGATTTCCATCAGGCCCAGCGGGCGCATCAGGTCGGCAAATGCGTCGATCTTGTCGGGCGCACCGGTGATTTCGAAGATGAAGGAATTGAGTGTGCTGTCGACAACATTGGCGCGGAAGATATCGGCCAGTCGCAGGGCTTCGACCCGTTTATCGCCTTCGCCGACAACCTTGATGATCGCCAGTTCACGCTCGACCGAGGCGCCCTCGACCGTCAGATCATGCACATCACGCACCGAGACAATCCTGCCAAGCTGCGCCTTGATCTGTTCGATGACTTGGGGCGTGCCGGTGGTGACGATGGTGATGCGGCTCAGGTGGCCGGTATGATCAACCTCGGCCACCGTAAGGCTTTCGATGTTGTAACCACGACCCGAGAAAAGGCCGATGACACGGGCCAGCACTCCGGGCTCGTTTTCGACCAGAACCGCGATGGTATGGCGTTCCTGAACGTCCGAGAAGGTGGGCCGTAGGTTATAGGCCGAATGGCGGGTAGAGCCTTTTTTGATATGTAGGGCAGACATTTACGTCCCTTTCATCATCCTTGACAGGTTGGGTACAGCGCGGCACTCAACCAAATCCGTCGAATTTCGTTAAACCAGAACCGAACCTTTGGAGTCGATCACGCCCTGCGTCTCGGCCTCACCCAGCAGCATCTCGTTATGGGCTTTGCCCGACGGGATCATGGGGAAGCAGTTCTCGTGCTTTTCGACCAGACAATCAAAGATCACCGGACCGTCGTAATCGATCATCTCCATGATCGCGTCATCCAGATCGGCGGGGTCGGAACACAGGATACCTTTGGCACCGAAGGCTTCAGCCAGTTTCACGAAATCGGGCAGGGCCTCGGACCAGGAATGCGAATAGCGCTCGCCATGCAGCAACTCCTGCCATTGGCGGACCATGCCGAGGCGTTCGTTGTTCAGGATGAACTGTTTCACCGGCAAGCGATACTGAACGGCGGTGCCCATTTCCTGCATGTTCATCAGCCAGCTGGCCTCGCCGGCGACATTGATCACCAGAGCATCCGGATGCGCCATCTGAACGCCGATCGAGGCGGGGAACCCATAACCCATCGTGCCCAGACCACCCGATGTCATCCAGCGGTTGGGGTCTTCGAACCCAAGGTACTGCGCCGCCCACATCTGGTGCTGACCCACCTCGGTGGTGATGTAGCGATCATGCTTTTTTGTCAGTTCTTCAAGGCGTTGCAGCGCGTATTGCGGTTTGATCGACTTTTCGCTGTTGGTGAAGGCCAGGCAGTTGATCTTGCGCCACTCGGCGATCTGGTTCTGCCATTGTTTGACATTCGCGGCGTCCGTCTTGCGGCCGCGCGACTTCCAGATCTTCAGAATATCCTCGAGCACATGCGCCACGTCGCCGACGATCGGGATGTCGACCCGTATGACCTTGTTGATCGAGGACGGGTCGATGTCGATATGCGCTTTTTTCGAGTTCGGCGAAAACGCATCGATACGCCCGGTGATCCGGTCATCGAACCGCGCACCGATATTGATCATCAGATCGCAATCATGCATCGCCATATTGGCCTCATAAAGGCCGTGCATGCCGAGCATTCCCAACCAATTTTCGCCCGAGGCAGGATAGGCGCCAAGTCCCATCAGGGTTGAGGTGATCGGAAAGCCCGTTGCATCCACCAGTTCACGCAGCAACTGGCTGGCCGCGGGGCCGGAATTGATAACACCACCGCCGGTATAAAAGATCGGTTTCTTTGCGGTTTCCATCGCGGCAACCAGCTCGGTGATCTCTTCCAGATCTCCTTTCATCGCGGGTTGGTAATGCGAGGTCGAAGGTTTCGGGCTGGCATATTCGCCCGACGCGAACTGCACATCCTTCGGGATGTCGATCAGCACCGGGCCGGGGCGGCCCGAGGTGGCGACATGGAATGCCTCGTGCAGGGTTTCAGCCAGCGAGTCCGTGTCCTTCACCAGCCAGTTATGCTTGGTGCAGGGGCGGGTGATGCCTACGGTGTCGGCCTCCTGAAACGCATCCGATCCGATCATGAAGGTCGGGACTTGCCCGGTCAGAACGACGATCGGGATCGAATCTAGCAACGCATCGGTCAGACCGGTGACAGCATTGGTGGCACCGGGGCCGGAGGTGACAAGCGCGACGCCCGGTTTTCCCGTCGATCGGGCATAGCCTTCGGCCGCGTGGATCGCGCCCTGTTCGTGACGCACCAGAATGTGGCGAATGTCGTTTTGCAGAAAGATCTCATCATAGATCGGTAGCACGGCGCCACCGGGGTATCCGAATACCGTGTCCACGCCCTGATCCTTGAGGGCCTGAACCACCATCTTTGCGCCGGTCATCTCACGTGTCATCTGCTTTGCTCCGTTCGCGACATGTGTCTTGCGTTCGACAAAAAAAAGCCCCCGATTTTTCGGAGGCGCATGGGTTCGATTATGGTTTACCGTTACCGGCCCATGCGCGTGGTTCCTACGATTACGACTAGCGTTCTCATCGCCAGAGGCTCCTTTTTGCTTGGAGGCGACATTATGGTCGGGGGGAAGGGGCGTCAACAGGCAATTGCACCAATTTTCTATCTCGGCAGCGGTATTTTGCGACATTTTATTGCGCAGATTGCCGCATGTCGGGAATTTCCGGGAAATCGGCGTGAAAATTGGCCGTTTTGTGTGCGGATAAGGCGGTCTGAAAGCGTCAGGCCGATGTCCGAAACGGGCATGATCATTACTTTTTTCTGCGCCACGCTGAACGTGCAAAGGGCAAAACCCGGAGGCGAAAAATGTTGCAGGACCTGGTTGATCTTGGCCGCTATCCAATAGATCGTCCGGATTCACCGGCTTATGATCGGCTGATCGAGGATTTGAGACGCGAGTTGGAACAGGATGGATGTGCTGTTCTGCCGGGTTTCGTGCACGAAGCAGGGGTCAAGCTTCTGGTGCAAGAAGCCGAGGGGGTGGCGCCCAAGGCGCACCGGTCCTTCAAAAGAACCAACGCCTATTTCACGAAGGACGACCCAAGGCTTGGCATCGCCCATCCGATCCGCCGGTTCTATGATCGTTCGAACGCCTTTGTTCCGGCCGACAATCTTTCGAAATCCGGCCCGCTGCGGCGCATTTACGAGTTCGACGGCTTTCTTCCCTTTGTCCGCGATGCCCTGAATGAACCCGAAGACCGCTTTTTCCGCTACGATGATCCATTGGCGGACGTGATCATCAATGTCGTGGAAGAAGGGCAGGGCTTTCCCTGGCATTTCGACACCAACAACTATACCGTGACGCTGGCCATCCAGAACGGAGAGACGGGCGGCGCGTTCGAATACGCACCCAACCTGCGGACGGCGGAAAATGAAAACTTTGATCTGGTAGCCTCGGTTCTCGATGGGAACATGGGGCGGGTTCGTCGGCTGGAACTGCAGCCGGGGGATTTGCAGATTTTCAAGGGCCGGTATTCATTGCACCGGGTTGCTCCGGTCAGTGGCATGTGCCGTCGTTATGTCGGCATCTTTTCCTTTGTCGAGGCTGAAGGCATGTGTGGCGGTGTGGAACGGACGCAGCAATTGTATGGCCGCGTTTTGCCGCATCACTACAAGCGCGCGGGGCTGCGAAAGGATCAATTGCTGGATTGAGTGGTCAACCTCGGTACAATGCATCTGATTGATGTCCGGAGAGTCAGATGCCCAAGATTTTGCAGCTTACACCATTTGTGTTGTGCTCGTCCCTGAAGGACCAGATCGACTTCTATTGTGATCGTCTTGGGTTCACCTGTGGGTTCACGCAAGACAATTATGCCTTTTTGAAACGTGGTCCTGTTGCGATCCGCCTTTTGGAGTGCCCGCCGCGGGATGACGGCAAGCCATTGGGTGATGAACACTCCTTCTATATCGATGTTGAAGAAATTGATGGGCTTTATGACAGCCTGCGCGACCGATTGGCCGATCTGCCCGAAGGCCGTGTCAGGCCGCCGTTCAATCAGCCCTATAATCAGCGTGAATTCCACGTTCTGGACGAAGACGGGACATTGGTTTTTTTCGGAGAAGGTCTTTGACCCGGCGGGTAGCGCTCCCGCCCATCGTCAACACGCCTGTGGCGCGTATCCTCTGGTTGGGCCGGGCAGCGCTGCGCGCTGCGGGCGCGTGCAGATCAGAAACCGACGCCAGTCCCTTGCAGCACGCCATGTTCCAAAGCGTAGCGTGTCAGCCCGGCGGTTGAGGATATGCCGAGTTTGCGTTTGATATTCTTGCGGTGCGTTTCGACCGTCCGCACGGAAATATCCAGCGTTTGCGCAACTTCCTTGTTGGATTTGCCCTGCGCCAGTTCCAGCAGAATGGTCTGTTCACGTCCGGTCAGCGCTTCGCGCACGTTGTCGCCCTTGGGCTTGAGCGATCCGCTGGCGCCTGTACACAGATACCGTTCACCCCGCATCACGGCATCAATAGCCTGCTTGATCTCTTCCGTGGGCACGTCCTTGAGCACGTAACCTTTGGCACCGTGGCTGAGCGCGGTCGAGATATATTCCGGGCTGTCATGCATCGACAGGATCAGGATGCGTGTTTCCGGCAATCGTTCCAGGATGATTTCCGTGGCGCTGAGACCGCCGAGACCGGGCATGTTCAGATCCATCAGGATCACATCCGGGGCAAGGTCAACAGCCTGATCCACTGCCGCCTGTCCGCTGCCAAGCGTACCGACCACTTGGATCTCATCATAGCTTTCAAGGATGGACTGGATGCCCTCGGCCACCATTGGATGGTCGTCGACGATAAGAACTCGGATGCTTTCGGCGCTCATGTGCCGGCCTTTCGGTTCGGTGTTGCGTCTTCCTGCGGCGGCAGAAGGTGGCTCAGCGGCAGGCTGACTTCGATGACGGTGCCGCCACGCGGTCCGCGTGATGACAGAATGCGCAGGGACCCGTCAAGCTGTTCGATGCGCTCTTGCATGTTGCGCAACCCGATCCCGGTGCTGGGAGTGCCCGGATCGGTCCGCATGCCCCGGCCATTGTCGGTGATCCGCATGGTTGCACCTTTCTTGTGCCCGCGCAGGTCTATCGTAACATGCGTGGCGCCAGAGTGGCGCTCGATATTGGTCAGCGCCTCTTGCGCGATGCGATACAGGGCAATCTTGCTGTCCTGATCCAGCCGGTTGCGGAACACCACGGTCGAGAATTCCGTCTCGATCCCGGTGCGGTCCCGGAAATCGTCGGTCAGAGCTTTCAGTGCGGGCCCAAGGCCCAGATCGTCCAGCACGCCGGGGCGCAGGTCGCGACTGATGCGGCGGACCTCGGTGATGGCGGTGCCAAGATGGTCAATCCCTTTGTCCAGCGGATCGCGTGCGCCCGCGTCATCACCGCGGGACAGGCGGCGCCGCGCGTTGTCCAGCGCATAGCGTACACCGACCAGAATCTGGCTGATGCCGTCATGCAGTTCGCGGGCAACCCGGCCTCGTTCTTCTTCCTGGGCATCGAAGACGCGCTGGGTCAGTTCCTTCAGCTTGGCGTCCGCAAGTCTGCGCTCGCGGATGTTCAGCAACATGCCGGATGCAAAGACGATGAGCACCGCCGCCACAACGATCGCGCCGATATACATGAAGGTGCGCTGAACGCGGGCCTCGACCTCGGCCCTGGCGTTGGCGACCGTTGCAACGATGTCGTCGATGAAGACTCCGGTTCCCACGACCCAGCGCCAGTCCTGAAGCCCGACGACATAGGCGATCATCTGCGCTTCCTCTCCGGTCGAGGGCTTTTGCCACATGAAGCTGTGCCAACCGGCCCCCTGGCGGGCGAGGCGGATGAACTCGTCAACGATCGGAGTGCCGTCGCTGTCCGTCAGCCCTTCCCAGTTTCGGTTGATGAACTGCGTCTGGCGGGGGCTGACCAGATTGTTGCCGTCATAATCATAGACAAAGAAGAACCCATCCTGGCCATAGATCATTGCCGACAGGATTTGGGACACGAGGTTTTTTGCGACCTCGTCATCAGGCTCGGCCCGGCCATAGATGTAGGCGAACCCGTTGCGCGCCTGTGTCACGTAGTTGCGCAGCTCTTCCTTCTTGGCTTCGATCAGGCTGCGTTCCAGCGCCTCGATCTCACGTTCGGCGGTCGCGCGGGCCTCGTATGTGACAAGCATGGCGATTGCCGCCACGGCCACGACCAGCGGGATTGCCGCCACCAGCGACAATTTCTGCGCATAGGTCAGCGAGACCAGATGTCGGAGTCTTTGCATGGACGAATCGATACGCAAGCGGCGGCGAAAATGCAAAAAGATTGGGCTTTGTTCGGGGAATACAGAGATTATCGTCGGGGAAGACGTGCTTTGCGGTCTGATTTCTTGCCGGAAATCGCAAAGAATCCGATTCTCTACGCAGTAGTAGGTATTCCCTTTCAGTTCGGTCACATTAGGCTGACGCGCACTGAATGCGACAGGTCCGGTTCTGCCGGGCCGTGACTATGAAGGGGAGGAACACTCATATGGATCGTCGTTCATTTCTGAAAAAATCCGCGCTGGGCGGCTCGGCTGCTGCTGCAACCGCTCTGGCGGCACCGGCCTATGCGCAGGGACAGCGTACTCTGACCATGGTGACCTCGTGGGGTCGCGGAGCCGCGGGCGTGTTCGACAGCGCACAGCGTTGTGCCGACAGCATCAATGCCATGTCGGATGGCAGCCTGAATGTCGATATCAAAGCCGCCGGCGAACTGGTTGGCGCGTTCGAAGTATTTGACGCGGTTTCGTCGGGGCAGGCCGACATGTATCACGCCGCTGACTATTACTTTGTGGGTCAGCACCCGGGCTATGCGTTCTTCACCGCTGTACCTTTCGGTATGACAGCGCAGGAGCAGGTGAACTGGTACTATCATGACGGCGGTATGGAGCTGCATGACGAACTTGGCGAAATCTTTGGCCTGAAGTCCTTCCTGGCGGGCAACACCGGTGCGCAGGCGGGCGGCTGGTTCTCGAAAGAGATCAACGGCCCCGAAGACTTCCAGGGTCTGAAGTTCCGTATGCCGGGTCTCGGCGGTCAGGCGTTGGGTAAACTGGGCGCATCGGTTCAGAACATTCCGGGGTCGGAAGTGTATCAGGCGCTGTCGTCCGGCGCGATCGACGGGACCGAGTGGATTGGTCCGTGGGCGGACGAGAAGATGGGCTTCCAAGAAATCACCAAGA
Organism: Ruegeria sp. HKCCD6157; assembly: GCF_013110685.1. Classification (NCBI taxonomy): domain Bacteria; kingdom Pseudomonadati; phylum Pseudomonadota; class Alphaproteobacteria; order Rhodobacterales; family Roseobacteraceae; genus Ruegeria; species Ruegeria sp. HKCCD6157. The sequence goes on from NZ_WVRB01000001.1 coordinate 1,157,837, forward strand.
CGTTCTACACAGCAGGTTTCCACGAACCGGCAGCGGGTCTGTCCCTGGCGACCAACCGCGACGTGTTTGACGAGCTGTCGCCGGCACAGCAGAAGATCATCGAGATCGCAGCTGCCGAAGCGCATCAGTGGAACCTGGCGCAATTCCTTGCCAACAACGGTGCTGCTCTGCAGCGTCTGCAGTCGGGTGGAGTTAAGGTTCTGGAATTCCCGGACAGTGTCTGGGATGCCTTCGGCCAAGCCAGCCAGGAAGTTCTGGACGAAAACATGAGCGATGAGCTGTTCAAGAAGATCCATGACAGCGCAATGACGTCGATGGCTGCGTCGTCGGCGTGGCTGAACAAATCGTCGGGCGCTTACACCACTCAGCGTGACCGTGTTCGCGGCTAAGCCTTTCTGATCCAAGGACAACCGGTTCCCCCGCGCGGCGGGGGAACCTTTCCCGTTGCGCTAAGGGGTATGGGCAAGCAACACTAATCCCACGTGCAACTGAGACGACCTGGGGACAAAATGCAGGACGAAAACGGTATCTCGTTCTTCGGCGCCCTGTGGAATGGACTGGTCTGGTTCATTCAGAACATTGCCGAAGCCTTCTATAATTTCGGATACGCCATCACGCATCCGCAGCTCTGGTTGGACTGGTCCGACAAGGCGTCGATCATGCGCTTTGTCTATTACGGCGGTTCGGTCGAGTTCTTCTTCGTGGTGTTCACCTTCTTTCTGGTTCTGACGGCCATCGGGCTGTACTACCGGAACTTCATGTGGGCCATCGTGCGGGGCCTTGAGGGCTTCGCCAACACCACCGGGCGCTTCTTTGCCTGGGCGGGGCTGTTGATGGTGATCCAGCAGATCATCATCGTTTTCATGCAGCGTATCTTCACACGAGCCGACATGGCGTTCGGGTTTGGTATTCCGCTCAGCAAAGACATCAGTTGGTATTCCGAGGAACTGAAGCTTTACAACGCCATGGTCGTTTGTCTGTGCTGCACTTACACATTCGTGCAGGGAGGGCATGTGCGCGTTGACCTTATCTATGCCGGTGTCAGCCATCGCGCCAAACGCGTGATCGACATGCTTGGCGCGGTTTTGTTCATGATGCCCATGGCCGTCCTGACCTGGATGTATGGCTGGTACTTCATGTGGCGGCACCTGATCGTGCCGAAACCTTCGGCCAGTGACACGCTGGACCGACTGGTGGCCAAGTCCCGTGCGCTGCGCTGGAACGTGGAAACCATTGGGTTCAGCCCCAACGGATTCAACGCCTACTTCCTGTTCAAGATCTTGCTGGTGGCCTTTGCCGCGATGGTGTTCCTGCACGCAATCGCATTCCTGTACCGCTCGTATCTTGAGTATGTGGAAGGGCCGGAAAGCACTGGAAAATACCTCGACAAGGACAGCCTTGGCGAGGGCGAAGAAGCCTATGAAGGCGCGCATTAGGGACGGAGACCAAGACAATGCTATTCGGACTTGATGGCGTCGAGATAGGCCTCATTATCGTATTCTTCTGCCTCTTCGGGGGCATCCTTTCCGGCTTCCCGGTGGCCTTTGCCATCGGTGGTGCCGGGGTGATCTCCTTCGGGATCATTGCCGCACTGGACAGCGCCGGGCTGTTGGTCCACCAGGCAATCGACACGGGCTCACAAGCCTATCGGGATCTGGTGAATTCCGGGGTCAAAGCGGATGTGATTTCCGTGTTCCGATACCCGGACTTGCCGAGGATCGCCGAGCCGGTTTTTGTGCAAGGTTGGGAAACCGCGCTGGACCGCAACGTGTCGTTCATCGTCAATCGCATGAACGAACGTGTTCTGGCCGGTCAGTCCATCGAAACATTGCTGGCCGTGCTGATGTTCGTTCTGATGGGTATCACGCTGGAACGCTCGAAAATCGCGAACGACCTGCTGACGACGATGGCGCGCGTCTTTGGACCGCTGCCGGGTGGTCTGGCCGTGTCCATCGTGGTTGTAGGGGCATTTCTTGCGGCCTCTACCGGCATTGTCGGCGCGACCGTGGTGACGATGGGCCTGCTGGCGCTGCCGACCATGTTGCGGAACAATTACTCGCCAGAGCTTGCAACGGGTGTGATCGCGGCCTCGGGCACGCTGGGACAAATCATTCCCCCCTCGATCGTGATCGTTCTGCTTGGCACATTGGCGGGTGATCTGTATTCGACGGCGCAGGAGACGCGGGCCGTTGAGGCGGGATGTACCGATGCGCTGACCTATTTGGGAGAGCCGGCGGTTGTCTCGGTCGGAACCTTGTTCCAGGCGGCTCTTTTGCCGGGGATTCTTCTGGCCCTGCTTTATGCGTTGTATGCGTTTGGTTATGCATTGCTGAATCCCCATAAGGCACCTGCCGTGGCGCTGTCAGGCGGGTCGGGTGAGCCGATCACCCGGTCCGAAGGTCTGACTTGGCTGCTGGGCGCACCGGTTGCGCTGATTGTCGGCACCGTGTTGCTGGGCAATGTCGGCCTGATCGGCAGCCAGAACATTTCGGTCTCGGCTTTCTCGGACATCGGACAGGGCGCATCGTTGCGTACCAACGTGTCGGAAGAATGCAAGGTATCGATGATCGATCTGCATGGTCAGGCCGCCTGGGATCAGGCCGTCGCCGAGCAGGAAGCCATTGATGCCGCTGGCGGTGCAGCTGAGTCTCAGCGCCTGACCGAAGAAGAACTGGCCGCCGCACAACAGGAAATGATTGCATCAGCCGCACCAATTGGCACGGGTGTCGCGATCACCGTCGTGCTGTTGGGCCTCACTCTGGTTCTGGGCCGTGGCATCGCCCCCTCGCGTGCGCCACAGCCGCTTATCGTTGGTGCGATTGGTCTGCTGCTTATGGTGTTGGTCGATATTTTGCTGATTTCGCCCACAACAACTTCAGGGGCGACGTTCCTGTTGCTCGCGTTGCCATTTGCGCTGGCCATGTATGGTTGCAAGGAAGCCGCAGCGCGATGTGCGACCAATGACCTGATCCGCGTGGTCTTCCCGCCACTGGTTCTGATCATCGCGGTTCTGGGATCGATTCTGGGTGGTGTGACCAACCCGACGCCGGCGGCTGCGCTGGGGGCGGGTGGCGCGATCATGCTGGCGGCCTATCGCAAGCTTCAGGATCAGGGGCGATCGGGCAAGGTGATCATCTGGTCGACCTTTGCCGTGATCATCGCCTTGCTGATGGGGGTCAACTTTGACCTGCGGGTCAATCAGGGCAATGTGACGTTGGAGACCTGGATCGCCTTCATCATCGCGTATGCAGCCTATCTGTATGCCTTGTTCGGGCTGCTGTTCGGGTGCTGGGTGCTGTATTCAAGCGGAGTTCTGACCCCGGTGGTGCGCGAGACGGCCAAGGTGACCTCGATGGTGTTTACCATCCTGATCGGATCGCAATTGCTGAACCTGGTGGTGATCTCGTTCGGAGGGGAGCACTATATCCAGCAATTCCTGAAGAGTTTTGACAACGAGTTCACGGTCTTCCTGATCGTGATGCTGGTGTTGTTCATTCTGGGCTTCGTGCTGGATTTCCTCGAGATCATCTACATCGTGATCCCGATCGTGGGGCCGGTGATCTATGGCGGGTCGTTCGATCCGAAATGGGTGACGATCATGGTGGCGGTGAACCTGCAAACATCCTTCCTGACACCACCGTTCGGGTTCGCGTTGTTCTACTTGCGAGGGGTTGCGCCGAAGGAAGTGACGACGGGCCATATCTATCGCGGGATCATTCCATTTGTTTTGATCCAGGTGGTAGGGATCGCAATTCTGTGGTTCTTCCCGGCGATTGTCACGATCGTACCGGACCTGATCCCGAACTGATCCGGATCATCAAAATGCAAAAGGGGGCCCGAAGGTCCCCTTTTTCTTGTTTGTTGCAGGGAAGGGGCCAGCCCCTTCTTGCCCTGCGGCCAATTCATCCCCGGGATACTTTCGGCCAGATGAAGAAGCGGATCAGGTGAATTGGATCAGATCCCAGCGGTTGCCATAAGGGTCGCGCCAGACGGCGACTGTGCCATAGGATTCAAAGCGGGGAGTTTCTTCGAAATGGACCCCGTTGGCACGCATCTGTGTGTAGTCGCGTTGGAAATCATCGGTTTGAAGGAAAAAGCCCACACGGCCGCCGGTCTGGTTGCCGATGGCGGCGCGTTGTTCGGGCCCGTCGGCTTTGGCCAAAAGAAGGCCGCCGCCGCTTGAACCCGGCGGTGTGATCAGGACCCAGCGTTTTCCGCCCCCGAGATCGATGTCCTTCAAGAGCTGGAAGCCAAGTCTTTCCGTGTAAAACGCAAGTGCGTCATCGTAATCCGGCACCACGAGTGTGACGGCGTGCAGGTTCTGTTTCATGGGGTGGTCAGCCCTTGGTGGGGTGGCGGTCGGGAAGCTGGATATTGGCCACTTGCTCGGCAATCGGAGCGGTGGACAGGGGGTGCCGTGAGGAAGAGCAGAAGGTATCAGGATCTGCGATCTTTTGCCATTCGCCCTGAACATAGGCCTCAAGCCCGGAGAATTTTGCCTTGTAGCCCATCTTGGGGCTGCCGGGGACCCAATAGCCCAAGTAGATATAGGGCAGGCCAGCTTCGCGCGCGATCTCGATATGGTCCAGGATCATATAGGTGCCCAGAGAATTCTGAGGCTGCTTCGGATCGTAGAAAGAGTAGACCATGCTCAGCCCATCATCGAGCACGTCGGTCAGGCTGACAGCGATCAGGTCGCCGGTCTCAGGATCTGCATATTCCACCACCCGGCTTCGAATCGGGGTTTCCTCGATCATTGCCGCAAATTCGAACACATCCATGTCGGCCATGCCGCCATCGGCGTGCCGGGTGTCAAGATAGCGGCGGAACAGCTCATACTGCTCGTCCGTGGCCCAGGGCGATGTGGCGCGGCGTTGCAGATATCCGTTGCGTTTCACAGCGCGTTTCTGGCTTTTTGTCGGGCGGAACGCCGAGACGTCGATCCGGGCGGACAGGCAGGCTGCGCAATCTGTGCAGGAAGGGCGGTAGAGTACATTCTGCGATCGGCGAAACCCCTGCTGCGACAGGGAATTGTTCAACTGTTCCGCACCTTCGCCCTGGAGCGCGGTAAACAGCTTACGCTCCATCCTGCCATCGAGATAGGGGCAGGGTTGCGGGGCCGTGACATAGAATTGTGGCGCAATTGGCAGCGTGTGTCGCATGAAGTTCCCGGATAGCCTCGGGAGGGATGATAGCAACCGTTCCCGAGGCCGCCAAGTGTTTCGCGCAACCGCGTGTCAGGCCCGTCGATTGATCATGACCGTGCCCAGAAAACTGTCGGTCAGACCCTGGCCGCGGGCGCTGGTCAACATCATGATCACCGAGATGATCTGGATCACCGCAAACGCCATGCTGACGAAATAGCCGGCAGTGTGGGCGATGGCCTTGCCCATATCCATTCGTTCTCCGAATGCGTCGCGCAATTCGATTCCCATGAACCGCATGCCCAGTGTGGCCGAGCCGTTCGTGATGGTTACTACGCGATAGACAAAGCTGATCACGGCATAGATCACTGCCAGAAAAAACAGACCGAGGCCTGCGCTCAACAGGATCGCCACGGTGCAGAGCAGCGAGATGAAGGCGATATCAAACAACCAAGCGACAAAGCGTTTGCTTGTTACCGAGTTGTAGAATTCTGGTTGGGTATCCGGGTCAGGCAGGTGGTTCATTCGTCAGGTCCGAAAAAAATGGGTCAGGGTACCCTGTCCCGGAATGCCGGGACAGGGCAAGGTCAATCAGGCGGGCTTGCCATTTCCGTCGTCTTCATGGTTCTCGCGGGCGCGTTCGTCCATGAACTCGTCGAACTCCGCCTTGTCCTTGGCATCGCGCAGGCGGCGCAGGAATGCCTCGAAGTCCTGCTGTTCGCGTTCAAGGCGGGCCAGTGTATCTGCCTTGTAGGCGTCAAACGCGCTGTTGCCGGATGGTTTCATCGCGCTCATGTGGCTGTGCCAGGATTTGCGGCGGCTGCAGGATTTGCTGAACATGCGTTTGCTCCAGATCATGTAAGCCAGAAGGGCCAGGCCAACCGGCCAGAAGAAGATAAAACTAAGGACCATGGCGGCGATCCAGGCCCCTTTGCCTTTGTCATCCAGCCAGGCCTCGATTCGATAAAGCCATCCCGGATTCGCGGGGACGGCGGGGTCGGACAATGCGGTCATTTGAGCTCTCCAGGGTTGATGTAAACTCTTTTCACATTGCTTAGATGGGGTCGTGGGCGGGGGTTGCAAGGGGTCAATGTAAAAAAGGTTTACATTCAGCAAGCCGGTTGACGGTGAGCGTCATCAGCCGCAGGTTGCGGAAATGGATATGACAGAACACAAAACGGCACCTGCGCTGAGTGAGATTCTGAATTTGGAAAAGCAGGTCTGGATGGCGCTGGTCGAGGGCAACGCAAGCGCAGACCGGGCGTTGCTGAGCGCGGATTTTCTTGGGGTCTATCCGACGGGATTTGCCAATCGTGACGATCATGTCGGTCAATTTGCAGACGCACCGTCGATGGCCGAGTTCGAACTGAGCGGCGAAAGACTACGTGTTCTGACACCGGATATCGTCCTGCTGTCCTACAAGGCCGATTACCTGCGCCCGGGTGCGACAACGCGCGAGGCGATGCTGATTTCTTCTTTGTGGGAACGCAGAAACGACGTTTGGGTCAACAGTTTCAGTCAGGACACGCCGGTTCAGAACACCTGATCAGAATGCCCCATTGACGATCACGCGCCACGATGCGCAGTTTGCGCCCATGACAGACGTTTTAGCCATTTCAAGACTTCCGCGCGCTTTCGATCCATCCCTGGGGGCCGAAGCGCGGGCCCTGATGCCTGATTTGCCGGCCGAGATGGCGGAATTGGTGGCGGGCACCGCCGGTTCCAGCCCCTATCTAAAAAGTCTGATCGAACAAGAGAAGGGCTGGCTGCCCGAGGCCCTGATGCACCCAGATCAGGCATTGGCCGACGTCATGGTTGCTGCGGGTGATCTGCCGCCGGATCAGTTGAAACCCGGATTGCGGCAGGCCAAGCGGCGAATGGCTTTGCTTACGGCGTTGGCCGATATTGCAGGTGCGTGGCCATTGGAGAAGGTCACGGCGGCCCTGACCGATTTCGGTGCGCTGGCCGCGGATGTTGCCGCCAAGGCCGAGATCGCGACACTGATCCGGCGCAAGAAGCTGCCGGGCATGACCGAGGATGATGTCGAAACCGCAGCCGGCCTGGTCATACTGGCGATGGGCAAGATGGGCGCGCATGAGCTGAACTACAGCTCGGATATCGATCTGATCGTCCTGTTTGATGAGACGCGCTTTGACCCCGATGACTTTTACGAGGCCCGGCAGGGCATGGTTCGGGCCACGCGCAACTTCTGTGCGACGTTGAGCGAGAAGACGGCGGATGGCTATGTGTTCCGAACGGATCTGAGGCTGCGCCCCGACCCGGCCGTGACACCGGTTTGCATGGCGATGGAGGCCGCCGAGCGGTATTACGAAAGCCTCGGTCGCACGTGGGAGCGCGCGGCTTACATCAAGGCGCGGCCCTGCGCCGGGGATCTGGATGCGGGGCAGCGTTTCCTGGACGGCTTGCGCCCCTTTGTCTGGCGCCGCCATCTGGACTTTGCCGCCATTCAGGACGCCCATGACATGCGCCTGCGCATCCGGGAAAACAAAGGGACAGGCGGGTCTTTGTCGATCCCGGGTCACGACATGAAACTGGGGCAGGGCGGTATCCGCGAGATCGAGTTCTTCACGCAAACCCGCCAGTTGATCGCGGGCGGGCGGGACGCTGACCTGCGGGTGCGAGGCACGGTTCCCGGGTTGGCGGCGCTGGCCTCCAAAGGATGGGTGCCGCAGGATGTGGCGGACAAGCTGACCGATCATTACCGCGCGCACCGCGAAGTCGAACATCGCATCCAGATGATTCATGATGCGCAGACCCACAAGGTGCCGAACTCACCCGACGGGATCGAACGCGTCGCCTGCCTGATGGGGATCAGCAGTGCCGAGTTGACGCAGGACCTGAAAAACCGCCTGACCGAAGTGCATGAGCTGACCGAAGGGTTCTTTGCCCCCGGGCCGGGTGCGGCGCCCGCCCATGTACAGGATGTGGAGTTCGACAAGAACGTTCTGGCCCGATGGACGACATACCCGGCCCTGAGGTCCCAGCGCGGCGCGCGGATTTTCGAACGTCTGCGCCCCGAATTGCTGTCACGTCTGGCCAAAACCGCCAAGCCCGACGAAGCATTGTTGGCTTTGGACGGGTTCCTGGCAGGCCTGCCCGCTGGGGTGCAGCTGTTTTCGCTGTTCGAGGCGAATCCGCAACTGATCGACTTGCTGATCGATATCGTCGGAACCTCGCATGCTCTGGCATCGCACCTGTCCCGCAACGCGTCGGTGTTTGATGCGGTGATCGGGGGCAGTTTCTTTGCGGATTGGCCCGGGCAAGAGGCGTTGCAAGCGGAACTGACGCAGGCTTTGTCGGAAGAAACGGATTATGAAACCCAGCTTGATCTTGCCCGACGCTGGTGCAAGGAATGGCATTTCCGGGTCGGCGTGCATCACCTGCGCGGCCTGATCGACGGAAAAAAGGCAGGTCGGCAATATGCCGAGCTTGCGCAGTCGGTCATCGCGGCCATCCTGCCGCATGTCACCGAAAATTTCGCCCGCAAACACGGCCCTGCACCGGGGCGGGGCGCTGCCGTGCTTGGGATGGGGTCGCTGGGGGCAGGCCGGATCAACTCGCAATCCGATCTGGACATGATCGTCATCTACGATCCTTTGGATCAGGACATGTCTGACGGTCCGCGCCCTTTGGCCACGCGCACGTATTATGCGCGGTTCACGCAGGCCCTGATCACGGCATTGTCCGCGCCGATGTCGCAAGGACGCTTGTATGAGGTCGATATGCGATTGCGTCCCTCGGGCAATCAGGGGCCGGTTGCGACCAGTTGGGCCAGCTTTGTCAATTACCAGCGGAACGAAGCTTGGGTGTGGGAGCATTTGGCTCTGACCCGCGCGCATGTTGTTGCCGGGGACGCCGGACTGGCCGAGGAAATCGAAGCCTTCCGCACCGAGTTTCTGTCGCACCCGCGAGAGCAGGGGAAGGTTCTGCGCGAAGTGGCCGAGATGCGGTCACGCCTGGCCGCAGCCAAGGCGCCCGCCGGCATCTGGGACGCCAAGAAAGGCCCCGGCCGGCTGATGGATATCGAATTGATGGCCGAAACCGGTACTTTGCTGGCAGGGTCCGCGCAGCGCGATGTCGCGTCGGGTCTGGATGGTGCCGTCGCAGCCGGGTTGCTGGATGTCGCGCAGGCGCAATCTCTGAAAGACTGCTATGACCTATTCTGGTCGGTGCAATGCGCCGCGCGGTTGCTGTCGGGCAAGACAATCGAAGCCGACAAGATCGGCGAAGGCGGTACTGCATTTTTGTGCCGCGCCACCGGGTTCGAACAGGTCGAGGCGTTGCAGGCGGCATTGCAGGAATGTTACACGACCGCGGCCGATCTGATCGGCGGCGTGATCAAGGGGGAAGAAGATGGCGCGCAGCAGTGATCCCAACGACCACAAAGGTCTGATCCGCGAAGCCTATCGAATCGACGGCATCACCCTGCCAGAGTGCCGCAGCATCTTTTTGGACTGGGCGCTGAGCCTTCCTGCGGATCGCGACCAGAACACTGCGCTGGCCGAGCTGCACGCGGGCTATGCCGAGCAGAACCCCGATCATCCGATGACACAGGTTCTGACCGAAGGCCTTCAGACGGCAAAGGCCCCAAAACGCCGCGGCGGTTGGCGATCCCGTAACCGCTAGGGCTTTCCCACCGGCGCGTTCAGGACTATGAGGGCGCCATGACCCAATCTGCCGACCGCCCCCGTATCCGCCTGAAACCCAAAGCCAATGCGCGCGGCCTGCGCCATGGTTTCCCTTGGGTCTATGCCAATGACATCGTCTCGGACCGCCGTACCCGAAAAATCCCCGCGGGCGCTCTGGCCGTGCTCGAAGATGACAAACGGGCGCCCGTCGCGCTGGTCGCGGTCAACCCCGCGTCCAAGATCATTTGCCGGGTGCTGGACCGTGACATCGACGCGCAGCTTGACGCGACGTGGTTCGAGAACCGTTTGCAGCGCGCCCTCGATCTGCGGGAAAGCCTGTTTGACGCCCCGTATTATCGCCTGATCCATGCCGAAGCGGACGGCTTCCCCGGCGTCATCATCGACCGCTTTGGCGAGGCCTGCGTCATTCAGCCGAACGCGGCCTGGGCCGAGGCGCACCTGGATGTGCTGGCACAAGCTCTGGTCAAAGCGACTGGCGTGACCACGGTGCTGAAGAACGCCTCGGGCCGTACACGCGGGCTGGAAGGGCTGGACGACATCAACCAGGTATTGCGCGGAACCGCGCCCGATGCGCCCCTGCCGGTGCCGATGAATGGCGCCACCTACATGGCGGATCTGACAGGCGGTCAGAAGACCGGGCTGTTTTACGACCAGCGCCCCAACCACGCCTTTGCCGCGCGTCTGGTTCATCCCGATGCGCAGGTGCTGGACGTGTTCAGCCATGTCGGCGGCTTCGGTCTGGCGATGCTTGCAGGCGGTGCGGGGCAGGCATTGTCCGTCGATGGCTCAGCCGCCGCGCTCGACCTGGCGAAAAAAGGAGCCGAGGCGTCGGGCCTTGCTGAAAAGTTCCAAACCCGGCAGGGCGACGCGTTCGTGGTTCTGACTCAACTGGGCGAAGAAGGCGCGCGATTTGACGTGGTGATCTGCGATCCGCCCGCGTTTGCGCCGTCCAGACAAGCGCTGGATGCAGGGCTGCGCGCCTATGAACGTATCGCACGACTGGCGGCGCCTCTGGTCAAACCCGGTGGTTATCTGGGGCTGTGTTCGTGTTCGCACGCGGCCGACCTGGGCCGGTTCCGCGATGCGTCCTCCCGTGGGATCGGGCGCGCCGGGCGTCAGGCGCAACTGATCCACACCGGGTTTGCGGGTCCGGATCACCCGCAACTGCCGCAACTGGCGGAAAGCGGCTACCTCAAAGCAGTGTTCTACCGCCTGTGAAGGCCGTTCTTGACACCTGCGTCATCTATCCCACGGTGATGCGCGAGATGCTGCTGGGCGCGGCCCGCCTTGGCCATTTCACTCCGATCTGGTCTGCCCGCATCCTCGAAGAATGGGCCCGCGCCGCGCGCAAGCTGGGCCCGACGGGCGAGGCGCAAGCCCGTGCCGAAATTGCCTTGGCGCAGGCGCAGTGGCTGCAGGCCGAACGCGCGCCGGTCCCGGGGTTGGAGCAGCGCCTCTGGCTGCCCGACTCAGCCGATATCCACGTTCTGGCGACGGCCATCACGGCCTCGGCTGACGTCATCGTCACCGTCAACGCCAAGGATTTCCCCAGAAATATCCTGGCAGAGGAGGGGCTCGACCGCCGAGATCCCGATGGCTTGCTGCATGGTCTCTGGCTATCGGACCCTGACGGCCTGGCGACCATCGCCGATCGCGTTCTGAGTGAAGCCATCCGCCTGTCCGGCCACCAATGGACCCTGCGGGCGCTGATGAAAAAGGCCCGCCTTCCACGCCTTGGCAAGGCGCTCACCCAATAGACGGGGGCCCCCTTCATCTGGCTAAAAATATCCCGGAGAGCGCGAGAGGCTGGCCTCTCGCTGCGCACCCTCAGCCACGCGCCCAACGCTGCTCAAGGGCCTCCAGTGCCGCTATGCGCTCACCCGTTTTCGGGTGGCTCATCAACCATGCCGGGGCAACGCCCGCCCGTTGTTGCGTCAAGTCTTCCAGCTTGTGAAACAAGGATTTCTGCGGCCCGATCCCGATTCCGGCCTTGGTCAGCAAGGCGGCGGCATATTCGTCCGCCTCATACTCATCCTGTCGTGACAGGCGCGAGGCCAGCAATGACGTCAAGGCATTCGCAATCATCGCTCCGATGAACGGAATAAACCGGTTCAGCACCATGATCAGCGCCGTCCGCATTGCGTTTTGACCTGAAAAATCAATCATCCGTCGCTTTGCATGACCCAAGGCAACATGCCCCAACTCATGTGCGATCACGCTGGCCATCTCCTCGGCCGAAACCTCTCCGTTGCGGAATTTTCGGTAAAACCCGCGCGTGATGAAAATCCGACCGTCCGGAGCAGCCAGCCCGTTCACCGGGTCGATCTCGTAGATATAGACGGGGACCCGATCGATTTCCAAAGCTGCGGCCAGCCGGTCCGTCATCCGTTTCAGCACCGGATCGGCCAGTTCGGTCGATTTTGCGTCCAGCTCACGATGGGTGCGCCAGACGGAAATCCGGTACATCACGATGGCATAGCCAATGGCCAGCAGGATCGGAGTCAATCGAAGCATGCCAAAGATATGGTCCGAACATGGGCATTGCGCAAGTCACACCTGCGGGATGTTCGTCGGGACCCGCATGTTCGTGCGCCGAAATCGGCACAAACTTCGATAAGTTGCGATCTTGCGACATGAGCTGTTGATTATTTCGACGATCCCACTTAACCGACAGGGCGCTATCGATGAGGGACCCATGACCGACAAGAACTATGAAGCGCGTCACCTGGAAACGCTCGACCGGGATTTGCGTCGCTTTTCACGCCTCGAAATGGCGACCGCACAGGCTGGACGGCCTTTTGTGGGCTCAGGGATCGCTCTGGTATTCATTGTTGTCGCAGGCCTTGTGGCCGCTTTCCTGTTCGGGCAGGGCAGCAACGCGCTCATCGTCGTGATCGCGGCGATGTTCGGGGCCTATATGGCGCTGAACATCGGGGCCAATGACGTCGCCAACAACATGGGGCCCGCAGTGGGGGCGAATGCGCTGACGATGGGCGGTGCCATCGCCATTGCCGCCATTTTTGAAAGTGCCGGAGCGCTCGTCGCCGGGGGCGATGTCGTATCAACCATCGCCAAGGGAATCATCGCGCCGGAAAGCATGGGAACGGCCAACGTCTTCATATGGGCGATGATGGCGGCGCTGCTGTCCTCGGCGCTGTGGGTCAATCTGGCGACATGGATCGGGGCGCCGGTTTCCACCACGCATTCGGTCGTCGGCGGCGTCATGGGGGCCGGGATAGCCGCTGCCGGGTTCGGTGCCGTAAGCTGGGGCACCATGAGCAAAATCGCCGCCAGCTGGGTGATCTCGCCGGTTCTGGGGGGCTTGGTCGCAGCCGGTTTCCTGTGGTTCATCAAGGCCAGGATCATCTATCAGGAAGACAAGATCGCCGCGGCCCGCAAATGGGTGCCGATGCTGGTCGGGATCATGGCGGGCGCCTTTGCATCTTACCTGGCGCTCAAGGGCCTCAAGAAGATCATCAAGATTGATCTCGGGACGGCGCTGCTGATCGGTGCGGTCTGTGGCGGGCTGATCTGGGCCGTGATGATCCCGATTATCCGCCGTCAGTCCGAAGGGCTTGAGAACCGCAACAAATCGCTGAAAATTCTGTTTGGAATTCCCCTGATCGTCTCTGCGGCGTTGCTGAGCTTTGCGCATGGCGCAAATGACGTTGCCAATGCAGTGGGCCCGTTGGCCGCGATTGTGCAGGCCTCTGCCTCGGGCGATTTCACGCATGCCGTCAGCATTCCCTATTGGGTCATGGTCATCGGTGCGTTTGGGATATCGTTCGGCCTGTTCCTGTTTGGTCCGAAACTGATCCGCATGGTCGGCAGCCAGATCACCAAGCTCAACCCGATGCGGGCCTATTGCGTCGCGCTGTCAGCCGCGATCACGGTGATTGTCGCCAGTTGGCTGGGCTTGCCTGTCAGTTCCACCCACATCGCGGTTGGCGCTGTATTCGGCGTCGGGTTCTTCCGGGAATGGGATGCCGAGCGAAGGCTGAAACGCTCAAGGCTGGCTTTTCCCGAACGCCCCCGCGTTGCGGCGGAAGAACGCCGCCGCCGCAAGCTGGTTCGCCGGTCGCATTTCCTGACCATCGTTGCCGCGTGGGTTATCACTGTTCCCGCAGCGGCCATGCTGGCAGCGATCCTGTTTCTTGGGATTCAGGTGATTGCCGGGTAAACTCTGGCGCTGACCTCAACGGGTCAGCGCTTTCATTCCCTGTTCCAGCCCGGCCAGGGTCATCGGCACCATATGGCCTTCGAAGATCTCCTGGATCATGCTGATGGAATGGGTGTATTCCCAGTACTTCTCGGGCACGGGATTGATCCACAGGTTCGATGTCCATTGATCCCGCGCGCGTTGCAGCCAGACCTGCCCGGCCTCTGCGTTCCAATGCTCGTTGGCACCGCCGGGATAGGCGATCTCATATGGGCTCATCGAGGCGTCGCCGACGAAGATGCATTTGTAGTCGGGCCCATAGGTGCGCAACACTTCATGCGTGGGCGTCTGCTGGTCCCAGCGGCGGCGATTGTCACGCCAGACGCCTTCGTAAAGGCAATTGTGGAAATAATAGTATTCCAGATGCTTGAACTCGGACCGTGCGGCCGAAAACAGCTCTTCCACCACTTTGATATGGGGGTCCATTGATCCACCAACGTCCAGGAACAGCAGGACCTTGACCGCGTTGTGACGTTCGGGGCGGGTCTTGACGTCCAGATAGCCGTGTTCGGCCGTGGCGCGAATGGTGCCGTCCAGATCCAGTTCTTCCGCAGCACCTTCGCGCGCCCAGCGGCGCAGGCGTTTCAGGGCAACCTTGATGTTGCGCGTGCCCAGTTCAACCGTGTCGTCCAGGTTTCTGAATTCGCGCTTGTCCCAAACCTTGACCGCGCGCTGGTGGCGGCTTTCCTTTTGGCCGATGCGCACGCCTTCGGGGTTGTAGCCATAGGCCCCGAAAGGAGAGGTCCCGGCCGTGCCGATCCACTTGTTGCCGCCCTGATGGCGGCCTTGTTGTTCCTTGAGACGCTCGCGCAGCGTGTCCATCAGCTTGTCGAAACCGCCAAGCGCCTCGATCTCGGCTTTTTCTTCATCCGACAGGTGCTTTTCGGCCATTTTGGCCAGCCAGTCGCCAGGGATGTCAACGGCTTCCAGAACCTGATCGAAGCTGATCTCGTTCAGTCCTTCGAAACTGGCGGCAAAGGCGCGGTCGAACTTGTCGATGTTGCGTTCGTCCTTCACCATCGACACGCGGGCGAGATAGTAGAACGCCTCGACATCATAGGTGACCAGACCCTTTTTCATGCCTTCCAAAAAAGTCAGATACTCCCGCAGCGATACCGGGATTCCAGCTTTGCGAAGGTTTTCGAAAAAGGGCAGGAACATCGTGTCAGGCCACCAAACGCACCAGAATCAACGAGATCACCAGACCCACCAGCGCAAAGGCAATGCCGTATCCGGCGGCATATTGCGCCATGTCGGCCCGATTGCCGCTGCGCTTTTTCGCGGCCAGTGCGCCCACGGTCGCACCCAGTGCCGCCATTCCCAGAACTACCAACATATGTGCGTCATCCGTCTTTCGTGCCATCCGTGTTTCTTCGGCCATTGCCCCGTGACAACGACTGGGCCACCAGATCCGAGCCAAACCCGTACCGCGCCCATCCCAGGCTGTCCAGCCTGACGGCACGTGCCTGCTGTATCTGCCCCGCCTGCTTCAGCGCTTCTGATTTCAGCAACAACAACGTGGCCAGCAAAGACGCATTTTCAGCCCGTGTCATGACATCGATGGCCCTGTTCAGCTCGGGCAGCACACTGGGTCCCTTTTCCTGTGCCAGCGCAAATGCCGCGGTTTGCGTGGTGACATAGGCCTGATGCACCTCTGTGCCGGGCGTGGCCTTCAGAAATTGCTGCGCAATCTGAAACTGGCGTTGAGCTTCGTTGGGGTCCCGGAATTGTTCCATCCGGCCTATCAGATAATGAGGATAGGCGCGGCGGTGATCCGTCCATCCCTGCTGCTGACCGATCCGTGCCGCCTTTCGGGCAGCGCGCAGCTGTCTGGGCGACCCCGCCCCCGGTCCCAGTGATTTCTGAATCGCGTCAATCCATTCGCGCGGCGTATCCGTAAAGGGTTGAACGGGCACCCTGTCCCCGCGCGGGTTCATCCGGCTGAGAACCCCCGGGATGACCGCGGCAACCTGATCGCGGGTCATACCGGTGCGCAGTTCCGGCGCATAGGCCGCCCGCAGGATCAACATGTCGAACCCGGTCAGAACCGTATGGATATTGTCGTCGTTGAACACCGAATCCGGCAGGTGATACAGATCGTTCAGCGGACCAAGCGCTTGGGCCAGTTCTTCATGCAGGCAATCACGTATTTCCTGCGGACTTACGTCGTATGGGATGAAAATCCCAAGCCGTTCGCGTTTGCGCAGTTCAGTCCAGCTGCTTTTGATCTTTCGGCGGTCACGGCGATATTCTTCAAGGCTCGAGGAGTTGGGGACGACGAAACAGGCCGCATTGGGCAGAATGCGCAGAATGTCTTTCTGGCTGACGGCTTCGATGGTGATATTGGCCTGTCCTTCGTCGATCTGTCGGATGTTGATCCCGGCTTCGCGCTTCAGACGGTTGAGCAACCGGGTCAGATCCTGCTGCATGCTTGCGGTCGGCGATCCTGTCAGGCGGACTGTGACCGGGGTCTCAAAACGCGTGAAAACGGGCAGGGCGGCGCCGCTTTCAAGTTCGAAATGCAGGGACAGGAAGTCAGAGGCGATGTTCTTGTTGGACCGAGCAGGCGGCGAAGGGCGCGCCGTTGAAAAAGACTTTGCAGGCGGCAGGCTTGCTTCGATGGGCGCGACCTGATCGGGCAGTTCGATCGTTTCAACCGTCGCGCAGCCGGCAACAACCAGTGCCAGAAAAAGGGCACTCAATCGCTTCATGAGCGGGCGTACTTGATGAACGGTGTCAGTGTGCCGATGCGATCATACAGTTTCCGCGCGGTATGGTTGAACTCCTGGGTCAGCCAATAGACCGACGGCGCGCCCTGACGATCTGCCTCATCATAGACCGCCTGGATCAAGGCCCGGCCAACGCCTGCCCCCCGCGCCTCGGCGCGCGCGAACAGGTCTTGCAGGTAGCAGACCTTTTCCACCTTCCAAGCGTGGCGATGAAACAGATAATGTGTCAGTCCGACCAGGGCGCCATTCTGCTCGGCAACGAAACAGGAAAAATCCTGCGGGTCGTCGCCCAGTAGTCTGGAAAAGGTTGTTTCGTATACATCATCGGGCAGGGCGGTTTCATAAAACGCCAGATAGTCCCGCCACATGTCGGCCCATTGGCTTTTGTCCTCGGCACGCAGGGTGCGGATTGTCAGTGCGTTCGCCACGCGATTCATCCAATTCTGTGGGCGGCGAAGCTCTGTTTCGCCAGATGGGCCGATGCTGGCATCCGGGCCGTCCCAAGGCAAGCCATGATCACCGACCGGTCCCCCTCCGGCTATCGTTTGCCGCGTGCCATAAAGGCCAGACGTTCGAACAGATGCACGTCCTGTTCATTCTTCAGCAACGCGCCATGCAGTTTCGGAAGCGCATCTGCGCCGCCGCGCTTGAGGTCTTCGGCACTCAGGTCCTCGGCCAGCAGCAGCTTCAGCCAATCCAGCACTTCCGATGTTGACGGCTTTTTCTTGAGCCCCTGCGTCTCGCGGATTTCATAGAACTGGGTCAGAGCGGTGGTCAGCAGCGCATCCTTGATGCCGGGGTGATGAACCTCGACTATGCGGCGCATCGTGGCCTCGTCCGGGAAGCGGATGTAGTGAAAGAAACAGCGGCGCAGAAACGCGTCCGGCAGTTCCTTTTCATTGTTCGAGGTGATGATGACGATAGGGCGGTTTTTGGCCCGGATCGTTTCCCCTGTCTCGTAGACATGGAACTCCATCTTGTCGAGTTCCTGCAAAAGGTCGTTTGGAAACTCGATATCCGCCTTGTCGATCTCGTCGATCAGCAGAACGACCTTTTCGTCGGCCTCGAAGGCCTGCCACAGCTTGCCCTTGCGTATATAGTTCGACACGTCATGCACGCGTTCCTCACCCAACTGGCTGTCCCGCAGGCGGCTGACCGCGTCATATTCATACAGGCCCTGCTGCGCGCGGGTGGTGGATTTCACGTTCCACTCAATCATCCTCAGCCCCAGTGCGCCGGCCACCTGTTTGGCAAGCTCTGTCTTGCCGGTGCCGGGCTCGCCCTTGACCAGCAACGGGCGTTCAAGTGTGACGGCGGCGTTCACGGCAATCGTCAGATCGTCAGTGGCGACATATTCGGCTGTACCTTGAAAGCGTGCGGTCATGGGCCTCTCGTGTGGTTTTTCGTGATCCGTGGGCAGGTTGTGTTGTCCGGGTTACAGACGGTCAATGATTTTGACAACCCGCGTCCCTGCGTCGGTTGAGGCGATTTTTGCAGGAACTCCAAGCCCTTTTGGTTGATTCGTGTGCGCGAATGGACCCTGCCAATTGACACCTGCCTCAAAAAGGCCTGCTAAATTTCATAGAAAAACAGGGTTTTGTTGTTGTTTGTCTCATATTTAGACAAAACAGCACGAGGGCGGGCTGAAGCAACGTTTGTGTAGTGACAATCCCACGCCCGTCGGCTAAACGCTGCGCAGAAGGGGGTGCCAAATGTCAGGTGAAACATCCGCGACCGACGTTTCTGGCCATACCGAGGGAGCAAATATGAAACAGGAAGTTTTTCTGCCGGAGGATTACCGCCCGGCCGAAGATGAACCTTTCATGAATGAACGTCAGCTTGAATATTTCCGCCGCAAGCTGTTGGATTGGAAGAATGAGCTTTTGGCGGGCAGCCGCGATACGATCGAAGGGCTACAGGACAACACCCGAAACATTCCGGATGTCGCAGACCGCGCGAGCGAGGAGACCGATCGCGCTCTGGAACTGCGGACACGCGACCGCCAGCGCAAGCTGGTTGCCAAGATCGACGCAGCCCTGCGCCGGATCGAAGAAGGTGAATACGGCTACTGCGAAAAGACCGGCGATCCGATTTCGCTGAAACGCCTGGATGCACGTCCGATTGCGACCATGACGCTGGAGGCGCAAGAGCGCCACGAGCGCCGCGAAAAGGTCCACCGCGACGATTGATCGCCGGGTACAACTGGAAAATTTCGAACGCCGGGGCCTGTGGCTTCGGCGTTTTTGCGTTATGCGGGGGGCATGAAGATCAATCGGTTGAATTTCTGTGTAATTGGCGGCGGTATCGGCGGTCTGGCGGCTGCGTTGGCGCTGCGGCAACACGGGGCGCTGGTCACCCTGCTAGAGCAAGCCCCGGCATTGACCGAGGTTGGCGCGGGCCTTCAGATCAGTGAAAACGGGATGTGCGTGCTGCGCGCGCTTGGGGTGGCGGATCTGTCTGCGGGCCAGAAGTCGCACGGTACGATCTTGCGCGATTACCGCAAAGGCCGCGTTGTCAGCCGGCTGCCCGGCCCTTCGGCTGGCCCGACCTATTTTTTTCATCGTGCGGATCTGTTGAATCTGCTGCATTCTGCGGCCTGCAAGGCCGGTGTGGATGTCCGTCTGGGGGCCAAGGTTTCCAATGTGCAGAAACACCCCAACGAAGCCGAAATCCTGTTGGCGAGCGGCGAACGGCTGCGCGCCGAATGCGTCATCGCCGCCGACGGTGGCCGAAGCACGATTCGCCCGGCTCTGAACGGGCCCGAGACACCCTCGTTCACGCACCAGGTCGTCTGGCGCGCCACCATTCCCTGGCGACCGGATTCAGGCGTGGTTACGGCATCCCTGACCATGGGGCCGGGTCGGCATGTCGTAACCTATCCATTGCGCGATCAAAGCATGATGAACATCGTTGCGGTCGAGGAACGCTCGGACTGGCGGGAAGAGGGATGGAAGCTGAAGGGCGATCCGGATGAATTGCGCGCACGTTTTTCAGGGTTCGGCGGTCCGGTAGGTGAGATTCTGTCAAAGGTCTCGGATGTGAATCTGTGGGCCCTGTTCCTGCGCCCGGTCGCTGAAAAATGGCAGAACGGTCGTTTGGCACTGCTGGGGGACGCGGCGCATCCGACCTTGCCGTTCATGGCACAAGGCGCCTGCCTGGCGCTGGAAGATGCCTGGGTGCTTGCACGATCATTCGACGAGCACTCGGGCGTCACCAGCGCGCTTGCCGCCTACGAGCAAAAGCGCAAGCCGAGGGCAGAAAGCGTGGTTGCGGCTGCCGGGTCGAATGCACGCAATTTCCACTTGTCAGGCCCCGCCCGTTTGGCGGCCCAATGTGCGCTTATGGCCATCGGAGGGAAATTGTCACGCCGCTACGAATGGATATACAGCCACGACGTCACGGCCTGAACTGCTAAATATCCAGATCGACCCAGACAGGCACGTGATCCGAGGGTTTTTCATGCCCGCGCACGGCGGCATCAATCTGGCAATCCCGCATTAGATCTGCCGCTTGCGGGGTCAGCAGAAAGTGATCGATCCGAATTCCGTCGTTCCGGTTCCAGGCCCCGGCCTGGTAGTCCCAGAATGAATAGTGCCCCGCGCTTTGGGTGGTGGCCCGGAACGCTTCGGTGAAGCCCAGATTCAGGATCTTGCGAAATGCGGCGCGGCTTTCGGGGCGGAACAATGCATCGTCGCGCCATGCTTCGGGGCGTTTGGCGTCCTCCGCCTGCGGGATGATGTTGTAATCCCCCGCCATCAACGCGGGTTCTTCGGTTGCCAGCAAATCACGGGCACGGTCATATAGCCGTTCCATCCATGCCAGTTTGTAATCGTATTTCGGGCCGGGTGCCGGATTGCCATTGGGCAGGTACAACCCACAGATCCGAAGAGCCTTTTTGCCAACGACGGTGGCTTCTATCCAGCGGGCCTGTTCATCCGCGTCATCGCCGGGAAGGCCGCGGGATACATCCTCGAGGGGAAGCTTCGACAAGATTGCAACGCCGTTGAAGCTTTTTTGTCCGTGGGTTTCCACGTTGAACCCACGCTCTTCGAATATCTCGCGCGGGAAGTTTTCATCGACCGACTTGATCTCTTGCAGCAGCACAACGTCGGGCTGCGCTTCGTCCAGCCAACGGGGCAGGGCTTCGACCCGCGCTTTGATGCCGTTGATGTTGAACGTGGCGATTTTCATGCGCGATCCTCCGAAGACTTGGTGCAACCTATCGCGCAGAACGGGCCCAACGGCAAGGCGGAGATCGTATTTGCGAGGCTCTGCCTCGCGCTCCGGGATATTTTTGGCCAGATGAAGAAACGGATTATTAACCGAATTTCTTCAAGCTGAAGTTGCGGGACAGGCGGGGACGCCGATGACCGCGCCAGGTGAAGCCCTCTGGTCTTTCGGTCAGAGGGCGGACTCCTGCTTCATCTGGCTGAAAATATCCTGGGGGTGTGGGGGCAAAGCCCCCACGGTTACATCGAAAAAGATGTGCCACAACCACAGGAAGAGGTGGCGTTGGGGTTGTCGATCACAAATCGCGCGCCAATCAGTTCCTGGGTGAAGTCGATAACCGCGTTTTCCAGAAAGGGCAGCGAAATGGCGTCAACAATGACTTTTTGCCCTTTGCCTTCAAGGACCAGATCATCTGCTTTTGGCGTATCCAAAGCGATTTCGTATTGAAACCCCGAGCAACCGCCGCCTTCCACTGCGACGCGCAGTGCCTGACCCTGATCCGCCGCGCCGATTTCAGCGAGGCGTTCAAAGGCGCGATCCGTGACTGTTGGGGGCAGATTCATGCCGGTCTCCAAAGGTTTCCTTCCGTTACGCCATACAATATAGAAAGTGCAAGGACAGGCGACAAGGACGGGCCATTTGGACAGAGCTAGTTTTGCCTCGGATCCGGACCGCACCAGGGGACGGCTCGTGGCCGAGGAGGAAAGCAGTTTCCGATCATGCTTTCAGCGCGACCGGGACAGGATCATTCACGCCAGTGCCTTTCGGCGCCTCAAACACAAGACGCAAGTTTTCGTTGAGCATGAGGGCGATAGCTACCGCACCCGCCTGACCCATTCCATCGAGGTGGCGCAGGTGGCCCGGACCATTGCCGGTGCCCTGGGCCTGAACCCAGAGCTGACCGAAGCCGTGGCCCTGGCGCATGATCTGGGGCACACGCCCTTTGGACACACTGGCGAAGACGCGCTGCACGCGTTGATGAAGCCCTATGGTGGCTTTGATCACAACGCGCAGGCCATTCGGATTGTCACAAAGCTGGAGCGCCACTATGCAGAATTCGATGGTTGCAACCTGACCTGGGAATGTCTGGAAGGGATAGCCAAGCACAATGGGCCGGTTGAGGGCGATCTGCCCTGGGCATTGGCCGAGTGCAATCAGGAATTTGATCTTGAACTGCACACCCATGCCAGCGCGGAAGCGCAAGTTGCGGCCCTTTCTGATGACATAGCATACAACAATCACGATCTTCTGGACGGGTTGCGCGCAGGCTTGTTCACGGATGACGATTTGCAGGACCTGCCGATTGTCGGGGTCTGTTACGCCGAGGTGGATGCCAGATACCCAGGGTTGGATTCCTACCGCCGGCGTCACGAAGCGCTCAGGCGGGTTTTCGGGGTCATGGTGGCGGATGTCATCAACACTTCGAACGATCTCATTGCCGTGTCTGGCGCGCAGTCCGTCGAAGAAATCCGACATCTTGGGTATCCTGTCATCCAGTTCTCGGATGAGGTTTGGGCGCAACTGCGTGAAATCAGGTCGTTTCTGTTCACACGTATGTATCGCGCACCCAGGGTGATGTCAGTGCGGGCAGAGGTGGCAAAGATCGTGGAAGATCTGTTTCCGATCTACATGAACGATCCCAGGCAAATGCCTGTGCGCTGGTATGATGACATTGAAGCTGCCAGGGACGACACAGCCTTGGCCCGCATTGTTTCCGACTACATTGCGGGCATGACCGACCGATTTGCCTTGCAGGACCATGCGCGGCTGACGGGCTGATCACTCCACGGCTATGTAAGCGATGGCCCAGACTTGCTGAGCGGCTTGTTTCGCGGACTGTTCGGCGTACTTCGTCGGTGGGAACACGATCATCGTCGGGCCGTAACCACCGATCCCCATCGGTTCGCCATCAGCATGCGTTGCAACGATCGGTTTGTGCGTGGCGATACTGTCCCACTCGATTTCAGCCTGATACCCATCCAGCGCCATGGGAAGAGCGGTTTTCCCCTCGGCCCCGGCCAATGTCATGACGTCTGCCAAAAGCGGACCTGAAAACCTGTATTCCCGCTCATTGCCCAAAGGACCATAGGGGATTGTGATCTCGAACTGCTCCAGCCCGTCCAGCATGGCAGCATCAAACCCTGCCGCGCCGTCATGCGTGACCTCCAGATAGCCCAGCAGACCGCCGTCATTCTCACCCCGCGCAGGCAGGTTTGTTTCGCTGACTGCGCCGCCCAGCGTCAGCAGCACATGGCCTTTGGGCTGTGGCAGGTCGGCCAGCACAGGCAGGGCGGTGGACAAAAGCAAGGCAAAGGACAAGGCGCGGTGCATCAACGGTCTCCGGTAGCGGCGTACAGGCCCGAGATTAGCGAGATGTTTCGCCAAACCAAGCTTAAACATTAGGCGTCCATTGACCTTGCCGGTTTGCGTGGTAAACCCCGCGACAAGCAAAAGGACATCCGAAATGAACCTGTTTTCCGAGATCCGCGGCCTTGTACTGGACGCGCTGGCGCAGATGCAGTCCGAAGGCGCATTGCCCGAGGGGCTGAGCTTTGACAACGTGGCGGTCGAGCCTCCGCGCGATGCGGCCCATGGGGACATGGCAACCAACGCCGCGATGGTGCTGGCGAAACCAGCCAGGATGAAGCCGCGCGACATTGCGGATGTTCTGGCCGGGAAACTGGCGGCGGATGACCGGATCACAAGCGCAGAAGTGGCAGGGCCCGGTTTCCTGAACCTGCGTCTTGCGCCGTCCGTCTGGCAAGGCGTGTTGGCGGCTGTGCTGGAAAAAGGCACCGATTTCGGGCGCTCGACCCTGGGGCAGGGGCAGAAGGTCAATGTCGAATATGTCTCGGCCAACCCGACCGGTCCGCTGCATGTCGGGCACACACGCGGCGCGGTGTTCGGGGATGCGTTGGCAAGCCTGCTGGCCTATTCGGGCCATGACGTGACCCGCGAATACTATATCAACGACGGTGGCGCGCAGGTGGATGTGCTGGCGCGGTCCGCTTATGAGCGCTATCGCGAGGCCAACGGCCTCAGCCCCGAGATTGCCGAGGGGCTGTATCCCGGTGACTATCTGATCCCGATTGGCGAGGCGCTGAAAGAGAAATATGGCGACAGCCTGATCGACAAACCGGAAAGCGAATGGCTGGAAGAGCTGCGCGCGTTTTCGACCGACGCGATGATGGACCTGATCCGCGCCGACCTGAAGGCGCTGGGCGTCGAGATGGATGTGTTCTTCTCGGAGAAATCGCTCTATGGCACGGGCCGGATCGAGGCCGCGCTGAAATCGCTGACCGAAAAGGGCCTGATCTATGAAGGCGTGCTGGAGCCGCCAAAAGGCAAAAAGCCCGAAGATTGGGAACCGCGCAAACAGACCTTGTTCAAATCCACCGAACATGGCGATGACGTCGACCGCCCGGTCAAGAAGTCGGACGGCAGCTGGACCTATTTCGCCCCCGATATCGCCTATCACTATGACAAGGTGAGCCGTGGCTTTGACGCGCTGATCGACGTGTTCGGGGCGGATCATGGCGGCTATGTCAAGCGGATGAAGGCGGCCGTGTCGGCCCTGTCCGATGGCAAGGTGCCGCTGGATATCAAGCTGACGCAGCTGGTGAAACTGTGGAAAAATGGCGAGCCGTACAAGATGTCGAAACGGGCCGGGAACTTTGTCACCCTGCGCGATGTGGTCGATCAGGTTGGCCCCGACGTGACCCGTTTCGTGATGCTGACCCGCAAGAACGACGCGCCGCTGGATTTCGATTTCGACAAGGTGCTGGAACAGAGCCGCGAGAACCCCGTGTTCTACGTGCAATACGCCCATGCCCGGGTGATGAGCGTGCTGCGCCGTGCCGCCGAGGCGGGGATCGACGCCACCGACGACACGCTGCGCGGGGCCGATCTGGCATCGCTGGACCACTCCGCCGAACTGACGGTTGCCAAGAAGCTGGCGGAATGGCCACGCCTGGTCGAGATCGCTGCGCGGACCAACGAACCGCACCGTGTTGCCTTCTATCTGTATGAACTTGCAGGGGATTTTCACGCTTTGTGGAACAGGGGCAATGACGAAACCCAGCTGCGTTTCATTCAGGATGGCGATGTTGCCACAAGCCAGTCGAAAATTGCGCTGGCCCGGGCCGTTTCTGTTGTGATTTCAGCGGGCTTGGGTATTCTTGGCGTTACCCCGGCGCAGGAGATGCGGTAACAAATATCGCCCGAACCGCCGGTACGAGGTAGGCAAGAAATGACCCGCGCGCCTTATTTTCGGGCGCGAAGCGGGCAGTGAGGCGGACATGGCGAGTTACGATTACTCGGGGCATCAGAGCCCTGGGCAGAATGATTACCCGAATCAAGCGCATTTCGAGGATGCGTATGACTATCCCGACGAGATGCAGGATTACGACGCGCCGCGCGGCGCGTTCGGACTGGGGCGGGCCGTCAATTTCCTGGGGGCTGTTGCATCGTTGGCACTGGTCGCCGGTGTCGGTATCTGGGGATACAAGCTTGTCATGCGGGATGTCAGCGGCGTGCCGGTCGTGCGTGCAGCCGAAGGGCCGATGCGGGTGCAGCCCGAAAACCCGGGCGGAACACCGGCCGATCATCAGGGCTTGGCCGTGAATGCCGTGGCAGCCAAGGGCAGTGCCGCCGCCCCGGCGGATCGTCTGATTCTTGCGCCGCGGCCGGTCTCGTTGACGGATGAAGACGTACCTGCCGCTGATCTGAAGCCGACACCGGCGCTGCATGTGGTGGAAAAGCCGATTTCAACCCAGGAAGCCGCCCGATTGCGCCAGAACGCAGTGGATGCGCTGGTTGCGGAACTTGCTGGTGAAGCAGCCAAAACTCAGCAAAACGCCGAGGATGGCGTGCAGCTGGCATCGCTGACCACCCCCGAGGAAGAACCCGCAATTGACCCGGCCGATTTCGCAGCCGCCTTGCCGGACCCGGCCATTGCCGCGCTGCCGGGCGTGCGCCGGTCCTTGCGCCCCTTGACCCGCCCGGCACGCACCTCACGCAGCCGGGTGTCGCCAAGCGAGAATTCCGAAGACGCCATCAATGCCGCGGTGAAGGCTGCGGTTGGGTTGGATGTTGATCCTGATACGCTGGCAAAAGGCACGCGTCTGGCGCAGCTTGGGGCCTATGACAGCGTCCAGGTTGCGCAAACGGAATGGGATCGCCTGAACGGGAAGTTCGGCGAATATATGGCAGGAAAACAGCGCGTTATCCAGAAGACCTCAAGCGGTGGGCGCACCTTTTACCGCCTGCGCGTGCTGGGCTTTGAAGACCTGAGCGACTCGCGCCAGTTTTGTGCCGCGCTTGTTGCGCAAGGGGCTGATTGTATCCCGGTGGCCGTCAGGTGAAGTACGGTGCCACGATCACCGATGCAGAGGGCCTGCGCCTGACGCAACAGGAAAAAGACTTGTTTCGGCAGATGAACCCGTTCGGGTTCATTCTGTTCGCCCGCAACATCGAACACGCGGATCAGGCGCGCGCCTTGTGTGATGATTTCCGCGAGGCAGTCGGGCGTAATTGCCCGATCACCATCGATCAGGAAGGTGGGCGCGTGCAGCGCCTGCGGGCGCCGCTGGCCCGCGAATGGCTGCCTCCGTTGGATCACGTAGCCAATGCCGCCGAGCAGGCCGAGCGCGCCATGTATCTGAGGTACCGCCTGATTGCCGATGAATTGTTTAGTCTGGGCATCGACAGCAACTGTGCGCCCATGGTGGATGTCGCGCGTCCCGAGACGCACAAGTTCCTGAAGAACCGCTGTTATGACGCTGATCCTGAACGCGTTTCCAGAATTGGCAAAGCCGTGGCGCAGGGTCATCTGGATGGCGGAGTGCTTCCAGTGCTCAAGCATATTCCGGGCCATGGACGTGCCACGTTGGACAGCCACCATGACTTGCCGCATGTGGATCTGCCCCTGGATGAGCTTGAGCGAAGCGATTTCGTGCCGTTCCGGGCCTTGAACGACCTGCCGATGGGGATGACTGCGCATTTGGTCTATGACCGGATTGACCCGCAGCCTGCCACTATCTCGGCAACCATGATGGATGTGATCCGCGACAGGATTGGCTTCGGCGGGCTGATCATGACCGATGACATCGGGATGAAGGCGCTCAGCGGAACGCCTGCTGAGGTGTCGCGGCAAGCCATAAGCGCGGGCTGTGACGTCGTTCTGCACTGCAACGGAAGCTTTGCCGAGCGCGCCGAGGTGCTGGAAGCTGCCGGGGAGATGTCCGATGTGGCACAGGCCCGCGCAGAACGGGCACTGGCGATGCGCAAAGCTCCGCAGGAACTTGACATCCCTGCCGCCGAGGCGGAACTATCTGCCCTAATGGGCGGGCAGGTATATGAACGATAATCTTTTCAGCGAAGATCCTGTCTCGGTCGCGGATCGTCTTGCGGCCGAAGCGCTGATTGTTGATGTCGATGGGTTTGAAGGCCCGCTGGACGTTCTTCTGACCCTGTCGCGCACGCAGAAGGTTGATCTGAGGAAAATTTCCGTACTCGCGCTGGCGCAGCAATACCTGGCCTTTGTCGAAAAGGCGCGGGCGCTGCGGATCGAACTGGCCGCCGACTATCTTGTGATGGCGGCCTGGCTGGCCTTTTTGAAATCCCGCCTGCTGTTGCCGCCAGACCCCGAAGACGAGGGACCTTCGGGCGAAGAGCTGGCCGCACATCTGGCGTTTCAATTGGAACGCTTGCAGGCGATGCGCGACGCTGCGGCACGATTGATGGCGCGCGATCAGCTGGGACGGGATTTCTTCAAACGCGGGCAGGGCGAAGATATCACCCGAATCCGCACCGTCACCTATTCCGCCACGCTGCTGGATCTGATGCAGGGCTATGCCCGCATCCGCACCCGTGATGAATTCCGCCCGTTTGTGATGGACCGCGATTCGGTATTCACCATGGAACAGGCATTGGAACGGATGCGACCGCTGATCGGGTTTGCCGGGACATGGACCGACATGGAAACTTACCTGCCCGATGGCTGGGATTCCGACCCGGTAAGGCGCAGGTCGGCAACGGCGGCGACCTTTGCGGCCTCGTTGGAACTGGTGAAAGAAGGACATATGGAAATCAAGCAGAGCGAGACATTCGCTCCGATCCAATTGCGCAAGAGGACCGAAACACGTGACTGATGCCCCAGAAGAGACCGGTACGCTGTTCGAGGCACCTCCGCTGGCAGAGCAGGAGCGTATGGTCGAAGCCGTTCTGTTCGCCAGCGCCGAGCCGGTGACGATTGCGGATCTTGAGGCGCGGATGCCCCATGGCAGCGACGCGGCGCAAGCACTTGAATTGCTTCAGAAACGGTATGAGGGGCGTGGCGTGCGCGTTGTGCGCGTAGGGGATGCCTGGGCCATCCGCACGGCCCCTGATCTGGGCTTTCTGATGCAGAAGGAAACGGTCGAGACGCGCAAGCTCAGCCGCGCCGCGATCGAAACTCTGGCCATCGTGGCCTATCACCAACCCTGCACACGGGCCGAGATCGAGGAAATCCGGGGCGTGTCGGTCTCGCGCGGGACCATCGATCAGTTGCTTGAGATGGAGTGGATCAAGCTGGGCCGCCGCCGTATGACGCCGGGTCGTCCGGTGACGTTTGTGGTGACGCCTGAGTTTCTGGATCATTTTGGTCTGGAAAACGCGCGCGACCTGCCGGGCCTGAAAGAGCTGCGCGCCGCGGGATTGTTGGAGAATCGGCCTCCTCCGGGTGCGATCCCTTTGGGGGAACGGCGCGAGGACGAAGTTGACGAAGACCAGAGCGAGTTGTTCGAAGAAGAGTGATCGAACAGCCCTTTTGTTGCCGCATAAAGCGCCTATCTTTGTGCGAGAGGACACGGAGTTGAGCGATGAATGCAAACCGGATCATCGACATGATTGTGCGCCAGGTCATGCGCCGTCTGGTCAACAAAGGTGTGAACAAGGGTATCGATCTGGCCAGCCGAAAGGGCGGCGGACCCGGCACATCGAATAGCCCCGGAAAAGCCAGCGCGCCGCGACATGCGCAGAACCTCAGGCAGGCACAGCGCGTGACCCGTCAAATGCGCCGGTTCATGAAGTTCTAGGGGTCAGCTTGCGGCCTTGAAGTGCTTTGACAGTTTCAGGCCCTGACCCTGATAGTTCGATGCAATGCCTGCACCATAAAGCTGCGTCGGCATTTCAGCCATTTTCTCATAGACCAGACGTCCGACGACCTGTCCGTGTTCCAGCACGAATGGCGCTTCGTGGCAGCGCACCTCAAGCACGCCACGGGAACCGGCCCCCCCGGCAGCGGCATGGCCAAAACCGGGATCGAAGAAGCCTGCATAGTGCACTCTGAACTCACCGACCATCGCCAGATAGGGCGCCATTTCAGCCGCGTACATCGGTGGAATATGCACCGCCTCGCGGCTGACAAGGATATAGAACGCGCCGGGGTCCAGGATGATGCAACCATCCTTGGTGCGCACCTCTTCCCAATAGTCCTGCGGATCGTATTCACCGATTCGATCCAGATCGATCACCCCTGTATGAGGTTTGGCGCGATAGCCCACCAGATCGGTATCGGGCAGTTGCAGGTCGACGGAAAAGCCCAGACCGTCCTGAATGACGGCAGGTCCGTCCACAAGCGGAGATTGCGCATGCAAGGTCCTCAGTTCCGCATCGGACAACACGGCCTGACCGTGGCGGAAACGAATCTGGTTCAGACGCATCCCGGGACGAACCAGAACCGAGAACGAGCGTGGGCAGATTTCGGCATAAAGCGGGCCTGTGTAACCTGCGGGCACGCGGTCGAACTCGGTGCCGCCATCGGTGATCGTCCGCGTCAGAAGGTCCAGTCGCCCGGTCGAGCTTTTGGCGTTGGCCACGGCGCTCATGCTGTCGGGCAGGGCAAGCGATTCCATCAGGGGCACCAGATAGACGCAGCCCTTTTCAAGAACCGCGCCATCCGAGATATCGATGCGGTGCATCTCAAACTCGGTCAAGCGATCCGTGACAGTCCGGCCTTCGCCCGCAAGAAACGAGGCGCGGACACGGTAAGCCACTGTTCCCAGTCGCAAATCAAGGCTGGCGGGTTGAATCTGGGCAGGCAGAACCTCTGGTTCGGCGCTGATCTCACCGCGCGCGATCATCGCCTCAAGCTGTTGGTTCGGGCAAACACCTGTCATCTCGATCCCCCCTGGTGCCAGAGCGGGATCTGGCCTGTATGCCATAAACGTCGGTGTAATTTGGTCGGGCTAGCAGGACTCGAACCTGCGACCTTCCGTCCCCCAGACGGACGCGCTACCAGGCTGCGCCATAGCCCGACGTTGGGGTGTTCATAAAGATTTTCCCGGCAGGGGCAAGAGGAAATCAATGCCTTTTGTCCTAACCCGTCGCCTGTGTTTCAACCCGGTCCAGCCATCGGCGCAGATCTTTCGCAATCGGAGCGATGCGCCGCAGCAGGTCGTCATCAAAATCTGTCTGATTCCACGCAAGCGACGCGATTCCCCCCATCAAGGGCGCGGCATCCAGTTCGGGCTCTGGCTCGGGCTGTGATGCGTCAGAGGCGCGTGCGTTTGTCTGCGCATCGTCCTTGCCGGTTGGCTGGATCGGGTCGCGCAGATCCATGCGAATCTGTTCCGTGGCGGCGGCGGGCTTTGGTTCGAACGGCACCACGGTGTCCTGGGCAGGCGCAATCGGGGCCGGGCCGGGATCGTCCAGGGAAGGGGACAGCGCCGCGACATGTGCGACGCCTTGTTCGCGCAGGATACGCTGGACACCTTTGATCGTGATTCCGTCTTCGTGCAGCAGTTTCTTGATCCCGCCCAAAAGACGCATGTCGTTCGGGCGATAATACCTGCGTCCACCTGCGCGTTTGACGGGCTTTACCTGCGTGAACCGGCTTTCCCAGAATCGCAGAACATGAGCCTGAACACCGAGCCAGTCCGCAACTTCGCTTATGGTGCGAAAGGCATCGGGGGACTTACTCATAACCTGGACGTCCTGAAATTACTTGCGGTTCCCGGCTGCGACGCGATCTTTCATCAGATGCGACGGGCGGAACGTCAGCACACGGCGTGGCTGAATCGGGACTTCTTCGCCGGTTTTGGGGTTGCGACCGACACGGGCGGTCTTGTCGCGAACACTGAATGTACCGAAAGAAGAGATCTTCACCTGTTCACCACGCACCAAGGCGTCGGACATGTGGTTCAGAACGCTTTCAACCAGCTGCGCACTTTCGTTCCGTGACAGACCTACCTCACGAAAGACGGCTTCGCTCAGGTCCATTCGAGTCAGTGTTTTGTCGCCCATGCTAATTCCCCTATTGCTGTTGAAGCATATGGGTATGGCAAATTCGCTGTCAATATCAATGAATTGCGGGCGGCTGTGTAAGCCGGTTTGCGCCGGTTACCAGCGCAGAACCACTGCGCCCCAAGCCAGACCGCCGCCAATGGCTTCGGTCACGATCAGATCACCCGGCTTGATCTGTCCGCGCTGCTTGCCCACGGACAGGGCCAATGGGATGGATGCGGCCGACGTGTTTCCGTGATCCTGAACGGTCACAACCACGTTTTCCATCGGCAGGTTCATTTTCTTGGCGGTGCCCTGAATGATGCGGATGTTGGCCTGATGCGGCACGATCCAATCAACGTCCGAACTGTTCAGCCCCGCTCGTTCCAACGCTGTTTCCGCTGTTTTCGTAAGCTTTTCAACGGCATGACGGAAAACCTGATTGCCCTGCATAC
The DNA here is from genome assembly GCF_013110685.1 of Ruegeria sp. HKCCD6157. Classification (NCBI taxonomy): domain Bacteria; kingdom Pseudomonadati; phylum Pseudomonadota; class Alphaproteobacteria; order Rhodobacterales; family Roseobacteraceae; genus Ruegeria; species Ruegeria sp. HKCCD6157. Next base: position 1,189,547 of record NZ_WVRB01000001.1, read on the forward strand.
GCAGATGCCCGGTGGATTGGGTCGAAACACCGCCATCGACATAGAGAAGATCCTTGTAGCGCCCGTCCGAATTCAGGTCGGTTGCCAGAATTCCGCGGTCCTCGGCGGTGCCTGTGCCCTCTTGAGCCTCCAGCACCACTGCACCGGCGCCATCGCCGAAAAGAACGCAGGTGGACCGATCGGTCCAATCCATGATCCGTGAGAAAGTCTCGGCCCCGATCACCAGCACGCGTTTGGCCTGACCGGAAACAATCAGCGCATTTGCGTTGGACAGTGCAAAAACGAATCCGGCGCAAACGGCCTGCACGTCAAAGGCAAAACCCTTGGTCATGCCCAGCCGTGCCTGAACCATGGTGGCGGCCGAAGGAAAGGTCAGATCCGCCGTTGAAGTCGCCAGTACGATTGCGTCAATATCATCCGCCGTCAGGCCCGCGTCGGCCAGCGCGGCCTGGGCGGCATTGGTGGCAAGATCGGATGTCGTCTCGTCCTCGGCAGCAAAATGGCGGCGTTCGATCCCCGAGCGGGTCTTTATCCATTCGTCGGTCGTGTCCAGGGTTTTTTCAAACTCGGAATTGGGAACAACGCGTTCAGGCAAATAATGCCCGACACCTACTACAACTGAACGGCCTGCCATTTTCCGGTACTGCCTTTTTTGTTATTTATCTGTTTGCGGCGCTGATTGCGCGGCATCTTGTGCAAGCTGGGCAGTGGATGCAACCCGCGCAGCCAATTTTTCGGAAAAGCCGGACTGCGCCAGGGTGAAGGCCAGTTTGATCGCAGCTGACACGCCTGTTGCGTCAGCGCCGCCGTGGGATTTCACCACGGTGCCGTTCAGCCCCAGAAACACGCCACCATTCACGCGTCGCGGGTCGATCCGTTTCTTCAAACGGTTCAGTGACGTGATAGCCAGAATCGAGGCCAATCGGGATAGGGGAGAGTATTTGAACGCCTGCCGCAGCAGGTCACCGATCAGGCTTGCCGTGCCTTCGCCGGTCTTGATCGCGACGTTGCCGGTAAAGCCATCGGTTACAATGACATCCGCCTTGTCACCGGGGATGTCGCTGCCTTCGACGAAACCCACGAAATCGAAATTCGCCTGTTCCGCGAAGCCCGCGATCATCGAGTGCGCCTCTTTCAGTTCGGCGCGCCCCTTGTGTTCTTCGGTGCCGACATTCAGAAGTCCGATCCGAGGGCGGCTCAGGGCCAAACCGTTGCGCGCATAAGAGGCGCCCATCAGGGCGTATTGCAGCAAATCCTTGGCGTCGGCGCGCACATCTGCGCCGACATCCAGCATCACGTTGAACCCCTGAGGGTTGCGCGAGGGCCACAGTATCGCGATGGCAGGCCGGTTCACGCCCGGCAGTTTGCGCAGGCGCATCATCGACAGGGCCATCAGCGCACCGGTATTGCCGCAGGACACCGCGCCATGGGCTTCGCCCTGGCGTACCGCTTCCAGCGTGGACCACATCGAGGTCTCTTTGCCGTTGCGCACGACTTGACTGGGCTTGTCCTCCATCGTGACCACGCCCGAGCAATCACGAAAAACGACGCGCCCCTCAAGGACACGCCGTTTGGCGACAAGCTTGCGCAATACCTGTTCGGGCCCGTGCAGCAAGAACCTGATATCTGGGTTCTTGTCGGCCGATTTCGCAAGACCGGCAACAACGACCGAGGGACCTGCGTCCCCACCCATAGCGTCGACCGAGATGGTTATCCGTCCGGCGTGCGTGGGCTGTTCAGTCATGCCTTGGTCTGCGCTCGATCAGGCTTAGGCTGCGTCTTCGTCCAGATCGATTTCATCGGCCTGAGCGACGACTTCGCGATCATCATAGTGGCCGCAGGATGCGCAAACGTGGTGCGGGCGCTTCAGCTCGCCGCAGTTCGGGCATTCGTTCGGGTTTGCAGCAACCAGAGCGTCGTGTGCGCGGCGGTTGTTGCGACGCGACTTGGAAACTTTGTTCTGTTGGACGGCCATGGTCTCAACCTTTGTCTGACTAGGGGTCGCAGAATCGCTGCCGACCCGGGTTTCGTAGTTCGTTTATCGTGGTTTGACGCGCGTTTAGGCGACGGGCCCCGCAATGTCCAACCCAAAATCCGATGAGCGCGCGAAAATACTGCGATTCTCGGTATGTTCAAGCGATTTTTCTGACCGCCTGCTATGACAGGAAAACTGCGCTCTGTCACTCGTCTTTTTTGAGAGCATCGCGCAATCCTGCCAATCCGGCGAAAGGTTTGGCGTCTTCGTCGGTCATCGCCTGTTTTCCGGGTTCGGTATAGTCTTCCTGACCCAGTTCCGCACCCTCCTTGCGCGGGTATTGCGGCAGAGCCAGCGACAGCGCCTCGACCATCACCGATGCGGGGTCGATTTCCGGGCCCAAGGGCTCGGATTCGTCATCGTGAGGAATTTCGAACTCGGGTTCATCCGGGTCGGTCCAATCGGCCAGAAAGGTGCGATGCACGGGAATGTCGATCCGGGTCGTGACCGGTTCGAGCGTCACGACACAGGGTTGGATCACGGTTGCACCGAGTTTGCCGTTAAGAACCCAGTCGCGCTTGCCCTGTGCGCGAAGCTCGCCGGAAAAGCTGAGTTTGCGCAGCCCCAACAGCCCCAGATCCTGCCTGATCTCATCCAATGCGGCGCTTGCGGGGCGCAGTTCAAAGGGTGTCGGGGCGTTCTGGGGCAGGTCAGCCACCCGAAATGATGTAACGTTGCCCATTCGTGAGCCTTTCTATGTGTTGAACCGTGGCAGCGGTTTCTGTAATCGGATAGAAGCCGCAAGAGGCCAAGGCAAGAGGGTGTGCATGTTGAAGGTAGTGAACCGGTTGAAACCAGCGACGAAATCGCTTGTGTTTGTTGCCTGTCTGGCTGCGGCCGGGGCCTGTACGCCGATCTACAAGAATCACGGCTATGTGCCTCCGGCCGAGGAACTGGCCGAAATCAAAGTGGGCGTCGATACGCGCGACAGCGTGGAAGAAGCCATCGGCGCACCGGGTGCGTCCGGGGTCGTGCGGGATTCGGGCTATTACTATGTCCGCTCGCGGGTGCGCCATTACGGCCCGAAACGGCCCGAAGTGGTGGCGCGCGAACTGGTCGCCATCAGCTTTGATCAGCGTGGAGTCGTCAGAAACATCGAGCGTTTTGGCCTGGAAGACGGCATCGTGATTCCGCTGGAACGCCGGGTGACCGATTCCAACGTTCAGGACAAAGGCTTCCTGCGTCAGCTGTTGGGCAATATCGGCAACTTCAACCCGGCCAATATTCCTGGCGCCAACTGATCGCGGCGGAACCTTGCGTTGGTCACAAGGCGGTCACATGTCTTGTGTTAACGGTGTCGTGCCGACACTCGTGGGTCGGCACCCATGGAGGACGCGACCGTGGCGGCGGCAGTTATGTTGAGCAAGGGGCGCTATCACGCCCGTATGGCGGAATCGGCCGAGGATATCAGGGCCGCACAAAGCCTGCGGACACTGGCATTCGGCACCCGGCAACCGGACATTGACGATTTCGACATGCAATGCAGCCATGTTCTGGTCGAAGATATGCGATCCGCCGGGCAGTTGGTCTGCTGCTTTCGGATGCTGACAATGGAACATGGCGGTGAAATCGGGCGCAGCTATTCAGCACAGTTCTACGACCTGAGCTCGTTGGAAGGGTTCAGTGGCCGCATGGTCGAGATGGGCAGGTTTTGTGTTCATCCCGGCCTGAACGATCCCGACATTCTGCGTGTCGCCTGGGGTGCAATGACGTCCTATGTCGATCAACACAATGTCCAGATGCTGTTTGGATGTTCGTCCTTTGCCGGGACCGAAACCGGGCGATACCTTGATGCCTTTGCGATGCTCAAACATCGCCACCTGGCCCCAAAACGGTGGTTGCCGCGGGTCAAGGCTCCGGACGTGTTCCGCTTTGCCGCGCGTCTGCGGCGCCGGCCGGACGCGAAAAAGGCAATGTCGCGCATGCCGCCCCTGTTGCGAACCTATCTGATGATGGGGGGGTGGGTGAGTGATCACGCGGTTGTGGATCGCCACATGAACACGTTGCATGTGTTTACCGGGCTTGAAATCGGGGCGATCCCTCCGGCCCGAAAACGCCTGTTGCGGGCATTGGCCGGTTAAGATGAGTATTTCCGAAAAGGTGAAGACAGGGCGTTGACGCAGTGTGGCCGCCGGTTTAGCTGGCGGGCATGGCGAGAATTCCTTTGTTGCAGATGTCCGGCATATCCCTGACTTTCGGGGGCGAACCGGTGTTTTCCGAACTGGATCTGGTGGTACAGCCCGGTGACCGCGTGGCGCTGGTTGGGCGCAACGGGTCGGGCAAATCCACGCTGATGAAAGTGATGGCTGGACTGGTCGAGGCTGACCGCGGTGAAATTGTCGTGCCGCCCGGAAAATCCGTGGGCTATATGGAGCAGGACCCGACGATGGAGGGGTTTGCCACCCTGGGCGACTATGCGTCGAGCGGGTTGGAGCCGGGGGAGCTCTACAAGGTTGAACGGGCGGGTGCGGGGCTGAAATTCGATCCTGCGCGCCCGGTTGAGACTGCTTCGGGTGGTGAGCGGCGGCGGGCGGCATTGGCCAAACTGATGGCCGAGGCACCGGACCTGATGCTGTTGGACGAACCCACCAACCATCTGGATATCGAAGCCATCGCGTGGCTGGAGCGCGAGCTTGGGTCGACACGAGCGGCGTTTGTGCTGATCTCGCACGACCGAGCCTTTTTGCGGGCACTGACGCGGGCGACACTGTGGATTGATCGGGGCGCGGTTCGACGGCAGGAGCAAGGTTTTGACGCGTTCGAAGCCTGGCGGGACAAGATCTGGGAAGAAGAAGACCAGCAGCGTCACAAGCTGAACCGTCTGATCAAGTCCGAGGCCAAATGGGCGGTCGAGGGTATCAGCGCGCGGCGCAAACGCAATCAGGGCCGGGTGCGCGCCCTACAGGCGCTGCGGGCCGAAAAGGCGGCACAGATCAAGCGTCAGGGTTCCGCTGCGATGACGCTGGAGGCGGGTCCAAAATCAGGCCGCAAGGTGATCGAGGCCAAAGGGCTGGCCAAAGGGTTCGGTGACAAGCAGATCGTTCGGAATTTTGATCTGCTGGTGCAGCGCGGTGATCGTGTGGCCTTTGTCGGGCCGAACGGGGTTGGCAAGACGACCTTGCTGAAGATGCTTCTGGGGCAGGTGGAGCCGGACGAAGGTTCGGTGTCGCTGGGTACCAATCTTGAGGTCGCGGTGTTCGATCAGACCCGTGCGCAACTGGACCCCGAGATGAGCTTGTGGGACAGCCTGACCGGCGACCCGGACATGCGGGTTTCCGGCAAGGCTGATCAGGTGATGGTTGGCGGGCAGCCCAAACATGTCGTGGGCTATCTCAAGGAATTCCTGTTTGACGAGCGGCAGGCAAGAGCGGCTGTCAAATCCTTGTCGGGTGGGGAAAAGGCACGGTTGCTGCTGGCCAAGTTGATGGCGAAATCTTCCAATCTTCTGGTGCTGGACGAACCGACCAACGATCTGGATGTCGAAACGCTGGATCTGTTGCAGGAGCTGCTGGACGACTACGATGGAACGGTTCTGCTGGTCAGCCACGACCGGGATTTTCTGGACCGCGTTGCAACGACGACCATCGCAATGGAAGGCAACGGGCGGGCGACCGTCTATGCCGGCGGCTGGTCCGACTATATTGCGCAGCGGGGCGAAGTTTCTGAGAAAAAAGACGGCAAAACAAAGCTTTCCAAGCCGAAGGTGAAGCAGGAAGCAAAAGCCAGATCGGGATTGTCCTTTTCAGAAAAGCACCGGCTGGAAAAGCTGCCGGCCGAGATTGAACGACTGGAGGCCGAGATTGCAAAGCTCGAAGAATTGATGTCCGACCCCGAGCTGTTTACCCGCGAGCCGGTCAAGTTCCAGAAAGCGACCGAGGCGCTTGTCGAACGGCAAGACAAGTTGTCGGCGGCCGAAGAGGAATGGCTGACACTGGAAGAGAAAGCCCAGGCTGAGTAGACGCCAACTGCGCGCGCCTTATCAGACGGCGCGGAAAAAGCTGCTCAAGACCGGAGTTCGCCTGCTGCTTTGGTTTTGCCTGGGACCGGATCAGCGGATCCGCGTCAATTCGTTCAGCTTGCTTCGGCTGCGACCCCGTCGAGCACATTTATTCAAGTGGTGAGGTGAAGCGCCTTCAAATGCGTCTGCGACGGTTCGCGGCTGTTCCCAATTGCATGGAAGGCAACGACACCGGGATGTGTCGTGAACACATGCGGGTCGTTTTGGATTTATTCTCTTTCGGTGTAGGCGATGACGCTTCCGAGTTCGGTGCGATCAAAATCCACCTTGCCCGGGCGACCACCCTCGGGAACACGTTGACCCGGCGCTGCCTGATCGAAAAACTAGGCGCTGCGCCCCGCGAACAAGGCCCTGGTGGATTGGGGAAGAGCAGGGTTATCGGTGGGCGCGTATAGGCCGGGCAGGGTTTCCAACGACGGTCTCGCCGGGGGGAACGTCTTTTGTCACCACACTGCCGGCTCCGATGATGGCATTGTCGCCGATCGTAACGCCCGGCATGATGATCGCGGCCCCGCCGATCCAGACGTTTTCGCCGATCCAGACCGGGTGGGCGACTTCGAGGCCCCGAGCGCGCAAGGCAGGATCTTTCGCGTGTTCGGCGCAATAGATCTGCACCGCAGGTCCAAGCATCGTGTCATTCCCAATCGTCACCGGCGCGGTGTCGAGCACGACGCAGCCTGCGTTGAAAAACACGCGGTCTCCCAACGACAGGTTTATTCCGTAGGCACAGTGAAACGGAGCCTCGAGAAAACTATCCTGACCAAAGCCCGCGAACAGGGCTGCCAGTTCCGGCGCGATGGCCCCACGGGCATCCGGCGGGCATGTGTTATGGGCATGAACGGCCCGGCGCGCCTCGGCGCGAAGCGCATCCAGTTCCGGGTCAAGGCAGCAATACCATTCACCCGCTTCCATTTTCTGCCGCTCGGTCATGAGCCCCGGTTTAGCGCATACGCAGGGCACCGTCGATGCGGATGACCTCACCGTTCAGATAGCCCATCTCGACGATGAAGCCGGCCAGTCGTCCGTATTCATGCGGATCGCCAAGGCGGGCAGGGTTCGGGACGTCGGCGGCAAGCTGTTGTTGCACCTCTTCGGGCAGGCCCGCCAGCATCGGGGTCATGAAAATGCCCGGCGCGATGGTCATGACACGAATGCCGGTCGAGGCCAGGTCGCGGGCCATCGGCAGCGTCATGCCCACGACACCGCCTTTCGAGGCCGCATAGGCCGCCTGACCCTTTTGCCCGTCAAACGCAGCGATCGAGGCGGTGTTGATGATCACCCCACGAGCCCCATCTGGTTCGGGTTCATTCTTTGCCATTTCGGCAGCGGCCAGCCGGGACACGTTGAAGGTGCCAACCAGATTGATGTCGATCGTACGCTGGAAAGCATCCAGAGGGTGAGGGCCATCCTTGCCGACGGTCTTGATACCATAGGCGATACCTGCGCAATTCACCGTGGCCGTGATCTTGCCCATCTTGTCCATGCCATGGCGCACGGCTGCGGCCACCGACTCTTGATCGGTTACATCCGTTTGCACGAAATGCCCGCCAATCTCGGCGGCGACCTGTGCGCCGCGATCCGCATCACGATCCAGAATGGTGACCTGCGCGCCTTCCGAGGCGAAGTGGCGTGCCGTGGCTTCGCCCAGACCGGATGCGCCTCCGGTGATGAGGGCGGCAGTGGTGGACAGGTGCATGGTGAACTCCTCCCAAGGATATGAACACTTGTTCAATAACTGCATTTTGGGGCCAGAGTCCACAAATTTGAGAAAGCAGGATCCTGGTTGGCGGGTAGGGTCCTTGGCCCCGATGTTTTGGCCGATCCTCAACAAGACTTAATGCCGACTTCACGAAAACGCGCCTGTTCGTGAGCGAAGAACGCGGCGCCTTTGTGTGTTTTTCCGCCAGGAGGATCTGTTATGGTAATAAGTACGAAACACATACTGGGTGCAGTTGTCGCTGTGCCTGTTTTTGGAATGGTGATGGTTGGCGATGCTGCTGCTGCACCGGAAACCTGCAACTGGAAAACGGCTCGGAATCTTGCCAACGCAGGGGACTATGCCGGGTTGTGCGATTGTGTGCAGGTAACCCCGAGCTTTCTGGACAGGCTTCAAAAGCGGGCCGACTTTGAAACAACCTTGAGTGTAACCGGGGCGCAATGCCCGGGGCTGGCCGCGTTGCTGACGGATTTGCCGACGGCAAGCCTGTCTGGTTCCGCAGAAAATCGGGGTGAAAGCCGCGGCTCTGAACCCGGTGGGTCTGGATTCGCCGATGCTGGTGGAGCTGTCGGAGGCGGTGAAAGTGGCCCCGGCGGCGCGTCTGAAGAAAGCGAAAACAATGGAGGCGGCCAGTCCGGCGGTGGAGGTGAGTCCGGTGGCGGTGGTGAATCTGGCGGTGGAGGTGAATCTGGCGGTGGAGGTGAATCCGGCGGTGGAGGTGAATCCGGCGGTGGAGGCGAATCCGGTAGCGGTGATGAATCCGGCGGTGGAGGTGAATCCGGTGGCGGTGGTGAATCCGGCGGCGGAGGTGAATCCGGCGGCGGAGGTGAATCCGGCGGCGGTGAAGGCAAAGGCGAAGGTAAAGGCGGCAAGGGTAAAGGTGGTGGTAAGGGCAACAACGGCCATGGCAATGGCGGTGAAGGCAGCAGCCCGGGCCGCGGTCATAACGCCAACAATGACGAAAGTGGCGACCGGCCCGGTCGTGGCGGCGGAAAAGAACGCAGATAAGCACGGCTTACTGAATGAAAAACGGCCACCCGTTTGGGTGGCCGTTGCAGTTTCGTGTCTTTCAGCCTTGCCGGGTCAGCCCAGTTGAACCAGCGCGTGGCGCTTTTTGCCTGCGCTCAGCTTGATCGGCGAAGACAGGGCGTTTGCGTCGATCATTAGCCCGGCATCGGTCAGTGGCGCGTCGTCCAGCTTGGCACCGTTTTCGGCGATCAGGCGCTTGGCTTCTTTGCCGGATTTGGCGAGGCCGGATTTGACGATGATCTGCACGACGGACATGCCGTCACCCAGTTCGGCCTCGCTGAGGGTCAGGGTCGGAAGATCCCCGCCCACGCCACCCTTTTCGAAGACTTCGCGCGCAGTGGCTTCGGCGTTCGCCGCGGCCTGCACACCATGGGCCAGAGTCGTCACCTCGTTGGCAAGACGGATCTTGGCCTCGTTGATCTCGGATCCTTGCAGCGCGCCCAGACGATCGCACTCGTCCACCGGCATTTCGGTGTAAAGCTTCAGGAACCGCCCAACATCAGCGTCGGTGGTATTGCGCCAGAACTGCCAGAACTCGTAGGGCGAGCGCATGTCTGCGTTCAGCCAAACCGCGCCGTCCTGAGATTTACCCATTTTCTTGCCGTCGCTGGTGGTCAGCAGGGGCGAGGTCAGGCCATAGATCTCGTGATCCAGCACGCGGCGGGTCAGGTCGATCCCGTTGACGATATTGCCCCACTGGTCGCTGCCGCCCATCTGAAGCAAGCAGCCATAGCGGCGGTTCAGCTCCAGGAAGTCATAGGCCTGAAGGATCATGTAGTTGAATTCAAGGAAAGACAGTGACTGTTCACGGTCCAGTCGGGATTTCACCGATTCAAAGCTCAGCATCCGGTTGACCGAGAAATGACGCCCGATGTCGCGCAGGAAATCGAGGTAGTTCAGGTCGTCCAGCCACTCGGCATTGTTCAGCATCAACGCTTTGTTCTCGGCCTCTGTGTCATAGTCGATGTAAGCCGAGAACACCTTTTTGATGCCCGCGATGTTTTCGTCGATCTGTTCGGGCCCCAGCAGGGGGCGTTCATCGGCGCGGAACGAAGGGTCGCCAACCTTTGTGGTTCCGCCGCCCATCAGGGTGATCGGCTGGTGACCGGTTTTCTGGAACCAGCGCAGCATCATGATCTGGATCAGGCTGCCCACATGCAACGACTTGGCCGTGGCATCAAAGCCGATATAGGCCGGTTTGCACCCACTGATCAGCGCGTCGTCAAGGCCCTGATAATCGGTGCAGTCGGCGAGAAAGCCGCGCTCGATCATCGTGGCGATGAAATCCGATTTGGGGTGGTAGGTCATATCGTGCCCTTTGGGTTAATGTTGCGGGGCACTGTATAGGCGGCAGCGCGTGCGAGGAAAAGCCACCTTTTCACCTCGGGCGCGGGGTGTGGTCGAGGGTGTCGATCCAGACACGCGGGCTGAGAAAAAAATCGCCGGGCCGGCCCGGAACGCTTGCCTTTGCGCCCCAACAGAAGGCACGTTGACCGGGCTGCAACCCAAAGGTGAAATCCCGGACCCGGAGGCGGCGAAAGACACAGCCAATTCAGGAGGCAGGCTTGGGCCAGACCATCGCGAAACACGGAAAGCTCCGGGCTTTGGGCGCAATGTCCGGCACATCGATGGACGGGGTTGATGCCGCGGTGGTGGAAACCGACGGGCATTCGATTTACGGGTTTGGGGAAAGTGGATACCGCGCGTATTCGGATGCCGAACGCGACGTGTTGCGCGCCGCGCTGGGCCAGTGGCATGGTCCCCAGGTCGATGCGGCGGCAGAGATGGTGACGATTGCCCATGCCGAAGCACTGTCCGAGTTCGAGGATGTGGATCTGATTGGCTTTCACGGGCAGACGCTGGCGCATGAGCCGCGCGGGCGCGGGACCTTGCAGGTCGGTGACGGGCTGGGGCTGGCGCAGGCCCTTGGGCGCCCGGTGGTCTGGGATTTCCGCAGCGACGATGTGGCGATGGGGGGCGAGGGGGCTCCGCTTGCGCCTTTCTTTCATTTCGCCTGTGCCAAATGGTTCGGTGCGGACCGGCCGCTGTGTTTCCTGAACCTGGGCGGGGTCGGCAACCTGACCTATGTGGACCCGGCGTTCGAAGGCCCCGAAGCGCCCGGTGCGTTGCTGGCCTTTGATACTGGCCCGGCCAATGCGCCGGTCGATGATCTGATGCAGGCCCGGCTGGGGCTTCCGATGGACCGCGACGGGGCGCTTGCGCGCGATGGAACGGTGGAAATGGGCGCGCTGGAGCTGTTTCTGGCCGAGCCGTATTTTTCCCGCATGCCGCCGAAATCCCTGGACCGGAACGATTTTTCGGAAATGATCGGTTTGGTCAAGGAGCTCAATGACGCTGACGCGGTGGCGACTCTGACCGGTATGTGCGCCGCAGCTGTGGTGCAGGGGATGGAGCACTGTCCGAAACCTCCGTCCTGTGTGTTGGTCACCGGGGGCGGCAGACGCAACCCGGTGCTGATGGAGATGTTGCGCGTGTCGCTGGATTGCCCGGTCGAACCGGTTGAGGCGGTGGGGCTGGACGGCGACATGCTTGAGGCGCAGGCGTTTGCCTATCTGGCGGTGCGCGTCGCGCGGGGGTTGCCGACCTCTTGCCCCGGAACCACCGGCGTAAAGGCGCTTGTCGGTGGCGGGATCGTCAGTACGGTGTCGATGGACCCGGTCGGATAACCCGATCCGGAAAACAGTTCAAAAAAACAACTCTTTGTGCGACGATTGCCCAGACAGATGGATCAGGGGCATGGCAGTATGGCGACCAAGGCAGAGCTTGAGGCCGAGTTGGAGAAGTTGCGAAAGCGGAATGCGACGTTGGAGGCGCAGGCCGAAAAGGAAGCGGGTTCCGAAGATCCGCCTGAGAGCACCAAATCGTCGGATGAAATCCGGCAGCTGCTGGAAGACCACGGGATCGACCTGAGCCAGGTTCAGTCCTTGGGACATGACGTTGTCGAGGAGTTCGGTCGGCTTCAGAAAGACTATCCGATCACGGCGTTGCTGATTGCGTTTTCGCTTGGGTACGTCGTCGGGCGCGCGCAGGGCTAGGAGGCGGGTTATGAGCAGACTGAGCAAGAACCTGGTTACGATCTATCGGACCGAACGTTTGATCGCACGCCGCCGTCTTGGGGTGGTTCAGCAACAGACCATACTGATGGGCATCGCGGGCATCGCGGCATTGTCGGCGGTGGTGCTTTTGAATGTCTCCTTGTTCTTGGCGCTTCAAAGCTCGATGTCACCAGCTTGGGCGGCGGCGTTGTTGGCCTTTGGAAACCTCGTTTTCGCCGGGCTTATGGTGCTGATTGCAAGACGCCGAAATATCGACGACGAAGTCGCCCCGGCCGTCGAGGTGCGCGATATGGCCATAGCGGATATTGAAGACGAATTGGAGGAGATGACCGCAGAGGCCAAAGAGGTCGTGCAGGCGGTCAAGAGCATTGGATCGAACCCTTTGGGATCGGCAGCGGCGCTGCTGGTGCCGCTGATCAATTTGTTGATCAAAAGCCGAAGCGACAAATAGAGGCGCAACCCGAAGGTTCATCGACACACCGGAGCGCCCTTGCGGCGGGCGGTGTCAAAATGGAAATGCCCGACGTGATAGCGGTCGGCGTCCGGGCCAAGCACGGTTCCGAATATGCCGCAGGCGCCATCGTGCAACTCTCGCAAAACAGCGCCTTGCGCGTTGTTCCACCCGTCCCGGACCGTGATCTGTGTTCCGTCCTTTAGAACGAAGGTCGATATGTCGATCGCCCTTCCGCGCGCATGTTCCGAAATGCGTGAACGCGGTTGGTTGTTCTGGGTCTTGCAGGCATAGTGGCCAACGATCCGCATCCCTTTCAGCCCGCCGCCCATATCGGCAAAGGCTGGCTTGGCCGTGTTTTCGATCCACGTTTTCAGCGTGACCGCTGTCTGGCAATCCATCAATGAGAACTGGCTGAGTGCGATATCAGAGATTTTGTAAACCCGAACCGGGTTCGTGATCCCGCATCCGCGGGCCTTTCCCGCGACGGGCTTGCGTGTTTCACCCAGAATGGTCCAGTCGCCGCACACGGCGCCCCGTTCCTGCATTCGTTCACGGCCCGCTTCGAATTGCCGAAACTTGCAGGGCCGCAGGGCAGGACGCCTGGAAACCAGCACCGCAGGTTCGACTGTCACGGTCGGGTCAGCATCTTCAGCCGTTTCTTCCCAGGCAAGCTCTGGCGCAGTCAGATCGGATGCAAGACGGGCCTCGGCGCAGGCGGTCTCTGCGCTGGCGAATGCTGCGCTTTGACACAAGAACAAGACAGTCAGCAGGACCTGCTTCATTCTTACTCGTTACTCCGTCGCCTGTGGCTGCGTGTACAGAATGATCAATGGGCAACCGTCTGTAAACTCACCTTTTCAGAGATCGTTATGTGAGCGGTCATGCCTTGGGGATATCGAAGCCCGGTGCAGCAAGTTCGAACCCCTCGAACTGGAAACCGGGCGAGACCGTGCAACTGACCAGCGTGTAATCGCCCGTGCTGCGGGCGGCTTGCCAATGGCCTTCCGGGACGATCAACTGCGGGGCACCCTGCGACAGATCGGGTGTCAGCACATGATCTTTGGCGGGGCCTTCATCCGTCGCGCTCAGTGACAGGATCAGTGGCGCGCCTGCGTGGTACAGCCAGATCTCGGTCGCATCGACGCGGTGCCAGTGGCTGCTTTCGCCTTTCTGCAACAGGAAGTAGATGCAGGTGCCGGTGGGGCGACCTTCGTTTTCGGCGCGCCATGTCTCGGCGTACCAACCACCTTCGGGATGCCGTTGCAGGTTCAAGCGGTCGATAATCTCTTGTGCGGTCATGTGCTCCCTCGTGTTTGGGTGCGATTATGCACGGGCTGGCGTGATCCGCTATGGTATTCATGCGTCCGAGGGATATGTTTACGACATGACCCTGAAAATCCCCTTCGATAACTCTTATGCCCGTCTGCCGGATGCGTTCTTTGCACGGCAGTCACCGGTTCCCGTGCGCGCGCCAAGGATGATTGCGTTCAACGGTGATCTGGCCAGGTTGCTGCGGATTTCACCCGGTGACGTCGAGGACATGGCCGAAGCCTTTGCGGGAAACAGTATTCCCGAAGGTGCCGAGCCAATAGCACAGCTTTATTCCGGGCATCAGTTCGGGCAGTACAACCCGCAGTTAGGTGACGGACGTGCGGTGTTGCTGGGCGAGACGGTCGGAAAGGACGGGGTGCGCCGGGACATCCAGCTGAAAGGTTCGGGCCCTACGCCGTTTTCCCGCCGGGGCGATGGCCGGGCCTGGCTGGGGCCGGTGCTGCGGGAATATGTGGTATCCGAGGCGATGCATGCGCTGGGCATTCCGACTACACGTGCCTTGGCAGCCGTGGAAACGGGCGAGACCGTCTTTCGCGAAGGTCCGATGCCCGGAGCGGTCCTGACCCGGGTTGCATCCAGCCATCTGCGGGTGGGGACCTTTCAGGTTTTTGCAGCGCGTGGGCAGATGGACAGCCTGAAGCGCCTGACGGACTATGCCATCGCGCGGCATTATCCCAAGGCAGAAGGGCCGATGGGCCTGTTGCGTTCGGTGCGCGATGCGCAGGCCGGTTTGATTGCACAATGGATGAGCGTGGGATTCATCCATGGCGTGATGAATACCGACAACTGCTCGATCGCTGGTGAGACCATTGACTATGGCCCATGTGCGTTCATGGACACGTATCACCCCAACACCGTCTACAGCTCGATCGACCGGATGGGTCGTTATGCCTATTCGAACCAGCCCGATATCGCGGTGTGGAACCTCGCGCAGTTGGCAACGGCCTTGATCCAGCAGATGGACGACAAAGAGGCTGCCGTGGAAGAGGCGACCGAGATCGTCCACGCGATGCCGGACCTGCTGCAACAGAACTGGTTGTCCCGGTTCCGGGCGAAGATCGGACTGGCAACCGCGGACGAGGGCGATCAGGAACTGATCACCGACCTTCTGAAGCGCATGGCCGGGGGGCAGGCGGATTTCACCAATACCTTCCGGGCGCTGGGCGGTGGCACGGCGCGGGATCTGTTCCTTGACCCGGCAGCGTTTGACACCTGGGAAAAAGACTGGCGCGCACGGTTGGCGCGCGAAGCGGCGCCACAGGAGGTGATGACCGCCGCAAACCCCGCATTCATTCCGCGCAATCACCGGATCGAACAGATGATCCAGGCGGCGGTACATGGCGACTATGCGCCCTTCGACCGGTTGAACGCCGTGTTGGCGCAACCGTACGAGGGTCCAGGGGATGCGGAAGACCTGAGGCGTCCTCCGGCCGAAAATGAGGTGGTTCATGCAACATTCTGCGGGACGTGACGCAAAGCCCGCGTCTATTGCCGCAGGATTTCCAACACCGCAGCGCTGACGATCAGGGTGGCGCCCAGAACCTCCCGCAGGCCAAATGGTTCTCCTGACAGGGCGGCGGCCGACGCGATGCCAACGACAACCTCGCTCATCAGCAGCAGGCCGACCTTTGCGGGGGACAGCTTGGTTGCTGGCCAGATGGTCATGTAGATCATGGGCAGGACATAAAAGGCCGACAGCAGGGCGTATCCCGCGATGCGGATCGACTCTGCGCCTGTGATGTTCGGCAGGGTTTGATCCCCAAGCATCAGCAGGCTGACAAGCGACAGCAACAACGCGCCAATCACAAAGGCAAAGATCTGACCCGAGATGGTCATGCTGCCAGTCTTGTACAGGCCCAGTGTGCCCAATGCCCAGCATATGCCCGATGCCAGCGCCAGCCAGTCGCCCAAGTTCTGCGGCCATGGCACGAACCCGGCGCCTCCGAGCACGACAAACAGCCCGCCAAGCCCGCAGATCAGGCCCATAAGGCGCATCAGGCTCAGGCGTTCTTTCAGAAATACGACGCCCAGAATCGTGCCCCAGATCGGAGTGAGATAGAACAACAGGATCGAGCGGACGACGTCGGTGTAGACAAGGCTGATCGAATACAGGCTGAATGCGGCCCCTGTGAACACTCCGCTGAGCATCAGATCGCGCCATTGCCGGGCCAGCATGCGCCTGTCGGACCAGACAAAGGGGATCAGCGCAATCAGGGCCGCGCAGTACATCGCGATCCCTGACCACGGGCCGGTAAGGCCCTGATCGTAGAAAAACCGCACCGGAATCCAATAAAGGCCCCACAGCGCGCCGCCTGTCACCAAAACGAGACTGGCCCGGGTGCTGTTGTCGGGTTGGGTCTGGCTCAGGCTCATGCGGGCCCCGCTTTGGCTGCGATGCGTTGTTGTCACCGCATCGGGATAGAGCGTTGCAGGGCCGGGGATCAAGCGGAACCTTTGCTTTGATACCAGCCAGGTTTCAATCGCCGAAACAACAGGCAGATTGCCGGGGGCGGGTGGCGTATCGGAATTGTCGCAGCAGGAAACCGAGCACAGGGGTTGCGCCTCACGTCAGGCATGGCACTTTAGGGTCAATTCATTTGGTCACGCGTTCATGCCAACTTCGTCCACGCTGCGTATCGCAAGCTACAACATTCAGAAATGCGTCGGGTTGGATTTCCGGCGTCAACCCCAACGTATTCTGCAAGTCATCGAAAACATGAAAGCGGATATCGTCGTGTTGCAGGAGGCCGACAAACGCCTGCCGCCCCGTCCGGCCGCGCTGCCGCATTTCATGTTGGACGAGGCGGGATGGCAGATCGTCGATCTGGGCGGCGCGGGAAGTCTGGGCTGGCACGGCAACGCGGTGATCTGGCGCGGAGAGGGGATCTCGGTCCGCCGAAAAGGGCATCACGAGTTGCCGGGGCTGGAGCCGCGCGGGGCGGTTCGGGTCGAGTTCGACACCCATATCGGGCCATTGCGCGTGATGGGTATGCATCTGGGGCTTCTGCCAGCGTCGCGGAGACAGCAGATTTTGCACATTCGGCGGAACGACTGGGATATGGACCAGATGCCGACAGTTTGGGCCGGTGACTTCAACGAGTGGTCACGTCAGCCAGTTCTGGATCACCTGGTCCCCGAAATGCGGTTTCTGCCCCCCAGACCAAGTTTTCCCGCCGCGCAGCCCCTGGGCGCGCTGGATCGGATCGCGCTGGGCAGCGGAATACAGGCCGTGGCGCACGGTGTTCACGACACACGTCCCGCGCATATTGCATCTGATCACCTGCCGGTCTGGGCCGATCTGACGCGCGCCAGATCAGAAGGTCGCAAAAGGTGAAATCCCTGTAGCGAAACCTGCGCAGACATATTAAGACAGACACCCGAGCAAGTCTGAGGGGCATCATGTCGGAAACGATTATTGGGCGTTGTGAAGCCAAGGGGCTGCGCATGACCGGTCAAAGAAGGGTCATCGCGCAGGTGCTGGAACAGAGCGACGACCACCCGGATGTCGAGGAACTCTATGCGCGGGCGTCTGCCGTGGACAAAGGCATTTCCATTGCAACGGTCTATCGCACGGTCAAACTGTTCGAAGAGGCTGGTATTCTGGAACGCCTTGAGTTCGGTGACGGACGGGCCCGGTACGAGGACGCCGAGCGCGATCATCACGACCACCTGATCGACATGCAGTCAGGAGAGGTTATCGAATTCGTCGACCCCGAGATCGAAGCCCTGCAGGAAAGAATCGCCGCCAAGCTTGGGTACAAGCTGAAGGGGCACCGGTTGGAGCTGTATGGCGTCCCGCTGGAAAAGGACTGACCCATCACAAAACGCGATTGATCCGCTCACTTTAATTCATCAGGCGTGACGGGAATTGTCTTGCCAGATGCCGTTGGTTGAGGTTGTTGTGCATCTACAGGCACCAGATGTGCCCTTTCCAACGGACGCGCAAATGAACAACGTAAACGGCATCCTGCTGCTCATCGGGTCGATGGCGGCCTTTGCACTTGAGGACATGTTCATCAAGCTCCTGTCCGGCTCTGTGCCGACAGGGCAGATCATGGTGTTTCTGGGCGTGTTTTGCGGGCTCGTGTTCGCCACGATGTCAGTGGTCACCCGAAAGCGGATCTTTGACCCCGTGGCATGGAAAACCCTGCCATTGATTCGCGCTGCGACCGAAGGCTTTGGCGCGGTGGCGTTCGTGACGGCGTTGTCTCTGATCGACCTGTCCACCGTTGCGGCCGTGTTTCAGGCCATGCCGCTGGTCGTCACCATGGGGGCGGCCCTGTTTCTTGGAGAGCAGGTCGGCTGGCGTCGCTGGAGCGCGATCGGTGTCGGCTTTGTCGGTGTTCTGATGATCATCCGCCCGGGGATGGAGGGCTTTCGGCCGGAATCCCTGTTTGTGGTGTTGTCCGTGGTCGCCATTGCGGCGCGCGATCTGATTACCCGCAAGCTGGACCCACGCGTGCCTTCATCCGTTGTTGCGATGCAGGCCTATATTGCGGTGGCTGTGGCCGGCCTGCTTCTGATGGTCATGTCCGGGGCATCCTTCGTGCCGGTTCAAGCCGGTCAAACGGGCCCTTATGCTGGGGCGATCGGATTTGGCGTGCTGGGCTATTACGGCATTGTCACTGCGATGAGGGTGGGCGAAGCCTCGGCCCTGATGCCGTTCCGGTACACGCGCCTTGTGTTCTCTATCCTTGCTGGAATGCTGGTGTTCGGTGAACGCCCTGATGCGCTGACAATGGCGGGGGCGACCCTGATCATCGGTTCGGGTCTTTATACCTTTGTCCGCGAACGGCGTCTGGCGCGGGAACTGGCACCCGCCTGACCTTGTTGGCGCAAACAACGAATTGTTAGCCCTAAATATCCGGGAATATGCGTGTTAGCGTTAACGGAACCGGTTTACTTTTGGCCGGTTGCTGCTATGACGCGTGCAACCGACCGCAGTCACAGGGACAGGCTTCATGAGCACCATCATCGACATCCACGCACGCGAAATTCTGGACAGCCGGGGCAATCCGACAGTCGAAGTTGACGTGATTCTGGAAGACGGCACCATGGGCCGCGCTGCCGTGCCCTCGGGCGCGTCCACCGGTGCCTATGAGGCAGTTGAAAAACGCGATGGCGACAAGGCGCGCTATATGGGCAAAGGCGTTCTGGAAGCCGTCGCCGCCGTGAACGGCGAGATTGCCGAAGAACTGGTAGGCTTTGACGCGACCGAACAGGTGGCCATTGACCAGGCCATGATCGAGCTGGACGGCACCGAGAACAAGGGCCGTTTGGGTGCAAACGCTATTCTGGGTGTCTCGCTGGCCACGGCGAAAGCGGCGGCGGATTTCACCACCCAGCCG
Source organism: Ruegeria sp. HKCCD6157 (assembly GCF_013110685.1). NCBI lineage: Bacteria > Pseudomonadati > Pseudomonadota > Alphaproteobacteria > Rhodobacterales > Roseobacteraceae > Ruegeria > Ruegeria sp. HKCCD6157. Next base: position 1,208,557 of record NZ_WVRB01000001.1, read on the forward strand.
CTCTATCGCTATGTGGGCGGCACCTCGGCGCGGGTTCTGCCGGTTCCGATGATGAACATCATCAACGGTGGCGAACATGCCGACAACCCGATCGACATTCAGGAATTCATGATCATGCCGACCGCCGCCGCGAACATTCGCGAAGCGGTGCGCATGGGGTCCGAGGTGTTCCATACGCTGAAAAAGGAACTGTCAGGCGCGGGTCTGGCGACCGGTGTGGGCGACGAGGGCGGTTTTGCCCCCAACATCGCCTCGACCCGTGAAGCATTGGATTTCATTCTGAAATCCATCGAAAAGGCGGGCTACAAGCCGGGTGAGGAAATCCACCTGGCGCTCGATTGCGCGGCGACCGAGTATTACAAAGACGGCAAATATGTTCTGTCGGGTGAGGGCACGACCCTGACATCCGAGGAAAACGCGGCTTATCTGTCTGCGCTGGTCAATGACTATCCGATCATCTCGATCGAAGACGGCATGTCCGAAGATGACTGGGATGGCTGGAAGGCCCTGACCGATGCCATCGGCGACAAGGTGCAACTGGTTGGTGATGATCTGTTCGTGACCAACCCGGAACGTCTGGCCGAAGGGATCGAACGTGGCTGTGCGAACTCGATGCTGGTCAAGGTGAACCAGATCGGCTCGCTGACGGAAACCCTGCGTGCCGTCGATATGGCGCACCGCGCGCGGTACACCAACGTGATGTCGCACCGTTCGGGCGAGACCGAGGACGCGACCATTGCCGATCTGGCCGTGGCGACGAATTGTGGTCAGATCAAAACCGGCTCGCTTGCACGATCAGACCGGTTGGCGAAATACAACCAGCTGATCCGGATCGAGGAGACGCTGGGAGAAGTGGCCGAATACGCGGGCGCGTCGATCCTGAAATAAGCATGGAATTGGGGGCCAACGGCCCCCATTTTTCAAAGTCCGGTCTCTGATCCGTCAAGCGGTCGTTCCGCCGCCCGCGCCGTAACCCCTGTGATTGATCAATTGGTGTTGTTGACCCTTCGGACCTCTTGGATTCAAGCGTTTCATTGGCCTTGAACCAGCATCTTCCGGACGATCCCGGTGAAAGTTGCGGCGGGAAACACGACTTCAGCTGATATCCACCCTTGATTGAACCTCTCTGGTTCGATCCTTCTTTGGGTTTAAGATTGCCGGGCCTGCTTGCAGTTGAAGTTGAAAGTTTTCAAGAAATCTTGGATCTTTTCGCGAAAGAGGTGTGATCCGGATTACGCAATCATTTCAATGGTTTTTGTTTCGCAGGCGTATTGCAATGGCCCTTTTGTATCAAAAAAGAATGCAAAAATCACATTATGTGTGAACTTGTTACTAAGTAAATCACAGGCACGTGATCTAATCTGGATGCATTGCAGAAAGGAGACCACGATGTCTGTATCCAAATTCCTTCTGGTAATCGCAGCAGCTTCCGTCACAGTTCTTTCCGCCTGCGCGGGTCCGGGAACCTACCCAATTACCGGAGACCCGGTCTCGGCGAATGACCCGGTACAGGACATGAACCCGGCCAATATCTTCCGCGGCGAGTCTCGTTAAAGCAACTTGCTCATCAGCATATATCTGTCGCGTGGTTTGAACCCGGTGCGCAGATAGATTTTCTGAGCGGCTTCGTTGTGTCGGTCGACTTCCAGATGAAGGGCAGTCAGCCCGGCTTCGGACAAAGCTTTGGGCAGTGCCAGCAGAACTTCGGTCGCGATGCCGCGGCCGCGAACAGCGGGTCGGATATAGATTTCGTCCACGAAACCGTCCATCCCGCCGAATTCGACGGACCAGCCGAAGGTCAAAATGATGTAGCCCAACGGCGCCCGTCCGGGGCCGATCAGATAGACACAGCCATGGGGAATACCCTCGAGCAGGGGTGTCAGAGCATTTCGGGTCTGGTCCGGGTCTTGCGTCAATCCGGCCTCGGTATGGAAGGCGGTGACCAGTGCCATCAGACGATCCAGGTCTTCGGGGCGCGCCAGGCGCAGGGCGGCGCTCATAATCTGGCCAGCCTTTCCGTCAAAAGATTGAAGAAGCCGTCGGCGTCGATTTCCCCAATGAACAGCGCATTGGGCGCGCGGTCGGTTACGCCCCACCAATCGGCGACGGTCATGCCCATTGTCAGCTCGGACTGGGTTTCAATCTCGACATTCACATGACGGCCTGAAAACAGCTCGGGCCGGATCAGATAGGCGGTCACGCAAGGGTCGTGCAAAGGCGCACCCGCGCTGCCGTATTTTTCCTTGTCGAACCTCTCAAAGAAATCGGTCATCTCGGCCACAGCGAGTCCGACTTTGTTTCCCAGAGCACGGAAAGCATCGTTGCGGGGTTTGGTGACCAGCGCCTTATGCGTGACATCCAACGGCATGACCACAATCGGCCTTCCGGATTTGAAAACGATATCAGCAGCTTCCGGGTCGACATGAATGTTGAACTCTGCTGTTGGAGTGATGTTCCCAACCTCGAAATACGCCCCGCCCATCAGAACGATTTCCTGCACCCGATCAACAATATCAGGGGCTTTGTTGAATGCGGTCGCGATATTCGTCAGAGGCCCCAGCGGGCAAAGGGTTACCGTACCCGGTTCTTCAGCGCGCAGGGTGTCGATGATGAAATCCACCGCGTGCCCCTCGGTCAACGGCATCTGCGGATCGGGCAGGTCCGGGCCATCCAGACCTGTCTTGCCATGCACATGCTCGGCCGTGACCAGCGGGCGGTTCAACGGTCTGTCGCAGCCCGCATAAACAGGTATGTCGGTCCGGCCCGCCAGTTCGCACACGATCCGAGCGTTCTTGGCGGTCAATTCAAGGGGCACGTTGCCTGCGACCGCCGTGATGCCAAGTACCTCGATGTCCTCTGGGCTGGCCAGCGCCAGCAGGATGGCGACGGCATCGTCCTGTCCGGGATCGGTGTCGATGATGATCTTGCGAGGGGGCATGGGTGTCTCCGGTGGTCGTGAAGGTGGGACACTCGCAAGTGTCGGGTGCCTTGTCTACCCGTTTCTGGGTGCGGCCATGACGTCAACCGGCGGGAGTTTGCCGTTGGCGCGATGCTCTTCGTTTTTGACCTCGTCCCAGAGCGCATCCATCTCGGCCAGATCGCTTTGCGAGGGGGTCTTTCCCCGTTCGGCCAGCCGGGCCTCGACCTGTTCAAAGCGACGGGTGAACTTGGCATTGGTGCGACGCAGGGCGGCTTCGGGTTCGATACCCAGGTGGCGGCCCAGATTGACCATCACGAACAGCAGATCGCCGAACTCATCCTCAAGCGCATCCGCGTCCATCTTGTCACGCGCCTCTTCCAGTTCGGCGGCTTCTTCGGTGATCTTGGCCAGTACGTGGCTGGCGTCGGGCCAGTCGAACCCTACGCGCGCGGCCCGTTTTTGCAGTTTGTGCGCGCGCAGCAGGGCGGGCAGGTTCGCCGCGACACCGTCCAACGCGCCTTTCTGTTCCTTGCCTGCACGCTCGGCGGCTTTAATTGCTTCCCAATCCTTGGTCTGCTGATCGGCTGACTTGTCGCGGGATTCGTCACCAAACACATGCGGATGGCGGCTGACCATCTTGTCCGACATGGTGCGGACCACGTCCTGAAAGGTGAAATGCCCGGCCTCTTCGGCCATTTGCGCGTGAAAGACAGATTGGAACAGAAGATCGCCCAGTTCTCCTTTCAGCTCATCATAAGCCTCGCGCTCAATGGCGTCGGCGACTTCATACGCCTCTTCAATCGTATAGGGCGCGATGGTCGCGAAATCCTGCTCGATATCCCACGGGCAGCCACTTTGCGGGTCGCGCAGGCGGCGCATGATTTCCAGCAAACGCTCGATACCAGCGTCGCCGTCGTGGATCAGAGGATTTTCGGCCATTGCGAACCCTTTCGTTCCGGTGTCAGATGCATCCATTCCGCAGTCCCGATCAGGAGTCCACCCCAGATGCCCGTCGTCAACCGAATTGCCGATTTCTCAGCCGATATGTCCGCATGGCGGCAGCATTTGCACACGATCCCTGAATTGGAGTTCGAGTGCTATGAGACAGCCGCCTTTGTGGCCGAGCGTCTGCGCGAGTTCGGGGTGGATGAACTACACGAAGGCATCGCCAAGACCGGAATGGTTGCGATCATCAACGGGCAGGAGGATGGCCCGACCATCGGTTTGCGCGCGGACATGGACGCTTTGCCCATCGCCGAGGAAACCGGGGTGAAGTACGCGTCGACACATCCGGGCAAGATGCATGCCTGTGGCCACGATGGGCATACGACGATGCTGCTTGGGGCTGCGCGCTATTTGGCCGAGACGCGGAATTTCCGTGGCCGCGTCGCGCTGATCTTTCAGCCTGCCGAGGAAGAAGGTGGCGGTGCTGGCGTGATGGTGGAAGAGGGCATTATGGAGAGGTTCGACATTTCTCAGGTCTATGCGCTGCACAACGCGCCGGGTTTTGCAGAAGGGGCATTTTACACCACGCCCGGGCCGATCATGGCGGCGGTTGATACATTCGAGGTACATATCCAAGGTGTCGGTGGCCACGGTGCCATGCCGCACGAGACGCGCGACCCTGTAATGGCGGCCTGTGGTATCGCGCAAGCTATTCAGACGATTGTCAGCCGCAACCACTATGCCTTGGACGATCTGGTGGTCTCTGTCACGCAAATCCACTCCGGCACGGTCAACAACGTGATTCCCGACACGGCCTATATCAATGGAACGGTACGCACGTTCGATCCGGCTGTGCAGAAAATGGTGATGGAACGAATGGAGCAGATCGTACAGGGGCAGGCGGCGTCTTATGGGGTTGAGGCGCGACTCGACTATGATGTCAACTATCCCGCAACGATCAATGATGCCGAAAAAGCCAACTTCGCTGCTGACGTGGCACGTGAGGTCGCGGGCGAGGATCGGGTGATCGCCAACGCAGGCCGCGAAATGGGGGCCGAAGATTTCTCGTACATGCTGCAGGAACGGCCCGGCGCGTATCTGTTCTTGGGGCAAGGCGAGGGGGCAGGGCTGCACCATCCCAAGTACAACTTCAACGACGATATCGCACCGGTCGGCGCGTCCTTTTTCGCACGTATCGTGGAAAAGGCGCAGCCGTTGGGCTGATGGGGTAAACAGATGGCACTGGAAGACGCAAAGAACCAGGTGGACGAGGCGTTCACCAACCCGGACCTTAAAGGGTTGTCTTATGAAAACACTTTCGGCGGGGCGACCTCGTTCCTGCGACGGCTGTACACCAAAGATCTAAGCGGCGTAGACATCGCGGTGACCGGGGTACCCTTTGATCAGGCTGTCACCAATCGCCCCGGCACGCGCCTTGGCCCGCGTGCGATCCGCGAAGCCAGCGCCCTGCAATCGCCTGACGCGCCTTATGGATGGCCTTTTGATGCCCTCAGCGAACTGGCCATCGTGGACTACGGAGATATGGCGTATGACTATGCCAATATCCCGGCCTTTCCCGACACCCTAACCGATCATATCCGCACCATTCTGGCGGCGGATGTGGCGTCCGTCACGCTGGGCGGGGACCATTATATCAGCTTCCCGATCCTGAAAGCCTATGCCGAGAAATACGGACCCATGTCATTGCTGCAATTTGATGCGCATACAGACACCTGGGCAGATGATGACATGTCCCGCGTTGACCACGGGACAATGTTCTACAAGGCGGTGAAGTCGGGGATCGTGGACCCGAAACGCTCGGTCCAGGTGGGCATTCGCACCACCAATGAGGACACACTGGGCGTCAACATAATCGACGCGCGTGAGGTTTATGAATCCGGCCCTGCTGCGGTCGCACAGAAGATCAAGGGTATACTGGGTAACAGCCCCGTTTACCTGAGCTTCGACATCGACGGGCTGGACCCTGCTTTTGCGCCGGGTACCGGCACGCCGGTCTGGGGCGGGCTCAGTTCGATCCAAGCGCAGATCATCCTGCGCGACATTGCCGGTATCAACATCAAGGGCGGAGACGTGGTCGAGGTCTCTCCGCCCTTTGACACATCCGGCGCCACGGCGATTGCGGGGGCGCATGTGGCGACGCAGATCGTCTGCCTGTTGGGGTGGAACAAGCTGGCAAAAACATAACCGTTTGGACGCGCATTAACCATTGGTTAGCCATACTTCCGGTATGTGCTGGGTAAAGAAAGTTGAAGGGATGGGGATACAACGCGCATGACTGAATTCAATCAACCGGTCAGCGGCAATGATCTGGCGCGGTTCTCGGGGCCGAATACGTTTATGCGCCTGCCCCAGGCTGCCTCGTTGGCGGGGCTGGATGTGGCGGTTCTGGGGATTCCGATGGATATCGGCACCTCGTGGCGATCGGGCACCCGGTTCGGACCCAAACAGATCCGCAGCGAAAGCGCGATGATAAGGCCCTACAACATGGCTACCTCGGCGGCTCCGTTCGACAGCTTGCAAATCGCCGACATCGGGGATCTGGCAATCAACACCTTTTCGCTTGCGGACAGCCTGAGGATCATCAGGGAAAGCTATGATGCGATCCTGGCAAAGAACGTGACCCCGGTGGCGATGGGAGGCGATCATTCGATCACCCTGCCGATCCTGCGGGCCATTGCGGCAAAGCATGGGCCGGTGGCTCTGGTGCATGTGGACGCCCATGCGGACGTGAATGACGAGATGTTCGGCGAGAAAGAGACCCACGGAACCGTCTTCCGCCGCGCCTATGAAGAGGGGCTGATTGTCCCCGACAAGACCTTTCAGATCGGCATTCGCGGATCGGGCTACGCGGCGTCGGACTTCACCGAAGCCAGGGATTGGGGCTTCCGCCAGTTCCCGGCCTGGGAGTTGTGGCAGCAGAATCTGACGCAGATCGGCTCTCAGATCCGCAAGATCATCGGGGATCATCCCGTTTATGTCACCTATGACATCGACAGCCTGGACCCGGCCTTTGCACCGGGCACGGGTACGCCAGAGATTGCTGGTTTGACCACGCCGCAGGCGCTGCAACTGATCCACGCGTTGCAGGGTGTGAATGTGGTGGGGTGTGATCTGGTCGAGGTCTCACCTCCGTATGACCCATCCGGCAACACGGCCCTGACGGCAGCCAACCTGATCTACGAGATGCTGTGCATACTGCCGGGGGTGACGTCACGGTAAACCGGCCCGGAACGGCTTGCCCCGGCGCTTGATCCGCATAGGGTTTCTGCAAGAGGGTAAAGCGGGATGAAAAAGATGGTTCTGTGGGCAGTGATCGCGCTGGTGCTTGGGCTGGGCGCTTACATCCGGCTGGCCCCGTCTGCGCCGGCCCAATGGCATATTGCACCGGTTGCAGAGGTTGATCAGGACTTGCCGGGTGGCGTTCTGCGCGTTGTTGCAACCGGCCCGGAAGGGTTGCAAAAGCTTGATCGGATCGCCCGCGCCACGCCGCGCACCTCGGTTTTGGCTGGTTCGGTCGATGAGGGCATGATCACCTATGTCACCCGCACGAAATGGATCGGTTTTCCCGACTATACCACTGTTCGGCAGGACGGCGACACGCTGCGCATCCATGGCCGTTTGCGGTTCGGTCGCAGGGATTTCGGTGTGAACAAGGCACGGGTTGATGGGTGGTTGGAGCAGATGTAACTGTTCTACCGGCGCTCAGGACGCCTCATCCTGTTCAAAGTGATCAACTGGATCGCTTTGCAATCTGGACGATAAACACCCTTCCTGCACCTCGCGCCACATGGGCACGTTCAGGGACATCTGGCATTGTGCCGTGAACATGCGGCCGTCGACTTGCAGGCAGATCATCTCACCCAGTTCGATGCGGGACCCGGACGTGTCGGTGCAATAGCAATCGCGGGTCTTGCCGTCGGGGCCGATGTAATCGGCGAAAACCGGCGTGGACGTCAGCAGCAGGGCAAGCAAAATCCGTTTCATGACAGCTAGCTTAGCACGACGTGGCCCTTGACCAAAGCCCCCGGATGATAGACACCGCCGGGATGATCCCCGAAGAACGTCTTGAACAGATCACCCAACGTTTCCAATACCTCGAAGCAGCCATGGCGGATGGCGCATCGGGCGGCGATATTGCGGCCTTGGCCAAGGAATATTCCGACCTCAAGCCCGTGGTCGATCAGATCATGGCCTGGCGCCAGCTGGTGGCAGATCTGGCTGAGGCCGAGGCGATGCTGGCCGACCCGGATATGAAGGAGTTGGCCGAAGAGGAAATTCCGGACCTGCAATCGCGCATCCCCGAGGCGGAACACGCGCTGCAACTGGCGCTGCTGCCCAAGGATGCGGCGGATGCGCGGCCGGCGATGCTGGAAATTCGCCCCGGTACCGGCGGGGACGAGGCCGCTTTGTTCGCGGGCGATCTGTTGCGTATGTATCAACGCTATGCCGAGGCCCACGGGTGGCAGTTCGAGATCATCGAAGAACAGGCTTCTGATTTGGGCGGGATCAAAGAGGTGGTGGCCCATATCAAGGGCGACAACGTCTTTGCCCGGCTGAAATACGAATCCGGCGTGCACCGCGTGCAGCGCGTGCCCGAAACCGAAAGCGGCGGGCGGATTCATACCTCGGCGGCGACCGTGGCGGTACTGCCCGAGGCCGAGGATGTCGACATCCAGATAGACGCCAATGACATCCGTATCGACACGATGCGCAGTTCCGGCGCGGGCGGGCAGCACGTGAACACCACCGACTCGGCGGTGCGGATCACACATATTCCGACGGGCTTGGTGGTAACAAGTTCCGAGAAGTCCCAGCATCGCAACCGCGAGATCGCCATGCAGGTGCTGAAGACGCGGCTTTATGACCTCGAGCGGCAGCGGATCGACAGCGAACGTTCCGCCGACCGGGCCAGCCAGGTGGGATCAGGGGATCGTTCGGAACGCATTCGCACCTATAATTTCCCACAGGGGCGGATGACGGATCACCGGATCAACCTGACGCTCTATAAACTGGATCAGGTGATGCAGGGGGATCTGGACGAAGTGATTGACGCTCTGACGGCGGATGATCAGGCCCGATTGCTGGCCGAGATGGCGCAATGATGGGGCTGCAAACAGCAGCGCAGGCCATGGTGGCCGCAACCGCGCGTCTGAGGGCCGCGGGCGTGGATGACCCGGCGCGCGATGCGCGCCTGTTGTTGGCCCATGCCGCACGGATAGAAGCCAGCCGGGTGACGCTGATTGCCCCGGAAGAGTTGCAGCCCGAGATCGCTGAACGCTATGACCAGCTGGTTTCTTTACGTGCCATTCGGGTGCCGGTGTCTCATCTTCTGGGCGAACGCGAGTTCTATGGGCGCAGGTTTCGCGTCAGTTCCGATGTTCTGGATCCACGCCCCGAGACTGAAACCTTGATCGAGGCCGCGCTGAGCGAACCTTTCGACCATGTTTTGGACCTCGGGGTCGGGTCGGGCTGTATTCTGGTCACACTGCTTGCGGAGCGCTCCAGCGCTTCAGGCCTTGGGGTCGACCTGAGTGAAGCCGCCTGTCTTCAGGCCAGCGCCAATGCCGTGCTCCACAAGGTGCAAGGACGAGCCGAGATTGCGCAGTCAAACTGGTTTGAAGACATTGAAGGCCAGTTTGACCTGATTGTTTCCAACCCACCGTATATTTCCGTAACCGAAATGAAGGATCTTTCGCCCGAAGTGCGGGAGCACGAGCCGCGCATGGCGCTGACCGATGAAGGGGACGGGCTGGGCGCGTATCGGCAGATTGCGGCCTCGGCCCCGGATTACCTGCTGCCAGGCGGGCGAATACTTGTGGAAATTGGCCCGACACAGGCAAATCTGGTGTCTGCCTTGTTTGATGCGGCGGGTTTGGCGGATATTCGCGTAATCCCCGATCTGGACGGGCGTGACCGGGTTGTCGGCGCGAAGATGCCGGGTTGAAACTGTTGTCTGAAGCCAAAAAACGCTGCCCCGAGTAAAAAAGCGTGTGAAAATTCGAGATTCCTCTTGTCTGCACGGTCAGGACATGTTTACTCAGGATTAGTCGGCGAGGTTGACGCTGTTGCAGCGCACCCCTGACGCCAAGCCCAAAAAAGTCGACATCCCGTCACGGCAAACGCCTCAGAGCAGTGCATAACACGGGTTGAGCGACAGCGCATTGATAAGGCTGACGTAAAGTAAAATGAGATCTTCCAAATCCCGCTCGCGGGCCAAGAACAACCGCAATCGTCCTTCCGGCGGTAACGTCGTGAACCGGGTTTTTGACAGCTCGGGCCCTGAAGGCAAGGTGCGTGGCACGCCGCAGCAAATCATTGATAAGTACAATCAGCTGGCGCGTGACGCTCAGCTGTCAAACGACCGCGTTGCGGCGGAAAACTTCCAGCAGCACGCAGAACATTATCTGCGCATGCTGAGTGAGGCGCAGCGCGAGATTGAAGCCCGCCGCGAAGAGCAGGAACGCCAGAACCGCGAACGCCAGGCCGAGCGTGATCGTGAGCGCGCCGAGCGCCAGGAACGTGAAGCGGCCCGACAGGCCCATCCCGCCGAAGCGCCGCAGCCGGACGTAATGGATTTCGCCGCACCGGACGCTGCTCCGGAAAGCGGTTTGGTCGAGACACCGGAAAGCAAGGGGGCCGAAGCCCCGGCGCCGGAAAAGAAGGAAAAGCCTGCGCGCAAACCGCGGGCACGCAAGCCCAAACCGGCGCCAGCGGCTGAAGATGCGCCCAAAACGGATGGCGACGCACCGGAAGCGGCTGAATAAGCCGGCATCAGAATTTGCAAAGCCCCGAGGTCAAGCCTCGGGGCTTTTTTGTGATCAGGGTTTCTGGATTTCGCGCGCCAGGGCACAGAACGCTTCAAGCGGAACCTGCTCGGCCCGTTCAGTGGGTTGGATACCTGCGGCCCGCAAGCGATCCTCGATATCCGGAGCGACGCCTTTAAGCGAGGCACGCAGCATTTTGCGGCGTTGATTGAAGGCAGAGGCCACCACACGCGACAGGGTCGCGGCGTCAGCAGGATAGCGCGGTTCTGGCAGGGCGGTCAGGTGGACCACCGCGCTGGAGACTTTGGGCGGAGGGGTGAAGGCGCCGGGGGGAAGGGACATGGCGATGCGCGCCTCGGCCCGCCATTGGGCAAGGATGGCGAGGCGGCCATACGCCTTGCTGCCGGGCTGGGCCACGATGCGTTCGGCCACTTCGCGTTGGAACATCAGCGTCAGGCTCTGCCAGAAGGGGGGCCATTCCGGGGGTGTCAGCCAGCGTACCAGCAGTTCGGTGCCGACGTTGTATGGAAGGTTGGCCGCGATGCGGATTGGTGGGGTCAGGTGTTCCAGCGGGTTGATCTCGAGCGCGTCACCATTGATGACCTCCAGCCTTCCGGGATAGGCAGCGGCGATATCGTTCAGGGCGGCGATGCAACGGGTGTCTTTTTCGACCGCCACGACCTTGCGTGCGCCTTCGGACAGGAGCCCTCGGGTGAGGCCACCAGGACCGGGGCCGATTTCCAGTACGTCGCAGTCTGCAAGATCGCCAGCCTGACGGGCGATTTTGGCGGTCAGGTTGAGGTCCAGCAGGAAGTTCTGACCCAGGGATTTGCGCGCCGAGAGTTGATGTGTGGCGATGACCTCGCGCAGAGGGGGGAGATTGTCGATAGCACTCATGATCCGATTACCGTGACGCAGGCCGCAGGGGCAGCGCCAGAAATTTTTTGCCTCCGGCGGGGATATTTTCAGCCAGATGAAGGATCAAGAGCCTTTTGCCATGCGTTGGGCAAGCTTCAGAGCTTCGATCAGGCTGGTTGGATTGGCGATGCCTTTCCCGGCGATATCCAGTGCAGTGCCGTGATCTGGCGACGTGCGGATGAAGGGCAGGCCAAGGGTGACGTTCACACCCCGGTCGAAATCCAGTGTCTTGATCGGGATCAGCGCCTGATCATGATACATTGCGATCGCCGCGTCATAGCGGGCGCGGGCAGCGGCATGGAACAGCGTATCCGCAGGGTGGGGTCCCGTCAGGGTCGCACCTTCCGGGTTCAGATCGGCCAGCATTGGGGCGATCCAGTCAAGCTCTTCGCGGCCCATTTTGCCGCCTTCGCCGGCATGGGGGTTCAGGCCGGCTATGGCGATGCGGGGGTGCTGTATGCCAAACTGGTCGCGCAGGCCGCGCGCGGTGATTTCGATCGTCTCGCGCAGCAGGTCGGGCGTCAGCGCGGCGGGAACCTGCGCCAAGGGAATGTGGATTGTCGCCGGGACAACCCGCAACTGGTCGCTGGCCAGCATCATGACAACCCGGCGGGTGCCCGACAGCGCAGCCAGAAACTCGGTATGGCCGGGATAGGTAAACCCGGCCCCGTCAATCAGGGCCTTCTTGTGAATGGGCGCGGTGCACAGAGCGGCCGCTGCCCCGGCCTTCACAAGATCGACGCCGGTTTCGATGGCATCAATCACCGATGGGGCATTGGCTGGGTCTGGCTGACCGGGCATGTTTGCAGCAGGGAAGTTCAGTTGCAGCACCGGCAAGGCCTGATCACAGACTGCAACAGCATCCGAAGGGGTTTGAATTTTCGCAATGGGCGTGCCAACAGGCAGGTGGTTGGCATCGCCGATAAAGAAAAACGGGCAGGTTTGGCGCAGCTCGTCCCATGCTTTGGCCGCGATTTCAGGGCCGATCCCGGCCGGTTCACCGCAGCTGAGCGCAATCGGGCGTGTCATTCCTGAACAATGGTGGCGTCAGCCCGCAGCTGCTCTACAAGGCTGGACGCAAAGGCCTGTAGCCGCTGCTGCGCCAGTGCATTGGCGACATCCGCCCGCGAGGTGTCTTCGCCCAGGTCGCGGGTGCGGTTGCACAGCATCAAGAACACCAGCGTCTGCCCGTTGTTGCGGGTCAGGTTTGTAGACACTTCGAAGCGATCCAGCTTGGCCAGTTCCACGGCGAAATCGCGTGGTACTTCTGACGGGCTGGCTGCGATACGGTCCAGGACTTCGACGGGTTGATCCTTGGCGATTCCGTACAAGTCGTCGCAGGTGTCGATCTCTTCCCTCAAGGCGGCAGCCCGTGCCAGGGTCTCGGCGCTGCGACCACCCGGCAGGTAATAGGCAGCATAATCTAGCTTGGAAATCCGCGGCGCAGCGGTCGCCACCTCGCGCAATCCGCGCAACTGAAACAGGGCAACGGCGTTTGGCAAACTGATGGGGTCGGTTATCTCGCCGTTCTGGAGCCCAAGAATAACCGGCTGCAAGGCAGGCGGCAGGTTGGAGATATTCAGCCAGTCCAGTCGTCCGCCTTCGTTGCGGGTTGCGGCTCCGGAATATTGCGCCGCTGCGGCTGAAAACGCTTCGATAGTTTCAAGTCGCGAGATTTCTTCCGCCAGCAATTCGGTCTGTGCAACGGTTTGCGGGTTCACCGGGATGATGATCTCGGACAGCAAAACCTGAAGACCGCCGCCACCGGTCTGTCCCAGCGCGCGATCAATCTCGTCTTCGGTCGGACGGGCCTGCGACAGATAGCGCGAGCTGATATAGTCGCGCCAGGCCAGCTGATCTGCAACATAATCACGGACAGTTTCCGGGTCGACGCCTGCCTCACCCAAAAGTTGCAGGAATTGTTCGGTGGACAATTGCCCGCGCGAGGCGAACTCGTCGATACCCAGTTGTACGGCTTCCGGCGCAGCTTCCACGCCTGCTTCACGCATGGCCTGCTTGCGCAACTTTTCTTCGATCAGGGCTTCTCTGACGTCAGCTTCATTGCCGCCGGGCAGGCCCAGAACATTCAGGAATTGCAGGCGCTGTTCCAGTTCGTACCAGGTGACGATATCCTGATTCACGCGGATCGCTGGCGAGAACAGGCTCTGGGCGCTGACCTGCGGTGCTGAAAAAGCGAGGAAAACGGCGGCCAGTGCCGGCGTGACCGGTTTGTGCCAACCGGAACGAAGAAACCTGGAGAAACCTGATATCAACTGCATTTTCTCTTGTATGTGTTACCACCGCCTTCAAGGGCGTATCCTGTCAGCGATAGGGTAAAGCCGAATTCTGTCGAAGGCTCAATAGTGGATGTTGAAGTAAAGCGTCTGCTTACGGACATGTTAACCTGAACACATTCGTTCTGGTAGGTTACACCAAGCCCCAACCGGATTGGCTCTGACTGGTTCAGATCATAGCGTGCCTCGGCATTCGTAAGCCAGTTCTGGTCGACTTGATAGCGGCCCAGAAGCCAGATTTCCGAGATTTCATCCGCAATGTTTTCCGCCGGATCCTCTTCCTGCCAGATATAACTTCCGGACAGGCCGGCAAACTCGGATGCCCAGGCGCCGCGCAATTCAGCTTTGACGAAACTGAAATCGCTGTCTATCAGACCGCGCCCGCCGAGTGACCAACCGTTGGCCGTGGTGATTTGCCCCGCCACCAGCAAGTCGGACGTGGTGCCCTGCAACCCGGACGTCAGGGTGAAATTCGGGTCGGCATCCGCCCGAAACACCTGACCCAACGTTACAAGCGCCTGCTGTCCGTCTGCACCATAGCGGGCCCAGTTCAGGCCGATGACCCCGGTGGCACCGTCTTCGCGCTGATCTTCCGCAGGGAATCGGGACAGGGCCAGCAGGTTACCCTGATCGAATTCCTGAAACGTGCTTTCATCATCTGGCACATCAGTGTCCGAGACATGGGTCCATCCCAACTGTGCGATCGGTTCCAGAAGCTGAACCGCGCCGGTCTTTTCACGACGGGTCATCGGATAGCGAAGCGTCAACGCCGCGCGCGGCGTCGAGCGGGTCACATTGCTGGGAAAGTTGCTGTCATGGCGAATATTGAACGTATCCACCGATGCGCCCAGCGTCGCGTCCGCGCGCAGGCCCGATGCAAATGTCCAGCTTCGCAACCATTCGGCATCAACAGTTGCCCTTGCTATGTCACGGCCAACGATATCGGCGTCGCTGGTGCGTTCATGCGCGTGGCCGATAAAAGCCAGCCGAACCTCGCCGCCAAGTGCGCCGGGGAAGAATCGCTTTTCATAATTCAGGTCGAATACGCGGGATGGGATTTCGTCCTGATTTTCACTGTCACGCAGTGTTTTGTAATGGATCAGGCTTGTTTTGAATGCGGTGTCGCGTTTGATCCGTTCCAGCGCAATTTCACTGCGCAAACGGTCCAGGTCCGGCAGCCCGTAGTCCGCCAGATAGGCGTCGTCCGAGGTGGTTTTCAGATCGAATGTCAGCCGGAAATCGTTCTTCAGGCTGAACCAACCCCCGGCGAACAGATAACCGCGATCCTGATCGGGCTGGACATCATCACGGGTATAGGCCCCTTCAAGCTGAATGCGCCCGTTCACGAACGCCTGGCGATATCGATACCCCAGCGTCGTGGTCTTGCCCGACAAGTACGGCGTCAAGGTCAGATCCTTGTGGTCCCCCAGCTTGAAGAAATAGGGAACCTGAACCCCCGTTCCCAGTTGTGAGGTGCTGCGGATCGACGGCACCAGAAAGCCGGTTGCGCGATCCAAAGTGGGGTCCGGCAAGCGCAGATAGGGGAAATAGAATACCGGATAATCAAGCACCCGAAGCTGCGCGCCTTCAAAGTACAATTGCCGTTCCAACTGGTCATGGGTGACCTTGCGGGCGCGGATTTGCCAAAGGGGTGGCTTACCGTTGGTGCAGACATGGCAGGAAGTGGCCGAGACCTTGCTGAATTGCGTATAGCGACCCGCTGCCCGTTTCGCCTGAACCGAGGCAATCTGGATCTGCTGATCGAAAACCATCCGAGCACCGATCAGCAGACCGTTTTGGATACCGCTGTCCAGCTGTCCGGAATCGGCCAGAAGGGTCGACTGGCCCCCCTGATCAATGCGAATAGGTCCCTCGAGCGTCAGCTCACCCGTTTCCCGGTCATAGGTGACGCGTTGGGCTGACAGCTTGGTATCGCCCTGAAAGGCTTCGACATTGCCTTCGGCCACCAGTTGTCTATCAGGTGTTATAAAGACCTTGTCGGCAACCAAAAGGGCGGGTTCGGCCTGTGACTGCGCAGCTTGCGGGTCAGGCTCGGCCGACGTGGTTTGCGCCGCCAGAACGGTCGGTGCCGACAACGCGATTGCGCTGGTCAGCAGCAGGGAAATCATGCTCCGCATCAGCCGTCCTCCGCGTGTAGAAGCAGGCCAAGGGACAACAAGATGGCGGCGAAGGGCGGCGCCCAGGCGGCGATATAGACGGGCAATTGTCCGTTTTCCCCGAGGATTTGTGCAAAATTGCGGACGAAATAGATGGCAAAGCCAAGCAGTACGGCCGTCAAAACTGCTATTCCGGTACCGCCGAACCGAACGTGACGCATGGTGAAAGCAGCCCCGATCAGCACCATCGAGACCAGAAAGAACGGCCTGGCCAGTTGCACCTGCAACCAGACTTCATATTGCTTGGTCGAAAACCCGGCTTCGCGCAGATCCTTGATCAGTTGCGGGAGGTCAAAAACCGACACTGAATCCTGTTGCCCCAGAGTGTCCAGAATTCGCTGCCGGGTCAGCGAGGTCGGCAACTCCAGCCGTTCATGCTCCACCGAACTGGTTTCGGGGTTCTGCCCATTCTGCAAATTCCAGATCTTGGCCCGCGACAGGACCCAGTTTCGGTCTTCCAGCACGGCCCTGTCGGCGACGATCTGCTGGGTGGGTTTGCCATCGCGCGCAAAGGTGATGATGGTCACGTCGTCCAGGCCCAGCGTATCCCCGTTCGAGGTGCCCCGGGCGTGGATGACAGCCTGTCCGTTTTCCGCCGATTGACGCAGCCAAAGGCCTTCGCTGCTGATCGAAAGCGCTGAACTGCCGTTGTTGCGATAGGAATCGGACAGGCGTTGGAATTCCTGGGATGTGGCCGCAGCGATGGGGTTCAGCAATGCCACTGCAAGCGCACCAATGATCAGGGCCAGCGCCGCTGGCGCGACCAGTGCGCGGATACCCGAGCGACCCGTGGCGCGGGTCACCACGAGTTCAGAGGTCCGTGCCAGCCCTACGAACAAAGCGATGGTGGACAGAATGACCAGCAGGGGCAGCATTTCACCGATGGCGGCCGGTGTGTTCAGAAGCGTCAGGTGCAACAATTGGCCGAAGGACAGGTCGACTTCGTCAAATCGGCGGATCTGTTCGATCAGATCGATGAGAATCATCAAGGTCAGAAAAATACCGCCGATGACCAGAAAGCTCTGTAGAAAGCGGCGGGCGAAATAGCGGTCGAGGATCACAAGACTGCCCCCGCCAAGCCTTTTGCGCCGGAAAACGGGCCGAAATCGCGCGTGCATGTCTTCCTGCGCGACGGCGTATGCCTGCCCTCTCGTGTCACGTCTTTCTCCCCCGAGCCTGCCGGTTATTTTTTCGGGACCTTACTGCAATTGAAACGCGGGGAAAACTGCTATCTGGTCAAGTCGGGCGGCGCGGGCTAGGTCTTGGGGAACAGAATTCGAGGAGTTTGCAATGAGCAGTCTGATACCGGTCCGCTTTCAGGAGTTTGACTTGGATGCGATGGCGCAGGCCGAAGGGCGGGTGGCCATCATCATTCCGTCGGACGGAAAAATGAACCCTGCGGCGCGTCGGGCCAATCGTCTGACGAAAGGCGCTGTGGCGCGGCTTGTCGAAAGTGAGAAAATCGGAAAGTCCAAGACCGGCGATGTCATCTCGATGGCCTGGCCGGCTGGGATGGCGGCCGAAGCGCTGGACGTCGTGGTGCTGCCGCGCCGCCCGGAAGCCGACGAGGCCCGCAAGGCTGGTGCCGCTTTGGCCAAATGCGCGGGTGGCAAGGACATGCTGGTGATGGTCGGCAATCAGGCGCAGACCGAAAACCTGGCCCTTGGCATGGTGCTGCGCAGTTATGATTTCAACGCGCACAAAACCAAGGACAGCGAAGGCAGCGGTTCGATTACGATCGGACATTCAAAACCCAAGGAAGCCGAAGCAGAGTTTGCACCGCTATACGCGATTGCCGACGGCGTGCGGATGACCCGTGATCTGACCAACGAACCTGCAAATGTTCTGACGACCACGGAATTTGCCGATCGTCTTGTCGAGATGCAGGAGCTGGGCCTGGAAGTCGAAGTTCTGGAAGAGGACAAGCTGGCTGAACTGGGCATGCGCACTTTGCTGAGCGTCGGGCAGGGCTCTGCCAGCCCGTCCAAAGTCGTCGTGATGCACTGGAATGGCGGCGACAAGGACGATGCGCCCTTGGCTCTGGTGGGCAAGGGGGTGGTTTTCGACACAGGTGGCATTTCGCTGAAACCGGCCGGTGGCATGGAAGACATGACCATGGACATGGGCGGTGCCGGTGTTGTCGCGGGCACGATGCGCGCGTTGGCCAAGCGCAAAGCCAAGGCCAATGTGGTGGGCCTTGTCGGGCTGGTCGAGAACATGCCTTCGGGCAATGCCACCCGTCCGGGCGATGTGGTCAAGTCGATGAAGGGCGACACGGTCGAGATCATCAACACCGATGCCGAAGGCCGTTTGGTTCTGTGCGACGTTATGTGGTACGCGCAGGAGCGGTTCAAACCGGTGGGCATGATCGATCTGGCCACCCTGACCGGGGCGATCATCATCGGGCTGGGTCATGAGAATGCAGGTGTGTTTTCCAACAATGACACATTCTGTGACGCCTTCCTGAAATCGGCCCGGGCCGAGGATGAAGGCGCGTGGCGGATGCCGTTGGGCGATGCCTATGACAAGCTGCTCAAATCGCGCATCGCCGACATGAAAAACGTCGGTGGCCGTCCGGCGGGCTCGATCACGGCGGCGCAGTTTCTGCAACGTTTCGTGAAAGCGGATACGCCCTGGATTCATCTGGATATCGCGGGTGTGGCTTCGGTGTCGTCCGAGACATCCTATGCGCCCAAAGGTGCCACGGGCTGGGGTGTGCGCGCGCTGAGCCGGTTCGTGCAGGACAATTTCGAGTAAGCGAATGGGTGCTGTCTATTTCTACCATCTGACCCGCCAGCCGCTGGAGCACACCTTGCCTGTGCTGCTGGACAAGGCGCGGCAGGCCGGGTGGAAGATTGCCGTGCGGGGCACCGATCCCGCGCGGATGGACTGGCTGGATGAAAAGCTGTGGCTGGGCCCCGAGGACGGGTTCCTGCCACATGGTCGCGAAGGCGGCCCGCATGATGCCGAGCAGCCGATCCTTCTGACCACCAGCGCCGAGGCCCCTAACGGCGCGGTGTGTGTCATGGCGGTGGACGGCGCGCCGGTCGAACCCGAAGAGGTGTCGGCCCTGGAGCGGGTTTGCATTCTGTTCGACGGCAATGACAACATGGCCGTACAGCACGCGCGCGGGCAGTGGAAGACGCTGACCGGCGCCGGATGCGCCGCGCAATACTGGTCGGAGGAATCCGGGCGGTGGGAAAAGAAGGCCGAAGCCTGACGGGCCGTGCCATTTATCAGGAGATTTGAGGATGCAGATGAAGCCTCTGGGCCGCACCGGGATTGTCGTGAGCGATCTTTGCCTCGGGACGATGACGTTCGGGTCGCAGACCTCGGAATCGGATGCGCACCGGCAGATGGACATGGCGCTGGATGCGGGGATCAACTTTGTAGATGCCGCCGAGATGTATCCGGTGAATCCTGTCGCCAAAGAGACAATTGGTCGTACCGAAGAAATTCTTGGAAACTGGAACGCTGCAAATTCGTCGCGCCGGGCGGATTTCGTACTGGCGACCAAGCATTCGGGTGAGGGGCTGTCTTATGTTCGCGACGGTGCGCCGATCACCGCCAAGACCATTCCCGAGGCCATCGAAGGGTCTTTGCGGCGGTTGCAGACGGATTACATCGATCTTTACCAGTTCCACTGGCCCAATCGCGGCAGCTATATGTTCCGTCAAAACTGGGATTATGCGCCTTCGGGCCACAATACTGCGGACGTTCTGGAAAATATGCAGGAATGTCTGGAGGCCTTGCAGGTTCAGGTGGACAAAGGCAACATCTGCGCTTTTGGTCTGTCGAATGAAAGCGCATGGGGGACGGCGCAATGGCTGAGACTGGCCGAACAGACAGGCACACCGCGTGCGGCGTCCGTGCAGAATGAGTATTCGTTGCTGTGCCGTCTGTTCGATACCGACATGGCCGAGCTGAGCGTACATGAAGATGTCGGCCTGATGGCGTTTTCACCCCTGGGCACCGGGCTGCTGACCGGGAAATACCAGGGCGGGGCCGTCCCGGACGGCTCTCGTATGTCGCTTTCGCCTCAATTGGGCGGGCGCAAATCTGACCGGGTGTTTGATGCGGTCGCGGCCTATCTGGATGTCGCCGCGCGACATGGCCTGGACCCGGTGCATATGGCGTTGGCCTGGTGCCGCACGCGACCATTCATGATGTCGGCGATTTTTGGCGCGACCACGGTCGCGCAGCTTGAACGCGTCTTGGCCGGTGCGGATTTGACGTTGTCACAGGAGGTGCTGGCTGAGCTGGACGCTGTCCACAAGGCGCACCCGATGCCGTACTGAGGCCAAGGGGGCTCTGCCCCCGGCACGCTGCACTTGCCTCCCCCGGGATATTTCTGGCCAGATGAAGTTGGATCCGGTCAGTGATGGGTGGGGTGCGCGCGCTCTTGCCTGAGGTCGCGGGCAGATTGGCCATGCGCAGTGCGGAAAGCGCGGGCGAAGCTGGATTGTGAGGCAAAACCGGTGGCCAGCGCGACATCCATCAATGGAAGGTCGGTGTCGGTGACCAGACGGCGGGCCTCGGCCAGGCGCAGTTGCAGATAGTGATCCTGCGGTGTGGTGTTCAGGCGCAGGCGGAACTGTTGTTGCAGGGTGCGCGGGCTGGTGCCCAGCTGGTCTGCGATATGGGCCAGTGGCAGGGGGTCATCCAGGGATGCCTGCATCAGCGAATTCGCCTTTGCCGTTAGCGCGGTGTGGCGATGTGGAACGCCGGTGCGGCTTTGCGGTTTGCCCGGGTCCGGCGCGCCATCATAGAGGAACAGGCCCGAGACACGGGAGGCGAAACCCGCGCCATGACGGGCGGCGATGATGTGCAGCATCATCTCGACAGCGGGAATCGCGCCGCCAGAGGTCAGGCGACCGTCCGAGACGGTGAAACGGTCGGGGCGCACTTCGACGTCGGGGAAGCGGGAAGCGAAGCTTTCCAGGTCTTCCCAGTGGGTCGTCGCGGGGTGGCCGTCCAGCAGCCCGGCCTCGGCCAGCAGCCAGGGGCCGCCGTCAATCCCGGCCATCGTCGCGCCGGTACCGGCAATGCGGCGCAGCCCGGCCAGCAGGCTGGGGGTGGCGTGGCGGGCCAGTTGGAAGCCCGCGACGACAATCATGAGGTCGCAGCCTTGCAGGCGAGCGAGCGGGATGCCGGGCACTTGCAGGGCGCTTGTCAGCATCGCGGATTCGGCTGTGGCGGTCACATAGTCCCAGTCAAATGCGGGCCGGTCCGCCAGACGGTTGGCCGCGCGCATCGGATCGACCGCCGAGGCGAAGCTGAGCGTGTTGCATTCGTCCAGCACCAGAACGGCGGTTTTCAGGGCCCGATGTTCGGGTTGCAGTATGTTTTTTGCGGATTGCATCAAGTTCGATTCGCATTCTGCCAAGTGGTTTTCCCAAGGCTGCGCCAGAGTCGGGCCAGAACGCAAATCGGAATCCGGGGAGAAGCCTGGGGAAAACCCAAGGCAAAACCGGGTATAACTTGGGGAAAACGCCATGCCTCTGGAAATGAACCGCGAAGTCTTCATCACCTGCGCCGTGACCGGCTCGGGCGGGACGCAGGATCGCAGCCCTCATGTGCCGCGTTCACCGAAGCAAATTGCCGACAGTGCGATTGCCGCCGCGAAGGCGGGTGCGGCCGTGGTGCACTGCCATGTGCGCGACC
Source organism: Ruegeria sp. HKCCD6157 (assembly GCF_013110685.1). Taxonomy (NCBI): domain Bacteria; kingdom Pseudomonadati; phylum Pseudomonadota; class Alphaproteobacteria; order Rhodobacterales; family Roseobacteraceae; genus Ruegeria; species Ruegeria sp. HKCCD6157. The sequence continues at coordinate 1,230,260 of NZ_WVRB01000001.1, forward strand.
CCGAAACGGGTGCCCCGTCGCGCGATCTGGCGCTGTATCGTGAAGTGACCGATCGGATTCGGGATGCCGAGGTGGACGCAGTGCTGAACCTTACCGCCGGCATGGGCGGAGACATGGTGTTCGGCGGTATCGAAAACCCGTTGCCATTGGCCGAGGCTGGAACCGATCTGGTTGGTGCGACCGAGCGTGTGGCGCATGTGGCCGAATGTCTGCCCGAAATCTGCACGCTGGATTGCGGGACGATGAACTTTGCCGAGGCGGATTACGTCATGACCAACACGCCCGGCGCGTTGCGGGCTATGGGGCAGATGATGACCGATCTGGGCGTGAAACCCGAGATCGAGGCCTTTGACACCGGCCATCTGTGGTTTGCCAAGCAACTGGTGAAAGAGGGAATTCTGGAACCCAACGCCCTGGTTCAACTGTGCATGGGCGTGCCGTGGGGCGCGCCGGATGATCTGAACACCTTCATGGCGATGGTAAACAACGTGCCCGATGACTGGACCTTCAGCGCGTTCTCGCTGGGGCGGCATCAGATGGCCTATGTGGCGGCCTCGGTGCTGGCGGGCGGCAATGTGCGCGTGGGGCTCGAGGACAACCTGTGGCTGGACAAGGGTGTGCTGGCCGAAAACTGGCAATTGGTCGAACGCGCAGGCACCATCATCGAGAACATGGGCGCGCGGGTGATCGGGCCGCAGGAAGTGCGTGAGAAGCTGGGTCTGGTCAAACGGGCGCCCAAAGGTTGACCTGTTTGCGTCCCTTGCCATGACCGGTAAGTGCAGGGGCGCCAGCAAGAGGAAGTGAGCAATGCGATCGGTGCTTGTAATCTGCGCGACGGTTCTGGCCGTATGTCTGCCCCGGGTCGGGGTGGCACAGACCGCGGAAGATCCTTTGGCCCGCGAGGACTGCGAAGCCAAAGGGGGAAGCTATGAGATGGGCGGGCGGATACGGCAGTTTATCTGCTTTGAACCATTGCCCGACGCTGGAAACTCCTGTGAAAAAGCCTCTGACTGCGCAGGGTTCTGCCTGTCGGACACCAAACAATGCAGCGCGGTGACACCGCAATTCGGATGCATTCCGCATCTGGATGAGGCGGGGCGCGCGCAGGTAATCTGTATCGATTAGAGGACAGCATGACAAAGACGGCAGCAATTATCGGTGGCGGTGTCATCGGCGGCGGATGGGCCGCACGGTTCCTGCTCAATGGCTGGGACGTTCGGGTGTTCGACCCGGACCCCGAAGCAGAACGCAAAATAGGCGAAGTACTGGACAATGCGCGGCGATCCCTGCCGGGGCTGAGTGACGTTCCGTTGCCGGCCGAGGGCGCGCTGAGCTTTCATGACGACATGGCCGACGCCGTACAGGGCGCGATGTGGATCCAGGAAAGCGTGCCAGAGCGGCTGGACTTGAAGCTGAGGGTTTACAAGGGCTTGCAGGAGGCTTGTGATCCAGATGCGATCATCGGGTCATCGACCAGCGGGTTCAGACCATCCGAGCTTCAGAACGGTGCTTTGCGGCCCGAACAGATCGTCGTGACGCACCCGTTCAATCCAGTCTATCTGCTGCCGCTGATCGAGCTGGTGCCGACCGACAAAAACCCACAGCAGATGATTGAACGGGCCAAAGAATTGCTGACCTCGGTTGGATTCTTTCCGCTGCATGTCAAAAAAGAGATCGACGCGCATATCGCCGACCGCTTTCTGGAAGCCGTCTGGCGCGAGGCGCTCTGGCTGGTCAAGGATGGTATTGCCACCACCGAAGAAATCGACGAGGCGATCCGGATGGGCTTTGGCATCCGCTGGGCGCAGATGGGATTGTTCGAAACCTACCGCGTGGCCGGAGGTGAAGCGGGAATGCGGCATTTCATGGCTCAGTTCGGGCCAGCCTTGAAATGGCCCTGGACCAAACTGATGGACGTGCCGGAATTCACCGATGAACTGGTCGACCTGATCGCCGATCAGTCAGACGCGCAATCCGGAATGCATTCAATCCGGGAACTGGAACGCATTCGCGACAACAATCTTGTTGGCATGATGCGGGCCCTCAAGGCGCAGAATTATGGCGCGGGGGCGGTGCTGAACCAGCATGATGCGCTGTTGAAACCGGGTGCTCTGCCGTCGCTGGATCAGGCGGATCTAAGCCAGCCGATCCTGACCCTGTCCCGCGCCGTTCCGTTGGACTGGACGGATTACAACGGCCATATGAACGAAGCCAAGTATCTGGAAGCCTTTGCGGCCGCCACGGACCGTTTCATGGAGATTATCGGTTGCGATATGGAGTATATCGCGTCGGGTGGCAGCTATTTCACCGCCGAGAACCACATCCGTTACATCGACGAGGTTCATGCAGGGGCGAAGATCGACGTGCGCACGCAGATGCTGTTGGGGCAGGGCAAGAAGCTGCATGTCTTTCACAGCATGTATGAAGGCGACAAGCTGTTGGCCACGGGCGAGAGCTTTCTGCTGCATGTCAGCCTTGAAACCCGCCGTCCCAGCCCGCCGTCGCCCAAGATCGAAGCAGCGATGGCGCGGATTGCCGAGGCACAGGCCGCTTTGCCTTACCCTGAAGGGGCGGGTGCCGCCATTCGGAAGCCATCGTGACCAGGCGCGTACTGGTAACGGCCGGGGCATCGGGTGTCGGTCATGCCATGGCCGCGGCGTTTGACGCCGCCGGTTATGATGTCTGGGTAACGGATATTGACCAGTCAGCCCTGGATATCTTGCCCGACCATTGGGTGGCGCACAGGGCTGATGTGACCAATGAGGCCGACATGAGCGCGGTGTTTCAGGCTGTCGGGGCCGCCGGCGGGTTGGATGTTCTGTGCGCAAATGCCGGAATCGCCGGGCCGACCAGCGCGATCGAGGATATCGATCTGGATGCATGGCGCGCCTGTCTCGCAGTCAATCTGGACGGGGCCTTTCTGGCCGCCAAGCACGCGGCCCCTATGATGAAGTCGGCCCAGGCGGGCAGCATCATTCTGACCTCTTCGACAGCCGGTCAGTATGGCTATCCGTTCCGAGCGCCTTATGCCTCGGCCAAATGGGCGGTCATAGGGTTGATGAAAACGCTGGCGATGGAACTTGGGCCGCTGGGCATTCGCGCAAACGCCATTTGCCCGGGTGCCGTGGAAGGCCCGCGTATGGAAGGTGTCTTGGCCCGAGAGGCAGCCGCCAAAGGCATGACCCGCGATGAGGTCTATCAGGGCTATGCCTCGGGCACCTCTATGGGGCGCTTTGTGGAAGCGCAGGATATCGCCAATATGGCCGTCTTTCTTGCTTCAGACGCAGCACGGCTGGTGTCTGGGCAGGTGATTGCGGTGGATGGGCACACGGTCAACCCCGACCCGAAACTGTAGGTCAGCCCTGATTTGGTCCCCGGATCTGGCGGATGGTCTGACGGACCGCCTGCCAATCCTGCGCCTCTTTCTGGTTTCCGGCGGCTTCGCATTCGCGCATTTTCTGTGCGGCTTCCGCCTCGGCCCGGTCTCCGTGCGCTGCATATAGTGCGCGCGCGTATTGAGCGGTTTGAATTGCGTCCATTCCTGTGGTCCTCCGTCTGTGATCGGAATGCCCGTTGGTTCGCGCCAAGGGACGATAGCACAGGTTTTGCGCCGCTGCATCAATTCTTGCCGGATAAAGCCGTTCTGAGTTGTCGCAAGTGGTCCGGGAAATCGCGGGCGGCCACATCGGCCTCGCGCACAAGTGTGTCGAAGTGCCGTGAAAACGTCTCGATCCGGTCCCGGTCTCGGAACGCCATATAGTGACTGCCTGCATAAAAAACGCACAGCAGCGGCCCGAAAATCGTTACAGGGGCCGAATAAAGCCGTTTGGCATCGAACAGATAGATACGCATTCGGGGATAAAGCTGTTCACACAGCTCCAGCAGATGATCGATCTGCTCCTGACGAATCGCCGGGCAAAGGCCTTGGTAATACCCCGTGCCGCTTGCAAAGCTTTCGATCTCGAACAATGGCATTGCAATTTCGTAATCAGACTGCGCACTGCGCATCCAGGTCAACCTGTCTTCGGACGCACCGATGGCCTGATCCGCCGTGCGCCCCAGATGGGGGGCATATTCCCACTCCAGCACCGCGCGCGTCTTGAGCATGTCGGGCAGGGTGGCCGGAACATAGCGGATCTTGTACCCGGCGGCTTCCTTGTGCCAGTCGAAAATCCGCTCATCGACCAGGGCGCGGGGTGCTTCCGTAAAGGACAGGGAACTGGCCAGAATCTCTGCCGCGCTTTCCGGCCTGTCGGACAGGCCCAGCAACCAGTCAGCCGAAACGCCCAGTGCCGCGGCGCAGCCACCCACAACATGCGCATTGGGAAGACGCGCGCCATGATCGGTCAACAACTGAGATACGGTTGAACGGTCCACGCCGATATGGCGCGCAAGCGCGCTTTGGCTGACGTGACGGTCCTCAATCGCGCGGGCAAGGCGTAGGCGGAATTGAGCGGCGCGGTCGCGTTTGTCGATATTTTCCTGCATAAGATGAAAAATATCATAACTGATGAGTTTTGTTAATCATATTCAGAATTTTCAGCACGCGCACTGAACGGTAACCCCTTTGTAAAAGCAATAAGAATGGGGTTCGGAATGGAAACGCGGCGAAGATCTGTCGTGAAAGCAATCGTGTGGAATGCCATGGGGCTGGCGACCATGACGCTGGTGGGCCTAATCGCCACAGGCTCGGCCGCCGTCGGCGGGGCATTGGCGCTGGTGAATACCGCCATCGGCCTGACGCTTTACATTGTCTATGAAAGAATTTGGGCCGGAATTTCGTGGGGGCGCAATGGCTGAGCCCTCAACACCCAAGTCGCCCGAATGGGGTACATTTGCCCTGATCGTCGGCTGCTATGCCGCATGGCTGGTCGGGCTGTTCTGGTTGGCGGATGTTTCGCTGTGGTTGACGGTGCTGGTTTTGGGCTTTGTTGCAGCCCTGCATTCGTCTTTGACACACGAAGCCCTGCACGGGCACCCGTTCCGAGCCAAATGGCTGAATGAGGCGCTGATGGCGCTGCCGCTGACCTTGGCCATTCCGTATAACCGTTTTCGCGATCTGCATTTGGCGCATCATCAGGATGCCACTTTGACCGACCCGTATGACGACCCCGAGTCCAACTATCTGGATCCCACCGTCTGGGCGGACCTGCCGGGTGGCGTACGGGCTTTGCTGGCCCTGAACAACACGCTTCTGGGGCGGATGGTTCTGGGTCCGGCCATTGGGCAGGTGCTGTTTCTGCGCGACGAATGGCGAGGGCTGCGGCGCGGCGACAGGGCGATCCTGCTGGCCTGGGCATTGCATATCCCCGGCGCGGTTGCGGTGCTGTGGATCGTTGCACAATCGGCCATGCCGATCTGGACCTATCTGATTTCGGCCTATATCGGGCTGGCGTTGCTGAAAATCCGCACGTTTCTGGAACACCGCGCGCATGAGAAGTCCCGCGCGCGGACCGTGATTATCGAAGACAGTGGGCCGTTGGCGTTTCTGTTTCTGAACAACAACCTGCATGTTGTTCATCACATGAATCCCGCCGCACCATGGTATCGGCTGCCGTCTTTGTATCGGGATGGCAAAGACCGGTATCTGGCCTGCAACGAGGCGTATGTTTACCGCTCCTATGCACAGATTTTCCGGCAGTATCTGCTACGCGCCAAGGACCCGGTGCCGCATCCGCTCTGGCCAAAGTCTTGATTTGACGACACAACTGGGGACATGAGTCTCTGGATTCCTGTCACCATCGCCGCCGCCAGTTTTCAGACTGTGCGGTTCATGCTGCAAAAATCCTTGAGCAGCGTGAAACTGTCCGCCGCCGGCGCGACCTTTGCGCGATTTGCGTATTCCATGCCGCTGGCCGTTGCCGGGCTGTTTGTGGCGATGCTGACAACGGGCGCCAGCTTGCCTCCGATTGGCGGAGTGTTCTGGCTGTACGCTGTCATCGGAGGCACGTCGCAAATCCTGGCGACGATCTGTGTTGTGGCGTTGTTCAAACAACGAAACTTTGCGGTCGGGATCACCTTCAAGAAAACCGAAGTCATTCAGACCGCGATCGTCGGATTTCTGGTTTTGGGCGACAGTGTTTCCAGCGGCGCGCTGGTTGCGATCCTGTTGGGGTTGATGGCGGTGCTTTTGCTGTCGAAAACCCCCGGAGGAGGCGGCGCCTGGTGGCGGCATCTGACCAACCGCGCGTCCCAATTGGGGCTTGGATCAGGGGTTTTGTTTGCGTTCTCCGCCGTCAGCTATCGCGGGGCCTCGTTGCAATTGGGTGATGCCGACGCCTGGTTCCGCGCACTGATCACCCTGGCCGCCGTCGTGACGTTTCAGTTTGTCAGCATGGGCCTGTGGCTGTTGTGGCGCGACCGGGCCGAACTGCGCGCGGTGTGGCAGACCCGATCCACCGGTGTGTTTGTCGGACTGACCAGTCTGGGCGGTTCGTTTTGTTGGTTCTGGGCCTTCACCCTGCAAAACGCAGCCTATGTCAAAGCGTTGGGGCAGGTAGAGCTGATCTTCAGCCTGATGGCCTCGATCCTGTTTTTCCGCGAGACGATCACCCGGCGAGAAATCGCCGGGATGTTGCTGTTGGGTGTCTCGATACTGGCCTTGGTGCTGGCGATTTAGCCGGCACGACGCTCGTCAAAGCTCAGGGCAATGAAGCTGGGCAGGTGATCGCCCATACCCACCACGGCCCGGCCATTGTCTTCCTTGCGCCCGCGGCCACGCCCTTTGGGCTCTCGCTCTTTCCGGGTGTCTTTCTTGGCTTCGGAGTCCCGGGCTTTTTTCTCGGGCTTCGGCTTTTCTGGCTTGGGCTCTTCCTTGACCGGATTGTCGATGCGCGGGATGTCCTTCTGGATCAGCTTTTCGATCGCAGCCAGGGCTTTTTCATCGCGGACCGAGCAGATCGTGATGGCCTTGCCTTCGCGCCCGGCGCGACCGGTGCGGCCGATACGGTGCACGTAATCCTCGGGGTGGCCAGGGACGTCGAAATTGAACACGTGGCTGACGGCTGGAACATCCAGACCGCGCGCAGCGACGTCGGATGCAACCAGCAGACGCAATGATCCGTCGCGGAACCCGTCCAGCGTCTTCATCCGTTGCGATTGGTCCAGATCGCCATGGATCGCGGCAGCGTCATAGCCGTATTTCTTCAGCGATTTCGCGCAGATATCGACATCGGTCTTGCGGTTGCAGAAGATGATTGCGTTGGTGCACTTTTCGCCCTCTGCGTCGATCAAGGCGCGCAGCACGTTGCGTTTCTGGCTTGCTTCACGGTCCCGACGGCCGCCTTTGAACATGACAACGCCCTGTTCGATCGTCTCGGATGCGGTCGCTTGCCGGGCGACTTCAACCCGGGCAGGGGCGGACAGGAAAGTATCCGTGATGCGCTCGATCTCGGAAGCCATGGTCGCCGAGAAGAACAATGTCTGCCGCGTGAACGGCGTCAGCGAGAAGATGCGTTCGATATCAGGAATAAAGCCCATATCCAGCATCCGGTCGGCTTCGTCCACCACCATGATCTGAACACCGGTCAGCAGAAGCTTGCCACGTTCGAAATGGTCCAGCAGGCGGCCCGGAGTGGCGATCAGAACGTCGACGCCGCGATCGATCAGCGCCTCTTGCTCTTTGAAGCTGACACCGCCGATCAACAGCGCCTTGGTCAGTTTCAGGTGTTTGGTATAGGTGTCGAAATTCTCGGCCACCTGGGCGGCCAGTTCCCGCGTCGGACACAGCACCAGCGAGCGCGGCATGCGCGCGCGGGCGCGGCCACGGGCCAGCAGGGTGATCATCGGCAGTGTGAAGCTGGCGGTCTTGCCAGTGCCGGTCTGGGCAATCCCCAAGACATCACGGCCTTCCAGAGCGGGCGGAATCGCGCCTTCCTGGATCGGGGTGGGGGATTCGTATCCGGCCTCTTCAATGGCTTTGAGGACCTTCGGGTTCAGGTTCAGTTCGTTGAATTTTGTCATGTATGTCCGGTTTTTGCGGACACTTGACCTGGCCCGCGCGTCAAAGATGTGCCGGGCCCGGATGGCCATGCGCGTTATGCGACATTTCGGCTTGTACGCGGACATAACAAAAACGTTGATCGGGGTCAAATGAAGAGAATTTCACCTGACCCTGCCTGTTGTCTGCGGTGAATTTCAGCAACAATTCAGCAACTTCCGGGGAAGTGTTTCTGTAGTTTTTCGTCCAGGTTCAAAGGGCGGTGGCGCAGCAGGCCGTGGCGTTCCAGGTTGGCGCGCACCTCTGCGTCCGCGCCGCTCATTTCATTGTAGAACGCACGCAGCCCGTCCATGCCCTGCTCGGCCTCGATCCAGTTGAGCAGTTCGTTCTTGCTCAGCCCGCCCTGTTCGCGCGGAACATTCGGAGCCATGCCGGCCTGGTACGAGCCACGATCCATGCGGAACTGGTAATGTGCTATCCAGTGGTCCCAGTCCGGGGCATGACGATGGCACAGATCGATCTGCGGAAGTTCGTATTTGCAGGGCAGCAGCACCTTGTTCTGAAACAGGTTGTGGATGCGGATGCTCAGGTTTTTCAACCCGGTGCGCACGAACAGCTTTCCCTGCACGTGACTCAGGAAGCCACCCATGACGAAGGCGCCGTAATTCGGGTAAATGGTCTCGACCAGCGCTTCGCGGTTCGGGCCATGCGGGATATGAGCTTTGTACAGATCATCGCCCCCGGCCAAGGCCTCCAACGGGCGGACACGCACCGCGGGAACCGTGTCTGGAACATCGCGCAGAACATCGGAAATGGGGGCTGCCGGCCAAAGAAACTCATCCACATCGATATGTGTCAACCAATCCAGCCGAGTGTTTCGATAGGCAAAAGTGGCGTGAACCGACTGGCGCACCTGATGCTTTTCCGGTCGTGCGCGTCCGCGTTTCTCCCAAAAGGCGTCATCACAGTTACGGACCCGGACCTTGGGATGCATTCTCAGTGCCCTGAACGTGCGGCGGTTGGGTTTGTCCATGTAGATATACATGAAATCCGCCCCCAGTTCGAGGTGATGGGCCACGAACCGAAGGACGTCTTCGGTTGGCCCCCGGACCATGGAAACAATGCCCCAGGTGGTCATTTGCGCGGTGCGCGGGCGTCGCGCATGCGTTTCAGGCGTCGAAAAACTCCACCTGGGTCCTTGTTCAATTGGATCATCAGGTGATCCACCAGCGGCGCAATCGTGGGATCATTCATCGCCCTGGTCCAGATCGGAGCAATGAGATTGACGTCAAGCCCGCCTTTTTCAAAGGAAAAGCCTTTCATCTGATAGGGCAGCGGGACGTGGTTCCTGTCCTTGAAATGAAACGGCGTTTCCGGGGCCAGCCCCGAGAAGAGCCGCTCGAACTCATACAGCTTCATCATGCTGAAGAACACGCGCAAGGCATGTCCGACCTCGCGCTGTGTCGGCGTCTGACCGTGATCCGCAAAGGTCTGAACAGACGACACCAGCCAACGCAGGTCGAGGGCGGAAAGAAGATGGTCGGATTGTTCGTCCCACAACCGGCAGAACAGCGCAGGGGCTTGACGCGGAAACGAGCGTTTTCTGAGGTTCGAGATCAGTTGGGCGTTCAGGAAGGCAAGCTCTGACTTTCCGACGAATTCCCGCGCGATCTGAACGCGTTTGCGATCCCAGGTGGTGCTGCGCCCGGGCGGCAATTCGGTGGCGGTGTCGGGTACGATGCGTTTGGCCAGATCTTCCAGATCGACGTCAAGCTCGGGCAGGGTCAGGGTGCCGAACTGAAACGGGCTGCGCCGGTTCTCAAAGCTGTCCAGCATGTCGGGCAGGCCACCGGGATAGGTCAGTTCGTCGTCACTCATGCGCGCAGGATTGCACAGCCAAACCTGCCTGTGCAATCAGACAGTTGCCTCAGGTCATCATCTCTTTTGTCGCGGTCAGGTTCAGCGCGGGATAGTCACGGACCACCCGATCGATATCCCATTGCAGGCGGGTCAGATAGACGATGTCGCCGTCATGATCATGCGCGATGTGCTGCTTGTTGGCGCCTACGAATTTCTCGACTTCGGCCTTGTCACCGCTGACCCAGCGGGCCGAGGTGAACTGCGATGCCTCGAACCGTACCGGCAGGCCGTATTCCATCTCGATCCGGCTGGCGAGCACTTCGAACTGCAATGCACCCACGACCCCCACGATAAAGCCCGAGCCGATCGAAGGCTTGAACACCTTGGCCGCACCTTCTTCGGCGAATTGCATCAGGGCTTTTTCCAGATGCTTGGCTTTCATCGGGTCGCCCGCGCGGACGCCTTGCAGAAGCTCCGGCGCGAACGATGGGATGCCGGTCACCCGCAGCGCTTCGCCTTCGGTCAGGGTGTCACCGATGCGCAGCTGCCCGTGGTTGGGAATGCCAATGATGTCACCGGCCCAGGCCTCTTCCGCCAACTCGCGGTCAGAGGCCAGGAACAACACCGGGTTCGAGATCGCCATCGGCTTTTTCGACCGCACATGGGTCAGCTTCATGCCGCGCTTGAAGTGACCGCTGGCCATACGGACAAAGGCCACCCGGTCGCGGTGTTTGGGATCCATGTTGGCCTGAACCTTGAAAACAAAGCCTGAAACTTTCTTTTCGTCGGGGGAAATCTGGCGGGGTTCTGCGGATTGAACCTGTGGCTGCGGGCCATAGGCGCCGATGCCTTCCATCAGTTCCTTGACGCCGAACGAGTTGATGGCCGAACCGAACCAGATCGGGGTCATGTGGCCTTCCAGTACCGCCTGCGGGTCAAGCGCGGGCAGCAGTTCGCGCGCCATCTCGACCTCTTCCAGCAGTTTGTCCAGCAATTCGGCAGGCACATGCTCGGCCAGTTTGGGATCGTCCAGCCCGTTGATCTCGATGCTTTCGGCCACCTTGTTGCGGTCGGCGCGGTCCATCAGTTCCAGCCGGTCGCGCAGCATGTCATAGCAGCCGATGAAATCGCGACCCACGCCGATGGGCCAGGCGGCGGGCGTGACGTCGATTGCCAGCATTTCCTGAATTTCGTCGATGATCTCGAACGTGTCGCGGCTTTCGCGGTCCATCTTGTTGCAGAAGGTCAGGATCGGCAGATCGCGCAAGCGGCAGACCTCGAACAGTTTCTGCGTCTGGCTTTCCACACCTTTCGCGCCGTCGATCACCATGACGGCCGCGTCCACGGCTGTCAACGTGCGATAGGTGTCTTCCGAGAAATCGCTGTGGCCGGGTGTATCCACCAGGTTGAACCGGAAGTTCCCATAGTCGAACGACATCGCCGAAGCCGAGACCGAGATGCCGCGATCCTTTTCCATCTGCATGAAGTCCGACCGGGTCCGCCGCGCCTCGCCTTTGGCGCGCACCTGACCGGCCATCTGGATCGCGCCCCCGTACAGCAGGAACTTTTCCGTCAGCGTGGTCTTGCCCGCATCCGGGTGCGAGATGATGGCGAACGTCCGGCGTCGGGCGATCTCGGGCGGCAGGGTGGGTTGGTTCGAGGTATCAAGCATGAGCGCGCGTATATGCGGGGAATCCTGCCGAAGCAAGACAAAGGGTCTGGTACGAATCATGGGTCTGTGGCAAAAAGAACATATAGTGAACAAATGATGGAGTGGATCAATGAATTTGAAAGAGATTGCCGATGAACTCGTGGCTGGTTGTCGGGAAGACCGGGCCAAGGAAAACCTGTCCAGGCTGTATGCGCCGGATGCGGTGTCGGTCGAAGGGCAGGATTTTCAGGGAATGGGTCGGGAAACCAAAGGGATCGACGCCATCCGTGGCAAGCATGAGTGGTGGGAAAGCGCTCATGAAGTGTCTGGTGCGTCTGTCAGCGACCCGCTTCCTCATGGCGACGACCGTTTTGCCGTGATTTTCGAAGTGCAGGGCACCGCGAAGGAAACCGGCGAAGCGTTCGATATGCGCGAAGTGGGTGTCTATCACGTCGCCGACGGCAAGATCATTCGGGAAGAGTTCTTCTATTGATCGACGATCCGTTTCTGGTCTTCCCTGTCTGGCCGGTGCTAGACAAGCGGCGATGACTGACAGGGAGGATCCGATGGATCTGGGAATTCAAGGAAAACGCGCGCTGGTCTGTGCCAGCAGCAAGGGATTGGGTCTTGGCTGCGCCGAGGCGCTTGCTGCGGCTGGCGTGAATCTGGTGATGAACGCACGCGGCACCGAGGTGTTGGAGGCTGAAGCCGCACGCCTTCGGTCAGAACACGGCGTCGAGGTGCAGACCGTGGCCTGCGACGTGACCACGCCCGACGGTCAGGCGCAGGTGATCGAGGCCGCGCAGGGCGTTGATATTCTTGTGACAAATGCCGGTGGACCGCCGCCCGGATCGTGGTCGGACTGGGAGCGTGATGATTTCATCAAGGCGCTGGATGCCAACATGTTGACGCCGATTGCATTCATGAAGGCCCTGCTTCCCGGAATGATGGAAAAGGGTTGGGGCCGGGTGGTGAATATCACCTCGCAATCCGTGCGAGCGCCGATTGCGGTTCTGGGCCTGTCAAACGCGGCGCGTACAGGTCTGACGGGCTATGTGGCCGGAACCTCGCGTCAGGTGGCGCCACACGGGGTGACCATCAACAACCTGCTTCCGGGCATCCACGCCACGGATCGGGCGGATTCTCTGGACAGCGGTGTGGCGGCGCAACAGGGTATTTCGATTGACGAAGCGCGTGCCAACCGTGCGGCGACGATCCCGGTCAGGCGCTATGGTTCACGGCAGGAGTTTGGTTCGACCTGCGCGTTTCTGTGTTCGCAACATGCGGGCTTCATCGTTGGCCAGAATATCCTGCTGGACGGCGGTGCGACCAACCTGACGATGTGATCATGGCGCAGGGGTTTTCGTTGAAAGATCAGTTGTTCAACGCTGAGAAGGTCAGTTTTCTCAGCGACTTGTTCTTGGGTGCTGAACCGGGTTTCGACGCCTCTGCGTTTCAGGCGCAGGTCATGTCACGTCTGCCTGAACTGGAACTGAAGCAGCGTATGAGCTGGATCGCGACATGCCTGCAACAGGCCGTGCCGGGCGACTTGCCGACAGTCGCCCCGGTGATTTTACGGTCTTTGCCGCCTCCGCTGGACCCTGCCAGATCGGATGATGATTTCGGCGATTTCATTTTCGCGCCGTTGGGTGAATGGGTCGCGGCCATCGGGCTGGATCACGTAGATCTGTCTTTGGATGTGTTGGAGGAGCTGACGCAGCGGTTTTCGATGGAATGGGCCATTCGGCCTTTCCTGAACCATGCCCCGGACAAGGTGCTTGGCCGGATGCAGGACTGGTGCACCCACGGCAGCTATCACGTGCGCCGATTGGTCAGCGAGGGAACGCGGCCCCGTCTGCCATGGGGGCAGGGCATCGGTCTGGGTCTGACGGACCCGTTGCCGCTGTTGGACCGGTTGCACGGCGATCCGACCCGGTATGTGACGCGGTCGGTGGCCAACCATTTGAATGATATCACCAAGAAAGACCCGGGCCTGGTGCTGGCGCGTCTGGACAAGTGGCGCACCGAGGCGCGACAGACCGCGGCAGAGCTGGAGTGGATGACCTCTCATACGCTGCGCGGATTGGTCAAGGCCGGGCACCCAGAGGCGATGAAGATGCTGGGATATGACCCTGATGCGGATATCGCCGTGACAATTGATCTGGGTTCCGAGGCCCGTATCGGCGAAGCGCTGGAGTTTTCCGTTGATCTGACCGGGGTACGGAAACAACCGGTTCTGGTGGATTATATTATTTATTTTCAGCGTCCTGCCGGAAAAACATCAACCAAGGTGTATAAGCTGAAACAGGCGGCTTTGAACAACGGCAGGCTCACGTTGGCCAAGCGTCACGGGCTGAAGGGTGATGCCTCTACCTTCAGGCTGATCCCCGGCGCGCATCGGCTTGAGGTTCAGGTGAACGGCGTTGTCCGTGCTGGCGTGGACTTTGAGTTGTTGGGGTAGTTGGGCGCAGGAACACTCACGCTTTCGTCAGAACGACCGTGGCCGGATTGCGAATGCAAGGCCGCTGCACTAGCTGCGTACGGACACGCATGACGGGGAAGCAGCGATGAAGCACGATTCGGTACGGAATTATTATGGTGAAGTCCTGCAAAGCAGTGCGGACTTGCAGACCAACGCCTGTTGCACGCCGGACGACATGCCGGATCATCTCAAGCGGATTTTGTCCAGGATTCATGACGATGTGCTGACCCGTTATTACGGGTGCGGTCTGATCGCGCCTCTGGATCTCGAGGGCATGTCGATTCTGGATCTTGGCTGTGGGGCGGGGCGCGACGTCTATGCGCTGTCTGCCATGGTTGGCGAAAAGGGCCGGGTCGTCGGTGTGGACATGACGCCCGAACAACTGGACGTTGCCCGCGCGCATCAGGAATATCACGCCAAGGCGTTTGGATACGCCAAAAGCAATGTGGAATTCCATCACGGCTATATCGAGAAGCTGGACGAACTGGATCTGGAACCCGGATCGTTCGACATCATCGTCTCGAACTGCGTCATCAACCTGGCGACCGACAAGGATGCCGTGCTGCGCGGCGCGCACCGGTTGCTTAAGGAAGGCGGCGAGATGTATTTCTCGGACGTCTATGCCGACCGCCGTGTCCCGCAGGCGATGGCCGAGGATGAGGTTCTTTATGGCGAGTGTCTGTCGGGTGCATTGTACTGGAATGATTTCCTGTCAATGGCGCGCAAGGCAGGTTTCGGTGATCCGCGCCGGGTGACGCACCGCCCGCTGACCATCGAGAATCCTGCGCTGGAAGAACGTGTTGCCCCGCTCAGGTTCCTGTCGGCGACCTACCGTCTGTTCAAGCTGCCGGCGCTGGAACCGGCCTGCGAGGATTACGGCCAGGCGGTGATCTACAAAGGCACTGTTCCCAACGCGCTGCATGCGTTTGTACTGGACGATCACCATGTCATCGAAACCGGCAAGGTCTTTCCAGTCTGCGGCAATACCTGGATGATGCTGCGGGACACGCGGTTTGCCCGCCACTTCGACTTTATCGGTGATTTTTCCACCCATTTCGGCATTTTTGAAGGCTGCGGCGGCGAAAGCCCGTTCGAGGCAACAGGTGAAAACGCATCATCTGGCGGTTGCTGCTGATCTCTTGCACCTGAAGGGCGGGGTTGCTATCCCCGCCCAAGCCCGATGGATTTGATCGGGAAAGGCAATGGGGTCCATCGGTGACAGGTAACGCAACTCCTCCGCGTCTGGAAATTCGCAACATTGTTCGCCGGTTCGAGGGGCGGGTTGTTGTGGATGACGTTTCATTGACCGTGCAGGCCGGCAAGGTGACCTGTTTGCTGGGGCCGTCTGGCTGCGGGAAATCCACCACCCTGCGCATGATCGCCGGGGTCGAGATGCAAGACTCGGGCGAGATCTACGTCGATGGCAAACTGATCTGCGACACCGTGTTTCGGGTGCCCCCGGAGCGGCGCGAGATCGGGTTGATGTTTCAGGACTTTGCGCTGTTTCCTCATCTGAGCGTGGCCAACAACGTGGCCTTTGGCCTGAAAGGCAGCAAGGACGAAAAACGAGCCCGGGTCGAAGAGCTTTTGCGCAAAGTGGACCTGATGCGGTTCATCGACGGGTTCCCACATCAGTTGTCGGGCGGCGAGCAACAACGTGTGGCCCTGGCCCGCGCTTTGGCGCCACGGCCCCGGATCATGCTGATGGACGAGCCCTTTTCGGGCCTCGACAACCGTCTGCGCGACGGTATTCGGGATGAGACGCTGTCCATTCTCAAGGAAGAGGATGCGGCCGTTCTGCTGGTCACGCACGAACCGGAAGAGGCGATGCGGATGGCGGATGAGATCGCGCTGATGCGGCGCGGCAAGATCGTCCAGCAGGGCGCGCCATACAATGTCTATACCCGGCCGGCGGACAAGGCGGCCGTGGCCTTTTTCAGTGATGTCAACGTGTTGCGGGCGCAGGTGAACGGAGCGCTGGCAGACACGCCGTTCGGCCAGTTTCTGGCGCCGGGTATTCCGGATGGAACGGATGTCGAGATCGTATTTCGCCCCCAGCATGTCAAACTGGATTTCGACCGCAACGGCAAGGGCCCGCTGCCGACCGCGACCGATGGCGTTGCCGCGCGGGGCGTGGTCGAGCGTGCGCGTTTTCTGGGAAACGAAAGCCTGGTCGAGTTTCGCATGGACTACGACGGCTCGATCCTCAGGGCGACGGTCCCGAATGTCTTTGTGCCCAATCCGGGCCGTGTCATGTGGCTGACCATTCGCCGTGACAAATGTTTCGTTTTCCCCGAGGCGCAGAGTTAACCTCGCGATTTCCGTGCAAGTGGTGCGCGAAAGCCTCAGATTGCAGGGTCGCGTCGCTTGCCGCATCGCGGGGCTGGGTCTATCAAGGGCCAAACGCGGGGGTAAATCGGGCACATGCGTATTCTTCTGACCAATGATGACGGGATCAACGCTCCGGGCTTGATCACGCTGGAGGCGATCGCTGCCGAACTGGCAGGTCCGGATGGTGAGGTCTGGGTGGTCGCGCCCGCCTTTGAACAATCGGGTGTCGGGCATTGCATCAGCTATACCCATCCCACGATGATCGCGAAGTTGGGCGAACGGCGTTATGCGGCGGAAGGGTCGCCTGCGGATTGTGTGTTGGCGGGGCTGCATGACGTGATGTCAGACTGCCCGCCAGATCTGGTCCTGTCCGGCGTGAACCGGGGCAACAACTCGGCCGAGAACACGCTTTATTCGGGCACTATCGGCGGAGCGATGGAAGCGGCGCTGCAGGGGGTACCTGCGATTGCTCTGTCACAGTATTTCGGCCCGCGAAATCTGGGGCTGGACGACCCGTTCGAAGCTGCCGCGCGGTTCGGGGCCGATCTGGTCCGGCGTATTTTGGATGCAACCCCGGTCGAGCAGGGCGATTACCGCTTGTTTTACAACGTGAACTTCCCACCTGTCCCGGCAGATGAAGTGCGCGGTACGCGCGTTGCCGCGCAGGGTTTCCGGCGCGACACGCATTTTTCGGTCGAGCCGCACAGCTCGCCCTCGGGGCGGCGGTTCCTGTGGATCAAGGGTGGCTATCAGCATAACCCGACTGCGCCGGGAACGGATGCTGCGGTCAATCTGGAAGGCTATATCTCGGTTACGCCGATGCGTGCCGACTTGACCGCATATGACATGCTGGAGGCATTGAAGGCGGTCGAATGAGCGGACTGGACCCGGAAACCGTGATGCAGTTCCTGTTTGCCCTGCGCAAACGGGGGGTCACGGATGCGCGCGTTCTGGAGGCAATGGAACAGGTTGATCGGGGCCGCTTTGTCACCGGCCTGTTCGCAGATCGCGCTTACGAGGACATGCCATTGCCGATCTCCTGCGGTCAGACGATCAGTCAGCCGTCGGTCGTTGGTCTCATGACGCAGGCGCTGGACGTTCGGCCGCGCGATACCGTGCTCGAGATCGGAACCGGGTCAGGTTACCAGGCCGCAATCCTGTCGAAACTGGCGCGCAGGGTCTATACGGTCGAACGCCATCGGCGGCTGGTCAGCGAGACAGGGAAGCTTTTTGCCGATCTGGGGCTTACGAATATCACGGCCATGTTGTCGGATGGATCCTTTGGCTTGCCGGAACAGGCTCCGTTTGATCGGATCATCGTAACGGCCGCGGCCGAAGACCCTCCGGGACCGCTCTTGGCGCAGCTGAAAATCGGGGGTATTATGGTTTTACCCGTGGGTCAGTCGGACGCGGTGCAGCAGTTGATCAAAGTAACGCGCACCGAGGCCGGTCTGGACTATGAAGAATTGACGTCGGTCCGTTTCGTGCCTCTGCTTGAGGGGCTTGGCAAGGACGAGGCGTAACAGGCTTGATAAATTGGTCGTCGAAACCCCGGACAACAGGGGCAGGCGTTGAGGACAGAATTATGAGTGCAGTATCCAAATCAGCTATGCGTCGCTGCGCGACCGGAGTGGCCGCTCTGGCCATTCTGGCCGGGTGTGAAGGGCCACTGGATTATGACCTGCGCGGTCAGGTCGGCGGATTTTCGACCACTGATGCAGTGCAGTCGGCAACGACGTCGCGCCCGTCGCCCGACAGCCGGGGGGTGATAACCTATCCGAACTACCAAGTTGTCGTGGCCCGACGCGGCGACACGGTGCGCGATGTGGCCGCGCGTGTCGGCCTGCCCGAGGGTGAGCTGTCTCGGTTCAACGGCCTTCAGACAACCGACACCCTGCGAGAGGGCGAAGTTCTCGCCTTGCCGCGTTCGGTAGGTGCAGGCAGTGGCGTAGATATCGCATCAGTTGCCGGAGCCGCCATTGATCAGGCCCCTGAAACGGGGGGCGTCCGGACAACGACGCTGGAGCCTGCCAAGCCAGCCCCGGCGCCCGTCGCAAGCGGGCCGGAACCTGTCCGCCACAAGGTCAAGCGCGGCGAAACGGCTTACACAATTTCGCGCCTCTATCAGGTGCCGGTGGAATCGCTGGCGGAATGGAACGGTCTGGGGTCCGACTTCGCCGTGCGTGAAGGTCAGTTTCTGTTGATCCCGGTTAAGAACCAGTCCGCGCCACGTCAAAGCGCTGCTGCAGCGGCACCGGTTGCGGCCACCGAGGTAACGGAGCCGGGGCAGGGGTCGCCGACGCCGACGCCTCCAAGTGCCACGCAGCCCTTGCCCGACGAAAAGGTCGCGCCGCGCGCTGAAGCCCCTGATGTGACGGCCGAAGCCCCGACAAACACGCGATCTACGGCCCTGTCCCTGCCGGTCAGCGGCACCATCATCCGCGGCTATAAAAAGGGCAAGAACGAAGGAATCGACATCGCTGCGGCCCCCGGCACAGCCGTCACCGCGGCTGAGGCGGGAACCGTAGCGGCGATTACCGCGGACGCGGATCAGGTTCCGATCATCGTGGTCAAACACAAAAACGATCTGCTGACGGTCTATGCCAATGTTGATGACATCGCCGTCAAGAAAGGGGATCGTGTGCGCCGTGGACAAAAGCTGGCGCAATTGAGGGGCGGAGACGATGCCTATGTGCATTTCGAGGTGCGCAAAGGTTTTGAATCAGTGGATCCGGATCCATACTTGAAGTGAGGGTGTATGGCCCGTTTCGGGCCATGCCTCCGGCGGGAGTATTTTTGAAAAGATGAAGTGTGTCAGGCGTTTGGGTCGTAGTCGCTCAGGCGTTTGCCGGGCTCGTCTGCGAAGATCTCTGGCAGCGGCGAGACGGACTCGATCAGGTCGATGCGGAAGACGCGGAAGCCGTTGCGCAGTTCGCACCATGCTGTGAGCGTCCAGACGCGGCCCCAGTACTCCATGTGAAGCGGACGGATTGTGCGTTCAGTCAGCACGCCGTCAATGCGACGGTAGGACAGCCGAAGCTTTTGGCGTGATTTGATAGCCGCGCGGATCGGAGCCATATGTGCAAGCCCGCGGGCTGCATCTGCAAAAGGGTAGACCGCGAATTTCCAGCTATCGGCTTCGGCCACAACCTGTGTGGGCAGAACGGCATCGATCTTGTCTGCCAGAGAGTTCGCGGCGGCTTTCAGGTCTGGATCTGCGGCCTCGGCCACGATCGCCATGCCGAGGTTCAGGGCCTCAAGCTCGGCTGGGGTCAGATTCAGCGGCGGCAGGGTGATCTGCTCGCGCACCATGTAACCCACGCCGCGCTCTCCTTCGACCGGAACACCCGAGGCGACCAGTGTGTCCATGTCGCGATAGATGGTACGGACCGACACTTCCATCTGGTCCGCGATGTCCTGCGCGCGGTGCAGTTTGCCGTCGCGCAGGATCTGGATGATATCGAACAGGCGGTCAGTTCGGCGCATGACACGCCGTCCGGACCGCGCCTAGGCAGTCATGTTCCACAATACGGCCTCATGGCGCATCTGAACGCTTTCAGGGTTGATGGCCGCCATCATGCCTGCTGCACATTCCTGTTGCGGGAACTGCGCCGCAGCGTCCTGCGCGGCCTTCATGTCCGTCCAGACAACATAGTCGGTCCAGCGGCCGTCTGCGCCCTGGCTGAGCTGTCGATGGGCAAAGCCGGGCGCGCTGCGAACAAAGGCTTCGGATGCCTTGCTGAGCTTTACGAACTCTTCAGGTGTGGTGCCGTTGGCAAGAGTGAAGGTGACGATTTCAGCAACATGGGTCATGTGAGTCTCCGTTGACCAGGTTTCGATGCCATCGTTCTAGCCACTTCCAACTGACATAAACCTGTCAGTTGGAAAATGCGAGCCCATAGTTTTTTGCAGATGAGGTCAATTTTCGCCCTCAATCTGTGCCGGATCCCTTTTGGGACAGGGCCTGGGGGCGTAAACACGGACCCAGTTCATATTCCCGGCGCACAAGGGCGCCGATGAAAAAGGAGAAATGAGATGCTGAACAATATTGGACTTCCCGGTCTTCTGCTGATCGCCGTTGTGGTTCTGGTTCTGTTTGGTCGCGGCAAGATCAGCTCGCTGATGGGCGAAGTCGGCAAAGGTATCACCGCGTTCAAGAAGGGCGTGAAGGACGGTTCGGAAGAACTGGAACAGGACGCGTCGGAACTGGCCAAGGACGTGACGCCTGAAACCGAGAAAGACAAGGCGTAAGCGCAGATGTTTGATCTGGGCTGGACCGAACTTCTGGTCATCGGCATTGTCGCCCTGATCGTCGTCGGGCCGAAGGACCTGCCGGTTTTGTTCCGCAATGTCGGGCGGTTTGTCGGCAAGGCCCGTGGCATGGCACGCGAATTCAGCAGCGCCATGAACGAGGCTGCCGATCAGGCCGGTGTGAACGAGATCAAGAAAGGTCTCAACGCCGCCGCGAATCCGGTTGGCTCGGCCATGGACGGCGTGAAACAAGCTGCGCAGGATATGGCAAAAAGCATGGATCCCACCAAGTTCGATCCTGACAGCGAAACCGGCAAACTGGCAGCCGAGCGAGCCGAACAGGCCAAGAAAATTCAGGCCTCAACGGCCCGCGCTGCCGCCGAGCGCAAGGCCAAGGAAGCTGCCGAGGCCCTGGCCAAGGCCGAAGAAGCCGAAGCGGCGCTGAAGACTGAAGGCGAAACATGACCAAGACCGACGAGATCGAAGATACCTCGGCCCCATTGATCGAGCACCTGGCCGAGCTGCGTACACGGTTGATCCACTGCGTCGTGGCTTTTCTGGTCGGGATGATCATCTGCTTTACGGTGGCCACGCCAATCTTCAATTTTTTGACCAACCCTTTGTGTGAGGTCCTGACCGAGCGCGGACAGGATTGCGGCCTGATCTTCATCTCGCCGCAGGAAGGGTTCTTTGTCGCGATCAAGGTCTCGCTTTTGGGGGGGTTCATTCTGGCGTTTCCCTATATCGGAATGCAGATGTGGCGCTTTGTGGCTCCGGGCCTCTACAAGTCAGAGAAGAATGCGTTTCTGCCCTTCATGCTGGCCTCGCCCTTCATGTTCCTTCTGGGCGCGAGCTTTGCCTTCTATGTCGTCACGCCCCTGGCTTATGACTTTTTCCTTGGGTTCCAGCAATTCGGCGCTGAAGGCGAAGCCGTGGCTGATGGCGCGACGGCCGCGCCGCTGAGCGTGGTGTTTCAGGGCTCGGCACAGGAATACCTGAACCTCACGATCAAGTTCATCGTGGCCTTTGGGCTGTGCTTCCAATTGCCGGTTCTTCTGACCCTGATGGGCAAGGCAGGTCTGGTCAGCGCCGAGGGTTTGGGGGCCGTGCGCAAATATGCTGTGGTCGGCATTCTGGTGCTGGCGGCGATAGTGACGCCTCCTGACGTGATCACGCAGATTATCCTTTTTGTCGTGGTCTATGGCCTCTACGAGATTTCGATCTTCCTGGTTGCCCGGGTTGAAAGGAAGCGAGAAGAGCAGTTGCGGGCCGACGGCTATTATGACGATGAAGAAGCCGAAGCGGACGAAGATCTGATGCGGGAATTCGAAGACGACAAGTAACCGGCTGAAACAACAGCCGAGGCGCGCCCCGTTTGGGCGCGCCTTTCTCGTTCGCGGGCCTTGTTGCGCCAATCAGAACATGCTTTGAACCGATCCGTATCTGACCGGAGGAGCCGATGGACGACCAAGCCCTGAACCGTATTGCTGCCGCGTTGGAGCGCATGGCGCCGGCGCCTTTGGCCACACCGGATTTCAATGCGGCCCCGGCCTTTGTCTGGCATGTGGAACCGGAACGCCTGGAACCGGTTGAACAGGTCAATCGCGTCGATCTGGATCTTCTGGTCGGCATCAATCGGTCGCGCGACACGTTACTTGACAACACCCGCCGCTTCGCGGCCGGCTACAAGGCAAACAATGCACTGTTGTGGGGCGCGCGCGGGATGGGCAAATCCAGCCTCGTGAAGGCCGTCCACGGCACGCTGAGCGCAGATCATCCTGACCTGAAGCTTGTGGAGCTACAGCGCGAGGATATGGGCTCGGTCGCGCGTCTGCTGAACCACCTGCGCGCGGCGCCTTATCGGTTCATCCTGTTTTGCGACGACCTCTCGTTCAGTCACGATGACCAGCATTACAAATCGCTCAAGGCCGTTCTGGATGGCGGTATCGAAGGTCGCCCGGAAAACGTGGTGTTCTACGCAACCTCGAACCGCCGTCACCTGATGCCGCGGGACATGATTGAAAACGAACGTTCCAGCGCCATCAACCCGTCCGAGGCGGTCGAGGAAAAGGTATCACTGTCCGACCGCTTCGGTTTGTGGCTGGGATTCCACCCCTGCGATCAGGACGAATATCTTGCCATGATCGACCGCTATTGCGCGGCCTATGGCGTTTCGGTCGATGCCGAAACCCTACGTGCCGAAGCAATCGAATGGCAGGCCACACGCGGATCGCGTTCAGGCCGTGTCGCGTGGCAGTTCTTCGTCGATCTGGCTGGGCGCAACGGCGTTCATATCGCCTGATCCCGGCTTCATCTGGCCAAAAATATCCCCGCCGGAGGCATGGCCCGTCAGGGCCATTTCCTAAAGCAGCGCCAGTATCCGGGCGGCCTCATCAGCCGTGCTCGTCAGTGCATCGCGATCTTCGCCCGGGTGGAACCGGGCACGCACGGCGGTCGGCATCGGTGCTGGTTCCACGATCGAAACGCGCGGACCGGTGCGTTCGGTCTCGGCCGCCCAACTGCGGGCCAAGGCCATTTGCGCGGCCTTGGTGGCACCATAGATGCCATAGAACTTCTGGCCGGCTTTCGGGTCATCGAAAAACACCGCGTGGCCGTTTTCGCCCAGCAGGGGCGAGACATATGGGATCAGAACCGAGGTTGCGTTTGCATTCGTGTTGACTGCCTTGGTCCATTCCTTGGGGTCGACGAAATGTACCGGCGTCAGCGCCGAGGTGTGAACGGCCGTATGCAGCCACAAATCCACCTTGCCCCAACGGTCATGGATCCCGCGGCACAGGGTTGCCATCGCGTTCGGATCGGTGATGTCCATCGGTGCCAGCGTGGCAGAGCCACCCTTGGCCTTGATGCGATCGTCCAGTTCTTCCAGCCCGCCAGTGGTCCGGGCGACGGCGACGATGTGGTATTCGGGCGCTAGCGCTTCGGCTAGGGCGGCGCCCAACCCGCGCGAGGCCCCGGTTATCAGGGCGATTTTGGTCGTATCGGTCATGCCTGCGGTTTGAACCCCCGCGCGCGGGGCGTCAAGATGTGATCAGCCGCCGGGGATGGCGATACGCCGGGTCTGGCCGCTTTGTCGCAGCATTATGCCATGCTCATCAATCGCGATAACTGTGCCCGAGGCAACGCGGCTTCCGGGTTTTACTTCTTTCACGCGGCCTGATGACAGTCGCATCAGGGCGCGCATATCCGCTTTCGGCCCGAATACGCCCAGAACCAAGACGGAATTCTTCTTCAGCGCGCCCCGCTGTGTGGCCGCGCTTTGGACTTTGGCGTTTGACATGATCCGCGGTCCGGGGCGTGGCCCGAACCCCTTTTTGAGTGAGTGGTCGCGGCCAGATAGCAAAACGCTCAAGCGAACAAAAGCGCTGCAAGGACAGGTGTCATCACGATTTGGCGCCCTTGAAAAAAGCCCTTGTGATTGCGTGGAATTCGCCGACTGGTTGTGGCAAATTTCCACTCATCCACATCCGATGACAGCAATCAGGCCGGTCGAAAGCTATCGGCTGGCCGGGATGTTCCGCCGTTTTGATTCGCTTTTCAGAACGGAAAACTGACTGTGTCAGTCCCGTTTCGTCCGCTCAGCCCGAGGCCAGTTTCGCCGCGTTCCAGGACCCGCCCGGAACCTGCATGTCGGCGCGCTTCTGGCTGACACGGCTGCTGTTCTCCAGATTGTCCAGATAACCTTCGCTGACGCTGCCCGTGATGTATTTGCCGTCAAAACAGGAACAGTCGAAGGCTTCGATCTCGGGATTGCCCTCCTTGGCGGCCCAGATCAGATCTTCCAGGTGCTGATAGAACAGGGCGTCGGCACCCAGTTCTTCGCGGATCTCTTCGATTTCCTTGCCGTTCGCGATCAGTTCGGCCTTGGTGGGCATGTCTATACCGTAGACATTGGGGTATTTCACCGGCGGCGAGGCGCTGGCGACATAGACCTTCTTGGCCCCGGCATCGCGGCACATCTGAACGATCTTCTTGATGGTGTTGCCCCGTACAATGGAATCGTCGATCAGCAGAACACTGTGGCCGTCGAATTCCAGCGGCACGGCATTCAGCTTGCGGCGGACGGATTTCTGCCGTTCCGCCTGACCCGGCATGATGAACGTACGCCCGACATAGCGGTTTTTCACCAGCCCTTCACGATAGGGGATGCCGGTGATCTTTGCGGCTTCCAGGGCCACGGGGCGGGCGCTGTCGGGCACCGGAATGATCCGATCGATTTCCAGCCCCGAGTCCTGAATCTGTTTCGCCAGCGTCTGGCCCATGCGCATTTGCGTCTTGTAAACCGAAACACCGTCCAGCAAAGAATCCGGGCGCGCCAGGTAGACATATTCGAATATGCAGGGTGTCAGCTTGCCTTCGACCGCCTGAAACTCGTGCATGTTGCCGTCCAGATCGATCAGGATCGCCTCACCCGGGCGAAGATCACGCAGCTTTTCAAAGCCGTTGATGCCAAAGGCCACGTCTTCCGAGGCAAAGGCATAATCATCACCGTCTCCGTCCACTTCGCGTTTGGCGACCGAAAGTGGGCGAATGCCAAACGGATCGCGGAAGGCCAGCATACCGACACCCGCGACCAGACAGATCACGGAATAGGCGCCCTGAACGCGTTCCATCGTCATCTTCACACCGGCAAACAGATTGCGGATGGGTTCGCCGTTGCCATTCACCTTGATCGCGTCCGCCACTTTGTCGGCCAGGACGTTCAGAAGGATTTCAGAGTCTGACGTGGTGCGCAGGTGCCGGCTGTATTTGCCGGTAACCTTTTCGCGCTGCTCAGCGGTGTTGGTGATGTTGCCGTTGTGAACCAGATAGATGCCGTAAGGGGCGTTCACGAAAAAGGGTTGCGCTTCGGCCGCGCTGAGGGACCCCGCCGTCGGATAGCGCACATGCCCCATGCCCACACGACCCAACAGGGTTTCTGCATCCTGGGCGTTGAACACATCCTTGACCAGTCCGTTGGCCTTCTTTTCTCGGAAGAATTCGCCGTTATAGGTCACGATCCCTGAGGCATCCTGACCCCGGTGCTGCAACATCAGCAGCCCGTCATAGATTTCGGCAAACACATCATGTGTTCGGCTTGCGATTCCCAAAATCCCACACATTTACGGGGCTCCAACTTCTATGACGATTTGACCAGAGGGTTGACCGCCGTTCGGCTTCGGATCCTCTGCAAGGCGCGTGCGGTCGGTTTGGTGGCAGGCGACAACGACGCCAATAGGGCGACCATCACAACGACCAGCGCGCATTCGAACAGAAAGAACAAGATCGGTGGCTCCGATTCCGTGGCGGGTTGGCCTCCACATAATGCCTAATGGCGTGGCTGTCATCAAAGGATCACACTCACCTATTGCCGCAGGTCAGGATTTCGCAGATCGGGGCAAGTTCACGAAGGAGATGACATGTGCAATCATATGTGCTGTCATGCCAATTAATATGTGCAAATCAGGATGGGTGAAGCACGCAAAGGGCCGAAATGTGGCAACATAAGCCTCAAAAGAAGCAGGAGCGGATCAAACAACGGTGCCACAGGTGCCGGGGAATGGGCCGGGCGCCCTGTCAGATCTGCAACGGGGCGGGCGAAGTTGTCAAAAGCCGGGATATTCTTGGCAAACCGATCTCCAGCCGATGCGACGGGTGTTTCGGGCTGAAAACGATCCGCTGCACGGTATGTGGCGGGGAAGGGTACATTTGAATAGAAAAAGCCCGGACAGTGCCGGGCTTTCATCATGCAATGCACCTTGAGTTTACCCGTCAGCTGGTGCCGTGGTTTCGGGTAGTTCGTTTCCTGCCGTGCAGCTGGCAACAAGTTCCTCGTATTGTGCAGTCACCCAACCCAGAGCGGCTTCGGGGTTTTGCTCTTCAATCTGGCTGCTGAACTGCTCGAACACTTTGGCCGAGCGGCTTTCGTCCACGATTGTATAAGACTGGCCAGTCATGACCGTGTCATAGACAAAGAAGGCGATTGCAACCAGCAGAATGCCGCGTGCTATGCCGAAGAACAGCCCCAGCGCCTGATCCAGGCCGCCCAAAGCCGAGCGCTGGACCAGCGATGAAAACAGCGGCGTGAAGATGCTGACCACAATCAAAGCCAAGGCAAAGACGGCTGCAAAGCCGGTGATCACCGACAGTTCACAGCTGTCGCGCAGGAAATCTCCGACCACCGGGATTTCCTTGACCAGCGGTACGGCCTGTGGGGCAAAGATGAATGCCAGAACGGCCGCCGCGACCCAGCCTGCAATGGCCAGAACTTCGCGCATGAAGCCACGTGAGTAGGCCAGCAAGCCCGACAGCACGATGATCAGGGCGACGACCCCGTCAATTATTGTAAAACCTTCCATGGCCCTCGCCTGTTCTTTATTCTGCCCCTCAAGGCGCGACTTTAACCTGCTCCGAAGGTTTCGCCAACAAACCCCACCAAATCAGAGGGTCGGGTGAGTGTCAGACCTGCCACAGTGCCGGTTTTGCCACCAGCCGGAGCAATTGCCGCCGTGAAACCAAGTTTTTGCGCTTCTTTCAACCTGTTTTCGGTCTGTGGGGCCGGTCTAAGTGCCCCGGACAGCGAGATTTCTCCGAATACGACGGTGTCGGCGGGCAATGCTGTGTCTTCTCGGGCACTGAGAAGGGCGGCAGCCACAGCCAGATCGGCGGCGGGTTCGCTGACTTTCAGACCTCCGGCAACGTTGAGATAGACGTCGAGCCCGGCAAAAGGAATGCCGCAGCGGGCCTCGAGCACCGCAAGGATCATTGCCAACCGCCCGCTGTCCCACCCAACAACGGTGCGGCGGGGCTGTGAGTGGGGCGAGGGTGCGACCAGAGCCTGCAATTCGACCAGCACGGGACGGGTGCCTTCAATGCCCGCAAAAACAGCAGAGCCGGGGCTTGGCCTGCCACGTTCGGACAGGAACAGGGCCGAGGGGTTGGTCACTTGCGCCAGACCCTTGCCGGTCATCTCGAATACGCCGATTTCGTCCGCTGGCCCAAAGCGGTTCTTGACCGCGCGCAGGATGCGGAACTGGTGGCCGCGCTCGCCCTCGAAATATAGGACGGTATCAACCATGTGTTCGACCACACGAGGGCCCGCGATCTGGCCTTCCTTGGTGACGTGGCCAACCATGATGATCGAAACACCGTGCCGTTTCGCAAACGTGGTCAGTTCATGGGCGGCGGCCCGGACTTGTGATACGGAACCGGGTGCGCTGTCGACATTGTCTGCCCACATCGTCTGAATCGAATCGATGATGGCCAGGCCCGGTTTTTCGGCCTCCAGCGTCGTGAGGATGTCGCGCAGGTTGGTTTCGGCAGCGAGTTGAACGGGGGCGTCCTCAAGCCCCAAACGACGCGCGCGCATACGAACCTGTGCGCTGGCTTCTTCGCCCGAGACATAGATGGTTTTCACGCCAGCACGCGCAAAACGCGCTGCGGCTTGCAGCAGCAGGGTGGATTTCCCGATGCCGGGGTCTCCGCCCACCAAAAGGGCGGAGGCCGGGACCAGCCCGCCGCCCAAGACGCGGTCCAGCTCCTCGACCCCGCAGAGGGTGCGGGGCGGCGGTGTTTCCTCGGTGGACAAATCCGTGAGTGCGATGGACTGGCCGCGTTTGCCGCCGAGGGATTTTCTGGCCGGGCCAGTCGATATGGGCGCGTCCTGAACAATGGTGTTCCATTCGCCGCAACCGTCGCAGCGTCCGGACCATCTTGTATGCGTCGCACCGCAGGCCGAGCAGGAGAAGGATGTCGTCTTTGCCATGACGCACTTGGTGCCCGAGCTTGGGCGGTTCTTCAAGCCCTTGCGGGCTTTCCTCACCGCCGATGGCGCGCTGCGGCCTCAGGCCCGGTTGGGCCATCGCCCGAAGCGGGCGCTGGCGCGCCTATTCCGCCGGTCGAAGGGGCGACATTGCAACCACGCTGGACGCCTTTGAGGCGCCATTGTTGCGCGGTGTGTGCAGTTGGGTCGACAATTCGGGCAGAAGCTCGAACAGCTCATCCCGCAGGCGGGTAAGTTGCGACCTGGCGATCGTCTCTTCCATTTCCACATCCCGCGTCCATTGACGCAATTCGTTCTGGATGACCTGCGCCTCTTCCAGACGTTGTTGAAACAGTTCGATCTCTTCCTGCCGTTGTTGCAGGAACATCCGCGCGCGTTCGACCTGCGCATCGCCATAGGTCCGGGCCAGTTCCTGACTGATCTGGCTCATCTGCGCGGCCAGTTCCAGGATCTCGGGCTCGAGCGATTGCAGGTCGGGGTGCTGGCGCAGAAACCCCATGCGTTCCTTGACGGCGTCAAACTCGGACGACATCATGAACAGCCCGCCGCGATCGGCGGCATGGGCCATTTGGTACGCGTCCGCGATGTCCTGCATATTGAGCGCAAATTTGCGGTGGTTGTTTTCCAGCGCCATCATTCGGGCATTTGCCGGCAGGTAAAACGCCAGCATGAGAATCAGCGCTGTCAGGCCAATCTGGATGAACATGCCGGCATCCTTTGCTGGTGCCTCGCCAAATCCGGCCTGCATAGAAAGCCAGGGCAATACGCCAAAAGCGGATAACAGTGTGGCTGAAACGGCCAATAAGGCCGCCAAACAGATCAGGAAAAAAGTCAGTCTTAAAAAGGCATTCTGAAATTGCAATGTAATACTGCGGAGGGCGGCCATGATCGTCGATCTCCTTCTCAAACCGGTACACACCGGGCCAAAGCGGAAGGTAATCTAACGATTGCGTGCGATCCGCTGCGGACCCGAAAACTACAAAACACTGCTGCTCGAAATATAAAGATGATACTTAGATTTGTGTTTTCAATCAATTAGGTCTGAGCTTTTCGTGAAGTGGATGTCATCTCTGTAATATGGCCAAGCACGATGGAGGCCAGAATGCAGGCCGTGAACAGGTAGAGACCCCATGCGGTCTCAACGGTGGCGTATGAGATGCCCTTGGCCAATGTGATGTAAAGCGCGATCAGGAAAATGTCCGCCATGGCCAGTTTGCCGAGGATGCTGAGCGCAGGCTGGACGCGGGCATCCAGCAGGTTCCATTGGATCAGCGCGGTGCCGATGGTTTTGATGTAGGGGGCGAAGAGGGCGAAGATGGTGACGATCAGGGCGAGGAAAACGTCGGATTTCCAAAGCGACTGGAGGCCGGTGATGACACTGATTTCGCTGAGGCCAAAGATCGGCAGGAACCCCGCGCGCATCAGCGGGGCGAACCACGCGATGGGGTAGAGGATCAGGAGCGAGAGGGTGGCGAAGCGGAGGGTCATTTAGGACACCTAGCTAAGCCATTAATACGTATCAAGTATCACTTAACTCTGCCGTGATTGGTCAGAGCATAGCCAGATCAGGTTTGCGCTGTATGATGTAAGTGTAAGATATCTGACAAGTTAGCATTCAAAGTTGGGTGGCTTAGGCAATGCCAAGTGTGTCGCAAATAGTCCGTTTTTTCAAAGAAGTTCCTGAAAGCAGAGGAATCTATAAGGTATTCTTAATCGTTGCTATTACGGAAACTGTATTGATTTACTATGTTGTTTACGAACCAGAATTCTACCTAGAAAGCAGATCTGTACACCTTGTTCCATATGCGGTTTGGTTGTTTCCGTTATTGATACCTTGGACAATTTTTTTACTGCTTAAAAGGGTCTCAGCCCATTCGCGTGAAAGCGAAGACTCAGGAGCAAAATAGTGTAGGTTTCACTATTCGACCGTCCGGAAAATCTACTACCGCACCGCCTCAATCGGCCCCTCTGCGCTCCCACTGATGAACTGCTCCACATAGGGATCACACGAGGCGTCCATCTGGCTGACCGGGCCGGTCCACTGGATGACACCACCGTGCAGCATGGCCACGTTGTCGGCAATCGCGCGGACGGAACTCATGTCGTGGGTGATGGTCATCGCGGTGGCGCCCATCTCGGTCACGATTTCGCGGATCAGATCGTTGATGACGCCGGACATGATCGGGTCAAGACCGGTGGTGGGTTCGTCGAAAAAGATGATCTCGGGCTCGGCGGCGATGGCGCGGGCAAGGCCCACGCGTTTTTGCATGCCGCCTGACAACTCGGCCGGAAAGCGGTCGGCCACGTCGGATTTCAGACCCACGCGGCGCAGTTTGTCGATGGCGATTTCGCGGGCTTCCTCGGTCGGACGTTTCAGAGAACCACGCAGCAGGCGGAAGGCGACGTTCTGCCAGACGGTCAGTGAATCAAACAGGGCCGCGCCCTGAAACAGCATCCCGAACCGGGCCAGAAAGGCATCTCGGTCGCCCTTGCTGGCGTCTTTGCCGTCCACATAGATCATGCCGCTGTCGGGTTTGATCAGGCCCAGAATGCATTTCAGCGCGACCGATTTTCCGGTGCCCGAACCGCCGATGATGACCATCGAGGTGCCTTTGGGGATCTCAAGGTTCATGCCTTGCAGCACGTGGTTGTCGCCAAAGGCCTTATGTACGTTCTCCATCCGGATCATAGCGAGAAGAATACCCCTGTGAGAACGAAGTTTGCGGCCAGGATCAACACCGCCGCGGCCTCGACCGAGCCTTTGGTGGCGCGGCCCACGCCTTGTGCGCCACGGCCGGAATTCATGCCGTAGTAACAGCCCATGATCGCCGCGATCAGACCAAAAGCCGCGCCTTTGACCAGCGACGAGACGATGTCGCGGGTTTCAAGGAAATCGACCGTGTTTTTCAGATAGGCGGCCGGGTTGAAGCCCAGATTTTGCGTGGCGACGGTGTAGCCGCCGGCAATTCCGATGATGTCACCCACTGCCACCAAAGCCGGCACTGTGATCAGGGCGGCCAGAACCCGCGGGGCGGTGAGGTATTTCATCGGATGCGTGGACAGCGTGACCAGCGCGTCGATCTGTTCGGTCACTTTCATCGTGGCGATCTCGGCCGCGATCGAGGATGTCACGCGGGCGGCAATCATCAGGCCGACAAGAACCGGGCCGAGCTCTCGCACCATGCCGATGGCGACGATCTGGGGCACCACCGCTTCGGCGTTGAAACGCGCGCCGCCAGCGTAGATCTGCAACGCTAGCGCACCGCCGGTGAAAATCGCGGTCAGGCCGACGACCGGCAGAGACAGCCAGCCGATGTTCAGCAGAGCCATGCCAAATTCGCGCGGATAGAAGGGGGGGCGCAGAATATGCGAAATCGCATCAAGCGCGAACAGTGCCACCCGGCCAAAGGCCGCAAGCAGGCTAAGAACTGTGCGGCCCAGACCTCCGAGCGCGGTGAGCGGGTTCATTCCACATAGCCCCGCGAATAGCGATTGCCCATTGATGTGAGGATTTCATAGCCAATTGTACCGGCAGCTTCGGCCAGGTCATCGACGGTCTGATGGCCATTCAGGATACGCAGGCGTTCCGGGTCTTTGGGCAGGTCTGTTACGTCCACCGTGATCAGGTCCATCGAGATACGGCCAACAACCGGGCAGGGCTGATTTCCGGCGAAGGCGTCGATGCCGCCCCCGATGGCGCGATGCAGGCCGTCCGCATACCCGGCCGCGACGGTGGCGATACGGGACGGCCGGCGCGCCACCCAACTGTTGCCGTAACCAACGGTTTCGCCCACGGCCAATCTGCGCACCTGAATGACAGGCAGATCGACGGTGACAACGGGTTTGGCATCCGCAAAGGGCAGGCCGCCATACAGGCCGATGCCCGGGCGGCAGAAATCGAAATGGAACTCGGGCCCCAAAAGCATACCGCCGGTCGCAGCCAAAGAACGCGGCGCGGCGATGCCGTCGGTCATCTCGCGGAAGGTTTTGAGCTGCTGCCGGTTCATCGGATGGTCCGGCTCGTCCGAGCAGGCCAGATGAGACATAACAACGGCTGGGTTCAGGGCCTCGGCCCTTTGGCGTAGTTCGGCCCAGTCGGCGGGTTCCAGCCCCAGCCGGTTCATGCCACTGTCCAGCTGAATGCCAAAGGGATGGTCGGGCAGGGCCTCCATATGGCGCTGATACTGCTCGCCCGAGTTGATCAGCGGCGTCAGGTCGTTGGCGCGCAGAAGGTCTGTGTCGCCCTCCATATGGCCGGAAAAGACTCCGATCATCGGGCCGGGGCCGACCGCATTGCGGACAGCGGCGCCTTCTTCTGCGGCCGCCACAAAAAACTTGCGAACGCCTTCCTCGGCCAGCGTATCGCTGACGGGCCCGGCACCCAGCCCATAGGCATCGGCCTTGACCACGGCGCCGGTTTCGACCCCGGTTTTCGCGTCGAGCGCCCGCCAATTGCTGGCGAGCGCCTGAAGTTTGATCGTCAAACGTGCAGTACTCATGGCACTGTTCATGACATTGCGCCGTCCAAGGTCAAGAGGGAATGGCGCATTTACCTGTCGGTTTATGTTGGTGTTTGGTCTGTTGTTACGGAAAACGCCATAAAACCAGAAGAAATGGCAGCATTCCGCCATGGTTGCAGGTTTTGGGGATTGTCTTCACATCAACGTTAAAGCGATCCTGGGAACCGGATCGTTCGGTTCCGGCAAAGACCGGGCGCAGCGTCAACTCATGAGGGAGCCATGGATTTTTCTACCGGTTTGACTCGGGACCCGTCAGAGATCATCCGTCTTTTTGCAGACGTTTTTTCCGCATCGGAAGGGCCAGAGGAAGGGGCGGCAATAGGTGGTTTCGTACGTGAATTGCTCAACAGCACGCCGCCTGAAGATATCCTGGTGTGCACGGCTCAACAGGATCACGAGCTGCTTGGCTGTGCCATCTTTTCCCGGATGACGTTTTCGCAGGATACGCGCAATGTGTTCATCCTGTCGCCGATGGCCGTGCAAACGGACAGGCAAAAAACAGGTATTGGACAGGCGCTGATTTCCTATGGTCTGGATCGCTTGCGGGCTGCAGGTGTGGATGTGGCACTGACCTATGGCGACCCGGCCTATTATTGCAAAACGGGTTTTGTGCAGATCACCGAGGATACTGCCCAGCCACCGCTGAAACTAAGCCATCCGCACGGCTGGTTGGGACAGGCGCTGGACGGTTTTGACCTGAAACCGATGAAAGGCCCGTCGCGATGCGTTTCCGCGCTGAACAATCCATTGCTGTGGTAGGCGGGATCGGTTTTTTCGCTTTGGTCGATGGCCTTGGTTCCACAGCCTAGAACAGAGCCTCATCTATGATCGCCTTGCTGTTTCGGACATGTCGGGCCACCAGCTTTTTCTGTCGCCTGCCGCTGGGGATATAGAAGGCAGGGTCCATATCCTTATTGCAGTCGAGATCGGGAAAAATCTGCAACAGCTCGTGCAACGCTTCGGGCGGAAGGGATTTGAGGGCTTCGGGGCCGGTGAACAGGCTTTCACTTGGCGCGCCTTCGGCAAAAAGAACCACGTGACGGTCACAGACAACGTGATGATAAACCACCTGCGTCGCATCGTAATCCACGTAAACGCCCGGCAGGTCTGTCAGCCGGATGGCCGAGACCAAAACGTCTCTTGTGTCGAACATGCGCTGCGCGATGTCCGATCGGACCAGCATTCGGTGCTGTCGCGAAACCGTCAGGTCTCGGCGGGGCAGGCCGTGCCCCAGGGCGCCGGCCGTAATGCGGACTGGGCGCAGTTCGGGTGATTTCAACAGATCGGCCTGGCGCAATGACCGGGACAGAACAAGCCGAACGGTGGCCGCGCTGCCTTCGGTCGTCATCACTTTGTCACCGGGGCGGATATCCTGAACGCTGATTTCGCCACGGTCCGTCAGGATCAGGGTGTCCGAAACAAAACAGGGGGCGCCGGGGCTGGGATTGGGATCCTCAACAAAGTTCACTCCGTCCTTCGATGACAGAGACGCGGTATCGTCCGTGCCGTTGCTGCCGATCTGGGTCGAGGTCTGGCCGCTGGCCGGTCCCTGTGTCGCAGTCACCTGCGAGTCAAAGGATACAAAGCTGAGGACCGAACCATTGTCCGAAAGAGAGACCGCCCCAAACCGGTTGATGCGCGCCGAAATCACGTAATAGTCGAACCCGCCCACAGTGGTCATCGTTCCATTGTCGACATCCGTCGAACTGCGCACCGAGCCATTGGGGTTGTAAACATCGACCTGCAAGCCGGTGACGTCGGTTCCGGTCGGAACCCGGATTTCAATGAAATCTCCGTCCGGAGCAAAGTTCGGGCCGTTGCGATATCTTATTTCCGATATGATCGCGGGCAAATCAGTGGGTCTCCGGGCGGGTTTGGCGCGTTGCGTTGAACGTCACCGTCACGTTAACACCGGGCAGGAAAAACACCAAAGGGCTTGGCGTTTCATACCTGGGGCAGGTGTTCTGTCCGCGATCAATAGCCCTCGATTTCACCACCCTGTTGCCAGGGTTTGACCAGATTGCCAAAGCGGGTGAATTGGGCTTCGAACGACAACTCGACCGTGCCGATGGGGCCATGACGTTGCTTGCCGACGATGACTTCGGCCTTGCCGTGCAGACGTTCCATCGCCTGCTTCCACTCTTCCATCTTTTCCAGTTCGTGATCGCCGGGCTTTTCGCGCTCTTTGTAGTATTCCTCGCGGAACACAAACATCACAACGTCGGCGTCCTGCTCGATCGAGCCGGATTCGCGCAGGTCGGACAGCTGCGGGCGCTTGTCGTCGCGGTTTTCCACCTGGCGCGACAGCTGTGAAAGAGCAATGACCGGGATGTTTAGTTCCTTGGCGATAGCTTTCATGCCCATCGAAATCTCAGCGATTTCGTTCACCCGGTTGTCGGCCATGCCGCGGCAGAGCTGTAGATAGTCGATGACCAGCAAGTCCAGCCCGTGCGTTCGTTTCAACCGACGTGCCCGGGCGGCAAGTTGCGAGATCGGCAAGGCAGGGGTGTCGTCAATAAACAGGGGACAGGCTTCCAGCTCTTTCGCCGCATCCACAAAACGACGGAACTCGGCCTCGGTCATGTCGCCCTGACGAATTTTGTGGCTGGAAATCTCCGAGGCTTCCGCCAGAACCCGGCCCGCAAGCTGTTCCGCACTCATCTCGAGTGAGAAGAAGCCAACAACGCCGCCATCGACCGCGCCTTCGCTGCCGTCGGGCTTTGTGCCGCGCTTGTAGGCCTTGGCAACGTTGAAGGCGATGTTGGTCGCCAGCGAGGTTTTACCCATGGATGGACGCCCGGCCAGAATGATCAGGTCAGACGGGTGCAACCCACCCAATTGCTTGTCCAGATCGGCCAGACCGGTGGAAATTCCGGCCATGCCGCCGCCGCGCTGGTAGGCCTCGTTGGTGACGTTGACGGCTTCGGTAACAGCCTTGAGGAAGGACTGAAAGCCTTGCTCGGTCTGGCCCTGCTCGGACAGCTGATAAAGCTGCTGCTCGGCCTCGACGATCTGTTCTTTCGGCTCGCTCGAGACATCGACCCGCGCCGCCTTGTCCGAGATGTCGCGGCCCAGCCGGATCAGCTCGCGCCGGATGGCAAGGTCATAGATCATCTGGGCATAGTCGTGCACCGCGAATGCGCTGATCGAAGCGCCGGCCAGTTTGACCAGATAGGCGGGACCGCCCAGTTCCTTCAGGCCCTCATCCTCGGCCATGAATGATTTGAGCGTCACGGGCGAGGCGAGCGCATTCTTTGCAATACGGGCCGAGGCCACCTCGTAAATCCGGGCATGGACCGGATCATAGAAATGTTCAGCCCCGATGATCGAGGCGACCCGGTCGTACAGGTCGTTATTGGTCAGGATCGCACCCAGAAGCTGTTGTTCGGCCTCAATGGAATGCGGCATGGTTTCGGCGTTCTGAATTTGTGCCGCTGCCTGCTCGATACTGCTGATCTCGTTCATTTTGTCCCCGCTGCCCGTTCCGAGGTTCTACACGCGAAACGTCACCGCAAGCTATCTGGAAATACCTGTGACTAACTTGGGGTAAAGCCTAGGGATAACTTTCCAG
Organism: Ruegeria sp. HKCCD6157; assembly: GCF_013110685.1. Classification (NCBI taxonomy): domain Bacteria; kingdom Pseudomonadati; phylum Pseudomonadota; class Alphaproteobacteria; order Rhodobacterales; family Roseobacteraceae; genus Ruegeria; species Ruegeria sp. HKCCD6157. Next base: position 1,266,645 of record NZ_WVRB01000001.1, read on the forward strand.
ACCGCTTGGATGCCTGCATATGCATCGCTTATTATGTAGGAATTGTCGGAAAAGTCACCACATATCGTGGCGAGGTGCCCGATTCTTTCGGGTTTATCCCCAATCCTTCCACAAGAGGTTTACGCTGGTTTATTGGCCTCTTGCCATCCGCGCGGGTCGTTCAGGAAAGCTTCGACACCCTCAAGTGTTTCCTGATCAAAGGCTTTCTGTGCCTTGGCCTCGGCCAGAACATCCCACCATGTGCAGAGCGAGTGCAGCTTGACGCCATGATCACCCAGCGTTTTCTCGGTCTCGGGGAAGATGCCATAGTAGAAGATGACGGCGGTGTGCCCGCAGGTGGCACCGGTTTCGCGGATCGCATCGACAAAGGACAGTTTCGAGCCGCCATCAGTGGTCAGGTCTTCAACCAGCAACACACGCTCACCTTCGCTCATCGCCCCCTCGATTCGGGCGTTGCGGCCATAGCCCTTAGGTTTCTTGCGCACGTAGGTCATGGGCAGAGCCATGCGCTCGGCGACCATGGCGGCAAAGGGGATGCCCGCCGTTTCCCCGCCTGCGATGTTGTCGAATGCCTCAAAGCCAGCCTCCCGCATCACCGTAACGGTCAGGAAATCCATAAGGGTCGAGCGGATGCGCGGATACGAGATCAGTTTGCGGCAGTCGATATAGGTCGGGCTGGGCAGCCCGCTGGCCAGCGTGAACGGTTCCCGCGAGTTGAAATGCACGGCCTTGATCTCCAGCAGCATCCGTGCGGTCAGGCGGGCGATTTCGGTGCTGTCGGGAAAAGAACTGGGGATCATGGCGCAAACCTCGGGGCTGAAAACACGTTGCGGGCTGATAGCCCGACCCTTGGGCCGGAGTCGAGAGGGATTGGACAAAAGAAAAGCGGACCCCCAAGAGGTCCGCTTTTGCCCATACGGGCGATGGGCAGCCAAGGTGGGCTTAACTGCTCATGTCATAGGCCCGCTCGCCATGTACCGAGAGGTCGAGGCCATTTGTCTCGGTCTCGGCGTCTACGCGAAGTGGCGTGATCTGTGCAACCAGTTTGACCAACACAAACGTGACAACTGCCGTAAAGGCACCCACGATAACGAGCCCGCCCAACTGAGCGGTCCAGGTTCCAAGGCCAAACAGGGCGATCATGAGCGTGCCGAAAATACCGCCGACACCATGCACGGCGAAGACATCCAGCGTGTCGTCGATATTCAGCTTGTTGCGCACGATGCTGACGGCTTCCTGACACAGAACACCGGCCACCGCGCCAATGATCAGGGCCTGAACCGGACCGACGAAACCCGATGCGGGCGTGATCGAGGCCAGACCCGCGATTGTGCCGGTGACCAGACCGACCATCGAGGCCTTGCCAAAGCGGATACGCTCCCACAGGGCCCAGCTTAGCGATGCTGTAGCCGCGGACAGGTGCGTGACGGTCAGGGCCATCGCCGCTCCGCCATCGGCGGCCAGTTGCGAACCACCGTTGAAACCGAACCAGCCGACCCACAGCATTGCGGCGCCGACCATGACATAACCGGGGTTGTGCGGCGGAGTGGTGCGGTTGCGACGCGGCCCGAGGATGACCGCGACAATCAGTGCTGCCAGACCAGCGGTTTCATGCACCACGATGCCGCCTGCAAAGTCGCGCACACCGATCTCGCCCAGAATGCCGCCATCAGCCAGCATCCCGCCACCCCAGATCCAGTGCACCACGGGCGCATAGCACAGCAGCATCCACAGCGCCGAGAAAGTCAGGACAAAGCCAAAGCCCACACGTTCGACATAGGCGCCCACGATCAACGCCGGGGTGATGATGGCAAAGGTCATCTGGAAGGCGAAGAACAGGATCTCGGGCAGGGTTCCGGCAAGGCTGTCCACATCGACGCCGTTGAGAAAGGCCTTGCCCAAACCACCCCAAAGCCCGCTTTCACCGGGTCCGAACGCGATGGAATACCCTGCGACCAGCCACAGGACGCTCATCAAACAGGCAATGGCAAAGCAATGCATGAAAACGCTGAGAACATTTCGGGCACGCACGAGCCCGCCATAGAACAGGGCGAGGCCTGGCAATGTCATGAAAAGGACCAACGTGGTTGCAACGATGATCCAGGCTGTATCGGCTCCGTTCATGGGCCATTCTCCCTTCCGAATGAGTGCGCGGATCCGTGGAAACTGGGCAGGGATCGGCGCTGCGTGAGCGGTGTGGGCTGTTTCAAGCCACCGTCGGTTGGAGAAAAAAGAGGCAAAGCGAAAAAAAGTGCCTGTTTTGGCAGCCTTTTTTCAACTGACTTCAAAAGAAGCGGTTTTTTGGCCATGTGCTGAAAGTTTAGGCGTCTGCGGAAAGGGCCGTGTACAGCAGGGTCAAGGCGTGGTCACGCGCCGCGCGCCGCACGGCATCGCGACCGGGTGCGCCGACTTCGACGGTTTCAACATGCGTCGGCTGTCCCTTGACGGCCAAGCCGAAACAAACACGCCCTTCGGGTTTGAATTCGGACCCGCCCGGCCCGGCAATTCCCGTGATCGAGACGGCAAGTTGCGCCAGTGAGTTGCGCAGCGCGCCATCTGCCATTTCACGGGCCACCTGTTCGGACACCGCACCGTGCGCGTTCAGCGTTTCGGCCCGAACGCCCAGCATGTCCTGTTTGGCCTCGTTGGTGTAGGTGACGAAACCCCGATCCACGACCGCAGAGCTGCCGGGAATATCGGTCAGGGCCGCAGCGACCATGCCGCCGGTGCAGCTTTCGGCGGTGGCGATCATCACGCCCTGCGCCTTGGCGCGGTCCAGCAGGTCTGTCACGTTCATAGCCCCAGAACTCCGTGTGCAATACCTGCCAGAACCATCACTCCGATGGCTGCAAATATACCTGCAATCACGTCATCCAGCATCACGCCCATCGGATCGCCGCGGCGATCGGCCCAGCCGACAGGGCCGGGTTTGGTGATGTCGAATAGACGAAACAGGATGAACCCGGCAACCCAGCCGGGCCAGAGCGCGGTAATGTCGACTCCATGCGCCCAGGACGGATAGGAAATTGCCCAAAGCGCAATGAACTGGCCTGCGACCTCATCAATGACGATTTCGGACGGGTCGTGGTCATCCTGACCCTCGGTCATCACGCTTGTGGCCCAGAGGCCGCCGACAAAAACCGCAACCGTTGCGACGGCTAGCAACGGGAAACCACCCATTGTGTGCAATACCCAGGCCATCGGCAGGGCCACCAGGGATCCCCAGGTGCCCGGGGCAGGGCGCAAATAGCCAACGCCACCGACAGTCCCGATTATCTGTGCCGCGTTCATGCTTTCACCAGACATGCCGTGGCCAAAGAGGCGATGCCCTCGCTGCGGCCGGTGAAGCCCAGACGCTCGGACGTTGTCGCCTTGACCGAAACCTGATCTGCACGCAGGTCCATGATTTCAGACATTTTTTCTCGCATGGCTGGTGCATGAGGGCCAATCTTTGGATATTCGCAGACCAGCGTGCAATCGACGTTCGAGATACGGTATCCCATCTGCCCCGCCAGCTCGACCGCGTGGCGCAGGAAAATCTCGCTGGCGGCGCCTTTCCATTGCGGGTCCGAAGGCGGGAAATGCTGCCCGATATCGCCCTGCGCCAGTGCGCCATAGATCGCATCGGTGACCGCGTGCATTCCGACATCGGCATCCGAATGGCCTTGCAGTCCGCGGTCATGTGGCACTTTCACACCGCAAAGGATCACATGATCCCCATCGCCAAAACGGTGCACATCGTACCCGTTGCCCAGCCTTACATACATTTCCGTTCCCATTATGCGTTCCGCCCGGGCAAAATCCTCGGGTCGGGTGATTTTCAGATTGTCCGCATCGCCCGGTATGATGCAGACATCAAGGCCGGCGGCGCGGGCCACCTCGACATCATCCGCAGCGCCGCCCGGATGGGCGGCGTGGGCGGCGGTGATGGTGTCATAGTGAAACCCCTGCGGAGTTTGCGCGGCGAACAGGTTGCTGCGATCCTGCGTACCGGTCACGGCCTGTTCATGCCCAACCCACAGCGCATCGGTCACCGCCAGCCCGGGCGCCGCCGCCGGACATGTTTCCAGGGCGTTCAGAACGTCGGTGATGATGCGGGGTGTGACGCAAGGCCTTGCAACGTCGTGGATCAAAACGCGCTGTACGTTCCGGTCGGCCAGTGCAGCCAATCCATTGCGCACCGATCCCGCGCGATCCGTTCCGCCCGCAGCCAGGATCAGCTCGGTTTCACGGAATTCTTCCCATGCGGCGCTGTCTTCGTCGGACAACACCAGAACAATGTGATCCACCTGTCCGCGAAAGCGCGCGATCGTCCAATCGGCCACCCGCCGGCCCGCAAGGCTGCGCCATTGCTTTGGCACGCCACCCCCGGCACGCGACCCGCGACCGGCGGCGACTATGATGGCGGCGGTTGTCATATGTGCGCGCTCTCCTCGTGGTGGACATTGTTTAGGCGGCGGTGAATGCAGAGGCAATCACCCATGGTCATGTGATTAAAAAATAGGCAAATGATGATTTTGCGGGCTTGCTGCGTGTCGATTTGTTGTTCATATGCGCAGAAAACGATATCAAAACCACAACTGCCCAAGGATTAAGCACGTTGATACTGCACCTTGCCGACAAGGAAATAGCACCGCCTGTTTTGCTGGCCCCCATGGCCGGAATCACCGACCGCCCGTTTCGCGATCTGGTGATGCGTTTCGGCGCGGGTATGGTCGTCAGTGAAATGGTCGCCAGTCAAGAGATGGTGCAGGCCAAGCCCGGCGTGCGGGAACGGGCCGAACTGTCCGCGGATGTGGAAAACACCGCCGTGCAACTGGCCGGGCGCGAGGCCCATTGGATGGCCGAGGCGGCCCGTCAGGTGGCCGACCGTGGCGCGCGTGTGATCGACATCAACATGGGGTGCCCCGCCAAGAAGGTAACAAACGGTTATTCCGGCTCGGCCCTGCTGAAAACACCGGACCACGCGCTTGCACTGATCGAGGCCGTTGTGGGCGCGGTCGATCTGCCGGTGACGCTGAAAACCCGGCTGGGATGGGACGACACTCTGTTGAACGCGCCCGACGTGGCACGCCGCGCTCAGGACGCGGGCATTCAGATGGTCACGATCCATGGCCGCACACGCTGTCAGTTCTACAAGGGTCACGCCGATTGGAAGGCGATCCGGGCGGTGAAAGAGGCCGTATCGATCCCGGTCATCGCGAACGGAGACATCGTGGACACTGACGCCGCCCGAACCGCGTTGCGCCAATCCGGCGCGGATGGGGTGATGGTCGGTCGTGGCGCCCAGGGCAAGCCCTGGGTGTTGGCGCAAGTCTGCCACGACCTGTACGGGGCCGAGGCGCCCGAGATTCCGACCGGTCATGATCTGGTTGATATGGTTTGTGCGCATTATCAGTCGATGCTGGATTTCTATGGCACTGATCTGGGTCTGCGTGTCGCCCGCAAGCACTTGGGATGGTACATGGACCAATCCGCAACGACTGCGCCCTTGCGCCGGGCGGTGCTGACGTCGCGCGATCCGGCGGAAGTTCTGCGCCTGTTGGCAGATGCGCTCAGTGACACGGACGAGGTGGCGGCATGAATTCCGATGCCAGCATCTGGAACTCGCTGCCGGTTCCGGCGTTCATTATTGATGAACAGGATCGGATATCCGATGTGAATGCTGCGGGTGAGGGGTTTCTGAACGCGTCGCGCAAATCGGTGATCGGCCATCCAGTGTGGGATCAGATCGCCGTGGACGCGCCGTTGGAAGAGGCGTTCGAGCGCGCCCGCTGGCAGGGCACGCCATTGTTCGTGAATGATGTGGATGTGGGGTCGGGTAGCCGAGCGCCACTGCAATGCGCGTTGCAGATTGCGCCTTTGGTCGGGCATCCGCGCTCCATGATCATGATCATATCGCCTCGTGAACTGGCAGGTCGGATGACGCGCGGGAATACCGTCAAATCCGCGGCACAATCCGCCATCGGTATGGCAGAAATGCTGGCGCACGAGATCAAGAATCCGCTGGCCGGGATCACCGGTGCGGCGCAGTTGCTCAGCATGAATATACCGCCGCAAGATCTTGAACTGACTGACCTTATTGTTGCCGAAAGCCGCCGGATCGTGAAGTTGCTGGAACAGGTCGAGCAATTCGGGAACCTTCAGAAACCTGACTTCAAGCCGGTCAACATCCACGATGTGCTGGATCGCGCAAGACGGTCGGCATTGTTGGGATTTGGCGCTGACATGACGATCGTCGAAGACTATGACCCGTCGCTGCCGCTGGCTTACGGAGACCCGGATCAGATTCTGCAGGTGATCCTGAATCTGCTCAGGAACGCGTCCGAAGCGGCAGGACCGCAGGGCGGAACGATCCGCCTGCGGACCTATTTCGAACATTCCTTCCGGTTGCGTCGCAGTGACGGGTCAGGGCATTCGCTGCCTTTGCAGATCGAGATCATCGATGATGGTCCGGGCCTGCCAGAAGACATCCGCGGCGACATTTTTGATCCCTTCGTATCCGGCAAGGAAAACGGCACCGGCCTGGGGCTGGCGCTGGTCAGCAAGATCATCTCGGACCATGACGGCTGGATTTCGGCCGAATCCGTGCCCGGGCGAACGGTATTCAAACTGTCGCTGCGCCGCGCGCCGCGAGACGCAATCGAGGACAAGAAGGAGAGCACCTGATGGATGGCACCGTATTGGTCGCGGACGACGATCGCACGATCCGCACTGTTCTGACACAGGCCCTCACGCGTGCCGGGTGCAAGGTGCATGCGACCTCATCACTGACCACGTTGATGCGCTGGGTCGGCGAGGGGAAAGGGGACGTGGTGATTTCCGACGTGGTCATGCCAGATGGAAACGGTCTTGAGATGCTGCCGAAGATTGCCGAAGACCGCCCCGGTTTGCCGGTGATCGTGATCTCCGCACAAAACACCATCATGACGGCGATTCAGGCGACAGAGGCGGATGCGTACGATTATCTGCCAAAACCCTTCGACCTGCCGGATCTGATGAAACGGACGGCGCGGGCGCTGGATCAGAAGCAACGCGCCCAGCCAGAGCCGGTCGTGGGCACAAGCGAGCGCCCCGAAGAACTGCCTCTGGTCGGGCGAACACCGGTGATGCAGGCCCTTTACCGGCTGGTCGCCCGGGTGATGAACACGGATCTCTCGGTCATGATCTCCGGTGAAAGCGGCACGGGCAAGTCACTGATTGCCCGAGCCATTCACGATTTTTCCGACCGTCGAACCTTGCCCTTTGTCACTGTCACCGCTGCCGAATTGCGCGATCTGGAAGGCCCGGCCCGTGTAATGGCGCGGGTTCGCGGCGGTACGCTGTTGATAGACGAAATCGCAGATATCGAAGATGAGGTTCAGGCGCGCATCGTCCGCATGATGGACACACCGGGCGATCACGTTCCCCGTTTCATGGCCACCAGCCAATCAGACCTGACCGAAGGGATGGAGAACGGGCGCATCCGTCAGGACCTTTATTATCGCTTGTGCGGGGCGACGATCCACGTTCCATCACTGCGTGAAAGGGTGGATGACATTCCGCTGCTGGCCGAGCACTTTCTGGCTCGGGAAGAGCGGGAAAACGGCACTAAACGCTGGCTCAGCCCCGAGGCGGTGGAACTGGTGCGGCGCTATTCCTGGCCCGGGAACGTGCGGCAACTGGAAAATGCCGTGCGCCGGTTGGGTCTGACCAGCCGTGCTGATGAAATCACGAAAGCCGAAGTGGAAACGGTGCTTGGCAGCCAGCCAGAGGCGGAACCGGTCCTGAGCGGCGGTGAGCGCGAAAAGCTTTCGACCTCGGTCGAGCGGCATCTGCGGAGGTATTTTGACCTGCACGGCAACATTCTGCCGCCCCCGGGCCTGTATCAGCGTATTTTGCGGGAAGTTGAGGCGCCACTGATCGAAATCGCGCTGGATGCAACTGGCGGAAATCAGGCGAAATGTGCCGATTTGCTGGGAATCAACCGAAATACGTTGCGAAAAAAGATTACGGATCTCGATATTCAGGTGACACGTCGACGCAAACTGATGTAATATCGCCACACAAACCGTGGCATCCCGGCATCTGTTGGGAAAAGATCACGATATATGGCGGTAAGCCGCGCAAGCGGCACATCAGGATGAGGGCAGACAGTGGCAACCCGAGCACAGAGCGGGATGATCCCATCGATCAGTCGATGGCGTAAATCACGGAAACTGCGCAATTTTGGCACGTTTGGCCTGGTTCTCATGGGGCCTGTTCTGGCGCTGGCCACCTACCTTGTCATCGGTCCTTTCGATCTTGGCGCCACGGCACCGACTTTGCGGCTGATTCTATTGGCCGATCTCGTATACGTTCTGGTTGTTGCAGCACTTGTGCTTGGGCAGGTTGGAAGCTTGATTGCCGCACGTCGGGCCAAATCGGCGGGTTCGCGCCTGCATTTGCGCCTGATCGGGGCGTTTACTCTGCTGGCGCTGGTTCCAACCGTGACCGTGGCGATTTTCGCCGGATTGACCGTCAATATCGGGCTTGAGGGCTGGTTTTCCGACCGCGTTCGCCAGGTTGTGGGATCTTCGCTGACGGCGGCAGAAGCGTATGAACAGGAACACCGCCGAGGGTTAACGCAAGACGCGTCTGTTCTTGCGCGATATCTGGACAACGCCCGATCGCTGGACTTCTATATCTCGGACGCTGAACTGCGCGAAGTTCTGGCGCAGGGGCAAGCTCAGATTCAACGGGGGCTGCGCGAAGCCTATGTCATCGACGGTGGTGGCGAAATCAAATCGCGCGGGGACCGGTCCTACCTGTTCAACTACGAAGCCCCAACCCCCGAGCAGATTGCAGAAGCCACCGACAAGGGCCTGCTGATCATCGCCGACTGGCCCAACAACGAGTTCCGCGCGCTGGTTCCTCTGAAGGCTTATCTGGATCGCTATCTCTATGTCAGCCGCGAGGTGGATGGGCAGTTGTTGACGCTGCTTGACGATACCAAGGAAACGGCACAGTTCTATCAGCAACTGGAAAGCGAACGGGGCAGGGTGCTGTTCGAGTTCGGCCTGTTGTATCTGGGCTTTGCGTTGATCCTGATCCTTGCGGCTATGTCCCTGGGCATGTGGTTTGCGGAACGGCTGTCGCGTCCCGTGGGGCGGTTGACCACCGCGGCGCAGCGGGTTGGGGCCGGTGATCTGAGCGTCCAGGTGATTGAAGAGGCCAGCGACGACGAAATCGCGATGCTGGGCCGGTATTTCAACCAGATGACCCGGCAGTTGAAAGGACAGCGCGATACGCTGTTGGAGAACACGCGGCAAATTGAAAGCCGGCGCCGTCTGTTCGATTCGGTGCTCAGTTCGGTCACTTCGGGTGTCGTTGGAGTGGACCCGGAAGGATGCATTACATTCGTGAACCGTTCGGCCGAGCGGTTGCTGGATTGGACCGGGGGCGAGCAGCATCTGGCCATCGGCATTGCGGTGCCGGAATTTCTGCCCCTGTTCGAAAGTCTGAAGGACAGCGGGCAAGAGGCCGTTCAGGGCGAAATCAAAGTGACCCGCAAGGGGCGGCTTGAGAACCTGTTGGTCCGCATGGCCATCCGTCGCGGAGAAGATGGCGGCCTGGAAGGTTATGTGGTTGCCTTCGATGACGTCACAGATCTGGTCAGCGCCCAACGGATGGCGGCCTGGGGTGACGTGGCCCGCCGCATCGCGCATGAGATCAAGAACCCTCTGACCCCGATCCAGCTGAGCGCGGAACGGATCAAGCGCAAGTTCTCGCGCAAACTGGATGAGGAAGACAGCAGCAGCCTGGATTCGATGACGAACGTGATTGTGCGGCAGACCAACGACCTGCGTCGCATCGTGGATGAATTCTCGAAATTTGCACGGATGCCTGAACCAGAACGCAGGGAAGAAAACCTTGTTGATCTGGTGCATGAGGCGGTCCTGCTGCAACAGGCCGGGCAGCCGGATGTGCAGATTGATGCCGATCTACCGCAACAGCCCATCATGGCCGATGTGGATGCGACCATGCTGAATCAGGCGCTTACCAATCTGATCAAGAATGCCGGGGAAGCCATTGCAACCCTTAAGGGAAAAGGGGCGCCCGACAACCTTCAGCCACAGATCAAAGTGACGGTTACCAGTGATGATGCGGGTACGGTCATAACCATTGCAGACAACGGGATCGGCCTGCCCGAGGATCGGGCACGGCTGTTTGAGCCCTATGTAACGACACGCGACGAAGGGACCGGGCTGGGCCTGCCCATCGTCAAGAAGATCATTGAAGAGCATGGCGGCGCGCTGACCCTCGAGGATGCGCCCGTATTTGACGGACAGGACCATTTTGGCGCGATGGCCGTGATCCGATTGCCGGGGGTTACTGTGTCCCAAACGGCAGCGCCACAGAAGCAGGCAATTAGAACCAACAAACTGAAAGCAGGCCAAAGATGAGTGACATTCTGATCGTAGATGATGAACGCGATATTCGCGAGCTGGTGTCCGACATTCTGGAGGACGAAGGCTATTCAACCCGGCTGGCGGCCAACTCGGACGAGTGCATGGCGTCGATCAACTCTGAACCGCCGGGGTTGTTGATCCTGGATATCTGGCTGAAAGACAGCCGCATGGATGGCATCGATATCCTGAAAGCGGTGAAACGCGACAACCCGGATGTGCCGGTGGTGATCATTTCGGGCCACGGCAACATTGAAATTGCCGTCGCCGCAATCAAGCAGGGCGCGTATGATTTTATCGAAAAGCCGTTCAACATAGACCAGTTGATGGTGGTGATCCGCCGCGCGATGGAGACCTCTCGCCTGCGTCGCGAGAATGCGTCTCTGAAGCGGAAAGAAGTCAACAATTCCGACATGATCGGCAAATCCGCCGCGTTCCGCGCCATGCAGGGGCAGTTGGACAAGGTGACCAAGTCGAATGGCCGCGTGATGCTAAGCGGCCCAGCTGGGTCCGGCAAAGAGATTGCAGCACGGTATATCCATGCCCATTCAAATCGTGCCAACGCGCCATTTGTCACGGTAAACTGCGCGGGGATCGAACCCGAACGTGTGGAAGAGGTGCTGTTTGGCCGGGAATCGGCAGAACGCGGCGTGGAATCGGGTTTGCTGGAAGAGGCGCATGGAGGCGTGGTCTATTTTGACGAAGTTGCCGACATGCCCCTTGGGACACAATCAAAAATCCTGCGGGTGCTGGTGGATCAGCAGTTCCAGCGTGTCGGTGGCAGTGACAAGGTGCGCGTGGACCTTCGCGTGATCTCGTCAACAAGCAAGGATCTTGACGAAGAAATCGCGGCTGAACGGTTCCGGGAAGAGCTGTACCACCGTTTGAACGTCGTCCCGATTGCCGTGCCGTCACTGGAAGATCGGCGCGAAGATATCCCGGTTCTGGCGCAGCACTTTATCGAGATGTGCAACGAAACTCAGGGTTTGCCGATCAGGGAACTTTCGGAAGAGGCTGTCGCGCTGTTGCAGACGATGACCTGGCCCGGCAACGTGCGCCAGCTCAAAAACCTGATCGAGCGGGTTCTGATCCTTGGCGATGGCTCCGGCCCGATTGAGGCGCGTGAGTTGCCGAACGAAGAAGAAAAGGCAGAAGACTCAGGCCGTGTCGTGTTGTCTGGCGCATTGGCCACCTTGCCGTTGCGCGAAGCCCGCGAGGCGTTCGAGCGAGAATATCTGCTGACACAGATCAACCGGTTTGGCGGCAATATCAGCCGCACGGCCAGCTTTGTAGGCATGGAACGCAGCGCCCTGCATCGGAAATTGAAATCTCTGGGCGTGGTGACTTCGAACAAATCCGGTGCGCGCGTGGCGCAAATCGATGAACCCGAACCGGCAGAATAATCTGCCGGTCGCACGGCCTCAGCCGGCCTGGCCAGGCGTTATGATCTGAAATGAGCCGTCATCGAATTTTACAAAGCACGACGCGCTGTTGAGTGGTGGCAAAGTGGTTGTTCGCGTTGCGGGCACGCGTGATTTTACGTTCTGCTTGCATGGCGGCAGGCTTACGGGTCGAAACCCTTTCTGGGCCATGCATTGCGCTTCGACCGTGTTGCGCAGGCCCTGATTCACATCCACGGTATAAACACGGCCGGGCTGCCACCAGCCGGGTGATCGATAGCAATGACCCCTGCCATCGCAATATGTACGCCCCGGCCAGTAGGTTGGCGGGCTTTGGCGGATCTGATTGGCTACCGGCACCTCTTTGACCGCCTTCAGCTGGCACTGAGTGGTCTCTTTTTGCAGGCGCGATACGGTTTCACCTTCGCGGTAGTAAAGCGAAAGTGGTCCGCAAGAAGACAGCACCATCAAAGGTACCAGCATAGGAAACAGCGTTTTCATGTGCTTATCTTGCCGCAGCCGGGCTGCGATGACAATTCAATTGACCGCTCTGGGGGCATCTGTCATTCAATCCTTTCAGGCAGAAGGGCCAGAAGCATGAAGGTCATTATTTGCGGTGCTGGTCAGGTCGGCTGGCAGATCGCGCGGCATCTTTCGGGCGAGCTGAACGATGTTACCGTCGTGGACAACAATCCCGACCTCGTAAGGCGGGCGACTGAAACGCTTGATGTGCAGGGGATCGCCGGGTTTGCAAGTTATCCGGACGTGCTGGAACGGGCAGGGGCCCGTGACGCTGACATGATCATTGCCGCCACCCATTCGGATGAGGTGAACATGGTCACCTGCCAGATGGCGCATTCGGTCTTTTCGATCCAGCGCAAGATCGCGCGCCTGCGGTCGAAATCCTACCTCGAGGCGATTCACTCGGATTTGTACCGTCGTGATCATCTGCCGATTGATGTGGTGATCAGCCCCGAACGCGAAGTTGCCGCCGCCGCCATGCGCCGCCTGTCCGCCCCATCCGCCTTTGACACCGAGATTTTCATGGACGGTAAGGCGCAGCTGCTTGGGGTGCGGGTGGAAGAGGATTGCCCGATCGTGAATACACCGTTGCGTCAGCTGACGGATCTGTTCTCGACCCTCAGTTCCATCGTGGTTGGGGTGCGGCGCGAAGGCACGCTGTTCGCTCCCGAATCCGAGGATCAGCTGTTCGTGGGCGATGAATGCTATGTCTTCACCAACGTCAAGGACGTGGATCGCACCATGGAGGTGTTCGGCAAGGCGCAGAAGCGGCAGGATCGCGTGGTGATCGTGGGCGGCGGAAATGTCGGGCTGGAAGTGGCCAGAACGCTGGAAGAACGCGAAAGCCGCGTGCGGGCCAAGATCATCGAACGCGACCGCCATTGCGCTGAACTTGCCGCCGAGGCTCTGGAACGGACGATCGTGCTGCATGGCGACGGGCTGGATGCCGGGTTGCTGAGCGAAGCGGGGATCGAGCGGGCCGATGCGATGCTGGCAGTTACAGATGACGACCGTACGAACATGCTGGCTGCGGTGCGTGCCAAGGCCGAAGGCTGCGCTCTGGCGATTGCATTGATCAACGATCCCAGCATGGTGGCCCTGATGGGGCCTTTGGGGATCGATGCCTATATCAACCCGCGGGCCACGACCGTCAGTTCGATCCTGCGGCACATCCGGCATGGACGGGTGCGTCAGGTCTATTCCATAGGGGACGCCGAGGCCGAGGTGATCGAGGCCGAGGTTCTGTCAACCTCGCCTATGGCCGGGCAACGTCTGCGCGATATCGACTTTCCCGAGGGGGTGCTTGTGGGCGCGGTCCGCAAGGGAGACGAGGTTTTGCGACCGACAGGCAGCCTGCGGATCGATGAAAAAGATGTGGTCGCAATCTTTGCCATGGCCAAGGACGTACCAGAGGTTGAACGCCTGATGCAGGTTTCAATCGATTTCTTCTGATGGCGCATGCAGGGACACAACAGGTTGGATTGTTGCGGCGGTTGCCGTTGTTCCTGCTGATCTGGGGCATTGCATCCCTGACCATGTGGATTCCAGCGATCTATGCGTTGGCTCTGGACGATCACGACACGTCACGATCCTTTCTGTATTCCGGGATCTTGGGCTTGTTTCTGGTTGCCACCATTGCGATGGCGTCCTCCAACCGCATACCCCGGCGCGGCACGTTGGGGCAGCTGGCGGTGATGCTGGCCTGTTTCACGCTGCTACCCATCTTTCTGGCGATCCCATTTCACGACGCACTTGGAACGACCACCTTTCTGAACGCCTATTTCGATATGGTCAGCTCTCTGACGACCACGGGGGCGGACCTGTTTCCAGATCCGGCCCGCCTGACGGCCCCGTTGCATTTGTGGCGCGCCATGGTCGGTTGGATGGGCGGCCTGCTTATGTGGATCGCCGCTGCGGCGATCCTTGCGCCGCTGTCGCTTGGTGGGTTCGAGGTCACTGCCAAAGGCCAGCCGGGGCGCCCGGTGTCAGGGGTGGCACAGAGCGAGCGCGTGGACCCGCGAGGCCGTCTGATCCGTGTCGCCAGGACCCTGACGCCAGTCTATGTCGGGCTGACGACCGTGATCTGGGTTCTTCTGTTGATCGCCGGTGAAGTCGGTCTGACGGCCGTGTGCCATGCGATGGCAGTGATGGCCACGTCCGGAATCTCTCCGGTAGGCGGCATGGAGGGGGCGCAGGCCGGGTTTACGGGCGAAGCCATCCTGTTTCTGTTCCTGTTTTTTGCTCTCTCGCGTCTGACTTTTTCGAAGGATACCGCGACAACAGGCTATTCCCGTCTGGATACGGACCCAGAGTTTCGCATCGGTCTGATGATTGTCCTTGCTGTCGCAATCCTGTTGTTCTTCCGGGTTGTCGCGGGCGTGACGGAAATCGGTGGTCAAATGGAACCAATGCAGGCGTTGCAAGTCATCTGGGGGATGCTGTTCACCGTTCTGGCTTTCCTGACGACGGCCGGATTCGAAAGCGCGAACTGGAACGACGCACAGCAACTGTCGGGTTTGGGAACGCCCGGTTTGCTGTTGATGGGGCTGGCATTGATCGGCGGAGGCGTCGCGACGACGGCCGGAGGGGTCAAGCTGTTGCGGGTCTTCGCGCTGTATCTGAATGGCGCACGAGAGATCGACCGCCTGATCTATCCCTCGTCCGTCAGCGGTGCAGGGGGTGGCAATCGCCGCATTCAAAGCGACGGGGCGTTCATCGCCTGGATCTTTCTGATGCTTTTTGCGCTGACCCTTGCGGTATTCAACCTATTGCTTGCGGCGATGGGGTCCGGATTCGAACAGGCCATGGTGCTGAGCGTGGCCACACTCAGCACGACGGGGCCGTTGATCGAGTTGGCCACCGACGTTCCAATTCGCCTGATCGATCTTTCTGCCAGCGCCAAGCTGACGCTGTGCGCGGCCATGGTCATCGGGCGTCTGGAAACGCTGGCGATCATTGCCCTGATCACCCCGTCGCTTTGGCGGGATTGAGCCGGGCACATCATGCGGCGGCTAACGCCTGATTTTTCATCTGGAATATCTGTGCGTAGCACTCCATACTCTGCCGGAGGGAGCGCGTTGGTCCGCAGCGCGTAGCAAGAACAATGGCGAGATTATAAAAATATGGCTTCGGACAGACAGAATCTTCAGGATGCCTTCCTGAACAATGTACGGAAAGCTAAGGTTCCGGTCACGATTTTCCTGATCAACGGTGTGAAATTGCAGGGTGTCATCACCTGGTTCGACAATTTCTGCGTATTGTTGCGCCGCGACGGACAGTCGCAGCTGGTCTACAAACACGCGATTTCGACCATCATGCCGTCACAGCCGATCAACCTGTATGAGGGCGAAGACGCCTCTTGATGGAACATGAGCGGGCGCGCACCCGGGCCTGGGTGCTGCATCCCGAAATCAAATCAGACGAACAGCGCCGTGTCCCCGAACCGGCGCTGGAAGAGGCGGTGGCACTGGCCGCCGCATTGCCCGATCTGGACGTGATCGGGTCAGAAGTCGTGCGACTTCAACGCGCGCAGGCCGGGTATTTGTTCGGCAGCGGAAAGATTGAAGAACTTGGTGCGCGTTTTCGCGACAACGAGGTTGAGCTGGTTCTGATCGACGGGCCGGTGACCCCGGTGCAGCAGCGCAATCTGGAAAAGGCTTGGAAGGTCAAGATCCTCGATCGGACCGGGTTGATCCTTGAGATTTTCAGCGATCGCGCCCGCACGCGGGAAGGGGTGTTGCAGGTCGAGATGGCCGCGCTCAGCTATCAGCGGACGCGGCTGGTACGGGCGTGGACACACCTTGAACGTCAGCGCGGTGGTTTGGGATTTGTCGGCGGACCCGGCGAAACTCAGATCGAAGCCGACCGCCGCGCCATTGACGAGCAACTGGTACGCTTGCGGCGGCAGTTGCAGAAGGTGGTCAAGACCCGGACACTGCACCGGGCCGCCCGGGCCAAGGTGCCTTATCCAATCGTCGCACTCGTCGGGTATACGAACGCAGGGAAATCGACGCTGTTCAATCACCTGACCGGGGCCGAAGTGATGGCCAAGGACATGCTGTTCGCCACGCTGGATCCGACCATGCGCCGCGTACAGTTGCCCGACGGCCCCGAAGTGATCCTGTCGGACACGGTGGGCTTTATCTCGAACCTCCCGACCGAGCTTGTGGCAGCTTTCCGGGCCACGCTGGAAGAAGTCCTGGGTGCCGACCTGATCGTCCATGTGCGTGATATCAGCCACGAGGAAACCGAGGCGCAGGCGCAGGATGTCGAGGCGATCCTGACCTCGCTCGGCGTCGGCGAAGAGAGGCCTCGGCTTGAGGTCTGGAACAAGATAGACCTGCTGAGCGCCGATGAGCGCGAGGCAACGCTGGCGCGGGCGGACCGAGATCCTGAGATATTCGCGATTTCGGCTGTAACCGGGGAAGGCATCGCGCCGTTGCTGTCCGAGATTGCGATGCATCTGCAAGGTGCTCGGCGTGAGGCGGTATTGGATCTGTCTTTCTCTGACGGGGACAAGCGGGCCTGGTTGTTCCGCCAGGATGTGGTGCGCACAGAAGAACAGACCGATGACGGTTTCC
Source organism: Ruegeria sp. HKCCD6157 (assembly GCF_013110685.1). NCBI lineage: Bacteria > Pseudomonadati > Pseudomonadota > Alphaproteobacteria > Rhodobacterales > Roseobacteraceae > Ruegeria > Ruegeria sp. HKCCD6157. The sequence goes on from NZ_WVRB01000001.1 coordinate 1,283,574, forward strand.
GCATCACGGTATTGTGGACCGATAAACAGGCGGCTCAGTTTGACTCGTTGTAGATTTGGGGACAGCGCTGCCCATGTCTGACAAGCCGGACCAAAGAGTGTTCCTGACCGGCCATATCGATGTGCCTGTAGACCGGCTGGAAGAGGTGCGCGCGGCGTTGCCGGACCATGTAAAACTGACCCGGGCGGAACAGGGCTGCATATCCTTCGACGTGATCGAGGATCAGTCCCGTCCGGGTCGGTTCAACGTGTCAGAAGTGTTTTCAGATCAGCAGGCTTTCGATGCACATCAGGCCCGAACACGGGCGTCTGACTGGTCGCGGGTCACTCAGGGGATACCGCGGGACTACAGGATAGAACGCGCATCCAGCGGACGGTGAGTCAGGCCCCGTCTATCTGCCGTTGATGGTCGTCCGCGTCGAACCAGCCCGATGATGATTGTACAAAGTAATCTGACGTCAGTTCCCACTCTTCCCAGCCGCGCGCTATGACGTGATTGCCGGTTACGGAATGGTGCCCTTCGCGGGTCCAGACGAATATGGCATGAGATCCGGCCCATCGCATCATGTCGCAACGCAGCTCGAGATCCGGAAAATCCGCGTAAAAACTCCGGGCCATGTCGGCGATCGCCGCGCGCCCCTCGATCGGGTCGCCCCGGTTGATGGTGACCTGCCCGTTTGACGCGAAGAAGCCGGCAACCGCGTCGGGGTCACCCGAGCTCCAGGCTATTGCGTAGTCTCGCGCGAGGTTATTCAGAGTATCCCGAATGCTGGCCATACTCGCCCCCTTTTGGTCCCACATGATCGGTGCCGTCATGTTAGGCGAATAAAGCTGTGGGTGCCACGATGCCCCCGCGAACAGGGCGGGGACTTGCCGAATAGGCGGATTATCGCGGGATCAGATTGGTTACCCCGACAGCCGCAGCGCGGGCCAGGTCAAGATCCAGTGACATGGGTATGTATTCGCCACGCCGCCACAGCTGCGCCTGATCGTCATAGTAACGCGACAGGAAATGACCCGATTGCCCGGTCGCTGTAATGAAGACCGAGCTGTTTGGGTCGGCAAAGTCATAAACCCCGCGATACCCGGCGCCGTGCACATTCTGGAACGGATCAGGCCCTTCCCCCGATGTTCGACCACGCAGCAATGTGTTGTCGCCGCCGCTGGTCGATTGGCGAATGTTCACAAAAAACCGCAATATCGGGACAGAGCCCAGCACGGGGTGATCATGAGTTGCCTGATGCGCGTCGCCCCAACGAAGGGATTCAAGCGCGCTGCCATATCGTTCAGAGATCCAGATCAGCGCGTCGTCCAGCGCAAGCCGCGCCATCTCGGTGCATGTCTCGACCGGTGCGCTTTGGATCACGTCGCACCAGACACCCGCGCCGTCAATGTCGCGATAGACCCGTTCGATGAACAGCGGTTCGACATGTTTGTATTCACTGGCCAGAGGCCCAAGCTCGTCCGAGATCAGCCGGATTTGCAGCGCACGCAGCCAGGCCGCATAGATCAACGGCTCGGGCAGGTGTTCGTTCATCTCACCGTTCCAGTCCGCCAGCAGCGACAGCGCGATCTGGCGCTGGCGTTCCGGCGTTCCTTCGGGGGCCGAAGCCCCGGTGAACCAAAGATCGGCACCGATCAGCGGCAGCAGGGACCGCGCGGTAAAGCTGACCGTGTCCAGCTGTGCCTCGATAAAGCTGTCGCGGGTATGCACCTCGCGCGATTGCATCAGGCGCTCCCAACGATGCACGCGCTGCGTATCGCCCCATTCATACGAGACGTGATCCGGGAAGGGGCGGTCGATGATCTTGTTGTTCGTGTTGCCCAGAACCCCGCCGACGGGGGCCACGAATTCCGGGTTGTCGGCATAGGGCAGGCGGCCTTGCCAGCGATTGGCCTCGATCCAGCCGGGCGAGGGGATGCGCCCCCTACTTTGATTTAGCAGATCACGCCGAGGCATGGCGCCGATCAGCTTCATCCCGATGGTCGCCTTGTCGACCAGCGACAGGTTCTGAGAAGGCGCGATGAACTGCTCACCTACCGCGATGGCCTGCGCCACGTTGTCGGCGTTCATCAGCGCCATGGACGCCGACATCGACGTGTCCTGCGGGCTGAGCGCCGTCCAGGACAGCGATGCCACATGGCCCGGCGGCGTGATGGTTTCCAGCTTGTAATCCGTGCCCGGCAGCACCGGCCCATTGTCCGTCCAGCGCAGGGTCAGCGTTACCGGAGCTTCCCCCTTGATCTCGATGATCGAAGGGCGGGTCTGGAATTCCTTGAAGCCGGTCGGGGTCAGGTACTCCTCGGGATTGTCAGGATTCAGCTGCTCGATATGAACGTCCTGATCGTCAAGATACGAGGATGTAAGCCCCCATCCCAGCCGGTCGCTGCGTCCGGTCATGATGGCGGGCACACCGGGGATCGAGGCCCCGATGACACCGCCTTTTTCCAGGCCAAGATGTGCCAGGTACCAAATCCCGGGCGCAGTGAAACCCAAATGAGGGTCGTTGGCCAACAGGGTTCCGCCACTTGCAGAACGTGACGGCGCGGCGGTCCAGGCGTTAGAAGCTCCGGCCAGACCGCGTTTGGGAAGGGGCGAAAGAGGTGTGTCGGGAAAGTCCGTTCCCGCTGCATACCGCGGAAGATTTGGGAACAGGGCGGCATATTCCGGCAACGCCGCGATGCCGGGTCCGGGAACGTCGGGCAGGATATCGGCCAGACGTTCGGGGTTGTTCAGCATCAGGGACGTACGCGCACGCAGAACTTCATCGGTCAGGTGGCCTGACAGTTGCAGCGCCATCAGCTTGATCACCGCGATGCTGTCACCCGGCTGCCAAGGCGAGACCGGGGCGTTGAACAGGAACATCTCGGGCGCGCCGCGACCCAGCGCCTCTTCGTTGATCTCGGTCAGGCGGGCATTGACCCCGGCGGAATAGGCGCGCAAGGCGGCCTTGGTATAATCGTCCTGCGCCTCGACCGAGCGGTGGGCCAGCCCGTAAAGGTCCAACCTGCGCAGCAGCTTGTCGATGTGAAGCGTACGCGGGCCAAAGACCTCGGACAGTCGGCCTTGCGCGGTGCGGCGCATGACAGTCATCTGCCAAAGTCGATCCTGTGCATGGGCATATCCCAAACCAAAGAACACATCGGGATCGGTCTGGCCCAGAATATGCGGCACGTTGGCGGTGTCGCGCACGATCTCGACCGGGGCGGTCAGACCGTCGACCTCAAGCGTTTGGTCATAGTCCGGCAGGGATTGGCTGGCCAGAAAATAGACAAGGCCCATGGCGGCGAGGATCAGGATGATCAGACCCGACGCGATGCGCACCAGCCAGCGGAAAACAAGACCCATTACTGCCCCTATTCTTGTTCAGATGAATGTTGCGCAGAGACTAGAGGATGGTCGGTCCGACCGAAAGAGGAACGCGGCAAGAACCTGCGCGGGAAGGGTTGAAATCAAATGCCCCGCCGCAGTGTTTCGCTGCGACGGGGCCGTGTGTGGGGGAAGTGGTAATCCGGGTTATGGGATGATGCGGGTGTATTTCGTACCTTCGACGGTCGCGCCGAATTTAAGGCCGGCCTGGCCAAAGACCACCGCCAGCACCGGCGAACGCAGTGTTGTCGTGTCCGTGGACAAGGAATTCCCGGTTGCGTCAACCACATATCCAATATCGGCGCCGGCTGTCCATCCGCTGGAACGGCGGAAATCGTTCAGCGCGTCTTCGGTCATGAAGAACAGGATATGCGCATATTGCTGCGCACCGATTTGCAGACCTGCGGTTCCGGAAACTGCGGAATAGTAATCGACCGTGGCGCCGTTGATGCGCAGCGCGCCTTGGCCATAGGCACCGCCAAAGAAGATCAATCCGGCGTCGGTGATCAGGGGCATAACCAACATGCCGTTGGCCTTGTTCGCGATTTCCACGGTATTGGGATACCGGCTGTACATTTCGGTCAGCGTGGCATCGACGCGGGCGTCGATCATGGCCGAGTTTGAATTGCCGACGCCGTTGCCGCAGGCGGCGGTCAGGGACAGGCCTGCCATGCCCAAGGCAAAGCCGCGACGGTTCAGTCGGGGGGAGTTGGAACTGCTCATGGTTTTTTCTCTGTAACTGTGCCTGATATGTCGGGTGATCCCGATCTTGCCGGCAAGGATACGCCGATTAGGGCGTTGTGTCACGGGAAAGCTGCCCGCTCAAGGGGGCTTGTCGGCGAAAAGTTGCGACTCTTCGGGGTTTTAGCCCTGTAGGATGCGGGCAACCTGAGGCGAGAAATAGGTCAGAATACCGTCGCACCCGGCGCGCTTGAAGGCCAGCAGGCTTTCCAGCATCGCCTTTTCTCCGTCGATCCAGCCATTCTGGGCGGCCGCCTGGATCATCGCGTATTCTCCCGAAACCTGATAGGCATAGGTGGGCGCACCAAAGCTGTCTTTCACACGACGGCAGATATCCAGATAGGGCATTCCGGGTTTGATCATCACCATGTCCGCGCCTTCGGTCAGATCGCGTTCGATCAGGCGCAGGGCTTCGTTCGAGTTGGCCGGGTCCATCTGATAGGTTTTCTTGTCACCGGTCAGCGCGCCCGAGGCGCCGACGGCGTCGCGGAAGGGGCCGTAAAAAGCGCTGGCGTATTTCGCGGCATAGCTGAGGATCATCACGTTGTGATGCCCGGCACCTTCCAATGCGCGGCGCATTTCCCCGATCCGGCCGTCCATCATGTCAGACGGTCCGATGATGTCGGCACCGGCATCGGCCTGGGCAAGGGTCATCTTGACCAACGCTTCGATGGTCTGATCATTCACGATCTCTCCGTCGACGACATAGCCGTCATGACCATTGATATTGTACGGGTCCAGCGCCACGTCCGTCATCACCGCAATGTCGGGGGCTGCCGCCTTGATCGCCCGAATGGCCCGGTTCGACAGGTTGTCGGGGTTCCAGGCCTCGGCGCAATCCTCGGTCTTGAGCGCGGAATCCGTGTAGGGAAAGATGCATATCGCCGGGATTCCAAGCGCTTGTGCTTCGACGGCCGCTTTTGCAATCAGATCCACCGACCGGCGAACCACGCCCGGCATCGAGGGAACAGGTTCTTCAACCCCTTCGCCGTCGCGGACGAAAACGGGCCAGATCAGGTCGTCCGTGGTCAAGGTGTTCTCGCGCACAAGTCCGCGGATTGCCCGGGATTGACGGGCACGCCGAAAGCGGGTCATGGGATAGGGGGCAATGGTCGGTTTCATGGCGCGTTCTCCTTGAACATTCGTGCATTGGGTGGCATGAATTCACAAAGGTCTCAAGGGTATCAATGGACGCGGCAGCGTGGCCAATCCTCCCTGAGTGGTTTGAATAAAGGGTTGGGTTTGGACTGGTACTCTTCGATCTTTGAAGTCATCGACATGCGCAGCTTTTCGAATCTCTGGTTCTGGATCGTGCTGGCGGTTGTCTGGTCTTCGGCGAGTCACTGGGTAATGGGCATTCCCTACGATCTGGTGGTGCGTGCCCGACGCATTGGCGGGCAGGTCGAGATCGACCTACTGGACATCGTTCGCATACACACCAACCGGATCCTGTTGATCGTCGACATGTCAGGCACCATCCTGTTGGCATTTGGGTGTTTTCTGTTCACAGGGCTGGCCACGCTTGGGTTCTATTACGGCGTCGAATTCGCGCAGGCCGTGTTCCTTCTTCTGTTTCCACTGACGCTTGTTCTGGTGGTGAACATCGTGCACGCGCGACGATTGCGGCGGCAGGAACTGACGCTCGAGTCCGTTTCGAAAACCATTGCGCGCTGCCGGCTCTATACCCAGATCATAGGCATGATCTCGATACTGGTCACTTCGTTCTGGGGCATGTATCAGAACATCTCGATTGGCGTTCTGGGATAGCAAAATCTGAAAGGCGAGGCGATGAAGGCTCCGAACCACGTGACAGTTGGCGGCGCCCCCGAAGGGTTTGACGCGCAGCTTGTGCTGAACGAAATCGCCCGCAGCAACGGGCCGGTGGCCCATGTCGCACGTGACGACAAGCGGATGGAGGCGATGCGCGCGGCGCTGGCCTTCTTTGCCCCTGACATGCCGGTCTTCGTGTTTCCGGGCTGGGATTGTCTGCCTTATGACCGGGTGTCACCCAATGCCGACATTTCAGCGGCCCGCGTTGCCACGCTGGCGGCTCTGGTTCACCAGATGCCGCAGAAATTCGTGTTGTTGACGACATTGAATGCGGCAACCCAACGCGTCCCGGCGCGAGACGTGCTGCGCGAAGCTGCGTTCACCGCCCGTGTCGATCAGCGCATAGATGAGGCCGCGCTACGTAACTTCCTGGTGCGCATGGGCTTCACGCAAAGCCCCACCGTGATGGAGCCAGGCGATTACGCCATTCGCGGCGGTATCATCGATATCTTCCCGCCGGGTGAATCGGGCCCCGTCCGTCTAGACCTGTTCGGAGACGTACTGGACGGCGCGCGCCGTTTTGATCCCGTGTCTCAGCGCACGACCGAAAAGCTGGACGTGGTTGAACTTGCGCCGGTGTCCGAGGTCATTCTGGATGATGCGGCCATCACGCGGTTCCGCCAGAACTATCGCATCGAATTCGGCGCCGCGGGCACGGATGATCCGCTCTACGAAGCGGTAAGTGCCGGTCGCAAGCATCAGGGTATCGAACATTGGCTGCCCTTCTTCCACGAGAAGCTTGAAACACTGTTTGATTATCTGCCGGATGCCACGATCACCGTCGATGATCAGGTTACACCGGCCAGATTGGCCCGATGGGAGACGATTGCCGATCAATACGAAACCCGGCGTCTGGCGCTGGAAAACCGATCCCGCATGGATACGGTCTATAAACCCACACCCCCAGGGCTGCTGTATCTGGATGATGCCGCGTGGGAGGCGGCTGTCGCGGGGCGGCGCGTCATGCAGTTCAGCCCCTTGCCACAGGCCTCGGGCCCGGGTGTCATCGATGCGGGCGGGCGGATCGGGCGCAACTTTGCCCCCGAACGTCAGCAGGAAAGCATCAGCCTGTTCGGTGCATTGGCCAGCCACATTACCGCCAAGCTCGACAAAGGTCCGGTGCTGATCGCGTCCTATTCAGAAGGTGCGCGCGAACGTCTGACCGGCCTGATCGAGGATGAAGGTCTGGCCGAGGCGATTCCCATTGCCAATGGAACGCACATCGGAAAGCGCGGCCTGCACCTTGCCGTCTGGGCGCTGGAACACGGTTTCGAGACCCCCGACCTTACGGTGATCGCCGAACAGGACGTTCTGGGCGACAGGCTGATCCGGCAACCCAAGAAGCGCCGCAAGGCCGAGAATTTCTTGACCGAGACCCAATCCCTCAGCCCCGGTGATCTAGTGGTGCATGTGGATCACGGCATTGGTCGATACATGGGGATGGAGGTCGTCACGGCCGCCGGTGCCGCCCATGAATGCCTGCTGCTGGAATATGCCGAGCAGGCAAAGTTGTACCTGCCGGTCGAAAACATCGAACTGCTGTCGAAATACGGCCATGACGAAGGGCTCTTGGATCGACTCGGCGGTGGCGCCTGGCAGGCCAAGAAGGCCAGGCTGAAAGAACGCATCCGCGAGATGGCCGACAAGCTGATCCGCATCGCGGCGGAACGTGCCTTGCGAAAAGCCCCCGTAATGGACCCTCCGCCGCACGCGTGGGAGGAGTTCAGCGCGCGTTTTCCCTATCAGGAAACCGATGACCAGTTGCGCGCCATCTCGGATGTGATGGAAGACATGCATTCTGGTGCACCCATGGATCGCCTGATCTGCGGCGATGTCGGTTTTGGCAAGACCGAGGTGGCGATGCGCGCCGCCTTTGTCGCCGCCATGTCCGGCGTGCAGGTTGCGGTCGTGGCACCGACAACACTGCTGGCCCGACAGCATGCCGCAAGCTTCAGGGAACGGTTCCGCGGCTTCCCTCTGGAAGTGCGGCAATTGTCGCGTTTCGTCTCGGCCAAAGAGGCGCAGCAGACACGTGAGGGGCTGGCGCGCGGAACGGTGGACATCGTGATCGGGACCCACGCGCTGTTGGCCAAGAACATACGGTTTCACAATCTGGGTCTGCTGGTCATTGACGAAGAACAGCATTTCGGCGTGGGACACAAGGAACGGCTGAAGCAACTGCGCAGTGACATCCATGTTCTCACCCTGACCGCAACCCCGATTCCGCGAACCTTGCAACTGTCGCTGACCGGGGTGCGCGATCTGTCGATCATCGGCACACCGCCCATCGACCGTCTGGCGATCAGAACCTATGTCAGCGAATTCGACGCGGTCACGATCCGAGAGGCGCTGCTGCGCGAACACTATCGCGGCGGGCAGAGTTTCTACGTGGTTCCGCGCATCTCGGATCTGCCCGAGATCGAGGAGTTCCTGAAAAGCCAGCTGCCGGAACTGACCTATGTGGTTGCACATGGCCAGATGGCGGCGGGTGAACTCGATGACCGAATGAACGCGTTTTATGACGGAAAGTATGATGTGCTGCTGGCGACGACAATTGTGGAAAGCGGTTTGGATATTCCGACTGCGAACACGATGGTCGTGCACCGCGCCGACATGTTCGGGCTGGCGCAGCTTTACCAGATCCGGGGCCGGGTGGGGCGGTCCAAAACCCGTGCCTATGCCTATCTGACCACCAAGCCGCGGCAGAAACTGACGGCTACGGCGGAGAAACGCCTGCGGGTTCTGGGCTCGCTGGACACGCTGGGCGCCGGGTTCACTCTGGCCAGCCAGGACCTCGACATTCGGGGCGCTGGCAATCTGCTGGGTGAGGAACAATCCGGTCAGATGCGCGATGTGGGCTATGAGCTTTATCAATCCATGCTGGAAGAAGCGATTGCCAAGATCAAGGCCGGCGAGATGGAAGGGCTGTCAGATGCTGACGACCAATGGGCCCCACAGATCAATCTGGGCGTGCCGGTTCTGATACCCGATGATTACGTACCCGATCTGGATGTTCGTCTCGGCCTCTACCGCCGCCTGTCGTCGCTTTCGACCAAGGTCGAATTGGAAGGTTTTGCCGCGGAATTGATCGACCGTTTCGGCAAATTGCCGAAAGAGGTGAATACCCTGATGCTGGTCGTGCGCATCAAGGCCATGTGCAAACGGGCGGGCATCGCCAAGCTGGACGGAGGCCCGAAAGGCGCGACGATCCAGTTCCACAATGACAAGTTCGCATCGCCTCAGGGATTGGTCGAATTCATTCAGAACCAGCGCGGCATGGCCAAGGTCAAGGATAACAAGATCGTCGTGCGCCGGGATTGGAAGAAAGACAGCGACAAGATCAAAGGGGCCTTTGCAATTGCCCGCGATCTTGCTGAAAAAGTGGTCGCGGAAAAGAAGAAGACCAAGGCTGGCTGATAAGCAAGTTGGGGCTCTGCCCCCGATGCGCGTTCCGCGCATCTCCCCCGGGATATTTGCGGCCAGATGAAGTCACGGATCCCAGCTTCATCTGGCTGAAAATATCCCCGCCGGAGGCATCGTGCGGCAGCGCGATCTCCCCCTATACACGCATTGCAGCCTGCGCGCAGAAGCAAGACGCTGCAACCGCCCGATCAGCGCGGGCCAAAGCCAAGTCGAGGCGTTGTTTGATCTGTCGGATTTCAACATCTTCCCCGCGGGCTTTGAGACAATCGTACAGCCCCTTCAGGCTCCAGACGTTGTCGGGATGGATCGAAGCGCGGCTGAGCGAGCCGCCAAGGCCAAGATCTTCGCGATAGACGGCTTCTGCTTCTGCCGCATGACCTTGTTCGAACAGCAATGCGCCAAGCGCGTGACGGGTGGGCTGCATCCAGCCCCAGGGCTCGTCATAGGGCAGGGTGTCGTCCAGTTCGACCGAGCGGCGCAGATGGGCAAAGGCGATCTCGAAATTGCCCTTTCGGTACTCGATCTCACCGCGCAGCATCTCCCCCGCGATTTCCAGCAGGTCGATCACGCGATTGTTGTGCAACCTGCGTGTTTCCGGAACGCATTCCCTGGCTGCCAGAAACAGGTTCTCTTCCGCTTCGGCATGGACAACGTCACCGGTTGCGGCATGTGCGATGGCGCGGGCGTAGTGGGTGGTGGCCGTCAGGGTGCGGTAGAGATCCGGATCGGAGGGCAGCTCCAGCGCCTTGGCCTCTTCCCAGCGGCCAAAGCGGATCAGGATGTGCGGCCCCATGGACATGTAGCTTTCGAAGTAATCCGCCATTGGGGGGCTTTCGATGCGCAGCATCTCCTCTGGTGTTGTATCCCACAAACCCTGATTGGCGTGCAGGGCAGGTTCGATCTGACCCAGAAACAGCGCGCCGTAGATGGCGAAGTGATAATTGTGTTGGCGGTAGCCGGTGTAGATATTGAACGCGCCTTCGCGTTCGTAATACTTCAGATCCGCATCCGAGGCTTTTTCGTTCCAATGCACCACGTTGTAATAATGGCCGCACAGCACATCAATATGTGTCGGCATATGCACAAGGTGCCCCGCATCAGGTACCAATGTGCGCAGGACATCACCGGCTTTCAGAGCTTTTTCCGGCGTGGGCGACATCTCCATCAGGTGAACATAAAGATGCAGCAAGCCGGGATGTGACATGGCGGCCGGATCGTTGGCCATGGCCCATTCCAACGCCTCTTGCGCTTCAAGCGTTGCAGCGCCTTCTGCCGGTTGGCCTGTTTGCAGGTCCCACATTTTCCAGGGCGTCAGGTTCAAAAGCGCCTCGACGTAGATCGTGCGCAGGTCCGCATGATCGCGGTGCGCGGCGAAGGCTGCGCGCATCGCTTCGGCAAAATCGTGATCCCACCGGTGCATGTCCTCTGCCGGATCTCGTTGCGGATAGCGCGAAGGGAGGGCTCGGATCAGAGCTTGCTCGACGGGCGTACAGCCGTCTGCCAATTGAAGGGCGTTTTGCATGGCATCATAGGCCAGCGCCAGCGCCTTGCGGCGACCCCGCTCGTCCTGCAAGTCCCATGGCAGGTTGTAATTCGGTCCCGCCGCGTAGGCGACGCCCCAATATGCCATGGCGCATTGGGGGTCATGTTCGACTGCGCGCTGGAAACAAACCACGGCTTCTTCGTGATTGTACCCATAGGTCCAGTTCAGGCCGCGGTCGAACCACAGCTGAGCCTCGGGAACGGAGGTCGTTACCGGACATGAATAGCTGCCCAGATCATAGTATTCGCGCATCAGAAGCCCTCCGCTTGGTTCAGGTCGAGGGTAGCGTGTTTCTGACGAGTCGCACAGATCAGGCTGGCAGACGTTCTTCAACGCGGCCCATGTGCAGCATAAGCCCGAAGGCCAGAATGCACATGCTCAGGATGCCGAAGGTCAAAGGCGCGATCGAACCGTCGAACAACAACCCGATCGGGGCGGCGATGGCAGCGGCCAGCACCGTCGATATCGATCCGATGACCGAGGCTGCCATTCCGGCAATATGCCCCATTGGCTCCATCGCGATGGCGTTCAGGTTGCCCAGCGTCACGCCGGCCATGAAAAACACCATGGTTTGCCAGAACACAAACAGCGCGAATGAGGCGTCTGGCGAAAGATGCGCGGCGTTCAGAGTCATGACAAAGGTGGTAATCACGATTTGCCCCCCCAGCGCCCATGTCACCATCCGGCGCATGCCCACACGCACCACTAGTGCCGCGTTCAGCAAACTGGCAGACCCGGACATCAGCGCCACGAACCCGAACCAGAACGGAAAGCTTTCGGCGCGGTCATGGATAACGTCATAAACGGGCTGAACCATTGTCAGCATGGTGAACAGCACCCCCATGCACAGGGTCTGAACCATGATCGAAAGGCGCACTGTCGGATGCGAGAACATTTCCTTCGTGGCCGAGAACATCAACGGAATGCGGAACGGACGACGGTTTTCACGGGCCAGAGATTCCGGCAACCGAACGCCCATCCAGGAAATGATGATCAACGCAAACAGAATGAAAGACACAAAGATCCCGCGCCATCCGAACAAAGCGATCACACCGGCGCCCAGCATCGGTGCCGCTGCGGGTACCAGTGTGAAAATCATCATCGCGATTGAGATGATACGCGCCATTTCGCGGCCTGAATACAAGTCGCGAATGATCGCCATGGCCACCACGCGCGGACCTGCGGCGCCCAGGCCCTGAACCACACGTGCAATCAAGACCAGTTCCAGTGAAGAACTGGCCCATGCGACAGCAGACGCCGCAATGTACAAAGCCGCGCCGCCGTAGATGACCGGCTTGCGTCCCAGCGCATCCGAAAGCGGGCCTGTGAAAAACGTGCCGATCCCCATGCCCAACACAAATGACGTCAGGATCAGTTGGGCACGGTTAACGTCATCGGGGCTGAGCTGCGCGCCGATCTCGGGCAGCGCAGGCAGCATTGAATCGATCGAAAACGCGATGGTGGCGAACATCATTGCAATCAGCGCAATGAATTCCGCCTTCGACATGCGATTGGCCATGAAGACCTCCTAACCCGTTCGCGCTATCACGGCGGGCCGGCATAGGCCAGACTGGAATTTTGCACAGACCTCTGTGCTATTCTGCAGGGGAAGCCTCAAGTTGAGACATGATCTCGGCGATCACTTTCTCCCACATTTCAGAAGGTTGGGCACCGGGAACTGCGTGTTGATTGGCGACAATGAAGGTTGGGACCGAGCTCACACCCATTTTGCGGGAATGAGCATCGCGGCTGCGGATATCCTCGCGGTCGGCGTCTGATTTCAGCAGCTTCATGACCACGGCGGCGTCCATTCCGGCGCTGTCCGCGATATCGGCCAAGACTTCGTGGTCGCCGATGTCGCGACCCTGCACGAAATAGGCGTCGAACAGCGCGTCGACGACGGCATTCTGCTTGCCTTCGATGCCAGCCCAATGGATCAGGCGATGCGCATCCAGCGTGTTGGGCGTGCGCTTCATAGCCTCGAAGTTGATGTTCAGACCGGCCTTTTCGGCATGTTCCACCACCGGCGCATAGGCGCGAACCGCGCCGTCCTTGCCGCCGAACTTGCGCTCGAGATATTCGCGCCGATCCATTCCCGCATCCGGCATGTCAGGATTCAACTGGAACGGATGCCATTCAATGACAAAGGGGTGGTCGGGTACGTTGGCCAGCGCCTTGTCCAGTTGAGTCTTGCCGATATAGCACCACGGGCAGATCGGATCGGACAGGATGTCGAGCTTGACGGTCTGGGTCATTTTGTTGGTGCCTCGAAATAGGCCGGCAGCGCCCGGCGCAGGAGTTTGCCATTTCCGCCGGTCGGCAGGGCGGGCAGATGGATGAAGGCGCGTGGTTGTTTGTAACGCGCCAGGTTGGCTTCGACATAGGTGCGCAAGGCCGCATCGTCCAGCTTTTCCGGGCCGGTATAGAAGGCCGCTATCACAAATGTGTCCGGTTTGACCTCGACCGCGGCGGCGCCGACCTGAGTGATGCCCGGAAAGCGGGACAGGGCGGCTTCGACCTCGACCGGGGACACGCGATAGCCACCCGCGTTCATCATATCGTCGTCGCGGCCCAGATAGCTGATCTGACCATCCACGGCCATGGCGCCCTGGTCGCCGGTCAGAAACCACTCTCCCTGCATCCGCGTTTCAACCTCTTCGGGTGCGTTGAGATAGGTCAGCATCAAGCCGGGGTCAGTGCGGTGAATGGCGATGGTGCCTTCTTGCCCCTTCGGCACCGGACCGTCCGGACCAAGGATCGCCACACGACGCCCCGGTTGCGGTTGCCCTAATGCGTCGCTGCGCGCGGGATGATCCGGACTGGAGGAAATGAAGGTAGAGCATTCGGACATGCCATAGGCTTCGAACAACTCGGTGCCGGTGGTCTCTCGCCATTGTTCGTGCAGCGCGCGCGACAGTTTCTCGCCCGCGCACAAGCCGTGGCGCAGGTCTGGCAGCTCCATCCGATCGCGCCCTTGCACCATCTTGCGATAAACCCCAGGGGCCGCTGCAAAGATCGTTGCGCGATGCTGGCGCAGCAGGGCAGGCAGGGCCGTGACTTCGGTGCCGGGCGCGGGGATCAGGGCAGTTGCGCCCATGGTCCATGGATCCATCAGGCCGGTGCCCAGCGTATAGGTCCAGTTGAATGCTCCGGCGTGACACAGCCGGTCGGTCTCGCGCAGACCATACCAGCCATCGACCATCATCTGCCGCGCCCAGATTGCCCGGTGGGCATGGGCCACGGCACGAGGCTTGCCCGAGGTTCCAGAGGTATAGACGACATAGGCCATACGTTCCGGATCGCCCATGGCAAATTCTGCCGGGGGCAGGCTTCGCATCGCTTTCAGTGCGTCCAGCCCGATCTGTTTGGAATGCGAGGCGCAGGCAACGCCCGGATCACGCAGAATCACCGCCGGAGAAAGCTCGTCGATCATCCTGGCGGTTTCGGGTTCCGTCAGTTGTGACGATGTCGGAACCGGCACGATGCCCACGGCAATTGCCCCCAGGTAGGCAATCGGGAAATCCACCGTGTTTCCCAGCCGCATCAGCGCGATATCACCGGGTTTCAACCCGGCCCGCAGCAATCCCGTGCCTGTGCCCAGCACAGCAGCTTTCAGATCGCGAAAGCTCCAATCCAGGGTATCGTTTTCACGTAAGACTGACAAAGCCACTTTATCTGGCGCGTGATCGGCGCGGCCCAGAACATGGGCCGCCAGATTGAATGGCGTGGGGCAGGGTGTGGGCGACCCCTGATCGAAGATTGACAACATGGCCTCTGGCTATCGCGCCGCCTGCCGCGTTGCAAGCATGGCTGGCCGGGCCTATAGAAGAGTCATGAGCACTCAAGATCCCAAATCTCTGATCCGAATTGCCCGCGACTCTGGCGACCATACCGAAGTCGAACCGCTGGACCTTGGCGCACGTGTGCGAGAGCTGCGCAAAGCGCGGGAATGGACATTGGAACAGGCCGCCAGTCAGGCCGGATTGGCACGCTCGACCCTCAGCAAGATTGAAAACGGGCAGATGTCGCCGACTTACGACGCGCTCAAGAAGCTTGCGACCGGGTTGGAGATCTCTGTTCCGCAACTGTTTACGCCGCCCCAACGCGATCAGGTGATCGGACGCATGGCGATCACCCGTGTGGGCGACGGCACGGCTCATGCCACCACAACCTATGAGCATGAGCTGCTGGCCGAAACCCTGACCAAGAAACAGATGCTGCCCTATCGTGCGCGGGTCCGCGCAAGATCAATGGATGAATTTGACGGCTGGGTGCGCCATGACGGCGAAGAATTCATGTATGTGCTGACCGGTGTCGTCAAGCTTTACACCGAGTTTTACGAGCCGGTTGAGATGCGCAGAGGGGACAGCGCGTATTACGACGGCAGCATGGGCCACAACGTGATTTCCGTCAGTGATGAAGACGCGACGATCCTTTGGGTTACATCACTTGCCTAAAGCGGTTCTGCTGAATTCCCGGTTCAGCCCTTCGGTGAACAGGAAATCTTCGACCTCTTCATGCGCCTCATTCATCGTAAGTTGGTGACGTTCGGCCAAATAGGCTTCAAACCCTTTTCGATCCTTCAACACGCGCATCATGTCCTTGTCACGCAGGTTCGGAAAACGCCGCTTTGCGCGTTCGCATGCCGCATTCCAGTCGTTTGTAAGATCGGTCCAGTTCATCATCAATGAGCTTCCCTTCGCAACGATTAGGACTGCTCTCCCCCGCTTCAGAGTACGGATAGGGTGCCGTTACGTAAGACATGACAAAATGTCGCAGCGCTGGACCTTGCCTTCTTGAGGGGAAAAGTGCCCGCTGCGAAGTTTCCGCAACGGGCCGACGGGCCTACATTTGGTGTGAGTGGTGGCGGGCCCGGTTGTTCTGTAATCCGCAGCGCCAGATTGTCCCGGCAGGCAGAGAGGCGGGGTCATCGCCAGCTTGTTATTAAGCTTAACTGCGCAAAATATATGCATATTTTCCAGACAAGTAAAACTGATTGTGGGTGTTTCTTTCCGGATCGCTTGCATGTGACGATGTTGGACCCTGATTACGATGCTTCCAATGCGGCCAAACGATATCTTGTGTGGGATGGCAATGTGCTGAAATTTGCCGATTGGTGGAAATTTCCTGAGCTCTGTTTGTATGAAACAGCTGGAACTTCAAGCTTCCGTCTTTCGGAAACTTCAATTG
Organism: Ruegeria sp. HKCCD6157; assembly: GCF_013110685.1. Lineage (NCBI taxonomy): Bacteria > Pseudomonadati > Pseudomonadota > Alphaproteobacteria > Rhodobacterales > Roseobacteraceae > Ruegeria > Ruegeria sp. HKCCD6157. Next base: position 1,299,670 of record NZ_WVRB01000001.1, read on the forward strand.
GAAAGACCAGCCGAATTCACATGTACAACGCCTGGTCTTGGGTTTGCGCCTTTTTACCGGGCGTCGTACCACCAGACTTCGGGCATGTACTGCGGACCGTCGCCATAGATAGGCAGGGTTTCCGGGTGCTTAAGCTCTTTGACATGCGCGATGCGCCCGATGTCAAAGCTCCAGATCGGGATGACATAGCGGCCTGCCGTCAATACCCGGTCCAGCGCGCGGGTGGCCGCGGTAAAATCCTCGCGGGTTTTTGAGGCCAGCATGGCATCGATCATGGCATCAACCGCGGGTGAAGATACGCCCATCAGGTTGCGAGTGCCGGGCGCATCGGCAGTTTCGCTGCCCCAATAAAGACGCTGCTCATTGCCGGGAGACAGGGAAAGCGCCCGGCGGAACATCGTGACGTCAAAGTCCAGTTCAGACGTGCGCCCGACATATTGGGCATTGTCGACCTGTTCCGTCGTGACCCGGATGCCGAGACGTTCCAGCGCGCGGGAATAGATCTCGACCACGGTTGCCATCTCGCTGTCACCCTGTTGAAGCAGGAAAGTCATCTGAAAGGGATCGCCATTTGCATTGCGCAGCACGCCATCCTGAACGGTCCAGCCTGACTCGGCCAATAGTCCGGCGGCCTTGCGGAGGTTTGCCCGGTTCCGGGCCGATCCGTCGCCTTTCGGCAGTTCATACCCTTCCAGCGTGCCGGGCAACAGGATGTCAGCGAAAGGAAGCAACAGGTCTTTTACCTGCCCCTGGGCCGGGCCGGGCTGCATCGCAAGGTCGGACCCCGAGAAATAAGACGTGATCCTTGGTTGCGCACCACCGGTTACCGTGTCGTTGATGAACTCGAAGTTGAACGCAAGCATCAGCGCTTCGCGCACGCGCCAGTCGTCGAACGGAGCCTTTCTTGTGTTCATCACGAACCCGGTCATTCCCGAAGGTTTTCCATGCGGAATTTCGGTCTTGATGACATCGCCGCGCTGCACGGCGGGAAAGTTGTATTGCGTGTCCCATTTGTCGGCGTTGAATTCACGCACGGCTGACAGCTCTCCGGCCTTGAAAGCTTCGAACAAGACGCTGCCGTCGCCGTAGAATTCGATCCGCAGCTCATCAAGGTTCATGGTGCCGCGGCGAAACGGGATGTCGTTCCCCCAATAGTCCGGATTGCGTCGCAGATTCACAAAGCGTCCCGCTTCGTAGCTTTCGATCACATAGGGGCCAGTTCCAATCGGTACATCATGAAGTTGCGCATCCGCGAAATCCTTGCCCTCCCATTGCGCCTTTTGCAGGATCGGACGCATCCCGGCCAGCAGCGCAAGCTCTCGGTCGGGTTCATTGAACGTGATCCGCACCGAACGCGGGCCGGTTTGTTCGATACTGTCGATCTTGCCCCAAAGACCGCGATAGCGCAGATGCCCCTGCGTGCCCAACGTTTCGTAAGACCAGATAACATCATCGATCGTGACCGGACTGCCGTCGGAAAACCGCGCCTCCTCCCGCAGGGTGAATTCGACCCAGGACCGGTCCGGATCGGTCTCAACTGATTCGGCTAACAGCCCGTAAAGTGTGAAAGGTTCGTCCCAGGATCGCCCCATCAGGCTTTCATGGGTCCAAAAAGGCAATTGCCATGGCGAGGTGCCTTTTTGCAAAAACGGGTTCAGGCTGTTAAAGCCGCCCGTGTTTCCGAACACGGCTTTGCCGCCTTTGGGTGCATCCGGGTTGGCGTATGGGAGCGACACAAAATCCGGTGGTAGGGCCGGGTCCCCATACATAGCTATGCCATGAGACGATTCTGCATGGGCGACAGAGATCACGAAAATGCTGGCGATTCCCGCCACAAGTGATCGAAACGGACGGAGAAAATCCGGGCTCATTTTGGAAACAATCCTGCTCTGGCCTTATTTTGTTGGTATTCACCGTAGTGATGATTTTTCTTATTATCAAACTTTTAGCTTGGACCAAGGCGCAGAATTGCTTATAAAGGTTGCACTGCTCGATAGGTTTCTTGCCTGTATGAAACCTGCCTCAATAACTTAACGCCCGCTTCGTGCGGGCGTTTTTTTTGCCTGTGGAAGTCTCAGGCCGGTATTCCAATCCCACATGTTTCCCCGTTTTCTTTGCAGGTGCAGCATGGCATGGTGCGCCTGATCAACGCTTAAGGGAGAATGGACATGAGCCTGTCCGGCAAAACGGCAATCATCACGGGATCAAATTCGGGCATCGGCCTGGGCGTCGCACGCGAGCTGGCCAAGGCCGGTGCCGATGTGGTTCTGAATTCCTTTACCGATCGCGATGAAGATCACGCGTTTGCCGCGCAGATTGCGAAAGAGACCGGGACCAATGCGCGCTATATCAAGGCCGACATGTCCAAGGGCGAGGAATGCCGATCCTTGATCGAACAGGCGGGGTCTTGTGACATTCTGGTGAACAATGCCGGGATTCAGCATGTCTCACCGATCGACAAATTCCCGGTTGATAAATGGGATGCGATTATCGCAATCAACATGAACTCGGCCTTTCACACCACGGCGGCCGCGTTGCCGATGATGCGCAAGGCGGGTTGGGGACGTGTGGTGAACATCGCCTCGGCCCACGGTCTGACGGCATCCCCTTTCAAGGCGGCATATGTTGCGGCCAAGCACGGTGTGGTTGGAATGACCAAGACCGTAGCGCTGGAAACAGCGCAGGAGCCGATCACCTGCAACGCCATCTGCCCGGGATATGTGCTGACGCCGCTGGTCGAGTCCCAGATTCCCGACACGATGAAAGAATACAACATGAGCCGTGAAGACGTTGTGAAGAACGTTCTTTTGGAACGGCAACCGTCCAAGGAATTCGCCACGGTCGAGCAACTGGGTGGAACGACTATCTTCCTGTGTTCGGACGCGGCAGCTCAGATCACCGGAACCACAATTTCCGTCGATGGTGGCTGGACCGCGCTTTGAGGTTTCGTGGGGGCGCTGCCCCCACACCCCCGGAGTATTTTGGAAAAGATGAAGGGGTTGCGGCATGAAGCGGATCAATCTGGCTTTGCAGGGGGGTGGGGCGCACGGGGCGTTCACCTGGGGTGTGCTCGACCGTCTTTTGGACGAGGAAGACATCGAGGTCGCTGCCATTACCGGAACTTCCGCAGGGGCGCTGAACGGTGCGGCCTACAAGTCTGGTATGGTTCATTCCGGGCGCGAAGGTGCACGGGCGCGCCTGGACGGGTTGTGGAAGCGCATGGGCGCTATTGGCGACATGCGCTTTGCCAACTGGTTTCGCGGCCTTGAACCGGCGGCCATTGCGCAGGCGATGGAATATTCGGTGCCGTTTTCGATCGGGGATGCCTGGTCGCGGATGGTGTCGCCCTATGCGTACGGGCCGTTCTACAGCAACCCTTTGAAGCCGGTGGTGGACAGGTTCAATTTCGACGAGGTGTGCGCAGATGAAGGCCCGCGCCTGTTTGTGTGTGCCACTTGCGTACGCAGCGGCAAGATCCGCGTCTTTACCGGCGACGAAATCAGCACCGACGCCATCCTGGCCTCGGCCTGTTTGCCGACCCTGTTCAAGGCGGTTGAGATTTTCGATCCGAAGACAAACCGGACCGAAGCCTATTGGGACGGAGGGTATACCGGCAATCCGGCGCTCTATCCGCTGTTCAACGATGATTTGCCGGATGACGTGGTGATCGTGAACATCAATCCGCTGGAGCGCGACGAGGTTCCGATCACGCCGCAGCAAATCCAGAACCGGATCAACGAGATCAGCTTCAACTCATCCCTGTTTCGCGAGTTGCGGGCGATCAGCTTTGTCCAGCGGTTGTTGAAAGAAGGCAAGCTGACGGCCGGAGAGATGAGCCGCGTGCTGGTTCACTTGATTGCAGATAACGAGTTGATGAACAGCCTGTCTGTTGCCACCAAAACCGTGCCCAATCCGGTCATTCTGCATAAGTTGAAACAGGCCGGACGGAACGCCGCAGACGGTTTTCTTGCCAACCATAAGGACGATTTGGGTCAGACCAGCACAATTGATCTGCCTGCGATGTTCAGCTGATCACTCGGGCGGCTGTGTCGGGTCTTTTCCATTCGGGTATACAAGCCCCGCCGAAATCACCAGCTTGGCGGCGTCTTCGATGCTCATGTCCAGCAGGATCACGTCTTCTGCGGGGAAGAACAGCAGAAACCCCGATGTCGGGTTGGGTGTCGTGGGTACGAACACGCTCAGCAGCTCGCCACCGGTTTCGGCGCGTTGGCTGACCTCACCCTTGGCGCTGGTCGATACAAAGCCGATGGCCCAGATCCCGCGACGCGGGTACTGGATCAGGCAGGCTTTTTCAAAAGAACGCTCGGTCTGGGCAAACACCGTTTCCGAGATTTGCTTGATCCCGGAATAGACCGAGCGCACGACGGGCATCCGATCAACAACGCTTTCGGCGAAGTGGATCAGTGAACGGCCCAGAATGCCCTTGGCGATCCAGCCGACCAGAACGGTGAAGATCAGGAAGATCACCACACCCACACCGCGCAGGTTGATGCCCACGTATTGTTCGGGCTGGAACTGTTGGGGCACCAGCGGCAGGACCGCGCTGTCTATCCAGCCGACCACCGACCAGATCAGCCAGACCGTCAACCAGACAGGCGCAATGACCACGATGCCCGTCAGAAAGGACGCGCGCAGCCGTGAAAGCATGCCCGGGCGGCGGTGAGGCTCTTCGTCGAAGGGTGTATTCATTGCGGTTCCGAATGGTTTCCGGATTTAGGTAGTCAATCCACGGTCTTGGTACAATAGGTTAACGTCACCTCTGTTTGACGAGCGCTTGCGCGATCTTGGCCGCCAAACGCGCATTGTTTCGAACAAGGGCGATGTTGGCGACCAATGACCTGCCTTCGGTCTTTTCAAAGATACGTTGCAGCAGATAGGGGGTCACGGCTTTGCCGGTGATGCGATGGGCATCTGCATCTGACTGGGCTTCGGCGATGATGGGGGCCAGTTCCTCGGCCGGGATTTGATCGGCAGCCGGAATCGGGTTCGCCACCAACTGCCCGCCGGGCAGACCCAGCGCGCGGCGGGTCGTGTGAGCTTTGGCGATGGCATCGGCACTGTCCAAGCGCAGGGGCGCGTTTAAGGGCGACTTTGCCGACCAGAACGCAGGAAACTCGTCCTGGCCATGTGCGATCACAGGCACGCCCAGCGTTTCCAGAACCTCAAGCGTTTTGGCGAGGTCCAGGATGGCTTTCGCCCCGGCTGCGACGACGGTCACGGGCGTATGCCCAAGCTCGTGCAGATCGGCCGAGATATCGAAGGTGGTCTCGGCCCCCTGATGCACGCCGCCGATACCGCCGGTGGCAAAAACCTCGATCCCGGCATAATGCGCGGCGATCATCGTGGCGGCAACGGTGGTGGCCCCGGTACCACCGGTCGAGATGCACGCTGCCATGTCCGCGCGCGAGATCTTGGCAACGCCTTGTGCCTGACCCAGCCATTGCAGCTGATCCTGCTCCAGCCCGACATGCAATTTGCCTTCGATCACGGCCATGGTTGCAGGAACCGCACCCGCATCGCGGATGTCCTGTTCGACCTGGGCTGCGACTTCGATGTTCTGCGGATAGGGCATCCCATGGGTGATGATGGTGCTTTCCAGCGCAACGATGGGCAGGCCCGCGTCCTTGGCGGCGCGAACCTCGGCAGAGTATTGGATGTCGATCACAGTGGGGTTTCTCCGGAAACGTAGGTTGCAGCGGCGTGCAGGGCGCGGGTCAGAGCCTCGTCACTGGATGCACCGCCGGATTCTGAGGCGATATGGGCCGCCATGAAGGTATCACCGGCACCGGTCACGCGGGTGACCAGGACGGCAGGGGGTGTTTGCGTCAGGATTTCTGTCGAGCTGCCGATGGTTGCCGAATTGCCGCCGTCGGTGACCAGCACACGCAGCGCGCCGCGATCCAGAAGGCCTTTGGCCGCGGATTCGGAATCGGTGAACTCGCGCTGACACAGGATACCGGCCTCTTCGAGGTTCACGTACAGTGTGGCGCGGGCGTGTTTCAGGAACGGCAGCAGTCGTTCGGCCTTGCCCGGCGATGCCGGTGCCACGCGCAGATCCGCACGCGCAAAAGCAGGGCTTTGGGCAATTTCTTCCAGCAGGTCCAGTGTCAGATTGCCATCCAGTGCGATCGGGCCCTCAAATGGTGCATTCTCATAGCCCAGAGGCCCGTGCATCAAGGGATGCAGTATCTTGGCGCCTGCGGCCTCCAGCGAATGCGCGTCGGCAATCGCCGCGATCAACCCGTTCGCACCTTCGACGGCCATATAGCGGTCTGTCGGCAAATCCTGCGACCGATAGATGTGATCCGTCACCATGCCGAGGCGCGAACAGGCATGGACAAGCTCGTCGCCTTCGGGATCGCGGCCAATGGCTGTCAGCAGGGTGGGTGTCATGCCGAACCGAACCAGTGTCATGGCAATGTTCATCGCAACGCCGCCGGGCAGGCGGGTGATCCGGCCCGGCACGTCCGAGCCCTGTCGCATGGCGCTGGCCGATCGGCCGATCACGTCCCACAGGACCGAACCGATGCACAGGATATTGGTGTTCTGAGTCATAGGGGACGTCATGCCGCAGCGGTGCTGCCCGTGCAAGCCGGAACGTCATCGCAACAAGAGATTCCCGACCGGCCCGGGCCGATATGGCCTTTGGGCTTGCGATCCGTGGCCTTCGCGGAAACAATCAATAGCAATGATTGGTGGTTTTATTTTCCTGTTGGAGCATTTCGTATGAATGGCCCAGTCTTCCGTGCCATCCTCCGAGCCCTCAATACCTGCGCCCTGAGTTTTATCGTTCTTCTGACCTTGCATCCGGGATCCGTAAAGGCGCAAACGGCCCCGCCGACGGTCATTGATTTCTGGGTCAAGGATGACACTCTGTTTCTCGAGGTGAAACTGAACGCCGAGGCCATGCTGGTCGGTACCGATCCGACACAACCCGACGCTTATTCCGGCAATTCAAAGTACCGATCTCTGCGGCGAATGGTGTCATCGGAACTGGAACCGCAGATCAGAAATTTCGTTCAGGTCTGGAAGCAGAACCTTGTGGTCGAAGCGCCTGAACGCCTGGACCTGTCTTATGAAGGTGTGCGCATTCCCGTTGTGGGGGATGTGGAAAAAGTGCGTGTTTCCAAATTGTTGTTGACCGCACATTTGTCGGATCAGGCATCGAACCTGCGCCTGGCTTGGCCGTTGCAAGGCGGGTCGGTAGTGCTTCGCCAGCAAAAGGTTGTGGCCCCGTATACTGGCTTTCTGGCGGCCGGAGAAATCAGCCCGTTGATCCCGTTGCAGGGCGGGGCGTCGTTGACGACCGAGCAGACATTGCAGACCTTTTTGGCAAAGGGGATCAGCCGATTTGTTCAAAGCCCCCTCAAGCCAACCGTCGTTGTTCTGACACTCGTGATGCTGACGCTGAGCCTGCGGCCTGTGATGTCTCAGGTGGCGTTTTTGGCAGCAGGGGTTTTTTTCGGGCTCGGGTTGGACATGTACGGCGTGTTGGACCTGCCGGAAAGCTTGCAGGATCAGGCCCTGGTGGCTTCGATCATCATTCTGGCGCTATGGAACCTGGTGGCCCGGCACTTGCAGGTCTGGCGCCTGCTGGCGGTGCTTGCCGCAGGCTGTGTTTACGGATTGGCGCTGGCTTCAGATTTGACAAAGATCGGGGTGCCGCCCGATCATCTGGCCCCGGCTGTTTTGGGGTTTGGCGTCGGAAATCTACTGCCTGTCGTCTTTGTGGCTGTTCTGACCTTTGCCTGCGCGCTTTTGGTTGCAGGCGGGTCACACAGAAAACGAGGCCGGATTTCGGTTCTGGCCTCGATGCTGATTGCCGGGATCGGTGTGTATTGGATGGCTGAACCCTGGTTGCTGGCTTAAGACATTGCCGCCAGCAGCCTGTTCAGCGCACCCAGCGGGTCGTCATCGCCCCAGATCTCGTCCCCGATGCCGAAGAAATCGGTGCAGGGGGCCAGATCGCCGATCAGTTCGGGCGTCAGGCCGCCTTCGGCCACGACCGGAACTTCGATCATCTCGGACCACCATTGGAACAGATCCTTTTCGGCGCGGGTTCCGTCGCCCAACGTGGCGGTGCCTACGGGGCCGAAGGCCACATAATCCGCGCCATGTTCGCCCGCCGTCATGCCATCATGGCTGGACGCGCCGCAGAAGCTTCCGACGATCGCGTCCGCGCCCAGCTCCTTACGCGCGGCACGGACCGAACGTGCGCCGTCATCCAGGTGCACCCCGTCCAGCCCCAGACGTTGCGCCAGTAGCACGTGGTTCGAGATAACGATGGCCACGTCGCGGGCGTGGGCAACCTCGCGGCAGGCATCAGCAGCACGGGCGATGCTGTCTTCGTCGTTGCCAGCCAGCGCCAGGCGGATGCAGGCGATCTCGGCCCCGTCCAGAACCGATGCCAGTTTGGCGGGGAACGTGCTCAGCTCGATGGTCGGAGGCGTGATCAGGTAAATCTGCGGCTGCTCGGGGGTGTCCATGGGCGCGTCCTTCGGCTTTTGGTCTTTGGCGCGGTTTAGCGGATTGCGGCGGGGAAGCAAACTTTTATGGCTGAGACCACGCAAATTCCAGCCCCAGCGCCTTGCCCTGCAAGAGCCTGCCGATTACAGCAGGCCAAGTTTTCATAAGGTGAACCATGCCCAGCGACAAATCCCAGCCTTCCTTCGTGCTTGTTCGCCCGCAGATGGGTGAGAATATCGGTGCCGCGGCCCGGGCGATGTGGAACTTTGGACTGGACCGGATGCGCATCGTGGCGCCTCGCGACGGCTGGCCAAACCCCAAGGCGGTGGCCATGTCCAGCGGTGCGGGCCGGTTGCTGGACGAAGCGCAGCTGTTTGACGATCTGGCCGGATCGCTGGCCGACAGCACCTTTGTCTTCGCCACCACTGCACGGCAGCGCGGCCTGACGAAACCCGTCTACAGCCCCGAGCGCGCCATGCAGATCGCCGCCGAACAGGTCGCGGCGGGCGAAAAGGTTGCGGTTCTGTTCGGCCCCGAACGCGCAGGGTTGGAGAACGAAGACATCGCCAAGGCAAACGCAATCATCTCGGTGCCCGTGAACCCGGAATACGCGTCGCTGAACCTGGGCCAATGCGTTTTGCTGACCGCTTACGAGTGGATGCGCCAGACCGGCGACGTGGTGCATGAATCCACCGATCTGGGCAAGGGCGACTGGGCCACGGGGATCGAAGTCGAAAAACTGGTCGAGCACTACGAGGACCGGCTGGAAGAGGCCGGGTTCTTCTACCCCCCCGAAAAGGCCGAGGGCATGAAGATCAACCTGCGCAACCTGTGGTCGCGGATGCGGATGACGCGGGCCGACGTGCAGATGCTGCACGGGATCATGCGGCAGATGGTCCGCTGGAAAGACAAAGGCTGAGGCTGGACCTATCTTCCGCCACACCCTAGCTTGCGACGAAATCAGGACATGAGGACAGCATGAGCGGTAAGCGCAGCATCTTCGAAGAGGTCTCGGACACCGAAAAACAACAGGCCGTTCAACCCGGTATGATCGACCGGGGGCGTGGCGGTGCGCGCAAGGCAATCCGTGCCTGGCTGATGATCCTGTTCGCTTTGGTCGTGGTGATGATCGCTGTCGGCGGTCTGACGCGGCTGACTGACAGCGGGCTGTCGATTACTGAATGGCGCCCAATCACCGGAGCCGTTCCACCGTTGAGCGAGGCAGACTGGCAGGCCGAGTTCGACAAGTACAAGCAGATTGACCAGTGGCGCATTCAGAACCAGTGGATGCAGCTGAGCGACTTCAAAACCATCTATTGGTGGGAATGGGGGCATCGCCAACTGGGCCGCGTGATAGGGCTGGTCTGGGCCATCGGTTTCCTGGGCTTCCTCGTGGCCCGCAAGATACCCACGGGTTGGACCGGCAAGCTGCTGATCCCCGGCCTTCTGGGCGGTGTGCAGGGTGCTGTCGGCTGGTGGATGGTCGCATCGGGTGTGACGCAGGGCGAGGGGATGACCGCCGTCGCCAGCTATCGCCTGGCCACCCATCTGGGGCTGGCATTCGTAATTCTCGGGTTCCTCGCCTGGTATATTTTCGAGCTTGGCCGGGAAGAACGTGACCTGATGCAGGCGCGTCGCATGAAGGAAGCGAAACTGTTCTCGTTGTCCACCGGCCTGATGCATTTCGCCTTTTTGCAAATACTCATTGGCGCGCTTGTCGCCGGGATCGACGCTGGTCGGTCTTATACCGACTGGCCGCTGATCGGCGGGCAGCTGCTGCCGCCGGACGCCACCGCGTTGGAGCCGATGTGGCGCAATTTCTTCGAAAGCCCGGGGCTTGTGCAGTTTATTCACCGCTGCGCAGGTTACCTGTTGTTCATCTTTGCTATTGTCGTCTGGCGCCGCGGCAGCGCCAGCGCACATCCTCAGACAAGCTTCGCTTTTAATGCGGCTTTCGCGGCCCTGTCGTTGCAAGTTGTCGTCGGCATTGTGACCGTCGTCTACGGAGCGCCCTGGCAGATCGCCATCTTCCACCAGTTTATGGCCGTCGTCGTCTGGACCCTTATCCTGCGCGCGCGGTTCCTGACTGCATATCCAATCGCAACATCTGTGCGCGGAGTAAAATAACATGACCGCTTTCGACGAACTGATGGCTTTTCAGCGCGAAACCTCGGCATTGGGCCAGATTGCCGGACGATTGGGTTGGGATCAGGAAACCGTCATGCCGCGCGGGGCCGCGCCTCAACGCGCCGAGGAAATGGCGGCGATCGAGGCCGTCCTGCACGCGCGCCGATCGGATCCGCGCGTGGCAGAGTGGTTGGATCAGGCTGCGCCTCAGGATGAAGTCGGAAAGGCGCAGCTTCGGGAAATCCGGCGCGCCTATGATCGGGCGGTCAAGGTGCCCGCTGATCTGGCCACGGCGATTGCCCGGACCACGTCCGCCGCGCAGGGAACATGGGCACAGGCGCGCGAGGACGAAGATGTCTCGGCCTTCCTTCCTGTGCTGGAAGAGGTCGTATCGCTGAAGCGTCAGGAAGGCGAGGCGCTGGCACAGGGCGGAGACGTCTATGACGCCATGGTCGAGGATTATGAACCCTATACGACCGGCGCTCAGATCGCGGCCATTTTCGATGAGATGCGCCCACGTCTTGTGGCCTTGCGTGCGGCGGTTCTGGAACGCCCGGAACCTGCCGCGCTGACCGGAAGCTTTGACGAGCTGACCCAAATGCGGCTTACGCAAAAACTGGCGGTCGCCTTCGGCTATGACCTCAACAACGGCCGTGTCGACAAGGCGGTTCACCCGTTCAGCTCGGGTTCGGGCCTGGATGTGCGCATCACCACGCGAACCAGCGAAACGGACCCGTTCAACTGCTTTTTTTCCACCATTCACGAGGTCGGCCACGCGGCTTACGAACAGGGGATCGACCGCGGCTACCTGCTGACGCCGCTGGGGCGTGGCGTGTCCATGGGGGTGCATGAAAGCCAAAGCCGGATCTATGAAAACCAGCTTGGCCGTTCGCGTGCGTTTACGGGATGGTTGTTCGATCAGATGAAAGACGCATTCGGCGATTTCGGAATTGCCGATGCAGATGCTTTCTACGCTACCGTCAACCGGGTTCACAACGGTTATATCCGGACCGAAGCCGATGAAGTGCAATACAATCTGCACATCATGCTTCGGTTCGATCTTGAGCGCGCGCTGATGGCCGGGGACTTGCAGGTCAGCGAGCTGGAAGCGGCGTGGAATGACCGGTTCAAGGCCGACTTCGGTTATGCGGTCGACAAACCGTCGAACGGCTGTTTGCAGGATGTGCACTGGTCGGTTGGACTGTTCGGTTACTTCCCGACCTATTCGCTGGGCAATGTCTATGCAGGATGTCTGTATCAGGCACTGCGCGGCGCAGTTCCTGAACTGGATGCGCAACTGGCAGAAGGTGACACAACAGGCGCAACCGCTTGGCTGCGTGAACACGTTCAGCAACATGGCGGGCTTTATGCCCCACGCGAGATCATCCAGAGGGCGAGTGGAGTAGAGCCGGGGCCCGAACCTTTGCTGGACTATCTAGAACAGAAGTTCAGCGGATTGTACGGGCTGTGACAGCATGAATCGGTAGCCGATTGGTAAGGTTTCTTGCCATTTGCGTTGCAACATTGGCTTTGGCTTGAATACTCAAACCAGCGCGTCGTGCAAAAAGTTTTTACACCTGTAACAAGCACAGGAATTCGGGCGCGCGGGTATTTCATGTATGGTTTCCGGGTGACAATCCAGTGTCTTGCGTCCGAAGGGCGAATGACCATGTTCAACCGTGATTTTTCTTCATGGATCTCGCGGAACGGCGCAACGGGTGCTTCAGAGTGTGTTTCCTGTCACACCGGTAATTGAACGCCGGTAGGCCAGCGTCGTTCCGACCACGCTGGAAATTGAGCACCAGAATGGCCGGGGCACAGGCTGGGTTTGGAGTGACTCTCACGATAGGCGCGATGTTTCTGAATTCATTGCCAAATACGCTTGAGGAGGTGTTGGCACGATTCCCCATTGATCTGGCACAGATCGTAACCACCGGCCATTCCCGCGGCGAACCGGAAAAGTGCGCATCAACAGATTTCGACATGTATTGCCGCCATGGCTACGACAACAGCGGTACTCCCTTCGCCACGCCCAGTTCTAATTGGTTTGATCCAGGTTCTATGGGCGCCGTGGAAGCCACACTAAGGCGCGGGACCTCTGCGGGTTTTCAATGGGACCAAGTTTTTTAGCATGGTGCTATGATCGGCGCATTCCGGGGGACTATGAGACCGGTTTGAACATTTCGGTTGTTGGCTACTAAATCAGGCATGGCGTTCCAAATGGCTGGAGCGATGTGATGCGCGACTGGTTTGAAGCGGTGAATGCTTTGGACCAGAGTGCTGCGAGCACAAATCCGATCACGTGAAGATCGAGTGGAGACTGCGATAAATGAAAGTCAGATTGTTTTTTGATTTCACACTGAACGCTGATTTTGGGTGGCGCGTTCTTTCATTCTGCCCAAACACTTGCCGAACAAACATGCTCAGATTGACCTAAACCACTGGCACCAGTTCAATCCGGGTCGCGACGGCTGCAAAGAACAAAACGCTGCCGACCAACACAAATACGTGCCAGATCGTATTGTGGAACGGCAGCCAATCCAGCAGGTAGAAGGCGACACCGATCGTATACACGAGCCCACCGGAAATCATCAGTGTGACGATTGTGGGGGACAGATCTGCCAACATGGATTGCCCGGCCCAGACGGCTGCCCAACCCATCAAAAGGTAAAGCGCAAGCCCGAACCAACGGAACCGGTTTGGGTCTAACATCTTGAGAACTGACCCAAGCGTTGCAGAGGACCACAACCCGAGCAACAGCCCAGGAGGCTGAGCACCGGACAACAGTAAAAACGGCGTATAGGTCCCTGCGATCTTGACGTAGATGCCGGAATGATCGAGGCGTTGCAGAAACCCGCGCCATTCCTCGCTCTCGATCATGTTGTACAACGCAGAAAACGTCAGCATGAGTATCAACGTCACCCCGTAAACCGAGGCACCCAGTACCGCAAATTGATCATACCGGTAATTGATGGTCATCGTGATCAGCAGGGGGACCGCAATCAACGCGCTCGAGACACCGAGCACATGGACCACCCCGTCGCTGATACGTTCTGTGCGGCTGTAAGCTGGTCGGATATGTGCAAAAGACCACATATAAAAAAGCTAGGCGTCAGAATGGCTTCGGGCAAGCGGATCATCCCGAGAGCTATCGATATCGTGATCCAGAATGACAAAACGCCCGCAGAGCGAGCGTTTTGTTTCATATCCGTAATTTAGCGTGAGAATTAATCTTCGGTTTCCTCATCACCCTGATCGGCGATCCGGGCGACGCTGACGACCTCTTCACCCTTGCCGGTGTTGAACACTCTGACCCCGCCGGCGCTGCGCGACCGGAACGAGATGCCGTCGACCGGAACCCGGATAGACTGTCCCTTGGAGGTGGCCAGCATGATCTGATCGTCGATCTCGACCGGGAACGAGGCCACCAGCGGGCCGCCCCGCATCGCCTTGTCCATCGCCATCACACCCATGCCGCCACGGCCGCGCACCGGATAGTCATGCGACGAGCTGAGCTTGCCCGATCCCTTGGCCGTGATGGTCAGGATCAGGTTCTCGGCCGCCGACATCTCGGCATAGCGTTCCTGCGGCAGGATGCTGTCGGCATTGCCGCCATCCTCGTCGGCTTCGGTGTCGTCGGTCACGCCGGCCATCAGGCGGCGCATTTTCAGATAAGCGGCGCGCTCGTCCGGGGTGGCCTCGAAATGACGGATCACCGACATCGAGACCACGCGGTCGCCCGCGTTCAGCCGGATGCCCCGCACACCGGTCGATTTGCGCCCCTTGAACACCCGCACGTCGGTTGTGGAGAAACGGATCGCCCGGCCGGAATTGGTGACCAGCATCACATCGTCATCGTCCGAGCAGATACGCGCGTTGACCAGTTCCACGCCCTCGGGCAGGTCCATCGCGATCTTGCCGTTGCGCTTGACGTTGGTGAAGTCGCTCAGCGCGTTGCGGCGCACGTCGCCGGCGCTGGTGGCGAAGACGATCTGAAGGTTTTCCCATTCTTCATCCGGCACATCGACCGGCATGATAGCCGCAATGGAAACGCCGGTGGGAATCGGCAGGATGTTGACAATCGCCTTGCCCTTGCCGGTGCGCCCCGACTGGGGCAGGCGCCAGGTCTTGAGCTTGTAGACCATCCCGTCGGTGGTGAAGAACAGCAGCTGGGTGTGCGTATTGGCCACGAAGAGGGTGGTGACCACGTCCTCTTCCTTGGTCTGCATGCCCGACAGCCCCTTGCCACCCCGCTTTTGCGCGCGGAAATCGGCCAGCGGCGTGCGCTTGATATAGCCGCCCGAAGTCACGGTCACGACCATGTCTTCGCGCTCGATCAGGTCTTCGTCCTCCATGTCGCCCGACCAGTCGACGATCTCGGTGCGGCGCGGTACCGCGAACTGTTCGCGGACGCTGCGCAGTTCATCGGCGATGATGCCCATTATGCGTTCGCGCGAGGACAGGATATCCAGGTATTCCTTGATCTTTGCGGCCAGGTCTTCCAGCTCGTCCGTGACTTCTTTGACGCCCAGTTGCGTCAGGCGTTGCAGGCGCAGGTCAAGGATGGCGCGGGCCTGAACCTCGGTCAGGTTATAGGTGCCGTCGTCGTTCATCGTGGACAGCGGATCGTCGATCAGGCGCAGATAATCCGCGATGTCCGCGGCCGGCCAGCGCCGGGTCATCAGCTTTTCGCGCGCCTCGGCCGCGTCGGCCGAAGACCGGATCGTGGCCACGACCTCGTCCACGTTCGACACCGCCACGGCCAGACCGCACAGGATATGGCTGCGCTCCCGCGCCTTGCGCAGGTCAAAGGCGGTGCGGCGGGCGACCACATCTTCGCGGAAATCGATGAAGCTGGTCAGGAAACGGCGCAGGGTCAGCTGCTCGGGGCGGCCGCCGTTCAGCGCCAGCATGTTGCAGCCGAACGAGGTCTGCATCGGCGTGAACCGGTACAGTTGGTTCAGCACCACCTCGGGCGTTGCGTCGCGTTTCAGTTCGACCACCACCCGCACGCCGTTGCGGTCGGATTCGTCCTGAACATGGCTGACGCCTTCGATGCGCTTTTCGCGCACGGCTTCGGCGATCTTTTCGATCATCGAGGCCTTGTTCACCTGATAGGGGATCTCGTCCACGATGATGGCAAAGCGGTCCTTGCGCAGCTCCTCGACGCGGGTCTTGGCGCGGATGATTACGCTGCCACGGCCTTCCAGATAGGCCTTGCGCGCGCCGGACCGGCCCAGCATCACGCCGCCGGTGGGGAAATCAGGGCCGGGGACGTATTCGATCAGTTGCTCGGACGTCAGGTCCGGGTCGTCGATCAGGGCCAGCGTCGCATCGACGACCTCGCCCAGGTTGTGCGGCGGGATGTTGGTGGCCATGCCCACCGCGATACCGCCGGCGCCGTTGACCAGCATGTTGGGGAACCGCGCGGGCAGGACAGTGGGTTCCTTGTCCTTGCCGTCGTAGTTGTCCTGGAAATCGACCGTCTCTTTCTCGATGTCCGCCAGCAGGGCTGCGGCGGGCTTGTCCATCCGCACTTCGGTATACCGCATGGCCGCCGGGTTGTCGCCGTCCATCGAGCCGAAGTTGCCCTGACCATCCAGCAGTGGCAGCGACATCGAAAAATCCTGCGCCATCCGCACCAGCGCATCATAGATCGCGCTGTCTCCGTGGGGGTGGTACTTACCCATCACGTCACCCACCGGACGGGCCGATTTGCGATAGGCCTTGTCATGGGTATTACCGGTCTCGTGCATCGCATAGAGGATGCGCCGATGCACCGGTTTCAAACCGTCGCGCAGATCGGGGATCGCGCGGCTGACGATGACCGACATCGCATAGTCCAGATAGGACGTGCGCATCTCGGATTCGATCGAGACCGTCGGGCCGTCATAGACAGGGCGCTCGGGCGGGGTTTCATCCATGTTTTCGGGGATTTCTGGCGTATCGCTCACGTAAACTGCCCGTATTTTGTGCTGGGTCTATATCTTGTGGATGCACCTTATCAGACCCGGCACATAAGGTGCAAGCAAGCAGCGCTCCCCAAGGTTCGAATCCTCGGTAACACCCAAGTAACATATTGTTATCTAAGTATTAGGGGGTTTTCGTGCTAGCCTGAGAATACCGTGCAACAAACCGGAGGTCTGCATGAAGACAAGTGAAACCGAATTGATGCTTAAGGGCTATGGCCTGACAACGGCCGAATTTTTCTATCACATGCCCGATTACGTCCACGTCCTGAATACCTTCATCTGGCAGGAATATGACCTTGCGCCGGATCATCCGAAACTCTTCGAATTCATCGAGTTTTGGCAACGAGAAATAGAAGGGCCGCTGCATTCCGTGAAATTCACGCACCGCAAGATGATCGCACCGGGCGAGTGGCGCAACATGGTTGGCGAGTTTCGCGTGAACTGAGTGATCGGCCAGGTCCGCCTGTGCGTCGGAATTCCTGTTCTCATTTGAGGCAAGTCGCGTATGGTGACTGCCAATCTGATGGCGTCACAGGAAAAAACAATGATCAGAGCCGTTCTCTTTGTTGCAGCGCTTTGCATGACCAGCCCCGTTTTTGCCGAGGGTGTTCTGGACAAGATCAAGAAAGGTGCCGAGAGCGTCGGGAAGACGATCGACAAAGGTGCCGAAGCGGTTGACGATACGATCACGTCCACCTCTGAGCTGCTGTCCAACGAGGCAACACCTGAAGAAACGCGCGCAAAGCTTGACGCGATGGCAGGCGAGATTTTGGATCAGCTTTTGGCGGAAAACCCCGATGCGCGGCCACTTTATGACGTCAGTGCCGGGTATGCGGTGTTCGACTCTCGTAAGGTTACAGTATTTCCTGTGTCGGCGGGCTATGGCCGGGGCGTGGCGGTGTCGAAAGACACCGGGCAACACACATACATGAACATGGGAACGGGCGGGGTTGGCGGCGCCATCGGCATCGGTGGGTTCGAGACCAAATTCGTGATCCTGTTCGAAACTCCCGCTGATCTGGATAAGTTCATAAACCAAGGCTATGACGCGACCGCAGAAACGGGGGCCATGTATGGCGAGGACAAAACGGGCGAAACCCTGCGTTTTACTGACGGACGCTCGTTCTTTGTTCTCAACAAAAAGGGCTGGCGCGTATCGGCCGGCGCGTCCGGTACGAAGTTCTGGAAATCGCCCGAGCTGAACTGATCAGCCAGAACAGCTGGCCCCGCCCAAAACGCAGAATTTGGCGCAATGAGGGTGGTTCAGATGCACGTCCGCCTCGGCCTCGGCCAGGGTATGACCCATCTCGAACTCGGGCTCATAGGGCAGCAGGGTGCAGGCCAGGACAGCAGGTTTTTCGGCCCCCTTGCGTTTGACCACCATACGGGCGCTGGCGCACATGACGTCGTTGGGGGATTTGTCAAGAATTCCCCAGCACGCGGTGGTGATTTCTGGAACCTCGACAGTTTCGTCCATTTCGGGAAACAGAACGGTCTGAGCCGGGTTCTGCGGGTCAATATCAAATCCGTGCCTGGCAAAGAACCTGGCATAGCCAGCACGGCTTTCCGCGTCTGACTCCCCCCAGACCGTACGCCCGGCGATGGCCATGTTGAAACCGTGGTCGCGCAACCATTCCATACCGGCCAGGGTTTTGTCGAAACTGCCGTCGCCGCGTTCTTCATCGTGCAGGGCCGGGCGGAAATGATCGACCGAAATGCGCAAAGTCAACATGTGGTTGAATTCCTTTTGCAACCCCAGCAACCCTTCGCGCATTTTGCGGCGCATCATCGGCGCCATTGCGTTGGTCAGGATCAGAACCTTGTACCCTCGTTCCAGCGCGGCGCGTGTCATGTCGATCATATCCGGGTTCATGAACGGCTCACCGCCCGTGAACCCGATCTCGTGCACGGGCCAGTTGCGGGCTTCGATCTGATCCAGGTAGTTCCGGACCTCGTCAGCGGTAATGTAAACCAAAGCGTCATTGGTCGGGCTGCTGGCGATATAGCAGTTCACGCATTCGATATTGCACAAAGTGCCCGTATTGAACCAAAGGGTCTCGGGCTTTGTCAGGGAAACCTTTGCGCGGGTCTGGCCGTCAGCTGTCACCGATTTGTTTTGAAACTTGCCGATATTGGCAAGCTGAGGAGCGTTGTCTTTCATTCCCGCATCCGGTTCTTAAAGGTCATCAATCCGATCTAGCCCTTTGTCGCGGATTCGGTAAGGGTGACGCAGCGGTTCTGACAGAGTTTTGAACAGAGTGATTTTTTGCTGAGTGGTTGCGCTAACATTGGACATGCCGGAAGGGGCGGGGTAAGGACAACTCATGGTTTCACGCGTCATACCTGTTGATCCCTTTGATCTGATCATTTTCGGCGGCACCGGCGATCTGGCGCAGCGCAAGATCCTGCCCGCGCTTTACCGTCGGTTCTGCGCCGGGCAATGGCACGAGGATGCCAGGATTATCGCAGCCGCGCGTGCGGGGCACTCCGCGGAGGATTTCCGACAGATGGTCGCAGAATCGCTGCACCGGCATGCTTCGGTCCGCGCTTCTGAGTCCCAGAGAGTGTCTCGTTTTCTACGGCGGGTCGATTATGTCCCGCTGGATGCAGTATCCGCCGAAGGATGGGAGTTGCTGGGTGAAAAACTGTCACCCAACCGCGTGCGCGCGTTCTATTTCTCGGTCGGCCCCAGCCTGTTCGGCCCCTTGGCCGAGCGGGTCCGGGCCTATGATCTGGCGACCGAAGATACGCGCATCGTGGTGGAAAAGCCGTTCGGGCATGATCTGGGCAGCGCGCGAGAGCTGAATGCCACACTGGCTGCGCATTTTGATGAAAGCCAGATCTACCGAATCGATCATTACCTGGGCAAGGAAACCGTCCAGAACCTGATGGCCGTACGGTTTGGCAATATGCTGTTCGAACCGCTGTGGAACAGCCAGTATGTCGACCATATCCAGATCACCGTTGCCGAAACCGTCGGTATCGATGGGCGCGAAGAATATTATGAACGCGCCGGCGCGATGCGGGACATGGTGCAAAACCACCTGATGCAGCTGCTGTGCCTGATTGCCATGGAACCCCCGGCGAAGTTCGATCCGGACGCGGTGCGGGATGAAAAGCTCAAGGTGATCCGGGCGCTTGATCCGGTGGAGCCGCATCACATCGTGCGCGGCCAGTTTTCGGCAGGGCCCGAGGGGGCGGGATACCGCGAGTGTGTCGGCAATCCACGCTCGACCACTGAAAGCTATGTGGCGCTGAAGGCGCATGTCAGCAATTGGCGATGGGCGGGCACGCCGTTTTATCTCCGTACGGGCAAACGGCTGGTGGCGCGCTCGTCGATTATCAATGTGATGTTCAAGGACGCGCCGCATTCGATTTTCGGGGAAGAGGCCGGGCGTCACGCCAATGCGTTGTCGATCCGGTTGCAACCCAACGAAGGGATCACGCTGAAAGTGACGATCAAGGAGCCGGGACCGGGCGGGATGCGGCTGATCGACGTTCCATTGGACATGAGTTTCGCCGAAGCGCTGGGGCCCGAAAACCAAGACCCGCCAGATGCTTACGAGCGCCTCGTCATGGACGTGATACGGGGCAACCAGACGCTGTTCATGCGCGGGGACGAGGTCGAGGCCGCCTGGGCCTGGACCGATCCGATCATCGCCGGATGGCTGGCGCGCGGGGACGTGCCGAAACCTTATGACAGCGGCAGCACAGGGCCGGGCGACGCCGAGCTGCTGATGAAACGTGACGGTCGCCGCTGGCAGGGAATAAAGCCATGAACATTCAGGAATATGCCGACCGGGAAATGCTGGCCATCGATGTGGCAAACGCGTTGGCGGGTGAGCTTGAGGCCGCTTTGTTGCACAATGACACGGTTGCATTGGCCGTCCCCGGCGGGACAACACCGGGGCCGGTTTTTGACAGCCTGTGTGCCGCGGATCTCGAGTGGGACCGTGTGCGTGTTCTGCCTACGGACGAACGCTGCGTGCCGGCTGATCACGAACGTTCGAACGAACGTCTGATCCGGGAAAGACTGCTGACAAACCGGGCATCCGTGGCGCAGTATCTTCCACTTTATGTTCCGGGCGCAGAGCCTGAAGCGGCGTTGCCGGAAATTGAATCGCTGATCGCGCCGGTGCTGCCTTTGTCGGTTCTTGTCCTCGGGATGGGGGAAGACATGCACACGGCCTCGTTGTTCCCGGGAATGGACGGGCTGGACAAGGCCCTCGACAGCCAGGCGCCGACCTCGATCGTCGCCCGGACCGATGTGCAGCCAGAGCCCCGGATTTCTTTGACGGCCCCTGTTCTGGACGGGGCCTTGTCGAAACATCTGATCATCTACGGTCAGGCAAAACGAGACGTTTTGGACAAAGCCATGTCGATGCCACCGGAAGAGGCACCGATCGCTGCGGTCCTCAGTGGCATGACGGTTCATTGGGCGGAGTGAGGCAATGCAGTTGGATGCTTTGAAGGCGCTTGCGACGGCTGACCGCCGTATCGTCGACCTGTTTGCAAAGGATGCAACCCGGGCCGGGTCGTTTTCAGCCTCGACCGGGGATTTGCTGTTCGATTATTCAAAAACGCAGATCGATGAAGACGTGCGCGCTGCGCTGCTGCAATTGTGCGAAGATGCCGGGCTTGCGACGCGGCGCGACGCCATGTTTGCCGGGAAGAAGATCAACGAAACCGAAGGGCGCGCAGCGCTGCACACCGCCCTGCGCAACCTTGATGGTGGGCCGGTTGACGTGGACGGTCAGGACGTCATGCCCGGGGTTCTGGACACGCTGCATCGGATGCGTGTCTTTGCCGAGGAAGTGCGCGGCGGCGCCATTGCGGGGGCAAGGGGCAGTTTCACCGATGTGGTGAATATCGGCATCGGGGGGTCCGACCTTGGCCCGGTGATGGCCACCCACGCACTGGCCCCTTATCACGATGGCCCGCGGGTACATTACGTCTCGAACGTGGATGGGGCCCATATCGCGGACACGTTACGCCCGTTGGATCCTGCACGGACGCTTGTGATTGTCGCGTCCAAGACATTTACCACGATCGAAACGATGACCAATGCGCGCACGGCCCGCGCCTGGATGTCCGAGGGCGGGGGTGATCCCTCCCGCCAGTTTGCCGCCGTATCCAGCGCGCTGGACAAGACGCAGGCTTTCGGCATCCCCGAGGCGCATGTCTTCGGTTTCGCCGATTGGGTGGGCGGGCGTTATTCGGTCTGGGGGCCGGTCGGATTGCCGGTCATGATTGCCGTCGGTTCAAATGCATTTGATGCGTTTCTGCGGGGCGGGCAGGCGATGGATCTGCATTTCCGCTCGGCGGATTGGGTGGAAAACATGCCTGTGATGCTGGCGCTGGTCGGCATCTGGCACCGTCAGGTTCTGGGTCGCACCAGCCGCGCTGTGCTGCCCTATGATCAGCGGCTGCTGCGCCTGCCAGCCTATCTCCAGCAGTTGGAAATGGAATCGAATGGCAAATCTGTCGCGATGGACGGATCTTCGCTGGCTGTGCCCTCCGGGCCGGTGGTCTGGGGTGAGCCGGGCACCAACGGCCAGCATGCATTCTATCAGCTGATCCATCAGGGGACGGATGTCATTCCATGCGAATTCATGGTCGCCGCCGATGGGCACGAACCCGAGTTGACCCACCATCACCGCCTGCTTTTGGCCAACTGTCTGGCCCAGTCAGAGGCTTTGATGCGTGGCCGGTCATTGGATGAAGCCCGTGAACGCATGGCGGAAAAAGGCCTAGATGGCGACGAACTTGATCGGCAGGCGCGACACCGCGTGTTTCCGGGCAACCGCCCTTCCACAACGCTGATCTATCCGAAACTTACACCGTTCGTTCTGGGGCAGATTATCGCGCTGTACGAGCATCGTGTGTTCGTTGAAGGTGTTCTGCTGGGCATCAATTCCTTTGATCAATGGGGTGTGGAATTGGGCAAGGAACTTGCCAACTCGCTTGGACCTGTCGTGGATGGTGTCGCCAGTGCTGACGATAAAGACGGATCAACCGCCGCATTGGTCGCCTATGCGCTGAAACACCGAAACCAAGAGTGAAAAAATGCCGCCCACGGCCGTGTTGGGCTGCATTCTTTTATTGTCAGACAATTAAATGATTGGCAGGGTTCCTCCGTAGGAAACGACTGTATTGACGCATCGGGTCACGCCCCACGCCGTCAATGCCAGATGGACAAGGCAGAGGCCATCCAAGGTCTCGCCAAGGACGGGAGGATGTCCATGCTAGGACAGATGATGACGCAGCCCCTGCTGGTTTCGTCGCTGATCGATCACGCAGACCGCTATCACGGCCAGACCGAGATTGTTTCGGTTGAAACGGATGGAACGGTCACTGAAACCAACTGGTCGGAGATTGCGGAGAATGCCCGACGGATGGCGTCGGCGTTGACGAATCTGGGGCTGGAGCCGCAGGACAGGATCGGGACACTGGCCTGGAACAACCGGCGGCATCTCGAGATCTATTTTGCCACGTCGGGCGCGGGCTATGTCTGTCACACGGTCAATCCCCGCCTGTTCCCCGAGCAGCTGACTTTTATCATCAGCCATGCCCAGGATAGGGTTCTGTTCTTTGATGCGACGTTCATTCCGCTGGTTGCCGCGCTGCATGACGCTTTGTCCGAGGTTCAGCATTTTGTCCTCATGGGGCCTCGCAATGAAGAGGCTGCGGCTCAGGTTCCTGACCTGAAGTTCTATGACGAGTTGATCCAGACAGGAGATGCGGATTTCCAATGGCCTGACCTGGATGAAAAGACGGCCTGCGGTCTGTGCTATACGTCGGGAACCACGGGCAACCCAAAGGGCGTGTTGTATTCCCATCGGTCAACACTGTTGCACAGCTTTGCATCGAACACACGGGATGTGATCGGGTATTCAGCGATGGATGTTGTCATGCCGGTTGTGCCGATGTTCCACGTCAACGCCTGGGGGTCGCCCTACGCCTGCGCCATGTCGGGATCGCGGCTTGTGTTGCCTGGGCCGGATTTGCACGGCGAAGCGCTGGTCAATCTGATTGACACCTATGGCGTGACCTTGGCCATGGGCGTGCCGACCATCTGGCAGGGCTTGCTGGCCCATGCCGCGGCATGCGGAACCGAACTCAAAAGCCTTGAACGCACGGTTATCGGCGGCGCCGCGTGCCCGCCGTCGATGATCGAAACGTTCCGCGAAACCTATGGCGTTGACACGGTTCACGCCTGGGGCATGAGCGAGATGAGCCCGCTGGGCACGACGAATTATCCATTGGCCAAACACCTGAAGCTGCCGCCGGAAGACCAGCACAAGATCCGCCTGAGCCAGGGCAGACCACCCTTTGGGGTCGAATTGAAAATCGTGGACGAAGATGGGAATGATCTGCCGCATGACGGCGAAACCCAGGGCGATTTGATGGTGCGGGGTCACTGGGTTCTGGACAGCTATTTCCAGTTGCAGGATCAGGATCTGTTGCAGGATGGCTGGTTCGCCACCGGGGATGTGGCCACTTTGGACCCGGATGGCTACATGACCATTCGCGACAGATCCAAGGACATCATCAAATCCGGTGGGGAATGGATCAGTTCGGTCGAGCTTGAGAACATCGCCGTGGCCCACCCCCAGCTTGCAACGGCCGCGGTGGTCGGTGTTCCGCATCCGAAATGGGATGAACGCCCCTTGCTGGTTGCCGTGAAAGCCGATGGTGAAGAGCCCAGCGAAGAGGATTTGCTTGCCTTTTTCGAAGGCAAAATCGCCAAGTGGCAGATCCCGGACAAGGTTGTCTTTGTCGACGCATTGCCGCTGAGCGCGACCGGAAAGGTATTGAAACGCAAGCTTCGGGCCGAGTTCGGCGAAGCCCTGACAGGCTAGGTCCGCTGCGTTTTGGGGAATTGGCTCCGGCGGTAGGGATCGAACCTACGACCAATTGATTAACAGTCAACTGCTCTACCGCTGAGCTACGCCGGAACGGTTCGCGCCGTATAGCAATCCGGTTTCCCGACGTCCAGAGGGTGCGTGTGTTTTTCGTCGAAAAAAACGGCATAAATCGAAGTGATTTCTGACGATAATGCAGGTCTGAACGAAGGGGGGATTTTGGCTCCGGCGGTAGGGATCGAACCTACGACCAATTGATTAACAGTCAACTGCTCTACCGCTGAGCTACGCCGGAACTGAGGCGCGTATAGCAACCCCGATTCCGGACGTCCAGAGGTTAAGTACGAGAACCATCAAAAAATTTTTCTGATTTAGCAAACCCGCCGAAAAACAGATGAAACTGACAGGGGGCCAATGGGGGCCACTTTGTTTTTCCCAGTCAGATCAACGAGATGAGCAAAGACGTTGCGCTCGGCCGCGGGCAGCAATGCCGCTGGCGTATCCGTATAGATGCGCTCGGCCAGATGCCGCGCCGTCCCGTCTTCTTCTTCCAATGCGCTCAGAATCTGGGCCTCGCGGGTCTGGCGATGTGTAATCAGCCAGTCCAAACGTTCGGCAGGGCTGGTGATCGGTGCGCCATGGCCTGCATGGAAAACCGACCAGTCGCGCGCGCGCAGCCGATGGCAGGCAGTCATGAAGTCGGTCAGGTCACCATCCGGAGGGGACACCAACGAGCTGGCCCACCCCATGACATGATCCGCCGTGAAGCAGATGTTCTGCCAAGCCAGAGAAATGTGATTGCCCAGATGGCCCGGCGTGTGAATGACCTCAAGCTGCCACCCGTCGCCATTGATGGTCTCACCATCCGCCACTTCGACATCAGGGCGAAACGTGGTGTCGATGCCTTCGCCGCCGCCGGTCAGCCCCTGCGCTGCAAGATCGGTCATGACGGCGCTGCGTCCTGCCTCGGGCCCGCCATAAGCATAAATCGTCGCCCCTGTGCGCGCCGCCAGCGGAGCGGCCAGGGGTGAATGGTCCACATGCGTATGTGTGACTATGATATGGCTGATCCTTTGACCCGGCGCCAAGGAATCCAGAATTGCGCCCAGATGTGCCTCGCTTGCGGGGCCTGGATCGATGACGGCAATGTCGCATTCACCCAGCAGATACGTGTTGGTGCCACGATAGGTCATCGGAGAGGGATTCGGGGCCAGAATACGCCGCAAACCCGGATGCAGTTCCTCTGGCTGGCCGACGGGCGGATCGAAATCATCTGGTGCCTGCATTCTGTGCTCTTTCTCTTGTCCGGGCAGCCCGTTAGGTTTAGCGCATGTCTTCGCACTGGCTCAAACCTTATATGCCTCGCAGTCTTTACGCCCGGGCAGCGCTGATCCTGGTTTTACCTGTGATCGTGCTGTTGCTGGTCGTGGGAATCGCGTTCCTTCAAAAGCATCTTGAGGATGTCACCGGCCAGATGACACGCGCGGCATCCCGCGAGGTGATGCTGATTTCGACAATGATCGAGGACGCGGAAACGCAACAACAGGCGCTGGCGTCGATTCGTCCCGATTTGCAGGCCCTTGAGATGAAGGCCAGGTTTCTGGGCGTCAACGAACAGCCTGAGATTGGCGCGCGGCGATGGTACGATTTCATCGCACCGCAGGTCGAATCCGAACTGTATGCCAGGTTGCACAATCTTGACGCCGTGGCTTTACCCAGCAGCAAAGAGGCGCGGGTCTACCTGAATACGCATCTGGGGCTGCTGCAATTGACGTTCGATCGGCGCAGGTTGTCGCCCGCGGCCCCGCATCAATTGATCGTCACCATGGTGTTCTTTGCGGTCATCATGACGACGATCTCGTTTCTTTACATGCGGAATCAATTGCGTCCCATTACGCGCCTCGCTGATGCGGCGCAGGCATTCGGGCGGGGGCGAATCGTTCCGTATTCACCAGGTGGTGCTATCGAGGTGCGCGCGGCGGGAAATGCGTTTCTGGATATGCGGTCCCGGATCGAACGCCAGATCGAACAACGGACGTTGATGCTGTCGGGTGTCAGCCACGATCTGCGGACCCCGTTGACACGTTTGAAGCTTGGACTGTCGATGTTGCCGGAAGACGAGGCCGCACCGTTGCAAAAGGATGTTACGGAGATGCAGTCCTTGCTGGATGCGTTTCTGGATTTTTCGCGTGGGGCTGCCGAGGGATCGACGGAAGAGGTCCAACCGGATGAATTCCTCCGCCAGATCGTGGATGATGCAAAACGGGCCGGTCATCAGGCAGAGCTGATCGCGGTCGAGGGGCAGGGGACGGTCATGATACGCCCCATGGCTGTACGCCGGGCGGTGGAAAACCTAATTGGAAATGCCATGCGCTATGGCAGCCGGGCCGAGCTCAGCCTGTTTCTGAACGCGAAGTCGATGCGCATCCGCGTTGAGGATGACGGCCCCGGTATACCTGCGGACCAACGTACAGAGGCTGTAAAGCCTTTCACGCGGCTCGACCCGGCTCGCAATCAGAATCAGGGCAGTGGCGTTGGCCTTGGTCTTGCGATTGTGGCGGATGTCGCGCGCGCGCATGGTGGAGCTTTGCGTCTGTCGAAAAGTGAACGTCTCGGAGGGCTCTGCGCGGACATTATTATCGGGCGATAGACCCCCTGTTATGTCTGCGCTTGGGGTTCAATTTTGTTAATTTGTCTGGCCATGGCATCCTGTCCCCATAGTTTTTTGCTTTTTTGGGGGCGTATAGGATGGTTATCGCAGGATTCGTGAAATTGGCCGAAAAGGGGTTTGTCGGGTGCGCGACACTTGCGGCCCTGCTGCCTCTTTGGCAGTGGTATGACGAAACCGATGAAAGGCGGGTGGAACGCCTGACCGGTTTTATCGGGGCAGGCGATACATGTCTGAAATGGTTGCGGTCCGACCTGATCGAGCCGTTGGCATCCGAGTTGTGGCATGCGTCGCAGCAGGACGTGGTGGAAGGCGACGAGGATCTGGCACCTCTTCCGGTTCAGGTGCGTGCCAATATGGCGATATTTTGCGCTGAAATGCTGGACTATTTGCAGAATGACTTCGGCAAGTTCGATGAGCCTCTCGCCTATGATTACTACATGATGATCATGGATGCGTCGTTCTGGGTCGATCCTGATGAATTCGAGACCTATTTGGAGGCGGTGCATCAAGATCCGAGCCTGTCCGGCAGTCACGAGGATTACAGCTTTGGTGGGCGCGACGGCTATTCCTATGAATGGCAAGTAACCCAAGAGGAGCTCGACGCCTATTTTGGGTTCGAAGATTCGGACGGATAAGCCAGCGCATCAACGTCCAGACGGCAACAACCCACTCGGATGTTTCGGCGAAATGGTAGGCCCGGAGGGACTCGAACCCCCAACCAAAGCGTTATGAGCGCTCTGCTCTAACCAATTGAGCTACAGGCCCGCCTAGGCGCTTGGGTATCACGGTGAACAGCCGCGTCAAGCCTGACCGTTGCAACAAACGCCACAATCGACTAACCCGCCCGCAAAGCTTTCTTGAGGGACCGGACATGACAGCGGGTAAAAACGGAATCACCTATGCCGATGCAGGTGTGGATATCGACGCAGGCAACGCCCTGGTCGATCGGATCAAACCCGCCGCCAAGCGGACCAACCGCCCCGGTGTGATGAGCGGTCTGGGTGGATTTGGCGCGCTGTTCGATCTGAAGGCTGCCGGATACCAGGACCCGATCCTGGTCGGTGCGACGGATGGTGTGGGCACCAAGCTGCGGATTGCGATTAATACCGGCGTCGTGGACGGGGTCGGCGTCGATCTGGTGGCCATGTGCGTGAATGACCTGATCTGTCAGGGGGCCGAGCCGCTGTTCTTCCTCGACTATTTCGCGACCGGCAGGCTGGATACCGATACGGCGGCGCGGATCATCGAAGGGATTGCCGAAGGCTGTGCGCAGTCTGGCTGTGCCCTGATCGGTGGTGAAACCGCCGAGATGCCGGGAATGTATCCCGATGGCGATTTTGATCTGGCCGGGTTTGCAGTCGGTGCGATGGAACGCGGCGCAGATCTGCCCGCGGGCGTTCAAGCCGGTGACGTACTTCTGGGTCTGGCCTCGAACGGGGTGCATTCCAACGGCTATTCGCTTGTGCGCAAGCTGGTCGAACTGTCCGGTCTGGGCTGGGATTCGCCGTCGCCCTTCGGAGAGGGCAACTTGGGTGAGGCACTTCTGACGCCCACACGCCTTTACGTGAAACCGGCTTTGGCTGCGGTTCGTGCGGGTGGTGTTCACGCGCTGGCGCATATCACCGGCGGCGGGTTGACCGAAAATCTTCCGCGCGTGTTGCCCCAAGGGCTGGGGGCCCGGATCGATCTGGATAGCTGGCAGTTGCCCCCTGTCTTCGGTTGGATGGCGAAGACCGGCAGTATCGTTGAGTCTGAAATGCTCAAGACTTTCAATTGCGGCATCGGCCTTATTGTCGTGTGCACCGCGGACAAGGCGGATGAGCTGTCGGCCCTGCTGGCGGATGCGGGTGAAACCGTCGCTCGGATCGGTACCGTCACGGAAACGCCCGGCGTTGCCTATTCGGGCAAATTGCTGTGAGCCAGAAGCGCGTCGCGATCCTGATCTCCGGGGGCGGGTCGAACATGGTGTCGCTTGTTGACAGCATGACCAAAGATCATCCGGCGCGGCCCTGTTTGGTGTTGTCCAATGACGCGCAGGCAGGCGGGCTGAAAAAAGCTGCGGACCGTGGCATTCCGACCGCAGTGGTTGATCATCGCCCTTTCAAGGGCGACCGCAGTGCCTTTGAAGCCGAGCTTTTGAAACCCCTGCAAGAGGCGCGACCCGACATTGTCTGTCTGGCTGGCTTCATGCGGGTTCTGACAGCGGATTTCGTGTCTCGGTTTCAAGGGCGGATGCTGAATATCCACCCTTCATTATTGCCAAAATACAAAGGGTTACACACCCATGCCCGCGCGATTCAAGCCGGGGATTCCGAACACGGATGCTCGGTGCATGAGGTGACGGCGGCACTGGATGATGGCCCGATTCTGGGCCAGGCACGGGTGCCGATCCAAGCCGATGATACACCGGAATCGCTGGCTGCGCGGGTGCTGGTGTGGGAGCATAAGCTCTACCCCGAAGTGCTGCGACGCTTTGCAGAAGGCAACAGGTCGCCCGTCCTGTTGCCGTGAACGCTCTGTGGGTGATTTACACCCGTGCAATAATCGGCCTATGGTCGTCGACAACGCTCGGGACGAGGACAAAAACGGGCAGGCACAAAAACAAGAGCGATACTAGTACGGCGCATGAAAACCCTGACGACGACGCAAGAGCTGGCCGATTTCTGCAAGGCCGCCGAAGGCTATCCCTATATCACGGTCGACACCGAATTTCTGCGCGAGCGGACGTATTACTCCAAGCTGTGCCTGGTGCAATTGGCTGTCCCGTCCGAGGATGAAGACAGCGCGGTTCTGGTCGATCCGCTTGCCGATGGTTTGTCGCTTGACCCGCTTTACGATCTTTTCCGGAATGAAAGCGTGGTCAAAGTGTTCCATGCTGCCCGCCAGGACCTTGAGATCTTCTGGGTCGAAGCCGGCGTTTTTCCCAAGCCGCTGTTCGACACACAGGTCGCAGCGATGGTGTGCGGGTTTGGCGAACAGGTCGGCTATGAAACTCTGGTCCGGAAAATCTGCAAACAAGGCGTTGATAAGACTTCTCGGTTCACCGACTGGTCCCGGCGCCCGTTGACCGATGCTCAAAAAAACTATGCTCTGGCAGACGTGACGCATCTGCGCGGGATCTATGAATACCTGGCCGCAGAACTTGAAAAGACGCAGCGCAGCCATTGGGTTGCCGAAGAATTGCGGACGCTGACACAGCCTGCCACATATGACATCCGCCCTGAGGACGCATGGAAGCGGGTAAAGACGCGCACGAACTCGGCCAAGTTTCTGGCCGTGGTGCGCGAATTGGCGCAGTTTCGCGAATCCTATGCGCAGGAAAACAACGTGCCACGGAACCGCGTATTCAAAGACGACGCGCTGATCGAGCTGGCATCGACCAAACCCAAAACACATTCGGATTTGGGCGGATCCCGCCTGTTGTTGCGCGAAGCCCGCAAAGGGGCGATCGCCGAAGGTATTCTGGCCGCAGTCCAGCGTGGCGTGAATTGCCCGCCCGACAAATTGCCCAAGGTCGACACTTCGCGCGACAAGCTCAAGGTCAATCCGGCGCTGGCTGACCTGCTTAGGGTTCTGCTGAAGTCCAAGACCGAAAGTTCAGGTGTGGCGGCGAAATTGATCGCCACAAGCTCGGACCTGGATCAGATTGCGGCCGGCGAGCGGGATGTTCCAGCCTTGTCGGGATGGCGGTTCGAGGTCTTTGGCGAGGATGCTCTCAAACTGTGCGAAGGAAAGATTGCCCTCGCGGCCAAAGGACAGTCGGTCAAGGTCGTGTCCCTGTAACGGCGCTTACCGGCGCCGTGATTCCAGTGCGTTTTGCTGTCCGACCACGCGGACCAGCCGAATGCCTTGCAGTTCCTGATTCGAGATATTGATGGCGTCCGATACCATCCGAGTACGTTCCGACCCTTGCGGCGTCTCATAGCTGGGGTAGTTCACACGGAACACAAATTCCAAAGTTCCGTTCTTCTGGTTTTCTTCCTTTTCAACAGGAACCAGACGCGCGTTGAATGCCCCCTGTCGGACAGCCGTGCCAGACGCATAGATGATCGCGCCGGTGGGAGTTGGGTCGATACGCAACTCGTCGATCTGACCAATTGGAATGCTGGTGTCTTCGGCTTCGGGGCGGGAAAACAGGCCGGTTCCTCCGCCTTGCTTCGGAACCAGTGCGTCGGCGGCATTTGGGTCGGGCGGTGTTTCGGCCTCGACAGATCTGCTGGATCCGAACCAGTTTGACGGGTTCACCCGAGAGTCACGCCAGCTGCTGCATGCAGTCAGGGTCAGCGTGGCGATGATGAGAACGGACAGAGATTTTTGCATGGACCCACAGACTTTCACACGAGTTCAGGCAATGGGTTAGCGCATATTCTTCGCGTTGAAAAGCCACCGCGGGGGCTGGACAGTGGCGGGTCACCGGCTTAGGTCACAATTGTGAATGCAACCAAAGGATCACCGCATCATGGCCACGCCCGCCTTTGAAGAGATTGTCGAGGATTTCGAGTTTCTCGAGGATTGGGAAGACCGGTATCGCCATGTTATCGAGCAGGGCAAGGCGATGGAGCCGTTGGACGACGCATTCAAGGTTCCGGCGACAAAAGTGCATGGATGCGCCAGTCAGGTCTGGCTGCATCCGATGATTGAATCCGGCGTCTTCAAGTTCGATGGTGACAGCGATGCACTGATCGTGCGTGGGCTGATCGCTGTTCTTCGGTCCTTGTACAACGGTTTGCCCGTGGCCGAAGTTCCCAAAGTCGATGCGGGGGCGGAACTGGCACGCCTTGGCCTGAACGACCACCTGTCCGCTCAGCGCTCAAACGGCCTGCGGTCGATGATCGAACGCATCCGGCAGGTCGCACAGGAAAACGCCTGACCTCATCTTGGGCGGTTTGCCCAGTCCGACAGCGTGTTTTCCAGATCGCCGTAACCGGTGAACCGGCGTTCGAATTCCAGCCCCATCCGGTCTGCGCATTCGCGCGCGCGTTCCGTCAGTTCTGGGCTGTCGATCTGGGCCTGATAGACAAGTTTGGTGTAATTGCCGAAATACATGTCACGCAGTTCCGGGTGGCGGTCCAGGCCCAGTGGTTTCCAGACAAAGGCGTCGAATTGCCGGGCCAGGAAATCTGTCAGATAGAACGCGGTTGTTTCGACTTCTCCGCGGTCCTGAAAGGCCTGATTTCCTTCGAAGAAGGAATAGCAATGGGGCCCCTTCACCATTTCGACCCCAAGTTTTTCGCAGGCGGCCTGAAGCAGACCCCCGGTGCCGCAATCGGCGTAAACGATGTAGATCTTGTCAAAATCGCCTTGATGCTTGGCCACGGCGTCTTCCACGGCCTGGGTGATCCGTTCCGGGTGAACGTGCAGGATCGCAGGCAGGCAGGTTAGAGCCATGTGATCCCAGCCATTCCGTGTTTTGATATCCAGTATTTCGCGCGCAAGAGCGCCGCAGGCAATCAACAGGATGCTTCCCTTGCCTGTATCTTCATAGCCCTTCGAGGTCAGGCTTGCATCATCTGGCAGGGATTCGTTTGACATCGCTTGGCATCCTCCGGGGCTTTTGCCATAGGAGGATGATTGAGGCCGTTGGGCAAGCCCCGATCCGACATCTCATGTCAGGCCGCCGACGCATGCGCTTCAAACGCAGTCAGCAGGGGCCGGGCCAGCGGGCCGTACGCGGCAACACCGTTCACCGACAGTTCCGGAAACAGCGACAGGATTTCTTGCCGTGCGGCAGACCCGAGACTGTCCCAGATATGCGCGCCGGGATGAAAGCTCTCGCTCAGGCAACCTTCGGCCCAGAGCAGCTCATGCCGGTCGAACAGCAAGTGGATGTAGGTCACCACCCCTCCGGGCCGCAGTATGATGTCGGACCCGTTCACGAGATGTTTGGCAGGCGTCAGGGCTTCGCAATGTCCGGTGTTCAGCTCGAGACGCCAATCCCCAATCAGCATGCGGTGTTGTTGTGACACCAGAAGGTCGCGCGAGTTTCCGATGGCGCCCGCTTTGAAAAGAACAGGCGCATGCGGACCCGTTGCCTTGACGGTTCGCCGCCCCATCCAACGCAGGGGTTGCAGCCCATGATCATGGGTTTCGATCCGGTCGTCGACGGACAGGGTTTCAATCGGGCGCGCGCCTTGTTCGGTGCGGATCATCGTTCCGGGGGTAAAGCAGGGTACCAGATCCCAATCTTCACGGCGGGATGTCAGGCCTGAATACCGGTTTCCGGCAAGGCTGTTGAGCGTGATCGAGCGGACAGGGCCAGCCTCCAAGGCGGATTGGTCCGAATTGTCCGAGAATTCCGGCATCAGATAGGTGTTGCCATCCACATCCTGCGCCACAACTGCGGAAATCCTGGCAGTTGATCCGTCAAAATAGGTGATCGTGGCGTTGTAGACCGAAGTGCCATCGAATGTCTGAGGCGGCCCGCCATCGATCGAAAACCGATCATTGGCCGACATGTTGTTCATGTTGTAGTACGAACTCGGATTGCCGACCGCGCTCCAGGTGACGCTGTTGTGAGCCAGCGGATCGTCGGACCCGCCAAAGGTTTTCCCTACAAGCGCCGAAGCGTTTTCAGCTGTGTTGTTGCGTTCGAAACTGTCGATATCGGCAAGTTTGCCGAGCGAGATGGCTGTGAACGTAGTCGGCACGAGACCCCCTGGGGATGTGAATGCCTCGTTCTTTTAGACCTGCTTTGGTTTAAAATTGTATAATCCGGATCCTCCGGTGACAAGGCGCTTCAGAATCGAAAAGGCCGCCCGGATCGGACGGCCTTTCAATCAGTATTGTTCGGGTCTTAGCCAGCCAGTTGATTGTGCTTGCGGCCCACGAATTCCTTGGCGGTTTCCACTGCAACAGCTGCGTCGCGGCAATAGGCATCCGCGCCGATGGCTTTGCCGAACTCTTCATTCAGGGGCGCGCCGCCGACCAGAACGATGTAATCGTCGCGGACGCCCTGTTCGACCATCGTGTCGATGACCACTTTCATGTAAGGCATCGTAGTGGTCAGCAGGGCCGACATGCCCAGAATGTCGGGTTGTTCGTTTTCCAGCGCTTCCAGGTAGTTTTCGACCGGGTTATTGATGCCCAGATCGACAACTTCGAAGCCAGCGCCTTCCATCATCATCGAAACAAGGTTTTTGCCGATGTCGTGGATGTCGCCCTTCACGGTGCCGATGACCATCTTGCCGACGCGCGGTGCACCGGTTTCGGCCAGCAGCGGCTTGAGAATGGACATGCCGCCCTTCATCGCGTTTGCGGCCAGCAGAACTTCGGGGACGAACAGGATGCCGTCGCGAAAGTCATGGCCCACGATGGTCATACCGCCAACCAGAGCCTTGGTCAGGATGTCATAAGGTGTCCATCCGCGTTCCAGCAGGATGTTGGTACCTTCTTCGATCTCTTCCTTCAGGCCATCGTAGAGATCGTCGAACATCTGCTCGACCAGTTCGTCGTCATTCAGTTCGGACAGGACGATGTCTTCTTCGTCGGACATGGGGTATTCCCTGTGCTGGGCGGGCCATCGACCCGTGGTGGCATTTTTTCCGTTTTGGCCAAAACGTCGCATCGTGACTGTGACGATTGCGACGTCGGTCGTTTCGGGACCGACCTATAAGCCAAAAAATGGGGGGGCTCGATAGAAAAGTCTGCAAGATTATCCTGCAGACTCTTCAACTAACTTCAATCCAACGAAGATTTGGCGGGGGTTGCGCCAAATCGGCGACAGGCCTATGTTTACGCGGGAACAAAAGAAGAACATACTGACATGAACATCGCGCGGACGATCAAGGCAAGAGGAACAACGACGAACGAAGCTGGTCGGTTTGAACGCTTTGCCACCACGCCCGCCGAAGACGGGTGGGACATAGAGGAAGAATTGCCGCCGCTGCGGACCGAGACAAGCGAAGAGGTTGCGCGCAGCGCTATTACTTACAACCGATCTCCTGACTTGCCCTTCGATCGGTCGATCAACCCGTACCGGGGATGTGAACATGGCTGCGTTTACTGTTTTGCGCGGCCCAGCCACGCGTATCTTGGGCTATCGGCAGGATTGGATTTCGAAACCCGCCTGATCGCTCGACCCAACATGGAGCGTGTTCTGCGCAAGGAATTGTCCGCCAGATCCTACAAAGTCGCGCCGATTGCAATTGGTACGAATACGGACCCGTATCAGCCGATTGAGAAAAAGCACATGATTACAAAGTCATGTCTTGAGGTTTTGAGTGAGTTCAACCACCCGGTCGCAATCGTCACCAAGGGTACCCTGATAGAGCGGGATCTGGAGTTGCTTGCCGACATGGCAGGCCGGGGGCTGGTGCGGGTTGGTATTTCGCTGACAACGTTGGATGCGGAATTGTCCCGCCGGATGGAACCACGGGCGCCGTCGCCCCTTCGGCGGTTGCGCGTGATCCGAACGCTGACGGAAGCGGGCGTTCCGGTGCGTGTCATGACGTCACCCATCGTGCCGGGGCTGACGGATCATGAACTGGAAAGCCTTCTGGAAGCAGGGAAAGAGGCCGGTGCGGATGCCGCAAGCTGGATCATGTTGCGCCTGCCGCGCGAGGTTTCGCAGCTTTGGCAGGGCTGGCTTGCAGATCATGAGCCGTCGCGGGCGGAAAAGGTCATGTCCAAACTGCGGGAAATGCATGGAGGGCGGGACTACGATCCGCGTTGGGGGCACAGAATGCGGGGCGAGGGTGAGTATGCCGGGATTATCGCTCAAAGGTTCGTGAAGACCTGCAAACGTCTGGGGCTGTCCACAAAATCGGCCCCGTTGCGTTGCGACTTGTTTGCGGTGCCGCCGCAGCCCCGGGATCAGCTGAGCCTGTTCTGAGGTCGTGCGCCCCGGCTTGTCCGGTGCTTTCTTGCGCGGGAAAACACCGGGTCTTCGCGCTCTCATTGCTTCAGCCCAAACAAAAAGACCCCGGCAGTACCGGGGCCTTCGAAACAGATTGACGTGAGGCGCGTATCAGCGATTTTCGATATCCACGTAATCGCGCAGCGTTTCGCCCAGGTACAGCTGACGCGGGCGGCCGATTTTGTTTTGCGGATCGGCGATCATCTCTTTCCACTGGCTGACCCAGCCAACAGTGCGTGACAGGGCGAAGATCGGCGTGAACATCGAGGTCGGGAATCCCATCGCTTCGAGGATGATGCCCGAGTAGAAGTCGACATTCGGGAACAGCTTTTTATCGGCGAAGTACGGGTCTTCCAGCGCTTCGCGTTCCAGTTCCTTGGCAACCTGCAATTTCGGGTTGTCTTCAACGCCCAGCAGATCAAGAACTTCGTCAGCCGATTGCTTCATCACTTTGGCGCGCGGGTCGAAATTCTTGTAAACGCGGTGACCAAAGCCCATCAGGCGGAACGGATCGTTCTTGTCTTTGGCGCGGGCAATAAACTCGGGGATGCGATCAACGGTGCCGATCTCTTCCAGCATCTCCAGGCAGGCCTGATTTGCGCCACCATGTGCCGGACCCCAAAGGCAAGCGATGCCAGCGGCGATACAGGCAAACGGGTTTGCCCCCGAGGACGACGCCAGACGCACGGTCGATGTCGAGGCATTCTGTTCGTGATCCGCATGCAGCGTAAAGATGCGGTCCATGGCGCGGCTGAGGATCGGGTTGACCTCATATTCCTCGGCAGGAACGCTGAAACACATGCGCAGGAAGTTCGAGGCATAGTCCAGATCGTTGCGCGGATACACGAAAGGCTGACCAGTGTGATACTTGTAGGCCCATGCAGCAATAGTCGGCATCTTGGCGATCAGACGATGCGATGCGATTTCACGCTGCTGCGGGTCCGAGATATCCGTTGAATCGTGATAGAAGGCCGACATCGCGCCGACAACGCCGACCATGATGGCCATCGGGTGCGCGTCGCGGCGGAAACCGCGATAGAAATACTGCATCTGCTCGTGCAGCATGGTGTGGCGTGTGATCGTGGTCTCGAATTTCTCAAGATCCTTTGCCGCCGGCAGTTCTCCGTACAGCAGAAGATAGCAGACTTCGAGGAAATGCGATTTCTCGGCCAGTTGGTCGATCGGATAGCCGCGGTGCAGCAGTTCGCCTTTTTCGCCGTCGATATAGGTGATGGTGCTGTCGCAGCTAGCGGTCGAAGTGAACCCGGGATCGTACGTGAAGACGCCGGCCTGACCATAAAGCTTTCGGATATCAATGACATCCGGACCAGCGGTCGGAGAATGAACAGGCAACTCATACTCTTTGCCGTGAACGGTCAGAGTGGCTGTTTTGTTGCTATCAGTCATGGTTGTCCCTTCTTCATTCATGCGCACGCCAGAGATACCTCCGGTGATACGGGCAATGACTGCGCGTGGACGCGCAGTCCGGGTGTTAGCGGAGCAGCGTTACCCCTTTATGAAGCTTGGGTTATTTCGCTGCTTCAGAAAGCCGCGCCAGGGTTTCTTCCCGTCCCAGCACAAGCATCATGTCAAAAACCGAAGGCGTAACGGCCCGACCCGCCAGGGCGGCCCTCAGCGGACCGGCCAGCTTGCCGAACTTGAGCTCCTTTGACTCGGCAAAGGAATTCAGGGCCTCCTCCAGTTCGTTCCGCGACCAGCTAACATTTTGCAGATGCGGCGTCAATTCCGTCAGTATACCATCGGATACAGTTGCCAGTGCCTTTGCCGCCTTTTCATCCGGAACGATCGGGCGGTTTGTCAGTGCAAAATGAGCCTTTTCAAGCAGTTCCGGGAAAGTGCGCGCCCGGTCCTTGAGGCAATACATCGCACGTTCCAGATCACTGGATTGTGTTTCGGTAAGGGGCGGAAGGTCTGCTGCGGCCAGATATGCTTCGATCTCTTGCCGCAGTGCAGCATCAACCGAGATTGCGATATGCTGTCCACACAGGTTTTCAAGCTTTTTCAGATCAAACCGTGCAGGGCTTTTGCCGATCCCGTCCAGATCGAACCAGTCCTTTGCCTGCGCATCCGTGAAAAACTCATCGTCGCCATGACTCCAGCCCAGCCGGGCCAGGTAATTGCGCATCCCGGCTGCGGGATAGCCCATGGCCTGATACTCCTGCGCTCCAAGAGCACCATGGCGCTTGGACAGCTTCTTGCCGTCCGGCCCGTGAATCAGCGGGATATGCGCCCAGACCGGAACGTCCCAGCCCATGGCTTCGTAGATCATCATTTGCCGCGCGGCGTTGTTGAGGTGATCGTCGCCGCGGATGACATGGGTGACACCCATGTCGTGATCGTCGACAACGACTGCCAGCATGTAGACGGGTGTTCCGTCCGAGCGCAGAAGAATCATGTCGTCCAACTGGTCATTGCGGATGCTCACATCGCCCTGAACCTGATCGTGGATCACGGTCACCCCGTCCTGAGGCGCCTTGATGCGTATGGCAAAAGGTGCATCCGGATGTGTCGCAGGATCGGCGTCACGCCATGGGCTGCGGAACAGGGTTGATTTCCCTTCGCTGCGCGCCTGGTCCCGGAAAGCCGCGATTTCTTCCTGGGTCGAAAAACACTTGTAGGCTTTGCCCTCGGCCAGCAACTGATGCGCGACCTCGGCGTGACGGGCAGCCCCTTCGAACTGGCTGATCACATCACCGTCGTGATCAAGGCCAAGCCAGGCCATGCCCTGAAGGATCGCGGCGGTCGCCTCGGGTGTCGAACGTTCGCGATCGGTGTCTTCGATCCGCAGCAGGAATTTGCCGCCCCGACCACGCGCATACAGCCAATTGAACAATGCAGTGCGCGCGCCGCCGATATGCAGGAAACCGGTGGGCGAGGGGGCAAAACGAGTGACGACCTGTTCAGTCATGGTGAGGATTAACCTTTTGGTAACCGTATCTGGCATAGTTTGAAGCCTGTCTAACGAGCCCGAAGGACGGGGGCAACCATGCGTGTTCTTGCACGGGTCGAGGCCGCGCTGCTGCGCCAGACAGGCTACCTTTTCCCTTGGACGCCGGTTTTGCTGGCGACGGGGATTGGTCTTTATTTCGGCGTCCGCGTCGAGCCGGATTGGTCAGTCTATGCCGGTCTTGTCTGTCTTGGAATCGCTCTTGTCGCCTTGCGCCGCCGGCTGCCACCGGGGGTAGGAACGTTGGCAATCGGGGGGGCGCTGATCGCTGCCGGTTTCATTCTGGCAGGCGTTCGCGCCCATATGGTGGCAGAACCGGTACTGTCGTGGCGATATTATGGCCCTGTCGAGGGGAGGGTCGTCGCCATGGATCGGTCTGCCTCGGATGCGTTGCGGTTGACGCTTGATCAGGTACGCATAGGGGATGTACCTCAGGAGCGCAGGCCGCAGCGCATCCGTCTTTCCGTTCATGTTCCAACGGGCGCAATTGCACCGGGGCAGCGTATTATGACCACAGGTCATCTTTCGCCGCCGCAGGGCCCGGTCGAGCCCGGAGGTTTCGACTTTCGCCGACATGCCTGGTTTCAACGATTGGGCGCGGTCGGCTATACCCGCGTCCCGATCATGACCATCGCGCCAGCGACCGAGGGGATCGACGGCATTCGGGTCACTGCGATCCGCATGGCCATTTCGCAGCGGGTCAGGCAGATTCTGCCCGGTGAAATCGGTGGATTTGCCGCCGCCGTCACCACCGGAGATCGCAGCGGGATGGGGCAGGAGACGCTATCATCCTTGCGGGCGTCCAATCTGGCCCATCTGCTGGCCATTTCCGGGCTTCATATGGGGCTTCTGACAGGCTTCGTATTCGTCGCGTGTCGGTTGGGGCTGTCGTTGTGCCCCCCCGTGGCGTTGCGACTTCCGGTTCGGAAGGTGGCTGCTGTTCTCGCGCTTTGTGCCGCAACCCTTTATCTGTTGTTGTCCGGCGGCAACGTTGCAACCGAACGGGCCTTTGTCATGGTCAGCGTCATGCTGGGCGCCGTATTGATCGACCGACGCGCGATTTCGCTGCGTGCGGTTGCTGTTGCCGCCGTAATCGTGCTGGTTCTTCGGCCCGAGTCGCTGCTGAGCCCCGGATTTCAAATGTCCTTCGCCGCAACCACAGCCTTGGTCGCCGTCTTCGGAGCGTTGCGAGAGATGCGCCCGATGCCCGGCCCAAACTGGCTGAAGCCAGTCGCCGGCGTGGTGATGTCATCGGCAATTGCAGGCCTTGCAACAGCCCCCATA
Organism: Ruegeria sp. HKCCD6157; assembly: GCF_013110685.1. Classification (NCBI taxonomy): domain Bacteria; kingdom Pseudomonadati; phylum Pseudomonadota; class Alphaproteobacteria; order Rhodobacterales; family Roseobacteraceae; genus Ruegeria; species Ruegeria sp. HKCCD6157. The sequence continues at coordinate 1,339,898 of NZ_WVRB01000001.1, forward strand.
GGTGCAGCGCATTTCAATACGATGTCCCATTACGGTCTGCTGGCCAACCTGCTTTCCGTTCCTGTCATGGGCCTTTTTGTCGTGCCCTCCGCCGTCGTCGCGGCGCTTCTGGCCCCGTTTGGACTGGAGGCAATTGCCCTGACCGTCATGGGTTGGGCGTTGCATTGGATCCTTACGGTTTCCGACTGGGTATCGCACCTTGATGGCGCGCAGGGTTTTGTGGTCAGCCCGCCTTGGTACATCCTGCCCCTGGTCGCATTCGGCGCCTTGTGGATGGCCTTGTGGCAGGGACATGCACGGCGGGCCGGAGCAGTGCCTGTTGTCCTGGCATTTCTGCTTTGGAACTCGGGGCACAGACCGGATGTCCTGATCGCTGAAAACGGCGGATTGGTAGGGGTCATGACCGACAAGGGGCGGGCCCTCAGCAAAAGCAAAGGCAGCGGGTTTGTCGCCGGTGTCTGGCTTGAAAATGACGGGGACGGCGTTGATCAGATCGAGGCGGCGCTCAGATGGCCGGACAGCGACATCGTGCAACGATACCCGCTGAAGGATTTTGAGATCATCCATATCACCGGAAAACGGGCGGCGCGGGTGTTTGATGAATGTCAGGAAAACCAGATCATCATCTCGGCCGTTGCGCTTGCCCTGCAAGGTTCGTGCGGAGTATTCGATCCGGAACGGTTGTACGAAACCGGCAGCCTGTCGGTTTCGAACGGAAAGCTGACCTCGAGCGCGGACATGACAGGTCATCGGCTTTGGTCCCCGAAACCTGCCGGGGACCGTCATTCCAATCAGGCTCAATAGGTGCGGATCAGTCCGACCAACCGGCCCTGAACCTTGACCTTTTCTTCGGGCAGGACGCGCGTCTCATAAGCCGGGTTTGCAGCCTCAAGCGCGATTGCGTTGCCGCGGCGGAGGTACCGCTTGAGGGTCGCTTCCTGATCCTCGACCAAGGCAACCACGATGTCGCCGTTATCCGCGGTCGAGGTTTCTCGGATGACGACCACGTCACCGTCATTGATGCCAGCGTCGATCATCGAGTCGCCGCGAACTTCCAATGCATAGTGCTGACCCTGTCCCGAAACCATGGGGCCGGGAACGGCCACGTGATGCGATACATGGCTGATTGCTTCGATGGGAACACCGGCTGCGATCCGGCCCATGACCGGCAGCTCGAGCGCGTCCACCGATACAGGCTCCACGTTCGCAGGGCGGGGGCCCTTGGGCCGGTCGCCTTCGATCACACGTGGCGTAAATCCAGCTGTCGGCTCACCGCCAAGGCTTTCGGGCAATTTCACGATCTCAATGGCCCGAGCGCGATGGGCAAGGCGGCGGATAAACCCACGTTCTTCCAATGCGGTGATCAACCGGTGAATGCCGGACTTCGACCGCAGGTCGAGAGCAGCCTTCATTTCATCAAAACTGGGCGGAACACCGTCCGCCTGCACGCGTTTGTGGATGAATTCCAGCAAATCCAATTGCTTCTTGGTCAGCATCGCTCACACCTCGTCGCTCATTCGTTTTCTTTTGTTCTACGCATGTTCACGTTTTGTGTCAACGAATTTGAGGGCAGGTCAGATCGGCAGGTATTCGACCATTTCCCGGATGTCGCGCGCCGGATCGTGTGGGGCGCGGACCAAAAGCGCGTTGGACTGAGCCAATACGCTGAGAAGGGAACTGTCCTGATCTGCGCAAGCTTCGATACCGGCATCCGTCACCACGGCGCGCATATAATGCTCGCGCGGGCCATTCTCGGGCAAAGGACCACTCAGCCGGGCCGTGCGGAAGGGCGGCAGCACCTGTTCAAGCCCCAGCATCCGGCGCACCATCGGAGCCAGAAACAGATAGCCGCAGACCATGGCGCTGACCGGATTGCCCGGCAACCCGACCATCGCCGCGTTGCCAATACGACCGGCCATCAGGGGTTTCCCGGGGCGCATTCGGATCTTGTAGAAGGATTGCTTCATCCCCAACCCCTGCGAGACGTCCGACACGAGGTCATAATCGCCAACCGACGCCCCGCCGATCGTCACGACCAGATCCGCCCCCTGCGCAAGACCAAAGGCCGTTTCAAGTGACGAAACAGTGTCCCGTGCGATCGGAAGCACGCGCACCACAGCCCCCAATCCTTCGAGCATTGCCTTCAGGCCAAATGTGTTCGATGCAATGATCTGATCCGGGCCGGGTTCTTCCCCGGGCATGACCAACTCATCACCAGTCGAGATGAGGGCGATCACGGGTTTGCGCGACACAGGGACGCGAGGGATGTTCATCGCGGCCATCAAGGCCATATCTTCAGCGCGGATCAATCGCGGGGCCGATATGGACGTGCCAGCCTTGAAATCCACGCCAGCGGGTCGGATGTTCGTTTTGGCGCCGGGTGTGTCCGTGATTGTCAGCAGATCACCGCGGCGGTCCGTATCCTCTTGAATCACAACGAAATCCGCGCCCTCGGGCACAGGGGCGCCGGTATAGATGCGAACGGCCTGTCCGGGGCCTACAGCGCCCTCAAAACGACGCCCGGCCGCTGACTCGCCCACGACTTTGAACATGGCGTGCAGTTCGACCTCGTCAGATTTGACTGCATAGCCATCCATGGAAGAGGCGGCAAAAGGCGGCTGATCCCGCGTGGCCGTGACGTCCCGCGACAGAACGCGCCCTGCGGACTGGGCCAGTGGAACCTCTTCGGCCGGCAATGGCCCCACAAGATCGAACAACAGGGCGCGCGCCTCTTCGACAGTAATCATTTCGCCTCGTAACGCCCTGATTTACCGCCATCTTTGAGCAGAACGCGAATGCCGCCTATCTCCATCGCCTTATCGACGGCCTTGGTCATGTCGTATACGGTCAAGGCGGCTGTCGATACGGCGGTCAGCGCTTCCATCTCAACCCCGGTCTGGCCCGAGGTCTTGACGGTGGCCTGGATCCGAACACCCGGCAGGTCCGGGTCAAGAGTCAGCTCTACGGCCACTTTGGTCACCGGCAAAGGATGACACAGCGGAATGAGGTCCGGCGTCTTCTTTGCGCCCATGATGCCGGCCAAACGGGCAATGCCCAGAACATCGCCTTTCTTGGCGCGACCTTCGGAAATGATTTCAAAGGTTTCCGGCGCCATCCTGATGTGACCTTCGGCAACGGCGATGCGATCCGTCACCTCCTTGTCCGAGACATCGACCATATGTGCCTGACCTTGGGCATCGAAATGGGTCAGTGGCATCACATCACTCCGGGGATCAGCGGGTTTGACAGGATATGGCGTGTTGCCGCTTCAACATCGTCCTGGCGCATCAGGCTTTCTCCGATCAAAAAGCAGCGGGCACCATAGCGTGCAATGTCCTTCAGATCGTCTGGTGTACCCAGTCCGCTTTCGCACACGATGGTGCGATCGGCGGGCACCAGCTTGGACAGGCGGCGCGTCGTGTCGAGCGTTGTCTCGAATGTCTTCAGATTGCGGTTGTTAATACCGATCAGCGGGCTTTTCAGCTGTGCCGCGCGTTCAAGCTCTGCTTCGTCGTGTACTTCGATCAGAACATCCATTCCCCAATCGAATGCAGTGTCTTCCAGTTCAGCCGCCTGATCATCACTGACCGAGGCCATGATGATCAGAATGCAATCCGCCCCCAAGGCGCGTGCTTCGACCACCTGATACGGGTCGTACATGAAATCCTTGCGCAAGGCGGGCAGGGACGTCGCCTCGCGCGCCTGCGTCAGATACTCTTTCTTGCCCTGAAAGCTGGGGGTGTCGGTCAGGACGGACAAACATGTCGCGCCACCATCTTCATAAGCCTTTGCAAGAACGGGCGGGTCGAAATCCGGCCGGATCAGTCCTTTGGACGGGCTGGCTTTCTTGATCTCGGCGATCAGGCCATAGCCTTGCCGTGAGGCGTGTTGCAACGCACTGGCAAAGCCACGGGGTTCCGAGGCGGACCGGGCCTCGCTTTCCAGTGTTTCCAGGGATTTCTGCGCTTTGTCCGCCGCGACTTCTTCCAGTTTGTAGGCTTTGATTCTGTCCAGAACGGTTTCGGTCATGCGGCTTCCTGTGTCTTGGCGGCCAAGGCCGTGATTTTGTTTTTGGCATTGCCACTGTCGATGCTTTCAGCAGCCATGGCCACGCCTTCGCGCAGATCATTTGCCGCTTCGGCGACGACCAGAGCGGCAGCCGAATTCAGCAACACCGCGTCACGATACGCGGACGGTGCACCCTCCAGCAAAGCCCGGAACGCAACGGCGTTTTCCTCGGGCAAGCCACCGATGATGTCCTCGAACGGATGCACCGGAAGACCTGCGTCTTCGGGGTGCAGTTCGACCTCTTTCACAATCCCGTCTTCCAGAGCGGCGACCCAGCTGATGCCGGTGATCGTAAGCTCGTCCGTCCCGTCCGAACCATGCACCAGCCAGGCCCGGTCCGAGCCCAGTAGGCCAAGCGTTTCGGCCATCGGCCGGATCAGGTCGCGGCTGAAGGCACCGGTCAATTGCCGTTTGACGCCGGCAGGGTTGGTCAGGGGCCCGAGAATATTGAAGATCGTGCGCGTTCCCAATTCTTGCCGGGACGGCATCACATGGGCGATGGCAGGGTGGTGCATAGGCGCCATCATGAAGCCGATACCAACGTCTTTCAGCGCATTTTCAACAACTTGAGGGCCAACCATGACGTTGATGCCCATCTGGCCCAACGCATCCGCCGCGCCGGATTTGGAGCTCAGGTTGCGATTGCCGTGTTTCGCGACCGTGACTCCGGCACCGGCCACGACAAAAGCGGTCGCGGTCGAGATGTTCAGGGTGCCTTTGCCGTCGCCGCCGGTGCCGACGATATCCATCGCCCCCTCGGGTGCGTTTACGGCATTGCATTTCGAACGCATCACGGCGGCTGCCGCAGCGTATTCATCGACCGTCTCACCGCGTGTCCGCATGGCCATCAGCAACCCGCCGATCTGGCTGGGCGTGGCTTCGCCATCAAACAGTATGGCAAAGGCTTTTTCGGCCTCGGCACGTGTCAAAGGACGATCGGCAGCGGCTCCGATCAGCGGTTTAAGCGCGTCGCTCATGCCGGGACTTTCAGTTCTTGCAGGAAGTTCTTGAGAAGGGCGTGACCGTGCTCGGATGCGATGGATTCCGGATGGAACTGCACACCGTGGATTGGCAATTCCTTGTGCTGCAATCCCATGATCGTGCCGTCGTCCAGCTCGGCCGTGATCTCCAGGCAATCGGGCAGGGTCTCGCGCTCGACCACCAGCGAATGGTAGCGCGTTGCCTCAAAGGGTGAGGGCAGACCGGCAAACAACCCCTTGCCGGTGTGCTTCACCGTGCCCATCTTGCCATGAACGATCTCGTGGCATCGAACCACCTTGCCGCCAAACACCTGGCCTATGGTCTGATGGCCCAGGCAAACCCCCAACAGCGGCGTTTTGGTTTCAGCGGCCGCTTCCGTCAGTACCAGGCAAATCCCCGCCTGATCCGGGTCGCAGGGGCCGGGGCTCAGCAGAATGCCGGCGGGGTTCATGGCCATCGCTTCCTGCACATCCAGCGCATCATTTCGGCGAATGACCATTTCGGCACCAAGTTCGCCTAAATAATGTACCAAATTGTAGGTAAACGAGTCGTAGTTGTCGATCAGCAGCAGCATTTGGGCACTTATCTTCGCTTGGGCATTTCGGGCTGGCGATGCAGCCCCGGGCCACGGTATAATGTCCGCACATACATGCTCAGGCTTGAGCGGCAGCGTCAAGAGGACATACCGTTTCTGGCGCGTTCAATTGGCCGAGCGCCACACCAGATGGCGCAGAGCTGGACGAGGCAGAGGAAAGAGGCGAAAGGCAGGAAAATGGGCGGATTTTTCGGAGGAATGGTCGCGGGCGCGATCGTTGTTTTGATCTTGGGCGCGGTCGTGTCTCTCAAGACGCCGATGGTGAATACCCCGGTTGTCGCAACCGAAGCACCGGCACCGACGATTTCTGAAACGCCCGAAGGCCCGGCTGAAGTGGCTGAGGCCGGTTCTGACGCCGATCTGGTGGAACTGGCCCCGCGTGCGCCAGAAGCCGCCGATGACGCCAGCGAGGATCTGGCCGATCTGTCGGGTCTGGAAACATCAGTCGATTCCCAGCCAGTTGTCGGCGCCGCAACGGACGAATTGATCCAACCGGAATCAGCAGATGCAAATGAAGTGTCATTCGTGATCGAAGCACCCGCCGCCCTGCCAGAGCCAAGTCAGGTTCCCGCGATTCAGCCAGACGATGTGCTGCCTGCGGTCATTGATGAAACACCGGCCCCGCCGGCAGAGCCCGAGAACACCGAGATGGCCGCGCTTGCGCCCGAACCGGACCCTCTGCCACAAGCAGCGCCAGAACCGGAGCCAGAGTCGACAGAGGCCGAAGAACAGAACCCCTTTGAAAACAGCCCTATTGCCGTGGAAGGCGATGAAGACACCATGCCACGTGAACTGCCGCGCATCGCTGCGCTGCCCCAGATCGGGGGTGAGCAGAAAGCAAATGCCAGCTCGATCATCGGAAAACGCGTCGTTCCGCTGACGGAACGGGATGATGAGCCCGTCGTGGAACAGGCCTCGGCCGAACAGCCGAAATCGACCAAGCCGATCGAGCGTTTTGCGGCAAAGTTCGAAAACCCCGAATCCAAGCCGCTGATGTCCATTATTCTGATTGATGACGAGGGTGCATTCGGGTCCGAGGCGTTGCAGGACTTTCCCTATCCGATCAGCTTTGCCGTGAACCCATCGGACCCAGACGCGGCAGAAAAGATGGCCCGTCACCGCAAGGCCGGGTTCGAGGTTCTGGCCCTGGCGGATCTGCCCGAGGCCGCAAGCGCGCAGGACGCCGAGGTGTCGCTGTCGGTGTGGCTGGATACCCTGCCGGAAACGGTTGGCATTCTGGAAGGTGTGAACAGCGGGATTCAGGGCAATCGTAAACTGGCTGATCAGGTCGCCGCGATTGCTGCGGGAACCGGCCGGGGGCTGATTACGCAGGACAACGGGCTCAACACCGTGCAGAAACTGGCGGCGCGAAACGGAATTCCGTCCAGTGTCGTTTTCCGCGATATCGACGGCGCACGGCAGGATCCGAAAATCATGCGCAGATTCCTGGATCAGGCCGCGTTCCGTGCGGGTCAGGAAGGGACAGTGGTCATGCTGGGACGCGTGCGTCCCGAGACGATTTCAGCCCTGTTGCTGTGGGGGTTGGAAGATCGGGGCAACCGCGTGGCAATGGCTCCGATCTCGGCCGTCATGATGAAACAGGTGCAGTGACCTGCGCAGAATGCAAAGAAAAGGGGCGGTGATCATCTGATCGGCCGCCTCTGTTTTTTAGCCGTTTCCGTTGCCGGTAAACCGCGCGGCGTCAGCTGCTGCGCGCCGTATGGCGTTGGATTTATGAACAGTTTCCATAAACTCGGCTTCGGGGTCGCTGTCGTAAACAACACCACCCCCAGCTTGGATATAGAGTTTCTGATCTTTCACGATGGCGGTACGCAGGGCAATACACATGTCCATGTCTCCGCCCGCGCTGAAATAGCCGACGCCGCCGCCGTAAACGCCGCGCTTTTCAGGCTCCAGCTCGTCGATGACCTCCATCGCGCGCACTTTGGGTGCGCCCGAAACCGTTCCTGCCGGCATACCCGCAAAAAAGGCATCCAACGCGTCTTTGTCTTCGGCCAGTTCGCCTACAACGTTTGATACGATGTGCATCACGTGGCTGTAGCGTTCGATGATGAATTCTTCGGTCGGACGCACGGTTCCGATCTTTGACACGCGACCGGTATCGTTGCGACCCAGATCCAGCAGCATCAGATGCTCCGCCAGTTCTTTCTTGTCGGCCAGCAGGTCCAGCTCGTTCGCCTTGTCTTCTTCGGGCGTCGCGCCGCGTGGGCGCGTGCCTGCGATGGGGCGTATGGTGACTTCGTTGCCAAACACACGCACCAGGATTTCGGGGCTTGCGCCCACGACCTGAAAACCGCCGAAGTTGAAGTAGAACATGAAGGGTGACGGATTCGTGCGCCGCAAAGATCGGTAGAGAGCAAAAGGCGGCAGCGGAAAATCCTGCGTCCAGCGCTGTGCCGGGACAACCTGAAAGATGTCACCCGCGCGGATGTATTCCTTGGCCTTTTCAACCGCCTCCATATAGCCGGATTTGGTGAAGTTCGACACCGGCGGGGCGACCTCGCGCGCGTCGCCCAGATCGCGGGTTTCCGCGGGCATGGCACGTTCCAGGTCGCGGACCGCATCCATCACACGCTCAGCCGCCTGGGCATAGGCCGCCTTGGCCGATTGACCGTCGCTGGCCCAGACAGGTGAAACCACCGTCACCTCACCCTTGACACCATCCAGTACCGCGATGACAGACGGGCGCAGCATGATCGCATCGGGCAAACCCAGTGGATCAGGGTTCACATCCGGAAGGTGTTCCACCAGCCGAACCATGTCATAACCCAGATACCCGAACAGCCCGGCAGCGGCCTGTGGCAGGTCATCGGGCAATTCCATGCGGCTTTCGGCAAGAAGCGCCCGCAGGTTGTCCATCGGGTTGCCATCTTGGGGCGAGAACGCCTCGGCATCGAAACGGGCCGAACGGTTCAGTTCCGAGGTTTCCCCATGACAGCGCCAAACCAGATCAGGTTTCATGCCAATGATCGAATAGCGGCCACGAACCTCACCGCCTGTCACCGATTCCAGCATGAACGCATCTTTCTGCGCGCCCGTCAGCTTGAGCATCAGTGAAACAGGTGTGTCCAGATCGGCGGCCAGACGCGTATATACAACCTGGTTTTCGCCCGCATCATAGGCGCGCGCGAAGGTTTCGAAATCGGGTGTCAGGGCCATATCGGTCTCGTTTAAAAGCTCGCCTGCACGGCGTTCAACGCCTGTTGATCCACCACGGGGCGCGCCCGGGTCTGGGCATCACGTACGTAGGCGTTAAAGATATTCTGTGCCAAAGCCTGATCCATCTGCGAGCTCAGGGCATCACGCAACTGACGCAGTTCATCCGTATCCGCCGGCGGCAGGATTTCGTCCAGACGCACAATCCAGGCCGCGCCGTTGCCGCCAATAACGCGCAACTCGCCCGGTTCCATGGCGAATACTTCGGTCATGAAATCGGCGGGAACGTCATCCAGAAACGCGGTGCGGGTCAGGGCGTTTTCGACGCGGAAGGGCAGACCGGTCGCGGCAAAATCACCGTCAGTGGCCAGTTGGTTCAGAATGGCATCCGCCTTTTCCCGTAGGGCTTTGTTGGTCTCGGCCTGTTGCCAGGCCGCGGCGACACGGTCGCTCGCGCTCTCCAGCGGTTCCGGGCGGCGCGGCAGAACCTCGTCCAGGCGCAGGGCAAAAATTGACCCGTCTTCGAGAAAGGCGATTTCAGGGAAATCCCCTTCCTGAACGGCTTCTGCGGCCGCTCGGAACCCGTCATAGGCCGCAACGCCTTCGTCGCTGTCACGGGTCCAGTCGATCTGACCCAGTTCCATTTCGGTTTCTTCCGCCAGTTCTTCCAGCGTTGCACCGCCAGCCAGCATATCGTTGATATCTTCGGATTGCGCCTCGATCAGACGGCGGGCGCGTTCAGTCGCCAACTCTTCCCGAAGTGCCGGCTCGGCCTCTTCAAACGGAACGTTGTTTGCGGCCAGTGATCCGTTGACGCGGAACAGGGCCGGACCGAACACCGAAGGCAACGGGCCCACGACAGTGTCAAGCTCGGCCGCAAATACGGCATCCGCAGCTTCGCCCAGATCCTCACGCGTCACGTCGCCCAGATCGATGTCGTTCAGTTCCAGTTCGCGATCCCGAACCAACTGTTCGAACGTTGTGCCGCCAACCTCAAGCTGCGCCAAAGCGTCCTTGGCGGCCTGTTCGCTTGGGAAGTTCAGACGTTCGACCAAACGGCGTTCGGGCTGGTTGTATTCGTCGTTTCGTTCTTCATAAAGCTTGCGCAGCGCGTCTTCGTCGATTTCGACCGTATCCACCAACATAGCCGGCGACAGAATCGCATAAGTCAGCTGCTTGGTGCGGGGCAGCATGAACTGGTCCCCATTGTCATCATAGAATGCCTGGATCTGTGCGTCCGTTGGTTCGGCCACAGGTGTATCCAGCGCTTCCGTTCCAACAGTTGCAACCGTAAAGCTGCGCCGCGCGCCGATATAATCGATCATCGTGTCCGTCAGCGTTGCCGGCATTTTCACGCCGCCCATGATTGCGCCCTGCACGATGGTTCGGGCGGATTCCTTGCGCAGATCGGATTCGAACTCGGAATCGGTCATGCCGACCTGCTCCAGCTGAAAGCGATAGGATTCACGGTCAAACGTTCCGTTGACGCCCTGAAATGCCGGGATCGAGATGATTTCTTGCTGAAGGTTCTCATCGCCGATGGAAATCCCAAGCTGACCGACCTCGTTGTCCAGCGCAGCCAAAGCGGTCAGGCGGGCAAGGGCGTTTCGGTCCAGACCCAGGTCGCGGGCTTGCGACATCTGCAAAGGTTGCCCGGATTGTGCCTCTACCGCTCGGATCTCGCGCTGCAATTCGCGCACGTAGTCATCGACCGAGATGCTTTCGTCGCCGACTGTCGCAACTGTGCGGATCGTCCCGCTGAGGTTGACCGCGCCAAATCCCGCAAGGCCCAGCATCAGCAGGCCCATCAGAATCCAGACAAAGGTTTTCGAAAGACTTTTAGCGCCTGCGGCCATGATGCCCTCTTGTTTTTTCGGCAGAGTTCTGCCCTGTCGGTTGCGGCCCTGAATACGACGCACACCGCCGAGGGGCAAGCTTAGAAGGGCAGGTCCTGCAACCGGTCGAACAATTGGCCCAGCCCGGCCCGATCCAGATTGGCAAAAGCAATGCGCACCTGCCGTTTTCCAGCCGGGTCATGATCGGGCATGAACATGGTTCCGGGCAACAGCAGCACGCCGGCTTCGCTGACCAGTCGGCGCGCAAGCTCGTCTGACGGCATGTCGAACGGATGTTCGAGATAGGCAAAATAGGCGCCAAGTCCCAAAAGCCGCCACCCCCGGGCTTCAAGCGCCGGCATGCCTTCTGCAATGGCTGCGCGGCGGTCAAGAATTTCGTCACGCTCGCCGGCCAGCCATTGCGACAGGTTTTGCATACCCCACAACGCTGCGAACTGGCCGATCTGGCCTGGGCAAATGGCGACCGTATCCAGAAATTTCTCGACCTCGGCCAACAAGGCCGGGCTTGTTGCGATGGCACCCACCCTGTGGCCCGTCAGACGATAAGCCTTGGAGAAAGAGTAAAGATGGACAAGCGTTTCGTCCCACCCGGGGTGCTGAAACAGATCATGCGGGGGGCCGCTGCGGCTGTCGAAATCGCGATAGGTTTCATCGACGATCAGGCGGATCCCGGTTTCACGGGCCAGGTTGTAGAAGGCTCTGACCAGTTCGGCAGGGTATTCGACGCCGCCCGGATTGTTGGGCGTGACCAGCGCAATGGCGCGTGTCTTGTCGGTAATCAATGCGCGCGCACGCTCGGGATCGGGCAAAAGATCGTCGCCGGTCGGCAGGTCCACGGCCTGCACTCCGGCCATGTCCAGCCACATTTTGTGGTTGAAATACCAGGGGGTTGGCAGAATGACCTCATCCGCTTCGCCGGTGATCGCCGATATCACGGCCGAAAACGCCTGATTGCAGCCCGAGGTGACGGCGATCCGAGGTGCGTCTACCTGCGCCGCATAGTGAGAACTGATCTGCGTCGCCAGTTCGGCGCGCAGATCGTCATTGCCCAATACCGGGCCGTAAAGATGTGCGCTGTCTTCGCGAACGGCGAACTCGGCCATAGCCCGCCGCAAGGCCAGCGGCGGCGGATCAACCGGGGCCGCCTGGCTTACGTTGATCAACGGGCGGTCGGATGGGAAGGCAACGCCCTCGACCCATCGGCGCGCCTCCATCACCGGAGGTGCGAATGTTGCGGCGGTACGGCTGAGCGTCATGAGCGGTCTACTAATCAGAAATCAATCGGTGCCGCGATACGGCTCGACATATTGAAGGGCCATATCCCATGGGAAGAAGATCCATGTGTCCTGGCTGACTTCGGTGATGAAGGTATCCACCATCGGGCGGCCCTTGGGTTTGGCGTAAACCGTCGCGAAATGCGCATTCGGGTACATGTCCCGAACCAGTTCCAACGTCTTTCCGCTGTCGACCAGGTCGTCGATGATCAGAATACCGGTTCCGTCACCCATCAGGTCGGCGTCCGGAGATTTCAGCACCTCTGCTTCACCCTGTTCCTGGTGGTGGTATGAACGCACGCTGATCGTATCGACCGTACGGATGTCCAGTTCTCGGCTGACGATCATCGCAGGCGCCATGCCGCCGCGCGTGATCGCGACAACACCCCGCCAGTTGCCATCATCGGGACCTTGCCCGTCAAGACGCCAGGCCAGCGCACGCGAATCGCGATGAATCTGGTCCCAGCTTATATGAAAGCCTTTTTCGTGGGGCAGGCGGTCCTTGGCGCTCATGTTATTAACCTTTTTCAACGTCCGGGGCGTCAACGGCCTTCATGCCGACGATGTGATACCCCGAATCCACATGCAGATTCTCACCAGTGACACCGCTGGACAGATCCGACAACAGGTACAGCGCCGAGTTGCCGACGTCATCGATCGTCACGTTGCGGCGCAGGGGCGAGTTATATTCGTTCCACTTCATGATATAGCGGAAATCGCCGATGCCGCTGGCGGCCAGCGTCTTGATCGGCCCGGCCGAGATCGAATTCACGCGGATCCCATCCTTGCCCAGATCCTCAGCCAGGTATTTGACCGACGCCTCCAGCGCGGCCTTGGCGACGCCCATGACATTATAATGCGGCATGACCTGCTCGGCGCCGTAGTAGGTCAGGGTCACAGCGCTGCCGCCCTCTGACATCATCTTTTCAGCACGCTGCATCACGGCTGTGAAGGAATATACCGAAACATCCATCGTCAGTTTGAAATTCGCGCGGCTGGTGTCGACATAGCGACCGCGCAGCTCGTTCTTGTCGGAAAAGCCGATGGCGTGGACGATGAAGTCCAGCTTGCCCCATTTCTCTTCCAGTGCCGCAAAAAGCGCGTCGATGGATGCTTCGTCACTGACGTCGCAGGGCAGAACGATTTCGCTGCCCAATTGTGCCGCCAGCGGATCGACGCGCTTTTTCAAAGCCTCGCCCTGATAGGAAAAGGCCAGCTCGGCCCCGGCATTCGACAAGGCGCGGGCGATTCCCCATGCGATTGATTTGTCATTGGCCAGTCCCATGATGAGGCCGCGTTTGCCGGCCATCAACTGATTTGACATGTTCGGTTCTCCGCCTGTCTTCGCGTTATGTTGAGTTGGTTTATGCCATTGGTTGCGTTGCATCAAGGCCGTGCGCTCTTGCCCGCAGCGGGTTCTCGCCTTAGGTTCGTCGTTAATACTTTCCAGGGGATGGAAATGACCGAGCGTGATGGCATCTTTGCTGGCTCCGATCCGTTTGAAATAGCGGCCCGGTGGCTTGCCGAGGCTGAAGAAACCGAATTGAACGACCCGAATGCGATTGCGCTAGCAACCGTTGATCCGGATGGCTTGCCAAATGCACGCATGGTGTTGCTCAAGGAAATCGAAGCGGACTCGTTTGTTTTTTATACGAACTACGAAAGCGCCAAGGCCAAGGAACTGGATACCGCAGGAAAAGCTGCATTTGTGATGCATTGGAAATCTTTGCGGCGTCAACTTCGTGTTCGTGGTACAATACGTCGTGAAAATGGGCCCCAGGCAGATGAGTATTATGCATCAAGGTCATTGAAAAGCCGACTGGGCGCGTGGGCTTCAAAGCAGTCGCAACCGCTTTCAAGCCGGGCAGCTTTGATGGCAGAGGTCGCGAAAGTGACGGCGAAACTTGGGCCAAATCCACCGCGTCCGCCGTTTTGGGGCGGGTACAGATTGACGCCCACCGAGATAGAGTTCTGGGCCGATGGAGCATTCCGCTTGCATGACCGGTTCAGATGGCAACGAATTGAGCCGGGATCGGCATGGCATGTTGAAAGGTTGAATCCATGACGTTCACGTGTCGTGAAATGCAACAGGCAGAAAATAAACGATTTTTTCAGCTTGAATTTGCCTGCTATTCCCATAAACAACAAACCCTTAACGAACTGTTGAAATTCGCGATGGGAAAACCGTGCCAGAAGACCTGAACAACATGTACCGCGTCCGTGGACACGTAAAATGGTTCGACCCTGCCAAGGGTTATGGCTTTGTTGTATCCGAAGAGGGCGGCCCGGATATTCTGTTGCACGTGAATGTTCTGCGCAATTACGGCCAGAGTTCGGTTGCGGATGGCGCCAGCATTGAAATCATGACTCACCGCACGGACCGAGGGGTTCAGGCGGTCGAGGTCGTTGCGATTGATCCGCCGGCGCGGACCGACTCGATGATGCTTGCCGATTTCGCCGAGCTGGATCCGGAGGCTATCGCAAAGGCGCCGCTGGAAGCCGCACGGGTGAAATGGTTCGACAAAGGCAAGGGTTTCGGATTTGCCAATGTCTTTGGGCGAAATGAAGACGTATTCCTTCATATTGAGGTGTTGCGCCGGTCGGGTCTTGCCGATCTGCAACCAGGTGAAGCGCTGGCCATGAGGGTGATCGACGGCAAGCGTGGTCGGATGGCCGCGCAGGTTCTGGCCTGGGAAGCGGCTTTGGATAGCTGAACCGGATGAAACGGCTTCGGATTCTCTTGACCATATTCGTAACGTTGTGGGCAGGGGTTGCCGCTGCTGCGTGCAGATCGGATCGTGTCACACTCAGAAACGACAGTGCGACCGTGCAATTTAACGTGGAAGTTGCCGTCACTCCGCAAGAGCGATCCCGCGGTTTGATGTTTCGCGAATCGTTGCCGGCTCGATCCGGTATGCTGTTCGTCTTTGATCCGCCGCAACCCGTTGCTTTCTGGATGAAGAACACACTGATCCCGCTCGATATGGTTTTTCTGGATCGCACCGGTTTGGTGACGCGTGTGCATGAAGGGGCGATTCCGGGTGATCTTACGCCGATTGAAGGGGGCGACTCCGTATACGCGGTGCTTGAAATCAATGCAGGATTGTCCGCGCGCTACTCCATCGGGCCCGGGACACAGATGAAGCACGAAATTTTTTCGCAAGGACCTGCAATTTGGCCCTGTTAGGGCTTTTCAAATCAGATCGGCGTCGTTAGGAAGGCGCACGGTCCGGGGCGTGGCGCAGTCTGGTAGCGCACCTGTTTTGGGTACAGGGGGTCGTAGGTTCGAATCCTGCCGCCCCGACCACTTCCATCAAGCTAATTCGGCGAGCCACCCATTGTCTGGTAGAGCTCGCTGATGGCTTGATTCAAAACCTCACTTTCGACCGGAACTTCAACTGCCGCACCGGTTTTTTGCGGGACGTGGAAGAAAACACGCGCGTCCACGCGATACCCTGCGTTTGTTTTTGTTGACGTAAGACGCATGACGCTTTGGGGCAGTTCCTGCGGATGGCCGTCATAGTTCAGAATCAGAAAGGCTGTCGCCTTCGGGGGCAGGAACTCACTGCATTCAAAAACTTGGTTCGCGGTTTTTTTGAAAGACTCGCCAGGGCCCGAGCAACTGGTTTCAAACGTATCGAACAGCCGTTTCGGGAAGGATTCAAACTGTGCGCTGCGTGACGGGATGGGCACATCTTGTGGTGCGCATGCAACGATGCAGGCCATGGCCGGGAAAAAATGAAACAACTTCATTCGTTTGAACTCCCTCGCTCTTGGGTAAACCGTTCGGCACATGGCGCAGGTCTGTTTGCCCGGACGGTATTGATTCCCTTTCAAGGTAACCAGCATGCCATTGGTTGATCAAATCCAGATAACTATGCTGGTAAAAACGGGAATTCATTTTGAGAGCGCAAAACGTCGGCGGAAATTGGCCGTGGATGAAGCTGTGGAGGAATCGCGGCCTGCACGCAGAAGGCCTCATGCAACCATCAGGTCAATAAAAAAGATTTGGGAAATGACCGAAAAAGGGCGTTGACCTACTATGGGAACATACGTCAAATTGTATGAGCCAACGAGATTGCCACAACATCTGGTGTATATTCCAGAAAAGGCAGCGGGCGAGGGTCGGATAAGCACAAACGATTATCGTGCGGCCGCATTAGCGGCATTGCGCTGTCCAAGGCAGCGAACAGTACCTTTTTGCACGCTTCTCAGGGCGTTGTGGGCGACACCCTGCAACACAAGATTTGGTGTCGGGAATCTGAAATTGAGCTGAATAAACCAGGGCTGCGGACATGAAGATTGAAAGAAAATTCACCAAACCGGATCAGGACGCCTATGCGGAACTGAATTTTGTGTCGGCAACATCTGAAATCCGAAATCCGGACGGTACAATTGTCTTTCGTCTTGATGACATCGAAATCCCTTCCAGCTGGTCGCAGGTTGCAAGTGATGTGATTGCGCAGAAGTACTTCCGCAAGGCGGGGGTGCCCACCAAGCTCAAGAAGGTGAAAGAAAAAGACGTTCCTGAATTTCTGTGGCGATCGGTTCCCGCAGAAGGCGCAGAGTTCGAAGGAGAAACATCGTCGAAGCAAGTGTTCGACCGTCTGGCCGGTGCCTGGGCCTATTGGGGCTGGAAGGGCGGCTATTTCTCGACCGAGGAAGACGCGCGCGCCTATTTCGACGAGATGCGCTATATGCTGGCGACCCAGCGTGCGGCGCCAAACTCACCGCAGTGGTTCAACACTGGCCTGCACTGGGCTTATGGAATCGATGGCCCGGCGCAGGGGCACCACTATGTCGATTACAAGACCGGCAAGCTGACCAAGTCGAAATCGGCCTATGAACATCCTCAGCCGCACGCGTGCTTCATCCAGTCGGTCGATGATGATCTGGTGAACGAAGGTGGCATCATGGACCTGTGGGTGCGCGAGGCGCGCCTGTTCAAATACGGGAGCGGCACAGGCACCAACTTCAGCCATCTACGTGCAGAAGGCGAGGCGCTTTCGGGCGGCGGCAAATCCTCGGGCCTCATGGGCTTTCTCAAGATCGGCGACCGCGCCGCTGGCGCGATCAAATCAGGCGGAACAACCCGTCGGGCAGCAAAGATGGTGATCGTCGATGCAGATCACCCAGACATCGAGCAATTCATCGAATGGAAGGTGATCGAAGAACAGAAGGTGGCCTCGATCGTTGCCGGATCGAAGATGCACGAGAAGATGCTGAACGGCATTTTCGAGGCCATCCGGTCTTGGGATGGATCTGCCGATGACGCCTATGATCCGAACAAGAACGACGCGCTGAAAAAGGCGGTTCGTGAAGCGAAAAAGGTCGCAATACCAGAAACTTACATCAAGCGTGTTTTGGATTATGCTAAGCAGGGCCACGACAGCATCGAGTTCCCGACCTATGATACAGACTGGGATTCGGAGGCGTACAGCTCGGTTTCGGGCCAGAACTCGAACAATTCCATCCGCGTGACCAATGCGTTCCTCAAGGCGGTTGAAAAGGATGCCGATTGGGAGCTGATCAACCGCACCGACGGCAAGGTGGCCAAGGTGGTCAAGGCGCGGGATTTGTGGGAAAAGGTCGGCCATGCGGCCTGGGCCTGTGCCGATCCGGGCATCCAGTTCCATGACACGGTCAACGAGTGGCACACATGCCCCGAAGATGGTGAGATCCGCGGTTCGAACCCGTGCTCGGAATACATGTTCCTGGATGACACGGCCTGTAACCTGGCCTCGATGAACCTGCTGACCTTCCTCAAGGATGGTGAGTTCCAGGCAGCGGATTACATGCATGCCTCGCGCCTGTGGACCCTGACGCTGGAAATCTCGGTGACCATGGCGCAGTTCCCGTCGAAGGAAATCGCGCAGCTGTCTTATGACTTCCGCACACTGGGTCTGGGTTATGCCAATATCGGCGGTCTGCTGATGAACATGGGCTACAGCTATGACTCGGACGAAGGCCGGGCGATCTGTGGCGCGCTGACCGCGATCATGACCGGTGTGGCTTATGCGACTTCGGCTGAAATTGCCGGAGAGCTTGGCCCGTTCAAAGGTTATGAGCGCAACGCCGAGCATATGCTGCGTGTCATCCGCAACCACCGCCGCGCGGCGCAGGGTGTGACAGAAGGCTACGAGAAACTAGCCGTCAAACCGGTGCCGCTGGATCACGGCAACTGCCCGGACAAGCGCCTGGTCGATCTGGCCATGTCAGCCTGGGATGAGGCGCTGAGCCTTGGTGAGAAGAACGGCTATCGCAACGCGCAGGCCACCGTGATCGCGCCCACCGGCACCATCGGTCTGGTGATGGATTGCGACACCACCGGGATCGAGCCTGACTTTGCGCTGGTGAAGTTCAAGAAGCTGGCCGGTGGCGGGTATTTCAAGATCATCAACCGCTCGGTGCCATCGGCGCTGGAAAAGCTGGGCTATTCCTCGTCGCAGATCGAAGAGATCGTATCCTACGCAGTTGGTCACGGCACCATCGGCAATGCGCCAGGGATCAACCACACCTCGCTGACCGGTCATGGCTTTGGCCCGAATGAACTGGCCAAGGTGGATGCGGCTCTGGAAAGCGCCTTCGATATACGGTTCGTCTTCAACCAGTGGACACTGGGCGAGGATTTCTGCACCGGTGTTCTGGGCATCCCGGCGACCAAGCTGAATGACCCGACATTCGACCTGCTGCGTCATCTTGGTTTTTCCCGTGCGGATATCGAGGCGGCCAACGACCATGTCTGCGGAACCATGACGCTGGAAGGTGCGCCGCATCTGAAGGAAGAGCATTATTCAATCTTCGACTGCGCCAACCCGTGCGGGAAAAAAGGCAAGCGTTTCCTTGGGGTTGAAAGCCATATCACCATGATGGCGGCGGCACAGAGCTTCATCTCGGGTGCGATCTCGAAGACGATCAACATGCCGAATGACGCGACCATCGAAGATTGCCAGAAAGCCTATGAACTCAGCTGGTCGCTGGGTGTGAAGGCCAACGCGCTCTATCGTGACGGTTCGAAACTGTCGCAACCGCTGGCGGCAGCACTGGTCGAGGATGACGACGAGGCAGCCGAAGTTCTGGAAAGCGGTTCGACACAGGAAAAAGCGGTCGTTCTGGCCGAGAAGGTGATCGAGAAGGTTGTGGTCAAGGAAATGATCCGCAGCCATCGCGAGAAACTGCCGCATCGCCGCAAAGGTTATACCCAAAAGGCGATCGTGGGCGGCCACAAGGTCTATCTGCGCACCGGTGAGTTCGAAGACGGCAAGCTGGGCGAAATCTTCATCGACATGCACAAGGAAGGCGCTGGCTTCCGTGCGATGATGAACAACTTTGCCATCGCCGTCTCGGTTGGACTGCAATACGGCGTTCCGCTGGAAGAATTCGTGGACGCTTTCACCTTCACCAAGTTCGAACCCGCGGGGATGGTGCAGGGCAACGACTCGATCAAGAACGCAACGTCAATCCTGGATTACATCTTCCGCGAACTGGCCGTGTCCTATCTGGACCGCACCGATTTGGCCCACGTGAAACCCGAAGGCGCAACCTTTGACGATTTGGGTCGGGGCGAGGACGAGGGTGTCTCGAATGTTTCGGAAATCAGCGATACAGCCGCGTCCAAGTCGTTGGAAGTGCTGAAACAAATCAGCTCCACCGGCTATCTGCGCAAGCGCTTGCCGCAAGATCTGGCTGTGTTCAATGCGGGTCAGGTCGAGGTGAACGGCATGGCTGAACCGGCGGCTTCCTTTGAAGCATCGGCAGCCGAAACGGCGGTGGCCACAAGCATGGACGCCCGCACAAAGGCCAAGATGCAGGGGTACGAGGGCGATCCCTGCGGCGAATGCGGAAACTACACACTGGTGCGCAACGGCACCTGCATGAAATGCAACACCTGTGGCGCGACAAGCGGGTGTAGCTAAGGAAAGCGCCCCGGCAACCCGGGGCGTAGGGGTCGGACGCTGCCCTAGGTAACCGACCCCGACGAATTCGGAGAAAGGACACAAGATTTACCAGATGTCCTTTCTTCACTCGGCCGACATGCCCGTGTTGGCCGGGAACAGGGTGGGGCGGAATATTTGCTCCCTCCCACTCTTTCACGGAACGGGTGCGCTCGTTCCATGCGACGTCCAGGCCGCAGGCAAAAAAACACCGGGCGGTCAACGAAATGAGCCTGGATGGCGAAACTGACAGGGGGCTTCGGCCCCCTTTCTTTTTTGCGACTGGTTGCCCGGATGAGCGCGGTCTTGCCGGATCGGGCCATGCCTGTCGGGCAAGTTTTGCCGAAACGGGTCTGGCAAGGTTTTGCCCGGCGGTGTGTCGCAACACCGACTCGGGCAAACACGCAAAGATTGGCGCGACTTCCCGGAAATCACGCAAAACGGGTGACGCCTGCGGCTAATCCGGTGTTTCTCGGGCCTGTCCGGACGAAGACATAATCAACTTATCCAGGAGGCACGAAAATGAAACCGCAGTACTTGATTGGGATTTCCATTGCTGCACTGACCTTGCCGGGAGTGCTCTCGGCGCAGTCCTCAACCGACGCCAATGGCGATGGCGTTCTGACCATCGAAGAAATTCAGGCCGTGTTGCCCGACGTTGACGCCGATACATTTTCGGCGATGGACGCAAATGGCGACGGGGCGCTGGATGCTGATGAAGTGGCCGTTGCGCAAGAGGCAGGTTTGCTTCCACCCAGCAACGGGTAAACAAGAAAGGGCGGCCCGACACTCATCGGGCCGCTTTTTCAGATGCTATAACGGCAAGTGTATGTTGAATTTTTCCCGAATCTCAGCATCCAGAAGCGGGTCGAACCGGGCCGCCGACGGGGTGGACAGGATCTCATTCTTTCGGGCCACTGCCTTTTCAACCAGATCCGGCTTGCCAAGCTCCACCCATTCCTTGGGGGACGAGCGGTCACCAAAGGTCGGATAGACGTAGTCGGCCTGCATCCGGCTGAGGGTCGCATCGGTGCCCAGATAATGACCGGGGCCGCCCATGCATACCGATGCGATCTGATCCAATGCCAGGGTTTCATCGGTCACTTCGATCCCGCGCACACAGCGCTGTGCCTGACCGATCAGGTCGTCGCTGAGGATAAGACTTTCAAAGCAGAATCCCAGCAGCGAGGCGTGCATTCCAGCGGCTTCATAAACCATGTTCAGACCGGACAGCCCCGCCATCACGTTCGAGCACATCTGTTCCCACCCGGCCTGCATGTCGGGCAGCTTCGAATCTGACGCACCGGCCGCCGCGCCCCCCGGCAAGTCGTAGAAACGGTGCATCTGGGCGCAGCCTGCCGTCAGCAGGGCTTGTTCTCCGGAACCGATGGACATTGCGCCAGTCCGCAGATCAAGACCAAAGGGCCAGGTGCCGAAAACTGCGGGCGCGCCGGGGCTTACGGCGTTTACATAAACCAATCCCGCAAGGCATTCCGCCGTGGCCTGGGTGATTGCTCCGGCGATGGTTGATGGCGCGGTGGCGCCGGCCATTCCGGCTGACAGCAACAGAACCGGCATTCCGGCCTTGATGCATTCCTCCATCACTTCGCAGCTTTCAGTGGCGAATTTCATCGGCGGGACGACGAAGCAGTTCGAGTTCGACACGAATGGTCGCTCGCGATATTTGTCTTCGCCGCCCGCGATCATGTAGATCATCTCCATCGCGGGGGCGACGTGGCTGGGTTCCGTGAAGGATGTGCCGACGTGTTTGAATGTTCCTGAACAGCTGGCGTAGATCGTGTTCAGGTCCATTTCCAGGTTGTCCGCAATGTCGCGACAGACCATGGGGCGCTGAACAAAGTGAATATTGTCAAGCTGTTGGCAGATACGTGCGGCATCGTGCAAATCCTGAACGGTTGAATCGCGATACTCGCGACCATGCACGTCGACCAAGGAAACGGCTGCACCAGCCGTGCCGTAATGTACTTTTGTACCTGTCAGGTCCAGATCGGTCTTCCCGTCACGGCTGTACAAAGTGACATTGCGGTTCGCCTTTGCGATCGTGTCTTCGACAAGCGCACGGGGAAAGCGGATGCGGCCATCGTCGCCCAATGTGCAGCCTGCACCAACCAGATAGTCGATCCCGCTTTGCGGCGCGTCCGCCAGACCAATGGTTTCCAATGCGGTCAGGGCGGCCTCGTGGATACGTTCGATCTGTGCCTGGGTCAGAACATTCAGGACACCGCCCTCCATACCGGGGCGCACGGGCCGCAGATGTTCAGGCAATGCGGTTGCACGGGCAGCGCGACGCGCAGCGCGACCGCCGCTGCGCGATGTGTTGCGGGATTGGTCGTTCATTTCTATTTCCGATCTGTGAGAGATGTTTGGGGAACTGGCAAATGGCCGCTTACGGCCGTCCTCTCGCTGCACGCCCCCGGTCCGCACCAATGGTGCGGCTGATCAGGCTGATTTTCCAGTCGTGGTCAGTCATTCCGCCTCTATACGTTTGGCGCAACAATTCCAAAACACGGCGACGCAATCTGTTCTGTTTGCGACCTCAACGGAATTTACTTCAGCAAATATCTGCCCAACAAACCTCTGACGGAACTCTAAGGCAGATTTTCTCCCCCGAGGACAGAAATCTGTTATACTGCATTCACTTACTCTTGAGCTTTGCGTGCAAGGAATTGAACTCTGACAAAAGCGATCCCAGTTTAATTATAAGTTAACACATGATCTGAAGCCCGAGTGAAATCGCGTTGAAACAGACTTTTGAACTTTTTTCTGTCCTGATTGTCGTGGCTCTGACGGCCAGCGCCGGCCAGGTTTTGGCAGAGGATTGGACAGGGGGGTACGTTGGGCTCAGCTTTGGGTACGCGGATGCGGATGGACCGGGCGGATCAAGCGGGGACGACACCGCCTTTGGTGCGCATGTAGGCTATGATCGGGATTTCGGGGCTTTCGTTCTGGGCGGTGAACTTGAATACAACCGCCTTTCCCTGAACCTCAGCCAGTCTCAGGGCAGTCTGGACAGTATGACCCGATTGAAACTGCGTGGCGGGTACGATTTCGGCAGCGCGCTGGGGTATGTCGTCGTTGGTGCGGCACGGGCCGAAACATCCGTCGACAGCGATACCGCCGCTGTTTACGGGATCGGCGTCGCTTATCCGATTGGCGACAATTTTGTCATCAGCGGTGAGGCGCTGCGGCAGGACTTCGATGATGTCACCCGATCCACCGGTGGTCTGGATTCCAACGTTTTCAACCTGCGTACAACGTTTCGTTTCTGACAACGGGCTTATTCAGCTGCGTGCTGCCTCGCAAGTTGCGACGCGAATTCGCACAGCGTTTTCAGCGCAACCGCAAAGCGTTCATCCGCCACGGTCATGGCCACCCGTATGTGCCCGGCAGCGGCCTTGCCGAAGCTTTCGCCGGGCATGACGGCAATCTTGTGTGCGTCCAGCAGCGCGTTGGCAAACGCGTCCCCCGACATCCCGGTCGCGCGGATATCCAGCATCAGATACATGGCGCCCTGCGCGGGGACGAGGCCGACGATGTTTTGCGAGGCCAGAATGTCCATGGCCAAGGACCGGCGGCGGCGGAACGGAGCGGCGATTTTTTCTTCAAGTTCAACACCCGCAGTCAGCGCAAAACTCGACGCGTCCTGTACGAACCCGGGAACGCCGTAGGTGGTGTGGGTCGCCAGATTGATCAGATGGGCGATGACCTCCTGAGGGCCGACGACCCATCCACACCGAGACCCGGTCATGGCGTGGGACTTGGACATGGATCCAACCACAAGCGTTCGCTCTGCCATGTCGGGCAGCGCACGCGGAGAAAGATGTTCACCGTCCCAGACCTGCGTATCGTACACCTCATCCGAGATCAGCCAGAGATCGCGCCGCTTGCACACGTCAGCGACCGCCTCGAGCGATTGACGGGAATAGACCACGCCGGTCGGATTGTTCGGCGTGTTGATCAACAGCGAAACCGCGCCTTCAGCAGCGGCATCGATCCGCTCTGCCTGGGGCTGGAAAGCGTCATCGGCCGGGGTTTGAACCGCACGGGCCACGGCGCCAACACCCCGAATCGTGCCGGGATAGGTGGCGTAGTACGGGTCGAGATACAATCCGACATCTCCGGGATCGCAAACGGCCATATGTGCCGCGAACAGGGCAGCTTGCCCGCCGGGGGTGATCAGAACATTGTTCCGAGAGGTCGGAACGCCAGTGCGGGTCTGAACCCGAGCGGCGACCGTGTCGCGCAGCAGGTCCGTGCCGGGCACCATCGCGTAACCTGTATGGCCGCTGCGGGCCGACAGCTCCATCGCCCGAAGAATCGAAGGGTCGGTTCGGGTGTCATGTTCACCGATCGTCAGTTCGGTTACGGCTTGTCCTTCACTCAACATCCGGCGGGCGCGATAGAACACGTCCCAGCCATCGCTGCCGCCGCCGGTGATCTGCGTGATGCGTTCAGACAATCTCATGAAATCGCCCCTGGTTGCTTTGCGCTGAATGGGGCAGAGCGGTGGCCGTTTGTCAATCAGCTTCGCGGCGCCAGCGTCGCCTGAAGCTTTTTTGTCAGCGATGCGCGTACAAGGTCATAGGAAACCGCCAAACGATGGCGCAGTTCGCCTGTCTCGGCATCAAACGGCAGGCGGACCCAGCTGCGGTGAAAATAGGGGGCTTTCACCGCGACACCGGCATCAATCAGCATCTGAGCCGTTTCCGCATCGGGTGTTTTGACGGAAACACCGTCATTTGCAATTCCGATACAGGCAAACATCTTGCCGCCAACTTTCCACGCGTCATGACCGCCGCCCCACGGGTCTGACAGTTCTGCACCGGGAAATTCCTTGCAGATGGAATTGATGACGTTTCGGTCCATGACGGGCACTTTGACGGACCCGGTGAACAAACTCAACGCTTGGCTTGGCGGGGATCCCGTGCTAACCGAGGGGCATGAACCCGGTGACCCGCATCATTATCTGCTGCATTACCTGCTGATTTATCAAGCGGGCCGGTTTCTTTCGTTTTCATCCCTGAGACAAGTTGCTAAGCCCGCGCCAACGCGCAAGCCTTTGCTGTTTTCTAGGAGCCCGACCGATGACGACGATCAAGCTGCACAACACGCGGACGCGGACGAAGGAAGATTTCGTACCGATCGACCCTGATAACGTGCGGATGTATGTCTGTGGTCCGACGGTCTATGACCGCGCCCATCTGGGCAATGCCCGCCCGGTGGTGGTGTTCGATGTGCTGTATCGTCTGTTGCGCCATGTCTATGGCGCAGAACACGTGACCTATGTGCGCAACTTCACCGACGTAGACGACAAGATCAACGCCACGGCGCTGGCCCGCAAACAGGCGGGCGCGGAAGGTACGCTGGAACAATTGGTGCAGCAACGGTCGGATGAAACCATCGGCTGGTACCTGCATGATATGGGCGCTTTGGGCACGTTGGAGCCGAACGAGATGCCGCGCGCGACCCAGTTCATCGCGCAGATGATCGCGATGATCGAAGACCTGATCGCTAAGGGTCATGCCTATGCCGCCGAAGGCCATGTTCTGTTCGCGGTGGATAGCTGGAAAGAAAGCTACGGCAAGCTGTCGGGGCGCTCGGTGGATGACATGATCGCCGGCGCGCGGGTCGAGGTGGCGCCCTACAAGAAGAACCCGATGGATTTTGTCTTGTGGAAACCCTCGACCGATGAACTGCCGGGCTGGGACAGCCCATGGGGGCGGGGACGTCCGGGCTGGCACATCGAATGCTCGGCCATGAGCTATGAGTTGCTGGGTGAGAGTTTTGATATCCATGGTGGCGGCAACGACCTGATGTTCCCGCACCATGAGAACGAGATCGCCCAGAGCAAATGCGCGCACCCGCACGGTGAATTCGCGCGGGTCTGGCTGCATAACGAGATGTTGCAGGTCGAAGGCAAGAAGATGTCCAAATCGCTGGGCAATTTCTTTACCGTGCATGATCTGCTGGAGCAGGGCGTTCCGGGCGAAGTGATCCGCTTTGTCTTCTTGCAGACGCATTATCGCAAGCCGATGGACTGGACCGAGAAGAAGGCCCGCGAAGCAGAGGTGACGCTGCGCAAGTGGCGGGCGCTGACATCGGGCATCGAACCCGCTGCCAGCGCGGCACCTGAAGTGATCGCAGCGCTGAGTGACGATCTGAACACAGCAGGTGCCATGGCCGAGCTTTACCGTCTGGCGTCAGATGGTGACGCTGCGGGATTGCTGGCAAGCGCGCAAATGCTGGGTTTGCTTCTGCCCCAGATGGGAGGGTGGGCTGACACGGCGTCCATAGACCTGAGTGCCCATGCAGATCGGTTGGCAAAGGCGCGTGTATCTGCAATGGAAAACAAGGATTTCTCGGAGGTCGATCGCCTCAAGGCGGCGTATGTTGCGGCAGGGCTTGAGGTTCGAATGAGCAAGGAGGGTGTTGAACTGGTGCCGGGCGCCGGTTTTGATGCCGCCAAGCTGGAGGAGGTCTGATGACCAAAGAACGCCTCTATCTCTATGACACGACCCTGCGTGACGGGCAGCAGACGCAGGGTGTGCAGTTCTCGACGGCGGAGAAAGTGCAGATCGCACAGGCGTTGGATGCTTTGGGGGTGGATTACATCGAAGGCGGCTGGCCCGGTGCCAACCCCACCGACAGCGCGTTTTTCGAGGTTGCGCCAAAGACCGCGGCCCGGTTGACGGCCTTTGGCATGACCAAGCGGGCGGGGCGCTCGGCCGAGAATGACGATGTGCTGGCTGCGGTGATGAATGCGGGAACGCAGGCCGTTTGTTTGGTTGGCAAGTCGCATGATTATCACGTGACCCATGCGCTTGGCATTTCGCTTGCCGAGAACACGGAAAATGTCCGCGCTTCGGTCGCGCATATCGTGGCGCAAGGGCGCGAGGCGTTGTTCGATGCCGAACATTTCTTTGACGGGTACAAGGACAACCCGGAATACGCGACACAAGTTTGCCGGGCCGCGCTGGAGGCGGGCGCGCGATGGGTTGTGCTGTGTGACACCAACGGTGGTGCATTGCCGTCCGAGGTCGGGCGGATCGTGTCCGAAGTGATCGCGGCCGGTCTGCCGGGTGAACGGTTGGGTATCCACACCCATAACGATACCGAGAACGCGGTGGCCTGTTCTCTGGCGGCGGTCGAAGCAGGTGCACGGCAAATTCAGGGAACGCTGAATGGTCTGGGGGAACGCTGCGGCAACGCAAACCTGACGGCGCTGATCCCGACATTGCTGCTGAAAGAACCCTACGCCTCGCAGTTCGAAACCGGCGTCAGCCTTGATGCGCTGGCCGGGCTGACCCGCATCAGCCGCATGTTGGACGATGTCCTGAACCGGGTTCCCAGCAAGCAGGCGGCGTATGTGGGTGCGTCGGCTTTTGCGCATAAGGCGGGGTTGCACGCCAGCGCGATCCTGAAGGACCCATCGACTTACGAACATGTGGACCCGGCGAGCATAGGCAATGAACGTATCATTCCGATGTCGAACCAGGCGGGTCAGTCGAACCTGCGCAAACGCCTGACCGAGGCGGGGCTGAGCGTCAAAGCCGGTGATCCCGCATTGGGCCGCATCCTTGAACGGATCAAGGATCGTGAAGCGGTTGGGTATTCCTACGACACCGCGCAGGCCAGTTTCGAACTGTTGGCGCGGGATGAACTGGGACAACTGCCTGAATTCTTCGAGGTCAAGCGCTACAAGGTCACTGTTGAGCGCCGGAAGAACAAATACAACAAGATGGTCAGCCTGTCCGAGGCTGTCGTCGTGGTCAAAGTGGACGGTGAAAAGAAACTGTCCGTCAGCGAGTCCATGGACGAGTCTGGCAATGACAGGGGGCCTGTGAACGCGCTGGCCAAGGCGCTGGCGAAGGATTTGGGCCAATATTCGCAGGTCTTGTCGGATATGCGCCTTGTCGACTTCAAGGTCCGTATCACCCAGGGCGGGACCGAAGCGGTGACCCGCGTCATCATCGACAGCGAAGATGGTCAGGGGCGACGCTGGTCGACGGTGGGTGTCAGTGCGAACATAGTTGATGCGTCCTTTGAGGCGCTGCTGGATGCGATCCAGTGGAAACTGGTCCGTGATTGCGATCCGCAAAAGGCAGCGGCCGAGTGAGTGTGACCTTCGACGATGATGTCAAAGCCTGCGCCGCGCTGGTACAGCGTGCGGATCCTGATCGGTTCCGCGCGACGATGGCTGCTCCGGTCGCGGCCCGCGTGGTTTTGTTTCCGATCTATGCGTTGAATGTTGAAGTCGCCCGCGCGCCATGGGTAACGCAAGAGGCCATGATTGCCGAAATGCGGCTGCAATGGTGGCGCGACGCGTTGCTGGAGATTGCGGAAGGGGCCGCGGTGCGGCGGCACGAGGTGGTGACGCCTCTGTCGCGGGTCCTGTCGCCGCATCTGGCAGGCGTACTGGATGAATTTGTTGCCGTAAGACGTTGGGATATATACCGGGATCCGTTCGAGGATCAGGAACATTTTGACGCCTATATCCACCACAGTTCCGGATCTCTTTTCGTCGCCTCGGCGCAGGCGCTGGGTGCGGCGGATGAAAGCGTGTTGCGCGATTTCGGGTACGGAGTCGGTGTGGCAAATTGGTTCCGCGCCATTCCCGAACTGGAAAAGCGGGGTCGCGTACCTTTGCTTGATGGTACGACGGGCGGCGTTCAGCAACTGGCCCAATCCGCTTTGGACCGATTGCGCAACGCACGATCAAACCGGGGTGACATCGCACCTGAGGCGCGTCCCGCGCTGTATGCAGGTTGGTTGGCGGAACGGGTGCTGAAGCAGGCCATCGCCCAACCCGAGCGGGTGGCGGCCGGAACGCTTGAACCAGGCGAAATGCGTCAGCGACTGTCCCTGATGTGGACCGTCGGCAGCGGGCGCTGGTGATCAGACCCTTTCGGGATCGGCCGGGCGCAGAACCAGCCACAGCAATGCGCCACCTGCCAGTGTCAGCAAAGGGATCATGGCCAGGTTGACGGCATTCCACCCCTCGATCGCGGATCCGCCCGAGCAGTTCATCAACCCGCCCGAGGCCAGCGATGCCAATGTCACACCGCCAAACACCAACAGGTCATTGAGGCCCTGCATCCGTCCGCGCTCTTGCGGTTCATGCGACGCGGCCAGCATCGTGGTCGCGCCGATGAAGCCGAAATTCCAACCAATGCCCAGAAGAACAAGGGCGACAAAAAAGTTTCCCAATTCAACGCCTTGCAGCGCAACCACCCCTGATGCGGCAAGTATGGCCAAACCCAGAGCGACGATCTTCTCAACGCCAAACCGGGCGATCAGGTGCCCGGTGAAGAAGCTGGGGACATACATTGCCAGCACGTGACTTGTCACGATATCCGCCGCGTCATTGGCCGAAAACCCACATCCGACAACCGCAAGCGGTGTCGAGGTCATGACCAGATTCATCAACGCATAAGACACCATGGCACAGATGATCGCGACGGCGATGCGGGGTGTTTTCAGCAACTCGATCCGTGACCGCCCCTTGGGTTCATCGGCCGCAGGTTTCGCAGGTGTCGGAATGTTGAGAAAGAAGAACAGCGCCGAGCCCAGAACGTTGATGCCGATTACGGCCATATATGTTCCCAGAAAAGGGATGACGTATGCTTCAGAGGTAAGCTTCACGATCTGAGGCCCGATGATGGCGGCCGCCAGCCCGCCGGCCATCACGTATGAAATCGCTTTTGGGCGGTAATCGTCTGACGCGGTGTCTGCTGCAGCAAAGCGATAGAACCCGTGTGCGCTCATGTAGATGCCGGTCAGCAGGCTGCCGACAAGAAAGATGGGGAACGAGCCCAGAAACAGACCATAGGCCCCGATCAACCCGCCCAGTGCACCGGCCGTTGCCCCGACAAGGAACCCCACGCGACGGCCCCATTTTTGCATGATGGCCGAGATCGGCGTGGCTGCCAGCATCGATCCCAGAACGATCAGGGATATCGGCAGCGTCGCCAGGCAGGGGTTCGAGGCCAGCGACTGACCTGCAAGCCCGCCGACGATGAACATCATCGGCATCTGCGCGCCCAGAATGGCTTGGGCAGCCACCAGTACGGCCACATTGCGTTTGGCCTGCCGGTCGTCCGGAAGGGTTGAAATCATCGTCATGGGCGAATGGTTATCGGCTAAGTGTTTGCGGCACAAGCGGGTTGCATCTGCGTCACATGCGCCTAACCTGCCCGAAACAACAGAGCAGGGAGGCCGCATGCCCGCGGGCCGCATCATCGAAACATCGGACTGTGTGGCCGAAGGGGCCGAGTGGCTGGCCAAAACCTGTCCGCGCATGGCGTATGCGATGGATCAGACCGGCCCTTTGCCGCTGCGCCGCCGCCCCGATGGGTTTGCTCAATTATTGAGTGCAATTGTCAGTCAGCAAGTCAGCGTGGCTTCGGCCAATGCGATCTGGAAACGGCTTCAGGATGCAAGGTTGACCGGCCCGCGCAAGATCCTGTGGGCAACGGATGATGATCTGCGGGCAGTTGGGCTGAGCCGACAGAAGATCCGATATGCGCGGGCACTGGCCGAGGCACGTATCGACTATAAGGCACTGCGCGATGCAACTGACGCCGATGTCGTCGCCATATTGACGCAAGTTCCGGGTATCGGTGTCTGGACAGCCGAAATCTATGCCATGTTCTCACTGGGTCGCGCAGATGTCATCGCACCCGGTGATCTGGCCCTGCAAGAGGCGGCGCGCATCCTCTATGACTTGCCTGAACGTCCAACGGACAAGGAGCTGCGCAAAATGGCCGAGGCCTGGTCGCCCTGGCGTTCGGTTGCGGCACGGGTGCTGTGGGCCTATTACCGGGTTGCAAAACAAAGAGAAGGGATCAGATGACACGGGTTTTAAATGCGCTCCGGAAAGAGCCTGTTTCGGGCGACACGCGCTCGGTCGTGGTGTTCGTGCATGGCTATGGCGCAAACGGTGCCGATCTGCTGGGATTGGCCGATCCGCTGGGCGAACACCTGCCCGACACGTTGTTCGTGGCCCCCGACGCCCCCGAGCAGATCCCCGGAATGCCCAACGGGTATCAGTGGTTCCCGATTCCGTGGATCGATGGATCTTCCGAAGAAGAAGCCCGCCGGGGCATGGAAATGGCTGTCGAGGACTTCAACGCCTTTCTGGACGCGCTGATGGTGGACGAAGATGTTCTGCCCGAACAGGTTGTGCTGTTTGGCTTCAGCCAAGGCACCATGATGAGCCTGCACGTTGCGCCGCGGCGGGAAGATCCCGTGGCCGGGATCGTAGCCTTTTCAGGCCGTTTGCTGGAACCCGATCTGCTGGTGGATGAAACCGTCAGCCGGATGCCTGTCTTGCTGGTGCATGGCGACGCCGATGACGTCGTTCCCCCACAGTCCCTGCCGGAAGCGGCCGAAGCCTTGCAGGCTGCGGGTTTCAAAGAGGTCTATGCCCATGTCATGAAAGGCACCGGGCACGGTATCGCCCCGGACGGGCTGAGCGTTGCGCTGGCTTTCATGCGCGACAAGCTGAGCCTTTAGTGTTTGCAACCTGATCAGCGGAGCGCCCATGTGTTCCGCGCCAGATCAAGCCCAAAGGTGCGCTTCGGCGAACTCGACCGAGTTTCCGGCCGGGTCGCGCACATACAAAGACCGCACGCCGCCGGGCCAGTCAAACTCGGCATCTACCGGAATATTCCAGTCCAGAAGGTGTTTGCGCATCACTGCGATTTCCTCTCGTGACAGCACAAGACACACATGTCCGGGGCCGCGCGCGCCGTGGGGCGGAACCGGCATACCGGGGTCAAGCGGCGGTTGTTCGGTCTGGTCGGGATTGAAAATCAGCAGGACCGATCCGCCGATGCGATAGAAAACATGGCGGTCAGCGACACGTTGTATGCGTTCGAGCCCAAGAACTTCGCCGTAAAACTGTTCTGCCGCGTCCAGATCATCAACATAGAGCGCCGCTTCCAGAATGGCCGAAGGGGCAGGGATGTCAGGCGTTTTCTTCATTCCCCCAGTTTAGCAGATCGGGGCAGGGTCTGTCACCGGCGTGCGCGACGGTCGCGCTTGCGTTGGGGGGCCGCGTTCAGTGTCGGCATTGGCAGACTGTCCCACTGCCCGGGCTCAAGATCATTCAGGGTCCAGTCTCCGATGCGGTACCGGATCAGGCGCAGCGTCGGCAGGCCCACGGCAGCAGTCATCCGACGCACCTGTCGGTTTTTGCCCTCACGTATGGTCAGTTCAAGCCAGCTGTCCGGTACCGTCTTGCGTTCACGGATCGGCGGGGTGCGCGGCCAGAGCATTTCGGGCTCGTCGATCTGGCGGGCCTTGGCAGGACGGGTCAGACCGTCCTTCAATTCCACCCCGTTGCGAAGCGTTTTCAGGGCAGCCTCGTCGGGGGTGCCCTCAACCTGAACCCAATAGGTTTTGGCCATCTTGTGCTTTGGGTCAGAGATTTGGGATTGCAGCTTTCCATGATCCGTCAGCAGCATCAAACCTTCACTGTCACGGTCCAGCCTGCCCGCGGGATAGACGCCCGGCAGATCGATGAAATCGGACAGCGTGTTGCGCGGGCTGTCCGTATTGGCGCGGTCGGTGAACTGCGGCAGAACATCATAAGGTTTGTTGAAGCGAATGAACCAGGACATGATCTGCGCATAGCCTGAAGATCACCCCCGGTGCAAGCTGTGGATAACTGTCATGTGCCTGTTACGGATTCGCGTTACCCCGTCTGCGACATATTGTGGAAAATCAGGGCTTGTCAGAGTTTTAACACGATATATAGTTATAAAAAGACCGGGGCGGGTGCTCCCCGCTCTGGTGTCACAAACGGGCAGCTGAGAGCGAGGAGCGATTCTGTGATGGACGGAGACTTCAGGACCGAATTTGTAAGGGAGCCGGGTGCGCTCAAACAACACCCGGCCCTGGTTTTGAACGCCGATTATCGCCCCTTATCCTATTACCCGCTGTCACTGTGGCCCTGGCAAGAAGCGATCAAGGCGGCTTGGCTGGATCGGGTCGATATCGTGGCTGAATATGACGAGGTCGTCCGCAGCCCGAGCACCGAGATCCGAATACCCTCGGTCGTTGTTTTGAAAGACTATGTAAAACCCAGAAAGCGCGTGGCCTTCACGCGCTTTAATTTATTTTTGCGGGATGAATTCCGCTGCCAGTACTGCGGCAGCCGTGACAACCTGACCTTTGACCATGTGGTACCACGGGCCGCTGGTGGTGTGACCAGTTGGCAGAACGTGGTGGCGGCGTGCAGCCCCTGCAATCTGCGCAAAGGGTCGAAATCGCTGCGCCAGGCTCGGATGA
This sequence comes from Ruegeria sp. HKCCD6157, assembly GCF_013110685.1. NCBI lineage: Bacteria > Pseudomonadati > Pseudomonadota > Alphaproteobacteria > Rhodobacterales > Roseobacteraceae > Ruegeria > Ruegeria sp. HKCCD6157. The sequence goes on from NZ_WVRB01000001.1 coordinate 1,373,097, forward strand.
CCTTGCGCAAGCCGCCACGTCAGCCCGATGCCGAAGCGTTGCGCAATATCGGACGGAAGTTTCCGCCGAACCACCTGCATGAAAGCTGGATCGATTTCCTGTATTGGGATGCAGAGCTGGACGAGTTCTAAGCCGCGCGGGTTTTCCACGCGGCCAGCCAGATCAGGACCAGCACAGCAGAAGCAATAGCGTTCCAGCCAGCCATCGAGATGCCAAACATCTCCCAGGGGATATCATCGCACCGCACCAAAGGCGCGGACATGATTTGATCGAACAGATCGTCTGCGGACAGACCGCTGATGCTGCCGGATGTGCAGCTGCTTGGGCCTTCCCACCAGCCTTGTTCAACGCCGGCGTGAAATGCACCCACCGCCGAAGTTGTCGCGGCCGCCGCTGCGCCCAGCAAAGGAAGAAAGGTCAGCCTTGGCAATGCCAGCGCCACGGCGCCGATCGCGATGGCCACTGCATGAGGATAGCGCTGCCAGATGCACATCTTGCATGGCGCAAGCCCGCCGAGATGCTGAAAGCCAAAAGCGGCCAGAAGAAGGGCCAGTGATCCTAGACTTGCCACCGCGACAAGTTGCGAACGTCTCGTCATAAGTATTTCACCACCAGGAAACCGCCAAACAGGAGGATGATGAACAAAGTGAACATTAGCCCCAGGCGCTTTTCGATGAAGTCGCGGATCGGCTCACCGAATCCCCAGAGCAGACCTGCAACCAGAAAGAACCTCAAGGCGCGAGCCAGAATCGAGGTCGCGATGAAAGTTCCAAGCGGCATGCCGGTCCAGCCGGACATAATGGTGATGACCTTGTAAGGGAAGGGGGTCACACCAGCGGCCAGAACGGCCCAGAACCCGAAGTCGTTGAAACGGGTATTGAATTCTTCCATGGCATGGCCTTTCCCCATGGATTCCAGAATGGGCTGCCCGATGCTTTCATAGAAAAACGCACCAATCGCATAGCCCAGCATGCCCCCCAGAACCGAAGCCACCAGTGCCACGGTTGCGATCAGCCACGCCCGGGACGGGCGGGCCAGAATCATCGGAATCATCAACACATCGGGGGGAATCGGGAAGAACGAACTTTCGATGAAAGCCACGATGGCCAGCGCCCACAGCGCGTGAGGGTGTTCGGCCAGACGAATGGTCCAGTCATAAAGCGATCGTAACATAAAGCACTCAAATCCCGTTTTCGGTCTGAAGCCCAGCCAAACCATGCGCCTGACGGACCGTCAACAGTCGAGGGCGAAACAAATGGAATATTGGATGGTTTTTGCCTCTGGACCTTCGCTCGGATGGGCGCTAATCCAGTGTTCGTGGCCCAAGTGGCGGAATGGTAGACGCAGGGGATTCAAAATCCCCCGCCTTCACGGGCGTGAGAGTTCGAGTCTCTCCTTGGGCACCACAATTCCGACAAACTCAGAACACCGTCCGTCCTCTTGGCGGGGTGCCGTGATCAAGGTGATGATCCGCAACCTAGATCTTCATGTCCTGTTTGAGGTCCTCTGTAGCGGGCCGTGAATGCCACAACGTTCCGGACCTGCTTCAGTGACAGATCATCAGGCCCCGGCCGGGGGGGATCTTGAACCGGGTTGGTGTTGAAGGGCCTTTGTCAGATTCGCCAGAACGTACAAACGTGATATGCCCTGCCTCCTTATCCGAAACGCGGTTCGCTCTGTTTCACGGTGATTAGCGCCGGGAATGAGGGCAGGTTTTGGATTTGGAGTGACCGCATGAACCCAGACGGCTCCCTGTGAACTGAAGGGGAAAGTTCGGGATTTATGCTCATATATGCGAATTGGCGCAGGTCAGACCGGTGCCGGCCTTGACATTGCGGGTATCTGAATGAAACCTCGAAAGGGTTGGGAGAAATTGGGAAATTCAAAGATTTGTAGCCGTTGCGATGCGGGCCGGTTTGTATTATCGGCACGCTTCCCTGAGCAGGTGATCAAACTTGATTTCCAACTGCCAGACAAAAAAAGTGGGAGTTAACAGATGAAAAACAGCAGCAAACTGAGCGTCGGCGCCTTCGTCACCGCAGCCCTTCTGGCTCCGGCGGCATATGCCGAAGAGTTCATTACGATCGGTACCGGCGGTGTCACCGGCGTTTACTATCCGACCGGCGGCGCGATCTGTCGTCTGGTCAACAAAGGCCGGAAAGAGCACGGCGTGCGCTGCTCGGTCGAATCGACCGGTGGTTCAGTCTACAACATCAACACCATCCGCGAAGGCGAGCTGGAGTTCGGTGTGGCCCAGTCCGACTGGCAGTACCACGCCTATAACGGCACCTCGAAATTCGAAGAAGCCGGCCCGTTCGAAGGCCTGCGGGCCGTGTTCTCGGTGCACCCCGAACCCTTCACCGTGGTGGCCCGCGCCGATTCCGGCATCACCAACTTTGAAGACCTGAAGGGCAAGCGCGTCAACATCGGCAACCCCGGTTCCGGTCAGCGCGGCACCATGGAAGTTCTGCTGGGCGAGATGGGCTGGACCACAGATGATTTCGAACTGGCGACCGAGCTGAAAGCGGCTGAACAGTCGGCAGCCTTGTGCGACAACCAGATCGATGCGATGGTGTACACCGTTGGCCACCCCTCGGGTTCGATTCAGGAAGCCACCACCGCGTGTGACTCGGTTCTGGTGAACGTCAGCGGTGAGGCCGTGGACAAGCTGGTCAACGAAAACTCGTTCTACCGCAAGGCAACCATTCCCGGTGGCATGTACCGTGGATCTGACGAAGACACCTCGACCTTTGGTGTTGGCGCGACTTTCGTAACCTCGGCAGACGTGTCGGATGACGCGGTTTATGCGGTTGTAAGCTCGGTCTTCGAAAACTTCGATGACTTCAAAAAGCTGCACCCGGCGTTTGCGAACCTGAAGCCAGAAGAGATGATTGCGGATGGCCTGTCGGCTCCGCTGCATCCGGGTGCCGAGAAGTACTACAAAGAAAAAGGCTGGATTCAGTAAACCAGACCTGACGCAGGGTGCCCAAGGGCGCCCTGCACAAAACCCGTGTGAAACGGGATTTCAGAAGGCCGAACAATGGCCGCGACGGGGAGACATTTGATGAATTCCGACACTCAATCCAATCGTCCGCTTTCCGAAGAAGAGCTTCAGGATCTGGTTGCATCTTCTGACGCAGGAGGGCGCAATCCGGTCGGGAACGTGGGCGTTTTCCTTGCGGTCGTGGCCGCGATCTGGTCGATATTTCAAGTTGTTCTGGCCTCGCCCCTGGCGAATTATGTCTTGCCCGGAAGCGTTGTGAACAATGCACGGCAATTCCATCTGGCTTTTGCTTTGTTTCTGGCCTTTGCGGCTTATCCGGCACTCAAATCCAGCCCTCGGAACTATATTCCGGTTCAGGATTGGATCATGGGATTGGTGGGCGCGTTCGTCGCGCTGTACGGCTATTTCTTCTATGACAAGATCGTCAATGCGGGCGGTTTGGCCGACGACACCGACAAATGGGTTGCGTTGCTTGGCCTGGTGCTGTTGTTCGAGGCCGCGCGCCGTGCGCTTGGCCCGGCCATGGCAATTATCGCGACCATATTTTTGGCCTATGTCTTCTTCGGTGCCTCGGAATGGGTGCCCGAAGTTATCCGCTGGAAGGGCGCGAGCCTGAAAAAGGCGATGAGCCACATGTGGATCACGTCCGAGGGCGTGTTTGGTATCGCTCTGGGTGTTTCCACGAAATTCGTTTTCCTGTTCGTTCTGTTTGGCGCATTGCTGGATAAAGCCGGGGCAGGAAACTACTTTATCAAGATGGCCTTTGGGGCCCTGGGCCACCTGCGTGGTGGTCCGGCCAAGGCGGCAGTTGTAGGCTCGGCTGCGACCGGCCTGATCTCGGGCTCGTCGATTGCCAATGTTGTCACCACCGGTACTTTCACCATACCGCTGATGAAGCGCGTCGGGTTCAGCAGTGAACAAGCGGGCTCGGTCGAGGTTGCCAGTTCGGTCAACGGACAGATCATGCCGCCGGTGATGGGGGCCGCTGCATTCCTGATGGTGGAGTATGTGGGCATCTCATATGTCGAGGTGATCACCCATGCCTTCCTGCCGGCAGCGATTTCCTACATCGCACTCGTTTACATCGTGCACCTCGAGGCCGTGAAGCGGAACATGCCCACGCTGGGCGACCGCGATGTGCATCTGGCGCGGACCGTGGTGGGGATGCTGGGCTTCTTCCTAGTGTTTGCAGGTCTTTGCTATGGCTCACAATTCCCGGTGGATGCCGTGACAAGCTGGGTGCCGTCGGCCGCTGGGATCGTGCTCAGCCTGATTATCTGCGCGGTTTATGTCGCACTGCTCTATCTGGCGGCACAGGTTCCGGATCTGGAACCCGACGACCCTAACGCAAAAGAGGTTACGCTTCCGGTCATCGCCGATATCTACAAAGCTGGCCTGCATTACCTGCTGCCGATCATCGTTCTGGTCTATTTCCTGATGATCGAACAAAAATCACCGGGCCTGTCCGCCTTCTGGGCCACATCGCTGCTGTTTGTCATCCTGCTGACGCAGAAGCCGCTGAAAGCGATGTTCCGCGGGCAGAGCAACCTGTACAACACTTTCATCGATGGTGTTGCCGACCTGTGGCAAGGTCTGATCGACGGGGCACGCAACATGATCGGTATCGCGCTTGCCACGGCGACCGCGGGCGTGATCGTGGGAACCGTCACGTTGACGGGTGTTGGTCAGGTGATGGCCGATCTGGTCGAGTTCCTGTCGGGCGGCAATCTGATCCTGATGCTGGTCATGGTCGGGCTGCTCAGCCTGATCCTGGGCATGGGTCTGCCGACAACCGCGAACTATATCGTTGTCAGCTCGTTGATGGCCGGAGTGGTTGTTGAGTTGGGCGCCCAAAGCGGGCTGATCGTTCCTTTGATCGCTGTCCACCTGTTCGTGTTCTATTTCGGGATCATGGCCGACGTGACACCTCCGGTCGGGCTGGCCAGTTTTGCTGCCGCGGCCGTGTCGGGCGGTGATGCGATCAAAACCGGTTTCACGGCCTTCTTCTACAGCCTGCGCACCGTGGCGCTGCCCTTCGTGTTCATTTTCAACACCGATCTTCTGCTGATCGATGTGACATGGGTCGAAGGGATCATAGTGGCGATTTTCGCGACGATAGCGATCCTTGTCTTTACGGCAGGCACCATGGGGTATTTCCTGACCCACAGCCGCATCTACGAAAGTATCGCTCTGATCGCCGTGGCCTTCGCCCTGTTCAGGCCGGATTTCTTCATGGATCGCATCGCGCCTCCATACACTTCGGTCGAACCTGCGGCGTTTGTCGAAACCATTGGCCAGACTCCGCCGGGAACCGAGGTTCGCATGGTGATCAGCGGGCCGGATTTTGACACCGGCAAGATGGTGGACACCACGGTTGTCGTGCCAGTCGGATCCGAAGAGGGCGGTGAAGCGCGCGTCGATGCGATGGGGCTCCTGTTGCTCGAAGAGGATGGCCTCGTCAAACTTGACGAGCCGATGTTTGGATCACCGGTTGCCAAAGATCTGGCCAACTTTGACTATTACGGTGACGAGGCCGTGCGTCTGAGCTCGGTCAGCCTGCCGTCCAGCCAGCCTCCGAAGCAACTGGTCTATATCCCGGCGCTGATCCTGCTGGGTCTGATCGCTTTCCTGCAACGCGGCCGTGCCGCCAGACAAGAGGTGCTCGTATGACACGTTCCGTTCTGTGTGCCGTTGATATCAGCAACGGCGAGATTGATGCACCGGTTCTGCAAAAAGCGGCCGCGCTGGCGGATATGGAAGGGGCGCAACTTGACGTGGTGACAGTGCTCCCCGATTTCGGGGAAAGCTGGGTGTCGGGGTTTTTCGAATCCGATTTTCACGACAAGGCGTTGGAGGAAGCGCAGGCCAAGCTGACGGCGCTGTGCGTGTCGGCCCTGGGGGCCGAGCGCAACGAAACCATCCGCCATGTGGTTGCGACAGGAACAGCCTATCAGGAGATTTTGAAGACGGCCGAAAGTGCCGGCTCTGACCTGATCGTAATCGGAGCCCACAAGCCGGATTTCAAGGATTACCTGCTGGGCCCGAATGCGGCACGCGTGGTGCGACATTCCAACGTCTCGGTTTACGTGGTGCGCTGACGCGAAAAGCAGATACCATGCACAGAGGAGCCGGAGCCCCGACGGTCGCCTGCCGCCGTTCGGGCTCCCGCAGCCAGGTCAGTAGCCCGTCATCTCGAGATACCCGACGCCCTCGTGGCTGCCGGTGACCGTGACCGGACCTTCCCAATATTCAAAACGTGTCCCCATCCAGGCGTCCGGCGTCAGGGCGGATACCTTGACGTCGATGCCTCGGTCCGCAAGCACGACGCGCCATTGCGTCGGGACGTCGCGCCCTGCCACCTGATCGGTCGCAAGCGGCTCAAGCCTGACGGATCCGTCGGGGATGGCATCGGTGCTGCCGTCTGAATTGATCCATGTGGCCGAAGTGAAATCGCCGCGACCACCGCGCAGGCGAAAGGCCATCAGCTTGTCCCCGCCTTCGAAGCTGAGCGAGAACCAATCCCAGCCGGTTTGATCCTCGGCCAGGGGTTGCGAAGACCATTCCCGGTCCAGCCAGCCCTGACCGGTGACGCGCATATCGCCATCCGGCAGGTGCAGTACGCCTTCGACTGAATAGAAGGGTTGCGAATAGTAATAGCTGGCTTGCCCGTCGGCGGATTTGACAGAATAGCCCGCTTGGCCATGAAACACCAACGGGCCTTGTGCGCTCAGCGCAAGATCGTACCCGAAATCGGCCCCGTTTGCCGTCAGGGTCAGGGTGTCCATATCCGGTCCGGCCATGCGCCATTCGTCGATCCAGGCCTCGAACGGTTGCACCGCAACACCTGCCTGCCCAATCCCCCCACGCGACAGGCGTTCGGCAAAAAAGTGGGTGTCAGGCGTGGTGACAGCCGCATGGCCCATCCAGATCTGCGGGCTTTGCCATCCATCTGTTTCAAACGGTTTCAGGGCCGACCGGAAAAGGGTCCATTGGATGCCATAGTCAAGCCCGTCCTCGCCTTTGAGGTTAGCCGTCAGATACCACCATTCGATCCGATAGGCGGGGTGATGTCCGTGGTCTTTGGGAAAGTCGAACGCAATCCCCGCCTGCGGAACCTCGAACCCTTCCGCAGACCCTCCAAGACCTGCATAGCCCTGCGCCCAAAGAGGCGATGGGCACAAAAACACCAGAATGGCCAAAAGGGCATTAACGTTCATTGGCAAACACCTTCAGCAAATCGGCAGGGGGCAGACGCAACATACGCAGCGCGGGCAGGGCGGCTGCAACCAGGGCGGCCAGCAGGGTCAGCAGGAACAGCCACAACCAATCCCAGGGAAACACGAACATCGGCAACCGCCAGCCAAAGGCTTGCACATTGATCACCGCCAGCAGAACCCAGGCGAGGATCAGACCAAGCGGCAACGCCAGACACGCGGTCAGAGCCGCGAGCAGCACACCGCGCAAAAGCTCCAGCCGCGCCAGTTGCGCCCGGTTCAGCCCCAGCGCCCATATCGGAGCAATCTGAGGCAAGCGCTGGGTCCACAGGGTCAGCAGGCTGGTGAGTATGGCAAATCCCGCCACGCCGAGGGTCAGAACATTGAGCGCCGAGGTCACGACAAAGGTCTTTTCAAAGATTGCCAATGATTGCGCCTTCATGGCGGCCTGCTGGACCACGGCCTGACGCGGCAGGGCAAACCGCGCGCGCAAGGCTTGCGCCATTTCAGTCGCCTGTTCGGGGTTCAAACGGATGCCAAACCGTCGCGTTTCAGCACCTGGTGCGATCCGGTCAAGTTGGCTCATCGACACAATGGCTTGCCCGGTTGGGTTTCCATAATCCGAATAAACCCCGGCGATGGTCAGCGTGTGATCTGGGGACAGTGTCAGCGTATCTCCGGGCCAGAGGTTCGCGCGCCGTGCCAGTTGTTCGTTGATCAGAACCGCGTCTCCGGCCATGACGTCGTCCCATACGGTCGAGTTTGCCGATATCAAGGGCCAGTGCTGCCGATAGACCGGATCGTCAATGACCCCGTATAGAAACAGGGGGCCGGTTTCGTGCGACAGTTCCATGTTGCGAATTGGAAGGATGGCGTCGACCTGTGGCCGCAGCCAATCCGTGATCTCGCGTCCCTGTTCTTCGTCACGGACGGTCAGATACAGCTCTGAGGTCAGACGCTGGTCGAGCCAGCCGACAAAGGTCAGCCGGAAACTTGAAACCATTGTGCCCACACCGATATTTGCCGCAAGCGCAAGCAACAGGGCCATCAGGGCAAGCGACAGCCCGGGCAATTGGGCGCGCATGTCGGCCCAGACCCACTGCGCGATGGCGCCACGGGACCTGTTGCCAAAGACGGAAAGCGCAAAGGTCAGAAGCGCCGGCAACAAAAGCGCGGCACCCGTCAGCAATCCGGCCAACAGCACGAAACCGGCAACCAGACCACCGATGCCGAGATAGGCGATGACACCGCCGACGATCAGGGACAAGCCGAGCAAACCTGTCACAAGACGTGTGCCGGCATTGCCCTGCCAGGCTTGCACACCGGGCCCCGCCAGAAGGGGCATACGAGACAATCGCCACAGCGCATGGCCACTGGCAAACAAGGTGCCGCAGACAGCCATCGCCATCCCGGCAAACACCCAATGGGGGTGCAGTGTCAGCTGTCCGGTCACGGGCGCACCATACAGGCCGCGAAGGGTTGCTGCGACATCGGGCAACAACGCTCCGGCCAGAAAGAACCCAAGAAGCAGACCCAAGGTTCCACCGATCAGGGCCAGCCCCGTCAGTTCGGTCAGGATTAGGAAGACCAGCCGCCGCATCGAAACGCCCAGTGCACGCAGGGTGCGGATCATGCCTCGGCGTTGGGCAAAAGCCAGCCCGACGGTGCCGTTCACGATGAACAGGCCAACGGCAAAGGACAGCAGGCCAAAAGCCGACAGGTTCAGGTGAAAACTGTCAGTCAGCCGAGCAGTATCGACTTGCGAGGATGGGCTGGCGCGCTCCAGTTCGGGCGCGACTTCGGCCAAAGGTGGCCGATCACGCGGCTGATCCGGTAATACAATGAGGCGCGAGATGAAACCGGTTTGGTTCAGCAGGGCTTCGGCTGTGCCGATATCCGTCAGAATTACGTCTGGTGGCAGCGCCGTGGTGAACGAAACCGGCGGAAGGTTGTTCTGGTCGCGCAACAGCAGCTCCAGCTCTGCCGCGACCAGAAGTCGCCCCGGAGCGGTCAGCATGTCCGCCGGCTCAGTCGGCGCGGCGCTTTGGCCGGCTTCGGTGACGGCTGGCAGGGCCGGGTAGGCGACCATGTCCACACCCATCAGGCGCAATGTGCGGCCCTGGATTCGATAGGGGCCCTCCAGGACGGCCGCCACCTGCCAACCAGCACGACGCAGATCGACGTAACGAGAAACCGGGATCAGACCGGAAGGATCGCGCAGCTCGTCGAACTGCCCAAGGGCAAGCTGCGCGTTGGCCCGGGCATAGCTGGCGCGCGCTTCGGCATTGATGGCCTGAACCGCGGACCAGAGACCGGTGGCCAACGCGATGCCTGTCAAAAGCGTCGCCAGTTGCACCCAGTGCACCCGCCAGTGGGACATCAAAGCCTGAATGACGGCGCGTGTCATTGGATACGACCACCGCAGAGCTGGACGGTTCGATCCAAGCGGGCTGCAATCTGTTGGGAATGCGTGACCAACAGAAGGGCTGCGCCGGTATCAGCCACCAAGGCCAACATCAGATCCAGAACCCTTGCGCTGGCGGTTTCATCCAGATTGCCCGTGGGCTCATCCGCCAGCAGCAGTTTCGGACGCGCTGCCATGGCACGACCAATCGCCACCCGCTGCTGTTGGCCGCCGGACAGGTTTTCGGGATATCTGTCCAAAAGATCGGACAGGCCCAAGCGTTCGGTCAGATGCGCGGTCCAATCGGCATCCTCGGCGGCGGCAAGGCGGGCGTGAAAGGAAAGGTTCTGCGCAACGGTCAGCGAAGGGATCAGATTGAACTGCTGAAACACCAACGAAAGCTGACTGCGCCGCAATTCGGCCCTCCCGGCATCGTCCAGATTGGACAGAGGCGTTCGGTTCAAGATGATTTCACCGCTGTCGAAACAGTCAAGCGCTGCGGCAAGGTTCAGCAGAGTGCTTTTGCCACTGCCGCTTTCGCCGGTCAGGGCCAGTGTCTGCCCTTCATCCAATGTCAGCGACACGTCGCGCAGAACCGGGCGCCCGCCGGGATAGGTTTTCTGAACACGGTCGATGGTCAACAGCATGATCTGGCCTTTTTTCTTCCAAGGATGTGCGATGGAATTCCAAACTGTCCAGTGCGGACCCGCACTCGGTTCCATTCGCCGCAGGCGTTCCTCACGATCGCCGGGGTTGTGCCCTGCACCTCAAAGGGCCATTCTGCCCGGACGGTAAACTGTCGTAAATCGGGATGAAAAACATGACGTTGCTGCATCAGATCGTTTGGGGCAGTACATTTCTGGCGCTCTGCTTCTTGGTCGAGATTCTCTTGCTGACCTGGTGTACCGTCACGATCATCAAGTGGGATGAAAAATGGTCCGCCAAGGGGGTGTTCTTTGGAACGGCAGCACCAATCGCGGTATCTTTGGCCTTTATCGTCGCCACGCACACGATTCAGGTCTGGATTTGGGCCATCGTCTGGGTGTTGCTTGAGGTTTTGCCGGATTGGAACTCGGCCATCTATTTCTCATTGGTGACGTTCACGACCCTGGGATATGGCGATATCGTTTTGGGCGAAGGGTTGCGCATCTTTGGGTCTTTTGCTGCGGTTGCTGGTCTTCTGGCCTTTGGTCTGTCGACCGCTTATCTGGTGGCGATGATGACGCGCGTCTTTCAAGAGAAGTTCTTTACCTAGAGGATAGGCGCAAACAACCGCGCCAATGGGGCGCCGAACCGGATATGCGCGGGTTGCTGGGCCAGACTGCGCGTCAATTCATAGCTTGCCTCGAAATCCGCGCGTAGCATGCGATCGACAGCCAGGGCTGCGCGGGCATCGAAGAACAGGGCCATCGCCTCGAAGTTCAGCCGGAAGGACCGGTTGTCCAGATTGGTCGTGCCGACCGCAGCCAGCGTGTCGTCAACCACGAAAACCTTCTGGTGCATGAAACCGTCCGTGTATCGGAACACGCGCACGCCGCAGTCGCGGATTTCGTCGAAATAGGCAAAAGCAGCCAGCCACGGAAGCCGATGATCAATCATATCCGGGACAAGAATGCGCACGTCCACACCGCGCATCGCTGCATGTTGCAGGGCGGTCATGACGTCGATGTCGGGCACAAAATAAGGCGAGGCAATCCACAGTCTTTCTTTCGCCTCGGCGATGGCCGAAAAGAACATCATGGCGCCGGTTTCGGTTTCGTCTCCGGGTCCGGTGGCCACCAATAGGGCATTCATGTCTTGCTCGGCCTCGCTGCCTGCCCAGTCGAGGTCGTCAATCAGGTCTTCATCGCGGGCCCAGTGCCAGTCTTCGGTGAAGATGAGCTGCAATTGCCGGACGATGTGGCCGGTCATCTTGATATGCGTGTCGCGCCAATGGCCGAAATGCGGGTCTTCGCCCAGATATTCAACACCCACGTTGTGACCGCCGATAAAGCCTGTTTCACCGTCGATGATGACGGTTTTGCGATGGTTCCGGTAATTCAGCTGAAACCTGAAATTCGGCCCGCGTTGCTCACGCGGGTCGGCCACATCAATTCCGGCGTCGCGCATTTTGTCCAGATAGGTGCTTGCCAATCCATAGCTGCCGACGGCATCGGTCATGAAACGGACATGCACCCCGCGTTTCGCAGCCTCGATCAGCTTGGTCTGAAGCTGTCGGCCCAATGTATCGTCTCTGACGATATAGAATTGGATCAGGATGTAGTTGCTGGCCTCGTCTATCGCCTGGAAAATTGCGTCAAACGTTGCCTGGCCATCGATCAGAAGCTGAGCGCCATTGCCACTGGATACCGGAAGATGAGCCAGAAATTCGAATGGTCGTGGATTGACCGACATCGTGGATGGGTCAGGTCTGGAGTAGTCAGCAAAGGTCTTGATGCCTTCGACGACCCGTTCGCTTTGTTGGCGCGAGATGCGGTAGCCGCGAAACCTGTGATGCCCCAGAAACAGGTACATCGGAACCGCAAAGATTGGCGCCGATACCAAAAAGACCACCCAGCCAACGGCTCCTTGCGGTGTGCGCGCGGTTTGTGCCGCGCGCACCGAAAACACAACTGCGGTTGCGTACAACGCAAAAACAAAGATGGATACAAGCAATGTCCACATGGGCGTTAAGTCTTTCGGGTCGTTCAGTTTCCTCCAGTGTAGACCCGCGACCAGTCTTTCGCCATATCGACGATAACCCAGCCTTTGTCCGGCCCCTGATCCAGACCATCAACCAACCGCCCGATCGGACTTTCCCGATCATAGGCCCATTCACGTTCGGCATCCGTATGGTGGATCAGAACACCCAGCCGTGGCCCGCTACCCGAGGTTGTCCAATCCAGCATGGCGAAATCGCCGTCTGAGTTTCCTCCGGCCAGAATGGGGCGTTTGCCGATCGTGCGTTCGATGTTGATGGGTTTGCCTTCCTTGTCGTCGATGAAGGCAATCCCGGGGGCCTTGATGACAGTTGGAACGCCATCGACATCTTCGAATGTCGAGTTTCCATAGGTGCCCAGAACCTGTTCCGGCGGAATGCCATAGGCCTGTTCCGCGAAAACCCGCATGAAGTGAATACCGCCGCCCGAGACAATATAGGTCTTGAACCCTTCGTCCCGAAGATAGCGCAACAGCTCGACCATGGGCTGATAGGTCATCTGGTCATAAGGCAATCCGGTGTCCGGGTGTCGGGCCTCGGCCAACCATTCCGCGACTTGGGCCTGAAACGCCTCGACAGTCGTTCCGGAATGTGACGCGTTGACAACTTCGATCAACGCATCGTGGCCCCCTTGAAGAACCGTCGCAAGATCACCTTCGGCAGCGGCTTTCAAAACGGGTGTGGACAGGATCGAAGGATCTTGTTCAGCCAGTTCAGAAAGCCGATCCATGGCAAAGATAAACTGGAAATAAACCGGCTGTTCGGCCCAGAGTGTGCCGTCATTGTCAAATACCGCGATCCGATCTGAAGGCGTCACATAGTCAGGTCCTTCCGCGTCGGTAACACTGGACACGAAATCAAGGATCGCCTCTTTTGCCGCTGTGGCGTTCCAACTGGGCAGCGGATCAGCGAGCAGGGATACGGGAACACAGGTCAGAAAGGCACCCAAAAGAACGTGTTTCATGAAGCTCTCGATATCTGTTGTGTTGAAAAAAGGCCGCCCTGCACAGGGCGGCCTACAGCGTGGGGCCGCCGGGCCTAGTTGTTGGTCGGCGTTGTCAGCTTCTCCATGACCTGATCCAGGTTGAAGCTGGCTGCTTTCTGTCGTGGCGGGAACTCCTGGAACGTGCTGAGGAAGTTGCCAACGTATTGCTGGGCGGGCACAAGGAAATAGGCCCGGTCCAACAGCCAATCGTAATAGGTGTTGGACGTGCGGTACGCGCGTTCATACGGATCGCGGCGCAGGTTGACGATCAGCGGGATGCGCAGTTCGGTCCATGGCTCGATCCAGGCACGCAACGTGGCCCAGGCTTTCTGCTCGAGGAAGATGAGCTTCCAGTCTTCGAAGCGCAGCGCCGTGAGGTCACCATCGTCCGAGAAATAGAAGATTTCTTTCCGGGGGCTTGCCGCAGTCTCACCAGTCAGCAGCGGCAGAATGTTGTAGCCATCAAGGTGCACCTTGTAGTCGCGCCCCATGCCCGATGAGCTGTAGCCGGCCTTAAGCTTTTCCTTGATGTCCGGATCGCCGGCCACGGCGAGGTAAGTGGGCAGCCAGTCCATGTGATGCACGATCTCGTTGGTGACTGATCCGGCCTCGATCTTGCCCGGCCAGCGTACCATTGACGGAACACGCCAACCACCTTCCCAGTTGGTATTCTTCTCGCCCCAGAACGGTGTCGCAGCTGCATCCGGCCAGGTGTTCATGTGCGGGCCGTTGTCAGTGGAATAGTGGACGATCGTGTTGTCGGCTATGCCAAGCTCGTCCAGCAGATCCAACAGCTGTCCAACATGCATATCGTGTTCGATCATACCGGCGGTGTATTCATCAGCGACCCGCCCCGACAACTCATTGGCCTTGGCGCGCATCTCGTCTTTGACGTGGGTGCGGAAGTGCATGCGGGTACCGTTCCACCAGACATAGAAGGGCTGACCTTGCTCATGCGCCCGCTTGATGAAGTCGATGGCCGCGGCCACGGTTTCGTCATCTACCGTTTCCATGCGCTTGCGGGTCAAGGGTCCGGTGTCTTCGATCGTGCCATCCGCTTTGGACTTGATGACGCCGCGCGGGCCATAGGCCTCGCGGAAGGTGCGCCCATCCGCCAGAACGCGATCACCCGGATAGTCTTCGTTTTCCGGCTCTTCTTCGGCATTCAGGTGGTAAAGATTGCCAAAAAACTCATCAAAACCGTGGTTTGTCGGAAGATGTTCGTCTTTGTCACCAAGGTGGTTTTTGCCGAATTGACCGGTCACATAGCCGTGGTCTTTAAGAAGCCCCGGGATAGTTGGGTCTTCAACCTGCATTCCAAGATCTGCCCCAGGCAGGCCGACTTTGGAAAGACCGGTGCGGAACACGGATTGCCCCATGATGTATGACGAACGGCCGGCGGTACAGGATTGTTCACCGTAATAATCGGTAAAGATCATGCCTTCTTTGGCAACCCTGTCGATATTGGGTGTCTGATATCCCATCAGACCCATGGTATAGGCCGAGATGTTGGATTGACCGATATCGTCGCCCCATATCACAAGAATATTGGGCTTTTGATCCTGCGCCCAGGCGGGCACGGCAAGGGCGACAGTTACGGTCGCCACTGCGAACCGGCGCAGTGTTCTACGCCAATTATCTGCAATCATTCGTGGAGAAGACATGAAGTGCTCCTGATCAGTCGAGCCTTAATGACCCGGAAAATTGAAATTTAATTGAAGCCGCTAGCTTATAACTTGAAGCTGCAAGCAAGTTCTTGATTGCCCGAATAAAAACAATTTCTTGTTCGGGCAGTGAACACAGCTATTTTACGCGATGAAACGTATCGAAAACTTATCATATGATCACTTTGAAAGATACAAATGTTTGATTCTGATGACGATATGCGGATTCTGGCCAAGACCGACTGGTTTGGCACGCGCGATTCAAAGTTTCAGAGCGATCTTATGACGTGCGCAATTCAAAGAACCTTCGATTCCGGAGAAACCCTGTACCACCACGGTGACCGCGCCAACGGTATTCATGCGGTGCTCGCAGGCGCGCTTCAGATCACGGCACCTGCCGATGATGGACAGGAATTCGTTTTGCATCAGGATGGATCAGGATTCTGGATCGGGGATCTTGCGCTGTTTGCCGAAGCCAAACGCCTGGTCAGCGTCGTGGCAACGCAAAAGACCCGCACCTTGTATTTTCCCGGCTCGCGGGTAGAACGCCTGGTTCAGAAGAACCCGGAATACATCCGTGATTTCTATGCGTTGACGCATGAAAACATGAAGACTGCTCTGCGCATCATGGCCAATCTTGCGGTTACGGGGTCTGAAAAGCGCCTTGTGCTGCGTCTGCTGCATCTTGACGAAGGCGCCTTGAGTTCGGACGGATGGATTGTTGTGTCTCAGGAAGAACTTGCTGAAATGGTTGCGGTATCTCAGCCGACCTTGCATCGACACCTGCATCATCTGGCGGATCTGGGCCTTGTGGAATTGGGGTATGGCCGGCTGCGGTTGATCGACCGGCGCAAGCTGATCAGCAACTGTCAAAGTTGAAGTCTAAGGGTTGAGCGGGGGCAAAGACCCGCTCTTTCGTTCTGTTGCGCTTTTCAGTGCGCCTAGGTGTTGCACGGCCGCTTCCCAGTCTTCCGGGCTGTTGCAAGCCGTCGCTGAATACCGCGCCGCACCGATATTCATAAGGCTCTTCTCAAGATCCAAAGAACGCTCTGGATGCGCGCTTCGCGATTTCCAAAGATCCAATGCCTGATAAACCGCGGGCAAATCCCGTGATATTAAAGCGGATCGCAAGGCATCGACGGCATACTTCTCCGATGCCAGATATCTGCGGCGCCGTTCCGTTTTCCAGGTTGCATAGCGCGGGCGCAGAAACCTTCCCAATGTCCACAATGCGACTACAACAATGACAAGGTAGAGAACTGATTTGATGATGGTTTGCGCGTCAGGCGGCTGTCGCCTGGGTGGTGCCAATGTCAGCTTGGTCGGGGGAAGTGATGCCGTTTCGATCTGACCGGTGTCCAGATTGAACCAGTCGATGGAAACGGCCGACAACTGTGTTTCGCCACCATCCTGGGCGATATACACGGTTTCTTCGACCCGCTGCCCGGACAGGATGCCCCGGTCTTCTGTTTCCGAAAAGCGGGGCTCCTTGGGATAGGCGCGAAGCAGTTGGCTTTGATCCTGCGGCGTCAGCGCCGGGATTGTCAGGGCCGTGGTGCCAGCGATCTGCGCGCTTATCTCGCGCGTGATGGAATCACCGGCCTGCATATCGGTCGGACCGTCCAGATTCTGATCAAGAGAGAAACCACCTGCGATGATCAGCGGGTCAAGACCTTGAGCGCCCTCTGGGATCTCTGCGTTCAGCTGTATGGAAGGAAGCGTCACCGAAACCTGAACCGGGTCATTGGACTGCGGGTCGGCAAATGTCACGACAACCTCTTGCGCATCATACGCGACCGGCCCTGATGTCAGCGGATACAGGCGATAACTGCGCTGTACTCCGGACCACGTTTCTCCGTCTACCGTTTCGCTTATCGGGCCAGAAGCCCTCTCAGGCAGGCGAACAAGGACATTTTGTTGCTCCAATGATGGGAATACCGGCGGCTGCGGCATGAAGGTTGGAACCAGAACCTTGATGCGGACGATGGCGGGTTGGCCGACGATGACGGCCTCGTTCGGGACGTCCACTGACACCCGAGGTTGATAGGCTGAGTTTTCCTGTGCGGACACGGATAACGGCAACAACAGGATGAAGACAGTTAGGTATCTCATTCTGTTTGCTCCTGAATTTCCAAAAGGAAACGGTTTCTCAGAAAATCCTGCATGTCGGTGTCGATCATGCTGATCCACTGGTCGGCGGACAGTGACTGTGGCCCGTCCTTGGGGGCTTGAACCGTGGTGTCACTGCCACGTGCTGCATCGTTGTCAAACACCGTATCATCGGCACCGATGCCAGCCTCCTCCCCTGTGTCAGACTGTTCACGCGTCGTTTCGACATAGTCCAGGATGGCCTTGGACAGGTCGAGATTATGCTGGGCTTCGGGCCAGTCGGGGCGACGTTCCAAGGCGGTCTCGAACGCCGATATGGCTGGGCGATACTCGCGGTTTTTTATGCGGGCCATACCTTCGGCAAACGCAGCTTCCGGTGTGTCCAGTGTGGAAAACACGGACGACGCCTTTTCATATTGACCATCCCTGAGATAGGCATATCCCTTGTGATATGGGTCTTCGAACATCTCGGCCGCGTCGCCAAATCGTTTTTGGTTCAACGCGGTCTGGCCTTGTTGGTCGGGGGTGAAAAACCAGTCTCGCCATCCTTCTGCCCGCGCGCCGGATGAAGGCAACGCAATCAAAACCAGAACCGCCCAACGAATTACCCAGCCCTTACGGAACCACAGCAGAGACAACACCGCAGCAGGCCAAGCCAGGATCCAGCCCTTGTCCTGCCAGTCCAGACGATCATCGTCATCCAGGGCGGCAGTATAGGCCGATTGAATGCGGCGCATCAGTTGATTGATGTCCTGATCGTCGTCCGAAAACGCGACCACTGAGGCGTTGGGGATGTTGTCCAGCTGCGCGATTCGACCACCATCCGGCAGCATGGTGAGAAAGAAAATATCAGAAGAAGAGGAGCTTAGCCCAGCTACCTGAGATGGATCAAGGTCGTCCAATACAAACAGAATCGCCCCCGGGCTGTCGCTGTCGTCCAGAATGGACTGAGCCAACGCAAGCGCATCGGCTGCTGCATCGCCATCCGTCGGCATCACCGCGGGGGTCAACCCCTCAAGCAACGGACGAAGTATGTTCGCATCTTCGGTCAACGGCGCAACTCGGTGCGGTGTTCCTGCATAGGCGATCAAAGCGGTTCGTGCGCCGGCACGTTCGGTGATCAGGTCGGAAATCTTGAACCGTGCCCGATCCAGCCGCGATGGCGCAAGATCCGAGCTTTCCATACTGTCGGTGACTTTGAGAGCGATCACCAACGGGGCCGTGTCTGCGATCAACGGGTTGGGCGCGCGCGACCATGTCGGACCCGAGGCCGCCAATGTGACAAGCGCCGTAATGATCAGTGCAACATCAATGGGCTGGATGCGCCTGTTTTCTTCCTTGCCCATCAGCAAGGCCTCTGCAAGGTGCGGGGCGATCCCTGATGGCAGTTTGGTGTCTGCCATCGGTCTGGGTCTGATCCGCCACCACAACACAAGGATGGGGATGAGAAGCAGCAGGTAATAGCCTCGGATAAAATGGAAATCAGCCAGATCCATTGTCAGACGGCCCCCTGTTGTCGCTGTGAGAAATGGAACCAGGTCATGCTGACCATAATGACGATCAACGCGATGAGTAACGGAATATGGGCAAGGCTTTGCTTGGGGCGATAGCTTTGCGTTTCCACCATTCTGGGGTTCAGTGAGTCAATGCGTGCGTAGGTCTGTTCAAGGGCCGTTGCATCGTCGGCAAAGAAATATTCTCCGCCCGTGCGATCGGCTATGTCCTTCAGTGCCTGAAGATCGACACGGTCTTCGCCCGTGGCATTCGGGTCTCCGACACCAATCGTATACACAACCACGTTCTTTTCCGCAGCAATGGCCGAGGCATTGACGGGTGTCATGCGACTGGACGTATCGGCGCCATCGCTGAGAACAATCATCAGGCGCTGGTCAACCTCGCTGGATTCAAAAGTTCGAATGCCAAGCCCGATCGCATCGCCCAAAGCCGTGTTCGGACCCGCCATGCCAACTTGAGTTTGGTCCAGGAACCCATTCAAACTGTTCAGATCTTCCGTGAAGGGCGCTTGAATGAACGCGCGTGTTCCAAAGATGATCAGCGCCATCCTGTCACCATCTCTTTCAGCGATGAACTGCTTGAGAACCTCTTTGACCGCCTCCAACCGTTGCATCGGGGCACCGGATCCGGTCTGGAAGTCGCGCTGATCCATCGAGCCAGAGATATCCAGCGCCAAAACCACATCGCGTGCAGATTTTTCCATCACCACGGGGTCGCCCAGACGTTCCGGACGCGCCAGCGCCAGAACCAGAAGTATCCAGATCAAGCCGGCGCTGGCCGTTTGCAGCCGGGCCCGGGTTCGGATCATTGACCCGGATTGCGGCTCGACACCCGCCGCCTGGGCCACGCGGCGAAAAAACGGAATGCGAATGGACACGGTTGTTTCCCGCCGAGGCGGAGCAATGGCGTAAACCAGCAGCGGCAGCGGCAAAAGCAGAAATACCCAGGGGGCTGAGAAGGAAAACATCACGTTCACCGATACCGTTTATGGGACTTGACCCAATGCCGAGCAAGCTGGGTCAAGGCGCGGTTTGGCGGCAGGTCCTTGTACGGCGCGTCGATCAGTGTTTGCCCGGCCTCTGATAAAAAAGAATTTTCATCAGAGGTTTGTGAAAGGAAATTCAACCAATCATCCCCGTGAATCCCTGCAACCTGCCTGCGCGGATACGCCACCAACGCGGTGCGGCGAAGGATTTCGGCAACTTTTGCCGACGTGATATCCGGGTCTGCCAGCTCGGACAGCGCATGGCGGCGATACGCATTCTCCCGCCTTCGCCGGACGAAAAGAACACTGACCAGTACGACAAGGCCAAGCAGTATGACGGCCAGCGCCAGCCACCCCCATGTCTGCGGAAACATCGAAACGGGCGCGGGTTCCGGTGCCGGCTCGAGCATATTCAGCAGATCAACCAGAGATTTCCCTGTCGTGTCGATGCTCATTTCTGCCCCCTGCGATGTCCGAACAGATACAGCAACTGATCCAGGGCAGGTTCCGCGGTCGTCAATGGAACAACCGGAAAACCGTATCGACGGGACCATGTGTGCAGGTGGTTCAACCTGTCTTCCATGGACTTGCGAATTTTGCCGGACAATTTGGGGGCGGCGCTGTCGATTTCGATCTGGTCGCGCCCGTCCGAGACCGTGAGTTTCAGATCGGGCGCCAGCCCCTTGGCTGTCTTGTCAGCAATATTGAACACGATCAGATCGTTTGAGACCGCAATGCGGCGCAGCACGGATTCCGATTTTTCGTCAAGCCCGTCGCAGTCGGAAAACAGGCAAACCAGCCCGTTGGTTTGGGGCATACGCGCGGCTTCCGACAACATGTCATTCAAAGCTACGGTGGGTTGCGGGTTCAAAGCAGCATGCAAGGCCGAATTGGCAGCCCCGATGGAAGACAGAAACCGCATGAGCGCCGCCGCGCGGCGCTGCGGCCTGTGTTCAGCAACGCTTGTGTCGTTGAATACCAGACCACCGACACGATCGCCCTGACCAAGAACACGATGCGCGGTGATTGCGGCAGCTTCGGCTGCGATGACCGATTTCATGTAGACTTCGGTTCCGAAAAACATCGAAACGCGCTGATCGACCAGCAACAGGGCAGGGCGGTCTCGTTCCTCGGTATAGACCCTAACATGGGGCTCACCGGTTCGCGCCGTGACTTTCCAGTCAATTGTTCGGATGTCGTCGCCCGGTTGGTAGTTGCGCAATTCCTCGAAATTCAGGCCGCGTCCGCGCAGGCGTGATGCGTGTCTGCCATTCAGGATCGAGCGGGCAGGCTGACGTGGTAAAAAGCTCAGGGCACGGGAATGCAGTTCCAGACGCAACAGGTGATCCGCATCGACGTGAATGCGGGGATCATCGGGATATGCTGAGGATCGCTGCACCCGGCCAACCCTAACAGTCAGGGCAGCGCGACGAGACGCAGGATTTCCGCGATCACGTCATCTGCCGTTTTGGCGTTCCCCTGCGCCTCGAAGCTCAGCGTGATGCGGTGACGGAACACGTCATGTGCAATGGCTCGAATATCCGCAGGGTCCACATAGTCACGCTGGTTCATCCACGCATGCGCCCGACCGCATTTGTCCAATGCCAATGAGGCACGCGGGCTGGCGCCGATTTCGATCCAGCTGGCCAGTTCTTCGCTGAGCGCCGCAGGCGTCCGGGTCGCCTGAACCAGATCGGCCATATAGCGATCCATTGCATCCGAAACATGGATCTGCCCAATTTCCGAACGCGCTGCAAAAACGGCGTCCTGCGGGATTGTCGGTGGTGGCTCGCTTGACGCGCCTTTCCCGGCGGCGATCTCTTCGCCCCGCACCAGCCGGATCACTTCAACCTCGTCCTCGACCGGCGGATAGGTGATCTGAACATGCATCAGGAACCGGTCCATCTGCGCTTCGGGCAGGGGATAGGTGCCTTCTTGTTCAATGGGGTTCTGGGTTGCCATCACGATGAACAGCGGCTCCATCTTGTGGGTGGTCCCGGAAACCGTAACCTGCCGTTCTTCCATCGCCTCCAGCAAAGCGGCCTGCACCTTGGCCGGTGCCCTGTTGATTTCGTCAGCGAGGACGATATTGGCAAAGATCGGCCCGGGTTCGAACCGAAAGGTGCCGCCTTCGTCAGTTTGTTGAAACACCTCGGTTCCCGTCACGTCTGAAGGCAGCAGGTCAGGTGTGAACTGGATCCTGCTGAAGTCTGCATCCAAATTGCGCGCCATCGCCTTGACGGCACGTGTTTTGGCCAATCCGGGCAGACCTTCGATCAGAAGGTTTCCGTTGGCCAGCATCCCGATCAGCAGTCGGTCGATGACCTCGGTTTGCCCGATGATGGACTGGCCCATGCGGGTTTTGAGATCAAGTATCTGATTAAGTGCATTCATGGGTAGTGGTCCAATCGGTGCCAAGCTGGAAGAAACGAATTGATAACGGAACAGGGGGTAGGCCGGTCAGGAATATCCCGAAATATCGGAATGCTAACAGGCTTTGGCGGACCGATCTACCGTGAATGCCTGGCGGTGAGGTGGCGCAAATCTTTCCTCAGTTCCTGTCGTATGGGCCCGGTGTTGGGCGTGTCGCGCAAACTGTCCAGCCAGTGGGGGTGAGGCGCCTGTCCCGCGGCCCTGCTCCAGGTCAGATCCCGCAGGATTTTCTGTGCACCGACGTCAAGTGTGTCAGGAATTTCGAAATCATTCAGGGTGGCCCAGACGCCGCTCCACAAGCGGCCTACGGACCAGGGATTGTATCCGCCGCCACCCAGAACCAGAAAACGAGGCGAAAGAGGCTTCAGCGCCGCGACCGTTCGCCAATGCGCGTTGTTGGACAGGGTCAAACGCGAAAGCGGGTCTTCGGCCACGGCGTCTGCACCGCATTGCAGGACAATCGCTTGCGGTTTGAACGCCTCGGTCGCTGGCAGGATCAAGTGATCCAGAATGGCGGCGAATTCGTCGTCGTTCAGATGTCTTGGAACAGGCAGGTTGAAGGCCGCGCCACCGGCGTCTTCCTCAAGTTGGCCCGTGAAAGGCCATCGCCGCGTTTCATGGACCGAGATCATCCGGACTCTGTCCGACCCGTGAAATGCAAGTTCAACCCCATCGCAATGATGGGCGTCGATGTCGACATAGACCACGCGATCCAAGCCAGTGTTCAAAAGGGTCTGTATCGCCAGAACCGGATCGTTCAGATAGCAAAACCCGTTAGCCCGGTCCGCAAGGCCGTGATGCGTACCGCCCGCAGGGTTGAAAACGATCCCTCCATCCCGGATCAGTTCGGCGGCCAGCATGGAACCACCTGCGGCGGTTGCCGGCCGGCGATACATCTCGGCAAAGACCGGGTTCGACAGCGTCCCCAAACCGTATCTTTTCCGTGTTTCGTCCGTGACATGCTGGTCCGCTTCCGCCTTTTGCAGGGCGGCGATATAGTCCGGCGTATGAAACGTCTCCAGTACTCCGGGTTTTGCGCAGGGGCTGACGCGGTAGTTCTCGGAGGTCAACCATCCCAGTTCGCGACACAGATCGATGACAGTTGAAACCCGCGGGATGGCCAGCGGGTGCTTTGAACCGTAGGTCGAGTTGCGGTAGATATCCGATCCGATGAACAGGGGGCGCTTCATGGCCTAGCTTGCTGTGGCCCGACTGTTATCCTCGCCCAACCTGCCATCCAGAGACATCAGTATAGCGACCGGCCGAAGTGCAGGGATGTGGCTGAAAACGATCAGGATGCATACGGTCAGAGGCACACTCAGAAACGCTCCGATCAGGCCCCAGACCGTTGTCCAGAAGGTCAGGGCCAGAATGACAAGAAAGGTCGACATGTTCAGGGATCGGCCAAGCATGGCCGGATCCAGGAAATTGCCGATCAGGAATTGGATCGTTCCACATCCCAGCACGATCACCAGGAAGGGAAGGATCGTTTCGAATTGAACAAGCGCGATCATGGCCGGAAAAAACACCGCTATGATCGAACCGATCGAGGGGATGAAGTTCAGGGCAAAGGTCAATACGGCCCAGGTTTCCGCGTATTCCAGACCAAGCGAGCGGAAAACCGTATAGCTGATGGTTGCCGTTATCAGGCTGATCAGGGTTTTGACGCCGACATAGCGCTGCAAGCTGACCGAAATCGCATCGAGCATGGTGGAAAACTCTGCTGCGGCGACAGGATTTCCGGCGGCCAGTTGGATCTTTTTCCGAAAGGCAAGCCGTTCGGCCATCAGAAAGGCGACATAAAGGCTGATCAAGAAGAACTGGTTCAACAATGAAGTGGCGCTGCCCAGCAACACGCGTGCGACATAGGACATGTCGATACTGACCAGATTGTCACGAATGAAGGTGGTCACGTCGTTGCCGACCAGCCCCGTTACACGCTCGACCGCACCGTCAAACTGGTTTTCATAGGTGCTGATGGATCGTGCAAACTGCGTCGCCTGACTGCCCAGCACGTACATAATCATGAACAAACCCGCTAGAACGACGGTCACACCGGCAATATTTGCCAGCCAGACCGGAGCGCGGGTCAGGGCTACGACGCGATCGCTCAGTGCGATGATCAGAACATTGACCAGCAGCGCCATGGCCAGCGGAATCAGGAAGTTCGCACCGGCATAGAGGCCCAGCACGATCAGGGTCGCGATGATGCATGTATCCCGGACAACGGACAATCGAAGCTTGGGTCTAACCGTGATGTCTTTTTGATCCGGGGTCATTCGGTATCCTGTGTCCGGCACAAGCAGTGCCCATTTCCCATCCTGCGTGACCCAATCCTGCACGCGAGGTCTTGTTTATGCAATGCGTTCAGGCGTTTGTTGGCGCTCATTCTACAAATAGATTTTTACGACGGGTTCTGTGTTCTATTTCGGCAGGTTAGGGTTGCAGCATGACCACTGCCGCGAATCCCTTATTTGGCCGACCTATTCAGGCACTTTGGCTGTCGATCCGCCGGTTCAGCAGAAAGAACGGTTTCGTCATGAGCAGCCACGTGGCCATGTCGCTGATGATGGCGCTGTTTCCCTTTGTGCTGTTCACCGTGGCGCTGGCAGGGGCGTTATCTCAAGGCTATGTCACCGATGAGTTGATTGACCTGATTTTCGGCGCGTGGCCCAAGGACGTCGCAGATCCGATCGTGGCCGAACTGCGGGCCGTTCTGGCAGGATCCGGCTCGGGTGTCATCACCTTGGGGGGGCTGCTGGCGATTTACTTCGCCTCCAACGGCGTGGCTGCCGTACGTGCAGCCATGAACCAGGCCTACCACGACGAAGACAGTTGGCCTTTCTGGAAAACCCGACTGCTCTGTCTGGTGCTGGTCATTCTGGGCGGGTCGGCCATTCTGATCATTGCAGCGGTCGAGGTGGTTTTGCCGGTCTATACGAAACTGGTGGCTGAACACACGGAAGTTGCCGTGGCCAACTGGTTTTCCGTGGATCGCCTGCGCTGGACGTTCACCGTGGCGGTTCCTGCGGGCACCGTTCTTCTGGCGCATCTTGTGCTGCCGACTCGCAGGCACAGCCTGATGCAAATTTTGCCTGGCGTCTTGTTGACTTTGGTCTTGTGGGCGGCTGGTGGGTGGGCGTTTTCAATTTATATCAGCCAGTTCGCCACCTACAGCGCCACCTATGCTGGATTGGCGGGGGCCATGGCGGCATTGATTTTCCTGTATCTCTATTCGGCGATCCTGATCTTGGGTGCCGAATACAACGGTGCATTGATTGATCTGCAAAAAGCCGCCCAAGGAGATACGGCATGAGATTTGCCCTGATACTGGCCTGCCTTGCAATTGCTGGTGAAGTTCAGGCGCAGACGGCAGAGTATGTGGGTTCAGACCAGTGTACCGACTGTCATCTGCAAGAAGCCGAAGCCTGGGCCGCGTCACACCATGCGTTGGCCTGGACAGACCCCGCTGACGGCGCTGTTGTGGCGGATTTCAACGGTACCCGGTTCGATCATGACGGGATGTCCGTCCAATTCAAAAATGAGGCGGGTAGGTTCACCGCCCGCGTAACGGAAAAAGACGGTGCAACGACGGAATATGACGTACATTCCGTCGTTGGAATCGAACCCTTGCAGCAATACCTTTTCGAGACCGAACCGGGCCGTTTGCAAAGTTTCGACGTGGTTTGGGACACCGAGCAAAAGCGCTGGTATCACCTGTACCCTGATCAGGACCTGCCGCCTGATGACGGGTTGCATTGGACCGGTCCTTACAAGAATTGGAACGCGCGCTGCGCCGAATGTCATGCCACGGGTTTTGAGAAGAACTACGACCCTCAAACCAGAAGCTACACGTCACAACAGGTCGAAATCGGGGTCGGGTGCGAGGCCTGCCATGGGCCGGGGTCCGCACATATCGACTGGGTCCGGGAAAAGCGTTCTTCAGATGGCTTGGCCAATGCCGGCTTTCTGTTGAGTTGGGGCAAGGGGCGGACCGAACAAGAAATACAGCAATGCGCCGGATGTCATTCCCGGCGCGAGGCGCATGGCAACGGAAACCCGGTTCCGGGAACCCCGTACCATGATGCCTATAATCTGGCCGTGCTGCGCCCCGGGTCCTATCATCCCGACGGGCAAATTCTGGATGAGGTCTACGTCTACGGCTCGTTCCTGCAATCCCGGATGTACGCGCAGGGCGTCGGATGCATGAACTGCCACGAACCACACAGCGCAGACTTGAAAGCCGACGGAAACGGGGTTTGCACACAGTGCCATTCGCCTGCCGGAAATCCGGAATTCGCAACCCTTTCCGCAAAGGACTATGACACGCCTGCGCATCACAATCACCCGGAAGACAGCGAAGGCGCCCAGTGCAAAAGCTGCCACATGATCGAGCGGACCTACATGGGTGTCGACGGTCGACGCGATCACAGCTTTCGCATACCGCGACCGGATCTTGGGCTGGGCGTTGATGCCTGCACGGACTGCCATCAAGACCAGGATCAGGCCTGGGCCGCAAGTCAGATAGAGGGCTGGTTTCCGGGGTCGCCAAATCGACGCCCGCATTATGGGACAGTTTTCAAGGCTGCGGCCGAAGGGCAGATCGACACGCCCGAAGGTTTGCTTGCCGTAGCAATGGATGCGTCGCAGCCCGGGATCGTCAGAGCGACCGCCGCTTATCTGTTGCAACCGTTTGGGTCGCCAGAGATCGCCGCCGACACAGCGCCGCTTTTGCAGGACGTTGACCCGCTGATACGAGCAAATGCAGCGGTGCTGCAACGTAAGGCCAGCCCGGCAGATCAGGTGCGCAGGCTCGAGCCGTTGCTGTCTGATCCTCTGCGAAACGTGCGCATCGCCGCCGCCAAAGAGTTCCTGGGCATACCGCCGCAGGGCTTGACGGCCGAGCAGCGGGCCAAGCTTGGGCAGGGCATGTCGGAATGGCAGCAGGTCATTTCGAACAGGTTGGACGCCCCGGAAACCCATCTTGTTCTAGGGGGCATGGCATTGACGCTTCGCAACGCGCAGGCGGCGGAACAGGCGTTCAGAGAGGTCGTGACGCTGGACCCGCAGAGGGCAGAGGCATGGCCGATACTGGTTCAATTGGCGCAGATCAATCGTGGCCCGGAAGCTGCGCGCATAGTGCTGCAAGAGGCGCTGGAAAGGCTGCCGGATGATCCGAACCTGCTGCAATTGTCGCAACAGTTTGGGCGTTGATCCGGCACATCCGTGCCCGATTTGCTCCATGTTCGCGGCAAAATTCCCCGCTAACAACATTTCAGGTGTGCTGTTCAGAGGTGAAGGATGTCCATTGAAGTGTCAAAGCAGAGACCAACGGGTGTACGATCTACTTCGTTGGCGCAACGTATTGAAGAGTTGCGCAGCCGCGAACCTGAATACCTGACCCATGGTGACACATTGATGTTGCAGGGCATGGCTGCCACGTCCTTGCGTGAACAGCGTCTGAGCGGAAATCTTATTCGGCTGGATGATTAAGAGCCGCCTCGAAACCCGGTTGCCACAACGAATTTTTCCGAACTGTCCGAGCGAGACGCCGGCGGTTTGACATTGGCGACTTTCTGGAATTTCTGCTTGAGCAACTTTTGCAGATCGCCCTCAGCCCCCCCAGCCAGAACCTTGGCAACAAAAGTGCCGCCTTCTTCCAGAACGTCAAAGGCGAAATAGGCGGCAGTTTCGCATAGCGCCATGATGCGCAGGTGATCGGTCTGCTTGTGCCCCGAAGATGCCGCCGCCATATCCGACATCACGACGTCTGCCTTGCCGCCCAGCCAGTCTTTGACCTTCTGGTCGGCGTCATCTTCCATGAAATCCAGTACGTGGATTTCGGCCCCGGCGATTGGTTCGACCTCTTGCAGGTCGATGCCCAGCACGGTTCCGATCCGTTTGCCTGACTTTTCGCCCAGCGCGTTCACGCGCTTGACCGCCACCTGACACCAGCCGCCGGGCGCACAGCCCAGATCCACAACCCGCGCCCCGGGCACGAGAAAGCGGAATTTGTCGTCCAGTTCCAAAATCTTGTAAGCTGCGCGCCCGCGGTAGCCTTCGGACTGCGCACGCTTGACATAGGGATCGTTCAGTTGCCGCTCGAGCCAGCGGGTCGAGCTGAGCTTGCGCCCGCGCGCTGTCTTGACCTTGACCTTCAGGTCGCGTTGCCCGCGGCCCGAGTTGTTTTTTCCACTTGGTGTTTTCGCCATCAGAACGGTCCGTCTTCCAATACACCGTCCGCGCTCATCTGTGCGTAAAGCAGACCTTCGCGCAGCCCCCGGTCCGCCACCGAAAGGCGGTCAGTGGGCCAGCAACGGAGCAACGCCTGCAATATGGCCGAGCCGGACATGATCAGAGCTTGCCGGTCTTCACCAATGCGAGGGTCCCGGCGCCGCCCATGAGGGCCGAGTTCTAAATACCCGCGTATGACTTTGTCAATCTGATCGCTGGTCATGCGCAGCCCGTCCACTTTGGTCCGGTCATAGCGCTTGAGGCCCAGGTGCGAGGCCGCAACAGTGGTGACCGTGCCGCTGGTGCCGACGATCTGAAACCCTTCGCGCGCCTGTTCGTCCTTGTAGGGGGCAAAGTCGGCAAGGTTTTCCTCGAAAAACCAACTCATCAACGCAAAACGGGCCGCGTCATCCTCGACATCATTGAATTGGTCCCGCAGCGTTGCGACGCCCAGCGGCACGCTGATCCAGTCAACGACCTTGGCCGCTGGAAAAGGGCTGTCGACAGTGTGAAACCCGTGATGCAGCCGCATGATGGCCGCAGGTCGGTCGCGCCGTGGAACGGACGAGATGTCGATCCAGACCAATTCGGTCGAGCCGCCTCCGATATCGACGACCAGCAACTGCTCGGTCTTGGTCGAAACCAGTGGGGCACAGGAAATCACCGCCAGACGGGCCTCTTCCTCGGGCTGAATGATCTCGAGCGTCAGGCCGGTTTCGCGCTTCACCTGCCGGATGAATTCGCGCGAGTTCTTGGCGCGGCGGCACGCCTCGGTCGCGATCAGACGCATCCGTTTGACCTTGTTGCGTTTCAGCTTTTGCTGACAGATTCGCAATGCCTGAACGGTACGCGACATCGACGCCCGCGACAGTCGTCCGGTGCGTTCCAGACCCGCGCCCAACTGCACGGATTTGGAGAAGCTGTCGACCACATGGAACCCACTTCCCTTGGGCTGGGCTATCAACATGCGGCAACTATTTGTCCCCAGATCCAGTGCCGCGTAAAGAGCATCCGGATCGGGTCTTGCCGGCGCGGGGCTTTCGACCGCTTTCGGGAACGCGCCCGCACCTTTGGGACGCTTGGGCGCCATCTTTACGCCCTCCGATTTTCGAGTTACCCCGACCCTAGGCGGGGGATTGCTGACGTGCAAGTGATTTCAATTTTGAAATTAACGCGCGTGTCACATGCCGTTCACAAAATGATGCGATCTCCATGGGCGAACCCACGTTCGGGTTTATCTATTAGCTCTCAGCCAGATACGGAGACCGCAATGAAAGATGAGCGCATCCTTTCCTTCGACGAATTCGATGAAGTCGTGAATCCGCGCCCAGAAGAATGTGAATTTGATCGCGTTGTCGAACGCGCATTGTCCCGTCGCGGTTTTTTGGGCGGCGTTTTGGCGATGGGCAGTTTCACAGCTGTTGGTGGCTCGCTGATTCCTTCAGGGGCTCACGCGGTTTCCAACCGCTTCGCGTTTGAGGCGATTCCCGTGTCGACTGCGGACGAGGTCATTGTTCCCGCTGGATACAAGGCGGATGTTATGGTGCGCTGGGGCGATCCGCTTTGGTCGGACGCGCCAGAGTTCGATCACGCGACCCGTGGTACGGCTGCCAGCCAGGAACGCGCCTTTGGTGACAATACCGATGGTCAGGACATTTTCTTGCATGACGGTCACGTTCTGCTGGTTGTAAACAACGAATATACCAATCGTGACATCCTGTGGGGCAACAATCCGGACGCCAAGCCAGCATCCGATGACGACATCGCAAAGGGCATGATGGCGCATGGTGTCACGATCGTGGAAGTCGCGAGCACCGATGGCAAGTGGGGCATCGTGAAGGACAGCCCCTATAACCGCCGCGTTACACCGCAGACCGAAATGTCCATTACGGGTCCGGCCGCCGGTCATGACTTGATGAAAACGGCCGCCGATCCGTCCGGAACGACGTGCAAGGGAACATGGAACAATTGCGGAAATGGCGTGACGCCGTGGGGCACTTACCTGGCTTGTGAAGAAAACTTCAATGGCTACTTCTCGGCCGAAGACGAAAATCACGAGGTCAATGCTGATCTGAAACGTTATGGCGTATCGTCAAAAGACTGGGGTTACGGTTGGGCCAAAATTGATGACCGGTTCGACGTCTCGAAAAACCCAAACGAACCGAACCGTGCTGGTTTTGTGGTTGAGATCGATCCGACTGACCCAACCTCGACTCCGCGAAAACTGACCGCTCTGGGACGCTTCAAGCACGAAAACGCCGAAGTCATAGTAAACAATGACGGTCGCGTCGTCGTTTACATGGGCGATGATGAACGCGGCGAGTTTCTTTACCGCTTTGTCTCGGAAGGTGTTTATGCCGCTGGTGTGGACACAAACGCACTGTTGGAACAAGGCACACTTTCGGTTGCCAAGTTCAACGACGATGGAACCGGTGAGTGGCTTGATCTGACGCCGGAAAGCACTGGCATGGCCTCGCAGGCCGAGATCAGCATCCACACCCGTCAGGCTGGTTCGGCGGTTGGAGCAACCACCATGGATCGTCCCGAGTGGGTTGCGGCAAATCCGAACGCGCCCGAGGTTTACTGTTGCTTGACCAACAACAAGAACCGTGGCGTCAAGCCGAATGCAGGGGGCGACGATACCTCGGCCAACGGCCCGAACCCGCGGGACAAGAACAACTACGGTCAGATCGTTCGCTGGCGCCCGGATGGCGGCGATCATGCTGCGGCTGGCTTCGGCTGGGATCTGTACGTTCTGGCAGGCAATCCCACTGTCCACCAAGACGCCTATGCCGGATCCGAGAACGTGAACGCCGACAATATGTTCAACTCACCCGATGGATTGAAGTTCGACAGCAACGGCTTGCTGTGGATCCAGACCGATGGCAATTATGGCAACGAAGGTGACTTCGCCGGGCAGGGCAACAACCAGATGCTGGCAGGCGACCCTGTCACCGGCGAAATCCGCCGTTTTCTGGTTGGCCCCAACGAATGCGAGGTCACCGGTCTCAGCTGGTCGCCGGACCGTCGTACGATGTTTGTCGGCATTCAGCACCCGGGCGAAGATGGCAACAGCCATTGGCCTGAAGGCGGGGACTCGGTGCCACGCTCGGCCATTATCGCCATTACGCGCGATGATGGCGGTTTGGTCGGCTAAGGCCATTTGCCCCATCAATTCTTACCTCGGACGGTTTTTCCCGTCCGGGGTTTTTCTTTTTCATGCAGCGCTTTCATAGAGACAATGAGAATTTTGATATGCGCGTTTTCCCGGAAACTGGGTAAAAGCCACTACACAGCAGTGGGCACAAAACGTCGTTTGGAAAGCGTCGTGTGTCGAAAATCGACCGACCCAGGCCTACATTGAAGTTTAGAACCGGCCCATCGGGTTAGGAGGAATCACAGCAATGCCTGACGTCACCATCGTGTATTGGCGCGACATTCCCGCTCAGGTCATCGTCGGCAAAGGCCGTCGTGGCGCAAAGCGGCAGTTGGAAGAACGGTTTGAACAAGCCATCGACCGTGCCGCCATGAAGGTGAACGCCAAGGACAGTGATGCCTATCTGGCCGAATGGCGCAAAGCCGAACCTTTCGCGGTTGAAGGCGATCCTGCCGAGATTGCCGAAGCCGAGGCTGTGCGTCTGGAAACGGAATACGATCAGGACCGCGTCAAAGCGCTGATCGCAAATGACGGTTGGGCATGAGCCCCAGACTTTATGGGAGGCCGAAATGGCTTTGCTGAACTTCAAGAAACGTGATGCGGTCGAAAGCGGCCCAGTAAATCCGACCGTCGAAGCCTTTTTGCAAGGCTATTCGATCGAGGTCATGCCGCGTACCGCCGAAAAGGTCGACGATTTCCGCGCGCTGCTGCCCGAGGGGACACGCGTTTACATCGCCCATATCGAGGGCACGCCCATCGAAGACATGGTCAAGACGGCCAAGCGAATTGCGGCGGAAGGTTACCCTGTCATGCCGCATTTTCCGGCACGCATCATCAAGGATGCGGCGACGTTGGAAAACTGGATTTCCATGTATCAGGGCGAAGCGGGTGTTGAACAGGCGTTGTTGCTGGCGGGCGGTGTCGCCAACCCGCACGGCGAGTTCGACAGCTCGATGCAGCTGCTGGAAAGTGGTCTGTTTGACAAGGCGGGCTTCAAGCGCTTGCACGTGGCGGGCCACCCCGAAGGCAACAAGGACATCGACCCCGACGGTTCGACCAAGAACGTCGATGACGCGTTGCGCTGGAAGCAGAAGTTCAACGAGACCACGGATGCCGAAATGGCGCTGGCAACACAGTTCGCCTTTGATGCCAAGCCGATCATCGCCTGGGCCGACAGCCTGAAAGAAGCGGGCATCGATCTGCCGATACATATCGGAATCGCGGGCCCGGCCAAGCTGCAAACCCTGATCAAATTCGCCATCGCGTGTGGCGTTGGGCCGTCTCTGAAGGTTCTGCAAAAGCGCGCCATGGATGTCTCCAAGCTGTTGCTGCCCTACGAGCCGACCGATGTCGTGACCGAACTGGCCAACCACAAGGCGGCCAGCCCGGATTTCAACATCACCAACGTGCACTTCTTCCCGCTGGGCGGGATCAAGACCAACGCCAACTGGGCGATCAATAACGGCGGCGCTTCGGCAAAGCCTGTAAACTCCTAAGGAACGGACATGACCCGAACAGTCGTAGAATCAAAAACAAAAACAGCCGTCCTGGGCTTTGACGAACCGTTCTGCGTGATCGGTGAACGGATCAACCCGACCGGACGTAAGAAACTGGCCGCCGAGCTGGAAGCGGGCGACTTTTCAACCGTTGAGAAAGACGCCATTGCTCAGGTAGCGGCTGGCGCGACCGTTCTGGATATCAATGCGGGCGTTGTCTACAACTCGAACCCCAACCCGAACGAGACCGAACCACCGCTGATGCGAAAGATCGTCGAGCTGGTGCAGGGTCTGGTTGACGTGCCGCTGTGTATCGACTCGTCGGTTCCGGGCGCGCTGGAAGCCGGTCTTGAGGCGGCTGAAGGTCGTCCGCTGCTGAATTCGGTCACCGGCGAAGAAGAGCGTCTGGAACTGGTTCTGCCGCTGGTCAAAAAGTACAACGTACCGGTCGTGGCTATCTCGAACGATGACACTGGTATTTCGGAAGACCCCGATGTGCGCTTTGACGTCGCCAAGAAGATCGTCGAGCGCGCTGCCGATTTCGGCATCCCTGCACATGACATCGTGGTTGACCCGCTGGTCATGCCCATCGGTGCGATGGCGACCGCCGGTCAGCAAGTGTTCGCGCTGGTCCGTCGTCTGCGCGAAGAACTGGGTGTGAACACCACCTGCGGTGCGTCCAACATCTCGTTCGGTCTGCCGAACCGTCACGGCATCAACAACGCGTTCCTGCCGATGGCAATGGGCGCGGGCATGACCTCGGCCATCATGAACCCGGTGGCGTTGCCCGTGACGCAGAAGAAGATCGCCGAGAAAAAAGAGGCCGTGGCTGCAGCCGGTATCATCCTGCCTGAAGGCATGGACGATGAAACCTTCGTGCAGATGTTCGGTCTGGGATCGACCAAGCCGCGCGCCGGCAAGGAAATGGAAGCCATCCGCGCGGCAAACCTGCTGACCAACAACGACCCGCATGGCGGTGAGTGGATCCGGTTCAACAAAGCACCGGACGAAGCCGGTGCCGCAGGACCCGTAGGTGGCCGTCGCGGTGGTGGCCGTCGGCGCCGCGCCTGATCTGAACGACACAGACTGCAAAGGCCGGGCTCAGCGACCGGCCTTTTGCATTTGACCCTGATCAATGTCGAATTTGCAGAAGGCTTCAGAATACCCTGATCCAGGATGCATTGATCAGGTAGCAGCATGAGTAAACATCACCCCCCAAAACTCTCGGATGCGGATCTGACCAGGAAACTGAATAAAAAGGTCTACTTCGATCAGCTGATCGAATTGCAGACACGATTAGCCAGAATTCAGCAAGCTTATCTGTTTCATGGGCTCAAGGGCGTGTTGGTTTTCGAAGGGTGGGACGCTGCCGGAAAAGGGGGGACCATTCGCCGGATCAGTCAGGCCCTGGACCCGCGCAGCTTCAAGGTCTGGCCGATCGGTGCGCCCCGGAACTACTATCTCAACCGGCATTATCTGTTGCGTTTCTGGGAACGCCTGCCGCCTTCGGGTGCGATCTCCGCCTTCGACCGCAGCTGGTATGGCCGGGTCTTGGTTGAGCGGATCGAAAAGCTGACTCCGGAAACACGCTGGCGGGCCGCGTATCAGGAAATCAATGATTTCGAACGAATGCTTGTCGATGACGGGACTCGAATCGTGAAACTGTTCTTCCACATTTCACAGGAAGAGCAGATGCGCCGATTTACTGAGCGGCTGACCAACCCGATGAAACGCTGGAAGCTGACTTATGAAGATTTCAGAAACCGCGAAAAATGGGATGTCGCAGAGGTGGCCGTGGATGAAATGCTGGCACGGACGTCTACAGAAGTTGCCCCTTGGCACGTGATCCCGTCCAACAACAAGAAATATGCGAGGATCACGGCAATGAAGGCCATTGTCGAGGCGTTTTCGGAAGGGGTTGATCTGAACCCCCAGCATCTGGATCGCCGTACCTTGGAAGCGGCAGGCAAGACCTTGGCAGTCGACCAGTCCCTGATCGACAGCCTGCGAGCCCGAACCGAGTAAGAACCCGAAAAAGGTTGGTTGCGATCCGGGTTGAACGTCTGGATGTTCTGGTGTTATTTCATCTGACAAGGCGGGTATGATGTAATGGTAGCCTGTCAGCTTCCCAAGCTGAACGCGCGGGTTCGATTCCCGCTACCCGCTCCAAATCGGACTGCAAGGCGCTGTTATTTCATCGAAAAAGGTGACGCTGCGTGGCTTTGCCACCACCTTCGCGGATCTAATCGGCACGTGTTTCCACGGATTTGATCAAAGGGCTTGTATAGCCGGTTCTAGCTGTTGAGGCCAAGCAAGGACTCTCTGCCAACGATGTGCGTCGGCAGTTCAACAGATTTGCCCGGTGCATTGGATTCGATCATCTGAATCAACGCTTGGGCAGCCTTGCGTCCCATGTCACGATGAGGAACATGGACAGTTGTCAGGGCAGGGGCGACAATGCGCGCAAGTTCGATATCATCAAAGCCGGTGATCGATACATCTTCGGGCACCCGAAGTCCCATCTGCTGAGCTTGCCGTACCGCACCGACGGCCAGAACGTCATTGCCGCACAACACCGCGGTCGGCGGGTTGTAATTCGACATGAGATGCTTGAACGCATCGGCGCCGTTTTCAATCTCGTACGAGGTTTCGATCACCGAAAGGTCGTCTTGCGACAGTCCATGTCGGGACATCGCGTCTTTTATCCCTTGGATCCTCAAGCGCGCACGGTCGTTGCCCTTGCTGATGCCTGAAATCGTTGCCAACCGCGTGTGGCCCAATTCGATGATCTTGCTTGTCAAAGCCTCCATCGCCCGCCTGTTGTCAAACCCGACGGACGGTATTGGTTCGTCTGGCAGGAAGGACCACGCCACCAGGGCCGGCACTTTTCGCTTTTCGAGATAATCGTAGATTTGCACGTCCCGGTCATGCCCGATCAGCAACAGCCCGTCCACGCCCCGTGCAACCAGCGTTCGGATCTGATCTTCTTCTGCGGCCGGCTGGTAGGCCGAGCTGGAGACCAGCAAGGTGTAGCCCTGTTTGTGAATCTCCTCTTGGAACGCCTGCAACCCCCTTGCGAAGATTGCATTTTCCATCGTCGGTATTATCGCACCTATCGTGAAGGAACGCCGTGCAGCCATCACTCGGGCTGCAAAGTTCGGCGTGTAGCCAAGGGTCTCTACGGCAGACAGAACACGTTTCCGCGTTGCCTCGACCACCTGTTGCGGGGTGTTCAGGCACCGTGACACGGTGGCAGTTGAAACGCCTGCTGCCTTGGCGACGTCATCCAGCGTCGGTGCGGACCGATGTTTTGACATTCTCGAACTCTCAATTCCGGTTCGCCTAAGTTAGTCGCATTTTTTCAAGGATGAAAGCGTTTATGTAAGCGCTTGCATTTAAGATGTAAGCGCTTACAAAGGTATTTGAGCCGATTCTGAAGGGAGTCCCGGAAATGTATCTCGCTGCATCAGTCATCGTTTTTGCGATCTATTTCGCAAATGTCGCTTTGGGTGCTTTTGCCAGCAGCGCGTTTCTTGGCGACGTTGGAGAGATGTTGGTTCTGTTCGCGGCTTCGATCCTGTTCGTTGTCGCAATTCTGAAAAAGGAAGCTGACCGGGACGCACAAGACGGCAGCTGAACTTTTGCTTGGGAGGGCAATTGATGAAAACCGACAAGACCGAACTGGCATCGGCCGAGCGCCGCAATTTTCTGAAACTGAGCGCCAGTGGCGCGTTTACTGCTGCATTGGTCGCTGGGGCAGGGGGCGTTCTGTGGTCTTCCGAGGCCGCTGCGCAGACCGCGAAGGAAGAAAGCGAGCGTGAAAAGGCCGCAGATCACGTGATGACCGTGGCCACGGCCTATGTGCTTGGCGCGTCGCGCAGCTATCCGATCATGCAGCTGGACCTGAAAGAAAACATTCAGAACGCCACCAACGGAAAGGTCTATGTCAAACTGGCCCCCGGCGGTCAGCTTGGTGCAGGCGGCGCGCTGGTGCAGAAAGTGCAGGGCGGCACCATTCAGGCGGCGCAGCATTCGCTGTCGAATTTCGCGCCGTTCGCGTCGACAGTCGACCTGATCAACATGCCGTACCTGTGTGGCTCGAACCAGCGTTTCACGAACCTTGTCCATTCGGACACGTGGAAAAGTGAGGTTCACCCCAAGGTCGAAGCGGCAGGGTTCAAGGCTCTGTTCTATGTGAACATCGACCCGCGCGTCGTTGCGGTTCGTCAGGGCGGCAATGCCGTGCTCACACCCGGTGATATGAGCGGGATCAAGTTCCGCGTGCCGGGATCCAAGATGCTGCAACAATACTACCGGATGGTCGGCGCCAACCCGACGCCCGTTGCCTGGGGCGAGACCCCCTCGGCCATCAAGCAGGGCGTTGCGGATGCGCTCGATCCTTCGGTTGGCGCACTCTATGTCTTCGGCTTCAAGGACATCCTCAGCCATGTGACCTTCACGCAGGCGGTGCCGGACAGCCAAGTTTATTCCTGTAATCTGGAATGGTTCAACTCGATGCCGGCTGATGTGCAGGAAGGCATCATGTGGGGGTCGGAAATGACCAGCCATCAGAACCTGTCCAAGGTTCCGTCGGCCCGCGCCTATGCCATGGCCGAGCTGAACAAGGCCGGGGTGCAGTTCCACTCGCTCAGTGACGACCAACTGGCGGAATGGCAGGATGCCGGCGGGTATCAAAACGCCGATTGGGATCCGTTCAAGATGGAACTGGCTGGATCGATGGAAAACTTCGAAAAGCTGGTCGAAGCCGCCGGTACTCAGGGCAAATATTACGTCCACGACGCCTAAGGCCCAAGCCGTGGACGCCTGACGGGCGTCCACGAACCTTACTTTCAGTCAGCCCGACAACAACCCGCCACATCAGGCGCGGGTCAGGCTGTCCCTGCGCCGGAGGATCAGATGACCATTCTTCAAAACATAGACCGAAACGCAGAACGCTGGTTGCTGCTGGTGTTCTACGTGATGCTTGTGATTACCATGGCCATCGAAGTGCTGCGGCGCGAGATTTTTGCTTATTCGTCGATCTGGGGCGAGGAAATCGTTCGATATTCCTTCATCTACCTGGCCTGGATCGGTGCCGCGGCTGCGGTGAAAGAGCGGGCGCATATCCGGATCGATGTGATCATGCATTACATCGGGCCTCGCCCCAAGGCGGTGCTGTATATTTTCGGCGATCTCGTGATGTTCGGCGTGGCGATCATCGCGCTCTACTGGTCGTATGAGGCGGTTCATGTCTCGGCCAAGTTCGGCTCGGTCACGGATGGGCTTCGGGTCTCGAAAGTCTGGTTCCTTATGGCGGTGCCCGCCGGATTCGCCCTGATGATATGGCGGCTGATACAATCTTTCCTGCGTGACGTGAAATCACTTCGTGACGGCACCCCCGTCTTCGAAGGCGACAAGCTGTTTGACTGAGGAGAACACGAATGCTTTGGAATTCCCTCAATCAAACCGTTGAACTGGGCTGGGATTTTTACCTGCCGGTGATCCTGTTCGTAGGCCTGATCGCCTTGGCCGTGCCCGTTTGGGCCGCCATTGGCACAGCGGCGATCGTGATGCTGATCATGTCCGGTGATCTGCCACTCAGCCTGGTCGGAGAAAGCCTGTTCACAGGTATCGACGCATTCGCCCTGACCGCTGTGCCATTGTTCATCCTGACCGGAGACGTTCTGGTGCGGACCGGCCTGTCGCGCAAATTCCTGGACGTGGCCGAGGCGCTGACATGCTTTGCCAAGGGCGGGTTCGGGTCGGCCACGGTTTTGGTCTGCGGCATGTTTGCCGCGATTTCGGGGTCGGATGCCGCCGGGGCGGCTGCGGTGGGTCGCATGACTATCAACCGCCTGGTGGAAAGCGGCTATCCGCGCCCCTATGCCTGTGCTCTGGTTGCGGCTGGTGCCTGTACCGGCATCCTGATCCCGCCCTCGATCGCCTATATCATCATCGGCCTCGTGCTGGGTATTTCCGCCTCGACCCTGTTTCTTGCAGCCTTGATCCCGGGTCTGGCCATCCTGGTGTCGATCCTGATCACAAACATCATCGTGAACCGCCTTTATGCCTATGAGGGTGGCGGCATGATGACCATGGGGGAATGGCTGGCCAATCTGGGCAAGGCGCTGAAATCGGGCTGGTACGCGTTTATCGTGCCGGGGATCATCTTCTACGGCATCTTCTCAGGTCGCCTGACCCCGACCGAAGCCGGCGCAACGGCCGTTGTCGTCACCATAATCATGGGTTTCATCCTGCGCACACTGACGCTGGCAGACTTTCCATCGATGTTGGTCAGTTCGGCCAAGGTGAACGGAGTCATCCTGCCGATCATCGCATTCTCGGCACCCTTGGCCGAAGCACTGGCGATCATGGGGGTCCCGCAGGGTTTCGTGGCCTCGGTCACGTCGATGACCGATGATCCCTATCTGTTGATCTTGCTGATGATCGGCATCCTGATCGCGGCAGGCTGCGTGATGGAGACAACGCCGAACATCGTGATCCTGGCACCAATCCTGAAACCGCTGGCCGACAATATCGGCATGAACGAGATTCAGTTCTGCATCATGATGATCACCGCGTTGGGTGTGGGCTTTATCACGCCGCCGCTGGGACTGAACCTGTTCGTCGTATCTGGCATTACCGGTGAGTCCATTCTGAAGATTGCCGCCCGGGCCATTCCTTTTGTACTGACCATGCTTATCGTGGTGATCCTGATCGCCTACGTGCCTGCTGTGTCGACCACCCTGCTTCCTGAAATCTACCAATAGGACCTGCTGAACATGCCTCGTGAATATTTGAAAAAGGCGACTCTCACCGCTCAATCGCATGCCTCTGAGGTGCATGATACGGTCAAGACCATCCTTGCCGACATCGAGGCGGGTGGCGACGACAAAGCACTGGAATATGCCCTCAAGTTCGACAAGTACGAAGGGAATGTCCTGATGACGCAGGAC
Organism: Ruegeria sp. HKCCD6157; assembly: GCF_013110685.1. Classification (NCBI taxonomy): domain Bacteria; kingdom Pseudomonadati; phylum Pseudomonadota; class Alphaproteobacteria; order Rhodobacterales; family Roseobacteraceae; genus Ruegeria; species Ruegeria sp. HKCCD6157. Next base: position 1,412,951 of record NZ_WVRB01000001.1, read on the forward strand.
GAGATTGATGCGGCCATCGCACAGGTGCCGGAAAAACTGAAGGCCGATATACGCTTTGCCCACGACAACGTCCGTCGCTTTGCCGAGACGCAGAAGGCCACCGTGTCGGACGTACAGATGGAGATCGTTCCCGGTTTTGTTGCGGGGCAAAAGGCGATCCCGGTGGATGCAGCAGGATGCTATGTTCCCGGTGGGCGCTACAGCCATATCGCCAGCGCGATTATGACGGTGACAACGGCCAAGGTCGCCGGATGCCGTCATATCACGGCCTGTTCTCCGCCCCGTCCGGGTGAGGGCGTTGCACCAGCGATTGTCTATGCCGCGCATATCTGCGGAGCCGACAGCATTCTGGCCATGGGCGGTGTACAGGGCGTGGCCGCCATGACCTATGGTTTGTTCGGTTTGCCGCGCGCCAATATCCTTGTGGGGCCGGGAAACCAGTTCGTGGCCGAGGCCAAACGCATCCTGTACGGCAAGGTTGGTATCGACATGATCGCGGGCCCGACCGACAGCCTGATCCTTGCCGACAGTTCCGCGGACGCCCACGTGGTGGCAACCGATCTGGTCAGTCAGGCCGAGCACGGATACAATTCGCCCGTCTGGCTGGTGACGGATGATCGCGACCTTGCGCAGAAAGTCATGGAGCTGGTTCCGGTTTTGATCGACGATCTGCCAGAGCTGAACCGGGAAAACGCCTCGGCCGCGTGGCGCGACTATGCCGAAGTCATCGTTTGTTCCGACCGCGAAGAGATGGCCGCGTGTTCCGATGAATATGCGCCCGAGCACTTGACGGTTCAGGCCGAGGATCTGGATTGGTGGCTGGATCGCTTGACCTGCTATGGTTCGCTGTTCCTGGGTGAGGAAACCACCGTGTCCTACGGGGACAAGGCAACCGGAACGAACCATGTTCTGCCGACTTCGGGTGCGGCCAGTTACACCGGCGGTTTGAGTGTTCACAAATACATGAAGATCGTCACCTGGCAGCGCGCAACACGTGAAGGATCGAAATCGATCGCCGAAGCCTCCGCACGGATTTCCCGACTGGAAGGTATGGAAGGTCACGCCCGTGCCGCTGATGTGCGTCTGGCCAAGTATTTCCCGGATGAGCAATTCGATCTGACCGCTGATGGATGACCCGCGCACATTGTTTGACCTGACGGGCCGGGTGGCCTGCATCACCGGCGCCAGTTCGGGGCTGGGGCGGCAGGTGGCGCGAACGCTTGCCGCGGCCGGCGCGCGTGTCGTCGGCGTGGCGCGTCGCAGCGACGCGTTGGCGCAGATGCAGGCCGAAATCGGCGAACACGCAGAAGCCGTCGTTGCTGATGTTGCGGATCGTGCCGGAATCGGCGGGCTGGTGCAGGTGATCAATTCCAAGTTTGGCGCACCGGATATTCTGGTGCATGCGGCCGGGGTCAACACGCGTGAGGCCGCCGACGAGGTGACACCTGATGGCTGGGATGCCACGCTTGCCCTGAACCTGAGCGCGCCGTTTTTCCTGAGTCAGTCGATGGTGCCCGAAATGAAAAAAAAGGGGTGGGGGCGCATCGTCAATTTCGCCTCGCTGCAAACGACGCGGGCCTTTCCGGGCGGCATTGCCTATGGCGCGACCAAGGCCGGGATCGCGCAATTGACCCGTGCCATGGCCGAAGCCTGGTCGCCCTTTGGCATTACCGCCAACGCAATCGGTCCGGGGTTCTTTCCGACCGAGCTGACCCAGGCCGTGTTTGACGACCCCCAGCGCGCGGAACGCAACGCCGCTCAAACCTGCATTGGGCGCAATGGGCAGATGCAGGATATCGACGGGCCGATCCTGTTTTTGTGCTCGAACGCGTCCGGCTATGTCACGGGGCAGGTTCTTATGGTTGATGGAGGGTTCACAGCCAAATGAAGGCACTGGTTTACCAAGGTGTGGAGCAGATGGTGTTCGGCGATGTGCCGGATGCCGAGGCGGGTCCGTCCGAGCATTTGATCCGGATCGAGGCGGTTGGCATCTGCGGGTCGGACATGCACGCCTATCTGGGCCATGATGCCCGCCGTCCGGCTCCGCTGATTCTGGGGCACGAGGCGGCCGGTGTGATTGTCGACGGGATACGAGCCGGTGATCGTGTCACGATCAATCCGCTGGTAAGCTGCGGTCAATGTGCGGCCTGCCTTGCCGGTCGGGAAAACCTGTGCCCGGATCGCCAGATCATCTCGATGCCTCCGCGCGAAGGGGCGTTTGCTCAATACGTCACCATGCCTGCCAGCAATCTTGTTGAGGTCCCGGAGGATGTTTCGTTCGCCAAAGCCGCGCTGGCGGAACCGCTTGCCGTCAGCTGGCATACGGTCCGGTTGGGGATCGAGGCTCTGCATCCTGCGATGGACCGTCGCGCACTGGTGATCGGCGGCGGGGCCATCGGCCTTGCAGCGGCATTGGCCTTGCGGGCAATGGGCGTTGACGATGTGACCATCGCGGAACCACATGAGCTGCGTCGCAACTACCTGGCGAAAATCGAAAGCTTTGCGCTGGTGGAGTCAACCAAAGGGACTTACCCGTTGGTCATAGATGCCGTGGGGTACGCTGCGACGCGGTCGGTTGCCTCGGCCATGGCCGAACCGGGCGGCGTGATCGCGCATGTGGGTTTGGGTGAGGATACCGGTGGTCTGGATGTTCGCCGGATGACCTTGCAGGAAATCACATTCATAGGGACTTACACATACACCGCCAAAGACTTTCGCCAGACGGCTCAGGCGATCTTTGACGGGCGGCTGGGGGCTCTGGATTGGATGGAAGAACGCGCTCTGGCCGACGGCGCGCAAGCGTTTTGCGATATCCGGTCTGGCGCCGTGGCCGCACCGAAGATTATCCTGAGACCCTGGGGATAGAACTGACAGAACTGGAGACCTTCATGTACACAAAAATACTGGTCCCGTTAGCTTTGGATCACGGCATATCGCAACACACGCTGGAAATCGCACGGGCCTTGTCAGGAGAGGGCGCAGAAATAATTGCGCTGCATGTCTACGAGATGCCTCAGGGATCGGTCAGCGCCTATCTGGACAAATCGGTTGTCGCCGAAGGGTTTGAACGGGCCCGTTTGCAACTGTTGCAAAAAGTCGAAGGGCTTGAAGGGGTGACGGCCGAAATCGTCAAAGGCCATACCGCGCGGTCCATCATCGACTATGCCAGCAGCAAGGATGTCGACTGTATCGTTATCGGCTCGCACAAGCCGGACCTAAGCGACTACTTCCTTGGATCGACCGCTTCGCGCGTCGTCCGCCATGCCCCCTGTGCCGTGCACGTGCACCGAAGGGCCTGAATTCCTCAATCGCGCATCTAGCGCCCCAAACAGGACCAAAAGCTGGATCATGAACATAGACAAAAAGATCACCGACGATCTGGTGGCCAACGATATCTCGTTTGTCACCACTGTCCCGTGCAAGCAATTGGCAGGTGTCATCGCAGAAATCGACGAGCGCGAGGGCATCTATCACATCCCCTCCAACAAGGAAGACGAAGGGATGGGCCTGTGTGCAGGGGCGTGGATGGGCGGCAAGCGGCCCGCGATCATCATGCAGAACACAGCCATTGGCGTGACGATCAATACACTGGCGACGCTGATCCAGTATTACCGGATGCCGCTGCCGATGCTGATATCGTACCGGGGAGAATTGCGCGAACCCATTGCCTGCCAGGTTGAGATGGCGGTTCACACCAAGGCGCTGCTGGCTCAGCTGAACATCCCCACCTACCACTTCCACCATCAGGCCGATGTCGAAGAGCTCGACGCGATCCTGAAATACACTTTCATGTGCAACAAGCCGGTCGCCATCCTGACCGACGCCAATTTCTGGGGAGGCTATGGCGACCAATGATCCGTTCTGAAATTCTGAAGGAAATCGCCCCGATCCTGCGTGATCAACTGGTTGTCTGCAACATCGGCATTCCCAGCCAGGAACTGCATACCATCGACGACCAGCCCACCAACTTCTACATGCTTGGCACCATGGGGCTTGCGTCCTCGATCGGCCTGGGGCTGGCGCTGTCGCAACCCAAACCGGTGATCGTGATTGACGGCGATGGCTCGATCCTGACCAATCTGGGCACCCTGCCAACGATCGCCAACAACGTGGCGGACAATTACATCCTGCTGATCGTGGACAACGGCTCGTACGGCTCGACCGGCGATCAGCCGACCTATGCGGGGCAAAAGACGTCGCTGGCCAAAATGGCCGAGGCCGCCGGGTGTGAGCGCGTGATCGAATGTGCCGCCGAAGACACCGGGCGTGTGCTGCAAGAGGCGCTGGATGCCAAGCAGATGACAATCATCGTCAGCAAATGCGAAAGCGGCAATGCCAAGATGCCGCCGATCACGATGGATCCGGTCGTCATCCGCGACCGCTTCATGAAGGCCGTTCAGGCCTGATGGGCGCAAGCGCCATCCACAGCGCCGAGGACGCCCGCCGCCTGGCGCGGCGGCGTCTTCCGTGGATGGTGTTCGACTATATTGATGGTGCAGCCGGGGCCGAGAGGGGTGCCGGTCGCAATCGGTCCGCTTTGGATGCAATGACCTTGCGCCCGCGTATCCTGCGCGACGTCAGTGAAAGGTCTCTGGCAAGTTTGCTGTTCGACCGGCCCGCGAAACGCCCGTTTGGTATCGCGCCGATGGGCATGTGCAATTTGTCCGCGCCGGGGGCCGACATGATGCTGGCCCGCATCGCGGCACGCCACGAGGTGCCGCTTGGGGTTTCGACTGTCGCCTCGACCGCGATGGAGGATCTGATCGTCGAAGCGGAAGGCCATGCCTGGTTCCAGTTGTATTTCAGCGGCGATGGCAGCGGCACATTCAAGCTGGTCGATCGCGCCAAGGCAGCGGGGTACGAAACACTGGTGCTGACCGTGGATGTGCCCGAGGTTGGCCGACGCCCGCGCGAATTGCGTCATGGGTTCAAAATGCCCTTCAAAATGGGGCCAAAGCAGGTGATGGATTTTGCCCTGCACCCCCGGTGGTCCTTGCCGGTCCTGCTGAAAGGCAAGCCGGAAATGGCGAATTTCCGGATGGATGGCTACGATTTCGACCGCACCGAAAGCCGCGCCAAGGCAACGTGGGAGACATTGGCTCGTCTGCGCGACCAGTGGGCCGGGAATCTGGTGGTCAAAGGCGTATTGGATGCAGACGACGCGCAAAGGCTCAAGTCAGCGGGCGTGGACGCCATTCAGGTCTCAAGCCATGGTGCACGCCAGTTGGAAAGTGCGCCCGCGCCAATCACGCTTCTGCCCGAGATACGCAAGGCCGTCGGTCCGGATTTTCCGCTTTTCTACGACAGCGGGCTGCGTTCTGGTGAAGACGTTCTCAAGGCGCTTGCGAACGGGGCGGACTTTGCCTTTTTCGGCCGTATCCTTCAGTTTGCAATTGCGGCCGAAGGCGAAAAGGGTCTGGCGCAGCTATGGTCGGTACTCAGCGAAGAAATCAGCATCGCCATGGCCCAGCTGGGCGTCACGTCGCTGGACGAAGTCCGACGCAACGCCTGATGTGGGTGACGGCAATGACCCGAGGTTTCCCACGGGTCACTGAACTGTCGGTTCAACCTCGGCGCCTGCGACGCCGACCGCCACCTGCTTCGGTTTCGCCGCCGGTGTTGAAGCTTGGGTTGGGCAAAGTGACAACCCGGGCCAGTTCCGGGAACGGATCCGTCTTGTGCGGGATCGCATTGGCGGCCACGAAGTGATCCTGAAACTTCGGCTCAATGGCGGTTTCGATCTTGTTGATCTCGCGCACGACGCGCTCGATCTCGGCGCGCGATCCGATATTGCACAGCGCGATACGTGCGCCGGTGCCTGCGGCGTTGCCCGCGCTGGAGACTTTCTCCAGTGGCGCGTCGGGTATCATTCCCAGCACCATGGCGTGTTTGGTCGAGATATGCGCGCCGAACGCACCGGCCAGAACCACGCGATCCACCTTTTCGACATTCATTTCGTCCATCAGCAGGCGTGCACCTGCGTACAATGCTGATTTCGCAAGCTGGATGGCACGGATGTCACCCTGCGTGACCGTGATGCGGGGGCCACCCTCAGCGCTGGCATCGTGGATCAGATAGGCATGTGTGCGACCTTCGGGCACGCAGCGGGCAGTGCCGGTCTGTTCCGCCGATCCGATCAGGCCGCCTTCGTCCAGCAGGCCTGCGATACGCATCTCGGCCACTGCCTCGATGATACCGGATCCGCAGATGCCTGTGATCCCGGTCGTGGCGATCTCCTGATCAAAGCCGTCTTCGTCGGACCATTTATCGGACCCGATGACGCGGAACCGGGGTTCCTTGGTGACAGGGTCGATCTCGATTCTCTCGATCGCCCCGGGTGCGGCGCGCTGGCCTGAACTGATCTGAGCGCCTTCAAAGGCAGGCCCGGTGGGCGAGGAGCAGGCGAGCACGCGGCTGGTATTGCCAAGCAGGATTTCGGCGTTGGTGCCCACGTCGACGATCAGAACCAGATCCTGCGACTTTCCGGGTTCTTCGGACAGGGCCACCGCCGCGCAATCCGCGCCCACATGGCCCGCGATACAGGGCAGGATATAGACCTGCGCGCGTGGGTTCATGGTTGTCAGATCCATCTCGCGGGCGGGCAGGGACATGCTTTCCGACGTTGCCAGCGCAAACGGGGCCTGACCCAGTTCCACCGGGTCCAGACCCAGCAGCAAGTGATGCATGACCGGGTTGCAGACGAACACCGTTTCCACGATCAGAGAGGCATCGATGCCTGCCTCTTCGGCAATCGACGTGGCCAGGTCATTGATTGCCTCGCGCACTGCCTTGGTCATCTCCTGATCGCCGCCGGGGTTCATCATGGAATACGAAACACGGCTCATCAGGTCTTCGCCGAACCGGATCTGGGGATTCATGAGGCCAGAGGATGCCTTGACCTCGCCGGTTTCCAGATCGGTCAGATGCGCGGCGATCGTGGTCGAGCCGAGGTCGATGGCCAGACCATACAGCCCGCCTTCATGCAGGCCGGGCCAGATTTCGACGATACGCGCCACGCTGTCCTTGTGACCTTTGTGGAGCGCCACGGTGACTTCCCATTTGCCCTTGCGCAGAACCGGTTGAAGTTTGGACATAAGCGTCAGGTCCGCCGTGACGGCTTCGATGTCCCACTGTTCGCGCAACGCGCGCTCGAGCCGTTCCAGATCACCGGTGGGCGAATGCATGTCGGGTTCTTCCACCACAACGAAGTAAAGGCGCGTGGCCGGGTCCATCGTGATGGCACGCGCGGCTGCCGCCTTGCGCACGACCTGCCGGTGCACCTGGCTTTCGGGCGGTACGTCGATCACCACATCGCCCTGAACCGAGGCCTGACAGCCTAGACGGCGGCCCGGTTTCAGACCGCGTTTGTCGTCATAACGCTGTTCGACGGCGTTCCATTCGCTCAACGCATCCTCTGACACCGTGACGCCGTGCTTGGGAAATTCGCCATAGCTGGGTGTGATCTGGCACTTTGAACAGATTCCGCGGCCCCCGCAGACCGAATCCAGATCCACCCCCAATTGACGGGCCGCCGTCAGAATTGGGGTGCCGACGGGGAAGTGCCCGCGTTTGCCGGACGGGGTAAAGACGACAAGAGGGTCGGTGGTCATCAGTGACATACCTTTTCATATTCGCGCGTATGCCGGGCAAGATATGGGTTTGCGCGAAAAGGGAAAGGCCATCAGCGGCACGATCTGCACAACGAGCGTCGTTTTCTTCCACTGCATCGACAACCAGAGCCAAAGAGTTGCCCCCAAGGGCTTTTCCTTTGGTTCAATCCATGTAATAGGGTCACCGCCAAACGGGCTTTTGCATGGGGTATTCAGATGCAGATTCGTGAGGCACTTACCTTTGACGACGTTCTCCTGGTTCCGGGCGCATCTTCCGTGCTGCCGGCAACGGCGGATACGACCACGCGTGTGACGCGCGAAATCACCATGAACATCCCATTGCTGAGTTCGGCCATGGACACCGTGACCGAGGCGCGCATGGCCATTGCCATGGCTCAGGCGGGCGGCATCGGTGTGGTACACAAGAACCTTTCAGTGGAAGAACAGGCCCGCGAAGTCCGCCGGGTCAAGCGGTTTGAATCCGGTATTGTCTATAACCCGGTGACATTGCGGGTGGATCAGACATTGGCCGACGCCAACGCGCTGGTACAGCGCTACAACTTCACCGGTTTTCCGGTCGTCGACGAGCAGGGCCGCGTGGTGGGTATCCTGACCAACCGCGACATGCGCTTTGCGAACTCGGACGATACGCCGGTACACGCGATGATGACTTCGGAAAACCTGGCGATGCTACAGGAACCGGCCGATCTGGAAGAAGCCAAAAGCCTGATGCGGGCGCGCCGTATCGAAAAGCTGCTGGTCGTGGATGGTGAAGGCAAGCTGACCGGTCTTCTGACGCTGAAGGATACAGAGCAGGCCGTTTTGAACCCAACCGCTTGCAAGGACCGCCTGGGTCGCCTGCGGGTCGCTGCGGCGACGTCGGTCGGGGATGCCGGGTTCGAACGGTCCGAGCAATTGGTGGATTCGGGGGTCGACATCATCGTCGTCGATACTGCGCATGGTCATTCGCAGGGCGTGCTGGACGCTGTAAAGCGGGTCAAGACCCTGTCGAACGAGGTTCAGATCATTGCCGGAAACGTTGCAACAGGAGAAGCGACCAAAGCCCTGATCGATGCTGGTGCCGACGCGATCAAGGTGGGCATCGGCCCGGGATCGATCTGTACTACACGGATGGTGGCGGGGGTTGGCGTGCCTCAGTTGACCGCGATCAGCGATTGTGCGGCGGCAGCGGGCGACGTTCCGGTCATCGCGGATGGGGGCATCAAGTTCTCGGGTGACTTTGCAAAGGCGATCGCGGCCGGGGCATCCTGTGCCATGGTCGGGTCGATGATTGCGGGCACCGACGAAAGCCCGGGCGAGGTGATCCTGTATCAGGGCCGTTCGTTCAAATCCTATCGCGGCATGGGCAGCCTGGGTGCAATGGCGCGCGGATCAGCCGACCGTTATTTTCAGAAAGACGCAGCCAATGACAAACTGGTGCCCGAAGGCATCGAAGGGCAGGTGCCCTACAAAGGTTCGGCCAGTGCCGTGATCCACCAGCTGGTTGGCGGCTTGCGTGCGGCGATGGGGTATACCGGCTGCGCCACCATCGAAGAGATGCGCAAGAACTGCAATTTTGTGAAAATTACGGGCGCCGGTCTGAAGGAAAGCCACGTCCACGACGTGCAGATCACCCGCGAAAGCCCGAACTACCGGGTCATGTAAGCCATCCAGCAAGACACAAGGCACCCTGGAACGGGTGCCTATTTGCCACTTGGATCGGCCAGCCGGGCCCATTTTTCGCCAAGGTATTCCACAATGACACCCGCCGCCCGTGTTCAGGCCTCGATCGAAATTCTGGATGATATCCTGGCTGGCGCGCCGGTCGAAAAAGCACTCACCGGCTGGGCGCGGCGCAGTCGCTTTGCTGGATCCAAGGATCGCGCGGCCATTCGCGATCACGTATTCGACGCGCTACGACGTAAGCGCTCGTACGCTGCGTTGGGAGGGTCCGACACCGGGCGCGGTTTGATGATCGGTGCGACCCGTGCGTCAGGCTGGGATCTGGCCGACCTGTTCACCGGCGACCGTCACGCTCCGATGCCGGTTGAGGAAACGGAAACGGCGCGGGATTTCGTGTCCGAGGCCGAGAGATATGACATTCCGGAGTGGCTGTGGCCTCGGTTCGTTGACTCTCTGAAGAATGCCTTGGTTCCTTGCGCGATGTCATTGCAGCACCGGGCGCCTGTTCACCTGCGGGTCAACTTGCGAAAAACCGATCTGGGCGGGGCCATCGACGCCTTGAAGTCCGAGGGCGTGATCGCCCATCCGGTTCAGGTATGCCAAACCGCGCTCGAGGTGACAGAGGGGGCCCGGCGCATTGCCCAAAGCCAGGCCTATGCCCGGGGTCTGGTCGAGCTTCAGGACGCTGCAAGCCAGGCGGTCGTGGCCGCGCTGGATCTGCGGCCGGGGATGCGCGTTCTGGATTATTGCGCGGGTGGTGGCGGCAAGGCGCTAGCGCTTGCAGCGCACGAGGGCGTCGACGTGTTTGCACATGATGTGAATGCCGGCCGCATGAAGGATATTCCGACCCGGGCGGAACGAGCAGGCGCAAAGATAACCATCCTCAACTCCGATGACCTTTCAGGTGCTGATCCGTTTGATGTGGTTCTGGTTGATGCGCCGTGCTCTGGCAGCGGATCGTGGCGAAGGGCGCCGGCCGGGAAATGGGCCTTGACCGAGGATCGCTTGCGAGACCTCAGCACCATTCAGGCCCGTATTCTATCTGACATTGCGCCTTTGGTGCATCCGGGCGGCCTGCTGGCTTACGCAACCTGTTCGGTTCTGAACGATGAAAACGGCGCGATCATAGACGGTTTTCTGGATCATTTTTCCCAGTGGCGGGAAACCTTCCGGAAAACGTGGCACGTTACACACGCCTCTGACGGGTTCTTTACGTCGCACTTGACGCGCTGAGCTTTTGGCAAATAACAACCTTGGGTAGATAACTGCTTTCCGAACGCCGTTAAGCGGGAATTAACCAATTTTGGCCGTTATAGCCGATAGCTTTGCGCCCGAGCCGTTTATGTCTGACACAGCAGAATTTTTCAGCGACCCATCTCTTGTCCACACGCCTTCGGCATCTCGTCTATGGTCGTTGGTGGCGGTGGCATTGTTGATCAGCATTGCCCCCATGATCGGGTTGCTGCCACCGGATTGGACCATGGGCATGATGGTCGCGGGAACTACTCTTTTGATCGTGGCACTATGCGTCGTGATCAAAGGCCAGGTCGACGCCAGACATGCGCAACAAACCACTGCCGTCATGGCCGCGTTTGCAGAACAGGAAGGTTCACCTTTCCTGATCGCAAACACCTATGGCGACATTCTGGCGTCCAACGCACCAGCGCGGGAACAGTTCGGCGCGGCGAAAGGAGCCAGCCTTGAAACCTGCCTCGGTTCGACGTTCTCGACCCCTCAGGTGATTTTGTTGAGGTTGCAATCTCAGGCCCGATCATTCGGTCGGGCCCGCGAAGACTGCGTGATCAGGGGAAACACAAGCAGTGTAACCGTGTTTCAATTGGCTCCCGACATTTTTTGCTGGCGGTTTCAACAGTCAGAACAGGAAAGCTGGCAATCTCTCAACCTGCCGGTTCTGACTATCGGATGCGCGGATGACGTGGTGCGCCCGAATCCGGCGGCGAAAAAGTTGCTTGGGCCGCGTCCCGGTCGGGTGCGCGACATCTTCGGTGATGCTGACGCCCGGATCGGAGCCTCAAACATCATCAAGTCACAGGACGGAATGATACCGGTCGCTGTGACGGAGCTTTCCCGATCCAGCAAGGAACAAAGCCTTGGTTTGGTGCCGCTCATTGAAACTCCGGCGCCCGGGGCCAGCACGTCTTTTGCAGATCTTCCGGTTCCGGTTCTCACCCTGTCTCCGGCGGGGGCCATTCTGAATGCCAACAGGCTGGCGAATAAGCTGCTGGGAAATGAAAACCTGGAAGGCACGAACATAGCCGACATAATGCGGGGTATGGGGCACCCCATTCTGGATTGGCTGGCGCAGACGGCCGCGCAAGAAGATGCGCAACGATCCGAATTTCTTCAGTTGACCCGAAAAGACAAGGAAGTCTTCGTACAGGTCACGCTGAGCCGTGTCGTTGTCGATGGCAAGATCTGTCTGATCGCGGTTCTGAATGACGCGACCGAGTTGAAGACTTTGGAGGCTCAATTCGTCCAAGGGCAGAAAATGCAAGCTGTGGGTCAATTGGCCGGCGGGGTCGCACATGATTTCAACAACCTGCTGACGGCCATTTCCGGGCACTGCGATCTGCTGTTGTTGCGTCACGATCAGAATGACCCGGATTATGGGGATCTGGTTCAGATCAATCAGAACGCCAACCGGGCAGCTGCGCTGGTCAGCCAGCTTCTGGCATTCTCGCGCAAACAGACTCTCAGGCCCGAAGTTCTGGATTTGCGCGACACGATCTCGGACCTCATTCACTTGTTGAACCGGTTGGTGGGCGAGAAAGTTCTGCTGACCCTCAGCCATGATCCGGTGTTAAAGCCGGTTCGGGCGGACAAACGGCAGTTGGAACAGGTGTTGATGAACTTGGTCGTCAACGCGCGCGATGCCATGCCTGACGGGGGCGAGATCCGCATCGAGACCGAGGTATTGAACCTGTCGCAACCGCTAAGCAGGGACAGGGCGACCGTCCAACCCGGCGAATACGTTACGGTCAGGGTCATGGACAGCGGCGTGGGAATACCTGCCGACAAACTGCAAAAGGTTTTCGAGCCGTTCTATACGACAAAGCGTACGGGCGAGGGGACAGGGCTTGGGCTTTCAACAGCGTATGGTATCGTCAAGCAGACGGGCGGTTTCATCTTTGTCGACAGTACGGTGGGTCGAGGCACCGAATTCACCGTCTTTCTACCGGTTTGCGCCACGGTGGCAGAGGCTGAACAGGACACTCCGGCCCAGCCCGAAGCTCAAAGCGCCCGGCAAGGAGAGGGCGTCGTGCTTTTGGTTGAAGACGAAGCGCCGGTCCGCGCCTTTGCAACCCGGGCCCTTCGGCTCAAGGGCTATACCGTGCTGGAAGCGGATTCGGCCGAGGAAGCCCTGCGGCTTCTGGAGGATCCGTCTTTGAACGTGGACGTATTCGTAACGGATGTGGTCATGCCCGGCATGGATGGGCCGACGTGGGTGCGCAAAGCTCGGGAAACACGCCCGGATGCCCGCGTGGTCTTCGTATCGGGTTACACGGAAGGTGCCTTTGGCGATTCAGAACCCGAGATCGCCAATTCAACCTTCCTGCCCAAGCCGTTTTCACTCACCCAGTTGACCGAGGCGGTTTTCCAACAGCTGAACTGAGCACCCTACAAGGCTGCATCGTGGAGCGCGAATTCCTCTGCGTGTCTTTTGCGAAATTTCTGCCGTGTCTCGGGCGTCAGCGTCAGATCACCCGGTGGTGATACATTCTCTTGCGGCAGGTCGATCTGCATATTCAGCCGCGCTTGCAGGAAGTCGAGAATTTTGCCCTGGTTTTCGTATTTGAAGATATGCGTGGCGCCGCGACCATTGCTGCGGGTACGGAAAAACTGGCTTTGGCTGCCAACATCGGCAAAATCCGGGCGCGGGTTTGTCATATAGGCCTGCGCAAACGTGTCGAAGCTCATGCCTCGGGTCGAATGGACGTGACCGATCAGGTCGGCGCGGCTGCGAAATCGATACCAGCTGCCCAGCCAGTCAACGGGTTCGCGAACAATTGCCAGGATCTCCATCTCGGTATCGTACATTTTCCGAAAAATGTTCTGGAAAAACCGATCATACCTGCGCACCGGAGCATGTTTGAGCTCGGGCGGATGAGTGACAACGATATCAGCGCGATCCCGCAACGCCGTGTGATAAGCCGTGCTGCCGGTTTTCGGAACGGCAAGGAAGGCAAGGCGTTCCTCATAGAAAACAAGCATTTAATTGCTCCAATTGTCATCCGGCTATGCGCGCAGATTGTCGTAAAGGACTTCTTAATACAATTGCTGAAGACTAAATCCCGTAAGTTTTTATTGAAATGTTCTTCTTTTGGTCCCATAAGGAACAAGAGGCGAACAAAGCAGCGATTGCCGCCCGATCAAGGGTGTGACAAAAGGGAAGGCGACAGGACAATGGCGGATCTTCTGACAATGAGCGACAAGAAAAACGCAGACAAGCAAAAGGCGCTCGACAGCGCGCTGGCCCAGATCGAACGGCAGTTCGGCAAAGGCTCCATCATGAAGCTTGGCGAAGGAGCCAAACAGGACATCGACGCAAGTTCGACAGGCTCGCTCGGGCTGGACATAGCGCTGGGAATTGGTGGTCTGCCGATGGGGCGGATTGTTGAGATTTACGGCCCCGAAAGCTCGGGGAAGACGACGCTGACGCTGCATTGCATTGCGGAACAGCAGAAACGCGGCGGCGTCTGCGCCTTTGTCGACGCCGAGCACGCGCTGGACCCGCAATATGCGCGAAAGCTGGGCGTTGATCTGGATGAGCTTCTGATCTCGCAGCCCGATACCGGAGAGCAGGCGCTGGAAATCACCGATACACTGGTGCGCTCGGGCGCGGTCAACATGGTCGTGGTCGATTCGGTTGCGGCGCTGACGCCGAAATCCGAACTGGAAGGCGACATGGGTGACAGCAATGTCGGCGTTCAGGCCCGACTGATGAGCCAGGCGATGCGGAAACTGACGGGCTCGATCAGCCGCTCGAACTGCATGGTGATCTTCATCAACCAGATCAGGATGAAAATCGGCGTGATGTTCGGCAGCCCCGAAACCACCACCGGCGGGAATGCACTGAAATTCTACAGCTCGGTCCGTCTGGATATCCGCCGCATCGGCGCGATCAAGGACCGGGACGAAGTTGTCGGCAACCAGACGCGCGTCAAGGTCGTCAAAAACAAGGTTGCACCTCCCTTCAAGCAGGTGGAATTCGACATCATGTACGGCGAAGGCATCAGCAAGATGGGCGAACTGCTGGATCTGGGTGTCAAAGCCGGTGTGGTCGAAAAGTCAGGGTCATGGTTCAGCTATGGCGACGAACGGATCGGGCAGGGGCGTGAGAATGCCAAACAATATCTGCGCGACAACAGCCGCATTGCCTTTGAGATCGAAGACAAGATTCGGGCGGCTCACGGGCTGGATTTCGACATGCCTCCGGGCGCAGCCGAGGATGATGACATCCTTGAAGCCTGACGATCGCTGACGGGGTGCGATACGTTCCCGACCCGAGGCGCTGTGTTGAAAATACATGAACAAGGCGGTCCCCGGGCCGCCTTGTTTCGTTCGGACACGCCTCTGCTGTGGACACTCGTTTGACAGGGGGATAAACCTGCGGGGACCAAGTTTTTTGTGCGCCGAGAGAGCCCTATGCCAACCCTGAACGACATCCGATCGACCTTTCTGAACTACTTTGAAAAACAGGGGCATGAGGTCGTGGCGTCCAGCCCGCTGGTGCCGCGCAACGACCCGACGCTGATGTTCGTCAATTCGGGCATGGTGCAGTTCAAGAACCTGTTCACCGGATTGGAAACACGTGACTACAAGCGCGCCACCACGGCGCAGAAATGTGTGCGTGCCGGCGGCAAGCACAACGATCTCGACAATGTGGGTTACACGGCGCGCCACCATACATTCTTCGAGATGTTGGGGAACTTCTCGTTTGGTGATTACTTCAAACACGAAGCGATCCCATTCGTGTGGGAATTGATCACCAAAGAATTTGGGATCGATAAGAACCGCCTGCTGACAACGGTCTATCATACCGATGACGAGGCGTTTGAAATCTGGAAAAAGGTCGGTGTTCCCGAAGACCGGATCATCCGCATCGCCACCAGCGACAATTTCTGGCAGATGGGACCGACCGGCCCCTGCGGCCCGTGTACCGAGATCTTCTACGACCACGGAAACCACATCTGGGGTGGTCCTCCGGGCTCTGCCGAAGAGGACGGCGATCGGTTCATTGAAATCTGGAACGTCGTCTTCATGCAAAACGAGCAGTTCGAAGACGGCTCGATGGTCGAGCTCGACATGCAGTCGATTGATACGGGCATGGGGCTCGAGCGGATCGGTGCATTGTTGCAGGGCAGCCATGACAATTATGACACCGATCTGTTCAAGGCACTGATCGAGGCATCGGCCGATGCAACTGGCGTGGATCCTTACGGGGATCAGAACGTGCACCACCGCGTGATCGCGGACCACCTGCGTTCGACTTCGTTCCTGATTGCTGATGGCGTGATGCCCAGCAATGATGGCCGCGGCTATGTTCTTCGCCGCATCATGCGTCGTGCCATGCGTCATGCGCATCTGTTGGGTGCCAAGGATCCGGTCATGCACCGGCTCGTCCCGTCATTGGTACAACAGATGGGCGGTCACTATGCCGAGTTGACCCAGGCACAGCCATTGATCGAAGAGACCTTGTTGCTTGAAGAAACGCGTTTCAAGCAGACGCTGGACCGGGGGTTGAGGCTGCTGGACGATGAGGTGTCTGGCCTTTCCGAGGGTGCGCCTTTGTCCGGTGAAGCGGCATTCAAACTGTATGACACCTACGGTTTCCCACTGGACCTGACACAGGATGCTCTGCGTGAAAAAGGCCGGACAGTTGACACCGAAGGCTTTGAAACGGCGATGGCCGAACAAAAGGCCAAAGCGCGGGCTGCCTGGGCCGGGTCCGGTGAAGCCGCGGATCAGGCGGTATGGTTCGATGTTCTGGACAGCGCCGGGGCGACCGACTTCCTTGGCTATGACACCGAGAAAGCCGAAGCTCAGGTTGTGGCACTGGTTGTCGACGGTGCCTTGGTTGACAAGATCCAAGCGGGCAACAGCGGCTGGGTCGTGGTGAACCAGACGCCGTTCTATGGCGAAGCTGGTGGCCAGGTGGGCGACACTGGCGAGTTGCGGCGTCTTGAAGATCGCGATCACCTCAGCCGGGTGGAGGACACCAGAAAATTCGCCGATGGGAAGGTCTATGCACATAAGGTGACGGTCTTCAGCGGTGCCGTGTCAAAAGGCGATTCTGTCGAGCTGGAAGTCGATCATGCGCGCCGCACGGCAATCCGGGCCAACCATTCGGCCACGCACTTGCTGCATGAAGCGCTGCGGGAAACGCTGGGCGACCATGTGGCGCAGCGCGGCTCGCTGAATGCGGCGGATCGTCTGCGGTTCGACTTCAGCCATTCCAAAGCGCTGAGCCTGGAGGAAATCCAGAAGATCGAACGTGAGGTGAACGGTTTCATCCGCCAGAACTCGGCTGTCGAGACACGGGTCATGACACCGGATGACGCACGCAAACTGGGCGCGCAGGCACTGTTCGGCGAGAAATACGGTGACGAGGTGCGTGTTGTTTCGATGGGCAAGGCACCTACGGGCAAGGGCCATGATGGCGAAACCTGGTCGATCGAACTGTGCGGCGGCACCCATGTGCGCCAGACGGGTGACATCGGCACCTTTGTCATCCTGGGCGACAGCGCAAGCAGTGCAGGCGTCCGCCGCATCGAGGCACTGACCGGGGATGAAGCGCTCCGTTACCTTTCGGCACAGGATCATCGTCTTGCGCAGGTGGCGTCGGAACTGAAGGCGCAGCCGGATGATGTGGTGGCCCGCGTGAAAAGCCTGCTGGAGGAACGCAAGTCATTGCAGAACGAAGTGGCTCAACTGCGTCGAGATCTGGCGATGGCCGGCGGGAACGGGCAGGGCGGTGGTGCCGAAGCGCGTGATGTGAACGGCGTGAAGTTCATAGCGCAGGCCCTCAGCGGGGTGTCCGGCAAGGATCTTCCGGCATTGATCGACGAACACAAGGCGCGTCTTGGATCGGGGGCGGTGCTGCTCATCGCGGATACCGGCGGCAAGGCCGCGGTTGCGGCTGGCGTCACCGAAGACCTGACAGGAACCGTTTCGGCGGTCGATCTGGTCAAGGCCGCCGTGGTGGAATTGGGCGGCAAGGGCGGCGGCGGCCGCCCGGACATGGCCCAGGGCGGTGGTCGGGATGCGTCGAACGCGGATTCGGCGATCAAGGCCGCAGAACAGGTTTTGGGAGGATAAGATGGCCGCACTCTGGATTGCACATGTGACGGTGACCGATGCCGAGGCGTATGGAAAATATGCCGAATTGGCCGGGCCAGCCATTGCCAAGCACGGGGGCACTTTCATCGCCCGCGCGGCGCGTTACGTTCAGTTGGAAGGCAAGGAGCGGCCACGCAACGTTGTTGCCCGTTTCCCGTCGCTTGAAGCGGCTGTCGAATGCTACAACTCGGATGACTATCAACAAGCATTGAGTCACGCGCGCGACGCCAGTGAACGTGAATTGGTTGTGGTAGAAATCACGGAGTGAACGTCTGCGTTCACGACGTGTAGCGCGGTTTGCCCGGTAAACGGGCAGCCAATAGGCAATCATTGGCTTATGCCACGATCGACCTTGGAAACTCAGCCCGCAAATATGGGCTGAGTTTATTTTTGCATTATTTCAATCACTTGTCGGGCCATGCCGTCGCGGATTAGTGCGGTAAACGCCTGAATTGTGGCTGCGTCACCCAAATTCTTGCGCAAAAAGGTCAGATTGACGGACGAATTTCCGCCCTTTTTCCCCTTCAACTTTTTAGGTGATTGCCTGAGCGGGGTTGTTCGCAGATAGTTTCACGAATCGGAATGCGACCCTGTTTGACGTGCAATCGTACGAAGAACATCGGATTGGGGTACAGGCATGAAACACTTCACAAATCTGGCCAAGCGGTTTGGTGCAAGACTTCTGCCGGTTTCAGTGCGCGCTTTCAGCATCAGTTTTTTGGGCGTCTGCACCATCGCCATGGCCCCCGCCGCACATGCGTCCGGGAACGGGTTTATCCCAAGTGTCGCGTCCTCGCCGCCACCGTCAGGAGCCATCAACCTGTGCGCTCAGTACAAATGGGCCTGCGCAGGAAAACGATCCGTATCCATGTCCAGCCAGCAAGAACTGAAGGTTGTCGAACAGGTAAATCGGCGCGTGAACAGATCGACGCGAGAAGTCACCGATCAATCTCAGTACAAGATGACTGAGCGTTGGGCGCTTCCGACAGCCAGGGGTGGCGATTGCGAAGACTTCGCGCTGTTGAAGAAAAGGGATTTGATCCATGCAGGCGTCGATCCAAGTAAACTGTTGATCGCTACGGTTCTGGACACGCGTCGGGTGCCTCACGCGGTGCTGGTGTACCGCTCTTCAAACGGTGATTTGGTTTTGGACAACCTCACAAACCGTATCAAGCCCTGGACAGCAACGCGGTATCTGTTTCTTCGTATGCAAGACCCGAACCGCCCCGGACGTTGGGTTGGTGTGTACGGCCATAGCTGAGGAAACCTGAAAGTCTTTTTGAGAAACTGAATACCGGTGCAATCGTATCTTGCACCGGTATTTTTGCTTCCGAATTAGAACGTTTCGCCGCCGCCTTCGTTTTCACCGCCGCCTTCGTTTTCACCGCCACCTTCGTTTTCGCCGCCGCCTTCGTTTTCGCCGCCGCCTTCGTTTTCGCCGCCGCCTTCGTTTTCACCGCCACCTTCGTTTTCGCCGCCACCTTCGTTTTCGCCGCCGCCTTCGTTTTCTCCGCCACCTTCGTTTTCACCGCCGCCAGAGCCGCTGCCTTCGCCCCCTCGGCTAGTGCCACCGCCGCCGGTGCCGCCGTTTTCACCGCTTGTGCCGCCAGATCCACCGCTTGAACCGCCGCCTCCTCCGAAATCCGGGCTGCTATCGACAGTCTCATCGGACGGACCATCTCCTGACCGCTGATCACTTGCGCCGATCGACGCCGTCGGCAAATCTGAAAGCAAGTCTGCAAGTGGCGCACATTCAGCACCCACACGCGCCAGAATTTGATCGAAATCGTGCCGGCGTTGAATGTATCGGATCATGCCCGATGTCACAGCGTCGCACTCACATAACACCTGTGCGGATGCTGCGGATTGTCTGGCTGTTTGAACGGTACATGTTCCGGCTGCGAAAGCTTCGCCCGCGGGCGAAAACAAAAACGTCGTTGCAACAAAATACAGCGGGATATTGCGGGACCGGATACCCATTTGGAACTCCTCGAAACTCGATACTTTACTACGTGTTCATATGAACCACCGAAGCGAGTGTGTTTATGAACGACGTCACACAACTGGCACATTTTCACCTTAAACGGGTCTCAATCACAATATGTGGATTGGGGGAGTGATGGAGAATTAATGCAACCTAAAGAAGAAAAGCTACTCTTTTCAATTGAAAACCGGGCGTAGTGCCCGGTTGTCCGTTTTTCATCTTTTGTCTGTTTGGACGCAAAATTGCCACACTTGGGCAATTGTTTCCGATTGCGGCAGCGGTCTGCCGGGTAAATCAGGCCGACTTGGCCATCCGCTTGCGCTCGTGCGGGTCAAGATAACGCTTGCGCAAGCGCACTGCATTCGGGGTGACTTCGACCAGTTCATCGTCGTCAATGTAAGCAATTGCCTCTTCCAGCGAGAACTGAATATGCGGCGTTAGACGAACCGCATCGTCCGAGCCACTGGCGCGTACGTTTGTCAGCTTCTTGCCTTTCAGCGGGTTCACTTCCAGATCATTGTCACGAGAATGCTCGCCAATCACCATGCCTTGATAGACATCCGTTTGAGGACCGACAAACATCCGGCCACGCTCCTCCAGGTTCCACAGGGCATAGGCCACGGCTTGGCCATTCTCCATCGAGATCAGAACACCCGCCCGGCGGCCCGGGATCGGGCCTTTGTGCGGGGCCCAGCCATGGAACACGCGGTTCAGAACGCCTGTGCCGCGGGTGTCGGTCAGGAATTCGCCGTGATAGCCGATCAGGCCACGGGACGGTACGTGCGCGATGATGCGGGTCTTGCCTGCACCTGCCGGGCGCATCTCGACCAGTTCACCTTTGCGGGCCCCGGTGATCTTTTCGATCACGGCGCCCGAGTATTCATCGTCCACGTCAATGGTGACTTCCTCGATCGGTTCCAGCCGCTGGCCGTTTTCCTCGCGGAACAGAACCTGCGGGCGCGAGATGCTGAGTTCGAACCCTTCACGGCGCATGTTCTCGATCAGAACACCCATCTGCAATTCGCCGCGGCCCGCAACCTCGAATGCCTCGCCGCCGGGTGTGTCGGTGACGCGAATCGCGACATTGGATTCGGCTTCTTTCATCAGGCGATCACGGATGACGCGCGACTGAACTTTCTTGCCGTCACGACCGGCCAACGGAGAATCGTTGATACCAAAAGTTACGGTGATCGTCGGCGGGTCGATGGGCTGTGCAGGCAGGGCTTCTTCGACCTGCGGAGCGACCAGAGAATCCGCCACGGTGGCTTTGCTCATGCCGGCGATGGTGACGATGTCACCGGCTTCGGCCACATCGATAGGTTGCTGAGCCAGCCCGCGGAATGCCAATATTTTTGAGGCGCGAAAGTTTTCGATCAACGATCCGTCACGGCTCAGGGCTTTCAGGCTGTCGCCAGCTTTCAATGTGCCGCTTTCCACACGACCCGTCAGAATGCGGCCGATGAATGGATCGCTGCCCAAAGTGGTGGCCAGCATCCGGAACGGTTCACCCTTATGCGCGATCTGTTTCGGGGCAGGAACGTGATCGACGATCAGATCAAACAGTGCGCTCAGGTCCTTGCGCGGGCCGTCCAGCTCCATATCCGCCCAGCCGGAACGGCCCGAGGCATACATGGCCGGGAAATCCAATTGATCATCATCGGCACCGAGGTTGGCAAACAGGTCAAAGCATTCATCCAGTGCGCGGTCAGGTTCCGCATCCGGCTTGTCGACCTTGTTCAGAACCACGATCGGGCGCAGGCCCAGCGCCAACGCCTTCGACGTCACGAATTTGGTCTGCGGCATCGGGCCTTCGGCGGCGTCAACCAGCAGGACAACGCCATCGACCATGCTGAGGATACGCTCGACCTCACCACCGAAATCGGCGTGGCCGGGGGTGTCGACGATGTTGATGCGTGTGTCTTTCCATTCGACCGAAGTTGCCTTGGCCAGAATGGTGATGCCACGCTCGCGCTCCAGATCGTTGCTGTCCATGGCGCGTTCCGCCACGGCCTGGTTTTCCCGGAACGCGCCGGATTGTTTGAGCAGCTCATCCACCAGGGTCGTCTTGCCGTGGTCCACGTGAGCGATGATTGCGATGTTGCGCAGGTCCATGAGAGGTCAGCCTTTGAACGGAAAGTTGCCGCGCGCATAGCGCGGCGCGACAAAATATACCAGCCCTAACCGATGATCAGTGACCGGCAGTCTTGGAAAAGAGGTGAATGATCAGGATTCCGGACAAGATCAACGTCAACCCCAGGATCGCAGGCCAATCCAGCCTTTGGCCGAACACGATGAATCCGATCACGGCGATCAGAAAGATGCCCAGACCGGACCAGATCGCATAAACGATACCGACAGGCATGTATTTCAGCGTCAGCGCCATGAGGTAAAATGCGAGTCCGTACCCTACGACCACAAGGACGGACGGCCAGAACCGCGTGAATTGTTGACTAGCCTGCAAGGCCGTGGTGCCAATGGTTTCCGCAACAACAGCCAGCATCAGATACAGATACGCTTGGGGCATTTTGATCCTCGAAACAGGAAAGATACCCTCGCGTTGAGCATGAAACCGAAGGGGTGGGCAAGGCGATTTTTTGGGTCTGAGGATATGAGAATACCATCTGAGGTCAGGTATACCTGACTATTCAGAGAAACGAATTGGTGTAGTCTTCTCGACGTATTTTATGATTTGTTATTGAGTTTTGAGTCATGACGACATTTTCGAAATCCGTAATATTTGCTGCGGGTCTGATAGTGGCGATTGGGTGGCTTGCTGACGGGGGGTCCGTCGAAGTTGAAGCAGCCAACATGGTTCAACAGTTTGATGGTAGTAGTGTTTTTTAAGCGCCACGTAGAGCTTAGCAGGGAAAAAGGAGCCATAGGGCTCCTTTTTTCTTTTCTGATTAGCGATGTACAGTCTCGACGCTTTGGAAGTGTGCTGCCAGTTGCGGTTGCAGCCAATCCCACAGCCCTGGAGAACCTGCTGCAATCGCAGGCTGAACGCGCGCCTCAAGCTGGGCATATGTTACCTTGTAATCGACCCACGATCCGCCACCGGTTTCCAGATTGGCGACAGGTGTCTGAAAACGATCAACGGCTTTGGCGAACCTGGCGTCGGGGCTGTCTGCCGCTTCAAACTCGTGCCACAGGGACGTGAAGGTGTTGCATTGCGTGTCGGGCAGCAGCCCGAACAAGCGCTTGGCGGCCGCTTGTTCCTTGGCGGTTTGCGCGGCATGATCGACCTGCCCGTGGATCGGATTGTCGCCAGCGTCGATTTCGACGATATCGTGCAGCAACAGCATTTGAAGGACCCGATCAACACGGATCCCCGGGGGCGCGTTTTCAGCCAGGACCCAGGCGTAGAGCATGATGTGCCACGAGTGTTCTGCCGAGTTTTCGAAACGATCACCCGCCATCAGCCGCGAGGCACGTAGAACAGACTTCAGCTGATCAGCTTCGGTCAGAAACGCCAGCCGTGTCGTAAACGCGTTGGCCTGCGTATCTGCACCAGCCAGCAGGTTTGCGGCGTGCTCGTAGGCCAGTGGAAAAACCTGTTCCAGATAGGCGGCGCGACCGCCTTCGAGATTTGAACGCGCTATGTCCACGTGATCCGGATTGGGGTTCGGGGCACACAGAACCTGAAACAGTGGCTGACAACGATCCAGAACCTTTGCAAACCGGGCGTCGGCGGTCTGATCCTCTTCAAATTCAAGCCAGACAGCGTGAAACAATTCGGCCTGATCCTTTGGCAACAGCCCAAACAGCTCTTTGGCTGCGGCTTGCTCGGCCTTGGCGACCGCGTTCCAATCAGTCTCAAGGTGAATTGGGTGGTCGCCGACAACGATTTCAACCAGGTCATGCAGCAACAGCATCCGTATGACCCGATCAATCGAGACATCCGGCCCTGCCAGCGGGGCCATGACCAGGGCCCACAAGGCCAGATGCCAGCTGTGTTCTGCCGAATTTTCGGGTCTGGATTGGTCAAGCAGGACATTTGCCCGCTCGACCATTTTCAGTTCGTCGGCCCGTTTCAGAAATGCGATTTGCGCCGACAGACGGTCGGTCATTGCTTTTCGATCGCCTTCTGCTTTGCACGATGCGCAGACAAGCGTTTGATCACGAACTGCCTGGCTTTCCGTTCAGCCAACCGAACACGGATTTCCGTCAGAAACGCCTCTTCCAGAGACTGAGACGCGGCCCCGAGCACTTCACCAACTTCGACAAAGAACCTGTCTTCGCCTGTCTCATCCATAACCTTCATCGTATCTTCGGCCAGTTTGGCGGCTAGAGATGTGATGGTGTCGGACATTAGCGGGTGTTCTCGGTCAGGCGGCGTTTCACATAGTCGCTGACATTGGTGATCAGCGTGTCCATGTGACGATCCTGAAAGAAGTGATCTGCACCTTCCACTTCGGTGTGCGTAATGGTGATCCCCTTCTGTTCGTGCAGCTTGTTCACCAGCGAGGTCGTGTCAGCCGGAGGCGCCACCCTGTCAGCCGTGCCGTTGATGATCAGGCCGGAAGACGGGCAGGGGGCAAGGAACGAAAAGTCATACATGTTTGCAGGGGGCGATACACTGATGAACCCCGTGATTTCAGGGCGGCGCATCAGCAGTTGCATACCAATCCACGCACCGAACGAGAAACCTGCGACCCAGCAGTGTTTCGAATTGTTGTTCATCGATTGCAGGTAGTCCAGCGCCGACGCCGCATCGCTCAGCTCGCCCACGCCCTGATCATACTCGCCCTGGCTGCGACCGACGCCGCGGAAGTTAAAGCGCAACACGGTGAAACCCATGTTGTAGAAGGCATAGTGCAGGTTGTAGACCACCTTGTTGTTCATGGTCCCGCCGAACTGAGGGTGCGGGTGAAGCACGATGGCGATCGGTGCGTCTTTTTCCTTTTGCGGGTGGTAGCGGCCTTCCAGGCGGCCTTCGGGTCCGGGAAAAATCACCTCGGGCATGTGTGCTTTGGTCCTGTCTTTTTCGTGCCGGTGCCCGGATATACTTGACGATAATCGTCGGGCACCTTAGAACGGTTCTAATTACATTGCTTGGCGCATACCAGCGCTGTCAGTCGGAGATACGCACTGGCAACGTCGGCGTCAATGATTTCGCGCAAATCCTGCTGAAAGGGGACATGGAATGAAGCTGTCGACCAAAGGGCGTTACGCAATGGTCGCCCTGGCGGATATTGCGCTCCAGCCGACGGAACGACTGGTGACGCTTGGGGAAATCTCCGAGAGGCAGGACATTTCATTGCCATATCTCGAGCAGCTCTTCGTCAAACTCCGCCGGGCGGACTTGGTGTCTTCCGTGCGGGGGCCCGGCGGCGGGTATCGACTGGCACGCCCGGCATCCGAAATTCGTGTCGTCGAAATTCTGGCCGCCGTTGACGAAACCGTTGATGCGCTGCAAAAAGGGGCAGGAGCATCCGGGGCCTCGTCCGGCAGCCGCGCACAATCGTTGACCAATCGGCTTTGGGAAAGTCTCAGCGCGCATGTCTATGTGTTCCTGCATCAAACCCGTTTGTCAGATGTGATCAAGAACGACCTCGCCCCGTGCCCGGCCGTGCCGAGCCTGTTTTCCGTTGTGGATGAATGATGTGAACGGGCGGGATATGAAATGAAGTCTGTCGGCAAAAAGATGTATCCATGAAACGTGTTTATCTGGATCACAATGCAACAACGCCGCTGCGCCCCGAAGCGAGGGACGCGATGATTGCGGCGATGGATGTCTGCGGCAATCCCTCGTCGGTTC
The DNA here is from genome assembly GCF_013110685.1 of Ruegeria sp. HKCCD6157. Taxonomy (NCBI): domain Bacteria; kingdom Pseudomonadati; phylum Pseudomonadota; class Alphaproteobacteria; order Rhodobacterales; family Roseobacteraceae; genus Ruegeria; species Ruegeria sp. HKCCD6157. Next base: position 1,438,347 of record NZ_WVRB01000001.1, read on the forward strand.
ATGCGGAAGGTCGGGCCGCCAAAGCTCTGATCGAGCGCGCCCGGGCCCAGGTTGCATCGGCCTTTGGGGCGGATGGGGCGGATATCGTCTTTACATCTGGGTCAACCGAAGGTGCGGCGCTGGCATTGTCGGGGCGCCAATTGCACGGCGCGGCGATTGAACATGACGCGGTAAGAGCCTGGATCAACGAGGATCTTACGGTTTCCGAGGCCGGAGACGTGCAGGTAACCGCGCCTGAAATGTCGACATTGCAACTGGCAAACTCAGAGACGGGGATTGTTCAGACACTGCCGTCTGGCCTGGCCGTGACAGACGCCACTCAGGCTTTTGGCAAGCTGCCCGTCGCGTTCAACTGGATGAATGCCCAGATGGCCCTGGTCTCGGCGCATAAACTGGGCGGTCCAAAGGGTGTCGGTGCCGTTGTGATGCAACGCGGAACCGATCTGGCGGCACAGATCAAGGGGGGCGGCCAGGAAATGGGCCGCAGGTCAGGAACCGAAAATGTTATTGGTATCGCGGGGTTCGGGGCCGCAGCTGAAGCTGCGATTCGGGATCTGGCCAATGGCGTTTGGGAGCAGGTCGAAGAATTTAGAAATATTCTAGAAAACGCTCTTGAGGCCGCTGTAAAATCACCTATTTTTGTCGGGAAAGGGCGGCAACGCCTGCCGAACACCCTGTGTTTTGCTGCGCCCGGGTGGAAGGGCGAAACCCAGGTTATGCAAATGGACCTGTCGGGATTTGCGGTCAGTGCGGGCTCTGCCTGTTCCAGCGGCAAGGTTCGTTCCAGCGCGGTGCTTACCGCCATGGGATTTGACGAGGAAACGGCCAGCAGCGCAATCCGCGTATCGCTGGGACCTCGGACAACGGAAGAAGATGTGCTGCGTTTCGCCGAAACGTGGCTTGAGAAAGAGAAAAAGCATCGCGCGCGCGCCGCGTGATCTGACGGAGGGTAAGTTATGGCCGCTTTGGACCAGACCCAGGTGAAAGAGGGTGTCGATCAGGAAACCGTGGATGCGGTGCGCGAGGTCGGAACCTACAAGTACGGCTGGGAAACTGACATTGAGATGGAGTACGCGCCGAAAGGTGTGAACCCGGACATCGTTCGTCTGATCTCGGAAAAGAATGAAGAACCGGAATGGATGACCGAGTGGCGTCTGGCCGCGTTTGAACGCTGGACCAAGATGGAAGAACCGAAATGGGCCATGGTCACATATCCGAAGATCGATTTTCAGGATCAGTATTACTATGCGCGTCCGAAATCGATGGAAGAGAAACCTAAATCGTTGGACGACGTCGACCCCAAGCTGCTGGCTACTTACGAAAAGCTGGGTATCCCTCTGAAAGAACAGATGATTCTGGCCGGCGTCGAAGGCGCTGAGGATGCCCCGGCCGAGGGGCGCAAGGTTGCTGTGGACGCGGTGTTTGACTCGGTGTCCGTCGGCACGACCTTTCAGGCCGAATTGAAAAAGGCCGGTGTGATTTTCTGTTCGATTTCCGAAGCGATTAGGGAACACCCTGAGCTGGTCAAAAAGTATCTGGGCACTGTGGTTCCGGTGTCGGACAACTTTTACGCGACATTGAACTCGGCGGTGTTTTCGGATGGGTCCTTCGTCTACATTCCGCCCGGTGTCCGCTGCCCGATGGAGCTGAGCACCTATTTCCGCATCAACGCCGAAAACACCGGCCAGTTCGAGCGCACGCTGATCATCGCTGACAAAGGCTCATACGTGTCCTATCTGGAAGGCTGCACCGCGCCCCAGCGCGACACCGCGCAGCTGCACGCGGCAGTGGTCGAGATCATAGTCGAAGAAGACGCCGAAGTGAAATACTCGACCGTTCAGAACTGGTTCCCCGGGGATGAGAACGGCAAGGGTGGCATCTACAACTTCGTGACCAAGCGCGCCGATTGCCGGGGCGACCGGTCCAAGGTGATGTGGACGCAGGTCGAAACCGGCTCGGCCGTGACGTGGAAATACCCGTCCTGCATCCTGCGCGGCAACGAAAGCCAGGGTGAGTTCTATTCCATTGCGATTGCCAACAACTATCAGCAGGCCGATACCGGCACCAAGATGGTTCATCTGGGCAAGAACACCAAATCGCGCATCGTGTCCAAGGGCATCAGTGCGGGCAAGGCGCAGAACACCTATCGTGGTCTGGTCTCGATGCACCCGAAGGCCAAGGACAGCCGCAACTATACCCAGTGCGACAGCTTGCTGATCGGCGACAAATGCGGCGCGCATACGGTTCCGTATATCGAGGTCAAGAACAACTCGTCCCGCGTTGAGCATGAGGCGACGACGTCCAAGGTGGATGACGATCAGCTGTTCTATTGCCGTCAGCGCGGCATGGATGAAGAAGAGGCCGTGGCTTTGGTGGTCAACGGGTTCTGCAAGGACGTTCTGCAAGCACTGCCGATGGAGTTCGCCATGGAAGCGCAGCAACTGGTGGCAATCTCGCTGGAAGGGTCGGTTGGCTGATGACGCGGGCGTCACGAAGCGGCATCCGGAAAGAAGACGTGCTGACCTGGCTGGGTTACGCGTTGCCGGTTCTTGGCGGTCTGCTGGGTATGGCTTACGTCAACATCAACCACATGGAATTCATCAACCCGGTTTGGGCGGTTGGCGGAGGGGCGATCCTGGGCTGGATCGTCGCGCGTCTGATCCGCAAGTTGCTGGGATAAGAAGGTTTCGGGGCCACGGTGCCCCCTGCGATACGCAAAAGGATAAAAAATGCTGGAAATCAAGAATCTGCACGTGAAGCTTGAAGAAGAAGACAAGCAGATCCTAAAGGGTGTGGACCTGACGGTTGAAGCCGGCAAGGTACACGCGATCATGGGGCCGAACGGGTCAGGCAAGTCAACACTCAGCTACGTGCTGTCGGGCCGCGACGGGTACGAAGTGACCGAGGGTTCCGCCACGCTGGATGGCGAGGATCTGCTGGAGATGGAACCGGAAGAGCGCGCCGCTGCCGGCGTGTTTCTGGCCTTCCAATACCCGGTCGAAATTCCGGGCGTGGGCAACATGACCTTTCTGCGCACCGCCGTGAATGCACAGCGCAAGGCGCGGGGTGAGGACGAGCTGTCCGCCGCGGATTTCCTCAAGGAAGTGCGTGCCAAGGCCAAGACGCTGAAGATCGACGCGGATATGCTCAAGCGTCCGGTCAATGTGGGCTTCTCGGGCGGTGAGAAAAAGCGCAATGAAATCCTGCAAATGGCCATGCTGGAACCCAAGATGTGCATCATGGACGAAACCGACTCGGGTCTGGATGTGGATGCGATGAAATTGGTCGCCGAAGGTGTGAATGCGCTGCGCGATGAAGGTCGCGGGTTCCTGGTCATTACCCATTACCAGCGTCTGCTGGATCACATCAAACCCGACGTCGTGCACATCATGGCCGATGGCCGCATTGTCAAAACCGGAGGCCCAGATCTGGCGCTTGAGGTTGAAAACAACGGTTATGCCGACATTCTTGCCGAGGTGAACTGATGGCCTTGCCCGAAGTCAAACAAACCGCGACCGAGGCCCGGCTGTCCGCCTTGACCATGCCCGACGCGGGATGCACCCGCGCCGCGCGCGAAGACGCGCTGGCCCGTGTTCTGGAAACCGGTTTGCCCGGACGGCGTGACGAATATTGGAAATACACTCAACCGGACACTCTGGTCTCGCCAGACGCGCCTCCGGCTGCGGTGTTTGCCGATGATGAGCCGTTGATGTTCAGCGGACTCGACCGGCTGAACATCGTCTTCGTGGACGGTGAATTCAGCGCCGAAGAGTCGGATGACCTGACGCTGGAAGGCGTGACCATCGACCGGCTCGAGGATATCTGCTGCAAGGACATTCATTGGGCGAAAGACCTGTATGGCGTGCTTGAGACGCGCGGTCAGTCTCCGGTCCAGCGCCCGCTGGCGGCGCTGAACACGGCTTTTGCGTCGGATGGTGTGGCCATTCATGTCACCGGCAAACCGTCCAAACCGATCAACCTGATCTATCGTCATGCGTCGCCGACCTCGGATGCGATCCTGCACCACGTTATTCGCGTCGAAAGCGGGGCCGAGGCCACCATTCTGGAAACCGGTCCGGCTGCGTCACGCTTCAACAAATGCATGGAGATCGACATCGCCGACAAGGGCACGCTGCACCATGTGCGCGCCCAGGGCAGGGACCATGAACGCCGGGCCGCTACCCATATGTTCACCCGTCTGGGCACGGAATCGGTCTATAAATCCTTCACTTTGACCGTGAATGGCGTGCTGACCCGCAATGAGCAAGTCGTCGAGTTGACAGGCGATGACGCGGTCGCCCATGTGGCCGGAGCCTGTGTTGGCGATGGAGACTTCCATCATGATGACACGGTTTTCATCACCCATGACGCGGTGAACTGCGAAAGCCGTCAGGTGTTCAAGAAAGTTCTGCGAAACGGGGCGACCGGCGTGTTTCAGGGCAAGATCCTCGTGAAGGAAGGCGCCCAGAAGACCGACGGTTACCAGATCAGCCAATCGCTGCTTCTGGATGATGACAGCCAATTCCTCGCCAAGCCCGAGCTTGAGATCTATGCCGATGACGTGGCGTGTTCGCATGGCTCGACCTCGGGTGCGATCGATGAAACCGCGCTGTTCTATCTGCGGTCCCGTGGCGTGCCGGTCAAGGACGCAACCAACATGCTGACTTTGGCCTTTCTTGCCGAAGCGGTGGATGAGATCGAAGACAGCGCCTTGGCGGAAGAGATCGTAAGCCGTCTGGAAGGGTGGCTGGCGCGTCGTAGCTGATGGCCGTCTCGTCTGACATATTGGCCACATACCGGGGGCCGGGGCGCGTGGTGCGCCGGCTTCTTGAAATGGGTCAGCGGGAAGACAGGGCGCTGGTGTTTGTCATGGCATTTTGCGTGGTGGCCTTTATCGCGCAAATGCCCGGCCTTGCCCGCAAAGCGCATCTTGAAGGTGTCGAGCTGAACATGCTTTTGGGCGGCGCTTTGCTGGGGTCGGTGTTCATACTGCCGTTGTTTTTCTACACGCTGGCGCTGATTTCCTATTGGGCGGCGCGGATGGCGGGCGGGCAGGGCACTGCTTATGGCGCGCGACTTGCCCTGTTCTGGGCGTTGTTGGCATCCGCCCCCCTGGTCTTGTTGAATGGTCTGATTGCCGGGTTCATCGGGCCCGGGCCCGCTTTGACGATTGTGGGCATCGCCTGGGTTGCTGTTTTTGTCTGGTTCTGGTTATCCGGTCTGAGACAAGTACAAAGGTCCGCTGCATGACTATCAATTCCCTCGGCGCTCTGGCGGTTCTGACGATCAGAAGCCCCGACCAAGCCGCCCGCCAGCTGTTGTCCCTGAAACCGGGGCGGGAAGGGTTGTGGCTGGCCTTTGCGCTGGCAGTGGTATTGAACTGTCTCGTCCAGTTGGGAATCGACTTGTCGGTGCCCGTGCCGCAAGGTCAAATCGCACCGCCTCCCGAAAGCATCCCCGTTGTTTTACTGCGATCCGCCGGCGCGATGCTGCTGAGCATCCTCGCGTTCTTCGTCGTCGGAAAAGCGATAGGCGGCAAAGCAAGCTTTGACGATCTGATGGTCCTGACGGTGTGGTTGCAGTTCCTGCAAATCGTCGCCCTGGTCATGACCCTTGTTCTAAGCCTCACGATGCCGTTTCTGATGATGATGATGCTGTTCGCGACGGCGATCCTGAGCCTTTACATCACGCTTCATTTCCTGAACGAAGCGCATCAATTCGGATCCCTTTGGAAGTCCTTCGCCGTAATTCTGTTGTCAGCCCTGATTGCGGTTCCCTTCGTCCTGTATTTAACACCGGCCGCGCCTGTCTAGGAAAACCGTATCATGTATGATGTGCAGAAAATCCGCTCTGACTTTCCGATCCTGTCACGGCAGGTGAATGGAAAGCCGTTGACCTATCTGGACAACGGGGCGTCAGCTCAAAAGCCTCAGGTCGTCATTGACGCGGTGACCCGTGCCTATTCCGAAGAGTATTCGAATGTTCACCGTGGATTGCACTATCTGTCCAATCTGTCGACCGAGAAATACGAAGCTGTTCGCGGCATCATCGCCCGTTTTCTGGGGGCATCGAACGAGGATGAGATCGTTCTGAATTCAGGAACGACCGAAGGGATCAATCTTGTTGCCTATGGCTGGGCCATGCCGCGCCTGGAAGCCGGGGATGAAATCGTCCTGAGCGTCATGGAGCATCACGCCAACATCGTGCCCTGGCATTTCCTGCGGGAACGGCAGGGCGTTGTTCTGAAGTGGGTGGATGTGGACGCGGACGGAGGGCTGGATCCGCAGGCGGTAATCGATGCGATCGGCCCGAAAACCAAACTTGTAGCCGTGACGCAATGTTCCAATGTTCTGGGTACCGTCGTGGATGTCAAAGCCATCACCGAAGGTGCACATGCCAGGGGCGTCCCGGTGCTGGTTGATGGCAGTCAGGGCGCGGTGCATATGCCGGTGAACGTGCAGGACATCGGTTGCGACTTTTACGCCATTACCGGCCACAAGCTGTATGGCCCGTCGGGGTCGGGTGCGATCTACATCAAGTCCGAACGCATGGCCGAGATGCGCCCCTTTGTCGGTGGCGGTGACATGATCAAAGAGGTCAGCAAGGATCAGGTGATCTACAATGACCCGCCAATGAAGTTCGAGGCCGGAACACCCGGCATTGTCCAAACCATCGGCCTGGGCGTTGCGCTGGAATACATGATGGATTTGGGAATGGACAACATTGCAGCCCATGAATCCGGCCTGCGGGATTATGCCATGCAGCGCCTGAACGGTCTCAACTGGCTTCAGGTTCAGGGCACGCGGCCAGACAAGGCAGCCATCTTCAGCTTTACGCTAGACGGGGCGGGCCATGCCCATGATGTGTCCACGATTCTGGACAAAAAGGGGGTTGCCGTCCGCGCCGGGCATCACTGTGCGGGCCCGCTTATGGATCACCTGGGCGTCACGGCGACCTGCCGCGCCAGCTTTGGTCTTTATAACACGACGGATGAGGTCGACACGCTGATCGAAGCGCTTGAATTGGCGCATGATCTTTTCGCCTGATTTTGGTTTCAAAGAGGGTGAAACAATCACGATTTTCAGTTGCACCCGGATTGGAACAAGGTTAGCTAACGGCCAAGGCACCTGTAGCTCAGCTGGATAGAGCGCTGCCCTCCGAAGGCAGAGGCCAGAGGTTCGAATCCTCTCAGGTGCGCCACCATCGCCATATTTCTAAGGTTTTTTGGCAAAACAGGAACTTCTGCTCCGAATTGGCAGAAGTTCGCGGGCCACATGGCCGTCGCTACTGAAGGACAAGGGTCCTGCGCTGGTCCGAGGATATGCCACAGAATAGCGTCATTCAACATCTGCCCCGGCCAAGCGCTTCTTTAGCTTTCGCATTTTCGGTTTCCAGCGCCCGAAGCTTCTTGGCTTCCGACAGTTTCAACCCACGTCTGCTGTTGAAACTATGAAAGGTGCCCTGGCTGATCCCCTCTCGGGATATTTCAACGCTAATACCCTTTCGGGCCATGGATAGTGTCTGCACGCCTCCGTTTTTCGCCCGCTTGCCACCACCCTAACAATCCTGACAATCATTTTGAGGCTTAACCCCTCAAGCAGTGGTTTTTTTGATGTACACTTTCCGAACGAGGCTGGCGCGCGTCAGCTTTAATGGAGGAAGGAATGTGAAAGTCATCTCTTCAAATAAGAAGCTGATAATCGTTGTCGTGATTGTAGCACTATTGGGTAGCGCGATTACCGGGGTTTCAGCTTCAAGCGTTTTAGGATGGATCGTGGTCGCCGTAATTCTGGCGTTTATCCTTGGAAAGCTGACCGATGATGAAGAACCCGATAGCGATGATGATTCAGAAAGCGACAATGCTTCCGGTTCCAGTGTTCCCACTGACGTCGGTGATGAAAAGTCTCGTGAGACCAGCAATTCCACTGCGGCGACAGCATCCAGCAATGACACCGGAGGCGGTGATGCCGGTGGCGGAGGGGGAGACGCGGGGATGTAACTGGCCGCCCCAGTCAAATCCCTGTCAAATAAGCCGAGATCGTGAAGTCGCTGTCTTAGCCGCGCCAGGTGCGGACGACACCGCAGTCCATATGCACGAAATTGGACCCGTAATATTGACCGACACCGCCGGCCCGGCATGACATAGCAGCCTTAGCCATCTGCGAGACCGAGCGGGAAGACAGGCGCACGTCTGCCGCTTGTCCCTTCATATGAAGCGACTTCCGGGCGACGCCGCGAGAGCGGGCGCGGAGCATGGCGTTGGTCTGGGGGGAGCGATAGCCCGACAGCAACATGTAAGGTTCGTTGACATCCAGAAGGTTGTGTGATGCCGCCATGATATCAATCGTGCGTAAATCGATGGATTTTACGTGATCCGTGCGCCAATCGCGCATGAAATGGTTCACTTCTTTGACAGCGTCCTTGATATATTTACCATCGACCCAATAAATCATGTCCAACCGTTCGCCCGTGCGACCGGAATACATGCGAATGCGACGGATATCGCCGCCGCCGCGCAAAAAGCCTGCTGCTTTGGAGTAGGTGGGTGCTGCTGCGACTGCTGTTGCTGCAAACGCACCCAATAGGGCACGTCGGGTCAAGCCCGAGGAACTGCTCTTGGTCATTTTGGTTCGTCCCGTACTGTTCCTGCCTGCGCACGATGTTACGCGCGCTGTCTTAATTTTTTCCCATCCCAGATGCGGAATTTATGACACAATCGGATTCGACGGCCAAGAAGTGTTTCATAGTCACCTTTTCAAGGGGGAATTTTCGGCAGATTTTTGCGCAAATGTCACAGCCGAGCGCAGAATATTTTCAGGTGTGGGCTGCGCATCACCGGGTCGATGCAAACGCGCATCAGACGACTACAGAAGCAATTCGGTAAGGAATTTGTGAATAGACAAGTCTGCGCAGTCAAACTCATAGTTGTTCGACGCACATATCACCAACCAAGCCATTGATTCCAAGGCCATCCAATGCTTTCTGTTTTCCGAACCCGTACCAGTATCCTGCTTGCCGCCTGTTTTGCGGCCACAGCCAGTATGGCAAACACCACTTCTGAACCCGCGCACAATACTGCGTTTCAGATGGCCGTCGCAGAACATACCCCACGGGAATCGCAGATCGCAGAGTTTTACCGGACAAACGGGTTTTCGCCGATTTGGGTGGGTGAATCCGATGAGCATATGCAACGCCGGGCCGCATTGATCCAGGCACTGTCACATGCGCATCTGCACGGTCTGCCGCAGGCTGATGCCACTGTTTCATCCTTGATTCAGAAAATGCAGGATGCACGCTCGACACGCGACCTTGGCGCCGCTGAGGCGGAACTGAGCCGGGTTTTCGTAGAGTTTGCCGACGCATTGTACTCGGGTTTTCTTCGGCCCGGAAACATCGACGACGGACTTGTTCGGTCGGTGGATCGTCGCAGCGCGGCCGAGCATCTGAACGCCCTGAACACACATGGCGCCGCGTATCTTGCGCAATTGGCTCCTCAAACCCGTCAGTACCGGGCTCTGATGAAGCAGAAACTGGCGCTACAGGATTTGGTAGATCAAGGCGGTTGGGGGGCGACTGTCCCGGAAACCAAGCTGGAATACGGTGATACCGGGCCCAATGTTGTAAAGCTTCGCAATCGGTTGGTGTTGATGGGCTACATGAAACCATCGGCCAACCCGTCTTTCGACGCCGCGCTGCTGGAAGGGGTCAGGGCCTTTCAAAACGCGCATGGATTGGAACCCGATGGCGTTGCAGGCAAGGGCACGATTGCCGAGTTGAATCGCCCGGCCGTGGACCGGCTCAAGGCTGTTTATGTCGCTCTGGAACGGGAACGCTGGTTGCCTCGGGAACGCGGCGCACGTCATATTCTTGTCAACCAGACAGATTTTTCGGCAAAGATCGTGGATGACGGGCAAGTCACGTTTGAAACCCGTGCGGTGATCGGCAAGAACACGCATGATCGCCGCAGCCCGGAGTTCTCGGACGTGATGGAACATATGGTGATAAACCCCAGCTGGTATGTCCCGCGCTCGATCATCACCAAGGAATACCTTCCGAAGCTGAAAGCGAACCCCAACGCGGTCAGTCATATCCAGATCACGGACAGCAGGGGGCGGCAGGTCAATCGCGGGGCGGTTGATTTCAATCAGTTCACCGCGCGAAGCTTTCCTTTTGCGATGCGCCAGCCGCCCAGCAAAAGCAATGCTTTGGGGCTGGTCAAGTTCATGTTCCCCAACAAGTACAATATCTATCTGCATGATACGCCTCAGAAAAGCCTGTTCGCGCGTGAGGTGCGGGCGTTCTCGCACGGCTGCATCCGACTGGCTCAGCCTTTCGAGTTTGCTTATGCATTGCTGGCCAAACAGGAAGAGGACCCCAAAGCATTCTTTCATCGTGTTCTGAACACGGGAAAGGAAACCAAGGTTGATTTGGAACAAAAAGTTCCGGTCCACCTGATCTATAGAACGGCATATGTCGGTCCAAAAGGCGAGGTGCAGTATCGCCGCGATGTCTATGGCCGGGACCGCAAGATTTGGGAAGCCCTGCAAAAGGCAGGGGTGGCCCTGCCGGACGTTCAGGGTTAAGCACAGGGCAAATCCTGCCAAAAGGAAGCCCGAGATGCAGTTTACCATTCAGCAAATCGCCGACGCTTTGGGTGCCGAATGCCAAGGCGATGGTGGCCTGACGATCGTGCGGGCGGCCGAGCCGGGCGATGCCGGACCAACAGATCTGGCCATGGCCATGTCACCGAAATTCGCCGAAGCGCTTTCGAAAGGGGAAGCGCGCGCCGCCGTTCTGTGGGAAGGCGCGGATTGGCAGGCAATGGGGTTGCGAGCGGCCATTTTCGTGAAGCGTCCGCGCATGGCGATGGCGGGGATCACCGCAATGCTGGATCGCGGGCAAGGGATTGAACCGGGCATTCACCCTTCCGCAGTGATCGATCCAACGGCCGAAATTGGACCAGATGTGGCGATAGGACCTCTGACTGTTGTTGGTGCTCGGGCGCGAATAGGTTCGGGCTCGGTCATCGGTGCACACTGCGTGGTGGGAATGGACGCCATTCTTGGCGAACAGGCCCTGTTGCGCGAAATGGTTAGTATTGGCGCGCGCGCACAAATCGGGGATCGGTTCATCGCGCAACCCGGTGCAAGGATTGGCGGCGACGGGTTCAGTTTCGTAACGCCCGAGGTCTCTGGCGCTGAGCGCGCCCGCGAAACGTTGGGTGATCAGGGGGACGCCAAGGCCCAAAGCTGGCTTCGTATTCATTCTTTGGGCGCGGTTGAGATCGGTGACGATGTCGAGGTTGGCGCCAATTGCACCGTCGACAATGGAACCATCCGCAACACGCGGATCGGTAACGGCACCAAGCTGGATAATCTTGTCCATGTCGGACACAACACCCGCGTCGGGCGGGATTGTCTGCTGTGCGGTCAGACGGGTGTGTCCGGCTCGGTCGAGATCGGCAACAACGTTGTTCTGGGTGGCCAGACCGGAGTGGTCGACAATATTTTCATAGGGGACGGCGTCATTTCGGGTGGGGGCACGAAGATTCTGTCAAATGTGCCCGCCGGGCGCGTCATAATGGGGTATCCGGGCATCAAAATGGAGACCCATACCGATGTCTACAAGGCGCAGCGGCGACTGCCGCGAATGGCACGCGACGTTGAGGCACTGAAAAAGGCTGTTTTCAAACAGACCCCAAGCGATTAAATCATCGTCAAACTGAAAATCAGGGGATCGACATGAGCATCAGCGACCGCGTCATCGCAATCATTGCAGAGCAGGCCGTGCTGGAGCCATCGGATGTGACGCCCGAAAGCACGCTGGAAGATCTGGGAATCGACAGCCTTGGTCTGGTCGAAAGTATTTTCGCCATCGAGGAAGAGTTCGACATTTCAATCCCGTTCAACGCCAACGAACCCGAGGCCAACGACTTTGACATATCCAATGTCGCTGCGATCATTGCAGGGATCGAAAAGCTCGTGTCGGAAAAGGTCTGACTGGCGCTCATGAAACGTGTAGTCATTACCGGCGCAGGTACGATCAATTCACTGGGCCATTCGGTTCCTGACACGCTGGAAGCCATGCGCGAAGGCCGTTGCGGCATCTCGGAACTGGAATTTCGGGACGTTGATCGGTTGGCCATCAAGATCGGCGGGCAGGTTCGCGGCTTTGAGGCCGAAGGTCGGTTCAACCGTCAGCAGATGTCGCTGTATGACCGGTTCACTCAGTTCACTCTGACCGCCGCCAAAGAGGCCATCGATCAATCCGGCATCGAGTTTCACGGAGAGTTGGCCGCAAAATCAGGTGTTGTTTTGGGGACCGCCGGCGGTGGCGTATCGACCTGGGATGACAATTATCGCTCGGTTTATGAGGACGGAAAGAACCGGGTACACCCGTTTGTCGTTCCCAAACTCATGAACAATGCGGCGGCCAGCCATGTGTCCATGGAACACAATCTCAAAGGCCCCAGCTTCACCGTGTCGACCGCCTGTGCGTCGTCGAACCATGCCATGGCTCAGGCCTTTCAGATGGTCCGAAGCGGCATGGCCCCGGTCATGATCTCTGGCGGGTCCGAATCCATGTTGTGCTTTGGAGGCGTCAAGGCCTGGGAAGGGTTGCGCGTCATGTCCAAGGATGCGTGCCGTCCGTTCAGTGCCAACCGCAACGGAATGGTACAGGGCGAAGGGGCCGGTATCTTTGTTTTCGAGGAATACGAGCACGCCCGCGCCCGTGGCGCCGAGATCATGTGCGAAGTCGTTGGTTTTGCCATGTCGTCGGATGCGGCCGATATCGTGATGCCCAGCAAGCAAGGGGCTTCGCGGGCCATGTCTGGTGCCTTGGCCGATGCCAGATTGAATGCAAGCGATGTGGGCTATATCAACGCGCATGGCACCGGGACGGCTGCGAATGACAAAACCGAATGTGCCGCCGTGGCGGATGTTTTTGGGCCCCATGCTGACGACCTGATGATATCGTCGACCAAATCCATGCATGGTCACCTGATTGGTGGAACCGGTGCGGTGGAACTCTTGGCATGTATCATGGCGCTACGGGACGGTGTTATTGCACCCACCATCGGATACGAGGAACCCGATCCGGAATGCGCGCTTGATGTTGTGCCAAACGAGGCTCGGGAAGCCAAAGTTGACGTCGCGCTCAGCAATGCGTTTGCTTTCGGCGGGCTGAATGCGGTTCTTGCTTTAAAGCGGATTTGATCCGCGAAGCGCCGCCGCAGTCGGTGCGGCGGCACAATCGTAAACGCACCCTCAGTTCGCGTTGACGGTCAGAGTGTCATAGCCGGACGTAAAGCCGGACAACGACATCTCCATCTCCAGTACCTGATCAGGGAAGCGGGCCGGAACCAGCGAGAAGATCGCCTTGGTGCCAGCTTTCATTGCATCGATATCGCCCTGGCTCAGGCCCAGCTGCGCGACGCAGCCAACAGGCAGGCAATGATGATAGTTGTACAACTTGCGGGGCGCACCATCGATGGACAGGGCGAGCTGAGCTTGCAGCAGTGTTTCCAAGGGAACGATCACATTCGCCCATGCAACTGCCGCGCCGCCCTCGGGCAGTCTTCCAATCGACACCTCAGCTATCGGATCACCCTGGTTGCCCTTCAGAATCTGGACGATGGCGCACGGGTCTTCGCCTTGCTGCGCCTTGATGCAGGACAAGTCCCAGTCGCCGAACTTTTCCTTGACGAACTGTTCTCCGGGGCGCGGGCCTTCCTGACCCAAATCGAGACCGTTGTCCGGTTCGGATGTCGTTGTGTCCTGCGCATAAGCTGCGCCACATAGAAGAATTGCCGCCACTGTACTTAGCGAGAGGATTTTCTTGATCATGAATGCCTCGACTTGATGCTTGAGCTTTTTGCTTCGTTTAACACTCTTCTGAACTGGTGTCAGGCACTAACAGAACGCCATGTCTGAACGTGAACGGATTCTTGCCAGAACACCAGAAACCAACTGCCCTGAGACAGAAAAAGAGAGCTGTATAAGCCAGCTCTCTTTTCCAAAAGGTTCTCCCCGTCGGACTGGCCGACTTATTTATGCGCAAACCCTACGAAAGGGGCGCAGACGGGTCAACAGCTATCCTCAAATTTTAATATTACGGTCAGAACTTTGAAACCAAATTCGCGCCTGCAAAAAAGCCGTGCCCGAAGGCACGGCCAGTCGACAGGGAGGAAGTCTGCCCCACGTGAAGGAAACAAACGCGGGGCAAATTGACTATCGCAGTCAAAGGTTAACTTTGTATGCTGGTCACGGATCGGTGAAACATAAGGCAATGTTAATGGGCAAGAATATATTTTTGGGTGGCGGAGGCGAAGGCTATGGCCAGCCGCAGGAACTGGCGCTGAAATATGCGAACCGCCATGGGCTGATTGCCGGCGCCACCGGGACCGGTAAGACCGTAACGTTGCAAATCCTCGCGGAAGGCTTTTCCCAAGCCGGAGTTCCGGTGTTTTTGTCCGATGTCAAAGGCGATCTGTCGGGCCTGGCTTTGCCCGGAAGCGACGCGCATAAACTGCATCAGGCATTTATGGATCGTGCCAAACGCATTGGGTTCGACGATTTTGCCTATTCCGCCTGCCCGGTTACGTTCTGGGATCTTTTTGGCGAACAAGGCCATCCGGTGCGGACGACGGTCACTGAAATGGGCCCTTTGCTGCTGTCCCGGTTGATGGAATTGAGCGAAGCGCAGGAAGGCATCCTGAACATCGCGTTCCGCGTGGCCGATGAAGAGGGAATGCCTCTTCTGGATCTCAAGGACCTTCAGGCGCTGCTGGTCTGGATCGGCGAGAACCGGGCCCAGCTTTCATTGCGATATGGCAATGTATCGACATCCTCGATCGGCGCGATCCAGCGGCGATTGCTGGTGTTGGAAAATCAGGGCGGAACAAAGCTGTTTGGCGAACCTGCGCTGGGTCTGTCCGATCTGATGCGCACCGATGAAAACGGGCAGGGGATGGTGAACATCCTTGCTTCGGACAAACTGATGGCCGCGCCACGGCTGTATGCGACATTCCTGCTGTGGCTGCTGAGCGAATTGTTTGAGGAGCTTCCCGAAGTCGGTGATCCTGACAAACCCAAGCTGGTGTTCTTCTTCGACGAGGCGCATCTGTTGTTTGACGGTGCTCCGAAAGTGCTGGTGGACAAGGTCGAACAGGTTGCGCGCCTGATCCGGTCCAAAGGCGTGGGAGTCTATTTCATCACCCAGAATCCCGCCGATATTCCCGAGGATATTCTGGGGCAGTTGGGCAATCGCGTTCAGCATGCTTTGCGGGCCTTCACGGCGCGTGACCGAAAGAACCTGCGTCTGGCGGCGGAAACCTATCGCGAAAACCCCGCCTTTGACACCGAAGCCGCAATTCGTGAGGTGGGCGTTGGTGAGGCTGTCACGTCGATGCTGCAGAAAAAAGGTGTTCCCGGAATTGTCGAGCGCACGTTGATTCGTCCCCCGGGATCCCAGTTGGGGCCCATTTCTGATGCCCAGCGGCGGGCCATTCTCGATGCCTCGCCGATGGCGTCTAAATATGACGATGGTATTGATCGAAAATCGGCCTTTGAAATCCTTCAGGCTCGGGCTGAGGCCGCCGCTAAGGCCGCTGAACAGGCAGAGGCCGATGAAGTTCTGGAGGCACAATCACCGATGGAACGAGAGTATTCTTCGGCCCGCAGATATTCAGGAAGCCGGGTCGGCAGATCCTCGTCCCGGGTGCAACGGCGGAAAGACACGTTTGCATCGGCGATGACCGACGCGGTGATCAAGGAACTGAAGGGAACGACCGGACGCCGGATCGTTCGTGGTATTCTGGGTGGATTGTTCCGCAACAGATGACGGAACGGCGCCCATCACGGGCGCCGCAATACTTACTTCAAACGACGCTGGCCTTCCTGACGGCAGTAGGCGTCAGCCTCCGGCACGGACATTTTCGAAGCCGGGAAGTCAATCGCCCGGTCCCAAGTCACCCGGTCGTGACGATATAGCTGACAGGTTACGACACCTTTGGGCGTTTGAACCTTGACGGGAGTTGTTTCAAGTTCTTCCGGAGTGGGAATGCAGGCGGTTGTTACGATGGCAACAACCGGAAACAGAAGCAGTGTCTTGAACCGTGGTGCTTTCATTTTTGACTCTTTTCAAAACGTGTAAATGATCGTTACAGATCGGCGTAGACGGATGTGAGTGCCGGCGACATACCGCAAAAAGAAAACACTGCGGTGTGTCCGTTTATTCAAAAAATCGTTAAGAATCAAGAAACCGCGCCGGATGAGAGGCGCGGTTTCGCTTATTGAAGGTGGAAGTGATCTATTTCTCTGGGATCAGCCCTCTTGGGCTGAATCTGAGAACAATCAACAAGATCAGACCCATCGTGAACAGGCGCATATGCGCAGCGCTGTCCAGCAGGTGGGCTTTCAATGCACTTCCGTCCGGCAAGCCGGCGGTAATGACATTCATCAGCCACAACCCGATCGGTTCAACCTGAACCCACAGGAACCAGATCAGGAATGCGCCCAGAACGGCCCCGAAGTTGTTGCCCGAACCACCCACGATCACCATCACCCAGACCAGAAAGGTAAAGCGCAGCGGTTGATAGGCGCTTGGCGTCAACTGGCCGTCCAGCGTTGTCATCATCGCACCCGCGATACCGCAAATGGCCGAACCCAGTACGAATATTTGCAGATGACGACGGGTGACATCCTTGCCCATGGCCTCAGCCGCCACTTCATTGTCACGGATTGCGCGCATCATCCGGCCCCAAGGGCTTTTCAGCGCCATCTGTGCCATCCAGAGCAGAACCAGAAGTACTATCATGAACAGCAGCGAATAGCCGAGTTTGACCGAGAGGGTGGACGCGGTGACGGAGTCCAACCCCAACCATTCTGCCCGCGCCAGAAAGGCCGGGTCGTTCTGCAAATCCACTTCGTAGCCCACAACGGGGGACGGGCGAGGAATGCCGTAGACATTCTTGACGCCCCGGGCCAGCCAGTCTTCGTTTTTCATGACGGCGATGATGATTTCGGCGATCCCCAATGTGGCAATCGCCAGATAATCCGAGCGAAGGCCCAGCGCCGTTTTACCGATCAGCCACGCAGCACCCGCCGCCAGCAAACCACCCGCCGGCCAGGCCAGCAGAACCGGCAGATTCAAACCTCCGATATTGCCGGCAATTGCCGGGTCGATGGCCTCGACCGCCGCAATGCTGGGATCGAACACCGCGCGATAGACAAAAAAGCCCACGACAAGAACGGCGATGATCGTCAGGGTTTGCACACGGCCCTTCGGCAGCTTTGTTGCCACCAGAACGGCGGCAACCACTGTCGCGGCGCCCAGCAGCAAAGACAGAACGATGCCATAACCTCCGGCGGCCCAAGCACCGGGCGTAGGCGGCGTTGAAACCAGTACGACGGCCAGACCGCCCAGTGCGACAAAGCCCATCACGCCCACATTGAACAGACCGGCAAAACCCCATTGCAGGTTTACACCGATCGCCATGATGGCGGAAATCAGCCCCATATTCAGGATCAGGATCGCGGTGTTCCAGCTTTGCGTGAAACCGGTCAACAGGATCAGGCCACCGACAATTGCGAACAGCAGCGTGTTTTTGACAGAGTCGGTCATACGGCCTTTCCCTTGAAAAGTCCCGTGGGCTTGAACAAAAGCACAATCAACAGGATGACAAAGCTGACCGCGAACTTGTAATCGGTCGAGAGGAGCTGGACCAAACCTGACGGCGCCAGACTTTCAGGCGACACATAGGTCAGCACCTTCTTCCAGGCGTATGTTATCGTCACTTCGGAAAACGCGATGATAAACCCGCCTGCGATGGCGCCCAGAGGATTGCCCAAACCACCCACGATGGCCGAGGCAAAGATCGGCAGCAGAAGCTGGAAGTAGACGAAGGGTTTGAAGCTTTTGTCCAGCCCGTAAAGTACGCCAGCAGTTGTGGCCAGCGCCGCAACGATGATCCATGTGATCATCACCACACGTTCCGGGTTAATGCCTGACAGCAGCGCCAGATCCTCATTGTCCGAATAGGCCCGCATCGACTTGCCCGTGCGCGTCTTGTTCAGAAACCAGAACAGCAGCGCCACGGCAACAACGGCCACGATCACCGTGATACCTTGCGACGTCTTGATGGCCAGACCCTCACGCAGACCGGTCATCGCCTTGAAATCGCGTGCCGAAACAATGAACCGAGCCCCATCCGAGAACCGTTGGTCATCCGGCCCGATGATAAACCGGACAAGGCCGTTCATGATGAACATCACGCCCATGGAGACGATCACCAGAATAACGGGCTTTGCCTTTTGTTCACGGTAGAATTTGTAGACCAGCCTGTCGGTGATCAGCACCAGCACGATACAGCCCAGGATGGCAAAGGGCAGGGCAAGCAGGGCGGTTGGCAACGGTCCAAAGCTGATTCCGGCGGCCTGCAACCCCCATGTGACCAGTACAGCGACCATCGCGCCAAAGGCCATGGTGTCACCATGGGCAAAGTTCGAAAACCGCAGGATGCCGTAGATCAGGGTCACGCCAAGCGCACCCAATGCCAGTTGGCTGCCATAGGCGACCGCTGGCACCAACACAAAATTCGCAAGCGCAACAAGCGCGTTGAGTAGATCCATTATTTCTTCTCACTGTCCGGGTGCGGCTTTATGGCACGACGCCGACGAAAGACACAACAATTTGGAACATGATTTTTAGGGCTTGATGCATGTTTTTATGCCGCTTGGCAGGCTTCGGACACGTTGGCAGAGGCCCCTTGGTTCTTCCCCAAAGAAAAAGACCGCGCCACACTGAGGGGCGCGGTCCGAAATCGTGAAAGATCGCGGGGCTAGGCACCGGTTTCCGTGCATTGGCCGCGGTCATTGTGCAGAACCGGGCGGCGGATGGACAGGTTGTAGGACAGATCCGGGCTTTTGACGAAGAACGTCATGACATGCTGCTCGGTCGTCAGGATGAACGTCAAGTTGTTCAGCCCCGGAAACACCTGCGCGTCCCCGGTCGTGTCACCGAATTTGACCGATCCCTTTTGCGCACCTTCGAACCGTGTCAGCCGATACTCGGTTCCATCAATTTCCGATGTACACACAAATTCGCGCTGCTGAGCGACGGCACCGGTTGCCAGTTGTGCGACCAGGGCGGCGATCATCCATTTTTTCATTTTGACTTCCAATTCTTGTATCCCCAACCGGGGCGCGTTTCGGGGATTGGTTTAGGTGTTCGGGCGCAGCGATATTTTTGAAATTGGGCCTGATTAAAGCAGCAGATTGGCATTCGGCGCGTTTTCAAAGTCTTTTTCCGCAGCGGCCCGCAGGAGATTAATTGATATTTTTCAGACACCTAATACAGGCTCTCATGTCCTGAGCCTCGGTTTGAAGCACCGTTTGCCATGTTCTGGCCTTCAATTTTGCGCATTGCGATCAAGCAAAAGGACCAGCCGAGAATCTCGACTGGCCCCACATGAAAACCTGCCATTGAAAAGCGTCGATCAGCCGCCCAAAAACGACTTTCGCACCTCGGGGTCGGCCAGCAGTTCCTTGCCTGTTCCGGTATAGGCGTTGCGCCCCTGAACCAGAACGTATCCCTTGTCGGCAATCTCCAAGGCCTGGCGGGCGTTTTGCTCGACCATCAGGATCGGCAGGCCGGTGCGGGACACTTCGATGATCCGGTCGAACAACTCATCCATCACGATCGGCGAAACACCTGCCGTAGGCTCGTCGAGCATCAGCACCTTGGGCTGGGTCATCAAGGCGCGGCCCACGGCAACCTGTTGGCGTTGTCCGCCCGACAGCTCTCCGGCGGCCTGATTGCGCTTGTCGCGGAGGATGGGGAACAGGTCATAGACCTGCTCCATCGTCTGGCTGATGTCGTCGCGACGGATGAAGGCGCCCATTTCCAAGTTTTCCTCCACCGTCATCGAGGTAAAGATGTTCTGTGTCTGCGGCACAAAGCCCATGCCACGCATAACCCGATCCTGCGGGGTGAGGTTTGTAATATCCTCGCCATCCAGACGCACAGACCCTGAACGGACATCCAGCATCCCGAACACGGCTTTCATCGCCGTAGACTTTCCCGCACCGTTGGGGCCGACGATGACTGCGATTTCACCTTTGTCCACCGCGATGGTGCAATCATGCAGGATGTCGGGCCCTTTGCCGTAGCCACCCGTCATGGTGTCGCCGATCAGAAACGGGCCGCCCTCGACCTTATGCGTCGCACCACTTTTTCTATGGGCCGGTGTCATGGTGCCGACACCGTGCGGATTGGTGATCGAGGCGTCCTTGTTGCCCTTGTCATCCTGATAGGGGTTGTCGCTCACGCGCCTGCCTCCAGTTTGTCTTTGTTCTTAAGGCCGGTGCCCAGATAGGCTTCGATCACGTGCTCGTTCGCCTTGATCTCGTCCAAGGTACCCTCGGCCAGAACCTTGCCTTCAGCCATGCAGATGACCGGATCACAGATCTTGCCGATGAAATCCATGTCATGTTCGATGACGACGAAGGTATAGCCGCGCTCCTTGTTCAGGCGCAGGATCGTGTCGGCAATGGTCATCAACAGGGTGCGGTTCACACCCGCGCCGACCTCGTCCAGAAACACGATCTTGGCGTCCACCATCATCGTGCGGCCCAGCTCCAGCAGTTTTTTCTGACCACCCGAGACCTGACCCGCCTTGTGATCGGCCAGATGTTCAATCGTCAGAAACTCCAGCACCTCATCGGCCTTGGCCTTCAGCGCGCGTTCTTCATCAGCGATGCGTTTGCGGCCAAACCACGTGTTCCACAGCGACTCGCCTGATTGCGCGCCGGGCACCATCATCAGATTTTCGCGGCAGGTCATCGACGGGAATTCATGTGCAATCTGAAACGTGCGCAACAGACCCTTGTGGAACAATTCATGCGGGGGCAGACCGGTGATATCCTCGCCGTCCATCACCACCTTGCCGCTGGTCGGCGGCAGAACACCTGCGATCACATTGAACAGAGTGGTTTTTCCTGCCCCGTTGGGCCCGATCAGGCCGGTGATCGACCCTTTCTGGATTTCCAGCGATGCCCCGTCCACCGCATGAAATCCGCCGAAATGCTTGTGCACGTCCTCGACGACGATCATCTTTTCCCCTTGCCGCCTGTTCGGCGCTGTTGTCTCGACCCCGTTTGCCGGGTGCGGTCTTTTTTCATTGAAACAGCCCGGACACAAGGCCCGGGCTGCTTGCATTCATAGCTTTTGGCGATCAATCAACGGAAGTTGACGGTCTTGTTTTCACCGTCGGTCACTTCGATCTCACGATAGGACCCCGCGCTTTCGCCGGGGCCGATCAGCTCGACACCGGACGCACCGACATAGTCGATGTCCTGACCGTTTGCCAGCAATTCCAGACCCTTGGCCAGTTCGCCGGGATAGATCTTTTCGCCCGGAGCGTTGGCAACGTCCATGATCTTGCCGCCATAGTCGGCCGGATTGGTCGATCCGGCAGCCTGCATGGCCAGCATGAACAGAGCCGCAGCGTCATAGGATTCGGGCGAATAGGGCGACGAACCGTCGAAGCCTGCTGCCTCGGCCATGGCAAAATACTTCTCGGCGCCTTCACCGCCCGAACCGGCGATCTGACCGAACGAACCGTTCAGGTCGGGGCCGACATTGGCCGGCAGCGAGTCACCGATCATGCCGCCGGGCAGGCCAAAGGTGTCAAACGCACCGCTGTCCAGCGCCGACTGGATGATGCCCAAACCGCCCTGATCCAGATAGCCCGCAACAACCAGAATGTCGCCACCGGCCGAGGCCAGAGCACCAACTTCGGCCGAATAGTCGGCCTTGCCATCCTCGTGCGCTGCTACGATGGTCACTTCACCACCTGCTGCCTCGAAAGAGGTTTGGATCGCGTCCGCCAGACCCTTGCCGTAGTCGTTGTTGGTATAGGTCAGAGCGATCGAGTTGATGCCGCGATCCTTCAGGATATCCGCCATCACCTGGCCTTCGCGCGCATCTGAAGGCGCGGTGCGGAAGAACAGGCCGTTGTCTTCCATGGTCGACAGGCCCGGCGAGGTCGCCGAGGGCGAGATCATGACCATGCCATTCGGAATCGCGACGTTCTGAAGGATCGCACCGGTCACGCCCGAGCAATCGCCGCCGATGATGCCGGCAACACCGTCGGCAATCATGCGTTCGCCGTTCGAAGTGGCCAGACCGTTATCAATGCAGCCGGTGTCGGCGCGCGATGCGGTCACTTTGGATCCATCCAGCAGTTTTCCGGACTCGGTGACTTCCGCCATCGCCAATTCAGCGCCCGAACCCATTGCGGGTGCCAGCGATTCAATTGGGCCGGTGAATCCGAACAAAACACCAAGCGTAATGTCTTCGGCCAGCGCAGGTCCGGCCAGCAAAGCGGATGCTGCAGTTGCTGTAAGCAGCTTTTTCATATGGTTACTCCCTATTGTGAACGTATTCGTTCTGGCCACGAACCTAGGCAAGCTGCCCGGAAAAGAAAAGTCCTAACGCAATCGTGCTTTTATCGATCGGAAATCTATCTGTTTTGTTAGGGTTTGCCTAAGATTGTCCGGAGAAGTGTCAACATGCTCAGAGCTGCCGCGATTCTGTTCTTCACTTTTTGCACTCAAAGCGCCTTGGCACAGGCGTTGTCGACCTCGGTCGGGAAAACTGAACTTATCGAAATGGCAGGCGGGCTGGATACGCCTTGGGCCGTCGGCATCCTGCCTGACGGCAGTTTTCTTGTCACCGAACGGGACGGAAACCTGCTGTATGTCAAGGACGGAGAGGCGAATGCCATATCCGGCGTTCCCAAGGTTGTAGCTTCGGGGCAGGGCGGATTGCTGGACGTTACGATCCCGCGCGATTTCAATCAAAGCCGCGAGGTCTTTCTGACCTTTTCAAAACCGCAAAAGGGTGGCGCAGGCACGGCTGTCGCGGTGGCGCGCCTGTCTAAAAACGGCACGCGTCTGACGAATCTGCGGGTCATTTTCGAGGCTTCCCCCGGCGGATCAGGCGGGCGGCATTTCGGCTCACGTGTTGTAGAAGCCAATGACGGCACGCTTTTTGTAACCATCGGAGACCGAGGAGATGCGCCACAGGCGCAGGATCGCTCGAACGCCATAGGGTCCGTGATCCGTATCAACCGCGACGGCTCGGTGCCGTCAGACAATCCTTTCGTCGGTCAGGCAGATATCCGACCTGAAACCTGGACCTATGGGCACCGCAACCCACAGGGGGCCGATCTGGATGCGCGCGGCCGATTGTGGGTGTCGGAACACGGTGCGCGCGGCGGTGACGAGGTGAACCTTGTCAAACCTGGCGCTAATTACGGCTGGCCGGTCATCTCGTACGGCACACATTATTCCGGAGAGAAGATCGGCGAGGGCGCCAGCAAGCCCGGTATGGAACAGCCTCGCCTGTACTGGGACCCGTCTATCGCGCCGTCGGGGTTGATGGTCTATTCCGGCGACATGTTTCCAGAATGGCGGGGCGACATATTCGTCGGCTCGCTGAAATTCGACTATATCGCGCGCCTGTCCGGAGACCCGCTGCGCGAGGTCGAGCAGATCAAGGGCCCCGAGACCGAACGGGTCCGTGACATAGTGCAGGCCCCGGATGGGGCGATCTGGTTCATTTCAGTCGGGCAGGGCGCGGTTTACAGGATGTCTGTCAAACAGTGACATACGAAGCATGCCAGCAGACTTTACAATTCCATTTGCGCGTTTCCATCGTCGCAGTCACTCTGTCCAACAGGTTACACGGTTAAGGGGATATCAATGAGTGATTTCGACATTGAATTGTGCACAAGTATCCCGCCAAGAACCGAGCTGAATATGATTTTGGAGCAATATTATGCTCTTATCGCTCAAAGAATGCAGGGTATGGGGTTCGAATTGGATCCTTCCGCACCGCAAAGCGCACTTGAGGAATTCTGGGCGAACACGGATGACTACATGCCTCCGAACGGATGCCTGATCGTCGCAAGAAACCGCGATGGCAAAATCGTGGGGTGTGGAATGATGAAACGGTTTGATCAGTCTACCGGCGAGTTGAAACGTGTATTTGTAACCGAAGACGCTCGGGGTACCGGAGTCGGGCGCGCATTGATTCAAGCACGAGAACAAGCCGCCAGAGCTATGGGGCTAAAGCGGTTGATCGCAGATACACTCACTCCAAATGTGGAAATGAGATCTTTGTATCCCAAGCTCGGGTTTGTGGAACTGGACTCTCCGATCGAGACAACAACCTACAAAGATCAGCCCATGCTCCGACCGCACTTGCACTATTTCGTCAAAGAGCTTTGACGCTGAGCCTTAGACTGACAGTCTTCCACTTTGCGCACCACGCTCGCGATAGGGCGTGGTGTTGTAATGCGCCCGGTAGCATTTTGAAAAATGGCTGGGCGAGGCGAAACCACAGGCCAGCGCCACGTTAATGACGCTCATATCGGTCTGCATCAGCAGGTTGCGGGCCTTGTGCAGGCGCAGTTCCATGTAATAGCGCTTGGGGGAACGGCTGAGATACCGGCGGAACAGACGCTCCAACTGGCGGGTCGACATACCTACGTCCTTGGCAAGGATCGAGGGCGAGATCGGCTCTTCGATGTTTTTTTCCATCATTAGGATAACCTGGCTCAACTTCGGATGCCGCACACCGATTCGGGTCGGAGTTGACAGGCGCTGCGTGTCCTGGTCGGTTCGAATCGAGGAATAGATCATCTGATCCGCCACCGCGTTGGCCAGATCCTCGCCATAGTCATCTGCAATCAGCTTGAGCATCAGGTCAATCGACGAGGTGCCGCCCGCAGTCGTCATGCGGCTGCCATCGATCTGAAAGACGGCTTTGGTCAGTTCGACCTCATCGAATTCCTCGATGAAACTGTCAGAGTTCTCCCAGTGGATCGTCGCCTTCTTGTTGTCCAGCAACCCGGCCTTTGCCAGAGTATAGGCCGCAGTGCAGAGGCCACCGATCCGCAATCCCCTTCGGGCTTCGCGCCGCAGCCAGTTCAGCACGCGCTTGCTAGTGGCCGCCTGAACGTCCACGCCACCGCAAATCAGAACAACGTCGTCTCGCTGCAACTCTACCAGATCACTGTCAAGCTTGAACTCGGTCCCAGCCGAGCAAGTTACCGTCTCTCCGCCTTCTCCCATCAGCTTCCATGTGTAAAGCTGTCTGTTCGCCATGCGGTTGGCGATGCGCAGACTGTCAAGCGCCGAAGCAAAGGACAGAAGCGAAAATTTGTCCAAAAGGACAAACACGAAATTCCGGGGTGGGGCCGCAGTGTCTTCCACCGTGACAACTTGGCGTTGCTCTTGCATGGCGAGATGTCCTTGCTTCGCTGCTGGTCAGTTGATTATCCAGCAGCAGATTTGACAGCCACCATGATCAAAGCTTGTTTACGTCGTCAAGAGGCGCAAATGGGATATGGTCACTCTTCATTGCATTTTGTATAGAGACCACCTGAAAACTTCAGCGGAGATCAAAGCTATGACCGAATGGCAAAAATCGAACTGGCGCAACAAGCCCCGGGTTCAGATGCCAGATTATACCGACGCGGCCGCGCTGGCCAAGGTCGAGGCTCAGCTTTCAAAGTATCCCCCGCTGGTCTTTGCCGGCGAGGCGCGGCGTCTCAAACAGCATCTGGGTGCCGCGGGGCGCGGCGAGGCCTTCCTTCTGCAAGGTGGGGATTGCGCTGAAAGCTTTGAACAATTCAGCGCTGATGCGATCCGTGACACCTTCAAGGTGATGCTGCAAATGGCCATGGTTTTGACTTATGGCGCCAAGGTGCCAGTGGTCAAAGTTGGTCGTATGGCCGGGCAATTTGCCAAACCACGCAGTGCACCGACCGAAGTCGTGAATGGTGTGGAACTGCCAAGCTACCGCGGCGATATCATCAACGAATTGGCCTTCACGCCGGAAGCCCGGATTCCGAATCCCAACAAGATGTTGCAGGCCTACACGCAAGCGGCGGCGACACTGAACTTGCTGCGCGCATTCTCGACCGGTGGATTCGCGGATATGAGCCGCGTTCATGCCTGGACTTTGGGTTTCGCGGATGAACAGGACGTTCAGAAATATTCCGAGGTTGCCGATCGCATTCAGGACACCATCGACTTCATGGAAGCCGCTGGAATCACTGCGGAAACAACCCATGAATTCTCGACCGTCGAATTCTACACCAGCCACGAAGGGCTGCTGCTTGAATACGAAGAGGCACTAACGCGTCTGGATTCCACCTCGGGCAACTGGCTGGCTGGCTCTGGTCACATGATCTGGATCGGCGACCGCACCCGTCAGCCCGACGGCGCGCATGTCGAGTTCTGCCGCGGGGTTCTGAATCCGATCGGTCTGAAATGCGGCCCGACCACCACGGCCGAGGACCTCAAAGTTCTGATGTCCAAGCTGAACCCCGACAACGAAGAGGGGCGTCTGACCCTGATCGCGCGCTTCGGTGCGGGCAAGGCGGGCGAGCATCTGCCGCGTCTGATCAAGGCGGTCAAGGAAGAGGGTGCCAAGGTCACTTGGGTCTGCGACCCGATGCACGGAAACACGATCAAATCGGCCACGGGCTATAAAACCCGCCCGTTCGATTCTGTTCTGCGCGAGGTGCGTGACTTTTTCGGAGTGCATCAGGCCGAGGGAACCATCCCCGGTGGCGTGCATTTCGAAATGACCGGGCTAGATGTGACCGAATGCACCGGCGGTGTACGTGCCGTGACGGAAGAGGACCTGTCGGACCGCTACCACACCGCTTGCGATCCGCGCTTGAACGCGTCGCAGTCGCTGGAACTTGCGTTCCTGGTGGCGGAAGAGTTGACCAACCTGCGCCGCAACGGTTCGAAACGCGCGGTAAGCTGAGCGCATCTGTAACAATGACAACAGCGGGCCATCGGCCCGCTGTTTCTGATCACGGCAATCGGCGGGTCTCAGTCGTCGCGAGACACCACCAGATGAAGATGGCCGGCAGAGCGTTTGAATTCGCGTTGTTCCTCGGCAAAACCGTCCACAGGGCGGCGCTGTGTGGGCGCGGGTACCTGAATTTCAGAAACCGGTTTGATCCGCGTATCAGTCAGTGTAAACCGGCGCGGTGTCTTGCCGATTGCGCCATCGGCGATCATGACCCCCAAAATACGACTGACATCCCCAAGGTCACTTTTCAGCGGCAGAAGGATCATCCGGGCCTGCATCCGGGTACGTCCCAACACCCCGCCCGACTTCAGACTCAATTCGGCAACAGCGGGGGACGCAAATACCTGTTCCAGTACATCTTTGGTCTGCGCGCGGGCATCGGGTTGAAAGAACGCGGTCAACGGCATCCCCCGCACTTCCATACCTGCAAGCGCGTTCAGATGACTGCCTGCCAGACGAAAACGGGCCAGGCCGGGTGCGATGCGTTCCAGGATAAAAGTATATTCAAGAACATTCTCAAGACCGCGCGGGTCGATTTGAGACCGCATCGGCACGCTGTCGCCGCTCAACAATGCGGTCCAATACGCCTCGGCCTGGCGGATCGGCGATAGGCTGCGCCCACTGTCAAAGCGATCCATTGCGACGATCTTTCCAAATTCTGACCCGGAACCTATCCCGAAAAAGGTTTTCATTTTCATCACCCTACCGTCAATTGGCCGCCTTTTTCATAAAATGCAACACATTGGAAGCATCTGCGGCCCGCAAACCATTGCTATAGGCATTTTGACTCGGGTTAATTCAATTTTGGAGCAATTCTTTAACGAATGGTTAACTTGCGCCAAACAATTGCGTCGTCAGCAAACTCTTGCTCTGCACCAGTCAATGGCATTAGGTGCGGCACATGCTCGAAACAGCAGGGGAACAGGAAAGGGCCATCATGATCAGATCCATGACCGGGTTTGCCTCGGGGAAGGGAACTTTCGGCCCGCACAGTTGGTCGTGGGAACTTCGCAGCGTAAATGGCAAGGGGCTGGACATGCGTCTGCGCGTGCCCGACTGGTTGACCGGCCTCGAAGTCGCGTTGCGGGCGTCCCTGTCCAAATCCCTGAGCCGGGGAAACGTGACCCTGTCGATGCGCTTGAACCGCGAGGATTCTCCCCCGGAACTGGCCTTGAACGAAACCGCGATGGCTGCGGCCCTGACGGCTCTTGAGCGAACGGAAGCGCTGGCGGCTGCGCGCGGCATCACGCTTGCGCCGTCGCGTGCGTCAGATCTTTTGGCGCTCAAGGGGATGATGGACGCAGGAACCGAGGCCGACGATCCGGCTCCGCTTGTTGCTCATCTGACGTCCGAATTCAAAGATCTTCTGGCGGCGTTCATAGATATGCGCAAAACCGAAGGGGCAGCTTTGGCCGCGGTTTTGAACACGCAACTGGATCAGGTCGCGGAACTGACGGCGCAAGCCGCAGAGATTGCCGAGCAGCGCAAGGACAAGATGACCGAGGGGCTGCGCGAGAATCTCGCGCGGGTGCTGGAGAATGCGCAGGGCGCGGATCCCGATCGTGTCGCGCAAGAGCTGGCGATGATCGCGGTCAAGGCGGATATCACCGAAGAAATCGATCGCCTGACCGCGCATGTGGCGGCCGCTCGTGAATTGTTGGCGCAGGACGGGGCCGTGGGTCGCAAGCTGGATTTCCTGATGCAAGAGTTCAATCGCGAAGCCAACACGCTGTGTTCCAAGGCGCAAAGCTCGGACCTGACATCGGTCGGGCTGGAACTGAAAGCGGTGATCGATCAGATGCGCGAGCAAGTGCAGAATGTGGAATAAGAATGGGAACGACTGACATGGCGGACCGCCGAGGCCTACTAATCATCCTGTCTTCTCCGTCCGGAGCGGGCAAATCGACCCTGGCCAGACGGCTGATGGCCTGGGATACGGATCTGGAATTCTCGATCTCGGCGACGACCCGCGCCCCACGCCCCGGGGAAGAGCATGGGCGCGAGTATTTCTTTCTGTCCGAGGACGAGTTCAAACAGCAGGTCGCTGATGGGCAGATGCTGGAACACGCCCATGTATTCGGAAACTTCTATGGCTCGCCTGCCGAGCCGGTCAAAAATTCGATCAATGCCGGTAAGGACGTATTGTTCGACGTCGACTGGCAGGGCGAGGTGCAGATCCGAAATTCGGATCTGGGCAAACACGCTTTGTCGATCTTCATTCTGCCGCCGTCCATCCCCGAGCTGCGCCGCCGGCTGGAAACGCGCGGGCAGGACAGTGATGACGTCATCGCCCGTCGGATGCTCAAAAGCTGGGATGAAATCAGTCACTGGGGCTACTACGACTACGTTCTGATCAACGACGACCTCGAGGCAACCGAAGAAAAGCTGAAAACCATCGTCAGCGCGGAACGGATGCGCCGCATTCAGCAACCCAGGTTGCAACAGCACGTCCGCAAGTTGCAGAGCGAATTCGAGGGACTGTCATGACCATTTACGCTTTGGGCGAGCACGCTCCGCACATTCACGAGGACACCTGGGTCGCGCCCGATGCCAATCTGATTGGCAAGGTTGTGCTGGAGCAGGGGGCCTCGGTCTGGTTCGGCTGCACGATTCGCGCGGATCACGAAGAAATCCGGATCGGCGAGGGCAGCAACGTTCAGGAAAACTGCGTGATGCATATCGACGCCGGCTTTCCCCTGACGATTGGTCGAAATTGCACCATCGGGCACAAGGTGATGCTGCATGGCTGCACCATAGGCGAAAACACGTTGGTCGGAATGGGCGCAATCGTTTTGAACGGCGCAAAGATCGGCCGGAACTGTCTGATCGGAGCAGGGGCCCTGATCACCGAGGGCAAGGAAATCCCCGACAATTCGCTTGTCATGGGATCGCCGGGCAAGGTCGTGCGTCAGCTGGATGAGGCCGCAGCCCAAAGGATCACGTTCAGTGCGCTGCACTATCAGGAAAACATGCGCAAATTCCGCGAATCCCTGAAACCTGCGCTTTGACGTGGCGGAATGAGTGGGTTTTGAACCATGACCGAAGACGTTCTTGAGGACATTGTTCTTGCGATCCCTCTGCCGGCGCTGATGGTGGATCAGACCGAACGGATCATTGCCGCGAACACGGATGCAACGTCCCTCCTGGGCCAGAACATCGTTGGACGTCATTTTGCGACCATATTGCGACAGCCGCAGGTTCTGGACGCGATCGAGCAAAGCCTGGCAAGCAGAAGCGCAAAGAAAGCACGTCATCTGTCCAATGACGGTGCGCAGGACACAACATACACAGTTGAATGCAGATACATGAACGGGGTCGCTTCCGAAGGGGCCGTCATGGTCACGTTTCAGGATACCACCCATCTGGAGCATGCCAGCCAGATGCGGCGGGATTTCGTGGCCAATGTCAGCCATGAATTGCGCACGCCGTTGACTGCCTTGATGGGGTTTATCGAAACCCTGCGCGGTCCGGCCCGGGATGACCCCGCCGCGCGTGACCGGTTCCTCAAGATCATGGCCGATGAGGCCAACCGGATGAACCGTCTGGTCGGGGATCTGTTGTCGTTGAACCGGGTCGAAAGCGAAGAACGTGTTCGACCCAAGCAACAGCTGGAACTTACCGGTCTTCTTCAATCCACAATAAACTCGCTGCGGCCCCTTGCGGAGGATGCTGGCGTGGTTTTGTCGCTGGATGTGAAAAACGGTCCGCTTTCAGTCACCGGTGACAGCGACCAGTTGCGACAGGTTTTCACCAATCTCATCGAGAACGGGATCAAGTATGGCGCCAGTGGCGGTAGTGTTACGGTACGTGTCCTGCCGGCGGACAGGGATCCGGCGATGCGCGGCCCGGCTGTCCGAATCCAGTTCATAGACAAAGGGCCCGGCATAGATGCCGTTCACCTGCCGCGCCTGACAGAGCGATTCTATCGCGCCGACAGCCACAGGTCGCGGCAGCTGGGTGGAACCGGGCTTGGCCTTGCGATCGTGAAGCACATCGTCAATCGCCATCGTGGAAGACTTCGTGTCGAAAGCGAATTGGGAAAAGGTTCTGTTTTTACGGTCATTTTGCCCCGTTGAAACAACTTGGAATGCAAGTTTGCTTTTAATCTGACCCCACGGGGCATTGGCTGTTCCAGGGGTCAAACGCAAAAAAATGCCCTGCTGTCATAAAACCGTTACGCATGTGTCACAAAAGGCTTACGCACGCCCCATAGGGGTCCCCGCAGGATCATCATGGTGGTGATCAAGTACACCTTTTCAGGGAGACTGAAATGTCCTTTGTAAAACTGTCGGCATCTGCGCTGGCTATCGCTGCCGTCTCGGCGACCACTGCTGCGGCGCGTGACAACGTTCAGATCGCCGGTTCGTCGACCGTTCTGCCTTATGCCTCGATCGTAGCCGAACTGTTCGGTGAAAACACAGACTTTCCAACTCCGGTTGTTGAATCCGGCGGTTCGTCGGCTGGTCTGAAGCGTTTCTGCGAAGGCGTTGGCGAAAACACCATCGACGTTGCAAACGCGTCGCGCGCGATCCGTGAAAAAGAGATCAAAGCCTGCGCCGAAAACGGTGTGACCGACATCATGGAAGTCCGCATCGGTTATGACGGCATCGTATTCGCTAGCCAGCAGACCGGGCCTGCCTTCACCGCGTTCGAACCGTCCGACATTTTCAACGCTCTGGGTGCAAAAGTTCTGAAAGACGGTCAGATCGTTGACAACCCGTACAACACCTGGGCCGAGTTCAACCCGGAACTGCCCGATGTTGAAATCGCAAGCTTCATCCCGGGCACCAAGCACGGCACCCGTGAAGTGTTCGAAGAAAAAGTTCTGCTGATCGGCTGTGAAGAAACCGGCGCCATGGAAGCCATGATCGCGGGCGGCATGAGCGAAGACGACGCTGAAGATGCCTGTCTGGCAGTACGCACCGATGGCAAATCGGTCGATATCGACGGTGACTATACCGAAACCCTGGCGCGTATCGACACCAACCCCAACGGTATCGGCGTGTTTGGTCTGGCGTTCTACGAGAACAACACCGACAAGTTGAAGGTTGCCACCATGTCGGGTGTCGCACCGTCGACCGAAACCATCTCGACCGGCGAATATCCGGTTTCCCGCCCACTGTTCTTCTACGTGAAGAAAGCTCATATCGGCGTGATCCCGGGCCTGAAGGAATACGCGCAGTTCTTCACCCATGACGAAATCGCCGGTCCCTCGGGCCCGCTTGCCAACTATGGCTTGGTCGCCGATCCTGAACTGGCAAAAACTCAGGACGCAATCGCCAACGAAGTCACCATGGGTTCGGGCAGCTAAGCCTGACGTCAGTTTAACGCAAATAGGGGCGACGGATCAGTCGCCCCTTCACTGTCTTTTTACTACTCGCAATCGAAGGCAATGGGGGTGTCATGCCGATACTTTGGCTCTTTCTGATCGTTTCGGCGATCGCGGCTGTCGGCTATCTGTTGGGACGCACACGCGCACTGCAAAACGCAGGTGGTGACAGTCGGAATCTGCATTCCCTGCCATCCTTTTACGGCGCAAACGTTGCGCTGAAGACACTTGTTCCGGCCTTCGGTCTCTTGATCGTGTGGCTGTTGGCGCAGCCTTTCTTCCTCAATGCGCAGGTGTCGGACATGATACCGGACTCCGTGATAAAGGAAGGTTCCTCCCGCAGCCTGGTGATGGCCGAAGTACGCCGCACCGCCGCCGGGCTGGACAATGCGGTTGCGCAAGGAAACCTGACCGAGAACGCCGCCAGTGATGCCGATGCAAATATCGCCGAGATCACCCAGCTTTTGAAGGACGCGGGGCAGGTGGTGACCTCGGACATCACTCAACCGGTATTGCGTGCCGCGCAGCGCTATCGCGCCATGAGCTCGACCGGGTATGCGATCATGTCCATTGCAGTTGTCGCGGTTGCCTTGATCGGTGCCGTAGCGGGCTGGTTGCAAACCAACGCCGAATACCGTGCGCGCAACGTTGTGGAACAGGGGGTTCGTGTCCTGCTTCTGGCGGCCGCGTCGGTTGCAATCCTGACAACGGTAGGCATTGTCCTGTCTCTTGTGTTCAACACCTGGGAATTCTTCAAACTGTACCCGGCGTCAGATTTCTTTTTCGGCATGACCTGGGCGCCCAGCTTTTCGGGCCGCGGCGGGTTGTCCGAACTCGGGATCCTGCCGCTGCTTTGGGGGACGCTCTACATCTCTGTCGTGGCATTGCTGGTTGCGGTGCCGATCGGGTTGTTCGCCGCGATCTATCTCAGCGAATACGCTTCGCCCCGCTTGCGGTCTATCGCCAAGCCGCTGCTTGAGGTGCTGGCGGGGATTCCGACCATCGTTTACGGTCTCTTCGCTTTGTTGACCGTCGGCCCGCTGCTGTTGGATGTTTTTGGTGAAAGTGGCCTGGGCTGGATGAAAGCCGGCACCGCCGTCATGACTGCTGGTCTGGTGATGGGGATCATGTTGATCCCGTTTGTTTCATCTCTGTCTGACGACATCATCAACGCGGTGCCGCAGGCCATGCGCGACGGTTCCTACGGTCTTGGCGCCACGCAATCCGAAACCATCCGTCAGGTCGTTCTGCCCGCCGCGTTGCCCGGAATCGTCGGCGCGATCCTTCTGGCGGCATCGCGCGCCATCGGCGAGACCATGATCGTGGTTCTTGGGGCAGGGGCCGCGGCCCGCCTCAGCCTGAACCCGTTCGAAGCCATGACAACCGTGACAGCCAAGATCGTCAGCCAGTTGACGGGGGACGCCGACTTTGCCTCGCCCGAGGCGCTGGTCGCCTTCGCGCTTGGTATGACCCTTTTCATTCTCACCTTGGGGCTCAACGTGTGTGCCCTGTATATCGTGCGCAAGTACCGGGAGCAGTACGAATGACCGACACCAGTATGCAAAGCCCCCAATCTGGTCGCCATACGATCTCGCTCACGGCTTCGGATGAACGCACGAAGAAACGTGCCAAGGCCGAGAAACGGTTCCGTGCTTATGGCATCGCCGCAATCGCAACCGGTCTGTTCTTTTTGGTTGTTCTGTTCGCTTCGATCCTGTCGCAGGGGATTCCGGCCTTCCAACGCACGGTCGTCAGCATTGATTTCACACTGACCGAACCGCAGCGGGACGAGGCCGAAGGGGCCCTGTTCAAGACAAAAGTCTATTCCAACCTGTTCGTCGCCCAGTTGAACAGTGAACTTGCTGAACGCGGAATCAGCGTTGATTTTGATGAGGCCGCGATCGAGCGTCTTTTGGGTAAAGTCGGCGGCACGATTCGGACCTTTTACACCGAAAACCCGGACAAGCTGGGTCAACCGGTCAAATTCGATCTGGCAGCATCCAGCCGGGTGGACGGGTATTTCAAAGGCCGCGTATCCCGCGACACGATACAGGACAGCCGGTTTCTGCAAAAAAGCGATCTGGATCTGGTCGATGCGCTGGAACAGGCCGGCATCATCAGGCAGGCATTTAACTGGCCCTTCATCACCGGAGCGGACGCAGGCGTGGACAACCCCGGCGGCGCAGGCATCGGTGTCTCAGTTGTGGGATCATTCTTCATGATGCTGGTCGTTCTGTGTCTGTCTCTGCCGATTGGCGTTGCAGCTTCGATCTATCTTGAAGAATTTGCGCCACAGAACAAGTTGACTGATCTGATCGAAGTGAACATTTCGAACCTGGCTGCGGTTCCGTCCATCGTCTTCGGTATTCTGGGGCTGGCCGTTTTCATTCAGTTCATGCATCTGCCGCAATCGGCACCGCTGGTCGGTGGTCTGGTTCTGACCCTGATGACGCTTCCGACGATCATCATCTCGACCCGCGCGTCTTTGAAGGCGGTGCCTCCGTCGATCCGCGACGCGGCACTTGGGGTAGGGGCGTCGAAAATGCAGGCGGTGTTTCACCACGTGTTGCCGCTGGCTGCGCCGGGCATTCTGACAGGTACCATCATCGGTCTGGCGCAAGCCTTGGGTGAAACCGCACCTCTTTTGCTGATCGGCATGGTGGGGTTTGTCGCACGCGGATATCCCGACGGCTTTCTTGCAGGCTTTACCGAGCCGAATTCAGCCATGCCGGCACAGATCTACACCTGGGCAGCACGCGCCGATGTGGGTTTTTACGAAAAAGCCTGGGGCGGGATCATCATCCTTTTGATCTTCCTGCTGACCATGAACATTATCGCAATCATCCTGCGCCGCCGCTTTGAACGTCGCTGGTAAATGGGGGCTGGAATGAACGACATGACACGAGTGGAGAGAACCGTGGACTCCAAAGACATCAAGATCAACGCCAAGAACGTACAGGTTTTCTACGGTGAAACCCATGCCATCAAGGACGTGAGCGTTGAGATCGAAGACAAGACTGTCACGGCCTTCATCGGGCCATCTGGTTGTGGCAAGTCCACCTTCCTGCGCTGCCTGAACCGAATGAATGACACCATCGATATCTGCCGCGTCGAAGGCGACATCCTGCTGGATGGTGAAGACATCTATGACAAGCGTGTCGATCCTGTCCAGTTGCGCGCCAAGGTCGGAATGGTGTTTCAAAAACCCAACCCGTTCCCGAAATCGATCTATGACAACGTGGCCTATGGCCCGCGCATTCACGGCATGGCCCGCAACAAGGCGGAACTGGATGAAATCGTGGAAAAATCCCTGCGCCGCGGCGCGATCTGGGATGAGGTCAAGGATCGTCTGGATGCACCGGGCACCGGCCTTTCCGGCGGCCAGCAGCAGCGTTTGTGCATCGCCCGGGCCGTCGCCACCGAACCCGAAGTTCTGTTGATGGACGAGCCGTGTTCGGCTCTTGATCCGATTGCGACCGCACAGGTCGAAGAGTTGATCGATGAACTGAGGTCGCGGTTTTCTGTTGTGATCGTCACCCACTCGATGCAGCAGGCGGCACGGGTCAGTCAGAAAACGGCCTTCTTCCACTTGGGCAATCTGGTTGAATTCGGTGAAACCGGCCAGATCTTTACCAATCCGATAGATCCGCGCACGGAAAGCTACATTACAGGCCGTATCGGCTAAGCACAGGTATCTGACAATGAGCGAACAACATATTGCAACTGCTTTTGATCGCGACCTCGAGGCGATCCAAGCGCATATCATGAAGATGGGCGGGCTGGTCGAGGCCGCCATCATAGGCGCGGCCCGCTCGCTGGAAACCCGTGATGAAGAGTTGGCGCAAGAGGTGCGAAAAGGCGACAAAGCCATCGACGCGCTTGAAGAACTGATCAACGAAGAAACGGCCAGGTTGATTGCGCTGCGGGCACCCACGGCCAGTGACTTGCGTCTGATCCTGTCGGTTCTGAAGGTATCCGGCAACCTTGAGCGCATTGGCGACTATGCCAAGAATATCGCCAAACGAACCACGGTTCTGGTCAATGCCAGCGAGATCAACGGAAGCGCTGCGGCCCTGCGCCGTATGGCACGCGAGGTCGAACGGATGCTGCGTGATGCGCTGGATGCCTACATTCAGCGCGATGCGGAACTGGCCACAGACGTCATCAACCGCGATGAAGAGGTTGACCAGATGTATAACGGCCTGTTCCGGGAGTTTCTGACTTTCATGGCCGAAGACCCGCGCAATATCTCGGCCTGCATGCACCTGCATTTCATCGCCAAGAACATCGAACGCATGGGCGATCACGTAACCTCGATCGCTGAACAGGTCGTGTATCTGGTAACCGGCGACCGCCCGGCCGAAGCCCGGCCCAAGGCTGACAACACGTCGCAAACCGTGTAGGAGACGAGCGAGATGTCCGCAGATCAACCTACCGTTTTGGTTGTAGAGGATGAAATGGCCCAGCGTGAGGTTTTGGCCTACAACCTGGAAGCTGAAGGGTTTCGGGTTTCCAAGGCTGGCAACGGCGAAGAAGCCATGCTGTTGGTAGACGAAGACTGCCCGGACATCATTGTTCTGGACTGGATGATGCCCAATCTGAGCGGAATCGAAGTCTGCCGACGCCTGAAAAGCCGCCCAGACACGCGTTCAATCCCGATTATCATGTTGTCGGCCCGGACCGAGGAAGTCGACAAAGTTCGCGGTCTTGAGACCGGCGCGGATGATTACGTGGTCAAGCCATATTCCGTGGTCGAGCTTATGGCGCGCGTTCGCACGCAATTGCGCCGCGTCCGTCCTTCGACCGTTGGTTTGCGCCTGGAATTCGATGACATCATTCTTGACTCCGAGACGCACAAGGTCAGCCGGGACAACAAACCCCTAAAACTCGGGCCGACCGAGTTCCGTCTTCTAAGCACATTCATGGAAAAGCCGGGCAGGGTCTGGAGCCGCGAGCAATTGCTGGACCGGGTTTGGGGTCGCGACATCTATGTCGATACCCGAACCGTTGATGTGCATATCGGGCGATTGCGCAAAGCTTTGACGCAATATGGTGGGACCGATCCAGTACGAACCGTCCGCGGCGCTGGATACGCCTTGGGATAACCACATCCTGCGTATATGGCGCCAAAATCGTTTGAATTTTGACAGGAGCCGTATTTGTGGGTGGCGCCCCGTGGCGGTAGTCGGTATTCGCATAATCAGTATTATGGTAATTAATGGCCGCTTGTAACTTGGCAGCAAAGTGAACACTCTGCCCAGAACACATAAGACTTGTTTTGGAATGCGCCATGGAGCTCAGAAATAGAACTGTCATCGTGACCGGTGCCGCAGATGGCATTGGCCGGGGTTTGGCGGAACGTTTTGCTCAGGAAGGTGCGCGCGTCATCTGTTCGGATATTGACGAAGCCGGAGCCCGTGAAGTCGCAACCCAAACTGGCGGTGTTGCGTTCACATGTGACGTTTCGGATGAGGAACAGATCAAGGCGTTGATTGATTTCACCGAAGATACTGTTGGCCCAATTGATCTGTTCTGCGCAAATGCCGGCATCCTGACGCTTGGCGGTCTGGATGTTCCCGATGATCAATGGGAAAAAATTTGGAAAATCAACGTGATGTCGCACGTGTGGACCGCGCGCCATTTGGTGCCTCGTATGATCGGTCGCGGCGGCGGATATATTCTGACGACGGCCTCTGCGGCGGGTTTGCTGAACCAACCGGGTGCAGCGCCATACGGTGTCACGAAACACGCGGCAGTCGGATTTGCCGAGTGGCTGTCGCTGACATATGGGGCCAAAGGTCTGCGGGTTTCGGTTCTTTGTCCTCAGGCGGTTCGGTCAAAAATGACTGAAGGACATGAGGTTTCAGTGGCATCGATCGACGGAATGCTGGAGCCCGATGACGTCGCTGAAACCTGCGTACAAGCCATCCGGGAAGAACGATTTCTGGTTCTTCCGCATCCGCAGGTTTTGGATTATCTGCAACTCAAAGCGGCTGACTACGATCGCTGGCTGGGCGGGATGCGAAAGTTGAATCAACAGTTTACGCCAGATACTTAACGTTTTCTCTGAACCTTCCTCATAAGACCTTCCTGAGCCACCGACGCGACCAGGGTTCCGTCTTCTGAATAGATCGATCCGCGATTGAAGCTGCGTCCCTGCCCCGTCCACGGAGAATCCATCACATACAGATGCCAGTTCTGAAATTTCACGGGTGCATGAAACCACAAGGCATGGTCCAGACTGGCGCCGTTGAACTCTCCGGAAAACCAGCTCAGCCCGTGCGGTCGCAAACCTGACGACATCAGGTTCATATCTGACGCATAGGCCAAAAGCAGATGTTGAGTTTTCGCGTCCGCAGACACGGCAGCCGCCATGCGAAACCAGGTTTTATTGCGGTCGTCCGACACTTCGGGGTTGAACGGATCCAGATGGTCCACCTCGCGGACTTCGATCGGGCGTTCACGCAGAAGCTCACCGCGAAAACCTTCGGGCACGCGATCCACATATGCGTGTCGAAGCTCGGAACGTGATGGGTATGTCTGTGGAGGATTCACGGTTGGCATCGGATGCTGATGATCCCAACCTTCATCCTGAACGTGAAAGGAAGCTGACATGTTCAGGATCTGCTTGCCATTTTGAATGGCAACAACGCGACGGGTTGTGAACGACCCCCCGTCACGCGCTCTATCTACTTGATAAATAACGGGTTTATCTGGATCCCCGGGTCGGATGAAATAGGCGTGCAGGGAATGGCACAACCGGTCTTCCACGGTTCTGTATGCCGCGGCCAAGGCCTGCGCAATGACCTGACCGCCGAAAATTCGGGTTGGTGTTTCTCCACCCGATCCTGTGCCGCGGAAAAGATCGACTTCAAGCCGTTCGATATCCAGAAGGTCCAGTAAGATGCGTTCCGCTTCGGTCATTGTCTGCTCATGGGCTAATTGATCGAAACCCGGGTATCAGCCTAGGCAAAATCATTCAATCATGGCGGCGTGCACCAAGGCCTTGAGTTCAGCCCGGGATGGATAGGAACTGGACGGCGACAATTGCGTGAAGAACACAGCCGTCAGATCGTTCTGCCAGTCGATCCAGAAATAGGTCGAGGCCATGCCACCCCAGCTGAAATCACCAACGGATCCGGGCACGCGCACCCGACCCGGATTCAGGACAATAGATCCTGCAAGGCCAAATCCCATGCCTTCCATGGGCTGTTCCGCAAAGCTCTTTGGTCCCATCGAAGCGATATCGCCCGGCAAGTGGTTGCGCATCATGAAGTCCACCGTTTTCGGGCCAAGCAGTTGATGCCCGTTGCCGGACCCGCGATTGCTAAGCATGTCGACGAATTTGACATAGTCATCGATTGTGGAAACCAGCCCGCCGCCGCCCGAGAACGTTGTCGCATTCACAAATGGAGAAGCTTCGTGGGCATCCACCAGACGCAAGGTATCGCCTCCCTGTTCCGCGGAATTCAACGCCATCGCATCGCCGGCCAGCGGCGTATAAAGCGAGGCGAACCGGTCCCCTGCCCCGTCGGGCACGGAAAACCCGGTTTCGCGCATCTCGAGGGGCGCCAAGATTTCCTGCCGGAAGAATTGTTCCAGGGTCTGTCTCGAGACGACCTCGACAACGCGCCCAAGCACATCGGTTCCAACCGAATATTCCCACCGTGTTCCGGGCTGGAAAGCCAAGGGTAACTCTGCCAGTTCACGTACGCGATCTTTCAGAAGACCCTGATTTGGTTTGAATATAAGGTCCTTTTCATCCATCGCCTCCGGTAGAATCCCAGGGTTGAACGGATAGCTGAAACCGCCGGTATGGGTCAGCAACTGATGAAGGGTCGGGCTTGCCGCGTCCTCGGTTTGATCCAGCTTGTCCGCGCCGGGTACCAGAGCCTGCATCTGTTTGAACTCGGGAAGGAAATCCGAAAGCGGTGCGTCGAGGTGAAACAGCCCACGTTCCGCCAGCATCATCAAGGCAACAGACGTGACGGGTTTGGTCATCGAGTAGATGCGCACCAGCGTATCGCGTTGGAATGGCAAGTCCTCTTCAAGATTTCGCAGGCCGCCGGAGTGGAAAAAGACCTCATCCCCCTCGTGCTTCAGCAAAAAGGTCGAACCCGCGTACTTGCGCTGCTCAACATAGCTGTCCATCCAGATGCGAATCCGGTTCAGGCGCGTTTCATCGAACATGACTTGTTTTCGAAGCATTTTTGAGTTCCACCAGAAGTTGACTAATATCGTGTACGCGTAGGGCCTGAAACAACAGCAAAACCCGGGCTGAAATGAATGGTTATACAAGCAGAGCCAAGAGGCACGCCTTAAATCCAAGTGATACAGTGAAACCGTCACAGATTCGCTTGTAAATTGTTGGACGGCGACGTGCCGGATTGGCCTGGAGGAATAGCATGACGCAAAGCATAGATTTCGTTTACGATTTTTGCAGCCCAAATGCCTTTCTGGCCCACAAGATGCTGCCAGAGCTGGCCGCGCGGCATAGTGCCAAGATCACGTATTCCCCTGTCCTTCTGCCTGTTGTTTTCAAGGCAACGCACAACCAGAGCCCGTTTCACGCGTTTTCCGAAAACCGCCAGAAAACCGCCTATCTTACTCATGACTTGCATCGGTTCGCGCGGCGTCGCGGGCTGAGCTTTCACATGAGCCCGCATTTTCCGATCAATACGAAATTTGCGATGCGCGGCGCCCGGTTCGCTAGTGGTAAATCATGGGAAATCAAATACATAAACGCCATCTTTGATGCCATATGGGTGCATGGCCAAAAGGCGGATGAACTGGCCGTTCTGATTGACATTCTACAGGAAAATGAACTGCCGGTTCGCAAGCTGCGCGAGGCCATGACAAGCCCTGAAATCAAACAGGACCTGAAGGATCAGACCAAATCGTTCGTGCGCCGCGGCGTTTTTGGCGTTCCCAGCCTGTTTTACGGATCTGAAATGTTCTTTGGCAAGAACAGCTTGCCGAACCTGGAAATTGAACTGTCGAAAAACAAGAAACGACACAAATCCAACACGTTGTGAACAGGATCGGTTTTGATCGCAGCGCGTCTCAGAACGCTTCGGCAAAGATATTGCCCGACGTTACAACGTTGATCCCACCAGAAACCGGGATGATCGAACCGGTTACATAACTGCCGCCGCGTCCACACAGAAACAGCACGCACCCCGCTATATCTTCATCACGGCCGACGCGCCCAAGAGGCACTGACTTGCCGACCTTTTCACGCTTGTCCTCATCCGCCGTAGCAAAGGCTGTCATCCGCGATACGAACGGCCCCGGAGCCAGCGCGTTGACCGTCACGTGGTAAGGCGACAGTTCCTTGGCCATGATTTTTGTCAAATGCAGAACCGCAGCTTTCGAGGCTGAATAGCTATAGGCGCCATCCCCCATGGGAACCTCTCCCATCACGGATCCAACATTCACGACCCTGGCCGGATCGTCTGCGGTTCCGGATTGCATCAACATCGGCAGCAGCCTCTGAGTAAGCTCGAATACCCCGGCCACGTTGACCGACATCACCTTGTCCCACGCGTCATACGGAAACTGGCCCAAGGGTGCCCCCCAGGTCACGCCAGAGTTATTCATAAGAATATCAATCCCTTCCGTCCGTTCCTGAATGTCCGAAACCAGTTTAGCGATACTTGCCTCGCTGCTGATGTCTCCGGCAAACCCTTCGGCACTTCCCGGTGCCTCCAGTGCATTCAGCTCAGCGGCGGCCGCGACACAGGCGTCCCCGTTTCGAGAAGCAATCAACACGCGCGCGCCGGCCCTGACCAACGCCTCTGCGGCCATCCGACCGATACCCGTGGCGCCTCCGGTGACCAATGCGGTTTTGCCGGGCAGCGAGAAAAGGG
The DNA here is from genome assembly GCF_013110685.1 of Ruegeria sp. HKCCD6157. NCBI lineage: Bacteria > Pseudomonadati > Pseudomonadota > Alphaproteobacteria > Rhodobacterales > Roseobacteraceae > Ruegeria > Ruegeria sp. HKCCD6157. The sequence continues at coordinate 1,480,446 of NZ_WVRB01000001.1, forward strand.
TATCGGGGGTCATTGTCGTGTTCCTCTGCTAAATCTGATTTCGGTTGCATTCCGACCCGGTTCAAAGCCTCGTTGTCTTTACGGCAATTAGCCGCCCGCTGCGTTGGCACGAAACCGGGTTGCACCAAAACTCCACATGACAATCTTCAATCGCATCAGAGACAGTTTGCAAGGATTACTCAGCGTCGCAAAGCGCCGGCTGGTAAGCCCGGATAGTTCCAATGTTCCGATACTGATACCGACGACGATGCGCCCGAAAACCTGTTTTCTGGCAATCGAAAAACGGACGTAAATGCACGGCCCAAGTCCAAACGGACGCGTGGTGTCGTCATGTCGAATGACTGAACTTGGTTTCCTCTTCCATCTCAAGGTCTGTTTTCAGGGCAACTCTCTGTATTCAATCCACCAAAGTCAGGTAGACAACCCGGCCTTATCGCGTCTATGAACCAAGTATGGGGATCGTGAAAACATGCATAACGTTTTGGTATTGAATGGCCCAAACCTCAACCTGCTTGGAACACGGCAGCCCGAGGTTTACGGCAGTACGACACTACATATGATCGAGGATCGTTGCGTTCAGCATGGCGCCTCCATTGGGCTGGACGTCACCCACCTGCAATCCAATCACGAAGGTGTGCTGCTTGACGCCATTCACGCGGCCCGCGGTGTACAAAGCGGGCTGATACTGAACGCAGGCGCGTTCACGCATACGTCGATTGCCCTTATGGATGCGATTGCATCGGTGGAACTGCCGGTTGTCGAAGTGCATCTTTCCAACATTCATGCCCGGGAAACGTTTCGGCACAGGTCCTACATAGCCCCTGTCGCACTGGGTCAGATCTGCGGATTCGGTGCCCACAGCTATATCCTCGCGCTGGATGCGCTCGCGGCTCATCTGAAAGCAGGCAGCACGACATGAAGCTCAAGGAATATCTTCGGTTTGTCAGCTACGCCAAAACCCTGGAAGACCTGTGGGATGCACATTGCCGCCAAATGGCCGAATTTGGTTTTACCCGCCTGATCTATGGGTACACGCAATTCCGGACGGCCACGTCTCTGGGTGATCCAGAAGATTTCGTAATCCTGACGAACCACAAACGGGCCTATGTGGACGGGTTCATCAAGGATGGTCTGTATTTTCACGCTCCTATGTTGAAGTGGGCCTTGGACAACGAAGGCGCCGCCAGCTGGAAAATGTTGCAGGACATGAACTCGGGCGGGACGATGACCGCGAAGGAACGCGAAGTTTTCGAGTTCAACAAATCCATGGGCGTGGTTTCCGGTTATACCGTCAGCTTCAACTCGGTTTCCATGCGCTCGAAAGGGGCGATTTCCCTGTCGGCCAATAATGGGTTGAGCCAGGAGGATGTGGATGCGGTCTGGGAAGAGCACGGCGACGACATTCTACTTATGAACAATGTCGCCCACCTGAAAATCCTGACATTGCCGTTCCATCCGCCGAACCGGGCACTTACCAAACGCCAACGCGAAGCTTTGCAGTGGGTTGGTGACGGGAAAACCACTCAGGACATCGCGCTGCTGATGGGTCTGACATCTGCAACGGTGGAAAAGCACCTGCGACTCGCGCGCGAGGCGCTTTCGGTCGAAACGACGGCGCAAGCGGTTCTCAAGGCGTCACTGCACAACCAGATGTTCATTATGGAAGCATAACCGCAATATTTTGACGCTATCCCGCGTCAGTTTACCCTAGGTAAGGAAATCACTACTTTTCAAACCAATCGGAAAAGTTGCAAAGTGAGAGTGTTCCGTGAGTGGTGGCTTTAGCCAGGGAACATTGGATTGGATCTTTGCAATAACAAAGCTCTCCGATCACTCTGACAAGGGGGCGCCTATTTGTCCGCGTACCGGTGTCGGAATTTTGGGGGGCCTCGACCATCCCCATCATGCGGGGCCCTCCAATTCTTCTCTTCATTTCAGAATTTTGAAATCCGCCGATGGCAGAAAAAAGGGTTACGCAGTGCGTAACCCTTTAGATTTGTTGGGAAAGGCCGTTGCTGGTACTTTCCCTGTGCCCTTTTAGCCTTGCGCGGCTTTGGCGACTTCGGCGGCGAAATCTTCTTTTTCAACCACGATGCCTTCGCCAACTTCCAGACGGATGAAGCCGGTGATGGTCGCGCCTGCTTCCTTGGCCGCTGCTTCGACGGTCAGGTCAGGGTTCACGACAAATTGCTGGTTCAGCAGAGTCGATTCCGCGACGAATTTCTTCATGCGGCCTTCGATCATCTTTTCGATCACCTGCTCCGGCTTGCCGGATTCGCGGGCGATGTCCATCTGGACCTGCTTTTCTTTCTCGACAACTGCCGGGTCCATGTCTGCTTCGGACAGGGCCGCCGGGTTCACAGCCGCGATGTGCATTGCAACCTGCTTGCCAATCGCTTCGTCGCCACCGGTCAAAGCAACCAGAACGCCGATTTTGCCCATGCCGTTGGTGGCCGCATTGTGGACATAGGACACAACGGTGTCGCCCGACAGTTTCGCCATGCGACGCACCGACATGTTTTCACCGATGGTGGCGATTTTGTCAGTCAGGGTGTCCGCGACGGACTTACCGCCCAGATCTGCTGCCAGCAGTTCCTCTACATTGTCGACGCCTTCAGCCGCATATGCAATCTTGCCGACCATTTCCTGGAACTCGGCGTTTTTCGCGACAAAGTCGGTTTCCGAGTTCACTTCAACAGCAACACCGTTGCCGCCATCGACATGAACTGCAACCAGACCTTCAGCTGCGGTACGGCCCGATTTCTTGGCCGCCTTAGCCAGACCTTTGGTGCGCAGCCAGTCAACGGCTTCATCCATGTTGCCGCCGGTTTCGGTCAGCGCTTTTTTCGCGTCCATCATGCCTGCGCCGGTCGAGTCGCGCAGTTCTTTAACCATTGCTGCTGTGATTGCCATCTTTAGGCTCTCCTCAATTCAAATGGAATTGGGGCAGGTCTACCCTGCCCCATATGTCATTTACGTGACGGGCAGCTTACGCTTCGGCTTTGGCTTCCGGAGCAGCTTCTTCAGCGGGTGCTTCTTCCGCAACGGCTTCTTCAACCGGCGCTTCTTCGAATTCACCCAAATCAACGCCAGCGGCACCCAGCTGAGCGGTCATGCCGTCCAGAGCGGCACGTGCGGCCAGATCGCAGTACAGCGAGATCGCGCGGGCTGCGTCATCGTTGCCAGGGATGATGTAATCAACACCGTCGGGCGAGCAGTTGGTGTCGACAACAGCCACAACCGGGATACCCAGCTTGTTGGCTTCGGCGATGGCCAGTGCTTCTTTCTTGACGTCGATGACGAACAGCAGATCAGGTACGCCGCCCATCTCGCGGATACCGCCCAGCGAAGCCTGCAGCTTGGCCTGGTCACGCTCCATGCCCAGACGCTCTTTCTTGGTCAGGCCTTCGGCGCCCGATTCCATCGCTTCGTCGATCTGGTTCAGACGGTTGATCGACTGGGAAACGGTTTTCCAGTTGGTCAGCGTGCCGCCCAGCCAGCGGTGGTTCATGTAGTACTGAGCCGACTTTTCAGCCGCTTCTGCGATCGGGCCAGCAGCCTGACGCTTGGTACCAACGAACAAAACGCGGCCACCTTTGGCAACGGTGTCACGAACGGCCTGCAAAGCCTGGTCCAGCATCGGAACGGTCTGGGTCAGGTCCATGATGTGGATGCCATTGCGCGAGCCGTAGATGAACGGGCCCATGCGGGGATTCCAACGCTGTGTCTGGTGGCCGAAGTGAACGCCAGCTTCCAGCAGCTGACGCATGGTGAACTCGGGAAGAGCCATGCTATGTTTTCCTTTTCCGGTTTACGCCTCGGCGGGGGTGAAAGAAGCGAATGCTCCAACCGGCGGGCCAGATAGGGATGTCTCCCCTACAAGGCCCAAACCCCGCCTGCGGGTTTGAATGGCGCGCGTATACGGCAGGTTTAAAGGCAGTGCAAGGGTCAAAGCCTTATTTTTCAAGCCGCGCCAATGCATGCGCGTGGCGCACTGCCGCCTCGCAATGGGCCGCCAGTTCCTTGCGGTTGGCGAAATCCCTGACCCGGGCGGGAGAGTGATAGATCAGTTCAACGGACCCCTGCCTGCGCGCGCCCAATGTCTTGAGCAGATGGGGCGCGAAATCCATATCGCCCCACCAGCCATAGAACCGGTCAGGCTGACCTTTCGGGGCGTGAAACACCACCGAGACCGGTTGAACATACATGAAATCCCGCAACTCGTCCGCGAAGAAAGCGGCAAAGAGCGTTGTTTTAAATGGCAAAACACGCAATCCGTCGGTCGAGGTGCCCTCGGGGAAAAACAACAGCTTATGTCCGGCCTTCAGGCGTTCTTCGAAGATCGCCGTCTGCTCGCGTGCCTTTTTGCGATCCCTTTCGATGAATACGGTCCCGGTGGCCCGTGCCAACCACCCGATACCCGGCCAGTTCGCAACTTCTGCCTTGGACACGAAGTAGACCCTTTTGCGGGCGTTCAGGGCAAAGATATCCAGCCAGGATGTGTGATTGGCGACAACGGCACCGTGTTCCTTCATCAACGCGCCCGAGCAGCGAAATCCGATTCCCAGGATTCGGAACGCGTTTCGGCAAACGAACTGGCTGATGAACGGTGTAACGGGGCGACGAACACCACAAAGTGGCAACTCGATCAGTCGAATGGCCAACAGAACAAGCAGCCCACCGAACACAAGGATGGCCAAGGGCAAGCCCCTCAGGATCACCAGAATCCAGCCGACAAAACCCAGTTCGATCGGATCCGGCGCATCCTCACTGTTCCAAAGCGGATCATTCACCGGATCAAGCTCCGCCATAGATGCGCTTCTGCCGCTCGTTCATACGGGTCGTATCCAGGATCAGGCACACATCGGTTGTGTTGAAGGAATGATCGATGAACGCCCCCTCACCCACAAACCCGCCAAGCCTCAGATAGGCTTTGATCAGGGCCGGAACCTGCACCATGGCACGGCGACGATCCAGCGCGTCCGGTGCGACAAGATCCATGGTCTGAAACACGCTCGGCTGGGCGCGCACCCGCAGGTCTGGCGGCGCCAGATGATTGTGGTGCAGCATCGACAGCGGCTGGGCCAGTTCCTGAACATCCGTGCCGTGAAAGCTGGCGACGCCGAACAGAACTTCGATCTGGCGTTCGGCCACATAGCGAGAGAGACCATTCCAGAGATGATACATGGCCGTACCGCCCCGATAGTCCCTGTGCAGGCACGACCGGCCCAGTTCCAGCAACTTGCGGCCACTTTGCTTGAGAACGCTCAGATCGTATTCGTCTTCGGAATAAAACTGCCCCAATTCAGCAGCGCGATCCCCCGGTAACAGCCTGTAAACGCCGACTACTTCTCCGGTCGCATCATCAATGGCCAGCATGTGATCGAAATAGGGATCAAACCGGTCCCGTTCCAGCCCGGCCACATGATCGACCAGAGCCCCTCCGCCGCCGAGTTCGCGCACAAATACGTCATAACGCAACCGCTGCGCTGCGCGCAGTTCGTCCTGGGTTTCCGCCAGTTTGATCGTGAACGAGGGGCCAGCGTCCGGCATGTCAGACTTATCAATCCTGTTATATCAACGCGGCTGATACCTCAGTTCTTCGGGGGAAGGCAACAAGTGGAGATCTGGTCTTTTCCGTTAACTCTTCTTAAACCAGTTTCACGGATCAAAGACCGGCATCAGGGCGATGCGTGTTCCGTCGATTACCACTTTCCCCTGCTCGCGAAAGTTTACGGTGATCTTGCCTGCGATGTTGGATTGAACCTGTCCGACACCCCATTCGGGGAAATCCGGGTGGCGAACAAACATGCCCGGTGCAAGAATAGCATTCATGTCTGTCATTTGGGGCTTCCGGTTCCTGCGGCAGATACCGCAGGAGGTACGCATGGGCAACACGAACGTCAACCTGGCTGAATTGATCGGCTCACGGATCTGCCACGATTTGATCAGCCCGATCGGGGCAATCACCAACGGGCTGGAACTGTTGGACATGGTTGGTGCTGTTCAGGGCCCCGAGATGGAGTTGATCTCGGGCAGCGTCGGCAGTGCGGGCGCGCGTATCCGGTTTTTTCGGGTTGCCTTCGGATCAGCAGGAGAACAGCCGCTGGGCCGGGCCGAAGTGGCCGAACTGCTCAAGGACATCGAACGCACCGGACGGGTGCGGGTAAACTGGTATATGACCGAGCCCATGCCGCGCAACCAAATCAAGCTGGCGTTTCTTGCGCTCATGTGCTGCGAAAGTGCCATGCCGATGGGCGGAGAGGTTGAGATCGAGAACCAAGGCACCAATTGGACAGTGACCGGAACTGCCGACAAGTTGAACGTAGACAATACCTTATGGAAACACGTTGCAACCGGCCGGTTCCCCAACAAGATTACCCCCGCGCAGGTCCAGTTCGCTCTGCTGCCGGAAACGGCACATGCGATGGGTCGACGCGTTTCCGTGGAAACCGCCGCGACCCGCCTTGTGCTGCGTTTTTAATTCCGAATTGTTCCGTTCCCGCGCACCAGATATTTGAAACTGGTCAACTGGGCGGCCCCCACTGGGCCGCGGGCATGCATTTTACCCGTGGCGATACCGATCTCGGCTCCCATCCCGAATTCACCACCATCGGCGAACTGAGTCGAAGCGTTGTGCATAAGGATCGCGCTATCCAAACGCTCAAAGAAACGGGCCACGGCCGTGTCATCCTCGGTCATGATGCAATCGGTATGGTTCGACCCGTAATGCTGGATATGCGCAATGGCAGCATCGATATCGGCGACGGGCTTGGCCGCGATCACGCTGTCCAGAAACTCTTTTCCCCAATCCTCCGCCGTTGCGGAAATTGTACCCTCGACCGCAAGAGCGCCTTCGGCGTGAACCTCGACCCCCGCTTTCAGCAGCGCGACGATCACGTCACGCCCCAGCGTTTCGGCGATGTCCTGATGGATCAGCAGGCATTCGGCAGCGCCGCAGATCCCGGTACGGCGCGTTTTGGCGTTCAACACCACGTCCAGCGTTTTCTGCGGATCTGCGGCCTTGTCGACATAGATGTGCACGATGCCTTCAAGATGGGCAAAAACAGGCACACGTGCCTCACGCTGGACCAGCCCGACCAACCCCTTGCCGCCGCGCGGAACGATGACGTCGACATAGTCGGTCATGGTCAGCAATTCCTGAACCGCCGCACGGTCACGTGTCGGCACCAGTTGAATCGCATCTTCCGGCAGATCGGCGGCCTTCAGCCCCTCGACCAGGCAGGCATGAATCGCCGTCGAAGAATGAAAGCTCTCGGAGCCGCCGCGCAGAATGACGGCATTTCCGGATTTCAGACACAGCGCACCTGCGTCGGCCGTGACATTGGGGCGGCTTTCATAGATCACGCCGATCACACCCAGCGGGGTGCGTACGCGTTGGATTTTCAATCCGGTCGGGCGGTCCCATTCGGCCAGCACTTCGCCCACCGGATCGGTCTGATCAGCCACCGCGCGCAGACCATCGACCATGCCCTGAACACGCGCCTCATCCAGCATCAGCCGATCCATCATCGCCGGGCTCAGACCTTTCTCGCGGCCGAACTCCAGATCCTTCCGGTTGGCCTCGATGATCTTCGCCCGATTGGCCCAAACCGCGTCGGCCGCTGCAATCAGGGCGGCATGTTTGCGTTCTGGGTTTGCAAAAGCCAGATCGCGCGATGCCGCTTTGGCACGTTTCCCAAGATCAGCCATCAGAGCGGGAATGCTGTCGAAATCTTTCATGTCGCGTGCCTTTCAGGTCATCTTTTTCAGTATTTACAGGGCCAGATCATCCCGGTGAATCAAGGCCGCACGGCCGGGATATCCAAGTGTCGCCTCGATCTCGGACGACTTGCGCCCCTTGATCGCGTCAGCCTCCTGCGCGGTGTAACGGCTGATCCCCTGCGCCAGCCGGCGGGCCTTGGGGTCAAGGATCGCAACGGGGTCGCCGCGCCCGAAATCGCCGGTCACTTCAACAATACCCGCGGGCAACAGGCTTTTACCATTTGCCAACGCATTGGCAGCCCCTTCATCGATGGTGATTTCGCCACGCGGCTTCATGGCAGAAATCCAACGTTTGCGCGCAGCATGCGGGTCCAGCGTTGCGGTGAACCATGTCGAGTTCGCGCCATTTTCCAGCGTTTTCAGAGGGTTCAGAACCGATCCTTCCGTGATCGCCATCGCACATCCGCCCGCGGTGGCCATCTTGGCGGCCAGCAGCTTTGTCTTCATTCCGCCCTTTGACAGGCCAGAGCCCGCATCGCCCGCCATGGCTTCGATCTCGGGCGTGATCTTGTCGATCGTTTCGAAACGCGTGGCCGAGGCGTCCTCGTTGGGGTTGCCCGAATAGAAGCCATCGACATCCGACAGCAGGATCAACTGATCCGCCCCCACGGTCACGGCAATTTGCGCGGCCAGACGATCATTGTCGCCATACCGGATCTCATCCGTTGCCACGGTATCGTTTTCGTTGACGATCGGCACGACACCCAAACCCAGCAGAGTTTCCAGGGTCGCGCGTGAATTCAGATAGCGGCGGCGATCCTCGCTGTCCTCCAATGTCACCAAAACCTGCGCCGTGGTGATCCCATGAGGTGTCAACGCCTCTTCATATGCGCGCGCCAGACGAATTTGCCCGACGGCGGCCGCAGCTTGCGACTTTTCCAACGGCAATGTCGCCATGGGCAGACCCAAAACGCCGCGGCCCAGTGCAATCGACCCGGACGAGACGAGGATTGCATCTGTCCCCTGCCCCTTGAGCCATGCGACGTCCTGCGCCAACGAAAACAACCATTCCTTGCGCAACAGGCCGGTTTCGCGATCAACCAGCAAAGCCGACCCGATTTTGACAACCAATCGGCGCGCTGAAGTCAGGGTTGCCAAGGCTGCGCCTCCTCAGCGGGTTTCTGACGCACACGATTGTCATCGATCTGGCCGCGCAACGCGCGCAAAACCTCGGTTACACCTTGATGAGCAACACCGGACATCATCATCACCGGGCCGCCAACGGCCTCTTCAAGCTCGGCTTTGGCCAAATCACGTTCTTCGTCATCCAGTGCATCGACCTTGTTCAGGACGGTGATCCGGGGTTTCTGGGCCAGTTCGCCGCCATAGGCCTCAAGCTCGTGGATAATCGTGCGGTAGTCATCGGCAACCGTTTCCGAGGTACCATCGACAAGATGCAGCAGCACGGCGCAGCGCTCAACATGACCAAGAAAGCGGTCTCCGATCCCACGGCCCTCATGCGCGCCTTCGATCAGGCCGGGGATGTCGGCCACCACGAATTCCACGTTGTCGACCCCCACGACACCCAGATTTGGGTGCAGCGTGGTAAACGGATAATCCGCGATCTTGGGTCGCGCGTTTGACGTGGCTGCAAGAAAGGTCGATTTGCCTGCATTTGGCATGCCCAGCAGACCCACATCGGCGATCAGCTTCAGACGCAGCCAGATCGTGCGGTCAATGCCCGCCTGCCCCGGATTTGCACGCCGGGGGGCCTGGTTGGTGGCTGACTTGAAGTGCAGATTGCCGAAGCCGCCATTGCCCCCTTTTGCCAGCAGAACGCGCTGACCCACCTCGGTCAGATCGCAGATAACGGTTTCTTCATCCTCATCCAGGATCTCGGTGCCGACAGGCACGCGCAGGACAATGTCATCGCCATCCTTGCCGGTACGTTGCTGGCCCCTGCCCGGCTGGCCGTTCTTGGCAAAGAAATGCTGCTGATACCGGAAGTCGATCAGGGTGTTCAGCCCGTCCACGACTTCGGCCCAGACAGACCCGCCCTTACCGCCGTCCCCGCCATCAGGGCCGCCGTATTCGATGTATTTTTCGCGTCGGAAGCTGACGCAGCCGCTACCGCCGGCCCCGGACCGGATGTAGACCTTTGCAAGATCGAGAAATTTCATGGTCTGTCCCCTACTGCAAAGGCCCCATCGGCCACAAGTCAGAGTTTTTTACTGTATGTCCAGGTGGGCACATTCGCATCACGCGCCACCGAATAGCTTTCTGCATCGCCAAGATACTGGAACCCGCAATGGGTCAGGACCCGGGCCGAGGCCGGATTGTCCTGAAACACGCTGGCAAACATCGTCGCGTTTTTCAGCGGGTTGGCATTTACCAGTGCTTCAACAGCCATCGACGCAATGCCAGTGTTCCAGTAGATCGGCGCCACCCAATAGCCGACTTCGGACTGGTTCCGATCCAGCCGCTTCAGCGTGATCAGACCAATCAGTTCCGGACCGCCGTCCTTGGTGGCATCCATGACCCAGACGTCCTCGTCCCGGTCCTCGGCCATTGAGCGCGTCACAAAGGCCTCGGTCGAGCCGGGGGCCAAAGGATGCGCGATACTCGTCGTCATGCGCGCCACACGCTCATCACCGGCATAGTGCTCGATCAGCCCCATATCCGAACGACGCAGAGGGCGCAGATCGAACCGCTCGGTTTCTATGACCGGCTGATTTATTATTGTTTCAAGTTTCATGGGTGTGTTCCTCCTCCGAACAACACGAAAAGTACGGACGCAACCGTAAGGCCTGCCAACGTCCACATCAGATATTTTTCAACGGGTCGTCCTTCAACCGCATGGGCAATTCTATCGCCCGCAAAAGTCCAGATCGGATGAAGGATCACCTGGCAAAACAACAAACACAGAGCAATCGTAACCGTCGCTTCGAAACTGGGGGTGCCCGCAGCCACGAACCCGGTGAACCCGGCAATGATCATGGCCCAGGCCTTGGGGTTGAGCGGATGAACAATCAGCCCGGCCAGAAAGCCGGGGGCGTTCCCTTCAGCCTGTTGTCGCGACAAACGCGTGTTGGCGATCTTCCACGCCAGCCAAAAAATATAGGCCGCTGACGCGTATTTAAGCACCGTAAACACCGCGGGTGCCTGATCCGCGAGATGCAGCAATCCAAAGCCGACCGGCCAAATGATCAACTGCTTCCCAAGGATAACACCCCCGACAAAAGGCAACGCGGCGCGAAATCCAAAACGCGCACCAGTACCCAGCAGGACCATGTTGGCCGGTCCTGGCGTGCCGACCTGGCTGGCGGCAAAGATCAGGAAACTGGTGGTTGCAACTGTCATCGGTTTGTTTGATCACGACTGCGTTAAAACGAAAAAGGGACCGGCACTTTGTGCCGGTCCCCCATGAATTTTTCTTAAACCTTCTGGGTTTCGGCTTACTCTGCGGCCTCCGCCACTGGCAGGACCGAAATGAAGGTGCGGTTTTTGAGCCCCTTGTGGAACTTCACGGCGCCATCAGTGGTTGCAAAGATGGTGTGATCCTTGCCCATACCGACGCCTTCGCCCGGCCAGAACTTGGTGCCGCGCTGACGCACGATGATGTTGCCTGCGATGGCAGCCTGGCCACCATACAGTTTCACGCCAAGGCGACGACCCGCTGAGTCGCGGCCGTTACGGGAGGAACCGCCAGCTTTTTTATGTGCCATTCTCTCTCTCCTTAGCCTTTGGCCAGCTCTTTGGCCTGCTCAACCCATTCGGGTTTCACTTTGACCGTTTCGATAGCAGCAATCTGCTCGTCCGACAAGGCGGCCAGAGCGGCAAAGCTCTCGATACCGGCTTCGGCAAGCTTCTTGGCAGCGGCAGGGCCGACGCCGTTCAGCTTGGTCAGATCGTCCGCAGCAGCAGCGGCAGGTGCCTCTGCCTTGGCTTCGGCTTTCTTGGCAGGCTTTGCAGCAGGTGCCGCTTCGCCAGCCGGAGCCGAACCGGTTGCAGCCTTGATGCCCGACTTGTCAGCGCCCGACGACAGGATGTCGGTGATCTTGACCAGTGTCAGCTTCTGACGGTGGCCAACGGTACGCTTCGAGCTGTGCTTACGACGACGCTTTACGAACTTGATGACCTTGTCACCTTTGATCTGTTCGATAACTTCGGCCTGAACGCCCGCGCCTTCGATGAACGGTGCGCCAACGACCGGAGCGTCGCCACCCAGCATCAGAACATCGTTGAATTGAACTTTTTCACCTGCGTCGGCAGCCAGCTTTTCAACGCGGAGGATATCACCCGCCTGAACCTTGTACTGCTTGCCGCCAGTCTTGAGGACCGCAAACATGCGTCTTTCCTTTGTCTAACCGCGTTCTGTGGTCCCCTTCCGGGAGTTTCCGGCTCCAAGACACTTGAAAGCCACCTCGAACGGCGCGCCCTTTTCGGGCTGTGTGAATGACCATCAGGACATCCCAAGGGTCAAATAATAACGATACCCGGCACGGAAAACCGGCCGGGATGCGCGCTTATCCATAGATCGCCGGGAAAAGTCAACACCAAAGCGTCGTCAGAGATCAGACGCCCTGAGTGTCTGTGCGACCGCCCGCCCCAACCGGAAAGAGATATCGTTGAACATCCGGTCAAAGCCGTCGAAAAGCGCCTCATTCAGGGCGCGCCCGGTTTCGGTTCTGGAGAACGCAATATTCTCACGCATCTGGGTCTCGTCCAACGGCCGATAGGCCATCAGAAGAAAGGAATAAAGCCACGCCTCGGTTTCTGCTGAGCGGCTTTCTTTCTGTGACAGAAGTTCGGCCAGCAATTCCTGATCGTCGCCTTGCGCGTCGACATCAAGGCCCTGAAAGAAGCTGTAGTCGGAACTCAGCGCCCCATGAACGTTCTTTTCGACAAGGTCATTTGCCTGGATGTATTCATCGACCAACTCGAAACGAGTCGAGTCGCGCTCAACGGACTCATAAGCTTCGCGGGCCATGTCCTCAATGGCCTGGTCCGACATCGCCTGCCGGGCCGAGTTTTCCAGCGACACGATCGTCTGACCAAGATCGCTTTCGAAAAACAGGATCGCCTGATCAAGCTGCGCAACGGACAGACCCGCCTCAAAGGCATCCGTCAGGAATTTCTGCATCCAGACCGGGTCGTAAATGTCTTTGACCTGCGCTTCAAAAAACGCGCCGCCGGTATTGTCCAACAGCGTTTCGTCAAGTTCCTCGCGGTGCCCTTGACCTTCCTGTACGAGAATTTCCATCACATGCGACAAGTGCATGGCCTGCGCCAGCCGGTCGACCCTTTGATCGGCCAGCAATTGAGCGCCCCACAGAACAAACGCAATCGCCAGAAAAACGCGGTGCATCAAATATCCTGCGCGGGATGCAGTTCGGCCATTCGGGCCGCAAGTACTTCGAACCGCATGGCCATGATTTCGTATTGGATCGCGTTCAGCAGTTCATACACTTCCTGCATCAGGGGTTGTTCCAGCGCCTCGACATACGAGTCGACATCCGCATCGGAAAAGTCCTGATAGGTATATGCTGCCCCCGCAAGGCTGGACAGTTGCAGTGACTGGCGCATACCGGCTTCGTTCCGCTTCATCAGCGCACGCAATTCATCCGCATCCAGTTGCAGGTCAATGACACCTGATGCGCTGGCTGCCAGAAGAAAACGCACCTGAATTTCTTGCAGGGCCCGCACTGCGGTACCGGTCGAATCGATCGCCTTGTTCATTCGTTTGAAACTTTCGACCCGTTGCGATCCGTCCTTGATCAAGTCTGCGATGATTTTTTGGCCTTCCAGCTGCTTGGCCTCATCGTCCTCAAGCATATGCGAGGCGTTTTCCGCCTCAACCAAGCGCTGACCCAGATCCGATGCATAAAAGTCAACCGCGTGTGTCAGGGCCTCATCACTCAAGGTTTGTTCGAGGATGGAAACCGCGGTTTCGTGCATGGCGCCGACTTCGAAGACTTCGTCTGCCAGACGCGTCCAGTCCGAACCGAAGCCATCGGGATCAATCCCCAGCATCTGAGGGGCAGACATCGAGCTCAGCGCGATGCTTTCCAGGGCAACGTCAAACCCGGTCGTGGTCAGAAAGGCCTCTATCCGATCACGGCTGGCGGCGGAAAGTTCCAAGGGGATCAGAACAAGCGCAAAGAGCGGGGCCAGAAACCAAAAGGCGGAGCGGCGTACAAACTGTATCATGAATATCAGACTAGGAGTTTTGCGCTGGCAGGCAACGGAAAATCCCGGGTTTCTTCAATTCCCGAATTTTCTGCTTGCACCCCTGCCCGTTCCTCACTAAATCCCCCCCTCACAGACCCCCGCGGAGAGGTGCCGGAGTGGTCGAACGGGGCGGTCTCGAAAACCGTTGTGGGTGCAAGCCCACCCAGGGTTCGAATCCCTGTCTCTCCGCCACTATCCCAACGCAGGCTCAATGCTGCCTTTTGGCCCACAAGAAGCGCCCGAAAATTGGTTGCGTCTGCGGGCCATTCCCGGCGGATCGCCGCCAAAACAGGGCACGACATCTTTGTGCAGGCGTGTTCTTGCCGCGTTTCGAAGGACAATGAGCATAGCCCGGCTTATACTCTATTCTGCTGAGAATTATCGGGAATTCCCCTTTGTACCTGAGTTATTTTTAGCGCATTCCGGCGACACAATTTCCAAAGGAGACACACATGTCGCGTACTCTTATTCTTGCCATCGTCATCGCCGCAATTGGCGCTGGCGGATACTATTACCTGAATCAACCCGAACCCACACCCGCCGAGCGTTTGGAAACCGCGGCAGAAGAAGCCGCCGAAGCGGTGACAGACGCAGCTTCATCTGTACAGGACGCTGCCTCTGACGCTGTCGATGCCGCGACCGAACAAGCCGCCGAAGCAGCGTCGTCGCTGACGGACCAAGCGACAGAAGCGGCGTCATCGGTTGCAGATCAGGCAAGCGAAGCCGCGTCATCGGTGGCGGATCAGGCCTCTGACGCTGCTCAGGAGGCCAGCGATCAGGTGGCCGCGCTGGCCGGTCAGGGGCAGGAGTTGCTGAACTCATGGATTCAGGAAGGCAAGCTGGACCCGACCAACTTCGACTATGATGGCATTATGACATCCCTTCAGGACAGCAATCTGGCCACCGACCTGAAGGATCAGGCGATCAAGATTGTGAATGATATCAAGGACTCGCCTGAAATGATTGTTCAGAAAATTCAGGAACTGACCAACCTGCTGACCCAACAGTAACGTGTTGAAGGCCGATCCACGGGTCGGCCTTTGCCCCGGGGCGCATCTGCGCTGCCCCTACGTTACGGTGTCGTTGAATTGACCTCCTGCGCGGCTTTTGATTGGCTGTGCCTGACAAAAAGCCCGCGCCCTGCCCGACTGGTCTGACGCTTTTCGGACAAGGGGCGCGCTTTGATTCAGCCAAATTCGAGGATCAACCGATGACCGACTTGCCCCAGACTATGTTCGCCGCAATCCTTAAGCATGACGGGTATTCCGGTACGGCCACCGGACCAGCCATTGAAAACGCCGCCGACTGGTTGGAAGAAGCCGAAGTTCCCACGCCGGAACCCGGCCCCGGTCAGGTGCTGATCCGGTTGCGCGCGGCTTCGGTCAATCCATCCGATCTGCATTTCATCAAAGGTGAATACGGGCAGCCAAGGGTCAAAGGATCCCCCGCCGGCTTTGAAGGATGCGGAGACGTCGTGGCCGCCGGCAAGGGCGCCGAGGCCTTGCAAGGGCAACGCGTCGCGTTCGTCGCCGCCGGATCGGGGGCCTGGGCGGAATATGTCGTGACACAGATGCAGATGTGCATCCCTCTGCGCCCTGATATCTCGGACGATGACGGGGCCGCCCAGATCGTCAATCCAATGACGGCGATGGCCATGGTGGATATGGCCAAGGCCGACGGCGATGCCTTTGTCGTATCAGCCGCGACCAGCCAGTTGGGCAAGCTGATGTGCAGCCTTGGTCGGGATCTGGGTTTGAAGCCGATCGCTTTGGTGCGTCGGGCCGAGACGGCAGGGATGTTGAAAGACCTTGGCGCGGCCGAAGTGCTTATGACAACCGACGAAGACATTGTCGCAAAGTTTGCGGATCTGAGCGCGCAGCTGAAACCGCGCGTGTTTCTGGATGCCGTGACGGACCAATTGTCCGAACAATTGTTCTGCGCCATGCCCAACCGGGCGCGCTGGGTCAGTTATGGCAAGCTGTCTACCGAAGCGCCGACGCTGACTCAGACAGGGCAGTTGATTTTCATGGGAAAGCGGATCGAAGGGTTCTGGCTGACAAGCTGGATGATGTCGACCCCGCCCGCCGATCAGATGCGTGTCGTGGCCGAGGTTCAGGCCCGCTTTGCAGACGGGCGCTGGAAAACGGATGTTTCTGAACACCTTACACTCAGAAATCTTGTGCCAAACCTGGCTGATGCGCTGAAAAAGAGTGACGGCAAGGTGATTATAACGCCATAGTAGAACAAACCCGCGTCACCGGAGGATGCGCGCGGGCGGAACGCGACACCGGCAAACCGGTCGAGGGAGGACAGTTTGGATAACGCGCAGCTGCTGATCAGCGGACTGGCAAACGGGTGTGTCTATGGCCTGATCGCGCTTGGCTTTGTTCTGATCTACAAGGCGACCGAAGCGGTGAATTTCGCGCAGGGCGATTTCATGATGCTGGGGGCCTTTGTCACCATCGGCCTGACCAATACCGAGTACATGGGCCTGCCATTCTGGCTGGCCCTGCCGATCTCGCTGGGGATCATGGGGGCATTGGGATATCTTCTGGATCGCCTGATCATCCGTCGCCTGTTTGGCGAAAGTCAGACCGCCGTCGTTATCCTGACCATCGCCCTGGGCTTCGTGATCCGTTTCGTGGCCGGATTGATCTGGGGGCACGAACCGCAAACGCTGCAAAACCCGCTTGCGGGGAAAGAGCTGCGCTTTGGCGGCCTTGTGCTGGGGCTGGAGGATGTCGCCGTGATCGTCGTCACCATCCTGCTGACATGGGGCCTTTACGTTTTCTTCAACCGTTCCAAACTCGGGCTGGCGATGCAGGGGGCGTCGCAAAACCAGCTGGCGGCGTATTACATGGGCGTGCCTGTCAAGCGGGTTCAGGGGTTCATCTGGGCGCTGGCCGGGATCGTTGCGGGGATTGCGGGCATTCTGTTCGCCGCCAAGGGCGCCGTGGATCCGACAACGGGATTGCTGGGCATCAAGGCATTTGCCGCCGCCGTCATCGGCGGGTTCGGAAGCCTGCCCGGGGCGCTGGCCGGTGGTCTTGTCGTCGGGGTGATCGAGCCTTTCGCCAGCCGCTATATCGCGGCGGGTTACAGCCAGATCGCGCCATACGCCCTGCTGCTGGCCGTGCTGATCTTTCGCCCCAACGGGTTGTTCAGTCAGGTTCGGGTCAAAAAGGTCTGAGCCATGCGGATCATCTTCAAAACTGATTACATGCAGGACATCCGCCCGTGGAAAGACCGTTACCAGCTTGTCCTGTATCTGATCCTTCTGACGGTGGTTGCCGCAGCCCCCTGGTGGCTGGATGAGTTCTATCTGGGCGAGCTGACGAACGTCCTGATCTGGGCCATTGCCGGATTGGGTCTGATGGTCCTGACCGGGCATACAGGGCAAGTCAGTCTGGGCCACGCGGCCTTTCTGGCTTTTGGCTGCTATGCCAACGTTGCCCTGATTGAAGCCGGGGTGCCCTTTCTTCTCGCTTTTCCGCTGGCCGGCATCCTGACGGGGATCGCGGGCGTGACCGTTGCGATCCCTGCCCTGCGCCTGCATGGCATCTACCTGGCCATCTTCACCATGGCTCTTTCGATCCTGATGGACGACATCATCGTTCTGTCCGAACCCATCACCGGCGGCGTTGCAGGCAAATATGTCGGCGGGGTCGAAATCTTCGGCCATTTGGTGGACCGCTGGGGAACGCCCGATCAGTTTTTCTGGCTGGTCCTGACCGTCGCCGTGCTGGTCACACTGGGATATATCAACCTGCTGCGCGCGCCTTTGGGGCGCAGCTTCATCGCGGTGCGCGACTCTGAGGTTTCGGCCCAGGCGATGGGCATCGACATCGCGCGGACAAAGATGATCTCGTTCGCGTTATCCTGCGCAGTAACCGGCTGGGCCGGGGCGCTGATGGGGTTGTTCGCCGGAGCGTTCAACAACGAAACCTTCAGTGTTCTGATCTCGATCCAACTGCTTATGATGATCGTCATCGGCGGGCTTGGGTCGATCCACGGCGCGTTTCTGGGCGCGATCGTGATCGGGTTCCTGCCGCAGTTTCTGTCGATCTCAAAAGAATATGCCGGTGCCCTGTTCGGCGGCAATACAGTCGCCATTCCGGGATTGGAGTTCGGCATCTTCGGCATGATCCTGATCGCCTTCATCCTGTTCGAACCCATGGGCATCTATGGCCGCTGGCTGAAAATCCGCACGTGGTTCGAGCTGTTCCCCTTCTATCGAAAAGACATGTTCAAACGGCAGAAATCCTATCTCAAGACGGAGCGTCTTAGATGAGTTTGCTGGAGTTCGAAAATGTCACCCTCAAGTTCGGCGGCCTGACGGCGGTGGATGACCTGTCATTCGACGTTCGGGAAGGTGAAGTCTTTGCCATCGTCGGTCCAAACGGAGCGGGCAAGTCCACTGTTTTCAACCTGATTTCCCGGTTCTACGATCCCGTTGACGGGGCGATCCGGTATGACGGTCATGATTTGCTTCGGGTCAAACCGTCCGGTGTCGCCGCTTATGGCGTGGCACGGACATTTCAGAACATCGAGCTGTTCGAACACGCAACCGTTCTGCAAAACCTGCTGGTCGGACGCCACCGCCACCGCAGGACAAACCTGATTCCCGAGATACTGTTCACCCCGTCGGCAAAGCGACAGGAGCTGGAAAACCGCGAGAAGGTCGAACGGATCATCGACTTTCTCGACCTGCAAGCCTATCGCGACAAGATGATATCGGGGCTGCCCTACGGCGTACGCAAAGTGGTCGAAGTTGCACGGGCTTTGGCAACTGACCCAAAACTCTTGCTGCTGGATGAACCGGCCTCGGGGTTGTCCGTGGAAGAAACAACGGACATGCGTTGGTGGATCGATGATATCCGACGGCAGATGGGCATCACCGTTTTGATGGTGGAACATGACATGGGCCTGGTCTCGGGCGTGTCAGACCGGGTTCTGGCCATGGCAGACGGCGCAAAACTGGCGCTTGGGACCCCGGCCGAAGTTCAATCGCATCCGGCAGTGATCGAAGCCTATCTTGGGAAAGCTTCATGAGCGCACCAATCCTGAAAATCCGAAATGTCGAAAGCTTTTATGGCCCGATAATGGCCATTCGCGGTGTTTCGCTGGACGTTCACGAAGGCACGATTGTCTCGATCCTTGGCGCAAACGGTGCCGGCAAGACGACGTTGATGAAAACCGTCTCGGGGGTGATGGACCCGGAAAAAGGCACGATCACCTTTGATGGAGACGACATTCAGGGGGCCGAGCCACATACCGTCGTCCAGCGCGGAATCGTCCATGTGCCCGAAGGGCGCGAGGTGTTTCCTCTGCTCACCGTCGATGAAAACCTGAGCCTCGGCGCGTATACCCGAACGGACAAAGTGCAGATCGACCAGGATCGCGAGCTTGTTTTCAGTTACTTTCCCGTTCTGAAAGATCGTCGCACGCAAGAGGCCGGCACCCTTTCGGGCGGGCAGCAACAGATGCTGGCAATCGGACGGGGGCTGATGGCCCGTCCCCGTATCATGCTGCTGGATGAGCCGTCGCTGGGTCTGTCACCGCTTTTGGTGCAGGAAATATTCGCCATTCTGAAACGTCTGAACGAAGAACAGCATGTGACGATGCTGCTGGTCGAACAGAACGCCAATGCAGCGTTGCAGCTGGCGCATCATGGATACGTGATGGAGGTAGGCCGCATCGTCATGGACGGTGCTGCGGCTACGTTGCTGAAATCCGAAGACATCCAGAACTTCTATCTTGGCGTTCAGGAAGAAGGCGCACGCGAAAGCCGCCGTTGGAAACGCAAGAAGACGTGGAGGTAAGCAAGATGGATGCCGCGCCCCTCGCCTCGCAGGTCAAGATCAACGGCGTTGAACTGAATGCAACCCCCGGACAACGCCCGTTGCGCGTGGATGGGTGCACCACCATCAGCATGCTGTTTCAACACCGTTGCGCGGAACTGGGCGATCGTACAGCCCATCGCGAAAAGGATTTGGGCATCTGGAAGTCATATTCCTGGGCCGACTACTGGCAGCACGCCAAGTGGATCGGGCTTGCCCTGCGCAAGCTGGGCCTGGAACGCGGTGACGTTGTTTCGATCCTGTCCGAGGACCGCAAGGAATGGTTGTGGTTCGATATGGGCATTCAGTGCGTCGGGGGCATTTCTTCTGGCGTCTACACCACGGATTCCGCCAATCAACTGCAATATCTGGTCAACGACAGCGGCAGCAAGTTCCTCATCGTCGAGGACGAAGAGCATCTGGACAAGTTTTTGGAAGTCGAAAATCAAGTTCCGGATCTGATCAAGGTGATCATTCTGGAAGACGAAGGCTTGCACGACCTGACCCATCCGCGCTGCATGATGATCGACGATCTTTACGCTTTGGGCCAGCAGGCCGAACAGGAAGATCCGGGACGGTTCGAAGCCGAAATCGCATTGGCCAAACCCCAGGATACAGCCTTGCTGGTTTATACATCCGGCACCACCGGCCAGCCCAAGGGTGCGATGTTGAGCCATGAAAACATCCTGGCCGGCATTGAGGCCGGTGCCTGGACATTGCCGACGCAGTCCAGTGACGAACAACTGTGCTTCCTGCCCCTCTGCCATATTCTGGAACGCGACGTATCCGTCTATTTCCCACTGGCCGCCCGCTGCACCGTGAATTTCGCGGAAAACCCCGAGACGGTCTTTGCAAATCTGCAAGAGGTCTCGCCTTCGACCTTCACGGCGGTGCCGAGAGTTTGGGAAAAGATCTATGCGCATGTGCAAATCCTGGCGCAGGATGCAACGCCGTTGGGTCGAATGGCATACGGTCTTGCCCTGAAGGCCGGTGCACGGCGGGCCGATTACGTGAGTTCGGGAAAACCCGTTCCCGCCGCCATCGCGGCCCGGTTCTGGTTTTGGGATCAGTTGGTTCTGAAGAATCTGCGCCGGATGCTGGGCTTGGACAAGCTGCGCCGGGGTGGCACTGGTGCTGCCCCTATCTCGGCGGATTTGTTGAAGTGGTACTGGGCCATCGGTGTGCCGATCGTCGAGGGCTTCGGCATGACCGAAACATCCGGCCTTGCCACACTCAACACTGTGGAAAGCAACAAGATCGGAACCATCGGCAAGGTCGTCCCGGGGTGCGATATCCGCATCTCGGATGAAGGTGAAATTCAACTCAAAGGCATGAACATCTTTCAGGGCTATTGGCGCAACAACGCAAAGACGGCGGAAAGCTTTACCGCCGATGGCTGGCTGCGCACCGGCGATATGGGGCGTATCGACAAGGACGGGTACGTTACCATCACCGGCAGGTTGAAAGACATCATCATCACCGCCGGCGGCAAGAACATCACCCCGGCCGAAATCGAAAGCCGGCTGAAGTTCAGCCATTACATCTCGGACGCGGTGATCATCGGCGATCGGCGCAAATACCTCACGGCGCTGATCATGATCGATCAGGAAAATGTCGAAAAATATGCGCAGGACCAGAAAATCCCGTTTTCGAACTTTGCCTCGCTTTGCGCCGCGGCCGAAGTCAAGGAACTGATCGGCGCCGAAGTGGCCGCGTTGAACAAGGATTTTGCACGGGTCGAACAGATCAAGGATTTTCGCCTGATCGACGTACTGCTGACCGCCGAGGATGACGAGCTTACCGCCACGATGAAGCTGAAACGCGGCCTGGTCGAAAAGAAACACGGACATCTGATTGAAGACATGTACACTTAGCCAAAGAGTTTTCGGGAGGAGAAAGATGAAGAAGTCATTCAAATGGCTGGCCGCCGCCACGGCGTTGACCGCCTCGGCAAGCATCGGTTGGGCTCAGACGCAGGGCGTGACGGATGATGAGATTGTCATCGGGTCCGTCAACGACCTGAGCGGCATCTTTGCCGCGGTGGGTGTCCCGGCGACCAAAGGTGCCAACGTGGTATTCGACCGGGTGAACGAAGCCGGTGGTATACACGGGCGCAAAATCCGCTATGTGGTCGAGGACAACGGATACCAGATGCCGCGTGCGATGCAGGGCTACAACAAATTGCTGAACCGCGACAAGGTGTTCGCCATGCTGCAATCGCTTGGCACGCCGATGAACATGGCTGGGTTCAAGCTGTTGGATCCCAAGGGCATTCCCAACGTGGCACCTCTGACCGCTGCGCGTCAGATGTTGCAAGAGCCGATGCGAAACAAGTTCACGTCTTTCTCGACCTACTATGATCAGGCGCGTGTCGGTGTGAAATATCTGGCCGGCGAATTTGGGTCAAAGACGGTCTGCACCATGTATCTGCCGACAGATTTCGGCGAGGAAATTCTTGAAGGCAGCAAGGCCGGCGCCGAAGAAGCCGGGATCGCTTTTGGATCTGAAACGACCCACAAGCCGGATGAGACGGATTTTGTCGGGTCGCTCAGCAAGCTCAAGGAAGAAGGCTGCGATATCGTCACCATGGCGCTTGGGGTGCGGCAGGCGATCACCGTAGTTGGCACCGCCAAGAAGATGGGCCTGACGGACATGAAGTTCCTCGGCACTTCGGCCAGTTTCCTGACTGTCGTGGCGCAGGTTCCCGGTGGGGTGACTGACGGGTTCTATGCAGCAGCCTCGTGGCAGGATCTTTGGGCGCGTGCGGACCAACCTGCCCCGGCGGCGTTTATCGAAGAATACAAGGCCGCGACCGGCGAAGATCCGGTTGGGTTTGCCATGCTGGGCTATTCCGCTGCCGAAATGATGGTCAAGGCGCTTGAGGCCGCGGGCCCTGACCTGACCCATGACAGCTTTATCGAAGCGATGGAGTCACTGGACTATCAGGATGACCTGGTCGGCAATCACATCACCTATGGTCCTGACGACCATCAGGGCGCGGATACGGTGTTCGTCAATGTCGTTGAAAGCGGCGCGTGGAAACTGGTTTATGAAGAATAAGATTTCCCGCAAAACAATGCAAAAGGGCTCGCAATTGCGAGCCCTTTCTTTGTTGGGTTTTCCCGGCGAATTAACGCTTGGAGAACTGGAACGAACGGCGAGCCTTGCGCTTACCGAATTTCTTACGTTCCACAACGCGGCTGTCGCGGGTCAGGAAGCCAGCAGCTTTCAGAGCGCCGCGCAGGTTGGGATCGTACAGTTGCAGCGCCTTCGAGATGCCGTGCTTGACCGCACCGGCCTGACCGGTCAGGCCACCGCCTTTGACCGTGGCGACAACGTCGAACTCGCCTTCGACACCAGCAACCTGAAACGGCTGGCGCAGGATCAGTTGCAGAACGGGGCGTGCAAAATAGACGTCCTGATCCTTGCCGTTCACGGTGACCTTGCCGGAACCCGGCTTGATCCAAACGCGGGCAACAGCGTCTTTACGCTTGCCGGTGGCATAGGAACGGCCCAGCTCGTCACGTACGGGTTCACGCACGATGACTTCTTCGGCCACGGTTTCAACGCCTGCGACGGCGCTCAGCTCTTCGAGAGTATTGATCTGATCAGCCATCGGTCATTAGCTCCGGGTGTTTTTCTTGTTCATGGACTTGACGTCCAGAACTTCGGGCGCTTGCGCCTCGTGGGGATGCTCGGCACCGGCATAAACGCGCAGGTTGGTCATCTGCTTGCGCGCCAGGCGGTTGCCCGGCAGCATGCGCTTGACCGCCTGGGTCACGACGCGCTCGGGGTGAGCACCTTCCAGGATCTGCTGTTTGGTGCGCGACTTGATGCCGCCCGGGTGGCCAGTGTGCCAGTAGAAGTTTTCGTCGCGCTTCTTGCCGGTCATCTGGATCTTGTCAGCGTTGATTACGATGACGTTGTCGCCCATGTCCATGTTCGGGGTGAACGACGCTTTGTGCTTGCCACGCAGACGCATGGCGACGATCGACGCAAGACGGCCCAGAACAACGCCCTCGGCGTCGATCAGGATCCATTTCTTGTCGATGTCTGCAGGTGTTGCAGAAAAGGTTTTCATGGCAGGATAGTCCTGTTTGATGTGAAAGACCGCCCCAAGCGAGGCGGCCCGAATTCGATGGATGCGTATCTAGACACCCACGACCGCCACGTCAAGCAACCTAACGCCATTTAAAATGTTTAAAAACAATGAGTTGTTAAATAGGTACCATTTTACCCCATATTTTCAGCACGGAGATCGTCCCAATTTCGACACTCTGATACACTCGGTTGGAATTGATCATGCCCAACCACGGAGGGTCGCATGAAGGATTTGATGCGCACGATTGAAAACTATGGCGCAGCCTGGCAGGAAGAGTCCGCCGATAAACGGCTTGCGCTTCTGACCCGGTGCTTTGCGGAAAACGGTCGGTACGTGGATCCGACAGCCGATGTTTCAGGCCGAGAGCAGTTGAGTGCACATATCGGCGAAGTCCTTTTGACTTCGAATGGGCGTGTCGAAATCACCAGCAGTCCTGTGTCGCACCATGATGTCATCCACTTCACGTGGCATATGATGGCCCCCGATGGCGAAATCATGGTGGCCGGGCACGATTTCATTCGATTGGACGAGGACGGAAAAATTGCCCATCTGGCCGGATTCTTTGGCGACCCGCCGCTGCTGAGTTGAATGCTAGACGCTGATCTGTTCAGGCGGATTGTCCAGCAAAGCGCGCAACCTCAGCATTGCGTCCTCGAACCGTTCCAACGAAACGTGGCCATTCATTGCGATGCGTACGGCGTTTGGCGCGCGCCCGTCGCGCAGGGCGAACTCATCCGCTGATCTGAGTTGAATGCCTTCCCGCTCTGCCGCGCGGCTGAACGCGGCAGAGCGCCACCCCGATGGCAGATTCAGCCAGACAAACGGCACATCCGGTGCCCAGTTCAGATCGAACCCACCCAGCGCATTGACGGTGATCCGAACATAATCGCCCATCCGTTTGCGCACATCCTGGGCAATCTGGCGGGTACGCGGATCCGACAGCAGCAGCCGGGTCAGTTCGGCCAAGGGTTGAGCCAGGCCAAAATACCCATATTCGGCCGATCGGCGCAGATCGACGCTGCGATCCTTTGGGGCAATGGCAAAGCCAACGCGCAAAGCCGGTGTGAGTATCTTTGAAATGGACGACACGTGCCAGCCCCGCTCGGGGGCAAGCGCGCGATAACTGGGTTCACGCGCCTCTCCCATGCGATAGCAATCATCTTCTACGATCTGAAGCTCGAAGCGCCGGGCGACATCCACGACCTCTTTCCTGCGTTCCAGCGGCGTGTGGATGCCGGTGGGGTTCTGAACTTCTGGCGAGACGCAAACGGCCTGAGCATTGGTTTGCCGCAAAACATGCTCCATCGACGCCGGATCGATGCCCCATTTGTCCATCTTGACGCCAATGACTTCGGCGCGCATCAACTCTCCGGCCCGACGAAACCCGGCGTAAGAGAGGTCTTCAACCAACACGATCGGCTTGGGTCCGCGCAGGATGGTCTGGAACACCAGACACAATCCGTTCTGCCCGCCATGGGTCAAGACGATGTCGTCATGGGTCAGCGGGCCCAGCGGCAAATCCGACAGCCAATCCACGACCGATTGCCTCATGGGTATATACGCGTCCCGCGTGGGGTAATTCAGAAACAGCCCAGGATCAGCTTGCGAAACCTTTTGCAGGCATTCCCGGATAAGCGCGACCTGCCCCGCATCTGGCAAACGCGGGCTGAACAGGCTGACATTGGCGTTGTACTTGTCTTCCCTCAGATGCAGTTGCCTGGCCCAGACATCATCCAGAATCGGTGATTTCGGCGGGGCCACAAATGTACCACGTCCAACTTCGGCGTGGAGCAAGCCCTCGTCGGTCAGGATCGTATAGGCACGTGCGACCGTACCAGGTGTGATTTGCAGGCGATACGCCAGTTCACGAACCGGCGGAAGCTTGGCGCCAACATCTAATTTCTTGTCACTAATGGCTTTTCTTATTGCGTCAGCAACCAATGTGTATTTCGGACCCTTGGATTTTGGCAGAGCGTCCGGCCAAATTGTATCCATTACAATTCTTCCTTTGCCTTTGATACAATTTCGAATGTATCAAGCTTATGTACCAAGCAATACTGTTTTGTGTCAATACAATTTGAAAGGAATTCCGAGATGACACGCACAATGCACACCCCCGCCCTTCTGCTGCTGAACGACAGCCCACGGCTGCCTCTGCTCGCGGCTCTGGCCGTGCGGTTTGCGGCGGCGGTCACTCAATGGGAACGCCGTCGCCGCAGTCGCGTCAATCTGGGCTATCTGGATGACCGTCTGCTTCAGGACGTCGGGCTGACCCGCCATCAGGCTGGCCGGGAAACAAAGCGCTTTTTCTGGCAGCCCTGACTGATCCCCAGTCCCAATTATTGGGACCTCTTCCTGGGCCGGGGCCTGTCCCCGGCCTTTTTTATCCGAAATTCGCGGCAGCAGACCCTGCTGGCGGCAGGGAATAGGTCATCGTTGCCCGTGCAACCGGAAGATCACTGCCTTCCGAGTATAAAAGCACATCCCCGACGGCCAGTGTTTTTCCCAGCTTCAACAAACGACAGGCCGCAATCATATCGGCGCCGCCTTCCGGTTTGCGCAGGAAATCAAAAGAACTGTTGGTGGTAACGGCCAGTGACTGGCGCCCTTTTCGTGCCAAAACCATCGCATAGACACTGACATCGGCAAGCCCGAACATCGACGGGCCGGATACCGTGCCTCCGGGGCGCAGATGTTGATCCTGAACCACAAGGCGCATGGTGATCGTGTCTTCGGTCAAGTCTTCAACGACGAAATCCTTGTGCACCTGCGGGAACACCTCTTTGAGGTATTGTGACAGTTCGTCCCGATTCATTGCCAAAGCCATACTTCCCCTCCTGCTCTTGCCGACCTAGAGTTGGCCCAACTTGGGAACGGAGGGCAAGATGGCAATTCTGGAACGTTACGACATGGGCGCGGTGGCACGGCTGACACTGAACGCCCCGGACCGGCTGAACGCATTGAGTGATGAGATGCTGGCTGCGCTGCAAGCCGAACTTGATGCGCTGCGCGACGACGGCTCGATTCGGGCCGTGGTCCTGTCGGGGGCAGGAAAGGCGTTTTGCGCCGGGCATGACCTGAAGCAGATGACGGCCGGACGCCAATCCGAAGATGGTGGCAAGGCCTACTTTCAGGATCTCTTTTCCCGTTGCGCCCGGATGATGATGTCGATCCAGTCCCTGCCGCAACCCGTTATCGCGCAAGTCCATGGCATTGCGACCGCGGCCGGGTGTCAACTGGTTGCAACCTGCGACATGGCAGTGGCGGCGGAAGGAACACGGTTTGGCGTCAACGGGGTCAATATCGGCCTGTTCTGTTCCACGCCGATGGTGGCTCTCAGCCGCAACATCCCCAGAAAACAGGCATTTGAGATGCTGACCACCGGCGAATTCATTTCAGCAGAGCGCGCCGCCGAATTGGGGCTGGTAAATCGCGTCGTTCCTGAAGAGGCACTGGAACAAGAAGCCAACGCGCTTGCGGAACTGGTCGCATCCAAACTTGGCGTCGCCGTGAAGATCGGCAAGGAAGCGTTCTATCAACAGCTGCAAATGCCCTTGGACCAGGCTTATGCCTATACCGGAGACGCAATGGCGCAGAATATGTTGTACCGCGATACAGAAGAAGGCATTTCCGCCTTTATTGAAAAGCGCCCCCCGAATTGGACCCAATGACGCAATTGTTTTGAACATTTTTTGCCACTGTCTTCATTTTTGCACTTTTCAAAAGGGCAACTCTGTGGCAAAGCTGGGTCGAGGCCAAGGCCTCAAGACACTTTTGGGTCGCCGTGGGCGGAAGGTCCCTCCAGCTGGTCTCTCTCACCAGCGCTGACATTCCCGCAGCGGCGACCCCAAGACCCCTCCACCAGATCGGTCACAAAAAATACGGCAGTTGCGCCTGTGTGTGCGGTGCCCTATGTGGCTGCACATGACACAAGTTTTGCATATCGTCGGCGGTGGAATGGCCGGATCCGAAGCGGCCTGGCAAGCCGCTGAAATGGGCGTTGACGTGATCATTCATGAAATGCGCCCCACCGTTGGCACCTTCGCACATCAGACAGGAAACCTGGCGGAAATGGTGTGTTCAAACTCGTTCCGATCGGATGATGATGAACAGAATGCCGTCGGTCTGCTGCACTGGGAAATGCGAGTAGCCAATGGGTTGATCATGACAACCGCCGACGCGCACAGGCTTCCTGCAGGGGGGGCTCTGGCCGTGGATCGCGACCCGTTTGCCGAAACGGTCACCGCAAAACTGCGCGCCCACCCACGCGTGAGCGTCACCGATCAGGAAGTCACCTCGCTGCCTGATGACGGCCATTGGATATTTGCGACCGGCCCGTTGACCTCACCCGCATTGGGGGAAGCCATCCGGGCGGAAACGGGATCGGACGCGCTGGCGTTCTTCGATGCAATCGCGCCCATTGTCTATGCCGACAGCATCGACATGAGCAAAGCGTGGATGCAATCCCGGTATGACAAAGGCGAGACCGAGGAAGAACGCACGGCTTACCTGAACTGCCCGATGGACCGTGATCAATACGAGGCTTTCATCGACGCCCTTCTGGCAGCGGAAAAAACCGAGTTTCACGAAGGTGAGACCGCAGGCTATTTTGATGGCTGCCTTCCCATTGAAGTCATGGCCGAACGCGGGCGCGAGACACTGCGCCATGGTCCGATGAAGCCTGTTGGGCTGACAAACCCTCATGCGCCTGACGTCAAACCCCATGCCGTGGTTCAGTTGCGGCGCGATAACGCGTTGGGCACATTGTTCAACATCGTGGGGTTTCAGACCAAGATGAAACACGGCGCCCAGACCGACGTGTTCCGCATGATCCCCGGCCTGGAAAACGCCAGCTTTGCCCGGCTGGGCGGCATCCACCGCAACACGTTCATCAACTCTCCTACCCTGCTCGATGCACAGATGCGCTTGAAATCCAAGCCCAACATCCGCTTTGCCGGCCAGATTACGGGCGTCGAAGGCTATGTTGAAAGCGCCGCGATGGGATTGCTTGCCGGTCGCATGGCCGCCGCGGAAATACAGGGTCGTGATTTGCCTGAAGTACCCAAAGACAGTGCAATGGGTGCGTTGATCCATCACATTACCGGCGGGGCCGAAGCCAAGACGTTTCAGCCGATGAACGTAAACTTTGGCCTGTTCCGCCCCGTGGACGGCCTGAAAGGCGGGCGGCGCGGCCGGAAGGACCGGTACAAGGCCTATACCGATCGTGCCAAGACAGAATGGCAAACCTGGTTGGATCAATGCTGACTGGACGCGCGGCGTGATCTCGGCCTAGCATGACGGGATGAGCGACAAGTTCCTGGACAGCACCTACGATCTCGACACGCCTGAAGACACTGAAACGCATTACCAGAACTGGGCCGCGACCTATGAAGAAGAGGTCGCGGAACAGGGATATGCAACCCCGGGACGGGTGGCCGCGGCTTTGTGGCAATTCCACCCTCACCCCCAAACGCCGATTCTGGACTTCGGCTGCGGAACGGGGCTTTCCGGTCTCGCCTTGCGGGCGGCGGGATTTGAGGTCATCGATGGTATCGATCCCACCCCCAAAATGCTGGAAGAG
This sequence comes from Ruegeria sp. HKCCD6157, assembly GCF_013110685.1. Lineage (NCBI taxonomy): Bacteria > Pseudomonadati > Pseudomonadota > Alphaproteobacteria > Rhodobacterales > Roseobacteraceae > Ruegeria > Ruegeria sp. HKCCD6157. The sequence goes on from NZ_WVRB01000001.1 coordinate 1,509,925, forward strand.
GCAGAGACCAAGGGTGTTTACCGAACCCTGACCGGGTTTGACATCACCAAACCGGCCCCGCTCAGGCGCGGCGCGTATTCGGTGATCACCTCCATCGGTGTCATCGGTCAGGGCGCGGCCCCGCCCGAGACATTCGACCAGTTGATGCACGCCTTGCCCAAAGGTGGGTTACTGGCGTTTTCCCTGAACGATCATGCGCTGAAAGATCACAAATTCACCTGCCGACTGACGGATTGGGTCGACATGGGTGCCGCACGTTTGCTATTTCGTGAACACGGGCCGCACTTGCCCGGCATCAACCTTAACTCTGACGTGTATGTTATAGAAAAAGCGTGACTTTCGTAACGCGTTTCGCGCCATCCCCGACTGGCCCGCTTCACCTTGGTCACGCGTATTCTGCGATGATCGCCAGCGACATGGCCAGATCCGAACACGGCCGGTTCTTGCTGCGCATCGAAGATATCGATCGGTCCCGCTCGCGACCGCATTGGGAGGATCAAATCTATGATGACCTCAATTGGTTGGGGCTGACATGGCCGGAACCGGTGCTGCGTCAATCAGATCGGCTGAGTATCTATGATCGCGCGTTGGAGCGGTTGTGGATGAAGGGTCTTCTGTATCCTTGCCTGTGCAATCGCAAAGATATTGCCGCCGCCGCAAGCGCGCCCCAGGAGGGCGCGCCCTTGCTTGGGCCAGACGGAATTATCTATCCCGGAACGTGTCGAAAAGTTCACCAGGGCATAGACTTAAGTCAAAATCCTCATCCAAGGGACCAGGTGTTGCGACTGGATGTTGCCAAGGCCTGTCGAACAATCCACGATCCGGCCAGATTCCAATTCTTGGAGCTGGGCTCCGGCCCCGGTGGCGAAACAGGAACAATTGCTTTCACCCCGGAAGAGTTGGAAACCAGTGTCGGCGATATCGTTCTGGCTCGCCGCGACATGGGCACGTCCTACCATTTGTCCGTCGTTCTTGACGACGCTGCCCAGGGGATCACCCATGTAGTCCGAGGTCAGGATCTGTTCGAAGCCACCCGCATCCATGTGCTGCTTCAGGTGCTGTTGGATTTGCCGACGCCTGCGTATTATCATCACGATCTGATCCGCGATGACGCCGGCAAACGGCTGGCGAAACGCGACGATGCGCGTGCCATCGCGAAATACCGGGCCGATGGTGCCAGCCCGGCAGACATCCGGCATATGGTGGGACTTTGATCTGGCTCGGTTACGCCATCGGGGCCATCAGTTCGGTCTCGGCCCCGTCCCGCACCGCAGTATAAAAGCACGTCCGGCGGTTGGTATGACAGGCAGCACCGGTTTGACGCACCAGAACCAACAGGCAATCGCGGTCACAGTCGATGCGGAAATCCACCAGTTCCTGCACATGGCCCGAAGTTTCGCCCTTGATCCAGAAAGACTGACGCGAGCGCGACCAATAGGTCACCCTGCCCGTTTCCAGCGTCTTTTCAATTGCCTGCGCGTTCATCCATGCCATCATCAGAACTTCGCCCGACACCTCATCCTGCGCAATTGCCGGAATCAGTCCTGCATCGTTATATTTCAGAGTTGATGGATCAAACGCGACGGGGTGAGACATGACAAAAACCTTTTGCATCCGTTGGGCTGGCCACTATGTATGAGGAACAAACGACGAGGGAAAGCCATGAGCGGCGAGAACGACCTGATCAAGCTGTATTCCGGACGCATTCTGGCGTTGGCGGCTGACATCCCGCATCTGGATCGGTTGGAAAACCCGGATGCAACGGTCAAGAAACGCTCGCCTCTTTGCGGCTCTACCGTGACGGTTGATTTGAAGGTTCAGGATGGACGTGTCAGCGCCTTCGGGCAGGATGTCAAAGCCTGCGCGCTGGGACAGGCCTCTGCTTCGGTGATTGGCGACGCGATCATTGGTGCCACGCGCGCGCAGGTCGAAGCAGCGCGCGATCAGCTTGCGGCCATGTTGAAAAAGGACGGCGCCGCCCCGGATGCGCCGTTTGACGGTCTTGAGGTCCTGATGCCGGCGCGGGACTACAAGAACCGCCACGCGTCAATTCTGCTGGCGCTGGATGCCGCCGCCGAAGCCATGGCGCAGGCCGAACAGGCAGATTGCGCCTGATCATAGCTATTTGATGTAAACCCGTTTACCTTCCGCTTAAATTTAAGGAGGGATGGGTTTTGGAAAATCTACTCGAGCATTTTGTAACTCTTTGGGTCGTGATTGACCCGATTGGAACTATTCCCGTTTTCATTGCCGTCACTGCGGGGCTAGAGGCCGCCGCGCGTCGCAAAACAGCTTTGTTGGCATCGATAATAAGCGCCGGTGTCCTTTTGTTCTTTCTCGTGTTTGGGCAATTGCTGATCGAAGCGCTGGATATTGGACTGAATTCATTTCAGGTCGCAGGTGGAATCATCCTGTTTCTGTTCGCTCTGACCATGATCTTTGGCGAAAGCAAACAAGACATAGAACAGCGTCAGGCCGAAGAGGATCAGGAAGATAAGTATCACAAGCAGAATCCCGCGATATTTCCTCTTGCTGTTCCATCTCTGGCCTCGCCCGGCGCGATGCTTGCAGTGGTGATCCTGACGGACAACCATCGATACAGTGCAGCCGACCAGGGGATTACCGCATTGGTCATGCTGTCGGTTTTGGTAGTAGCCTTTGTTCTCATGCTTCTGGCCGAACCGATCATCCGCCTGATTGGCCATTCAGGAGCGGCGATCATCAGCCGTATCATGGGGATGATCCTAGCCTCGGTCGCGGTCAATTCGGTCCTGTCCGCATTGCTTGAGATTTTCAAAACCGGCCAGTTATAAAAAAACCGCCGCACCTTCCGGGCGAAAGGGCGGCGGCAGGCATTGCGTGTCTCGCGTGGGGTCCGGATTACCGCACGGGGCCGAGGCAAGGCCCCTCAAGGGGTTTGGGACAGGCAGGTCACCCTTGACTGAAATGGGGATGACAGCGCGGTTTTTTCGGCACGAGATCGCAGGCAGAAAGGTTCAGAAGCCAACCGGCAGGTGCAAGGCGACCATCAGGATCACGACCAGAGACATCACGCCCACTGCATCTTGCAGGATCGTCGATTGCGAGCGGCTGAGTACGGTCTTGATCTGGGTCAGCATAGGGTCACCTCCGGTCAGAGCTTTAATCCTTTGTTGACCTTTTGTTCTCATATTTGCGCGAGTCGGTAAAGAACTTTTTGAGAACATTTGTGAACTTTCTGGAACTTTTTGCCTAACCCACTGAAATCAAACGGATTGCCTGATCCTGCTTCATCAGCCACAAAAGTACGCGCGCCGCGCGCCCCCGGTCCGAGGTCAGCTTGGGATCCGCATTCAGCAATGCCCGGGCATCGGATTGGGCAACGGCCATCAAACCGGCCTGACGCTCCAGATCCGCAATGCGAAACTTTGGCAGACCGGACTGTGCAGTTCCGATCAGATCCCCGGCACCGCGCATCTCAAGATCGGTTTCCGAAATACGGAACCCGTCTTCGGTTTCACGCAGGACCTCCAGCCTTTTGCGCCCCCCCTCGCTGAGTGGCGGTTGATACATCAACAAACATGTCGATTCCGCGTCACCCCGGCCCACACGACCGCGCAATTGATGCAGTTGGGCCAGACCAAAGATTTCGGCCCGTTCGATGACCATGATCGTGGCATTGGGCACATTGACCCCCACTTCTATGACGGTCGTGGCCACAAGAACCTTGGTGTCCCCGTTCTGGAATGCGGACATTGCCGCGTCTTTTTCCGACGGCGGCATTTGCCCGTGAACCAGCCCGACCACACCTTCGCCCAATATGGCACGCAAGCGTTTGAACCGCTCTTCAGCTGCCGTCAGGTCTGAAACCTCTGATTCATCGACCAAGGGGCAGACCCAATAGCATTGCCGCCCCTCATCAATCGCCCGACGCAGATGTGACACGACCTCGTCCATGCGCTGCGTACTGACAATCGCTGTCTTGATCGGTTTGCGCCCCGGAGGCTTTTCGTCCAGCACCGACACATCCATGTCGCCATATTGCGCCAGCGCCAGACTGCGAGGAATCGGGGTGGCGGTCATCACCAAAACATCCGCACCCTGCCCTTTTTCCGACAACTCCATCCTCTGGCGCACGCCAAACCGGTGCTGTTCATCAACTATGGCCAAGCGCAGCGCTTTGAATTCAACATCACTCTGAAACACGGCATGGGTGCCGACCAGAATTTGGATATTGCCATTTTTCAAAGCCTCAAGCTTGGCGCGCCGCTCTGCGCCCTTGTCGCGCCCGGTGAGCAGCTCCAGCACCACTCCGGCCTCTTCCGCCAGCGGTCGCAACCCTTGCAGGTGCTGGCGGGCGAGTATCTCGGTCGGGGCCATCATCACGCCCTGCCCTTTGGCCTCGACTGCAATCAGAAGGGCCATGAAGGCCACCAATGTCTTGCCGGCCCCCACGTCACCCTGCAACAATCGGTTCATGCGGGAATCCGATGCCATATCGGCCGCGATTTCCTCGATCGCGCGGCTTTGTGCGCTGGTCGGACGATAAGGAAGGCTGGCCAACACCCTGGATTGCAACGCGCCCGTCCCTACGCTGACGACACCACGGGATTTCCGCTCTCGCTGACGCGCCAGAGCCAGCGTCATCTGATGGGCGAACAGTTCGTCATAGGCCAGACGCTGACGCGCGGGCGCAAATGGTGAGACATCGTCAGCCCCCTGAGGATTGTGGCCGGCACGAATTGCCGAGATCCAATCCGGCCAGTTTTGCTGTGCCATCTGCGCCGGGTCGATCCATTCCGCCAGCTCTGGCGCCCGCGCCAATGCGCTGCGGGTGGCCTTGAACGCCGTCTTTTGAGTCAACCCCTGTGTCAGATGGTATACCGGTTCAAACTCCGGAATTTCACTGGCTTGCTCGACCGGCAACATATGATCCGGATGCACCATCTGAGCCATGCCGTCGAACAGCTCCAGCTTGCCCGAGATCAAACGGCGCGCGCCCTGAGGCAGCACTTTTTTCAGATAGTCCCCGCGCGCGTGAAAGAAAACCAACTGAAAATCGGCCTGGCTGTCTTCGACTTGCACGCGGTATGCGCCACCCTTGTTTCGAGGCGGCCTGTGCGGGCCGACCGTCACTTCGACCGTCAATGTCGCGGGCAGATCGACGCCCTGAATCGTCTCTCGCCGTCGTCGGTCGACGACCGCATAAGGCAGGCCGAACAGAACGTCGCGTGGGCTCTCGATGCCGGCCTGTTGCAAGACCTGCGCGGTCTTGGGGCCGACGCCCTCGAGCGTCTCAAGCCCCGCAAACAGCGGGAACAACTGTTCCGGCCTCCCGCTCATGCGCCTTCGATCAGCTGCAACCAGCCATCCTCATCCAGGGTTTCGATACCCAGCTCTGCCGCTTTCCTGGCTTTCGAACCCGCTCCGGGCCCGGCGACCAGAATATCGGTTTTCTTGCTGACGGAACCGGAAACCTTCGCTCCCAACGCTTCGGCCCGTGCCTTTGCCTCGGCGCGGGTCATCTTTTCCAAAGTACCAGTGAACACAACCGTCTTGCCAGCCACCGGGCTGTCTGAGGCGGGCGCATCAGGTGCGACGATTGTCAGTTCCTTGCGCAACGTATCGAACGCGCGCCTCTCTTCCACGTTCGAAAACGCATCGGACAGGGACAGACCCAGCGTTGCGCCGATCCCGTCTATTCCGATCAACTCAGCCCAAGCGGCATTGGCATCCGGCGGAACGCGCGCCGCGGTTATGGCCGCATCCCGCACTTCCTTGACACGTGCCCGACGACCTTCTGCCAGCGCGGCCGCCCGTTCGGCATCCTCGGCCTCATCCGCTTGCCGCTGCGCCAAAGCCGCAGGGCGGGCGGTGTCCAGGGCCTGCGTCATGGTCTCCCAATCGCGGTAAAACAGCGCCAGATCGCGCGCTCCGACCTCGCCGACATGTCGAATGCCCAATGCGAACAACAGGCGCGCAAACGGAATGGTCCGCTTTTCGTCGATCGCGGCAAACAGGTTTCTGGCCGAGGTTTCCCCCCACCCATCCCGGTTTTTCAGCCGTGCCAGATTGGCCCTGTCACGCTGCTCCAATGTAAAGATATCCGCCGGAGTCTTTATCGGAAGGATCGGATCATCATAGAACATCTCGATCTGTTTTGCGCCAAGGCCTTCTATGTCAAACGCCTTGCGCGAGACGAAATGTTTCAGCTTTTCAACGGCCTGCGCGGGGCAGATCAAGCCACCGGTGCAGCGACGGACCGCATCACCTTCTTCACGGATCGCCTCGCTTTGACATTCCGGACAGCGCGTCGGAAAGACAAAGGGTTGCGAACCGGCCGGGCGCTTGGACAGATCAACATCTGACAGTTTCGGAATCACATCCCCGGCGCGGTATACCTGAACCCAATCGCCGACACGAATATCCTTGCCATCGCGGATCGTGCCGCCCTTGGCATCGCGCCCCGCGATATAATCTTCGTTGTGCAATGTGGCGTTGGACACAACAACACCGCCCACCGTCACCGGATGCAACCGGGCAACCGGGCTAAGCGCGCCTGTACGACCGACCTGAATGTCGATCGCCTCCAGCCTCGTCCAGGCCAGTTCGGCCGGGAACTTGTGAGCAATCGCCCATCGCGGCGTGGTTGAGCGGAACCCCAAACGCGCCTGAAGCGACAGATCATTCACCTTGTATACAACCCCGTCGATGTCATAGCCCAAGGTGGAACGTTGCGCTTCGATATCCCGGTAATGCTCCAGCATCTCTGGCGTCGTTTTGCACAGGCGGGTCAGGGGGTTCGTCGAAAATCCAAGTGATTTCAACCGCTCGATCGCCCCCATCTGCGAGTCGGACAATGGCTCTGAAACCTCTCCCCAGGCGTAAGCAAAGAAACGCAACGGGCGCGAGCGCGTGATTTCCGGATCCAGTTGCCGCAAAGACCCCGCCGCCGCGTTTCTTGGATTGGCAAAGGGTTTGCCGCCGCGCTCTGCCTGCCGCGCGTTCAACGCCTCGAAATCCGCGTGAGACATGTAAACCTCACCCCTGACTTCCAGAACCTCTGGCGCGTTTTTCAGGTGCTGCGGGATATCGGATACCGTGCGGGCATTGGCCGTTACGTTTTCACCGACTTCACCATCTCCTCGCGTGGCAGCCTGAGCAAGCTGTCCGTTTTCATACCGCAATGACAGCGACAGGCCATCAATCTTGGGTTCGGCGGTGTAGGTCAGACTTTCACCAGCCCCAAGGCCCAGGTATTTCCGGATCGACCTATCGAAATCGGCCACGTCGTCATCATCGAAAGCGTTGCCCAGCGACATCATGCGCACGGCGTGCGTGACTTTCGAAAAACCATCAGCAGGCTTTGCACCCACTTGATCCGTCGGGCTGTCGGGACGCTTGAGATGAGGGAAGCGCGCTTCTATCTCGGCATTGCGCCGTTTGAGAGCGTCATAGTCGGCATCCGACATGTCAGGCGCATCAGCCGTATGATACAGCGTGTTTGCTTTCAACAATAGTTCGGCCAGACGTGCAAGCTCGGCACGCGCCTCATCTTCCGTCAGCTCGGATATGGAAATTAAGTTGCTCATGGCCTCGCCCTGTCACGCGTACTTGGACCTCAGTGATAGGGCGAGGCCATGGCCAGGTCCAGACGTGCTGAGCCGTGAGTGCAATGTGCCGCCCTGGACCACCGGCGGCACGGGTGGTTCAATTCAAAGCCCGACTGCCATCCGTGTTTCGTCCAGCGTGTTGCTTTGCGGATCTCGCAGCACATAGCCACGGCCCCAGACGGTTTCGATATAGTTCTCTCCGCCGGTCGCGTTGCTGAGCTTTTTGCGTAGTTTGCAGATGAACACATCGATGATTTTCAGTTCAGGTTCATCCATGCCGCCATACAGGTGGTTCAGAAACATTTCCTTGGTCAAAGTCGTCCCCTTGCGCAGGCTGAGCAGCTCGAGCATCTGGTATTCTTTGCCGGTCAAATGAACCGTCTTGCCATCCACTTCCACGGTTTTTGCATCAAGGTTCACCGCAATTCGCCCTGTATGAATGATCGATTGCGAATGCCCTTTGGAACGGCGGATGATGGCATGGATGCGTGCCACCAGTTCTTCGCGATGGAAGGGCTTGGTCAGATAATCATCGGCACCAAAGCCGAATCCCTTGATCTTGCTTTCGGTATCATCAGCACCGGACAAAATCAGAATCGGCGTTTCCACCCTGGCGATCCGCAACTGGCGCAGAACCTCGTGCCCGTTCATGTCCGGCAGGTTCAAATCCAGCAAGATCAGGTCGTAGTCATAGAGTTTCGCCAGATCGATTCCTTCTTCGCCAAGATCCGTCGCATAGACGTTCAGGTTCGCATGCGTCAGCATCAGTTCGATGCTTTTGGACGTGGTCGGATCATCCTCGACTAGAAGTATGCGCATTTTTCACTGCTCCAATTCGGGTCAATAATTCCAATTAAAATTAAACCTGACCAAGAATGGTTAATCTGACGTTACCGTTGAATCATTTATTCACGCTCTCCTTTAGGTTGTCGATACTTTTTTAGCGCCGTCGCCTTCAACGCCTCGGCGCCGTGTTCCGCGACCAAAGAAACCCAACCGTTGAATTCTTCGTCGCTCAGGCCGTATTTCTTTTTTGCGTCAGACAGGCTGATCAGCCCGTAAAGCACCCCACGCACGACAAGAATCTTGCGTGACGCCACCCATCGCCTGGTGTTCGCGGGCGGCAAATCCGCATGCGTCAAAATGGATCCATCCGGCAGAGCAACAGACCTTGGCCCTTCAACTTTGTGCAAATACATCGCTTTACCCTTCTTGCTGCACCAAAGCTGCCCTCAGCCTACTTAAAGTCGCGTGAAACCGCCCCTTGAGAGTGTGTAGAATTTTCCTATATTCTGCCGGTCTTTCTTAACCCGGACTGGAATCTGCAATGGCCCTCGATACCGAGACCCCGCTGAACTCGCTTGGCTTTGCCAAACCACCCTCGGAAACGCGGGTCGTTGTGGCGATGTCGGGGGGCGTCGACAGTTCCGTTGTCGCGGCCTATCTGGCCGATCAGGGCTATGATGTGGTCGGTGTGACTTTGCAGCTATATGACCACGGCGCGGCATTGGCCAAGAAAGGTGCCTGTTGCGCTGGAATCGATATTCATGATGCGCGACGCGTGGCGGAAGAGCGGGGATTTCCACATTACGTTCTGGATTACGAGAACATCTTCAAGGATGCCGTGATCGACGAGTTTGCCGACAGCTATCTGGCAGGCGCGACGCCGGTTCCCTGCATCCGCTGCAACGAGCGCGTGAAATTCAAGGACCTTCTGGAAACCGCCAAGGATCTCGAGGCAGACTGCATGGCCACCGGCCATTACATTCAGCGCAAGATGGGCGCCAACGGACCGGAACTGCACAGCGCCGAAGACGCCAATCGCGATCAGTCCTATTTCCTGTTCTCGACCACGCCAGAGCAACTGAATTTTCTGCGCTTCCCGCTGGGCCACCTGCCGTCAAAAGACGCAACCCGTGAGATGGCGGCGCAGTATGGGCTGTCGGTGGCGGACAAGCCCGACAGTCAGGATATCTGCTTCGTGCCCGACGGCAACTATGCCAGCGTCATCGAAAAGCTGCGCCCCGGAGCCGCGGAACCCGGCGAGATCGTTCACGCCGATGGCCGCGTACTGGCGCAGCACAACGGCGTGATCCACTATACGATCGGGCAACGTCGCGGTCTTGGCATCGGCGGCCTTAGCGAGCCGCTTTACGTCGTCAAACTGGACGTCGACAAAAAGCAGGTCGTTGTCGGCCCGAAAGAGATGCTGGCAACGCGCGTCGTTCCGGTGCGCGAGATCAACTGGCTGGGCGATGAACCCTTTTCGTCACGCGATGAATGGCATCTTTCCGTCAAAGTCCGCTCGACCCGCCCGCCGCGCGAGGCAATCATTCGGCCGCTGTCGGACACCACGGCCGAGGTCGAACTGCTGACCCCCGAGGAAGGCATCTCGCCCGGGCAGGCCTGCGTATTTTACGCAAACGAAGGCAGCCGCGTGTTCGGCGGCGGCTGGATCTGGCGTGGGTATTAGGCTGAAACCGGCTCGACCTCGGGTTCGATCTGAATCTGCAATGCATCGTTGAACCGATTGAACGCACTGCACAAGGCGATGCGCCAGGTCAGCTCGACGATCTGGGCATCGGTGAACCATTCCCTCAGATCCGCCACTTCGGCATCCCTCATACGGCCCGACCGGATCGTCACGGCTTCGGCATAGCGCACGACCGCTTTGTCACAGGCATCCAGTTCCGGATGATCCTCGACGTCCGGCAGACGCGCCGCCCCTTCGGGGCTCAGCCCCGCCACGGTCAGCAGCGGTGTGTGATGCGAGACGCAATAATCGCAGGCATTCAGTTTTGAAACCGTCACCATCGCCAGCTCCAACGCACGGCGCGGCAGGTTCTCCTGCTCTCGCAGGGTCGTCAGCATTCCCGTGACGTGGTTCAGAACCGGAGGGCAATACGCTGCGACGCGGGCCCAGTTGTCAAATGGTCCATAGGCGCCCAATGCAGCGTGGGACGCGCGCGCGTCGGCCGTCATTTCCTGATCCGACAAAGGGGGGATGCGGGTCATGTCGAAAGCTCCTTTTCTGGGTCACGATACCTTGGACCTGCGCCCCAGCAACAGACCTTGCAGGTCACATATGCGAGACGAAGCGCTCTCTTCGCCGGGTCACAACATATCGGTTGGAGAATTGAAGAGAATATAAAGCCCGACGCAGACCATGATATAGGGCGCAATCCGATCTAGCCGGGCAACGCGTGGGCCAAGGCTTCTGGCGTGGGGTGCCCCCCATGCCGCAACAACAACCAGCAAGGCGGCCGCGCTGGCGGCACCGATCAACGCAACAACCCGATAGGACGGCGCCGAATCCGCAAGCAGAGGGGTCATTACCGCAAAACTGTCTATCGAGAGGCTCAGGAAAAGCGTCACCACCGAAGTCACCGCCCCTTTTGACACAGTACCTTCGGTGTCCGCCTCACGAAACTGATGCCAGATTCCGCGCAAGCCAAACACCAGTGGGACAAGGCCAAGATAGCCGATCCAAAACGGAAGGCCGCTCTGGTTCAGGCCCACGGCCACGGTCATGGCCAGGGAAAGTACGATCGTCTGAGCGACGGCAAAGCCCACGATCGCACGGCGCTGTTCCATCACCAGAATCAAGCCCAACAAAACAGCCAGATTGTCCAGATTGGTAGAGATCATCGCGATCCCCGCAGAGACTGCAAACAGCGCGTGATCAAGCATTGCTTGGCTGCATTCTGTTCAAAACCGCCCGCGCCGCGCGCAAGCCGGGTGCTTCGCCCCCACGCCCCAACCTGTCCATGGTTAGGTTCATGGCATGCTGTTGCGCATCGGGTGCGTCGGCGACCTTTCGCAAGGCTTCGGCGATTTTTTGAGGCTGACAGTCATCCAGCAGGCATTCCGGCACGGCGCGTGTTTCCGAAACCAGATTGACCAGTGTAACGGTGTCCAGCTTGACCATCCGTTCCGCCATTTTCTGCGTCAGCCAGTTGAGTTTGTATGCAATGACCATCGGCGTATTCTGCGCCGCAAGTTCCAGCGAAACCGTTCCCGAAGCAGCAAGCGCAAGATCTGCGGCGCCAAAAGCCGCTCGTTTGTCGGCCATGGCTTGCTCTGCCCCCACCTGGCGCGGGTCCAGCACCACGGGCGCGCCAGGCCATTCTGGCACCAGGTCGTTTATCAGATCGGTTGTCGCACCTACGGTCGGGATCACCACGCGGTAATTCGGGTGGTCATCGACAAACAACCGCAACGCGCCGCCGAAAGACTCTGCCAGACGTTCAATCTCACCCCGCCGAGACCCTGGCAAGGCCAACAGGATCGGCGCATTGCCCAGATCAAAGCGGTGGCGGAAGGCGGCGATCTCGTCAGGCGTGGCAATCGGTTCGCCAACCACAGGATGGCCGACAAAGTCGCATTCCATCCCTGCCCGCTCCATGTACGGAGGTTCAAAAGGAAGAAGCGCCAGCACATGGTCGATGACCTTTGCCATCTTGTCTGCACGCCCGGGGCGCCAGGCCCAGACGCTGGGGGCAACATAATGCACGGTTCGGATGTTGCTGTTGGCTTTTACGATTTTGGCGACGCGCAAGCTGAAATCCGGGCTGTCTATGGTGATTAGAACATCCGGTTTCGTGTCCAGCACCGCCTGTGCCGTCTCGGATATCCGCCGTTTCAGGTGGAAAAACTTCGGCAGCACTTCGACAAGCCCCATGACCGAAAGTTCGGACATCGGGAACCGGCTGCGCAGACCCTGCGCTTGCATCAGCTGGCCTCCCACACCGTCGAATTCAACCTCGGGCACCAGGGTTTTCAACCCCTCCATCAGCGCGCCGCCCAACCGGTCGCCCGAAGGTTCACCGGCGACCAGAAAGACACGCATCAGACCGACCGCTCGCGGATATAGAGAAACAGACCCAGACGGTTGCATTCAGCGATGACGCGCTCTTTTTCCAGAACCAGCACACCGTCTTTTTCCAAAACGATCCCGGACAAACCTGCCGCAACCGTGTCGGTAACGGTTTCCGGCCCGATGGCGGGCAAATCGGCGCGCCGATCCTGATCGGGTTTGGGACCTTTGAATAGAATGCCGCCGCCAGCGTCGGGGCGTTGGGTCAGAGATTGCAGCATCCACGCGGTGCCGAACACCCCCTCGATGGCCAGCGCCTGCCCTTTTGACACGGCACAGGCCTGCCCGGTATCCGCCGCCCCCATTGCCCGAAGAATCCCGGCGGCGCGGTCAGCGTCTGCCATGTCGGCGTCCGAGGGCTGGGCCTCGGTCAGACATCCCACAGGCGGCAACAAACCGGGCGCGATCTCATGCGCGGCCCTGAGGGTGAGACCGGCCCCTTCAAGAATTCCGATCACGGCGCGCAAAGCTCCGTCATCCCCGGACAGGATGGCCTTTTGGATGATCGGAACCAATGGCAGCGTCGCGGCGTCGATCCGCGAGGGGTCGATTGGCGGGCGCCGAACAGCGCCGGCCAGACAGATATCGGTCACGCCCTGCGCCTTCAGGTCAGCAATGAAACTGCCCAGCTGTTCCAGAGGAAATACGACATCCGCGCTCAGGGTGTCCGGCAGAAACCCCTCCATCGCGCAGATCAAAGGGCGTTCTGTCAACTGCGCAACAACTTCGGTCGGCAGCGCCCCGGTTCCCGCAATCAACGCAAGCATGACCCTATTTCCTCGGGGTCAGGAAGGATCGGTCACTGTGGCCGGTGACGAAATCCACGATCTGCTGCACATAGTCGCTTTCGTTGCCTTCACCGATCCGGCTGGCGCGATCCATAAAGGTGCCTTCGCCGTCGGACAATTCCTTGAAGGCCGCGCGCAGCGCCGAGATATCTTCACGCGATACACCCTTGCGCTTGAGACCGACGAGGTTTAGGCCATCCAGCTCACCCCTCGACGCCTGTACCAGACCGTAAGGAATAACATCTTTCGGCACCATGGTCAGCGCGCCAATAATGGCCCCGCGTCCAACGCGCACCCATTGATGCAACCCCGAAATGCCACCGACGATCACGTCGTCTTCGACGATGCAATGCCCCGCCGCGCCGGCATGGTTCACCATGATCACACGGTTGCCGATCTGAACGTCATGGGCCACGTGAACACCCGCCATCAACAAGCAGTCGTCACCGATCCGCGTGACCCCTCCGCCACCTTCCGTACCGGTATTGATTGTAACATGCTCGCGAATGCGGTTGCGTTTGCCAATCTCAAGCCGGGTGTTTTCACCGCTGAATTTCAGATCCTGAGGGATCTCACCAATCACCGAGAAATTGAACACAACGGTATCGTCGCCGATAGAGGTGTCGCCCGTCACGACCACATGCGATTTCAACTCGACCCTATCGCCCAGTTTCACCTGTGGGCCCACGTGGCAGAAGGGACCGATGATACAATCCTGTCCAATCTGCGCACCATCTTCAATAATTGCGCTGGGATGGACTCCGTTCATGTTGTTTTTTCCATATCCCAGTCGACATAGGCCGAGAATTCCGCCTCGGCGGCAACGTCGCCTTCGACAGTTGCGCGGCCGCTGAATTTGAACAGCTTTCCGCCTTTTTTCCCACGCACGGTTTCCACATGCATTTCCAGCACATCACCGGGCACGACCTTGCGGCGGAATTTGCACTTGTCGATGCTCATGAAGTAAATCAACAGTTCGGTGTCGATGACGTCCATTCCCACACCCAGCATCACACCGGCGGTCTGCGCCATTGCCTCGACAATCGTGACACCCGGCATGATAGGCGTACCGGGGAAATGCCCCTGAAAATGCGGTTCGTTCATGGTGACGTTTTTGATTCCACGCGCCGACTGATAGCCCGAGATATCTACCACCTTGTCGACCAGCAAAAACGGATAGCGGTGCGGCAGGATCCTCTGGATCAGCTGAATGTCTGCGCTTTTGGTTTCAGTGCTCATGATGCAGATATCCCGTTTTGGATGTTTCTTTTTTTGCGTGGTTAGCAATACAGCAATGCAAGGGCAAGCGAACCTATTCGCCCTGCCCCTCTTGCAAATCGCTTCCGTCACCTATCGCAGCGTTTATTCGGATGATTGCGGCTTCGGTGATGTCGGACGTGCTGACGACGACATTGGATCGCTCGATCATCACGCTGGCCCCAATTTCGCGCAACAGATCGACAAGCACCGGGCGCACAATCTCGGAAAAGGTCTGCTGGGCTTCTTCGCTGCGACGGGCCAGAACGTCCAGCTTTGCCCTTTGCCCCTCGCGATGGGACTGAACCTTGAGATCAAACGCCTCGGCCAGGGGGCGGAACTCGTCGGCCGACATGGTGGCGCGCTGCTTGGTGAGTTCTTTTTCTTCGCGGCTCAGTTCCGCGACAATCCGTTGGTTTTCTTCGGCCAGTAGGGCGCTTTCCTTTTCAATTTCGCGAAAAACGCGCTGTCCAAAGGCAGACTTGGCAAACAGCTCTTCACTGGACAGGGTGACAACACTGGCTTGTGGCACACCAAGCTGCTGTGCATTTGCCAAAGGCGCCGAGACCATCGTCACAAATGCACACAGGGCCCAAAGCGGGCCCCGTGCTCTGCCAAGCAATCTGTTCAGCATCGCGGATCAGAACCGGGCCTGGATCGTGAAGTCAAAGTTCTGCTCCTTGTCGAAAGATTCTTTCTTGAGAGGCTGCGAAAAGTTGAACTGCAAAGGCCCGAATGGAGTTTCCCAGAGCACCGAAATCCCGATCACGTGCCGGATCGATCCGTTTGCACCGACAATAGTTGCGCCTGCCGTATTGACGTTGTCGATGTTGTAGAGGTTGCCAACATCATAGAACAAGCCACCGCGCAGACCGAGTTCCTCGGGAAGACCCAGCGGGAAGTCAGTTTCGAAACGGGCAACCCAGTAGTAGTTGCCCCCGATCGCGTCATCCTGACCGTTGGACAGGTCACGCGGTCCGATACCCGCAGGTTCGAAACCCCGGAAAGTATTGGGGCCCAGCACAAACCGGTCAACGGTACGGCTGAAATCGTTTCCGCGCCAGTGCAGAGCGCCCAGTTCCATCGTTGCCCGAAGCACCACCTCTTCGTTCCAAACCCGGGTTTGCGCGATACCACGCGCCGTGGTCTTGAAGTATTTGTTGTCCCCACCAAGCCCAGCAGCATCAACGCCAACCTCGAACAGAACGCCGGTATTGGGGTCCAGACCGCCGAGACGGCTGTCATAAATGTAGGACAGTCCCAAGGAACTGGACGTCCGTTTGCCCTGCGCAATTTCAGAAGAAATCACCGCACCGTTAACTTCGTTGTCCTGCTGCGTCATCTCGCTGCGGTCCCAGCCATAGCGAACCCGCAGAGCCGACAATTCACCAATCGCGTAGGTCAGTTGAGGTGCAAAGAAAAGACTGCTTGTGTCGTAGCTTGCAAACCCGGAATTGGTAGCCGACAGCCCCAGACCAAGATCAAAGCGCAGCTTGCGGCCCAGCAGATAGGGCTCTGTAAAGCTGAGCGTATATTGTTCCGAGTCCTGCGCGGTGGAGATCGAGACACCAAGGTTCTGGCCACGGCCCAGGAAGTTGGATTCGTTTAGACCAATTGCAATCCCGAAACCGTCCGTAACCGAGTAGCTGCCTCCAAGGCTCAGCGAGCCGGTGGGTTGTTCTTCAACGTCTACATCCAGAATGACCTGGCTAGGCGACGATCCCTCGCGTGGTTCGACTTCGGCGACAGCAAAGAAGCCCAAGGCATTGATACGCTCCGCAGCCTGACGGATTTCGCGTGGATTGAACGGGTCGCCTTCGACAGTGTCAAACTGCCGGCGGATCACTCGGTCCAGGGTGGTTGTGTTGCCTTCAATATCGATCCGCTCGACAAAGATCCGAGGACCTTTTGTCAGAACAAATTCGACATCCAAAGTCAGATCGCGGTCATTGCGCGTAACACGTGGTTCCACCCGAAGGAAATCCACGCCTTGCTTCAGGCCCAGTCGCTCTTGTCTTGTAATCGAGTTTTCAACAAGCGTCGGCGTATATGTCACGCCGGGTTTGATCTTCAGCGCGTCCTGATAAGGTGCCGGATCGACGCCCGGAATTTCGCTGACGGTCGTGATTTTACCGAACGAGAATTTTTGACCCTCGGTTACATTCATCACCAGGAAAAAAGCATCCCTTTCACGGGTAAACTCGACGTTGGCGCTGTTCACGCGGAAGTCGACATAGCCTCGTGAAAGGTAGAAATCCCGAATGACTTGCTTGTCGAACTCGATACGATCGCCGATGAAAGTGTCGTTCCGGAAGAACGTCCGCAGGAAGGTTGCCTGCTTGGTTTCCAGAACACGGCGCAAACGACGGTCCGAAAAGGCACGGTTGCCAACAAAGCTGACACGTTCCACTTCAATGGTCGTGCCTTCTGCCACTTCAAAAACCAGATCAACTCGGTTGTCGCTACGGCGGATAATCCGAGGGATTACGGTCGCGGCAACTCGGCCTTGGGCTGAATACACTTCAGCAATCATGTCGGCGTCAGACTCGGCCAACTGCGGGGTAAAGACGCGGCGCGGCTGAGATTCGATAACGTCCAACAACACGTCGTCTTTGACACGGGCGTTACCCTCGATGCTGATCTGATTGATCGT
The DNA here is from genome assembly GCF_013110685.1 of Ruegeria sp. HKCCD6157. Classification (NCBI taxonomy): domain Bacteria; kingdom Pseudomonadati; phylum Pseudomonadota; class Alphaproteobacteria; order Rhodobacterales; family Roseobacteraceae; genus Ruegeria; species Ruegeria sp. HKCCD6157. Next base: position 1,527,091 of record NZ_WVRB01000001.1, read on the forward strand.
CGGATATTCCTGAACCGTGATGACCAGCGTAGACCCCCGCGGCGTCAGCTCAACTGTTTCAAATACACCACTGTCAAGCAAACGCTGATAGGCATCATTGAGCTGGCCGGCAGTTACGGTCTGGCCAGGTTCGATTCCCGTTCGGGCGATGATCGTACCGGTTTCAATCCGGCGATTGCCCTCAACGTCAAACGAATTGATCGTGAAATTTTGCGCCAGTGCTGCATGCGGAAAAGTCATTAAGCTTGCAGCAACAAAAAGGAAAAGAACCGCTAGCGCCTGCCACAAAATATTGTTTGTTGGCATTTGCTGCCCGCAGGATGTGCCCGCCCCTCGCCTGTCAGTCATTTTATGCTCTACCCAGAATTTAAGACTTTAATGCTGAGTAGCGGGATTGAATGAGCTTGTCAAAAGGCGAAATAGAAGCAGCCGCGAAGACTGCCATTCAAATTGACGACGTTAATTTCGGTAAGAATCACATGGCCGCCAGATAAGCGGCACCTGCCATGGCCAACGCCGTAACCGCAAAGCTCAGCAGAATATCCCAATTCAGCACGAACAGGAAGCTAAAGCTCTGATACGATTTTTTCAGCGTTTTGGTCATGGCTTTTCCCTCAGACGCAAAAACCATAACGTCAAAATGAGGCAATATTGCGGCCCAATCTTGCGCCACGCGCCACAATTAGCAGAACAAATCGTTGCTCACTGAAAACAGCATGAGGGTGAGAATTAAGGTGATCCCTACCCCCATGAGCACCCGCAAGGCCCCATCACTGGGTGGTTTCCCTGCAATGGCTTCATAGGCGTAGAACACGAGATGCCCACCATCCAATGCCGGGATCGGAAACAGGTTCAGCAATCCGACCGCCGTCGACAGAACCGCGATGAAGAAAATGAAGTTCTGCGCCCCCTGACTGGCCATTGCCCCCGAGGTTTCGGCGATTCCGATCGGCCCCGAGATGTTGCAGGTGCTGATTGCCCCTGTCACCATGTGCCAAATACCCGACAGCGACCCTTCGATAATGCGGCCCGTCTGTCTGACACCGCCGGTCAGTGAATCCAGAATACCAGCCGGTTCAGTTGCCGGCTCCAGCATCATGCCCCCGATGATCCCAATCCGCCAATGGGTGACGAAACCGCCATCCGGCTGAGGTTCATCCGTGCGTCGCGGGGCCAATGCGAATTCCAGCTCGGACCCATCCCGCCAGACGTCCAACAGCAGAACCCGGCCATCGGACCCTTCGACAAAATCCTTCAGCTGCTCGAAGGCAAAGATCGGTTCCCCGTTCACCGCCGTGATGACATCGCCTTGTTTCAGCTGAATATCCATCGCCGCGCTGCGTGGGGCCACTTGGCGGATCAGGGGTGGAAACATCCATGGAGCTTGTACATCCAGGGTTTCACCGTCCCGGATCACCGTGTAGTCCAGAACCGGTTCCACAGGCAGCGCCTCGATAAAGTCCTGCCAGGCGCCCTCTTCATCATAGTCAGGTGTCGGGATACCAGCGATGGCCGTGATCACATCACCTTCTCTCAGTTCCTGCACAGTGCCCGGCAAGGGTTGCAACGATCCGACTGTAAGCGGCTCTTTTGATACGCCCTGTGACCAGAAAATCAGGCCAAACACCAGAATGGACATGACGAAGTTGAAGACAGGTCCGGCCGCGACCGTTGCGGCCCGTGCCCACAAAGGGGCACCGTGCATGGTGCGGCGCAGCTCTTCCGGGCTTTGGGTAGCGATGCCTTCCATCGCCTTTTCATCCTTGCCCGATGCTGCATTGGCATCGCCCAGGAACTTCACATACCCCCCAAAAGGCAGCAACGCGATCTGCCATCTGGTCCCCCGTTTGTCGACACGGCTCCAGAGAACCGGGCCAAACCCGATCGAGAAGACCTCGGCATGGATACCGGACCAACGCCCCACAATGTAGTGGCCGTATTCGTGCACCGCGACGATGACCGACAATGCGATGACAAACGCGACAATCGTCCAGAGAAGATTGCCAAATTGCGGGATTAGGGAAAGTACGTCCAAAATTCTATCCTGCTCGTTCCACCACAGCGTCATCGACCCACTGACGTGCCAGATGGTCTGTTTGCTGTACGTTATCAAGGGTCATCGGGGCATCAATAAGGCTGTCTGACGCGTCGAACCTGTCGAGAACCGCGGCGACGGCATCAGCCATATCCAGAAATCCGGTCCGGCGTGCGATGAAATGATCCAGCGCACGTTCCTTCGCGGCGTTGAAAACAGCGCCCGCCAGGCCGCCACGCGCCATCACGTCCCGGGCCAGTTTCAATGCCGGATAACGTGCCAGATCCGGCGCGTTGAAACGCAACTGCCCCAGCTTGGCCAAATCAAGGCGCTGTATCGGCAATTCCCGTCTTTCGGGCCAATGCAGCGCGTAACCGATGGCGTGGCGCATATCGGGTGCCCCCATATGGGCCATCATCGCACCATCACGATAGCCAACCAGGGCGTGTACTATGGATTCCGGATGCACCAGCACTTCGATCTGATCCGGTTCGACACCGAAATATTCTTTTGTTTCGATGACTTCCAACGCTTTGTTGAACATCGATGCGCTGTCGATGGTGATACGCTGCCCCATATCCCAATTCGGATGGCTGGAGGCTTGTTCAACAGTCGCGTTCACCAGTTCTCTCAGGGGCCAATCTCGGAACGCCCCGCCGCTGGCGGTGATGATCACACGCTCGACTGTTTCGACGTCTTCACCGACCAAAGCCTGAAACACCGCCGAGTGTTCGCTGTCGACCGGCAGCAATCGCGCGCCATGCTGTTTGGCCGTTTCCAGAACCAATGATCCTGCGCAGACCAATGTCTCTTTGTTTGCCAGTGCAAGGGTTGTGCCCTGTTTCAACGCCTCGATGCCCGGCGCCAACCCGGCCGAGCCGACAATGGCCGACATGATCCAATCCGCCGGACGTGCCGCAGCCTCGACGATGGCGCGCGGGCCCGCAGCCGCCTCGACGTCACTGCCGGCCAAAGCGGAACGCAGGTCATCAAGCCGGTCTTCATGAGCGGTGACGGCAATATCGGCACCGAGCCGACGAGCGTCATCCGCAAGCCTTTGAATATTGGCACCACCGGTCAAGGCCACGACGTCATACTCGGACGGTGCGCGCGAAATCAGATCAATCGTGTTCTGCCCGATCGACCCGGTGGCTCCAAAAACAGATACCTTTCGCATTACATTTCACCCGGCGAATAGATCAGCCCCGCGATCAGAACGAACAGCGCGGCCCCCATCATGCCATCGAACCGATCCAGAAAGCCGCCATGGCCCGGTATCAGGTTCGAACTGTCTTTGACACCGAACTTGCGCTTGACCGCGCTTTCGACAATATCACCGGCCTGACTTGCCATTGAAGCCAAAACGGAAACAACGACAAAAGCGAATCCAAAGCCGGCCAGGCTTGCAAAAACCGCGCCGACAAATGCCGCGGCGGCCCACCCGCCGGCGGTTCCCGACCACGTCTTCTTCGGGCTGACTTTGGGCCAGAATTTCGGGCCGCCGACCGCCTTGCCCACGAAATAGCCCGCGACGTCCGTGGCGACCACGACAGCAATCAGCCAAACCATCCAGCCAAAACCGGAATTTTCGCGGATCGAAATGAAACCCAGCCCGGCCCCGACGATCCAGACCACGAACATCCCGAACAGAACCTTCGAACGACTGATCTGCCCCACTCCCACAAGCGCTGGCGCAAGCACGACCGGCAAAGTGTAAATTGGCGGGAGATGATAGCTGAGAACCACGGTGATACTTGTCAGAATCCCCAATTGAACGGCCACGCCGCGGGCTTGCGGGTCGATCATTCGAACCAATTCCCACGTCATCAGACCACAGGCTGCGGCAATGAAGGTTTCGAACCACCACCCGCCAAGCCAGACTTCGATTGATCCGATCACGACCAGAACCGCAGCAGAAAGAACCCGTGTTGTAAGGTCAGACCATCGGCCGTCTCTCATGCCAGAACCGCTCCAAACCGCCGATCTCTGGTGCCGTAATTCTGGCACAGACGGGCCAGTTCAGCAGCAGTGAAGTCCGGCCAGAGGGTGTCGATGAATTCATATTCCGAGTAAGCCGATTGCCAAAGAAGAAAGTTTGAAATTCGCGCTTCACCGCTGGTTCGAATAACAAGGTCGGGATCAGGAAGAACTCGCGTATCCAGATACTTAGGAAGAGTTTCTTCATCCACCTCTTCGGGTTTCAACCGCCCTTCAGCCACATCCCGCGCCAGACGCTTGGTAGCGCGTGCTACTTCGTCGCGCCCACCGTAATTCAGCGCGACGGTCAAATGAACCAGATCGTTGTTCTTGGTTTCTTCTTCCAGCGAGTCCATCAACTCGATCAACTTGGAATCCAGCCGGACTCGATCTCCGATGAACCGAACGCGGATGCCATTATCCGCAAGTGTCCGGGTTTCCTTGATGATATAGCGGCGGAACAGGTTCATCAGGCCGGCCACCTCGACCTGGGTCCGCTTCCAGTTTTCGGTCGAAAAAGCGAACACTGTCAGGTACTTGATCCCCAAACCTGGGCAGGCCTCGACAACCTCGCGCACGCGCCGCGCACCGGCATGGTGGCCGAACAGCCGGGGACGGCCGCGCGCCTGCGCCCAACGACCATTGCCATCCATGATGATGGCCACATGGCGCGGGCCAGACTCCAGCTCGGTTTGCGGGTCTTTTGGCATCAGTTCGGCTCAGACCTGCATGATTTCGGCTTGCTTGGTTTCGAGCGCAGCATCCACGGCCTTTATCATCTCATCCGTCATGTCCTGAACTTCGCTTTCCCAAAGCTTCTGGTCATCTTCCGACATGCCGTCCGCCTTGGCCTTCTTGATCTGATCCATACCATCGCGACGCACGTTCCGGATCGCAATGCGTGCGTTTTCCGCGTACTGACCGGCGACCTTGCTCAACTCGCGGCGACGTTCTTCGTTCAACTCGGGTATCGGCAGCATTATGATGGTGCCGTTCAATTGCGGATTGATCCCAAGGCCGCTTTCGCGGATGGCCTTTTCCACCTTACCCACCAGTGACTTGTCCCAGACGTTTACAGTGACCATTCGCGGTTCGGGCACGTTCACGGTACCCACCTGGTTGATCGGTGTCATCGAACCGTAAGCGTCAACCATGACAGGTTCCAGCATCGAGGCCGAAGCACGCCCTGTTCGCAATGATGCAAATTCGGTTTTCAAATTGGCCATTGCGCCATCCATGCGGCGCTGCAGATCATCGGTGTCCAGTTCGAAGTCGTCAGACATTCTGCTCACTCCCCGTCTTCAGGTAATCTTTGGATGGGTCTTACGCCATCGCAATTGGGATGTATAGCAATCATGATCGGGAATTGTATCAATGGCCAGAGGTGTTGCGACCATTTTGGACAAACATCGTTTTCCGGAACCTGGCCGAGTTTCTCCGGCCAGGTTGAGCTCATGGGTCAGCCTCAGGCGTTCACATCCACCACGACGCGGCCCTTGACCTGACCTTTCAGAATGTCGGCGCCCAGTTGCGGCAGATCGGACAGACCGGCCGGTTGAACCATCGCCTCAAGCTTGTCCATCGGCAGATCCGTGGCGATCCGTTTCCACGCGCGCACCCTGTTGTCATAGGGCTGCATCACGCTGTCGATGCCCAAAAGGTTCACGCCGCGCAGCAGGAACGGAATCACCGTCGCTGGCAAAGCAGCGCCCCCTGCCAAACCAACCGCAGCAACTGAACATCCGTATTTCATCTGGCCCAGAACACGCGCCAGCATGGCGCCGCCCACAGCATCAACGCAGCCCGCCCATGTTTCGCTTTCCAGAGGGCGTTTTGTGGTCTCGTTCAGGTCGTCGCGCGGCACGATGGTCGTCGCTCCAAGTGATTTCAGATAGTCACCAGTTTCGGGCCGTCCGGTGACCGCGGCGACCTCATAGCCCAAATTGCCAAGAATGGCCGTGGCCACCGACCCGACGCCGCCCGCTGCCCCGGTCACCAATACCGGTCCACGATCCGGGGTCAGCCCATGATCCTCCAGCGCCATGACCGCCAGCATCGCAGTAAACCCGGCAGTGCCCACAGCCATTGCCTGACGCGTTGTCAGCCCATCGGGCAGCGGCACCAGCCAATCGGCCCGCGCGTTGGCTTTTTGCGAATAGCCGCCCCAGTGTGCCTCACCAACGCGCCATCCGGTCAGAACAACCTTGTCACCGGGTTTGTAGCGGTCATCCGATGAGGCCTCGACCGTGCCGGCGTAGTCAATGCCCGGGACATGCGGATAGGCCCGCACCAGCCCGCCCCCTTTCGGAGACAGACACAGGCCGTCCTTGTAGTTCACCGTGGAATATTCGACCGCAATCGTGACATCACCATGCGGCAGATCATCCACCGACAATTGTTTGATCGAGCCGGTGGCAAGTCCGCTCTCTTCATCCTTGTCCATCACAAGTGCATTGAACATTTGTCATTCCTTTCGTGTTCAGCGACCAGCCCATGTCGTCAGCTGGTTCAAAATATCCCGAGGTCGACGCGGCAGCGTCCTTGATTCTGCTAGATCCAGAAATGCGATTGCACGGTCGCGCGGCGCATCCCAGCCGGTGTTTCCACTTCCAGTTCCGTCCCGGCATCCCAATGGCTCAGGCGCACCATACCGATCGCCACATTGGTTTCAAAATCCGGAGACCAAGCCGCCGATGTCACCTGCCCCACGCGCTTGCCGCTTGCAAACAGGTCCCAGGGACGATCGCAGCCCGGAACCGGATCACCAGCGATGGCGATTGGCCGGATTTGCTGCACCGGCCCTTCCTTGGCGACACGCAACAGGGCATCCCGACCGATACAGCCAATCGCAGTATGCGTGTTGCAGAACTTTCCTAGACCGCATTCATGCGGAGTGTTGTCGTCGGTCATGTCGTTCCCATAGGACAACAGCCCGCCCTCAATGCGTTCGATCAGGTTCGGGCAGCCCGCGCGCACCTGCAGGTCTTCGCCGGCGGCGAACAGGGTGTTCCACAAAGGCATGCCGATATCGCCACCTTCCACGTATATCTCGAAACCACCCTGTTTCGAATAACCGGATCGCGCGACGGCCAGATCGCGGCCCTCGAACTCGAACATGTCGAATTTGAAGAAACGGATATCGCGCACTCGGTCCCCGAAGACACGGGCCATCAGCTCGTCCGCCTTCGGGCCCTGAACGGCAAGCGGCGACACGTCCGGTTCATCCACCAGCACATCCAGACGGTACCCAACGGCGATACCCTTGACCCACAGCAACAGATCACTGTCGGCAATCGAGATCCACCATCGGTCTTCGGACAACTTCACCGCCACCGGGTCGTTCAGCATGCCGCCGGTTTCGTCAACGATCGGCACATAGAAACATTGCCCCGGCAGCATACCGCGCAGATCGCGCGGGGTCAGCATCTGCATGAGACGCGCAGCATCAGGGCCACGCAATTCAACCTGCCGCTCGCACGACACATCCCAGACCTGCACATGGGTCTTCAGATGCCGGTAATCGGCTTCAACACTTTCAAAAAAGGTCGGCAACAACATACGGTTGTAGACCGTATAGCCCTTGACCCCGGCAGCTTCGACTCCTTCAGAGAACGGAGTGCGCCGCAAGCGGCGTGAGGCGGAAATCTGCGGCATTCATACCTCCTGCGGCATAAAGACGATATCACTGACAGGCGCTTCCGAGCCCGTCTCGGTCAGCATTTTGTGCACTTGTCCCCTGTGATGGGTCTGATGATTGAAGAAATGGATCACGCACAGCGCGTAAGGCATTGTGACATCAGCCTCTTTTGCGGCGGAATACCACGTGAACGAGCCGGTCAGCGGATCATCCCCCAGCCCTTCTGCCCAGTTCAGGATACGCGCATCGATCTTTTCGCGTAACGCCAACCAGCTTGGCAGATCCGGGCACAGGTATACGCTTTCATGGATACCTCCGCCTGCCTTGTGAATATTGCCATCTGGCCCGTCGCGCTTTTCGAAACGCGACATCCACATCCAATCGCCCCACAGCAGATGGTTCACCGTGCCCAAAATCGAGCCAAAGAACGCCCCGCGTTCAAGGGTCAGCTCCTTCGGTGTCAGAGATTGCAAAAACTCTGCCAACTGTTTGTTCTGCCAGTGATTGTAACGCGCCATTTCCTGCGCATACCCACCCGTGATCATCATTTGGGCCCGTGCCAGTCGATCGGGCAGATTTCAGCGGACTTGCCGCCAAAGTCCCAGACCCGGCCATAGTCGCGCACCTTCGATTTGGTGCCACGCGCCACGATGATGTCAGGTCCCATCCAGTATTTGGAATTTGAGACCATCACCGGATGCTCCGGGTCCTTGCCCGCAAGCATCTCGATCTCTCCCTGGATTTTGCGACCAATCGCGATCCGACGCTTGTTTCCGTCGCGCTCGATCTGGACAGGTGCCCGTTCCGCACCGATGATCTCGCTGACCAGCATGGTAAACAGACCGGTCGTGCCGCCCGCCTGACCGCTGAAGATTTGTAACAAACCGTTGTAAGCCTTGCCGCTTGCGCGCTCGTCGACATAAGCGGCGACTTTCCACTGGCCTTCCCCCATCCGGCCCGGAATATCGACCAGCAACCCGACATTCAGACCCGACAGATCCTCGCCTTCATAGTGGCCTTCATCAACGATGATGCCCATCCAAGCATGGCAGTGACCTTCCGTCGGGGGATGTGCGCCCAGCGACACCACGCAGGGGCAAAACACGTCACATGAACAGTTCAGGATCAACTCGCCCTTGATGGCCCATTCCGTCGGGCTCATCTCTCGCCGCTTGGGATTGGGCATGCGGCTGTCGATGCGCTGGCTGACGGGCAGCCGATCGGCGTCTGGTTTTCTGTTTTTAGCCATTGGCTTATCCTCCGTAGCTAATTGGATACACGAGCAGGACAAGACCGCCCGCAATCAACACAAACCCCATTGGACGGGTCACGGCGTGCCCGATCTGAGGAAGTTTCTCCAAAACCATGAACAGGGTCGCGAGCCCCATCCACAACAGGTTCATCACACCGCCGACAAAGCCAAGTGCCATAAAGCCCCAGCAACAGCCGACGCAAAACGCGCCAAGACCCAGGCCCATGCGCACGCCACCTGCAAAACCTGTTCTCCAATGTCCTAGGAAATAGGTCATCGGGGCATGGCAGACACCGTGGCACACCTCTTTGGCGCGGGAAAACTGAAAGGCGCCCACGGCAATCATCAAGCCGCCCGCGACCCATCCGGATTTGGCAATTCCCAGCATGTCGACAACGCCGCCAAACAGCAGAACCAGCTGAATTCCTGCGATGACGGCCGCAAACCCGACCCAGACGATGGAATATCCGGCCAGAACCCCCAGCCAGCCGGCGCGGCTGCCATTTGCGCTGCGGATCAGGTCATCGTAACTGCGCAGGGTCGGGATCAGGGTCGGCAGCATCATGGCCGCCATCATGATCGCCCACATTGAAAACAGCGGCCCGAACTCGGCCATGGGCATGTACATGTCCATGCGCGGATCCATCGCGGCCATCGCCTGCCCCATCGGCCCCGGACGGCCGATCAGATCAAGGTCCATGTCCCGGCTCATCGAGAACATGACCCACCACGCCCACAAGATCAGAACATAAAAGCCCAGCCACATTCCGCTGCGCAGCCACGTACGACTCACTTCGGCCTCCCGACTCAACTCCCTTGCTTTTCAAATGTCAGACTTTTAAATGTCAGACAAATAAAAATTTGCCCAAGGTCGTCTGAAGATGAAAACCGCGCCCCGGAAAACCGCAGACTTGTCTGCCCAGATCGCCCAGGCCATTCGGGATGCGATCGTATCGGGTGAACTGATCGTGGACGCGCGCCTGCCATCCGAAGCCGAGCTGTCGGATCAGTTCCAGGTCTCTCGCCCGACCGTGCGTGAGGCATTGAAACGGCTGGCGGCGCAATCATTGATCCGCACGCAACGCGGCGCTTCTGGCGGAGCGTTCGTGAATCGCCTGAGCTTTGAGGATGCCTATTCTCAGCAAGTCACGACTTCGACATTGCTGCTGTCGATGAATGCGGTCAGCTTCGATACCGCATGCGAGGCGCGATATGCCCTGGAAAGGGCCTGTGCGCCTTTGTCAGCGCAGCGGCGCACGGCAGATCACCTGGCGACCATGCGGGCAGAAATATTCCGCCAGTCCCAACCGGGCCTGACGGACGAAGCCTTTTGCGCCTCGGACGTCACTTTTCATCGCGCGCTGGTGGATGGGGCTGGCAACCCGGTCCTGTCCTATCAGCTGGCGGGCGCCGTAGAAGCGATGCAACCGCTGATGAACATGATCACGTTCACGGCGCGATCCCGCGAAGAGATCATCGGACTGCACAGCAGAATAGTGGACGCGCTTGAGGCAAAAGACGCCGACACCGTAGACACCGCACTTATTGATCTGGAACATTACACACGACGGCTGGCCCACGACGTGGTCGAAAGCAAACGTAAACCGACCTGAGGGCCGCATTCGAAACAAGATCAGAACAAGGGGCAAAAAAGCGGGCAGATTGTCATCCGGCGCCAAGATCGGAACTTTCAATATGAATTGAAGTTCAATGACTTACGGGAGGACGTTATGAACCAAAGACCGGACCCAAGTTTTTATCCATCCGCGAAACTTGCGATGGAGGGCCCCGCTGAGACGCTTGCATTCACGCTGATGCTCAGCCCTGACTTTTCTCAACCCGACGGGCTAGCGGTTGTGAATGTCGATCCAAGCTCGGACGATTTCGGAAAGATCGTGCATCAGGTGATAATGCCCGAAAAGGGCGACGAATTTCACCATTTCGGCTGGAACGCCTGTTCTTCTTCCCTGTCGCCGCTGAGCGGTCACGCGTTTCTGGAGCGGCGCTATCTGATCATTCCGGGCATCCGGTCCAGCCGGATTTATGTCATTGACGTGAAAAACCCGCTTGAGGCCAAGATTCACAAGATCATCGAACCCGAAGAAGTCTTTGCAAAGACAGGGTATTCCCGTCCGCACACGATCCATTGCGGGCCTGAGGGCATCTATGTCAGCACCCTTGGCGGCGGCGGCCCCGACGGCACAGATGGCCCTCCGGGCATATTCATCATGGATTGCGAGACCTTCGATATCATCGGGCGCTATGAGATCGAGCGCGGCGTGCAGGACAAGCATTATGATTTCTGGTGGAACCTGCCGCGTGACTACATGGTCAGTTCCGAATGGGGGCTGCCGCCGCAATTCGAAAACGGGCTGGTGGCCGAGGATCTGCTGTCCAACAAGTACGGCCACCGGATCCATTTCTGGAACCTTCGGAACCGGACGAATATTCAAACCATCGATCTGGGCGAAAACCATCAGATGGCCCTGGAAATCCGACCCGCGCATGATCCCGTAAAACAATACGGGTTCTGCGGCGTTGTCGTCGATACGACCAACCTGCAAGGGGCGATCTTCACCTGGTGGCGCAATGATGACGGCACGTTCGAAGCCAAGAAGACCATAACAATCGATCCGCAACCCGCTGATCCTGATGATCTTCCTGACCTTCTGAAGGGCTTTTCTGCCGTTCCGCCGCTGGTTACTGATATCGACCTGAGCCTGGACGACAAGTACCTCTATGTCGCGTGCTGGGGAACCGGCGAGATGCATCAATACGATGTATCCGACCCGATGAACCCAACCCTGGCAGGCAAGGTCGAGATCGGCGGAATCGTCAAAAAGACAAAGCATCCAAATGGTCAAACCTTTGGCTATGGTCCACAGATGGTCGAAATCAGCCGCGACGGCAAACGCGTCTATTGGACCAATTCGCTCTATTCCACGTGGGACGATCAGTTCTACCCCGAGGAAGGTGGTGCGGCCATGGTCAAGGCCGATGTCGGTGAAAATGGTGGTCTGACACTGGATCCGAAGTTCTGGGTAGAGTTTCCCAAGGGCTATCGCAGCCACCAGATCCGGTTGGAGGGCGGAGACTGTTCAACCGACAGCTTCTGCTATCCGTCGGTCTGAGTTGGAATTTTTGATGTCATCAACGGCTGGCCTGTGGCTGGCCGTTGTTCTGAGCGGCGCCTATCACGGCCTGAACCCCGGCATGGGCTGGCCACTGGCGGTGTCTTCGGCTTTGATGGAACAACGCCAATCCGCGCTTTGGGGTGCACTCGCGGCTTTGGCTGGCGGGCATTTCGTAGCCATGCTCGGCGTACTTCTTCCTTTTGCCCTGATGGTCGTACTGGTCGATTATCAAAATGAAATCCGCATCGGCGCGGCTCTGGTCGTGATTGGCATGGGCCTGTACATCGCGATAACCCGCCGTCACCCCCGCTTTCTTTCGCGGATCCCGCCAAGCAGGCTCGCGCTGTGGTCTTTTCTTGTGGCGCTTGCCCACGGGGCTGCCCTGATGCTGGTTCCAATCTATCTGGGCCTGTGTGCCGTGGATGAACTGGACGCGGGCCATCAAGCGATTTCTCAGATCATGACCACGAACACCCTTTTGGTTCTGGGCGTCGCCGCGCTGCATACGGCCGCCATGGTTCTGGGGGGCGGGTTTTTGGCCTTTGCGGTCTATCGTTGGCTCGGACTGCAATTCCTGTCGCGCAGCTGGTTCAACCTCGAGTTCATCTGGGCCCTGAGCCTCATTCTGGTCGGTGGTCTGGGTCTTTGGTCCGCCCTTGGCTGACCTTGTACTTTGTTTTGAAACGCGATTTATCTGCATCGAAAAAAACTGGAGCTTCCGAATGCAGGACCAAACCCGCCCAACCGAAGTGCTGCGTCAGGGCAAAATCGACGACTGGACGGCCGCCACAACCCATGCTTTCACCCGCGAACTGTCTGACGGCACCCTGCCCGAGAACAAGATGCGCTGGTATCTGCAACAGGACTATCAGTTCGTCGACGGTTTCGTGCGTCTTTTGGCCAGCGCCATCGCGCATGCGCCGACCCTTGCTGACAGCGTACCGGCCGCGCAGTTTCTCGCGGTGATCACAGGCCCCGAGAACACCTATTTCCTGCGCGCGATGGACGCTTTGGGCACTGAGCCCAGCACCGAGCCCGCGCCCGCCACACGCGCGTTTCAGGATCTGATGGCCGAAGCCGCAGCCTCTGGCCGTTATCAGAACATGCTGGCGGTACTCGTCGTGGCGGAATGGGTTTACCTGAGCTGGGCCAGCCCGGAAAACCCGCCCAAAGAAGGCTTGCCGTTCTGGTTTGCGGAATGGATCACGCTACATGCGGGCGAAGGGTTCGAAAGCGTCGTGGAATATCTGCGCAGTCAGCTGGACAACGTCTGGCCGACGCTGGATGCGGCCGAACAGGCCGAGGTCACGCGACTGTTCCATCGCGCTGTCGAGCTGGAACGTGAATTCTTTGACGCCGCCTACGCGGCCTGAACCATAAGGGGGCCGGAATGGTCGCAACTCTGAACGTCATCGCGGCATTGCTGACCATCGGGTTCGGCGCATTCGGGTTTCTGGCGCCGGCCCACACCGCGTCGGCCCTGGATCTGGCCCCGACCAACAGCACGATGGGGTTGTCCGAGATGCGCGCCTCGGTCGGTGGTTTGTTTGTTGTGACGGGGATCGCCGTTATCTGGCTGAACAACCCAATGGCCTATGTCATGCTGGGCATTGTCTATTCCGGTGCGGCGCTAGGCCGGTTTGTGTCGGTCGCGCTGGACAATCCCCCCTTGGCCAAGGCGTTGATCTTTGGGGGAATCGAACTGGTTCTGGCCGTCTGGTTGATAGCTGCAAACTTCAACAAAACCACCTAACAGATTGGAAATGTTAAACACGGCTGCGTTCATTCTGAGTTTGCATCCCCCCATCACCTCACCTATATAAGAGTCGTCCTTCGGGACTATGGACATAAACGCGCTCGTAATAAGCGGATCGGACCCGGGGGCGGTACCCGGCGGCTCCACCAACCATCCTTCGTTTGGGGATTTTGGGGCCGAAACAGGATCGACGAACGTCTAAAGGGGTTAGCTTTGTCTCGGCTGTCTGCCACCGTTACCGGCGAAAACAGTACAATTGCAAACGACAATCGTGCTCCGGTTGCAGTTGCTGCGTAAGCAGTAGCAAGACCGAAACTTAAGCCCTTGCGCCTAGCCGCGTAAGGCGGGGTTCGCAGGTACCTGGCAACAGAAACCTGCATTAATCCCCCACATGTCTGAATTTATTCATCCGGCCCTACGCGGATTCAGAGTTTATTCATTCCTTTTTGCCATCTTGCCAGCACTTGGACAGGAGAACTGGGATGACGAATTCAGAGATACTCAGAAAGTGGTACTCCGAGGTTTGGGAAAATGGAAACACCGAAGCAATTGATCAGTTCTTCGCACCCGAAACGATGGCCGAGGGTCTGATTCCGGAAATGCAGGTCGGTGCTGACGATTTCCGGGATCTGGTCATGGCGTTCCGCCATATTCTGGGGGACATCAAGGTCGAACTGCCCAAGATCATCGAGAACGGCGACTGGGTGTCCGCCATTCTGCATGTGCGTACTTTTCGGGCTGACAATGGCGCGCCGCTGGAAGTCACCGGCCAGGTCATGGCGCGGTTCAAGGACGAAAAGATGGTTGAAGCCTACAACCATTTTGACTTCATCTCGTTATTTGAAGAACTGGGCCAGTTTCCATCGGACACCCTGCCCGTATGCATGACCGGGCAACGCTTGGACTGGGCGTGAACCCAAAGCAATCTTGACCCCCATGACCCTTGCGCGCTAGCAAGTGCCGTGGGGTAAGATTGCGAACGCCCCGTGAGGCGACAGCCCAAGTTTCGCATGTATCCGCGGTCACAAGGAAACATGCCATGGCATCGCCCCACTCTATTTCTTCCAAACAACTCCTGCGTCTGATCGGCACTCCGAATGCGCCCGTTCTATTCGACGTTTGCCTGAATGACGATTTTGAAGAAGATCCCTATCTGATCCCCGCATCAATCCGGCACCCGGCCACGGATCTTCGGGAGCTTTCGTGCAAGATCTCCGGCCGTTCAACCGTGATTATCTGTCAGAAAGGCAAAAAGCTGAGCCAGGGCGTTGTCTCCTGGTTGCGCAGCGAAGGGCATCAAGCCGAATATCTGGAAGGTGGAATGCAGGCGTGGCGCGACATGGCCGATGCACCACGTTTGCTCGCGGCACGCATTCCTGATCGAATTGGTGGCCATACGCTGTGGGTCACGCGTCACCGACCCAAGATCGACAGAATCGCATGTCCCTGGCTGATACGCAGGTTTGTTGACCCCGACGCCAAGTTCCTGTTTGTGGCACCCGGCGAAGTCGAAAGCGTTGCGACTGCTTTCGGGGCGTCACCTTTTGATATCGAGAACACGTTCTGGAGCCACCGAGGCGACAATTGCACGTTTGACACCATGCTGGATGAATTCGGGCTTCACTCCCCTGCGCTGGACCGGTTGGCGACGGTCATCCGGGCAGCAGACACGAACCGGCACGCGCTTGCGCCTGAAGCGGCCGGATTGTTGGCGGTGTCCGTCGGGCTTTCAAGGCAGTATCGCGATGACCATGAAAACCTGAAAGCCGGGATGAATCTTTACGACGCGATGTATCGCTGGGCGCGCGATGGATTTGACGAAAGCCATGACTGGCCCACCGGGCGAACGTCATGACACCGACACTGGCCGAGATTTTCAAGGTTTTTGGCAGGATCGGTCTGCTGTCTTTCGGCGGTCCTGCGGCTCAGATCTCCTTGATGCATCAGGAATTGGTCGAACGCCGACCCTGGCTGGATGAACAGACTTACCTGCGCGCCCTGTCTCTGTGCATGTTGCTGCCGGGCCCCGAGGCGATGCAGCTGGCAACCTATGCGGGGTGGCGTCTGCGCGGCGTTGCTGGCGGGCTGATTGCCGGCAGCTTGTTCGTTTTACCCGGCGCGTTGGTGATTGCGGTTCTGGTCGCGCTCTATTCAGCATTTGGCGATGTTCCCTTGGTGCAGTCGGCCTTCACGGGCATCAAGGCAACCGTCATCGTCATCGTTTTGCAGGCGCTCCGCAATCTTTCGCGCAAGGCATTGAATGATCGCGAGCATCGAACAATCGCAATTCTGTCGTTCCTGGCCATTTTTCTGCTGAACCTTCCTTTTCCGACGATCATATTCGTTGCCGCAGCCTGGGGCTACGTGACCTTCAAAGGACCCGTAGAAACTCCCACGCGAGAAGGAACACCACATCTGGCGCGGTCTCTGCGAACGATTGCTGTTTGGCTGCCCCTTTGGTTGGGCCCGCTCGTCGCTCTGAGCGTCACAGGCCATCAACTGCTGAGCGATCTGGGGTGGTTTTTTGCCCGACTCGCCGTTGTGACCTTTGGCGGCGCATATGCCGTATTGGCCTATATGACCCAAACGGTTGTCGACCAGTACCACTGGATCAGCACGGATCAGATGATCGATGGGCTGGGGCTGGCGGAAACGACTCCGGGGCCGCTCATACTTGTCACCCAGTTTGTCGCCATGCTGACCGGGCAACTGACCGGTGGGTTCACGCTGGCGCTTGCAGCCGGTGCGGTTGCATTGTGGGCGACGTTCGTTCCGTGCTTTCTTTGGATTTTTCTTGCGGCCCCATATCTCGACCGTCTGGCCGCGCGTCCCCGCCTGTCTGCGGCCCTGCATGGAATCACCGCGTCCGTCGTCGGAGTGATTCTCAACCTTTCCGTGTGGTTCGCCCTGAATGTTCTTTTCGAATCGGTGTCTGAAAAATCATGGGGTCCTCTGGCAATCCCCATGCCGCAGATTTCCGCGTTGAATTTTACCGCATTCGGTCTAACTATCCTTGCTGGGGCCTTGATTTTTCGACTGAAATTAGGGATGGGAACCGTGCTTGCCCTGATGTCGATTGCCGGCCTGGCTGCACACAATATCTGATCAATCCGGTCGTACCCGCCCTTTCGTTTCCGAACAAAACCCCTATGCTGAGCATAACCACTTTTGAGGATCACACATGTCGCAAGGCATCGATTATGGAAACCTGATGCACACCGCCATGCGCGGCCTGATCAAAACAGTGCTGAAGGACGTTTCTGAAACCGGTCTACCCGGGGCGCATCACTTTTTCATCACTTTCGACACACGTGAAGATGGTGTGGAAATCGCCGACTGGCTGCGTGAACGCTATCCCGAAGAAATGACCATCGTCATGCAGCACTGGTTCGAGAACCTCGAAGTTGGTGACCTCGGCTTTGGCATCACTTTGAACTTTGGCGATGCCCCGGAACCGCTGTACGTCCCCTATTCCGCAATCAAGACTTTCGTCGATCCTTCCGTTGAATTCGGCCTTCGCTTCGAAAGCCCGGAGGACGAAATCGAAGAAGATCAAATCATCGAAGACGATATCGAAGTCGAAGAAGAAGAAATACATCACGATGCGGATATCGTATCGCTGGACAGCTTTCGGAAATGAACGTTCAAACCCCGCCCGGCGCGGGGTTTATCGTTTCATCAGAAAAGTCTCGACCGATCGTGATTTTTGACCATCTATGAATCGGGAAAACGCGAGGTTCAGCCCGCCTTGGGCAAGCGTGCGGTCGAATTGCTGCAACTCATATCCTCCGTCCTCGTCAATGAACAAAGAAAACACGGTCAGTGTTTCGCCGACGATGCGGCCCCATACAAATGGCTCGCCCTTCATCGGGTCCAGCGGGACTTCGTGACCAAAAACATTGCGCTTCATCGCCGCCGAAAACACATCCGGGCGGTCTGACGGAACAAAATCAATCGAGAACTTCTGTTCCTTTACGCGTCCATCCAGCTTGTATGTCGTCGTCCGCCAACTGACGTTGAAACCGTTCTTGGTCTCGACGATGGAAACGCTCATGTCGCGGGGCGTTGTCGTGCCATCCGCGTCCACGACTTCGGCTGAACCGATATAATCTCCTATGAAAGGTGTGATGTCTGCCGCGCGGGCCGCTGCGCTCAGAACCGACAGCCACAAAGCGCAAACTGCAAGTATCGCGACTGCTTTTTCAAGCGTAAAGCGATGGAAATTTGGCATTTTGTCCTCCATGGCGTCTATTGCTCCATTGTAGCCCAGAGGTGTCCGCAAACAATGCACATTCCCCGCCAACAACGATTAAAGTGACGCACCCCGCGCCTATACCTTTGAAGCCCTTAAGTTTAAGGTGCGCGCAACTGGCCGATTGCGTCACGGCGTGGCTGCGGCTAAACGGCATACAACTGCATACCAAACGGAGTGACCGATGTCTCAAACCCGCACAGAATCCGACAGCTTTGGCCCGCTCGAGGTTCCTGCCGACAAGTATTGGGGCGCCCAAACGCAGCGCTCGATCATGAATTTTCCCATCGGCTGGGAAAAACAGCCGGTCGCCATCGTGCGCGCGCTGGGCGTAATCAAGAAAGCCTGCGCCATGGAAAACAAGGCAACGGGCAAGCTGGACGCAAAGATAGCCGATGCGATCATTCAGGCCGCAGGCGAGGTGATCGAGGGCAAGTTCGACGACAACTTTCCGTTGGTCGTGTGGCAGACGGGTTCGGGCACCCAGTCGAACATGAATGCGAACGAGGTCATCGCCAACCGAGCCATCGAGATTCTGGGCGGCAAGATCGGATCCAAAGACCCGGTACACCCGAATGACCACTGCAACATGGGGCAATCGTCGAACGATACTTTCCCAACCGCCATGCATATCGCAACAGCGATGAGCGTACGCGACGTCCTGCTTCCCGGTCTTGAAAAACTGGCGTCCGGGCTCGAGCAGAAGGCCGAGGAATTCAAGGACATCATCAAGATCGGCCGAACCCATACACAGGACGCGACACCGCTGACACTGGGTCAGGAGTTCAGTGGCTATGCACACCAGATTCGTCAGGGGATCGCACGCGTACATGCGGCGATGCCGGGGATTTATGAACTAGCCCAGGGCGGAACGGCCGTTGGCACCGGCCTGAACACCCAGCACGGCTGGGACAAAGCCGTCGCAGGCCATATGGCCCAGATCACCGACCTGCCCTTCGTGACGGCGCCGAACAAGTTCGAGGCGCTGGCCGCCCATGATGCCATGGTCTTCCTTTCGGGCGCTTTGGCGACGATTGCCGGCAGCTGCTACAAGATTGCAAACGACATTCGTTTCCTGGGCTCCGGGCCTCGTTCCGGCCTGGGTGAGCTGATTCTGCCGGAAAATGAGCCCGGCTCGTCGATCATGCCCGGCAAGGTAAACCCGACGCAGGCCGAAGCGCTGACGCAGGTCGCCGCGCATGTGATGGGCAACAACGCGGCGATGAATTTCGCCGGGTCACAAGGGCATTTCGAATTGAACGTCTACAATCCGATGATGTCCTACAACCTGCTGCAATCGATCCAGCTGTTGGGGGATGCCGCCGACAGCTTTACCGAGCGGATGCTGATTGGCATCAAAGCGAACGAGCCGCGCATCGACAAGCTGATGAAGGAATCGCTGATGCTGGTCACGGCGCTTGCCCCCACCATCGGTTATGACAATGCGACCACAGTTGCGAAAACCGCCCACAAGAACGGTACCACGCTCAAGGAAGAAGCCATCGCGCTGGGCTTTGTGGACGAAGCGACCTTTGATGCCGTCGTCCGCCCCGAACAGATGATCGGCCCAAAAGACTGATGGGCAAGCCGGTCAATCTGAACCGGTATCGAAAGGAAAAAGCGCGGGCCGAAAGAAAGGCCCGCGCCGACCGGAACGCCGTCGCGTTTGGGCGTACAAAAGCTGAAAAAGAAGTCGTGAAACTTCAACAGAAAAAACAAAAGCGCGACCTAGTCGATCATGAGCTGGACGAATGAGCGGCCGTCCTGTCAAACGCTCTTTGACCCTGAAAGGACACCGAACCTCGGTATCACTCGAGGATGAATTCTGGCGTGCTTTTCGCGAGATCGCTCAGGAACAAGGTAAGCCAATCAATGTCTTGGCGGCTGAAATAGATGTGGCTCGCGACCCGGAAACGGGTCTTGCATCGGCCATACGCGTCTTTGTGCTGAACTGGTTCCGAAACCCTGATTGAGACTTGTCACGCCCTCGCCTCGACGTGTAACGTGAGCGGGAACAAAAAGGGTACAACCATGAGCGACACCATTACCGGGCCGGATGGGCAGCAAAGATGCGCATGGTGTCAGGCCGCGCCCGAATTTTTTGAATATCACGACAATGAATGGGGTTACCCTGTCGGCGACGACCAACGGCTGTTTGAAAAACTATGCCTCGAGAGCTTTCAGTCAGGTCTTAGCTGGCGAACGATCCTGAACAAGCGCGAAAACTTTAGGAAGGCGTTTTGCGGGTTTGATTTCAACAGGATGGCCACGTTTTCTGATGCAGATGTGGAACGCCTGCTACAGGATTCCGGGATCATCCGTCATCGCGGAAAAATTGAAGCGGTGATCAACAATGCGCGTTGCGCGCAGGACCTTGTGGCGGCCGAAGGATCTCTGGCGGCCTATGTCTGGCGTTACGAGGCTGAAACGCCTCCGTCTCCGCAAACAGCGTCCACATCGCCCGAGTCGGTGGCCATGTCGAAAGATCTCAAGAAACGGGGATGGAAGTTTGTTGGCCCTACAACCGTGTTTGCGTTCATGCAGGCCATGGGGCTGGTCAATGATCATGCCGAGACCTGCATCGGCAGAAAAAAAGCGGCACAGATGCGCCGCTCTTTCAACAAACCTGCCTGAAAGGTTAGACGGAGGCTTTGAATATCTTATCGATGTTGGCACCCAGGGCCGCGTTGAATTCGGCATCTGACTGCTGTTTTGACAGACCTTCGGTCAAGGCCCGCGAGAAGGATGCAATCATCTTGCCGTTCCGGCCCAGCAGATCACAGGCTTCTTCCGTCGAATAACCGCCCGACAGGGCCACAACGCGCAAGAGCCGCGGGTGGTCAGCCAGCGCGTCATACAAGTTTGCCTTTGTCGGGATCGTCAGCTTCAGCATCACTTCCTGGCCTTCGGCCAGTTGATCGAGGTTCTTGAGAATTTCAGCCTTCAGGATGTCTTCCGCCTCGGCCTTGGTTTCCGAATGGATGTTCACTTCGGGCTCCACGATCGGAACCATACCGGCATCTGTGACTTCGCGGGCGACGTCGAACTGTTGGGCAACCACCGCCGCGATGCCATCGGCATTCGCTTCGTGAATGACCGAGCGCTCCTTGGTTCCGAACACACCATCGGCCTTGGCCAGGGTCTCGGCCAGACCGGGGATCGGTTTCATCATCTGAACGCCATTTGCCTGTTCTTCCAAGCCTTTGTCGATCTTCAGGAAAGGAACGATACCTTTGACCGTCCACAGATAATCGGCAACCTTGCGGCCTTCGATCTCTTCGCCCAGGGTACGTTCGAACAGGATTGCGCCAATCACTTTGTCCTTTGTGAAATCGTCGGCCAGAATGATGCGGGCACGCATCTTCTGGATTTCACCGAACATCTCTTCCTCCGAGCTGTAGTCGGATGCCTCGACACCATACAACGCAAGCGCTTTCGGGGTTGATCCGCCGCTTTGATCCAGTGCCGCGATAAAGCCCGTGCCGTTGATCATCTGCGCGCGCTGTTCTGCTTTGGACATATTGTTTTCCCGTTCAATGATGATTCCGATGTTCTTCCCCGCATACAACAGGGCGTGAACCGATGGTAGGTTGTTAGCGCTCAAACAGGCGTAACCATATGCCATCTTTGGATCGAACCGTCAGGTGAGCGACCGGAAGAGGTGTTTTTCCCGGGATTGTTTCGAACCGGTAGCGGCGCAAAAGCATCGACAGGATCAGCGGCCCTTCGACCATTGCAAACCCGGCCCCGGTGCACACTCGGGGGCCTGCTGAGAACGGGATGTAAGCGTCGCGCTGGCACCGCTTGCCGTTTTCCGTGCCCCAACGGTTGGGATCAAAACCGTCCGGATCGTCCCACAAACGCGCCTGACGGTGCAAATGCCACGGGCTGATCACGATCTGCGCGCCAACCGGTACATCCCGGTTACGGAACCGTTCGGGGCACGTGGTCTCGCGGACCATCATGGGCACCGGAGGATAAAGGCGCAGCGCTTCGCGGAACACATCCCGGCTGATCCGAAGTTTTGAAACAGAGGCAAATGAAGGATCATCCAGAGCAGCGGCCTCCTCTGCAACCTTCTGCTGCCATTCCGGGTAAAGGGCCATCAGGTACAGCGTCCAGGCCAAGGCTGACGCGCTGGTCTCATGCCCGGCAAGAAAAAAGATCGCCACCTGATCAACCATTTCCTCGGGGTCGAAGAACTGCCCGGTTTCGGGATCAGCCGTCGTCATGATCTTGGTCGCAAGATCATCAGGTGCCGTTCCGTCCTTGATGGCCTTTGCGCGTGTTCTGGTCAGTTCGGCAATCAGCGCCCTAATATCCCGCGCGTTTTGTTTGGTCACCCCGGAATGAAACCGGGGCAGCCACTTTGGCAAAGGAACAAAAGCCGCCAGATTCAGCAAAGGTTGCGCGCGTTGATAGGCCCGGAACTTTTCGAACACCTGGCTGGCGATAGCGTTGTCGATAGGAACGGAAAACAGGGTGCGAAATATCACGTCCGCCGCTGCATGGCTTGTCTGTTCTTCGAATTCGAGTTCCCCTCCGACATGAGGCCGCAGCCGTTCCACACACGCCTCGGCGGCGGCCAGCATGGCCGGGAATGTATCCTTCAGACGCCCCCCTTCGAACGCGGGATCGATAATCCGCCGCTGTCGTTTCCAGGTCTCGCCATTGGTCAGAAATACCGAATTGCCAAGCAACGGTCGCAGGCCTTCGCTGATCCTGCCGGATTTGGGAAAATCGTCAGGCCGTTTCTTGAGGACGGTTTGAACCAGATCCGGTTGATTGATCAGGAACGACCGGAAGAACGGAGTTTTGAATTCTGCCATCCACGCGCGATACAGCCGGGCTGGCTGCGCCGACAGCAGGTCTTGTCTGAACAGTTTCACATAGCGCAGCAACGAAACCTTCTCGGGGCGCGGGTCTGGCTTGGGCGGGGTCATGGTCATGGCTGTACCGAGGTGAACTTGGAAACAGGCGTCTCGATGCGGCTGCGCGAAGCCTCACGATCCGCAAACCTTTGCCCCAGCGTCAACGGGCCAGCCGTTATCCGGAAATAATCATAGCTTTCCGGCTTGTCGAAGGCGCAAAGATACTGAAAATGAAGGCGAAAAAACCGCCATCGCAAAGCTTTCCAGCGTTCCGGAAACAAGGTTTGCGAAAAAGCCGCTGACAGGACCAGCGGCCAGCGTTTATCAGCATCGGCCACCCCCGTGACCGCAACCGGATCGCAAAGCGCAAAGGCGCAGCCATCACCGGGGGCCGAGACATCGATCCAGCGGAGCTCGGACCGTGTGGACAGGAAATGCAGATCGGACCGCAAATCGTGTGCCTGGGGCAGAAACGAGACCATGGGAACCACCTGTCCCAAACTGAGAAACGACAGCACCGCGCCTTGCTCGTGCACTTTCGAATTTCGGACCAGCTCGGCCAGAACAGACACCCCCAGATGCGCGCCCGAGCTGTGGCCAACGACCAGCACCTCATCCACATCGGAATTCAACGCGTCTTGGATCGCTTCACGAAACGAAGACAACCTTTCCCGTAGCTCGACCGGCATTTGCCCGCTCAACTGCGCTGAATAGGCGTAATCATGCATCAGGTAATACGCAAACAACCGGTTATCGACCTTGCGAAACCACAGCAGTAACGCGACGGCGATGGCCGCTCCGGGGAATACCCCCCACCAACCAGCCATGGCTATGCACGCCCATGCCAACGCAAGCGCGATCAGCAGCTGAGACACCAACATCGCCACTGGATACAACGCAGCGATCACCGGGCCCTTGCGCAATCGCATCAGACGCCACAACGTACCGGTTGATGTGTAAATCCACGCCGTGCGGGCCAATTGCCAATAGGTCGCCGGGATCGAGACCGACATGCTGTCGCGCACGATGTCGGACCACACCAGAACCTCGAATTCCGTTTCAACAGTCAGCCCATCTTGTTCCGAGTTCACACGCCACCCAAAACGCCCGTCCGTTGTCTTTTGGGATATGGCGATCTCGTACCCCGAGATCCGGGCCTGCTTCTGCGATTCAATGCGATACAGCTCGCGATATCGCCGGGGCGGCATCGGATCATAGCCGGGTATATAGAACACCCGACGTCTGCGCACCTGCGGCTGATTTGTGTGACTGCTCATGCCCTTACCTTCTGATGCGCAGGTTAACGCAGGCTTGAAGCCAAGGTAAGAGGGTCAGTTGATCACCCGAAATTTGCCAGCGCCGGAAAACTCTCCAGCAACCACCAGCTGAAACGGGTGAAAAGCCCGGTTATCAGCATGATGCCCACAAACAGCAACAGCCCGCCCATGATCTTTTCGATCGTGCCCATATACGGTTTGATCCGGTTCATCACGGTCATGGAGCGATTCAGGAACATGGCCGCCAACAGGAACGGAATACCCAAACCCGCAGCGTAAACCCCCAGCAGAAACGTGCCGCGCGCGACCGACGCTTCGTTCGCCGCCAGTGACAGGATCGCTCCCAGTTGAGGCCCAATGCACGGGGTCCAGCCGAATGCAAAAGCCAGGCCAAGGATGTAAGCGCCGAAGACCGACCCACCGGAATCACCGGTTTCAATCCGTGCTTCGCGATCCAGAAAAGGAATCCGGAAGACATTCAGAAAGTGAAGGCCAAAGACGATGACAACGGCACCGGACAACTTGGCGAACAGCACCTGATTTTGCAGCACAAACGCGCCAAAGGCCGATGCGGTAAAGCCAAGCAGCAGAAACACGGTCGACAGGCCCATGACAAAGAACAGCGCCGACATGGTCGCCTTGCGCCGCGCGCGGGCCTCGTCCTGCATCTCATGTATGGTAACGCCACTCATATACGCCAGATAAGGCGGTACGATTGGCAATACGCAAGGCGACAGAAAGCTGATCAGGCCACCCAGCAGCGCGACGAACATGGCGGGCAGCAGTCCCGCGTCTATGATTTCGATTCCGAACATGTTTCTGCACATATGTGATGAAGAGCGATCCGTCACGGGGCCAAACAGTCACATCCTCGTGCTCGAAATCTGGACAATATTACAACTTCACCCTATCCCGAAAATCATGTCAGAGAATACAGATACCCTGGACGCTTTGGGCCTGTTGTGCCCCTTGCCCGTCCTGAAAGCCCGCAAACGACTGAAATCCATGCCGGAGGGTGCCGTTCTGCGGGTGCTGGCCGATGATCCTGCGGCTATCGTGGATGTTCCGCACTTTTGTGCTGAGGCCGGGCATACACTGCTTTCGCAGGACACTGACGGCGCACATCAGATCTATCTGATCCAAAAATCCAGCTGACCTTCGTTGCAGGTCAAAAAAAGGCGGGCCGATCAGCCCGCCTTTTTCATTAACTTCCCAGCGACCACCAACCGCGTCGTTTGGGCTTGGCGGGTACGGGTTCAGGCTCTTCCGCCACGCTTTCAAGCACCGGCTCGGGCGTTGCTTCCGCTGGCCCGGCTTCGGCAGGATCTTCGGTTTCTGCAACGTCAGCGGCTTCTAAGGCTTCCGCAGATTGCTTTTCCGCCTCATCCGCTCCTTCAACCGCTTGTGCCGCATCCACACCGTTTGCAGGTTGCTCTTCCGACGGAGGAGCGTCAGCCTGGGCTTCGGCTGGTTCAGCGGCGTCCTCAACCGGCTCTGCCGCTACCTCGGCGCTTCCGCCCGCGATGCTCTCGCCGGTTTCCTCGGCTGCCGGCTCTTCCGTTGCAGCGTCGGCCGTCGTGGAAGATCGCTCTTCAGGCTGATCCGCAACTTCTTCGGCAACCGCATCTTTCTTGCGACGGCGCGGGGCGCGTTTGCGCTTGGGCTTTGCCGGTTTTTCTTCCTCCGAAGCCTCAGCTTCAGCCGGCTCAGCACTTTCGACGTCAGGCGTATCGCTCTCTGCGTCTTCTTGTGCTGGCGCGTCACCCTCTTCCGCGGCCTGCTCCGGCGCATCGCCATTGCCCGAACCTTTCTTGCGACGACGACGACGGCGCTTGCGCTTGGGCTTTGCCTCTTCTTCGGTCTGAGCGATTTCCTCTTCGGTCTCTTCCGCGTCCGATGAATCGACAAGATCCATCAGCGACGCATCGACAGAAACAACAGGCGCCGTGGCCTCGGGAACAATCCGGCTGGCCGTCTTGAACTTCTCCATCGAGAAGTCCGGGCTGACTAAATGGATATCCCCTTCGATCCTCACTGAAAGCCCATAACGCGCCTCGATCTGCGCAATATGCTCTCGCTTCTGGTTCATCAGGAAGTTGGCGATGCTGACAGGGCAGCGCACCAGGACTTCGCGCGAACGGCGGCGGGTACCTTCTTCTTCGATCTGACGCAGGATCGACAAGGCCATGTTGTCGTCCGAGCGGATCAGACCGGTGCCGTGACAGGCCGGGCACGGCTGTGTCGTTGCCTCGATCATGCCGGGGCGCAGACGCTGACGGCTCATCTCCAGCAGACCAAAACCCGAAATACGACCAACCTGGATGCGGGCGCGGTCCGTTTTCAGTTTGTCTTTCAAACGCTTTTCGACAGCCGAGTTGTTCTTGCGCTCGTCCATGTCGATAAAGTCGATGACGATCAGACCGGCGAGATCGCGCAGGCGCAGCTGACGTGCAACCTCTTCAGCGGCCTCGAGGTTGGTCTTGAGTGCGGTTTCCTCGATCGAACCTTCCTTGGTGGCACGGCCCGAGTTCACGTCGATCGCCACCAGTGCTTCCGTCACGCCGATTACGATATAGCCACCGGATTTCAGCTGTACGGTAGGATTGAACATCCCGGCCAGATAACTTTCCACCTGATAGCGCGCGAACAGAGGCAGCGCATCTTCGTACCGTTTCACGTTCTTGGCGTGTGACGGCATGATCATCTTCATGAAGTCCTTGGCGATGCGGTACCCGCCCTCGCCTTCGACCAAGACTTCGTCGATATCACGGTTGTAAAGATCTCGGATCGACCGTTTGATCAGATCACCTTCTTCATAGATCTTTGCCGGCGCGATGGATTCCAGTGTCAGCGCCCGGATCTGCTCCCACAAACGCTGGAGGTACTCATAGTCGCGTTTGATCTCGGATTTGGTTCGCTTGGCCCCGGCAGTTCGAATGATCAAACCCGCCCCGGTCGGAACATCGATATCCGTTGCGATCTCTTTCAGCTTTTTCCTGTCCGCCGCGTTGGTAATCTTGCGGCTGATGCCACCACCACGTGCGGTATTGGGCATCAGAACACAATACCGTCCTGCCAGCGAAAGATAGGTGGTCAGCGCAGCACCCTTGTTTCCGCGCTCTTCCTTGACAACCTGCACCAGAAGGACCTGACGTACTTTGATGACTTCCTGTATCTTGTAGCGACGCGGGCGCGGTTTGCGCGGCGGACGAATGTCTTCGCTGTCATCATCATCAGCAACCGATTCAATCGATGCGTCTTTTGATGCAGCGTCTGTGCTTTTGGTTTCGTCAACGTCCTCATCAGGGTCTTGTTCATCATCCGCAGCTTCAACAGGTTCTTCTGCTTGCTCCGGCTCGGATTGGGCTTCATCCCCCTCCGTTTGAACGTCTTCAACGGCTTCCAGTGGCTCTTCGGCCTGATCCTCCGCGTCGTCGTCCGACACATCGACAGCCTGTTCAGTGGCTTCCTCGGCAACGTCGTCTAGTGCTGCCTCATCCGATGCGGTTTCGGTTGCTTCTTCAGTGGCCGGCGCGTCATCGTCAACCGGCTCCTCTACCGGAGTTTCAGCGACGACTTCCATCGGCGACGTTCCTTCCGGAACATCAACATCTGCTTCTTCACCCTCGTCCAGATCGATGGTTTCCATGCCGGTTGGTTCGGTCGAAACCTCCATCGTTTCAACCGGATCATCCGATTTCACGTCAGCAGCCTTCGCGCGAGACCGGGTCCGCCGCTTCTTGGATTTGGCCTCCTCAGCCTCATCCCGCGCCTTCATGGCCTCGGCATAGGCGCGCTCTTCCTCCATCAACGCCTCACGGTCGGCGACGGGGATCTGGTAATAATCCGGGTGAATTTCAGAGAATGCCAGGAAGCCATGCCGGTTCCCGCCATAATCCACAAAGGCCGCCTGAAGCGACGGCTCAACCCGCGTTACTTTTGCAAGATAGATGTTGCCGGCAAGCTGGCGTTTGTTTTCGGATTCAAAATCGAACTCCTCGACCTTGTTTCCGTCAACCACCACGACGCGGGTTTCCTCCGCGTGGGTGGCATCGATAAGCATTTTCTTAGCCATTTGTCCTTGGTGCACCGCGCCAAACGCGTTGTCCTGACCTGTCCAGGCGGACAGGCGCTTTTGGGGAGGTGTCTTGTCAGGGCGATATCAGACGGCGCGCGGCAGGGTCTGGCGCTGTGGCCCCCTGCCCGTTCTCTCAATCGTTGCGCGCGCGTCATCGCGGTTCTTCTCCGACAGGCGCGTCTGAACGCAGCCTGCCCATTTATTCCTTTCGCCCAGTGATCCCGGGCTCAGGTACTCCACTGCCCCTTGAGGGGCATAATCGGTCTGCTGAACCGCGAGGTCTTGACCCTCACCAACGGATCAGCAGCGAAACTCAAAGATTCGGGACTTTCAGGCGTCAAAATCGCCCGGCCCGTCCCGACACAATAAAAGCAACCCTGTGGAAAAGACAATGGGCAAACTGCACTCCGCCACCAACCAGCGCAACGGATCCCCTTCATCTGGCCAAAAATATCCCGGGGGAGGCGCCATAGGCGACGGGGGCAGAGCCCCCAAATCGCATCGCTTACAGATAGTCCGAACGCTGAAGGCCGTATTTGGCCATCTTCTCGTTCAGCGTCCGGCGAGGAAGGCAAAGCTCGTCCATGACTGACGCGATAGAGCCTTTGTGCCTGCGCATCGTATTATCAATCAGCATTCGTTCGAAAGCTTCGACATATTCCTTCAGCGGCTTGCCCTCGGTGGTCATCACCGGCTGCATCTCTTCGTGATCGGACATCAACAAAGACGCGATGGTGCCCGAACCACGGCGCGATTGCAGCACCGCCCGTTCGGCAATATTGATCAACTGGCGCACATTGCCGGGCCAAGGGGCCTGCAACAGTTGCGCAGCTTCTTGTGCGCTCACCTGGGGTGCGTCGCAACCGTATTCTTCGGCAAACTGCTCGCTGAGACGGGTGAACAGGGTCAGGATATCTTCGCCCCGCTGCCGCAACGGCGGCATGGTGATGCGCAGCGCGGCCAGGCGATAGAACAGGTCCGGGCGCAGCACGTCTTCCGACGTCTTTCCCGCCTCCTGCAAGTTCGAGATGGCAACGATCCGGGTCTCCGCAGGTGTGCCCTGCTCGTTCATCACGCTCAGCAGCTTGGCCTGCAACGTATCGCTCAACGCTTCCACATCTTCCAGAACCAGCGTGCCGCCACGCGCCTCTTCTATGGCGGGCAGTTGCGCATCTTCGGGCATCATGGGGCCAAACAGACGCTTGGCCAGTGCATCCTCTTCAAGTGCGGCACAGGACACCAGAACAAACTTCTTGCCTGCACGGCTGCCAACGGCATGAAGCGCGTGAGCCACAAGCGTTTTCCCGGTACCGGTTTCACCGTCGATCAACACATGGCCGTCAGCCTGGCCGAGATCCAGAATATCCTCACGCAGCCGCTCCATGACCGGGCTGGCGCCGATCAGCTTGTTCATGATCTGGGTGCCGCCGGACAGCTCGCGCCGCAAGGCGCGGTTGTCCAGAGTCAGACGGCGCGCATTGCTGGCGCGTTTGGCCAGTTCGGACATCCGATCGGGGTTGAACGGTTTTTCAAGGAAGTCGAACGCGCCAACGCGCATCGCTTCAACCGCCATCGGCACGTCGCCGTGCCCGGTGATCATGATCACCGGCAGGGTACTGTCGGCCCCCATCAGCTTTTTCAGAAGCTGAATGCCATCCATTCCGGGCATCTTGATGTCCGAGATCACGATTCCCGGATAATCCGGCCCCAGAACCTTGAGCGCGTCCTCGGCGCTGGCAAAGGTTTCCGTGTCATATCCGGACAAAGCAAGCCATTGGCTGATCGATTGGCGCATGTCCTGTTCGTCATCCACAATGGCGATTTTCATGGCCTGTGCCATAGTCATTCCTCGTTATTCCGCGGCCTCAAGGCCGTCGCTTCCCAGTGCTGGCAACTGCATTTCAAACACCGCGCCACCGTATTGGCCGTTGCGCGCAGTCAGCCGTCCCCCATGGTCGTTCACGATCCCCGACGAGATGGCAAGCCCCAAGCCCACCCCGTCTCCGGGCTGTTTGGTGGTGTAGAACGGCTCGAACAGGTTCTCGATATCCTCGATCCCATGCCCGTTGTCGCGTACCGTCAGTACAGCCGTGTCACCCGCCGCCAAGATTATTTCCACATCCGGCTCTGCCACTGATTTGGTGGCGTCCAGCGCATTGCGCAAGAGGTTGACCATCACCTGCTCGATCCGCATCCGATCCCCCATCACCACCACCGGTTCTTCCGGCAGGATTTGGGTGATCTTTACATGGCGCTGACGCAACTGCGGTTCCATCATCGACAAGGCCGAGGCCAGCGCTTCGCCAAGATTTACAGGTGAAAACGCATCCGCCCCCTTGCGTGCATAGGATTTGAGCTGCCGCGTAATCGCGCCCATCCGCTCGATCAGGCCATCGATGCGACCGAAACTTGCCAGCGCTTCTTCCGGTCGGTTTCGACGCAACAGCAGACGGGCGCCGGCCAGATAGGTTTTCATTGCAGCCAGTGGTTGATTCAGCTCGTGACTGACCGCCGCTGACATCTCACCCAGAGCTGCAAGTTTCGAGCTTTGAGCAAGGGTCTGTTCGGCCAAATCCAACGTCTTTTCAACCCGTTCGCGTTCAGCGATTTCCCGCTGTAGCCTGGCGTTCAATGCGCGAAGCTCTGCCGACTCGCGCTGAAACAGGGTCATGCGCAGCGTCGCGCGTCGGCTCAGCGCGTAGAACGCCAGCGCCAGAAGAATCGCAAAGCCCATGATCTCGAGCGCCAGAACGCTGTTCACTTTCTCGCGGATCGAGGCATAGGTCGTGAATGATGTCATTTGCCAGCCGCGGAACGGGATGCGCGTTTCCAGACGCATCACGGCCTCGCCTTGCAGGTAGGCGTCAGGTGGCAAAGCGGTCCAATCGGTCGTCGCCCGAATGGCCCGCTGGATCGCCCCTTGCGGCGGTTGACGCAGCAGGGCCGCCCCCTCATCCAGACCCCGCCAGCGCGGTTCGGTGGACAGAATGATGGTTCCGGTGCTGTCAGTGACCATCACCGCATCCGAAATGCCGGCCCATGCCTGTTCAAACTTTTGCAGATCAACTTCGACAACGATAACGCCCAGTATTTCCGCGCTGTTTTCAAGCCGGCGGGAATAGACAAAGCTGTATCCGCCGGATTCCTTGGGAATAACGGAAAAGATCGTCGCATTTGACCGGATCGCGTCCACAAAATACGGAATATTCCTGTGCGCCTCGCCCAGCCTGTTCCGATCCGTCGCCGCAACCGTGCGCCCGTCACCATCCAACAGCATCAACGACGCCGCACCGATCTCCTCCACGAACGAAATCAAACGCTGCGTCGATAACGAATAGTCCCTGGATTGCAGCGCCGAAATCAGTGTCGGGTCCCGCGCCAGCAACTGGGGCACAATCGAGTTGCGGCGCAGTTCGCTCAGCAAATTGCCGGAATACAGCGCAAGGCGCAGCTCGGCCCGGTTGCGGGTGGATTCGGTGAACCTGTCGGTCAACAAGCGATTGGTGGTCCAAACCGTTGCGATTGTTGCCACCATCAGAACAAGTACAGCCAGCCGCAGCCGCCACCCCAACGGGGCGCCGCGAAACGGTTTCAGCAGCTTTGACCAGCCTGATCGCACGTCCGAGTTCATGATCAGACGTTACGCGCGGGCGCGCGTGACCTCAAGTCACGCCGCTTCAAACACACCTGACAATGCGCGGAACAGCGCCGCCCCGTCGGTACCGCCATGCCCTTGATCGGCCGCACGCTCGGGATGCGGCATCATACCCAGAACACGACGGTTTTCGGAAAGGATCCCCGCGATATCACCGACCGAGCCGTTGGGGTTCTCGGTATAGGTGAATGCGATCCTGTCCTGATCTCTCAACGCCGCCAGCGTTGCGTCATCCGCGAAATAGTTGCCGTCGTGATGCGCGATCGGAATACCGATCACGTCGCCTGCGTTGTAGCCACCGGTAAAGACGCTATCGCTGGTTTCAACTTTCAGGCCCACAGTCTTGCAGATGTATTTCAGCCCGGCATTGCGCAGCAGCGCCCCCGGCAGGATACCTGTTTCCGTTAGAACCTGAAATCCGTTGCAGATCCCGACCGCATAGCCGCCGCGTTCGGTGTGGTTGACCACGGCCTTGCAAATCGGCGACTGCGCAGCGATTGCACCGCACCGCAGATAGTCACCGTAAGAAAACCCGCCCGGAACGCCCACGATATCGACACCTTCCGGCAGCGCCGCATCTTTGTGCCAAACCATGTCGACCTGAAAACCGGCCTGCTCAAAGGCGACCGCGAGGTCTCGGTCACAGTTTGATCCGGGGAAAACGATTACGGCTGCGCGCATGGCGGGCCCTCCTACGAGACAAAATCGGTGACGACCGCAACACCCGGAGGGGTTGGATCGTCAAAGGCGGCAAGCTCGGCGCTCACCTGGTTGAGAGATATTTTTCGCGTGACCAACGGGCTCAGGTCAATTCCACCGCCCGCGATCAGCGACAACAAAGACGGATAGCGCCAGCTTGGCATTCCGCGTGTGCCAAAGACGGAAAGCTGGCCAGAGTAAAGCACATCCATCGGCAACGCCATCTGGGTGTGATCTCCAGCAGGCATCCCGATCTGCACCATGCGCCCCATTTTGCGCAGGGAACGCATCGCGGAAACGGTCGTAGCTTCGACGCCAAGAGCCTCGATCGCGACGTGGGCACCGCCACCGGTGATATACTTCACCGCCTGGGGCGCATCGCAGGTTGCCGCATTGACCACCGCGTCAGCGCCCAGAGCCTTGGCATAGTTCAGTTTGTCATCCGTGATGTCGACAATTACCACACGTGCGCCAAGCGCCTTGCCCAGCAGCAAAGTGGATATTCCGACACCGCCGCCGCCGAAGACGGCAATCCAATCACCACCCTGAACCTGTGCCCGACCGACCAATGCCTGCCACGACGTCGTCACGCGGCATCCCAAAGCGGCCGCGATGTCCGGCGCGATGCTGTCCGGCAAGGATGTCAGGTTCGCGTCAGCATGGGCCACCGCGACATATTCCGCAAAAGCGCCGTCACAGGTGAACCCCGGCACAACCTGATCCGCGCAGATCGTCTGATGACCCTGCGCACAATCCGGACACCGGCCACAGGCCAGAATGAAAGGCGCAATCACCCGATCCCCGACACGCCACCGGGTGACGCGCGCGCCGACGGAAACCACCTCGCCGCAATACTCGTGCCCTGGCGTCATGGGCAGGATGACGTCCGGGTCCGAACCAGACCACGCGTGCCAGTCAGACCGGCACACGCCGCAGGCCAGCACCCGCACGACCACGCCGTCTTCCGCGGGTGCGGGATCCGGGATCGTCGTTACCTCAAGCGGCTGACGGTAGGTGATCAGACGCGCGGCCCGCATTCCATCAAACCAGTTCGATCTCGTAGCGTTCGATAACAGTGTTGGCCAAAAGCTTTTCGCACATCTCGGTCACATCTGCTTCGGTCGCGCCGTCGGCCAGTTCAAGGTCGATCACCTTGCCCTGACGCACACCTTCGACCTGATCAAAGCCCATTGCGCCCAATGCGTGCCGAACCGCTTCGCCCTGCGGGTCCAGCACCCCGTTCTTGAGCATCACATGAACCCGTGCTTTCATTTTGGCAACTCCACCTGCGGGCCGCAATCCGAGGCCCATTTCGTTGCGCGGGGGATAGCGCGCCAAATGGCTTTCGACAACCCTGTTTGCAAAGCAGTTTGCCGCAGCAATCCAACTATCCGACTTCTTTGGCCAATCCCGGATAATGCGCGTCAATCGCATGGAACGTGCCAGTCAGAACCATCTCGACCGCGACGGCGACCAGCAGGATGGCCATGATCCGGGTCAGGACGTTGATCATTGTCTCACCCAGCAGGCGCGAGATCTGATCCGCGAACAACAATCCCAGCCCCACGATCGCGCAGGCAATCAGGATCGCCGAACCCAGCGTCACGATTTCGGCGCCGTTCGACAGTTGGTGCGAAAAAACGATCGTGATGGCAATCGTGCCCGGCCCTATGGTCAAAGGTATGGCCAGCGGTACGACGGCAAAATTCAGTTTCCGCTCGTGCCCGTCGTCCATCGCGGCCTGATCGCCCGGCGGCCGGCCCTCGGCGTTCAACATCGACATCCCGATTCCGAAGATGATGATCCCTCCGGCAATCCGGAAAGCCGGCACATCAATGCCAAAAACCCCAAGCACCTCTTCCCCGATCACGACAGCAGTCAGCGCAATGACGGTAACCGAGATCATGACAACAACCGCAACATGCCGCCGTTCTGCCGCAGTGCAATTCTTGGTCATGCTCAGAAAAATCGGGATGTTGTAAAGCGGATTGAAGATTGCAAGCACGGCGGCCAGAAACTTCAGAAATACTGTCTGATCAAACAGTTCCGCCATTTGACACCCACCCTGACCCTCTTGTGCCTGTCCGAGGCAAACATGCTGGGGAAACGAGAAACTGTCAATTTCAACCGCCAACGAAAAAGCGCCGCAAACACGGTTGCGGCGCTTTGGCTAGTTTCTGATCCGGCCGTTGCTAGTTGATCAACGTCGGTTTGGTGACATTGTTGCTGGGCAGGACACCCAGTCGGCGTGCAACTTCGGAATAGGCGTCGGTCAAACTGCCCAAATCACGGCGGAACACGTCCTTGTCCAGTTTCTGACCGGTTTCGATATCCCACAGGCGGCAGCTGTCCGGGCTGATCTCGTCAGCAACGATCAGGCGCTGATAATCGCCTTCAAACACGCGGCCGATCTCGATCTTGAAGTCGACCAGACGAATGCCCACCGCCAGCATCACACCGCTCATGAAATCGTTCACGCGCAAGGCAAGGCTGAGGATATCGTCCATGTCCTGCTGGCTGGCCCAGCCGAACGCGGCGATATGTTCTTCGGTGACCAGCGGATCACCCAGCGAATCGTCCTTGTAGCAGTACTCGACGATCGGGCGCGGCAGTTGCGTGCCCTCTGCAATGCCCAGGCGCTTGGACATCGATCCGGCGGCATAGTTGCGCACGATCACTTCCAGCGGAACGATTTCGCAGTTGCGAACCAGCTGTTCACGCATGTTCAGGCGGCGAATGAAGTGGTTCGGAATGCCGATCTGGGTCAGGCCGGTCATGAAGAATTCCGACAGACGGTTGTTGAGCACACCCTTGCCGTCGATCACGTCCTTCTTTTCCGCGTTGAAGGCGGTGGCGTCATCCTTGAAATACTGGACGATGGTGCCCGGTTCGGGGCCTTCGTACAGAATCTTGGCCTTGCCTTCATAGATTTTCTTGCGACGCGCCATAAGCGACCTTTCCACTCTGCACAGAGGGATTGAGTCCCCTCACGTTGGCGTCCTCATAGTCCAAGCACCCATTTCCCGCAAGTTCATGTACCCGAGAGGCTTTGACGCAGCGCAAATCCCTTGCGCATGGGACGTCGTATAGTCATATCATCAGGAAAGAAGACATAACCCAAGAGGTCCTTGCCCTATGACGACGTTCGACGAACGCGAAAACGCCTTTGAAGCCAAGTTTGCCCATGATGAAGAGATGCAATTCAAAGCACAAGCCCGCTGCAACAAGCTTTTGGGTCTGTGGGCTGCTGAAAAACTGGGTAAATCCGGTGCCGACGCCGAAGAATATGCAAAGACGGTCGTGATTTCCGACTTCGAGGAAGCCGGGCACGAAGATGTCGTTCGCAAGGTGTCAGGCGATCTGGGCAACCTGTCCTCGGACGAGGAAATCCGCGCAAAAATGGCCGAGCTTCTGCCGGAAGCCAAGGCACAGGTCCTGAGCGAGACCAACTGAGCCTTCTGCGTCCGACTCATGATCTTCATGAGTTTTATGAATTTGATTTGACGCCTTGGTCATGAGACACGGGGCGTCTCTTTTTTTAACGGCGTTTTGCGCCTTTTCCTGGAACAACCCTATGACAAACACGCTGAGCAAGCTTCTGGAATCCAATGACGCCATTCTGGCCGATGGTGCCACGGGAACGAATCTGTTCAACATGGGCCTGCAATCTGGTGACGCTCCCGAGCTCTGGAACGTGGATGCCCCGGACAAGATCCGGGCTCTGTATCAGGGGTCGGTTGATGCAGGCAGCGACCTGTTCCTGACCAACACGTTCGGCGGCACAGCGGCACGGCTGAAACTGCATGACGCGCACAACCGCGTGGCCGAGCTGAACCGCATCGGCGCCGAGCTGGGGCGCGAAATCGCCGACAAGGCCGGACGACCTGTCGTCGTTGCAGGATCGGTCGGCCCGACTGGTGAAATCATGGAGCCGGTCGGCAGCCTGTCGCACGCGGAAGCCGTGGAAATGTTCCACGAACAGGCGGAAGCGCTGAAGGAAGGTGGGGTGGATGTTCTGTGGGTGGAAACCATCAGCGCCCCCGAAGAGTTTCGCGCCGCCGCCGAAGCCTTTGCCCTGACCGACATGCCCTGGTGCGGCACAATGAGCTTTGACACGGCCGGACGCACGATGATGGGTGTCACCTCGGCCGATCTGGCCCAGCTGGTCGAAACTCTGCCGAATCCCCCCATCGCTTTCGGTGCCAATTGCGGCACCGGCGCGTCCGACATTCTGCGCACGGTGCTTGGCTTTGCAGCGCAAGGGACTGAGCGCCCGCTGATTTCGAAGGGCAATGCAGGCATTCCGAAATACGTGGATGGTCACATCCATTATGACGGCACGCCCGAACTGATGGGGCAGTATGCCGGCATGGCGCGGGATGCGGGCGCGACCATCATTGGCGGGTGCTGCGGAACCATGCCCGACCACCTGCGCAAGATGCGTGAGGCGCTGGATACCACGCCTCGTGGCGAACGCCCGACACTCGATCAGATCACTGATGCGCTGGGTCCGTTCACATCCGCCTCGGACGGGACGGATGACGATGCGGCGCCGGAACGCCGCACACGCCGCCGCCGCCGCGCATGATGCCAGCCTGATCAGCGCCCTTCGAATTTCGGAGGGCGTTTTTCCATGAAGGCCACGACACCTTCGGCAAAATCCCTCGAGCGGCCACAT
This sequence comes from Ruegeria sp. HKCCD6157, assembly GCF_013110685.1. NCBI lineage: Bacteria > Pseudomonadati > Pseudomonadota > Alphaproteobacteria > Rhodobacterales > Roseobacteraceae > Ruegeria > Ruegeria sp. HKCCD6157. The sequence continues at coordinate 1,564,392 of NZ_WVRB01000001.1, forward strand.
TCGCCTTGCAGGTGCGCCTCGGTCGCAAGCTGCTGTTGCAGAGTGTTTTCATACGTTCCGCGAATGGCTTGCTTGATCGCGCCATAGGCGGCCGTGGGGCCCTTTGCCAGATACTCTGCCCTCTTGCGCCAATGATCGGCGAAAGCGTCATCCGGCACGGCTTCCCAGATCATGCCCCATTCATCCGCCTGCTTTGCCGTGATCTTGTCGGCAAACAAGGCCGCGCCCATTGCTTTGGCCAACCCCATCTGACGGGGCATGAACCATGTTCCCCCAGCATCGGGAAGCAGACCGATACGGGCAAATGCCTGTAGGAAATAGGCGCTTTCGGCGGCAATCACCACATCTGCACAAAGGGCAAGGTTCGCGCCTGCCCCGGCCGCCGGTCCGTTCACCGCGGCAATCGTGGGCACCGGGCAATTGTGGATCGTCTCCAGCATCGGTTCGTATTCATCGCGCAGCGACCGTTCCAGATCGATCTTGCCGGTCGAAGACGCATCGCCCAGATCCTGCCCGGAACAAAACGCAGGGCCCGAACCGGTGATGACGACACAGCGCGCTTTGACCGCTGCATCCTTCATGGCGTGCGTAATCTCTGCCCGCATCTGGGTGGTCAGCGCGTTCATCTTGTCCGGTCTGTTCAGCGTCAGAACCGCCAGACCGTCTGCAATCTCCAGAGCAACCGTTTCGTAATTCATGAAAACCCTCCCGTCGCGCCATGTGTTTTTGCACACTTACTGGCCCGGACGGCACGGGAAAAGCAGAACCACGCGTCAGTCTTCAAGAATTTGACGCAGACGTTCTTTTTCGTCCTCACTCAACGCGGCAGAGTCCACCGAAGCACGGGCCTTGGCCCGGGTACGGAGAAAGTTCCACCCAACCGCGGCAGCGATCAACAGCATGATTGGCCCGGCCAGCCACAACAACAGGTTCGAGCCGCTGGCAGTCGGTTTCAGAAGTACGTATTCGCCATACCGATCAACGATAAACGCGATCGCCTGTTCGTCCGTATCCCCAGCCACCAACCGTTCCCGCAACAACACGCGCAGATCGCGCGCGAGATCCGCGTTGCTTTCGTCGATGCTCTCATTGCGGCATACAAGACAACGCAGTCCGGCGCTGAGATCCCGCGCCCGCTGTTCCAGTACCGGGTCATCCAGAACCTCGTCAGGCTGCACCGCAAAGACGGGTGTTGCGAGCATCATCACAATCAGAACAAGGCGTTTCATTCCGCAGGTACTCCGCCGACCGGGGTTTTTCTTGCGCCTGCGGCCACACGGAAGCGCCTGTCACACAGGCTCAGAACACCGCCAAGCGCCATCAGGATACAGCCGCCCCAGATCCAGTTTGCAAGCGGCTTGATATAGGTTCGCATCACCCAGCCACCATCTGCCTGTTGATCGCCGATCACGACGTAAAGGTCCCCGAGGAAACGATAATCGATCGCCGCTTCGGTCGTGGGCATCCGCGCAACGGGGTAGTCCCGTTTTTCCGGGTGCAATGTCCCGATCGGACGACCATTCTTTTCAACCAGAACATCCGCCGTGGTCGAAAAATAGTTCGGCCCCTCGACCCGACGGACATCTTGCAGCGTCAGCGTGAACTGTCCCACTTCGAAAGGTTGGTTGGGTTGGGCGACGCGAATATCCTCGTCCTCCCATGCAGTCAGGCCTGCAATGGCAAAGATGGTAACACCCAGCCCGGTATGAGCGACGGCTTTACCCCAATCCGCACCGGGCAGGCGGAACAAGCGTTTCAGGCTGCCCTTGCGCCCCGTACGGCTCCACAAATCAACGATGGCGCCAAATGTAATCCAAGCCCCAAGGAACAGACCCACCGGCCCCAAAGCGCTGCGGCCGGTCTGCATCGCCCAAACCAGCAGGGCAATCGCCAGGGCCAGACCAAAGGCATAGCGCAGCGACCAGGCCGTTTTTCCAATCCGCCCGCGTTTCCACGGCAACATGGCCCCGATGGGAAGGATCAATCCCAGCAAAACCATGAATGGGGAGAATGCAGCGTTGAAAAACGGCGCCCCGACCGAGAGTTTGCGATCAAACATCATCTCGGCCACCATCGGCCACATGGTTCCGACAAAGACCACGAAACAACTGACCGCCAGCAGGACGTTGTTTACGATCAGCGCGCTTTCGCGGCTGACCATGCCGAAAACACCCTTGGCCTCCATCGCCTGCGCCCGCGCGGCAAACAAAGTCAGCGCCCCGCCGATGAAAACCACCAGAATGAACAGGATGAACACCCCGCGTTCCGGGTCATTGGCAAAGGCGTGAACCGAGGTCAGCAACCCCGAACGTACGATGAATGTTCCGATCAGCGAAAACCCGAAGGCAATGATTGCCAGCAGGATGGTCCAGCTTTTCAGCGCCTCGCGCTTTTCAACAACGATTGCCGAATGCAGCAGCGCTGCCGCCAGGAGCCACGGCATGAATGAAGCGTTCTCAACCGGATCCCAGAACCAGAAACCGCCCCAGCCCAGCTCGTAATAGGCCCACCAGGACCCCAGCGCGATGCCGATTGTCAAAAACACCCAGGCCGCCAGCGTCCATGGGCGAACCCAGCGGCCCCACGCCGCATCGATACGCCCTTCGATCAGCGCGGCGATGGCAAAACTGAACGCCATGCTCAGCCCCACATAGCCAAGATACAGAAATGGCGGATGGAAGGCCAAACCGGGATCCTGCAACAGCGGGTTCAGATCCCGCCCGTCAAACGGCGCAATTGCCAGCCGGTCAAACGGGTTCGAGGTAAACAGAATGAAAGCAAAAAACGCCACGGCAATGGCAGATTGTACCGCAAGCACACGCGCCTTCAGGCTTGGGGGCAACCCGCCCCCAAAGAACGCCGCCATCGCTCCGAACAGCGTGACAATCAGCACCCAGAGCAGCATCGATCCTTCGTGGTTTCCCCACGTCCCGCTGATCTTGTAGATCATCGGCTTGGCCGAATGACTGTTTTCGACCACGATCCGCAGCGAAAAGTCCGACACGATGAATGCCCAGATCAGCGCACCGAAGGAAAATGCAGTCAGCAGAAACTGGACGATGGCAGCAGGCTCGGCAAAAGCCATCCAGCCGGTCCAGTTTTTTGACGCACCGATCAGAGGCACCACGCTTTGCACGATGGCGACGAAAAAGGCGAGAATGAGGGCGAAGTGGCCAAGCTCTGTAATCATGCCCCGGAATATACTGCGAGGCCGAACCGGGAGCCATTAACTTTCGCATGATCCGGGGGCACATAGTGTCGCGGGTCAAAGCCCCCGAAGCTTGCGCCAATCGGTCAATGCTGGATTCGCATCAGGACGCGAGGCGTTCTGTATCAGGTTGGCATCAGGGCCTGGGTCGGCGACGCCCGGGCTGTCGCTGCGCATGGCCCGCACCGTTTCTATGTTCCCCATGACCGTCGGCAGGCGCTGCATGGCTGCGCCTATATCCCGCTGAAAATCCTGCATTTTGCTCTGATGGCGCGCGCCAAAATAAAAAGAGACAATCACGCCCAGCAACCACCAAAGAGGTTCCGGCACCAACGCAATGCCCTGCATGCGTTCAGCGAACCACAGCGGATCCACCATCGCGGCAACAAACAATCCCAGCGTTCCTAGTGCCAACGCCGGGCGCGGCAACCGGTTCACGCCATCCATGACGCGGTCGAACAGGCCTTTTTGAGGAACCACGAACTCTCGGCCGAACTGCGTCATTGCCTGACTTTGCAACTCTGTCGCGCGCTCGGCACGGGACTCGGCGTTTTCCCGGTATATTTCAACCGTCTCACGCACAGCGTTGCGACCGCCCCCGAACAACAGCGCCAATACCCCCGAGATCAACCCCATGCCGCAACCCTTTCCTTGAATTCACTTTCCGTCAGACGATAGCGTGGCGACAGAAACTCTTCGGCCCGTTTGATCCAGCCTCCTTTGCCACCGGACCGGGTGCGCGCGTATTTTCTGGATGCCGGGCGTTTGTCGGCCAGCCGAAAGTAATAGTTCCGCCGCGCCACGCCATACGCATCGCGCAACGCGTTGGGATCTGGTTGGGCCGCGTCTTCGCACGCCTGCGCCGTTTGCGCGCCGATCACGCCATCTGCCACCACGTCAAACCCCATATCACGCAAAAGCCGTTGCAGGATTATTACTGCTTGCGCACCGGCATTGACGTACATGTCGAAGACAGGGGCATGCAGAACATCCGGCAACAGCGCGATGCGTGGCTTTTCAAAGTAGTGCTGAACAAAGATATCGACCGCCTCGCGCTGAGTAAGCGCCCGGACATCCGCCACGTCAACCAGCCCATCCCCGGTCAGGTCCAATCCAAGCCGGCGCATCGTGTGGATCGTGACACCGAACTTGGTTGCCCCGCCCGGATCGTCCGGGTCATTCACGTACCCGCCTTCCCGGCGCACAATTTCACTGGCAATCTGCCGAACCGTTTGCATAGCGCCCTCATTTCGTTGAATGGCGCTGACGATCCCGAAAAAGAATTAACAAGCCTGAACGACCAAGGGCGCTGCCCGCATCCCGCGCGCAACGCCCTCAACACGAATATCGGTCAGATCAGCTTTCTTCAGCCCCTTTATACACGCCCTGCTCTTTCAACGCGTCCATGACTTCTTTTGGCATATAGGTTTCGTCATGTTTGGCAAGAATTTCAGTGGCTTCGAACACACCGTTCACGTAACGTCCGGTGCCGACCATGCCCTGATTTTCCGAAAACAGATCAGGCAGAACCCCGGTGAAAGAAACCTTGACGCTTTCGCCGCCGTCGGTGACGACAAAATGTACGGTTTCGCCCTGCCCACGGATGATTGAACCTTCTTCGACCAGGCCGCCAATCCGAAAGACCTCGGTCGGCTTGGGTGGTTCGGCAATCACCTGGCTTGGCGAGCGGAAAAAGTTGATCCCGTCGCGCATGGCATAGCCAATCAACGCCGTCGATGCCACCAAGGCAACGACAGCTACCAGAATGACTTGTACTCGGCGACGTTTCTTGAGCGTTTTCATACCGTCCTCACGGAAATAACGGTGCCATCATCAGGCCCCGGGTTTCAGTCTCACCTAACATCAGATTGGCGTTCTGCAAGGCTTGGCCACTGCTACCTTTTGTCAGGTTATCCAGCGCCGCGATCACGATCGCGCGCCGTTCGATCCGATCTGCCACAACTCCGATATGACAGAAGTTGGACCCGCGCACGTGGTGAGTCGACGGTGTCTCGCCCATCCGCAGCATCTGAATGAAAGGCTCATCCGCGTAGGCCTTTGCAAGCGTTTCATAGATGCTATTCGGGTCACCTTTCACGTAGGTCGTGGCCAGAATGCCCCGGTTTGCAGGGATCAGGTGCGGAGTGAACTGCACATGAACCGAACGACCGGCCAGCTTGGAAAACTCCTGATCGAACTCGCCCAGATGCCTGTGGGTCCCGCCGACGGCATAGGCGTTGGTGCCCTCGCTCAGTTCGGCGTGCAGCAGGTTTTCCTTCAGCGACCGCCCTGCCCCGGATACAGCACATTTCAGATCCAGCACGATATCGTCCAGATCAATCACCCCGGCAGAAACAAGCGGCCTCAGAACGTATTGACCGGTTGCCGCGTTGCACCCTGTGCCCGCCACCAGCCGCGCGCCCCGGATTTCGTCGCGATAGAACTCGGTCAGGCCATAAACGGCCTCTTCCTGCTGCTCGAGCGCGGTATGCGGGTTTCCGTACCACTTTTCATATTCATCCGGGTCAGTCAGCCGGAAGTCAGCAGACAGATCGATGATCTTCAGATCCTTGGGCAGCGCACTGATCACTTCCTGGCTGGTCTTGTGCGGAAGGGCACAAAAGCACAGATCGATCCGGGAAAAATCGATCTCGGAAATCTTGCAAAGATCCGGCAGGTCCATGTGGCGCAGATGCGGGAAAACCTGCGCCATGGTCATCCCCGCCTTACGTTCGGCGGCCAGCGCGACGATTTCCATGTTGGGGTGTTCGGCGATCAGCCGCACCAGTTCCGCACCGGTATAGCCCGAGGCGCCAAGAATTGCGATTTTATGGGTCATGTCAGACCTCTTCTCAACGTGTGTCACATGTTACGACCGCCGATGCGACGGTCTTGAAATAATGAAAGCAGAGCTGCCGCGTCCTTGACCGAAGTCAGGCGGCCTCGAATGTGATTTGTCGTCGGAGGAACTGTGTCGCCCGATCGCTCACCACATTGGGTTTCCCCGTCGTCAGGAACCCTCCCGGGCCGTTACCCAGCATGTTGGGGTGGCGATGCAGATAATCCGCAAGGCTTTCGGCAACCAGCTCCCCCTGGCTGTAGACCTGAACATCAGGTCCCAAGGCCGCCTGAAACACGTCAGCCATAAGCGGGTAATGCGTACAGCCCAGTATGGCGGCCTGCGGTTCAGGCATCTTGCGCTTGAGCGCTTCCACATGGCTGCGCACCAGCGCCTCGGCCAGGATCATGTCACCGTCTTCAATGGCATCCACGACGCCACCACATGCCTGCGCCTCGACATCCACGCCAATTGCCCGGAACGCCAGCTCGCGCTGAAAGGCCCGGCTGGATACAGTGGCGGGCGTGGCGAACAAGGCGACATGCTTGACCGCCACTTCGCGTGGTGGGGAATTGTCGCCCCATTGCCGTTCGGTCAGGGCCTCGATCAAGGGAACAAAGACACCAAGCACACGTTTGCCTTCGGGCACGCCCTCTTCCTGCATCCGACGCAGCGCCGCCGCGCTGGCGGTGTTGCAGGCCAGAATCACCAAGTTGCAGCCGCGATCCCAAAGGTCCTGCACGGCCTTTCGGGTCAGCTGATAGATGTCCTCGGCATCGCGCACACCGTAAGGGGCATGCGCGCTGTCCGCGTAATACAGGAAATCAACGTCAGGCAGACGTGTCTGCGCGGCGCTCAGGACGGTAAGACCGCCCAATCCGGAATCAAAGATACCTACTGCCATTAGCCCCTTCAGGCGCGATGCCGTTCCTCAAATTCATAGCCATAGTCATAAGACTTCAGCGGTGTCGGAGACAGCTCATACGTCGCTTTGCGCAGGAAATCCATCATCTTGCGCGTATCCTTGCCCAGCGGATCCAGAATGTCGCGCCCGATAGGCGTGCCAATCACCACTTTGACCGGATTATCGACACGTTTTTTGAATTCCTTGATCAGCAACCCCATGCGAAGGGTGTTGTGCATATGGCTAGCAATCTGAAACAGACGTGACGTGTGCCCATCGAAGAACACCGGAACGACGGTGGCATTGGACTTGGCCACCATTCGGGCCGTGAAACCGCGCCAACCCGGATCCATGGGATGCGCGAACGGATTAACGCCGGTGCTGACCGTACCCCCGGGGAAAATCCCGATCGCGCCGCCATCGCCAAGGTAATTCAATGCGGTCTTCCGCGTATCCAGATTCAGTTTCACCGCTTCTTTGGTTTCATCAAACGAAACAGGCAAAACGATACGGTTCAGGTCTTCGGCCTTGCGGAAAACGCGATTTGCGAGAATTCGGAAATCACCACGGGTCTGAGACAATATATGCCCCATCATCAGCCCATCCAGAATTCCATATGGATGGTTTGCAATCAGGATAAGCGGACCTTCCTTGGGGATATTCGCTAGTGCGCCACCAACGACATCCAAGGTCAATCCATAGCGATCGACCATGACCGACCAGAAATCCCGACCCTTTGCGACTTCTTGTTCGTATCCGTCGGCCCGTTTGATCAGACGCAACCGTCCCGTGGTGTTCTCCATCAGCCTGATGACCAACCGCCCCCCCTTGGTTTCGGCGGAATGCGCATACGAGATGTCACGAACGACATGACGACGAGAAGACATGAAGGGCTCCGTTTTGCTGCCCGCAAAATAAGTACAAGCAACAGGTTTGACCAGCTATCGTGACACCCTTGTGACGAATTACTCTGCCGCAGCTTGCAATTCAGGCCCACCGCTGCGGATGACGGCCAGCAGCTCTTCTCGCCGTTTCGCAGCCTTGGCCTCATTTTCCCGCAGTACCGGCCCAAATCCGCGGATATCCAGCGGCAAACGGGCCAGGGCGGCAATCGCATCACGGGTGTCCTGCGACACCAGGGGCAGAACCTCGCGCATGTCCTTTTCATACTGTCGGATCAGGGCGCGCTCCATCTTGCGTTCGGATGAATACCCAAAAATGTCCAGTGGTGTGCCGCGCAATGCCTTGAGTTTGGTCAACAGCTTCAATGCAGTCAGGATGGATTCGCTGAAGGCACGCTTTTTCGGCCTGCCATTGCTGCCTGATCCGCCGAATATCGGCGGGGCAAGGTGAAAGGTCATCTTGAAATCACCATCAAACTCGGCCGCCGCTTTTTCCCGACTGGTCAGCAGAAGGCGCGCAACCTCGTATTCGTCCTTGTACGACAACAGCTTGTGATACCCTTTTGCCACCGCTTCGCACACATCCGCGTCCTCGACACTGTCCACCAGCTTGCGGTACCGCTTGGCCAGCCGGGCGCTTTGATATTCCGTCAGGTGCTGCGCGCGAAACGCGATGATCTGATCCAGTGTCTTAGGCATCTCAGCCACGGTCGGCGCAAGGATGGATTGCACGTCTTCCGGGTGCAGAACCGCCCAACGTCCAATATCAAACGCACGTTTGTTGCGTTCGACCGCCGTGCCGTTCAATTCGATGGCCTCAAAGATCGCCTGATGGCTGACCGGCAACAGCCCGCGCTGCCAGGTCGCGCCGAAGATCATCATGTTGGAATAGATTGAATCCCCCATCACCGCGCGCGCCAGCTCGGTCGCATCAAACAGCGAGACATCTTCTTTCAGCCGCGCTTGCAGGGCCAGTTCCAGCTGATCCGCCGGAATGCGAAACTCGGTATCACGCGTGAAGTCGCCCGTCACCGTTTCATGGCTGTTCACGACGGCCCCCGTACGTCCAGTGCGCGTCAGGCCCAACGTCTTTGCGCCTGCCGAGACCACCAGATCGCCGCCGATCAGCGCGTGGGCCTCGCCAGTGGCGACGCGAATCGCGCTGATATCCTCGGGGCGGTTGGCCAATCTACAGTGTATGTGGACTGCGCCGCCTTTCTGCGCCAGCCCCGCCATTTCCATCATGCCCGCGCCTTTTCCGTCAATCTGCGCCGCCTGCGCAAGGATGGCGCCAATGGTGACGACACCCGTACCGCCGACGCCGGTAATCACGACGTTGTGCGTGCCGGTGATCTTCGGCAGATCTGGTGTTGGCAAATCTGGCAGATCAATTTCGGTCGTCGCCTCTTTGCGAATTTTCGCGCCCTCAAGCGTCACGAAAGACGGGCAGAAACCGTTCAAGCACGAGTAATCCTTGTTGCAGCTCGATTGATCTATGGCCCGCTTGCGGCCCAACTCGGTCTGTTTGGGAACGATCGACACGCAGTTTGACTGTACACCGCAATCGCCGCAGCCTTCGCAGACATCGGTGTTGATGAACACACGCTTGTCGGGATCGGGGAATGTCCCGCGCTTGCGGCGGCGGCGCTTTTCGGCAGCGCAGGTTTGTACATAGACGATGACCGATACGCCCTCGATCTCGCGAAACTTCTCCTGCACCTGCATGAGATCGGCACGCTCGTATGTCTGAACGCTGGCGGGCAGAGCCTTGAAGTTGACGTCCTCTTTTTCATCGTAAACCAGGGCCACCTCTCGGACACCCATTGCCTTGACCTCGGCAACGATCCGTTCGGCGGTCAGGTCGCCTTCATTGTCCTGCCCGCCGGTCATGGCAACCGCGTCGTTGAACAATATCTTGAAGGTGATGTTCGTGCCTGCGGACAACGCAGCCCGGATCGCCTGAACGCCCGAATGGTTGTACGTGCCATCCCCAAGGTTCTGGAACACGTGCTTGGTCGTCGAAAACGGCGCCTCGCCGATCCAGTTGGCGCCTTCCCCACCCATCTGAGTGAAACCGGTCGTCTCGCGATCCATCCATTGAACCATGTAGTGGCAGCCGATGCCGGCATAGGCGCGGCTGCCTTCCGGCACCCTGGTCGAGCTGTTATGCGGGCAGCCGGAACAGAAATACGGAAGCCGCGTTGCTATTTCCTGTGCGTTGTCGGCCCGGCGCGCTTCTGACAAAGACGCCAGCCCGGCCCGGATACCATCGGTCTCGCGCCCCTCTTCAATTAGAATCTCGCCCAGCTTTTCAGCGATCATGATCGGGTCAAGCGCACCGCGCGTCGGGAACAGTTCTTCGCGGTGCAATGTCCCGGCACCGCCTTTGTACCAGCCATAGACCCGGCGTCCGCGCCGATCGTCAAAGATGGCCTCTTTGACCTGAACCTCGATCAGCTTGCGCTTTTCCTCGACGATCACGATCAGGTCCAGCCCCTCGGCCCAGTCGTGGAATCCGGCCATATCCAGCGGGAAAGTCTGCCCCACCTTGTACGTGGTAATCCCCAGACGCTCGGCCTCGGCTTCGTCGATATTCAGAAGCGAAAGCGCATGTGTCAGGTCCAACCAGTTCTTGCCCGCCGCGACAAAGCCGATCTTGGCGCCGGGTTTGCCCCACATCCGTTTGTCCAGCTTGTTGGCGTGTGAAAACGTTTCGGCCGCGAACCTTTTGTAATCGATGACACGCGTTTCCTGTAGATGCGGCGTGTCGCCCAACCGGATGTTCAACCCCCCTTCCGGCATATCGAATTCTGGGATGACCATTTGCATCCGGTCCGGACTTCCATCCACGACCGAGGTGACTTCGATCGTGTCTTTCATCGTCTTCAGGCCTACCCAGACCCCCGCGAAACGGCTGAGTGCAAATCCATAAATTCCATAATCAAGGATTTCCTGAACGCCAGCCGGGCTGACGATCGGCATGTACATGTCGACCAGCGACCATTCCGACTGATGCAACACCGTCGAGCTTTCGCCGGTATGGTCATCGCCCATCGCCATGAGCACACCGCCATGTTTAGCTGTCCCTGCCATGTTTGCGTGGCGCATGACGTCACCGGACCGGTCAACGCCCGGCCCCTTGCCATACCAAAGCCCGAAGACGCCATCGAATTTGCCGTCGCCGCGCAGACCCGCCTGCTGGCTGCCCCAAAGCGCGGTGGCTGCCAGGTCTTCGTTCAAACCGAACTGAAACGTGATATCGCTTTCGGCCAGTGGCTTTTGGGCCCGCATCATTTGCTGATCTACTGCCCCCAAAGGAGACCCGCGGTATCCGGTGACCAATCCCGCGGTGTTAAGGCCCGCTTGCCGGTCTCTGGCCTTTTGCATCAGCATCAAGCGCACAAGCGCCTGCGTTCCATTCAGAAGAACCGGGTTTTTCTCAAGATCGAACCGGTCGTTCAGCGTTATCTGTGGCTGGCTCATCAGACGTCTCCCCTCGTCAGATCAGTGTGCTTTACTTGGATTCATTTTAGGTCATAATTTCTGACCTGTATAGAATTTATCCACTGATATGTAACGATTTCGTCCTTTGAATGTAGAACTTGTTACCTATTTCATATAGGGCTTCTGAAAGATAACGAAAGTTGCGGTGATGGATTGGGACAAGCTTAGAATATTTCACGCGGTGGCCGATGCGGGCAGCCTTACGCACGCCGGAGACAAGCTGAACCTGTCTCAATCCGCCGTAAGCCGACAGATCCGCGCATTGGAAGAGTCTCTGGATGCCACCCTGTTCCACCGTCACGCGCGGGGACTGATTCTCACCGAACAGGGCGAGTTGTTGTTTGACGCCACATCCGCCATGTCGAAACGGCTGGATGCCGCAGCCGCGCGTATTCGGGACAGCGAGGAAGAAGTCTTTGGTGTTTTGCGTGTCACGACGACCTTCGGCTTTGGAACGCTCTGGCTGGCACCGCGCTTGCCGAAACTTTATGAGCAATACCCGGACCTTAACATCGACCTGATGCTTGAAGAACGCGTTCTGGATCTTCCGATGCGCGAAGCGGACGTCGCCATCCGCATGAAAGAGCCCAGCCAGGCTGATCTGGTGCGCAAGCGCCTTATGACCGTTCAGATGATGTTGTATGCAACCCAGGAGTATATCGAAAACCACGGCGGCATGTTGCAGTCTCTGGAAGAGATCAAGGACCACCGTCTGATTTGTCAGACCCCTGCGGCGCCGCAGGTTGGGGCCAGTGCCGCCATGGTGCGCCACCTGATGACCTATAATCCCGGGTCCTTGCTGACTGTGAACAACTATTTTGGTGTGCTTCAGGGCGTTTTGCACAATCTGGGCATCGGTGTTCTGCCCGATTATGTCACTCAGGATTTTCCGCACCTCGTGCCCATCCTGTCAGACATCGAAACCGCAGATGTTCCGGTTTATCTGGCCTACCCGGAAGAATTACGGCATTCAAAACGCGTTGGCGCGTTTCGCGACTTCGTGCAGGACGAAATCATCGAACAGCGTAAACAACTGAAACAGATGGGAAAACTGTAGCTATGCGTAAATAGCATAACGGACATGAAGTGTTCACAGGGTTAATTGCCTTGAACGTTCACAAACTGACCCCTAAATGAGCACTCGAAGGCGGTGATGCTGAAACGCTCATCATCTTCATACCTCCCTGTTGGACTACGGCCGAGCTCATAGCTCGGCCTTTTTTTTTGGCTGGACCCTGCATTAAGTCAGCGAAAGCTCTGGGAAAAATACACGCATAGGCATATGATCCCTAAAAAAACGATACAATTTCGTGTTTGAGGGAAAATACATGTTCCACCCACTCCGCCTGGTTTTGGCGCTCGTCTCCGCATTGTTCATGGCAGTGCCACTGTATGCACAGGACGCCGGCTCAACTTCTACAGTGGCCATTCCGGAAGACCTGACACCCGAACAGGTCGACGATCTTGTTGCACGCATGTCCGATGATCAGGTTCGCGCAATTCTATTGGAACGCCTTGATGCCGTGGCGGAAAAACAAGCCGCCGAAAAGGCGGACGTAGAAGACCCGTTGACCGAGATAAGCGAGATTTGGGCAGCCATGGTCGCATCCTGGACACATGTTCTGACCACCGCTCCCAACATAATCACCGCGCAGATTACCGCGTTCAGCAATTTTAGCGATACATTCGGAACGACCGGTGTCTTTACACTTATGGGGCTTGTCCTTTCTGTGCTTGTTGTCGGGTTCATTGCGGAAAAGCTGTTCATCTTCCTGACACGTCGCTGGCATGAAGCGACCGAAGCGGCGGACGAGGCCGACCTTTGGGGCGCCGTCAGATACCTGTTTCGTCGGTTCTGCCGCGAAATCGCCGGGCTGATCATTTTCTATGTCGTGATCCGCGCGGTTGGCCGCGGTCTTCTGACGACGGAACAGATCACCTATGCTGCACCGTTTGTATTCTATCTTATCTGGGTGCCGCGATTGGGTGCAGCAGCGTCCCGGTTTGTTCTGGCACCGGAAAAGCCGCAGTTTCGGCTGGTCAATATCGACGACCACTGGGCAAAGTACCTGCACCGCAACCTGATCGGCCTGTTGATCCTGATCGGGTTCACGCTGTTCGTCGTACGGTTCAACGCGCTCAATGGCGTCACGGGTGACGATACCCGCATTGGCTTCTGGCTGAACGCTGCAATTCACGTCTATATCGCCGTAATCGCCTGGACCGCGCGCGAAGGACTGTCGCAGATGATGCTTGGGACAGACCCGGATCACACGAAATTCGATGAGGAAGTTGCGCATTATTACCCCTATTTTGCCATCGGCGTTTCGGTGGCAATCTGGCTGCTGGTCGAGTTCCTGGTCGCGCAGCGTGACCCGGCAACATTGAGATTGCTGACCAGCGGTGCGCATTTCACGACGATGTTCTGGTTGTTGATTGCACCTGCGCTAGATACGCTGATCCGCGGTCTCGTGCGGCATTTGCAACCGCCAATGTCGGGCGAAGGTCCTCTTGCCGAACGCGCCTACCGTTCCGCGAAACGCAGCTATATCCGGATTGGTCGCGTTATCGCCGGCTTGGTCGTTGTTTTCATGATTGCACGCGCATGGCATCTTGACCTGCGCAATGTCGCTTCGGCCGGTGTCGGTGCCGAAGTCGGCGGGGCTGTGATCGAATTCCTGCTGATCATCGCCGTTGGCTATATCCTGAACGAGGTCGTCTCGCTCTGGATCAACCGCCGACTGGCCAGGGAACAGACTGCGGCCGAAGCCCTGGACGAAGAGGCAGGCGGTGAAGGCGGCGGTGCCGGTGGCTCTCGTCTGGCGACGGTTCTGCCTCTGATGCGGATCACGGCCCAGATTACGATTGCCGTGATTTTTGGCCTGCTGGCGCTGGGCGCATTGGGCATCAATATCACGCCGCTTTTGGCCGGCGCCGGTGTTCTGGGACTGGCGATCGGCTTTGGTGCGCAGAAGCTGGTTGCTGACATCGTGGGCGGGGTTTTCTTCCTGATCGACGATGCCTTCCGCGTCGGAGAATATGTCGATGTCGGTGGCACGATGGGAACTGTCGAGAAAATCTCGGTTCGCTCGATGCAGTTGCGTCACCATCGCGGCCCCGTACACACGATTCCCTACGGTGAGATTCAGAAGCTGACAAATTTCAGCCGCGACTGGGTGATCATGAAGCTGAAATTCACCGTGCCGTTCGACACCGATCCCAACAAGGTCAAGAAGATCTTCAAGAAGATCGGCGCTGAAATGATGGAGGACGAGACCCACAAGGATGGCTTCCTGCAACCGTTCAAATCGCAAGGTGTGTTCGATTTTGACGATGTCGGCATGATCATCCGCGGCAAGTTCATGGCCAAGCCCGGCAAGCAGTTCACACTGCGCAAGGAGATCTTCAACCGGGTCAAGGCGGCCTTCAAGGAAAACGGCATCGACTTTGCCCGCCGCGAAGTGCGCGTTGCAATTCCGGGTTTGGACGACAATGAAAACCTGACCCCGGAACAAAAGACGGCCGTTGGTGCCGCAGCCGCAGCGCAGCTCAACAAGGATCAGGGATCGGCGTAACCCTCGCGGCCCACGCCAGCTGCATGCACCCATTTCGGGGCGCATTCATCCGGAACCGGCAGTGATGCCGGTTCCGTTTTTCTTTGAAAGACGCAACCTGCGCCGTCTTGACCCTTTCCACACGCGCGCGCTTGCCCTACAAGGCGCGCAATCTCGGCCCACTTGGACACAGGACAGAAGATGCAAGAGCCCGCCATCACACCCGATTTGATTGCCGCACACGGGCTCAAGCCCGAGGAATATGACATGATCCTCGAGATCATCGGGCGTGAACCTACTTTCACCGAGCTCGGCATTTTCTCGGCCATGTGGAACGAGCACTGTTCCTACAAATCTTCGAAGAAATGGCTGCGCACCCTGCCCACCTCTGGGCCCCAGGTGATCTGCGGACCCGGTGAAAACGCAGGCGTGGTGGACATTGGCGACGGTCAGGCCGTGGTTTTCAAGATGGAAAGCCACAACCACCCGTCTTATATCGAACCCTATCAGGGTGCGGCGACCGGCGTGGGGGGCATCCTGCGCGACGTCTTTACCATGGGCGCGCGTCCCATTGCGTCCATGAACGCATTGTCCTTTGGCGAACCCGGCCATCACAAGACCCGTCAACTGGTCAACGGCGTGGTCGAGGGCATCGGTGGCTATGGCAACTGCTTCGGCGTGCCTTGCGTCGGTGGCGAAGTGCGCTTTCACCCCGCATACAATGGCAACTGCCTTGTGAACGCCTTTGCGGCCGGTCTGGCTGACAGTGACAAGATTTTCTATTCGGCCGCGTCGGGCGTGGGTATGCCTGTCGTCTATCTGGGCGCAAAAACCGGTCGTGATGGTGTGGGTGGTGCAACCATGGCATCCGCCGAATTCGACGACACAATCGAAGAAAAGCGCCCCACCGTTCAGGTCGGCGACCCTTTCACCGAAAAACGCCTGATGGAGGCGACGCTGGAACTGATGCGGACCGGTGCGGTGATCTCGATCCAGGACATGGGCGCGGCAGGCCTGACCTGCTCGGCCGTTGAAATGGGTGACAAGGGTGGCCTTGGCGTGCGTCTTGATCTGGAGAACGTTCCTCAGCGCGAAGAAAACATGACAGCCTATGAAATGATGCTGTCCGAGTCTCAGGAGCGTATGCTGATGGTCCTCAACCCCGAGCTTGAGGCCGAGGCCCGCGCCGTGTTCGAAAAATGGGATCTTGATTTCGCAATCGTTGGCGAAACCATTGCCGAAGACCGCTTTCTGATCATGCATAACGGCGAAGTCAAAGCCGATCTGGTTCTGTCCAAACTGTCTTCCACCGCGCCGGAATACGACCGCCCATGGGAGCCTACGCCACAGGCCGAGGAACTGGCCGAAGTGCCCCAGATCGACCCGATTGACGGGCTGCGCGCCCTGCTCGCATCGCCCAACTACGCCGGCAAGCAGTGGGTCTATGAACAATACGACACCATGGTGATGGCGGATTCCGTCCGCACGCCGGGTCTGGGTGCGGGCATGGTCCGCGTCCACGGGACCGACAAGGTGCTTGCCTTCACATCCGACGTGACCCCGCGCTATGTGCGCGCAAACCCTTTCGAGGGCGGCAAACAAGCCGTGGCCGAAGCCTATCGGAACCTGACCGCCGTCGGAGCCAAGCCGCTGGCCACCACGGACAACCTGAACTTCGGCAATCCTGAAAAGCCCGAGATCATGGGCCAGTTTGTCGGTGCCATACAGGGCATCGGCGCCGCAGTCGGCGCGTTGGATATGCCGATCGTGTCGGGCAACGTCTCTCTGTACAATGAGACCGACGGACAAGCCATTCTGCCGACCCCCACCATTGGCGCAGTCGGCCTGTTGCAGCATTCGGACGAGGTCATCGGCAACGAAGTGCGCGAAGGCCACGTTGTGCTGGTGATCGGTGAAACCAAGGGGCATCTGGGTCAATCCGCCCTTCTGGCCGAGGTGTTCAACCGCGAAGACGGCGACGCCCCGCATGTCGATCTGGATGCCGAAAAGCGCAACGGTGATTTCATCCGCGCTAACCGCGAGATGATCAAGGCCTGCACCGACCTCAGCGATGGTGGTATCGCTCTGGCTGCCTTCGAACTGGCAGAAGCCGCAGGCGTTGGCGTATGTCTCGACGACGCCCCGACTGAATTCCTGTTCGGTGAAGATCAGGCCCGCTATCTTGTTGCGTGCAATTTCGATCAGGCCGAGGCATTGATGATTGCGGCCGGTCAGGCCGGCGTTCCACTGAATGCGGTTGGTCGTTTCACCGGCGATACGGTGAAGATCGGTAGCTCGGAAGCCTCGCTTGATGAACTTGCCGCGATTTACCGCAACAGCTTTGCCGAAGCCGTCGCCTGACAACGCCACACGAATGCCAATCGAAACCCGCGCTGTGAGCCGGTGCGGGATTGGTTGTTTTCGCATGTGCCAGTGCTCTTGCACGCCCGGTTCATGCGCTCTACATCTTGGGAAAGACCTTCTGGAGTTACCTACATGCCGATGAGCGCCCACGAAATCGAACACCTGCTGCGCGAAGCCTTTCCCGACGCCGAGATTCAGGTCGGCGGAAATGACGGTGTTCATATGTCTGCCATGGTGGTGGACGAGAGCTTTCGCGGAAAAAACCGGGTCCAACAGCAACGCGCCGTTTATGCGGCTCTGAAAGGCAAGATGGATGGCCCGGATGGAGAGTTGCACGCGCTGGCGCTCACCACCAAAGTGCCGGAATAAGCTTCTCGGCTTCTTTCGAGGCGAACATATGACTCTCCCGCTGGAGAAACGAACAGGAAACGCAAAATGACCGATGTGAAAACCCAGATCGACGAAACCGTCAAAGCCAATGACGTGGTGCTGTACATGAAAGGCACCAAGGAGATGCCACAATGTGGTTTCTCGTCCCGCGTGGCCGGCGTTCTGAACTATATGGGCGTCGAATACACCGACGTGAACGTGCTGGCCGACGAAGACGTGCGTCAGGGCATCAAGGATTATTCCGACTGGCCGACCGTGCCGCAGCTGTATGTAAAAGGCGAATTCGTAGGCGGTTGCGACATCATCACCGAGATGACCCTTTCGGGTGAGCTGGACGCGCTTTTTGATGAAAACGGTGTCGGCTACAACAAGGAAGCAGCCGACAAAATCCGCGAAGCAAACGCGTAATCCTGCCTATCGGCTGGAACAGTCCCGATAAATCGCCTGCTCATTGGCGGCACCCGCCGCCAAATAGCTGATCGACGCGTTCCAGCCTTTTGAGCGCAGGATATAGGTTCCTTCGGCTCCGAGAGATTCATAGCGGATGCCCGATCCGCTTTCGACCTGACGCATCGCGACCAGAGTATTGTCCACCATCGTCGCCGCCGCGCCTGAACCGTCGGGCGCATTGAAATAGGTCACCGGCAACGGCACGCCGTTCTCGCAGGTAAAGGTGACAGACAGAATGTCGATTTCGGCGAGTGCCGCTGTTGCCGGGAAAACAAGCAAAGCACCGAAGAAGAAATTGCGCAGATAGGTCATTGTGCCTTCTTCTCCTCAACGACCGAAGCCAGCGCTTCCGCACGAGCTGCCAGCTCGGCCAGCGTATCAGTGACGGATGGCGGCACCACCGCGACTTCAATACGTTCAGGTTCCGGCGCGGGCGCGTTTCTCAGTGATTGAAGCTCGGCCTCGGCCTCGGCCAGCCTGGCCTCCAGCGACTTGACCTTGTCTTCCGTTGCCGCCGTCTTGTCGGCCAGCAGCAGACCGGCCATCAGCAACATCCGCGCTTCGGGCATCCGCCCAATCTGATCTGACAGAACCTGCGCTTCGTCATCCAGCATTTTGGCGGCCGCGTGCAGAAAGGGTTCTTCCCCGTCCCGGCAAGACACATCAAAACCCCGCCCGCCAATATGAATGGTTACTTCGGGCATTACTCTACCTCACCTTCTACAAGTTTTGCCTGCGACAGCAGAGGTTCCAACCGTGCCAACACGGCCTGCGCTTCGGCGGCGTCCGAAGCCTGCGCCGCGCGCGTCGCCTCAAGCTCGGCAACGGTGGCGCGGTTCAGCAATTCAGCGTCCGTCAGCCCTTCTGCGGCCGCGGAACGCAACTCTTCGACCGAATTCCGCAACTGCTCGTTCGCCTTGCGCATACGTTGCAGATCGTCATCCAGGCGGGACATCGCAGCGCCATGGCTGGCCCGTTCGGCCCGCAGCATCTCAAGCTCGGCGCTCAGATCATCGACCCGTACCGTATCTTCAAGCTCTGCCTTGAGGCGGCTGTTTTCCGCCTCGACTTCTTTTGCCTGAGCAAGCAATTCACGCAATTGCTCAAGCTCGGCTTTCACCGCCGAAGGATCTTCGATGCCGTCAAGTTCGGCGCGCAGCCTTTCGTTCTCGGCCTTCAACGCGTCCAGTTCGGCACTGTTGTCCAAGGCCGCCTTGGCCTCGGCCAGCTCGGCGCGGGCCGCTTCGACAGACGCGATTTTCGCCCGGGCTTCCTCCAGCTCTGCGCGCAGCGCATCCGCGTCTGGGGCATCCGCTGGTTCCGTGCGCAACTCTTCCAGATCAGCACGCAACGCGTCCACTTGTTTTTCGTGCTGCTCTTTCAGGGTCTTCAGTCGTTCCTGAAGCTGCGCATTGGCAACTCTTTCGTCTTCAAGTTCGGCCTGAAGCCCCTCATTTACTTCAGCGTTCCGGGACGCACCGCCCAACCCTTCGACGCCCGCACTGATACGGTCCATCGCAGCAATAATACGGTGCTGTAGTTCCTCTAACTGGCTCATGCCCCTGTCACCTCTTTATCAAGGTTCATTCTGTCGCGAAGTGATCCGAATCAATACCGAATCCCGCTTACCGACAGTCTAACGGAATGCGACAGAAAATACCCACTGTTTGGTTTCAATCACTTGGGCCGCGCTCTTCACCTATCGGGCGTTGCCAAAGCCCGGTTCCGCTTGCACTTTGGGTGTTGAATGGTATTGAGCGCGCAATCTGCTTTTTATCCAAAGGAACAACGCCCGTGGACCTGACTGCGCTGCGCAAAGCCAACCCCGAACACTGGGACAAAGCTGCGGCCATCCGCACCCTGACCCTTGACGCCGTCGCCGCCGCAAATTCCGGCCATTCCGGTATGCCGATGGGCATGGCCGATGTTGCGACCGTTCTGTTCGAAAAGCACCTGAAATTCGACGCCTCGGCCCCGAACTGGCCGGACCGCGATCGGTTCATCCTGTCGGCTGGTCACGGTTCGATGCTGGTCTATTCACTTCTCTATCTCACCGGTCATGCCGACGTGACGCTGGAAGACATCAAGAATTTCCGCCAGTTGGGCGCCAAGACCGCGGGCCACCCTGAAAACTTTCTGATCGACGGTGTTGAAACCACGACCGGCCCGCTTGGTCAGGGTATCTCGAACGCCGTGGGTTTTGCCATGGCCGAGGAAATCCAGCGCGCGCATTACGGCAAGAAGGTCGTGGATCACTATACTTACGTGATCGCGGGCGACGGCTGTCTGATGGAAGGTGTCAGTCAGGAAGCGATCACATTGGCCGGCCGTCATGAGCTGAGCAAACTGATCGTCTTCTGGGACAACAACAACATCACCATCGACGGCACTGTCGATATCGCCGATCGCACCGATCAGGTCCGCCGGTTTGCGGCCTCTGGCTGGCACGTGATTGAGATCGACGGTCATGACCCCAAAGCCATCGATGCGGCCATTGTTCAGGCGAAAAAGTCCAAGAAACCAACCATGATCGCCTGTGAAACCCATATCGCTCTGGGTCATGCTGCGCAGGACACCTCGAAAGGTCATGGGGCGCTGACAGATCAGGATCAGCTGAAAGCCGCGAAAGAGGCCTATGGCTGGCCGCACGACACATTCGAAGTTCCAGCCAACGTCAAAACCGCCTGGGAAGCCATTGGTGCACGCGGTGCAGACGAACGTGCGGCTTGGGAAGAACGTTTCGCGCAGCTTTCCGAGAGGAAACAGGCCGAATTCAAACGCGCCTATGCGTTTGAGGCCCCCAAGCGGCTGGCTGGCGCCATTCGTGCGTTCAAAAAGCAGATGTCTGAAGAGCAGCCGAAACTGGCCACCCGCGCCTCGTCCGAAAAAGTTCTGAACGTCGTGAACCCGATCATGACCGAGACTGTTGGCGGCTCAGCCGACCTGACCGGATCGAACAACACAAAATCGGCTGATATGGGCGTGTTCCTGCCGGAAAACCGCAAGGGCCGCTATATCCACTACGGCATTCGCGAACACGGCATGGCCGCAGCGATGAACGGTATGGCGCTGCACGGCGGTATCCGCCCCTATGGCGGTACCTTCATGGCCTTCACCGATTATGCCCGCCCATCCATGCGGCTGGCGGCACTGATGAAGATCCCGTCGGTTTTCGTAATGACCCATGACTCGATCGGTCTGGGCGAGGACGGTCCGACCCACCAGCCGGTGGAACATCTGGCCATCTCGCGCGCGACGCCGAACACCTATGTGTTCCGCCCCGCCGATACGATCGAAACCGCCGAAGCCTGGGAACTGGCGCTGACCTTCAAGGACAGCCCCTCGGTCCTGTCGCTGACCCGCCAGGGCGTGCCGACCGTGCGCAAGGATCACAAGACCAAGAACCTGACCGCACAAGGCGCCTATGTTCTGGCCGAGGCCGAGGGCAAGCGTCAGGCGATCCTGATTGCCACCGGGTCAGAGGTTTCGCTGGCCATGGAAGCCAAAGCGATGCTCGAAGCCGAAGGCATCGGCACCCGCGTCGTCTCGATGCCCTGCATGGAGCTGTTCGCACAGCAGGACGAAGCCTATCGCAAGCGGGTACTGCCTGCCGGTCCGGTCCGCGTCGGCATCGAGGCCGCCGTGCGCGCCGGTGGCTGGGATCGCTGGCTGCTGGGCGAGCGTGGCCGCGAAGCCAAGGCAGGCTTCGTCGGCATGTCCAGCTTTGGTGCCTCGGCCCCTGCCGGTGAGCTGTACAAGCATTTCGGCATCACGGCCGAAGCAACCGTGGCCAAGGTCAAGGAATTGTTGGGACTGTAAGACAGTCCCTTCTGATCGAGCAAAGGGCGGCCTTGGCCGCCCTTTTCATTTCGGTTTCAATGCGTTTCGGATTTGCTGAACAGCGGCATGATTATCTTGGTCGCCACCGGGATCAAAACCAATCCCCACGCCAAACCAAATACGCCATCCATCGTGGCCTTGGATACCCACTCAACCGCACCAACCCATTGTTCAGAGACGGAATGCCCAATGGCATAGGCCCAATCATGGATATGATGGCCCAGCCAGCCAAAGCCCAGAACCTCCATCCCGTGGATGACGATCGAGCCCCCCACCCACAGCATCGCCGCAGTTCCGACAATGGACAGTGTTTTCATCACTCCGGGCATTGCCTTGACCAACCCACGGCCCAGACCGCGACCGATAGGTGTTGGCGCGTTCTGCGCCAAATAAAGCCCCACATCATCCATTTTCACGATCAACGCGACGGACCCATAGACGGCCACCGTCACGCCGATCCCGACAACGGCCAGCGTCGCGGCCTGCATCCACAGGTTCGGGGCTTCGATCGCCGCCAATGCAATGGTCATGATCTCGGCAGACAGAATGAAATCGGTCTTGATGGCGCCCTTGACCTTTTGCTCTTCCAGGTGGCCCGGATCGCGGTTTTTCATATCGTCCTCAATCACGTGGCTGCCATGAGGAAACAGCACATGAAAAATCTTCTCGGCCCCTTCAAAACATAAATATGACCCGCCAAGCATCAACAAGGGCGTGATCAGCCACGGCGCAAAATTGGCCAGCAACAAGGCGACGGGCAGCAAGAGTATGATCTTGTTGAAGATCGACCCGCGCGCAATGCGCCAGATGATCGGCAGTTCACGCGCCGGGGCGAAACCTTGCACGTATTTCGGCGTCACTGCTGCGTCATCAATGATCACACCGGCGGTTTTGGCCCCCGCTTTGCCTGCCGCCGCGACCACATCATCCACTGATGCCGCCGCAACTTTGGCAATGCCCGCCACATCATCCAACAGGGCCAAAAGACCACTCATCGCGTTTCCCTTCAATTTGCTGTCGCCAACCGGACCCTACCTGATCCAACGGCTAGCGCAAGCGTTAGCGCAACCGGCGCAGGTTTGCGCTAACACCTTAAAAATATGCCGTTTTTGCCCTTTTGAGATTCCCTTTTCGCCGTTATATGGCCCTCAAAGCAAGCGCATCTGGAGACGTCATATGACCATCAAGGTCGGTATCAATGGTTTTGGCCGTATTGGCCGCTGCACCCTGTCGCACATCGCCGCGTCCGGGCGCAACGACATCGAAGTGATCAAAGTCAACGCAACTGGCCCGTTGGAAACCTCGGCGCATCTGCTGAAATATGACAGTGTTCACGGGCGTTTTCCGCGCGACATCACCATTGACGGCAATACCATGGATCTGGGTCGCGGCCCGATGCAGATGTTCTCGACCTACGACATGACCGAGTTGGACTGGGAAGGCTGTGACGTCGTCCTCGAATGCACCGGCAAGTTCAACGATGGCCTGAAGGCCAAAACGCATCTGGAACGCGGCGCCGGCAAGGTTCTGCTGTCGGCTCCGGGCAAGAACGTGGACAAGACCATTGTTTTCGGCGTCAATCACAACACGCTGGCCGCCAATGACAACATGATTTCGAACGGTTCGTGCACGACCAACTGCCTCGCCCCGCTGGCCAAGGTGCTGGACGAGGGCGTCGGTATCGAACACGGTATCATGACGACCATCCACGCCTACACAGGCGACCAGCCGACACTGGACCGTCGCCACAGCGACCTCTACCGCGCCCGCGCTGCTGCAATGTCGATGATCCCGACCTCGACCGGCGCCGCCAAGGCGCTGGGTGAAGTTCTGCCAAACCTGAAAGGCCGTCTGGACGGGTCCGCCATTCGCGTCCCTACCCCGAATGTTTCGGCTGTGGACCTGACGTTCCGTGCCTCGCGCGACACAAGCACGGCGGAAATCAACGCGATCGTCGAAGAGGCCGCCAAGGGCCCGATGCAGCGCGTTCTGGGATTTGAGCCCGCTCCGCTGGTGTCGACCGACTTCAACCACACCGAGGAAAGCTCGATCTTTGCACCGGATCAGACCCGCGTCGTCGATGACCGCATGGTCCGCGTTCTGGCCTGGTACGACAATGAATGGGGCTTCTCGGTCCGTATGGCCGACGTAGCTGTTGCGATGGGCCGCCTTAACTGACCCTTCGGACTTCGCTTGTACCTTGATGCCCGCTCAGGTTATCTGAGCGGGCATTTTACGTTCGGGACAGCCATGACCAACCAAATCGCTATCTGGCTCGGCCTTCTTCTGCTCGGCGGTATCATGCTGGATGTGGCGCTGTACGGCACCGAACATCTGCTTTTCCTCGGAAAGAAGCTTTACGACTTTCTGGACTGGCTCGCTTTCTGGCGGTGACTGAGGTTTTCCTTGACATTTCGCTTGATCTGTCATTGTTAGCGCTAACTCATCTTGCTGAGACATTTGGACGGAGCAGACCATGACCTTGAAACTGGCGATCAACGGATTTGGACGGATCGGGCGCGGAGTTCTGCGCGCGGTGATGGAAAGCGGACGTACGGACGTCGAGATCGTCGCGATCAACGATCTTGGCAAACCCGAAATGAACGCGCACCTGTTTGAATTTGACAGCGTTCACGGCCGCTACCCCAACCCGGTTACGCTCAGCGATGCAGGTCTGGACGTGGGCGGTGGTCCAATTCGGCTGAGCAGCGAGCGCAACCCCGAGGATCTGCCCTGGTCTGACATTGACGTCGTTCTGGAATGTACGGGTGTGTTCCGTACGCGCGAAGCGGCGGAACGTCACTTCAAGAACGGATCCAGGAAAGTTCTGATCTCTGCCCCGGCCAGAGGTGACGGCGGTGTGAAAACCATCGTCTTTGGCGTCAACGATGGCGAGCTGACCGCCGATGATCTGGTGGTCTCAAACGCATCCTGCACCACCAACTGCCTGTCTCCTGTTGCTGCGGCTCTGGATGCCGGCCTTGGTATCAAGCACGGCAATATGACCACTGTTCACGCTTACACTGCCAGCCAGCCGGTGCATGATACAGTGGGAAAAGATCCCTACCTGTCCCGAGCGGCGGCGCTGTCGATGATCCCTACGACAACCGGTGCGGCCGCTGCCGTGGGGCTAGTGCTGCCGCAACTCAAAGGAAAACTGACCGGTCAGGCCATCCGTGTTCCAACCCCCAATGTCTCGGTCGTTGATCTTGTGGCCGAGGTTTCACGCCCGACGACCGAAGAAGAGGTCAACCAACTGTTCGTCGATGCGGCTGCCAAAATCCCCGGCGTTCTTGCCGCGGAAAGCCGTCCTCTGGTTTCCATCGACTTCAATCACGACCCGCACAGCTCGACCGTGTCATTGGCTGAAACCAAAGTCACTGATGGCACGCTGGTTCGTGTGCTGGCGTGGTATGACAATGAATGGGGTTTTTCAAATCGGATGCTGGATACAGCGGCCGCAATGGGTGCCCTAGCCTAACCTTTCTTTCAACGCATCATTGACACGGGGCGTGACGAATTTCGACACGTCCCCGTTCAGCCGGGCGATTTCCTTCACCAGCTTGGACGCGATCGCTTGATGGCGCGCTTCGGCCATCAGGAACACGGTCTCGATCGAATCGTCCAGAGCCCGGTTCATGCCGACCATCTGAAATTCGTATTCGAAATCGGCAACCGCACGCAGGCCGCGCACGATGATTTGCGCGCCTACATCCCGCGCACAATCAATCAGCAGGTTTTCGAAGGGATGCGCGATGATTTCGGTTCCGGTCTGCTCGGACAGCCTGGCGCATTCCGCTTCGATCATGGCCACACGCTCTTCCAGCGAGAACAGAGGGCCCTTGTCCCGGTTGATGGCCACACCGATAACCAGTTTGTCCACCAAAGCTGCCGCTCGACGGATGATATCGATGTGCCCCATGGTGATGGGATCAAAGGTTCCAGGATACAATCCAACCCGCATCGCGCCCTCCTGCGCAACAAAATTTCTGCGCAAGCAAACATAACTTTGCTGCAGGTGCAAGTGATTGCTTGGGCAACCCTTGTCGTCAGTGCCCCATTATCATGCCTTCAAGGGCATCTTTTTCCATCGCAAGTTCGGAAAGCTGAGCCTTCACCACATCACCCAAAGTGACAATGCCTACAAGTTTTCCATCTTCAACCACCGGCATGTGGCGAAAGCGCCCCTCTGTCATACGGGACATAATGTCTTCCACGGTGGTCTGGCGCGTCGCCGTGACGAGGTCTTGGGTCATATAAGACTTTACCGGTTGGTTCAGACAACCACTGCCGCTGGCCGCCAGTTCCCGGACGATGTCTCGTTCCGACAGGATGCCGGCCGCGGTTTCGCCACCGTCGTCGGAAACAACGACCGTTCCGATCCGCTTGTCCGCAAGAATCTTCGAGGCCTCTGAGATTGTCGCCGTTGACGCCACGGTCACGACACCATCTGTCGCTTTGGACTTCAGGATGGCCTGGACTAGCATGAAGAATACCTCCGGAATAATAACACTTATTCCAAAGCGTTGCGCGATTGCCGCGACCTGTCAAGCGTCGGGACCTGCTTCCAAACGAAGCACTTCATCGCGAATACCGCGTGTCAGGGCATCCGCAAAGCGGTTCAACCGCTCGTTGCGCTGGTCACCTTGATGCCTGACCAGATAGAAGCTGCGCGTCAAACTCACTTGATCCGTCAGGATTTTCCGAAGCCCCGGGTGGAACGGCAACGTGAAATCATGCGCCACGCAAACCCCTGTTCCCAGGCAGACCTGCCGCAGCTGAACCGATACCGAATTCGATGCAAGAGCGACACGGTCAACGCCAATGTCATTCAGGTAATCGAGTTCCCGGTCAAAGATCATGTCAGGGATATAGCCGATCAACCTGTGGCCCTTCAGGTCAGCTATGCTCCGGATCGGATCATGTCGCTTCAGATACTCTTCGGTCGCGACCATGTGCAGCTTGTAGTCGCTGACCTTCTTCACCAACAGCTGACCGGCGGTCGGCGCACTGACCGTAACCGCCATATCCGCCTCGCGACGGGACAGGTTGATCACACGCGGAAGCGCAAGGATCTGAATGTCCAGATCAGGGTTTGCGTCGCTGATTTTGGCACACACCTGCGGCAGCAGGTAGTTGGCACTGCCGTCCGGCGCACCAATCCGGATTTGCCCGCTAAGCGTTTTCGTTGGTCCGGTTACCGCCCCGGCCGCCGCGCGCATCGCCTCTTCTGCGTGCAGCCCGTGTTCCAACAACCGCTGGCCCGCCGGGGTCAGAACATAGCCTTGCTGCGACTTGGTGAACAATGTGGAATCCAGCGTTGCCTCCAGGCGCGCAATGCGTCGACCGACGGTGGCAGGGTCGATCTTCAGGATACGACCAGCGGAAGACAGGCTTTCCTCGCGCGCAACAGCCAGGAAAATCCGCATATCATCCCAATTTGGGGTCATTTTGATCCCTTTTGCATTTTTGCAAAACTCTTTTGAGACATTGCCTCTGTTCGCGGGATTTCTGCAAGCCTATTCTGCGCGCAAATCTATCGGAGGAGCTATTGATGCAAGACCTGACCCATTTCCTGAACGGCGAAATGGTCGCCGGAACGTCCGGTCGTTTCGACGACGTCTACAACCCGGCAACTGGCGAAGTTCAATACAAGTGCCCGATGGCCAGTGCAGCGGAAACCACCGCCGCGATCGAGGCCGCCGCCGCGGCCCAGCCCGCATGGGGCGCAACCAACCCGCAGAAGCGCGCGCGCGTCATGATGGCCATGGTCGGCCTGATGAACCGCGACATGGACAAACTGGCCGAAGCGCTGAGCCGCGAGCACGGCAAAACCATCCCCGACGCCAAGGGTGATTTGCAGCGTGGTCTGGAAGTGATCGAATACTGCATTGGCGCACCTCAGATGCTGAAGGGTGAGTTCACCGACAGCGCGGGCCCCGGCATTGACATGTATTCCATGCGCCAGCCTTTGGGTGTTGTCGGCTCGATCATGCCGTTCAACTTTCCGGCCATGATGCCGCTCTGGCACGTTGGCCCTGCCCTGGCCTGCGGTAACGCCGTTGTTCTGAAACCGTCCGAACGCGACCCGTCCGTGCCCCTGATGCTGGCTGAACTGTTCGTCGAAGCAGGCCTGCCCAAAGGCGTTTTCCAGGTCGTGAACGGCGACAAGGAAGCGGTCGACACCATCCTCGACAGCGAGATCATCCAGGGCGTCAGCTTTGTGGGTTCAACCCCGATCGCACAGTATATCTACAGCCGCGCAACCGCGAATGGGAAACGAGCACAGTGCTTCGGCGGTGCCAAGAACCACATGATCGTCATGCCCGACGCCGATCTGGATCAGGCGGCGGACGCGCTGGTTGGCGCCGGTTTCGGTGCGGCTGGCGAACGTTGCATGGCCGTTTCGGTTGCTGTTCCCGTGGGTGAAGAGACCGCGGACGCACTGATCGAAAAACTGGTGCCGCGCATCGAAAAGCTGAAGGTTGGCCCCTACACTGCCGGCGATGATGTCGACATGGGCCCGGTTGTGACCGCCGCCGCCAAACAGCGCATTCTGGGCCTGATCAATTCAGGCGTCGAACAGGGTGCGAAACTGGTTGTCGACAACCGCGACTTCAGCCTGCAAGGCTATGAGGACGGCTTCTTTGTTGGCCCGCACCTGTTCGACCACGTGACGCCCGAGATGGACATCTACAAACAGGAAATCTTTGGCCCGGTTCTGTCCACCGTGCGCGCGGGTTCGTATGAAGAGGCCCTTAAACTGGCGATGGATCACGAATACGGAAACGGCACCGCGATCTTTACCCGCGATGGCGATACCGCACGTGACTTTGCCAGCCGTGTGAACATCGGAATGGTCGGCATCAATGTTCCGATTCCGGTTCCGCTGGCCTATCACACCTTCGGCGGTTGGAAGAAATCCATGTTCGGCGATCTGAACCAGCACGGCCCGGACAGCTTCAAGTTCTACACCCGCACCAAAACCGTGACCGCACGCTGGCCGTCGGGCATCAAGGAAGGTGGCGAGTTCAACTTCAAAGCAATGGACTGATCCCACAGTTTCCTGACGCTTGAAGCCCGGCCCGTTAAATGGCCGGGCTTTTTGCATCTTTCCGCCGAAAACCTGCTTTCGTCCGCTCGGTCACAGGAAATTCAAGTGGTTCACTCTGGAAAAATTCAACCAACACCCATATTTTGGCGTGAACGATGTACTGAGCAGTGAACTTATCGGAGGCAACCTTGTCCCAATCCCGTATGACCCGTCGCTCTGCCTTGCTGGGCGCGGCCTCTTTGGTGGCAACACCTGCCCTTGTTCGGGCACAAAGCACGGATGCTTTCCCTGAAACGGAAGACGCGATCAGTACGCAATTGCCAGTCCGACGCAATATATCGTCCTTCTCGCAGCAGAACTGGCAGGACCATTTCGATGAATTGGGCGTTGGTTGCCTGTTGGCCGATATCACCAGCCGCGCAGTCCACTACTGGGGGCCTGACGGCACATACAAACTGTACCCAAGTTCCGTACCCATGAGCGAAGAGCTTACCAAACGCGGATACACGAAAGTTGTGCGTAAGACGGAATTCCCAAGCTGGACACCTACGGCATCAATGCGCGAACGTGATCCTTCGCTGCCGCTTCGGATGGAAGGTGGCGATCCCGGCAACCCACTGGGAACCCGCGCCATGTATCTGGGTTGGCCTGCCTATCTTGTCCATGGCACGCACGACACCCGCAAGATCGGTCGTCAGAGCTCGTCAGGTTGCATTGGCCTGTACAACCAGCATGTCGAAGAGCTGTATCCGCTGGTAAAAGTTGGCACACAGGTCCGATTGGTCTGATCCACCCTCTCTGAAAAGCAAAAGCCCCGGTCAATCGCCGGGGCTTTCTTGTCTTCGGAAGACAGCGTTTATTCCGGCAGGATTACCGCGTCGACGACGTGGATGACGCCATTGCTGGCTTCGATGTCTGCCTGCACGACTTTGGCGTCGTTCACTTTCACACCGTTTTTGGCGTTGACGCTCAATCGATCACCCTGAACGGTCAGAACCTTGGCGCGTTTGCCCGCGATATCACCAGACATAACCTTGGCCGGCACCACGTGATAGGTCAGAATCGCGACCAGTTGATCCTTGTTTTCGGGTTTCAAAAGCGTCTCGACAGTGCCTTCAGGAAGCGCAGCAAAGGCTTCGTCCGTGGGCGCAAATACGGTGAACGGACCTTCCCCTTTCAGCGTATCAACCAAACCTGCGGCCTGAACGGCGGCGACCAGAGTGTTGAACGACCCGGCGGCAACGGCGGTGTCGACGATATCAGCGGCCTGAGCCTTGAGCGGCATAGCAAATGCAAGTGCGGCGGCTGCGCCCATGAATGTACGACGGAACATAGCTGTCTTCTCCTCTCCAGCGTGTTATGGAAAGGGGTACGGACCTTTTGCCGCAATGGATCACTTTGGTTTCAGTTTTCTTTGAGCTGCACCCAGATGCTTTGCGCCCGCCCCTCGGCCAGGAACGGCAAGGCGGCAACCGCATCGGGCCGATCCTGTTGCAGGTAATATCCCGGCCAAAGCATTGAATACGCGCCAGATTGAAGCAAGCTGTGCAACACGTACTGCTCTCCCCAACCTGGGCAGTCATAGAAGAAGCGCTTGGGGTATTCGTAGGGCAAAAACACGTCGTGAACGTGGATCACCACGCCGGGATTAAGCGAAGGTATGATGCGACAGAACAGATGGGCGACATCGTTGCTCATCCGCACAACATGGCTGGAATCGATGAACAGAATGTCTCCGGCCTCCAGCTCTGCGAACAGGGCCGGGTCTGTTTCTTCAAGACGTTTCTGCTCGAACCGGTCGACCACATGGGCGATATCGGCGCGTGGGTACGGATCAACCGCGGTAATGGTGGTATCCAGATTACCATCGATGATTGCCTGACGGGTCACACGGGTGGAATTGCCGCATCCGACCTCGATCACGCGTTTGGGCTGAAAACGGCGGATCATCAGATACAACGCATCCGCATCCGGGCTGTCATAGTAACCATTGCCCGTACGATAACCGGTCTGGTTGCGTGCGGGATCTTTCAGCGCCTCCAGGGCGGCTTTGTGACGCTCGTATTCTGCCACAAGTTGAGAGATGTCGAACCCTTCCATCCCTGGCGACAACGCATAAGCGGGGCGCGTCAACCCTCCCGCCGCTTCGAAGGCTTCCAGCCGCGCCCGTTCATCCTGTTCCGCAACTCTGTCGACCAGTTTCACCCCCAATTCTTCAAGGGCGGCGTTGATCTTCGGGAATTTTCTGGGTTTCAAGGCGCTGGCTCCGCGATCTGTGATGCAATGTTCCTTACCGTTGCGAACCGTTTCTCTGCAAGGGCAAGCCTGTCAAACCCTTGGCAAAACGTAAATTTCCGTATTCACTGATGGGACTGACAACTGCGAGGGGCCCCATGCAGCAGGAATTTACACTCGGGATCGAAGAAGAATACCTGTTGGTGGATCGTGACAGCCTGCAATTGTCCGAAGCCCCCGAAGCTCTGATGGCGGCCTGCCAAAGCGATTTCGAAGGTCAGGTCAGCCCCGAGTTCCTGCAATGTCAAATCGAGGTTGGAACCAGACCGCACGCCACGGTCGCTTCGGCGCGCGAAGACCTGAAGCGGCTGCGGTCATGCGTGTCGAAACGGGCTGCTGAATACAACCTGTCCCCTATCGCCGTCTCGTGCCACCCTTTTGCCAACTGGAAGGATCAACACCACACGCGGAAAGAACGCTATGACGCGCTGCAACATGCATTGGGCGGCGTTGCCCGGCGGATGCTGATCTGCGGGATGCATGTACATGTCGGGGTCGAGGACCCTGCCTTGCGTGCCGATCTGATGCCGCAACTGTCATACTTTCTTCCTCATCTTCTGGCGTTGTCCACATCTTCGCCCTATTGGAACGGCGAGGATACCGGCCTGTCTTCATACCGGCTGACGGTGTTCGACAACCTGCCCCGCACCGGGCTGCCGCCCGTGTTCGCCAGCTGGGGCGAATATGAACGCAACACAGGCATTCTGGTCGAGCTTGGGGTCATCGAAGACACCACCAAGATCTGGTGGGATCTGCGCCCCTCACATCGTTTCCCAACTTTGGAAACGCGGATCATGGATGTTCAACCCCGTCTGGAACACACTTTGTCGTTGGCGGCACTGGTTCAGGCACTGACCCGGATGCTGTGCCGTCTGAAAGATCGCAACCTGCGCTGGCGGCAATATGATCGTTTCCTGATTGGTGAAAACCGCTGGCGCGCACAGCGCTACGGAGTGGGTGAAGGGCTGATCGATTTCGGCGACCGTTCGGTCAAGCCCATGTCCGAACTGATCGGCGACCTCATGGGGTTGTTGGCAGAAGACACCGAAGCACTTGGAACGATGACCGAGCTTGCACGGCTCAGGCAGATTGCTGAAAACGGAACATCCGCCACGCGCCAACGCCGTATTCATGCCGAGGCATCAGCGCGCGGTGACGATCCGGGGCAAGCCGTGGTGCGCCACCTGATCGAGGAATTTCACGCCGATCTCTGAACGTTTCCGGCTTGTGACCCGTTTCAACCGACTCATTGTTGCGCCTGCAAAATTTCTGTAAGAATTCAGAAATAAACAACCGTTCAATTCATTGCCGACGGGAGGGAGCGTCATGGATTTCGCACTCAGCGAGGAGCAAACGGCCATATTCGACATGGCGCACGCGTTCGGGCAGGAAAACATCGCCCCCTTTGCGCGCCGGTGGGAAGCGGACGGAACCATTCCCAAAACCCTGTGGCCCCAGATAGGCGAGCTTGGTTTCGGCGCGCTTTACGTCTCAGAGGAAAGCGGAGGGTCAAATCTGACCCGCCTGGATGCCACGCTGGTTTTCGAGGCGCTGTCGATGGCCTGCCCCTCGGTCGCCGCCTTCCTGTCGATCCACAACATGTGCGCCAAGATGTTGGACAATTTCGCGGATGAAGACCTAAAGGCGCGCATCATGCCGGATGTTCTGAGCCTGAATACGGTTCTGAGCTATTGCCTGACGGAACCCGGTTCCGGCTCTGACGCGGCGGCGCTGAAAACCCGCGCCGAACGCACCAATGAAGGATATACGTTGAACGGTACCAAGGCGTTCATCTCGGGCGGTGGCTATTCAGATGCCTATGTTTGCATGGTACGCACCGGTCAGGACGGGCCCAAGGGGATCTCGACCGTCTATGTCGAGGACGGCACACCGGGGCTCAGCTTTGGGGCGCTGGAGCAGAAAATGGGCTGGAAAAGCCAGCCCACTGCGCAGGTTCAGTTCGACGATTGCAAAATTCCCGCTGGCAACCTTGTGGGTACCGAAGGCGACGGCTTCAAATACGCGATGATGGGCCTGGATGGCGGGCGGCTCAATATCGCGGCCTGTTCACTTGGGGCTGCTCAAGCCGGGCTGGATATGACCTTGCAATATATGTCCGAGCGCAAGGCGTTCGGTCAATCCATCGATCAGTTCCAGGCCCTTCAGTTCCGTCTGGCGGATATGGAGATCGAATTACAGGCGGCACGCACCTTCCTGCGTCAGGCGGCATGGAAACTGGACAACGGCGCGCCCGATGCCACGAAATTCTGTGCGATGGCGAAGAAATTCGTAACCGAAACCGGGTCGCAGGTGGTGGATCAGTGCCTGCAACTGCATGGCGGGTACGGATATCTTGCGGATTACGGCATCGAAAAGCTTGTGCGCGATCTTCGCGTGCATCAGATTTTGGAAGGCACGAACGAGATTATGCGCGTGATCGTCGCGCGCCAACTGCTCGCCAATCGCTGAGGCCCCGATGTCAGACATTGAAATCCGCACCACAGGCCGTGCCGGTCGCATCACCCTGACCCGTCCCCATGCGCTGAACGCATTGAGCTATGACATGTGCATGGCCATCGACACGGCGATGCGCAACTGGCGGGAAGACGATGCCGTTGACCTGATAGTTCTGGACGCCGAGGGGGAAAAAGCCTTTTGTGCAGGGGGTGACATTGCCGAACTTTATGAAACGGGCACAAAAGGCAATTATGCGTATGGCCAGAAGTTCTGGCGGGACGAATATCGTCTGAATGCCCTGATCTTCGAATATCCCAAACCAGTCATCAGTTTTCTTCAGGGGTTTACAATGGGCGGGGGTGTCGGCATCGGCTGCCATGGCAGCCACCGTGTCGTCGGAGAAAGCTCCAGGATTGCCATGCCCGAATGCTCGATTGGCTTGATTCCGGATGTCGGCGGGTCATTGATGCTGGCCCTTGCACCGGGGCGACTGGGTGAATTCCTTGGGAC
The DNA here is from genome assembly GCF_013110685.1 of Ruegeria sp. HKCCD6157. NCBI lineage: Bacteria > Pseudomonadati > Pseudomonadota > Alphaproteobacteria > Rhodobacterales > Roseobacteraceae > Ruegeria > Ruegeria sp. HKCCD6157. The sequence goes on from NZ_WVRB01000001.1 coordinate 1,598,663, forward strand.
CACGGGCTTCAGGATGGGGCCTGCGGACGCGATCTTTGCGGGGTTTGCCGACCATTTCATCCCCCAGTCGCAATGGTCTGACCTGATCGAAATTCTCGAAGCGTCTGGAAATGCCGAACTGGTGGCCGAACATTCCGAAACGCCACCCAATGGTGAATTGGCAGTGGCGCTGACGGATATCGACAATCATTTTTCCGGTGAAACTCTGGGCGACATCCTGATCAGCCTGCGCAATGACGGTCAGGAATTTGCAGACAAAACTCTGGAAAAAATAACGAAAAACGCACCGCTTTCCGTGGCCTGCACGATCGAGATGCTGCACCGTCTGCGTGGCCCCTCGCTTACCATGCGGCGCGCGTTGGAGATGGAATACCGCTTTACCCACCGAGCGATGGAGCATGGTGACTTTCTGGAAGGTATCCGCGCGCAGATCATAGACAAAGACCGCAACCCGAACTGGCAGTTTTCCGATATGGACGTCCCCCTGGTGGCCGTCTCGAAAATGTTGCAGCCATTGGGTGCGGACACCCTGACATTCGAGGAGGACTGAGAGATGCAGATCGGGTTCATAGGGCTGGGAAACATGGGGGCGCCCATGGCGGCCAATCTGGCCAAGGCCGGCCATCAGGTTCTCGGATTCGACACGGCCGGTGTTGCCGTTGACGGGGTGACTCAAGCCGGTACCGCGACCGAAGCCGTCGCCTCTGCCGATGCAGTCATAACCATGCTGCCGAATGGCGCCATCCTGCGGGCCGTTGCAGATCAGATCATTCCCGCCATGGCGAAGGGTGCCGTGCTGATCGATTGCTCGACAGTTGACGTGGACAGCGCACGCGCAGTCGCGGAACGGGCCAGCGGCGCCGGTCTGCTGTTCGTGGACGCTCCGGTTTCGGGGGGGGTCGGCGGCGCGGCAGGTGGCACCCTGACATTCATGGCCGGCGGGTCAGACGACGCCTTTGCAAAGGCGGCTCCTCTGTTCGACATCATGGGGCAGAAAGCGGTTCACTGCGGCGAAGCCGGAGCCGGCCAAGCCGCCAAGATCTGCAACAACATGATCCTCGGCGTGACCATGATCGCCACGTGCGAGGCCTTTGCCCTGGCCGACAAACTGGGTCTGGACCGCCAAAAGATGTTCGATGTGGTCAGCACCTCATCGGGGTACAGCTGGACGATGAACGCCTATTGCCCTGCCCCTGGCGTTGGCCCGCAAAGCCCAGCCGATAATGACTATACTCCTGGATTTGCAGCCGAGTTGATGCTGAAGGACTTGCGCCTCAGCCAACAGGCCGCATCCAGTGCGGATGCGGATACACCGATGGGACAGGCCGCGACTGCTCTTTACGAGCAATTCGTCGAAAACGAGGACGGTCTGGGCCGCGATTTCAGCGCCATGCTGCCTCGGTTTGAAAAGCGTGGGCGAAGTTGATCCAAGTCATATTCCACCCGCGGAATGTTTGATACCCAAAGGGTGCAACCTTTTGGAAAGGACTCTTACGTGATGACCAAAAACATGGGTGGGCTCGACAAAACGCTTCGGATCGCATTAGGCGCCGCGCTTATTCTGGGGGCTCTGTTGGGATACGGAACCTGGATGTGGATCGGCATCGTGCCGTTGGTCACCGGTCTGCTGAATTCATGCCCGATATACTCGGTGTTGGGCATCAGCACCTGCCCAACCAAGAAAAATTGACTGGGAAGGCGGTGGAGTGAAGGCAGCCTGAAGCCGCCTACTCCGCCGCCACCCGATCCGGGTTGAGCATGGTTTTCAGATACCTACCGGTATGGCTGCGTTCGACTTGAGCGATCTCTTCGGGTGCTCCGACGGCTACGATCTCACCACCGCCGTCGCCGCCTTCAGGCCCGATGTCGATGATGTGGTCGGCGGTTTTCACCACGTCCAGATTGTGTTCGATCACCACGACGGTATTGCCCTGATCGACCAATTCATGCAGCACTTCCAACAGCTTGCGTACATCTTCGAAATGCAGACCCGTGGTCGGTTCGTCCAGAATATAGAGCGTCCGCCCGGTTGATCGTTTCGACAGTTCCTTGGACAGTTTTACGCGCTGCGCCTCACCACCCGACAGCGTGGTCGCCTGTTGACCCACCTTGATATAGCCAAGACCAACGCGGGCCAGCGCATCCATCTTGTCGCGGATCGATGGCACCGCCTTGAAGAACTCCTGCGCGTCTTCCACCGTCATATCAAGCACATCCGCAATGGACTTGCCCTTGAACTTGATCTCGAGCGTCTCGCGATTGTACCGCGCGCCCTTGCAGGTTTCGCAGGTGACATAGACGTCGGGAAGGAAGTGCATCTCGATCTTGATGACGCCGTCCCCCTGACAGGCCTCACAGCGGCCGCCCTTCACGTTAAAGCTGAAACGGCCCGGCTTGTATCCCCGCGCTTTCGCCTCGGGCAGCCCGGCGAACCAGTCACGGATCGGGGTGAAGGCCCCGGTATAGGTTGCCGGATTCGACCGCGGAGTCCGCCCAATCGGGCGTTGGTCGATATCGATGACCTTGTCCAGATGCTCCAAACCCTTGATTGTCTCACAAGGCGCAGGCGTCTGCCGCGCGCCATTCAGGCGCATCGAGGCGGTCTTGAACAACGTCTCAATCGTCAGGGTCGACTTACCGCCGCCAGATACACCCGTGACACAAACAAACTTGCCCAAAGGAAATTCGGCCGTCACGTTTTTGAGGTTGTTGCCCGAAGCCTTTACCACCGTTACCTTTTTCTTGTTCCCCTTGCGCCGCTCGGCGGGCACCGGAATCTCGCGAACGCCCGACAGGTACTGCCCCGTGATCGAGGCCGCATCCGCTGCGATCTGCTCGGGCGTGCCGTGGCTGACCACCTGCCCGCCATGAACGCCGGCGCCGGGGCCAATGTCGAACACATAATCGGCTTCGCGGATGGCTTCCTCGTCATGTTCGACAACAATCACGGTGTTGCCCTGATCCCGCAGATTCTTGAGCGTACCAAGCAACCGGTCATTGTCACGCTGGTGCAAGCCGATCGAGGGCTCGTCCAACACATAAAGAACCCCGGTCAGGCCCGATCCGATCTGGCTTGCCAAACGGATACGCTGACTTTCGCCGCCTGACAGGGTTCCACTTGAACGAGATAGCGTAAGGTATTCCAAACCAACATTATTCAGGAAACCCAACCGCTCGCGGATTTCCTTCAGAATGGCCCGGGCGATCTCATTCTTCTGAGCGCTCAGATGGTTCGGAGCATCCTCGATCCAGGCAAGCGCTTCGCGGATGGACATTTGTACCACCTGACCGACATGCAGCCCCGCGATCTTCACGGCCAAGGCTTCGGCGCGCAGACGATACCCTTCGCAGGTGCCGCACGGGCGGTTGTTTTGGTACCGTTCGAATTCCTCGCGTATCCACGCGCTATCCGTTTCGCGATAACGCCGTTCCATATTCGGAATCACGCCTTCGAAGCTGCGTGTCACCTGGTACACCCGTCCGCCCTCGTCATAGCGGAACTGGATCTCCTCATCGCCCGAGCCCCGCAGGAACACCTGCTGCACTTTGCTGGGCAGGTCTTTCCAAGGCGTGTTCTTGTCAAACTCATAATGACGCGCGATGGCCTCAATGGTCTGAAGGAAATACGGCGACTTGCCTTTCCTCCATGGTGCCAGGGCCCCGTCATACAGTTTCAGCGTCTGATCCGGCACCACGAGACGCTCGTCAAAGAACAGCTCGACCCCCAAGCCGTCACAATCCGGGCAAGCTCCGAATGGCGCATTGAACGAAAACAGGCGCGGTTCAATCTCCGGGATTGTGAAACCGCTGACCGGGCAGGCAAAATTCTCGCTGAAGGTAATCCGTTCCGGCTCTCCTTCTCGTGGGGCGGTTTCCAGAATCGCGATTCCGTCCGCTAGATCCAGAGCGGTGCGCAGGCTATCGGCCAAACGCGTTTCCATGCCTTCACGAACAACCAGGCGGTCGACCACAACGTCAATATCGTGACGGAACTTCTTGTCCAATGTCGGGGGCTGATCCAGCTCATGGAACTCACCATCCACCTTTACGCGCTGGAACCCCTGCTTGCGCAGTTCCAGAAATTCCTTCCGGTACTCACCTTTGCGGTCGCGCACGATCGGAGCCAGCAGATAACCCCGCGTGCCCTCCTCCATCGCCATGATGCGGTCGACCATGTCCTGCACCTGTTGCGCCTCGATCGGCTGGCCGGTGGCCGGGCTGTACGGCGTGCCTGCGCGCGCGAACAACAGACGCAGATAGTCATAGATCTCGGTGACGGTCCCCACAGTCGAGCGCGGGTTCTTCGAGGTCGTTTTCTGTTCAATGGAGATCGCCGGAGACAGTCCACTGATATGGTCAACATCGGGCTTTTCCATCATGTCGAGAAACTGCCGCGCATAGGCGGACAGGCTTTCGACATAACGGCGCTGACCTTCGGCATAAATCGTGTCGAACGCCAGCGACGACTTGCCCGAACCGGACAGCCCGGTGATCACCACCAACTGATCCCGAGGGATGTCGACATCGATGCCTTTGAGGTTATGCTCGCGCGCGCCGCGCACCTCTATATTCTTCAGCTCAGCCATTTCCGGCCCCCAACAAACAAGTGGTTTAGAGATAGGCGAGCTTGCCCGAGTCTCCAACAGAAAAGTTAGAACATTTAGTGAACGTACAGGTTTTCGCCGACCAAATCAAACGATGTGCATGGAATCGAACAGCTCAATGCATGGCTGTCTGGCGGATTCATAATTTTGAGGAGAAAATGGCGCGGTTGACGGGGCTCGAACCCGCGACCCCCGGCGTGACAGGCCGGTACTCTAACCAACTGAGCTACAACCGCGCATCTATTTCATGGCCTTTATCCTGGACCAAGGTTGGCAGCGATGGCGCGGTTGACGGGGCTCGAACCCGCGACCCCCGGCGTGACAGGCCGGTACTCTAACCAACTGAGCTACAACCGCCCGCTGCATGTTCATTGCTGAACGTTTGGGTGTATTATGGCCACGGTCGGGCAGCGTCAAGCGGCGTTTTGCAGTTTTTTGTCAGAATCCAGTTTTTTGTTTGCCCGCTGTTTTTTGCCCGCGCGAATTGTTCAATTTCCCTTGCAGCGCACCCCCGCGGAAGATATGACCGCATGTCATGGGTGATTAGCTCAGTGGTAGAGCGCTTCGTTCACATCGAAGATGTCAGGAGTTCAAATCTCTTATCACCCACCATCCCTTTTTCGGATTTTCGCTTGAAACCAGCGGGCTTGCCATGTCGCGCGTTCGGCGGCTATCTTGCCCTATTTGGCCCGATCAAAGGCCACACACAAAGGCTGAGGTCACCATGACGGGGTTAAAGCGCGACATCGGCCTGCTGGGACTGACCTTCATTTCAGTCGGAGGAATCATCGGTTCGGGCTGGTTATTCGGCCCCCTTCTGGCCGTTCAGCATGCAGGGCCCGCGGCCACGATCTCGTGGATAATCGGCGCGGTTGCCATGTTCATTTTGGCCATCACCTTCGCAGAGATTTCCGCCATGCTGCCCATTCCCGGAGGGATCGCGCGCGTGCCTCAGTTTTCGCATGGCAATATCGTTTCGATGGCCATGGGATGGACCGCCTGGATCGGCTACAACACCACGGCGCCCATCGAAGTCGAGGCCATGCTGAAATACCTGGCGCCGTATGCGCCTTGGTTGCATACGGCCGAGACAGGTGATTTGACCGGGGCGGGTATTTTCGTTGCGCTGGTTTTCATGCTGCTGTTCGTCGCGGTGAATGCGCTTGGGGTCAAGTTCTTCACGCGCGTCAATGCTGCGCTGACCTGGGCCAAGATCGCCATACCAGTCGTCCTGTCCATTCTGCTTGTCGCAAGCCGGTTCAACTTCGAGAACTTCACCCAACCGGATGGTTTTGCGCCCTACGGCGCGCAGGGTATCATGGCCGCCGTTTCCACCGGGGGCGTTATTTTTTCATTCATCGGCTTTCGCCATGTGGTTGATATGGCTGGCGAAGTTCGAAATCCAAAATTTGCAATTCCGGCCGCATTGGTGTTGTCGATTGTTCTTTGCGCCGTCATCTACCTTGGCTTGCAAGTGGCCTTCATCGGTGCGCTGGACCCATCCATGCTGTCCAAAGGATGGGCACAGTTGAGCTTTGGTGGCGAAGGACCACTGGACGCTATCATCATGTCTGTCGGGCTGGTCTGGTTTCTGAGCCTTCTGAATGTCGGATCCGTGATAGGCCCCTTTGGAAACGGGCTGGTCGCAACCGGGTCGAACGCCCGTATCGCTCTCGCCCTTTCAAAAAACAGTTTCCTGCCCAAACGGTTGCAGGTTTTGTCGTCATTCGGGGTTCCGCTGTGGGCGCTGGGGCTGAACTTTCTGATCGGAACGGTTTTCCTGCTGACAGTACCCTTTACCACCGTCATTGCCCTGAACGGTGCGGCCATCGTCTTGTCATTTGCCGTCGGGCCCATAGCCGTGGTTTGCCTGCGAAACCTTATGCCAGATCATCCCAGATCGATCCGAATACCGGCCGTGCGACTTGTCGCGCTGACGGCCTTCGCCATCGCCACGATGATCGTCTATTGGAGCGGATGGGACACGGTCTGGCGGCTTGGCATCGCGCTGATTGTCGGGAAAATTCTGTTGCTGATCCGGTTCCGGGGACGTTTGGACGAAATGGACGTTACCGAGGCCCTGTGGCTTGTGCCTTATTTCTCAGGTCTTGGGCTGATCTCATTCCTTGGGCAATTCGGAGCCGGATCGTTGAAGCAGATCCCGTTTGGCTGGGACCTTCTGCTTTGCTTCCTGTTTTCGTCGATCATTTTCGTTCTTGCCGTCCGCTCAGCGCTGCCAGAAAAAAAATTCAATGAATACAGAGCCGAAGAAGAAATACTTGATCCAAAGCAACCCGTCATTGGATTGTAAAAAAGGCAGGGCATTCGCCCCGCCTTTTTCATTCGCTCAATCTACTTAGTGTGCCGTGGCCGATGGCCCCGTCGCCCCTGACGAGGCTGCTGCGGCAGCGGCGGCCTCCTCGGCGGCTTCGTCCCATTCAACCGGCTCCGGTGTACGAACCAGAGAATGCTCAAGAACCTCCGAGACGTGCTTGACCGGGATGATCTTCAAGCCTTCCTTCACATTGTCCGGAATATCCGCCAGGTCCTTTTCGTTTTCTTCCGGAATCAGGACCGTCTTGATACCACCGCGCAACGCAGCCAGCAGTTTCTCTTTCAAGCCGCCAATTGGCATCGCGTTCCCGCGCAACGAAACCTCGCCCGTCATGGCGATGTCCTTACGAACAGGAATACCTGTCAGAACCGAGACAATCGAAGTCACCATCGCCAGACCAGCCGACGGACCATCCTTGGGCGTTGCGCCATCCGGCACGTGCACATGGATGTCGATCTTGTCGAACTGAGGCGGCTTCACTCCGATCTTGGGAGAAATCGACCGCACATATGACGACGCCGCATCGATGGATTCTTTCATCACATCGCCCAGCTTGCCTGTCGTCTTCATCCGACCTTTGCCGGGAAGCTTCAGCGCCTCGATATGCAGCAGATCGCCCCCGACCGAGGTCCAGGCCAAACCGGTCACGACACCGACCTGATCGTCCTGCTCGGCCAGACCGTAGCGGAACTTTGGTACGCCCAGGAACTCATCCAGGTTTTCTGGCGTGACCGTAACGGTTTCCGCCTCTTTCTTGATGATCTTGGTCAGCGCTTTCCGTGCCACCTTGGCGATTTCGCGCTCGAGGTTCCGCACACCGGCCTCCCGGGTATAGGTGCGGATTATCTTTTGCAGCGCCTCATCGGTCAGCTCAAATTCCTTGGTTTTCAGACCATGGTTTTTGACCTGCTTGGCGATCAGGTGCTGCTTGGCGATCTCGCGCTTTTCATCCTCGGTATAGCCGGCCAGTGGGATGATCTCCATCCGGTCCAGCAACGGCCCGGGCATGTTATAGCTGTTGGACGTGGTCAGGAACATCACGTTGGACAGGTCATATTCGACCTCAAGATAGTGATCCATGAACGTATTGTTCTGTTCCGGGTCCAGCACTTCCAGCATGGCCGAGGCCGGGTCGCCACGGAAGTCCTGCCCCATCTTGTCGATTTCATCCAACAGGATCAGCGGATTCGTGGTTTTCGCCTTTTTCAGCGCCTGGATGATCTTACCGGGCATCGACCCGATATAGGTCCGACGGTGGCCGCGGATCTCGGATTCGTCGCGTACACCACCCAGCGAGATGCGAATGAATTCACGCCCCGTGGCTTTGGCGACGGACTTACCCAACGATGTCTTACCCACGCCCGGAGGGCCAACAAGGCACAAGATCGGGCCTTTCAGCTTTTTCGAACGCTGCTGAACGGCGAGATATTCGACGATCCGCTCCTTGACCTTTTCAAGGCCATAGTGATCGGCGTCCAGTATATCCTGCGCACGACCCAGATCCTTTTTGACGCGGGATTTGGTGCCCCACGGCAAAGACAGAATCCAGTCCAGATAATTGCGCACCACGGTTGCTTCGGCTGACATGGGCGACATGTTCTTGAGCTTCTTCAGCTCGCCTTCCGCCTTCTCGCGCGCTTCCTTCGACAGCTTGGTCTCGGCGATCTTGGCTTCCAGTTCGGCGATCTCGTTCGCGCCGTCCTCGCCATCGCCAAGCTCTTTCTGAATGGCCTTCATCTGCTCATTCAGATAATACTCGCGCTGGGTCTTCTCCATCTGGGATTTGACGCGGGTCTTGATCTTTTTCTCGACTTGCAGAACCGACATTTCGCCCTGCATCAGGCCATAGACTTTTTCAAGCCGCTCGCTGACGCTGAGTGTTTCCAGCAGGTCCTGCTTTTGTTCGACCTCGATGCCCAGATGGCCCGACACAAGGTCGGCCAGCTTTGCCGGCTCGGTGGTTTCACCCACGGCCGTCAGCGCTTCTTCGGGGATGTTCTTGCGCACCTTGGCATAGCGCTCGAACTCGTCCGCGACGGTGCGCAACAGGGCTTCGGTCGTGGTGACGTCACCCGGGATTTCTGTCAGATATTCCGCCCGCGCCTCGAAAAACTCTTCGTTTTCAAGAAACTCGGTGATCTGCACGCGCGCCTGCCCTTCGACGAGCACTTTGACGGTGCCGTCGGGCAGTTTCAGCAGCTGCAACACATTGGCCAGAACACCGGACTGGTAAATACCGTTCTCATCCGGGTCGTCGACGCTGGGGTCAATCTGGCTGGACAGCAGAATTTGTTTGTCATCCTGCATCACCTCTTCCAGCGCGCGGACCGATTTGTCTCGGCCCACGAAAAGCGGCACGATCATATGTGGGAACACCACGATATCGCGCAGCGGCAGGACGGGGTATGAGGAATTCAGAGGCTCTTGCATGCTCTATCCTTATCGTTGGCAAGATGGCGCTTGTCCCTCATCGAGGCAACATCCGGCCATCTCCTGTCTTGGACGATAAAGGTGGGGCCTCATCGCCCTTTTTCAACCTTATCGCCATGTATCGTTTCGCAGCATGAACCGAGGTTTTCGGGACTGCAAGATGTCCCGGGAACATATCCACCGAAATTAGTGTAGCATGCATATGCAATGCGCAATTTCGGGGTCAGAACACCTGCTGCACCGCCCGGGACAGAAAAAACCCGTGGCCATCCAGGTTGCGACATTCCAGACCTTTCGTGGAGGAGGTGCAGGTAAATCCTCCGAACCGACCGGTGACACCGTATTCCGCACGGTCAAATCCGTCCCGGCTCCGGTTCAGTGGCTGGCACAGCAATTCCACTGGGCCGGTATCGAACATCAGGAAATCATGCCCCCAGTCAGTTTGACAATTCGCGGGGCGCGGCATCGCAGGCGGGCCGTATTTTTCAATAATCGTGCACTGGATGTCCGATGAATCCGCGCTTTCTCCCACTGAACACTGAATGTTTTCGGATGGGGTTTCAAAAGTCCAGACGTCAGCAACGGCAGGGGATGCGCAAAAAATGACTGCGCCGAGGAAAAAGCGGAACATCAAAAATTCTCCGGGTCACAAACAAAACAACTTTGAACAAAGTGGTTTCAGAATACCGGAAAACCCCGCATTTGTCATCTGGACGGACAGGTTACAAGGGCTCGATATCGCCCTGCGCGCGTTGCGCGTTGAACGCGGCCTGCCACGCTTCGAATGAGCCTTCAGCGATCGCGTCCCGCATTCCCTGCATGATTTCCTGAAAGTAATGCAGGTTGTGCCAGGTCAGCAACATGCCCGAGATCATTTCGTTGGCGCGGAACACATGGTGCAGGTAGGCACGTGAATAGTTCGAACAGGCCGGGCAAGAACAGTTTTCATCCAGCGGGCGTGGATCATCCGCATGACGCGCGTTCTTGATGTTCACCACGCCGTAGCGCGTGAACACCTGACCGGTACGGCCCGAGCGCGAGGGCAGAACGCAATCCATCATGTCGATCCCGCGCGCCACTGCTCCGACTATGTCATCCGGCTTGCCAACGCCCATCAGGTAACGCGGCTTGTCCATGGGCAGGAAATCAGGCGCATAATCGAGACAGTCGAACATGGCCTCCTGCCCCTCGCCCACTGCCAGACCGCCAACGGCGTAGCCTTCGAAACCAATCTTCTTCAACGCCTCGGCGCTTTCTTCCCGCAGATCCCGCTCCAGACCGCCCTGCATGATTCCGAACAGAGCATGCCCCGGACGATCCCCGAATGCGTCACGGGACCTCTCGGCCCAACGCATCGACAAACGCATGGACTCGGCGATCCGGTCGCGATTTGCAGGCAATGCAGGGCATTCGTCAAAGCACATCACGATGTCGGAACCCAGAAGGCGCTGAATTTCCATTGATCTTTCTGGCGTCAGCTCGTGCTTCGATCCATCAATATGGGATTTGAAGGTCACACCCTTTTCGGTCAGCTTCCGCAAACCGGCCAGCGACATGACCTGAAACCCCCCCGAGTCCGTCAGGATCGGTCGGTCCCAGTTCATGAACTTGTGCAACCCGCCCAGGCGATCAATCCGCTCGGCCGTGGGGCGCAGCATCAGGTGATAGGTGTTGCCTAGCAGGATGTCGGCCCCGGTGGCCCGGACGCTTTCCGGCATCATCGCCTTGACCGTCGCGGCGGTACCAACCGGCATGAAGGCAGGTGTCCGCACCTCGCCCCGCGGAGTGCTGATAACACCGGTGCGCGCCTTGCCGTCTGTGGCCTTGAGCTTGAAAGAGAATTGCTGGGTCATGTCATCGCCTCGGATCGCCGAACCGGGCAGGATTTGCCCGATCCGATCGGTCTTTGCAACCCGTCAGGGCAAGGATGCAACGCGGTCAGTAAACAGACGCACGACACCCGCCCCATCCACATCACGACAAACATGAACTGCGGGACGATCCCGGTCAGGTTGCGTCGCACCTATCCGGTCGCCTTCCTTCACAACACGCAGCCCGGTTTCGACCATGTCGAACATGGCCCCATGCGAACAGGCGATCACGGCGGTAGAATCATGCAGGCCGCACCCTTCCAATCCGCCGATTTCTTTATAAAAATTCAGATAAAATCCAGAGATATCACGCAGAAAAGATCCCATGCCGGGCGATTTTTGCGCCAGCGCCTCGAAATCCGCGGTCTCGTAAAGTGTTTTCAGGGTGACGTCCAATCCAACCAGCACGGTCTCGGGCGGTGCGGAAAAGACCGCATCTGCGGCAACCGCATCGTGATAGATGTTGGCTTCTGCATGGTCGGTAACGTTGCCCTTGCAGTAGACGGCACCGCCCATGATCACCAACCGGCCGAGATTGCCGGCAAATTCCGGGTCCAATCGCATGGCGTTGGCAATGTTGGTCAGCGGTCCGACCGCACATACCACCAACTCGTTTTTGTGCATCCGGGCCATCTCGGCCAGAAACTCTGCGGCGGGAAGATCATGGTTCCGTCCGATCTCGGGAATCTCGGTCAGATCGCCAAACCCTTCGGGACCATGGACATGGTCCGATGGGACGTGCATGTCAGCCCCCAGAGGGAAAGGCGCGCCTTCCGCCACCGGAAGGTCCAGGCCCAGCTTGTCCAGCAGGAAACGGGCATTGCGGCTGGACTGATGAACGTGCGTATTGCCGAAAACCGTGGTCAGGCCGATCAGGTCAAATTCAGGCGCGGCGGCGGCATAGGCAATCGCCATGGCATCGTCGATGCCGGGGTCTGTATCGATTATCAATTTCATCCCCGCCCGATACCGCAAACAAGCCGGGATGCAAAGCAGTCACAGCAGTTCCGCTCAATGCTGAATTCCCGTATTGAGGCGTTTGCATCTGCCGGTTTTCCCTCCATACCAGAGTTGAAATCGAGCGACTCGATCCCCATATGTATACCATAGTACACAATAAAAAGAGGACAGAATGACCGAAGATCAGATCATCGGACTGCTTTCATCAAACATCATTTACCTGCTGGCCGCCGTGCTGGTGGTCATCGTTATTTTCAAGGGCATCAAGATCGTTCCGCAATCCGAAAAATACGTGGTTGAACGGTTTGGAAGACTGCATTCGGTGCTGGGCCCCGGCATCAATTTCATCGTTCCGTTACTGGACGTTGCCCGCCACAAGATCTCGATCCTTGAACGCCAGTTGCCGAACGCGACACAGGACGCGATCACCAAGGACAACGTGCTGGTGCAAATCGACACCTCTGTCTTCTACCGCATTCTCGAACCGGAAAAGACGGTCTATCGTATCCGCGACGTTGATGGAGCGATTGCCACCACGGTTGCCGGTATCGTTCGTGCCGAGATCGGCAAGATGGATCTGGACGAAGTGCAGTCGAACCGTGCACAGTTGATCACACGCATTCAGGAAAGCGTTGAAACCGCAGTGGATGATTGGGGAATCGAAGTGACCCGGGCCGAGATACTGGATGTGAATCTGGATCAGGCCACCCGCGATGCCATGCTGCAACAGCTGAACGCAGAACGCGCCCGCCGTGCGCAGGTGACCGAAGCCGAAGGCCAAAAACGCGCCGTCGAACTGCACGCCGATGCCGAGCTGTACGCAGCGGAGCAAACCGCCAAGGCGCGACGCATTCAGGCCGAGGCTGAGGCATACGCGACAGGCGTCGTCGCCAAGGCCATTCAGGACAATGGCATCGAGGCTGCGCAGTATCAGGTTGCACTGAAACAGGTTGAAGCCCTTAATGCTTTGGGCAACGGTTCCGGCAAGCAGACCATAGTCGTGCCTGCCAATGCGCTCGAAGCCTTTGGTGACGCGTTCAAAATGCTCAAAGGAGGTAGATGATGGCTGATCCCTTTTGGCTGACCTGGTGGATCTGGCTGGCCGCCGCTCTGGCTCTGGGGATCCTGGAAATCGTTCTGCCCGGTTTCATCTTTTTGGGCTTTGCGATCGGGGCCGCGATCACCGGCCTTATCCTCGTCATCCCCGGCCTGACACTGTCATTGCATGTGCTCGCGCTGATCTTCGCAGTTCTTTCGTTGATCGCATGGCTTATCCTGCGCAAGCTTTTTGCCTTGCCGCATGGTCAGGTCAAAACCTTCACGCATGACATCAATGACTAAGACACTGTGACGCTCACCCGAGCGTCACGCCCCTACTGGACGCTGTTGCAGGTATTCCCTATATAATCACTCAGGCAACTGACCCGAGGCAAAGATGACCCACCCGAGCGAACAGTTTGAAGGCACCCCGTTGATTGCGCCGTCAACGATTGAACACCCGCTGTACGAGGCAGTCGTCGAAGCGTGCCGCACGGTTTACGACCCGGAGATTCCGGTCAACATCTATGACCTGGGCCTGATTTATACGATCGACATTTCTCCGGACAACGCCGTGAAGGTAATCATGACCCTGACGGCACCCGGATGTCCGGTCGCGGGCGACATGCCCGGCTGGATTGTCGAGGCCATAGAGCCTGTTGCGGGCGTCAAGGAAGTCGATGTCGAACTGACCTGGGAACCGCCTTGGGGCATGGAGATGATGTCAGATGAGGCGCGCCTGGAATTGGGCTTTATGTAGCCATCAGGCACTTGCCCCCAGCCGACTGTCACGAAACTTTGGTGTTTTTGTCATCCTATCGTGCAGTCCCTGTCACACTCCTGACGGATAACACCCGAAGGTGGCATTCGCGTATGCGGTGCCTTCGGCTGGGTATGCCATGACCGCCCCCCGCTTCCCAGCTCAAGAATAGGGGCCGTTCTTGCCCGAGAACGGTCCTTTTTTTGTTCCGACAACGACGATCAATTCAGATTGCAGGTTTCCTTGATCTCTGCCGCTCTGGCGTCCAATTGCTTGACGTAGTCACCTGACAGCATTTGCAGTCTTTTTTGCTCGGTTCCCGTGACCAGCCCCAACAGAGCCCCGGCAGGTGTTATGGCAGCAATGCTTTCCAGTTGTTTGTCTTCCGCATGTTTCTTTTCCGATGCAATTGCGCGCAGATCCCCTTCCGCCGTTGCACAATTCACCGGGTGCCGTTCGGTTCCCGTGGCCGCCCAAGCTTCGTCGGACATCGCACACACGCTTACGAAAAAAAGTGCGGGCGCAAGTAAAGATACTTTAACTTTCGACTCTAAATTATTCATATTTATACCACTTCATGTCATGCCATCTATTCGGGCAGGGTTCCAAAACTTCATAAGACCGATGCTAACCCCGCCTCACGTATCAAAGCAAGTTTGCGGAGCGGCGACGCAGAAACACTAAGCTTTCCAGCGAATTCAATTTCTTTACACGACATTGCCTTGAGCAAACGAGCCTTGGCCCCTAGATTGGGTGTAACGCGCGACAACGGAGACTTACATGTTCGGCATCCCCGGCAAACAGGCTGTGACCATGACGCCCAAAGCCGCAGAGCAGATTACCCGCCTGATGGACTCGGGCGGTCACGCTGGTTTGCGCATCGGCGTCAAAAAAGGCGGCTGTGCAGGCATGGAATACACCATGGAATACGTCGATCAGGCAGATCCCCATGACGAAGTCGTCGAACAGGATGGCGCGCGCATCATGATTGCGCCAATGGCCCAGATGTTTCTGTTTGGAACCGAAATCGATTACGAAGTGTCGTTGTTGGAATCCGGATTCAAATTCAAGAACCCGAACGTCGTCGACGCCTGCGGCTGCGGTGAGTCGATCAAATTTGACGAAAGCATCGGCCAACAAGGCTAAGCCCGCCTCATCACTTTTCATTTGAACGTCCCATGCGGACCGATCTTCGATGTTTCCGTCCGGGATCAGCATGCGAGCAGAATTGTAAGATGATGCCGACAATGCTATCCGCATGCTAAAATCATCGGATGATCAGGGAGATACCGAAATGCGGCAGAAGCTGGCGGCTGGAAACTGGAAAATGAATGGGACCGGCGCTGAGCTGACCGAGTTGAAGGCGCTGTCTCAGATCCACCCGGCGGCATCGGTGGAAATCCTGATTTGCCCACCGGCAACACTGCTCAGCCGCGCATCAATTGCCGTTCAGGGCACTGCCATCTCTGTCGGTGGTCAGGACTGTCATGCCGCAAAATCAGGCGCGCATACCGGAGATATCAGTGCGGATATGCTGGTGGATGCCGGTGCAACGTCGGTCATCCTGGGCCATTCCGAGCGCCGCGTGGACCACGGTGAACATGACGAAGATGTGCGGGCCAAGGCGCGCGCAGCAATGGATGCAGGTCTGAAGGCGATCATTTGCGTCGGCGAAAGCCTTGAGCAGCGCGAAGCGGCCAATACGCTCGACATCATCGGCGGCCAGATGTCCGGGTCGATCCCGGATCAGTCAACCGGCGAGAACCTGATCGTCGCATATGAACCGATCTGGGCAATTGGCACCGGCAAAGTTCCCACCCTGGAAGAAATCGGGGAAGTTCACGACTTCATGCGCGCCCGGCTGGAGCGCCGCTTTGGCGAAGGCGTGGGCCGTTCCGTCCGCCTGCTTTATGGCGGTTCGGTGAAACCCGGAAATGCGGCGGACATATTTTCAGTTTCCAACGTCGATGGCGCACTTGTGGGCGGGGCCAGCTTGAAAGCGTCTGATTTCTCGGGAATCATTCAAGCGCTGGAAGGCGCCTAATTCCAGACTTCATCCCGCAGTTTCTTCGGCCCAAGGATCGGTTATTCAATAGATCGTCGCTTCAACGCGTTGCAGTCAGGGTTGTTCACTACAACAGGCCCGTCCCCTTTGATCGTACAAAAATCCTGCCTTGCGCACGAAACTCCGTGAGTTGACGAAGATACGCGGGATTCCGAACTGAGCGATGGGAAGCGAACAAAATTAAACTGGGTAATGGCGCGATACGTTTTCTGACGCCCCGCCTTGCGCAGGGCATCCAGCTCTTCCAGCACGGTCGGGTTGCCGCCCTGTACAGGATGATTGCGACCTTGTGAGACAACTCCGCCATCCCGCGCCAGAACCGATCCGATGCGACATCCGCCGTCGTCAAATCCGGCCTCCGCCTTTTCAGGAGCCACGCAAAATGCGTCTGTCAGAGCCGGTCAAAATTCCGAGCCGCGTGTGTGTGCTACAAACTGCCGAAGTACTTTGGCTTGGCCAGTCAAGGGCTTCAGGAAAGCTTCATCACCACAAGGCCTGTCACGATCAGAACCGCAGCTGCGATCCGCGCAGGTGTCAGGGCTTCGCCAAGAAACAGAATACCGACACTGAACGCCCCCACCGCACCGATCCCAGTCCAGATCGTGTATGCGGTCCCCAACGGTAAGTCGCGCATTGCAAGCGCCAGCAGACCAAATGAGCCCAACATCGAAACGCTCATCACGGCCGTCGGCCACAATCGGGAAAAACCGGCCGACTGCTTCATGGCAACCGCCCAGACAATTTCCAAAAGGCCAGCAAACAGAAGAAAGATCCAGGGCATAAGACAACCTCGTATCCGTACGGGTCGTCCCGAATGATGTCCCAGAAAGCAGAGGTCGTCCTCTGTGCCTCAGATAAGAACCCATCGCGCGGTTTCAAGACACGAAAAAGCCGGGCAGTTGACACCACCCGGCTTTGTTCAGTTTTCAGGCAGTCTAGTTGGTTATTATTTCCGGCCCCATGAAGGTGTTGGGCAGGAAGGTCGATATCCACGGAATATACGTCACCATGATCAGGAAGACGAACAGCACCGCAAGGAAGGGCAGCGCCGCCTTCACAACGCTCATCATCGGCATACCCGCAACACCCGAAGTCACGAACAGGTTCAGACCGACCGGAGGCGTGATCATCCCGATCTCCATGTTGACCACCATGATGATACCCAGATGGATCGGGTCGATGCCCAGCTCGATAGCGATCGGGAACACCAGGGGCGCCACGATGACCAGCAGGCCAGACGGTTCCATGAACTGACCGCCGATCAGCAGGATCACGTTTACCACGATCAGGAAAGCCACCGGGCCAAGGCCCGCCGACAGCATCGCTTCGGCGATATGCTGCGGCACCTGTTCGTCGGTCAGAACATGCTTGAGGATCAGCGCGTTGGCGATCACGAACAGCAGCGTGACCGTCAGCTTGCCAGCCTCGAACAGCGTATGCTTGGTGTCCGGGTGAAAGAAAGCCGTGATCAGCGCATGGGGTTTTTTCAGCAGCGGCAGGTTCTGGGTGCCTTCTTCCGTGCTCAGCGGGCCCATGTCCTTGTACACAAAGCTGGCAATGAAGAACGCGTAGACTGCGGCGACTGCGGCGGCTTCGGTCGGCGTGAAGATGCCACCATAGATACCACCCAGAATGATGACGATCAGGAAAAGACCCCAACCGGCCTCACGGGCCGAGGTAAAGATCTCTCCCCAGCCTTTCCATTCGCCCTTGGGCAGGTTCTTGACCTTGGCCATGACATAGATGGTGATCATCAGCATCAAACCGGCCATCAGACCGGGAATAACACCTGCAAGGAACATGCGCCCAACCGAGACTTCAACAGCGGCGGCATATACGACCATGACGATGGACGGAGGGATCAGAATACCCAGTGTCCCCGCGTTGCAGATCACACCGGCGGCAAATTCCTTGGAATAGCCCACCTGACGCATCCCCGCGATGACGATCGAGCCGATGGCGACCACGGTCGCCGGAGACGACCCGGACAGGGCGGCGAACAGCATACAGGCAAAGACGCCCGCAATTGCCAGCCCGCCGGGCAAATGCCCGACACAGGCGATCGAGAACCGGATGATCCGTCGTGCGACACCACCTGTTGTCATGAAGGAAGACGCCAGGATGAAGAACGGGATCGCCAGCAGGGTAAAATGCCCCTCAAAAGCCTCGAACAGAGTGCCCGCGACAGAAGCGAGTGAACTGTCCGAGTAGATCAGCAGAAACAAGGTCGAGCTGAGGCCAAGCGCAACCGCAATCGGCACACCGATCAGCAGCAGGCCGACGACCATCGAGAAAAGAAGTACGACGTCCATTAGTTGTGCTCTCCTTGCTGAGCGCGGACTTCTTCGATCTCGTCCTCGACTTCGTGGCTGGCGACAAGGCGATCCGTTTCGCCACGCCAGATCTGAACGGCAACCTGGGCGAACCGGATCACCAGCAGCAGCATCGATACCGGCAGCACCAGATAAGGCACCACTTTGGGAAGCTTTTCGTACCCTTCGCCATAGTTGATCAGGTCTTCCAGAAACCGCAGCGGAGCGACCATCGGGATATCGTCTACCTCATAGAAACTCTGGCTGCGGGCGTCGAAGTTGAACCCGGTCGGGAACCAGCGTCCGGATGTCGGCGGCAGATCCGCGAAAACCGCCCAATAGTCATAGGCGCCTTTCAGCAACAGTAGCGAAAACACCAGACAGCACCCGACGGCGATGAGCGCCAGAATGCGACGCGGCGCCGGGGCCAGCATGTTCAGGATCGCATCAACACCCAGATGAGAGTGTTTCTTGACCGCGTAAGAGGCACCAAGCAGCACCAGCCAGCCAAAAGTGAACACCGTCAGTTCAAGCGCCCACAGGATATTGGAATTGAAAACAAACCGCGCGATCACGTTGGCAAATGTAACGACCGTCATCAGGCCCAACAGACACGCGATCAGGGTTTCTTCGATATGGTCGACCAGCCCGCCTTGGCCGGAATTCGCACCAGACATCTTTCTGTCCCCGCATTTTTTGTGATGAGAGAGTGTTGGGCGGGCTTGTTCAGCCCGCCCGGCCAGCGCGTCGAATACTCCCCAGTCCCCGGACGCGCGGCCTTTAGCCAGATTCAGAAGCCGGCGTTGATGGCCTGAGCCGCGTCGATCTTGTCCTGACCCACGTCACCTGCGAACTGGTCCCAAACGGGCTTCATCGCATCAACCCAGGCCTGACGCTGTTCCGGGGTCAACTCGCGGATGACACCACCTGCTTCAACGATCGAGGCTTTGGCTGCTTCGTTCACGGCAAAGGCTTCTTTGTTCCGTGTTTCCGTGACTTCAGCCAGAATGGTCAGGAACTGGTCACGCACGTCCGGATCCAGGCTGTCTAGCCAATCCACAGAGGTCACGACCAGATAGTCGATGATGCCGTGGTTGGTCTCGGTGATGCCGTCCTGCACTTCGAAGAACTTCTTGCCATAGATGTTCGACCAGGTGTTTTCCTGACCATCCACAACCCCCTGTTGCAGCGCGCCGTAAACTTCCGAGAACGCCATTTTTTGCGGGCTGCCACCAATGGCCTCCATCTGTGCCACCAGAACGTCCGAAGACTGCACGCGGAATTTCAGACCGTTTGCATCCGACGGATCGACCAGCGGCTTGTTGGCCGACATCTGCTTCATGCCGTTGTGCCAGAAGGCCAGCCCCTGAAGGCCACGGCGCTGCATGCTGTCCTTCATCGCCTGCCCATCGGCCGAAGCTTGGAATGCATCCACAGCATCGATGTTCTTGAACATGAAAGGCAGGTCAAACAGGCGGAACTGCTTGGTGAACTTCTCGAACTTTGACAGCGACGGTGCGGCCAGCTGAACGTCGCCCTGCAACATCGCTTCCAGCACCTTGTCGTCGTTGTACAGGGTCGAGTTCGGATAGACCTCCATGCACATCACGCCGTTCATCTCGTCATTGACGCGCTGTTCCAGCAGCGATGCGGCAATGCCCTTGGGGTGTTTGTCAGTGTTGGTCACATGCGCGAACTTGACGACGATTTCACCATCGTCACAGGCTGCCATCCCTGCGGTGGCTGTGACTGTCAGCGCCAGAGCGGTTGCTGCCGTTGTCAGGAATTTCATCTGTCTTTTCCTCCCAGACTTCCTTGAAACTGTCCTTCGACACCAATTCGGTATCAGATGCAGCGAAGTGAAACGAATCGGCACGATCCACTCAACGATTTGTTTTTTGCTCCTCGAGTTTCTATTTAGTGATTTTATTTCCTAAGGTTATGAACCGTTCTGCAATGGATACTTGACGCACTCGAAACCCCGAGTGCGAAATTCCGCACAGCAATCTTCCAGTTTGTGCGGAAATCCGCACACCCTGCGAATCAAAACACCCGAATCAACTGGCGCGAAACCGCAGCCCGCGACAGCGGGCTGCCCGGCCCAACAGCTTTAGACGCATGTTAAAACGGAAAAAGGTGGCGGGAGCCCGACCGTTACCGCCGGTAATCCTCGGCCCGAATCTGGTACCGTGCCAGCTTGTCGTAAAATGTCTTGCGCGGCAGTTTCAATGCCTTCGCCGCATCTGATGCCTTACCGTTGTGACGACCCAGCGCCGCGATGAGCAGCGACCGCTCCACCCGCGCCATCTGTTCGCTGAGCCCCAGATCAGTTGCCTGCGCGACTTCTTCCGGCATTCCCAGCACGAAGCGCATCGCGGCTGACATCAGGGATCGCGCATTCCCCGGCCAGTCGCTGGCCATGAGCGACGCCAGATGCTCGGACGAGATTTCCGGCGCCACGATCCCCGCCTGTTCTGCGGCCTGTGCAACGTAATGGCGGAAGATCACCGGAATGTCGTCGGGGCGTTCTGCCAGCGATGGAATACGCACCCGCATGACATCCAGCCTGTAAAACAGGTCTGCATTGAACCGGCCTTCAGAACTCAGCGCTGAAAGATCAGCGGTCGTTCCCGCAATGATACGCCCGCCTGGTCCATGCTCGATGATCTCCAACGCCGCAAATTGCGTGGCATGGGGCATGGCCGAGACTTCGTCCAGAAACAATGACCCACCTGCCGCATCTTCACAGCTCTCGGCCAAGTCGTCGGGGCTGAGGCTTGAGGCCGTGCGTTTGACAAATGGTCCCTGCCCTGCTGGCGACATCAGATGCACGACCTCGGCGACCTTCGAGATGCCGCTGCCTGGCGGTCCTGTCACAAGAACTTCGGCACCTGTTGGCGCAACGGTCCGAACCCGCTCGCGCAGGGCCTCGGCCTGGGGCGACAGGCCGAACAGCAAACGCGCGGCGGGGTCTCCTCGTTCCAACTCGGATTTCGCCGCTCTTTGCTCCAACACCTGCGAACGGGCTGCAAAGGCGCGTTCAAGCACCTCCAGAAGATCGGACGCGGCGCACGGCTTTTCCAGAAAATCGAACGCACCCTTTCCCATGGCGTCGACGGCCATGGGAATATCGCCCTCACCCGTCAGAAGAACCACGGGAAGATCCGGATCGACCTCTCGGGCATACGACAAAAGGTGGAACCCGTCCCGCCCCGGCATGCGGATATCCGAGATGATGACACCGGGAAACTCGCGGCTGATGTGATCCTTGGCCGCCACAAAGGATCCAGCGGTCGTTGGCTGATAGTCCGCCAATTCCAGAGTTTGAGACAGGGCCTCGCGTACGGCGGCATCATCATCGACCAACAAAACCCTGCGCATCATGCGGCCTCTTCCTTGTCGCAGGGTTCCAGTTCGACGGTAAACATAGCCCCATCCGCCGTGTTCGCGCCCCGTATATCCCCACCAAAGCTTTGAACCAGCCCGTAGGAAATGGAAAGCCCCAGCCCCAAACCTTCTGACGATCCAACGCTTTTCGTGGAATAGAAGGGCTCGAACATCCGGTCGGGGTCTTCAATGCCCGGGCCAGTATCCTGCAAGGAAACGCTCAATCGTGCGCCTTTTCGCAGCGTTATCGTAATAATCCGTTTTGGTCGCCCCAGCATTGCATCCGCCGCATTGTTGATCAGATTCACGAACACCTGCACCAAACGTACTTCACCCCCCCAAACATACACAGCGCCATTCGGGGGGGTCCAGTTCAGGGTTACATCGTCGTCTCGCAGGCGGGCCTCGGTCAGTTCAACAGCGGTGTTGAGAACCTGAATCAGGTCAACCCGCCCCATCGGTTCGCTTTCGTTGCGAGCAAAGGCGCGAAGGTTCTTGATGATCCGCGCCATCCGCGCCGCCATTTCCGAGATCCGGCCCAGATTCTCGGCAGCCATTTCAGGTTTTCCCCGCGTCATGAACGCTGAACCGTTATCCGCAAATTGTCGTATGGCCATAAGCGGCTGGTTCAGTTCGTGGCTGATGCCCGCCGACATTTGCCCCAAAGCGCTGAGCTTTCCTGCCTGCACCAGGTCTGCCTGGGCCCGCCGCAGCGCCGCCTCGGCTTCTTCCCGTTCCGCCACTTCCTTGCGCAAACTGGCATTTGCCACTGTCAGGTCATGGGTACGTTTGGCCACACGGCTTTCCAGAACGGCATTCGCTTCAGCCAGTGCCCGCCGCCGCTCCATGGCAAGAAAGAGCATCGCCCCGAAGGCCAGACAGATCGCCGCGACGGCCGCCGCCTGTAGCCTGGCAAGCTGAAGGGCCGGTGCCACGTCCACCAGAACTTCGGCAGTCATATCGATAACCGGCAAATCAAGGGTCAGATGCAGCGCATCACGCGGCAGGTAACGCCCCCAGTTCAAATGCCACAACTCGTGCCTGCCGACCTGTTTCGAAGTAAAATCGACGGCCGCACCATCTGGCGGCGTCAATCCCGCCTCACCGTCCGCCCGGCGCCAGAACAGCAGGTCGGATCTGTTGGAAATGAAAACGACACCATCTGAATCGACAAAGAAAACCGCCTCGGTACTGCCGCGCCACGTCTGTTCAACGTCCTGAACATCAGCAACGACCATCAACGCGCCTTCGATCTGGCCAGACGGGCCAAAAGCGGGGGCGGCATAGGAATAGATCCGGTCTTCGCCCGACGGCACGACCTCATGCGCACTGCCCAAGGCGCCCTGCATCGCACGGCGGAAAGCCGGATGATGGGCCATGTTGCGCTGGGACACAGGCTGCGCCGATACCAGCACCTGCCCCTTCGTATCCAGGTACATCATGTTTACGGCGGCCGTTTTGTCAGCGACGTCCAGCAGCGTTGACCGGGCTTGGCGAAGACCGGCCTGCGTATCCAGTTCGCGCAAGACGGGATGAGTTGCCATCAGCACGGCAAGTTCCTGGTACACTTGCATCTGCGTGCTCAGCCGGTCAGCCGCCAGCTCAAGATCTGCCTCTGCCTTCTCGCTCAGCTGAGACAGGGCCTGTCGATAGCCATAAGACCAGACAAACCCCGACAATAGCCCAACGGCGAGCAAAAAACCGGAAATGAACCAAACCCTGTGCATAGACAGGGTCTTGCATTCAAAGCGCCGCATGGCAAGTGTGCGGCGCATGAAGTCTTTTTCGCAATCACCGACAGACCCGGGTTTCGTCCAAAACCCCTACCCGTTCTACGACAAGGCGCGAGGCTCGGGCGATCTGTTCTATTGGCAGGACTACGATATGGTCGCCGCGGTTTCATACCGCGCGGTTCGCGCCCTGTTTCGGGACCGCAGGTTTGGCCGCGAGGTACCGCCCGAACTGGCAGAGCAAGGTCCCGCCCATCTGGCGCCCTGGCTGGCCATCGAGGCCCATTCACTGCTTGAGGCAGAACCGCCAAGGCACACACGCCTTCGGTCATTGGTGATGCGCGCCTTCACGTCACGGGCGATTTCTGCGCTGCAACCTTCCATCGAAGATCTGTGCCACGGCCTGATCAAGGAATTCCCTCGGAACACGTTCGACCTGTTGGAAGCCTATTGCACTCAGGTTCCGGTGGTCACGATCTGCCGGCTTCTGGGCGTCCCCGAAGCCATGGCGCCCGATCTGCTACGGTGGTCTCACGATATGGTTGCCATGTATCAGGCCAATCGCACGCAGGACACCGAAGACAGGGCCGCCAAATCATCTCGGGAATTCACCGAATTCCTGAAGGAATACATAGAGCTGCGGCGCAATGATCCACGGGACGACCTGATAACCCGGTTGATAAGCGCCGAGGAAGAAGGCCAGAAACTGTCACTGGACGAGCTGGTTGCCACCTGCATCCTGCTGCTCAACGCAGGCCATGAGGCTACCGTGCATTCACTGGGGAACGGGGTGAAAACCCTGTTGCAGACCCGTACCGCCCCCGACGCCCTGGCACCGGATGGACTCGACGCAACCATCGAAGAAATCCTGCGCTATGACCCGCCTCTGCACATGTTCACACGTTACGCGTATGAGGACGTGGATCTGTTCGGCCATTCATTCAAACGTGGCGATCAAGTGGCACTGTTGCTTGGCGCGGCCAACCGCGACCCCGCTGTCTGGGCTGAACCGAACACGTTTCAGCCGAGCCGTCCGATTGAAGTCAACACAAGCTTTGGGGGCGGAATTCATTTCTGCGTCGGCGCACCTCTGGCGCGTCTTGAAATGCGGATTGCTTTGCCGATCCTGTTCGAAAGCTGTCCAAACCTGAAACTGGCTGCGCCGCCGCTTTACTCGGACAGCTATCACTTTCACGGGCTGAATCAGCTGCTGGTCAGACGTTAGCCATCACATTTCGCATATCTACACGACGCTTCCGGCGATTTTGCTTCCGGCCGGATGAAAACACCCATCAGTTCATCTGGCTCAAAGCCCCATGAAAGACACAGGCAGAAGGGTATGGCCGTGGGTTCTAAGCCCTCTCTGCCAACGCATTCAGCGGCAGCATCGTCGTGGACTTGATCTCTTCCATGGACAACAACGCCGTGACATTGTGCACACGCACCTCCGAGATGAGCGACTGATAGAACTGATCATAGGCACGTGCGTTCTTGACCCGGACTTTCAGGATATAGTCGATATCACCCGCCAATCGGTGCGCCTCTTGCACTTCGGGGTGATCCTTCAATGCTTTCAGGAATTTACGTTGCCAGTCCGCCTCATGTTCCGAGGTGCGGATCAAAACAAAAAAGGTGGCTTCGAACCCAAGTGCCTCGGCATCCAGCAGCACCGTTTGCTGGCCGATGATTCCCGCCCCCTTGAGCTTGCGAATGCGATTCCAGACAGGCGTCTTTGAACTGCCGACCCGAGCCGCAATTTCGTCCAATGATTGGCCTGCGTCCCGTTGCAGCTCGACCAGAATTTTTCGATCCGTGTCATCTATCCGCACCGACATTCCAATTTTCCTTCTGTTTCGACACCCCTGTTCCGGTTTTCCCGAAAATCGGAACATACGTCCTTATTTCAGCGGCGATATGGCGCTTTGGTGGGAATATTTCCTATATTGAGGGTCAAGTCAAACAATGTCCGAGACAATCCGATGCAGGATTTTCACACAACCAAGCCCAAAGGTCATGTCGACTTTGTCGGCGCCGGGCCCGGTGACCCCGAATTGCTGACGCTCAAGGCGTTGGCCGCATTCGAGCGCGCGGATGTGGTGCTGCATGATCGCCTGATCAGCAAGCCTGTGCTAGACATTGCCGCCCAGAACGCCGCTTTGGTCGATGTCGGCAAGGCCGGGTTCGGCCCCTCGTGGAAGCAAAGCGATATCGACGCGCTTCTGGTTGAACACGCCCTGAATGGCAACCGTGTGGTGCGTCTCAAATCGGGGGATCCCACAATCTTTGGCCGCCTGGACGAAGAAATCGAGGCCGTCGACGCGGCCGGCATATCCTGGCAGATCATTCCCGGCATCACGGCGGCCTCTGCCGCAGTGGCTGGCATCGGTCAAAGCCTGACCCGCCGTGGACGCAACTCATCGGTGCGTTTTTTGACCGGGCACGACATGCAAGGATTCGCGGATCACGATTGGAACGCTCTGGCTCAGGCCGGTTCCGTGGCGGCAATCTACATGGGCAAGAAATCCGCTCGGTTCATTCAGGGCCGTCTGATCATGCACGGCGCCGATCGCACCACCCCCATTACCCTGGTCGAGAATGCCTCGCGTCCCGACCAACGGATTTTGGCCACCACCTTGGACCAGTTGCCCACCGATCTGGCCGCCGCCGAAATGGATGGACCGGCCCTGACCTTCTATGGCCTTGCCCCGCGCGAAGCGGCGCAGGCCGTAACCGAATTCAACAAGGAGCTTGCCTGATGGCCCGCGCTTTTACTCCCAAAGTCGTAACTGCAAATGACTTGCTCGAAGGTGACGTGATTTACCTGACCGAAGATGACCGCTGGTCCCGTGACCTGAGCGAGGCAGAACTGATCACCGACGAGGCGCATGCGCAGGTTCGCCTGCTGGATGCCGCGCGTCAGGCAAACAAAATCGTGGGCGCTTATCTGGCCGATGCCGTCGCTGGCGAAAACGGCCCCGAGCCCACCCATTTCCGGGAAGACTTCCGCCGCACTGGTCCGTCCAACTATGCCCACGGCAAACAGGAAACTTCCCCGCAGCCCCGGGCCTGACCTCTGGCCCTTCTCTCTCCCCTTCAAGGCCCCAGGTTCGGGGCTGCAACCAAGGACAGCTAGACATGTATCGCTACTCCGAGTTTGACAAAGATTTTCTGGCAGAGCGTAACGCGCAGTTCCGCGCTCAGGTCGAGCGCCGCATCGACGGTTCGCTGACCGAAGATGAATTCAAGCCTTTGCGCCTGATGAACGGCCTGTATCTGCAATTGCACGCATACATGCTGCGAGTCGCCATTCCCTACGGCACGCTGAACAGCGCGCAAATGCGTCAACTGGCCCTGCTGGCTGAAAAGTGGGACAAAGGTTATGGTCATTTCACCACCCGTCAGAACATCCAGTACAACTGGCCGAAACTGAAAGATGTGCCAGACATGCTGGACGCGCTGGCCGAGGTCGGCATGCACGCCATCCAGACCTCGGGCAACACCATCCGCAACGTGACCGCCGACCATTTCGCCGGTGCCGCCGCGGATGAGGTCGCCGACCCGCGCCCCTATGCCGAACTGTTGCGCCAGTGGTCGACCGACCACCCGGAGTTCCAGTTCATGCCGCGCAAGTTCAAGATCGCCATCACCGGTTCGGAAAACGACCGCGCCGTGATCAAAGCGCATGACATCGGCCTGCAACTGGTCGAACGTGACGGCGTTCTGGGTGCGCGCGTCATCGTCGGTGGGGGCCTGGGCCGTACGCCCATGATCGGCAAGGAACTGTCCGAGTTCGTCGCATTCGATGATCTGCTGGCCTATCTGGAAGCCACCGTGTCGGTCTGGAACCAGATCGGTCGCCGCGACAACAAGTACAAGGCGCGCATCAAGATCACCGTGCATGAACACGGCATCGACGCCATCCGCGCCAAGGTGAATGAACGTTTCTTGCAGGTTCGCCCACAGTTCAAGGGCGCCGACATGGCGCTGCTGGATGAGATCAAGGGCCATTTTGCGCCTCCGGCCTTCCGCGAAGGTTCGGTTGCGTCGTTTGAAAGCGCCTATTCCAACGATCCGGTTTTCCGGTCGTGGGTCGATACCAACATCGCGCCGCACAAGAACGCGGACCACGCGATAGTTACGATCTCGATCAAGAAACACGGCCAGACGCCGGGTGATGCGACCGCCGAGCAGATGCGCGTGATGGCCGATCTGGCCGAAGAATTCGCCTATGATGAGCTGCGTATCAGCCACGAGCAGAACGTGATCCTGCCGCATGTCCACAAATCGGACCTGCCCGCGATCCACGCCAAGCTGAAACAGCACGAACTGGCCACCGCCAATATCGGCCTGATCAGCGATATCATCGCCTGCCCCGGCATGGATTACTGCGCGCTGGCGACGGCCCGCTCGATCCCGGTTGCTCAGGAAATCGCGACCCGCTTTGAAGAGTTGAAGCTTGAGCATGACATCGGGCACCTGAAGATCAAGATCTCGGGCTGCATCAACGCCTGCGGCCACCACCATGTGGGCCATATCGGCATCCTGGGCCTGGATCGTGCAGGCGTCGAAAACTACCAGATCACACTGGGTGGCGACGCCACCGAGACGGCAGCGATCGGCGACCGCACCGGTCCGGGCTTTGCCTATGACGAGATCGTGCCGGCCGTGGAACGCATCGTCGACACCTACCTGGATCTGCGCGAGAGTGCTGAAGAAACCTTTCTGATGACCTATCGCCGTGTCGGCATGGAGCCGTTCAAGGCCGCCCTCTACCCCGAGGCTCGGGCGAATGCCGCTTGATCTGATCCAAACGGAACTGGGCAAAGACCGCAGCGACCTGACCGAGAAGGTCAACGCATTGAATGCCCGGTTCCGTCACCACAGCG
This sequence comes from Ruegeria sp. HKCCD6157, assembly GCF_013110685.1. Taxonomy (NCBI): domain Bacteria; kingdom Pseudomonadati; phylum Pseudomonadota; class Alphaproteobacteria; order Rhodobacterales; family Roseobacteraceae; genus Ruegeria; species Ruegeria sp. HKCCD6157. Next base: position 1,627,041 of record NZ_WVRB01000001.1, read on the forward strand.
CCCATGACGTGATGCATGGCGCCCTTGAAGAGATCGATGCGCTTGCTCTGGTCTCAAGCTTTGGTGCGGAATCGGTGGTGCTGCTGCACATGGCTGCGGTGATCGACAAGATGACGCCGGTGTTGTTCGTGGATACCCAATTGCTGTTCACCGAAACGCTGGAATACCAGCAGGAAGTCAGCGAGCGTCTGGGTCTCAGGAACATCCGGATCATCCGGGCGGATGACGAAGAACTGCAACGCGAAGACCCCTATGGCGCGCTGCGCCTGCGGGATACGGATGCGTGCTGCAACTTGCGCAAGACCTTTCCCTTGCAGCAAGCCCTGACCGGGTATTGCGGTTGGATTACCGGCCGAAAACGGTTTCAGTCCGGCACGCGCGCCGCGCTCGAGTTTTTCGAGGTCGAAGACGGCACGGGCCGGATCAAGGTCAATCCGCTGGCCCATTGGGCGCCGGACGATGTGCGCGCCTATATGGAAGAAAACAACCTGCCCCGGCATCCGCTGGTGGCCAAAGGATACCCTTCGATCGGCTGTGCGCCCTGCACTTCACCGGTGAAGGAAGGCGAAGACCCTCGCGCCGGGCGCTGGCGCGATCAGAACAAGGAAGAATGCGGCATTCATTTTGTCGATGGCAAGATGGTGCGCATCGGAGAGAAAACATGAACGTAATCGTAACGGATGAGGGCTTTTCGCCCGATGACTGGACCGACGGCTTTGTCACTCTGGATGATGCCGCAAATGACGTGGTTGCGCTGGACGTCAGCTCGGACACGGACCCGGATGAGCTTTTTGACCGCTTGGGCAGTGCCAAGCTGGTCCGGGTGGATTTTCCATCCTTTGCCGACGGTCGCGGCTTTACCATCGCCCGCACCCTGCGCCTGAAGGGCTATACGGGACGCTTGCGCGCCAAGGGTCATGTTCTGGCAGACCAATACGCCATGGCGCGTCGCAGCGGCTTTGACGAAGTTGAGATTAACGGAGACCTGGCAGACCGCCAGCCCGAAGATCAGTGGCTTTCCCGGGCCAACTGGAAAGAGAACAACTATCAGGCCCGTTTGCGCGGTTAAAAGCCGCACATCGCCGGCTTGTGACACATAGGGGGCAATCTGTCCCCTTTTCCTGACCTGGATCAATGATTAAACGGAGATGTCGGTTTAGCAGACCGGCAGGTAAACGATGACAGAGATGAAGCCCGTGAGCGAAGCAACTGCCGTGAAGGCCCCCGTCCTGCCGGACGCGCAAACCGTAACCGAGGTCAAGCATTGGACCGACAGCCTGTTCTCTTTCAAGGTGACGCGCCCCGCCTCGCTGCGTTTTCGCTCGGGCGAGTTCGTGATGATTGGTCTGCTGGGCGACAATGGCAAGCCATTGCTGCGCGCCTATTCAATCGCCTCGCCTTCGTGGGACGATGAGCTGGAGTTCTATTCGATCAAGGTTCAGAACGGCCCGCTGACGTCGAAGCTTCAGCATATCAAGCCCGGTGACCAGATCATCCTGCGCCCCAAGCCGGTTGGCACATTGGTGCATGACGCCCTGCTGCCGGGCAAGCGTTTGTGGTTCTTTGCAACCGGCACCGGCTTTGCCCCGTTTGCTTCGCTGCTGCGTGAACCGCAAACATATGAAGATTATGACGAGGTCATCATCACCCACACCTGCCGCGAAGTGGCTGAACTGGAATATGGCCGCCAATTGATCGACAGCATCCGTCAGGATGAAATGCTGGCCGAACTGATTGGCGAAGGCTTCGCTGACAAGATCCGCTATTACCCGACGACCACGCGCGAAGAGAGCCCCAAGATGGGTCGGATCACCGACCTGCTGAAGGATGGTACCGTGTTCAGGGATCTGGGCATCGAAGGCGGAATCAAGCCCGAAACCGACCGCGCCATGGTCTGCGGTTCGCTGGCATTCAATCTGGACATCAAGGAAATCCTTGAGGGTTTCGGTCTGCGCGAAGGCGCGAATTCCGAACCCAAGGAGTTCGTGATTGAAAAAGCCTTTGTCGGCTAAAGGCAGGCTGCGTTCAGAGCTTTGTGGCCCCGAACGCAAAAAACACCGGACAAAACACTGTTTTTTCGCAACTGCCGGTGTTTATGACGCTTGAAGTGCGGCTCGGCCCGGTTTAAATTCCGGGCTCGAAATTCTGCAATTATCAAAGGAATGAACCCATAGCCCGCAGACCTCACAACGCGCCGCCACAACGTGACACCGGCCCGCGCGTCAATGACAAGATCCGTGCCCCCGAAATCCGCCTGATTGGTGCCGAAGGTGAAAATGTCGGGGTGGTTCATCCCGCCAAAGCCATGCAGATGGCCGCCGATGCCGGTCTTGATCTGGTCGAAATTTCGCCCAATGCGAACCCACCGGTCTGCAAGATCATGGACTTCGGCAAATTCAAATACGAAACGCAGAAACGCGAAGCCGAAGCCCGCAAGAAGCAAAAGATCATCGAGGTGAAAGAGGTCAAGTTCCGACCCAACACCGACACGCATGACTATGACGTGAAGATGCGCAACGTCTTCAAGTTTCTGGAAAACGGCGACAAAGTGAAAGTCACCCTGCGTTTTCGTGGCCGCGAAATGGCACACCAGAACCTGGGCCGCGAATTGCTGGAGCGTGTCGCTGAGGACGTCAAAGAACTGGGTAAGATCGAAAACATGCCGAAAATGGAAGGCCGTCAGATGATCATGATGATCGGCCCCCTTCCGCAGAAATAACCCTGCCCAAATACCGAAACGAACAAAGCCCCTTCGCCTTTGAAGGGGCTTTTTTTAAGTCGCCTTCCTGCTTTTCAACCAACGGGCCGCGTCCCGGAAATCGAACACCAGCGAAGTGATATCGACGATCAGAAGCACCCGGAGAAAGCCGGCAAAGGCTGGGCTCAGGGGGTCTTCGGAAAACAACAGAAGCGTCACGATGATGACCAGTGGCACCCAGCACAGAATGTGCGGCAAGGCCATCGCACCGCTCATCCCGCGGGCAGCCACCATGATCGGTACGTTCAGCGCCATGCCTGAAACTGCAAGCAATGCAATCAGGTACCCCTGTGGCTGATCCAGAAAAGCCAGCGGAAGCAGGTTTACCGGCACCAAAACAACGGCCACCCAGATCTGCACCCAGGAAGCGAGCGCTCGGAAACTGCGCCAGATATCCAGCACCATGGACGTCGCCTTTTCCAGATCCATTGCCCACGACACATAGCAAACGTGTCGCAGGCAAACAGGGTGCTCACGGTATTGTCAGAGAACGGCTGAAAAAGAGCGTTCCAGTTTGCTGACAAGTTCGCCTACCTGGTCCTCTTCTATGATGAAAGGCGGCGCGAGCAGGATATGGTCTCCGTTCCGGCCATCCCGGGTGCCCGCCATGGGATAACAGATCAACCCTTCGGCAAGTGCTGCCTTCTTTATCTTTCCGGCAATGCCCAGGGATGGATCAAAGGGGGTCTTCGTCTCGCGATCCGCCACCAGTTCCACACCCCGGAACAGGCCACGGCCACGCAAATCGCCCACATTCGGGTGCTGTCCAAACGCGGCTTCCAGTGCGGATTGCAGTTTGCTGCCCATGCGTCCGGCGCGCGCCGGTAAATCACGCTCTGTCAGTTCACGGACCACTGCAAGGGCGGCTGCCGTGGCGACAGGATGGCCGACATAGGTATGCCCATGTTGGAAAAACCCTGACCCATCGCGAATTGCGCCATAGATTTCATCGGTGCACAGCATCGCCCCGATCGGTTGATATCCTGCGCCCAACCCTTTGGCGATGCAAAGAATATCCGGTGCAACACCGTCGTGATCACAGGCGAACAGATGACCGGTGCGCCCCATGCCGCACATCACCTCATCCAGAATCAGCAGCACGCCATATTGGTCGCAGATTTGCCGGATGCGTTTGAAATACCCCTCAACCGCCGGCACTGCGCCAAGCGTAGCACCGACAACCGGCTCGGCCATGAAAGCCATAACCGTTTCGGGACCAAGGCGCAGAATTTCCGCCTCCAGCTCGTTGGCGACGCGCTGACCGTAGTCAAAGCTGCTCTCACCCTCGGGCTTTTCGGCATATTCATAACAGGCCGAGATATGGGTCATTTCGATCAGCATCGGCGCGAATTGAGCCCGTCTCCAGGCGTTTCCCCCGGCAGACAAGGCCCCCAGAGTGTTGCCATGATAGCTTTGCTTGCGCGCGATCACGTGGCGGCGCTCGGGCTGCCCGATTTCCAGAAAATACTGGCGCGCCAATTTGATGGCCGCTTCGGTCGCCTCGGACCCGCCCGATACGAAATACACCCGGTCCAGATCCCCCGGCGCGTGGTGGATCAGCAGATCGGCCAATGCCTCGGCCGGTTCCGAGGTCATGAACCCGGTATGGACAAATGCGATCTGTTCCACCTGCTGTTGCACGGCCCGGATCACTGCCGGGTTGGAATGCCCCAAACAAGACACGGCCGCATCGCCGCAATCCAGATATCGCTTGCCGTCGGCATCGATCAGGTAAGCGCCGTCGCCACCCGCCGCGACGGGAAGTTCAGATTTGGTGTGGCGTGGGAAAACATGACTCATGTTCCGGTCCTTCCAAGTGTTTCAACCAAAGCCGCGACCGAGGCCGCGTTGTCCGTCCAGAGCGTGCCATCCGGTGCCGTCAGGCTGTTTTCGAATCCAACACGCAAGTTACCGCCGCGCCGCGCGGTTTCGATAAGACAATCATGTTCCTGCGTCCCAAAGGCGCACACCATCCAATTGGCCGGGCTGGACGGAAACGCATCCAGATCCGCTGGCACGGATTGCTGATTCTGACTGTAGCGCCCCAACACAAGCAACCGGTCTGTCTGGTCCGGCTGGACGATACCTTTTGACTGCCAGTCTTCCAGCAGCTTCACATCTTCCAAGTCGTAGAGAATATGCTGAACCCGCGTGCCCTGAGCCGCACATAGCGCATAGACCCGAGGCGCAAGATCAAGGGCCCGGGCGATTTCCCGGACTGAAATCGAGGCCCATTCAGGCCGGACCCGTTGCAGACATTCAAACTGCGACGATACGTCGAACACGCCTGCTGCCTCGGTGGTGATCTGAACATCCATGCCCGGCACCACCCTTTTCAGTTCCGCGATTGTTTCGCGATACAATCCGGCATCCAACGTGTGGTGTCCGTCGGCATCCCGTACATGCAGGTGTATGCCATCCGCCCCAGCCTCGTGGCAGCCCCGCGCCGTTGTGACGATCTGATCCGTCGTGACTGGCAAGGCCGGGTGATCCGCGCGGCCCCGCCGGGCCCCGTTCGGAGCAACCAGTATATATGGTTTTCCGATGGTTTTCACTGTGCTCTCGGTCATTGCGCCCTCGTGTTCCTCTGTCCTCAGCTAATGAGCTCAAGATTCGTTTTCAATTTACCAAATGGAAAACATATGTTTTGTTTGCCGCATGACCCGCACTCTTACCGCCATCGTTACGCAAATGCGCCGCGAGATCGATGAAATGCCTGCGCAAATGCAGGTCGCCGTAAAGTACATCATCGATCATCCCGCCGAGTTCGCGTTGAATTCGATCCGAACCACCACCGATCGCATCGGCATCAGCTCGAACGTTCTGATCCGGCTGGCGCAACGCATGGGGTATGACAGCTTTGACGCTTTTCGGCGCCCATTTCGAAACGCTCTGACAACCGATGGTGAGGACAGGTTTGGGCAGGATTGGCTGGAACACCTAAAGGAACAAGGACAGTTTGGTGCGGCGCAGGAACGATTTGCGCAGAACGAAATAAATGTCGTGGCCAGATCGCTGCGTCTCATGGCTCCCCATTTGACGGAACAGGCCGTCGCGCACATCAGATCGGCGCGTCGCTGTTATGTGACGGCCACACGATCCAGCCACGCGCTGGCCTATTACTTTCACTACGCCGCCCGTATGGCCCATCCCGGGCTTCAACTGGTGCCCCGCCACATGGGTTCGGCCATCGACGATCTGGTCGAAGCCGCCGCCGAGGATTGTCTGTTTGCCATCACGGTTCACCCCTATTCCGCCGACACGATTCAGGCGATGCGGTATGCTCTGGACCGGTCGATGCGCATCGTCCTGTTGTCGGATAGCGAGGTCATCGCCCCGGGGGTTGAACCGGATGTCGTCCTGCCTGTCAGCACGCGAACCTTGCACCCGTTTTCCAGTTTTTCGGGGGCAATGGCCGTTCTTGAATGCCTGCTGGGCCATTTGTTTGACGCCGGCGGAGAGACCGCCAGAGAAAGAGTGGATGCCTATCAGAAAGCGCGGGAAGATACCGGTGCGTATTGGCGACCCGGCGTATTGCCAAAGCTCAGAAAACCATAAGCCGGTTCGGTCAAAGCCTCTGGGGTCAACCTCAGAATTCAGCCCCGCTCAGGATCAGCGGCGGATCATTCTTTTCGTTTGGCGCGCGGCTGCGGTCTGGTCGGGATTTCCTTCAGCAATCCTCCGACACCCATTCCGGCAATATCCGATCCGGTCGTTTCGATCCCGCAGGCAACCCGTGACAGAACCCAATCCGCCCCGTTCAACGCCGGAGATCGCGCGCATCCGGGCAACCCGATCACCGGTCGATCCTGCATCGCACCCAGAAACAGCAGGTTTCCCGGATCAACCGGCATCCCGAACCGATCCACCCGCCCGCCGGCAAACCGAACAGCAGACGGGGCAACATCGTCCGGGTCCGAGGTCGCGGATCCGGTCAGGATCATGAGCAGATCACCGGTCGTTCTGGAAACCGCCTTGGCCAGCGCATCCACGCGATGCGGCACGATCTGCACATCACACAAATCCAGACCCAGTGCTTCGGTCCGTCCGCGAATGGCGGCGATCCCCTTGTCGTTGGGCGGGCCGCCGGGGATATCCGTGACGATCAAACCTGCCGTCTTGTGAACGGGTCTTGCCAGGCGCACGGCCCCTTGCGCCAAATTGGCGGCCCGCCGAACATCAGCCTCTGGCACGGCATATGAGATGACCTTGATGGTGGCGACCATGCCATTCGGGCCCATCTGCTGGTATTGCGGAACCGTCGCAACCGTGATCATCGGGTTGACCTGATTGAACATTTCCAGCGCATCCACATCCAGAACCGCCACGCCCGGCCCGTCCGCCAAAAGGTTGACCCGGCCGGTGAACGCGTCTGTCACGCGCAGATTGGCCGACGCCGCATCTGGTGCAAGAGCCGCGGCCAAACGACGTGCGGCCTCGTCTTCGTGACAATCGCCGGGTTCAAGGCGCGCAACGATCACTTCGCGGATGTCCGCCTGCGTCAACTGCGCCATATGCTCTGCTTGCAGTGACAGCCCCTTGCGCAGCTTTTGACCGTCAGCTGTCACCGAATGGGCCAGAATGGCGCCTTTTGCTTCGGAGACGGGTACCGGACCAAACCTCATGCCTTGCCTCGCAGAACGGCCGTCATCTGCGCCAGAATTGCAACGGCAATCTCGGATGGGCCGGCAGCCCCGATATCCAACCCGATTGGCCCATGAATCCTCGAGATTTGCTGTTGGCTGAAACCGGCTGCTTTCATACGCTCGACGCGTTTGGCGTGGGTACGTGTCGATCCCAATGCACCAATGTAAAACACGCCCGCATCCAGTGCAGCTTGCAACGCCGGATCATCCAGCTTTGGATCATGTGTCAGCAGGACAATTGCGGTGCGCGCATCCAACCCGAGTTTTGCAACGGCCTCATCCGGCCAATCCGTAAGGATCGTTTCCCCCGGAAAACGGGCGCTGGATGCAAACGCGTCGCGCGGGTCAATTATGGCGGGATCATACCCGGCAATTCGCGCCATCGGCACCAATGCCTGTGCGATATGCACCGCACCAACAACGATCAATCGCAGCGGCGGGTTGTGAACAGCCACAAAGGTCTGACCATCTTCTTCAAAACCAGACCGATCCATGCGCAGCCGTTCCGCATAGGCGTTACGACGCAAGGCTCTGTGCCCGGTATCGATATTGACTTCGTAAGCGATGGGTTCACGCGCTGCCCGGGCTGCAACCAGTTCCGCAAGCATCGGTTCGGGCAGTACCTTTCCAACGGGTTCGACAAGAACGCGAATGGTCCCGCCACAGGCCAGCCCGACCGCAAAGGCATCTTCGTCGCTCACCCCGAATTCCAGCAAGCGGGCTTCGCCTTCATCAATGGCCTCAAGCGCTTCGACGATCACCGCGCCTTCGACACAGCCGCCAGACACAGAACCTTCGATCCGGCCATCGCCGCCGATCACCAGCTGAGAACCCACCCGGCGTGGCGCGCTGCCCCAGGTTTCGACAACCGTGGCAAGCGCGGCGCCGCTGCCATTGCGGTGCCACTTCAATGCCGTTTCCGGGCTGTTGTCGAATCGTTCCATCAGGACCTCCAGACGTCGTCTGTCTCCAACATAGGCAGGATTGGCGGGATGAAAAGCGCAACGCCCCTGTCAAAACGTCTATGTTGAACCTTGCAAGCCGATGCTAAAGCCTGAACAATATTCAATAAATCATAGTATTGATTGTTATGGGCCCGGGTTTTAGCTTGTGCGGGCAGCGGGCCAGTTGCCCAAGCTGCATACCAAACACATTTTTTCGGAGACAAGCAGTTGAAACATTATCTTGCACTGGGCGCAGTGGTTGGCCTTTTGACTTCGACCGCAGCGTGGGCTGACACATTCGAACGTTATGGAGAGGTCGAGGGCTGGAAAGTCTTCATCGACAACGAAAAGAAATCCTGCCTGATCGAGGCCGTGGACGACGCGGAAAACGTCGTTCAGATGGGCCTGACCGAAGATCGCGGCGTGGGGTATGTGGGGGTATTCACCAAAGCCGATACCGACATCAAACGTGGCGAAACACAAGAAGTGGCCATCCTGATCGGCGACAACATCTATCTGGGTGAAGCCACAGGTATGAAAGGCAACATCACCAAGGGCTATTCCGGGGGCTATGTTCTGTCAGACAACCCGCAATTCGCGGATGATCTGGCCAAGAAAAAGGTCATGATCGTGTTCCCCGAGACATCCTATGCCTTTACCGTCGATCTGACCGGCACCTACAAGGCCATGGAAATGGCCCGGAAGTGCAACGAAGAACAGTTGTCGTAACGGTCTAATCGGAAAGCGCGGCCATCAGCCGTGCTTTCTGCCCCTGGTCGTCAGGTTGTGAAATCACGGCGGCCAGATCCTCGAGCGAGGCAATCGAGTGCCCTGCCCTGAAACTGTCGACATGGGGCAGCATGGCCGCCACACCCTGCGCCTTGGGGGTAAACCCGTCCCAGCGCAGCAGAGGGTTCAGCCAGATCAGGCGTTTGGAAGACAGGTGCAGCCGCTCGATCTCTTTCTCAAGGCACTCCGGGTCACCCCGTTCCAAACCGTCGGTGATCAAAAGAACAACTGCACCTTGCCCCATGACACGTCTTGACCAATCTCTGTTGAACTGATGCAGACAGTCGCCGATGCGTGTGCCCCCTTCCCAGTCCTGTGCCTCGGCCCCGGCAGCGGCGAGCGCTGCGTCGACATCCCGATGATGCAAGTGGCGGGTTATGTTGGTGAGGCGCGTGCCGAACGTGAAGGCATGAACCTTGGCCCAACCCGCCCCCTTGGCGTTCGAGACCGTGTGCAGGAAATGCAGAATGACTCGGCTGTACTGGCTCATCGAGCCCGAGATATCGCAAAGCGCAACTAGATTTGGCCATCGCGGTTTGGGTTGCAGCCGGGCGATATCACGCAATTCGCCCCCTTGCCGCATGGCTGCGCGCAAGGTGCGGGCACGATCGATACGGTGCCCCAGATGGCTGGCCTGTCCGCGGCGCGATTCAATGGGTTTGACCGGCAGGGTCATCCGCGCCAATACGCGCTTGGCTTGCGCGATTTCTGCGGTGCTCATCTGTTCGAAGTCCAGGTTGCGAAGACGCTCTTCGGACGATGCCGTTTGCGCGGCGTCAATCTCGATTTCGGTTTCGCCCTCGTCTTGCGCAGCCGGCTGGGGCGTGTCACGTTCGACACCCTCCAGCAGGGCCTCGGCTGCGCGCTTTTCACCGGCATCCGCTTTGCGTTCCTCTTGCACACCCCGAATGGCAGGAAGCATCATGGCCATCATGTGTTCCATGTATCGCGGGTCGCGCCAGTACATTCGGAAAACCTGCGCAAACACCGTGCGATGTTCGGGGCGGTTCACGAAACAGGCGTGCAGCGTCCAGTAGAAATCCCGTTTCTGGGTAAAACCCGCGGCTTGTACCGCACGAATTGCATCGATCACCCGCCCTGGACCAATCGGCAGCCCCACCTTCCGCAGCGCGCGGGCAAAATGGGTGATGTTCTGCGCCAGCTTCGGGTTGTCGGGAATCTCCAGCGGGATTTGCTCGGCCATAGCGCGTCAGGCCGGCTCAAGGGTCGCTTTGGCCTCATCCAGAATGCGCTTGGCCTCAGACCCTTGCAGCTTCTGGATGTCGTCCTGATATTTCAGGATCGCCCCCAGCGTGTCACCGATCACCTCGGGACTAAGGTTCATCACGTCCAGCGCCAGCAGACATTTGGCCCAGTCAATGGTTTCGGCCACGCCGGGTTTCTTGAACAGATCCTCGGTGCGCAGACGCTGAACGAAAGCCACGACTTCGCGGCTGAGCGCATCGGCGGCCTCGGGCGCGCGCGCGTGCAGAATTTCGATCTCGCGTTCGAAATCGGGATAATCGACCCAGTGATACAGGCAGCGACGCTTGAGGGCATCGTGCACTTCGCGAGTCCGGTTCGACGTGACAATCACAATGGGTGGTTGGGGTGCTGCAACAGTGCCCAGTTCAGGGATCGTGACCTGAAAATCACTCAGAGCTTCCAGCAGAAAGGCTTCGAACGGTTCATCGGTTCGGTCCAGTTCGTCGATCAGAAGAACCGGTGCTCCGTTTTCGTCGGGGCGCATTGCTTGCAGCAAGGGGCGTTCGATCAGGTATTCATCCGAAAACAGTTCCGCCTGCAACGCGCCCCTGTCGGCCCCGCCCGAAGCTTCGGCCGTTCGGATCGCGACCATCTGCGCCGGAAAGTTCCATTCGTAAACGGCCGAGGACGCGTCCAGACCTTCGTAGCACTGCAACCGGATCAAACGGCGGTTCAGACCGGATGCCAGCGCCTTGGCGATTTCCGTCTTTCCAACTCCGGCTTCACCTTCCAGAAACAACGGGCGTCCAAGCTTGAGCGACAGGAACACAACCGTGGCAAGGGCCCGCCCGCAGACATAGCCCTGACGTCCCAGCATCTGCTGCACGGCATCGATGGAATTTGGCTGCGTCATGGAAATCCTCTCTACTTCGCGGACAAACAGGTCACGCAAGCGCCTTTGCGTCAAGGCCCCAGCCCCTGTCAGAGCTACGACGTTCCGGTTGGTTGACAAGTTTTTTCGGCAACTCGTACCGGGCTGGTTGGTCTTTCGGGGCAGCTATGCTAGCGGAAGGCCATGACTGATACCCTCACGATCCGCCGCCCCGACGATTGGCATCTGCATCTGCGCGATGGCGCCATGTTGCAGGCCGTTCTGCCCGAAACTGCACGTCATTTCGCCCGTGCAATCATAATGCCGAACCTCGTGCCACCGGTTGTACGCGGCGATCAGGCCGCCGCTTACCGTGACCGTATCATGGCTGCGTTGCCCGACGGTATGACGTTCGAGCCACTGATGACCCTGTACCTGACCGAGGATACAGATGCGCAGGACGTCGCGGCCGCCCATGCCAGCGGGCTGATAAAAGCGGTCAAGCTGTACCCCGCAGGGGCCACGACCAATTCGGCCTCGGGCGTGCGCGACTTTGACAAAGTGCGCCCGGTTCTGGAAAAAATGGCCGAGATCGGCCTGCCCATGTGTGTCCATGGCGAAGTGACCGACGCCGAGATCGACATCTTTGACCGCGAGGCCGTGTTCATCGACCGCGTTCTGGACCCGATCCGAGAATCGACGCCGGGTCTGCGCGTGGTGATGGAACATATCACCACGTCCAATGGCGTGGACTATGTCGAAGCCAACGATGCGGATCTGGGTGCGACGATCACCGCGCACCACCTGATCATCAACCGCAACCATATTCTGGTGGGCGGGATCAAACCGCATTACTATTGCCTGCCGGTCGCCAAGCGCGAGGAACATCGCCTGGCCCTGCTGGCTGCCGCCACCTCGGGCGACCCGAGGTTCTTCCTAGGCACGGACAGCGCTCCGCACACGGATGCAAACAAGGAAATGGCCTGCGGCTGCGCGGGGTGTTTCACCGCGACGAATACCGTGTCTCTGGTGGCCGAGATGTTCGACCGCAAAGGTGCGCTGGACCAGCTCGAGGCGTTCGTCTCGCTCAACGGGCCGGGCTTTTACCGCCTGCCTGTGAACCAAGAGACGATTACCCTGACCAAAGGCGAGCCGGTTGCATACCCGTCAAAGATCGACACCGGCGAAGGACCTGTCACGGTGTTCGACCCGGGCTTTCCGCTGCACTGGAGCGTGGCTTAACCCGCCATACGTTCGGCCAGATCACGGGCGCGACCGCCGGTGCGCAGCATCGACCAGATCGCGTCCGCCTCATCCGTTCCAATCAGCTTCGACGCTTTGACGCGCACACGATCCTCGCGGTCAGACAGCGACATTGGGGTCATGAGGTCATGCGTCGCGTCGCGGCGGATTCCGTCGCGACGCAACAAGGCCAGATGCGCCTGCGTTTCCGACAGGTTTTCATCCGCTTCGACCGTGATGCGATCTTGCAGAGACGTAATGCGCGGGTCCGCGCAGACCTTGTCGGTGTAGCTGCCCGGTAAAGCCGTATCGTATCCCAGCGCCTGCATTGCGATGACCGTCCGGTAAGAGAACTTGGCTCCAAGCCCGGTTGTGGGCGACAGCTGATTGCACACACTCATCCAACGGGGATGGGTTTTGATTTTGATCTCGGCCACTTCGGGTTCCGCGATGTCCAGCGCGCGCGCCGCCTCCAACGCCGCGTGCAGGCCGTGACAACAGGCGTGGAATTTGTGGCTGACTGTTTCGAACAACCATTCATCACCCAAACCATCCAGCGCGCTTTGATCCGCTGCACCCTGATGGGTCGCGCCAAATCCATACGTGCCTTCCAGCGCGTCGGCGTTGGGTTGAAATCCACGCTGAACAAGCACAGCCGCCTCGACCCCTGCCGAAGCGGCAAACCCGGCATTGTAAGGCTTGCCCATTGTTCCGAACTGGGCCTTCAGCCCGGCCGCGCGCGTTGCCGTCAAACCCAATACGGACCGCATCTGGATCTTGTCGAATCCAAGCAACCGCCCCGCGGCGACAGCGGCCCCGAATGCACCGGATGTCGCTGTCTGGTGAAACCCGGCCTGATAATGCCCCCTGCCCAGCCACAGGCCGACACGGATTGACGTTTCCATACCGACCAGCGCGGCTTCGAGCAGATCAACCAGAATGCGGTCATCCCACTCGGCAACGGCAAGGGTCGCAGGCAGGATGGCGACTGACGGATGCCCGATATGCGCGAAATGCGTGTCATCGTAATCCAGCGCGTGGGATATGGTTCCATTCACCAAAGCTGCGCCGCGCAATGGGGCCGCGCCCCCTCCGAACAGATGGGCCTGAGCGTTCCCGCCCTCGGCCAGAACCATATCGCGAACTATGCAGGACACCGGCTCAGACGCCCCTGCACGACCAACTGCAATCCAATCCAGAACGGACAGCGACGTGACAATCCGCGCCTGAGCCGTCGTTGAAACCGGGCCCGCCGCGAAGGTGGCCAATGCTGCTGTGAAATCCGTCATGAGCGCAGTCTAGCGTGCGCCTTTGCCGCGTAAAGACCTAGCCGTAGAGTTCTTTCGCACGCGCCTCGAAGGCGCGGACGATCCGCTGCATGGCTTCGTTGAACACAACGCCGATGATCCCTTGAAGGATCGCGTTCTTGAACTCGAAATCCACATGGAACGAGATGTTGCAGCCCCCGTCGGGCGCGTCCTCGAACTGCCAGTCGGATTTCATGTATTTGAAAGGCCCGTCCAGATACTCGGTATCGATCTTCTTCTGATCTGGAAACAGGGTCACCCGGCTGCCGAACCGTTCGCGGAACACCTTGAACGAGATGACCAGATCCGCCTCCATCACCTCGGCCTCACCAACCGCATAGGTCTTGCGGATCCGGGCCGCGGCGCACCAGGGCAGAAACTTTGGGTAGCTGCCCACATCCGCAACAAGATCATACATCTGCTGGGCTGTGTATGGCAGGTGGCGGGTTTCCGAATGGATTGGCATGATGTCCGGTATTTGCAGGTGACAATGGCGCGTCATGTCGTATGTTGCGCGCCAAAGATCAAGGGGGCTGCGATGACTAACCGCGCATATGTGATAGATGAGATGATCTCGGCCAAGGCCATCGCGGCGCGGATCGAAGAGTTATGCCGCGAAATTACGGATGAGTTCGGCGATACCGACAAGCTTGTCGTCGTGGGATTGCTGCGCGGCAGTTTCGTTTTCATCGCCGATCTGGTGCGGGAACTGGACCTGCCGATCGAAGTGGATTTCCTTGAGGCGTCCTCGTATGGCGATTCGATGGAGAGCAGCCGGGAAGTGCGCATTCTCAAGGACTTGCGCGGCGCGATCGAAGGCCGCGACGTGCTGGTGGTCGAAGATATCGTTGACACCGGGCACACACTGAACCACGTCACCAACCTGCTGCGCAGCCGCAAGCCGAAACGGCTCAAGTCGATTGCCCTGCTCGACAAACCCAGCCGTCGCGAAGTTGATTTCCGGTCAGACTGGATAGGCTTTGAAATTCCCGATGAATTCGTCGTGGGTTACGGGATCGATTACGCTCAGCGCAACCGCAACCTGCCGTTTATCGGCAAAGTCCGGTTCACCGAGGACTAGCCGCACTTTACCCGGGCAATTTGAGTGGCTACCCAGCGCCTCAAATTCAAAAACCCGAATAATAATAGACAAACTTATTTGCGCGCCCTTACTCTTCCTATCAGCTCGGGAGGATTATGGATGAAGCGTGTAGTTGCGACAGCCGGCGTCGTTATAGCGATCGTGGCACTTGCAAGTTCGGGTGCTGCAAAAGACAACAAGGGCAAAGGGCAAGGTGCCAATAAAAACAAGGTAGAGAAATCCATCAAGTCAAACGGCAAAGCCGTACCGCCCGGTCAAATCAAAAGATACACGCGCGGGCAGAAGCTGCCGGGTGATCTGAGTTTTGACTATATCGACGATCTCGACAACTGGAAGCTCAAGCCTTTGGGGCCCGGCCAGCGCTATATCCGGGTGAATGATGAAATACTCTCAATATCTGATGATACAAAGACAGTTATAGAAGCCGTTGGAATCGTTGGTGATCTGGTCAAATAAGTGGATGGCGTCTAGTAGGTGTTGCTAAGTGCGACATCAATCGCGCTCAGGAAAACCCCGGTTCCAATCGGAATAAGCGCATCCGGGAAATCGTAATCCGGGTTGTGCAGTTGCGGATGGTCCTGCCCCGCCCCCAACCAGAACATGGCCGCCTGCGCGCCTTTGCCAAATTGGCCGAAGTCTTCGGAAAAACGCTGTGGCTGATCGACCAGCCTGCACGCGACGCCCCGATCGGCACAGGCTTTGGCCAAAACCGAAACGGTTTCAAGGTCATTGACGCAGGCTTCGAACACCTCGTCATAGCTGATTTCGAACGCCAGACCTTCGGCCTCCGCCGTGTTTTTGACCAGAGTTTCGGCCTCTGCCATCAGGCTTTCCATCCGCGCGTCCGAAACCGTGCGCAGGGTTACCCACAGTTCGGCTTGCCCCGGTGCGACACCGACTGTGCGCTCGCCCAGTGTGGCGTGGGTGACCGTGGTCAAAGCGTAGGTGTCATCCAAGTCGCCACCCGCCCCCAAGTTGGCCAATGCCGGAATCAACGTGGACAAAGCACCTGCCGGTGACACGCCGTCCTGAGGGGCGGCTGCGTGTGAGGTTTTGCCTGTCAGAACGATTTGCATCCCGCGCGAAGCACAATTCGCGGGACCTTCACACAGTTCCACCGCCCCCAGTTCCAGCCCCGGCAAATTATGCAGAGACAGCACGATGTCAGGGGAAACCTCAGCGAACTGAGGATCGGCCCGATAAGCAATCGCACCATGTCCTGTTTCCTCGGCGGGTTGGAAAATCAGAACCACGCGGCCAGATTTCGGGCGCTGTTCCTTCAACGCCTCCGCCACCCCGAGAACCATCACCATGTGGCCATCATGGCCGCACAGATGCCCCTTGCCTGCAATCTGAGACGCATATTCCAGATCCGCGAGTTCCTGAATTGGCAGCCCATCCAGCTCGCATCGAATTCCAACCGTGGGGCCGGGAACACCGCTTTCGTAAACGGCCGCAACACCGTGCCCGCCGATGCCGCACAGAACCCTGTCCGCACCCGCTTGGCGCAAAAGATCCGCAACCCGCGTTGCGGTATGCTCCTCTTGCCCCGAAAGCTCCGGCTGTTGGTGAAACTCGTGGCGCAGGCGGATGAGCTGCGCGATCCGCTCGGGTGTCACGCTTGCTGTAGCTTTGCTTGCCGGGCCGCGCGAAGCCGAGCGAAATCGTCACCCGCGTGGTACGAAGACCGGGTCAGAGGCGTTGCGGATACCATCAGGAACCCCTTGCCATAGGCCGCTTTTTCGTAAGATGCGAATTCTTCCGGGGTTACGAACCGATCCACTCCGTGATGTTTCGGAGTCGGTTGCAGATACTGGCCGATGGTCAGGAAATCGATATCCGCCGCGCGCATGTCATCCATGACCTGGCGCACTTGCTGTTCGTTTTCGCCCAACCCGACCATGATGCCCGATTTGGTGAAGATCGACGGATCAAGCTCTTTCACCCGCTGTAGCAGGCGCAGGGAATGAAAGTACCGCGCACCCGGGCGCACTTCGGGGTAGAGACCCGGCACCGTTTCCAGATTGTGGTTGAACACATCCGGTTTCGCTTCGACCACAATCTCAAGGACAGTGTTGTCGCATTTCAGGAAATCCGGCGTCAGAATCTCGATCGTGGTTTTCGGAGAACGATGACGTACCGCGCGGATTGTCTGCGCAAAGTGCTCGGCCCCTCCGTCTTGCAGGTCGTCACGGTCCACCGAGGTGATCACCACGTGGTTCAGGCCAAGTTTTTCGACCGCATGGGCCACGCGACCGGGTTCAAACGCGTCAAGATCGTCGGGGCGACCGGTTGCAATGTTGCAGAAGGTGCAGCCGCGCGTACAAATCTCGCCCATGATCATCATGGTGGCATGACCCTGGCTCCAGCATTCTCCTACGTTGGGGCACCCTGCTTCTTCGCAGACCGTCACCAGATTGTTGTCGCGCATGATCCGCCGCGTATCCGCATAGCCTTTGCCACCAGGTGCCTTGACCCTGATCCAATTTGGCTTTTTGGGCTGTGCATTGTCCGGACGATGGGCTTTTTCCGGATGGCGCTCTTCGGGGATCTTCAGATCTCGCACGGTCGTTTTCCTGACTTTGGGTCAACTCTTGTTGCTCATAACATAGTCAGAAGCGCGGTGTTAGACCAGCGGCGCATAGCCGCTATGCGTTGTACCCTCGCAAGCGCAGAAATACATCATGCGCGTATTCGTATTTGCAATTTAATTTCAATATCTAGCAAGACGTTGGCCTTATTCGCAATCGCAGCGTTTACGCGATTGAATGCGGTTTAGAACTGTTTTAATTCACACCTAAATCACATGTGAATCACAGGAGTTTGACTATGAAAACCGGCGCAAAACTGCCCGACGTGACCTTTCACACCCGCGTCCGTGACGATTCAATCGAAGGACCAAACCCATTCCGCTGGGAAGACAAGACGACAGCTGACTATTTCGCCGGTAAGCGCGTGATCCTGTTCTCATTGCCGGGTGCGTTCACCCCGACCTGTTCGACTTATCAGCTGCCTGGGTTTGAGAACGGCTATGCCGATTTCAAAGCCATGGGAATCGACGAAATTTACTGCATGTCCGTAAACGACAGTTTCGTGATGAACAAATGGGCCCAGGATCAGGAGCTGAAGAATGTAAAAGTCATCCCCGACGGATCGGGGGAGTTCACCCGGAAAATGGGCATGTTGGTCGACAAGGACAATCTGGGTTTCGGAATGCGCTCGTGGCGCTATGCGGCCATCGTCAATGATGGCGTTGTCGAGGCGTGGTTCGAAGAGCCCGGCCTGATGGACAATTGCCCGGAAGATCCCTATGGCGTGTCCTCGCCGGACAACCTGATGAAACACCTGAAGGCGTCAGCAGAACCTGAAATGGCCTAAGCCGCAAATCCAAAGAAAAGGCCCGTATACACCGGGCCTTTTTTTCTGATCAGCCGATCATCCGATCTCGTTCCGCCTGTTCCTGATAATGCCGTTTCAGCCGTTGCAGGGCGATACGCAGGACGATTTTGCCGGACCGCGCTGACCAACCCATTCGCTTTTCCGCCAGCTCTAACCCTTCCAGATAGCAACAGCATCGCAACGCAACATCACTCAGACCTGGCCCCAGGTCGGATAAGGCACGTGCAACGCGGTCCTTCGCATCAGAAGCCCCCTTTCCCCCATGGCTTTCACTGTCAAAACTGCTTCGACCACCTGTCGTCAGAAAACGATCCCAGTTCTGCGAAACCTGAGGGCCGATCTGTGCCAGCTCAAAATCTTCGCGCAAGCGCTCGCCGGCGCTGACGAGGGAGTCATCCAGAAACGGTTTTCCGTCACGATCCCGTCTGCGCGACAATGCAATTAACGGACTTTCCGCAGCACTGTACCGAATGCGTTTGACCCGCTCGGCGGACCCGCCCGAAGGCTTGCCCTGAAAGCTACTCTGAGCTTCGGCAAAACCAAAGTCAGTCCCGGCACGCGCCTTGTTTTCTACCTTGGCGATCAAATGACTTAGCGCCGTTCGTCCCGCTGCGGAAATCCGATATCGCGAAATGCGTCCGGGATTGTCGCAGGTGATCCAGTCCTTCAAAGCCAGGGCCTGCGCGATCCTGCACTCTACGACTGCGGTTCTTGTAGCCCCGGCATTGCCGGTGTCGCGTACGACGACCGCCTTGTCCATTTCCTCGGCCACGGCAAGGACCGAACCCGTCTCGCTCAGGCGGCGCAACACACGCAGTGCCTCATTTTCAAATTCTTCTTCAGCCGCGTTTTCTGACCCGCTTGCCGGGCCGTCTGCGCACTCCGAAGCTGAAAAATGTGTCTCTGCGAGCGATTGCAAGGCCGCATCCACCAGTGGATCGTCGCGGCGCATTTCGATGCGTCGAATTTGCCTGAGGATAGTTGACGCATGGCACCCGGCTGATCGCGCGATATCGCGGATCGAGCGACCGGTCTCGGTATGAGCAAGGTATCTTTGCGCCCCTTCTGGAACCCATGCCGGAATGGTGAAAGCCATGTTGTTTTCCATAATTATTTGCCCTCGTCGACAAAACAAACTGCCACTTTTCGCCCTCGGAATGTGGGTTAACCAAATCTAACTAGAGGTCCATTCGTTACTCGTTCGTTAACCACACAAGGCAAGAACCAGATTTGATTCAAAAAGATAAACAGTCGTGAAACCATCGTTCGGGGAGACTCTGACCAAGGCAACACCCGCTTAAGTTGTGCAAAAACAGGATCCATCAATTTCCGAAAAAAGGACACATAACATGCAGGACCTGATGACAATGATCGCAACCCTCCGCCGCCCACGCATGTTGGCGCGTGCTGCCAGATTCGGGGCGCGGGATTACAATCGGGACAGGCATCTGCAACGTATTCTGGGATACGGGTCGCTGCCCGGTTCAGGTCAGGCGCTGCTGCGTTTGCTTGAGATGGAGAAAGAGGTAAATGAACTGCGAAAAGAAGATGATGCCGCCTACTCATTGGTGCGGCATCTGGATCTGCTTATTGCGCTGTTGGGTGAGGCGCAGCTGTATCAGGCCAGCCGCGCCTCGGTTCTTAAATAATCAGGCGAAAGCATCCGGCATGGAGGCCTTTTTCTCGGCGATATAGGCTTCCAGCGCCGCCGCGGTATCCGGGTCCATCTGTGGTTGCTGATAATTGGCCAGCAAATGTTCTACTCGCGCCGTGGCCAAAGCCCGCGTGTCACGCGCACCCTCTTCCTGCCAGGTTTCATATGGCTTGTAGTCCAGCACTTCGGATTTCCAGAAGGATTCCTTGAAGTTGGCCTGCGTATGGGCACAGCCGAGATAGTGACCACCCGGCCCTACTTCGCGGATTGCGTCCATGGCCTGCGCGTTTTCATCATAGGCCACGCCCTTGGCCAGTGAATGCAGCACGCCCAACTGATCCGCATCCATGACGAACTTCTCGAAATCGGCGACCAGACCGCCTTCCAGCCAGCCGCAGGAATGCAGCATGAAATTCACGCCCGAAAGCAGACCCATGTTCAGCGAATTCGCAGTTTCGTAGGCCGCCTGCGCGTCCGGCAGTTTCGAGCCGCAGAACGACCCTGCCGAGCGGTATGGCAGGTTCAGACGACGCGCCAGCTGGCCTGCACCATACGTGATATGCGCGGCTTCTGGTGTGCCGAAGGTGGGTGCGCCCGAGTTCATATCGATCGACGTCACGAACGCGCCGAAAATCGCGGGGGCACCCGGGCGGATGATCTGGCTGTAGGCAACACCGGCCATGACCTCGGCCAGAACCTGGGTCAAAGTACCGGCCACCGAGACCGGCGCCATCGCTCCGCCCACAATAAAGGGCGAGATGATGCAGGCCTGATTGTTGCGCGCATAAACCTCCAACGAGCCCATCATCACATCGTCGAATGTCATCGGCGAGTTGATGTTGGTCAGCGAGGTCATCACGGTGTTTTCCTGCACGAATTCCTTGCCGAACAGGATTTCGCACATTTCAACCGAATCCTGTGCCCGGCTGGGATCGGTTACCGAGCCCATGAAAGGCTTGTCCGACAGGGTCATATGCGCCTTCAGCATGTCCAGATGGCGCTTGTTCACCGGAATGTCGGTCGGCTCGCACACCGTACCGCCCGAGTGGTGCAACCACTTGGACATGTAGGCAAGTTTCACGAACTTGTTGAAATCGTCCATGGTTGCATAGCGTCGACCACCCTGTGCATCACGCACGAACGGAGGACCGTAAACCGGGGCCAGAACCATGTTGCGGCCACCGATCACAACCGATTTTTCGGGGTTGCGGGCGTGCTGGGTAAAATGGCTGGGGGCTGTTTTGATCAGTTCACGCGCCAGACCGCGCGGGATGCGCACACGCTCGCCGTCGATATCTGCGCCCGCGTCACGCCACCGCTCCAAAGCTGCTGGATTGTCGACAAAGTTGACGCCGATTTCTTCCAACACGGTTTCAGCGTTGTTTTCGATAATCTCAAGCGCCTCTTCGTTGAGAATCTCGAAATTCGGAATGTTGCGTTCGATGTATTTCGCAGTCTCGATACGAACTGCGGTACGCTCGGCACGGCGGGCAGCGCCACCGCCACCTCTCGCCCTGCGCCGGGTGTTTGCCTCTGCCATGAGAAAATCCCGTCTGATTGGTTAGATTGAGCGTTTTGATACAGGTTTGCCGGAACTCAAGCATAGGGATTGCGGCGCTCTGGGGGGAAAAGCGACATCGCCGCCCCACCAAGAAGCTACCGGTCAGTCAGGATCAGCCGCCAACGCTTTCTCCATGGTAAGGCCGCTGCCCGCCTGATCCGACACTTTCCAGCCCATGTGCCGATACATCGCAATCGTGTCTTTCATCATTTTATGAGTTCGCAACTTCAACTTGGACAGATTCCGCGCCTGTGCTTCTTCTTCGGCGAACTGCATCAATTGCCGCGCAACCCCCTGCCCTTGGGCTTCGGGCGCAACCGCAAGGTTGAAAACCATGATTGCGTCGTCAACCTGGTCAAAAACGATGACCCCGACGATACCGCCGGATATCGCAAGCACGACGCGGTGTGTCTTGATGTCATCCGCGATTCCGACAGTCACGTCCGGCAGATCTTCGATCCGGCTCATTGCATCTGCATAAGCACTTTCCAGGCACCGCGTTACCTTATCCGCATCCGCCACATCAGCCGTTCTGAACTCGATCTTTGACATGGCACCTGATCTTTCCACCGGTTTGACTCAGCTTTTGTACCAAATGACGCCATACCGCTTGCACATGCAAGGCTTGCAACTTATGAGCCGGTTATGACCCAGACATCCCACGACCGCCTTCTGATCATCGACTTCGGCAGCCAGGTTACGCAGCTTATCGCCCGCCGCCTGCGCGAGCTGAATGTCTATTGTGAAATTCACCCTTACCAGAATGTCACGATGGATTTCGTGCGGGAAATGGCGCCGCGCGCCGTGATTTTCTCGGGCGGTCCGGACAGCGTAACGCGCGAGGGCTCGCCCCGCGCCCCGCAAGAGATTTTTGATTACGGCGTTCCGATTCTGGGCATCTGCTATGGTCAGCAGGTGATGATGCATCAGCTTGGCGGCAAGGTCGAAAGCGGCCATGGCACAGCCGAGTTTGGTCGGGCATTTGTTACACCCAAAGACAAATTGGATATCCTGGAAGGCTGGTTCGCGGACGGCGATGAACAAGTCTGGATGAGCCATGGCGACCATGTCAGTGAAATCGCACCGGGGTTCGAGGTATTCGGAACCTCACCCAACGCACCTTATGCGATCACGGCCGATCCATCGCGGCACTTCTACGCCGTGCAGTTTCACCCCGAGGTGCACCATACGCCAAAGGGCGCGAAACTGTATGAAAACTTCGTTAAGCTGGCCGGGTTCAAAGGCGACTGGACCATGGGCGCCTATCGCGAAGAGATGATCCGCAAGATCCGCGAACAAGTCGGAGACAAAAAGGTCATTTGCGGATTGTCCGGTGGCGTTGACAGCTCGGTTGCCGCGATCCTTATTCACGAAGCAATCGGGGATCAGCTGACTTGCGTCTTTGTCGACCATGGGCTGCTGCGCAAGAATGAAGCCGAAGAAGTCGTTGGCATGTTCCGGGACAACTACAACATTCAGTTGATCCACGCCGACGAATCCGAGTTGTTCCTTGGCGAACTGGAAGGTCAGAGCGACCCCGAGACCAAACGCAAAATCATCGGAAAACTGTTCATCGATGTGTTCCAGAAACACGCCGATACCATCGACGGCGCCGAATTCCTGGCTCAGGGCACTCTCTATCCCGATGTGATCGAATCGGTGTCGTTCTCGGGCGGGCCTTCTGTAACGATCAAGTCCCACCATAACGTGGGTGGCCTGCCGGAAAAGATGGGCTTGAAACTGGTCGAACCGCTGCGCGAATTGTTCAAAGACGAAGTCCGTGCCTTGGGTCGCGAGCTTGGTCTGCCGCAGAGCTTCATCGGGCGCCACCCCTTCCCCGGTCCGGGTCTGGCCATTCGCTGCCCCGGCGAGATCACCCGCGAAAAGCTGGAGATTCTGCGCGAGGCCGACGCGATCTACATCGATCAGATCCGCAAACACGGGCTTTATGATGACATCTGGCAGGCTTTCGTCGCCATCCTTCCCGTCCGCACCGTCGGCGTGATGGGTGACGGGCGCACCTATGACTATGCCTGTGCGTTGCGGGCCGTCACCTCGGTCGATGGGATGACGGCGGATTACTATCCGTTTAGCCATGAGTTCCTTGGCGAAACGGCAACCCGGATCATCAACGAGGTCAAAGGCATCAACCGATGCACATATGACATCACCTCGAAACCCCCCGGAACCATCGAGTGGGAGTGATCCGGTAAAACGCAATCGCGTTCGACGCCAAAACGACCCGATCCCGGGAAATCTTCCCTAGCCGTGCCTGAAAAAGTCGGGCACGGCCTTGAACCTGACGCTTCATAAGCGTTTCAATGATTCAACGAATTCAATCTTTTTGATCGCGTAGCGAAAGCCCCGATATCGAGGCCGTGACCGCGCGGCCAGGCCGGGGTGCGGTACGTGAATCTGACACAAAAAAACACATTCAAGGCCGCTTTGTGGATGACCGGAGCCATCGCGTCCTTCTCCTCGATGGCGGTTGCCGGTCGCGAATTGAGCCTCGTGCACGACACCTTCGAGATCATGATGTATCGAAGCCTCGTCGGGTTTCTTGTTGTCGCCCTCGTACTCACGGCCACAGGCGGTTGGATTCAGGTTTCCACGCAACGCCTGGGGTTGCACGCCCTGCGAAACACCCTGCATTTCACAGGGCAGAATCTTTGGTTCTATGCGGTCGCTGTTGCGCCTTTGGCGCAGGTATTCGCGCTGGAATTCACACAGCCGCTTTGGGTGATCCTGCTGTCGCCGCTGCTGCTGAACGAACGTCTGACGCCCCTCAAAATAACGGCAGCACTTATCGGTTTTGCTGGCGTTCTTATTGTCACCCGCCCAGGCAGTGCGCCTTTAAGCCCTGGCCTTGCTACCGCAGCCGCGTCTGCGATTTTCTTCGCATTTACAACGATTACAACAAAAAAACTCACTCGTTTTGCCAGCATCGGGTGCATCGTTTTCTGGCTTACTTCCATGCAGGCGGTGCTTGGGGCCATCGCAGCCGGTTTTGATGGGCAGATTGCATTGCCCACGGCGCAAACCGCTCCGTTTTTGGTTCTGGTCGGTCTGGCGGGACTGCTGGCACATTTCTGCATTACCAACGCGCTGGCGATCGCCCCGGCGACAGTTGTGATCCCATTTGATTTTGCGAGGCTTCCCACCATCGCTGTGGTCGGAATGATCCTATACCACGAACCCATTGACCATTGGGTTCTGATCGGTGCGGCGATCATCTTTTCAGGAATATTCCTGAATATCTGGTCTGAAAGCCGTAACAGTTTAGCAACAGTTGAAAACAGTAGTCGCAATACGTAACGCACCGTCACCAGTTGACCTTAAAGTAACCAAAAAGAGAGTATCGCTCATCATACACGGGATAGGCGTTCGTAACACTCAGCCAAACGCCATTGAAACCCGCCTGAGATTGTTAGGGAGGACAGAATGAAAAAAACACTACTCGCGACCTGCGCTTTGTGCGTTGGAGCGACGGCAGGATACGCAGGCGGCCTTGATCGAAGCGGTCAGGGCATCAACCTGATTTTCGAGGAAGGGTCAGCAGTTCAGTTCCGGTTGGGATACACCAACCCCAGCGTAACGGGCACCATGCCTGCTTTGGCTGGACCAAATATCGGGCAGCCGGTCGATTCCGGAGAGGTTGCGAACGACTTTTTCACACCGCATCTGGGTTATAAAACGTCACTGACCGAAAAGCTCGATTTCGCGATCATGTATGACCAGCCTTTTGGGGCCGACATTGAATACGCAAACACCTACCCTCTTTCGATCAACCCTATCCCGGGTGGTCGTACCGATGTTTTGAGGGCAACGGCAGACACTGACGCCATTACGGCATTGCTGCGTTACAAATTCGATGGCGGGTTCAGCGCAATCGGCGGTATTCGAGCACAGCGTGTGAAGGCTTCTGTCACCGTCCCGCTTGCAGCAGGGTACCAGGTTGACACCGATGCCGACACTGCATTCGGCTACGTTATCGGGGTTGCATGGGAGAAACCGGAAATCGCAGCACGTGTGTCACTGACATATAACTCCAAGATCAGCCACGATCTATCGCAAACAGAATCTCTGAACCCACCACCGTTCCCTCCGATTCCACCCGGGACCGTGGCCACCTTCAACACAAACAGCGAAATTGAGACGCCCCAGTCGATCAACCTGGACTTTCAGACGGGCGTCGCGCCTAAAACGCTGTTGTTTGGTTCTGTTCGTTGGGTCGACTGGCCACAGCTGGTGTACAACCCGCCAAACTACCCGCCGACCAGCAACCTTGTTGACTACGACGATGCGACCTTCACCTATTCGTTGGGCTTGGGGTATCAATTCTCGGAAGAGTTCAGCGGTGCTGTAACACTAGGCTATGAGTCTTCTCAGGGTACTCCTGTATCCAACCTCGGCCCGACTGACGGGTTCTGGAGCATTGGTCTGGGCGGAACATATTCGTTGGAGAATGCCAAAATTTCCGGTGGCGTACGCTACACTGATATCGGTGATGCAACGGCAGATGGCGCCTTTGGGCAAACAGCCACCTTCAGCGGCAACAGCGCCTGGAGTGTTGGGTTTCAGATCACTTACGCTCTGAACTAAATCCAAGGTGTTTTCATCTTAGGCTCCGCTGTTTCAGCGGGGCCTTTTTTATGCGCAGGTTTCGGGTCGTATATCTGTCGAATGAATGAAATTGTGCGGCCATGAACACGCAAAAACACCTTTCTCGGCGCGCCTGGGTCGAGCTTCTTCTTCTGGCCGTCATCTGGGGCGCATCCTTTGTAGCCATCCGGATCGCTCTGGACTCCATTCCCGTTATGACATCGGTTCTGCACCGCACGTTCTGGGCGATGCTGGTGCTGTGGCTGGTGGCTTGGGGCAAGGGGCTTTCACTGCCCCGCTCTCTGCGCATCTGGGGTGCATTTTTGATCATGGGATTGCTGAACAATGTCATCCCGTTCAGCTTGATGGCATGGGGTCAGCTTTACATCGATTCTGGTCTTACGGCCATTCTGAACGCGACCACAGCCATCTTTGGCGTTCTGGTTGCGGCGCTGTTTTTCAAAGATGAGCGTTTGACACAAGCCCGGGTTATCGGAGTCGTTTTGGGTTTTCTCGGTGTCTCGATCACCATTGGAATACAGACCTTCACGTCTTTCAGCCTGCAAAACACAGCGCAGCTTGCGGTGTTGGCCGGAACGCTCTCGTATGCTTTTGCGGCGGCTTGGGCGCGGTATCATCTGTCTGACCTTCACCCCGTGGTCGCGGCAGCGGGAATGCTGACCGGTTCGACTGTGCTGATCCTGCCGCTGGCGCTGATGACGGACGGGGTGCCAACGCTTGCACTGCCCGCGATCACCTGGGCTGCGATTGGCTATTACGCCATTGTGGCAACAGCGGGGGCATATCTTTTGTATTATCGAGTCCTGGCGATGGCGGGCAGCGGCAACCTGATGCTAGTCACGCTTGTAATCCCTCCTGTTGCCATCGTGCTTGGCGCAATTCTGCGGAACGAAGCGTTGCCGTCGAATGCCTATTTTGGCTTTGTCATCCTTGCCATGGGTCTTTTGGTATTGAACCGAGCTGGCCGCCGTGATTGACGCCGTGCGCTGCCCGATTTAGCAAAGGCAAAAAAGGGACAGCACAAGATGATCTACAACTCAGCCGAAGACTGGCGCACGGCAAGCCGCAAGAAGGTGCTGTTCTTTGGCATGTCCGGTCTGGGCAAGACATATGTCTCGAACATTCTTCGGGACTCAGGGAACTGGTTTCACTACTCGATCGACTATCGCATCGGCACCCGGTACATGGGCGAGTACATCACCGACAATGCGAAGGCCGAGGCGATGAAAGTCCCGTTCTTGCGTGACCTGCTCCTGTCGGATTCCATTTACATCGGCTCGAATATCTCGTTCGCGAACCTGACTCCGGTCGCAGCCTATCTGGGCAAACCGGGCAACCCTGCCCTAGGCGGATTAGAAATGCCGGAATACCGTCGCAGGCAGGAACAGTTTCGGCTGGCCGAAATACACGCCCTGCTGGATACTGAGTATTTCATCGACCGGGCCGAGCGTTTGTACAAGTACCCCCATTTCATCTGCGACACCGGTGGGTCGATCTGCGAATGGGTAGACCCCGAAGATCCGAACGATCGGGTACTGTCCGAGCTTTCGCAACACACCCTGATGATCTGGCTGAAGGGGGATGAGGAACACACGGCAGAGCTAGTACGCCGTTTTGACAAAGCCCCAAAGCCGATGTCCTATCAGGCGGAATTCCTGACCAAGGCCTGGACAGATTATCTGGACCTGCAAGGCTGTTCAGAAGCGGATGTTGATCCCGATGATTTCGTCCGTTGGACCTATGCACAGGCCTTGGCGCACCGCCAGCCGCGTTACGAGGCCATGGCGAACAACTGGGGCGTGACGATTGCCGCCAACGACATCGGAAAAATCCGCGATGCCGCTGATTTCGATGAGTTGATCGAGCACACACTTGAGACCACGCGCAATAACGCCTAACTATCAGTTTTCACTGATCTCTTAGAAGCCTGACACATGCCCATCAAAATCCCATCGGAATTGCCTGCTTTTGACGTCCTGACCAAAGAGGGCGTCATGGTCATGGACGAAGATCAGGCAATGCGTCAGGACATCCGCCCGCTGCGCATCGGATTGCTGAACCTGATGCCCAAGAAAATCCAGACCGAAAACCAGTTCGCGCGCCTGATCGGGGCAACCCCGTTGCAGATCGATCTGTCTTTGATCCGCATGACCGAACACCGGACCAAGAACACCGCCGCCGAGCATATGTCCGAGTTCTATCGCCCGTTTCAGGAGATCAAGGATCAGAAATTCGACGGCCTGATCATCACCGGCGCCCCGATCGAACATCTGGAATTTCATGACGTCACCTATTGGGACGAACTCAGCGAGATTTTCGACTGGACCCAAACCAACGTACATTCCACCTTTGGTGTGTGCTGGGGCGGGATGGCGATGATCAACCATTTTCACGGTGTCAAAAAGCACATGCTGGACGCAAAAGCCTTTGGGTGTTTCCGGCATCGCAACCTGGACCCGGCGTCTCCGTTCCTGCGCGGTTTCTCGGATGACTGCGTCATTCCGGTCAGCCGATGGACGGAAATGAAACAGGATGAAATCGATCGCGCACCCGGGCTGAGGACCCTGTTGGGCAGCGACGATGTCGGCCCCTGTCTGGTCGAAGATCCCGGCCATCGCGCGCTGTATATCTTCAATCACTTCGAATACGACAGTGATACGCTGAAACAGGAATATGATCGGGACGTCAGCAACGGCACGCCTATCAACGTGCCGATAAACTACTACCCAGATGATGATCCATCCAAAACGCCGCAGAACCGGTGGCGCAGTCATGCACATCTGCTGTACGGCAACTGGATCAACGAAATCTATCAGACCACGCCATTCGACATAACGAAAATTGGCCACTAAAGTCCTGATATCCCTTGGCTTGGCCGTTCTGGGCCTTGTCATACTGACAACCTGGCGCAGCGCCCGGAACGAAGCACTGGCCGAGGCGGCTTTCCCCCCCGAGGGTCGGATTCTGGATGTGGGCGGCATCGCCGTGCACGCCGTGGTCATGGGGGACGGCCCTGATGTCGTTCTGATCCACGGTTCCAGCGGGAACACGCGCGACATGACCTTCGCGCTGGCCCCCATTCTGGCCAGGTCATACCGCGTGATCGTTTTTGACCGACCGGGCCTAGGCTATTCCGAAAGCTTCAATCCGGATGGCGAAACCATCATTGAACAGGCGGATATCCTGCAACGGGCGGCGGCTCAGCTTGGTGCGGAAAAACCCATCGTGGCCGGGCAGAGCTATGGCGGATCGGTCTCGCTGGCCTGGGCCGTGACCCGACCCCAGAATATCTCGGCTCTGGTTCTGATCGCCCCGGCCGCCATCCCATGGGAAACGCCTTTGGATGGGTTCAACCGGCTTGCGTCAACCACGGCGGGCAATCTGCTGGCCTTGCCCTTGATCAGCTCTTTCGTGCCCGAATGGTACGTCACACAGGCGTTGGACAAAGTTTTTGCACCGCAAACGGCGCCCGAAGGTTATGCGGAACATTTCGGGCCCGGGCTGACGATCCGGCGTGGCTCGATGCATGCAAACGCCAAGCAGCGCGCCAACCTGCTGGACGAAATTACCCGACTGCAACCCAGATATGGCGAGATCTCCGTTCCGACGGAAATCATCCACGGAACGGCCGACGACACAGTTGGTCTTGAATGGCATTCTGAACGCCTGATCGAACAGATCCCCGGGGCCGAGTTGATCGAGCTACCGGGTGTCGGCCATATGCCACAGGTGGTCGCAGCGCCCGAGGTTGCCGCCGCGATAGATCGCGCGGCGCAGCGCGCGGGTTTGCGTTAACCCACGCTCTAATCCATAGTCAGATATGGATTTTATCGCGAGGTGACATATGGCCCGGTCAGGAAAAGGCTCTATCGAGAAGTATTTTCAGAAAGACGCGCCCAAATCTGTACGGGAAGAGATTCAAAATGTGAAAAAGGGCGATATTCTGAACCCGACCTACCCGTATTCCGAAAAAATGAAGACCAAAGATTATGATGAGCAGATGGACCTGCTTCAGATTGAATTGGTCAAAATGCAATCCTGGGTCAAGGAAACCGACCAGCGGGTTGCCATCATATTCGAAGGTCGCGATGCCGCCGGCAAAGGTGGCACCATCAAACGGTTTCGCGAAAATCTGAACCCGCGCGGCGCGCGCAACGTTGCGCTGGCCAAACCATCAGACGCCGAACGCAGCCAATGGTATTTTCAGCGCTACATCCCGCATCTTCCCGCCGCAGGAGAGATCGTGTTCTTTGATCGCAGCTGGTACAATCGAGGTGTCGTCGAGAATGTCTTTGGCTTCTGCACCCAGGAACAGCGTGAGAGGTTCTTCCGTCAAGTCCTGCCGCTTGAAACGGGCCTGGTGAATGACGGCATCCATTTATTCAAGTTCTGGCTCAATGTCGGGCGCGCAGAACAACTGAACCGTTTTCTGGCGCGCGAAAACGACCCTTTGAAGCATTGGAAGCTCAGCGCGATCGACGTCGCAGGGCTGAACAAATGGGATGAATACACGCAGTCAATCTCGGAAACCCTGACCCGGTCGCATTCTGATGCCTGCCCGTGGACGATTGTGCGTTCTGACGACAAGAAACGCGCGCGGCTTGCGGCCATCCGAACGGTTCTGCATGCCTTGGACTATGATGAGAAGGACAAGAAGAGTATCGGCGAGATTGATGCCCGTATCTGCGGTGGCCCGGATATGTGGGAGGCGTAAATTGTCTCTCTGCCCTGACCCGTCGATGCCTTCACGATCATGTATTGGACGACAATGCGTCGGTGGTCTATGTCCTCGTCTTCCAACACGCAATCAATGCAACTGAGGCCGGGATGACAAAACGCGGTTATCACCACGGAAACCTGAAGCAAGCCTTGATCGAGGCTGCCTTGTCCCTGATCGAAGACAAGGGCCCGACCGGTTTCACGCTGTCCGAGGCGGCCAAAACGGCCGGTGTCACGCCTGCCGCCGTCTACCGTCATTTTCAAGGGCGCGAGGACCTGATTGCCGAAGCCGCACGGCAGGGGTTTGAGATGTTCGCAGACCTGATGCAATACGCCTATGACGAGGGGCAGCCTTCAGCCCTTGCCGCCTTTGAAGCAACGGGGCGTACGTATCTGGCCTTTGCGCGCAAAAATCCCGGGCATTACATCGCCATGTTCGAAAGCGGGATTTCCCCGAACCGGACACCCGAACTGTCCTTGGCAGCCAACCGGGCGAAGGCTGTTCTTGAAAAAGCGGCCGCGGACCTGTCCCAGCATATTCCGCCTGACAAGCGCCCGCCCGCGTCGATGTTCAGCGCCCACATCTGGGCGATGAGCCACGGAGTCGTCGAACTGTATGCCCGAAATACCGGCGCGACTTCGCCTTTTCCTCCCGAAGACTTGCTGGAAAGCGGTATCGGCATCTACCTGCGCGGTTTGGGCCTGATCCCTCAGGACGAGTGACGCGGTCAGAACGAACGACTGCCCTGAGGCATACTCAAGCCCGATGTCACATTGATCAGATCCATCTCACCCATCCCCTTGATATCAACGCACCCAAGTTCCGAGACCTGAAACTCGTCAATCAGGGCATATTTCATCTCTTCCGGGGCCACGATGTTCATGGGGTTGGCAAAGACCTGCAACCGGGATGCGATGTTTACGGCAGGGCCAAACACGTCATAGACATATTTCTGAATGCCCACGACCGATCCAACTGCCGCACCCATCCCCAATCCGATCCGGGCCTGCCACTTATGCGGATGGCTTTCGTTGCGGCGTTCGAGATAGCGCAGGAACCTTACCGCACAATGCGCCACGGCGGTCGCATGATCCGGTGTTGGATCTGGCATACCTGACACGGCCAGATAAGCATCTCCGATCGTTTTGATCCGCTCACACCCGAATTGTTCCACGATCCGGTCAAAGGCCGTGAAGATGTCGTTCAGTTCGCTCAAAGTCACCGTCGGGTCGGTCTTGGCCGCAAAATCCGTGAACCCGACAAAATCCAGCATCACCACTGAAACCTGCTGATACAGCTGCGGTGTGACAACGCCGAACGTCTTGAACTCTTCATACACGGCTCGGGGCATCAGGTTCAGCAACAGCCGTTCCACTCTTTCCTTTTCGCGCTCAAGCTCTCGGGTGTTGCGCTCGACCATGGTCGAATAGCTGTCGATCATGCTTTCCAGTTCGCGAATGCGGGTGATGTTCTGACATTCCACGATCAGCACCTGCTCGGACAAGCCATTGGCCAATGAGACCGTGACAGCAAAGATCAAGGTCCTGCGTTTCGGCTTTATCTGCAATTCGACCGAGTACCGAAGGCCTGACTGCTTTACATCCTCAAGTTCCTTGGGGTCGAGATCCGACAGAACGTCGCTTAGGGTGCTGCCCTTTTCAGGAGTGCCGAACCACTCCGTAAAAGGCCCGTTGTGAAACACGAATTGCAGGTCGGATGCGCGCACCACGGCGACGCCGACTCCGATCGCACGCAGCAATTGCTCGTTTATCGCCAGAATGCTCATGCCGCGTTCCGGGTGACTATGATCGAACGTTTTCCTTCGATTGCGGTCAGCGCAGTTTTGATGTCTCCGTCGGACATGCCATGCTGACTCAGCGCGTCGCCGAACAGCTCGGCCATGACGTCGAACTCGTTGTGCGAAATGTTCAGATGGCGATGCACTGCTTCGATCCTGTCATCACTGAAGGATGCAGGCCCGCCAATCAAGGACGAGACGAACTTGGTTTGATGGTCGATCAGGCGCGGCATATCAATGTCTTCGAAATGATGGCCGATCTCATCCGAATCCAACGCCATTTCATAGAAGGTCATCACGACCCGGCTGATCGTTTTGAAACCGCCATATTTTTCATAAAGTGTCTGTGCCACACGAATACCCGCGCGTTACCAATCAATAACCCCACAACTTTATATCAAATCGATATTTTTGTTAACGCTTATGATTTTCTGGCCCGGAAGGATCAAAAACCGTCTTTCAGCACTGGAAAACCTGCCAGAGCATCGCTGAGGTCGAAGCGGACCCTTCACACGTTCTTTGGGAATGGGAAACGAAGGAAAGGCAACACCATCAGCGGGATTATCTCTTGACTGATCTTGAAGCGTTCTGATGGGCTGGGCCGGGTCAGCTTTGAACGCAAGCCCGCCCTTCTGACAGAAAACTTCGTCTGATCCTCCAAAACCCGCCGTTCAAAGAGAATTTGGTTTCAATACTGCGTGTCCTCATGTTCACATGCAGGAAAACGGCACAACAATCGAAAGGACCAGAAGTGCAGGAACATGGATATGCGTCCGGGCGACTGAACCTTCCTTTTGTCGGAATATCGACCTTCGCAAAATCTCCATATGTCGAGAACTGGGACGGAATCGAGGCGGATGTTTGCGTGCTAGGCGCGCCGTTCGACTTTGGAACCCAATGGCGCCCCGGCGCGCGTTTTGGCCCTCGGGCCGTGCGAGAGGCATCGACACTTTTCAGTTTTGGCCATGCCGGCGCCTATGATCATGAGGATGACGCGACCTATCTGGACAGCTCGGTTCGGATCGTCGACCTGGGAGATGCGGATATCGTCCACACCAAGACCGAGACCAGCCACAAGAACATAGCCATTGGCGTGCAGAAAATTCTCGAAGCCGGGGCACTTCCGCTGGTGATTGGCGGTGATCACTCGGTCAACATCCCCTGCATTTCCGCATTTGAAAGCGACTGCGCCGAAAACGGCCCGATCCATGTTGTTCAAATCGATGCGCATTTGGACTTTGTAGATGAACGTCATGGCGTCACCAACGGGCACGGAAACCCCATGCGCCGCGCGATCGAGAAAGACTATGTTTCAGGGATGACCCAGTTGGGCATTCGAAACGTATCGTCCACCGCCAAGGAAGGGTATGACGACGCGCGCGCGCGCGGATCGGACATCCTGTCCGTGCGGCAGGTTCGCAGATTGGGAACAGACGCCGTTCTTGACCGCATTCCCGACGGCAAACGGTACTATGTTACGATCGATATCGATGCGTTCTGTCCCTCGATCGCGCCAGGAACCGGCACTCCAAGCCACGGAGGGTTCTTGTACTACGACGTTCTGGAAATCCTTCAGGGGCTGGCAAAAAGGGGTGACGTGGTCGGCATCGATCTCGTCGAGGTGGCCCCCGCCTACGACCCCACTGAAAGCACTCAGATTCTGGCGGCGCAGCTTCTGTTGAATTTTCTGGGTTTCATTTTTCACGAACGTGCCCGACGCGCGTGAAAAGCGGGTGGAGCCGAGGCTCCACCCCAATCCTCAGGCGTCGATAATGTTGTGCCCCGGCCCGTAGGGGAAGCCTGTGATGTTTTCGGCTCCGTCTTCGCCCACCACCAGAATATCGTGTTCCCTGTAACCGCCAGCACCGGGCTGGCCTTCGGGGATCCACAGCATCGGCTCGATCGACACTACCATGCCGGGTTCCAGCACTGTGTCGATGTCTTCGCGGAGCTCCAGGCCGGCTTCGCGACCATAGTAGTGGCTCAGAACGCCAAACGAGTGCCCATAGCCGAAGGAACGATATTGAAGCAGGCCTTCGTCGGCAAAAAACCGGTTGATCTCGGCGGTGATACCGGAACAGGTGGCCCCGGGTTTGATCAGGCTTAGTCCAAGTTCATGCGCGGCCACATTGGCCTTCCACAGGCGCAGGCTGTCGGCATCCGGCTCGCCCAGAAACAGGGTCCGTTCCAGGGCGGTGTAATAGCCCGAGATCATTGGAAAGGTATTCAGCGAAAGGATATCGCCTTTTTGCAACGTGCGTTTGGTGACCGGGTTATGCGCGCCGTCGGTGTTCAAACCCGACTGAAACCAAACCCATGTGTCGCGGTATTCGGCATCCGGATAGGCCCGCGCGATTTCCACTTCCATCGCGTCTCGACCAGCCATCGCAATTTCGATTTCGGTTGCGCCTTCGCGGATTGCGGCATGGATCGCAGCACCACCCACATCGGCCGTGCGCGCTCCACCCTTGATCAATTCGATCTCTTCAGCGGATTTGATCATCCGCGCGGCCATGGTGTCGGCCGCGATGTCAACCAACTCTGGCTCGCCCAGCATGTTCAGCGCCGTGTCACGCGCCGCAAGCGTCATGTGGTCGCCTTCGATGCCGATCCGCTTTGCATTCCCGGTCAGGCTTGCAACTGCCCGCCAGTAGTTGTCGCGTTTCCAATCCGTATAGATCACATTGTCTTCAACCGACCGGCGCCAGGGTTGTCCGGCATCAATATTGGCGGAAACGGTGGTGCAATTGTCCTGGGTCACAACACAGCCATAAGGGCGCCCGAACGCACAGTACAGAAAGCCTGAATAATAGGCGATATTCTGCATCGATGTCAGCAGTACCACCGGGATATCCCGCTGGGCCATGATGGCGCGCAGCTTGCCAAGACGGCGGTCATACTCGGATTTGCTGAACGGCAACGGGGCCTTTTCACCATTGTGGCAGGTGAAGAACTGAGGGCGGTTAGAAATGTCAGTCATCCTTGGTCTCTCATCTATGCCGGGCGTGCATTTCCCGGCCACATGTCCCGGCGTTCAGGACAGGCGGTCTCGGGGTCCGAGAGCCGATCACCTCCGTAGTCGCCGCGACGCCATCGCAGCGGAGATGAACAGGTGAATCGTTAGATCAGACGGTTTGCTGCGTCAAGCAGGCGAAAGACCCCGCAGACGTTCGGATCGACGCCGCAACAGTTCGACCGTCGTCAGCAGAGCAATGGACAGGACCACAAGGATTGTCGCAACCGCAAGAATGGTTGGACTGATCTGCTCCCGCAGGCCGGTGAACATCTGCCACGGCAACGTCTTTTGGCTGGCAGAGCCTACAAACAGCACCACGACCACTTCGTCGAATGATGTGATAAAGGCAAAGAGACCGCCAGATATCACACCCGGCAGGATCAACGGCATCTGAATCTTGAAGAAGGTTCGCACCGGTCCCGCGCCCATATTGGCCGCCGCCCGTGTCAGAGATCGATCAAAGCCCACCAGGGTCGCCGTCACGGTAATGATCACAAAGGGAATACCCAGAACCGCGTGGGCCAGGATGACTTTCAGATAGCCTACGAAGTTCTTGTTCATGCCCAGCGTACCTTCGAGGAAGCGCCCGATATCACTGTAGAAAAAGAACATGCCCGTCGCCGAGATGATCAGCGGAACAATCATCGGCGATATCAGGATCCCCATGATCGCACGGCGCCCGGGAACGTGAGACTGGCTGAGCCCGATCGCGGCCAGCGTTCCCAACGTTACCGAGATAATCGTCGCAATCGGCGCGATGATCAGCGAATTCTTGAAGCTGCGTTGCCATTCGTTGTTGGTGAAGAAATCTCGGTAATGCTTCAGCGAATAGCCTTCCGGATCAAGCCGCAGCATCTCGGGCGTGAAGGTAAAGAAATCTTGCGCGTTGAAAGACAACGGCAACACCACGAGAATCGGCGTGATCAGAAAGACGAAGATCGCACCACAGATCACGCGAAACAGGTAGTGATAGAAAACCTGCTGTGCCGTGAGATACGGCAGCAGCTTGCGTCGATACCGCCCCTCGTACAACCAATAGATAAACCAGGCGAAAAACCAGCCGCCGAGCAGCCCCAATACACCGCCCATCAACCCGGCCACTAAAAAACCCACGACACCGAATCCGATGATATTGATCAAGCGTGCGAGGTTTTCGTTCTTCACGATGTTTATGTAAACCCAGGCCAGCCCCGCGATCAGGACGGCCCCGCCCAGTATGCCAAGAAGGACCGAGCCATTTCCGGCCCCGACAAAAATGCCGGCAAACGCCCCGGCAAGTGCGACACTGGGCAAAACCATGGACATGGGTTTGCGGGATATCGGTGTCAGTGCAGCCATCTTGATTATCCCAACTTCACGTTATCGATGCCCACGATCTTGTCGTAGACCCAGTAGAGCAACAGCACGACCGCCAGAAGGATCGTACCCAAGGCCGCGGCCAGCCCCCAGTTCAGTGAGGACGAGATGTGATAGGCGATCCGGTTCGAGATGAATACACCCTTGGTGCCGCCCACGATCTCGGGCGTGATGTAGTACCCGATCGCCAGAATGAACACGAGGATCGAACCGGCACCGATTCCGGGCACGGATTGCGGGAAGTAGATGCGCCAGAACGTCGTCCAGTTCGTTGCACCCATGGATTTGGCCGCACGCGTGTAAGACGGCGGAATGGTCTGCATCACCGAATACATTGGCAGGATCATGAACGGCAAAAGGATGTGTGTCATCGCGACGATAGTGCCGATCTGGTTGTTGATTATGATCAGCCGGGCGTCATCAGCGACCAGCCCCAACCAAACGAGGGTATCATTAATTACCCCCTGTTGCTGCAACATGACCTTCCAGGCGGATGTTCGCACCAGAAGGGACGTCCAGAAGGGCAAAAGGACCAGTATCATCAACAGGTTCGACACCCGCATCGGAAGTGTCGCCAACAGATAACTGACAGGGTAAGCAAGCAGGATACAAGCGCCCGTTATCACGAGCGACATGAACAGAGTACGTCCAAAAAGCTTGATCAGGATCTGCTTGTCTTCGGGTTGGGCCTGTGCGCCTTCCGGGGTTCTGCGCATGTCGACGGCATTCAGGAAGTAGCCATTGGTAATCACTGGCGAGTGGGTCTTGATCACCCGCCAGGTTTGCGGATCGCCCCATCCGTCATGAATCTCGATCAATTTTTCCTTGAACGGCCCATCCGTTTCAGGGTCCAGTTTTTTGATCTGGCGCCCGGACCTGCGGAACATCGAAGACATGCCAGTCTCTTCGTAGTTCAAACGCGAACCGAGCCTTGTGTGCTCTTTGTTGTCAATCGCAACAATCATGTCGCGGACAAAGGCCTCGTATACATCCTCACCCGGCAACTCACCTGACTGCTCGTCCCAGTTGTTCAGGGCTTCTACGGTCAAGGGAAGCGTGTCGGACACGATACTGTTTTCAACGGACCTGAACAGCATCGATGCAATGGGAACGATGAATGAAAACAGGACAAAGAGGAGAAGCGGAGCAACCAACAGCAACGCCCGGAGCTTTTGCCTGCGTAGCGACCGCGCCAGCGACTGCTTGAGCGGTGTTCCATCAGCGGCCAGCATAGGGCCCGCGTTTTGGGTGGCGTCGGTCATTGTTGCCCCTTGGCTTTTTTGGGGTCAGGGGCAGTTTCCCGCCCCTGACAGTGTCACCAATTCAAAACTGGATTATTGCGCCAGCCACGCCTGGAATTTGGCGTCGATGTCGTCACGGTAGTCCGCCCAGAACTCATAGTTGTACAGGAACGTGTTCTTGGCGTTTTCCGGATCGGTTGGCATATGGGGTGCCATATCGATACCCAGTTCGGCATGCTTACCCACCAGCGGAGCCGACGATGCACGGGCCGGGCCGTACGAGATGTACTTGGCCTGATCCGCCAGACGCTGGGTATCGGTCGCGAACATGATGTAGTCCAGCGCGCGCTTCTGACGCTCTTCGCTCAGACCGGCGGGAATGATCCAACCATCCAGATCGAACACCTGAGCGTCCCAAAGCATGGCGACCGGCTGCTTCTGCTCTTCGATTACGCTGAACAAACGGCCGTTATAGGTAGAACCCATGACAACCTCTCCATCGGCCAGCAGCTGCGGCGTGTCGGCACCCGCAGACCACCAGACAACGCTGTCTTTGATGGTGTCTAGCTTGGCCAGCGCCTGATCCTGACCTTCCGGAGTGGCCAGAACGTCATAGACATCTTCCTTCGCGACGCCATCGCACAAAAGGGCCCATTCCATATTGTTGATCGGGCGTTTTTCCAACGAGCGCTTGCCGGGGTAAGCTTCCAGATCAAACACAGCGCAGATATCGGTTGGGGGTGTATCGCCGACCAGGTCAGTACGGTAACCGAAGGTGGTTGAGTACACGATCTGCGGAATAAAGCAGTCGCTGACCAACAGGTCGCCGAAATCTTCGGAGGCAGGTGTGCCATCCGGCGCGGGGGCAAGCTGGGTGTCAAAGTCGATTTCCAGCGCAAGCCCTTCGTCACACAGACGAATTGCGTCTGCGGCCACAACATCGACCACGTCCCAGGTGATATTGCCGGCTTCATTCATCGCGCGCAGTTTTGCAACCGCTTCGGCCGAGCTGTCATCATTCAGGATGGTGACACCTGTCTTTTCAGAATAGGGCTCGTGATACGCCTTCAGCTGCGATTTGGAATAAGCGCCGCCCCAGGAAACGATCGTCATCTCCTCGGCGAACGCACCGCCGGCAACCGCCCCAACTGCAGCTGCTGTCAACAATGTTTTGGTTTTCTTCATGAATTACTCCCAGTTCTTCCCGTTTATGTGTGTGGTCGACTGATGCACGGGTTTTCACCAGCCGGTCCCTCAGTGAGGTCGCGCTTGTTCCGCGCGACTTGGCCTATGCGTCGAGCGCACGACAATCCTGAGCCAGCCAGCCGATCTCGATCTCCTGACCGGGGGTCAGGCGGATTGCGTCTGGCGCGTTCCGTGTTTTGACGATGAATTCATCATTTCCTGCAACGGACATGCGGAAACGGAATACGTCACCCATGTAGATGAACTCTTTGACAGTCGCTTTCAGCGTATGAGCATCGGCGTGCAAGCGATCCTTGTTGAATTCCACCCGCTCAGGCCGGATTGACACCTTTGTCCTTTCGCCCGGATTGCGAACATTTATCGGAACCGCGTCAATTTCAGAGCCATCATCAAGTTGGACAAGGCATGTGTCGCCATCAATTGATTTAATGACACCTTCCAAGGTGTTGTTTTCCCCGATGAATTGGGCAACAAAGCTGTTTTCTGGTTCTTCATAAAGTTGATCAGGCGGTGCAAGCTGCTGAATACGGCCATCATCGAACACAGCGACACGATCCGACATAGTCAACGCTTCGGTCTGGTCATGCGTCACATAGACCGTGGTAATTCCAAGCTCATGCGCAAGACGCGTGATTTCAAACTGCATATGCTCGCGCAGCTGTTTGTCCAGTGCGCCAAGGGGTTCATCCATCAACACCAGTTCGGGTTCAAAAACCAAGGCGCGCGCCAAGGCTATTCGTTGTTGTTGACCGCCAGACAACTGAGCCGGGCGTCGCCCACCAAACGCACCCATCTGAACCATGTCCAGGGCGCGCTGAACCTTTTCATCCCGTTCAGATTTGCCCAATTTGCGGACTTCCAAGGGGAATGAAAGGTTTTCGGCCACCGTCATATGCGGAAACAGGGCGTAGTTCTGGAAGACCATGCCAATCCCACGCTTGTGCGGTGGAATATTGTTGATGGGCTTCCCGTCAAGAAGGATTTCGCCATGTGTGGCGGTTTCGAATCCGGCAAGCATCATAAGGCAGGTTGTCTTTCCAGACCCGGACGGCCCGAGCATGGTCAGGAATTCGCCTTTTGGCATTGCTAGGTTGAGATCTTTGACGACGAGATTCTCGCCATCATAAGATTTTTGTACGCGTTGAAATTCAACAAACGCGGCATCGGTATTTGTGTCGGTCACAAGACCCCCTGTTGCGTCAAATGATTATCCGAGAGTTGCGGATTTCATTGATCTGTAGTCAGCAGTTAAGACCATGCAGTAGGCACTTGGCAACAATAGATGACGCATTTGCGAATTTTCATGTCATTTTTGCTGTTTCAATCCGCAAGATTGAGGCGGCACATATGCCATGCAAGGCTTTGATTACTTGAAAGAACAGGCTTGCCGATCCGCTTGCGAATCTCGGGGATGGCTTCCATCGTGCGCAGATTGGTACAGCTGAGGAAAACGGCCTCGACCGATG
This sequence comes from Ruegeria sp. HKCCD6157, assembly GCF_013110685.1. Taxonomy (NCBI): domain Bacteria; kingdom Pseudomonadati; phylum Pseudomonadota; class Alphaproteobacteria; order Rhodobacterales; family Roseobacteraceae; genus Ruegeria; species Ruegeria sp. HKCCD6157. The sequence continues at coordinate 1,667,946 of NZ_WVRB01000001.1, forward strand.
GATCAGATCCCAGTTTCGTCGCGGCCTCGATCACGGACTGCACCGAAATCCGAGCAACCTTTGCCTCTTCGGCCTGCCCGAATGTCCCGAAAACATCCATGGTTATCCCGTTTTCCGAAAAAGCAGCACGCAGCGGTGCGTTGACCTCTTCGACATAAGGCGACAGCAGCGCAAACTTCGACGCTCCAAGATCCGCGGCGCAGGCCGTGGCCGCGCGCAAAGGGTTCGTAACCTCTTTTGTATTGCACGACTGTTTGACAAGTTCCTCCACACGTTCTGAACCAATGACGGAACTTGCGGACGTGCAGCCATAACCCACCACCCGGAAAGGACGCGCGCTGGGCAGCAATCCCGCCGCCGCCGGCAGGGCCTTTTCCATCTCGGCCAGACTTTCCGGTGTCACTTCAATGCCGCTGGGTATCCGTGTTACGTACAGCGGGTTTTTCCGGTCCGAGAAATACGTGCTGAATTCCGGCTCGATCGTCTCGTCGACCTGAAGAACAATCAATCCAAGCGGCGGGGCTTGCGGGTCGTCCTCGTCAAGCGTGTAAGGCACGTAGGTCATATCTGGATCATCTCCGGCCCGATACGCGGACTGACAAAGAGCGGAACATCGTCTGTTACGACGATGTTTTCTTCGTGAACCAAGATCTTGCCACCAACGGCAATGCCCGGCTCCAAGGTCAGCACCATGCCGGGCTCAAGAACGGTCTGGTCCGTCGGGATGAGCGACGGCCATTCGGTCAGCGACATTCCCAACCCGTGCCCCAATCGACCGGCATCTGTGCCTTCGGATGCCTTGGTCAGCACCGTGTTCATGGCATGAAACAGCTCTGCTGCGGTGGCGCCGGGGCGGGCGATTTCGAATGCGGCATCCGACGCCTCGATCAGCCTGGCGTAAGCAGATTTCACGTCGGGACTTGCCGGGCCGACAGACCAGTTGCGGTCGAAGTCACTGAAATAACCATCCCAAACCAAGCCGGTATCAAGCATCAGTACGTCGCCATCCTTCAAGGGGGACGAAGACGCCGGCGATATTACGTCAGAGTAACCGCCCTGCTCTGCCCCACCTGCGAGGTACGGCACCCAGTCGGCACCCTCTTCCAGACAGAGTATCTGGAAACCGCGAAATACTTCATCCAAAGGCACGCCGGCCCGAGCAATCTCGGGAACTCGGGCGAAGGCCCGACCGGCTATGGCGCATGCGGTTTCGATTTTGGCGATTTCCGCCTCGGATTTGACCATGCGAAGTTGGCGCAAAATACCGCGATCTCCGGTGATGTGGCGCGAACCGAGCCTGTTTCGCAGGCGTTCAATATCCGACATGGGCATACGCGCGTGCGTCTCGTGACCATCGGGCATTCCGATACGGCCTTTGGGGGGTGTCAATTCCGTCAGGGCATCCGTCAAAAGCGAGACGCCGTCATCCTGAAGGTCGGGTGAGCTCCATGTTCGGATGTCGTCGATCCAGGTTTGTCCCATCAACGACGCGCCGATCGAGGGGATGACCGCAACCGGTTTACCAACCGCAGGCAGGATCATGAACCACGGGCGGGTCGGGCTTTCCCAGAATCTGGTCAGGTATCCGGTAAAGTAACGCACGTCGGTTTCCGTGGTCAGCAGCAGCGCCGACAGGCCAGCGGTATTCATCATCACCTGTGCGCGTTCGGTACGCGCCGCGAATTCTGCTGGCTCGAACCCTCTCATCCGGCGACCTCAGAAGTTATGCGCCGCATGCAGCCTGAACCGTTGAAACGACACCGCTTGAATGGCCCGGTGCCATGGCCCGTTCGGTGCGGATTGATATCGGCTGTCATGCAGCCCTCCTGAATTTTTGTTCGTTGACGTGAGCGGATCGGTAGGGTTCTGTCAACCAAAGTCTTTTGTTGACCGGAGGCGCCAATGACCCACTCTGATCCAGCCTTCAGCCGGGCGGAATATGATCGTCGTCTTGCCAAGACCCGAAAGGCGATGGCCGCAAAAGGAATTGACTGCCTTTTTGTCGAAGACCCTTCGAACATCGGATGGCTCACCGGGTATGAGGGCTGGTCTTTTTACGTTCACCAGGGTGTCTTGATCTTTCTTGACGCGGACCCGATCTGGTGGGGGCGCCGGCAGGATGCAAACGGCGCGCTGCGCACGGTGTGGATGGGGGACGATCGGGTTTTCGGATACGCCGATCACTTTGTGCAGTCGACCACGCGGCATCCTATGCAGGATCTGGCCCAGCTTATTGCAGACTGCGGACACGGCCGCAGCCGAATTGGGGTGGAGCTGGACAATTATTACTACTCGGCCAAAGCCCATATTACACTGACAACGGAACTGCCCGAGGCGACGCTGATGGATGCAACGGCCTTGGTCAACTGGCAACGGGTCGTGAAATCCGACGAAGAAATCGCCCTGATGCGCAAGGCGGCCCGAATTTCAGAGTTTGTGACTGACGGCGTGCTTGAACGCGTTGAACCCGGCCTGCGCAAGAACGAGCTGGTCGCACAGATATACCATGACGCGATAACGGGCGTCGGGGATGACTGGGGGGATTACGCGGCCATCGTACCACTTTTGCCGTCTGGCTCAGACGCCGCCGCGCCGCATCTGACCTGGAATGGAGATGTGTTCAAATCGGGCGAATGCACCTTCTTTGAGTTGTCCGGCTGCTATCGCCGATATCATGCTCCGTTCTGCCGGTCGGTATTTCTGGGTCAACCGCCTGATCATCTTAGAAGGGCCGAGGCGGCCTTGGTCGAGGGGTTGGAAGCGGGTCTGGAGGCTGCGCGCCCCGGCAATCGCGCAAAAGATATCGCCAAAGCGCTGGCGGCGCCTCTCGAACGTGCGGGGATCGAACGCGGTGCTCGCTGTGGCTATCCTGTCGGCCTCAGCTATCCTCCGGACTGGGGCGAACGCACGATCTCGCTGCGGGACGAAGACAATACGATCCTTGAAGCTGGCATGACATTTCACTTCATGCCCGGGCTCTGGATGGATGATTGGGGGCTTGCGATCACCGAAACCATCCTGATCAAGGAAAACGGTCCTGCAGAGTGTCTGTGCAAACGACCACGCAAAGTATTCGTCAAGCCCTGAGTGGTGCACGAACGATCCTAGGCCCGCGCCTGATCAAACACGTATCTGTTCAAGCAACCAGTCCCGAAACAATGCGGCCGCCGGATTGCTGGCATCGGCGGAAAGATAATACCCTTCGTTGCAGTCGACGGTGCTGTCATGTGCGCTTTCGACAAGACCGGTTATCATCGCATGTTTCGCCAGAAACTCGCTGATCAGGGCAACCCCGCTGCCATGAACCGCCAATTGAAGCGCCATGCCGAACGTATCGACGAAAACGGCAGGCTGCCGCTGCACGTCCTGCTTGTCGAACCACGTCTTCCATCCGCTTGAAGTGCCGACTGCCTCTATCAGGGGAAGGTCAAACGGATCCCCTGCAAGCGTCGGCGCCTTGAGAGCGACAAGCCTGTCCGGCCACAAACGTTCGGCCCCCCTGCCCACTTGTTTTTCCGATCCGAACCTGACCTGAACGTCAGCTTGCGACGCGTGAAAATCGTCAGGCCAGATTGCGCTGAGCAGCCGCACGCTGATCTCTGGATTGCGGGTGGTGAAGTCCGCGAGGTTTGGGGCGATGACCCATTGCGCGACGCTGACAGATGTGGCCACTGTCAGGACATCTCCTGGTGCGCTTGCGTCGGCCCTTCCGGCGGCGGCGGCAAGCGCCTCAAGCGCTCTGCCGACTTCGGGCAACAGTTTCCGCCCTGCATCCGTCAGGGCCAGACTGCGCGGATGCCTTATGAAAAGCGCTGTCCCCAGACGGATCTCAAGGGATTTCACCTGCTGACTGACGGCCGATTGGGTCAGGCCGATTTCCTCGGCCGCCGCGGTAAAACTCAGGGTCCGGGCCGCCGCCTCGAAGGATCGGAACCAGGTCAGGGGGGGAAGTGATTTTGCCATTGATCAAGTTAGCCATTAATCTTTTTAATGCGAAAGCACATAATTCAATCGTTTGTCAAAAATCACACCCGTTTCTACCTTTTCCCAGCGCGACAGGAGAGGTGTGATGAAGCCGGAAATACGCAAGATTGTTACCTACGACGAGGAGGTTCTTGTCGAGGGATTTCGCCCTGCGGAAATGCCATGGCGCATGTTTGCCGTGGCCGCAGTGATTACCAATCCCTGGGCGGGTCGATATGTCGAAGACCTCAAACCGGAAATCCAAGCATATGGCCCCGTATTAGGAAAGATGATGACGGACCGCATGATCGCGTTGGCCGGCAGTGGCGACGCAATCGAAGCCTATGGCAAGGCAGCCGTCGTCGGATTGAATGGCGAGGTCGAGCACGCCTCGGGCATTATTCATACCCTTCGGTTCGGCAATCACTACCGGCAGGCTGTCAGCGCGAAATCCTATCTGGCTTTCACGAACACGCGCGGCCCCGCAAATGCGCCGATCATGGTGCCATTGATGGACAAAAACGATGCCGGGCGGCGGTCTCACTACCTGACCGTTCAATTCTCGATCCCGGACGCACCGCGCGAAGACGAAATTGTCGTCGTGCTGGGGGCGGCAACCTCGGGCAGACCGCATCACCGGATCGGCGACCGGTATCAGGATCTCAAGGATTTGGGCCATGACGTGGACAACCCGGCCGCGGTCTGAAATCGGCGGGCTGGCCGCCATCCAGACAGGCGCAGGTCCGGACATCCTGTTGCTTCACGGGGTTGGCCTGCGGGCCGAAGCCTGGGGCGCGCAGTTGGACGGGTTGGCGTCTGAAGCGCGCCTGACGGCACCGGACATGCCCGGTCACGGCGAAAGCCCGCTGAGGTTTTTCGGTACGGAACTGTCGGAATACAGCGAAGCTGCACACAACGTGCTGGGCAATCTGAACGGTCCGGTCCTTGTTGTCGGCCACTCGATGGGCGCGATGATGGCGTTGGACCTTGCCGCCAAGGCGCCCGACCGGATTTGCGGTGTCGTGGCAATGAATGCCGTTTTTGAACGCAGTGCAAAGGCCGCGCTGGCGGTTCAGGAACGTGCGGCGGGACTGGATGGAGAAACACCGGTTGACCCAACCAGCACGCTGCGCCGGTGGTTTGGTGACATCGGTTCACCTGAACGTGATGCCTGCTGCGAATGGCTGACGGCCATGGATCCGGCTGCTTACAAGCTGGCCTATACGGTTTTTGCCCAAGGCCAAAATCCGCGGCGCGAAGCGCTGGAGAAACTCGCCTGCCCCGCGCTGTTCATAACCGGCAGTCAGGAGCCGAACTCCACCCCAGACATGTCGCGTAAAATGGCCGAAGTCACCCCGAACGGCCGCGCGCTGATCATCGATGGGGCGGCCCATATGATGCCGATGACACATGCAAGTCAGATCGACGCCGCCATTTCCAGCTTTCAAAGCGAGGTGCAATCATGACCGAACTCGACCCCCGCGACCTCCGGCGGGCATTCGGCAAATTCATGACCGGCGTGACCGTCGTTACCACACGCAGCGCCTCTGGCACGGCCTTGGGCTTCACGGCAAATTCCTTCACTTCGGTCTCGCTCGACCCGCCGCTGTTGATCGTCTGCCCCGGCAAGAACTTGTCTTCATACGGCGAATTCTCGACCTGCACCCATTTCACGGTGAGTGTTCTGGCCGAGGGGCAAGAGGATGTGTCCAACACTTTCGCCGGCTTCAAAGGTGACCGGTTCGCCAAAATCGACCATGACCTCGACGCGCGAGAGATCCCTTTGATCAACGGCGCGGTCGCGACATTCTCCTGCCGGACCCACCAAGTGATCGAGGCAGGAGACCATTGCGTTCTGATCGGACAGGTCGAAACCTATTCCCACAACGACCGCCCGGCGCTGGGCTACGCGAACGGGCAGTATTTCAGCCTTGGGCTGGAACGGGGGGCGCTTGAACCGACGGGGCGCAGGATTGTCTGTGGCGCAATCATCGAACACAAAGGCCGCGTGCTGCTTGAGAAAACGGAAGCCGGTTTCAGACCGCCGCAGGTCACATTGTCCGACCCGCGACAGGTGCGCGACAGCCTTCGGCAGGATCTGCATGATCGTGGCATCGACGCACGTCTTGGCGTCGTCTACTCGGTCTATGACGATGCCACAGCGCATAATGTCTACATATTGGGCAATGCGCCGGAACCTCCCAAACACGGCAAGCTTGAGGCCGTCGCGATTGAAGACCTGGCAACCCTTGCCTACTCGACGACGCCAATCACCACCATGATTTCTCGTTTCGCGCTGGAAAGCCGAACCCGCGACTTCTCACTGTATCTGGGCAGTGCGCAGCAAGGCGACGTGCACAGCTTTTCTGAAAGGACCTGATGGATGGAGTTTTCCCTTTTCGCACACATGGAACGGCTGAGCCCCAATCAACCCCATGAGAAGCTGTATGAAGAATTCATCGCGCTGTGTAAAATGGCCGATGAGGCGGGAATGCGCGCCGTCTGGACCGGCGAGCACCACGGGATGGACTTTACGATCGCGCCCAACCCTTTGATGTCTTTAGTCGATATCGCACATCACACCAAGAACGTGCGGCTTGGCACGGGTACAGTTGTTGCACCGTTCTGGCATCCGATCAAACTGGCGGGCGAAACGGCTGCGGCGGACCTGATGACAGGCGGCCGTATCGAGCTGGGCATCGCCCGCGGCGCCTATTCGTATGAATATGAACGGATGATGCCGGGAATGGATGCCTGGGACGCTGGCCAGCGCATGCGGGAAATCGCGCCGCTTTTGCCCCGGTTGTGGGAGGGTGACTGCGCCCATCATGGAGAATATTTCAAATTCCCTGCCACCACCTCGGCCCCCAAACCGGTGCAACCCGGCGGGCCGCCTATCTGGATCGCAGCGCGGGATCCGAACAGTCATGAATTCGGTGTGCAGAACGGCTTCAACATTCAGGTCACACCACTCTGGCAGGGCATGCATGAGATCGAAACGCTGATGGGCCGCTTTGAAGATGCGTGCGCAAACCATGAGGGGCCGCGCCCCAAGATCATGCTGCTGCATCACACTTACGTTGGCAGCGACGATGATGATCTGGGTCAGGCCGCTCGGGAATTGTCGCGCTTCTACAACTATTTCGGGGCCTGGTTTCAAAACAAGCGGCCGGTCCGGCAGGGCTTGATCCAGACGTTGACGGATGAAGAGATTGCGGCCAACGCGATGATGGCACCGGAAAACCTGGCGCGCGATCTGACTGTCGGAACCCCGGATGGGGTCACGGAACGTCTGAAGCGATACGAAGATCTGGGCTATGATGAGTATTCGTTCTGGATAGACAGCGGCATGAGTTTCGAACGCAAACGCGCATCGCTGGCCCGTTTCATCGACGACGTCATGCCGAAGTTTCAGTGAGGATCGATGATGCATCAGAAACCACATTTCCAGCTTTATATCGACGGCACGCGGACCGAAGGGGCACGCGGGCAAGTGATGCATTCGCAAAACCCGGCGACGGGCCAGGACTGGTCCAGTTTCGCCTGCGCCGCACCCGAAGACGTTGACCGCGCCGTGTCCGCGGCGCGTCGGTCACTTGATGATCCCGCGTGGCGCGACATGACGCAAACCGCACGCGGCAAACTGTTGTTCAAACTTGCCCAGCTGATCGAGGAAAACGCCGGACACCTGGGCCAACTTGAGACCACAGACAGCGGCAAGCTACTTGCCGAAACCGCAAGCCAAACAGCCTATGTCGGTGACTATTATCGATATTATGCAGGGCTTGCGGACAAGATCGAAGGGGCGGTTCTGCCGATCGACAAACCGGACATGCACGTCTTCACCAAACGCGAACCGATTGGCGTGGTGGTCGCAATCGTCCCCTGGAACGCACAGATGTTCCTGACCGCGACCAAGCTTGGCCCCGCGATAGCAGCAGGCTGTTCGGTCGTGCTGAAGGCCTCTGAAATTGCGCCCGCTCCGATGCTGGAGTTCGCGCGGCTGATCGATGAAGCTGGTTTTCCGCCCGGTGTCGTCTCTGTCATTACGGGGGATGCCGAAAACTGCGCCATCCCGCTTACCCGGCACCCGGACGTGGACCGGATCGCATTCACCGGCGGCCCGGAAACAGCGCGCCATGTCGTGCGCAATTCGGCTGAGAACTTTGCGGTGACCACTTTGGAACTGGGCGGGAAATCCCCGATCATCGTCTTTGAGGATGCCAATCTGGATGGCGCCGCCAATGGTTTGATTGCGGGAAACTTCGGTGCCTCGGGTCAAAGTTGCGTGGCCGGTTCGCGCGGGTTGATACATCGCCCGGTACTGGCAGCGCTTGTTGACAAGATCGAAGAGAAGATGAAGGGCGTCGCAATCGGCGACCCGTTGGAAACGGCCACCCATATTGGCCCGCTCTGCACCGCAGCTCAGGTGGACAGAATTCAGGCGACTTTGGCGAAAGCCACAGAACAAGGCGCACGCATCCGCTTCGGGGGGAAACCTCTGGACCGGCCGGGCAACTTCATGGCCCCTACGCTGGTGGAATGTTCGAACCCAGAGACCGAGACGCTGAAGGTCGAAATGTTCGGCCCCGTGATGTCTCTGCTGCCATTCGATACGGAAGAAGAAGCGATCGCATTGGCCAACGACTCGCTGTTCGGGCTTGGCTCCGGCGTTTTCACTGAAAATGTCGCCCGCGCCCATCGGGTTTCATCCCGTCTGAAATCGGGAATTTGTTGGATCAACACGTATCGCGCCGTGTCCCCGATTGCTCCGTTTGGTGGCTACAATCAATCCGGCTATGGCAGAGAAGCCGGGATCGAGGCAATTCACGATTACACAAGGACCAAAACCGTATGGTTGAATACGTCGGAACAGCCAATGTCGAACCCATTCATCATGCGGTAACAAGATCCTGCTGCATTGTTTTGTCAAAGCTGTCGGACTTTAGCGTTTAGGGTCACCTACAAAACCTTCTTGCAACTGTTCCAGCCAAATAGCTGCGTCTTCAAATCTCTTACACGCAATAAAGTCCGAGTTTTGAGCCAGCATCTTTTCACCAATCTCGTCCTCAGAGTTTTGCGGTCGCACGAGGGAATATCTGCAAAGAGATAATAATATCTGGTGCCCATCAGATGTAGTGACGAAGGCGGTGGGTCTGGTGTCGAAAACCTGTTCCGGTAGTCCCAACTGCGCGCATCGCAGGTCCCAGACGCCCACCTGCCGCTTTGGCTTGCCGGAGGCATGGCCACTGAGGTCGAAGCACTGTGCCTGGCCCAAGCGGGACCGACCACCTCAAAGCCGGCGCAAGAGCAACGGGCATATCGCAGGTCTAAACTCCGCCGCCGGTCAACGCCGCGATAGCATCCTTGACCCGCGCCGCGTGATCGCGGTCGGCCGCCGCCGAGTGTGGATCAGCAAAATGCCCGCTGTCATTGTCGAAATACAGCCCCGAGGCATCAGCAAATTCGTCCGACAGCGCGGCCCGTCGCAGGATATCAGCGCCGATCGCCAAGTCATTGCCGGCCATTCCAAAACCCTCTCGGACCATCTTTGAGGCCAGAAGCGAGCCAGGGTTGACCGCGACAAAGACTGGGCCCGTTGGGTACGCGCGCGCCATTTCCCGTGACCAGATCGTGATCGCCAGCTTGCTTTGCGCATAGGCCTCCATGTCACTTAATTGCCGCTTACCGCGCATCGCTTCTACATCCACCGGCGCCTGCGCGGCCGATGAAAGGTTCACCACGCGCCCTTCAGCGGGGATGATCGGCAACAGCCGTCGGGTCAGCACATGGGGCGTCAGCGCGTTTACCACGAACCGAACATCCATCCCGTCGGCCCGGCGTGGGTGCGGAGTCTTGTAGACACCGGCATTGTTGATCAGAACGTCCAGCCGGTCGTGCCGGGCGCGCACGGCGTCTGCAAGCGTGGCGGCTTCGTCCAGATCGGAAAGATCGGCGCGGAAGGTCTCGGGGTTGCCGCCAACCGTCTGCGCGGCGGCCTGCAGTTTGTCAGAGCTGCGTCCGTGCAGCAGCACGCGGTGGCCTTCGGCCGCCAGTGTCTTGGCGGTCAACAGGCCGATGCCGTCGGTCGCGCCGGTGATCAGGATAGTCTTGGGCATTGCGGCCTCCTTGGGGATGAAATCAGTCGTGAAACTCGGGCAGAACCTCGTCGGCCAGCCGGTGCAGGGTGGGTTCGATCCCGGCCACGTTAAAGCGCAGGTTCAGTGCCACGTGGTTGATGCCCAAATCGCGGATCTCGTGCAGGTAGCGACGCAGGTAATCGGTGCCGGCACTGAACCCAAGATGGATCGGGCGCGGCGGAGCGTCGGCTTGGTCCACCAGATCAACATAGAGCGACTGCATCACCGGTTTGTCGGGCAAGCCGGCCTGTGCCACACGCGCTCGATAGTCGGCCACAACGCGGGACTGCGCCGCCGCACCACGCGGATAGGTCATCCAGCCGTCACCGTGGCGCGCCACCCACTCTGGCGTCTGCTGGCTGCCACCGGTGATGAGCAGCGGCAAGCGCCCGGCAGCAGGCTTAGGCAACATGTCGATACCGCCAGAGAGGTCGCCCTGCGGGTTATCCAGTCGCGGGTAATCCTGCGCCATGGCGCGGATATAGGCGAGGCTGTCACGGAAGCGCGCCCCGCGATCAGAGAAATCCTTGTTCAGCGCCGGGTATTCCTCGGGACGATCCCCCGAGGCCACACCCAGAAGCAGCCGCCCGCCCGACAGCTGGTCGGCCGAGGCTGCCGCCTTGGCCACATGGGCCGGGTGCCGTAATGGCAGCACGATCGAAGCCACGCCAAGCGCGATGTCGCGCGTCGCAACACCCAGCGCGCCGAGATAGACGAAAGGATCGAACATCTGTCCCGCATCGCCGAACGAGGGCACGTTGAAGGGCACGTCTCGCAGCCAAAGCGCGGCAAAGCCCAGTTCGTCGGCCAGCACGGCACGCTCCAGATGGCGCGTCATAGTAGGTACCGGATCGTTGCGGTTTGCCTCGAGCGGGACCACAAGCCCAATGCTCAGCCTACCAGGGCGGAACACCGCGTTGAACGCGCGGTTGAGTGGCGCGAAGTTTGGCGTGTTGGATTTGTCCAGCATTTTCTGCCTTTCTCAGAACCGCACCAGCGCCCGGCTTTCCAGGCTTTTGCGGATGGTTTGCAGATCGGGATCTTCGGCAAGATCAATCGCGCTGTGGCCCACCGTTGGACGGCCGCGATTGTCGTAGATGTTGAACCAGACGATCTCGTCCGGCGTCATGCGCGACAGATACACCCAATCATGACGCGGATTGGCCGCCAGACCGAGGATACGACCGCGCCGGTCGGGATAGATCAAGTCGATGTCGATCCAGTCCGCGTCGTCCACGGTTGCGGGGCGGACGAAACCCAGCGGGGCGGTGTTGATCGGGTTTTCCACCGGCCGCCACAGGTTAACGAAGGCGTAATGCCCCGCCGCCCAATCGCGCGCCCGCTCGGGCCCGAGGATGTCCACCAGCCGCTGGTGCGCACCTTGCGGGCTCAGGTCGCTGTGCACGTTGCGCGCGGGGCGGCGGTTGGCTGCCGGGTCGTCAATGCGCAACGTGTGGTCGAAGAACAGCACCTCGCGCGCGCCGATCCGGTCGCACAGCAGCTCGGCCAGTTCGCGGTCGTAGACCTTCTGCCAGCCGGGGGATTCGAAACTGGTCACCCGCGTCGGTGCCACACCAAATTCGAACCCGTCAGAGACAAAGCTGGCCCCTGCCCGCCCGGCACGCAGATCGGTCAGCGCCACCTCGGTCGCGGCCAGTTCGGGCGAGACCAGATTGCCAGCGATGCTGTCCGCGTCCAGCACGAATGCCTGCGGCGCGGGCTTGTGAACATGATAATTGACGGTTCCGGTCCGGGTCATGAAAGCCTCCTTGGGGGTGCCGGCCCGGCATACCGGGCCAGTGCTGCATTCAGGCGAGGTCGTCCTGCCCCGCGATCAGGTAGTGACGGCTGACCGAGCCCTTGGTGCGGGCGGCCAGGTGCGGTGCATAGGCCGAGTCCGCCATGAAGGCGCGGGCCGCCTCTTCCGAAGGCCACTCGATGATGATCCTCAGCCCGGCGGGCTGATCCTCGCCTTCCATCTGCGCGTGGGTCGCGGTACGCGCAAGATACTTGCCGCCATGGGCCGCCACGCGTTCGTTGGCGGTGGGCAGGTAGCCGGGGATCCAGTCCTCGGCGGTGGGGGTGACGTCCAGAACGGAATAATAGGTCATCGTGTATCTCCGTCGGGGTCAGAACCAAGCGACGGTGTCTTGCATCGTGCGGCGGGTCTTGGGGAATTCAGGATCTTTCGCGCGATGACCAAAGGCGAACATCACCGCCGGTTTCCATTTCGCGGTATCGACGCCGAAATGTTCGGCCACCGTCTGCGTCGTTCGCTCCATGTCGAAGCCCTCGATCGGGCAGCTGTCGATCCCCATCAGCGCACCGGCGGTCATCATGTTGGCCAGCACGATATAGGCCTGCTTGCCCGACCAGTCGGTGATCTCGCGGTCAGAGGTGATCTTGTGATCCTCGGCCTGGAACTTGCCGTATGCGCCGTTGAAGATCTCGATCACTTCCTCGGGCAGCTGCTTCACTTGCCGGTAGTGGTCTTGCAGATAATCCGATTCGGCGCGCATCAGTTCGCCCGTCGCCGCAAGGATGATGCCGAAATGGCTGGCGGTGCCAAGCTGGCCGGTCGACCCGTTCATCATCCCGTTGGCACCCCATGAAAACTCGCGGAACAGCTCGCGCTTGTCGGGCGACTGGATCATCAGGATGCGGAAGGGCTCGTGCCCGAACGAAGTGGGCGAAAGGCGTGCAGCCTCGAGGATCGTCTCGAAGTCAGCGTCGCTCACCTTGCGTTCAGGGTCGAAGATCTTGGTGGCATGGCGAGAATTGAAGGCCTCAATGATCTGCGCGTTGATATCGGTCTTCACCTCGGTGATCGCGTTCATTTTATGTCTCCCTTGGGGTGTGTGTCGGTGTGCACCTGACTTATCACTTGCAAGAACAAGAAAAAGGTGGTGAAAAATAAGTTCAGTTTTCGTATTTTGGATATAATCTATATGGATACCGACAGCCTGCGCCTGTTCGTCATGGCGGCCGAACGGCTCAATATCAGCGCCGCCGGGCGCGAGCTTGGTCTTGCACCGGCGGTCTCGAGTGCCAGGCTGGCCAAGCTTGAGAACGAACTTGGCGTCGAGCTTTTGCACCGCACCACGCGCAAGGTGTCGTTGTCATTGGAAGGGTCGGAGTTTCTGCCTTATGCGCGTGAAATTCTCGCCCAGACGGATGCAGCGCGCGCTGCCCTCGGAGGCACGGATACCGGCCCCACAGGCACCTTGCGTTTCGCGGCCCCCAGCAGTTTTGCCCAGTTGCACATCATGCCGCTCTTGCCCGAGTTTCATCAACGCTATCCCGACCTGACGCTGGACCTGCGACTGTCGGACAAGCCCTTCGACGCCATCGAGGGCAGTTTCGACCTAGCCCTGCGCAACGCGCCGCTGGCAGATAGCAGCCTCAAGGGGCGCAAACTTTCAGATGACATCCGCCTGCTCTGCGCTGCGCCGGAATATCTCAAGCAGCACGGAGTGCCTTCGACACCCGAGGATCTGACGGGGCATCGTTTCATCGCGTGGGCCAATCTCGACCGGCGCGAACTGGTTGATCCTGCTGGTCAGAAGGCGGTCCTGAACCCGCGCGCGATAATCAGCCGAACCATCGTCGATGACGGCACCGCGCAACGCGAGGCAACGCTTGCCGGAGCGGGGCTTTCGATCAACTCACTCTGGAGCGTGGCCCATGAACTGCGCTCCGGGCGGCTCAGGCAGGTATTGCCTGACTGGCGGCTGAATGATCATGCAGGGCTGTGGCTGATCTATCCGCGCTCGAACGTGCTGACGCCCAAGACACGAATCTTCATGGATTTTCTCGTCGAAAAACTCGGCGGCAGGTCTGGCACCGGCTGGGTCGAAGCGCAGCAGGACAGCCTGTAATCGTGCATCGCCTTCGCGGACAGGTGCAGTTCAAGTTTCGCAATGGTGATGGTGGCGGAGAGACAGGGATTCGAACCCTGGAGACGGTTTCCCGCCTACACACTTTCCAGGCGTGCGCCTTCGACCACTCGGCCACCTCTCCGTGCCGGCGATATTTGGACGAATGCCGTCGGATTTGCAAGGCCCCAATTCGACGAATTCAGGGGAATAGCGCAATTTAATCAATGCACCCACCGAGGGGTGATCACAGGTCAACACGTGCCGCGATCTGGCCCCTCAGATCTCATCACCGGCATCCGGGTCCATATCCGCCTCGGTCAAATCCGCCGGAGCTTCTGCAACTTTGCGTGGCTCATCCTGCACAGATGCGGAAGGCTCCTGCTTGCTCGGGTCAGATGCCCGCAGGGTTTCGGGATTTCGCAACCAGACATCACGTTGTGCGAACGGGATCTCGATCCCTGCTTCCGAGAATCTGCGGTTGATTTCATGGTTCATGTCGGATTTCACCGACAGAACCCAATTCACATCCCGCAGGATCGCCCGTATTTCAAAATCCAAGGAATCTGCTCCGAACCCCTGGAACACGACGCTTGGCGCCGGGTTGGCCAAAACCATCGGATGGCTGTTGGCGATTTCGCCCAGAATGGTTTCGACCAGGCGCGTATCAGTTCCGTATGCGACACCCACCGGAACGATTACCCGCCCGATCGTGTTGCCGCGGGTATAGTTCGTTACAACACCGCTGATCAGGTCAGAGTTAGGAACGATGACATCCGTTCTGTCGAACGTCTCGACCCGGGTCGAACGAACGGAAATGTCCTTAACATATCCCATCATGCCATTCACATCGATCCAATCCCCCTTGGAAATCGGGCGCTCGACCAAAAGGATGATGCCAGAAACGAAGTTCGACACGATTGTCTGCAAACCAAAGCCGATGCCAACAGACAGCGCGCCAGCGACGATCGCCAGCGATGACAGATCAAAACCGGCCACCATGATTGCCACCAACGCGGCAAGGAATATGCCAACGTATCCCGAACCAGCGACAATCGCGTTTTGGCCACCCGGATCTATGTTGGTTTTCGGCAAAAGCGAATTGCGCAGCCCGCTTTGCAACAGACGCGTCAGCGTATAACCGATTGCAAACACGGCGACAAAGGTCAGAAAGTTGCTGGGCGAAACTGTGACGCCACCGATATCAAAACCAAGCAGCAGGCGCGACCATGCTTCCAGCAGATCGGTTTCCCGCGCGCCCCAATAGATCGCCAGAATGGGAAGCGCCAAGATGGCCAATGCAAACCCGACCAGTACGGAAAAAAGCGAATCCCCTGCGGCTTCGCCCTGCCCGGTGACCCAACCGTAAATCTGACTGATGAACCGTTGCAGGATGACCAAGGCCCCGATCAGCACCAATGTCTTGACGGCGGGAAACACGATTGCTTCGGCCGCATTGGTGTATCCGAAAATAGCCAGTAAGGGAGACATGATCCCCAAAAGGAACAAAGCCCGGCGAAGGAACTCGACCAGTTGGCTAAAACCCGCGGAACGGGTCGAGGCAGCTTGATCCGGAGGCCCGTCGGTTGTTCGAATCTGACGTACTCGCAACAACAACAAAGCCGTCGCGACAATGACCGGGAAACTGACTACGGCGCGAGTCGCGTCGGAAATGTTTTCGATCCGTTCGAACAAAAACGCCAATTCGTGCAAAACCAGCATCAGGGCAAGCAGATCGATATACACGCGCAGTTCAGTGATGCGCGCAGCGGACAGACGTTTGAACCCTTGCGACGCGCCGATAACGTATACCTGGCGACCAATCCAGTCATAGAAAAACACGATCGCTGCCCAATACGGAACATTCTGAAGCAAAAGGCTGCCCCGCAGACCCGGAACGCCTGTGAGACTGATCGCCGTGACCACAGCCACCACACCGATCCATGGCAACAGAATTCGCAATAGTGAGATTACGAACGACCAAACCCCTGTCCCGGCCCCGCCGAGTAACCTCAGGTAGTCGCCTCCAAGTTCAGACCACCGTTTGCCAAAGATCAGCAGCACGGCTGAAATGACCAGAAGTATGAAGATTGCGAGCCCACGAGCGCGAATTTGCTCGCGCACGACATCTGAACGCAAATTCGTTATCGTTTCGTTTACCAGGCCTTGAACGGCCTCTTTGACATCCACCCATGCCGGACCCCAATATGCCGGGTTGATCGGCGAAGGGCCCTGTTCAAAGAACTCTTTTTTCTGGCGCGCGCGAAGGATCTGATCAATTTCGCTGATCAGCCCGTTCGCACGGCTATACGCCTCTTCGGATATAATGCGCGGAACACGCAGGCTGTTGAGCTGTTCCTCAAGGTGCACGCGAAGATTTGCTATGTCTTCAGGTTCAGTCGTGTCCCCTTCGGGTTTGGGCCCCAACGCTTTTATCTGGCTTTCCAGCGTCGTTATACGGTCGGTATTCGCACCACGAGCTCGATTAAAGTCGTCCCTGTAACCATTTATTTCAGAGCGTAAATTCTCCAGCGCAGCGTCAGACGCCCGGTTCGCCTCGATGACGGCTTCGGCCCGGCTCGCGGTTTTGACCCAGCCTTGGTAATACTCACTTTGACGATCCGTCAGCTGTGCAACAGCGCTATTCGAAAACCCGACAAAGCACAGGAATAGCAGGGTCAGAAACAGGCGGACCTGTCCAAGCATCACACGTCCTCGAAAACGCCGGGAATGCTGCGCGGTGCCTCGGTCATCCAATCCGGAACCGGAAGCTCTTTTTCACGCAGGAACTCGGGGTTGAACAGCTTTGATTGATAGCGTGTGCCATAATCGCACAGGATGGTCACAATGGTATGGCCGGGCCCCATTTCCTTGGCCAGGCGCACCGCCCCTGCCATGTTGATCGCGGTCGAGCCGCCCATGACCAGGCCTTCGTCACGCAGAAGATCAAAGATGTAGGGCAGCGCTTCGTTGTCGGTGATCTGATAAGAAAAATCCGGCGTGAACCCCTCAAGGTTTTTGGTGATACGCACCTGCCCGATACCTTCGGCGATTGACCCACCTTCCATCGCGATCTCGCCTGTTGTGTAATACGAATACAGGCCAGCCCCCATAGGATCTGCAAGACCGATCTTGACGCCCTTGGGTTGCAAAACTTCTGCAACGCCTGCCAATGTCCCACCCGACCCGACCGCGCTGACGAACCCGTCAACTTTGCCGTCTGTCTGGTCCCAGATCTCGGGGCCCGTGGTTTCCACATGTGCCTGACGATTCGCCACATTGTCGAACTGGTTGGCCCAGATTGCGCCATTGGGTTCTGTCTGCGCCAATTCCTCGGCCAGACGGCGGGAATAGTGCACGAAATTGTTGGGGTTGCGATACGGGGCCGCGGGTACCTGAACCAACTGTGCGCCCGCCAGACGCAGCATATCCTTCTTTTCTTCCGATTGGGTCTCGGGGATAACGATAACCGTTTTGAACCCCATCGACGCACCTACCAAAGCCAGACCAATACCGGTGTTGCCGGCGGTGCCTTCCACGATGGTGCCGCCCGGTTTCAGATCCCCGCGTGCGATGGCATCTTTGATGATAAAAAGAGCAGCACGATCCTTTACCGACTGTCCCGGGTTCATGAACTCGGCTTTGCCAAGAATCTCGCATCCGGTCTCTTCGCTGATGCGGCGCAGCCGGATCAACGGTGTTTTTCCTACTGCGTCAGCAAGATCTCGTGCAATGCGCATGGTCGCCTCTTGTCATTTGGTATCTTCGAAGATTTACAGGCGCACTGCCGGGACCACAAGCGCGATAGTCACGCGCGCAAACGATCCCGATGGCGGGCCAGCCAGTAAGCCAGAGACACCAGCTGCAAATCCTTGAAAAGATGACGGTCTGTCATATCGATGAATTCGTCGAACGGCAGAATCCGACTGCGAATATCTTCGCCTTCTGTGTCCAGGCCACCGGTGATGGTTGTCTGGGTCAAGTTGCCAAGCCCGACATAGAGATACATGAAACCCGTCGACGACCCGCTGGAGGAATACGCCCCGCCCGCATATTCCAGCCTGTCAAATTGAACTCCGGCTTCCTCCATGGCTTCGCGATGTGCCGTCTGTTCCGGCGTTTCGCCGGGGTCGATCATCCCGGCAACCGCTTCCCAAAGCCAGGGCTCTGGATCATCGATCAAAAACACCGGCGGTCTGAACTGCTCAACCAAAAGCACGGTGTCGCGGATCGGGTCATAAGGCAGAACGGACACGGCGCTGCCCTGCATCAAGCCGCCCCGGTGCAGCACGGGGCCCATGCTGCCGTCATGTTGCCGGTGCTGAAGGTCTATTTCCTCCATCCCGAAATAGTCGACGTAAACGCGTTCATGACGGTGGACGATTACGTCTTCGGCTATGTTCCGCGGATCGCCGGTTCGCCGCTGCCTGGCCATGATCTTTGCCCAGGCTCGGGTTTGAATGGCGCGGACGCTGCGCGCCATGGTTTTGGGGTCGACTCTGCCGAAATAGGCCATTTCTTCTTCGGCTGCGAGCGCTGTAACCTCGCCCAATTTGTCTGCCCAGCCCTGCAACGACCACAACTCACCGGGTTGCCACGCGCCCGGGGTCGGGAAAAAGACCTGTGCCTGTGCTTCGCCCCCGTCCTCCAGAATGACCTTCAACGATTTCAGGTCATAGTCGAAGGATCCTTCGTAATAAGCCAGTCTGGCCAGATCATCGGAGGACAGGCCCTGCACCAGCAGACCTTCGGCAGCGGCACCCTTGGCGGGAAGTATCATCGGGAAATCCTGCCCCTGGACCGCGTGAACCGCGTGATCGCACAGCTTGGCAGCGTGAAACGTTATTTCGCTCAGCGGACGGCCCAGGACACGCTGCAACAGCGGCAGATACCGCAACGTTCCATAGAAGAACAAATCAGACAAATTTAATCTCTCTTGTGACGAAACGATTCAGCGCCATTTGCGGCTGGCCTGTTCCGTGGCCAGACCGGCGACAACGGCGCCAATTGCGAGTGCAACCAGAATTTCGGGATAGATAAGCTGCTTACCATAATCGATACCAATCGAAAAAATGGCCATCACAGCTTCGAACGGGCCGCCATATCGATTGCGCATCGCAAGGTCGAACATGCGGTAGCATCCCTGCACAAACAGCGCCCAGAAAACCAGCGAAGCAACGCCGGTCAGGCCGTTATTAATACCCGCTGTCCAACCACGCCCAGCGCGCTTGCCCATGATTTTCCAACCACAGATCGCACCAAGAGCCATGTTCACATAGGTGAAGTAGCCATAGTCCTTACCCTCTTCACCGTTATCGATAACCATGCCTGAAACAAGAAAGGCCAGCACGACGAGACAAACAGCGGCGACGAGACGCGAGGCAGTGGGCATGTGACGGTCCGTGAGTTAACTTGGTTTTGCTATTGTGATCTGTGTCACATCGCAATTGCCCGTGTCAAAGGCCGCACCGCACGCAGTCAAATAATAATTCCACATGCGGCGGAAACGCTCATCAAACCCCATGTCCGAGATCTGATCCCATTTGTCGTTGAACGTTTCATACCAGCGACGCAGAGTCAGATCATAGCTTTTCCCGAATTCCTTCGAACGCACGACTTTCAACCCGGCCTGATCGATCTGCTGACGCAGGATGGTCGGCGACGGAAGCATCCCGCCGGGAAAGATATATTTCTGAATGAAATCAACGCCGTTCTTGTAAAAATCCCAGCGGTGATCACCCACCGTGATGATTTGCAAGGTTGCCTGAGCGCCGGGCTTCAACCGCTCACGAACTGTTTCGAAATAGACCGGCCAGTATTTCTGACCCACGGCCTCAAACATTTCGATGGATGCGATGCCGTCATAGACCCCGCGTTCATCCCGATAGTCTTGAAGCTTGAATTCAACCCGATCTGATAGACCAGCTTTTTCAATACGTTCCTTGGCGTACTTGAATTGCTCCTCACTGATGGTCAGGCCGGTGACACGCAAACCTCGTTCCTTTGCGGCATATTCCGCGAAGCCGCCCCAGCCACATCCGATCTCCAGTACATGGTCACCCGGTTTGGCACCCATCTCATCCACAAGACTTGCGTATTTGGCGATCTGGGCCTTCTCGAGGCTTTCCTGCCCAGACTCAAAAATCGCGCTGGAATAGGTCATCGTGTCATCCAGCCAAGAACTGTAAAATTCGTTACCCAGATCGTAGTGATACGAGATGTTCTTTTTGGCTTGCGCCCTGTTGTTTCTGTGCAGCCAGAACCGCAGCCGTTCATAGGCCTGAACAAGAAACTGGCCCGTAAACCCGTCATAAACGGTCTCGGTTCCAAGATGCACAAGATCCATGAAAGACCGCAGATCGGGTGTGCTCCAATGTCCGTCCAGATACGCATCGGAGAAACCCAGTTCACCTTCGCGGATCAGGCGCGCAAAGACATCGTCGTCGTGAATATCGACCTGCGCCACCGGCCCGGGCTTTGCGCCTTCTGCGCGAAACGTGCGACCGTCGGGTAGTCTGATATCAAGACGCCCGGTTTCCATCCGGTTCAACATTTTAAAGACTTGGGCGAAATATCTGGGCAGGTCTTTTTGCCCTTCGGTCGTCGTCAGGATCATCCGCTCTCCCCTCTGCGGTACGCGTACAAAGCTAGGCGGCGAAATTGTTTCTGGCAAGTTTTCAGTTCCTTAGTGGGATTTTCGGCTTTCATATGCGCGCAAGGCGCGGGTCCGCCCTTCGGGCAATTCGACTATGGGTTTGGGGTATTCCGCATCCGGACGCAGCCCCCATGAACGCGGGACGGCATCAAAATACGACAGGGCGGTCTTGCTGGGTTCGGAATAACCTTCGGCAATCCAGCGATGCGTATAGTTCCCGTCGGGATCGAATTTCTCAGCTTGCGTCTGGGGGTTGAAAATCCGGAAAAACGGGGATGCATCGGGCCCAGATCCAGCAACCCATTGCCAACCCATGGCATTGCAGGCCGGATCCCAGTCGATCAGGCAATCCTCAAACCATTTCATCCCTATTTTCCAGTGGGTCATAAGATGCTTGGTCAGATAGCTTGCGACAATCATCCGAGCCCGGTTGTGCATTCGACCCGTGACATACATTTGCCGCAGCCCAGCATCGACGACAGGTATTCCAGTTCTGGCCTGCTGCCATGCAGTGACTTCGGGATGGTCCGGATCGGTATTCCAGGGAAAGCTGTCCCATTCCGGCTTCCAGTTGGAAGCCACCAGTTGGGGCGTGTGATACATCAGGTGATAGGCAAACTCGCGCCAGACGAGTTGACGTAGATAGGCATCGGCACCGGGTGTACCGGTCAACGCAGCCCTTTGGACCATATGCCAGACTGTACGCGGCCCGATTTCACCCAAAGACAGGTATTCCGACAGGTTAGACGTTCCGTCCTGATCCAACCTGTCCCGGTTACTGGAATAGTGGGAAAGTCGCCCAAGAAACGCCTCGAGGTGATCCAAGGCGGCCTGTTCGCCGGGTTTTACATGAGGACGAACGACAGCCGCGCCCCTGTTCATGGCATCCCCCATCTGCCAATCGCTCAATTTGTCAGAAGCGGGCCACGACATCGGGGCCTGCAAATCGGCAACCCGCGCATCGGGAAATTGTACATCCCGCCCCTGAACCGCACGCCACATGGGCGTGTAGACCCGAAACGGATTTCCTGTTTTTGTAGCGACAGTCCAGGGCTCAAAAAGAAGATGCCCCGCAAATGACTTTGCCGTCACTCCTACTTTTGTAAGCACAGACTTGATCGTCTTGTCGCGTTCGATTGAGGCCGGATCGTAAGCGCGAGACCAGAAGACGGAGGTTGCGCCGGTCTCGGCCATGACCTGCTGCACCTGTTCAAGTGCGTCGCCGCGTCGGAAAATCAGTCGGCTGCCCATATTGGCCAGTGACGCTGTGAAAGCTTCCAGCCCCAAGCCCAAACGCCACTTCGGCGCGGCCCCCATCTGTTCGACGAGGTTGTCATGAATAAACAAAGGTATGACCGGACGGCCACTTTCGGCCGCTGCAGTCAACGCGGGGTGGTCCGACAGACGCAAGTCCCGTCGAAACCACAAAATGATCGGAGCTTGCTGTTGCTTCACAATACGCCCTTGAGGTTTTTTGATTTCTACGCGCCCTCAAGAGTAGTGGATCACAAAACGCGCTCAAGAGCCTCTAAAAGCTGATCAATTTCCTGCTTCGTGGTGTAGTGGGTGAAGCTGACCCTCAAAACACCCTGCGCCGGGTCGACGCCCATCGCCTGCAAGGGACGCACCGCATAGAAGTCTCCGCCACCCGCCATGACACCGTATTGCGCCAGTTCCGCCGCAACCGGTTCAGCCGGGCGGTTCAACGAAAGGGCGACGGTGGGCGCGCGCCGGCTGGCATCGGAAGGACCGATCAGGCGCACAGCGTTTCGATCCTTTACCGCATCCAGAACCGGTTGCAGCAACGACTCTTCGTGTGATCGCATCAGATCGTGGACAAATACGCCCTGCTCCGCCGCGCCCGCCTCAGGCCCGCCATGGTGGGCGCAAAGCAGCTCAACATAATCCGCCATACCTGCACTGGCCGAAATCTGCGCGTGATCGGGTCCCGCCGGGGTGAACCGCTTGTACAGGACGTCGCCGTTGAAATAATGGGCCTGGTTGGGCAACAGCTCACCCAACGTGCGGCGGATAACCATGCACCCCTGGTGCGGGCCATAGGTCTTGTACGCAGAAAACAAATAGATATCCGGCCCCAGATCGCCAACATTCGGAAATCCGTGCGGGGCGTAGGATACGCCATCAACGCAGACAAACGCACCCGCCGCATGCGCAATGGCAGTGATCTCGGTGACCGGATTGATCTCGCCAACGACATTTGAGCAATGCGGGAAACAGACCAGACGCACTTTTTCGTCCAGCATGTTTTCCAGATCCTGAGGGTTCAGCGACCCGGTTTCGGGGTCGATTTGCCATTCCCTCACCTCTATCCCGGCCTCGACCAGACGACGCCACGGGCCAGAGTTGGCTTCGTGATCCTGATTGGTCACGACGATTGCCTCGCCGGGCTTCATCCATTGCCGGAACGCCTGCGCCAGAACATAGGTGTTCTGGGTGGTTGAAGGACCAAAACTCAGTTCATCCGTGTCGACGCCCAGAATGGCAGCCATACGCGCACGCGCCTCGTCCATTTCGGCGCCCGCAAGGCGGCTGGCCTCATATGGGGCGTAAGGCTGAACCTTGCGCTGCGTGTAGAACCGCGTCAGCCGGTCGATCACTGGTTTGCAGGTGTAAGACCCACCTGCATTTTCGAAGAACGCCTGCCCTTGCAGGCTGGGTTCTGAAAAGGCCGGGAACTGCGCCCGAACGAAATCGATATCCAGAGAGCTCATGCCTCATTGCTCCTTAGTTGTGCAGTCAGATCAATGAGATGCCCGCGCATGTTTCCGGACATCTCAGAAATCATGGCAGGTCTTCCAGCCCAGCCTGTGCTTGGGCCTTTGGCCGACGAAACACGGGGCAGCCCTTCGCCTTGGAAGGACACCGATACTTAGACAGGGCCGCCCACAACCGTCAAGCGAAAGCAAAACGCAAAAGCCCCGGCTCGACGCCGGGGCTTTGAAAGCTTGCGGAATTGTCCGGCGATTCCTCTCGCCTCAACCCTGAACCTTGGTATAGGTCCCTTCGCCCGCGAGAATTCCTCGGAAGCCGCCGGGCTCATCAAGTCCGAAGACGATCAGGGGCAGATTGTTGTCGCGTGCCAAGGCAATGGCCGAAGCATCCATGACCCGCAAACGTTTGGCCAGCACGTCATCATAGGTCACGGTATCATAGCGTACGGCGTCAGCATGTTCCGCAGGGTCTTTGTCATACACCCCATCCACTCCGTTCTTGCCCATGAAGATCGCCTCGCACGCCATTTCGTTGGCGCGCAGGGTGGCTGCGGTGTCTGTCGTGAAATACGGGTTGCCAGTACCGGCGGCGAAAATACAGACCCGCTTTTTCTCGAGGTGCCGAACAGCCCGGCGGCGGATATAGGGTTCGCACACCTCGTCCATGCGAATGGCCGAGATCACGCGGGTGAACACTCCTATCTCTTCCAGTGCGGATTGCATCCCCAGCGCGTTCATCACCGTGGCCAACATGCCCATGTAATCCGCCGTAGTCCGCTCCATGCCCTGGGCTGAACCGCTCAGGCCGCGAAAAATGTTTCCGCCACCGATGACCATGCATATCTCAACGCCCAGATCGTGAACCGATTTCACTTCTTGCGCGATGCGTTGAACGGTTGGCGGGTGCAAGCCGAATCCCTGATCCCCCATCAACGCCTCGCCTGAGATTTTCAACATGACCCGATTGTACTTTGTTTTCGGGGTCTCGGCTGTTTCAGAAGAAGGGGAAAGGCTCATGTTGCGCTCCGGGCTGGCACGGGGTTAATTTCCGGCGCAAAATGAAGCAAAAGCTCCGCAGGTTCAATGCGGTTGGTGAGGATAGAGGCAACCGCGCATGACCCGGCGATCAACAGACCTGCTTTTTCGGCAACTGCCGCCTGTTCCGGACGACAAGCCGGTTCTGATCGCGGGGCCTACGGCATCCGGGAAATCAGCGCTGGCGCTGGAGATCGCCGAACGGCATGGCGGGGTTATCGTCAATGCGGATGCAAGCCAGGTTTATGACTGCTGGCGCGTCATCTCGGCCCGGCCATCCGCCCAGGAAGAAGCCCGCGCGCCGCATCTGTTGTACGGGCACGTCGCCTATGATCAGGATTATTCTACCGGCCATTGGCTGCGCGAGGTCCTGCCCCTGCTAACGGGGCATCAACGCCCGATCATCGTCGGTGGGACGGGATTGTATTTCTCGGCCCTGACCGAAGGCATGGCTCAAATCCCTGCGACGCCACCCGAAGTTCGGGCCGAGGCCGATCAGATGCCCATGGCAGACCTTCTGGAGGGGGTCGATGCAGACACGCTTGCAAAGCTGGACATACACAACCGTGCCCGCGTGCAACGCGCATGGGAGGTGCAGCGCGTCACAGGTCGCAGCCTGTTGTCCTGGCAGGCCGAAACGCCCCCACCGGCACTTCCGCTGAACGAGACCCTGCCGATCGTTTTTGACGTTGACAAAGCATGGCTGCTGAACAGGATAGAACGCCGCTTTGACCAGATGCTGGAACAGGGCGCGATCGAGGAAGTGCGTGCCATGCAGGACCGGTTCGACCCCACCCTTCCGGCCTGCAAGGCCATAGGCGTGCCGGAACTCAGGGCATATTTGGACGGCGCGATGACTTTGGATCAGGCGCGAGAGCGCGCAACCATAGCGACGCGTCAATTCGCCAAGCGTCAGCGTACCTGGTTTCGCGCCCGAATGAAGGCCTGGAATCACGTCGATCCCTCTTGTTAGTACCCGTTAGTAATCGGCTCTTTTGTCTTAGCAAAAGCAAGGCGCCGCCAAGTCTCAAAGCTTAAGAGAACTTAATGATTTGCTGCGATTTCCCTTAACAAACTAAGAAAACAATGGGGAAACCGGCATCGCTTTGGGCTGCCAGAAGAAATGCTTCTCCACGACTTCAACTGATCGCGAATGTCGTTTTTGTACTACTTATGACGATTTCGAACATTGACCTTATCTGAAATCTGGTGCCGAATAACGACATGGGGATGAACAGAGTCCAAAAAACAAAATCCTTCACTCTGGCGACCGAAAGAAACCGGGTCGCGTAGAGCCATAATCAATCAACAAAATCAGTGTCACAGGGAGACATCCATGACGAATACCGTATCCACCGAAGACAAGGTGCACTGGGCGGCAGCGATGCACGCTCAGGAATACCGCGACGGCAAGCTAAGCCGAAGGGAATTCATGACACGCGCAACCAGTCTTGGGGTTACTGCCGCAGCGGCCTATGGCATGATCGGATTGCCGACACCTGCTTTGGCCGAAACAGCAAAGCAGGAAGGCGGCACGCTGCGTGTGCAGCAAGAAGTCCGCGCCCTCAAAGATCCCAGAACCTATGACTGGTCGCAGATCGCAAACGTGACGCGCGGCACGCTGGAATATCTGGTCGAGTACAACTCGGACGGATCGTTCCGTGGCATGCTGCTGGAAAGCTGGGAAGTCAACGACGACGCGACCGTTTACACTCTGAATGTCCGTCCGGGCGTCAAGTGGAACAATGGCGACGATTTCACGGCTGACGACGTTGCCCGCAACATCGCGCGCTGGTGTGACAAGAGCTCGGAAACCAACTCGATGGCGGGCCGCTTTGCAACCTTGATCGACGCGGATACCGGTCAGGCCGGTGAGGGTGTCATCGAAGTCGTCGACGCAACCACGGTCAAACTGAACCTGCCAAAGCCGGATATCACTCTTATTCCGGGCATGGCCGACTATCCCGGCGCGATTGTTCACAGCTCGTTCAGCGAGACTGACCTGCTGAACAATGTGGGAACCGGCCCCTATCTGATGGACGAACTTGAGGTTGGCGTTAAAGCCGTTCTGGTTCGCAACCCGGATCACAACTGGTGGGGTGAAGAAGTGTATGGCCGCCCTGCCCTGGATCGTATCGAGTACATCGACTACGGAACCGACCCTTCTGCCTGGTTGGCGGCGCTGGAATCCGACGAAGTCGACATGCTGTATGAATCGGTGGGTGAATTCATCGACGTGATGGACGGGCTTGGCTATGTGAAGTCAGAAGTGGTGACCGCCGCGACCATCGTTATTCGTCCCAACCAACTGGCCGAGATCGACGGGCAAAAGCCTTATGCGGACAAACGTGTCCGGCAGGCCCTTCAGATGGCCGTAGACAATTCAGTTTGTCTGGAACTGGGCTATGGCGGTCGCGGAGCGCCGGCGGAAAACCATCACGTGGCGCCGCTGCATCCGGAATATGCCGAGCTTCCGCCGCAAAAGGTTGATCCCGCAGCGGCCAAGGCGTTGATGGACGAAGCCGGTTTCGGTGATTTCGAGCACGAGATCATCTCGATCGACGATGACTGGCGTCGCAACACTACAGATGCCGTTGCCGCGCAACTGCGCGATGCCGGGATCAAGGTCAAGCGGACCGTTCTGCCGGGCAATACCTTCTGGAACGACTGGGCCAAGTACCCGTTCAGCTCGACCAACTGGAACCCGCGTCCGTTGGGTGTTCAGATTTGGGCGCTTGCTTATCGTACGGGCGAAGCCTGGAACGAGTTCGGCTATGCGAGCCCCGAGTTTGACGCCATTCTGGAAGAGGCGCTGGCCATTGCCGACGCGGACAAGCGTCGCGAAGTCATGGCGCGTGGCGAAGCACTGCTTCAGGAAGATGGGGTTACTATTCAGCCCTATTGGCGCTCGCTCTATCGCCACATGAAAGAGGGTCTTGTTGGAACCGATATGCATGTGACCTTCGAACACCATCACTACAAGTGGGGCTGGGCTGCCTAAGCACTGCAATCCACACACGAGGGGCGCCTGACACGGGCGCCCCTTTCCAGCCGCAGACTTGCCGACGCGGGGTCGGACGTCCGAGGCCAGAAAATGGTCCAATGATCTGCGGAATACCTGAACAACAGGGGCCACCATGGGACTATTTATCCTACGACGGTTCGGAGTGATGCTGCTTACGGCATTATGTCTGACATTCGTCGTCTTTTTCCTGACCAACCTATACCCGAACCTTGAAAAGCTGGCGAAAACGCAGGGCAACCAGCGTATGTCGGATGAGCAGGTCGAAGCCTGGTTGGAAAACCGCGGCTACTTGCAGCCGACACTCGTGAAGTACGGCCAATGGTTGGGCGTGATGCCCGGGTTCCAGAATACACTGGAAGATGGCCAGTTCGTGGGAACCTGCACAAGACCCGGTTCGACGGCAGAGGACACGGCAAGATATTGTGGTGTTCTTCAGGGCGATTGGGGATACTCAACCGTTTTCAAGGAAGAAGTCGGAACCATCGTTGGCAAGCGCTTGGGCAACACAGGTTACCTGATGTTCTGGGTTTTGGTCCTGATGGTGCCTTCCGCCCTGATCGTTGGTGTACTGGCCGGGATGCGAGAGGGATCAGCCCTCGATCGATCATTGTCGACCTTCTCAATCATCACGACAGCGACACCGGAATACGTATCGGGCGTTATCTTCATCGCGATCTTCACCTCGTCCACCGTGGGGCTGAAATGGTTCAAGGGAACCGCGACGCAAGCGATGGAGAACCCGACATTCGAGAACTTCTTCCTGCCGGTTCTCACCATTGCGCTGTACGGTATGGGCTATATCGCCCGGATGACCCGCGCTTCGATGACCGAAGTGATGACGGCGCAATACATTCGGACCGCACGGCTGAAGGGTGTCTCGTTCCCGAACATCGTCATGAAACACGCCTTGCGCAACGCGTTGATCGCGCCGTTCACGGTTATCATGCTGCAGTTCCCATGGCTGCTGAACGGCGTGGTGATTGTTGAAACCCTGTTCAACTACAAGGGTTTCGGCTGGGCGCTAGTTCAGGCCGCTGGCAACAACGACATCCAGCTTCTGCTGGCGATCTCGGTCGTGTCGGTCTTCGTGGTTCTGATAACGCAGCTGATCTCGGATATCGGCTACGTTTACCTCAACCCGCGCATTCGCATTTCATAAGGAGGGTGAGATTATGGAACCACTAACCTGGACCGGCTCTATCGCCTTCCTGAACCCGCTGCTGATGATTGCACTGGCAGTACTTTTGCTGTCGATCCTGGTCTGGATCATCGCCAGTATTTTTTTGCCTGAACAGCAGATTGTCGTGAATCCGGATGGATCCGTCAGTTCTGGCGGCGGTGTCCGTGGATTGATCCAGCTTGTGCTGCATTACAGTTTCCTTGCCAGCGTGGGATTGGCCGTGGCTTATCTGGTGCTGGGCATCCTGATGGGCACTGGCGCAGGGATCATCGGCGCCATTTCCCAGCAATTCCTGCCTGTATGGGTCGCGCTGATCATCATGTTCGCCATGTCCATCGCCTTCAAACGACGGTTGGGGTTGTACGGCAAACTGTATGACAGTCCCATCGGAATGATCGGCTTTGGCCTTGTGATGTTCTGGGTTTTTACCGGCATCTTCGGCGCGCTTGATCTGATCGTAACCCATGACCCGCTGACACAGATATCTGGCATGAAGAACAAAGTGCCGGGAACGCCTCTGCCTAATCTGGAGGACGGCGAGTATGCTTGGTATCTTCTGGGCGGTGACAATCTGGCGCGAGACGTATTCAGCCGGATGGTCAAGGGGGCCTGGGTTGTGGTGCAGATTGCACCGCTGGCAACGATGTTCGCCTTTATGGTCGGCATTACGCTGGGGCTTCCCGCCGGTTACTATGGGGGCCGTTTTGATACGTTCCTGTCCTTCCTCGCCAACCTGATCCTCGCCTTCCCGGTGATCCTGCTGTTCTACCTGCTGGTGACGCCGGAAATCGTGGCAACCGGGGTGCCGAACTACATGGCGGCCGTGTTGTTCGTGTTCCCGATCCTGTTCATCGGCGTATTGCTGAATTCGCGCTATTACACGCGCCCGAATTTCCGCACGCCATTGCTTATCGGTGTTCTGGGTGTTGCGATCTGGCTGTATCTGTCGCTGATTTCGACCGGTGGCTACATCATCAATACCGAGGCCTACCGGATCTGGGGTCTGCCGACCTATCTGGACCTGTTCGATATCCCCGGCGGTATTCTGGTGGTGTTCGTCTCGGTGGTGTTCGTCAACTCGCCCACGGTCTTCCGTATCGTGCGCGGCTTGGCGCTGGACATCAAAACCCGCGATTACGTGGCTGCGGCCCAGACACGCGGCGAAGGGCCGTGGTACATCATGCTTTGGGAAATCCTGCCCAACGCCCGTGGCCCTCTGATCGTCGATTTCTGTCTGCGCATCGGGTACACCACCATTCTTCTGGGGACTTTGGGCTTCTTCGGACTGGGCCTTCCGCCGGAAAGCCCGGACTGGGGATCCACGATCAACGAGGGGCGCAAGCTGCTGTCGATCTACCTGCACCCTGCCCTTCCTCCTGCCTTTGCCCTGCTGTCGCTGGTTCTTGGTCTGAACCTGCTGGCTGACGGTCTTCGCGAGGAAAGCCTGAAGGACTGATGTGATCGAGGCCGGGGGGCCAGCCCCCCGGACCCCCCGGGATATTTTTGGCCAGATGAAGGGGATCCCCGCATTTGGTGAGGAGTAAGCAAAATGAGCAAAATGGCGGATTATGACGGCCCGATCCTGGAGATCGACAAGCTGTCCATCTCATTCTTTACCCGCCTGCGGGAAATCCCCGCCGTGATGGATTTCTCGGTCAGCGTAGAGCCCGGCGAAGCCGTGGGGCTGGTTGGTGAATCCGGTTGTGGCAAATCGACCGTGGCACTGGGCGTGATGCAGGATCTTGGCAAGAACGGTCGCATCGTCGGAGGCACGATAAAATTCAAGGGGCGCGATCTGGCAGAGATGTCGGCCGAAGAGTTGCGCGACATTCGCGGCAATGAAATCGCGATGATCTATCAGGAACCGATGGCATCGCTGAATCCGGCGATGAAGATCGGCAAACAATTAATGGAAGTGCCGATGATCCACGAGGGGGTAAGTCAGGAAGAGGCTTATTCCCGTGCGCTGGAAGTGGTGACGGATGTTCGCCTGCCAGACCCCGAGCGGATGTTGAATTCGTTTCCGCACCAACTGTCGGGTGGTCAGCAACAGCGGATCGTGATTGCAATGGCGCTGATGTCGAAACCGGCGCTGTTGATCCTGGACGAGCCGACAACGGCTTTGGACGTGACCGTCGAGGCCGCCGTGGTCGAACTGGTCAAGGATCTGGGCAAGAAATACGGCACCTCGATGTTGTTTATCTCGCACAACCTCGGGCTGGTTCTGGAAACCTGCGACCGTCTTTGCGTCATGTATTCGGGTGAAGCGGTCGAGCGTGGCTCGATCAAGGATGTGTTCGACGAGATGCAGCACCCTTATACACAGGCGCTGTTCCGTTCGATCCCGCTGCCGGGGGCTGACAAGAACACGCGTCCGCTGGTGGCTATTCCGGGGAACTTCCCATTGCCCCACGAGCGGCCTCCGGGTTGCAACTTTGGACCGCGGTGCGACTATTTCGAAGAGGGGCGCTGTGACGCGAAGGAAATCCTGATGGAGGCCGTTCCGGGAAATGACCGGCACCACACCCGCTGCCTTAAATTCCAGGAAATCGACTGGAACGCCCCACTTGCGCTGGCCGATCAGAAAGAAAAGGGTGAGATTGGCCGAACGGTTCTGAAAATGGACAACCTCAAGAAATATTACGAGGTTGCGGCAAATGCCTTGTTTGGCGGCGGTGAGAAGAAGGTTGTGAAGGCCAACGAAACGCTAAGCTTCGAGGCGCACGAATCCGAGACACTGGCCATCGTGGGGGAATCCGGCTGCGGCAAGTCCACCTTCGCCAAGGTCCTTATGGGATTGGAGACGGCTACAGACGGGCAGATCCTGCTGGACAACCGCAACATCGAACAGGTGCCCATCGAAGAACGCGATGCCAAGACGATCGGCGAAGTTCAGATGGTTTTCCAGAACCCGTTCGACACGCTGAATCCATCGATGACCGTTGGCCGTCAGATCATCCGGGCGCTTGAAATCTTCGGTGTCGGAAACTCTGAAGCCGAGCGAAAGAAGCGGATGCTGGAACTGCTTGATCTGGTGAAGCTGCCGCGCGCCTTTGCAGACAGGATGCCGCGACAGCTGTCCGGCGGGCAGAAACAGCGCGTGGGTATCGCGCGCGCCTTTGCCGGCGATGCGCGTATCGTTGTGGCGGACGAACCCGTCTCGGCGCTGGATGTGTCGGTTCAAGCTGCCGTGACGGATCTTTTGATGGAGATACAGCGACAGCACAAGACCACTCTGTTGTTCATCAGCCACGATTTGTCCATCGTGCGTTACCTCAGTGACCGGGTTATGGTGATGTATCTGGGCCATGTCGTGGAATTGGGCACCACGGATCAGGTCTTTGCCCCGCCCTATCACCCCTATACCGAGGCGCTGCTGAGCGCGGTTCCGATTGCGGATACCTCGATCGAAAAGCAGCATATCGTTCTGGAAGGCGATATTCCTTCGGCCATGAACCCGCCACCAGGCTGTCCGTTCCAGACGCGTTGCCGATGGAAATCCGAGGTGCCTGACGGTCGGTGCGAATCCCATGTGCCGCCGGTGCAGACGCTGGCTGATGGGCACCAGATCAAATGCCACCTGGCCGAAGATATTCTGGCCCGGATGGAGCCGGTGATCAAAGTCGCAGCGGAGTAAACCCGTTTCTGAACCTTGAAAAAGGGCCGGTCAGGGACCGGCCCTTTCTTTTGGCGCCGTGGTTTCTTGGGGAGACAGGCGGCGCTTGGGAGTGGCGTGAGTGGCGACCCCGGTAATTCGTCAGCCGGTCATGACGTTGTTGCCAAAATGCATGAATTCCTGGTTCATTCCGGCAATGTCACCGGCTTCAAGCTGAAGGCTGGCACTGTCAAGCATCTTGTAGCTCTGCTGCCCCTTCACCCAGTCGTCGGCAGATTGCAGAGTGGTCAACGTATAGGATGTGACCTCATTCAGGTAATGTGTGGGGATGATCACCTTGGGCTTGAGCTTGGATACGATGTCGTTGCCCTGATCGAAGCTGAGGATATGTTCCGAGCCATCGACCGGCAGCGTCAGAACATCCACCCGTCCGATCGCGTCCCAGAACTCCTGTGGCGGGTTGTGGCGGTTGTCGCCCCAGATCAGCGTTCGAATGCCGCCGGTCTCGACCAGATAGACGACCATATCCATGTGGCCCACGTTGTTCGGCGGGCAGGCTTCCACGCCGAACTCGGCCAGCGCATTGGTCCAATCATACCATCCCGGCGCGACGCAGGCGTGCTTGTCGGCAAAACCGGTGATCTTGATGTCTGCAAACTCGAAATTGCCCACCATGCGGTCCAGCACCATGGTCGAACTTGGGCGTTCAATCGCATCGTGATCAAAATGGGCATGGGTCGACAGGGTGATATCCACCGGGACTTGCGGGAATTCGTTGCGGAACCAAAGCCCCCATGCGCCCGACGGATCATCGCGCCAGGGATCAAACAGCACTGTTGCGCCATTGGGCGAGGTGATCTTGATCGCACAATGACCATAATAGTCGATGCCAACCGTCCCGGTGCTGGCCTGACCCGTTGCGCCTTGCAGATCGATCACATGGTTGTTGTTGCCCGGCTGTAGCCACGCCTGAGACTGCGCCTGAGCCGATCTTGCGCCCAGTACGGAAGCAGTCGCGCCGACACCGACAGCCCCCGCCGCCATAAAGAAAGACCGGCGGGACAGCCCCGGCGCCAGATGATCCTTGTCCCCGTTCAGGATGGTTGGTTTCAGATCTTTGCGATCCATTTTTGTGTACCTCTCTGTTGGACATGTGCAGGTTTTCCGCACGTCCCAAACAAAGGTAACAAGCCAAGGCATCTTGGCTCAGACCGAAAAAATAGGGGCGGAATATGGGGGAAAACCCCATATTCCGTGTTCACGAAATCGAGAGCAAATGACTGCGTAGGTTCTGGCTGCGCCCTTCAAGGCCCAGCTTGCGGCGAATGTTGTTGCGGTGAAAATCGATTGTCGATGTTTCTCGGGACAGGGCCTTGGCGATGTCCTTGGTTGTTTTTCCAAACATGACCATCTGCGCAATCTCGATCTCGGTCGGGGTCATTGCTGCAAACGCATCCGTCAGTTTGTCCGACAATGAAGCCGTGATCTCGTTCAGGTTCTTCTCGGCCAACTCAAGATAGACATACTGCGCTTCGTCCCCGGAAAGCTGCGTTCGAACCTTTTCCAAATAGGGCAGAACTCGACCGCGCACCTGTTCGACAATTTCGTGATCGCGGCCTTTGCGTTCGTCATCCAGACTGGACAGCAGGACGCGCAGCGCCGTGTTGGTTTCCTGCAATTCACGGGTGCGATCCGCGACACGGGTTTCAAGCTGCGCCAGTGTTTCGTTGAGCTTCTCTTCCAGCGCGCGGCGCAGGTAAACCTCTTGCAACAAAGCCAAATCCGACTCGACCATGCGTGCGAACTGCGCCAACCCTTCGCGGAACAACAAGGCACGCCGGTTCTGCTTTCGATCCAGAACACAAATCGTTCCGAACACCGATCCATCGGGCCATTTCAGCGGCAGGCCGATGTAAAATGTCATCCCATGTTCCAGATCGTCATTGTCGGCCCAATCCGGATCGCAGGCTGCATCCTCAACCACCAGCTCTCCGTCCCGCTGCAGGACGCCCTGACAATAAAGTTTGGGATTCAACTGGAAACTCAAACCAACCGGATACGGGTTTTCGGGATGATCCGAAGTGATCAGCACCGCGTGATCCGGTGCGTCGGTTTTCATGATCAGGCTTGCGGGGACATCCGCCAATTCCGCGACCAGATCAACCAGTTGCTGCCAGTTGGCCAGCGTTTCTTGCGGAATCTCAGGGTGGTCAGCAGGCATGAGGAGACCTCACCAGTTACTGGACGATACCCTTTCAGATTAGTTGGACTGGTTGAGCCTGATCAAGAACCGGACGTTCTGCGCCGCGGCATCGGGTTTAACCGCCCCAGATTACCTTCACGTAGTTCTGGGTTTCCTTGTATGGCGGTATGCCGCCATGCTTTTCCACCGCTTTTGGGCCGGCATTGTAGGCGGCCAAAGCCAGTGGCCAGGATTTGAACTTGCGATACTGCCAGGACAGGTATCTGGCCCCACCTTCGAGATTCTGCTTGGGGTCATGCGGGTTGACCCCCAGAAGCTCGGCGGTCTGAGGCATCAATTGCGCCAATCCCAGAGCACCCTTGTGAGACTTCGCGTGCGGGTTCCATCCGCTTTCCTGCTGAACAAGGCGCAGGAACAAGTCTTCGGGAATGTTGTGAAGGCGGGCAGCCTGTTTCGCCAGATCCAGATACTGGCCGCGATACTTGCCAGTATATCGCTTGCCGGTATGCGCACGGGATGTCTTGGGTTTCAACCTCGCGGAGTCGCGATACTGCGTCGCCGCACGGGAATCCAGAATCTTGGACTGCTTGAGGAAGATATCCTTGCGGCTTTTGGTAGATAGAGTTTGCGCCTGCACAGGCAAAACGGCCAGCACAAGGCAGACAACAGAAAACCCAGCAACCCAAGAACGCATCAATGCCTATCCTGCTCGATAAGAAACCAGTCGGATTATAGGTATTCCCACAAAAAATAAAAGCTTGGTAAAGACCAAAGTAAGACTCTTGCCCAACACTGTTGTATCTACTGTTTTCATCCATGATGCAGGCCGTATAGGGTCTCACGAAACAAGTCGCGCCAGATTCGGCGCACATAAGCGAAAACAGAACGAGGAATTACATGGCGGGTTCAGTCAACAAGGTCATTCTGGTAGGTAATCTTGGCCGCGACCCCGAGGTCCGGTCGTTCCAGAACGGCGGAAAGGTTTGCAATCTGCGCATTGCCACGTCAGAGAACTGGAAAGACCGCAACACGGGCGAACGCCGCGAACGCACGGAATGGCACTCGGTCGCAATCTTCTCGGAACCGCTGGCCCGTATTGCAGAGCAATACCTGCGCAAAGGCAGCAAGGTTTATATCGAAGGCCAGCTGGAAACCCGAAAATGGCAGGATCAGTCCGGGCAAGACCGTTATACAACCGAGGTTGTTCTGCGCCCCTACCGCGGTGAATTGACCTTGCTCGACAGCCGCGGCGAAGGCGGCGGCAGCGGCGGTGGTTACGGCGGCGGCCAAGCCGGTGGCAGCGGGTACGGAGATCCTTACGGCGGTCCGTCCAGTTCCCCGGCACCGGCATCGGGTGGAATCGACGACGACGAGATTCCGTTCTAGAAAATTCGGAGACACGACATGACATGGTCCTTTTCTCTCGGCCGGTTGCTCGGGTCCGAACTGAGGGTCCATGTCACGTTTTTCCTGCTTCTGGCCTGGGTAGGCTTTGCCGCCTATTCCGCCGGTGGCCTGCCGGCCGCCATAGACAACCTGTTGTTTGTTCTGGCCTTGTTTGCCTGTGTGGTCGCGCACGAATTCGGTCATGCCCTCATGGCGCGACGCTTTGGAATCAAGACCCCAGACATAACATTGTTGCCGATCGGTGGGTTGGCCCGGCTTGAAAGGATGCCGGAAAAACCGATGCAAGAAGTGCTTGTAGCACTTGCAGGTCCGGCGGTGAACATCGTGATCTGGGTCATACTGGTCGCCTTCGGAGCAGGAGTGCCGATCGAGACGCTTTCCCAGATCGATTCACCGGGTATCGGGTTTCTGAACAGGCTGGCCTACATCAACCTGCTGCTGGCCGTATTCAACATGATCCCGGCCTTCCCCATGGACGGAGGGCGCGTATTCCGCGCCCTTCTGTGCCTGCGCATGGACCGCGTCAAAGCAACACGCGTGGCTGCGGTCGGAGGTCAGATCGTTGCGGTGGGTCTGGGTTTTTTGGGGCTGAGTTCAGGCAACCCGTTTCTGGTGCTCATCGCCGTATTCGTGTTCATCGCCGCCAACGCCGAAAGCCAGGACGTCGCCCTGCGCTCCGCAGCGCGCCGGGTACTGGCCCGGGACGCGATGATCACCGAGTTTCACGCGCTTTCCCCCGACGATACGCTGAGTACCGCGGCGCAAGCCGTGATTCACACCACTCAGCACGAATTCCCTGTATTGGACTCAAGCCAGGCCCTGTTGGGATTCGTCACGCGTGAACGGCTGTTTGCTGCGCTGGCAAGTGACCAACCCAGATCAGCGCCCGCCACGTCGATCATGGACGCGGCGGTCCCCGCAGTTTCGCTTACCACCGGGCTCGAGACCGTTCTGGAGCACTTGCACAACGGCGCTCCGGCCATTGCTGTGGTCACTCGGGGTGGTCGCATGATGGGTTACATCACGCGCGAGAACATCGGTGAACTGATGGTCATTCAGGGGCGCTAGGCCTTCAGGTCAAGCCGTGGCAAGCGCATCCGACAGGACCGAAAGAACCGCATCTTTCGGCACATCTGAGGTCACGAACGCTTCTCCGATCCCACGCGCCAGAATAAACCGAAGCTGGCCATCCACGACTTTCTTGTCCTGTCCCATAAGATCCACCAGCGCCTCGGCGCTTGGCAATTCGCCCGGAATATCGGCCAGATCCGTCTTCATCCCCATCGCGCGCAAATGCGCGCGCACCCGGCTTGGGTCCTCTTGCGAACACAAACCCAGGCGCGATGACAACTCAAACGCCAGCGCGCAGCCAATTGCCACACCTTCGCCATGCAGAAGGCGGTCGGAATAACCCGTCGCGGCCTCCAGGGCGTGGCAGAACGTGTGACCCAGATTGAGATGAGCCCTGTCACCTTGTTCGGTTTCATCCCGCGCGACGATGTCGGCCTTCATTTGCACCGAGCGCGTCACCGCATGCACACGGGCCGCCATGTCACCCGAGGAAACGCTTGGCCCGTGTACCTCAAGCCAATCAAAGAATTTCGTATCGCCAAGCAATCCGTATTTCACGACCTCGCCATAGCCTGACAAGAAGTCTCTTTGGGTCATGGTCCCCAGAACAGAGGTGTCCGCCAGAACCAGCGAGGGTTGATGAAACGCGCCGATCAGGTTTTTCCCCTGTGGTGCGTTGATCCCGGTCTTTCCACCGACCGAGCTGTCCACTTGCGCCAGCAGTGACGTTGGAATCTGCACAAAGCGAACACCGCGCCGCAGAACCGCCGCTGCAAAGCCTGCCAGATCTCCGATGACGCCGCCCCCCAAGGCCACGACGACATCCCGGCGTTCGACTTTTTCTGCGAGCAGCCACTCGACAGCGCGCTCGAAATGCGGCCAGCTTTTGGTTGCCTCTCCGGCGGGCAGCGCCAGCGCGGTCATCTCGATCCCCGCGGCATTCAGCCCGGCGCGCAGCGCCTCAAGATGCAGACCGGCCACGTTTTCATCCGTCAAAACCGCGACTTTTGGCCGGGCCAGAAGTGGTGATATCCAGCCCCCTGCCCGCGTCAGAAGATCCGGACCGATTTCAACATCATAGGATCGGTCACCCAGGTCCACATGTACTGTTTGGTGCATTTATTTGAGTTCCAAAACATCAGGGCGCGCCAACAGAGCGTCGACAACGCGGCCTACCATATTTTCGATCGAGGTCTCGCCATCCGAATCCACTGTCAGATCGGCCTCAGCATAAACCGGCACGCGGGCCTCGTAGAGGGATTTCAGCGTCGCATAGGGATCGTCGGTGCGCAGCAGAGGACGGGTGTCTTTGTGGCGCACACGGTTCCACAGAACATTCAGATCCGCGCGCAGCCAGACGGCAGCGCCCTTTTCGGCGATGATGCGACGGTTTTCCGGCTGGAGAAACGCCCCCCCACCCGTTGAAAGAATGCCTTTTTGTTCATCCAGCAAGCGCCCGATGACCTGCGATTCCTTGGTGCGAAAGAAAGGTTCGCCGTCACGCTCAAAGATTTCAGGAATGGTCATGTTGGCGGCTGATTCGATCTCGGCATCGCTGTCCAGAAACGGAACACCCAGACGTGCGGCCAACGCGCGACCCACCGCAGTTTTGCCAGCCCCCATCATCCCCACCAGAACCACGGTTTTGTGCAGATCAAAACCACCCTGTGTGTCTGTTGAATGTGTGTTATGCTTAATTTCGCTCATTTAAACGTGAATGACGTGATCTTGGGAAAAATGCCAGTTATAACTTGGCCAAAATCAAAAATTGAGGCAGCGTGGGGCCATGGGCCGACTGATCAAATTCCTGATATATGTTCTTTGCCTGGTATTCATTGGGCTGGTCGCCTACGCCTATGTTGGCCCATTCTTTGGCGCGGATTTTTCTGCGCCTCAAAGTGAAATCCGCGAACCGGTCGTATTGGATGTCAACTAAACAGGCGCTGTTGGCGGTCTTTCTGGCGGGATCGGCACATGCGCAGACCCCGTTATCCGCGATCGAGTGGCTTGCGGATCCGCCGGAAAACCTGCCCGGAACCGTATTGTTGGAACCGCCGGTGGCACAGAACGGCGGATTGCCCGAAATTGAGGTCACGCCGCTTGAAGCGTTGTCGCAACCTTTGGGCCTGGTCGCATCATCCGTCACCGGTTTGCCCGTGGATTTGTGGCAAGGCAGCGATGCGAACCGGCTGGCGGAGCTGATCGCGAAGACGCCCGTGCGCGACAACCCGGCCATGCAACGCCTGTTGTTTACATTGCTTCTGTCGGAAACCCGGGCACCGGCGGGCCCTGATGCGCAAGAGATTATGCTGCTGGCGCGGCTGGACCGTCTGATGCAACTGGGCGCGGCTGATCCCGTGCAATCGCTGGTTCAACTGGCCGGGCCGACAGATACACAGGATCGGTTTCAGCGCTGGTTTGACGCAACACTGCTGACCGGTGATGAGGATCGCAGCTGCACCGCCCTTGTCGCCGAACCGCATCTGTCAAAGGACTACGCCGCGCAAGTGTTCTGCAAAGCCCGACGCGGAGATTGGGCATCGGCAGCGTTGACGCTTGAGGCAGCGCATGCCCTGGACATCCTGCCACCGGAAGAGCTGGCGGTTCTAGATCGTTTTCTAGGCCCTGAACTCTATGAAGGCGCGGCTTATCTGCCCCAACCTGAAAACCCTGACCCGCTGATTTTCCGACTGTTCGAAGCGATCGGAGAGCGGCTTCCTTCCGCCTCGTTGCCACGCGCTTTCGCCAACGCGGATCTTCGGGATGTGGCCGGATGGAAAGCGCAGATCGAAGCCGCCGAACGGCTTACACGCATTGGCGCTTTGACGCCCAATCAATTGCTTGGACTTTATACCGAAAGGTCCCCGGCAGCGTCCGGCGCAGTTTGGGATCGGGTCGCGGCCATCCAACGATTTGAAAGCGCATTGGATACGCGAAACGCTGAAGCCATCGGAAAAACGCTGCCACTAGTCTGGCAGCAGATGCGCAGCGTCGGGCTTGAAGTGCCCTTCGCCGAATTGTTCGCCGAGCGTCTGTCGAAGGTTTCGCTGTCGGTGCCGGCGACTGAAAACCTGCGCTGGCGCATTTTGATGCTGTCTGGCCTGTACGAACAGGCTGCGCAATCAGCACCGGACAACTCGATCGATACCCTGTTTCTTGCGGCGCTGGCGCAGGGTGATCCGGGGCGGGCGGTTTCTCCTTCTCCGTTGGCGGACGCGGTTTCTCAGGCGTTTGCATGGGCGGCACCCGTACCCAACGACATTGGCGCCTTACTGGACAACGGTCAGCTTGGTGAAGCCATACTGGAAGCCATGCAGCTGTTTGCGCATGGTGCACGGGGCAATCTGGTGGATCTGACCGCAGCAATTGCAACCTTCCGACGCGTGGGCCTGGAAGACACCGCGCGGCGTGCCGCGCTGAGCCTGTTGATCCTGCAAGAGCGTTGAAGATGGCAATTCCGGCGACAAATGAGCTATGGATTTCGACCTTTCTACAGGCCCAGGCAGCGGAACTTGGCGCGGCGACAAATACCTTGCTGGCCTATGGGCGCGATCTGAAAGACTTTGCGTCCTGGTTGCAGCGCATGGGATCCGGATTCGATCAGGCAGATCGTGATCAGATCGAGGCCTATCTGATCGACTGCCAGGCACAGGGCTTATCACGTTCCACCCGCGCGCGGCGATTGTCGGCGATAAAACAGCTGTACCGCTTTGCGTTCGAGGAAGGCTGGAGCGAGACGAACCCCGCCATCCAGATCAAAGGTCCGGGGCGGCAGAAGCGACTGCCCAAAACGCTGGACGTGCCCGAAGTCGACCGTCTTCTGGCAGCCGCCCGACAAACCGGGCGCAGCAAGGCTGATCGCGTACGCAATACCTGTTTGATGGAAGTTCTCTACGCCACCGGGATGCGTGTGACCGAACTTGTGTCCCTGCCCGTTTCCTCGGCCCGTGGCGATCCGCGTATGCTGCTGGTGATGGGCAAAGGCGGCAAGGAACGCATGGTGCCCCTGTCCCCACCGGCGCGGGATGCTTTGGCTGCCTGGTTGACCGCGCGGGACGAAGCCGAAGACCAGACCGTCGAGAAAGGCGGTCAAAGGTCTCGTTTTCTGTTTCCGTCGCGCGGCAAGTCCGGCCACCTGACGCGGCACAGGTTTTTTCTGCTGGTCAAGGAACTGGCCGTTCAGGGTGGCGTTTCGCCCGAGAAAGTCACCCCGCATACCCTGCGCCATGCCTTTGCCACGCATCTGCTGGCCAACGGCGCTGATCTGCGTTCGATCCAGACCTTGTTGGGTCACGCCGACGTTGCAACGACCGAGATTTATACTCATGTTCTGGATGAACGGCTGTCGGAACTGGTGTTGCAACACCACCCGCTGAGCAAAGACCCTGACGAAGACCGGGGCTAAGCCCTTGATCCAGCAGCGCGGCATCCCCATAACGGATGCGTCACCCTAACCCACCAAGGACCAATGGAACCCTCATCTTCTCTGATCGACAGCGCATTCTGGTTTACGTCAGGCGCGATCCTCTTGTTGCTCGTTTTGTCCGGCTTTTTCTCGGGTTCGGAAACGGCACTTACAGCCTCTTCTCGCGGAAAACTGCGGGCGCAGGCCGACAAGGGATCACGGGGCGCGAAAAAGGCGCTGGAAATCACCGATGACAATGAACGCCTGATCGGCTCGGTTCTTCTGGGTAACAACCTTGTCAACATCCTGGCGGCCTCGCTGGCGACGGCCTTGTTCACCCGTTTGTTCGGCGAAAGCGGCGTGGCGTTGGCGACCCTGGTCATGACTTTGCTGGTGCTGATCTTTGCCGAAGTGCTGCCCAAGACCTACGCCATCACCAATTCCGAAAAGGCCGCGGCGGCTGTCGCGCCGATCATCAGCGTCGTCGTGACGGTGTTTTCACCCATTGTGGCCGCGGTGCGGCTGTTAGTGCGCGGTGTGTTGCGCCTGTTCGGCGTGCAGATCGACCCCGACAGCAACATTCTGGCTGTACGCGAAGAGATTGCCGGCGCCTTGCAACTTGGTCATTCCGAAGGCGTGGTCGAAAAGGAAGACCGCGACCGCATCTTGGGTGCGCTGGATCTGGGCGACCGGACGGTGGAAGAGATCATGTTGCACCGCTCGAATATCGAGATGATCGACGCCAATGCCGCCCCCGAGGAAATCCTGAAACAATGTCTGCAAAGCCCCCACACCCGTCTGCCTGTGTTCCGGGACGAGCCGGAAAACATCGTGGGTGTTGTCCACGCCAAGGACCTCTTTCGCGCCATGTATGCGCAGGCAGGCAGCAGCGACGGCGGGACCGACCGTTTGGCAAGCTTTGACATCGGAAAGGTGGCAAACGACCCTTACTTTGTGCCCGAAACCACGACGCTGGACGACCAGATGCGGGAATTCCTGCGCATGCACAGCCATTTTGCATTGGTTGTGGATGAATATGGGTCACTGCGAGGCCTGATCACGCTTGAAGATATTCTTGAAGAAATCGTGGGCGAGATTGCCGATGAGTTCGACATAGACGAAGAGGTTCCGGTAACACGCACCGAAGATGGCCAGTATCTGGTTGA
The DNA here is from genome assembly GCF_013110685.1 of Ruegeria sp. HKCCD6157. Taxonomy (NCBI): domain Bacteria; kingdom Pseudomonadati; phylum Pseudomonadota; class Alphaproteobacteria; order Rhodobacterales; family Roseobacteraceae; genus Ruegeria; species Ruegeria sp. HKCCD6157. The sequence goes on from NZ_WVRB01000001.1 coordinate 1,710,419, forward strand.
AGGTTCCATGACGATCCGGGATGCCAACAGGGCACTGGACTGGTCTCTGCCGGATGACGAAGCGAACACGCTGGCCGGTCTTGTGATTCACGAGGCCCAGATGATCCCTGACGTCGGTCAGGTGTTTTCGTTCCACGGTTTCCGGTTCGAGGTCACGGCGCGTGAAGGCAACCGCATCACCGGACTGAAAGTGCGCCCCCTGTAGCGCCTGCAATTTTTTTGAAATGTTCCGCGCGCTGCCCAAGCGCCTGTCGTCAACCGTACGACCCAATTGCGCTGAACCGGGCGCGGATATTCCGATCATCGCACTGTCCGGCCCAAGCACGGAGTTGGGCGCGATGGGCCAGTTTGATCACACCGACTTTGTTGCAGCCGTGTAATAAAGTGAAAAAGCGGCCTTCGAGGCCGAATAACCACCGGGCGATGTCGTGCTGAACGAGGCGCAGGCTGCCTGTTTGTTTGCCCTCGGTTACAAGTATCGACGCACTTTAGCTGCGCGAGAAGGCTGTGCAATTCCAAAGCCGGCGCAATAGATGACATGCGACACTTGTTGTCGCTAACAGACGAGTAATATCCCCATCGGCTCGACAGTTTTTTCCAAAGTCATGGGGAGGAACACTGTGAAAACCACCTGTCAGGTTGCCGTCATCGGGGGCGGCGTCGTCGGTTGTTCGGTGCTCTATCACCTGACCAAGCTGGGCTGGTCCGACGTGATGCTGCTGGAGCGGTCCGAACTGACCAGCGGATCTACATGGCACGCGGCGGGCGGGTTTCATACGCTGAACGGCGACACCAACATGGCCGCACTGCAAGGCTATACCATCCGGCTGTACAAGGAGTTGGAAGAGATCACTGGCATGTCTTGCGGGCTGCACCATGTGGGCGGCATTACCTTGGCCGACAACCAGGACCGGTTCGACATGCTGCTGGCCGAACGCGCCAAGCACCGCTTCATGGGGCTGGAAACCGAGATCGTCGGCCCCGACGAGATCAAGAATATCGCCCCCATCACCAACACCGACGGCATCATCGGCGCGCTCTATGATCCGCTGGACGGGCACCTCGACCCCTCGGGCACGACCCACGCCTATGCCAAGGCCGCGCGCATGGGCGGAGCCACGATCGAGACCCACTGCATGGTGCGCGAGACCAACCAGCGCCCCGACGGCACATGGGACGTTGTGACCGACAAGGGCACCACCCACGCCGAGCATATCGTCAACGCCGGCGGCCTCTGGGCGCGCGAGGTGGGCGCGATGGCGGGTATCTACTTCCCGCTGCACCCGATGGAGCACCAATACCTCGTCACCGACAACATCCCCGAAATCGAGGCGATCATCGACGCGGGCGGCGAACATCCGCACGTCATGGACCCGGCCGGCGAGAGCTATCTGCGGCAGGAAGGGCGCGGCCTGTGCATCGGTTTCTACGAACAGCCCTGCAAGCCCTGGGCCGTGGACGGCACGCCGTGGGAGTTCGGGCATGAGCTGCTGCCCGACGATTTCGACAAGATCACCGACAGTATCGAGTTCGCCTATCGCCGCTTCCCGGTTCTGGCCGAAGCGGGCGTGAAGTCTGTGATCCACGGCCCCTTCACCTTTGCCCCCGACGGCAACCCGCTGGTCGGGCCGGTGCCGGGCGTGCGCAACTACTGGTCGGCCTGCGGCGTGATGGCCGGGTTCAGCCAGGGCGGCGGCGTCGGCCTGACGCTGGCGCAATGGATGATCGAGGGCGAGCCCGAGCGCGACGTCTTTGCCATGGACGTGGCCCGCTTCGGCGACTGGATCACCCCCGGATACACCCGCCCCAAGGTGATCGAGAACTATCAGAAACGCTTCTCTGTCGCCTACCCCAACGAGGAACTGCCCGCCGCGCGGCCCAACCGCACCACGACGATGTATGACATCTTCAGCGATCTGGGCGCGGTCTGGGGCCAGCAATACGGGCTCGAGGTCGCCAACTATTTCGCGCAAGCGGGCGAACCTGGCTATGAAACCCCGTCCTTCCGCCGCTCGGACGCGTTTGCGGCAACGGGCCGCGAGGTGCGCGCCGTGCGCGGGGGCGTCGGCATCAACGAGGTGCACAATTTCGGCAAATACCTTGTGACAGGTCCGCGCGCCCGCGACTGGCTGGATCGGATCATGGCCGGGCGCATCCCCGCCCCGGGCCGCCTGTCACTGACCCCGATGCTGTCGCCCAAGGGCAAGCTGATCGGGGATTTCACCGTGTCCTGCCTGGGCGAGGAGGAATTCCAACTCACCGCCTCATATGGTGCGCAGAACTTCCACATGCGCTGGTTTCAGCAACATCAGGAAGACGGCGCAACCGTTGAAAACATCTCTGACCGCCGCAACGGCTTCCAGATCGCCGGCCCCAAGGCCCACGAGGTTCTGGCCGCCTGCACCCGCGCCGATATCAGCGGCATGCGCTTCATGGGCGTGCGCCGCATGGTCGTGGGCATGACCGACTGCATCGTGCAGCGGGTCAGCTATACCGGCGACCTGGGGTTCGAGATCTACTGCGATCCGATGGCGCAGCGCCAGCTTTGGTGGACCCTGTGGCAGGCCGGTCAGCCGCACGGCATCACCCCCTTCGGGATGCGCGCGATGATGAGCCTGCGGCTCGACAAGTTCTTCGGCTCGTGGATGCGCGAGTTCTCGCCCGATTACACCCCCGCCGAAACCGGGCTCGACCGCTTCATCGCCTTCAACAAGCCCGCTGATTTCATCGGCCGCGCCGCCGCCGAGGCAGAACGTGCCAACGGCCCCGCGCGCAGGTTGGTGGCCTTCGAGGTCGACGCAGACGACGCCGACGTGAACGCCTATGAACCGATCTGGCTGGATGGCACTGTCGTGGGCTTTTGCACCTCGGGCGGTTATTCGCATTATGCCCGCAAGTCCGTCGCCATCGGCTTTCTGCCAACCGAACGCGCAGCAGACGGGCTTGGAGTCAAGATCGAAATACTGGGCCAGATGCGCAAGGCAAAGGTCATCTCGACGCCCTTGTTTGACGCAGATGGCGCCCGAATGAGGGGATGACTCGCGCTCGGGCCCACGGCATTGTACCGAAATGACCGAAATACCCATTATCCTTTTGGCAGCGGGTCAATCCAGCCGCATGGGCGGCATCGACAAATTGATGCAGCCGATCAACGGCATTCCGTTACTAGCCCGCTCGGCACGCACAGCCTCCGCCGTGGGTCCTGTGATTGTCGCCCTGCCCCCTGAACCAAATCCCAGATATGGCGCACTTGATGGCATGGATGTCCAGATCGTTCCGGTCCGGGATGCGGCAGAAGGCATGAACGCCAGTTTGCGCGCCGCAATCCAAAAACTGCCGCCGGATTCATCCGCCGCGATGGTTTTGCTGGCCGATCTGCCCGATCTGACTCAGGCTGACCTGGCAACAATCCTGAAAGCGCGACTAACCCATCCCGACTACCTGATCTGGCGTGGTACAACCGAGGATGGAAAGCCCGGTCATCCGGTGGTGTTTGACAGATCCCTTTTTGGTCAACTGTCACAGTTGCAGGGGGACGACGGTGCACAAGAGATCGTGCGGGAGCATAAAGACTTTGTTCATCTGCATCCGCTGCCCGGCCGAAACGCACTTTTGGATCTGGATACCCCGGGTGACTGGAGGGCCTGGCGCAAAAAACATGCCCCCTGAACAAACACGGCCCGGTCTTATCGACCGGGCCGGTGCCCAAAACAGGACTACCACTTTGCTCAATCTCCAAAGTGTGGCCAGTGTGCTTTCAGAAACACTCCGACTCCCAAACAGCCAAACCTAAACAAGACCCCCTCGTTAACACGCCGCTATCACTTTTGGTGATCGAGTTAGCCGCCAGCGCCCCCTAGCGCTTTTGGCTCCCCTCACTTGGGCACCTTCATCCTCACTTATCCGATCGCTCGAAACAACGTAAAATTGGAAGGAATGGTTAATTTGGGTCTTCTACGAATGGCTTTTACGCAACATCGCGCGAGACTAGGATCAACTTAAAGGAGACTCTTCAAATTCGGAAGGGGTAGCGATTCGTGATTAAGCGCAAACTTATTCACCGATATCCGCACTCAATAAGATTTTTAGTGTGTCAAGCCATGCCTCACACAGACCCACCCACAACCATTGGAAGAGCAGCTTTTTTCTCCATCATTCGGAAGGATGATTGTCAACAAAACAAAACAAATTCAATATTTTTGAAAGTTTGACGCCATTTTTAGCAACAATCCTCCGATTCGCTCTGGTGCGGATCGGTGAAATTCCGCGAATCCCGATCGACGTCGACCGCAACCCAACACCGGCTTTGTGGCAAAATTAAGATTTATTAATTGATCAGTCAGGAAACGCCAATTCTGAGCATGCAACTGTTGTCTCAACGCGCAGCCGCAACTGCGCGACGATAATCAGGAGACACAAATGAGCATCCGCAAATCCTCGCTTCTACTTCCTCGCACTTCCAACTGGGTGGGTGTCAGCGCGCTCGGCGCGGCCCTACTGGCAACGACGGCTATACCGTCCATGGCGGACCAGGCATTGGCCGATCTGGTTGAGACCGTTTCACCCTCGGTCGTAACCATCATCGCTGAACAAGATACAGCGCCGACCCCAACCCAGGGGCAAAACTTTGACTTCGAAGGACACCCTTTTGGTGAATTCTTCAAACGCTTCGGCGGCCCCGAAGGGTTCAACATGCCGCAACGCGGCCCGTCTCAGGGCCTGGGTTCGGGATTTGTTCTGGACGAAGCCGGATACATTGTCACCAATCACCATGTCGTCGACAATGCCTCGACCGTGACCGTAAGGCTCAGCGATGACCGTACCTTCGAAGCCGAAGTGGTCGGAACGGACCCGTTGACGGATATCGCGGTTCTGAAAATCGACGCAGGAACTGACCTGCAAGCCGTGGAGCTTGGCGACAGTGACGAGATCCGCGTAGGTGAAGACGTGGTCGCCATCGGCAACCCCTTCGGCCTCAGTTCGACCGTGACCACGGGCATCGTTTCGGCAAAAGGCCGCAACATCTCGGAAGGCCCTTATGCCGAGTTCATCCAGACAGATGCAGCGATCAACAAGGGCAACTCGGGCGGTCCCCTGTTCAACATGGATGGCGAAGTGGTCGGTGTGAACTCGGCCATCTATTCGCCCAGCGGTGGTTCTGTGGGGCTTGGATTTGCCGTCACGTCGAACATCGTTGAACACATCGCGGCCGATCTGCGGGATGACGGACAGGTGAGCCGCGGTTGGCTGGGCGTGTCGATCCAGAACGTAAGCCCACAACTTGCGGCAGCGTTGGGAATCGAGGCTTCCTCGGGTGCGCTGGTGTCTGACGTGGTTGCCGGCAGCCCAGCAGACGGCGCCCTGAAGCAGGGAGACGTTATCCTGAGCTTCAACGACGATGCCGTGGAGTCCAGCGGTGACCTTCCCATCCTAGTGGGCACGACCAAGGTCGGCACCGACAGCACTCTGACCGTTTTGCGTGACGGCAAGATGGAAACTGTGACCTTGACGGTTGGCCAGCATCAGGCCGCATCGGCCGAGGCCGACAAACCGGTCGAGGCGGAAGTTGCGGGAACAACACTGGGTGTGACCGTGGCCCCCCTGACCGAAGCGGTTCGGGCAGAAAATGGTGTTGCTGAAACCGTCGAGGGCGTTGTCGTCACCGACCTGAAGCCCGACAGCCCTGCGGCAAAGGCCGGCCTGCAACGCGGCGATGTGATCGTCAAGCTCGGCAATCAGGACACTGTCACTCCGGATGCTTTGAAGGCTGCGCTGGACAGTGAAAAAACCGATCCTGCCCTGGTGCTGATCAACCGTGGCGGCAGCCAGATTTTTGTCGCGGTCGAACTGGCCTGACCTTGAACATGCGTGCGCCGCTTGATGGGGATTTTCGGCGCACGCCTCACCCGGCGGATCAGAGTTGTCCACTATCCGCCGGGCTTGCCGGGTGCCGGCCCAGCACCCGGCAAGAACTTCTTCTAACCATATGCTTTAGTTAAAATTTGTGTTTAAATATCAAAAGAAAGGATCCCGACCATGAGCCGCCGTCTGTTGATCGTCGAAGATGATGCTGACACCAGGGACTTCATCGCCAAAGGTTTTGGCGAAGAGGGGTATGTGGTCGAAACCGCTGCTGACGGTCGTGAGGGGTTGTACCATGCCACGGACGGTGGGTTTGACGCCATTGTTCTTGACAGGATGCTGCCCGGTCTGGACGGGCTGTCGCTGATCAAGTCGATGCGGGCCGCCGGTTTGAAAACCCCGGTTTTGATGCTGACGGCGATGAGCGCCGTGGACGAAAGGGTAAAAGGGCTGCGCTCGGGCGCTGACGACTACCTGGTCAAGCCTTTTTCGTTTCAGGAGTTGCACGCCAGAATCGAAGCCCTTTTGCGTCGCCCTCAGGAATCCGAAGAGACGCCGACATTGACTTGCAAAGACCTTCAGATGGACTTGTTGACTCGCAAAGTCACACGCGACGGGCACGAGATCACCCTGACACCGCGTGAGTTTCAGATTCTCGAATTTTTCCTGCGCCGCAAAAACCGTGTGGTGTCGCGCACCATGTTGCTTGAAGGGGTTTGGGATTATCATTTTGACCCAAACACCAACGTCGTGGACGTGCATATTTCGAAGTTGCGACGCCAGTTGGACGAAGGCGGCGACGCGCCATTGATTGAAACCGTCCGCGGAGCGGGTTACATGATGTCCGATGGATAACCTTCGGCTTTCCCTGAACAATTCCCGCACAAGGCTGGTTGCAACCAGCATGTTTCTGAGCACGATTCTGACGGCGTCTGTACTCGCCATCGTCTATGTGACCGCCAATCGAAGCATCGAGGCCGAAACCCGCTCGGTCGTATCAGCCGAGTTGACAGGGCTTGCGGATGAATACGAAAGGCGTGGGCTGATAGGTTTGATCACTGCAATTGAGCGCCGTTTGCCAAGTGCCGCCGAGCGGGACGCGCTGTATCTTTTGACAGACAGGTTGGGGGTCAAACTTGTCGGCAATCTCAAGTCTTGGCCGGTGAACATTGCCGCTGGAAGCGGTTGGGTGGACTTGGAATTGCGCCGGGCCGACAATGATCAGCTTGTGCCGGTTTCAGCTGCATCCATCCGCCTTCCGGGCGGCGAGCGCCTGCTGGTTGGACGGGATGCAGCGTCGCGCCAGCAATTCGACAGGGTTTTGTTTCGCTCGGTTGCGTTGGCGCTTGGGATTGCTTTGGTTCTGAGCGTCATCACCGGCTGGTTGTTCACGCGTTTGGTGTTTTCACGCCTTTCGGATATCGCCAGTACGGCCGAGAACATCGTTTCAGGCGACCTGTCAAAACGGATGCCGCTGCGCGGAACTGGGGACGAATTCGATCAGGTTTCAGGCACATTAAACAACATGCTTGACCGGATCGAGGAGTTGATAAGCAACCTTCGGACCACCTCGAATTCGATTGCTCATGATCTTCGCTCGCCTTTGTCTCGTCTGCGGCAAAGGGTCGAAGCCCTCTCTGAACCCGACAAAACCGACTTGGATCGCGAGATCGACATTGCGCGGGCGACGGGTGAAATCGACCACGTCCTGCGGGTTCTGGGGCAGCTCACCGAAATCTCTCGGGCCGAGGCCGGTCTGGGACGAGAACAATTCGAAACCATCGATTTGCAGCAACTTGTTGGCGATGTTGTCGAGCTTTATGATCCGGTGGCCGCCGATCAAGGCGTGCAGCTTGAAGTCAAAGGGTCTGCCCCTGCCATTCAAGGGCACCGGCCGCTTCTGTCGCAAGCTCTTTCCAATCTGTTGGAAAACGCAATGCGTTACGCGCCGGAACATACTGCAATCACGATCTCGATCGGTTCTCGCGACGGTTTCACCCAACTGAGCGTCAGGGATCGTGGCCCCGGCGTGCCGCCTGAAGAACTGGATCGCCTTCAGCTTCCCTTCGTGACACTTGACCCCGCGCGGACGGAGCGGAATGCGGGTTTGGGCCTGGCTCTGGTGGCGGCAATCTCACATATGCACGGCGGAAAATTTGCCGCCCGGAACTGCGACCCCGGGCTGGAAACCACGATCAATCTGGCACAGCTGCGTTAATCCGGAACGCCGTATATCGCCATGGTTTTGTTCTTGTATCGCGTGTCGGCGGTGACATCCGCACCGAACCAATCCGGTGGCACGTACCCTTTGGCCTGCGCCTCCGAGGTGAACTCTACCTCGACTAGGCGCAGCGGCGCCAGATCGCCTGAAAAGACGTCCAGTTCGAACAGCAAACCATCCGGCAAATGGCCGGTGTAGCGCTCTTTTTCAACCCTGCGCCCTTCGGTTTCCGGCCAGAAGGTTTCGAACTGATGCGCAGTGATCTCTGCCTCTCGTTCTACCCGGACCAGACCACCAACCCCTTTCAAGGTCAGGAAATACGCATCGTTCTTTTGCCTCAGCCGCAGCTCGGTGGAATCGTCGGGGGCCGTCAGATAACCCTGCCTTACGACGGCTTTTTTCGCTTTGCTCAGGTCCGGCAGGCTTGCAACCAGAAACTTGCGCTCGATTTCCTTGCTCATTGGTTCGAAATCACTCCGTTTTCCAGCTCTTCAAACAGCGCCCTGTAAGACGCACAGGCCGCACTGCGCCCGGCATAGGTACAGACCGGGGCACGATATTGACCCATCTTTTCAATATCCGCTGCGAAAGGAACCACCGCCTGCAAAAAGCGTTTCGGATACAGCTTGCGCATCGCCTGCATGGTTTCCTGATGCAAAACCTTCCGGTGTTGCACCATCGAAAAAAAGGCGCGCAGCTTTTTCTTGCGCAGCTTGTGTTGTTCAAAAAAGCTTACCAACTGATCGAAACTCCGCTCGGACAGGGTTGTCGGTATGACCGGCACGACGATTTCATCGGCAGCTTTGAAGACATTTTCGGACAAAGTCGAAAAGTTGGGCGGGCAATCCAGAATGATCACGTCATAGTCGCTGCCTGCGGCCATCAAAGCTTTTTTCAGTCGCGAGCGTTTGTTTCGCATCCGCGACAGGAACACGTCGAAGTCGCGAAAGGTCAGGTTCGCCGGCAGAACGTCCAGCCCTTCGAAATCACTGGCCCGGATCGCCTTGATAAACCGCTCCACGTCCTCGAAAAACCGGGCATCCTTCAGCTTTTTTGATGGCTTCACCCGAAAGTAGAACCCTGAAGCGCCCTGGGGGTCGAGATCACACAACAGCACCTGTTGCCCCGCCTCCGCATAGGAATAAGCCAGGTTCACCGAAGTAGCGGTTTTGCCAACACCGCCCTTGTTGCTGTAACAGGCAATGATCTTCATTCCTCACTCCTCTTTTCGGTGAAACAAGATCCGAAACAGGCGCCGGGTATCTGGCCCGTCAAACTTCTGAAAGCTGGCAATCACGCGGCTCCGCTCGGCCTTTTGGCGCTGATCCAGAACCGCGATCAATCCCCCAACGGCCAGGCCCATCCGCGCATCCACATGGCCCCGCGTGTCGCTGTGCTGCGCGACAAAGGCCAACAAGGACTTTTGCTGAACAGCGCAGTCGTTGAACACGCCCAGATTGTCCTGTAGCTTTTTCAACGGCTTGATGATTTTCTTGAAGCTCCTTTCATCGAACAGAGGCCCAAAAATCTCCATCAGATAGCGCAGTTTCTTGCAATCGATACGAAGGTCATGCACGGTTTCGTCCGGAGTTTCGTCGGTGATACCGCGTGCGATTTTGCAAACCTTGCGATACCGTTTCCAGATCAATGCGCACGCGTATTCATGTGCTGCCCGTTTCGCGTTTGATCCGGGCGTCAGGTGATCCGTTCCGTTGAACATCGCCGTCAGATCGGACATACGGGCGTTGTATTCGTCACTGCGCAACCGGCGGGACAAGCGTGACAGTTCCTTGGCGCGCTCCTTCTCGAAAAGGTCGAACATCTCTTGCAGGCCCGCGTGAAGACTGGGCGGTACCAGACTGAAGTATTTATCTTTTTCCAGAAGGTAGACATCCAGATCACGCAAACGTCCGGTGGCGGCCATGAGATCGGAAAAGACACGCTTCAATTGCACTGTCTGCGCGTCTGAAAACACGCCTTTGAACAGGCTGATCACGGATCGGACCTTTCGCAATGACACCCGGTAATCATGCAGAAACTCTGTGTCGATATCGGCTATCATCCCATATTCGTTTTGCCGGGCAACTTGCAGATATGTTTGAATGATATCTGCCGCGACCTGAATAGATGGCTCAGCTTTTCCCATCTTGATCTCTGGCTTGGCGCGATAGGCGGCCATGCCCGGGAAAAGTCCGGCACAAAGCGCTTCGACACCCGGTCCGCCCCTGGACAAGGCGGAAAACGCGGTGTTCACTTTTTGAAATTCTTTCTGATACCCCCGCAGCCGCTGAAGCTGAACGATTGCTGCCTGACCCGTCTGCGAAGACAGGCACCAAACCGTTCCCCTGACCAGCGTTTTCTCCAGCTCATCCAATATGGCGAGGGGATTCGTCTGAATCTCTCCGGTTCCGATCTGCATCAGCGCACGCAGTTTGGGGAAACCCTTCAAAGCCGCTTTCACCGGACCCTGCGGCAGGTCTTGAACAAACCGCCCCTGCCCCTTGCCGCGTTGAGACAGCGGCGCACAGCCGTTCTGGAAAAGCCACAGTGTTTCTGCGACCTCAACCAGAACACGACCTGAATTCCGCATCGATTGATCGTGGCAATCCAAAAGCACGAAAGATCTCGATTCCGTTGATGGGCCGATCCTGATCGTGAACCCGGGAATGAGCTTTTCAACATGCGCTTTGTCAATGGATTGGGACAGAATGCACTGAACACTTGAAGGTTCGGTCATGATCCACCAATCCAGGGCGTTTTCAGGTGTTCATTGACATTTGTCTCAACGATCTTCTGCACGCTGGTTCCTTCTTCGACGGTTCTGATCCTTCATCACGTTCAGCGTATTCGGCTTTTACCTTGGTCAGCAGTTTGTCTGGCCCTGGACCCACCCGCTTTTGGTATCTGTTGGCTTTTGAAACCCGGACCGCCGAGGCAGCATGACTTCATGAGAGCGGAAACACCAGAAGACAGCAAGACATTATGTTTCGCCAACGCGCAAACATGGGTGACAGACCCCAGAGGTGCAATTAAGACAGGCTCATGAGCGATCCAGTTTCTTCGATCCGCAACCTTGGCCCGGCTTTCGAGCAGGCCTGCGCGCGCGCCGGCATCCACTCGGCTGATGAACTGCGACAGCTGGGACCGGATGAAGCCTATGCCCGGCTTTTGCGGGCTGGTACCAAAGCACATTTCATCGGCTACTATGTTTTGGTGATGGGGCTTCAGGGACGCCCCTGGAATGATTGCAAGGGTGAAGAGAAAAAGAAGCTGCGACAACGTTTCGACGCGATCAAGGCCGGCAACAGCGCCGCGCCGGAAAACCGGATGGTTGCCGATCTGGATGCCGTCGGGGTTCGGGTTGAACCCAAAGATCTAAAGCAGGTCTGAACAAAAAAAGGCCGCTCCTGGCGGAGCGGCCCGATCTTTCGGCAAAAAACCGGTTTAGCCGACCAGTTCGATGCCCGAGAAGAAATATGCGATCTCAACAGCCGCTGTTTCCGGTGCATCCGAACCATGGACCGAGTTTTCGCCAACCGATTCAGCAAATTCCGCGCGGATGGTGCCCGGTGCTGCGTCCGCCGGGTTGGTTGCACCCATGACTTCACGGTTCTTCGCAATGGCACCTTCGCCTTCCAGAACCTGAACAACGACCGGAGCCGACGACATGAATTCGCACAGTTCGTCATAGAACGGACGCTCGGCATGTACTTCGTAGAACTTGCCGGCTTGTTCCTTGGTCATGTGGATGCGCTTCTGCGCAACGATACGCAGCCCGGCTTCTTCGAACTTGGCGTTGATCTTGCCAGTCAGGTTGCGACGCGTTGCGTCGGGTTTGATGATCGAGAATGTACGTTCCAGTGCCATGTCGGCCTCTCCTTACAATGTGGCGCGGGTCCGCGCCGAAATCCATCGCGCGCCGCGTACCACGGTCTTTCGCTCATGAAAAGTGTTATGATGGTTTGCCTGCCGCTTTGGCGCTCAGAATGTATCCGGCAAAGGGTCTACCCGGTCCAGACGCCGAACGTAAAGCACTGCAAGCAAACCTGCAAAACTGCTGGCCCACATCATGCCCAAAACCAGAAACGGCCCGTTTTCAGGGCTGACAAACGCACCCGTCATCGAGGTCAGGATCGCGCCAAGCCCGACCACCATCGCCCCGGACAACCCTGCCGCGCTGCCTGCCAGTTTGGGTCGCACGGACATGACCCCTGCCGAAGCGTTTGCATTGGTCAATCCATTGCCGAACCCAACGCAGATGGCCGAACCGAAGAATACCCAGACTGACCCCAGCCCGGCGATGAACAGAAGCAATCCGCAGAATGGCCCGGTCGAAGCCACAACGCGGCCGATCAGGATCATTGTCGTCAGACGTGTCCGTGCCGCGATCCGACCAGTGACGAAGTTACCGACCATGAACCCGCCTGTTATGATACCAATCCCAAGTCCCAACATGGCAGGGCTCAGATCAAACCACGCGGCAGCCACCAACGGCGCGCCGGTGATGAAGCTGTAAAACCCACCAATCGAAAACGATGCGCATAAGGCATAGCCCCAGAATCGGCGGGCGCGAAACAGATCGGGATACTCGCGCAATTGGGCTGTAAAAGTTGAAGAGCGGTTTGTATTGGTCTCGCCCATGTCGAACCAAAGCAAAACCAGCAGCCCTGCCCCCAGCACAGTGTAAAGAACAAACCCCGAGCGCCAGCCAAAGAGCATGTCGAGCGTCCCACCCAGCATAGGGCCAAGCATTGGGGCCAAAGCCATGGCCATCGCCACATACCCCAGTTTGCTTGCAGCCTCGTTCGGCGGATACCGATCTCTGATCGATGCGCTGGAAAGAACCGACCCAGCCACCACCGCGGCCTGCAAAAGACGAAAGCCCAGAAAGGTCCAAATGGCCTCGGCCAGAGAGCATCCGATTGAGGCGATGACGAAGATGGTGATGCACATCAAAAGTATCGGTCTGCGCCCGTAACGATCGGAAAGCGGACCCATGATCAGCTGCAACACGGCTGAAACCGCCAGATACCCGGCAACCGACAGGTTCACCAAGCCATAATCCACACCGAAATCCGTACTCATGTGGGCCAAAGACGGCAGGAACATGTTCAGTGACAAAACCGACAGTGCCGTGGCAAAAATCAGAGTGACCAAGTGCGGAGGTGTCCGGGCCGCGCGCATGTGAAAACCGTTCTGAATAGCAAACGACACAGCGCTATCACATTGCTGAAAGATTGAACATGCCGAGCCGCTGGCGGTGGCAACACAGCTCTGCTAAGAGCGCCCCATGTTACGGATCCAAGACATCACCTATGCCGTTGAAGGTCGCCCGTTGTTTGACGGCGCAACCGCGACGATTCCCGATGGTCACAAGGTTGGCCTTGTCGGTCGGAACGGAACCGGAAAGACCACGCTGTTCCGCCTGATCCGGGGCGAGTTGGCTTTGGAATCGGGCAATATCTCGGTCCCGAAACGCGCTCGGATCGGTGGCGTGGCGCAAGAGGTGCCCTCTTCTGACGTCTCGCTGATCAACACGGTCCTGGCCGCCGACACCGAACGCAGTGCATTGATGGCCGAGGCCGAAAGCGCCGAAGACCCTACACGTATCGCCGAGATTCAGACACGTCTGGCCGATATCGACGCCTGGTCCGCCGAGGCCCGCGCAGCTTCGATCCTCAAGGGGTTGGGCTTTGACGACGAAGACCAGCAGCGCCCCTGTTCGGATTTCTCGGGCGGCTGGCGGATGCGCGTTGCGCTGGCGGCGGTGCTGTTTTCTCAGCCCGATCTGCTGCTGCTGGACGAACCGACCAACTATCTGGACCTCGAAGGCGCGCTGTGGCTGGAAAGCTATTTGGCCAAATATCCGCACACTGTGATCATCATCAGCCACGACCGCGGCCTTCTGAACCGCGCCGTGGGGTCGATCCTGCATCTGGAAGACCGCAAGCTGACCTATTACGCCGTGCCCTACGATAAGTTCGCGGAACGCCGTGCGGAACGGCTGGCACAGGCGGAATCGGAAAACGCCAAGGCCAAGGCCCGCATCGCACATCTGCAAAGCTTTGTGGATCGGTTCCGCTACAAGGCGTCGAAGGCCGTTCAGGCCCAGTCGCGCCTGAAGATGATCGAACGCATCCAACTGGTCTCGACCCCGCAAGAGGCCGCCCTGCGCGCCTTCAGCTTTCCGGAACCCGAGGAACTGTCGCCACCGATCATCCAGATCGAAGGCGGCGTCACCGGCTATGGCGAAACCGAAGTGTTGCGCCGCCTGAACCTGCGTATCGATCAGGATGACCGTATCGCGCTGTTGGGCAAGAACGGACAGGGCAAGTCGACCTTGTCCAAGCTGCTGTCGGACCGGCTGCCCCTCATGGCGGGCAAGATGACCCGCAGCAGCAAGCTGCGCATCGGTTACTTTGCGCAGCATCAGGTGGATGAGCTTTACGTGGACGAAACGCCGCTGGACCACCTGCGCCGTCTGCGCCCTGACGAAGCACCGGGCAAGTGGCGATCGCGACTGGCCGGGTTCGGGTTGAATGCGGATCAGGCGGAAACCGAGGTCGGGCGCCTGTCGGGCGGACAGAAAGCGCGGCTTTCACTGCTGCTCGCCACGATCGACGCGCCCCATATGCTGATCCTTGACGAGCCGACCAACCACCTTGACATCGAAAGCCGCGAGGCGCTGGTCGAGGCGCTGACGGCCTATTCCGGCGCGGTGGTTCTGGTCAGTCACGACATGCACCTGCTGAGCCTTGTCGCGGATCGGCTCTGGCTGGTTTCGGACGGTACCGTCAAACCTTTCGACGGCGACCTTGAAGCCTATCGGTCCCTGCTGCTGGCGCGCGACAGACCCGTCAGGGAAAAGCCCCGCGCGGTCAAATCGAAACGCCCCCCGCGCGAGACGATACTGGCCTTGCGTGCGGATCTGCGCAAATGCGAGGACCGGATCGAAAAGCTGACGGAAATGCATGACAAGCTTTCGACCAAACTGGCCGATCCGGCGCTGTACGAGGACGACAGGATCAACGACCTGGAAACCTGGAACCGCAAGTTCACCGAAGTCACCGAGGCCATGCAAAAAGCCGAGGCATTGTGGGTCGCGGCCGCCGAACGGCTTGAACAGGCAGAAACCGCATGAGCACGCCCATCACGGATACCGACGCCATGATCGCGGGTATGCATCCCGACTTGCAGCCCGGTGAATTTGCCTTTGTCGTATGGCCAGAAGACAAGCCCTGGCCACAGGGCACGCGGGCCAGCTGCGCCGAGGCCGAAGGGCTGTCTCTTGTCGTCCCGATCGCTGCGGCACCGCAAGATGCCGTCGCGATGCGGTGCATCACGTTGCAGGTTCATTCCTCGCTGGAAGGAGTTGGTTTGACCGCCGCCGTTTCCAGCGCGCTGGCACGGGCCGGCATTCCCGCGAACATGGTCGCGGGGTATCATCACGATCACGTCTATGTCCCATCAGGTTGTTCGCAGGACGCCCTGCGTATCCTGCAAGACCTGCAACGGAGCAGCAGATAACAATGGACAGTGCATTTCTGATTACCGCGTTCACAACACTTTTCGTGGTCCTTGATCCGCCCGCGCAAACGCCGATCTTCGTGGCGCTGACACAGGGTATGGACTGGCACACGCGCCGGTCCATTGCCATTCGGGCCTGCCTGACGGCGGGCTTCATCCTGGCCCTGTTTGCCGCCTTTGGCGAAGCCCTTCTGGGGTTTGTTGGCATCTCGATGGAAGCGTTCCGCGTTGCAGGCGGCGTCCTGCTGTTCCTGACCGCGCTGGATATGCTGTTTGAACGCCGCACCAAGCGACGCGAAAGCAGCGCCGAGGAAGAGGAACACCCGGACCCGTCCGTCTTTCCCCTGGGCATCCCGCTGATTGCAGGCCCCGGATCGATTGCAACGATGATTCTGCTTGCGGGCCAGCAGCCGGGCATTCAGGGCCTTGCTATTGTCATCGGTGTGATGCTGGTTGTGCTGGCAATGGTCTTCGTGATGTATCTGACATCTGGCGCGGTCGCGCGGGTTTTGGGCAAAACCGGGCTGAACGTGTTGACCCGGCTGCTGGGGATGTTGCTTGCGGCCTTGTCGGTGCAGTTCATTCTCGATGGCCTCAAGGCCTTTGGTTTTGCGTCTTAAACCCCCATATATGTGACGTGCAACTTGAGTGGGGTGAACCCTTTGGACAGCGTCGATATCGGACAACTGGTCTATCTGGTCGTGCTTGGGCTGGCCGTCGCGTTCTGGTTCGTTTCGCAAAACCGCCAGTCCCTGAACAAGACGTTGCAGCAGGTGATGGCCTGGGTGTTCATTTTTGTTGGCGTCATCGCCGTCATCGGCCTGTGGGAAGACATCCGGTCTTCGGTTGGCCCTGCCCCGCAGATGACCGTCACCGGCAACGTGATCGAGGTGCCTCGTGCCTATGATGGTCATTATTACCTTCCGGTTTTGGTGAATGGTGAGCCGATCAACTTTCTTGTCGACACCGGCGCCAGCCAGATCGTTCTCAGTGCCCGGGACGCAGAACGTGTAGGCATCGATCCCGATCAACTGAACTATTTCGGCCGCGCCCTGACCGCCAACGGCGAGGTGCGCACAGCGCCGGTGCGGCTTGACACCCTGACCACAGGCCCCATTACCGACCAGAACGTATCGGCCTGGGTCAATGAGGGCGAGCTGGATAAATCGCTTTTGGGGATGGAATATCTGCATCGTTTCTCGAGCGTCCAATTTGCAAATGGCAAGTTGATCCTGTCTCGTTGACGGCCCTGACCACTTGAGAACAAAAGTGGAACATGCTAGCATTCCGGCATGTCCACTCAACTTCTTGGCCACAAAACTGCGCGTCAGGCGCCGGGGGTAAAGCTCCATCCGCAGATCACCCTGGAACTGGGCCGCGTGCACGAGGCATGCGGCCCCGCCCGGCGCAGCTTTGCCATGTGGCTAGCCGGTCAGACGCAGGGGCCGGTCTTGTGGATTTCCCCCGCCTGGGAACCCGGCCAGTTGAACCCCGATGGGATGATGGCCTTTGCCGATCCGGCCCGGTTCATTTTTGTTCATCCCACCCGTGCCGAAGATCTGCTGTGGTGCCTGGAGGAGGCGCTGCGCAGCGGGGCCATTCCGCTGATCATCGGCGACCTGCCCGGCGCACCGGGGCTCACGCCGATACGCCGGATGCATCTGGCCGCCGAACAGGGGGGTGCGATGGGGCGGGCTCCGCTTGGTTTGCTGCTGACACCCGGAGATGGCGGCGCGCAAGGGGTTGAAACGCGCTGGCACATGGCGGCCACCCATCGGGATGAGGCTCGGATCTGGGCTCTGACACGCCGCCGCGCCCGTGCCCTGCCCCCGGTCACATGGCAGGCCACCATGACCGCCGCCCGTGCCGGGTTACATCTGGAACGGATCGAAACCGAAGACACACCGGCATAAAGCCACACGGATCACGCAAGATGTGACTGGTCAAAACGCGGGCCGCGCCCTAGCGTCACCACATGAGCCATCCGATCCATGACAGCCGCTATTCCTGGCTTCGCCTTCTGATCACGCTCGCCATTGCAACAGTGGCGAATGTGGGCATGTGGGCCGTGATCGTGGTCATGCCCGCAGTCGAAGCCGAATTCGGGGCCGGTCGTGCCGAAGCCTCGATGCCGTACACTTTGGCGATGATCGGTTTTGCCCTGGGCAACATGTGGCTGGGGCAGGTGGTGGACCGGCTGGGCGTCACCAGCGCCCTGATCGGAGCAGCCGTCTTGAGTGCGCTGAGCTATGTGCTGGCAACGCTGGCACCGAGCATAATGTTGCTATCCGCGGCGCATCTCCTGCTGGGGCTGGGCACATCGATTGGGTTTGGCCCGCTGATCGCAGATATCTCACATTGGTTCATGAAACGGCGCGGCATTGCCGTCGCGTTGGTCGCCAGTGGGAATTACCTGTCCGGCGCCATCTGGCCCACCATGCTGTCCGGAATTCTGGCGCGGGATGGATGGCAACAGGTCTATCTGACGCTCGCCGTGCTGACGCTTGTCGTCGTCATTCCCCTGTCGCTGCTGCTACGCCGCAGGGTTCCGGTCGAGGCACACAGCACCGCCGCAGCATCCGCCCAAATCAATGCACGAAGTGTCGGTGTGTCACCGCGCGCGCTGCAATATATTCTGGGCCTGGCCGGGATCGGTTGTTGCGTCGCCATGTCGATGCCACAGGTTCATATCGTTTCCTATTGCGTCGGGCTGGGATATGGGCCCGCGGTCGGGGCCGAGATGCTGTCACTGATGTTATTGGGTGGTGTTGTCAGCCGGATCATCTCGGGTTTGTTGGCAGATCGGCTTGGCGGGGTCCTGACGCTTTTGATCGGTTCGCTCCTGCAATGTATCGCCCTGTTCCTGTTCCTGCCCTACGATGGAATGGTGTCGCTTTATGCCATCAGCCTGCTCTTTGGTCTGGCACAGGGCGGCATCGTGCCCAGCTATGCGTTGATTGTCCGCGAATACATGCCGCCGCAAGAAGCTGGTGCGCGGGTCGGGTTCGTCATGATGATGACCATTCTTGGCATGGCACTCGGTGGCTGGATGTCAGGATGGATCTACGACCTCACCGGAAGCTACCAACTGGCGTTCGTGAATGGCATCTTTTGGAATGGTCTGAACATTGCGATCGTTCTGATGCTGCTCAGAAGATCCCGCCCCACACGGGAAAGCGTCATGGCATGATCCTTCTGACCCGTCGCAACCTGCTAGCCGGGCTTGCAACCCTGCCCCTGACCCAGGCGGCACAAGCCGCATTGCGGCCATACATCCTGTCGGATGAAGGCACCCGGGTCGGGTTCACGTTTGATCTTGCGGGGGTGACACAGTCAAGGACGATGCCGATCCGGACCGCCGATGTTCAGATTGACACAGGTCGGCTAGAGAACAGCCAGGTCACGGTGACACTGGACGTCAGCAAAGCCAGAACGCGGCTTCCCTTTGCCCGTATGCCCATGCTCAGCCCCAGCGTTTTGGACGCGAAGCAGCACCCAACGATCCGGTTTGTGTCAACGGACATACAGCTAGGCGCGGAAGGGCGAATATCAGATGGCGCACGGATCACGGGTAATCTGACGGTCCGCGGCGTGACCCGCCCGATCACGTTGGAGGCCAATCTGTACCGGCAGGCAGGAAGTGCAGTGAACGATCTGAGCCGCCTGACCATTGGCTTGAAGGGCGCCCTGAACCGGCACGACTTCGGAGCTTCGGGCTATCCTGACCTGGTTGACGACACTGTCGGCCTGGACATCCGCGCCGAGATCATCCGCGCGACCTGATCGCCGAACGGCAAAAAAACGACTCGCTAAAGTCGAATTGATGCGCGCATTGTGCGGCGACCCTGCCAATCTGAGACCACCATGCGCACGATCATTTCATTTGCCGCCCTGTTTCTTTCGGTCATTCTGCTTCAGCTTTCCACAGGAGGCGTCGGGCCACTCGATGCCATTTCCGGCATCACGCTGGATTTCACGACCGAACAGATCGGTCTTTTGGGGTCTTCGCACTTTTTGGGGTTTTTCATCGGCTGCTGGTGGGCACCACGTCTGATGGGCAATGTTGGTCATTCGCGCGCATTTGCAGTTTGCACCGCGTTGGGCGCGATGGGCCTCATCGGACATACGCTGACCGAAAACCCATATATCTGGGCCGCCCTGCGTGTGGCCTCGGGCACCTGCGTGGCAGGCGCGTACACGGTGATCGAGGCCTGGCTGAACGCGAAGGTCACCAATGAAACCCGAGGGCGTGCAATGGGAACGTACCGGATCGCGGATATGGGCGCGTCCTTGTGCGCCCAGTTGATTATCGCCGTTCTGCCCCCGGCCTCTTACGTGTCGTACAACCTGCTGGCGATCCTTTGCTGTGCGTCACTGCTGCCGCTGACGCTGACCAAAGCAAGCCAACCCAAAACACCTGACGCGCCCCGACTGAAACCCGGGCTGGCTTGGCACAGCTCACCCTTAGCCGTGGCAGGCGTGATCGTGGCCGCGCTCAGTTCGGCCTCGTTCCGAATGGTGGGTCCGGTTTACGGGCAAGAGGTCGGACTGGGCGTCGATCAGATTGCATTCTTCCTGGCCTCTTTCGTATTGGGTGGTGCGCTTGCTCAATACCCCGTCGGTTGGCTGGCTGACAAATATGACCGGCGCTGGGTTCTGATCTGGCTGTCGGCTGCCGCGGTACTCAGCTGCGGCGTCACCATGGCAGCCAGCGGCACCGGAACGATCGGGGTCATGTCGGCGGCCGTGTTCTTCGGCCTGACAACCTTCCCGATCTTCTCGGTCTCATCCGCCCACGCAAACGACTTTGCCACGGCCGAGGAACGGGTGGAACTCTCGGCTGCCCTGATGTTCTGGTTTGCCTTGGGGGCAATTGCATCGCCCTACATAACCTCTAACCTGATCCAGCAATTTGGCCCCGGTGCCCTGTTTGCCTTCGTGGCGTTCGGGCATGTCTTCCTGATCGTGTTTGGTCTGGCGCGGATGCGGTCACGCCCCACCCCCGAGGAGCGCACGAATTATGTTTACGCCCCGCGCACTTCATTCACGATTGGTCGCCTTCTGAAACGGTCGCGGGAAGAGTGAAAAACTGGGCACCCCCGCTGTTCTTTGAATGTCTTTTGTTATCACCCTGGCCTTTTCGGTCGGTTCGGTATGGAACAAGGACGGGGCACTGCGACACGGATTCAAGGCGTTGGAGTCCCTCTGCTTGCCCCAAAAGCTTTGGACATGTCCCCGGAACGCGATCCAGATCGTTGCGGCAGCACGATTTTCCTTCCCTTCGAGGTCTAAATCGACAAGCAGGTCAATGCCGGGCTTTTGCTGGGCGATCACATCATGTAGACGGGCGCGCAGACAGTTACGCGGAAACGGATCATGGCTCGGATTCTCATCACTTCGGCGATCCCCTATATCAACGGGATCAAACACCTCGGCAATCTGATCGGCTCGCAATTGCCGGCTGATTTGTACGCGCGTTACCAGCGTGGCCGGGGGAACGAGGTCATGTTCCTGTGCGCCACGGATGAACACGGCACACCCGCCGAGCTGGCCGCCGCCAAGGCCGGCAAACCGGTGGCGGAGTATTGCGCCGACATGTATGCGATTCAGGCTGATATCGCCAACCGGTTTGGCCTCAGCTTCGATCACTTCGGCCGTTCGTCCAGCGAGCAGAACAAGCGCCTGACCCAGCATTTTGCGGGCAAGCTGGATGACGCGGGCCTGATCCGCGAAGTCAGCGAGAAACAGGTGTATTCCAACGCCGATGGTCGCTTTCTGCCTGACCGCTATATCGAAGGCACCTGCCCCAATTGCGGCTATGATCGCGCGCGCGGCGACCAGTGCGAAAACTGCACCAAGCAGTTGGATCCGACGGACCTGATCGAGCCGCGCTCGGCCATTTCCGGATCGACCGACCTGGAAGTGCGCGAAACCAAGCACCTGTATCTGCGTCAATCCGCGATGAAGGACAAACTGGATGCGTGGATCGACAGCAAGACGGACTGGCCGGTCCTGACCACTTCGATTGCCAAGAAGTGGCTGCATGACGGCGACGGCTTGCAGGACCGTGGCATTACCCGCGATCTGGACTGGGGTGTACCGGTAAAAAAAGGCGATCAGGATTGGCCGGGGATGGAAGGCAAGGTCTTTTACGTCTGGTTCGACGCCCCCATTGAATACATCGCCTGCGCCAAGGAATGGGCCGATGCCAACGGCAGGACCGATGCGGATTGGGAACGCTGGTGGCGCACCGACAAGGGCGCGGACGACGTGCGCTATGTCCAGTTCATGGGCAAGGACAACGTGCCGTTCCATACGCTGTCCTTCCCGGCCACCATCCTGGGCACCAACGCCCATAATGAAGAGACCGGATCACCCGAACGCTGGAAGCTGGTGGATTACATCAAGTCGTTCAACTATCTGAATTATGACGGCGGCCAGTTTTCGACCAGCCAGGGCCGTGGCGTGTTCATGGATCAGGCGCTGGACATTCTGCCTGCCGATTACTGGCGCTGGTGGCTGCTGAGCCACGCGCCCGAAAGCAGCGACAGCGAATTCACCTGGGAGAACTTCCAGCAATCGGTGAACAAGGACCTTGCAGACGTTCTGGGCAACTTTGTCAGCCGGATCACCAAATTCTGCCGCTCGAAATTTGGTGAGACCGTGCCCGAAGGTGGACAGTTCGGACCCCGCGAGCAGGCCTTGATCGAAGAGCTCACCAAACGCGTCCGCGCCTATGAAGGCCATATGGAAGCGATGGAGGTTCGCAAATCCGCGCAGGAGCTGCGGGCAATCTGGGTCGCAGGAAATGAATATCTACAGGCCGCGGCTCCGTGGTCCACGTTCAAGGAAGACCCCGAGCAGGCCGCCGCGCAGGTACGTCTTGGTCTGAACCTGATCCGGCTTTACGCCGTTCTCAGCGCGCCGTTCATCCCCGACACCTCGGCCCGCATGCTGAGCGCGATGAATACGCTGGATACCAGCTGGCCCGATGATATTGCCACCGCGCTGAACGCCTTGCCGTCCGGTCACGATTTTACCGTGCCAGACGTTCTGTTCGCCAAGATAACGGATGAACAGCGCGAAGAATGGCAGGACAGGTTCGCGGGAACCCGCGACTGATCGGTCCGGCACAATGGACTCCGGGGGGCCCGTTTCGGGCCCCTTTTGCTTGGGCCCTGCGGCCGCGTCAGGGCCTAAGCCAGCATAAGTGCTTGAACTTTTGACCTCTGCCCTGACCGGCGCGGGACTCATCACGCTTGAGATATCGGCGCAAAAAAGTCATCCTGAGATCAGGTTCCTCCGACTCGCGTCGCCGTGGCGACTGGGTCGGTATCTTTTGTTTCTGCATCGAACGAGGCTTTCGCCATGTCCCCAGCATTCCTTTCACCCAATAAGATCAGCAGGCATTTGGCCGCCGCATTCATGCTGATGTCCTTGGGTTTGGCGCATCCGGCGACCGCGCAGGAAGAAGGGGCACCGCCAAAGGTTTCCATAGCGGCGGCCTATACCGAGGAAATCACCGACGAAGCCACGTTCATCGGACGCGCCGAGGCAATCAACAAGGTCGATATCGTGGCGCGGGTGAACGGGTTTCTCAACAGCCGCGAGGTCGAGGATGGGGCGACCGTCAAAGAAGGCGACCTGTTGTTCACCATCGAACCCGACCTGTACGAGGCGACGCTTGAGGCCCGAAAGGCCGATCTGAACCGGGCCGAAGCAAATCTTGAACTGGCAAAGGTCGATCTGGCGCGCAAAGAAGAACTTTACAAACGCGACGCGACACCAGAGTCAGAACGCGACATTGCCCGCGCCAACGAACTGGTCGCCGAGGCAGAGGTGAAGGCGGCCAATGCTGCGATCCAGCAGGCCGAGCTTGACCTGAGCTACACGCAGATACATGCGCCGTTCGACGGCCGTATCGGCAGGATCACGACCAGCGTCGGAGATGTGGTCGGCCCAAACAACCCTCCTCTGGTCAATATCGTCAGCGAGACGCCCATATATGTGAATTTCTCGTTGAACGAAAAGCTCTTCACCTCAGTCTTGCAGACTTATGGTGAAAACTCGGCATCGCTGGCGGAAAGCCCGCAAAGCCCGAACGTGCACGTCATCCTGCCCAACGGCACCAAGATGGATGAAGTCGGCAGAATTGTATTCGTTGACAACCGTATCGACCCATTGACCGGCGCAATTACCATTCGCGCGCAGTTCGACAATGCGGACCGGCTGATTCTGGATGGCGCCTTTGTGAATGTGCAGATCGAAGCGCTGGAACCGACCTTGCAGGTATTGGTGCCTCAAGCCGCCTTGCAGCGCGATCAGCGGGGTGAGTTTGTCCTGGTCGTCAACGACAAGCAGATGGTTGAACAGCGCTACATAACCACCGGTGACACGGTCGGAACCGCGATTATCGTGCTGGACGGGCTGCGCGAAGGAGAAAGCGTCATTGTCGAGGGCCTGCAACGGGTTCGCCCCGGCGTCGCTGTTGACGCAGTCGTCGCCTCTGAGCAACCGGGAGAGTAACAGATGTTCTCAGCCCTGTTCATCAGCCGGCCCAAGCTGGCGCTCGTCATTTCGCTGGTGCTGACCATCATGGGCGGTATCGGATACCTTGTGCTGCCGGTCGCGCAGTTTCCCGATATCACCCCGCCCGTGGTCAATGTCTCGACCACCTATACCGGCGCAAACGCCGAGACCGTTGAAAACACCGTTGCCGCGCCGATCGAGGCGCAGGTCAACGGTGTGGACGACATGATCTACATGACGTCCAGATCATCGGACAACGGGTCCTATTCGCTGGATGTGACCTTTGAGGTCGGCACCGATCCCGACATCGCATCGGTCAACGTTCAAAACCGGGTGGCGCAGGCCATGTCATCGCTGCCAGCCGAAGTGACTTCGTCTGGCGTGGTGACACAGAAATCTTCGACCAACATGCTGATGCTGGTCACTCTGACTTCACCCAACGGGACCTATGACAGTGTGTTCCTGTCGAACTATGCCTCGATCAATCTGCGCGATGCGCTGGCGCGGGTGCAGGGCGTCGGCAAGGCCGATGTTCTGACCAACCTTGAATACGCCATGCGGATCTGGATGGACCCGGACAAGATGGCGGCGCTGTCCATCACACCGGGGGATGTCATCAATGCGATCCGGGAACAGAATATCGAAGTGTCCGCCGGTTCGATCGGTGCGCCACCCGTTCCCGAAGGGCAGACGTTTCAATACACGATCAAATCCAAAGGCCGCCTGACATCCGCAGAGGAATTCGGTGACATTGTCATCCGAACAGGTGACGCCGGTGCCATCGTCCGCGTCAAAGACATTGCCCGGGTAGAGCTTGGCGCGGAATATTATGCGGCTTCGGGCTATTTTCAGGCGGTTCCAGCCACGGTCATCGGCATCTATCAGGCCCCCGGTGCAAACGCATTGGCGGTTTCGGAACGTGTGCAGGCGGAATTGGCGCGGCTGTCCCGCGCCTTTCCGACGGATGTCGAATATGATGTCCCCTTCAACACGACCGACTTTGTCGAAGCGTCTTTGAACGACGTGGTCTCGACCCTGATCCTGACCTTCATTCTGGTTATTTCGGTCGTGTTCGTGTTCCTGGGTAGTTGGCGCGCAACGATCATTCCAGCGGTGGCAATCCCGGTATCCCTGATCGGTACTTTTGCCTTCCTGCTGGCGTTCGGGATGTCGCTGAACACCATATCGCTGTTCGCCTTGGTGCTGGCCATCGGTATCGTGGTGGATGACGCCATCGTCGTGGTCGAGAACGTGGAGCGCATCATTGCGGATGAAGGGTTGCCCCCTGCTGAAGCGACCCGCAAAGCCATGGGCCAGATCACGGGTCCGGTCATCGCGACCACATTGGTTCTACTGGCGGTGTTCGTGCCGGTCACGTTCATGCCCGGCATCTCGGGGCGGCTGTATTCCCAATTTGCCATTACGATTTCGACCGCTGTCGTAATCTCGTCCATCAACGCACTGACCCTTTCGCCTGCCCTGTGCGGCTTGGTTCTTCGTCCCCGGTCCGGCCCTCCCAAAGGGGTGCTTGCGATGTTCGAAAACTTCATCGGCACCGTACGCAACGGCTATGTCGCCATTGTACGAAAGCTGTTGGTTTTTCCGGCCATTGCGCTGGCCATCGTGGTTGGGCTTGGCATGGGAACCGGGACAATCATGTCCAACACCTCAGCCGGATTCATTCCGCTTGAAGACAACGGGTATCTGTTCGTTGATGTACAGTTGCCTGATGCCGCAACATTGGAACGGACCGAGGCGGTGACCGCACGTCTTGACGAACAGATAAGTGAAATCCCGGGCGTCGCGAGCACGGTTCTGGTCAACGGCTTTTCGATGCTGAACGGCACGATCACCAACGGCGCTGCGATTTTCGTCAACCTCGAAAACTGGAGCGAACGGCAGGAAGAGGATCTGAGCGCGGACGCCATTCTGGCCAAAGTGCTGGCGATCGCGAACGGTGAATCAGCGGCTTCGGTCCTTGCTTTCAACCCACCGCCCATCCAAGGCCTTGGTATGTCCGCCGGTGTCGAGATGGAAGTTCAGCAAACCGGCGGTGGCACTCCGCAGGATCTGGCCTCGGCCGTGGGTTCGTTCGTGTATTCGGCCAATCAGAGGCCCGAGATCGGGCAGGCCTACACGACCTTCCGCGCCAACGTCCCGCAGCTGTTCGTTGATCTGGACCGCGAAAAAGCCAAAACGCTGAATGTCTCGGTCGCCGAGATTTTTCAGACCATGCAGGCGCAGCTGGGATCTTACTATGTCAATGACTTCAACCTGTTCGGCCGTGTCTATCGCGTGATGATTCAGGCCGATGGGACCTATCGGGACAATGTCGAAGATATCGCGAACCTCTATGTCCGTTCTCAAAACGGAGACATGGTGCCGCTGGGGACACTGATCGACGTTGAAAACGTGCTGGGTCCGGTCCTGCTGAAGCGCCACAACCTGTTCCGGTCGGCCACGGTGACGGCGGTCCCTGCACCCGGCTTGTCCAGCGGCGATGCAATCAGCGTGATGACCGAAGAATCCGCAACCGCCCTGCCCCCGGGCTATGCGTTCGAATGGACGGGGACAGCGCAGCAACAGCTGGCTTCGGGCAGTCTGGTGATCATCATCCTCGGGCTTGCCATACTGTTCGGTTACTTGTTCCTGGTGGGCCAGTACGAAAGTTGGACCTTACCTGTTTCAATCCTGCTTTCCGTTGTCGTAGCCTTGTTTGGGGCCGTGGCGGCGGTGGCCATCGTGGGCAGTGACATCAACCTCTATACGCAGATCGGTATGATCATGCTTGTCGGGCTGGCCTCGAAGAACGGTATTCTGATCGTCGAGTTCGCCATGGAGCAACGCGCCAAGGGGCTTTCCATCAAAGAGGCCGCCGCAGAGGCTGCGTATCAGCGTTTTCGCGCTGTGATGATGACTGCGCTGTCCTTCCTGCTTGGCGTTGTCCCCCTGCTGGCCGCGAACGGAGCCGGTGCCGCCAGCCAGAAGGCGATTGGTGTCGCTGTATTCGGCGGGATGCTGGCTGCAACGCTGGTTGGTGTGATCGTGGTGCCCGTGCTCTATGCCCTGATGCAAGGCATGCGGGAATGGTTGAAGCGCAGCAAGAGCGACCCCGACCCAACGGAAAAAGCCGCCTGAACACCGAAAGCCCCATCTGAACTGATGGGGCTTTTTTGCAGATACGCTGACAGCCTCGAGGCGTTTTCAGGCTACCCCTTATCCGCGGACCGTTCGGACATCCATTGATCGATCCGCGCAATCTGCTCGGCACTCAGCCGCAAGCCCAGCTTGTTGCGGCGCCAAACCACATCTTCGGCTGAACGGGCATATTCCTTGTCCATCAGCCACGCGACCTCTTGCGCTGTCAGGGTTGTACCAAAGTCCTCTCCCAGATCGGATACCTGTTTTGCATCACCCAAAACATCCCTTGCTTCGGTCCCGTAAGCTCTGATCAGGCGGGCAGCCCAGCTTTGGGTCAAAAAGGGATAGGCCGCCAAAAGATCGCCTTTCAGGGATTCGACGGCATCCACCGGAAAATCCCCCCCCGGCAGTGCGACACCAGCGGTCCAGGGGCCGGGCAGGTTCGGAAAAAACTCACCGACCTTCTCAAGCGCGCTTTCTGCAAGCCTGCGATAGGTCGTGATCTTGCCGCCGAACACATTCAAAACAGGCGCCCCGCCCTGCGCATCGACTTTCAACGTGTAATCCCGCGTTGCAGCAGTGGCACTGCTTGCGCCGTCATCATAAAGAGGCCGCACGCCGGAATAGGTCCATACGACATCGTCACGCGTAATGCTTTTTTTGAAGTACTTTGATGCGAAGGCGCACAGGTAATCCTGCTCGGCCTCGGTGCAGACCGGTTTGGTCGACGGGTCCGGATGATCCTGATCCGTTGTCCCAATCAAGGTAAAATCCTGCTCGTATGGTATGGCGAAAATGATGCGGCCATCTTCGCCCTGGAAAAAGTAGCATTTATCGTGATCGTAAAGCCTGGGCGTCACGATATGACTGCCTCGCACAAGCCGCACGCCCTCGCGAGAGTTCACGCGGATCTTGGATTGAATGATGTCGCCCACCCAGGGCCCACCCGCATTGATCAGCATTTTGGCCCGGACCAAACGGGTCTCACCGCTGTTCCGATCCCGAACGGACACTTCCCAAAGATCGCCGACCCGCTCGGCCGAGGTCACCTCGGTTCGGACCATGATCTGCGCGCCGCGCGACTCGGCGTCACGCGCATTCAAAACCACCAATCGCGAGTCTTCGATCCAGCAGTCGGAATACTCATAAGCGGTTTCGAACTTGTCCTGCAACGGGGCCCCCTCGGGCGCTGACCGCAGGTTCAATGACGTCGTGCCCGGCAGGATTTTGCGCCCGCCCAGATTGTCATACATGAACAGGCCCAACCGGATCAGCCAGGCCGGGCGCCGCCCGCGCATCCACGGCATGACCGTGCTGAGCAACCGCGAGGTCGGCGTTTCGGAATCAAACCGCATATCCTTGTGGTAGGGCAGCACAAAACGCATGGGCCAACTGATATGTGGCATCGCGCGCAGCAGGGTTTCACGCTCGATCAGGGCCTCACGCACCAGGCGAATTTCAAAATACTCAAGATACCGCAATCCGCCGTGAAACAACTTGGTCGAGGCAGAGGACGTCGCAGAAGCGAGATCGTTCATCTCGGCCAGGGTCACCGAAAGACCCCGCCCGGCGGCGTCCCGCGCTATTCCACAGCCATTGATCCCGCCGCCGATGATGAAAAGGTCTGTGATCTGGTTGTCCGTTGACTGCATATCCATTGATTCCCTGCCTGACACGGTTGCGGGCATTAGCCAGAATGACTTTCGCTTCGTCAATGTTTATGTTCGTTTATTTTCCTTTTGCAACACTGGTATGATTTTCAAGCAAGTTGGCTTGCCAAAATCGACAAAAAGAACAAAAACGAAAATCAATCCTTTACACCGGAACTGCCCATGTCCTTGTCTTTTCGCCAATCCGACATTCTGGAAATCGCAAGCACCGAAGGGCGCGTTACCGTCGAGGGGCTGGCTGAACGCTTTGGCGTCACCGTTCAGACGATCCGGCGCGACCTGACCGAGCTTGCAGACGCGGGCAAGCTGGATCGGGTTCACGGGGGCGCGGTTCTACGCTCGGGTGTTTCGAATATCGGATACGAGGACCGCCGCGCGCTGAACGCGGACGCCAAGACCCGCATCGCTCAGACCTGCGCGGCTGATATCCCGGATGGCGCATCAATTTTCATGAACATCGGAACCTCGACCGAGGCCGTGGCAAGGCAGTTGCTGAACCACAAGAACCTGCTGGTGGTGACCAACAACATGAACGTTGCAAACATTCTTGTCGAAAACCCGGACTGCGAAATCATCATGGCCGGCGGCGTTTTGCGTCGGACAGACGGGGGGCTGATCGGCAATCTGACCGTATCGGCCATCCGGCAGTTCAAATTCGACATCGCCGTCATAGGATGTTCGGCGCTGGACACGGATGGCGATCTTTTGGACTTCGACTTTCAGGAGGTTCAGGTCAGCCAGGCCATCATCGAGAAGGCGCGCCGAACTTTTCTGGTTGCCGATCATTCGAAGTTTCAACGCTCGGCCCCGGCGCGGATAGGATCAATTGCCGAGCTTGACACGGTCTATAGCGACCTGCCCCTGCCCGGCAAGCTGCCAGAGCACTGTCGCGAGTGGCAGACAGATGTCATCATCTGCGACTAGAGGCGGGCAAATAACAACGTCCGGGCGAGTTGCGCGGCTTGCCAGATCGAACTTGGCCTGACACTATCCCACGTACAAGAATTTGTGCACGGGAGGGGAGGACCGGGCCATGATTGCGCTTTTGTTTTCGTTGTTTATCGCCACGATGGGGCTGAACTATTTCAAGTTGACCAAAGCTGGCAACGCCTTGTTTTTCGTCACACTGGCCATGTGTATCTACTGGCTGAAATTCCACGCCACGACGCCGCTGACAATTCAACTCTGAGGGGCTTGCCATGACACCTGAACTGTCCCGCACCCTCAACGCGATCGGTATGCTTGCCGTCTGCCTTGTACTGGCCCTGGCGTTTTTCTATCAGCTTGTCCTCTATGAGCTGCCCTGCCCGCTTTGCCTGCTGCAACGTGTTGGGTTCGTTGCCGTCGGCGTAGGGCTTGGTTTGAACCTGCTCTACGGTCCACGGCCGCAACACTATGCCATCGTGCTGATTGCGGCCTTGTATGGCGGCACTGTATCGATCCGCCAAATACTTCTGCATATCGTACCCGGCACCGGGCACTACGGCTCTCCTGTTTTGGGCCTGCACTACTATACCTGGGCCGGGATCGCCTTTTTCCTTGTGTTGCTGGGCACGTCGATCATGCTGTTGTTTGATCGCCAATACGCGGACCCTTCTGGTCAGGAACCAAGGTTCGGCGGAAATGCTCTGGCCAAGATCGCGTTTTTCGTCATGCTGGCTTTGGCGGTGCTGAACGCGGGTTCAACCTTGCTGGAATGCGGGCCGGGTATCTGCGCCGACCCGCCGACAAGCTACAAGTTGATTGACGAATTGGACGCCGGCAACTGAAGATACCGTAACCTTCCCCAAAAGGAGGCGCGAGCATGGGATTACTGGGACAACCGCTTGGCTATTATGACTATCTGACTTTCGTGGCATTGATCCTGCTTCTGGCGGCGGTGATGGCACTGTTTCTCTTTCTCATGGGTCTTCCGGGTCGGATTGCCATCAAGCGCAACCATCCCCATGCCGAGGCCGTAAAGATAATGGGCTGGATGGGATTTCTGGCCGTGGTGCCCTGGGTCCATGCCTTCATGTGGGCGTTCCATGATGGCGTTACGGTCGACATTCGCCGTGGCCCTGACGAGGAAAAAGACGCCATTCGTGATGAAATCAAACGTCTGGGTGGTGATGTCCGGCCTGAATATCAAGGTCGTCTGGACACAGACGATCCGCAGCAAAGCTAAGGCCAAAGGAAGTCACAAAACATGTTCGTCGCCCTTGGCATCACGTTATTTTACATCATTTTCGTCTGGCTTATTTTCTTCAAGCTGGAACTGCTGAAATTCAACATCGCCTGGGGCATCGTATCCTTTTGGGTTGGCGCGCACCTGTTGCTGATTTTCCTGGTCGCGTTGCGGTTCTTTCAGCCCTTCTCGGCCGACAGTCACGTGGTGCGTTCGACCATACAGATCATTCCCAAACTGACACAGCCGACGATCCTGACCGAAGTTCTTGTGGAACCGAACACACCGGTCACCAAGGGTGATCCGCTCTACCGCTTTGATGACACCGTATTTTCACTGGCGGTAGACAATGCGCAAGCGCAATTGGTCGCCGCTGAACAGAATTCCAAGATTCTGGAACAGGATGTGATCGCGTCGACCGAAGCTGTTGAACGCGCAAACGCGCAGTTGGCTTATGCGCAGACTCAGCAAGCCCGGTATGAAACTCTTGTGCCCGCCGGTGGAGCGCGGCAAGACGAACTGGACCGCTGGAACGAGCAGGTGACCGAAGACCTTGCTGCCGTCAAACAGGCCGAAGCAAATCTGGAAAAGGCGCAACTGGCCGTGGAGTCCCAGATAGACGGGGTTAACACGGGTATTCTCCAGGCAAGGGCGCAGTTGGCCGAAGCTGAGTATTTTCTTGAAAACACAACAATCTACGCGCCTGAAAACGGCATGATCGTATCGCAACAAGCCCGCCCCGGGCTGGTCGTCGGCGATGTTCGACTGGGCGCGATAGCCAGTTTCGTGACCGAAGACAGCCCCTATATCCTTGCGACCTTTCGCCAGCAGAACCTTAAATTCGTGGAACCGGGGCAAGAGGTCGAAGTGGCGCTGGATCTTTACCCGGGCGAAATCCTGACGGGCAAGGTCGAGGCGATCTGGTGGGCCACGCGCCAAGGGCAACTGATCCCTTCAGGCCGCCTGCCCGGCTTTGAACTGCCGAAACTGCCCGGTCGAATTGCCGTGCAGATCACCGTCGATATCCCGGAAGGGCACACTTTCCCGGCTGGCGGCCACGCCGCCGTGGCGATCTACACCGGCATGGGCAAAAGCTTTGAGTTCCTGAGACGCATCAACATCCGTCTCTATTCCTTCGCCAACTTCATTCGACCGCTGGATATCTGAGGATGCGCGCCATGACACTCCGCCGGTTGATGGGAACTGCACTTTGCGCCGCCACCTTCGCGGCCTGCACGCCCGTGGGGCCCGATTTCGTGCGCCCGAACTCTCCGGTCGTCAAGCAATGGATCGAGGTAAACAGCCCCAGCGTCGGCCAAAGCGGCCTGACATCGCGCAGCGCACCCGTGGTCAAATGGTGGGAAACATTCAATGACCCAACCCTCAACCGTCTGATTGCCGAAGCTTATGCCCAGAACCTGACGCTTCAGGTCGCGGGAGCGCGGGTGCTTCAAGCGCGGGCACAGTTGGGGATCGCTTTCGGCGAATTGTACCCGCAATCCCAGGCCATAGGCGCGTCTTTGCAGCGGCGGCAAATCAGCGACAATCTTGGGCCAGTTGCCGATATCAACCGGATCATCCCCCTGGATACCGAATTCTCGACGTCTCAGGTTGGGTTCGACGCCCAATGGGAGCTGGATGTCTGGGGCGCACAACGGCGCGGCGTGCAGGCGGCGCGGTCGAATCTGGCTTTGCAGGTCGCAAACTATGATGACGCATTGGTGACACTGACCGGCGACGTGGCCGCGCTCTACGTCAATATCCGCGCGTTGCAGGAATCGTTGGCGGTCGCCCGGGAAAACATCAAATTGCAGCAGGAATCGGCGGACCTGACCCAGCTGCGGTTCAACAACGGGGTCACGACCGAACTGGACGTTCAGGAGTCCACTGCGCTGCTCAACAATACCAAGGCCTTGGTGCCCGAGTTGGAAAGCGACCTGCAACAGACCAAGAATGCGCTGGCCGTGCTGCTGGGGGCCACACCGTCCCGGATGACCAACCTGCTGGGGAATTCCGGCCGTATCCCGTCAGCGCGAACAAATGTGGCCGTTGGGGTGCCGGCAGAATTGCTGCGCCGCCGCCCGGATGTCCGCGCGGCGGAATTGGCCGCTGCGACTCAATCGGCGCAGGTGGGTATCGCGATGGCTGACCTGTATCCTCAGTTCGTGCTGTCGGGCGCAATCGGTTTGCAGGCATCGGGCGGGCGCGATCTGTTCAGCGGCAACAGCACCACCGGTCTGGCCAGTGCCGGCGTGGTCTGGAACGTGCTCAACTATGGCCGCATCAAAAACAATGTCCGCGCGCAAGATGCGGCATACCAAGCGCTGATTGCCAATTATCAGAATACCGTTCTGACCGCGTATTCCGAGGTGGAAAGCGCGATGGTCGCCTATGCGCAAGCGCGAAAACAGGTTGGGTTCTATCAGAAAAGCGTCGAAGCTTCGCGCAAGGCCGCAGATATCGCCGTCAGCCAGTACAGGGACGGAATCGCCAGCTATTCTCGCATTTTGAACACGCAGACCGCGCTTTTGCGGTCGCAGGCAAACCTGATCGAAGCGCGGCAGCAGGTGTCCAGCAATCTTGTTGCCGTTTACAAGGGTCTGGGCGGCGGATGGCAGATCCGCCAAAACCAGGAATTCCTGCCTGAAACCGTGCTGGCGGAAATGGCCTATCGCACCGATTGGGGCGATCTGCTTGAAAAAACCCCGACCCGGGCCAGCCTGAACTAGGCGCTACTTGGTCAACCCGCGCAGCCCGCCCGAGATCAAAATATTGACCTCGTAAAGGATGCGGGGCGCGGCCAGCCCGCCGGGGCTGGCCAGATAGTTGGGGCTCCATTCCGGATCGAATTTCTGTTTGAAGGCGCGCAAACCTTCAAAATGATAGAACTGCTCGCCATGCTCATAGACAAAGCCGCCGATGCGGTTCCAAAGCGATGCAAGCTGACGGTTTTCGATGCCTGAGAACGGCGCCGCACCCAATGAGAACCAGTGGAACCCCTGCTGCGATCCCCAGTTCATCATCTCGGCAAAAAGAGCATCCATGACAAAGCTCGGGCTGTCAGGCTCATAGCGCATCAGATCCAGTGACAGCTCGGATTTGTTGCCGCCCTGAAACAGGTTGGCGAAGGCCATGATCTTGCCTGACTTACCGTCACGCAGAACCGCATGATCGAAATATGACAGGTACTGATCGTCAAAGCCCCCCAGCGCAAAGCCCTTTTCGGCACCCGCCTTTTGGGCCAGCCAATGGTCTGAAATCGCGCGCAG
Organism: Ruegeria sp. HKCCD6157; assembly: GCF_013110685.1. Classification (NCBI taxonomy): domain Bacteria; kingdom Pseudomonadati; phylum Pseudomonadota; class Alphaproteobacteria; order Rhodobacterales; family Roseobacteraceae; genus Ruegeria; species Ruegeria sp. HKCCD6157. The sequence goes on from NZ_WVRB01000001.1 coordinate 1,744,805, forward strand.
TTCCGGCAATACCGGGGCCAGGTCTTCTTTCGGGATGATCTCGAATACATAGCCCTCCCGCTCGGCCCGATTCCTGGCTTGTCTGAACCGCTTGCGCGACTTTCCGTCCAGCGAGAAATCCCTGAGCGGAACCCGCGCGACCTCGCCGATCTTCAGGATCGACAGGCCCAGATCCAGAAATGTCGGCAGGTATTTGGTTGAAACACTGTAGAAGGCACACAGTTTTCCTTCTCGGTCCGCCATTTCCCTGAGTTGCCAGATCAACTGCCGCCCCGCCGTTTCATCGCCGACCGGCTCTCCCTTCGAGATCAAAGCGTTGCCCGTGTCTGCATACGCAATGAATGCGGTCTGATCCGGTGAGATGAGGAACTGTTTGTCACCGGTAAGCGAGATTTGGGATTCGGTGTCCTCGCACTCCATCACAAGCCGTTCAACGACCTCGGGGATTTCCGTGCGCACAGGCGTCGGAATCTCTCGTCCGAACAGAGAGTTCACGGCCACGACGCCCACGATCACCGCCACGATGAGGCTGGAGCGCAAAAAGCGCGAAGCGTCTCCGTTCCAGGCAAATTCCCACCACAGGGCGTTCTGGTACTCGACATGGGAATAGGCGAACAGCCCGATCCAGAATATCACCGCCAGCAGCGCCACGACACTGACCAACCAAGGAATATTCAGCCTGAAGATCGACGCGCCACTGACCCGGTAAAACGCCCCGCGGAACATCGCCAGAAGGCCAATCGTGCCCAGCATCGACAGCGCTTCGTGAGTGTCCAGCCCTTTTGCCAGCGAGGCAAAGAACCCGGCCACCATCAACAACATGGCCACCACCCATGCGCGGTAGAGCTTTCGAAACAAACCGCGGGACACCAGCAAAAGCAGCACGCCGACAGCACTGCCGGCAAGGTGCGATGCCTCGACAAACGACAGCGGCAAGACCTCTCTCAGAACGCCAAGGTTCTGCGTGCCCGCTGGCAATGCGCCGGACACCAGCAGGACCACCCCCGCCACGGCCGCAACCCCGGCTGCCACCATGGGAACAATGGGACGGATGACCCGATAGACCCATGTCGCGGCGCCGCCGATCCTGTGCCTTTGCGTCAGTGCCGACGCGACCGCAATGGACACGCTGGCGATACCGAACGGCAAGAAAGTGTAAACGACGCGATACAGCAACAAGGCTGCGATCACATCCGAACGTCCCGACGCCCCAAGCCCCGCGATCAACGTGGCTTCGAATACCCCAAGCCCGCCCGGCGCGTGGCTGAGGATTCCAACGGCGATGGCGGCGATGTAGATCGTGAAGAAATAGGGATAGCCAACGCCCAGATCGTCCGGCATCAGGACATAGAGCGCCATGGACGCGCCAACCAGATCTCCGATGGCGGCCAGTGTCAGAAGGCTGGCCAGTTTGCCACCCGGCAAGTCAAACCCGATACCTGCGACGGCCAACCGTCTGCCCCCGCTGGACAGCCATATGAACATCGCAACCAATGCCCCCAAAAGGCACAGCCCGATGGCGGTTTCCACCGTTTCGCTGACAGGCATCACTTTCGAGATCCCATCCGGATGCACGGTCAGCAGCACACCCAGAACCAGAACAAGCCCCATCCAGAACGCAACCCAGGAGGTTGCGATAACCCCGGCCACCCGCCCCAGATCCAATCCCAGCGACGCATATATCCGATACCGGATCGCCGTTCCGGTAATGTAGGAAAAACCCAGACAGTTCGACACGGCATAGCCGCTGGCTCCTGCCATTCCGGCAACAGGCAATGGCACTTTGCCGCCCGCCACGCTTTGCACGGCAAACACATCATAGAGCGACAGCGACAGGAAACTGAACGCGGTCCAGCACAAGGCGAAAAACATCAGTTTCCACGACGTCGTTGCGATATCGGTCTGGACATCTGACCATTTCACATGCGCCGACAAATCATGCAGAACCGTCAGCGCGATCCCGGTCACGAGAACCGGTATCGCAATCCGCAGCCAGGGTTTTTCCAACATGGCCGTAAGCTTTTCGGCCCAGTGCACGGCCAGAGGTTCACCGTCACTTTCCGCATTGGTCATGCTGCACGTCCCCGCCAGTTTCTGATCGCAGATACCACGCGCGGCTCACCCGCCCGTCGACGATTCAGACATCATCTGCCAACGGACTCTGGCACATTTTGTTTTTATCTCAAAGCGCTAGAGCCGCCCCTTGCGTGTTGACAGCAAAAGGTTCGTTTCCGAACGCGTCACGCCATCGATCCTTCGGATCTGAAACAGAACCTCATCCAGTTCAGCCAGGGTTTCCGTACTGATCTCGGCGATCAGATCCCAACTGCCATTTGTCGAATGAACTGCCGTCACCTGACGCATGGCTCCGATCCGGGCCATGACGCGTTCCGTCCCGCGGCCCTCAATCTCGAGCATCATCAACCCGCGCACCGGGCTTTGCGCCAGATCGCGACGCGTCAGGACGGTAAAGCCGACGATTTCACCGGACTGTTTCAGCCGCTGCAACCTGCTGCGGACCGTGGTGCGTGTCACACCCAGTGTTTCCGACAGCTCTGACAGGCTTGCCCGTGCATCCCGTTGCAACGCATTGAGCAGCCGATTGTCCAATTCGTCCATGGCATCTTCTCATAAAGGATTTTCCGAGACCATTTTGAGCATTTTGCCGACTTCACGCAAGACAGTCCGACGGCCTAAATGAACACATGGAAATCAAGGATATCATACTGGTCGGCGCCCCAATGGACGCCGGGAAACGTAGTCAGGGATGCCGGATGGGACCTGATGCGTATCGCGTGGCAGGGTTGGATCAGGCGCTGTCTGATCTTGGTCACACCGTTCACGATTGGGGCGACGTGCAGGCCGAAAACGTCGACATTCCCCAACACCCGCACCTGTTCGCCCTGCCCGAATGCGTGGGGTGGACGCGCGCTCTCAGCAAAGCTGCCCAAGACGCGGCGGGTCAGGGCATTCCGATTTTCATGGGGGGTGATCACGCCCTGTCCATGGGTACGGTGGCCGGGATGGCCGCCCATGCCGCTCGGATCGACCGCCCTCTTTTTGTACTGTGGCTTGACGCCCACAGCGACTTTCACACTCCGGACAGTACCGGCAGCGGCAACCTGCATGGAACGCCGGTGGCATATTTCACCGGCAGACCCGGATTCGAGGATTTCCCTCCTTTGCCCGCCGTCATACCGACGGATCGCGTCGGCATGATCGGATTGCGTTCTGTCGACCCGGCGGAACGGGCAGCGCTGGAGCAAGACCGCGCCATGCTGGCGGATATGCGCAGCATCGATGAAAACGGTATCAAAGCCCCCCTTTTGGCCTTTCTTGATCGCGTGAAGGCGGAAAACGCACTGCTACATGTATCTTTGGATGTCGATTTCCTCGACCCGGCAGTGGCGCCCGCAGTCGGCACGACTGTGCCCGGCGGTGCAACCGAGCGCGAAGCCCACCTGGTAATGGAACTGCTGCATGAAAGCGGACTTGTCTGCTCGCTGGACCTGGTCGAATTGAACCCGTTTCTGGATGAGCGGGGCCGAACCGCAAAACTGATGGTCGATCTGGCCGCCTCGTTGATGGGTCGCCGTATCTTCGACCGCCCCACCCGGAGTTTCTGATGCTGTCTCTTCAAGCGCCATCTGCCGCCGTCATGATCCGGCCGCACGCTTTTGCGTCGAACCCGGAAACACGCGATGACAATGCCTTTCAAACGCTGAGCACCGCATCCGCCCAGGCCACGTCGGAAGCGGCCAGGGATGAACATGATCGGGCGGTGCAGCAATTGCGCGACGCCGGTGTCACTGTTCATGTGTTTGACGATTTTGGCGACCTCAATACACCTGACAGCGTTTTTCCGAACAACTGGTTCTCGACGCATCCCGGCGGCCATGTGGCGATCTACCCGATGTTCGTGCCATCGCGCAGACGCGAACGCCGGACCGATGTAATCGAACTGCTCAAACAGGAATACCGTGTGCAGGATGTCATCGACTATTCCGGGCTGGAACAAGACAACCTGGCCCTGGAAGGGACCGGCGCGATGGTGTTGGATCATGTGGCCCGTATCGCCTACACGGTGACGTCCAATCGCGCCGATCCGGTCCTGTTGGAACGGTTCTGCACACATTTCAACTATGAACCAATCGCCTTCGAAGCCCGCGATACCAAGGGGCGGGACGTTTATCACACCAACGTTTTGATAGGTATCGGCACGCATTACGCCCTGATTTGCCTGGACATGATTTCAGACCCGGCCCGCCGCATGACCGTTCGCAATCGGCTGGAAGAATCCGGTCGAACGGTCATTGACCTGACGCACGACCAAATTGCCGAGTTCGCAGGCAACGCCATTGAACTGACCGGACGGGATGGGTTGGTTCTGGCCCTGTCCAGCAGGGCACTTGCCGCCCTCACAACAGACCAAATCGCAACAATCCAGGACAGTGCAACACCGTTGCCGCTGTCCGTTCCAACAATTGAAACCGCCGGTGGGTCCGTGCGCTGCATGATTGCAGGCGTTCACCTTGCCCGCCGATAGGAGAGCACCATGCAACCTTCAGACAAGGCCCTGGTACCATTCGTTTCCGTCGACAACATGATGCGACTGGTACACCACATTGGCGTCGAACAGATGATCACGCAGATTGCCGCTCAGATCGAGGCCGATTTCAAACGATGGGAAAGCTTCGACAAGACACCTCGCATTCCGGCGCATTCTCCTCATGGCGTAATTGAGTTGATGCCAACTTCGGATGGTGAGGCATACGGGTTCAAATACGTAAACGGCCATCCCAAGAACACCTCCGAGGGGCTGCAAACCGTTACCGCATTCGGCCTGCTGGCGGATGTCTACACCGGATATCCGACGCTGTTGACCGAAATGACGATGCTGACCGCGCTGCGCACGGCTGCGACTTCGGCATTGGTCGGGCGCTATCTGGCCCCGAAAAATGCCAGGACAATGGCCATGATCGGCAATGGCGCACAGTCCGAATTCCAGTGCCTCGCCTTCAAGGCAATGTGCGGGATCGACACCGTTCGGCTTTATGACATCGATCCGAATGCCACGTCGAAATGCGCTGCGAACTTGCAGGGCAAGGGCCTGACAGTCATCCCTTGCAAAACACCGGAAGACGCCATCGAAGGTGCCCAGATCATCACCACCTGCACGGCGGACAAGAAATACGCAACGATCCTGACCGACAACATGGTCGGGCCCGGCGTGCACATCAACGCCATCGGAGGCGATTGCCCCGGCAAGACCGAGTTGCATCGCGACATCCTGTTACGTTCGGACATCTTCGTCGAGTACCCCGAACAAACCCGGATCGAAGGCGAAATTCAAGCGCTGGACGCGGATCACCCTGTGACCGAGATGTGGCAGGTCATCACCGGCGCCGCCAAGGGGCGCACCGATGAACGGCAGATCACTTTGTTCGACAGTGTAGGCTTTGCCATCGAGGATTTCTCGGCCCTGCGCTATGTGAAACAGGCGATTGAAGGCACAACCTTCTTTGAACCTCTGGACATGTTGGCCGACCCGGACGATCCGCGCGATCTGTTCGGAATGTTGATGCGAGCTGGATAGCACGCGATCTTGGGGGCTCTGCCCCCGCCGCGCTGCGCGCGCCTCCCCCGGGATATTTTCAGCCAGATGAAGCAGGGGATCCGAACTTCATCTGGCCACAAATATCCCGGAGCGCGAGGCAGAGCCTCGCTTCCGAGCTATCCCGCAAGCGATGGCAGGTAGAGGACAATACCCGGGAATGCCACAAGCATTGCGATGGTCAGGGCGTCCGCGATGAAAAAGGGCGTGACGCCTTTGAACACATCTTGAACGCTCAGGTCCGGGCGCACTCCGGCAACGACAAAGCAGTTCAGCCCGATGGGCGGTGTAATCAGGCAAAACTCGGCCATTTTGACGACCAGAATGCCAAACCAGATCGCACACATCGGGCCGGACATTCCAAACGCGCTGTCGGCGGCACTGACGGTCTCACCACCATTCAGGGCCATCACCGCCGGATAGACGACGGGCAAAGTCAAAAGTAGCATCCCGATCGCGTCCATGAACATGCCCAAAACCGCGTATGCCAGCAGAATGCAGATCAGGATCATCATGGGCGACATCTCAAGCCCCGTAATCCAATCCGAGAAGGCACCCGGTAGGTCGGCGAACCCAAGAAAGCGCACATAGATCAGAACGCCCCAGATGATCGAAAAGATCATCGCCGTCAGTTTGGCGGTTTCCAAAAGCGCAGATTTGAACTCGGCCCAGCGCATTCCGTGGAACAATGCGAAACAGAATACGATGAAGGCGCCAATGGCACCGCCTTCCGTCGGAGTGCCCCATGCTTTTTCACCAAACGGATTGTAGACAAAGCAAATGATAATCAGAATGACGGCGACAATCGGAATGGCACCGGGAAGTGCTGCAAAGCGCTGTTTCCAGGAAAACCCCGTGACCGGCGGGCCAACGGATTTGAAGATCACTGCAATCCCAATGATCAGAAGGCCGTACACGATTGCGGAAAACGCACCCGGAATGAAACCCGCCAACAGCAGTTTCCCGACATCCTGCTCGACGATGATCGCGTAGATCACCAGGATGGCCGAAGGCGGGATCAGGGAGGCCAGCGTCCCGCCCGCGGCAACCACACCTGCTGCAAAGCGTTTGTTATAGCCCACCTTCAGCATTTCCGGAATCGCGATACGGGCGAAGACGGCTGACGTCGCAACCGAAGCTCCGGACACCGCAGCGAAGCCGGCCGTGGCGAAAACGGTCGAAACCGCCAACCCTCCGGGCACCCATGCGACCCAGCGTTTCGCAGCCTCGAACAAGGCGCGGGTAAGCCCCGCGTAATACGCCAGATATCCAATCAGGATAAAGGTCGGAATCAGGCTGAGAGTGTGGGACGCGACCTTGGAATGTGGCACCTGCCCCGCGGTCTTGACCGCCACTGTCAGCGCTTTGCCAAACCGTTCCGGATCGTAACCGAACTTGGCCCAGAAAATCCAAACCAGTCCGACAAGCCCTGCCAAACCGGCTGCGAAGGCAACCCGCATGCCCGCCACGACAAGGACCAGAAGGCCGCCAGTGACCCAGAGGCCAATCTCAATCGTGTCCATCTATCAGTCCTGCCCTTCGAACTGTTCGGCCTCGGCCGCCGCCTGCGCCGCTGCATCCTGTATCAACGGAACGGCCGCCGGAGCGTCCAGCCCCAGCCAGAACGCCCGACCATACCCCCAGACTTGCAGCGCAAGGCGCAGGCAGAGAACGGAAAATGCTACGGGTGCCAGCAGCTTGGCCGGCCACAAGGGTATACCGATGTCGATCGAACTGTCCCGGCTCCACATTGGTGCGCTAAAATCAAAGGACCGGTCGAAATGAGACCAACTGCCCCAAACCAAAGCCAGCATCAGGATCAGGATCAGAACCACCGAGAGCAGTTCGAACAGCCACAAAGCTCGACCGTGCAAGCGGGATATGACGATATCCATCCGGATATGCCCCCCGTCACGCTGAACATATGAAATGCCCAGAAAAGCGATGAGAGGCATCGCCTGTTCGATCCAGTCCACATAGCCCGGCAAAGGAGCATTCAGCGCATTTCGACCACTGACCGACACAACGGCCAATACCATCAGTGAAAAAACCGCCAATCCGCTGATCAGTGCCAGAAACCGTTCGAGCACGAGCAAACGCTGATCCAACTGGCTCAGACGGCTGCCGTCTACCAGAACCGTGGCTTGTCCTGCCATTCCGGTGTTTCCTTGTTGTTTGTTGCCGGGCGCCTTGAAAGCACCCGGCCTTGTGGATCAGTTGCCGCCGCGCTGTTGCTTCAGCGTCGTCTGGACAAGATCGTAAAGGTCCTGCGCCGGCAGGCCCTGTGCGGTCATGTCCGCAATCCATTTTTCACGGATCGGGTCAGCGGCCTTTGTGCGGAACTCTTCAATTACCGCTTCGTCGATCATGACCTTCTGGACACCCTTTTCTTCCAGGACGCTGTCCCATTGTTCGAGCAAGCCGCCGTAATTCGCCAGGTAGTGATCGATCGCCTCGTCAATCGAGCTGTCCAGAGCCTCACGATGTTCGGCTGGCAGGGCCTCGTAGGCATCGATGTTGACGACAACCGGGCAGTTCACCGTTCCTGGATTCAGGTTGGCGGTCCACCAGTCCGCTTCGTTGATCGTCCCGAATGACAGGTGCGCGTGCTGGGCAAAGGCCACGGTGTCCACGACACCCGATTCCATCGCATTGAAGGCTTCGGTCGCCGGAACCGATGTCGGCACCCCTCCGACCGCCTCGAAGGCCTGACCAAGGCCACCGGTCGCCCGGACCCGCATTCCGTCAAATTCAGCCAGCTCATCCCGCGGCTCGCCCGTGCCGACAAGGTTATACTGCGGCATTGGCGAGGTCATGATGATGCGGGCGTTCCATTGCGCCATCTCTTCCTTGACCGCTGGATGGTCGTATACCGCATGGCTTACCGCAACTTCTTCCTGTAGGTTGTTCACACCCAGAAACGGCAGTTCCAAAACGGTGATCGCCCGGTTCTTGTCGCGGTGATAGCCGGCACAGAACTGAGCCATCTCAAAGGCGCCGATTTCGATCCCGTCTAGGTTTTCCCTGGGTTTGGACAACCCGCCATAGCTGACATTAATGGTGAATTCGCCACCGGTTTTTTCGCTGACCAGTTCGGCCAGCTTTTCAACATGTTCCGTAAAGGCGCGGCGCTTGCCCCAGACGGATGCGTTCCATTCTGTCGCCGCGGCTTCGGTCACAAAAGCAACGCCAAGGGCGGCGACTGCGGCACCGCTCAACATCTTTTTCATAGTATCGTCTCCCATAGGTGCGCCCCCTACCGAGGCGCTTGCCGATCAAGCTAGCGCCAACATTCGATTGTGCCAACCCTAACCGGTATTTGCGTATTTTGCAGAATAAGCCCTAGAAATGACCCAAGACGACAGAAGCCTTGCGGTCACTTGTCGCTGCAACCACAATTGACACATAGCGCCCTCAATTCTCGTTACTTTTAAGTGGCTATTTTTGTTATATTTTAGTGATTCCTTTGCCGATTTTTTTACAGATTTGGCCGTATTGTTGAAATTTCTTTACAAAGAAATCCAAGGATTACACCAATTTATTTATTTATTTTCAGAACGCGGTAATATTCAAACTTGGGGAGGAACAGGATCGACATTGCCTGAATGACAGGCAAAAAATCCACAAGCAATCCAGTCCAGAGGGAGGAGCCTCAAAGATGACCACCGCTGCCCAGGCAGATGCCAAGACTTATCCGCCATCCGCAGAAACCGTCGCTCGTGCGCATGTCGATGCGGCAAAGTATGCTGACATGTACGCAGCCTCAATCAGCGACCCCGACGCATTCTGGGGCGAGCAAGGCAAGCGCATCGACTGGATCAAGCCCTTCACTCAGGTCAAGGACGTCAGTTACGAGTTTGGCTCGGTCAAGATCAACTGGTATGCCGATGGCACGTTGAATGTGTCGGCCAACTGCCTGGATCGTCATCTGAAAACCCGCGGCGACCAGACCGCGATCATCTGGGAGCCGGATGATCCGAATGACCCGGCCCAGCATATCTCTTACGCAGAATTGCACCGCCGCACCTGCCGGATGGCCAACATTCTGGAATCCCTTGGCGTGCGCAAGGGCGATCGCGTGGTCATCTATCTGCCGATGATCCCCGAAGCCGCTTATGCCATGCTGGCCTGTGCGCGGATCGGCGCAATTCATTCGATCGTTTTCGCGGGCTTCTCGCCCGACGCTCTGGCCGCGCGCATCAACGGGTGCGACGCCAAGGTCGTGATCACTGCGGATGAAGCGCCGCGTGGCGGCCGCAAAACGCCGCTGAAATCCAACGCAGACGCCGCCCTGCTGCACTGCAAAGACACGGTAAAATGCCTTGTGGTCAAGCGCACCGGCGGTCAGACCACCTGGATCGACGGTCGCGACTTTGACTACAACGAAATGGCGCTCGAGGCTGACGACTATTGCGCCCCAGCCGAAATGAACGCCGAAGATCCTTTGTTCATCCTTTACACGTCAGGTTCGACCGGTCAGCCCAAGGGCGTTGTGCACACCACGGGGGGGTATCTTGTTTACGCCTCGATGACGCAAGAGATCACATTCGATTATCACGAAGGTGACGTGTACTGGTGCACCGCTGACGTGGGCTGGGTCACCGGGCACAGCTATATCGTCTATGGCCCGCTGGCCAATGGCGCGACCACGCTGATGTTCGAAGGCGTACCCACCTATCCCGACGCCTCGCGTTTCTGGCAGGTCTGCGAAAAGCACAAGGTCAACCAATTCTACACCGCCCCCACTGCGATCCGCGCTCTGATGGGTCAGGGCAATGAGTTTGTCGAAAAATGCGACCTCAGCGATCTTCGCATTCTGGGCACCGTGGGTGAACCGATCAACCCCGAAGCTTGGACCTGGTACAACGAGGTTGTCGGCAAAGGCAAATGCCCCATCGTCGACACCTGGTGGCAGACCGAAACCGGCGGCCACCTGATGACGCCGCTGCCCGGTGCACATGCGATGAAGCCCGGATCGGCGATGAAGCCGTTCTTTGGCATTCAGCCCGTCGTTCTGGACCCTCAGTCGGGTGTTGAAATCGAAGGCAATGGCGTCGAAGGCGTTCTGTGCATCAAGGACAGCTGGCCCGGTCAAATGCGTACCGTTTGGGGTGACCACGAGCGGTTCGAAAAGACCTATTTCTCGGATTACAAAGGCTACTACTTCACGGGTGACGGCTGCCGCCGCGACGAAGATGGCGACTATTGGATCACCGGTCGTGTAGATGACGTGATCAACGTGTCCGGTCACCGCATGGGCACAGCCGAGGTGGAAAGCGCGCTGGTTGCACATGCTGCTGTGGCCGAGGCTGCGGTGGTTGGATACCCTCATGAAATCAAAGGGCAAGGCATCTATTGCTATGTCACGTTGATGAATGATCGCGAGCCTTCGGACGAGTTGATGAAAGAGCTGCGCACATGGGTCCGCACCGAGATCGGTCCAATTGCATCCCCGGATGTGATCCAGTGGGCACCCGGCCTGCCGAAAACGCGCTCGGGCAAGATCATGCGCCGTATCCTGCGCAAGATCGCCGAGAACGATTTCGGATCCTTGGGCGACACTTCGACACTGGCCGATCCGTCGGTGGTCGAAGACCTGATCGAAAACCGTGCGAACAAGTGAGGGTATGATGGACGCTGCCACGATCACCACGCCCGCCGTTCTCATCCTTCTCGGCCCTCCGGGTGCCGGGAAGGGCACTCAGGCCCGGATGCTGGAAGAGAAATTCGGACTTGTACAACTCAGCACCGGTGACCTGCTGCGCGAAGCGGTCGCGGCCGGAACCGAAGCCGGCAAAGCGGCAAAAGCCGTTATGGAAGCCGGCGATCTGGTAAGCGACGAGATCGTCATCGCCATCCTGCGCGACCGCATGGCACAGCCGGATTGCGCCAAAGGCGTCATTCTGGACGGTTTCCCGCGCACGACGGTTCAGGCCGAAGCGCTGGACAGCCTGCTGGCATCGAACAACCAGAAGATCAACGCCGCGATCAGCCTCGAGGTGGAAGACGCGGAGATGGTGACCCGTATTTCGGGCCGCTACACCTGCGCCGGCTGTGGTGAAGGCTACCATGACCAGTTCAAGAAGCCTGCCGAAGAAGGCAAATGCGACAAGTGTGGCCATACCGAATTCAAGCGCCGCGCCGACGACAATGCCGAAACGGTGGCCTCGCGCCTTGCAGCGTACCACGCGCAGACGGCACCACTGATCGCCTACTATGACGGTCAGGGCGTGCTGCAGCGTACAAACGCCATGGGCAGGATCGAAGACATTGCCAATGACCTTGAAGGGATCGTTGACGAAGTCATGAAATAGGGGGTGGATTTAGGGCCGCAAGGCTCTGATCCCAAACAGAATACTTCAAAAGACCGCTTTGGCGGACTGGAGGAGTTTTGCCTGACGTCACATAGCGTCTGGCGCAAGTGAGAAGCGGTCCGACGCACTGGAGGATGTGGGCATCGGGCCGTCCAACGAGGAAGCGAAGGAGGAACCCGCGATGGCGGATCATTCAACAAACTCCGCGCAGACTGCCGAGTCCGACAAGGGCTATTGGCAGGCCAACCTGCGCCTCATCTACATCAGCCTCGCGATCTGGGCGCTGGTGTCGTTTGGATTCGGCATTCTGCTGCGTCCGTTGCTGTCGGGGATTGCCGTAGGCGGAACCGATCTGGGCTTTTGGTTCGCACAACAGGGATCGATCCTGGTGTTTCTGGTGCTGATCTTCAACTACGCCTGGCGCATGAACAAGCTGGACGCCGAATTCGGCGTGGACGAAGAATAAGGGAGAGCGGGGACTATGGATCAGTTTACCATCAACCTGCTGTTTGTTGGCGCATCATTCGCGCTATACATCGGCATCGCGATCTGGGCCCGCGCGGGTTCCACATCGGAGTTCTACGCCGCCGGTCGCGGCGTTCACCCGGTCACCAACGGTATGGCGACAGCGGCAGACTGGATGTCTGCGGCCTCGTTCATCTCGATGGCGGGCCTAATTGCCTTCACCGGCTATGACAACTCGACCTTCCTGATGGGGTGGACCGGTGGCTATGTGCTGCTGGCACTGCTGCTTGCGCCCTACCTGCGTAAGTTCGGCAAATACACCGTCTCGGAATTCATCGGCGACCGTTTCTACAGCCAGACCGCGCGTGTCGTTGCCGTGATCTGCCTGATCGTTGCGTCGGTGACTTACGTGATCGGTCAGATGACCGGTGTGGGTGTGGCCTTTGGCCGATTCCTCGAGGTGTCTAACACGTCCGGTCTGCTGATCGGTGCATGTGTGGTCTTTGCCTACGCGGTGTTTGGCGGGATGAAAGGTGTGACATACACCCAGGTTGCTCAGTACTGCGTGCTGATCACAGCCTACACCATCCCGGCGATCTTCATCTCGTTGCAGCTGACCGGCACGCCGATCCCTGCTCTGGGTCTGTTTGGTGACACCGCTGGTGGTGAGCCTCTTCTGACCAAGCTGGACGCCATCGTGACCGAGCTGGGTTTCAATGAATACACGGCCCACCACTCGAACACGCTGAACATGGTGCTGTTCACACTGTCGCTGATGATCGGTACTGCGGGTCTGCCGCACGTCATCATGCGCTTCTTCACCGTGCCGAAAGTCTCTGACGCACGTTGGTCGGCTGGCTGGACTCTGGTCTTCATCGCTCTGCTGTACCTGACCGCCCCTGCGGTTGGCGCAATGGCACGTCTGAACATCACCGACATGATGTGGCCCAATGGCGGCATCGAAGGTGGCGCTGTCTCAGTCGAGGAAATCGACACCGATCCGCGCTATGACTGGATGAAAACCTGGCAGAAAACCGGTCTTTTGGATTGGGAAGACAAGAACGGCGACGGCAAGATCCAGTACTACAACGACAAGTCCGAAGCGATGGCCACCATCGCGGAAGAAAAAGGCTGGGTCGGTAACGAGCTGACCAAGTTCAACCGTGACATCCTGGTTCTGGCCAACCCCGAAATCGCCAACCTGCCGGGTTGGGTGATCGGTCTGGTCGCTGCCGGTGGTCTTGCGGCTGCTCTGTCAACCGCTGCGGGCTTGTTGCTGGCGATCTCGTCAGCGGTGTCCCACGACCTTGTCAAAGGTGCGATCAACCCGCAAATCTCTGAAAAGGGTGAACTGCTGGCTGCGCGTATCGCAATGGCGGTAGCCATCGTTGTTGCAACCTACCTTGGTCTGAACCCACCCGGATTTGCGGCGCAAACCGTGGCCCTGGCCTTCGGTCTGGCGGCGGCCTCGATCTTCCCGGCGCTGATGATGGGGATCTTCTCGACCCGCATCAACAACACCGGCGCGGTTGCGGGTATGCTGGCTGGTCTGGTTGTGACCTTGGTCTACATCTTCCTGCACAAGGGCTGGCTGTTCATTCCGGGCACCAACTCGTTCACTGATGCAGACCCGCTGCTGGGTCCGATCAAGTCGACCTCGTTCGGCGCAATCGGTGCTATGATCAACTTTGCGGTTGCCTACGTTGTTGCAGGCATGACCAAAGAGACCCCGCAGGAGATCAAAGATCTGGTCGAAAGTGTGCGCATTCCCCGTGGTGCGGGCGCAGCTCAGAATAAGTGAGCTTGATGAGGTCGTTGGTTCTTGCCTTCGACCGCGTCTTTCGATCCACTGTTCCCGCCCGGCACACCACTGGGCGGGATTTTTTAACCAGAACACCGGAGACAACACATGCCCCTGTCCCATGATGAAATTGCCCGGTTTCTGAAATCCGTTCACCCCTATGACGTGTTGCCTTCCGACGCCCTGGATCAGATCGTCAAACAGATCGAGGTCTGGGAAGTTGAGGAGGACGCTTCTGTCTATGAGTTGGGTCACAAGTTGCCCGGGGTGTTCTTGATCTACGAAGGACAGGTTGAGATTACTGATGAGAACGGGGCCATCGTCTCTCATCTGGGGCTGCGCAACTCCTTCGGCGAGAGAGGCCTGCTGAAAGACGGCAAAGCCGCCACCAAAGCCCGTGCTCATACGCCGTCGGTCCTGATGGTTCTGCCACCGGATTTGGTGCGCAGTTTGATCGACAACCACGACGTCGTTGCCAAATTCTTCAATCGAACCCGTGGAGATCGCAGCGGCCCGCAAAGCCTTGCGACCAGTTCGATTGACGTTTTGATGGCGCGCGATCCCGCCACCTGCCCTGCGGACACGACAGTTCAGGAAGCGGCACAGATCATGCGCGACAAACACATCTCGTCGCTATGCGTGACAGATGGAGAGAAGTTAAAAGGTATCGCCACCCTGCGGGACATTTCGGGCAAATATGTTGCCAACGGGTTGCCCGAAACCACACGGATTTCCGAAATCATGACTGCAAATCCCGTAACCCTGTCGCCCAGCGATATCGGCTCGGACGTTCTGCATATCATGATGGAGCGCGGCATTGGCCACATCCCGGTTTCCGAAGGCGGTCGTCTGGTCGGGATCGTGACGCAGACCGATCTGACCCACTATCAGGCCGTCAACTCGGCCGAGTTGGTTGGTCGGATCGCAAAGGCTGACAGTGCCGAAGAGATGGCGAGGGTGACGGCGGAAATTCCGCAGTTGCTGGTTCAGTTGGTTGCCGGCGGGAACCGGCACGAGATTGTCACGCGGCTGATCACCGATATTGCAGACACGGTTACCCGCCGCCTGCTGAAATTGGCTGAATCTGAACTGGGGCCGCCGCCTGTACCCTATTTGTGGCTGGCCTGCGGCTCACAGGGACGGCAAGAACAAACCGGCGTATCGGATCAGGACAATTGCCTGATGCTGGACGATAACGTCACCGACGCCGATATGTCCTATTTCACCAAACTGGCCAAATTCGTCTCTGACGGGTTGGACGTCTGCGGGTACTTCTACTGCCCCGGCGACATGATGGCGACCAATCCGCGCTGGTGCCAGCCGGTTCGTGTCTGGCGCGACTATTTCAAAGGCTGGATTGCCAAGCCAAACCCCGAGGCGCAGATGCTGGCCTCGGTCATGTTCGACCTGCGCCCCATCGGCGGCGCATTTGAGTTGTTTGGCGATCTGCAAACCGACACTCTGGCAGTGGCCAGGGCAAACTCGATCTTCGTCGCACATATGATTTCGAACTCGCTGAAGCACACGCCCCCCCTGGGCCTGCTGCGCGGTTTCGCGACGATCCGCTCGGGCGAGCATCGCAATACGCTGGATCTGAAACACAACGGAGTTGTGCCCGTCGTCGATCTGGCGCGCATCTACGCACTGCAAGGCGAACTGACCGAAGCCAACACCCGCGCCCGCCTGAAAGCAGCCGAGGCCAGTGGCGTGCTCAGCCCTTCTGGTGCGCGTGACTTGCTGGACGCCTATGATCTGATCGCTGAAACCCGGCTGGAGCATCAGGTGCGGCTGGTTAAATCCGGAGCGATGCCCGACAACTACCTGCCACCGTCTGAATTGTCGGACTTTGAGCGAAGTCATCTGCGTGATGCTTTCGTGGTGGTAAAAACGATGCAATCGGCAGTTGGCCACGGCAAGGGAATGCTGGGCTGACATGCGACTGACCAACGGAGAGACCACATGTTTCTGGAACTGATCGGCACGATTTTCGCAGGGGTCGCATGTGCCGGCATCGTTCTTCTGCTGAACAAGCTGACCGGAGGGCGTTTGCCAAAATGGACAACGCCGGTTGCGGCCGGTCTTGGAATGATCGCGATGACCATCAACAGCGAATATTCCTGGTACGATCGCACGCGCGACCAACTGCCGGAAGAGATGACCATCGTGCAAGAGGTCGAAAGCCGCGCGTTTTATCGTCCCTGGACGTACGCGGTGCCGTTCGTTGACCGGTTTGCCGCAATCGACACCGTATCGGTGCGCACAAACGAAAACGTTCCGGAACAACGGCTTGTCGATCTTTACTTCTTTGGCCGCTGGGCTCCGGTTTCGAAACTACCGGTGGCCGTGAATTGTGCAGAAGGCCGCCGCGCCAACCTGGCGGATGGTGCCGAATTTGCCGAGGACGGGCGTCTGGTGAACGCTGACTGGATTGCAGCCGGAACCAATGACCCCGTCATCGCAGCCACTTGCGGGGTGTGATCATGCTGACCGGATTGAGTTTGAGGCTCAGGATTTTTCTGTTCTTCTGTCTCCTCGCCCTTGGCGGGGTTGCCATCAGCGCCACCGCCCTCTGGATCACCTATTCCCGTGCGGGAAACCCCGGTCTGCTGAATGATTTCGTCTTCGCCGAAATCCTGATCGGATTTGGATTTCTGGCACTGGTCGCGGGTGTTTGGCTGCTGTTCGACGACAACGTCGCCAAACCGATCGAACGGCTTTCCGCCCAGCTGCGTGCCCGTGCACATGCCGGTGTAAGCACCGACCTGGACATGCAGGCCGCGCGGTATCTGGGTGATCTTGCCCCGGCAGCGGCGGGATTGGCGGAACAACTGGCCTCGAACGCCATGCGCACGGCCGAGGCCGTGGCCGCCGAAACCGCGCATCTGGCCGCAGAAAAACAACGCCTGACCGCGCTGCTGACGGAAATCCCTGTGGCCATGCTGCTGGCCAGTCCGAAACATCAGATCGTTCTGTACGACGGGCAGGCCGCCGAGGTTCTCGCCCAGATCGCGCATCCTCGTCTGAACGCATCTCTTTTCGAATATCTCGAAGCCACCGGCCTGACGGACGCATATGCCAAGATGTGCAAAACCGGAAAGGACGTCTATTGCACCCTGTCCAGCGTGGACGGGCGACAGACATATTCCGCCCGGATGAAACCCTTGGGCGATGCACCCGGATATATGCTTGTCTTCGAAGACAGCGCGACACATATGTCACCGGACGATGCCCGCCCGCTGGTCTATGATTTCGAACTTCTCAATACACCGGGGGATGATGCGTTCGAGAACCGCCCCCTGTCGGATCTATGTTTCGTGGTTTTCGACACGGAAACAACCGGTTTGCTACCTCACAAGGATGAGATCGTGCAGATCGGCGCAGTACGCGTTCTGAATGGTAAAATCGTTCAGGGTGAGCATCTGGACATGCTGGTTGATCCCGGCATTCCAATTCCCCCGGCCTCGACCAAAGTACACAAGATCAGCGATCGTATGGTTCAGGGGGCGCCTGATATCGCCGAAGCCGGACGCGTTTTCCATCAGTTTTCGCGCGACGCCGTGATCGTGGCGCATAATGCCCCGTTCGACATGGCGTTCCTGCGCCGCCATGCCAAACGGATGGGTGTCGAGTGGGATCATCCGATACTCGACACGGTTTTGCTGTCTGCGGTGCTGTTCGGGGCAAGCGATACGCACACACTGGATGCCTTGTGTGAACGGCTGGAAATCACGATCCCCGAAACGTTGCGCCATACCGCACTGGGCGACGCGGTCGCCACGGCCGAGGCATTGATCAAGATGCTGCCGATCCTGCAAGCACGCGGCCTGACGACTTTTGGCGAGGTGATTATAGAAACCCGCAAACATGGTCGTTTGCTGGAAGATCTGAACTGACGGCATAAATTGCACCCAGCAGTCAGCTTTTCATGGACAATCCGGGCCACGCATGGCACCTGATGCGCGGCCAAGGATTAAGCGCGCGATGACCGAAAAGACCTTCAGACCGACCCCGGATCAAAGCCCCGCCTTTCGGGAAGCGCTGGGGTGCTTCGGCACCGGTGTCACGGTGATTACCGCGCAATCCGACAATGGCCCGCGTGCCATTACGGTGAATTCATTTGCCTCAGTCTCGTTGGATCCGCCACTGGTCCTGTGGTGTCTGGCCAAGGAATCATTCCGATTTGATACGTTCAGTACCTGTGATCTCTATTCGATCCACGTCATGGCGCAGGATCAGCAGGATCAGGCGTTGCGGTTTGCACGCGATGGGGCGGATTTCTCACATGCGGACTGGACCGAGGATGAGGCCGGGCGTCCACATCTGGCCCAGTGTCTGGCCCGGTTCGATTGCCGCCTTCATGCCCGTCATGACGCCGGGGATCATCTGATCATCGTGGGTCAGGTAGATCAGGTCATGTATCGCACCGGCAAAGGGCTGATCTTCAAACGCGGGCAGTTCGGCGGGTTTGTCGACCTGATCTAATCGTCCAGCGACCCGTGAACGGCCAACGCTTCCAGTTCCGCGTCCTGCGGAGTGATCACGCGAAAGGCTTCGTGCACGCCTGTCTCTGTCAGTTCCCTTGCGACGGTCAACAGCGTGTTGGCCGGATGGTCTTCGCACAACTCTGACATGTGGTCGATTTCAGCTTGCGCAACGCCCAATGCGGCCTCGACCGAGGGTGCGCCATAGAACTGCACAAAATGTTCGGCCAGGTTATGCGTAATCTGATCTTTCTCTGAGGCTTCGATCTGCGTCACGGCGACAAAAGTCACCCGACCAAAGGTTTCCAACCCCAGCCAGCCATTCGCAAATGCCTGTCGAGCCTTGCCTTCAAGATCGCCCTGCCCCCAGTTGGAAAACTCAAACCCGCCCGAAACGCACCACTCTCCGGTGCGCGCCGGGGAATGAAACACGTTCATGTCGCTTTCGTCGAAATGGATCGCTCGGGCCAGTTTCATTCTCGGTTCTCCAACAAGTCAGTTAGTGGGCGCAGATGCGTGTCGGCCCCGTCGCGGATCAGCATCCCGAAACGTTCATCCGTTCCAAGGAATACGCCACCGTCGATCAGCGGTTCGCCCACGCCGCGCAGCAGGCCCATCCATTCGGCGTGCAAGGACGCGTTGCCATCCTCCTGCCAACGGTTGAGCCAGGTCAACATGTGTCGTGACCAGCTTTCCACCAGCTGCGTTGCAGAAACCTCGGCACAGCCTTCATCGTACAGCGCGGTGATATCAGGGGTTTCACCCGGCGCATCACTTGTTTGCAACAGCGTCAGCTCCCAACCGACGACCAGCCAGTCCGGCTCTTCCTCGGGCATTGATGTTGACGCAGCCGCGCGGAACCGGCCGCACCGCGCCCCGTTCACGCAAATCAGACCATCCCAACCCAGATGCACCGCAACCTCTGGCGGGGCCAAAGCGCCCAGCGCGTTCTGAAATCCCACAGCACAAAGCGGCAGCATAGCCACCGCATCCTGCAATGGCACCTCAGGGGCAAAAACAATTGCCACGCGCAGGAAATCCGCCTGAATATTGTAGACAACCGTACCCGCATCACAGCCCAGCGCAGCCATGGCCTGCGCGCGCTCGAACGGGTCTTCCCCACCCTGAACCGGGTGGCCCGTAAGCAAGGGTGGGAAAACCGGCTGGCTCATGCGTTGCCTTTGGCGATCATGTCGCGGGCGATCTTGCGGAATGCCTCGGCCTGCGGGCTGTCAGGTTTGCTGACCACGATGGGCGCGCCTCCGTCGGCGGCGACGCGGATGTCCAGATGCAAGGGGATTTCACCCAGCAGCGGCACGCCCAACGCCTCTGCCTCGGACTTGACACCACCATGACCGAAAACATGTTCTTCGTGCCCACAGTTCGAACAGATATGCGTGGACATGTTTTCGATCATCCCGACAATGGGTGTCTTGAGCTGGTTGAACATGTCGATCCCCTTGCGGGCATCAATCAGGGCCACGTCCTGCGGCGTTGAGACGACAATGGCACCATCCACCTGGAACTTCTGGCTCAGCGTCAGTTGCACGTCACCGGTGCCGGGCGGCAGATCGACGATCAGAACATCCAGCGCGCCCCATTGCACCTGGCTCATCATTTGTTGCAGCGCACCCATCAACATCGGCCCACGCCAGACAACCGCCTGACCTTCGTTGGTCATCAAACCCATCGACATCATGGTGACGCCGTGGTTGCGCAGCGGCAGGATCGTCTTGCCGTCAGGGCTGGCCGGACGGCCCGAGACACCCAACATCCGGGGTTGCGACGGCCCGTAAACATCCGCATCCAGCAGACCTACACGCCGGCCTTCCGCAGCCAATGCGCAGGCAAGGTTGGCCGAAACGGTGGATTTGCCAACCCCACCCTTGCCGGACGCAACGGCGATGATCCGATCCACACCCGGCACTGCCTGCGGCCCGGTTTGCGATGGCTTTGGTTTCGGTTTCAGATCCGGCGGTGCCTTGTCGGAATGCGCGGTCATCAAGGCCGAAACATTTGCTACGCCTTCCACCATCTGAGCGGCCTTTTCAGCCGTGGCGCGGACAGGTTCCATCTTTTCCGCATATTTCGGATCGACCTCAAGCACGAAGCGTACCGTGTCGCCTTCCACATTCAAGGCGCGCACGATGCCTGCGCTTACGATGTCCTGCCCGGATACCGGGTCGGTGATCTTTTTCAGGTTCGCCAGAACCGCGTCACGAACACTCATGCTTGTTCCCCTTGATCCGCCCTGCTGACAGGGGCGTGCGTATCGACTCGCCGCTCATTGCACGTGTCTCCGTCTTTGTCTGTACATTTGACGCATCCCGCCCCGCGAAGTTACGTTGAGCCATGCGCTTTGTCCTCTTGTGCCTGAGCCTGACGCTCTCTGCCACCCCCTCTTGGTCGCAAGAGGCGATTGGCCTTGCGGCCCCGGCAGAGGTTAAAGACTCCGGCCTGTTGCAACATATCCTTCCTCGCTTCTCTCTCAAGACCGGGATCCGTGTTATTGCAGACGACGCCGGGGTCATGGTGCTGGAAACCGCGCCGCCCGGTGATCCGGTCTTTGCCCGCAACGACGTGATCTATCACCTGCGTATCGAAGACAACGACCGCCAGACCCGTTTTCTTGAATGGCTGAAATCGGATATCGGCAAGCGCACGGTGGAAAGCTTTGCCCCGGCAGACGGAGGGCCCTACTCTGCCAGTTTTGATATTGCCGTGGTTGAGTCCGGTGACATCGTTGAAGGCGACACCCAACTTGGCGAAGAACTTTCGATGACCCATTGCGGGCGCTGTCATGTCATCGGGCCAAGGAACCGCATGAATGGCCTGGGGTCGACGCCCTCTTTCGCCGTTCTGCGCGCAATGCCCGACTGGTCGCAGCGATTCGAAGCGTTTTTCGCCCTGAACCCCCACCCCGCATTCACACAGATCGACGGTCTGACACCGCCTTTCGATCCCGAACGCCCGTCTCCTATTCACCCGGTTGAGATGACATTGGACGATCTTGACGCGATCCTGGCGTTCGTATCGCGCATCGACGCTGCGGATCTGGGTGCACCTCTGAAACTTCAGTGATCCTTTCTGTCTGAATAGTAATCCTCGGTCGTGACGACCCGAGGCTTGGGCTTTGACTGGAAAGGATTGTCTTGCTGTTGGAACTGCACGTTCACCCGGCAATTGTCACACATCTGGATCATCCGCGCCTGATCCGACGTCGCGAACATCGGATGCGTGCCCGACAGCTTCTCCATGATCCGCTCAACCGTGGACTTCACGCCGAACAATGCCCCGCATTCCACGCAGGCAAAAGGTTCTTCTTCGTTCAGAACCTGCTGTGACAGGGCCGCATCGCTGAGATCAAGTTGTGGAACAAGCGTGATCGCATCCTCGGGGCATATGGTCTTGCACATCCCGCATTGCAGACAGGCATCTTGCTGGAAGTTCAATTGCGGCTTGTCCGGGTTGTCGATCAAAGCACCGGACGGGCAAAGGGACACACAGCTGAGGCACAGGGTGCAGCTGTCGGTATTCACTGCAACCGCGCCATAAGGCGCGTTTTCGGGCAGCGGCAAAGGCGATTCAGCCTGCGGGTTCAGCGCCTGGGCTGCCAGCCGCGCAATTTGCCGGCGATTGCCCATAGGCAGGACCGGGTCGGACAAAGGCCGGGGCACCGCTTGTCCGTACAGCAGATCGGACATCGCATCGGGGTCTGCTTCGTCAATCAGGCCTATGCCGTCGGGGCCTGCAATGGCATGTGCCAATTCAAGCTCTCGGTTCAGCGCCTCGCGTTCAGTCGTCGGCGCCAACAGCACATCCACCCGCGCGAACCCATGCGCCAGAGCAGCCAGCATCTCGGCATGGCCAAAGCCAGATATCACATTCAATTCCAATGGGATCACGTCCGAAGGTAATCCACGTCCGAAACGCGCCGCCAACCGGATCATTTCGGCCCCGTGGGCGTCATGGACAAGCAACCGAGGCGCGGTGCCGCCGGCCCGTCGATAGGTACGGGCCAGAATATGCATCCGCGACAACAGCGCCGAAACAGGTGGGTCTTCGTAGGTTATGGCCGTTGAAGGGCACAGCGCGGCGCAAGCACCACAGCCTGCACATACCATCGGGTCAATCGCCACATGCTCGCCCGCCGGGGAAATCGCACCGGTTGGGCAGATATCCAGACAGTTGGTACAGCCCACCTGCTCGGCCCGGGAATGGGCACACAGGGTTTCTTCCACGCGCACATAAAGCGGCTTTTCGAATGTCCCCACCAATTGCGCGGCTTCAAAAGCCAAACGTTCCACGGAAACCGCATCCCTGGGATCAGCCCGCAGATAGCCTTCGCGCTTGTCCGGGGCCTGAACAAAGGGCGTTTCTCCTGCCAGATCGATGACAATGTCACACGATGAAAGCGCACCGTCCTTTGGATCGGTCCAAGCAAACGCGCCGCGCCCACCGGGCACAACCTGCTGAAGCGCGTCCAGACGCAACGAAAACCCACCAAGCGCACCAGAAACCCAACGAAGCTGCCCCCGTACCACGTCATAGGCGCGAGAGAGGGGCTCTGACAAATCAGTCGTCATTACGGTCACTGCCAACGAATCCGCCAGACGCTCTGCCAGATCAAAGGCCACCGCACCGGGTCCGATGATGAAACAGGTGCCTTCACTGAAGACATCCACGCTGGGTGTGACCGGTTGCGCCAGAACGGCCTCGGCCGCCAATGCCGCCATCTTGGGGGTCGCATCCGCACCTTGGTCTGACCACCCGGCCCGATCGCGCAGATCGACAAATCCGGGCACGTCGATATTCAGGTCTTCGGCCAGTGACCTAAAAACGTCATGCTCTTGCGCACAAGCGATGACGGTATCACCTTCTTTCATCAAGGCGGCGGCGGACTGCAACTCATCGGTACAAAGCGCGGTATGCAACCTGGAACAGGCAACGCCGCAGGCGCTTTCGATCTTGTCCGGATCGATTGCCTGTGTTCCGGCGCAATCACATAGCAGTAGTTTCGTGGCCATATCCTCTCCTCGGGTAACCGTCCCGGTTCCATGCACACTAGGCTGTACCCCTGGGAAAGCAACTTCAACCCCTTGCCGCGTTTCCTGCATAGGGTTGAATTTCGGCAATAAATGCCACGAAACACAAGCATTCACAGGACCTGCTCACGCAGTTGCTACCCTGGGCTACGACCAAAGTCGTAGAGCTTAGGCTTGGCACACAGCCAGTTTGTGTACCATAGTGGACTTGGAAAGGCAGGGGAGAGCCTTTCGGGGAGGAGCCAGTGGCCAAGGCCGCAAGCCAGACTGAAATGCCGGTTGGCGTCATCGTGCGCAAGACACCCGGGGTCACACGGTGGGCCCGGTGGAACTGGCGCGCTGTGGCCCTTTTACCCGGCGCGGGGCCGGCCGACTGGCAGGAACTGCGCCGCGAAGGCGATGCGGTCGAGTATCACGCGGCCACCTTGCCCCTGACGCTTTGGGCAGATGAAACCGAAGCCTACATGGTCAACCTGTCGGATGGTCAGCCTTCGCTGTACCTTGTGCTGCGGGACGAACTGAAGGGCGAAACACCCCTGAATGCAGTGCTGATCACCGCCTCTCCGTTCGAGGGGCAGGACTATGCGGATACCGGCGAAGAAATTGTCGAGAAGATCCCGATGACCGAAGGGTTGATTGCCTGGGTTCGCGATTTTACTTTGAAACATCATCAGCACGAAGTTTTCGTCAAGCGCCGCCGCGACAAGAAGCGGACAGATCTGGTTGAAGACGGTAAGGGTGATGCTCGTATCCGGCAGACGTCGGACGTGTATCGCGCCCCGAGAAAGGCGCTGCAATGAACCGGCCCGATGATTTCTGGTCTCGCCGAAAGGCCGCCGTTCAGGCCGAAGCCAAGGCCGAGGCACTAGCCCTTGAAGAACAGGCGATCGCAGAACGGCAAGCGGAGCTGGAAGAAAAGGATGACGCCGAGATCCTCGCCGAGTTCAACCTTCCCGACCCAGAGACCCTGCAACCCGGCGACGATGTTTCGGGCTTCATGGCCAAGGCCGTGCCTGATCGCCTGCGCCGTCGGGCTTTGCGTCGGCTGTGGCGGCTGAACCCGGTTCTGGCCAATGTCGACGGGCTGGTTGATTACGGCGAGGACTACACCGATGCGGCCTGCGTGATCGAAAACATGCAAACCGCCTATCAAGTTGGAAAAGGTATGATGGCACATATCGAAGCACTGGCGGCCGACGCGGAAGAGGCCAAAGACGATGCTGCTGAAAGCGAAGGCGATACGCGCGCTGAACCCGAGGCCGAGCCGGTCGAACCCGATACCGGGCCCGAGCCGGTTTCCGTCGCTCGGGCGGACGAGCCGGAAGAAATCGACCTTCCCCCGGCGCCACGTCGAATGACATTTGAATTTGAAGGATGACCGAATGACCGCAAGTGACGCGCACACTCTGGACGTTTCAGCCGAGGATCGCCTGCGCGCGGATTTCTACAACTTTCTGGGCTTGCTGCTGGCCGGTCCACCCGACCAGATGCTGCTGGATCAAATGGCGGGCCTCAGCGGGGATGACACAGATCTTGGTCAGGCCATCCAAGCCATGGCGCGGGTTGCAAAGGTCACCAAGCCCGCCGCCGCGGAGCGGGAATTCAATGCATTGTTCATCGGTTTGGGTCGGGGCGAATTGCTGCCATATGCCAGCTTCTACCTCACGGGTTTTCTGAACGAGAAACCTCTTGCGCAGCTCCGCAATGACATGGCGGTGCGTGGGATCACACGCGCCCAGAACGTGTTTGAGCCCGAGGACAACATCGCCTCATTGATGGAGATGATGGCAGGCATGATCGTTGGGCGTTTTAGAAGCCCGGCATCGCTTGAAGACCAGAAAGCGTTCTGGAGCAAACATATCGGCCCATGGGCCGCACATTTCTATTCGGATTTGGAAGCTGCTGAAAACTCGGTTCTCTATGCATCCGTCGGCACCGCCGGTCGGGTATTCATGGAGATCGAGCGCGAAGCGTTCCGGATGACAGCGGGGTAGCCCGCAAATCGCCGGTGCCCCGTGGGCACCAAACCGCAATTGGGACAGGAGGAGCCCATGAGCAAGACCAAGGAAGAAGGCACCACACGCCGCGACTTCCTCAAACTGGCCGGAACCGCAGCGCCTGCTGCTGTTGCCGCCGCCAGCCTGACTGGGAAAGCCGAAGCGGCCGAAGCGCCGACAGACGATACCCGCATCCAGGATACCGCGCATACACGCGCCTACATCGAAAGCACCCGGTTCTAGGATCGGACGTTTTCACACCCGACTGACGGTTGCGATTGGCCCCGACGTCGGCTTCAGCAGTACCAAGCCAGCCGTGGCATACACGGCGCGCAAGGGAGGAAACAAATGCTTAGGAAAAAGACCAACGGGGTTGCGAGACGCCCCCAGCGGACAAGTATCCTGTCCCAGGTCGGCGAGAAAACCGTCGATCGCCGCGCATTCCTGCGTGGCTCGGGCCTGACGATCGGCGGCCTTGCCGCGATCAGCGCCACGGGTGGAACCGTGACGCCAGCCAGCGCCCAGACCGCAGCCAACACGGCTGTCGAGAACATCAAATCCGTCTGCACGCATTGTTCGGTCGGTTGCACGGTGGTTGCCGAAGTTCAGAACGGCGTCTGGATCGGGCAGGAGCCCGGCTGGGACAGTCCGTTCAACCTGGGCGCCCATTGCGCCAAGGGTGCCGCCGTTCGCGAGCACGCCCATGGCGAGCGCCGCCTGAAATATCCGATGAAAAAGGAAGGCGGAGAGTGGAAGCGCATCAGCTGGGAAGAGGCGATCAACGAGATCGGCGACGGCATGATGAGCATCCGCGAAGAATCCGGGCCTGACAGCGTGTACTGGCTGGGTTCCGCCAAGCACAACAACGAACAGGCCTATCTGTTCCGCAAGTTCGCCGCCTACTGGGGCACGAACAACGTGGACCATCAGGCCCGGATCTGCCACTCAACCACGGTTGCTGGCGTTGCGAATACATGGGGCTACGGCGCCATGACCAACAGCTACAACGACATGCACAACAGCAAGGCGATCTTCATCATCGGCGGCAACCCGGCCGAGGCGCATCCCGTCTCGCTGCTACATATTCTGCGCGCAAAAGAGCAGAACAACGCCCCGCTGATCGTCTGCGATCCGCGCTTTACGCGTACCGCGGCGCATGCGGATGAATATGTCCGCTTCCGCCCCGGCACGGACGTTGCGCTGATCTGGGGTATCCTGTGGCACATCTTCGACAACGGTTGGGAAGACAAGGAATTCATCCGCACCCGTGTCTGGGGCATGGATCAGATCCGCGAAGAAGTTGCCAAGTGGAACCCGGATGAGGTGGAACGTGTCACCGGCACTCCGGGATCGCAGTTGAAGCGGGTTGCCCGCACGATGGCCAACAACCGTCCTGGAACGGTTGTCTGGTGCATGGGCGGAACGCAGCACACCAACGGCAACAACAACACCCGCGCGTATTGTGTACTTCAGCTTGCACTGGGCAACATGGGAACCTCGGGCGGAGGCACCAACATCTTCCGCGGTCATGACAACGTTCAGGGCGCAACGGACCTTGGTGTTCTTTCCCATACCCTGCCCGGCTATTATGGCTTGTCCGCAGGCGCATGGGGTCACTGGGCCCGTGTCTGGGGCGAAGAACCTGAATGGCTGGCCGGTCAATTTGCCACGATCAAGGACAAGGACGGCAAGGACAAACCGCTGCAGAACGAGCGCGGCATTCCTGTTTCTCGCTGGATCGACGGTGTTCTGGAAGACCCGGCCAACATGGATCAGGACAACAATGTCCGCGCCATGGTTCTGTGGGGCCACGCGCCCAACTCGCAGACCCGGATGACGGAAATGAAGACGGCGATGGAAAAGCTGGACATGCTGGTCGTGATCGACCCGTATCCCACCGTTTCCGCCGTTTTGCATGACCGGACCGATGGCGTTTACCTGTTGCCGGCCTGCACGCAGTTCGAAACCCGTGGCTCGGTCACGGCCTCGAACCGGTCGCTGCAATGGCGCGACAAGGTGGTCGATCCGCTGTTCGAAAGTCTGCCGGACGAGGTCATCATGGCCAAGTTCGCCAACAAATTCGGCTGGGCGGATCGGTTCTTCCGCAATATCGAGATGGAAGACCCGGAAACCCCGAATGTTGAAAGCATCACGCGTGAGTTCAACTCGGGCCTCTGGACCATCGGCTATACCGGTCAGTCGCCGGAACGTCTGAAAAGTCATATGGCCAACCAGCACACGTTCGACAGAACCACGCTGCAAGCCATTGGTGGACCAAACGACGGCGAATATTACGGTCTACCGTGGCCCTGTTGGGGCACACCGGAAATGGGCCATACGGGGACACCAAACCTCTATGACATGTCCAAACCGGTGGCTGAAGGCGGCCTGACCTTCCGTGCCCGTTTCGGCGTGGAACGCGACGGCGACAACCTGCTGGCCGAAGGGGTCTATAGCGTTGGATCGGAAATTCAGGATGGCTATCCAGAGTTT
The DNA here is from genome assembly GCF_013110685.1 of Ruegeria sp. HKCCD6157. Lineage (NCBI taxonomy): Bacteria > Pseudomonadati > Pseudomonadota > Alphaproteobacteria > Rhodobacterales > Roseobacteraceae > Ruegeria > Ruegeria sp. HKCCD6157. The sequence continues at coordinate 1,773,015 of NZ_WVRB01000001.1, forward strand.
ACGATGCAGATGCTGATGGATCTTGGCTGGGACGGTGATCTGACGGCCGAGGAACGCGCGGCTATCGACGCCGTGGCCGGACCAAAGACCAACTGGAAAACCGACCTGTCCGGCGGCATCCAGCGGGTCGCGATCGCACATGGCTGTGCGCCCTTCGGGAACGCCAAGGCCCGCGCGGTTGTCTGGACCTTCCCGGATCCGATCCCACTGCATCGCGAGCCGCTCTATACCAATCGGCGCGATCTGGTGGCGGACTATCCCACCTACGAGGACCGTCAGGCCTATCGCCTGCCCACCCTTTATGCATCGATCCAGAAGAACGACTTTTCAAAGGATTACCCGATAATCCTCACGTCTGGTCGTCTGGTCGAATATGAAGGCGGCGGTGACGAAACCCGGTCCAATCCGTGGTTGGCTGAGCTTCAGCAGGACATGTTCGTCGAGATCAACCCGCGTGATGCCAACAACCTTGGCATTCGGGACGGATCACAGGTCTGGGTCGAAGGCCCCGAGGGCGGCAAGGTCAAGGTGATGGCGATGCTGACCAACAGGGTCGGTGCCGGCGTGGCCTTCATGCCGTTCCACTTCGGCGGCCATTTCCAGGGCGAGGACCTCAGGGAGAAATACCCCAAAGGTGCAGACCCCTATGTGCTGGGTGAAAGTACCAACACCGCCCAGACCTACGGCTATGATTCAGTAACCCAGATGCAGGAGACCAAGGCGACTCTCTGCAAGATCTGGGCAGCGTAAGGAGGACGATTAATGGCTAGAGCAAAGTTTCTCTGCGACGCTGAACGCTGCATCGAGTGCAACGCCTGCGTAACCGCGTGTAAGAACGAACACGAGGTGCCGTGGGGCATCAACCGCCGCAGGGTGGTGACGATCAATGACGGCAACCCGGGCGAACGCTCGATCTCGGTCGCCTGTATGCATTGTTCGGATGCGCCGTGCATGGCGGTGTGCCCGGTCGACTGCTTCTATCAGAACGAAGAAGGGGTCGTGCTGCACTCCAAGGACCTGTGCATTGGCTGCGGCTATTGCTTCTATGCGTGCCCCTTCGGCGCGCCGCAATATCCGCAGGCGGGTAACTTCGGATCGCGCGGCAAGATGGACAAATGTACCTTCTGCGCCGGCGGCCCCGAAGAAACGCACTCAACCGCAGAGTTCGCCAAATACGGTCGCAACCGGATCGCCGAGGGCAAGCTGCCCATCTGCGCCGAAATGTGTTCCACCAAGGCCCTGCTCGCCGGTGACGGCGACGTGGTTTCCGCAGTTTACCGTGAGCGCGTCGTGGCGCGCGGTTTCGGCTCGGGCGCCTGGGGTTGGGGCACGGCCTACGACCAGAAAGACGGTTGAAATCGGGCTTTTGACAAAACAGCCTCCCGCCCTTTGCGGGGGGCTTTTCAGGTGATGTGATCGGGGATCCGTTTCCTGCAACGTCACAGCAAACAAATTTGAGAGGCGCGCATGACCAATCATGTTTACTGGCTGCTGAAGCTTGACCTCGATCTGGATAAAAAGGATGAGTTCGAAGCGCTTATGGCGGAAATGGTCGCGGCCACGCTGCAAGAAACCGGCGCCAGAAGCTATGAATGGCACATGACCGGTTCGGCTGTTCATATCTATGAACGCTATGCCAGTTCCGAAGATGCCATGATACATATGCAAAATTTTGGTGCTAACTTCGCTGAACGGTTTCTGGCCCTACTGACGCCAGTGGGATTGGACGTGTATGGTCCGGCCAAGGATGATCTTCGCGAAGCGCTCACGCCAGTCGGCGCCGTTTTTCACCAGCAAATCGGTGGATTTGACCGCTGATATGAAAATGCACAGGAGGATATCCCTATGCGTCTGATTCAGTTTCTGCTCGTTTCGATTTTTCTGACCGGAGCCGCATGGGCGCAAGAGACCTCTGAACCCACGGCGGATGAGCGCACCTCGACCGGCGGAGCAACAACCCTAGAAGACATTCTCGCCCGGCAGCGTGGTGAAACCGTCGACAACAGCTATCGTTCCGAGAACACAGGTCAGGGCAATGCCGAGGGGTTGCTGGGGCAGCTTGGCACGCGTGGTGTGGCCTCGGACAGTGACGTGTATCGCGCTTTGCGCTATGGCTCGGCTGATGTGACGGTGTCTTCTCATGGTCCGGCAGACAGCGTGCTGATTCAGGATGGCGGCATGTGGTGGCTGACCTTCCGCACCGGACCGCTGCGCGAATACGGCACCTATATCACAGTCGGGATGCTGGGCATCATCCTGTTGTTTTTCCTGATCCGAGGCAAAATTCGCATCGACGGTGAGAAAACCGGCCGCACGGTCACGCGTTTCAACGGATTCGAGCGGTTCGGCCATTGGCTGTTTGCCGGGTCGTTCCTGATCCTTGGCGTCACGGGCCTGCTGACGCTTTATGGGCGCGACTTCCTGATCCCGGTTTTCGGGAAAGAGGGCTTTGCGGCCCTCGCGCAGGGCTGCAAGTGGTTGCACAACAATCTGGCCTGGGCCTTCATGCTGGGCCTGATCATCGTCACGGTAAACTGGATTGCCCACAACATCCCAAACCGCGTCGATCTGAAATGGCTGGCCGCAGGTGGCGGGTTGTTCACCAAGAACAGCCACCCACCGGCCAAGAAGTTCAACGCCGGTCAAAAGATCATATTCTGGGCCTGCATCCTGCTGGGCGTCTCCATCAGCCTGTCAGGCCTGTCGCTGTTGTTCCCGTTCGAGATGCCCTTGTTTGCCAAAACCTTCCAGATCGCCAATGCAACCGGTATTCCACAAATGATGGGCCTGAACCTGCCGGAGCAGATGTCGCCGCAGGAAGAAATGCAATATGCTCAGGTCTGGCACGTGATGGTTGCTTATGTGTTCATTGCGATCATCGTGGCGCATATCTATCTCGGCTCTGTCGGAATGGAGGGCGCCTTTGACGCCATGGGCACCGGCGAGGTCGAAGAACAATGGGCCCGTGAACACCACTCTTTGTGGCTGGAAGAAGTTCAGGAAAAAGAGGCAGGCAAAACCGCCGCCTCGCCTGCTGAATAGATGCGGGGGCTGGTTCTGGCCCTGGCGCTGATCCCTCTGCCCGCCTTGGCCGAATTCTTCACACTCAAGGGACATGGCGGCCCAATCATGGGGATCGCCACAGCCCCGGACGGGCGCATCGCAACAGCCAGTTTCGACAATTCCGTCGGGCTGTGGGCTGATCGGACCCCCGAATGGCTGGAAGGTCACGAAGCCGCCGTGAACGCCGTTGCCTTCAATGGCACGGCCATCTACTCGGCCGGAGATGACTTCACCCTGCGCAAGTGGCCCGGTGGCGACGTGGTTGGGCGACATCAGGGCAAGATCGTGGGTCTGGCAGCATCCATGACCCACGTCGCAACCGCCAGTTGGGACGGAACGATTGGGCTTTGGCCCGTGAACGGAGCCGCGCCCACAACTCTTGGGCCAACCGGAAGCGGTGTGAACGCGGTGGTGTTTTCTTCTGATGGCACACGGCTTTATTCAGCAGGCATGGATGGGTCGCTGCGCATTTGGGATATCTCGACTGGGCAAGAGATCATCCGGCTCATCGAACACGGGTTCGGCATCAACGAACTGGTCCTGAATGAACAGGACAACTGGATCGCTTACGGTGCCGTTGACGGAGTGACCCGAATACTGGACCTTTCCACCGGTGAAGAACGCGATTTCACTCTGGATCGTCGCCCGATCCTTGCCATGGCGCTCAGCCCGGATCGTCGGTTTCTGGCCGTTGGTGACGGCGAAGGCTATATCATGGTCATCGATACCTCGGACTGGCGCATCGCGCAGGACTTTCGTGCAACGTCGCGGGGGCCAGTCTGGGCCCTGGCCTTTTCGGTCGATGGTGAAAACATCCATGCTGGCGGGATCGACGAGGCCATGTACAGTTGGCCGGTCAACGCCTTGTCCGACCGACCACAGATGGCTTCTGCCGAGCCGAGTTTTTTGCAAAACCCCGACGAGATGGACAATGGTGAGCGTCAGTTCGCGCGGAAATGCTCGATCTGTCACAGTCTCACCCCCGACAGCCAGCGCCGCGCAGGTCCCTCCTTGCACGGGGTTTTCGGCAGACGCGCGGGCACGTTACCGGGATATTTGTACTCGGATACGCTGCAAGGCTCTGATATCATTTGGAATGACGAAACGATAAATGCTCTTTTCGACGAAGGGCCTGACCATTACATTCCGGGGTCCAAGATGCCGATGCAGCGAATTACACAAGCTCAGGATCGTCAGGATCTTATTGCTTTTCTGCGCCACGCAACGGGTGCCCGGAACTGAACTGGAGGAGACCATGAAAGCCTTTCTTGCCGCGGTCGCCGCAATGGTCGTCATTGCAGTGGCAGCCCCTGTCGTGCTGGATCGGATCGGATTCACCGCCGCCGACGCCACGTCCGGCTCTGCCGTTCGCCTCGACTGAATGTCGCAATACCTGACCACCCGCGAACTGGCCGATTTGCTGCGCATCGGCGAGCGCAAAGCCTATGATCTTGCCTCCTCGGGCGAGGTGCCCTGTGTTCGCGCCATGGGCAAGCTGCTGTTCCCGCGGGCCGAGATCATTGCTTGGCTCAACGCGTCGCGATCCGGTCCGCAGGTGGCCGAACCGCCCCTGCCTCCGATTGTAGCAGGCAGCCATGATCCTCTGTTGGACTGGGCGCTGCGTGAAAGCGGATCGGGGCTTGCCACCTATTACGACGGCTCCTTTGACGGGCTGACACGGCTGAGCGAACGCAGCGCACAGGCGGCCGTGTTGCATATCCACGAAGACGGAGGGTTCAACGAAAAATCCCTGCGGGACGCCTTGGGCGAAGGGCCGGTGGTGTTGTACGAAGTCGCCCGGCGCAAGCGCGGGCTGCTTCTTGCCCCGGGCATATCGGATATCAAATCGTTCAAGGATCTCAAATCGCGCCGCGTGATCATGCGTCAGGACAGTGCGGCCAGCCAACACCTGTTCGATAGCCAGCTGGAAGCCCATGGCATGAGCCGAGACGATCTGGACGCAACCCCCGGCTGCGCACGCACCGAAGAGGAACTGGCCATCGCCCTTCACGGCGAAAAGGCCGAGGCCGGCTTTGGGCTGGGGGCTTTGGCAGGGCTTTACAACCTGGGTTTCGTCCCCACCCATTCCGAGAGGCTGGATCTGGCGATTTGGCGCAGGTCATATTTTGATCCGCCAATGCAGAAACTGATAACGCTGCTGCGCTCGGATCAATTTGCGCAAAGGGCCCGTGAATTCGGTGGCTACGACCTGTCGGGCCTGGGCACGATCCACCACAACGGTGCCAGCGGTTGAGCCCTCATCCGCCTTTTACCTTGTCAGGATGCGCCCGCCGCAGGCCGGCTTAGTCGGCGTTCGGAAAGAACACCTGCTGCCCGTCTAGCCTGAACGACGCAATCGCCTCCTGCCCGTCCGGCCCCGTCAGCCAGTCGATGAAACGCTGGCCGGCCGTCGCCCGCACATGCGCGTGCTTGTCAGGGTTTACAAGAATCACGCCGTATTGATTGAACAGGCGTGGATCCCCTTCGACCAATACCTCAAGATTTCCCCGGTTCCCAAACGACAGCCACGTGGCCCGATCCGTCAGCGTATAGGCATCCATTCCACTGGCCACGTTCAGCGTCGCGCCCATACCAGATCCGGTCTCGCGATACCACGTACCCGAAGTTTCGGCAGGGTCCAGCCCGGCTGCGGACCAATAGCCCAGTTCAGCCTTGTGTGTTCCGCTGTCGTCACCGCGTGATGCAAACGGCGCTTCGGCCTCGGCGATTTTCGACAGCGCGGCCAACACATCGGCGCCGCCGCGAATTCCGGCAGGGTCAGACTTGGGGCCGACCAGAACGAAATCATTGTACATCAGATTCTTCCGCTCTACGCCCCAACCGTCAGCAACGAACTTCTCCTCGGCCGGTTTGGAGTGAACCAAAAGAACATCCCCGTCCCCGTTGATGGCGTTGCGAATGGCCTGACCGGTTCCAACCGCCACGACACGGACATCGATACCTGAATCGGCTTCGAACCACGGAAGGATGTATTCCAACAGTCCCGAGTTTTGTGTGGACGTGGTCGACTGCACCACAATAAACGGCTCTTCCGCCGAAACCGCGCTGGTCAACAGGCCCAAAGCCACCGCCGCTGCCCGAATTGGTTTCCGGAACATCACTCTCTCCGCTTTCTCTGTTTCAGGTAACCAATCCGCCCGCCAAATAGCGGCGCGACGCATCGCTTTCGGGTGAATCCAAAACCTGTTTTGCCACACCATGTTCCACGACATGTCCGCCCTGCATCATGACCACGTCCGAGGCCAAACGACGTGCCTGACCGATATCATGCGTCACCATCACGATCCGCACGGCCCGAGCCGATGCCCGCAATATCATTCGTTCGATCATCTGGGTCGCGCTTGGATCCAGAGCGCTGGTGGGCTCGTCCAGAAACAAGGTCTCGGGGTCCAGCGCCAGCGCGCGGAGAATCGCCAATCGCTGCGCCTCTCCCCCGGACAATGACCGCGCAGGTTGTCTGGCCTTGCCGTCCAGCCCGCCTTCGGCCAGCAGTTCGGCGATACGGGCCTTACGGGCCCTTCGCCCCATGCCTTGACGCTTGAGAACGAAGTCAAGGTTCGCCGCAACCGATCGACGCAGCAGAACCGGTTTCTGAAACACCATGGCCTGGCGGGCTTTCTGTTCCGCGCGCAGCGGTTTTCCACCCTGGACGACCTGCCCCCGATCCGGCGTGATCAGCCCGTGCAGGCAGCGCAGCAACAGGCTTTTGCCTGCACCGTTGGGGCCAAGAATCAAAGTTGGCCCCGGCCCATCCAGAACCAATGACGAGACGTCCAACAACGCCTTGCCGTTACTGCGGATTTGCAGGTTCTCGACCTTCAGGCAACTCACCGCGTCGCAGAACAGGTCACGCATGACGTACCCCTTCCCGTTCGGCCCGCAGGCTAACCGCGCTGACCATCGCGTTCACGGCCACCGCGATCCCAATCAGAATTGCCCCCAGCGCCAGAGCCAGCGCTAGATTTCCCTTTGACGTCTCCAACGCGATCGTTGTCGTCATCACGCGCGTCACATGATTGATGTTGCCGCCCACGATGATCACCGCGCCGACCTCGGCAATGGCGCGCCCAAACCCCGCAAGCAAGGCCGTAACCAGTGCCAGCCGCGCATCCCAGAGAAGCACGGGAACCGATGCCAGCCGCGACACGCCCAATGATCGCAGCTGTTCAGAGTATTCCTCGGCCAGCATTTCGACCACCTGCCTGGTCAATGCCGCGATAATGGGTGTGACCAACACGACCTGCGCAATGATCATGGCCGTCGGGGTATACAATAGCTCTAGCACACCCAACGGGCCGGAGCGGGACAGCATCAGATAGACCAGCAGCCCCACGACCACGGGCGGGAACCCCATCAGGGCATTCATCAGAACGATCAGCATCCGCCGCCCCGGAAACCTGGCCACAGCCAGGGCGGCACCGACGGGCATGCCGATCAGGGCGGAAATCAGAACCGCAAACACGGATACTTTCAGGGACAACAGCACAATCGCCCACAGCTCTGAGTCTCCCTCAAAGATCAGCGCGATGGCAGAGCTGAATTCTGATGCAAATCCCTGCATTTTATCCCATTGAATTCACATTTCGTATGAAATGCGTTCGTTTACAGGTAAATACTACTCTGATTTCAGGTCGAGTACAGACACATATCCGGCATTTAGAATGAAAAACGCGGCCCCGATCGGGACCGCGCTTCAATTCATGAATAGAGGGCTGAGGTCAATTCAGTGCAGCATCGGTGATCTGATGTGTCCAGGCCCCTTCGGGCTTTTTGGTAATAACCGGATCGGACCCGCCTGCCAGCAATGTGTTGACGGTACGGTCGAAATCAGCCGGGTCCAGCGCGCCGTTCGACCCTGCGGTCAACTTGGCGATCTCACCCATCATACGCTTTTGGTGCTCTTCCGTCTGGGCACCGGTTGCATCGTTTTCCAGAACGATTTCCGCCGCTTCGTCCGGGTTCTCCTCGGCATATTTCCAGCCCTTCATCGACGCGCGAACGAACCGCTCCATCTTGTCGGCGAAAGCCGCATCGCTCAGGTTTTCTTCCAGCACATAGAGACCGTCTTCCAGCGTTGCCACGCCCTGGTCTTCGTATTTGAAGGTCACCAGCTCATCCGGGCTGACACCGGCATCGATGACCTGCCAGTATTCATTGTAGGTCATGGTGCTGATGCAATCGGCCTGACGCTGAAGCAACGGGTCGACGTTGAAGCCCTGCTTCAGAACTTCCACTCCGTTTTCGCTTTTGCCATCGGTGCTGATGCCCAACTGGCTCATCCAGCTCATGAAGGGAAACTCGTTGCCAAAGAACCAGACACCCAACGTGCGGTTTTTGAGGTCTTCGGGCGACGAGATCCCGGCGTCTTTCCAGCAGGTCAGCATCATGCCCGAGCTTTTGAACGGTTGCGCGATGTTCACCAGCGGCAGCCCTTTTTCACGGGCAGCCAGCGCGGCAGGCATCCATTCGACGGTCACATCGGCGCCACCGCCTGCAATCACTTGCGTCGGAGCGATGTCAGGCCCGCCGGGCAGAATGGTGACGTCCAGCCCCTCTTCTTCGTAAAAGCCCTTGTCCTTGGCAACATAATAGCCCGCGAACTGTGCTTGCGTGACCCATTTCAGTTGCAATGTCACCTCATCCGCCGCCAGCGCCGCACTGGCTGCCAGGCTAAAGGCGGCAACCGCCCCGCTGAGTAGCTTGTTCATCTTCATTTCTCCTAGTTGCTTGTTGTGCCCCAATTTCGGGGTCTGTTGATTTCTTTGTTTTATCCGCGCTGTGACGGGTGCCAGAAGGTCACCACTTTTTCGATCCCCGCCACCAGCCCATAAAAGGCCGTGCCGGCCAGTGCCGCAACAACGATTTCGGCCCAAACCATGTCCAAAGACAATTGCCCGACGCTGGTAGAGATCCGGAACCCCATACCAAGTGTCGGTGAACCGAAGAACTCGGCCACGATAGCGCCGATCAGAGCCAAAGTGGTGGAAATCTTCAATCCGTTGAAAATGAAAGGCATCGCTGCGGGCAAACGCAGTTTCATGAAGCTCTGCCAATAGGTTGCGGCATAGGTCTCCATCAGATCGCGCTGCATCGAGGTGGCTTCCCGCAGGCCTGCCACGGTGTTGACGAGCATCGGAAAGAACACCATCACAACCACCACCGCCGCCTTGGAATGCCAGTCGAACCCAAACCACATCACCAGAATGGGGGCGGTTCCGACAATCGGCAGGGCGGCCACGAAATTCCCGACCGGCAACAGGCCCAGGCGCAGGAAATCCCAGCGATCCACCGCAATCGCCATCAGAAAGGCCGCGATGCACCCGATGACATAGCCGCTGAGCGCGCCCTTGATGATGGTCTGCACAAAGTCAGCCCACAGGATCGGAAGGCTGTCCGCAAACCGCACCGCAATGACCGATGGCGCTGGCAGGATGACCAGAGGAACCTCAAGCCCGCGCACCAGAAGCTCCCAGATCCCGATGACCGTCAGGCCAAAGATCAGCGGGGCCAGAAACCGCACCATTCGGGTGTCAGCATAAGGCCCGCTGGCCAACCGGCTGTTCAACCACCAGCCCAAAAGCCAAAGCAGGACAGCACACAAAACCAGTATCATTACGCCATCCCCATCCGTTTCAATACGGCCCGTTCAATCAGCCCCAGCAGCCCGACCAGGCACGCCGCCAGAATGGCAGCCGCGAACAGAGCCGACCAGATCTGTACCGTCTGACCGTAATAGCTGCCGGCAAGCAATCGCGCGCCCAGACCGGCAACAGCCCCAGTCGGAAGCTCACCAACAATGGCGCCGACCAGCGACGCAGCGATCCCGATTTTCAGCGAGGTGAACAGATACGGCATGGATGCCGGCAGGCGCAATTTCCAAAAGCCCTGAGACCGGCTGGCGTTATACGTCCGCAGCAAGTCCAGCTGCATCGCATCGGGGCTGCGCAGGCCCTTGACCATGCCGACGACAACCGGAAAGAAACTCAGATAGGCCGATATGATCGCCTTGGGAATGATGCCCTGGATACCGACGGAATACAGCACCACGATGATCATCGGCGCTAGCGCGATGATCGGAATGGTTTGACTGACAATGGCCCATGGCATGACCGACAGGTCCATCACGCGGCTATGCACGATACCCACGGCCAGAAGGATCCCCAGGCCGGTGCCAATCGCAAACCCAAGCATCGTCGCGCTGAGCGTGACCCAGCCATGATAGATCAGCGACCGTTTCGAAGTGATCTTTTTCTGGACCGTCGTTTCCCACATTTCCATGGCGACCTGATGCGGGGCCGGCAGTCGAGGCCTGTCCTGTTCCCACGTGGCCGGGATGGCGAATGCGTTGTTCAAAACAAGACCAACCTCAGACATGTCCCGCCGGTCCTTGGCGGATGGCGGCTGCACGACGGCCCCCGCGCGTTCCTGTTCGGTCAACACGCCCTTTATGTTCATCGGAATACAGGCCACGTACCAGAACAGAACAATTGCGGCGATGACGGTGAATACGGCGATGACCTGCTTCATGCACGCCACTCCATCCGATAGACGGGCACGGTATCCGGCGGCACAGGGGGCTCCTCGGCCGTCACTTCAAACCCTTCACGGCGATAAAAGCGTTGCGCCGCCGTATTGGGCCGGTGCGTCGTCAGCCAGAGAAAATCCCGGCCTTCTTTTGCTTTGTCGACAAGGCGCTTGCCAATACCCTGCCCCGTCCGGCTGCAATACAGCGCGCCGATTTTATTCTGTGCCGGGTCCACTGACATGTAGCAATCGACCGGATCACCGGCGACCCACATTTCACGGCTGTCGAATGCGTCGCTGATCAGCTTCGCCAGTTCATCGACCGGCAGTTCGTCGGGCATCCAGTCCGTTTGCGTGGCCCAGTCGTGAACAACCCTGGCGCAGGCAGGCACATCGTCTGGCGCCGCGCGCCGGATCTTATCCGCATTCAGCTCAGCCGTCATTGGAATGCCCACCCCGCAAACCTTCGCGCACACGGTGCGCGACCTCGATGAACTCCGGGGTGTCGCGAATGTCCAGCGGCCGTTCCTTGGGCAGCGGGCTGTCAATCACATCGGCGATCCGCCCGGGCCGTGGGCTCATCACCACGATCTTTGTGCTCAGATAAACCGCCTCGGGAATGGAATGCGTCACAAATCCGATCGTCTTTTCCGTACGCGCCCAAAGCTCAAGAAGCTGCTCGTTCAGATGGTCCCGCACGATCTCATCCAGCGCCCCGAACGGCTCGTCCATCAGCAGGATATCCGCGTCGAACGCAAGGGCCCGAGCAATACTGGCCCTCTGCTGCATCCCACCGGACAACTGCCAGGGAAACTTGCCGCCAAACCCTTCCAAATCAACAAGTTCCAGGACCTTTCTCACCCGCTCATCCTGTTCGGCAGCAGGGTATCCCATGATCTCAAGAGGCAGTTTTATGTTCTTTGCAATGGTGCGCCAGGGATATAGGCCCGCCGCCTGAAAGACATACCCGTACGCCCGGTTTCGACGCGCCTCATCAGGCGTCATGCCATTGACGGTCAGCGTCCCGCCCGTAGGTGTCTCCAGGGCTGCGATACAGCGCAGAAAGGTGGTTTTGCCACAGCCGGACGGCCCGATGAAACTGACGAAATCGCCCTTGTCGATTGTCAGGTTCACGTCTTTAAGCGCGTGTACTGGCCCATCATTGGTCTGGAATGTCAGGTCCAGCTGCCTTGCCTCGATGACGGGCTGGGTCGTGCTTTCAGTGTTCATTTTATTGCCTTGAAAAGAGTGGTGTCAGGGCCGCCAGAAAAGCCGCCCCAACTGATCAAACACCGGTCGCCGGAATTCCTGTCCGCTCGACGGGCCTTGGGGCGGTCAGCTCTTTCCAGGTGCTCAGCGCCTTGTTGACGGTGGTGTTCGCCTCGCGCGCGACAAAGTCCCCATGACCTTCCTGCGTCCGGATTTCACCGTCATGTACCGCCACCTGACCCCGCGTCAGGGTAAAGCGCGGCAGACCTTTGACCTCTTTGCCCTCGAACACATTGTAATCAATCGAAGATTGCTGCGACGCGGCGCTGATCGTCTTGCTTTTCTCAGGATCCCAGACCACAAGATCAGCATCCGCCCCCACCAGGACCGAACCTTTTTTAGGGTAGCAATTCAATATCTTGGAAATGTTTGTTGAAGTAACAGCCACGAATTCGTTCGGTGTCAGACGCCCGGTGTTGACCCCATGTGTCCACAACATCGGCATCCGGTCTTCCAGCCCGCCGGTGCCGTTCGGGATCTTGGTGAAATCCCCGACGCCAAAGCGTTTCTGTTCGGTTGTAAAGGCGCAATGATCGGTTGCAACCACGCTCAGCGTTCCCGATTGCAGGCCATTCCACAGGCTGTCCTGATGCTGTTTGTTGCGGAACGGAGGGCTCATGACCCGTCGCGCCGCATGGTCCCAATCCTGATTGAAATATTCACTTTCGTCCAATGTCAGGTGCTGGATCAGGGGTTCTCCCCACACCCGCTTGCCCTGCATTTTTGCCCGGCGGATGGCTTCATGCGCCTCTTCACACGAGGTGTGTACAACATACAGCGGGACACCCGCCATGTCCGCGATCATGATAGCCCGGTTGGTGGCTTCGCCTTCCACCTGCGGCGGGCGCGAATACGCATGTGCCTCGGGGCCGGTATTGCCTTCGGCAAGCAGCTTGGCACTCAGCTCTGCCACCACATCCCCATTCTCGGCATGCACCAGGGCGGTACCGCCAAGCTCGGCAAGACGCTTGAACGAGGCGAACAGCTCATCATCATTCACCATCAGCGCGCCCTTGTAGGCCATGAAATGCTTGAAGGTGTTGATACCGCGCGTCTCGATCACGGTTTTGATGTCGTCGAACACCTGTTCCCCCCACCAGGTCACCGCCATGTGGAACGAATAGTCACAATTGGCCCGTGTCGACTTGTTGTCCCAACGTTTAAGCGCATCCAGCAGGCTTTCACCCGGATTGGGAAGTGCAAAATCGACGACCATGGTGGTACCGCCCGCCAGGGCCGCCCGCGTCCCGCTTTCAAAGTCATCACTGGAATAGGTGCCCATGAACGGCATTTCGAGATGGGTATGAGGATCAATCCCGCCCGGCATCACAAAACAGCCGGTTGCGTCCAGTTCCTTGTCCCCCGTCAGGTTCATACCGATTTCGGTGATCACGCCGCCCTCGACCAATACATCCGCCTTGTAAGTCAAATCCGCGGTGACAACGGTTCCGTTTTTGATGACAGTACTCATTTTGAACTCCCTGATGCGGTCTGCGCCGCTTGCTTCATCTGGCCAAAAATATCCCGGGGGAGTCGCCCTCGGGGCGACGGGGGCAGCGCCCCCTATTCCACGATTTCGGCAGTCTCGACCACGGCATGCAGCAGTACATCCGCCCCGGCTGCGGCCCATTCCTTGCTGATTTCTTCGGCTTCATTGTGGCTCAGCCCGTCAACACAGGGGCACATGATCATCGCGGTCGGCGCAACCCGGTTGATCCAGCAGGCATCATGCCCCGCGCCCGAGATGATATCAGTGTGCGAATAGCCCAGCCGTTCGGCTGCGTTTCGCACGGCCGATACGCAAGCATCGTCAAATTTCACCGGATCGAACCCGCCGACTTTCTCGAATTCGATCTGAAGACCCATCTCGTCAACGATGTCCTCGGCAGCCACCCGCAGGCGGTTTTCCATGTCGGTGATCACCTCCAGTTCGGGCGAGCGGAAATCGACCGTAAACACCACCTTGCCCGGGATCACATTGCGTGAGTTCGGGTAGACATCGATATGCCCTGCCGCACCCACCGCATGCGGAGCATGAGACCATGCGATCTCGTCGACTTTCTCCAGGATCCGCGCCATGGCCAGCCCGGCATTCTTGCGCATCGGCATCGGTGTCGATCCGGTATGCGCGTCCTTACCCGTTACCGTGATCTGCGTCCAACTCAGCCCCTGACCATGGGTGACGACGCCGATATCCTTGCCCTCGGCTTCAAGGATCGGCCCCTGTTCGATATGCAGCTCAAAGAACGCATGCATCTTGCGGGCGCCCACCTCTTCATCACCACGCCAGCCGATCCGGTTCAGCTCATCCCCGAACTTTTTGCCCTCAGCATCTTCGCGGTTGTATGCCCAGTCTTGCGTGTGCATCCCGGCAAATACGCCTGAAGACAGCATCGCCGGCGCGTAACGCGTGCCTTCTTCGTTTGTCCAGTTGGTAGCGACGATCGGATGTTTCGTATTGATCCCCAGGTCGTTCAGCGTCCGGATCAGTTCCAGCCCACCCAGGACACCCAGCACGCCGTCAAACTTACCGCCTGTCGGCTGCGTATCCAGATGCGATCCCACGTAAACCGGCAGCGCGTCGGGGTCAGTGCCTTCGCGGCGGGCAAACATGTTGCCCATCTGGTCAAGCCCCATGGTGCACCCTGCTTCCTCGCACCATTTCTGGAACAAGGCGCGGCCTTCCGCGTCCTCATCCGTCAAGGTCTGGCGATTGTTGCCACCGGCGACACCCGGGCCGATCTTGGCCATCTCCATCAGGCTGTCCCACAACCTGTCGCCATTGATCCTGAGATTCTGCGCCGGAGCTGCCATGTTCATTTTCCCTGTTTGCTGGCGAGTTGGCTCGCTTTTGATGTCTTGATTTGACCATATGGTCAAACTCACGCTATCACGGGTTCGGTATCAGTCAAGAATTTGCGCGGTTCAGCTGAAATTTTCAGTACGTCCCGCACCTGTTCGACGAAAAAAGAGACACGCTGAAAACATGCCAAAAGACCGCGCACCGACCCGTATTCAGAAAAAGAACCGCGCCGCGATTCTAGAGGCCGCCCTGAACGTGTTTTCAGCCCACGGGTTTCGCGGCGCAACCGTAGACCAAATCGCGGCAGAAGCAGGTCTGAGCAAGCCGAACCTGCTGTACTATTTCCCATCAAAAGAAGCGATCCATACTGAATTGCTGTCCGGCCTGCTGGATACCTGGCTGGCTCCGCTGCATGATCTGGACGCCGACGGCGATCCGATGGAGGAAATCCTGGCATACATTCGGCGCAAGTTGCAGATGAGTCAGGAGCTACCACGGGAAAGCCGCCTTTTTGCCAACGAGCTTGTACAGGGCGCGCCGCGTATTCACGATGCATTGTCCAATGATCTCAAGACACTGGTCGACGAAAAGGTCACGATCCTTACCGGCTGGATGGATCAGGGAAAAATCGCGCGGGTGCACCCCTACCACCTGGTGTTTTCGATCTGGGCCTTGACGCAGCACTATGCAGATTTCGATGTTCAGGTTCGTGCAATTCTGGGCAACGAAGATCCGTTCGAGGGCGCAGAAACTTTTGTTGACACGTTGTACCGCAAACTTCTGAGCCCCTGAAAAAAGGGGCCGAAAAAACGGCCCCTTTACGATCTGTCGCAATCCCCTCATTCGGCCGCCTTGGCCATCGGGTTGTTCGGATGCGTCGTCCAGTTCGCATAGGTTGGCTGAACTTCTTTTCCGGTCCGGGGATCAACCTCGCCCGCTGCCATCGGCACCATATCGATGCAGCCTTCGATCGGACAAACATCGACGCAGAGGTTGCAGGCGACGCATTCGTCATCCATCACCTCAAAGACGCGGTCCTCGGACATGGAAATCGCCTGGTGGCTGGTGTCTTCGCAGGCCGCATAACACCGGCCACACTTGATGCACTGATCCTGATCGATCTTCGCCTTGGCGACGTAGTTGAGGTTCAGATACTGCCAGTCGGTGACATTGGGCACCGCACGTCCGATCACTTCATCTATGCTGGAATAACCCTTCTCATCCATCCATTCCGACAGCCCTGCCGTCAGTTCGTCGATGATCTTGAAGCCATAAGTCATCGCAGCGGTGCACACCTGAACGTTGCCGCAACCCAACGAGATGAACTCGGCCGCGTCACGCCAAGTGGTGACGCCGCCGATGCCGGAAATCGGCAGGCCCCGCGTCGCCTCGGCCCGCGCGATCTCGGACACCATCGACAATGCAATGGGCTTGACGGCGGGGCCGCAATACCCACCGTGGCTGCCTTTGCCGTCAATGGACGGTTCAGGGCTGAACGTGTCCAGATTGACGCTGGTGATCGAATTGATGGTGTTGATCAGCGACACCGCATCCGCGCCACCGTTTCTGGCTGCCGCAGCCGGTTTGCGGATGTCAGTGATGTTCGGCGTAAGCTTAACGATGACCGGACGGTCGTAATACTGTTTGCACCAGCGCGTGACCATCTCGATATATTCCGGAACCTGCCCCACGGCCGAGCCCATACCACGTTCACTCATCCCATGAGGGCAGCCGAAGTTCAGCTCGATCCCGTCCGCACCGGTTTCTGCCACGCGTGGCAGAATGGCCTTCCATGCTTCTTCCTCACACGGAACCATGATCGACGCGATCAAGGCGCGATCCGGGTAATCGGATTTGACCCGCGCCATTTCCTCGAGGTTCACCTCGAGAGGGCGATCCGTGATCAGCTCGATATTGTTCAGGCCCAGCAAACGGCGGTCGGCCCCGTAGATTGCGCCATAGCGCGGGCCATTCACGTTCACAACCGGAGGTCCTTCGGCGCCCAGCGTTTTCCAGACAACCCCGCCCCACCCGGCCTCAAATGCACGGCGCACATTGTATTCCTTGTCCGTCGGCGGCGCAGAGGCCAGCCAGAACGGGTTGGGGCTGGAAATGCCCAGAAAGTTTGTCGTCAGATCGGCCATGGCTTCTCCCTTCCCGGCTCAGCCGGATTTTTTGAATATCATTTCGGTCGGGCGAATACGCCCGGCCTTGAGGTTTTTGACGTAGTTTTGGAACTTTTCGGGCGCCGTTTCGCCCATCATCAGGTGGATTCCCAGCGGCGCTGGTCCGGTCTCGGCTATCTTGGCAAACACGTCTTCGAAGAACTGGATCGCAAACGCGGTGCGGTCTGTTTCGGCAACCAGCTCAAGACCAGCCGCGGCCGCGGCGTCTTTGTATACCTCTGGCGCGTGAACAAAGGAGGTTTCCGGCAAAGTGGACCAGGGAAGCGGAAAATCCAGCGGCTCATCCACCTCTCCGCCCATGACGTCGAACAGGGCAAAGGTGCCACCGGTGGCCAGAACGCGTGACACTTCAGCGAACAGCCCCGCTTTGTCTTCGATATTCATGCCCACATGCATCATGACGGCAAGGTCGAACCCGGCATCCGGCACAGGCATGTCCAGAGCACTGCCAACGTGAAAGCTTGTCTTTTCGGAATGTCCGACCAGATCGCTGAGCGTAGTTGCGGTTTCCACGAACTCGGGCGTCAGGTCGACCCCTGTTACCGTTGAGTCATATTTGTCCACTATGTACCGGGATGTGCCTCCGATGCCGCATCCGATATCCAGAACGCGTGTCGCATGGGTCGGGGAAAGTTGCGCAAACAGGTTGTCGGTCGCAAGAACGCCTCCTGTATGGAATTCATCCCCCGCCTTCAGATCAGCGACCGTGGCCGCATCCGGGTCGATGCCGCTGGCCTCCAGCGCCGCGCGGACGCGTTCGGTCAGTGCACCGGTGGTATAGTGTTGAGCAACGGCTTGTTCGATCTGGGACATGGGAATACCTCAGCAGCGAAAGGAATGGGGTGAATACCCCACCCTATCACGAAACGAGCGTCGCGTGGATGTCCATCGCCGCGTCCCGACCTTCGGCAACAGCCGTTACCGTCAAATCTTCGCCGCCCGCAGCACAGTCGCCGCCAGCCCAGACACCAGCCAAGGAGGTTCGGCCAGCGCCGCTGACGGCGATCTTGTTGCCATCCAGCGTCAGGCCTTCGGGTGCGCCCTCCAAGGTCTGTCCAATGGCCTTGAGAACCTGATCGGCCTGCAAGCGGATCGTTTCTCCGGTTCCGATGAGCTGACCGTTCTGGCTGGATGTATATTCCAGCTCGATCTCGGTCGCGGTACCATTGCCGTGGATGGCCACCGGCTGAACATTGGTCATGATCCGAACGCCATGCGACGCTGCCAGGTCCTGCTCGTACCGGCTGGCCCCCATGGCATCCCGGCCGCGGCGATAGGCAATCGTGACGTTTTCGGCGCCCAGAAGCTTGGATTTCACGGCGGCATCCACAGCTGTCATGCCCCCGCCGATGACGACCACATTCCGTCCAACGGGCAGATCGGCAAGGTCGCTGGCCTGCCGCACGTCCGATATGAAATCGACCGCGGCCCGCACACCGTCCTTGTCGACGCCGCCTGCACGCAAGGCGTTGACACCGGCAAGACCGATGGACAGAAACACCGCGTCGTAGTTTTCGACCAGCCCATCCAACGAGATGCTTTCGCCCAAAATCGATCCGGTCTCGATTGCAATCCCTCCGATTTTCAGCAGCCAGTCCACCTCGGCCTGTGCAAAATCGTTGGTCGATTTGTAGGCTGCGATACCATATTCATTCAGGCCGCCGGGTTTGGGCTTGCTTTCATGGATCACCACGTCATGGCCCAGCATCGCCAGCCGGTGGGCACAGGCCAGACCCGCAGGCCCGGCCCCCACAACGGCAACTGTCTTGCCGGTCGAAGGCGCCCGTTCAAACGGATGCACACCCGAGGCCATGATTTCATCGGTAGCGAAACGTTGCAGGCGCCCGATCTCAACCGGCTTGCCCTCGGCGGCTTCGCGAACGCAGGCCTCTTCGCACAGCGTTTCGGTTGGACAGACCCGAGCGCACATTCCGCCCAGAATATTCTGTTCCAGAATCGTGCGCCCTGCTGATTGCGGTTGACCGGCTTGAATCTGGCGAATGAACAACGGGATATCGATATCCGTTGGACAGGCCGTCACGCATGGCGCGTCATAGCAGAAATAACAGCGATCTGCGGCTACTGCGGCCTCATGCTGCGCAAGCGGCGGATGCAGATCGGTGAAATTCGAGGTCAGCTCATCGCTTGAGAGCCGCCCGGCTACGATACCGGGTGCCATCTGGCCCTGTGCCATCACTCTACTCCCTGTAGATATGTTTGTTATGCTCTCAGCTTGCCACAAATAATTTTTTTATCAATTGGTAAAATTTGCCAAATGGTCAAAAAATAAAAAGCCATGCAAAAACAACCGTGTTTTTGGGCGCTTCGCTTAGGAATTAAGCACGAAAAGCGTTGAATCATTGGGTCCGAAGGCAGGATTTGCCCACGAAAGGGCTGTGCGGGTATTGGCAAACAAGGTTCGGTGAGCATCGCACGCCACCGATTTCACCTTTCGACATGAACCGGGCCAACCTCGGAAAATCCGCAAAAGGACCTTGCTCAACCCTTTCTCGGCGCGATGAGAGGAATGCCATAGATAACAAGAAATCAAACTTTCGGCTTTTGACGCCCCACCCCGCTTGCTGTAACCCGGATCAAAGGGTGCCGGTTCCGGCAGCTTTCAGGAATGGGCATAGATGCAGGCAAGTTCTCGAAAATTCAACATCGCGGTTGTCGGGCAAAACAACCGCCTGCAATATGAGGCCCTGTTGTTCGCGGCCTCGCTTCGCCATTGCTCGCCCGGGTTCAAAGGCCGGCTGTTTGTCGCCACACCCAACCCAGGCCCGCGCTGGACCCACAACCCCGGCATCCAGGACGAAGACGTTCTGAAAGCCCTGAAACAGCTAGATGCCGAAATCCTGCCCTTCGACTCGCATATTTTTGGCGAAAGCTACCCATATGGCAACAAGATCGAGGCTTTGTTGGCCCTGCCACAAGGTGAACCCTTTGTGTTCTTCGATACTGACACGCTGATCACCGGCGACATCACAAGCGTACCGTTCAATTTCGACCGCCCTGGAGCCTCACTGAAGGTCGAGGGCACATGGCCAAAGCCGACGCTGTACGGCCCCGGCTTTGACGGTATCTGGCGGGCGCTTTATGCACGCTTCGGGTTGGATTTCGAAAGCTCGGTGGATCCGGACCAACCCGATGGTTACTGGCGGCGATACCTTTACTTCAACGCAGGTTACTTCTTTTACAAATGCCCCAGGATGTTCGGTGAACGTTACCTGGACTACGCAAGAACGATCCGGGATGAAAACATTCCCGAACTGACGGGCCAGAACCTTGACCCATGGCTGGATCAGGCAGCCCTGCCGCTGGTCATACATTCTTTCGGCGGTGGGCGAGATGCTTTGCCGGACGGGCTTCTGGATGGGTCCGTCAGCTGCCACTATCGCCTGTTCCCTTTGCTTTATGCCCGCGAAAGCGATCACGTGATCGATGTGCTGGAAACCGTCGTGGCCCCCAACAAGGTCAAAAAAGTGCTCAAACAGTATGATCCGTTGAAAAAGCTGGTTCTTCAGGGCAAAGGCGAAAAAATCCGTGCGCTCTTTGATCAGGACAATCTGCCGCGGCGGGAACAGGCACTGCGCAACGCGATCAAAAGCAAAGGCCTCTGGCTGCGCTGACAGGATCGTTGTGCGCAGGCGGGCAATGGCCTACAGATTCCGCAAGACAGATACCAACAGGAGATTTTCACGATGTCTGACGGCCCGACCTACGGTTTCGACACATTGCAAATTCATGCGGGTGCCCGCCCCGACCCGGCGACCGGAGCACGCCAGACACCGATTTATCAGACGACAGCCTATGTGTTCCGGGATGCGGACCACGCAGCGGCCCTGTTCAACCTGCAAGAGGTGGGCTTTATCTATTCCCGCCTGACCAACCCAACCGTCGCCGTTCTGCAGGAACGCGTGGCGACGCTTGAAGGCGGCGTCGGCGCAGTGTGCTGCTCGTCCGGGCATGCGGCACAGATCATGGCGCTGTTCCCGCTTATGGGGCCCGGCTGCAACGTGGTCGCCTCGACCCGTTTGTATGGCGGTACGGTCACGCAGTTCAGCCAGACGATCAAACGCTTTGGCTGGTCCGCCAAGTTCGTGGACACCGATGATCTGGACGCCGTGAAGGATGCCATCGACGAAAACACCCGCGCCGTGTTCTGCGAATCCATCGCCAATCCGGGCGGTTATGTGTCTGATATCCGTGCGTTGGCGGATGTTGCTGATGCAGCGGGCATTCCGCTGATTGTCGACAACACCTCGGCCACGCCCTACCTGTGCCGTCCGATCGAGCACGGCGCGACGCTGGTTGTGCATTCTACCACCAAGTACCTGACCGGCAACGGCACCGTCACAGGCGGGTGCATCGTGGATTCTGGCAAGTTCGACTGGTCCGCGAATGACAAATTCCCGTCACTGAGCGAACCCGAGCCTGCCTATCACGGCCTGAAGTTCCACGAGACCTTTGGCCCGCTGGCCTTCACCTTCCACGGCATTGCCATCGGTCTGCGTGATCTGGGCATGACCATGAACCCGCAGGCAGCTCATTACACGCTGATGGGGATCGAAACACTGTCGCTACGGATGGAGCGCCACGTGGAGAACGCCCAGAAAATCGCAGCGTGGCTGGAAGCGGATGACCGGGTGGAATACGTCACATATGCGGGATTGCCGTCATCACCTTACAAGGACCGGGTCAAATCGCAGTATCCACGTGGCGCTGGCGCATTGTTCACCTTTGCGGTGAAGGGCGGCTATGACGCCTGTATCAAACTGGTCAACGCGCTGGAAATCTTCAGCCACGTGGCCAATTTGGGCGATGCCCGCTCGTTGATCATCCACTCGGCCTCGACCACCCACCGACAACTGACGCCGGAACAACAGGAAGCCGCGGGCGCGGGCCCCGGTGTCGTGCGGGTGTCTATCGGCATCGAAGACGTGAACGACTTGATCGCGGACCTTGATCAGGCCCTCGCCAAGGCCAGCGCCTGACAATGGCCGGGCATGACACAAACGACCTTGGCCAGCCCATCGGTTTGCCGGTGTCGGGTGACTTTCCGCGCCCGACACCGCCTTATACACCGATGGAAGGCCGGTACTGTTCTGTCGTGCCACTGGATGTGAATCGCCATGCGCCCGGGCTTTTTCGGGCGTTTGCAAATGACAGGGATGGCCGTAACTGGACTTACCTGCCCTATGGCCCGTTTGACAGCGAACCGGAATTTGAAGACTGGGCCCGCGCCAACTGCATGGATGCGGACCCGATGTTTCATACCGTATTGGATGCGGACGAAGTGCCGGTGGGCATGGCCTCTTATCTTCGGATCGAACCCGCAGCGGGTGCCATCGAAGTCGGCCACATCCACTTTTCGCCGCTGCTGCAACGCAAACCGCAATCGACCGAGGTCATGTACCTCATGATGAAGCGGGTTTTCGACGAGCTCGGCTATCGCCGGTACGAGTGGAAATGCGACGCACTGAATGCACCGTCACGCAATGCCGCTGAACGGCTGGGATTTACTTTCGAAGGGGTGTTTCGGCAGGCGACCCACTACAAGGGCCGCAACAGGGACACGGCATGGTACGCGATCATCGACACTGAATGGCCGCGCATTCGCGATGCATTCGAAGCCTGGCTGTCGCCCGACAATTTTGACGGCACGGGCCAGCAGCGCAAACCGCTGATGGCCCGTGCGAAAGCGTGATCTTAGTCTGAAATCTCGAATTCCATCGAGACACTGACGGAAACCGAGACCTCGCCTCCCGCAACGGGAACACCACCCGCATCCGCCATGCTCAGCGCGCGCATTTCTGCCATCGGACGAATGCCAGCCGTTTGTTCCGAGATCGACTGAACCGGACCAAGCGTCACACCCGCTGCCTCTGCCAACTGCTGTGCTTTGGCCGTGGCTTCGCCGACGGCCTTGGCGCGCGCCTGCGCCTCGATCGGTTTGGGATCCTGCACGCCAAAGCTCAAGCCCCCGAAATCATTGGCGCCGTCCTGAATGACCGCGTCCATGATCTTCCCCAGTTGGGTCAGGTCGCGCACACGCACAAACACGCGATTGGACGCAGTAAAGCCGGTAATTTCCGGTGTCTCCCCATTCTGTCCATGACGACCCGACCAGACGGGGGACAATGACAGATCCCGTGTCTGGACGTCACGATCTTCGATACCCATCTCGGTCAGACGCGCCAGGACTTTGGAAACGGCATCCGACGTCGCCTGCATCGCAGCCGAGGCTTCGGCGTTTTCGTTGGTCACGCCCAAGGTTATCGTCGCCATATCAGGCGCAATCTGCACTGTTCCGGTTGCATCAACGTTGATGCGACGTTCTTCCGCATGAGCGGCCCCGGCAGCCGTAGCCGCCATCATCGCGGCCAGAAAAGCGAATGTCTTCAAGGTTATCACTCCAAATTACTCTGCTTTTAGATGGGTTGACGGGCCCTTGCGATACAAGAGGGGATACCGCCTTTTTCTTTCCCTCGGCGGGTTCCTGCTTTAATGTCGGTCTGCAAACGCAAAGTCGTTTGCATTGACATTGATAATTATGGTTCCTCCGGAATATGAAACCCGCCTTTGCGCTGTCTTTTTCTGCGACCGGAATAACACTGCACCACCGCTCCGATGACGACTGGTTTGTCGTCGGTACGATTCCGCTGGATGTTCCGGACTTGTCCGCACAGATACAGGCGTTGCGGGAAAAGGCATTTGCGCTGGAAAATGATCTGAGCTGCAAGCTCGTGCTGCCAGAGGATCAGCTTCGGTTTCTAAAGCTTTCGACCGATGGGTTGCCGCCGGAAGGCCGGACGGAACGTATCGAAAGTGCTCTGACCGAGTCCACGCCTTACGCCCTGTCGGAACTGAGTTATGACAGTCACACCGAAGGTGACACGACCTATGTTGCTGCCGTGGCGGTTGAAACTCTGGCCGAAGCACGGACCTTTGCCTCGGAACATGGTTTTGTGGTGGTGGCGTTCACTGCCGAAGACAAAGAGGGCGCGTTCCCGCGCGAGGCGTTGTTTCGCGAAAACTCGGACGCTTCCGATCTGTCACACCCGGAAAACCAGCCATCTCCGGTGGAAATGGACGCAGTTGAACAGGCTGATGATTCCGGCCTGCCCACCCATCCGATTGCCGGCACCGCCGCGCCCGAGGCTTTCCGAGTACCCCGGGAAACAGCGAAAAGCCTTGATGCATCTTCAAGGGTAAACCGGTCTGCCATTGCTGTCTTTGCCGCTGTGTTTCTCGTTGGTGGACTAGTTGGTATTTGGCTGGCATCGGGGTCCGACCCTGAACAGGATCAGGCGGAACAGAGCCCGGCGCAGGTTGCGGTTTCGACTTCTGAACCGGCCGCAGAGCCCCTGCCTGAACCAGAGCTGGACACGGCTGCGCTGGAAACCCCGCAACAAGTCGTTCCGGACCTTGCGACCGATGACGCCGAAGAGCCTGCGAACGCGGCCTCGGAAACCGAAACCGGCACGCAGCCGGATCTGACTGCCACAGATGCAGCCATTCTGGAGGCCCTTAAAGTAGCCCCTACCGCGGTGGAATCTGTCGCTCAGGACCCCGAGACGCAAAGAGATGTCGAGGCCGTTACGGGCATAAGCACGACAGCGCCAGCGGCACCGGAAATACCCGAAACTGTTGAACCGCAGGAATTGTATCTGGCATCGCTCGACAACGCCGATCTGTTCGAGGATGCAGTAGCCTTGCCCCTCGACCCCAGTTTTGACACCGACGCTCCTTTTGAACCCGACGTATCCCCCAACATTGCGGGCACTCGGTTTGATCTGGATGAGAACGGCTTGGTCGTGCCAACACCGGAAGGCACCGTAAATCCGGAGGGGGTTGTTGTTTATCTGGGGCGCCCATCCAAGGTTCCGCCTGAAACTCCGGTTCGTTTCGAAGAAGAACCGGTGGTCGACGAGGTCGACGACAGATTGGCGGGCATTCGGCCCAAGCCACGCCCTGCTGATCTGGTCGAGAATTTCGAGCGCGGTCAACTGGGTGGCCGGTCATTGGAGGAATTGGCATCCAAGCGGCCGAAAGCGCGCCCGGAAAGCCTTCAGACCAAGCCACAGGTCGATGATGCACCAACAGCCTTGGCTGTCGTAAGAGTACCGCGCCCCAAATCCCGCCCTGCCGGATTGGCCCCTGCCAAATCACCTGTTTCAAACAGTTCGAACCTTGGGTCCACAGCAGCATTAGATCAGAAATCCGATGAAGCAGGATCGTTCCAACCAAAAACCGTCGCGCCCAAAATTCCTTCGACCGCGTCGGTTGCGCGACAAGCCACGATCGACAACGCAATCAACCTACGCAGATTGAACCTGATCGGGGTCTACGGAACGCCAGCCAACAGACGCGCATTGGTGCGGCTTCCCAGCGGGCGTTACAAAAAGCTGAAAGTCGGAGACCGCCTTGATGGCGGGAAAGTCATCGCGATCAGCGACAGTGAGCTTCGATATCAGAAAAAGGGCCGCAACGTGACCCTGGCGATGCCGCGCAGCTGAAAACCGGCAATCGATCTTCTGACGCACCAACCGTCACATAAAAGCGCCGAAGGCAGATGAACTGCCCCCGGCGTGTCAGTGCGTTGCAATCAGGCTGCGGAAATCTCGCCGCTTTCGATCTGTTCGCGTTCGATGGATTCGAATAGCGCCTGGAAATTTCCCTCGCCGAAACCGTCGTCGCCCTTGCGCTGAATGAACTCGAAGAAGATCGGTCCGATGACGGTTTTCGAGAAAATCTGTAGCAGAATCCGGGTCTCACCACCGTCAACGACGCCTTCACCATCGATCAGGATGCCGTGTTTCATCATCCGGTCCAACGGCTCCTCGTGGCCGGCCACGCGGGTCTTGGACATCTCGTAATATGCCTGGTTCGGGCCCGGCATGAATTTCAGACCGTTTTCCGCAATTGCATCGGTCGAGGCGTAAATATCGTCACTGCCGACAGCAATATGCTGAATGCCTTCACCTTTGTATTTCTTCAGGTAAGACACGATTTGCCCCGTCTCACCGCGGTCTTCGTTGATCGGGATGCGGATACGACCACAAGGAGACGTCAGCGCGCGGCTGTACAACCCTGTGAACTTGCCCTGAATGTCAAAGAAACGAATTTCACGGAAGTTGAACAGGTCGCCGTAGAACTTGAACCACTTGTCCATGTTGCCCTTGTAGACGTTGTGCGTCAGGTGATCGAGATAGAAGAAACCCACACCCCGTGGTTTGGATTCCTTGATCCACTCGAATTCCTGATTGTAGGGCGATGTGTCGTAATATTGATCGATAAAATAGATCAATGATCCGCCGATGCCCTTGATCGCAGGCACATTCATGGTTTTGTCAGCGCCGTCGTAAGGTTCCGCACCTTTCGACACCGCATGCTCATAGGCCTTTTGCGCGTCAACAACACGCCACCCCATGGATGGCGCGCAAGGGCCGTGTTCATCCACGAACCTCGCGGCAAAGCTGTCGGGATCCGCGTTCAGGATATAGGTGACATCCCCTTGCTGCCACAGCTCGACGGCGGGTTTTTCCTTGTGGCGGGCCACCAGGTCAAACCCCATCTTCGCGAACAGATCACGCAGCTCCTGCGGTTCAGGATGAGCAAACTCGACGAATTCAAACCCATCGGTACCGGCAGGGTTTTCTTCGCTGATAACAGATTTCGGGGCGTTGTGTGGGAAAGGACCCATGGCGCGTCTCCTTCAAAAACAGGAATTTCTTTGCTGATTCAAAAATATGACTTTTGTGACGCTGTTTCTGCGCATTGTTTTCGTGTAAACTGCCGATAGGCGCGCAAAACGCGCATAAAAGTTAATAAAGGCAGGATTTTTCCGCACATGCTGGACGCGACCGACAAGCGATTGCTTTCCGCCCTGCAAAAGGACGCACACCTGACCGCGCACCAACTGGGCGAAATGCTGAACCTGTCGCCCAGTCAGGCAGGACGCCGCCGCCAGCGGCTTGAGGCCGAAGGGTACATCACCGGGTATGCCGCCCGGCTGGACCCGCTGAAACTGGGTCTGCAAGTGCAAGGCTTTGTTCAGGTCCATCTGGGGACTCATGGCCCTGAACAATCTGCAAGCTTCGCCCGCATGGTCGACACCCGCCCCGAAATTACCAGCGCATGGACGATGACCGGAGAGGCAGATTACCTGCTGCACATCTATTGTGACGATCTTTCCGCGCTCAACAGCTTGCTACATTCGGTCATCCTGCCGCATCCTGCCGTTGCAAGGGTCCATAGCCAGATCGTAATGGACCAACTGAAACGCGACGCCCCCCTGCCCACCTGAACGGGCCCGAGAGGACACCTATGGACGTATTCCTATATCAGGCTTCGATCTATCTGGCAGCGGCAGTCATCGCCGTTCCCCTGTCTGCACGGCTGGGGCTGGGGTCGGTTCTGGGGTATCTGGCCGCCGGGATCATCATTGGTCCTGTTCTTGGGCTTGTCGGCGCGGAAACGGAAAACCTTCAGCACGTTGCCGAATTCGGTGTGGTGATGATGCTGTTCCTGATCGGTCTGGAACTGGAACCGCGCGCCCTGTGGGATATGCGTGACAAGTTGCTGGGATTGGGCGGGTTGCAGGTTGCGTTGTCGACGGCTGCGATCGCTGCCGTGGCAATGTACGCCAACCACCCCTGGTCGGTCGCCCTGGCCGTAGGGCTGACCTTGTCGCTGTCATCCACGGCAATCGTTCTTCAGACTCTTTCGGAAAAGGGCCTGATGCGAACAAATGGCGGTCGAGCTACGTTTTCGGTGCTGCTGACGCAGGACATAGCGGTCATTCCGATCTTGGCCTTGCTTCCACTTCTGGCCTTGCCGGCCATGCCACATATCGAATCGGATGGTTCGATTGACCGCGGGGCCGGAGAACTTCACGGCGCGGACCATCACAGCCTTTCTCTGGTCGAAGGTCTGCCGGGTTGGGCCGTCACGCTGGTTACGATCGGGGCAGTGGTGTTTGTCATTCTGGCCGGTGTCTACCTGACCCGCCCGCTGTTTCGCTTCATCCACGCGACCCGCCTGCGCGAGATGTATACCGCCCTGGCGCTTATGATCGTTGTCGGGATTTCCTTCCTGATGACCCTCGTCGGACTGTCCCCTGCCCTGGGCGCCTTCCTGGCGGGCGTGGTTCTGGCCAGTTCCGAGTTCAGACATGAAATGGAAAGCGACCTTGAGCC
This sequence comes from Ruegeria sp. HKCCD6157, assembly GCF_013110685.1. Lineage (NCBI taxonomy): Bacteria > Pseudomonadati > Pseudomonadota > Alphaproteobacteria > Rhodobacterales > Roseobacteraceae > Ruegeria > Ruegeria sp. HKCCD6157. The sequence goes on from NZ_WVRB01000001.1 coordinate 1,801,085, forward strand.
ATTCAAAGGGCTTTTGCTTGGGCTTTTCTTCATCACGGTCGGTGCCGGTATTGATGTTGCCTATTTCTTTGATGATCCCCTTGACCTGATCGGTCTGGCGCTTCTTTTGATCCTTGCAAAAGGGATCATCCTGTATCTTGTAGGCAAGGCCTTCAAGTTGCGTGGGCGCGATCACTGGCTGTTCACCTTGGGGCTGGCGCAAGCGGGTGAGTTTGGTTTTGTTCTGCTGGCATTTTCCACGCAACAGAATGTCATCCCCCCCGACCTGTCCCAAAAACTGCTGATGATCATCGCTTTGACGATGCTGATCACACCGCTTCTGTTTATCATCTACGATCTTCTGTCGCGAAAGATCGGCGACACTTCCAAAGAACCTGTGCCGGACGAAATTGACGAAAAAGGCCCCGTCATCATCGCCGGGATTGGTCGGTTCGGGCAGATTGTAAACCGGCTGGTGCGGGCCAGCGGGTTCAAGACGGTTGTACTGGACCATGATATCGAAACCATTCAGTTGATGCGCCGTTTCGGCGTCAAAGGGTTTCTGGGCGATCCTACACGCCCTGAATTGCTGCGCGCTGCGGGGTTGGAAAAAGCGTCGGTCCTTGTCGCTGCCATGGATGACCACAAGCAAGTCACGCGGCTTGTCGGGTATGCCAGACGGCAGCGCCCTGACCTTCACATCATCGCCCGCGCCCGCGACCGGACGCATGTGTACGAGCTCTATCAGGCTGGCGCCAACGACATCGTGCGGGAACTTTTCGACAGCTCATTGCGCGCAGGCCGCTATGTTCTGGAGAATGTCGGGCTAAGTGAGTACGAGGCCGCACAGGCGGAACAGACCTTTTATCACCATGACCGGATGTCTGTTCGCGATCTCGCCGAACTATGGGTCCCGGGTCTGCCAACTGCCGAAAACAAGAAATACATCGAGCGTGCACAGCAGCTGGAAAAGGATCTGGAAACCGCGCTGCTGGAGCTGGCGGAAAAACACGCCAAGAAGTCCGCCTGACCCAAGCCTGTGCCCGGGTCAGGCAATGAATCAACCGTCAGACACTCCTGCCTCGGCAAAGGTTGCCATACCGGAATGGCAGGCCACGGCGCTTTTGAGAATATTGATCGCCAGTGCCCCGCCCGACCCTTCGCCCAGCCGAAGACCAAGACTCAGCAGCGGTTCCTTGCCCAGCTTCGCCAATACGGCACCGTGTGCGGCCTCGGCGCTTTGGTGGCCGGCCACGGCGTGATCCAGCGCGGTGTCCGACAGCCTCCACAGGCAGGCAGCGGCGGCGGTACAGATAAAACCGTCAAGGATCACAGGAATGCGCAATATCCGCGCGGCGGCAATCGCCCCTGCCATCGCCGCGATCTCACGACCTCCGAGGCAGCGCAGGATTTCAAGGCCGTCCTCTGACTTGTGCAACGCTACACCTTCGGCCACAACGCGGGTCTTGTTGGTCAACCCCGAATCATCGACGCCCGTCCCACGACCTGTCCAATCGGCCGCGTCACCGCCGAACAGCGCGCAGGCAATGGCGGCTGCCGGGGTGGTGTTGCCAATGCCCATCTCGCCCACGACCAACAGATCAGCCCGCGAATCCACGGCCTGCCAGCCGGTGCGCAGCGCGTCCAGCAATTCGGCCTCCGTCATGGCCGGTGCCTGGGTGAAATCTGCGGTCGGGTTTTCCAGATCCAGCGCGTGAACATTCATCGTTGCACCCGCCGCCCGGGCCAGTTGGTTGATCGCCGCACCGCCATGTTCGAAGTTCATCACCATTTGCACGGTCACTTCCGACGGAAAAGCCGAGACCCCCTGTGCAGTGACTCCGTGGTTTCCGGCAAAGACGATGACCTGTGGCGCCGCGATCTGTGGCCGGGCATTTCCTCGCCATCCTGCGTACCAGATTGCCAAATCTTCAAGTCGCCCCAGCGCGCCTGGGGGTTTCGTCAGTTGTCCGTTTCGCTCTGCAGCGCCCTGTGCCGCGGTGGCATCCGGCCCCGGAGCCGCTGCAAGCGCAGCACGGAACGCGTTCAAATCATTCAGTTCAGGCAACATGAAAGCCTCATTGCATCAGAGTGATCCTGTGTGTTTAACCGAAGCATCGAATCCAACAAGACCCCGAAAGGCACGGGCGTGCATAAAAACGACACCAATCCCTTTTCCCTGTGGGACATTCCGCTGGCTCTGGTGCTGTTGACCCGCCTGCCCCTGCCCCGATTGCCCGAACCTGTATTCAAGCGGCAGGCACAGGCGGCATGGGCCTTCCCCGTCGCCGGGCTGGCCGTCGGAGCGATTGCCTGTCTGGTCGGATGGTTGGCAATGGTCTTTCATCTGCCCCCTTTTGTTGCCGCGGCCCTATTGGTTGCAACGTTGATCATGACGACGGGCGCGATGCACGAGGACGGTATGGCCGATACGTTCGACGGCCTCTGGGGCGGGTTCACCGCTGAACGTCGACTTGAAATCATGAAAGACAGCCAGATCGGAACCTATGGTGTTCTCGCTTTGGTTTTTTCTCAGCTTGCTCGGGTTTCGGCAGTTGCCACGATTTTGGCAACCGGGTCGATTTGGGCGATTCTGGCAGCCTGCATGTTCTCACGCGCCTTGATGCCGGTTTTGATGGCATCCCTGCCAAACGCCAGAAAATCGGGGCTGAGCCATTCGGTGGGAACCCCCGGCGCGATTTCAGTCAGCATGTCCTTGGGCCTGGCCGCTCCAATCGCCGTTTTCCTGTGCGGGGGTGCGGCGATCACCGCCATCTTCTCTGCCGCCTCGGTTGCTGCCATCTTGGCGCTGACAGCGCGCAAGAAGATCGGCGGCCAGACCGGGGACATACTTGGGGCATCGCAACAACTGGCCGAGATCGCGTTTCTGCTTGCCATCAGCGCGCAGATCTAGGACACGCCGCCTGTTTCGATCCGCAGTGTTCCACCGCAATGCTTGCAATGCACGGCATCGGGATCATGCCGATACAACCCGCAGCTTGGGCATTTGTGACGTACCTTCTGCGGCATGAATATCGCCTGCGCCAAACGGACAAACAACGCGACACCCACGACCATGATGAACACCGAGAACAGCTTGCCCCAAGGGGTGCTCAGCGTGATGTCGCCGAAGCCGGTTGTGGTCAGGGTGGCCATGGTGAAATACAGCGCGTCTATGTAAGGCGTCTGGGCGTCTTCCGGAATGAAGAACACCAAAACCGCCGTAGAGGTGGCAAAGACAAATACCATCAGATTGATTGCCGCAATCACCGCGTCTTCATGGGTGCGAAAAAAGCTGCTGTCGCGTCGCAAGTCCCTGAGCAGATGGTATGAGTGGATCAGGCGCAAGGCCCGCAGAATCCTCAGGAAAGCCAGGTTGCCCGTCAGGAACGGATCCAGAACCAGCGAGACGATGACGACAATATCCGCCAGCGTATAAATCTGGCGCAGCAGCTTCCAACGATCCTTTGAAATCCAAAGCCGCGCAGAGAAGTCCAAGAAAATCAAAAAACCGATCAACTGGCTTGCAAGGACCAAGCCGGGACCATGAGGGACGTGAGCCGTTGCGACAAAGAAAATGATTGTCGCAACATCGAACAGGATCAGAGCGTACCGAAACCAGACCGAAATCGGGTCATGTCCGATATACAGATATCTAACTGTCTGCTTCATGTCCGCCCTGTAGCTTGCTGCATATACAGTGAAATTAGCGGTACTTGCGGAATTCACCAAGCCACGAAAAAGGCCGCCCCGATGGTGGAGCGGCCTGTTGTCATATCGAACTCGCTGTCAGGCAGCGCGAGATGTCAGAACTTCGTCCACCTGTTTGGCAGCGGATACTTCGCCGGCGCCGGAAACCGCCGCGACCTCGCGGGTCAGGCGTTCCAGGGCAGCTTCGTACAACTGACGCTCGGAATAGCTCTGCTCGCGCTGATCGTCCGTGCGATGCAGATCGCGGACCACTTCCGCAATCGAGATCAGATCGCCCGAGTTGATTTTCTGCTCGTATTCCTGAGCACGGCGCGACCACATGGCGCGTTTGACCTTTGCCTTTCCTTTGAGCGTCTTCATCGCCTGACTGATCACGTCGGGCGAGCTGAGCGACCGCAGACCGGATTCGGTAACCTTGTTGGTCGGCACGCGCAGTGTCATCTTGTCTTTCTCAAATGAGATGACGAACAGCTCCAGAGAGAATCCCGCGACTTCCTGTTCTTCGATCGAGATGATCTGGCCTACGCCGTGGGCGGGGTAGACAACATAGTCGTTCGGGCGGAACTCGAGCTTTTTCGACTTTGTCATTCAGTTTTTTCCTTGCTTTCGGACGGGACACAGACAACAAAAACACCACATGCGGGGACTTTTTCAGCCCCGACAGGCGGCGATATTGTCACAAATTCAAATCTCCAAAGCGAGCATACTTGTGGAGCGCATCCCAATCTCGGTCATCATACAAGAACCAAGTATATCACAAAAATACGACACCCGAAAGTTTACCCCACGGTAAATTTTCATATTCAACCTGTTTTCAACAGGTTGTGCCGCGTTCTTTGCGCATCAAACAGGGGATTGAGCGCGAATCGTTCAACCACCCTCGCCCGGTGCTTCCGAGAAATACTTCTCCATCTTGCCTTCTTCACCGTCGCGTTCTTCCGCATCGGGAAGCGGATCTTTCTTGGTGACGATCACGGGCCACATTTCCGAGTACTTGCGATTGAATTCGACCCATTGATCCATGCCCGGTTCAGTATCGGGTCGGATCGCGTCGGCCGGGCATTCCGGTTCGCAAACACCGCAGTCGATGCATTCGTCGGGATGGATGACCAACGTGTTCTCACCTTCATAGAAACAGTCCACCGGACATACTTCGACACAGTCGGTATATTTGCAGGCGATACAGTTTTCGGTGACAACATAGGTCATGATCGGATTCCCGTTTGCGGTTTGAGCGTTTAGCTAATTCAGTCTGGCCTACTCTTCAAGATATGATCAGCGATCTTCTGTGCGAGAAAGATCAAGTGAACGGCGATCTTTCTTTGTCGGGCGACCTTTTCCCTCAAACCCCGGATTTTTGGGCGGAACGTCCTGTTTTTCGGTCATATCGAAATACAGCGTTTGCGCTTCTGGGGCCGGACCACGGCGATCCCCGATTTTTTCGATAAGCACGACGCGGACGATACGGCCCTGAGGAAAGGTCAGAACGTCGCCCGGGGCCACGGCCTGCGCCGGTTTTTGCACCCGGTTTCCGTTCAACCTGACATGGCCGCCGTTGACCTGTTTGGCGGCCAGGCTGCGGGTCTTGAAGAACCGCGCCTGCCACAACCATTTGTCAATCCGCAGCTTGGCCTCGGCCATTTCGGATCAGTTGCCGTCCTTCAAACCCATCAGCGCGGCTGCAAACGGGTTGTCGGGATCAATCGCCTTTTCCTTTTTCGGCGGCCGTGACGAGAAGGTCTTGGCGCCCTGAGGCTTGCCGCCCTTCTTGCCGTGCGGTTTGCCACGGCCATCCTGCGGTTTGCCGCGCGGTTTGCCCTTGCCCTGCCCCTGCTCGCGGCGCGGGCCTCGATTGGGCTGTCGCTGACGGGCCCAGGTGAAGGTGTAGAACACTTCAACCTCGGGTTCGTCTGACACTGGTTCTGCGGGAAGGCTGTCCGCGCCAGCCTCGGCTGCCGCCTCGGTGCCGTCGGTGGCCTCGGCTGCCGCCTCGGCGGGTGCGGCGACCTCTTCTGCCGCGACTTCACTTGCCGGGGCTTCTTCGGCGGTCGGTTTGCCCGCCTCAGCTGCCGCTGGCGGTTCGACCGGCGCAGGTTTGACTTTCGGACGCTCGCCGCGTTCCGCCTTGTATCCCAGCCCCTGCATAAGGTCTGCGAACTGATCCAGCGTCATACCGGTGATCGACAGCATATCGGGTTTGGCTTCGAATCCGCCGCGGCTGTCTTCTGCGCGCAGCATGTCCGCCAAACGTTCCAGCATGTCGATACGGATCGAACGCTCGCCCGCATCGCGGTAGCCACACATGGTGTCATAGCCCTGCGGCGCATCCTTGGCGACCGGCACGGTCACCAGGCCCGGAGGCGGCGCTTCGGGGAATTCCTGCAACCCGCTGGACAGCGCCCAAAGCACAAGACGCAGACGCGTGGGGGCCGGTTTCAGCAGCAGCGGCATGAAAATGGTGAACTGGCCGAACCGGATACCATGCTTGCGCAAGGCGCCGCGGGCGTCCTGATCAAGATCCTTGACCTCTTGTGCGACCTGGGCGCGGGGCAGGATACCCAGCGCTTCGACCATGCGGAAAGCAAAGCCTTTGGCAAGGCCGCTGAGTTCCTCATCACGGGACAGGTTCAGCAGCGGCTCGAACAGAGCGGCCACCTTGCGGTCGATGAAATGCTGCAAACGGCGCTGCACTTTCTGTTCGACATCCGGCCCCGCGGCTTCGTCAACGAACACTTCGACCATGGGTTTGAGAGGTTCTGCCCCGGCAACCAGCTTGCCAACGGCGTATTCACCCCACATCAGGCCACCCTGATCCGTGAAATCAATTTCAGTATCGGGCGCGTTGTAGAAGCGATCGGCGCGCAGATGGAATTGCGGCGCGAGTGCTTGCAGAGACGCCGATTTCAGAGCTTTCGCCTCGGTTCCCTGCGCGCTTTTGTCCGGGATGAACCGGAACCCTTCCAGACGACCGACGAATTCGCCTTCGACGGTCACTTCACCCTTGTCATTTACTTCGGCCAAAAGGGCCTCCTTCTGTTTGAGCCGGCGCAACAAAACCGATGTGCGCCGATCCACAAATCTTTGCGTGAGACGCTCATGCAGAGCGTCGGACAGTCTGTCTTCTACAGTGCGGGTTTCGTCACGCCAATGTGATTCGTCACGAACCCACCCTTTCCGCTGCGCAACATATGTCCACGTGCGAATATATGCCAATCTTTTAGATAAAGCGTCGATATCGCCGTGGGTCTGATCGATCCGTCTGATCTGCCGCGCCATGAACTCGTCGGGAATAGATCCCCGTTCATGCAGATGGCCATAGATCACCTCCAGCAAGCTGGCGTGTTCCGCATGGCTGATACCGCGAAAATCAGGGATTCTGCACACATCCCACAGCAACCGGATGGACGGGCCGTCGCTTGCACGGGCGACAACCTCGGTCACTTGCGACAGCGATTTCAACGCGTTCAGGTCATCAGCAGGGCGGGCCTTGATCAGGTGTTCATCATCCGGGCTGACCTCAAGCGAGTCGATCAGCGCTTCGATCGAGCCGAACCGAAGGGCGGCATTCCGCCAGTTCAGCTTTTTCATCGGCGTAAACCGGCTGTCCATGATAGCCTGCGCCACGCCCTCGTCCAGCGGCGGGGCCTCTCCGGTTACGCCGAAGGTGCCATCCGACATCCCGCGACCTGCCCGGCCCGCGATCTGCGCCAGTTCATTCGGCGCAAGCGGACGCATCCTGCGCCCGTCGAACTTGGACAGGGATGAAAACGCGACGTGGTTCACATCCAGGTTCAACCCCATCCCGATAGCGTCCGTGGCAACCAGGTAATCAACCTCGCCGTTTTGGTACAGGTCCACCTGTGCATTCCGGGTCCGCGGACTTAGCGCCCCCATGACCACCGCGGCACCACCTTTCTGGCGGCGCAGCAATTCGGCGATGGCATAGACGTTTTCAACCGAGAACCCCACGATGGCGCTGCGCGCAGGCATCCGGCTGATCTTTCTGGAGCCCGAGTAAACCAGCTGTGACATCCGCTCTCGCCGCACGAACTGCGCCTGGGGGACCAGCGCCGAAATCGGGCCACGCATTGTGTCCGAGCCCAGGAACAATGTCTCGTTCGTGCCGCGAGACCTGAGCAGACGGTCGGTGAAGACGTGACCCCGTTCCGGATCGGCACAGAGCTGGATCTCATCGATGGCAACAAAATCAGCGCCCATGCCTTCCGGCATCGCCTCAACCGTGCACACCCAATACTGGGCGCGGGGCGGTACGATCCGTTCTTCGCCCGTGACCAGCGCCACCACCGACGGCCCACGGATCGCAACGATCTTGTCATAGACCTCGCGCGCCAGCAGGCGCAGCGGCAGACCGATCACGCCGGTCCGATGACCCAGCATGCGTTCGATAGCGTAATGGGTTTTACCAGTGTTGGTCGGGCCAAGTACGGCCACGATTCGGGATGACCCGCTCACATTCGCCCCCTGCCCCGAGCCTTACAGCGCCTTGCCTTCAACCTGAGGCTTCAGCCGATTCACGGCATTGGTTACTTCTTCGTGATGAGGATGTATAGACAACGCCCGAGAATAAGCCTCGTAGGCTTTCCGAGGTTCCCCGATAACTTCAAAGATCAGACCCAGACCGTAAATAGCCTCATAGTGATTTGGATTCAGCGTCAGCACATGTTCCAGATCGGCGGCCGCCATACCAAATCGCTCGACCCCGAAAAAGGCAGATGCGCGCAGATGCCAGCCTTCGGCAAAATCAGGCGCGTGATCCGTCAGCGCGGTCAGGTGATCCAGAGCAGCGTCGACGTCGCCCTCATCCAAGGCCTCGCGTCCCCGCTCCAGCAGCAGATCAGCCGACGCAGACCCCGATTGCGACCACAGCGCCTGCAACTGCCGATCCAGTGCAATTGCCTGTTCCGGGGTCGACTGCGCCAGTTTTTGCAGCAACTCATCCTCGTCCCGTGAATCCGCCTGCTGCGCGAAACAATTGGTGGAAAACGTGACTAGGACAAAAAGTGCCGCAACGGTACCTTTGAGATTGTGAATTGCAATGCTCATAACAATAGGCAGTGTAGCGTTGCGACCGGGGATGTCCATTCACGGCGCACTAACAATATGAGGAAAAGCATGAGCGAGACTCTTGAAAAGGCGGCTGCCGCACTGAACGAAAAACTGGATGGCGGCGCGTTTGATGACACGGCCAAGTTCGCCATCACCGATCTGGGTTCGATCGTTCTGGACGAAAACGGTGCGCGGGTCAGCGATGAAGAGGCCAGTGTCACCATGAGCGCTGATGCAGAGACATTCGAACAGATCCTCAGCGGTGAGCTGAATCCGACCGGCGCGTTCATGTCCGGAAAGCTGAGCATTGACGGCGACATGGGTGTTGCCATGAAGCTTGCCTCGGTGCTGGCCTGATGGAGTTGTCGCCGGCCCCCTTTTTTGAAGACGTGGCCGGCGGACCTGCCGGTGGAAAGGCCCATTGGTTGACGACGTCTGACCAAAAACGCATTCGCGTGGGTCACTGGCTTCCGGATGATGGCGCACATGGCACCGTCATGATGTTCCCCGGACGCACCGAATATATCGAAAAATATGGCAGTACCGCCGGTGAATTCGCGAAGCGCGGCTTTGCGATGCTGGCCGTGGACTGGCGCGGCCAGGGTCTTGCGGATCGGTTGCTGGACAACCCACGCATCGGCCATGTCGATCATTTCACCGATTACCAATATGATGTTCAGTCAACCCTGGACCTTGCGAACGCTCTGGATTTGCCCAAGCCGTGGTATGTCGTCGGGCATTCGATGGGCGGTGCCATCGGGTTGCGTGCCGTCATCGAAAAAGGGTGCTTTGCCGCGTGCGCGTTCACCGGCCCGATGTGGGGAATTTTCTTCACTCCGGTCATGAAACCTCTGAGCCGCGTTACAGCGTATTGGGGCACCGCGCTTGGCCTTGGCGAACGCACCCCCCCGACCACGACGCTTGAAAGCTATGTCCTGTCGCAACCTTTCGACGGGAATATGCTGACCCGCGACCCGGACATGTACCGGATGATGCAAAATCAGCTGAATGCGCATCCCGAACTGGCTCTTGGTGCCCCTTCCAACCGCTGGCTGCGCGAGTCGCTGGACGAATGCGAATGGTTGATGGAACAGCCCGCCCCAAAAACACCCTGTCTGACTTTTCTGGGCAGCCACGAACAAATCGTCGATCGCAAGGCCATACGGGCGCGCATGGCCAATTGGCCGAATGGTACATTGATCGAAATCCCGAACGGTGAACATGAAGTGCTGATGGAAGCACCGGACGTTCGGGGCCCGGTTCTGGACCAGCTTGCCAGGCATTTCCGGGCCAACCAATCAAACGGGGCGTCCAAGCTGGTTTCCACGTAAACCTTTTCACCTTGGGATTGGCCGCTTGTGATCCGCGCGCGCCAACCCTAGATGTTTGCAAAAGCAGTCTACAAAAGGTGATCCATGCGCGACCTTCCCTTTCCCGTCCGTGACGCAAACGCAATGGGCGGTGCCGACAATCTGGGCAATCTTCCCGAATGGGATCTGACGGATCTCTACGCCTCTGAAGAGGCGCCCGAACTGGCGCGCGACCTAGACTGGCTGGAAGGCGAATGTGCCGCCTTTGCTGCCGACTATGAAGGCAAGCTGGCAGAGCTGGACGCCGCGGCCCTTTTGGCCTGCGTTCAGCGCAATGAAAAGATCAACGCCGTCGCAGGCCGTATCATGTCCTTTGCCGGTCTGCGCTATTACCAGCTGACCACCGACGCAGAGCGGGCCAAGTTCCTGTCGGACATGCAGGAAAAGATCACCGTGTTCACAACACCTCTGGTGTTTTTCACGCTCGAGATCAACCGGATCGAAGATGATGTGCTTGGGGCGCATTTTGCTGCCAACTCAGATCTTGCCCGATACGAGCCCGTGTTCCGGCGCATCCGCGCGATGAAGCCCTATCAGCTGTCTGACGAGCTGGAAAAATTCCTGCACGATCTGGGCGTTGTCGGCGACGCGTGGGAGCGTCTTTTCGACGAAACCATCGCCGGACTGACCTTTACGGTGGACGGCGAAGAGCTGAACATCGAAGGCACCCTGAACCTGTTGACCGAACAGGACCGGTCCAAGCGCGAGGCCGCGGCGCGCGAACTGGCCCGCGTGTTTCAGGAGAACATCAAAACATTTGCCCGTGTCCACAACACGCAGGCCAAAGAGAAAGAAATCGTCGATCGCTGGCGCAAGATGCCGACCGCGCAAACAGGGCGTCACTTGTCGAACGATGTCGAGCCCGAAGTGGTCGAAGCCCTGCGCGAGGCGGTCGTGGCCGCCTATCCCAAACTCAGCCATCGGTACTATGATCTCAAGCGAAAGTGGCTGGGGCTGGATGTGATGCAGGTCTGGGACCGCAACGCGCCGCTGCCGATGGAAGACACCCGCACCGTGTCGTGGGAGGACGCCGAGAAAACCGTGATGGAAGCCTACGCCGCCTTCGATCCCCGCATGGCCGACATCGCGGCGCCGTTCTTCTCGAAAGGTTGGATCGACGCGGCGGTTAAACCCGGCAAGGCCCCGGGCGCCTTCGCGCATCCCACCGTGACCGAGGTGCATCCTTACGTGATGCTCAACTATCTGGGCAAACCGCGCGACGTGATGACGCTTGCGCACGAGCTGGGCCACGGCGTGCATCAGGTGCTGGCCGCCGATCAGGGCGAGATGCTGTCCTCGACGCCCCTGACCCTGGCCGAAACCGCCAGCGTCTTCGGCGAGATGCTAACTTTCCGCAAGATGCTGGACCAGGCCGAAACGCCCGAACAGCGCAAGGTTCTGCTGGCCGGCAAGGTCGAGGACATGATCAACACGGTGGTCCGCCAGATCGCCTTCTACGACTTTGAATGCAAACTGCACGCCGCCCGCCGCGAGGGGGAGCTGACCCCGGACGACATCAATGCCCTGTGGATGAGCGTTCAAGCCGAAAGCCTTGGCCCGGCATTCGAATTCATGGACGGGTACGAGACCTTCTGGGCTTATATCCCGCACTTTGTTCATTCGCCCTTCTACGTTTACGCCTATGCCTTCGGCGACGGGTTGGTGAACGCGCTATACTCGGTCTATGAAAGCGGTGCCGAAGGTTTCGAGGACAAGTATTTCGAAATGCTGCGCGCAGGTGGATCAAAGCACCACAAAGAACTGCTGGCCCCGTTCGGGCTGGATGCCAGTGACCCGAAATTCTGGGACAAGGGCCTGTCGATGATCTCGGGCTTCATTGACGAGCTGGAGGCGATGGAGGGCTGAGACGCCCGTAACAGAGGGTGGCGACATCTGCCTTGTGGAAAAAACTTGCCGTGCCCGGCAATGTCGCGCCCAAAGGGACCTTGAATGCGAATGCCCGCTACGCGGACAAAGCTGCCGTTCCTCATGAACTGGTTTTCAACCGAACAATCGACTAGCCTTATCGTTGAATTATTCACAGATCGACTATGGGCATGAGCAACAAAAATTTTCGCAACGCTTCACTAACGGATGCAACCCGCTGCTTTGAAATTGAGACGCTAGCCTACGACGGCGATGAGGCAGCGACACATGAAAAAATTTTCAAGCGCATCGTTGAGTATCCACAAGGCTTTTTAATCCTGGAAGTCGACAACCAAATCGTTGGCTTCGTAAACAGCGGATGCGCGTATGATGTTGAAATGTCTGACGAAGACTTCAAAGAACTCATCGGGCATGACCCGGTTGCTCCAAATGTCGTGATTATGTCAGTGGTAGTAGATCCGGCACATCAGGGCCTTGGCTTGTCCACCGCGCTAATGTCTGAATTCGTCAAGCGCATGACTGACGCGAAAAAGGAAACCATCCATCTTATGTGCAAAGAACACCACGTCCCCCTCTATGAGAAGTTTGGCTATCGGTACACTCAGCCATCCGCATCTGATCACGGTGGGGTGCGGTGGCATGAAATGATGATGGACCTCCGTAGAGACTGAAATGGTAGGTATGGGCTCATCGCGGCCATACCAAGATCACTTCAACTGACTGTCTTTCGATCCACGCCGATTTACACCGCCGCGCGCCTTGAACGCGCCGTCCCGCTCTTGCTGGCAATCCAGGCAGAGCTTTACTCCCGGCAACGCGACGCGACGCTTTTCCGGTATGGGTTCCTCGCATTCGGCACAATGGGTCAGGCTTTCGCCCTGGGGCCGCTTTTGCGCCTGCATCCGCGCCAGTTCATCTGAGATCGACGCTTCGATCTGTTCGCTTACAGCGCCGTCGCGTGCCCAACCTCCGGCCATCGGTCATCTCCTGAAACTGTGAAACTCAGGATAGCTGAGCCGTTGGCCGCAACGCAAGTTACAGTGAAACCGCGCCCTCGAATACACGATCAATCACCTCTTGCGTCCCGCGTGAGAATTCCAAAGGGCAAGGATATTCCGCCCCATCCCTGATTGATCGGCAAAAGGCCTCGACCTGCAACTTGTAATGGTCTGCTCCGGGGAAGCGGGTGACCTGAACTTCAAGCCCCGGCCGGTGCAGCTCGACCCGCGCCTCTCCGAACACACGCGCATTGAACGGGGTCGTCAGGCGGATCAAACCGCTCTCGCCGTGAAATACCATCTCTTGATGGGGATGCATCCGTATGGACACATAGCTGGAATAGGTAAATCCGGGGAACTGGGCGCGAATTTCAGTGAAGATGTCGATATCATCCTTCCAACGGATCGCGGATTGCACCGACACAGGCTCTTGCCCGGTTGCAAAGCGTGCTCCACCGATCACGTAGACCCCGATGTCACGCAATCCTCCGCCGCCCGTTTCCGCACGGTTTCGAATGTTCCGAGTGTCAGAGCGATTGTCGAAAGTGAATGCACCGGTCACATGTACCAAATTGCCGATGGCACCATCAGCGATCAGTTTCCTTGCAAGCTGCCATTGAGGGTGATGGACGATCATGTATGCCTCGGCGGCCAACAGGCCGCTTTGGTCTCGCTTTTGGATCAATGCGTCGAATTCATCCGCCTTCATGGTCATGGGCTTTTCGCACAGAACATGCTTGCCAGCCTTTAAAGCCTTAAGGCTCCATTCCGCATGCATATGGTTGGGCAACGGGATGTAGATTGCGTCGATTCCGGCGTCTGCCAACAATGCATCATAGCTGTCAAATACTTGCAAATCCGGGCAAAAGGACTGAAACGGCTCTGCTTTTGCGGCATCCGAGGTTGCCAGCGCGGCCAAGCGCGCGCCATTTGCGGCATGTATCGCCGGGGCCATGTATTCGCGGGCAAATTTCGCGGCACCCAATACACCAAATTGAACCGGTCTTTGCATTGCGCCCTCCGTACTTGGCTTGTTTCAAATTACGCGCTTCCCGAGGGGTCACCAGCGCTCGTTCTGCTGCGAAATCAAAGACAAAACACGTCTTTTTCTAACACAGCTTTCGACCTTCAGCCATTGATTCAGGGCTTTGGTTCAGTTTCCGCCAACATTCGCAAAAAACGCCCCCTGATCATCAGAGGGCGTTTTCCGTTAATGCTTGAACGCAAAGAATCTTCCTGCGAGGCAAGCAGGGGCCTGCGAGGCAAGCAGGGGCGCAACTGTTAGCTGACGCCCAGCATGCCTTTTTCCCGCGCCAGATCCCGCATTTTCTTTTGCAGCTTCTCGAACGCGCGCACTTCGATCTGGCGAATGCGCTCTCGGCTTACGTTGTACTGAGTGCTCAACTCCTCGAGCGTGACAGGCTGATCCATCAGACGGCGCTGGGTCAAGATATCCTTTTCCCGATCATTTAGCACATCCAAAGCCGCCGCCAGCAATTCCCGACGTGCTTCCAGTTCATCGCGTGCTTCGTAATCACCGGCCTGATCGGCATCCTCATCCTCAAGCCAGTCCTGCCATTGCATGGTGCCTTCGCCTTCGGACCCGACCGTGGCGTTCAGGGACGCATCACCACCGGACATCCGGCGGTTCATGCTGATCACTTCTTCTTCGGTCACGCCCAGATCAGTGGCGATCTTCTTGACGTTTTCAGGGCGCAGGTCGCCCTCTTCCAATGCACCGATGCGGGCCTTGGCCTTGCGCAGATTAAAGAACAGCTTTTTCTGCGCCGAGGTCGTGCCCAGTTTCACCAGAGACCAGGACCGCAGGATGTATTCCTGGATCGAGGCACGTATCCACCACATTGCATAGGTCGCCAGACGGAAGCCTTTTTCAGGGTCAAACCGTTTGACCGCCTGCATCAGGCCCACATTGGCCTCGGAAATCACTTCGGCCTGCGGCAGACCATAGCCGCGATAGCCCATGGCGATCTTGGCCGCCAGACGCAGGTGAGACGTCACCATCTTGTGCGCGGCTTCGGTGTCCTGCTCTTCGACCCAGCGTTTGGCCAGCATGTATTCTTCTTCCGGCTCCAGCAGAGGAAACTTGCGGATTTCCTGCATATAGCGATTCAGGCCGCCCTCGGGCGTCGGTGCGGGAAGATTTGCGTAGTTTGCCATTATTGTGTCCCTCCGACAAATGTTTAGATGTTTAACATAGGATATGGGTAAGGAACCCTTCCCATTCAAGAGGTGCTGCTAACAGTCTGGAATTAATCTTACGTTAAGGAAAGGTAAAAAGCCCTTTTTCACAGGAGTTTGCTTATTATGACAGCGGTGCGCGCAGACGTTCGACAAGGTTTTGCATATCTTGCGGCAAGTCAGCCTCAAACCGCAGGGATTCACCGGTGACAGGGTGTTCGAATCCCAAAACGGCAGCATGAAGCGCCTGACGGGGAAAAGCGCCTACAAAACCGGCAGCGGCGGCAGAGAACGCTTTGGCGGACAGCTTGCGCTTGCCGCCATAAACCGGGTCGCCCACCAGCCCGTGCCCTGCGTGGGCCATGTGAACGCGGATTTGATGCGTTCGGCCGGTTTCAAGCCAGCATTCGATCAGGGCAAGACCCGCCGGCACACCAAATGTCTCGACAACGCGTGCGCGTGTCACGGCATGCCGCCCGCCATGGAACAGCACCGCCTGTTTCTGACGGTCGGTCTTGTGTCGCGCAAGTTGCGTCGTGACGCGCATGATGTTGCCGGGTTCAAAGCTGATCCCTTTGACACCGCGCAAACGAGGATCGTTAGCATCCGGCACCCCGTAACACACCGCACGGTAATACCGTTCGACGCTATGCGCCGCGAATTGTTCGGCCAGACCGTGATGCGCCGCGTCTGACTTAGCGACCACCAGAAGGCCACTGGTTTCCTTGTCGATGCGATGCACGATACCGGGGCGTTTCACCCCCCCGACGCCCGACAGATCGTCTCCGCAATGGTGGAGCAAAGCATTCACCAATGTCCCGCTGGGTGATCCCGGCGCGGGATGCACGACCATGCCTGCGGGTTTGTTGACGACGATTACGTCCGCATCCTCGAAGACGACCTCCAGCGGGATGTCCTCGGGGCCGATATGGCTGTCTTCGGCCTCGGCCACGGCAATCGTGACCCGCGCCCCTTCGGCCACCTTGGCCTTGGGGTCGCGCGCCTCGGCACCGTCGATCTGCACCGCGCCCCCTTCGATCAGACGCGCAAGTCGGGTGCGCGACAGGTTTTCCCCGTCTGGCACATCGCGGGAAAGCGCCTTATCAAGGCGAGGCGGCGGATCGGCCGCGATCTGAAACTCAATCTGGCGGGTGCCCATGACTGTCCCTTCCGAACCTCAAGAACCGCAGGAAACTCCGCAACTGCGATTGCTGCGGCGGATGGTCATGCTGTTGACCGCGGTGATGATTGGCGGGGTTCTAGTGACATTCGCCCTGATTGTCATCCGCCTATCGGACCGCACACCCACCTTGCCGGATCAGATCGCGCTGCCCGACGGCGCCCGGGCGCAGGCCCTGACCATCGGGTCAAACTGGTATGCCGTCGCAACCGATGACAATCGCATTCTGATCTTTGACAAAACAACAGGAAAACTGCGCCAGGAAATCGCGGTCGAATAGGCCCTGCCACCTGTTCCGGCGGCATGAAAGATCCGGGGATCGTCCAGCCTCAGCCGGGAAACAGCCGAGTTCCGGTCCACGCAGCACCCAGACGCTGATCCAGCGCATCCGACCGCATCTTGTGCTTGCCTGACACCGGCGCCAACATCATGTCACCCAAGCAAATCCTGTCACCAACCGGGAAAAGCTCTACGCTTGCGCATTCAACGTCTTGCCCCAGGGTTTCAGCGATCCGGATCATGTCTTCAAACCGTTCGGGCCGGGGTTCAACGGTGCTGCTGGTTGGTGAATACAGCTCATCTGCAAGGTAATCATAGTCGCAATCATGGAGCATCTGGATACGCCCACGCCCCCGGTCACGGTCAACCTGCACCAGCTGCACGCGTCCGGCGATCACCCAGAATTTCCAGGTGCCGGCCTGTCGATCCCCGGCGGACAAGTCTTCTTCGATGTAATAGAGGGGCTTTTGCATGGCGCGCCACCATTCGCCTGTCCAGAACCCTTCGGGCGTTTTTGTCTTGTGCCACGCGGCCAGTTTCTGGTTGGCATCGTCGCGCTGCGTGCGATCCAGCGGGAACGACAGGGCCAGCTTGTGACCATGGCTCATCGTTCCTTTCAACCAATACTGGCCGGGCCCGAGGTCGAGTGTTTCGGGCAATGCCGGAATGGGCGCCTCCCACATGCGCTGCGGGCAGGCAAGCAGTCCCGAGGCGCTGCCCACGTATTTGGACCGGTCAGAGATCAACGCATCAGGAACTTCGCCAAACAGCTTCATGACCACCAGCTTTTCGGCGAATGTCTTTGGCGCGCGCAGATCGGGTAACGACCGATGGCTATCCGCATAGTTGTACAAAGACATGCCAAGCGCATTCAGCCGTGCAGGGTCACTGCCATAGTGTTCCCAACCGCGCGAAAAACCGACGCGTGTAGGGGTGTTGGCGCCATGCAGATTGTCGGCTGCAATTGCGTCGAGATCAGCCTGTGCCGCCTTGAGATAATCTTCCCGGTCAGAGAGCAGCGCAACGGACACGACGCCGCCGGTGGCGTCGTGGATTTCTTCGGTCGAAGCGCGCAAGGTGGGCAGGTTTGCCGGAAACTCCACCGGTTTCAGGCCCCCACGGCCGTGGCGCGGCAAAGGCGCGTCGCCCGGTCTCACCCCCAGGTTCCGCAAACGTCGGTCCAGAAACGAATGCCGCTTGATCCCGTTTGCAATCCACCAACGCATCCGGCGCCCCCACAGATGCACGGCAAGCGTTTCCTCTTTGATATACGCGTCCCTGAACTCTCGGACGTGAATGTCATTGGCATGCCCTGCCCGTCTGAACGGCAAAGGATAAAAGACCGGGATGGGGCTGGCATGCTTCAACTCGTCGAAATGGCGCAGAAACCATGTCATGACGCCGGGGCCGTAAACACTGTGTTCCTGATCTGACGCATGAGGCAACTCTCCAGCCTGTTTCAGGCGTTCCAGTTCTTTCCGTTCCTCCCCTTCAACCCAGGGGCGGATCGGATAGGGATCCTGGCAGTATTCGGAATACGCGTTCAAGGTGGGGCTGTCGAAGGGCAGCCGCATAACGGCATTGCAGATGGTATCGCGGTTGAAATACCCAAAGACATGATCGGCCCTTGGTATCGGGGCAAGCGCCAACACATCCGTGTCGCACCACAGAAAATCCGTTTTCTTCATCAGGTGCAATCTGAAGATATCGGATTGGGGCACCGGCGTCTTGAACTGGTTGTTCACGATGAACTGCCTGGGTTCGTGGATTTCATTTGCCGACACCAGTTCGATACCATCCGGAACGTTGTCGACTTGCCCATAGTGGAATAAGACGACCCTGTGACCGCATTCGACGAATGACAGCATGCACATCTGCTCCAGAAAGCTCAGGCTGCCTTCCATCCACAGCATCCCAATCGTCGGAAGAGAGTGATCCGCAACCATTCGTCTATTTCTCCAAGGGCCGTTTTGTCAGGACTCTGTCCGGTTTTCGTCAGTCGAAGACGGCGCGCTGGCCGACAGGCGTTCCCTTACGCCACGGTCCTTTGCGACAAAATCCACAGCCGGTTTTTCAAGAAGTTTCTGGTACAGCTCATCATACTCTGGCAGTTTCAGCAGATCGTTGATCAGGGCCTTGTGCCAGCGGAACGCTCTTCTATGCAGCCGTCGAAGCCTGTCATCAGCGCGAAACTCTTCCAGCACCGCATCCACTTCATCCTTGTACCGCAGGATTGTTTCATCTTTGGCACCGCCACGGTTCCAGCGGTCCCAATATTCGGTTCCAAGTGTCTGCGAGGAATGATTTGCCCGACCTCGGCTGCGCTTGGCCAGATAGGCCTGCGTGGATCTGACGGCATAGTGGTTGATCTGTGCAACTTCAAAACCGAACGGGGGCGAGACATGGTTGCCGAATGGGGCAGGTTCCGTGGCGTGCCCTCCGGGCACGGACCGGAACACGCCGGCCTGAAGTTCGGGACGGGGGTGCGGGTTGTGCAACCCGAAGCGAAGATAGAAATCGCCCTGCCTGAACAGGGATTTGACAAACCGGCGCCCTGCCCCGCCTTGTTCGAAATCCAGTTCACAATCGAAGAATTGCCGCGTCACCAGCGTATCGCGCATAACATGCCGACCACTGTTCGAGAAAATCTTCCAGGGGATGGAGATGACGTCAACGCCGGGCGTTGCCTCGATCAGATCATCAACCCTGTGATTTCCAACGTGAATATTCAGGAACTCATCCGCGTCCCCGACGTATATCCACTTTGCGTCTTTCACCACCGGCAAACGCCGTGCCTGCCTCAGCGCAGACCGGTGAATGCCTCCGGTTCCAACCCGGTTTCTGTGAAACTCCACATGGCCCAAGTCCTGCAACCGTCTCAGAATCTGGTTGGTGCCGTCTGTACAATCATTGGTGTAGACAATGATCCGGTCAAACCCCAGCACCTTGTGATGGGCCACCCATTCCAGAATATAGGGACCCTCGTTCTTCATCGCAGTGATGAGGACTTTTTCAGGCTTTTCCATCGCTGCCACTTATCCCCGCCGCCTAGTTGTTCTGACCTTTGCTGTCATCTTGCGGGACAATTTTTTCGATGGCGATCTGCGCGCCGGCAATCGCGCGGATGCGCAACTCTCGGGGGTGCTGGCCCAGAAATTCGTTGACCGCACGGATCACGCCGTCGCCCCACCAGCCGCGGCGGTGGTAGTCGTCGAACGCCATGATCCCCCCAGGTTTGATCTTGGGAAACAAAGCGGCCAGATCAGCGGTCACGCCTTCATACGAATGGTCTCCGTCGACATAGGCGAACGAGATGCTTTCATCATCAAAAAGCTCCAACGCAGGCACCGAAAAATCGCGGATAATACCGACCTTGCCTTCTTCGATCTCGGCCTCGAAAGTCTTTACGACCTTCTGGAAGATGGCCTCCATCTTTTCGTCTTCGGTCCGACCCACAAACGCGGTTGTGTGCGATTCCTCACCAATATGCTTCCACGGGTCGATCAGAAAAAGCTGACTGGGCTCGATCAGTTTCAGAATGGTCGGAGAGAACTCACCCTGCCAGACACCGATTTCAACGGCCAAGCCCCCCTTTGGCAAACGCGAAAGGAATGTTCGGCGGATTGCTTCTTTGCTGTTTTTGCGTTTGGTCGCTTTGTCAGCCTTCGGTTTCTTCTGGCCGCCGGGCGCAACACCGATAACCTTGGGTTCGTTCGACATCTCGACCTCACTTGCAGACGGGTATCCAATTCACTCAAAACCCGTTTTGTTCATTGCGCCATGGCTACCACGCCACAGCCTCAAGAACCAGAAGCTATGTGTCCTTTTTGCCAAGCGGTGGCAACTTGTCGATACCAAGCCACGGTGGCTGCAAGCTGGTTATCCGGTATCGTGCAGCATTGCGCCCGAGGAAACTGTTTATCGCCGCATTCATACCCGTATACGACCCGCCTCCGTGACGGCGATAGGATGTGAACGCGATACTGCCCCCGGGGGCAAGAACCCGGTCGATACGGCGCAACAGCTGGGTCATCACCTGCTCTGCCCGCACCCCGCGGATGATGACGACGCCGACGCTTTCGTCTTCAAACAGCTTCAGCATCAAGGGGGGCAGCGCCCGGTAGATATGCAATCGCCCGGCAAGAATGGGGTCGCGGAAATATTCCAGCAATGCATAAAACGTGCGATCCAACGCTTGTAGCTCGGGATCCTGAGTTGCATCCGGACATGTAAAACCGTCCCATGACAGCCCCCACGGTCCTATGACCGTCAATTTCTCGACAGCGTCCAGATCAAGTATTTCTTCGATGATTTCAGTCTCAACATGTCCGATCAGCACCCAATTCTTCTTGCCACTGATTGATCGAAGAAAACTCTGCCGCTGGTCTTTTGTTCTTTCAACCTCAGGAGGGACAGAAGGCAGGTAGACAGGATCCTTGGGATCGAACGGCACCGAAACCTGTTTGGCATCCGTAATTTGCGCATGCTGCGCCGCGGCCTCTTCGTAATCAAACGAGGTTTCGAGGGCATCGAGCCGAACGAACCAAGGAAAATTGTATGGCTTGGAGTTCTCGGGCTTGGACATCTTGCCGAGCCGCGTCCATTTCGCGACCTGGGCAAATGTGATTTCCGGGTCCTTGTACATTTCAGCGTTGAAAGACAGATCGCCATCTTCCATCACGCCGAGGTCCAGCGCCTTCACATAGCGCCCGCTGCGAAAGCGGCTGAACTTTGCAACAAAATCCTGCGCCACCTCGGTTTTTCTGAGGCTTGCGATGCGCTCCTTGTGAAATGCAACCGCCTGATGATGCAATTGCCCCAGAACAGGATCGGATCGCAGCTTTTCATAAACCTCCCGAAGTCGCGCAACTTTGGACAGGATCGAGGTTTCTTCGATGTCGTTATAGCAATGCAGATTCCAGTAGGCCTGACCTGTTGCCTCCATCTTCGGATGAAAACTCGAGGTATTCACATCCCCGCGCAACCGTTTCATCAGATAGCTTTCCACGGACCTCACCGCATAGTGGTTCATCCGAAACAGCCTGCGCCCGAACCCGGCGCCCGTTGATGAATACGCCCACCCTCGTCTTCGCATGGCCGGCGGCAACGGATCACCGTCCCCGTCGACCCAGGCAAATCGATCCGCCTTGCTGGGTATCGGACCGCGCGGTCGATGCGTGCTGATTGTGCGATACGATCCGTTGTTGCGAAACAGCGATTTGAACGCCCGCAAGTTGTGAGGACTGACGGCGCCAAGCTCGCCCGCACGGGTGAATTGCTCGACAATGAACCTGTCTTCGAACTCGACGATTCCGTTGTGCCCGAACAGCTGCCAGATTGCGGCAAATCCGTCCGCATGCGGCAATGCACGAAACAAATCGTCCAGTGTTCCGTCGCCGACGCGAATATCAAGAAATTCATCCACATCGCAGACCAATATCCATTCGGCTTCTTTGCACCAGGGGTGTTCCATGGCGTTTGCATAAGCTGAAGCCTGGGGTCCAAATTCCCACGGGCCGGGGTTGTCGATATGCGCCAGAAACCCCAGTTCCTGGCATCGCTGAAGGATCGCGTCGGTGCCATCGGAACAATCGTTCGAATTGACGATAAAATGGGTGAAGCCGATCGAAAGATAGTATGCAATCCATTCCAGGATGAACGGCCCTTCGTCTTTCATCGTGGATATGACAAGTCTCATCGCGTCTACCTGTACCCGTGGCCCGCAAATTCAGGATAGCGGGAAAAAACGCATCTTTGCAGATGTATAGCGCGCATCCCTGCCTGCGGCTTTGTTACGGGCCCCGGAAATGCAATGCAAGTGGACGAGCCCTCCGGTTAACTGACTGCCAACTCCAAATTCCGCGGACGATCGCAGCCCCGTGGGCAGCGTTCAATGCGTAGGGCTTTACGCTTGAAAACGACAATTTGATTGCCTTCGGGCGCCAACCATTTATAGCTGACGTTCAATGTCGCCAAAGGTTTTTGGCAGCAAGGATGCGGTATCTCGAGTGGATCATGACAGGTAATCTTAAAGATCAAAGGGCGCATGGCCTTGATTCACTGCGCGGTATCGCTGCGTCTGCGGTCGTGTTTGTACACGCAGTGCACATTCATCCACTCGGCGTCTACTACAAGAACTGGGGTGCCGACTACTATGCGATGGGAGTGCCGCTGTTTTTCATAATAAGCGCGATGTCCATGTCGCTAGCTTATCCAAAGGGAGTGTCCTTTGATCGAAGCTGGGCCTATGCCTTGCGCAGATTTTTTCGAATTGCACCACTCTTCTACGTGATGCTCTTTGCTTGGCTGTATATTGGGGTCCAGGCCGAAACAGGTACGATCATCAGGAATATTACATTTCTGTTTGGGTTTGTCCCCAGTGAACAAACCAGTCTTGTTCCGGCGGGTTGGTCAATCGGCGTCGAAGCTATCTTCTATCTTCTGTTCCCCTTCCTTTGGATTTGGCGGAACATTTGGTCAGCGGTGTTTCTCTTTTTGCTCGCCTGCTTGGGATGGGGGTATGTAAACTTATCCAGTCAGGGTGAAGTTCCCGATTTTTATTATTGGACCAGCTTTTTCACGAACGCCCCGTACTTTGCGTTGGGTCTGATCGTTTGGTGCGCCTACCGTTGGACACCTAAGTCATACGAGCGCCCCGTCGGCTATTTAGCGCTCGGTGCCGGGATCGCCGGGTTGATTTACATGTATCTGTTTGGCCCGGTTCTTGATCAGGCGCAAACGCTAAACAAACCGGTTCCACTCGCACTGGTTTTGGGCTGGGGCTTTGCCTTTGCAAGCCTAGCGCTATCGCAGGCACTTCGACCCGTTTTTTTTCTCTATAACCCTTTTACCCGCTTTCTTGGAAAGATCAGTTACAGCCTATATCTGATGCATCCGTTTCTTATCTATAACACAAACCTGACCCGATGGGCCGCAACACTTACGGACAATCCGGATCTTGTGGTGCCCATTGTCTGTGTTATTACCCTTGCCGTAGCGATACCTATTGCGACTGTTATCTATTATGCTGTCGAAGTTCCATTCATCCGCCTTGCCCGCCGGATAACCAAGCCTGATTTGAGAAACCCGGCTTCACAACAATTGGCGTCGTAACGGCAGAGCACGCCTACCAAAACAATGCGGATCTATAGCATCAGGGGAACAATCTCGCCTCGATTGCGGGCGATCTCGGCAATGTCAAAAGCGCCGCCTTGCAGTTCAGCCTCAGCCCGAACAACCATAACAGAGTGATTTTTGACGATGACTTCACGAACAATGTCCGGGCGACAGGCGCAGGACATGACGCTTGAAGCACTAGGTTCGCCAGCCCCTCTTTCCCTTTGAAGTGGTCGGAATTGTAATGTGGTTCCATCGTAGACCATTGCCAATCTTCAATGACGAAGATGCCCCCTTCCGACATGCGCGGAAAAACGAGGTTGAACGACAACATCGTTTCCAAATACTGGCGCGAAGCGTCATCTATAACGAGATCAATCTTCTCGTTG
The DNA here is from genome assembly GCF_013110685.1 of Ruegeria sp. HKCCD6157. Classification (NCBI taxonomy): domain Bacteria; kingdom Pseudomonadati; phylum Pseudomonadota; class Alphaproteobacteria; order Rhodobacterales; family Roseobacteraceae; genus Ruegeria; species Ruegeria sp. HKCCD6157. Next base: position 1,825,260 of record NZ_WVRB01000001.1, read on the forward strand.
CCGTACTCTGCGTCCAGCAATTCGCCGAACCGACTGATGTCCGCCTGACTTATCCCCTTGCAAAGCCGCACATTATCCTGCCGCGAACACCTGTCGACATACGCCTCAAGGTGAGGCAGATCGCGCGTCGAATATTCAACTGCAACCAGTTTGTCAGGCCGAAATACACAATCGAAGAGAGCAACGCTCCCTCCCTGCCATACTCCTATATCGACGACATTATGAACATCGAACTTCGAGGTACAATCAAGTTCAGCCTCAATCATTTCGCGGGATTTCACCAGCAGAAACTCGTAGTCGTTCGATGCGAATTCATGATATTCTTCAACATCAACCGTGGCGAAAAAATTGACGCCGTCAACGGTACATCTGTTCCGCTCTGAACAGAAAATCGGTTGAACCTTCTTCTATTTCGAACTGCCTGAAATTGAGCGCAAAGCAGTTGAGATGACTTCCTTAAATTTGCTCACCAATATGCCCTTACTTGTTGTAGTGCTGCTTCATCACCTGAAAGTCCCGGGTTTACAAGCTTACTGAACATCAAATGCAGAAAGAAACGCAGGGCAGTTGTTTCACGACCTAACAAATGGGTTGGGTCCGACCATATTCGCCAAGACTGATGCTGAAGTTGGCGCAAACATTCGCGTAATTCGTAGCGTCAAAAAAGATATGTTTCACTCTGGACGTCAAAATTGAGAGTTAAGGCACGTCTGAGTTGAAAAAAAACACAGTTAACAGGAAATGTGACTCCATTTATCCAACGCCGTAGGCGATTTCCAGCGAATCTTGTTGAAACTTCACAGCAGAGAGGTCAGAACCAGCCAGACATCTATGCAAGGTTATAATCTATGCTCGCGGAACTTCGGGAACAATATCTGACCACGGTTGCCCGTGCCCTAGATGGCACGATCTATGAAGACCCACCAATTCTGTTTGGAGACACCAAACCGGATTATGACTCCAAAAACCGTGAATACGGCTGGGATTGGCCGTCTGTTGCTTTCACTATGGTGGGCAGCAAGAGATTGGCCAATGTTCGCGCCATGGTGGAATCCGTCATCGGCAACCAGGTTCCCGGCGATTTTGTCGAAACCGGAGTATGGCGTGGTGGTGCCAGCATCTTCGCGAAAGCGGTTCTCTTTACATATGGCCAGAATGACAGACGTGTCGTTCTGTGTGACTCTTTCATGGGACTGCCCAAGCCGAATGAAGAACTGTATCCTCACGACAAGGGGTCTGATTTCCATAAGTACGACGCTCTGGCCGTGTCAGCCGATTCTGTAAGGGCGAATTTTGAAAAGTTCGGGCTCCTGGACGATAATGTCGTGTTCATTGAAGGCTTCTTCAAAGACACCATGCCACTGGTACCCAGTGAGCAGATTGCAGTGCTGCGTCTTGACGGCGACATGTATGAATCAACCATAGATCCTTTGCGGCACCTTTTCGGTAAGGTCTCGGAAGGCGGTTGGATCATCGTTGACGACTATCACGTGGTTCCCGCAGCCAAAGCGGCCGTGCATGATTATCTTGACGAGGTGGGCTATAAGCCACCCGCGATCAACGAAATCGATGGCGTGGGCGTCTATTTCCAAAAGGTCTAGAGAGGACCAGGCCTTGGGTTCAGGTCATGGGTCAGGTTGCGCCCGTCACCTGAACACCTGAAACGTCACGCTCAGCAAGGCTGCGGCCTGTTCGTGTTTAAGAATGGCCGACCAGGCTGACACCCTTGGGGTGCTACCAAACAGAATCCTGCACATTCCGATAGAACACCCAAAACATGGAACTGATTCAGGTTCTGAAAGCAATTCTTTCACGTGGTACAGTCGTCTTCGGCAACCCTTTTGGACGTCGCACAGTGGGTGCCACACCGGATGCAATCTTTGCACCCGCCCTCAATTTCTTGTTCTTTCACTGAGAGATGGTGCGGTCGAGAAGACTCGAACTTCCACGGGAGTTACCCCACAGCGACCTCAACGCTGCGCGTCTACCAATTCCGCCACGACCGCACTGCCAATGACTTGGTAAAGCGGCGTATAGACGTTGGTGCGCGCGATGTGAAGAGGCAAAAACGCAGTGGTTTAAATTCCTTCACCACGGGCTTATCTCTGCCACTGGACAACACGCCATTGACCTGACAGGAGCCGCCGATGCCCCCGCCCGAAAACCTCCCGATCGTTCAGATCGATATCGTCTCGGATGTTGTGTGCCCCTGGTGCATTGTCGGCTTTCGACAGCTTGACATGGCGTTGCAGCAACAGGGTGTCCTTGCCCGGCTTTGCTGGCATCCGTTCGAGTTGAACCCGGACATGCCACCCGAAGGCCAGAACCTGCGTGAACATATCATGGCGAAATACGGCTCGACCGCCGAGCAAAGTCAGCAGGCACGGGACAAGCTTACCTCGATCGGGGCCGAGCTCGGCTTTGCCTTTAACTTCGACGATGACAGCAGAATGGTGAACACATTCGCAGCGCATCAGTTGCTGGATTGGGCGGAATCAGTCGGCCGACAGCATCCTTTGAAACTGGCTCTGTTCGACGCGTATTTCACAGCGCAGCGGGATGTTTCCGATATGGATGTTCTGCTGGAAGTTGTTCGATCCATCGGGCTGGACGCGGATACGGCGCGACAAGCACTTGAAAGCGGAGAACACATAGCCCCGGTGCGTGAAAAGCAGCTGTTCTGGACCAGCCGGGGAATTTCAGGCGTGCCATCCATGGTTTTTGGCGGGAAATACCTGCTGACCGGCGCACAGGGTTCTGAAACCTATGCCCAGGTGCTGCAACGTTGCCTGTCCGAGGCCGCCTGACCCCTTTTCTTGACCGATTCAGACGGATATGAGACCGGCATGGAATGGAAAATCACCGATGGTCTGACCAGCTATGACGACGCCGTTGCCTTTATGGAGGCGCGCGTCGCCGCAATTGCAAATGGCGAAGCCGAAGAATGTGTCTGGCTGCTGGAACACCCGCCGCTTTATACGGCCGGCACTTCGGCCAGGATCGAAGATCTGACCGACCCCGATCGGTTTCCGGTTTACGAAAGCAAACGCGGCGGCGAATACACCTATCACGGGCCCGGCCAGCGTGTGGCCTATGTCATGCTGGATTTGAACAAACGTGGTCGCGACGTGCGTCAGTTTGTGAAACAGCTGGAGACCTGGGTGATCTCGGCGCTGGCGGAATTCAACGTGCAAGGCGAGATCCGTGAAGGGCGCGTGGGGGTTTGGGTTCGGCGTGATGACAAGCCGTTGACAGCGACCGGCAAACCGGCGGAAGACAAGATCGCCGCCATTGGTTTGCGCCTGCGCAAATGGGTCAGTTTTCACGGAATCTCAGTGAATGTCGAACCGGATCTGGAACATTTTTCCGGCATCGTCCCTTGCGGGATAAGCGAATACGGCGTGACCTCATTGGTCGACCTGGGCTTGCCGGTAACGATGGCAGACCTTGATGCCGCACTGAAAAAGACTTTCGCAGACGTTTTTGGCCCAGTGGCACCCTGAATCCATCTGTCGATCACTGCGCAGCGAATCGCTGCGCGCCACTGTTGCAAACAACAATCCCTGTGACAGGCTGGCTCTGTTTCCCATGCGTAAGGCAATTAACCCTGAATTCGGTGGATTTGTAGAAGTCTTTAAGCATTTTTTAACTCAGGTGGATACAAAGGCCCCGTTAACGAGTAATATGGAACTGCCAATCAAGAGTGAGTGGTATGTTAACCGGTGATCCAGGGCTCGCCCTCGAAATCCGAGAAGTGTTTGGTTACGAGTCTGCCGTTCCGACCCCAAATCGGAACGGCAATTCTCTTTCAGGCACCGCTATTCTTCCTGGTGGCCAAATCGGGACGAACCGACGCAGGCGCGGCCAGCCTGTTCCAGTTCGAGCGTCGCATGGCCCACCCCGAAACGAACTTGCAGCGTGTGCCTGACACTGTCCCGTACCATTTCGGCATCTGACCACGCGTTCGCATCGATGACCAGATGCGCCGTCAGCGCGGGCTGCCGCTCCTGCATGGCCCACAAATGCACGTGATGCACTTCGGCCACCCCATCCGTTTCTTCGATCGCCGCGGCAACCTGCTCTGGCTCCAGGTCGGGCGGAGCGCCCAGCATCAGAACGCGGACCGTCTCGCCTATCTCTTCTTTGACATGCCACATGATGTAGACCGAGATCAGGATCGTCACAGCCGGGTCTACCCATGTCCAGCCGAACAGGATCACTGCGGTGCCCGCTACGATCACGGCGATTGATCCCAAGGCGTCCGCAACATTATGGATGAATGCGGCCCGGATATTCATGCTGTCCTTGGCCATGGTATACGTCAGCGCAGCGGTTACGAGATCGACCACCAATGCCAGCGCGGCGACCCAGACCACAAGCCATCCGTTGATCGGCTCGGGTTCAAAAAACCGCATGACGCCTTCGTAGAACAGATAGACCGACAACACGATCAACGTAGTGTAATTGACCAAGGCCGCAACGACTTCGGCCCGGCCATAGCCAAAGCTCATCCGTGGATCGGCCGGACGCCGTGCGATCTTGCGGGCAAAAAACGCAATGATCAGCGCAACAGCGTCCGAAAAGTTGTGCAGCGCATCGGCAATCAACGCCAGAGAACCCGAAATGATACCCCCGATGACCTGAGCCAATGTCAGGAACATGTTCACCGCAATTGCCCAGGCGACGCGCGCATCGCCAGCGTCTGGATCAATGTGGTTGTGCTGGTGACCATGCCCGGTGTGGGAATGCTGGTGTGCCATATCGTTTCATATCCCTTGTTACGGCTTCCCAGAGCATGTAATTCCTCTAGCCACTAGAGGTTCAAGAGGTCAAAACCGGAAAATGTACTCGATCGGGGACTTATCGCGCCGAACCGGAGTGAAAATTCCGACAATCCGGTTCTATGAAGACAAAGGCCTGTTACCCAAACCAGACCGAACCGCGGGCAATCAACGCCGGTATGACGAAGTCGCGTTGAAACGGCTGATCTTCATTCGCCATTGCCGTGATCTGGGATTGCCACTGGCCGACGTCGTGGGCCTGCTGTCCCTTGAAGGCGCGTCTGGCAGCGACCTTAACCGGGCCCACGAAATTGCCCAAAAACAACTGGCCGATCTGCGGGACCGAATTGCCCGCCTGCAAAACCTCGAAGCGGAACTGACCCGAATTTCAGCGGCCTGCGACGGGCAGCACGATCATGTCTGTGCCGTGCTGCACGCGTTTCAGGATCATGGCGAATGCATGGGGCCGCGTGGCGCCGAATGATCAGGCGAGAGCGGCGCTGATCTTTTTCGCGTGTTCACCGATAAGCTCGAAATCCCCCATCTTGCCCGGCGGGCGCATGGAAACCCCTTCGTGGCGCGGCAGGACGTGAAAATGCAGGTGGAAGACTTCCTGCCCGCCTGCCGCCTCGTTGAATTGCTGGATCGTCACCCCGTCCGCGTCGAATGCAGACTTGACCGCCCGGGCCATCTTCTGCACCGTTTTTATAACCGCCGTCAGTTGCTCGGGCGTGGCATCCAGTACGTTGCGGCATGGTGTTTTGGGGATCACCAAAAGATGCCCGTCCGCGCGCGGCATGATGTCCATGAAAGCCAGCGTTTCATCATCCTCGTACACGCGCATGCACGGGATTTCTTCGCGCAGGATTTTGGCAAAGATATTGTCGGGGTCGTAATCAGCCATCTCAAACCTCTGGATTGCGGGTGTTGGCACAGTTCTGAGACGCGCGCGGGCGACGGTCAAGGCGGAACTCTGCCAACGCCCATGCCGCATCGACGGTCCGGGCTTGAATTCTCATCCGCCATGCCCAGATACCCCACATTCAAGGCCGGAAAATCGTGCGGCGCCCGCGTGCCCGCGACAATTAATCTTGATCCAGATCAAACTCGGCCATTGAAGGTGCCCTCTTCACATTCTAAAACCAGCAGGAATCCCGCGCGTTGGAGAGGTCCGACTGCGCGGTGCAGTTGCAACAGGAGGCACCTATAATGGCAGACGCAGCCATTCACGGTCACGACCATGAAGATCAGCGCAGCTTTTTCCAGCGCTGGTTCATGTCGACCAACCACAAGGACATCGGGATTCTGTACCTGGTCGTTTCGGCCCTTGCCGGTCTGATCTCGGTGGCGATGACCGTTTACATGCGGCTCGAGCTGATGCACCCGGGCGTTCAGTACATGTGCCTGGAAGGCTTCATGGCCGACCCGTGTACCCCCAACGGACACTTGTGGAACGTGATGATCACCTATCACGGTGTTCTGATGATGTTCTTCGTTGTCATCCCTGCCCTGTTCGGTGGATTTGGCAACTATTTCATGCCGTTGCAGATCGGTGCGCCGGACATGGCGTTCCCGCGGATGAACAACCTGTCCTTCTGGCTGTATGTCGCCGGCACCTCGCTGGGTGTTGCCTCGCTGCTCAGCCCGGGTGGGAACGATCAGCTCGGCTCGGGTGTGGGCTGGGTTCTGTATCCGCCGCTGTCGACGACCGAAGGCGGCATGTCCATGGACCTGGCGATTTTTGCCGTGCACGTATCGGGCGCCTCTTCGATCCTCGGCGCGATCAACATGATCACCACCTTCCTGAACATGCGTGCCCCTGGCATGACCCTGTTCAAGGTACCGCTGTTCAGCTGGTCGATCTTCGTCACCTCATGGCTGATTCTGCTGTCGCTGCCGGTTCTGGCAGGCGCGATCACCATGCTGCTGATGGACCGCAACTTTGGCTTCACCTTCTTTGATCCGGCCGGCGGCGGTGACCCTATCCTGTATCAGCACATCCTGTGGTTCTTCGGCCACCCCGAAGTGTACATCGTGATCCTGCCCGGTTTCGGCATCATCAGCCACGTGATCGCCACCTTCTCGCGCAAGCCGATCTTCGGCTATCTGCCGATGGTATGGGCGATCATCGCAATCGGCGTGCTGGGCTTTGTCGTGTGGGCGCACCACATGTACACCGTCGGCATGTCGCTGCGTCAGCAGGCCTATTTCATGCTGGCCACGATGGTCATCGCGGTTCCGACGGGGGTCAAGGTGTTCTCGTGGATCGCCACCATGTGGGGCGGCTCGATCGAGTTCAAGACACCGATGCTGTTCGCCTTCGGCTTCCTGTTCCTGTTCACCGTCGGCGGTGTGACCGGTGTGGTTCTGTCGCAGGCCGGTGTCGACCGTGCCTATCATGACACCTACTATGTCGTGGCACATTTCCACTATGTGATGTCGCTGGGTGCTGTCTTCGCGATCTTTGCCGGGGTGTACTTCTACTTCAGCAAGATGACGGGCCGTCAATACTCCGAGTTCTGGGGCAAGGTTCATTTCTGGCTGTTCTTCATCGGCGCCAACCTGACCTTCTTCCCGCAGCACTTCCTGGGCCGTCAGGGCATGCCGCGCCGCTACATCGACTACCCCGAGGCATTCGCCCAGTGGAACTTCGTTTCGTCGATCGGCGCGTTCATCTCGTTCGCCTCGTTCCTGCTGTTCTTCGGGATCGTGTTCTACGCCCTGTTCCGTGGTGCGAAAGAGACACGTCCGAACCCGTGGAACGAATACGCGGATACGCTGGAATGGACCCTGCCGACGCCGCCGCCCGAACACACGTTCGAGCAGCTGCCCAAGCAGGAAGACTGGGACAAAGGCCACGCGCACTGATCCCGATCTGATCCCAAAAAAACCCCGCCCAAGTGGCGGGGTTTTTTCGTTTCCACCTCTGCCGGTTCGCCAAGTGTACCAAAATCCGCTATGATACCCCCGCAGAACAGTCGGAGGATCGGCAATGCCGGAAATCGACTTTTGGTATTCAATCGGCAGCACTTACAGCTTCCTTACCGTGATGCGTCTGGACGACTGGTGCGCAGAACATGACGCCACCGTGAACTGGCGGCCCTTTAATGTGCGCACGGTCATGTCAGCCCAGCAGAATATCCCGTTCGCCGGAAAACCCGAAAAATCCGCATATATGTGGCGTGATATCGAACGTCGCTGTGCCAAGTATCACATCCACGCCAGCCTGCCCGCACCCTATCCGATTTCCGATCTTGCCCTGGCCAATCAGGTCGCTTTGTTTGGTATGAGGGATGGATGGGGCAAGTCATTTACCCAGAACCTATACCGCATCTGGTTCGAGGATGGCGTCGAGGCAGGCAGCGAAAGCGCCCTGTCCGAAGCATTGCTGCGGTGCCAGCAGGATCCTCGCCTGACGCTGGCTCGCGCGCGCAGCCCGGATATCGTCACCGCGCTGGAAGCTGAAACAGACATCGCCGTGAAACTGGGTGTTTTCGGCGCCCCCAGCTTCGTGGTGAGGCAAGAGGTGTTCTGGGGCGACGACCGTTTGGATGACGCCTTGTCCTGGGCGCGTGTGGGCCACGTGGTCTGATCAAAATCCGTCGACATGAGGCGGCACTGCGATATGTTTCCGGTATGCCGTACAAATGGAATCAGACATCCGAGACCGAACAGGAACTGCGCCTCTGGCCGCATAACTCACTGCCGCGACGTGGGGCGATGATTGCCATCCTGTCCGTATTTCTGTTCGGTTTGATCCCATTGTTGGCCGTGCTTGGGTCGGTCGTGTTGTGGGGCCTGTTACCGTTTCTGCTGTTGACGGTGCTTGGGCTTTGGCTGGCGATTCAGGCGAACTATCGCGCGCGCAGTGCGTTTGAGGTTTTCACCTTGTCCGGTTCACAAGCCCGCCTGGTGCATCACACTCCGGGCAAAGACCAACAGGAATGGTCGTGCAATCGCTATTGGGCACGACCTGAAATGTACGAAAGAGGCGGCCCGGTTCCACACTATGTCACGCTCGTCGGAGACGGGCGTGAAGTAGAAATCGGGGCGTTTTTGTCGGAAGATGAGCGCATCACGCTCTATGACGATTTGGCCAGGAAACTGCGCGACCCTGTCGCGCAGTAGGTGTTTCAGCCTGATGTCTCAGCAGTCGCCGTTTGACGCGGCGCAGAGGTGGTCCTTGACCATAGGCCCGACCTTGCCGAAATCCATCTGTCCGGTATAACGGGTCTTCAACTCGCCCATGACCTTGCCCATGTCGCGAATGGAACCGGCACCGGTCGAAGTGATTGCAGCCTGAATCGCCTTTGACACCTCATCATCATCCAGCTGCTTGGGCAGAAACTCTTCGATGACGGCGACTTCCTGCATCTCGCGCTCGGCCAGGTCCAGGCGACCGCCCTCTTCATAGGCGCGCGCACTTTCCTTGCGTTGCTTGGTCATTTTGCCAAGAATTTCAAGCACCTCTGCATCACCACAGCCCTTGACCTCTTCATTGTCCGAGGCGCGCGCGGCGATGTCGCGGTCCTTGATGGCCGCGTTGATCAACCGCAGCGTCGACAGACGCTCGGCTGCTTTGTCTTTCATTGCTTGCTTCAGGGCGGCATTCACCCGTGATCGCATGTCCATTTGGCTTGTCCATCCCCATGACAACGGAACCCCGAACATATCTAAACAAAAAGCGCGTTACAACCGGGGGCGAACAAGCTTAACCCATTGAAAAATAACGATGGCCCAAAAATTGGACAGACTTGACCCAAGCGCTTAACACCCTTAGGTATGCGCCGGTTTACCTTGCAGGAGAGTCGCGCCATGGCCCAGAACGCCCCGTCCAAGCCCACCGCATGTCTGGCTTTGGCCGACGGAACGCTGTTTTACGGCATCGGTTTCGGTGCAACCGGGCAGACCGTGGCAGAACTCTGCTTCAACACAGCGATGACCGGATATCAGGAAATCATGACCGATCCATCCTATGCCGGGCAGATCGTCACCTTTACCTTCCCCCATATCGGCAATGTCGGCGTGAACCCCGAAGATGACGAAACCGCTGATCCGGTTGCCGCTGGCATGGTCGTCAAATGGGATCCGACCCAGCCGTCCAACTGGCGCTCGGCCGAAGAACTCAAGGGCTGGCTTGCCCGCCGTGGACGCATCGCCATCGGCGGCGTCGATACCCGCCGTCTGACCCGCGCCATTCGCCAACAAGGCGCGCCGCATGTGGCGCTGGCTCATGATCCCGAGGGCAATTTCGACATCGAAGCACTGGTTGCTGCGGCCCGCGGCTTTGCCGGGCTGGAGGGGATGGACTTGGCCAAGGATGTCACCTGTGCCCAAAGCTACCGCTGGGATGAAATGCGCTGGGCGTGGCCGGAAGGGTACAAGCGGCAAGAGGCCCCCGCCCACAAAGTCGTGGCTGTCGACTATGGTGCAAAGCGCAATATTCTGCGCTGTCTCGCCTCGGCTGGATGTGATGTAACCGTGCTGCCAGCAACGGCAACCGCTGCCGAAGTGCTGGCCCATCAGCCGGATGGCGTTTTCCTGTCGAACGGTCCCGGCGACCCGGCCGCAACGGGTGCCTATGCTGTGCCGATGATCAAGGAAATTCTGGACACAACCGATCTGCCCGTCTTTGGTATCTGCCTTGGCCACCAGATGCTGGCGCTGGCGTTGGGCGGTCAGACAGTCAAGATGAATCACGGCCACCACGGCGCGAACCATCCGGTCAAGGATCTGGAAACCGGCAAGGTCGAAATCACGTCGATGAATCACGGTTTTGCCGTGGACGCACAGTCTTTGCCGGAAGGCGTGGTCGAGACCCACAGATCGCTGTTTGACGGCTCGAACTGCGGGATCCGCATGACTGACAGACCTGTATACTCGGTGCAATACCACCCCGAAGCTTCGCCCGGCCCCCAGGACAGTTTTTACCTGTTCGAACGTTTCGCCGATGCGATGGAAAAGAAAAAAGAGCAGGCATAAACCCTTAAGTTACCAGAGTTAACGGCACATTAACCTTGTTTGATCAACCCTGAGCGCAGGTAACTGTGCCAGGGTTTTTTAATGGTTGAACTTAACCTTCAGGATTTTACAAACGCGTCCCCGATCCCGGCGCCCGGATTTCGCAAACCGCTGGGCACATGCCTGCTGGAAACCGAGGTCATCACGCGCTCGCAACTGGACCATGCGCTGAGCCTGCAGACCAGGCAGAAAGCGCCGCTTGGCGAGATTCTGGTTGGCGAGGGGTATGCCACCAGGCAGGACGTTCTGAAAGCTCTGTCCACGCAGTTCGGGTGGCAGATCGCGGACCTCGAACAAATTCCACCGATGCCCGGATTGTGTGACCTGAAGCCGGTGGACTTCTGGCTTGAGCACAATGTTATCCCTTGGATGCGCATCGGCCCGTTGCTTTTGGTCGCCACTGCCCGGCCCGATCGTTTTGCAACCGTGGCAGCCGAGATGCAGGATTGCGACTATTCCATCCTGCCCGTTCTTGCGGATTCTCATCACATAGACAGGGTCATTGCACAGTACTTCTCGCGGACGCTCGCAAAAGCGGCCGAAACCCGTGTGAACGCGGCACAAAGCTGCCGCAACTGGACCGCCGGGTCCCGGCTCGTATCATCAGCAACAACGCTGGGTGTGCTGTGTCTTTTCGCCCTGTTCCCTTCGTTTGGATTGATGGTTTTGTTGGGCGCGGCCGTAGGTAGTTTGGTTCTTTTTGCAGCCTTTCGGATAATGGGCGCCCTGGCCTGTCTCAGCGACCGCATGAAAAAGCCGACCGAGCCAACAGAGGCGGCGATCGCGCTGCGTCACCCCTGCGTGTCCATCATGGTGCCGTTGTACAAGGAGCGAGAAATCGCGAGTGCTCTGGTGCAACGGCTTCAAAGGCTGACCTATCCCAAAGCGCTGCTGGACGTCATTCTCGTGCTTGAGGCGACGGATGATGTGACGCGCGACGCCCTTGCGCGAGTGGCTCTGCCCAGTTGGATGCGTGTTGTTGAAGTCCCCGAACTGAACGGGTTGACCACCAAACCGCGCGCCATGAATTACGCGCTGGACTTTTGCCGCGGTGACATCGTTGGCGTTTGGGATGCCGAAGACGCACCACAGCCGGATCAGATTGAACGTGTGGTTGCGCATTTCACCCAAGCTTCGCCCGAGGTGGTTTGCCTGCAAGGTGTTTTGGATTACTACAACCCCCGCACGAACTGGCGGTCACGCTGTTTTACCATCGAATACAACAGCTGGTTTCGGGTGATCCTGCCGGGCATCGCACGTATGGGGCTGGTCGTCCCGCTTGGGGGAACGACGTTCTTTTTCCGCCGCGAAAAGCTCTTGGAACTGGGCGGTTGGGACGCCCACAATGTCACCGAAGATGCCGATTTGGGTGTGCGGCTTTGCCGGGCGGGTTACCGGACCGAGATGGTGGACACCGCCACCTTCGAAGAGGCGAATTTCCGTGCCTGGCCGTGGGTGAAGCAACGCTCACGCTGGCTCAAGGGGTTCACGGTCACCTACCTTGTGCACATGCGGGACCCGCGGAAACTGTATGCTGATTTGGGTGCGGCCAAGTTTATCGGCCTGCAGGCATTTTTTCTGGGCACTCTGGGTCAGTTCCTGCTGGCCCCCGTTCTATGGGTTTTCTGGCTATACGCCCTGGGTATACCCAATCCGATGGAGCAGATCCTGCCGCAGCAGATCACGACGGCGCTGATCTGCCTGTTTCTGGCGACCGAGGCCCTGAATATTTGCGTCGGGATCATCGCTGTATCCGCGCGTGAACGTCGGTTTTTGCTGCCGTGGGTTCCGACGATGTGTCTGTATTTCCCTCTGGGGGTGGTCGCCGGTTACAAGGCCCTGTGGGAACTGGCGACAAATCCGTTTTTTTGGGACAAAACCCAACACGGGCAGGCCAGCGAAGACGTTCCGCTGACCTGACGTTTATTTGTCGCGACGACTGGCATCCTGTTTCAGACGTGTCATGAAGGCGACCGAAATATGTTCCTTCAACGCCTGCCCCGCAGCCTCCTCGTCTCGGGCTGCGATGGCATCGACGATTCCCTTATGCTCACTTTGCGCAATCTCACCACGCCCCTGAACTGCCAGCGAAGTGGTCGCCATCAGGGCCATCGTCCGGTGAACCAGATCAAGCTGCTGAACCAGATAGCGGTTGTGTGACGCCAGATGAATCTGTTCGTGAAACCGTCGGTTGGCGCGCGACAAGGCCGTTGGGTCATCGATCAGCTTGTCATCTTCGACGACCATGTCCTGAAGAACCTTGATTTCTTCTTCGGTGGCGTGTTTTGCGGCCAGGCGCGCAGCCAGCCCTTCAAGTTCCCGGCGCACGATGTAAAGCTCGGCCATCTGGTTGTGATCCAGGGACGCGACGATCAACGACCGCCCGTCCCGTTCCAGCAGAGACTGGGTTTCCAACCGTTGCAACGCTTCGCGGATCGGGGTGCGTGACACTCCGAAACGGTCTGCCAGTTCGCTTTCGACCAACCGATCACCTGGCTTGTAGACGCCCACATCGATGGCTTCCAGGATAAGGCTGTAGGCGTCCTTGGTCGGGGATCGGGTCTGGCTCATGGGATCGTTTGTCTCCTCGTTCGGACATGTCTAGCCGTGACAGGGGGCGGCGATCAAGTACAGCATTGAAAACCGACCGACTGCGCCCTAAACCCAAGCCATGGTCAAACCTTCGTTTAGTCATGTCACACAATGGGTGTTCGATCTGGACAACACCCTGTACCCACCGCATATGCGGCTGTTCGATCAGATAGAAGTTCTGATGACGGATTATGTCGTGCAAGCCATCGGTGTTGACCGGGCCGAAGCCGACCGGCTGCGCGCGCATTACTGGCGGGAATACGGGACCACGCTGGCCGGGTTGATGGCCGAACATGATCTGGACCCCGACCCCTACCTGCACGCGGTACATCAGGTTGACATGAGCCACATGGACCCGGATGCGGAACTGGCCGATCACATCCGCGCCCTTCCCGGCCGGCGGATCGTCTACACCAACGGCAGCGCGCCCTACGCGGAACGAGTCCTTGAGGCACGCGGCCTGACAGGCCTGTTCGACGCGATATACGGTGTTGAACATGCAGGGTACCGACCAAAACCCGAAAAAGCTGCGTTCGAAGCGATTTTTGAAAAAGACGGTCTTCAGACCGAAATGGCAGCCATGTTCGAAGATGAACCACGCAATCTCGCGGCCCCGCACGAGATGGGAATGCGCACGGTTCATGTTTCTCCGGACCCGCATGAAGCCGATCACATCCACCATCACACGGACGATCTGACCGCGTTTCTGGCGCGCCTGCGATAGGCTGTCACAGTGCGACGATCTGCACGTTCTGCACACCCATCTGCGTCCTTATATGCGCTGCAGCGACGAACAGATGGAGACCCCGATGAGCGCGATTGAGATGCCGCTGCGCCTGCCGATCTGGCAGCGCCTTTTCTTCGCAATTCCCGTCTTTGGATGGCTGGCGCGCGAGGCGGTCAACGCCAAGGCAGAAGACTTGTATTACACCGCCGCTGCGATTTTCAGCATGTGGGGCTGTTCCATCATGTTGTTCGGCCTTCCCGGCCTCTACATCCCTGCCCTTATGATGGTGCCGCTGATGTTTCTGATCCTCATCCTGATTTCACGGGGCTGAAATACGGGACAGGATGTCACTTGGCACTCGGGGCAGATCCGAACTAGGTTCTGCCCAGAATGATGAGAGGCGCCATGTCCGACAGCTGTGACATCCTGATTTCCGGTGGCGGGATCGCCGGTCTGACCGCTGCGGCGGTATTCGGAACGGCAGGTTTTGAAGTGATCTGCGTTGATCCGAGCCCTCCAATCACCGAGCGGGACGTGGACGGGTCAGATCTGCGCACCACGGCTTTTTTGCAGCCTGCGCGCGGCCTGCTGGAACAATGCGGTCTGTGGGCAAGACTGGATGCACAGGCGGCCCCGTTGCAAGTCATGCGGATCGTTGACGCCGGGGGCGACTTGCCCGAGCCACGCGTCGTTCGCGACTTCAACGCGGCCGACATCTCCGAACAACCTTTCGGCTGGAACCTACCCAACTGGCTGTTGCGCCGTGAAATGGTGGCACGACTGGCCGAGTTGCCAAATGTCGGTTTCCGTCCCGGCACCGCGACCACCAGCCTGTTTACCCGAACCGCCGAGGCCCGCGTGAGCCTGAGTGATGGCAGCCGCGTCCGGTGCAAGCTTGTGCTTGCTGCCGATGGTCGCAACTCGCCAATGCGCGAAGCAGCCGGCATCAAGGTGCACACAACACGATATGGGCAAAAGGCGCTGGCATTTGCGGTGACGCACCCAATTCCACACGAGAATGTTTCGACCGAAATTCACAGATCCGGGGGGCCGTTCACGCTGGTGCCTCTACCGGACTGGAACGGGCAGCCCTCGTCCGCCATCGTCTGGATGGAACGCGGACCGAAGGCCGTTGAACTCCTGAACCTGAAACCCGATGCATTCGAGGCCGCCATGACCTCTCGGTCCTGCGGGTTGTTCGGCCCGCTGAAATTAGCATCCCGCAGAACGATCTGGCCCATCATCAGCCAATCGGCGGAACGGCTGGCGGGTGAACGCATCGCGCTGATGGCCGAGGCGGCGCATGTGGTGCCTCCCATCGGGGCACAAGGATTGAACATGTCTCTGGGCGACCTGCGTTGCCTGCTGGATTTGGCACAGGCCCGGCCCGAAGTTCTGGGAGACGAACAGATGCTGGGTGCCTATCACAAGGCCCGTCACACCGAGATCGAGATGCGCATCAAAGGCATTGATCTGCTGAACCGCGCCTCGATGATCGAGACGCGGCCGCTGCGGGATGCACGGGCGATGGGGCTGAGCGCGCTCTATTCCCTGCCGCCAGTGCGCAAGACTTTGATGCAGATGGGCCTCGGCGTTCGCTAAGGTCCGGTCCGCTTACAGAACCTGATCCAGCACCCGTTTCAAACGCGCGATGGTGCCGTCCACGTCGTACAGCTTGTCGAGCCCGAACAGACCCAACCGGAACGTGCTGAACCCTTCGGGCTCATCACATTGCAACGGAACACCCGCGGCAATCTGCATGCCAAGTGCCGCAAATTTCTTGCCATTCTGGATTTCGGGATCCGAGGTGTAGCTGACCACAACTCCGGGCGCGCCGAAACCGTCGGCCGCAACCGAAACGACACCCGTGTCCTTGAGCATCGATCGCACACCGTCACCCAGCGCCCATTGCGCCGCACGCAACTTTTCGAACCCGTATTCACGCGTCTCTGCCATGGTGTCGCGGAAGGCCAGCAACGCATCGGTCGGCATCGTGGCATGGTAGGCGTGGCCGCCGTTTTCATAGGCTTGCATGATCTGCCGCCATTTCTTCAGATCAAGGGCGAAACTGTCGGAACTGGTCTGCTCCAGACGTGCCTCTCCGCGTTCAGACAACATGACCAGACCGGCACATGGCGAGGCGCTCCACCCTTTCTGCGGCGCCGAGATCAGAACATCGACACCGGTGGCTTTCATGTCCACCCAGGCGCAACCCGACGCAATGCAATCCAACACCATCAACGCACCCACCTCATGCGCCGCGCTTGCCAGCACGGTCACATAGTCATCCGGCAGAATGACCCCCGCCGACGTTTCGACATGCGGAGCAAAAACAACACCGGGCTTTTGTTCGCGAATCGCGGCGACGACCTCTTCGATCGGAGCAGGCGCAAAAGGCGATGGGCTGGAATTGCCAGTCTCGCGCGCCTTCATGACTGTGGTCGAGTTTGTCAGAGACCCGCTTTCAATGATCTGGCTCCACCGGTACGAAAACCATCCATTGCGAACCACAAGCACATCTGCGCCGTGCCCGAACTGTCGGGCGACCGCTTCCATGGCATAGGTTCCACCGCCGGGAATAACGGCGACGCCATCTGCATTGTACACGCCCTTCAACATATCCGAAATGTCGCGCATCACCTGCTGAAACTTCTGCGACATATGGTTCAGCGAGCGGTCCGTAAATACGACCGAGAATTCTTCGAGCCCGTTCGGGTCAACGGTTTCCAGCAAGCCTGGCATGGCGCATCCTCTCCAAAGCGTTTTCGAAGTCTTGTCCGCTTTGTCAGTTCGGGTAAAGCCCTTTCGCGGCAAAATTTGACCCAACGTAAAGCTTAACAAACACATAATTTTTTTCGCTTAAATTCGTGAAAGCACGAAAATGACGCCAACCAGTGTCACTTCCCCTTTACACTTCTACTTGCTTCTGAACAGATGCGCACACTTTATACTTGAAGGGATAGATTCACCCGTGACGATACAAAAGCGGATCAGCTTCCAGTTCGTTCGAGACGAAGTAAAACGACGCATTGAAAGCCGTGTCTGGCCACAAGGATCGCTTTTGCCGACGGAGACCCAACTGGCAGAGGAGTTCAATTGCGCCCGGGCCACTGTGAACAGAGCCTTGAGAGAACTGGCCGAACAGGGCTTTGTCGAGCGCAAACGCAAGAGCGGCACACGCGTCAAGAAAGAGCCCAGCAAACACGCCAAACTCGAATTGTCACTGGCGCGGCAAGTGGTCGAAAGCCAGAATGCAAACTATCGTTATGCGCTTGTGGAAAGGAATGTCGTCACCAGCCCAGGATGGCTTTCCTCGCAGATCAACGTGGCACCGGATGCGCGTGTTCTACATGTAATCTGTATGCACTATGCGGACAATCGGCCCTTCCAGATGGAAGAACGATGGATCAACATCGAGGCCGTACCTGATGTGGAGGACGCGGACCTGTTCGAACAGGGGCCACATGAATGGCTGTTGACGGCCGCACCTTTCACCGATGCCGAGGTCGCTTTCTGTGCCATTTCCGCAGATGCGCGACTGGCAGAATTCATGGGCACCACGGCGGGAACATCCATGATTCAAATGGAGCGGACCACCTGGAAAGAAGACAGGCCGCTTACCTTTGCGCGCATGACGCATCATCCGGGCTATTGCATCCGCACCAAGTACTGACTCTGTTCAGCCAATGGGACCGGGCAGACGTTCTTCGCTCAGCAGAACATTGGCCTCGACGTCGCCTGCACCCGGCAGAGTCATGATCCGGCGCCGCAATACACGCTCGAAATCGGCCAAGTCTCGGGCCACGACACGCAGTCGATAATCATACAGCCCCAGCACGTGCTCGACGGTCTGCACCTCGGGAACGGCACTGACAGCGCGCTCAAAATCTTCAAGGCTGACTTGGCCCTTGCGCCCCAGCTTGATGCCCAGAAAGACTGTGACACCGAATCCCAGCGCCTCGGCATTCAGACGCAGCCGACGGCCCTTGATTATTCCTGCCTCTTCCAGCCGGCGAATGCGACGCCAGGTGGCGGGTTGGGACAACCCGAACCGGCGCCCCAATGCTCCGGCACTTTGCGTGGCATCCTGTTGCAGCGCGCGAAGAAGACGACGATCAATCTCATCCAGCTCAGTCATACCGGCAGCACCTCGTCCCGCTTGACCCGCGCGATGTGCATAAGGGCCTCGATATCGGCAATATGCGGCAGGGTCAGAATCCGGTCGCGATAAAGCTGCTGATAATGCTTCATATCTCTTGCAATGACGGAAAGGCGAACATCGACACGACCCAGAAAGGTCTGGATTTCGATCACCTCTGCCACGTCACGCGCCGCCTGCGTGAAATCGTCGAAAGCGCGGGCCTGCGTCTTGTCGAGCGTGATCCGAAGCGAAACCTCGACGGCATATCCCATCGCGGCCCAGTCTATCACGGCCTCCTGACCTTCGATGATCCCTGCAGCCTGCATCTTTTCGATTCGCCGCCAACAGACGCCCGCGCTGATCCGGCAAAGATCGGCCAGTTCCGCTGTTGTCAGGCTCGGGTCTGCTTGAAAGTGGCGCAGAATGCGCCGATCAATGTCATCAAGCATGATTTTTTCACAGTCTCCGTTTTTTGCGAATTATTCTTCATCTTTTTTGCAAATACTCAAGCCCAACCCTATCGCCATTGCGCGAACGGGCAGATACAACCGCCGCAATCAAACCAGAAAGGACCGGCGAAATGCGCGTCTATTACGATCGCGATTGCGATATCAACCTGATCAAAGACAAGAAAGTGGCCATCCTGGGCTATGGCTCGCAAGGTCACGCGCACGCGCTGAACCTGCGCGATTCAGGTGCAAAGAACCTGGTCATCGCGCTGCGCGAAGGTTCGCCTTCGGCCAAGAAAGCCGAAGCCGAGGGCCTGGAAGTCATGGGCATCGCCGAGGCGGCCGCCTGGTGTGACGTGATCATGTTCACCATGCCCGACGAGCTTCAGGCCGAGACCTACAAAAAATACGTCCACGACAACATCAAGCCGGGTGCCGCGATTGCATTCGCCCACGGCCTGAACGTCCATTTCGGCCTGATCGAGCCGAAAGAAGGCGTCGACGTCATCATGATGGCCCCCAAGGGCCCCGGCCACACCGTGCGCGGCGAATACACCAAAGGCGGCGGCGTGCCCTGCCTGGTCGCTGTCCACAACGATGCAACCGGCAAGGCGCTGGAAATCGGCCTGTCCTACTGCTCGGCCATCGGTGGCGGGCGCTCGGGCATCATCGAAACCAACTTCCGTGAAGAATGTGAAACCGACCTGTTCGGCGAACAGGCGGTTCTGTGCGGCGGTCTGGTCGAACTGATCCGCTGCGGCTTTGAAACTCTGGTCGAAGCCGGTTACGCCCCTGAAATGGCCTATTTCGAGTGTCTGCACGAAGTGAAACTGATCGTTGACCTGATCTATGAAGGCGGCATCGCCAACATGGATTATTCGATCTCGAACACCGCCGAATACGGCCAGTACGTCACCGGGCCGCGTATCCTGAAATACGACGAGACCAAAGCGCGCATGAAAGAGGTTCTGAACGACATCCAGCAGGGTAAATTCGTTCGTGACTTCATGCTGGAAAACGCCGTCGGCCAGCCGACCATCAAAGCGGCGCGCCGCGCCAATGACGAGCATATGATCGAAGAAACCGGCGCCAAGCTGCGCGGCATGATGCCGTGGATCTCGGCCGGAAAGATGGTCGACAAAGAAAAGAACTAAGAAGGGCGGATGCCTGTCACAGGGCGGCCCATGTGGCCGCCCTTTTCGTTTGAACAAAGGTCCGGCAAGGCACATAAACAGCCGGTCAGGTTTAATTTTTGGCGCAGCCGCGCGTTCCGACAGGACAATCAATGGTTCAACAGCCGACAAAACAGGACTGGAGCGGCGTCTTCACGCTGGGCCTGATCTGGGGCGCGACCTTCATGGTCGTTGCCATGGCACTTGAAGGGTATGGCCCAATCACCGTTGCCACCTCGCGAACCACGCTGGGCGCTGTTACCCTGCTGCTGATGATGAGGGCGACCGGTCGCAAGCTGCCGGTTCTGACACCGGCGCTGAGTGTGTCGATTGTCCTTATTGGCGTGCTGTCCACCGCCGTGCCATTCATGTTGCTGAGTTGGGGGCAGCAATTTGTGCCATCTGCCTTTGCGGGGCTGTCCATGGCTGCCATCCCGCTGATGGTGCTGCCGCTTGCGCATTTCTTCTCGGATGAACCACTGAACCTGCGCCGGTTTCTGGGGGTGTGCCTTGGCTTTTCGGGGGCCCTGGTTTTGATCGGACCCGGCCTTGCACAATTGGGCCAGGGGGCAGAACCCGTCGCACAACTGGCCTGCATCACGGCGGCGCTGTGTTACGCAAGCTCATCCGTGCTGACGCGACGCTGCCCGCCGATTGACCCTTTGGTACTGGCTGCCCTGACGCTGGTTGTCGGGGCCGCACTACTTCTGCCCATAATGCTGCTCACCGAGGGGCTGCCGACCTGGCAAGGCCCACGCCCGACAATCGCCCTGATCGTTCTGGGTTTGCTGCCAACCGCGTTTGCCACCCTTTTGCGCGTTTCGATCACCCGCAGCGCCGGGTCGGTTTTCCTGACATTGGTGAATTACCAGGTGCCGATCTGGTCGATGGTGTTCGGCGCATGGATCCTGTCCGAGGCCCTGCCCCTGCGCTTTTTCATCGCTCTGGCCCTGATCCTGACCGGCATGGCCATCAGCCAGTGGTTCAGCCTGCGAAAGGTTTTGTTCGGGAATTAGCTTGTGGCGGCTTCGACCTCTGCCACGATGCTGTCGACAACTTGGGTCAGCAACCCATCGTCTTCGCATTCAGCCATCACGCGGATCAGAGGCTCGGTCCCGGATTTGCGGATCAACAACCGGCCCTGCCCGTTCAACCGCGCCTCGGCATCGGCGATGGCCGCCTGAACACTTTGAACCTCCAACGGTGTTTGATCGCTGGAATAGCGCACATTCTTCAGCAACTGCGGAACGGTTTCGAACTGCTTGGACAGATCAGATGCCTTGCGCCCCGACAGAACCATTTCCGCCAGGAAATGCAGCCCTGCCATCAACCCATCACCGGTGGTGGCGTAATCGCTCATCACGATATGGCCGGACTGTTCCCCACCAAGGTTGAACCCGCCTTCACGCATCCGTTCGACCACGTAGCGATCACCGACGGCCGTTCGCTCCAGACGCAAACCCTGCGCTGTCAGGTGGCGTTCCAGGCCCAGGTTGGACATGACGGTCGCGACCAGGGCGTCGCCCTTCAACTGGCCCGATTTCTTCCATGCCGTCGCTAGCAAAGCCATAAGCTGATCGCCGTCAGCCACCTGACCGGTTTCGTCGACGACAACCACCCTGTCCGCGTCGCCGTCCAGACAAATGCCCACGTCGGCGCCATGCGCGACAACGGTTTCTGCGGCCAGTTGTGGCTTGGTCGATCCGCAGTTGAGATTGATGTTCTTGCCGTTGGGCGCGATTCCCACGGGGATCACTTCTGCGCCCAGCTCCCACAGAACCTCCGGCGCGGTGCGGTGGGCTGCGCCGTTCGCACAATCGATCACCACCTTCAAACCATCCAGACTGACGTTCCGCGGCAACGACGACTTTACACGTTCGCCATAGCGAAACCGTGCGTCATCAACCCGGCGCGCTCGGCCGATATTCTGCGCCTGGGCGGGTCTGACGCCTTCGTCGATCAGTCTTTCGATCTCGACCTCGGCCTGATCGGACAGTTTATAGCCGTCCGGCCCAAAGAACTTGATTCCGTTGTCTTCGGCAGGGTTGTGGCTGGCCGAGATCATGACGCCCAGATCAGCCCTCATGGAGCGCGTCATGAGGCCAACGGCGGGCGTCGGAACGGGCCCCAGCAGCAGCACGTTCATTCCAGTGGACGTCAAACCGGCCGTCAGCGCGTTTTCCAGCATATAGCCGGACAAACGCGTATCCTTGCCGATGACAACCCGGTGCACCCCTGTCGCGTCCCGTCGGAAATACCGCCCGACTGCGGCCCCGATGCGCAACGCCATCTCTGCCGTCATCGGATGCGTGTTGGCGGTGCCCCGCACCCCGTCGGTTCCGAACAGCTTGCGCATAGGTGTCACTCCGTGATTTGCCGTGCGACCGGATTACCGGACAGCAGCCCATAGGCGCAAGGCCTGAGAGGTCTCGGCCACGTCATGAACGCGGATGATCTGCACGCCCTGAGACAATCCCGCCAGAGCCACCGCGATTGATCCCGGCGCGCGGGCAGTCTTGCGAGGCTCTTTTCCGATGCTACCAATAAAGCCCTTGCGCGACACGCCCAGCAGGATCGGGCAGCCCAAGCCGTGGAACAGGCTGAGATTGCGCAGAAGGGTCAGGTTATGATCCTCGGTCTTCCCAAACCCGATCCCAGGATCCACAACGACCTGATCGCGGCTCAGGCCAAGACGTTCCAGCAACGCGATCTGGCCTTCGAGAAAATCGTAAACATCCAGCAATACATTGTCGTATCGCGGATTGATCTGCATCGTCGCCGGATCACCCTGCATGTGCATGACGCATACAGGCACACCCTGCGCGGCACAGAACGGTGCCAATGCCGGATCGAAGGTGAAGCCCGAGACATCGTTGACCAACCCTGCCCCGGCCGCGCAGGCAGCCTTGGCGACATCGACCTTTCGTGTATCGATGGAAACCAAAGCGCCTGTTTCAAACCGGATCGCTTCGATCAACGGACGGGTTCGGGCGATTTCTTCCTCGGCCGGGACAAAATCCGCACCCGGACGGGTGGACTCTCCGCCGATATCCAGAATCGCGGCACCATGCGCCACCATATTCACCGCAGCCACGCGAGCAGCATCTACCGAGCTGTGTACACCGCCATCCGAGAAACTGTCCGGCGTGGCATTCAGAATCCCCATGATATGAGGCAGCTGCATATCAAGGCCCGTCACGTCAGCCCGCGGTTGGCTCAAACGGCTCAGGTAATCTGACGGAACGTCCGAGGCCGCGACGATTTCGGGTTCGGACCCGCGCCGCAGGGCTTCGACATGGGTGAACCAAAGGGGTTGGCCCGCCAGCGGCACAGCGCCTGCGGGACGGGTCGTTCCATGCTGGACCAGTGGTCTGAAATAGGTTCTCACAGCTGGGCCTGATCCACCGCTACAGCGCGCAAAGGCGTTTTGGGTTCCGTCGGCAATGCGCCGCCGATCACCATCATTTCGCTCGCTTCAAAGGTCGCCGCGAACCATGCAGCCAGCGCCACGGCATCCGACGGGGCGGCAGACGGGCCGTCAACGGCATCCAGTACGATCTTGGATGGGGCCCAGACACAGATCTGGCCATTCTTCATCGCCCAATCCAATTCGGTCCGCGTTGAGACCACCACACAGCGATGGTCCCGTGCCGCCAGAACCCAGGCATTCTGTTCAATTGCCAACAGGTCAATTCGGCGTTGCGTCATCGCATGACCCGTTTGCGGAGCGGCCAGGTCGGACGCCCCGACACACAGGATCAGCGGGCGCTGGCGGTTCTCCAACTGATCGATCCAACCCTTCAGGTTTTCCGAGGCGATGGCGTCATTCGACAGGAAGACAAGGCGGGGATGCGGGCGTTCTTCTTCGGCCACCTCATGATGGACCGAGTCTTTTCCGCGCACGATCTCAACCCCCAACGCACCCGGGCCCCGATCCAGTTTTTCGATGCGAACAAAAACCCTTACAGCCTGAGGTTCAAGCAGGATGCGTTCCGCAACGCGTTCGGCCAATGTCTCAAGCAGGTTCAGGCGCTCGGCCGCCAGCTCATAGGCGATGGATTCCGTTACGCGGTCATATGACAGGATGCGATCCACATCATCATCAATCGGGTCCGTCAGAGGTCGGACTTCGACCACGATGTTGAAGCAGATCCGCTGGGTTGTTCCCCGCTCGGCCTGGAAGGCACCGATTTCGACTTCGACGATATGGTCGCGCAACGAGATACGATCCAACGGCCCCCGAGGAGACGTCGCCTCGGACCGTTCGGACGGGTGTGCGAATGCCAGACGGATTTCAGAACTCATGGGTCAGGCCTTTTCGGGCTCGTTGCATAGTTTGCCCACTATAGGCGTTGCGAGGGCCTATAGCATTCAAACAAGCGCCATTCCAACCGCCGAATGCGGCGTCACGAGACCCGAAACCAGCTCATCATCCCGGACGCGGCGTGCCCCAGCATATGGCAATGCAGCAACCAGTTCCCCGGATTGTCCGCGATCAGTGCGATTTGGCGTGTCTGTCCCCGCCCGACCAGAACGGTATCACGCCAGGGGCCAAGTGAACCATCACCCAGGATCAATCGGAAGTGATGCCCGTGCAGATGCATCGCGTGCGCAAACGCGGATTCATTCACGAACTCGATCCTGTGCAAACTGCCGACGGCTGCATCCAGAAAAGGATCTTCGGGGCGCTCGGCGTACCCGTTCAGTGCCCAGAACTTGCCCAACTGCGCCAGCTCGCGGCCAGACAGTTCCGTTTCACCCAGCCGGGCACTTTCCAGCCAGCGCATTGCACCACCTTGCAGACGCATCTGGTGCGTTTGTGCTTCTTGAATATTTCCGATCTCAGGCAAGGGGTTAGGCGGCAATGCTGACACGCCCTGCCTGCGCGCCCTGGCAGCGGTTCCACCGACTTCGAACCGCGCCAGCCCATAGGAGCCATCTCTTTCGACACTGACCAGGCTTGCCGTTTCACCCTCGGTGATGACATCCAAAATCAGGTCCGCGCGCTGCGCAGGTGCCAGCGGGAAAGAGCCCGACAGCCTCAGTGGTGTTTCCAAGGGCATTCCATCCAAGGCAACGATCCACCCCGCAAGACCATCAAGATCCAGATCAAATATCCTGGCATTGGAGGCGTTGACCAATCGCAGTCGCAGTCGCTCGTTTCTTCGCACCGCAAATGCAGGATCGAATGATCCGTTGACGGTCAGGATGTTTCCAAGCCGGCCTGCATGGCTCAGATCATGGCCATTGTCGAAATCATCCGTTATCTGCGCGGTCTCAGGGTTCAACCGCCAATCATCCAACATCAGCACCAGATCCTGATCGACATCCGGTGCCGTGGCCTCTGCAACGATCAGCGGCCCGTAAAGCCCGCGGGCAACTTGTTCCATCGACTGGTTGTGCGCGTGGTACCAATAGGTGCCTGCATCCGGGGCAACGAAGTCATAGTCAAAAGTGCCGCCCGGTTCGACAACATCCTGCGTCAGGCCGGGCACACCATCCATGGCGTTATCGATGCGTATTCCGTGCCAATGCACCGATGTGGGTTGGGGAAGGTCATTCACCAGCTTGCGCTGAACGCTTGCGCCCTGATCGACCTTTATGATCGTACCGGGGACTGTGTCACCGTAACTCCAGACCGTCGTGTCAGGAAACCCATCGGGCGC
Organism: Ruegeria sp. HKCCD6157; assembly: GCF_013110685.1. Lineage (NCBI taxonomy): Bacteria > Pseudomonadati > Pseudomonadota > Alphaproteobacteria > Rhodobacterales > Roseobacteraceae > Ruegeria > Ruegeria sp. HKCCD6157. Next base: position 1,850,809 of record NZ_WVRB01000001.1, read on the forward strand.
AACGCGCTGTCGGCTCAGACGCGCCTTGAGGGGCGGATAACCGGCGGCCCCGGCCGCGACCGGCACAATGGTGACTGCGGCGGCTGTTTTCAGAATGTGTCGTCGGGTGAAAAGCATTACGGGCCTCCTGGCCCGCAATATAGACTGCAACCTGCCGCGCGCCACCAAGCTTCCAGCGCGGGTGCGTCAATCAGTTGCTCGCTGTCCGATAGTTGTGGCGGTAGAAAATGTGCACACCGATCCGCGCGGTCTGTTTATAGACCCGCGACCAAGATGGCCGAACCGCCGTCGTGTGGTAGTGGGTCGCCCCTTCGGTCAGCTCTTGGCCGATACCATCAATGGCGGCCCGAGCGACCTTGGACACGCGCTCATACGCTTTCTTCTCGTGGATGACCTCTTTGCGACCGTCACATGTATAGGTGAACTGGCACTGGTATTTCTTGCCGGTGCCCTGGCGGATCACACCACACAGTGAGCTTGGAAAGCGGCTGCTTTTGACCCGGTTCAGAATGACCTCGGCCACCGCAAACTGACCACGCACGCTTTCGCCACGCGCTTCGAAGTACAGCGCCTCGGAAAGGCACTTCCAGTTTTCGTCACCGGTCGCCTTGGGCTGTTGGTCAAGCCAGTCCTTGGAGTATGTTACTTCAACAGGTTTGGCCGACTTGCGCGGTTGGAACAGTTTGAAATAGTCGCGAAAGCTTTGCGCCGGCAATTCGCTGCGGGCGACAAGTTCTTTCTTTGCAGTATCAATTGCTTCCCTCTCGGCGAAGGACGCACTCGGCAGCACGGTTGCCGCCATTGTGGCAACAGCCATTATGTAACGTAGCATCAGATAACCTCGCACAGGCACTTCACGCGCCATACCCTCCCCCGGCGGGCGCGACGAGGCATCTAACGCAATCGAGCGCAAAGGTCCAGTCTTTCGGAAAATGCAAGTGGAATCTTGCCCGCAGCGAAGATAAATTTCGCCTGCGAGTGTCCGGATAACCCACTAATCCTTGGGTTTTCAGCCCCTGTCAACCCCCAAGTCTGGAGGAAATCGCCAGTTGAGCGGCAGCCAGCCGAGCGACAGGAACCCGGAACGGCGAACACGAAACATAGTCGAACCCCAAATCCCTGCAAATGGCGATTGATTCGGGGTTTCCGCCGTGCTCTCCGCAAACCGAAAGGGTTACATCCGGTTTTGCGGCTCGTCCCCGCTCGGCTCCCAGCTTCAGCAATTCCCCGACCCCATCCGGATCAAGAACGTGGAACGGATCTTCGCCGAAGACACCCTGGCGAACATAGGCGGACATGAAACGGCCAGCATCGTCGCGGGACAGACCATATGTCATCTGCGTCAGGTCATTGGTACCGAAACTCATGAACGCGGTCTGCGGGGCGATCTCTTCTGCGCGCAGACAGGCACGCGGGGTTTCAACCATCACACCCAGCCGATATTCAAATTCCTGCCCTCGTTCTGACGCGACCGCGGCCGCCACCGAATCAATACGGGACTTGACCAGTTCGACCTCTCGTTTCGCAGAGACCAGCGGGATCATCACTTCGGGCACGACCGGGGCGCCGTTCTTTCTGGCATCAAGCGTGGCTTCGAAGATCGCGCGCGCTTGCATGTCATAGATTTCCGGCACCGTTACGCCCAGACGAACGCCGCGCAAACCCAGCATCGGGTTGTATTCAGTCATCGCATTGACCCGGCGTTCGACATCGGAAACCGGCAAATCCAGCGCCTCGGCCAATTCCCGTTGACCGCTGCGCGTGGTGGGCAGGAACTCGTGCAAGGGCGGGTCGAACAGGCGAATGCAGACAGGCTGCCCTTCCATGATTCTGAACAGTTGAACAAAGTCTTCACGTTGCATCGGAAGCAAACGTTCCAGCACAGCCGCCCTGCCCGAAGACGTTTGCGCAAAAATCATCTCGCGCATCACGATCAGGCGACCGGGTTCAAAGAACATATGCTCCGTCCGGCACAGGCCGATGCCCTGAGCCTGAAAATTGCGCGCCGTCTGCGCATCGGCCGGCGTGTCGGCATTGGCGCGGATGTCAATATCACGCTCGGCATCGGCCCAGGCCATCAATGTCTGAAAACAATCATCCAACGCGGCCTCAAGCATGGCAGGCTGCCCTGCCAGCACCTGACCGGAACTGCCATCGATGGTCAGAATATCACCGGTTTTGAAAACACGGCCATCGGGCGCGGTCAGCATCTTCTTTTTGGTCTGGAACCGCATGTCCGAGGCACCAACGATACACGGCAGGCCAAGTCCACGTCCAATCACGGCGGCGTGGCTGGTCATGCCGCCCTTTTCCGTCAGAACCGCTACGGCCGCATGCATCCCGCGCACATCCTCGGGCGAGGTTTCGCGGCGGACCAGAACGCAGGCCTCTCCGCGCGCGGCACTGGCCTGCGCTTCTGCGGACGTAAACACAATTTTCCCGGTTGAGGCGCCCGGGCTGGCACCGATGGCCGTCGTCAGCACATCACGCCGCGCTTCCGGATGGACCTGGCGGTGCAAAAGTTCATTCAACGCATGGGGGTCCACACGCATCACCGCCTCTTGCGGCGGTATGATCCCGTCTTCAGCCAGGCGAACCGCGATGCGCATCGCCGCGCGCGACGTTCTCTGAACCCGGACGCCATCCAGAATGTGCACTTTGCCGTTTTGAATGACGAACTCGACCTGCATTTCTTCGCGCAGTTTTTCACGCATCAGCGCGGCTTGTTCTTTCAACTCGGCAAAGGCTTTGGGCGCGACTTCTTCAAGCGACGGTCCTCGCGGGTCTTTTTCAAGAAACAGCGCGGCCACATCTTCGCCCAGCGCATCCCGGCCCTGGCTCTGGCTCAGGTAGCGCCCCGTGATCTGCGGCATTCCGGTGGTGGAGTCGACCAGTTGCAGCACGCCTGATCCGCACTCACCCTGCCCGACGCCCGGGATCATCTCTTGAATGACAAGCCCAAGACCCGCATCTGCCGGGGCCCCCTTGGCCTGCCGCAACAGCCGGGCGGATGTCCCGTCCCATGCGCGGGCCATCGAGCGTAAAACCCCGATCAACTGCTCACCCCGGTCCTGCGGGAAGGCTTCGTCCGTTTCATCTTCGTACGCGCGCAGGGAATGGCGCAAGCCCTCGCTGCCATCCATGTCGATGTCATCAAACACATCCGCGTCCAGCCGCGCCACGTGGATCGCATAGCTTTGAACGAACCTGAGATACAGCGCAGCAGCGGCCTCTGCCCCCATGGTGTCGGACAGGTCCACATAGCGGGCATCATTCATGCCAATGTTCAGAACCGCACCGGGCCCACCCCAATCGGGATCTTCAGAACTTGGTCGGACGCACAGCAAAGTCGTGGGATCGAATTGCTCAAGGATCGCGTCAAGGTTCGGAACGTCGCCTTCCGCAATCTGATGGACCGCATCAAACGACAAGGCGACGGTCCGGGGCACCGGCAGGTCCAGTCGGACCAGCCGCTGCAGACACTTGGCCCGCCCGCCATGGGTATGGGCCGTGACCGGCGCATCGGATGTAATGAGCGTGGTATGCGGATTATTCTGCACTGCAGCACCTTTTGATTTGCGTGCAGCATAAGCGCTTGCGCCCTTCGTGCAAGGGCGTTGTGGGCACGCATCGCTGCGTGCCCGAAGTTTTAACCTTCGATCCGCGACAGATCGGCCACGCTGGAACAAACCTGCCGAATCTGGCTTAGCAGGTTCAACCGGTTGCGGCGGATCACGTCATTGTCGGTGTTGACCTGTACGTCTTCAAAGAACGCATCCACCGGCCCGCGCAGCGCGGCCATGGCCGCCATTGCAGTTGGGAAGTCTTCGGATTTCAGGGCCACGTCGATTTGCGTCTGCGCCCCATCCAAAGCCGCGAAAAGCGCCTTCTCGCTGTCGGTCTCGGCGAATTTCACATCCGCACCGTAAGAGTATTCCACGCCGTCCTTTTCCTCGGCCTGGGTCAGGATGTTGTTGGCTCGCTTGAACCCCTGCACGAGGTTTTCCCCATCCTCGGTCGCGATCACGGCGTTCAGCGCGCGGGCACGTTTGACCAGCAGGTTGAGGTCGTCATTGCCTTCCATCGCGATGCACGCGTCGATGATGTCGTGGCGGATGCCCTCGTCACGCAGGAAGACCTTGAGGCGGTCGTGGAAGAAGGACAAAAGGTCATCGGACGTATCGGGTACCTTTTTTTCCAATCGCAGGAAATCGCCGTTCGGCATCTCGGCCAGCTTTTCCTTGACCGCCTGAAACGCCGCGCCAAAGACGCCATGGTCCGCGATTTCACCCAACAGCTCTGCGACGTGCCCGTCGTGCAAGGCTTCGTTCGAAGCCGCTTCGGCCCGAACGAGTTGTGCGTCGAAGAAACGGTCGAGCTTCAGCCGCAGATCATTGTTCAGGATCAACCGGATCACCCCCAAGGCCGCGCGACGCAGCGCAAACGGGTCTTTCGAGCCAGTCGGCTTCTCATCAATCGCCCAGAACCCGGTCAGCGTGTCCAGCTTGTCCGCAAGCGCCACGGCGACCGACAGAGGTGCCGCAGGCACATCATCCGACGGCCCCAGCGGCGAGTAATGTTCCTGCGCAACAGCAGCCACCGCGGAATCCTCGCCGGCGGCTTCGATGTAATACCGCCCCATGAGCCCCTGAAGTTCGGGAAATTCATAGACCATCTCTGAACTCAGATCGGCCTTGGCCAGGCGCGCGGCCTTCTCGGCCTGATCCGGGTCGGCGCCGGTTACGGGGGCCAGTTCGCGGGCCAGCGCGGCGATGCGCTCGATCCGCTGGGCCTGGGTGCCCAGCTTGTTGTGGAAGGTCACGTTCTCCAGCGCGCGGGTCCATTGGGTGATGTCCGCTTTGGCAATGCGCAGGTCGTTTTCCCAAAAAAATTTGGCATCGGCCAGACGCGCCGACAGCACCTTTTGGTTGCCGGCCAGAATGGTCGCGCCGTTGTCGGTGGTCTCGCGATTGGCGACGGTGATGAAACGCTCGATCCGACCGGTCTTGGGGTTCTTCACCGAAAAGAACTTCTGATGCTCTTTCATCGAGGTCTGCAACACCTCGGGCGGCAATTCGAGGAATTCCTCGTCGATTTTCCCCATCAACACCACAGGCCATTCCACCAGCCCGGCAACCTCGGCCAACAGCCCCTTGTCTTCGACGATTTCCAGACCGGCGGCAAAAGCCATGTTCTGCGCATCATTCCAGATGTGTTCGGCACGTTCATCCTGTGACAGCAAAACGAATGCGCGTTTCAGCTTGGCGGCATAGTCCTCGAAAGACGTAACCGGGAACCGGTTGGGGGCCATGAAACGATGACCGACCGTGGTGTCACCGGAGCGGATGCCATCGACCTGCATCGGAACAACCTGCGCCCCGGAGTCATCGGACAAGATGCACAGAATGGAATGCAACGGGCGCACCCACCGCAGACTGCCACTGCCCCAACGCATGGATTTGGGCCATGGGAAATTGCGAATGGTGGCTTCCAGCACTTCGGCAATGATCTCGGCGGCCGGGCGGCCCGGTTTCTCGATGGTGGCGAAATAGACAGCGCCCTTGGGTGTCTCACGCTCTTCCAGTTGGTCGCGGGTCAGGCCCGCGCCGCGCAGGAAACCTTCGATCGCCTTGTCCGGCGCGCCAACCTTGGGCCCTTTGCGCTCTTCCCGGATTGTCGGGCTTTGCGCCAGCAGACCTTCCACCGCCAGTGTCAGGCGGCGGGGTGTGGTCAGTGCGGCCGCGTTTGAATAGGTCAAACCGGCCTCGACCAGGCCATCGGTAATCCGCTTTTTCAGATCCTCACCGGCACGGGTTTGCATCCGCGCAGGAATTTCTTCGGAAAACAGTTCGATCAGCAGGTCGGGCATAGTCGGTCCTTAGAAGTTCACAATCGTCTGAATGACGATGGCATTGGCGATATCCACAAAGAAGGCGGATACAAGGGGCAGCACAATAAAGGCAATAGGCGACGGCCCATATCGCTTGGTTACTGCCGTCATATTTGCAATCGCCGTGGGTGTGGCGCCCAGGGCAAAGCCTCCGAAGCCCGCTGCCAGCACCGCTCCGCGATAATTCGAGCCCATCAGGGGAAACAGTACCCAAATCACGAAGACGACCGTAAACACCGTTTGCGCCGTCATGATCACGGCAATTGCCACACCCAGTTCCGCGATGGTCCACAACTGCAAGCTCATCAGTGACATTGCCAGAAAGGCCCCAAGCGCAAATTCAGACAGCAATGCCAGCGACGGTGTCCGTGCAACCGGCGGCGCGGTCGGAGCGATGGCCGCTCGGACATTCGAAATCACGATGCCCATGATCAGACAGGGCACAAACAGCGGCAGTTTCAGCCCAGCGGCCGAAATCGCCTCGCCCAGCGCATAGCCCAGAATAATCGCAAGGTTCAGATGCAGCAGCACGCGCATGATTGTCACATGGTCAATTTCGGTGGCCGCGGTCGTTTCTTCCGGCAGTCCGACCGTATGTTCTTCGTCAGGTCGGTCCGGCGACAGGCCTCGTGTTTCCACCAGAAGACGGGCGATGGGGCCACCCACCAGCGCAGCAAGCACCAGTCCGAGCGTCGCCACGGCAACGCCAAGTTCGGTTGCACCGTCCAGACCCGTTGCGCTGGCAACTTCGGGTGCCCATGCGATTGCGGTTCCGTGTCCACCAATCAAAGCGGCCGAACCGAACAGAACGCCTGCTTGCGCCGGATAGCCAAACAAGGAAGCCCCTGCCGCGCCGATAACGTTCTGCGCAACAATCGTGACAAGCGTCAAAATCAGAAGGATCAACAAAGGCTTACCACCGGCAATCAAGTCAGAAAGCCGCGCGTTCAGTCCGATCCCGGCAAAGAACAGAACCAGCAGAGCGTCCCGGGTCTGCAACTCGAATGACAGCTCAACATTGGCAAAGAGATACAGAAGCAAAACCACGAGCGAAGCCAAAAGGCCGCCCGTGACCGGTTCAGGAATATTGAACTGCCTCAGAACTGCGACTTTGCCGTTGATCCGGGCACCCAACAAATACACCGCAAACCCCAGAGTTGCAGTAATGAAGTCCGGGATCAAAACGGCGTCAGCCATGGTTTTCCTCAGTTTTCAGGGCGTTTCGGGCACTCCTCACCCACCACCGTACCGTCATAGGCTTTTTCACCGCAGTTGTTCAACGCGTGCCAGACATATCCCTTGCCATCCCTGGTAATCGCCACGATCCGGTCGACGCCGAAATGGATGTTCTTCTCACTCAAAAACGCCTGCGCCTGCCCCGATTTCAGTGCATCGCCCAGCGAAACGGCGTCGTAACAGTCAAACCAACCCGGCGCGGTCAAGGGTTCTGGGTTTTCAACAGCAATAAACCCGGCCATCTGATCCGGCTTCAGATCCGTTTCAAAACAGCCTCGGTAGCGGATCGGAGAACTGTCTGCATCGATCGCCTGAAAGTCCGAATAGGTGATTGGGACAGGCGCATCGCTTTGGTCCGTCATCAGGACCACGTCCTGGCCGGGCTGCGGTTCGACCTCATAGTAGAAACCGTAAATCTGCAAATAATACATTCCGGCCCCGGCCACCAAGGCCGACAACAACAGAACAATTGCCAGCAGTTTTCCCGTCATGTTTCAGGCTGCCTCTTTCAAGTTCTTGTAAAATAGGACAGGTTTCGTCCGGGTACAGGCATCAATGAGGTCAACACCATGGAATCCACGCTTGCTGTCGGTTTTTTCGGCGCATTGTTTGCCATCATGAACCCGGTTTCCAACCTGCCGGTGTTTCTGAGCGTCACTCAGGATCTGCCTGCTGCCGACCAGCGCAAGATTGCGGTGAAGACGGTGATCTATTGCCTGATCCTTGGCGGTGCCTTTGCGCTGGTCGGAAGTCAGGCGCTTGGCCTTTTTGGCATCAGCGTCAATCACCTGCGCGTCGCCGGCGGCCTGGTCGTTATGATGATCGGCCTCAACATGCTGAACGGAAACGAAAGCACCTCTCATCATGGAACAAAAGGAGAGAAGGAAGCTTACCCCGAAACCGATACGGTCGCCTTTTACCCGCTGGCCTTTCCCATTCTTGTGGGCCCCGGCACAATAACCACCCTGATCCTGTACGCACATCAGGTTAAAACCACGGTCGAGGCTTTTGTTTTTATGGGAGTATTTCTTGTCGTGGTCGGTCTGCTTCTGATCACGTTCTGGAACGCCGCCTGGCTGGCTGAACGCCTGTCCAGCAACGCGCGCGTGATCATGAGCCGCTTCATGGGTATGATCCTTGCCGCCATTGCCGTCAGCATGATCGCAGACGGGCTCAAGGCGCTTTTGCCCGGGCTGGCCTGATTGCCTCATCAGGCCTGAAACCCGGCGGCCTCGGTCTGCACGAACGCATCCGCACATTGTTTGGCCAACGCCCGGACGCGCCCGATATAGGCCTGCCGTTCGGTCACCGAGATCACGCCGCGCGCGTCCAGCAGGTTGAAGATGTGACTGGCCTTGATGCATTGATCATAGGCCGGGTGCGCCATGATGATGCGTTTGCCCGTCTTCGGGTCCACATGCTCTTGGCTCAGAATGGCGGCACACTCGGCCTCGGCCTCTTCGAAGTGGCGCAGCAGAACCTCGGTGTTTGCCACGTCAAAGTTCCAGCGGGCGTACTCCTCTTCGGTCTGCTTGAAGATATCGCCGTAAGTCAAAGGACTGGGCGACTGGGGGTCATTGAACGGCATGTCCATCACGTGATCAATGCCCAGCACATACATGGCCAGACGCTCAAGCCCATAGGTCAGCTCGCCTGATACCGGCGCGCAGTCATGGCCGCCAACCTGTTGGAAATAGGTGAACTGGCTGACTTCCATTCCGTCACACCAGACTTCCCAACCCAGACCCCACGCGCCGAGCGTCGGGCTTTCCCAGTCATCTTCGACAAAACGGATGTCGTGCAGGTCCATGTCGATGCCAATCGCCTCGAGGCTTCCCAGATACAGCTCCTGCAAATCCGGTGGGCTGGGTTTGATCAGCACCTGGTACTGATAGTAGTGCTGCAACCTGTTCGGGTTCTCGCCATAACGCCCATCCGTCGGGCGGCGTGACGGTTGAACGTAAGCCGCAGCCCAGGCTTTCGAGCCAAGCGCGCGCAGGGTGGTCGCGGGATGGAACGTTCCGGCCCCGACTTCCATGTCATAGGGCTGTAGAATGGCACAGCCTTTAGACGCCCAATAGGTCTGAAGCCGCAGGATGATCTCCTGAAATGAACGCGGTGCGCTGGTCGGTTCGGTCATGGCATTCCCTCTGGGCGCCTTTGCGCCCGGTTCCGGTCGGTTTTGCCCTTCCTATGCAAGGGGCAAAGGGGCGTCAACGGGGCTTGGGGCCAAGCCTGTATCTGCAGGGCCACACCGTAAATTCCCCGCATTCGCGGCATGGCTTTTCGCAAATGAATTCGCGTATTCTGCGCCAAAGCATGAACACTGCATAAGACGGGCAGACTATGACACGCGTATTTTCAGCAATCCTATTGTTTCTTCTGGTCGGCCTGCGCGCCGCAACCGCACAACAAGATCCCGGCGTCTGGGTCCAGGTCGAGGCCCAGCCATCACTGCGCGAAGCGCAGGAACGGGCACAGGCCTATGCCAGTGCTTTGCCGGATGTGAACGGTTTTCGCCTGAACAGCGGCTGGTACGCGATCGTCATCGGCCCCTATGCGCGGACCGATGCCGAACAGGTGCTGCGCGTCTATCGGGCCGAAGGCCAGATCCCGCGCGACAGTTACATCGCGTTTTCCAGCGCGATGGGGCAACAGTTCTGGCCCATCGGGGCAAACGTTCTGAACCGTGGCGCCGTCGCGGCACCAATTGAACAAGCGGCACAACCGGAAGAGGCTCCGGCAGTCGCCACACCACAGGATTCGGATGAAACCCGTGCGCAGGCGCTTCAGTCCGAACGTCTGTTGACCGCGCAGGAACGCAAGGATCTGCAAACGGCTCTGCGCGCGGCGGGGTTTTACAACTCGACCATTGATGGTGCGTTCGGGCAAGGCACCCGCCGATCGATGAGCGATTGGCAGCGCTATAACGGGTTTGACGCCACGGGCGTTCTGACGACGTTGCAGCGCAAGGCCCTGATGGATGAATACAACGCGCCGCTGATCTCTGTCGGAATGGAGCGGTATTCCGACGACAAGGCCGGGATCGTGCTCGACATGCCTCTGGGCGCTGTCATCCTTGATCGCTATGAGGCGCCCTTCGCACATTTCAAAAGCAGCTCTGACCTGAACGCCAAGGCGCTGCTGATCAGCCAAGAGGGGGACAAGAACACGCTCCGCGCGCTTTATGAGGTGATGCAATCGCTTGAGATCGTTCCACTGAATGGCCCTCGTGAACTGGGCCGCGACCGGTTTACCCTTGAAGGACGCGGCAACGGCAAAGTGTCCTTTACGCAAGCGCAATTGGCCGATGGAAAAATCAAGGGCTTCACCCTTGTCTGGCCCGAAGGAGACGAGGCACGTCGCCTGCGAGTTCTGTCAGCGATGACGTCCAGCTTCAGCACGACGGATGCGGTTCTGGATGCCGCCGCCGGTGCTTCCGCAGAACAGCGCATCGATCTGGTGTCGGGCCTTCAGGTCCGCAAGCCTCGGCTGACGCGCTCTGGTTTCTTCGCGGATGAGAACGGGACAGTACTGACGGTTTCCGAGGCCGCGGAGAGCTGCACGCGGATCACTCTGGATGGTGATCAAGAGGTTCAACTGGCCCTGACTGACCCTGAACTTGGCGTGGCGGTCCTGCGCCCTGCAAAAACGCTCGCCCCCATGAGCGTCGCCGCGTTCAGTGCCACCAAGCCGCGCATCAAGTCGGAAGTGGCCGTGTCCGGCTTTTCCTATCAGGGCGCATTGGGTGGCCCCACCCTGACCTACGGGCAGGTCGCGGACATACGTGGGCTGAGCGGTGAGACCGGCGTCAAGCGTCTGGCGCTGAACGCCCAACCCGGTGATGCAGGCGGCCCGGTCTTCAACGACAGCGGCAACGTCGTCGGAATGTTGTTGCCCACACCGTCCGAAGGGCGCACCCTGCCCGCTTCGGTCAGCCTTGCGGCCACCGTTGATCGGTTGACCGAAATTCTTGCAGAGGCCGGAGTGTCCGGTCAATCGAGCGAAGAAACCATACAGATATCGCCCAATGAGTTGAACCGGCGCGCAACCGGCATGACGGTTCTGGTTCACTGCTGGGATTGATCAGACAGCACCTCAGCAAAAAGCGCCGCATGAAAGTGCGGCGCTTTTTCGTTACAGAATATCAGGTGTCACGTGGATCAAGGTCGGCACAGGCGCATCGAATGCGGCCCTTACTGCACTTTGCATCTCTGCCACATTCGAAGGCGCCGAGGAGCGCGCACCAAAGGCTTCGGCAAGATTGCAGAAATCGGGATTATGCGCCATGACCGCGTTGGGCGCGATCTGGCTGCGCACCATACTATCCTCGATTTCCTTTAGTTTGCCATTGTCCCATAGAATGATGGGCAGCGACAATCCCAACTCAACCGCCACGCCCAGTTCCTGCATTGTGTAATGGAACCCGTAATCCCCGGCGATAACCGCCGTGGGTTTGCCGCGCCGGGCAACCGCCCCGCCAATACCGGCGGGCAACCCATAGCCAAGGGTGCCAAACCCCGTCGGATGATGCCAGTGATGAGGATAGGCCATGTCCCATACCTCTTTGGCGACATAGGCAAACTGCGTCATGTCCGAATAGATCATAGTGTCGGCCGGCATGGCCGCGCGCAGGGCATCTGCGATCGGTACGATTCCGGGCCGCTCGGCATCCACCTCGGCACGCCAGCGGGCGCGCATCTCGGCGACTTCCTCGGGCGACCAGCCTGTTGCTGGTTTCATGTCCTGAGTTACGTGCCACAAGGCGCGGGCAAAGCTCTGGCTGTCGACTTGCAGCTTGATGGCGGCGCGGTGGCGATCAGACAGAACCTCGGGGTCGAGATCAACGCGTATCAAGGTCGCCTTGTGCCCCAAATCCTGCCGCCACAAATCGACCTCGCCCAGCTCGGCACCGACCGCAACGACCAGATCCGCCGACGCGATTACCTCGGCGCTGCCCGGACGCGGCAACATGGACCCGAAGTCCAGCGGATAATTTGCGCCCGGCAGCCCGCGCCCGGCATAGGTGGTAAAACAGGCCGCCCCCAGCTGTGTCAAAATCTGCCGCCAATCATTCGACCTGCATCCGCCGCCCAGGATGAATAGCGGTCTGCGGGCCAGGTTCAACATGGACACGACCGATGACACGTCAGGCGGCAAGGCTTTGGTGCGCAGCGCGGGCTGGTTGGGGAACGGCGCGGGGTCGGCCTCGGCCTGCAACTGCGCGATGGGCACCTGAATGTGCTTGGGGCGCGGGCGCGAAAGCTCGAATTCTTCAAACGCCCGCTCTATCAGCCCATAGGCAGCTTCGGCAGAGTTGGCCTGTACAGACCAATCCGCAACCGTATCGGCGGCGGCACGTTGATCCTTCATCTGGTGCAACTGACCCCGGACAGCCTGCGTTTCATCCAGACAGGAGGACAGAATCAGCATCGGAACCGAGTCGCTGTAGGCCTGTCCGATCGGGGTCATGATGTTGCACAAACCGGGGCCGGTGATCACATAGGCGACGCCGGGGCGGCCGGTCGCGCGTGCGTATCCGTCAGCCATGAATCCGGCCCCCTGCTCGTGCCGGGCCAGAACATGCGTAATGCCGGCCTCTTCGATACCACGATACATTTCCTGGTTGTGGACGCCCGGTATACCGAAAATCACATCCACGCCACGATCCTTGAGCATATGCGAGATTTGCGCGCCAAGGGGTCTTTTCATCAGCCTCTCCAGAATTGAACGGTGAAGATCGCGTATACCGCTAAAAGCTCGAGCCGCCCGACCAGCATTCCAGTTGTCAGCAGCCATTTGGCCGTATCGTTGAGACCCGCAAAATTACCCGCCGGTCCGATCTGATCGCCGAGACCCGGTCCAACGTTCGCCAGCGCCGTCGCGGCCCCGGACACCGAAGTAATGAAGTCCAGACCTGTCAGTGCCAACGCCCAGGACAACACCCCCATCGACAAAACGAAGAACATGAAAAAGCTCATCACCGATGTCAGAACGTCCCGTCCGACCGGCCTTCCATCATAGAGCGGCATGAACACGCCATGCGGGGACCGGATCCGTTTGATCTGGCTTTTGATTGAGGCGAACAGCAGCTGATAGCGGAAAATCTTGATCGAACACGCCGTCGATCCCGCGCATCCACCGATCAATCCGATCAGGAAAAACAGCATGATCGGAAAGCTGCCCCACCCCATGTAATCGACACTGGCGTATCCTGTCCCCGAGATGATCGAGGTGATGTTGAACAATGACTCGCGGAACGCCTGTTCCCAGTGATGCGGAAAGACCGAGGTCAGAAAGACTGACATGATGACAACCAGAACCAGAATGGTCGCCAGAAATGCCCGGATTTGACTGTCTTTCCATAAGGACGCCGTATGGCCATTGGCCAACTGGACATAGCGCACAAAGGGAAGAGCCGCCAAAATCATGAAGACGGATGCAGCATATTCGGCCGGGCCTGAAAAGGTTCCAAACGAGGCATCATAGTTCGAAAAACCGCCCGTGGACACTGTCGTGAAAGCATGCACCAACGCATCAAAAAAACTCATCCCAAACGCGGCATAGACCAGCACGCATACGAGTGTCAGGAAGACGTAGATCAGGGAAATCTGCCCCGCAATCTCCTGCGCGCGAGGCAGAATTTTCCCCATGGTCTCAAACCCTTCCGAGCGGAAGATTTGCATGCCACCAACCCGCAATTCGGGCAGGAATACCATCGCGACGACGATGATACCGATGCCTCCCAGCCATTGCAGGATACCGCGCCACAACAAAAGGCCCTTTGGCAGCGTGTCCAAGCCTGATATCACGGTCGAACCGGTCGTCGTAAGGCCTGACATCGCCTCGAAATAGGCATCGACAAAGCGCAGCTCGGTTTCACCGAACAGAAACGGGATTGCACCAAACACCGGCAGCGCGACCCACACGCCGGTTGTCAGCAAAAAGGTCTGCCGGATGGTCAGCCCCTCGCCCACGCCGTTCGAGCAACTCATCGCCAGGACGGATCCGGTCAGCATTGTGATTATCGCGCTTTCCAGGAACACATTCCATTCGCCGCGACCTTCGATAATGTCCGCGAGCATAGGAAACAGCATGGTCGCCCCAAGAATGGCGACCAGCAAGCCAATCACATATCCGACCGGGCGAAGATCCATCATAACGCGCAGCGTTGGCGCGCCAGCCCGACGGTGTCAAGCAGATGATCCCGGTTTACGTGTCGGTTTTGGTATCTGCCCCCGGCATTGCGGGCGGTTTCGACGGCGGTCGCGTTTTGCGCGCCTGCGGTTTTGATTGTTCTGCCGATGCCGCAGGTTTTGACTGCGCAGCAGCGGGCGCCGTCTTCTGAGGTTCTGCTTTGGGCGCAAGGGGCGCGGTTTTTGCTGGGGTCGAAACGGTTTTTTCGATAGGCTTAGCGGCTTTGGCACGCGCAGCAGGTGCCTTGGTCGCAGAAGCCGCCGGTCTGGTACGAGGTTTTTTTGCCGGGGCCGACTCGCCAGAGGAAGACGTGGTTGCAGTCGCGTTCCGCGCAGCCGGTTTGGCGTATTTTGCAACAGCTGCGGCCGGTTTCGGTTCTGTTTTTGGCTTCGGCGCCGGTTTGGGTGCTGGTCTTGGTGCGGGCTTTGCTATCGCCGCAGGTTTAGCCTTTGGCGTGACGGCGGCGCGCGGCTTCGCGGAAAACTCCGCAGGTTTGGGCTCAGGTTTACCGGCGGTGACCTTCGTTACGGTTTTTTTCACTGCTGCGGTCTTTTTGACGGCAGATTTTTGCACACGCGGCGCAGTGGCTTTTGCCTTGACCGTCGTCTTTTCCACCGGCTTTTCCGGGGACGCCGCAGCCACGTGCAACGCCTGCACAGGAGCCATCGGCAATTCGAACGCTGAACGGGCTACGATCTGCATGATCTTCATCTGGTTGACCATTGCGTAACCAGCCATGCGAATTGCCGCAGCTTGAAACTCCAGCGGTTGGGTAATCGGATTCATTACATGCTTCTCCTGTAATAACGATGCAGCCCAAATGTGATGGATAAAACGCCTTGCCCTCTTCGATTTCTCGAACGGTGGTCGCGGTCTTGCAGTCCAAGGCGTCTCACGTCTCGGCATCCTTTTCGGGGCGGCCAGCCAATCAAATGGCAAGCATCCAGCTGCTGCATTCACGATAGATATATAACAAACGACTGCGCAAATGCAGCATTTTCGCTGCATTGCGGCAAAAGAACGCCTACCGCCGTAATCTTTGATTAAATCCTAATCGCTTACACGGCGGTATTCACCCAACGTGAAACAAAGAATTGAACAGTCTTGGATCCAAGCTGGATGCCGCAAAGGTTGGGCCTTCGGTCAGAATCGACACAGCGTCGTGGCTATGCAGGCTCTCCTGATGGCTGGCTATTATCCGGAAATCACCAACATGATGATCTGCCAGCAATTCAGCGCAGAACAAGCGCGCCGCATCTTCGACAAAAATCGGATTGGCTGCGTTCAACTCGGCAAAAGCCTGTTCGTCTTCGCGTTTGACCATGACCTGAGTTTCGGTCGGCACCGCGCGTCGGCACAACCCGATCAGGTCTTCAAACCAAAGACAGTCGGCATCGCAATCCACCACCACGGAAATCCGCGCGACAGATCGTTGCGAATGCGGTGTTGCCAATTGTCCCCGCATGACACGGGCATGTTCGCTCAACTCCAGAGAGCACGGGCAGGTCGAGGAATAGACATAGTCCAGGTGCATGATCTTCTGGCGCACACCGCCCGACTCCACCAGTTCCAGAGCGATGTCGTAATATTGATATCCTTCCAGACCTGATCTCAGGCTCTTGACCTTGTCGGGGTAAGAAAACCGCATTTGGATACGAGCGTCGAAGCTGTCCAGGTCGTTCATGTAGTCGTCAAGCGCCGCCTGCATCACTTCGAAGCTGAATGTGCGCTCGGCATGTTTGTAAAAAGACCGCATGATCCGGGACATATTGATGCCCTTTTTCTCGGCCTCAAGGCTGACGGTGCCCGTAACAGACGTCTCAAGCGTCAGGTCTTCCCCATCTTTCCGATGGAAACGGATCGGCAGGCGAAAGTTCGAGATGCCAACATGCTGAATCTGTTGTTTGGCACCGCGTATCAAGCTGGACGGGCCGTTTTGCAAGTCGGGCAAAGACGCGCGGTAATTCGCGTCAACCGAGAAACCCTCCGGGTACTCGCGCGAAAGCGAAGGATAGTTCACCTGCGTCAGGCCGGGCACCAGCCGCGCAATAGCCGGATCCAGCTGGGTGATCTCGGATGCCGTCGCAGATTCCGCCCATTGCCGCAGAACTTTCAGGGCCTCGGCGGCTTTTTCCTGATCCGGGGTCTCATCAATGTCGCGCGGGTGGATGTTCATCGGCTGCGGTTCCTCGATTGGTCGTAGAAATATATACGACTGCAGGTGATTTACCAGTTTAACCCAATACGCAGGCAATAGCAGTCCGGATTGAAAAAACCGGCGCAAAACCGTCATTCTGCAACGGAATACGCCTTTCGCAGACACAAAGGCCAGGCTTCGACCACGAACACCACCCGAAAAGACGCCGCGTTCACAGACAACGCGACGACCCCTAGTGGTAAGAGGCTTTTCACTGTGCTGCTGTTTGCTTCTGCGAAGCCTCCAATGCCTGCTGGATGTCTGCCAGCAGGTCTCTGGCGTCTTCCAGGCCTACGGAAAAACGGATCAGGCCCGGCGTAATGCCCAACTCGTCCTTCTGCGCATCGCTGAGACGCTGGTGCGTTGTGGTCGCCGGGTGCGTTGCGATCGACTTGGCATCGCCCAGGTTGTTCGAGATCACAGGAATGGTCAGCGCATTCAGGAAAGCAAAAGCCGCGTCCTTGCCGCCCTTGACATCCAAGGACAACACGGTCCCGCCTTTTCCACCAAGTTGCGATTGAACCAGAGCATTTTGCGCGTGGGTCTTCAAGCCGGGGTAAAGGGTGCGCGCCAACGCGTGATGCCCTTCCAGCGCCTCTGCGATCCGTTGTGCACTGTCGGCCTGCGCATTGACGCGCAGCGCCATGGTTTCCAGACCTTTGAGCATGACCCAGGCATTGAACGGGCTGAGCGCGCCGCCGGTATGCTTCAGATACGGCTCGACGGTTCCGCGGATGAAATCCCTGGTGCCGATGATGACGCCGCCCAGCGCACGGCCCTGTCCGTCAATATGCTTGGTCGCCGAATAAACGACCACATCCGCGCCCTGTTCTATCGCGCGCGAAAAGACGGGCGTCGAAAACACGTTGTCCACCACCACAATCGCCCCAACGGCGCGGGCCAACTTGGACACGGATGCGATGTCGATCACTTCAAGAGTCGGGTTTGACATCGATTCGAAGAAGACCGCCTTGGTGTCCGGGCGGATCGCTGCCTGCCATTGCTCCAGATCGGTGCCGTCCACAAAAGTCACCTCGACGCCAAAACGGGTCAGGATGTTTTCCAGAATGTACAGGCAGGATCCGAATAGTGCCTTTGCTGAAACAACATGGTCCCCGGCCTTCAGCATCGAGGTCAGCGCACCGTTCACCGCCGCCATGCCCGAAGCCGTCGCAAACGCATCCTCGCCACCTTCAAGGGCCGCGACGCGCTGTTCGAACATCGAGACCGTCGGGTTGCCATAGCGGGCATAGATGAACTCATCAGGGCCGCATTCCAGAAACCGGGCTTCGGCCTGTTCGGCAGTTTCGTACACAAAGCCCTGAGTCAGGAAAATCGCCTCGCTCACCTCGTTGTACTGACTGCGGCGGACACCGCCATGGACGGCTTGGGTGCGTTTGTTCCAGATCTCGCTCATCTCATTCCCTTTCAGCCTCCGGCGGAGGCAAACAAAAAACCCCAGACGCGGCCAAGCGAAAGGGGTCTTTCATCCTGACCTTTTAGCGGTGTTGTTTAGCGTGGCCCGCAATCCGGTAACAAATCGCCACGAAGCTCTGGAATGGCATACGCCTCGGGCGGTTTGCGGTCAAGCCCGGCCTGCGTTTCGGTCACGCTTTCGTAAGCGGCCCTTGCCGAACCGGCAGAAACCCGCATGATCCCTTCAACATCAGGAGAACACATGGCCGACCCGATTGATCTGTACTTCTGGCCCACACCGAACGGCTGGAAAGTGTCCATCGCCCTTGAGGAGATGGAGCTGCCCTACACCACGCATCTGGTCAATATCGGAAAGGGCGATCAGTTCGACCCGCAGTTCCTGAAGATGGCCCCGAACAACCGTATGCCCGCAATCGTGGACCCTGACGGGCCGGATGGTGCACAGATCTCGGTTTTTGAAAGCGGGGCAATTCTGATGTATCTGGCCCGCAAGACCGGGCAGTTCTATGGCAGGACCGAGCGTGATCGGATCGCCGTCGAAGAATGGCTGATGTGGCAGATGGGCGGTGTTGGCCCGATGGCCGGTCAGGCGCATCACTTCCTGAAATACGCCCCGCAACTGAACCCGCCACAGGACCTGCCCTATGCCAAAGATCGTTACCGGGCCGAGGTCGGTCGTCTGTACGGGGTGCTCGACAGACGGCTGGCCGAGAACGAATACGTTGCCGGAGATTTCTATTCAATTGCAGACATGTCGATCTGGGGCTGGGCCAGCCTGTGGGAAGGGCAGCAGCAAGTGCTGGAGGACAAACCCCACTTTGCGCGCTGGCTGAAGACCGTCGGCGCCCGCCCCGGTGTTCGGGCCGGGCGCGCTCTGCACGCAGAGCTACGAGGAGACAATCGTGACAAACAGGCGCAGGAGGTCTTGTTCAAACAATGACTGCGTTGAAAACCCGTTTGGATTGATGCGGATCATCAGCCCTGTCCGCCTTGGCCACGGCAGGTTCGGCTAGCGAAACTTGAATTCGGGTTCCGCCGGGAAAGGCATCGGGGTGTTCCTCCAAGCTCCACTGCGCAGCGCGGCAGGATTTCTGTGGTCAACGCGCATCCGGGGTGTCAGAATAAAAGCCGCTTGCTTCTTCCCATCCGTTTCCCGCACCAAGCGTGTCATCTCTTTGCGCTTTAGACGCTGCAATTCCGAGAGGTATTTTTGGGTGTTCCCAAGGTGTCTGCGCTCGAAAGAGTGGGCACTCAACGCTTCCTCGATCATTCTGGCGGTATGCACGTATCCTTTTGAACGCGTATGCTCCAACAGTTCGCCAAGGCGACCGGCAATCTGGCTCTCATCCAGCTGGACGGTTTTTTCGAACGATCCATTTCGTGTTACTTCGGGCATCTGAACTGACTCTGAGAAGATGTTGAGTAGCGTGCCGTCGCGCCTGCGTTCAGACACAGGCCAACGCATAGAGATGCCCGCAGTACTAACACGACATCAAAGAGTCGACCGACCAATGCCGAATTGGCGGAAAAGCGCCTTTGACCCAGCGTGATATGCGAGAACTTACCGACATTCATCGGCGCACAGGTCTTGCTGGGCGCAAGGCGGCAAGACAGCCGCTCGCTATTGTCCGTCACGGCAGGCCGCCCCTGCGCCCTGAACCAGCATATCCAGCATCCCCGAAATATCCTCGATTTCTTCCGCAATCACATGGGTCACTGAATGCGCCCGCTGCATCCGGCCCGTCACCTTCAGCAACCGCCCCGAAATCACCGCACGGCGGAACCGTTCGTAGATTTTGCGCCAGACCACCACATTCACGATCCCGGTCTCATCTTCAAGCGTCAGAAAGATCACGCCCTTGGCCGTTCCCGGCCTCTGCCGCAGGATCACAAGCCCGGCCACAGCCACGCGCGCGCCCTCGGGCGGGGAATCCAGTTGGCTGGAAGGCAGACAGGACGGCGGGCGTGGCCAATCCCGGTTTGAAACCACAGGGCGAACGGGTGCAACAAGCATGAGAACAAAAATAGAACAAACAACAAGAAAGTCCAGACATGGCGCGCTGAGTCGCAAATGAGGCTGGAAAGACCTAAATGCCTTCACTAAGGAAGAAATCGAACATCGTAAAAGGAAGACGCACGCAATGGCAAAGATCACCTATGTCGAGCACGGCGGTACCGAACACACAGTCGAGGTCGCCAACGGACTGACCGTCATGGAAGGGGCCCGTGACAACAACATCCCCGGCATTGAGGCCGATTGCGGCGGCGCCTGCGCCTGCTCGACCTGCCATGTTTACATCCACCCCGACTGGGTCGAGAAAATCCCGGCCAAGGATGACATGGAAGAAGACATGCTGGACTTTGCCTATGAGCCCGACCCGGCCCGCTCGCGCCTGACATGCCAGATCAAGGTCACCGATGCGCTGGACGGGCTGGTCGTTCAGATGCCCGAAAAGCAGATCTGATGCACAACAAGGCGCCGCGCCTGCCCCGCCGCTTTTGGCAATCTCGGGCACGCGGCGCTTTGCTATCTTTCGGACTTTGGCTCACGCTGCAACCGGCTGACGCGGCGGAAACCATCAACGACGCCCGCTTCACAGAACCAACCACCCGCTACGCCCATGGCGTCCTGGGTGACACGATCGAATATGGCGCGGTGGAATTCACGACCGACACTATGGTCGTAACTGTTCGACTGCCGCAGGATCGCGTGTTCGAAGACCTCGCTCCGCGTTTGGCAGACGTCAACCTGGACGGCGCGCGCGAAGCAATTGTCGTTGAATCCCACGACAAATCAGGGGCTCAACTTGCGATCTACGACGCCGCCGGAGACAAGATCGCGGCCACGCCTCATATCGGTACCCGCTTCCGCTGGCTCGCCCCGATCGGGGCAGCCGACCTGGACGGCGACGGACATGTCGAGATCGCCTATGTCGATCGCCCTCACTTGGCCAAAACGCTGCGCATCTGGCGCTACAAAGACAACGCCCTGACCGAAATCGCGGCTCTGCCCGGATTGACCAACCACAGGATCGGTGAAGATTTCATTTCCGGAGGCCTGCGCACCTGCGGCGACCGCCCGGAACTGATCGTGGCCAGCGCCGACTGGACGCGGATCGTCAGCGTCTTCTACGACGACGGCTGGATCACATCCGACCGGGGCCCGTTCAACGGCCACAAAAGCCTTGCCCAAGCCCTGAACTGCTGATCCGCTTCTTCGTCTGGCCAAAAAAATCCTGGGGGGTGAGCGGTTGAAAGGAAATCGTCCAGTGGACGATTTCGACCGCGAACGCGCGCAGCGCCGGGAGGCCGCAAGGCCGAGGAGGCACCCCCCCAACCCCGTCAACCTTCCAAAGCACGCCATCCGATATCGCGCCGGTAAAACCCGTCAGGCCAATCCACAGCTTCAACCATTTCATAGGCCCGGTCGCGCGCCTCTTGCAGCGTGTCCCCGCGGGCGGTCACGTTCAGCACGCGCCCGCCCGATACAACCACGTGTCCATCGACACTCTTTGTACCAGCGTGGAACACCATGTTCCGGCTGTCTTCCGGCAGGCCTTCAAGCCCTTTGATCGCAGTGCCTTTCTTGTAAGCACCCGGATAGCCATTGGCCGCCATTACAACCGTGATGGCATGGTCATCCGCCCAATTCACCCGCATCTCACCCAACCTGCCTTCGGCGGCGGCGTGCATCAGGTCCATCGCCTGCGCGCCCAATCGCATCATCAACACCTGACATTCAGGATCACCGAAGCGGACGTTGTATTCGACCAGTCTTGGCTGCCCGTCCTTGATCATCAAACCTGCATAAAGAACGCCCTGAAACGGCGTTCCCCGACGCTTCATCTCGGCGATGGTGGGGCGCACGATCTCTTCCATCGCGCGCGCTTCCACCTCTTCGCTCAACACTGGCGCCGGAGAATACGCGCCCATCCCGCCCGTGTTCAGCCCGGTATCGCCCTCGCCAACCCGTTTGTGATCCTGGGCCGTCCCGACTGAAAGAATGTCCTCACCATCGCACAGAACGAACAGCGAGGCTTCTTCCCCATCCATGAATTCTTCAATGACGACTTCCGCACCAGCACCACCAAACGCACCGCCGAACATGTCGTCAATGGCGTCCAGTGCGGTCTTTTCGTCCATCGCAACGATAACGCCCTTGCCTGCGGCCAGACCATCGGCCTTGACCACAATCGGTGCGCCCTGTTCGCGGATATAGGCTTTGGCAGGCTCAGCCTCGGTAAACCGGGCATAAGCTGCGGTGGGGGCGTTGGCCGCGTCGCAGATTTCCTTGGTGAAGCTTTTCGACGCTTCCAGCTTCGCCGCCTCGGCTGAGGGCCCAAAAACCAATATTCCGGCTTCGCGCAACCGATCACCCACACCGGCCGCCAAAGGCGCCTCGGGCCCGACGATCACGAAATCAATCGCGTTTTCTTCGGCAAAGCCGACAACAGCCCCGCCGTTTTCAATATCCAGAGCGGCACAATCCGCGATCTGAGCGATCCCCGCATTCCCCGGAGCAACGATCAGGCGATCACATTTGGGGTTTTGCAGCACTGCCCATGCCAGGCTGTGTTCGCGCCCTCCGCTGCCGAGAATGAGGATATTCATGAAAGCTCTCCGATCTGCTTGGCCTTGCCTGCGCGGCGTTCTAAGCTGGGCGCGCATTTGAAACAAGGCGCTGAAATGTCCGACCTGCTTGATGACCCGATTCCGGGCCAAAACACCCCTGAATACACAGTGTCCGAAATTTCGGGAGAGGTGAAACGGACGCTCGAAGGCTCATTCGGCCGAATCCGCGTGCGCGGTGAGGTTGGGCGCGTGTTCAAAGCCCGATCCGGGCATCTTTATTACGACATCAAGGACGACCGGAACGTTTTGGCCTGCACCACGTGGAAAGGTCAGATTTCCGGCCTGTCCGTTGTGCCCGAAGAAGGGTTGGAGGTCGTCGTCACCGGCCGCCTTACCGCTTTCGGGGCGCAATCCAAATACAACCTGAACGTCGATGAGGTTTCTGTCGCGGGTCAGGGCGCGCTCATGGCGCTGCTGGAGAAGCGCAAGAAACAACTGGAATCCGAAGGTCTGTTCGCGCCGGAACGCAAGAAACCCTTGCCTTACCTGCCGCAGATCATTGGCGTTGTGACATCCCCTTCCGGTGCCGTGATCCGCGACATTCTGCATCGGCTCAGGGACAGGTTCCCGCGCAAGGTGCTGATCTGGCCTGTGGCGGTTCAAGGGGCCAACTGCGCCCCCGAGGTCGCCCGCGCCATCGAAGGCTTCAACCAACTGACACCCGGCGGCGCGTTGCCGCGGCCCGACCTGATCATCGTCGCCCGTGGCGGCGGATCGATCGAAGACCTCTGGGGCTTCAATGAAGAGATCGTCGCCCGCGCCGCAGCCGCGTCGGACATACCGTTGATCTCGGCCGTTGGGCATGAAACCGACACCACCCTGATTGATTTCGTGTCGGACCAGCGCGCGCCGACGCCCACCGCGGCCGCCGAACTGGCCGTTCCGGTGCGCATGGAACTGCTTGCCTGGACCGAAGAGCAAGCCGCGCGCCTGTCCCGCGCGGCAACGGATGCCGTTCAACGCCGAACGCAAAGGCTGCGCGATCTGTCCCGCGCCCTGCCGCGCCCGGACAGCCTGTTGAACACACCGAGACAACGCCTTGATTTGATTGCAGATCGCCTCACACCCGCCTTGATCCGCGGGGTTCAGAACCGTCGCCTGCAAGTGGTGGAATTGTCTGCTCATCTGCGCCCCTCGACCCTGCGAAGTTTGATATCGACGCGACAGGAATCGCTGCGCAACCTGTCATCGCGCCTGTCCTTGCGACCGATCCAAAGAGAAATCGACCAGCAGCGGCAAAACCTCGATCGTTTGCGCGATCGAATGCACACGGCCCAAACCACGCGACTGGACCGCCTCAAACAGCAACTCGAAGCGACGGACCGCCTGCGCGAGACGCTGAGCTACAAAGCCACTTTGGACCGCGGATACGCAGTCGTCCGGGCCGAAGGGAATGTGATCACCACCAAGGTTCAGGCCGCCAAACAAACGGCGCTCGAGATCGAATTCGCCGATGGTGTTCTCAGCACCGGCCCGGGCGCGAAATCACCCTCGAAGAAACCCAGGCCGGACACCCCGGATCAGGGATCACTGTTCTAAGCCATGCTCACCATCTGGGGCCGTGACAATCGCCGATGCGCAACTTTCTGAAAACGCTTTCCTGTGCGGTTCCTGCCTGACTTTGGCCGATATCCAGTTGGGACACATACTCTATCGCTACTATGACATCGATATTTCGCGCGCATCACTGCGCAGTTTGCGCCGCTATCATGAAGGGTTGACGGACAGGACGGCTTACCAAACCCATGTCATGATCGATTATGATGAGCTGCGCGCCAACTGATCAAACGCCAACGTCCGGCCCGTAACAAACCATTTCTTCCCCAAGGTCCTCGGCCTCATACAGCTCGGTCGCTTGCGGATTGCCTTCGAACTGCGCAATCAAACCGCCACCGGATTGAGTGAAAACCCAGCATTGCGGATCCAGCCTGTCTTCGTAGACAAAGCAGATCTGCTCACCCTGCTGATACCAGATACCTTCCTTGCAATTCCCGTCGAGAAAAGACCAGATCACACGACGGTTCGGAAGATACCGCTCCACCCCGTAAATCTGACCTTCGAACCCGTAAAACAGAGTTTTGCCCTGCGTATACTTGTCGAACTCCGAGCCAGACAGAGGCGTTTGTGCCGCCACGGAATGTGCGGCAATAGTCACGAGAATCATCAGGAACCTGAACATGTTTCCATTTTGTCAGAAGCGCTTCGGTCATGCCATTCGCCTGTTGGATCGGGGTCATCACAAGGCGCTTAACTCAACGTAAGCGGTTGATTTCACGCCACGCCCCAGATCAGATTATTCTGAACCGGCAAGGAGATGACATGACAACCCTAATGTTCTGGATCGCCAGTGGCTGCGCCCTTGGTTACCTGCCGCTGACCTCCCGGCCCGCCGGTTCTTTGCGCACTGTACTGAAAACCGCATCGGTCGCCCTATTGGCGGTCACGGCCATCATGAACGGTGGGCCTCGGCTGTTGGTTCTTGCGCTCGCTCTTTGTGCGACAGGCGACGCGCTGCTGTCGCGCGAAACAGATGCCACCTTCATGACGGGCATCGCCGCATTTGCCGCCGGGCATCTGGCCTATATCGCTCTGTTCCTGACATTGCCGATCAGTTCTGCCGGGCTGATCCTCGGCGCGCCTGCGATTGTATGGTCCTTGATCATTCTGGGCATCATCATGGCCACATTGCTTGCGCCCCGTGCCGGAGACCTGAAGGGGCCCGTTCTGGCCTATATCCCCATCATTCTTGGCATGGGGGTCACGGTGCTGGCACTGCCGGATGCCGGTCCTCTTCGGTGGGCCTTTCCCGCGGCCATGGCCTTCATCGCGTCAGATCTGATCCTCGCAACCGAGAAGTTCCTGCTGCCGCCGCACCATCCGGCCCTCAAGGTGACGCCCTATCTTGTATGGCCCCTTTACTGGGGTGCTCAGCTTGGCTTTGTCCTTGCGTTTGCGTGACCCTTTGCAACTGCCGCAAATCCGCATTAGGTGAAGGGAACACCTGTGGAGACCAAGTATGGCGTTTTTCTCAAAGCTAAAGGACAAGCTGTTCAAATCTTCATCTCGTCTTGAAGAAGGGCTGGAAGCCATCGTCGAGGATGGCGGCGAGGAAACGGCGGCTCCGGACCCGGTGATCCCCCAGCCGCAGCCCGATCCGCAACCGGTTCCGGAAGTGCCAGAGCCTGCCCCGGCCCCGCAACCGGTTGAACCGCCGGCACCGATCCCGGCTGACCCAACGCCTGTCGCTCCACCGCCGGAAATACCGGAATCCAAGGGTATCCTGAACCGCCTGTTCAATCGAGGCGCCGTCACGGAAATGCGCCGCACCCTGGACGATGACATGCTGGAGCAGCTCGAAGAGCTGCTGATCGCCTCGGACATGGGCGTCGACACGGCCTTGCGTGTCACGTCGAACATGGCCGAGGGCCGCTTTGGCCGCAAACTGTCGACCACAGAGATCAAGCAACTTCTGGCACGGGAAATCGCCCGCGTGATGGAGCCTGTGGCCAAGCCTCTGCCGATCTATCCCAAAAGGCCACAAGTGGTGCTGGTCGTTGGCGTCAACGGATCGGGCAAGACCACGACAATTGGAAAACTGGCCAGCCAGTTCAAAGAGGCCGGCAAAAAGGTCGTCATCGCCGCCGGCGATACCTTCCGCGCTGCGGCCGTGGAACAGTTGCAGGTCTGGGGTGATCGCGCCGGAGTTCCGGTTCTGACCGCCCCCGAAGGCTCGGACCCCGCCAGCCTCGCCTTTGACGCGCTGACCCGTGCACAGGCAGAGGGCGCCGATCTGCTGATGATAGATACGGCGGGCCGCCTGCAAAACCGTACCGACCTGATGGAGGAACTGGCCAAAATCGTCCGCGTCATCCGCAAGGTTGATGATACAGCTCCGCACAACACCTTGCTCGTACTCGACGCCACCACTGGTCAGAACGCGTTGAGCCAGGTGGCAACGTTCCGTAAACTGGCGGACGTTTCCGGCCTGGTCATGACCAAGCTGGATGGCACGGCCAAAGGCGGTGTTCTTGTTGCCCTGGCAGACAAATTCGGGTTGCCCATCCACGCGATCGGCGTCGGCGAACAGATTGACGACCTTGCCCCTTTCGACCCCGAAGAATTCGCCGCCGCCCTCACCGGCCTCGACAAAGGCTGATCCCAGGCTTCACCTGGCCCCAAATATCCTCGGGGGGTGTGGGGGGCCGACAGCCCCCCACCCTCTCCGCTCCGCAAAAGGTCCGCGTATTTGAGCGACTGGCTGATCTCTCTCGAAGGCACCGAAGCCGGACACCAGCTGGCATTGGCGCTGGCTTTGATGGCGGCGTTCCTGCACGCGGTCTTCGGTGCATTGCAAAAAGGCAGGCATGACCCATGGCTGTCCCGCGGCGCCATCGACGCCTGCTATTGCCTCATGGCCGCCCCCTTCGCCTTTTTCGTGGTGCCCTGGCCCGAACCTCATATGTGGCCGATCTTCGCGCTCGTCTGGCTGATCCACATCGCCTACAAGACACTGCAAGCCATGGCATATACCAAAGGCTCTTACACCGTCGTCTATCCGGTGGTGCGCGGGACGGGCCCGCTGTTCACGGTCATCGGTGCCTATCTTCTGTTCGGCGAAACATTCTCGGCCGTTCAATGGCTGGGCGTGGCCACCTTGCTGGCGGGGATATTCGGGTTGGCTGCCTACAACTTCAGGTTTCTGGAAACCAACAGGGATACGCTGGGCATCGCGCTGACACTGGCGATCATCACTGGCCTGTTTGTGGCCCTGTACACCACCTATGACGCCTATGGCATTCGCGCCACCGCCGATCCGTTCACCTTTCTGGCCTGGTTCTTCATGATCGACGGCGCGGCCATGCCGATCTACGCATTCCTCAGGTGGCGCGCGATGGCGCACAGACCCGCGCCCGGCCCGCTGATGCTGCGCGGCCTCGCCGGCGGTATCATCGCCCCTTTGTCCTTCGGGGCGATCATGCTGGCCACCCGGCTGGACAAGGTCGGTGAAGCAGCCGTTCTGCGCGAAACCTCGACTGTCTTTGCGGCGCTGATCGGCTGGCTTGTGCTAAAGGAAACGGTTGGCCCCAGACGCATTGCCTTGATGGCATTGATTGCACTCGGCGCCGTAATAGTTGAAATGGGCGGATAAGCAGCAGGAAGTACAGATGACAGGCAAAAAAGACATCAACCCGTTTCTGAAACAGGTTCTGGAACTTGGCCCCCCGCTGGCCTTCTTCTTCATCTACCTGCGCCTGCGCGACGACAGCTTTCTGATCGGCGGCATCGAGTATTCCGGCTTCATTATCGCCACGATTATCTTTGTCCCCCTGATGCTGGGGGCAATGGGTATCCTATGGTATTTGACTGGCAAACTCAGCCGGATGCAGATCTTCACGGCCATCATGGTGATTTTCTTCGGCGGTCTCACAGCCTGGTTCAACGACGAGCGGTTCTTCAAGATTAAAACCACACTTGTCTATGGTCTGTTTGCCCTGATCCTCGGCATCGGTCTGATGCAAAAGAAATCCTACCTGGCCTATGTTCTGGACGAAATGCTGCCGATGAAACACGAAGGCTGGATGATACTCACGCGCCGTCTGTGTGCTTGTTTCGCCGTTCTGGCCGCCGCAAACGAATTCGTCTGGCGCACCATGTCGACGGATCTGTGGGTCAAGATCGAGACTTTCGGCTTTCCCATCGCGCTGATGGCCTTCCTGATGCTTCAGTTCAGCATTCTGCAACGCTATATGGACGATCCCGAGCAGAAATAGCGGCCTTTACACCCGCCAGACCTGCCAAAACAAACAAAATTCTTGGCTTGAGCGCTCAGCTATGGGAAGTTGTGCCACCACCCACTCTCATACCCTGCCCAAGATCGGTGCATACATGACGGCCTTTCCCACCAGCGGCTTCCTTGCCGAAGCTTCCGACGGGCTCAGAGAAATGCTTTCGGCGCAGGCGACCGAAATATCTCTGTCCCAAGGTGAAATACTTTTTGAACAAGGTGACGAGGGCGACTCTCTCTATGCCATTTTGGAAGGCACGTTAGAGGTTTCCTTTCTGGCAATGAGCGGCCGCAAACTGACACTTACCTTGATGCGCCCCGGCGAAGTCTTCGGTGAAATCGCGTTGTTCGACAATGGTCCGCGTACGGCCACCATTGCGGCGGCCGAAAAGTCGCGTGTACTGCGTGTGCGCCGCAACGACGTTATGAACCAGATCAGAAAACAGCCAGACCTTGCCGTGGATATGATCCGTCTGGCCGGTTTGCGGATGCGATGGATGGGATTGCAATTGAACGAGCAGGTCTTTCTGCCCATGCCTATTCGGCTGGCCCGCAAGCTGCTGCACCTGTCCAGTCTACAAGACGACCCGGCCGCGCGCATCACACTGTCGCAGAGCGAACTGGCCGAATTTGTCGGTGCCACACGCGAGGCAGTATCCAAAACCATCTCGATCTGGAAACGCGACAACATGGTCGAAGCCTCTCGTGGCGGTTTGCTGATCCAGGATTTTGAAGCCCTGCGAGAATTGGCTGATTCAGATCTTATTTGATCCGGTGTGATCTGGTTCACAGACCATCGATTACGCTTTGACCTAACGTGAGATTGTTACCGTAGGAGGTCAGAGAATCATCCCCGATATCTGTCCACTGACCTCTCCCTGTATCTGAGCCATACGCAATCACTGCGTATGGCTCATTTTTTTGGCGCATCAGTGATACCTGGTCTGGCCCGCAATCAGAAAAAAGGCCGGGAAGTTTTCCCGGCCTGTTCAATCAGTTCTCAAGGCTCAGCGCCACAAAACGCGGATCGCCGCCCCTGCGCACCAACAGCAGCAGAGATTTGCGACCAGCTTCGCGCGATTCTTCCATACGGGCTTCGAGATCTCCGATGGTTTCCACCTTTTGCTGGCCTGCTTCGGTAATCAGATCACCTGCCCGCATTCCCTTGGCATACGCCTCAGATGCTTCATCGACATCCGTAATCACAAGGCCGTCTGCATCACCATCCAGACCCAAATCTGCACGCAGCGTATCGGTCAGGGGGGAAATCGTCAGGCCCAGAATATCCGCGTTCTCTTCAATCGGAGCTTCCTGCGGTTCCTCCTCGCCAGTGTCAGCGCGTTCTGCATCTTCCCGACGCCCCAGTGTCACAAGTACGGTCTGGGTTCCGCCGTCGCGGTGCACGACCACTCTGACCGACTTGCCAACTTCTGCTTCACCGACCTGACGCACCAGACCTCGCGTGTCTTCCACCTCGACGCCATCAAAGCTGAGGATCACGTCACCCGCCTTCAACCCAGCTTCCTTGGCGGGGCCGTCCGGTACATCGCTGATCAGCGCCCCGCCCGGCTTTTCCAGGCCCATGGCCTCGGCCATGTCCTCGGTTACGTCCTGAATACGGACGCCCAACCAACCGCGGCGGGTCTCGCCATATTTGCGCAATTGATCCACGACCTTCATGACAACATTCGACGCCATCGAGAAACCGATGCCGATCGAACCGCCGTTGGGCGACAGGATTGCGGTGTTCACACCGATCACTTCGCCGTCCATGTTGAACAGCGGCCCGCCCGAGTTGCCCCGGTTGATCGCCGCGTCCGTTTGAATGTAATCGTCATAGGTTCCGCTCAGCGCTCGGTTGCGTGCAGAAACGATCCCTGCCGATACCGAAAAGCCTTGCCCAAGCGGGTTGCCCATGGCGATAACCCAGTCACCCACACGCGCTACGTCGCTGTCGCCGAATTTCACGTATTTCAGTGGGCCCGAAGCCTCGACCTTGAGCAGCGCGATATCGGTTTTCTCATCCGTTCCGATAACCTTGGCCACCAGCTCTTTCTTGGGTTGCCCATCGCCGGGGAAGAATTCCACAAGTATCTCATCGGCTTCGGCGATCACATGGTTGTTTGTGACGATAAAGCCATCTTCCGAGATCACGAAACCAGATCCCAGCGCGTTGCTTCTGCGCGGCGCGTTGTCACCGTTGTCACCGTTGCGATCCTGAAACTCGCGAAAGAAATCCTCGAACGGAGAGCCTTCAGGAACAATACCTTGCGGTCCAGTTTGGCCTTCGATCAAAGTGCTGGTGGTAATGTTCACTACTGCCGGGCTGATTTCCTCAGCCAGCGGTGCCAAACTTTCACTTTTGGCCTGCGCCGCAACCGATTGCGCCAGCAACAGCAGTGAACCTGCAAAAGCCAGCCACATCAGCCGCATCCAAACACTCACTTCGTCCCACCGGACGGATACACTGCGCGCTTTCGCCTGCACTTGAGCTCTCCTTGTCGACATTCACGCCAAGACCGCTTGTTCTCGGCCTTTCTTACAAACCAATGTAGTCAGTTTGCCCCCACGAGCAACTCGGGATCGCAGCGAAATCACCAGCAAGTGAAACCACAGCGTCAAAATCCCAATTGTTGCGCGCCCCAAAGCAGGACCAAACCGCTGATCACGCATAGCAATCCGACCAGGCGCCGGGCTTGCTCTGGCATGTCCCGCAAGGCTTCAAGCATCCGCTCTATAAGCGAAGGGGCCAGCGCATAGGCCAGCCCCTCGACAATCAGTACCAGCCCGAAAGCCAGAAGGATCATACCCATTATTCAGACGCCGCAGCCGCCGGTGCCCGCCGTCCGGTTGGCGAAGCGAGGTAGTTGAAAAACTCGGAATCCGGGCTCAGTATCAATGAGCTATTACCACCTTGCAGCGCATTTTCATACGCGGTCAGCGAACGGTAGAACTCGAAGAACTCCGGGTCTGCACCATACGCTTCGGCAAAGATCGCGTTGCGTTCGGCGTCAGCTTCACCGCGGATGATTTCCGCCTCACGACGGGCATCCGAGACCAGTTCGACCACGGTACGGTCTGCCTGCGCGCGAACACGTTGTGCAGCTTCGTTACCGCGGGCGCGCTCGTCGGTCGCCTCACGTTCACGTTCAGCCTTCATCCGGTCGAAGGTTGCCTCAAGGTTCGCCTGCGGCAGGTCGGTTGCCTTCAGGCGAACGTCGATCACGTTGACGCCCAGCGCACGTGCCTCGGCAATCGCGCTGTTGCGGATGCGCAGCATCAGCGCGGCACGGTCTGAACTGAGGATGTCACGCGAGGACACCGAACCCAGTACTTCGCGGGTTTCAGCGCGCAGGATACGATCCAGACGGTCTTCGGCGACCGGAATACCACCCACACCAACGGCCTGACGGAACTGTTCCAGATCAGAAATCCGATAGCGGGCGAAGGCATCAACCACCAGTCGGCGATCATCCAGAGGCGTAACCTCCAACGGCTGAACGTCGATGGACAGGATCCGGTCGTCATAGCGGACAACTTCCTGAATCAGCGGGATCTTGAACGCCAGACCCGGCTCTTCCTTGACCGCAACAACGCGGCCAAATTGCAGAACCAACGCGCGCTCACGTTCATCCACGATAAAGATCGAAGACAGTACACCAACAATCGCGATGAAAACGATCGGCAGAATAAAGGTCGCTTTACGCATCAGTTGCTCTCCTGTCCGGAATTGCGGCGCAGTTCGTTCAGCGGCAGGTAAGGTACGACGCCCTGCCCCGATCCGGTCGAGTTTTCGTCCAGAATGATCTTGTCCACGTCACCCAGAACCTGCTCCATCCGCTCCAGGTACAGACGTTTGCGGGTCACATCAGGCGCTTTCGAATATTCTTCCAGAACCGCGCTGAAACGGCTCGCCTCACCCATGGCGCTGTTGATCTGTTGTGCGCGGTAGGCTTCGGCTTCTTCCAGAACCTGGGCAGCTTCACCGCGCGCCTCAGCCAAAACCCGGTTGGCATAGGCGTCGGCGACGTTTTGCAGCCGGTCACGCTCCTGCGCGGCGGCCTGAACATCGCGGAAGGCGGCGATCACGTCCTGCGGCGGGTCGGCCTTGTCGAAGTTCACTCGGATGATGTTCACACCCGAATCGTAGCTGTCCATCGTCGTCTGGATCAGTTCCTGCAGGCGCTCGGCAATGATGCCGCGATCCCGGTTCAGGATTGGTGCCAGCTCGCTCTGCGCGATAATCTCGCGCATCGCCGATTCCGACACGGCGCGGATCGTCTGACGCGGATCACGCAAATTGAACAGGAACTTGGCCGGGTCGTTGATATTCCAGACGACCTGATAGTCGATATCGACCACGTTTTCGTCGCCGGTCAGCATGAGGCCATCGTCGCTGCCCCGGGCTCCGCCCATATCTTCGGTCTGTTCGCGGGTGACCGGAATCACCTCGGCAGTGACAAACGGCCATGGCGCGAAGTTCAGACCCGGATTGCCAACCGCAGAAAACTCACCCAGAAACAGCTCAACCGACTGTTCTTCCGGTTTTACAGTATAAAAGCTGGCCAGCCCCCACAAAACGGCAGCCGCCACCAGACCAATCGCAACTGTACCTTTGGTAAAGGCCGGGCCTCCGCCGCCCTGACCACCGCTGCCACCACGGCCGCCGCCGCCGCGACCGCCCATCAGGACGCGCAGCTGCTCCTGGCCTTTTTTCATCAGCTCGTCGATCTCGGGGATCTGCGGGCCTTCGCCTTCGGGTGGGCGTCGCCCGTCCCCGTTGTTACCCCGATTTCCTCCACCTCCGGATGAGCCTCCGCCCCCCCAGGGGCCACCGCTGTTGCCCGCCATATGTATCATTTCCTTCGTTTAGGCCCGTGTGATCACGGGCACATTTGTAACTTGTGTGCGCGCGCTTGCAAATCAAGCGGAGCGTACAGGTTGCCGCATTGTCACCAGTTCTTCCGCCATAACGGGATGTACTGCAACCGTGCGATCGAAATCTTCCTTTGTCGCGCCCATCTTTACGGCAATTCCGGCCAGCTGGATCATCTCTCCTGCTCCGGGGGCAACAATATGGCAGCCCAGAACCTTGCGCGTGGCCTGAGACACGATCAGCTTCATCAGAACCCGCTGCGTGCCACCGGCAAACGCCTTCTGCATCGGTTTGAACGAAGTGGCATACACATCGATCGGTTCCTGGGCTGAGGCTTCTTCCTCGCTCAGGCCAACTGTGCCGAATTCCGGTTGCGTGAAAATGGCGGTTGGGATCAGCGCGTGATCCACAGGGGTCGGGTTACCTTTGAAAACGGTTTCCACAAAAGCCATACCCTCGCGGATGGCCACGGGTGTCAGGTTGACCCGGTCGGTCACATCCCCAATGGCATAGATCGACGGAACGGCGGTCTGGCTGTATTCATCCACGACGATCTCGCCCTTGCGCCCACGTTCCACACCCAGCTCTTCCAGCCCGAGGTTGTCGGCATTCGGTGCCCGGCCCGTGGCGTACATGACCACGTCAAAACGATCCTCGGTGCCGTCCGTCGCCTTGACGCGGATCTGGTCGCCATCCTTGGCCATTTCCAGCACATTGGTGCCCAGCCGTACATCGATGCCGTTCTGGCGCATCTCTTCGCAGATCAGCCCCCGCGCTTCTTCATCAAAGCCACGCAGGATCTGCGCACCGCGGTAGAATTGCGTGGTCTTGACGCCCAGACCGTTCATGATCCCGGCGAACTCGCTGGCGATATAGCCACCGCCGACGATCAGGATGCTTTCGGGCAGCTTGTCCAGATGGAAAATCTCATTCGACGTGATCGCAAGATCCGACCCCGGGAAGTCCGGCACCACCGGTCGACCGCCTGTTGCAATCAAAATGTGTTTGGCGGTTTTGCGGGTGCCATCGGTCAGCTCGACCGTGTGCGCATCCACGAGGCGCGCGCGCTGATCAAAGCTTTCGACGCCGTTGTTTTTCAGGATGCTGCGATAAATCCCTTCCAACCGGTCCAGTTCTGCAACCAGCTTGCCGTGAAACATGCCCCAGTCAAACGCGCCGGGCTGAACATCCCAACCATAAGCTTGCGCATCTTCGATCATGCCCGAGTATTCACTGGCAAAGACCATCAGTTTCTTTGGCACGCAGCCCCGGATCACACAGGTGCCGCCATAGCGGTCTTCTTCAGCCAGCGCGACCTTTGCACCGGCTTCACCCGCCGCCACGCGTGCCGCCCGGACCCCGCCCGAGCCTCCGCCGATGACAAAAAGATCATAGTCAAAGCTCATGCCGGGTTCCTTCGTTCAACTTGCAAAATTCCTCTGGATATCTGGGCGCGAAAACCCCGGTGCCAACCCCCGGGCGTGGAATTTTCGATCTTTTGCCGACGCTTGTCCGATTGGCTTGCATAAAACTCAGTCCGTTTGGTCGGAAAACAGGTTTTCCCGGGATCCGCTCAGCAGCTGATCCAGTTCCAGGGTGCCCGCGTTGATATCCCGCAGTTCGACCCGCCCGTCGCCGTGTCCGATGATGACCTTGTCACAGATATCGATGAACAGGCCGTTTTCCACCACGCCGGGAACCTGGTTGAGGATCAGGGCCATCTGACGGGGATTGCCGATGCGTTGCAGGTGCAGGTCCAGAATGTGGTTGCCCTCATCCGTCACGAACGGGGCCGCGCCATTCATACGCAGCGCCGACGAGGTTCCAAGTACATCCATCGCATCCAGCGCTTCTTCGATCAGTGTTCGCGTGGTTTGCCAGCCAAATGGAACAACCTCGACCGGCAAGGGGAAAGCACCCAGCGTTTCCACCTCTTTCCCGGCATCTGCGATGACGATCATCTGATCGCTGGCCGTGGCAACGATCTTTTCCTGCAAATGCGCGCCGCCGCCGCCCTTGATCAGGTTCAGGTCGGCGTCGAATTCATCCGCGCCGTCGATGGTCATGTCCAGCCACCCGGCCTGATCCAGAGAAATGACTTCGATCCCGACTTCGCGTGCCAGCTGCGCGGTGCGGGTGGAGGTGGGAACGCCCTTGATCCGCAGACCTTCGTCCTGCACCCGTTCGCCCAAACGACGGACCAGCCAGGCCGCAGTGGATCCCGTTCCAAGACCCACGCGCATGCCGTCCTCGACCATCTCGGCGGCACGACATGCGGCCACGTATTTTGCGGTGTCGATGGGCGACAGTTCTCCGGTCATGGCAGCTTTCCCAGTTTGGCCTGCCGGAGTTATAGGGAATGCGCCGCGCGACTGCGACCACATTTTGCGGTTCGGCAAGCGTAAAGATGCCTGAAGACTGCGCGTTTCCTATCGGAAACGTCGCAATCATGTCTTACACCCTCATCTTTGTCATATAGATTGCCCGCATGTTGACCCGATACCGCCTGCACTACGCCCCTGACAACGCCTCGCTGGTGATCCGGCTGGTGCTGGAAGAAATGGGTGTGCCCTATGAAACTGTGCTGGTCGATCGCCGTCGCAACGAACAGGACAGCGCGGCGTACAGGGCATTGAACCCCAACGGGCTGATCCCGGTGCTTGAAACTCCGCAAGGGCCGATCTTTGAAACGGCGGCAATCCTGCTGTGGCTGTCCGAGCGCCACGGGCAACTGGCCCCGGCAACAGAGGCCCCCGAACGCGCCGAGTTTTTGAAATGGCTGTTCTTTGCGTCCAACACGCTGCACGCCGATCTGCGCATTATGTTCTATGCCGAGAAATACATCACCCCACCACAGGCTGATACCCTGCGCGCAGGCATCCGCCCCCGTTTGAAGCAGCACCTGCAACTGTTGGATGCGCTGGCAAAACGCGCGCCAGCCTGGTTCTGCGCGGAATGCCCATCGGTTTTGACCTATTATGTCGCCTGCATGATGCGTTGGATGGCCTTGTATCCGGCCGATGCAGATCGCAGCTGGTATGCGCTGGCTGACACCCCGGCCCTGCAAACCATCCTGGCACAGCTCGAGACACGCCCCGCCACCCACACGGCCATCGCGGCCGAGGGTCTGGGCCCCGCACCCTACACCTCTCCTATTTACGCCAACCCCTTAGAAGGCTCAGCTACCTGACATGTTCCTCTCTGTCTTCGATATGTTCAAAGTGGGCATCGGCCCGTCCTCCTCGCACACCATGGGCCCCATGGTGGCGGCGGCGCGCTTTCTGGATATGATGCGTGCTTCACCCTTTGAATTTGCGGGTCTGAAGGGCTCGCTGCATGGCTCGCTCGCCTTTACCGGCGTCGGCCATGCGACCGACCGGGCGACCATACTGGGCCTGGCCGGCTTTGTTCCGGACACCTATGACAACGACAAGGCCGAGGCCGCATTGGCGGATATCGCCAAGACGCACACGGTTACCCCCGACGGCCTGCCGACGCTTCAGTTCGATCCCAAAACAGACCTGATTTTCGACTATGACACCAACCTGCCGGGACACGCCAACGGGATGATCCTGATGGCTACGGACGCGCAGGGGGACGTGATCCTGCGCCAGGTTTTCTATTCCATCGGTGGCGGTTTTGTCCTGACCGAAGAAGAACTGGCCGAAGGCAAGGCAACGGATGAAGGCGCACCGGTGCCGTTCCCGTTCAAGTCCGCGGCTGAAATGCTAGAGATGGCCAAATCCAGCGGCAAAACCATCGCCGAGATGAAGCGCGCCAATGAGATTGCGCGCGGCTGCGCCGACAGTTTCGCCAAAGGATGCGCCCGTCTGTGGGACGTCATGAATGCCTGTATCGAACGCGGTTTGACGACCGACGGCATTCTGCCCGGCGGGCTGAAAGTGCGACGCAGGGCAAAGGGTATCTATGACGCGCTGATGGCCGAACGCGGCATGAACCTGACCGCGCCGCATACGATCAACGACTGGATGAGTGTCTACGCCATGGCGGTCAACGAAGAAAACGCCGCCGGTGGGCAAGTCGTAACGGCACCGACCAATGGGGCGGCGGGCGTTCTTCCTGCGGTGCTGCGCTATTACCTGGACCACGTTCCTGGTGCCTCGGAGAGGCATATCGAAGATTTCCTTCTGACTGCGGCCGCGATTGGCGGGCTGGTCAAATACAATGCGTCCATCTCGGGGGCCGAAGCGGGGTGTCAGGCCGAGGTCGGCAGCGCATCAGCCATGGCCGCGGCGGGGCTCTGTGCCGTGATGGGCGGCACGCCCGAACAGGTTGAAAACGCCGCCGAGATCGCGTTGGAGCATCATCTGGGCATGACCTGCGATCCCGTTGCCGGTCTGGTTCAGGTGCCCTGTATCGAACGCAACGGGCTGGGGGCCATCAAGGCTGTGTCCGCCGCATCTTTGTCCCTTCGCGGGGACGGCGAGCATTTCGTGCCGCTGGATGCGGTGATCGAAACGATGCGTCAGACCGGTCATGACATGCACGAAAAATACAAGGAAACCTCGCTTGGTGGATTGGCCGTGAACGTGCCAAACTGCTGAGATCGCAACAAATGGGGGTCGAAATGCGTGGACATTGCCTGTGCGGCAGCATCAAATACGAAATCGACCCTCCTGCCCTGTCCTGCGTCACCTGCCATTGCGACAGCTGCCGACGCCAATGCGCCGCGCCGATGACAACCTATTTCGCGGTTCGTGACGGTCAGTGGCGCTGGATCGGGGAAGAGCCGAAACGCTTCAACTCTTCGCCCGGTGTCGAACGCAGCTTTTGCCCGGATTGCGGCACGCCAATCTCGTTCCGTTCGGCAAAAATGTCGGATGTTCTGCATCTCTACGTCGCCACTTTGGAGACCCCCGAGGCAATGCAGCCCACATTGCACGTGTCGCATGAAGAAAGGTTGAGCTGGCTGTGCCTGGATGACAACCTGCCCACCTGCACCGGGCCGGATTACACAAAGGTTCAACCGCTGCCCGACGCCTGACATTCGACCTTTCCACTGCGCCGCTAAGCAGATAGCGTCGCGCGCATGACACAGGATCGTCCCGTCTTGGGCATCTTTTTGATGCTCGGTTTTTGCGTGCTTGCACCCTTGGGGGATGCGATGGCAAAGCTGTTGGGTGAAACGACACCGTTGGGTTTGCTGGTTGCAGTCCGGTTCGCGGTCCAAGCGCTGATTCTCATCCCGCTGGTGAGGATGACAGGTCGGCCCTGGCGGATGCACGGGCGTATCCTGCGCCTGACAGTCATCCGCACGCTGCTGCACATCGTCGGCATAACCGCGATGTTCAGTGCGTTGCAGTTCCTGCCCCTGGCTGACGCCATCGCCATTGCCTTTGTCATGCCGTTCATCATGTTGCTGCTGGGCAGATACGTTCTGGGCGAAGAGGTCGGCGCGCGGCGCCTTGTGGCCTGCATCGTCGGTTTCATCGGCACACTTCTGGTCATCCAGCCCAGCTTTGCCGAGGTGGGCCTACCTGCCCTGCTGCCGTTGATCGTTGCCGTGGTCTTTGCCCTGTTCATGCTGGTCACGCGGCAAATCGCCAAGGAAACTGATCCAATTTCCTTGCAGGCGGTGTCTGGTGTCATGGCCACTGTGGGGCTGGTTCCTGTCCTTGTGATCGGAACATCGCTTGGTATCTGGAACCTGTCCGCCGCCTTGCCCGCCCCCGACATGTTTGGGCTGCTGATCGCGATAGGAGTTTTGGGAACTGTCGCACATCTGCTGATGACATGGTCGCTGCGCTATGCACCTTCGGTCACGCTGGCCCCGATGCAATATCTGGAAATCCCTGTGGCGACCCTGATTGGCTGGGCCATCTTCAGCGACCTGCCGGACGGGCTGGCGGCGGTTGGGATCATGATCACCGTCGCCGCCGGATTGTACGTTATTCTTCGCGAACGGGCCACCGCTCGCTCTGCCCCGACAGAAACACCTGCATAAGCGGATCGAGTGCGGCGCGGGGAACCATCACCAACAGGCCGGGCCCATTCATCTGCAATTCAACATCCGACAGCGCACGATTGGAGGTGCCCACCCGGTCGTCCGGTTGCAACCGCAGGCCGTCGATGGGCCATTCCAGCCCGGTGCTGCGCCCCGTCACGGGGCGCATAGGAAACAGCGACACCACATCCCCTGGAGAAACCGGCAACCGCATTTGGCGGGGTGCGTGAAACACCACCTCATGCGCGCCCAGCAGAATGCAGGCCTGTTCCTGACGCCTGACCAGCACGTTCAGAACGGCAAGCTGATGATCAAGCCGTCCGCCCAGAAAACCGGCCCCCAAAACCAGTGGAGCCTGCACATTACGCAAGGCCTTGTCGAAATCGGTGCTGTCCTGTTCACGAATGGCAAAAAGCCGGTCAGACGGGATATTGGCTTTCGTTGCTTTGTCCAGCGAATCGAAGTCCCCGATGACCGCATCCGGAATCCGGCCTGATTCTGTCAGAACTGCCGCTCCACCATCAGCTGCAACGACAGAAGTGACGCGGTTCAGCACCAAATTCAGGTCCTCGGAACCGACAAAACCACCCCCAAACAACCCGATTGGATCGGCAGAGCGTACAATTGGTTCATTTTTCCAAAGATTGGCCATTTTTCCCGGATTTGGACACATTAAGACCACAAAATGATAGGTTCATGCATAAAGTTCAGAGCCTTCGTGTGCTCCCGATTCCGGGTAAGTGGGCTCTCGTAGTTTGTAAAGGACGTGCGTCTGATGGTACAGAATAACAAGGTATTGACCGTTTCATATGGAACCTTCTCCTGCACTTTGGAAGGATTCGACGATTCCTTTGAAACGATGAAAGCCATTGCCGAATATTTCCGCGATCTTGCTGCAGATGATCGTTACTTCGGCTCAGAGCCTCCACAACCAGACGCCGAAATGCTGACCCGTATCGCACGCCGCGACGCATCGCAACGCGTCGAAGCCAGCCAAAACGAATCCGGGCTTCTGCTGCGTGCCGCTCCAAACACCGAAGCCCAGGCACCAGTCGCTTCTGACGCAGAGGGCCCGCGTGCGCAAAATGCAGATGTCATGACCACTCCCCCTCCCGAATATGCGCAAGCAAGCCCGGGGCAGACCGCGTTCACGAACGCGGAGGCCGTCGACGCCACCACATCTCCGCCGGCCGACAGCATTGCCGCAAAACTGCAACGCATCCGGGCCGTTGTTTCCCATTCGGACGTCCCCCCCACTGCCTATTCCGAAGACGAGGAAT
This sequence comes from Ruegeria sp. HKCCD6157, assembly GCF_013110685.1. Taxonomy (NCBI): domain Bacteria; kingdom Pseudomonadati; phylum Pseudomonadota; class Alphaproteobacteria; order Rhodobacterales; family Roseobacteraceae; genus Ruegeria; species Ruegeria sp. HKCCD6157. Next base: position 1,891,304 of record NZ_WVRB01000001.1, read on the forward strand.
CTTCGCTGCTGGCCAACACCGCCCCCCCGGTGGACGCCGTGGCAGCCGCGTTCGAAGCAGGTGCTCTCAATGCGGATGACTTTGCTGAACCTGCTGAGCCCGAGGCCGCAGAAATCGAGGATCTGCAAGCGCTTGACGCCGAAGACGTACATGACGACGCGCCGGCAGTATCGGAAAACCAGGCCTTCGAATCCGCCGCGCCGAATATCGAGAACGATTCCGAACAGCAGGTGCAGCTGCCCCCCGGCCACCTGCGGGATGAAGAAATCGAGGTCGCAACGGACGACGCGCAGCTTCCTGCTGAGCCCCTGTTCTCGGATCTGGAAGAGGATACCGACGAGGAAATCGACGAAGAAGATGTTCCAAACATCCTCAACGTCGAAGACGTGGCGATCGAATCCGAAGATGAAGCAGATGACGAGCCGCAAGACGATCAGGCGCAAGGAGTATTGTCGGAAGAGGACGAAATTCAGCTGCTGTCCGAGATTTCCGAAATCGAAAAAGACATGGCGGGCCGTTCAAGCCAAAAACTGACGGATGACGCCGATCCTGATCAGGATATCTCGCGACTGATGGCCAAAACCGGTGAACATATGGAGGATCCCTCCAGCAGCGACGCGCGAGAAACCTATTCGCACCTTCGCACCGCCGTTGCCGCGACCGAGGCCGACCGTGATGACCAACCGGCCCCGAAAACCTCGCCTGTTGATGAGTATCGCGTTGATCTTGCGTCAGCGGTCAGCCCGCGCCGCCCCGAAGTTAACGTGACCAGCATACGCCCGGAAACAGATGCTCCGGCTCCGTTGAAGCTGGTTGCTGAGCAGCGCGTGGACGATCAAAGCGAATCCAATGGCCCCGTGATGCCGCGTCGCGTGACCACTCAGGTGGAAGAAACCGGGTCGGAAGAAGGCGGTTTTGCGCAATTCGCACAGGATCAGGGTGCACAGTCGCTCCAGGACCTGCTTGAAGCGGCGGCGGCCTACCTGTCTTTCATCGAAGGACAGCAACAATTCTCGCGCCCCCAACTGATGAACAAAGTCCGTTCTTTGAAGCAAGATGAGTTCAATCGCGAAGAAAGCCTGCGTTCCTTCGGACAGCTGCTGCGCGATGGAAAAATCGAAAAAGCCGGTGGCGGCCGTTTTGCGGCCTCTGACCTGATCGGCTTCCGTCCTGATGATGAGCGCGCAGTAGGCTGACTGCCGCGCCAATTGACGAAAAGGGCCGGGTGAACCCCGGCCCTTTTGCTATGGCACGTCCAGAGACAAACGCCCGTTGTTAAACAAGACTCAGCGTTGCCCATTGTACTGGGCCCGACCAGCCGCCTTGGTCCGAGCAATGGCCCGGCTCAGGATTGATCCGGGTCTTCTTTGCCAACGCCGCGAAAAACGAACTTGAACGGCAGGGCCCAAAGAATGCCCAGAACGATATAGACCAGAAGTTCCACCCATATCGGGGGGCGCTCCAGCCAGTTCAGAACCGTCACCACCGCCACAATGTAAAGTGGCAGGCCGATCACAAGAATAACCAACGACCAACGCCGGCGCGCCTTATAGCTCAGACCTGTTTTCTGCTCTTTGTTCATCAATCTGCAAACGGGTCGGTCACCAGAATGGTGTCGTCCCGCTCCGGGCTGGTGGACAAAAGGGCCACAGGGCATTCGATCAACTCTTCCACGCGGCGCACATACTTGATTGCGTTGGCAGGCAACTCGGCCCAGCTGCGCGCGCCTTCGGTGGATTCGCTCCAGCCCGGCATTTCTTCGTAGATCGGGGTGCAGCGCGCCTGCTGTTCTGCGGCAGTCGGCAGAAAGTCGAGGCGCTCGCCGTCCAGTTCATAGCCTGTGCAAATCTTCAGGGTTTCAAACCCATCCAGAACGTCCAGTTTTGTCAGAGAGATCCCGTTCACGCCACTGGTCGCGCAGGTCTGACGGACCAGGCACGCATCAAACCAGCCACAGCGGCGCTTGCGACCTGTCGTTGTTCCGAACTCATGCCCGCGTTCCCCAAGGCGCTGACCATCCGCATCCTCAAGTTCTGTCGGGAATGGGCCTTCGCCGACACGGGTGGTGTAGGCTTTGACAATCCCCAGCACAAAGTCGATCGATCCCGGTCCGATCCCCACCCCGGTCGCAGCCTGACCTGCGATCACGTTGGACGAGGTCACGAATGGATAGGTGCCGAAATCGATGTCCAGCAGAGCGCCTTGCGCCCCTTCGAACAGGATACGTTTACCCGCTTTGCGTTTTTCGTTCAGCACTTTCCACACAGGCGCGGCAAACGGCAGAATCTCTTGCGCGATCTCTTTCAATTGGGCGATCAGCGCGTCGCGGTCGACCGGCTCGATTCCCAGACCCTTGCGCAGCGGGTCATGGTGCTGCAAAGCACGGTCTACCCGAGCCTCGAGCGTGGCCTCATCCGCCAGATCCGCGACGCGAACGGAACGGCGCCCGACCTTGTCTTCATAGGCCGGCCCAATCCCACGACCTGTGGTGCCGATCTTGGTTCCCTTGCTGGCCGCCTGTTCGCGCGCACGATCCAACTCGCCGTGGATCGGCAGGATCAACGGGGTGTTCTCGGCAATCATCAGCGTATCGGGGGTGATTTCCACACCTTGTGCCTGGATGGTCGCGATTTCTTTGACCAAATGCCAGGGGTCCAACACCACGCCGTTGCCGATGACGCTCAGCTTACCGCCGCGCACGACACCGGACGGCAGAGCGTGCAGCTTGTAAACCTCGCCATCAATCACCAGCGTATGTCCGGCATTATGCCCGCCCTGAAAACGCGCGATCACGTCCGCCCGTTCGCTGAGCCAGTCGACGATCTTGCCTTTTCCTTCGTCACCCCACTGGGCGCCGACAACAACCACGTTGGCCATATCCGGTCCTTTTGCGCTGAGTTATCAAACCCGGCTCATATAGCGGGGCGCAAACGGCAGGGAAACCGATATTTCGCCGCAGATGAAAATCGCGCGAACGCGCGATGCCTCCGGCGGGGATATTTATGGCCAGATGAAAAGCGGATCCCCTGCTTCATCTGGCTGAAAATATCCCGGGGGAGCCGCACGGAACGAGCGGCGGGGGCAGAGCCCCCTGCCCGGCATCAACGCAGATGCACCGGTTGCCCATGAGGTGTCGTCAGATAAGCCTCTTCCCAGGACTCATGTAGCCCTTTTACCTCCTGTGGCGGCGCGACGCCTTGCTCGGCCAGCAACCCCTCGAGCGTTTCCAGCCATGCACGGAAATAGTCGTCGCCGCCGTCCAGCTCTCGCGCGAGCCCGTGGCGCTTCAACGTGTCCGAGAACCGAGCCGCCCAATCGGACCAATCGAACCGCCCCGCCTCGTTCAGGGCAACGGTGACGGCAAAGACCTGAGCGTGCCAGGGTTCGGCAAACACCGGTTCTGGGGCTGAATGCTCGTTGCAGCCGCTCATGCCGGTTCCAGATAGCTTTGCCAGAGATCCAGAACCACTTCGTCATCCGGATGCTCCGGGCTGGTCCAAAGTTCCGAAGCGGGGAAGACCACGGCATAGATCGGTTCGGGCGCTTCGCCCAGCCCATGGGCATTGGAATCGGGCAGGACATGGATTCCGTGCAGGCGCAGTATTCGACCCCTGGCACCGGACGCATAATTCGGCAGGCGTGTGTGCCCGCCATCCACAATGCGATTTCCCGCCGGACGGGTCGTGACCACCTGTTGACCGACAGAAAACTGCACCGCCACGTTCGAAGGTCTGTCCGCTGGCCCACCTTTGGCCAGGGCGGCTGACACGGCGTCCGCCTTGAGCATCCGTTCTGCCAACGGATGCGGCCCATCCTCTCCGCCGCTGCGCAGGTCATCCAGAGAAAGAACGCCGCGTTCAACCAACAGGTCAGCCAGGCCCGAAATCCATTTCTCGTAGTATGAAAACCGGGCGTAGTCCTTCGGCGACAACCGTTCCCTTGCGTGACGGGATACGTCGATATTCCACTGCCCCAGAAAGCCGGATGCAAGTGTCACTGCAAGCGCCCGTGCGTGCCAGTCTTCGGCAAAAACCGGCCCATCCTCGGCCTCGGGATTTATCGGACCATCTCCAAAGCGGCCGCCCATATCGTGAACGCGGGTCATGAAGGGGCCTTCGGCAGGCCCGTGCCGATCATGCTGTCACGTGTCACAAGTGCGGCAAGCGCCTTCTCACTCATCCCATCAGTTCCATCGGGACGCATCGGCAGAACGAGATAGCGAATCTCGGCCGTCGAATCCCACACCCGCACCGAAGTGTCTTCAGGCAGGGTGAGGCCGAATTCGGCCAGTACCTTGCGGGGTTCACGCACCGCTCGGGCACGGTAGGCATCAGATTTGTACCAACCCGGCGGGATACCCAGCAACGGCCAAGGATAGCAGCTGCACAAGGTGCAGACGACTATGTTGTGCCGGGTTGGCGTGTTCTCGACAACAACCATGTGTTCACCCTGGCGGCCATAATAACCAAGATCCGCGACCATCGAGGTGGCGTCTTCCAGCAGAGCGGCCTTGAAAGTTGGGTCGCTCCAGGCTTTGGCAACCACCCGCGCTCCGTTCTGCGGGCCAATCTTGTTCTGATAGGTGTCGATGATTTCGTTCAGAGCCGCCGGGTCGATCAGGCCCTTGCGGGTCAGAATCGTTTCCAGCGCTTTGACGCGCAGCGCGGGTTCGGGCGGCAAAAGGGCGTGCGGGTGGTCGTGGTCGTCATGAGGCATGGGCCGCAGCCTGCGTCACGCATCGGCGTTCTGTCCAGTCCCTTTGACGTGATATGACATATCACGTGCGGTGATGCGAACTCGTGACTTGCCCCCGCTGGCAAACTTGCATAGATACCTCGCGATACACGCCACGCTGTACAGGAACACCATGGAAAACGTCGTTCTCATCATCCACCTTCTTTTGGCCCTAGGCTTGATTGCCGTTGTTCTGATGCAGCGGTCCGAAGGCGGTGGCCTTGGCATGGGTGGCGGTGGTGGCGGAGCCATGACAGGCCGCGCAGCAGCGACGGCTTTGGGCAAACTGACCTGGATCCTTGCCGCTTGCTTCATCGTGACCTCGATCACGCTGACCATTCTGGCGGCGCAGAAATCTTCGGGCAGCTCGGTGATCGACCGTTTGGGCGTGCCGGCTCCGGCTTCAAGCGAAGAAAGTACTCCGGCAATTCCGTCGGCGGATGACCTTCTGCCGCCTGCACAGGGCGACAACGCGCCGCTGATCCCGCAGGCCGACTGACCTACAAAACCTAGAAACATGGAAGAGGACTGCAACAGCATCTTGCGGTTCTCTTGCGCTTTTGGCGCGAATCCTTTATACGTGAAGTCCCGTGATGCAGCGGTTTTTCGAAACCGTCGGGCAGCTGATAATGACGTCTCACGGGAGCAGCCGAAAAACTATGGCGCGTTTTATTTTCATCACTGGTGGTGTGGTTTCGTCCTTGGGCAAAGGACTGGCTTCGGCGGCGTTGGGCGCCTTGTTGCAGGCCCGGGGATACTCGGTACGGCTGCGCAAGCTGGACCCCTATCTGAACGTCGATCCGGGGACGATGTCGCCGTTTGAACACGGCGAAGTATTCGTCACCGATGACGGGGCCGAAACCGACCTGGACCTGGGCCATTACGAACGGTTCACCGGCGTGGCCGCGCGCAAGACCGACTCGGTCAGTTCGGGGCGGATCTATTCGAACGTTCTGGAAAAGGAACGACGCGGCGACTATCTGGGCAAGACCATTCAGGTGATCCCGCACGTCACCAACGAGATCAAGGATTTCATCGCCATCGGCGAGGATGAGGTTGATTTCATGCTGTGCGAAATCGGTGGCACCGTCGGCGATATCGAGGGTCTGCCGTTTTTCGAGGCGATCCGCCAGTTCAGTCAGGACAAGCCGCGCGGGCAGTGCATTTTCATGCACCTAACGCTGCTGCCTTATATCAAGGCCTCGGGCGAGCTGAAAACCAAACCGACTCAGCACTCGGTGAAGGAACTGCGCTCGATCGGTCTGGCGCCCGATATTCTGGTCTGCCGCTCGGAAGGGCCGATCCCGACCAAGGAGCGCGAGAAACTGGCGCTGTTCTGCAACGTGCGCCCCGACAGTGTGATCGCAGCGCAGGACCTGAGCACCATCTATGACGCGCCGCTGGCCTATCACCGCGAAGGTCTGGATCAGGCCGTTCTGGACGCGTTCCAGATCAGCCCTGCGCCCAAACCTGATCTGGCAAAATGGGAAGACGTCAGCGACCGCATCCACAACGCCGAGGGTGAAGTGAAGGTCGCCATCGTAGGCAAGTATACGCAGCTTGAAGACGCCTATAAATCGATTGCCGAGGCGCTGACCCATGGCGGCATGGCCAACCGGGTCAAGGTCAAGGTCGAATGGGTTGACGCCGAGGTGTTCGACAACGAAGACGTCGCACCCTATCTTGAAGGTTTCCACGCCATCCTCGTCCCCGGAGGCTTTGGCGAACGTGGCACAGAGGGCAAAATCAAGGCCGCGCAATATGCGCGCGAGCACAAAGTCCCCTATCTGGGCATCTGCCTTGGGATGCAGATGGCCGTGATCGAGGCCGCCCGAAATGCGGCTGGCATCAAGGAAGCTGGTTCGGAAGAATTCGACCACGAAGCCGGGAAGAAACGTTTTGAACCTGTCGTGTACCATCTGAAGGAATGGGTGCAGGGCAATCACAAGGTCGAACGCAAGGTCGGTGACGACAAGGGCGGCACCATGCGCCTGGGCGCTTACAATGCGGTGCTGGCAGAGGGATCGAAAGTCGCTGAAGTTTATGGCGGCACACAGATCGAAGAGCGCCACCGTCACCGCTATGAAGTGGACATCAAGTACCGTGAGCAGCTTGAAAAGGCCGGGCTCAACTTCTCGGGCATGTCGCCGGACGGACGCCTGCCCGAGATCGTGGAATGGTCGGATCACCCATGGTTCATCGGCGTGCAGTACCACCCGGAACTTAAGTCCAAACCGTTCGACCCGCATCCCCTGTTCCGCGATTTCGTACGCGCTGCGAAAGACACTTCTCGCCTGGTCTGACCCTGGGCTGTGTCGGACTGTCACCCCGCGTTGTTTTGTGCGGGCTGATCTCTTAACTGTATGTGCAGGCAGAATTTCTGCTTCGCAGGCTCAATGCCGTTCAGAGTTTCAGGAGATTTCCGATGAGCAACGCAACAACGATTACCAACCTCCAGCAAGCGCTTCATATGGAGCTGACGGCGGCGCACCAGTACCAGCTGCATGCCCATGTGCTGGAGGACTGGGGGCTGGACATCCTTGCCGAAAAAATGCGCGCTGAAATGCAGGAAGAATTGGGTCACTCCGACGCGTTCATCGAGCGTATCCTGTTCCTTGGCGGCGTGCCCGAGCTTGCGTTTCAGAAAAGCCCAGTCGCCGCGGGGTCTCTGGAAGACATGTTTGCCGCGGACCTGAAGGATGAAACCGAGGCGGTCGACTTCTATACCAAGGCCGCGTTGCAGGCCGCCGAGGTCGGCGACGTTGGGTCAAGGACCCTGTTCGAACGCATCTTGCTGGAAGAAGAAGGCCACAAGGACTGGCTGGACACTCAGCTGAACCTGTTGAAGCGTTTGGGTGAGGCCAACTTCAGCGCAAAATTCGTATCCGGCGCCGCAGAAGAAGCCTGAGGCACGCACCGCCGCTTACCCATGCACCAGCATGGCCCGGACCATCTTGCAATGGACCGGGCCGTGCGGTTTCCGTCACTTCAATGTGACGCTGCCGAGCAAAAAACCTCTACTCGGTCTGCCCTCATGGGGTTAACTGTTGATCACACCACGACAGGAGAGCCCCGATGAGCGATCAATCCCAACGCGCGAAGACCTTTGCGAGCCTTCACAAAAAGGGCGACCCCGTCATTCTGTTCAACATCTGGGATGCTGGCAGTGCCGGCGCGGTGCGGGATGCAGGCGCGCAAGCCATTGCAACTGGCAGTGCACCTGTTGCCATGGCACAGGGTTTTGGCGACGGTCAGAACATCCCGCTTGAGACCGCATTGGACAATGCGCGCCGCATGGTTGCAGCGGTTGATCTTCCGGTGACACTGGATTTCGAAGGGGCATATGCCGAAGATCCACTGGGCATTGCACAAAACGTCAAGCGTGCGCTGTATTGCGGCGTGGTTGGTTTCAACTTCGAAGATCAGATCATCGGCGGTGACGGGCTGTACGATACAGCTGTTCAGGCCAAACGCGTCGAAGCCATGCGCGCGGCCTGCGAAGACGCGGGCATACCTGCCTATGTCAACGCAAGAACCGACATATTCCTGAAAGCCCCGGCAGAAACACATGATGAGGCCATGCTGAACGACGCCATTGCCCGTGCTTCGGCCTATGAGGCTGCGGGCGCCAGCGGTTTTTTTGCTCCGGGGCTGAAAGACGAGGCGATGATCAGCCGTCTGTGCGAGCATACGAATCTGCCGGTCAACATCATCGCCCTGCCCGGCACTCCTGGCACACCGCGTCTGGCTGAACTGGGGGTTGCGCGCGTCAGCTATGGTCCGGTTCCTTATCGCCAGATGATCAAGTGGTTAACAGATCAGGCGCACGCCGCTATTCACTACCGCAACTGATCACCCAGAAGTTGTGGGATTGCAATTGCCGCCGCTTCTCATCACCCTGCTTTTGAAACCGAACAGGAGGCTAGCCTGATGAAAGGCTATTGGGTTGCACATGTCGATGTGGACGACATGGACACATACAATACCTACATTGCTGCAAATGCAGAACCCTTTGCAGCTTACGGTGCGCGCTTTCTGACGCGCGGTGGAAAGCGCGAAGTGAAGGAAGGCGCAGCGCGCGCCCGGACCGTCGTGATCGAATTTCCCAGCTATGAGGATGCGCTTGCCTGTTACGAAAGCGAAGCTTACCAGAAAGCCAAAGCACTGCGCGCCCCGGTATCGATGGGCGATCTTGTGATCATTCAGGGCTATGACGGGTAGACTACGCTTGGCGCACCACAAAATATGGAATAACCTTTTGCCATGTTGAAAAAGTTCCTTCAGGCGCTCAGGCCGCCCCAGCATGAACATCTTCCGGACCCGGATGCCGAACTTGCTCTGGGTGCGCTCATGGTGCGCGTGGCGCAGGCTGATCGGGACTACAAGCTGGAAGAAATCCGCCTGATCGACAAAATCCTGGCCCGTCTCTACCAGCACAACGCGATCGAAGCAGCCAAGGTGCGTGCCACATGCGAAAAGCTTCACGCGGCAGCGCCGGATACCGATACCTTCGGCAAGCTGATCCGCGAGACCACGGATCTAAAGGAACGCCTGGCCGCTCTGGATGCGCTGTGGGAAGTTGTCCTGGCAGATGGAAACACCGACGAAGGCGAGGTGAAAATCGTCGAGGAAGCCCGCGTTGCCATGGGGTTGAGCTTTAACGACAGCAAGGCCGCACGTGAACGCGTTCAAAGCCGCTTGGATGTGAGTTAGGCGCTCGCTATATCTAACGCATGTTCAGTGAGTTTCTTTCCAGGCTTACGCAGCCTCAGCCCGATCCTCTTGTCGACGATGACGCCCGCCTTGCCCTGACGGCCCTGTTGGTGCGACTGGCGCGGTCCGACAATGACTATTCCGATTCCGAAATGGCCCGTATCGACCGAATTTCGGCGCAACGCTATGGCCTGTCTCCGTTCGAATGCGCCGCCCTGCGTGCCCGCGCAGAAGATCTTGAGGCCGAGGCCCCTGACACCGTCCGCTTTACCCGAGCCATCAAAGAGGCGGTTGCCTATGAAGATCGGCTTGCGGTCGTTCAGGCACTGTGGTCCGTGGCGTTGGCCGATGGGCACCGCACAAGCGAGGAAGATTCGCTGCTGCGTCTGGTGGTCAGTCTTCTGGGCGTAAGTGACGTGGATTCCGCTTTGGCACGGCAAAAGGCTGCAAAATCGTGATTGCCATGCTGGGCATGTATGACATGCCTGCCCTGCAAGCCGCCAATGACAGGTTCTGGAACCTGATTCGCACACAACTTGGATCAGGCCCGGAACACCTTACCCGCGACAAAGACGTGTGGACGGTCTGGCGGGACCCAAACCTGATTCTGGCACAAACCTGTGGCATGCCGCTTCGAACCCGATTGCATGGTCACGTGCAACTGGTTGGCACCCCGGACTACGGCCTGCCCGGATGTCCACCCGGGTATTATTGCTCGGTCTTTGTGGCGCGGCTTGGCGACGATCGGGATCTGGCGGGGCTGAGCACAGGGGTTTTCGCGTATAATGAGGGCTTGTCCCAATCCGGCTGGGCTGCCCCGATCACACATATGACCCAGGCAAACCTGCACCCCGCCGGATTGTTGGAAACCGGCGGGCATGCGCTGTCTGCCCAAGCCGTCGCAGATGGCAAAGCGGACTTTGCCGCGCTGGACATGCTGACGTGGCTGATGCTGCAACAACATAGCAATTTGGGGACCAAACTGCGCGAACTGGCAAGAACGACTCCGACTCCGACCCTTCCCTACATCACTTCGATGGGTCGGAATCCGCAGGTCATTGCGGGCGCTGTTCGGGCCGCGATTGACCAGCTTTGCGACGACGATCAACGATTGCTACATATTCGCGGGTTGATCGATATTCCCGCGGCGCACTACTTGGCTGTCCCCACTCCGGCGCCCCCCAAAGATGGCGGAACAACGACTGCCCAATTTGTCGACTGATTTTGGCCAATTTGGGTGTTTCTCCGCTTGATTCTGTCATTTGCACATTGCATTGACCTTTTTTTTCGGTCCTAGTACCGGACCAACACCACCAACCACTGGACTGCCCGTGACAGAAACTGCACCCGTTATCGAAATCAAAGACCTTCACAAAAGCTTCGGAAATCTTGAAGTGTTGAAGGGGGTCGATATCACGGCACATCGCGGTGACGTGGTATCACTGATTGGGTCGTCCGGGTCCGGCAAGTCGACGCTTCTGCGATGCTGCAACCTTTTGGAGGACAGCCAGCAAGGAGAAATCCTTTTCAAGGGTGAGCCTGTGAAATGGTCCGGGGAAAGCCACGGGCGCCGCCCCGCCGACTCCAAACAGGTTCTGCGCATACGAACTAACCTGTCGATGGTGTTTCAACAGTTCAATCTTTGGGCGCATATGACCATCCTGCAAAATGTGATGGAAGCCCCCGTGACCGTTCTGGGGCGCGACAGGGCCGAGGTGGAAGAGAGCGCGCGCAAGTATCTGGACAAGGTTGGCATCGGCGACAAATGCGACGCCTATCCGGCGCAATTGTCCGGCGGGCAGCAACAGCGCGCCGCCATTGCCCGCGGCCTGTGCATGGAACCCGAAGCCCTGCTGTTTGATGAACCGACTTCGGCTTTGGACCCTGAACTGGAACAGGAAGTGATCAAGGTGATCAAAGACTTGGCCGCCGAAGGGCGTACCATGATCATCGTGACGCATGACATGAAAATGGCCGCCGACATTTCAAGCCACGTGGTGTTCCTGCACCAGGGCCTGATCGAGGAAGAAGGCACGCCCGAAGATATCTTCACATCTCCTGAATCCGAACGGCTTCGGGGTTTTCTCTCCGCCACTCAGGCGGCTTAACTTCAAAAACAGAACCAAACTGGGGAGCAACCAATGAAAAATCTGATTCTGTCCACTGCCGCACTGGCGCTGACCGCCGGTATCGCCATGGCCGACACCGTCCGCATGGGAACCGAGGGCGCCTACCCTCCGTACAACTTCATCAATGATGCAGGCGAAATCGACGGCTTCGAGCGTGAAGTCGGCGATGAACTGTGCAAGCGCGCGAACCTGGAATGTGAATGGGTCAAGAACGACTGGGATTCGATCATTCCGAACCTGGTCTCGGGCAACTACGACACCATCATCGCGGGCATGTCGATCACGGACGAACGTGACGAAGTCATCGACTTCACCCAGAACTACTTCCCGCCTGCGGCTTCGGCCTATGTCGGTGCGTCTGAGGATGTTGATGTCACCACCGGCGTCGTTGCCGCACAGACCGCCACCATTCAGGCAGGCCACGTAGCCGAGTCGGGCGCGACTCTGGTCGAGTTTGCAACTCCGGAAGAAACCATTGCAGCCGTCCGCAACGGTGAAGCCGATGCCGTGTTTGCCGACAAGGACTTCCTGGTGCCGATCGTTGAGGAATCCGCCGGAGAGCTGGTCTTCGTGGGTGATGACGTTCCGCTGGGCGGTGGCATCGGGCTGGGCATCCGTGAATCGGATGGCGAACTGCGCGGAAAGTTCGACGAAGCGATCACCTCGATGAAAGCGGACGGTTCGTTGAACGAACTGATCATCAAGTGGTTCGGCGAAGGCGTTCCGACCTACAACGCTGACGGTTCGGTCGTTACAAACTAATCCGTATCAAGCGGTTCGGCGCGTCCATCGCGCCGAACCCTGCCCGGTGGAACAACCGGGTACGACGTTCGAAAGACGCTTCATGTTTTCCTATTGCGCTGACCCTGACACGCTCGGAACATTCCGATGGTTCTCCTGCTACCTGACCAACGGCGTGCACTGGTCCTTCTACCTGTCGTTCCTCAAGGTGTTGGGATTGCTGGCGGTGACCGCGCCGGTCGCATTGGCGTTTGGTTTTGTTGGCGCAATGGCCGCCCGATCACATTTCCCGCCGCTGAGCTGGCTGGGCAAAGGGTATATTGCCATCGTGCGCGGTGTTCCGGACATCGCTTTCTTCCTGTTTTTCGTAATAGCCCTGGATCAGGCGTTCGAATGGACGCGGCACAAGATATTGTGCCCCGAATGGACCGACCCGATCCGGCAGGGAAATGACTTTATCGTCTGTCAGGCGGCCAAGCTGCCATTGGGGACCGCACCGGAATGGGTGCATGAAACCTACGGCTTTTTCCTGGCCGTCGTTACCTTCTCGATTGTTTTCGGCGCGTTTGCGGCAAACGTTCTGTTTGGGGGAATGCGCGCCGTGCCCCACGCGCAGCTTGAAACTGCCGAAGCATATGGCATGTCCCGTCGCCAGACCTTCTGGCGCATCCTTGTGCCGCAGATGTGGGTCTATGCCCTGCCCGGCCTGTCGAATCTTTGGATGGTTCTCATCAAGGCCACTCCGCTGCTGTTCCTGCTGGGGATCGAAGACATCGTTTATTGGGCCCGCGAACTTGGCGGCACCAAGACGTCCAAGTTCACCCAGTATCCGCATGGCGACTGGCGCATGTGGTACTTCCTGTTCCTGCTTGTCTTCTACCTCGGCATGACGCGCGTATCTGAACTTGGGCTTGAAAAGCTGATGCGGAAACTGTCCCACGGGCAGGCCACGTCCGGCGGCGAGCTTCTGCGCAAGGAGACCACGGCATGAGCTGCTTGCAGACGATTCAAGATTACGGCCTGCGGTCCCTGGGTATCGGCGAGCGCCTGCTGCCCAAAAGTGACTTCACCCTGTGCGAACAATTCACGCTGATCGGGTCGGGGATGATCTGGAATGTCTATTTCGGGATCATGGCGCTGGCGACCGGATTCTTTCTGGCCACGGCCCTGGCCGTCGGCAAGGCCTCAGCAAACAAATGGCTTCGCAAGCCTTCGGAATGGTTCATTTTCCTGTTTCGCGGCTCGCCCTTGTTTATCCAGTTTTTCTTCGCCTATTTCCTGTTCCTGTCGCTGAAGAAATCCAACCCGATGTTCGACGCCTTCACCTCAGCCTGGCTGGGGGCGCTGATCGTGCTGTTCCTCAACACCGCAGCCTATTCGGGCGAGATCTTTTACGGAGCGCTAAGGTCCATTCCCAAGGGCGATATCGAAGCCGCAGATGCCTATGGCATGTCAGGCTGGGCCCGTTTTCGCCGGATCGTCTGGCCCACCATGTTGCGGCTTGCCTGGCCTGCCTACACAAACGAAGCGATCTTTCTTTTCCACGCAACAACACTGGTCTTCTTTTCAGCCTTCCCGGCATGGCAGCAACGCGGAGACGCCCTGTATTATGCCAGTTACTTTGCGGACAAGACGTTCAACCCGTTCATCCCATACCCGATACTGGCGTTCTATTTCATCCTGCTGACGCTGGTGATCGTCGGGGGCTTTGGCCTGATCAACAAACGCCTGAACCGGCACCTGCCGGTCGCAAAACGGGCCAAGATGCGGTTCAAACTGAACCTGGCGCGCTGAGTTTCGGCGCGCCAGTCACGTCTGTACACCAAACCAAATCAACGCCAATCACCGCGCACCCGCGCGCTTTGCAGCACATTCAAAAGGGGAGAAGTGGTACCGCCTCCCTGGCTTGAACAGGGGACCTCTGGATCCACAATCCAGCGCTCTAACCAACTGAGCTAAGGCGGCACTCGTGAGGGGCGATGTACCGAACACGCCCGCGGAATGCAAGAGGATTAAAGCCGAAATTTCCAGCTTTGTTCGACAAGATCGACACCGAAGGAATGCACCGCTTTGCTGTCTGTCAATTCCCAGCCGGACGCCTTGTAAAGTGCGCAGGCGGCGGTATGGCTTTCGTGCGTCCACAGAACCATTTCTTTGTATCCTGCCCCTCGTGCGAAGGCAGTACATGCTTGCAGCAGGCGCTTTCCCAGCCCCAGCCCTCGTGCTTTCGGGACAAGCAGAAACAGCCGCAACTTGGCGGTATTCCGGTCAACAGCAACGCAGAAAATACTGCCCAGACGCTGCCCGTCCTGCTCGGCGATCCAGCCTCTTTCAAGCTCGGGGTCACTGTTGGTGATGAAGTCGTCAAGGATGCTGGCCACCAGGGGCGCAAAGCTGTCATCAAACCCTTCGTCGCGCGCATAAAGCAGACCGTGCTGTTCAACCAGCCACGCGGCGTCATCGGGGCGAAAGGGTCTGAGAACGGCGTCTTTCATATCTCATCTGACCGCAAAGGTGACTTGATTCTCAACCCCGTGCGCGCTAGCAGGAACGCTCAGTCTCGGAGGCACAGATGGGCATCAATACCGAACGCGACATTCAGGCAAACCTGCAAATCGGCCCGACCGATCAGGGTATGGTCCGCCTGTTCATCGAAGCTGACGGCATCGAAATACCGATGGATTTTGACCCGGAAGAAGCAGAAGAAATCGCCGACGAAATTCGCGCTGCGGTACAAGCCGCCCTTGCCGTCAAAGGCTGACCTTACAGCCTGGGATCCCGAAGCGCGTGCAAACGGCGCGCCGCATCCGTTGCAAATTTCTGGATCATCTTCTTGCGCCGCGCCGGTGCGATTTTGTCCTCGGGCGCCATGCGCACGATTTCCGCGTCATAGGCATCGGCGATGATCAGGCCTGTTTCATCTGGCAACAGATCGGTCGGGAACTCCGTGTCGACGGCCCAAAAGAATCGGTCACACCATTCCAAATAGCCCTGCCATTTCGAATCCGACTGATAATCGGCACGGCTGGATTTGCACTCAATCACCCACAACTCACCTTTTGGCCCCAGCCCCATCACATCAACGCGCAACCCGCGCGCAGGCACGAATTCCTCTACGGAAACAAAGCCATGGGCCGCAAGATGCCGGGCGACGCCACGCGCCAGTCTCTGTCCAGGTTGCAAATCCAAAGTCATAGCTGAAAATGTGAACAATTAGCGAACAAAAGTAAAGCACCTTTGCGCCTTGACATAGTACCTTTTGGTATCGCATAAATATGATACTAAAAGGTACTGTTTTTGGGGTTACTTATGGAGAACCAAACTCAAAACGCGTTTCGCGCGCTGGCCGATCCCACACGCCGGAACATCGTACGACTGCTCTCGTCACAGGACATGACGATCGGGCAGTTGACGGACCGGTTCGACATGACCCGGGCTGCGGTCAAAAAGCACCTGACGATTCTGTCCGACGGTGGGTTGATCACAGTTGAAGCGCGCGGCCGGGAACGCATCAATCGGCTTGAACCACAGGGTATGGCCCCGGTTCTCGACTGGCTCAGCTATTTTGACCAGCTCTGGGACGATCGCCTCAACTCTCTCAAGGAAGCCATTGAAAGGAAACAAAATGACTGATGCCATATTGAAGAAATCGATTTTCCTCAGGGCGGAACCGGAAACCGTTTGGGCCTATCTGACGGAACCTGAGCATCTGGCGGAATGGTTCCACAAACCGGAAAGAACACTGGCAGAAGGTCAGAAGCTTGAGATGTTCGGCACAACAAACGGCGACTTGCTGATCTGGGGAGATGTCCGTGTCGCCCGCCCCCCAAAATATCTTGAACACACCTTCACCGTCAAACCGATGGGAGACGCTGTAAGCGTGGTCAAATGGACATTGGAGCCGGTCTTGGGCGGCACACGTCTTGAGCTTGTGCACGAAGGATTACCGCAAGGCGTCGCTGCATTCGATCTGATCCTGGCTTTGGACAAAGGATGGGATGAACATTTCGGCAAGTTGCGTGTGTCATTGCACGAAACTGTTGACGTCTGACCTCTTGCGCGAACCCGTCAGACGCCCTACTTAAGCGCGTGGCGGGTTCTGCCCTTCTTGTGACAGGTAGCATTCTGGTGGCCTTAAGCAATTCCGAGGGGGCTGGCTCTGTTCAGGTCCTGGCCTGATTACCCGGCGCCCACCTGTACATACAGGTCCTCGGGAATCAAACCGCACGGTTGACTGGTGGTCCCGCCGCACTTTCCCTGAAATATCAGCGCCCTGCGTGGGCTTCCTGTTTCACGGTTGCCGGCTCAAAACTGTGTGCGACCGGTGTTCCCCGACGCGGCCCCTGCGGCTTTTCCGCCATGCTCATGATCTTGTACGCGAACTGAACGCCGGCAAAGACGATGCCGTTCATGAACCAGATCATCACCAACGCGATCAGGCCGATTTCCGACCCGGTGATCAGATGCCGAAGGTTCGCGACGTTCAGCGCCAAGAGCACCCCGACAAACACTGCCGAAATGACAAAACCCCAGGCGACTTGCGTGATATACAGGCGGATCAGTTTGGGCATGGCGAACCTCCTTGCGCTTCGACAACAATCCTAGCGCATGTCTGGTTCAGGTAAACGTGTCAGAACGCCTCGGGCTGGGCCTCGCGCGCCATGTGATCCAGCACGGCATTGACGAATTTTGGTTCTTTACCTTCTGAAAAAAAGGCACGCGCCACATCGACAAACTCGGTGATCACCACCTTGGGCGGTGTGCCGCTTTGGGTCAGTTCCGCACCCGCCGCGCGAAACAGCGCGCGCAGGGTCGGGTCGATGCGCGCGATCGGCCATTTCGCCACCAGCGCGCGGTCGGTCATCTGGTCGATCGGCGCCTGATAGTTCACGGCGTCATCCACCAGCTTGCGGAACAGCGTGCTGTCGCCCTCGAGCATCTCGTCGCCCTCGTAGACCGCGCCGAACCGGTGGTCCAGAAACTCGTCGACCACCTGCTCGGTCGTCTGGCCCGACTGTTCCATCTGGAACAGGGCCTGCACGGCATAGAGCCGCGCGGCAGACTTCATAAGTCGTTTCTGATTGGCCGGCTTCGGCGCGTCTGTCTGGGTCATGCTGTCGTGGGTCCGTTGCTGTCGCCCGCCACAAGGATGGACTCGGACGGCGGCTTGAATCCGACGCCCTTTTTGGAAGAGCCCCACTTACGGCTGAGTGCGATCAGATGCAAGGCCGCAGCAGCGGCTCCGCCACCTTTATTCATCTTTTCGGGATTTGCGCGGACTTCGGCCTGGTCGTCATTTTCGACGGTTAGGATACCGTTGCCGATACACAGCCCCTGAAGGCCCATCAACTGGATCGCACGGCTGGAGTCGTTACAGACAGTTTCGTAATGCGTGGTCTCACCGCGAATGACGCAGCCCAGCGCGACATAGCCATCGAAGTTGCACTGGCGATCAGCCATTGCAATGGCCGTGGGGATTTCCAGCGCACCGGGCACCTCAACGACTTCGCATGTGCCACCTGCCGCTTCGATCTCGGCCTCTGCGCCTGCAACCAGATTGTCGGCGATGGCGCGATAGAACGGCGCCACAACGATCAGCAGTTTCACCGGCTTGTCGAATGTCGGTGTCGGCAGCACGCCGTGTTTGTCTTGTTCAGCCACGATCAGTCATCCTTGAAAATTGAGCGGGTCCCCACAATCGACAGCCCAAAGGCATCGAGGCCCAGATACACGGTTTCCGGCGAGTCGGTCAGCAGTACGAGTTCCTGAATGCCCATCTTCGACAGGATCTGCGCCCCCAGACCGGTTTGCTTGATGGTGCGCGGGCCTTCATCTTCGACCGCATACAACGAGTTGCGCGGCTGGCGGAACAGGCAGACCACGCCGCGGCCCTCTTCGGCGATCTTTTCCATCGCGCGCGGCAACTCGCGCGATGATTTCGGACCAAGCCCCAGGATATCCGGCGCTTCGTGCAGGGCGTGCGTGCGCGTCAGAACGGGCTCGGGCGTGGTGATGTCACCTTTGATCATGACAACATGTTCAATGCCGTGGGTCTGATCGGTGAAAATCCGCATTTCCCACTCACCGCCGTATTCCGAGGTGACTGTTTGACGAGAAGTCTCGACAACCAGATTGTCATTGCGCGCCCGATAGCTGATCAGGTCGCTGATCGTGCCGATTTTCATGTTGTGCTTTTTGGCGAACTCGACCAGATCTGGCAGGCGCGCCATGGTTCCGTCTTCATTCATGATCTCGCAGATCACGCCTGACGGGTTCAGCCCGGCAAGACGCGAGATATCCACGGCGGCCTCGGTATGGCCTGCGCGCACCAGCACCCCGCCCCGCTTTGCCCGCAACGGAAAGACATGGCCCGGGGTGGCGATATGCGCCATCGTGTTCTGTTCGTTGATCGCGGTCGCCACGGTCAGCGCCCGATCGGCGGCTGAAATCCCGGTGCTGACACCTTCGCGCGCCTCAATCGAAACCGTAAAGGCCGTCTCGTGGCGGGATGAGTTGTTCACGGCCATCATCGGCAAGCCCAGCGCATCTATCCGTTCCGCCGTCATCGGCAAACAGATCAGGCCGCGCCCGTGGGTGGCCATGAAGTTGATCGCCTCGGCATCCGCAAACTCGGCCGGGATCACCAGATCGCCTTCGTTCTCGCGATCTTCGTGATCGACCAGAATGTACATCCGGCCGGCGCGCGCCTCTTCGATGATTTCTTCGATCGGGCTGATCGCGTCACGCAACTGGGCCTCGACCGGTCCGGGGGTTTCAAAGCTCATGGTGCAGCCTTTCACATGGCAGGTTTGCTCGGCGGAATAGACCACTGAGGGCGCAAAGACCAGTCCACAAACGGCGCTGGGGTTTTCCGACGCGACGTATCAGGACATCTCGGCTAGGCGCGCGACGTACCGGGCCAGCGTATCGATCTCAAGATTGACGCGATCGCCCACACCCACATCGCCCCAGGTCGTGACTTCCTTGGTGTGAGGGATGAAATTGATGCCAAACTCGCAATCATTCACGTCATTGACCGTCAGCGATGTCCCGTTCAGCGCAACCGACCCTTTGGGCGCTATGAACCGGGCCAGTTCCTTCGGTGCGCGCAAGGTGACACGTGTGCTGTCGCCTTCATCTTCGACCGCGACCACGTCGGCCACGCCATCCACATGACCCGAAACGATGTGACCGCCCAGTTCATCACCGACTTTCAGCGCTCGCTCCAGATTGACGCGTTTGCCGACGGCCCAGGTATCAAGATTGGTCTTCGAAACCGTCTCGGCGCTGATCTGAACATCATACCAATCGTCGCCCAGTGCGATCACCGTCAGGCACACACCATCACTGGCAATCGAGGCCCCGATATCGATACCGGCCGTGTCATAGGCCGTCTTGATCCGGGCGCGCAGATCCCCCTGCTGTTTCAGCTCGGTGACGGTGCCGATGTCGGTGACGATCCCTGTGAACATTCCGTTAACCCTCAGTTCCTAACCTGTGCCTGCTATTCACCGTCGAGGTAAGCCCAATGGGCCGCGCGGGCAAGCCCCGCCTTGCCGTACAAGGCCCAAACGGGCATAGTTTCGGCAACAAATACCAAAAGAGCAGTCCAGATGCCGCAAATGCCTTCAGGCTCAGACAAACGGGTCTTCCTGTTTCTTCAGGGACCTCACGGGCCGTTTTTCTCGACACTCGGGCAGATGTTGCGCGCCACGGGGGCACAGGTCTGGCGGGTTGGGTTCAATGCGGGCGATCAGGCGTTCTGGTTCGACAAGGCAAGTTTCATCGCGTTCCGTAACAAGCCCGGCGATTGGCCCGAGACATTGAACAGGTTGATTGCCGACAAGGGCGTCACGGATATCGTTCTTTATGGCGACACGAGACCGGTCCACGCCCGTGCAGTTGAAATTGCCAAGTCTCAAGGGCTGACAATTCATGTTTTCGAAGAAGGCTACCTGCGGCCCTGGTGGGTTACGTACGAACGGAACGGGTCAAACGGGCACTCGCGCCTGATGTCACTGGATGTCGACCAGATGCGGCAGGCTCTGGCCCGGTCGGACGGCAAAACGCCCCCGCCGCCATCGCATTGGGGGGATATGCGGCAACACATATTCTACGGTGCCCTCTATCATTGGTTCGTCATGTTCCTGAACGAGAGATACCGCAATTTCAGGCCTCATCGTGATCTGTCGGTTTCACAGGAATTCCGGTTGTATTTCAAACGTCTGATGCTGATGCCCGTTCATCGCTTGCAACGCGGCATTGCCACGGCGCGCGTCAGATGGGGGGGCTTCCCGTATCACCTCGTGTTGCTGCAACTGGGGCATGACAGTTCGGTTCAGGCCCATTCCGAATTCTCCTGCATGTCCGATTTTCTGGAACTGGTCATCGCAGGATTCGCGCAAGGCGCACCGGCGCATCACAGGCTGGTCGTGAAAGAGCACCCTTTGGAAAACCACCGTGAACCATTGCACCTGCGCGCCATGGAGATTGCCCGGAAACACGGGGTGCAGAACCGTGTTCACTATGTCCCCGGCGGAAAACTGGCAGGTTTGCTGGATGAGGCGAATTCGGCCGTCACCGTGAATTCCACTGCGGGGCAGCAGGTCTTGTGGCGGGGTATTCCGCTGCGTATTTTCGGACGTTCGGTTTATGACAAGACCGACTTCGTATCACAGCAGACGATCGCCGCTTTTTTTGCTGAACCAGACGCGCCGGATGTCGACGCCTATCGCTGTTACCGGCAATTCCTGCTGGAAACCAGCCAGGTTCCGGGCGGGTTTTATTCCCGGCGCGGCAGGCGGCAGTTGCTGCGCCGCGCCGTGGACATGATGCTCAGCAGCAGTGACCCTTATCAGGCCCTTCTGAACAAGAACGAGGCACCGACGCCACAGTTGAAAATCGTCGAGTAATTCGGGCGCTCTGTGACTGGAAGTTGTGCTGCTTCCCGGCTAATCTTCCCGCAACAACAAAAGACTGAGGATATCCGGCAGTGCAATTCTCTCCTAAGCGATGGATGCGGGGGGTTTCCCTTGTGGCCGCAATCGGCTTGATGGCGGCCTGCCAACTTCCGAAATCCGGGCCGAACAAGACCGAAATTCTGGCGGGCGCAGTCCAGAATGGTGGCAACGCGTTTGTCGTCGAAGTCGATGACCGCGTAACTCGCATTACATCCGCCGTGCCTCAGTTTGGCTTTTCGCCCTCGTTCAGCAGCGCCCAGGCCTTGACCGCCGACACTGTCCGCCCCGGTGACGTGCTGGGCCTGACCATATGGGAAAACGTGGACGATGGGTTGCTGTCCGGCGAAACCGGTGCGGCAACCGCCCTGGATGAAGTCCAGGTCGACAGCGATGGGTTCATCTTCGTCCCCTATGCGGGTCGGATTCGGGCCGCGGGAAACACGCCGGAACAGCTTCGCGTTTTGATCACGAACAAGCTGCGGGAACAGACACCCGACCCACAGATCGAAGTGCGGCGTGTTGCGGGTGACGGTTCCACCGTCTCGCTGACGGGTACAGTCGCAACCCCCGGCATCTATCCGATCGAACGGCCAACCCGTTCCCTGCTTGGCATGCTGTCCAAGGCGGGCGGGGTCTCAGTAGCGTCGGATATCGCGCTGGTGACGCTGATCCGAGGGGATCAAAAGGGCACCGTCTGGTACGAAGATCTGTTCCGCGACCCTAAACTGGATGTCGCTTTGCGTGGCGGCGACCGCATTTTGGTGGAAGAAGACAGCAGATCATACATAGCACTCGGCGCGACCGGGGGTCAGTCTCGTGTGGCCTTTGACAGTCAGGACCTTACCGCCTTGGAAGCATTGGCTCAGGTCGGTGGTCTGCTAACACTGTCCTCTGATCCAACCGGCATTTTCATTCTGCGAAAAGAGCGTCAGGACATCGCGCGCAGCATCACCGGACGCGCCGACCTGAAGGGGGATCAACGCATGATCTACCTGCTGAACCTGACGGCCCCCAACGGCCTGTTCATCGCGCGGGATTTCGTGATCCGCGACGATGATACGATTTATGTGACCGAAGCACCCTATGCACAGTGGAGCAAATCGATCTCGCTGATCGCTGGTGGCCTGACCCCCATCGCAAACGTCGCCACGCTGACCGGCAGCTGATGCATGGCACCCGATCCGGACAACGCAGCCGGGGCCGAGCGCACCCGGCTGTTCGTCTACAACGGCGGGTTTCTTTCGCAAAAACGCCTGCGACGGATTCTGACGCTTGCCGGATATGACATCCGTCTGGGTCTTCCCAAGGATGGCGATTGCGTGGGCATATGGGGCAACAGCCCGACCGCGTATCGGGGTCTGCGCATCGCCGAAAAACACCGTGCACCCGTTCTGCGGGTCGAGGATGCCTTTCTCAGGTCTCTGCACCCGGGGCGCGCCGGTGAACCGCCCTTGGGTCTTTTGCTGGACCGTTCAGGCCCGCATTTCGATGCGGCAGAACCTTCGGACCTTGAGAAGCTGCTGAACACTGATCCCTTGGACGACACCGCGCTGCTGAACCGCGCACGCGCGGCGATGGAGCGGGTCAGGGAATTGCACCTCAGCAAGTATTCCGCGTTTGACCCCGATCTTGCCGCACCTGACCCCGGTTACGTATTGGTCATCGACCAGACGGTTGGCGATGCCGCCGTCTCGGCAAGCGGTGCCGATCGTGCCCGTTTTCGTGAAATGCTCGTGGTCGCGCAGGAGGAAAACCCAGGCGCGCGCATTCTGATCAAGACACATCCAGAAACGATGGCAGGTCATCGTCAGGGGCATTTCACCGATCAGGACCTGTCAGACCGGGTCACGTGGTTTGACAAGCCCATCAGCCCCTGGCCCCTGCTTGAGGGCGCCGTTGCGGTTTATACCGTGTCCTCGCAACTGGGCTTTGAAGCAATCCTGGCCGGTCACAAACCGCGCGTTTTCGGTCAACCGTTCTATGCCGGCTGGGGCCTGACGCAGGATGAATTCCCAGTCCAGCGCCGTCAGCGCAACCTGACGCGCGCGCAACTGTTCGCGGCCACGATGCTGCTTTACCCAACCTGGTACGACCCCTTTCGCGATCAGCTGTGCGAACTGGAAACGGTTCTGGACATTTTGGAGGCGCAGACCCGCGCATGGCGGCAGGACAGGCACGGTTGGACGGCTGCCGGTATGCGTCTGTGGAAACGCAAGCACATGCAACAGATTTTCGGGCGACATGGCACGCTGCGCTTTACGGCCACACAGCCCGACACCTCGGATCGCCCGCACATGGTCTGGGCCAGTCAGGCGCGCGACAGCGAAGGGGCCGTTCGTGTGGAAGACGGTTTTTTGCGTTCCCGCGGACTGGGGGCGGCGCTTGTTCCCCCCCTATCCCTGGTAACCGACGAAATCGGTATCTACTATGACCCCACAAAGCCCAGCCAGTTGGAAAACCTGATCAGCGAGCGTGCAACATTGCGCCCGGATCAGGAATTGCGCGCTGAACGGCTTGTCGAGAGATTGCTGGCCGATGGTTTGAGCAAATACAACACGGGCCAATCCGCGCCGGTTCTGCCCCATGGGCACCGAATTCTGGTGCCCGGACAGGTTGAAGATGACGCCTCGATCCTGCTGGGCACCAACACGGTGCGCAGCAATCTGGACTTGCTGAAAACGGCGCGCGAAGCCAACCCCGATGCAATCCTGATCTACAAACCGCACCCCGATGTCGAAGCCGGTTTGCGGGATGGCCAGATAGACGCAGAGTCACTTGCGGACCTTGTCGTGACCCAGACTGACCCTGCCTCGCTGCTGACGCAGGTGGACGAGGTGTGGACGATGACATCGCTATTTGGGTTCGAGGCATTGTTGCGCGGGGTAAAGGTCACGACCCTGGGCGCGCCCTTCTATGCGGGATGGGGCCTGACCACCGATCTGGATACCGTCCCGGTCAGGCGAGGTGCACGGCCATCGCTGATGGGCTTGGTGCACGCCACCTTGATTGACTATCCACGCTATTTCGATCCGATCACCAGACAACCCTGCCCTGTCGAAGTGGCCGTTGAACGCTTGGCGCTGGGGTATTCGGCACCGTCCGGTCCGTTCAACCGGTTTCTGTCAAAGCTTCAGGGCGCGTTCGCAACGCACGCTCATCTTTGGCGTTGACGTTATTCCGACGCTCTGCGCCAACGGTGCAATACATCCCCGCCGACCGCCTGCGTCTCGATCAATTCGAACCTGGGGGCGGCCTCCAGCGTTTCCAGACCTAGTGTCCCAACTGCGGCCAGGCCCTCGGCCCCGATGGTTAAGCCGGCAGTGAACCCGATCAGCTCATCCACCAAATCTTCGGCCAGCAGCGAGGCCGCAAGCGCGGCACCGCCTTCGCAGAAGACACTGGTCAAACCGGCCTGACCCAGTTGCTGAAGCAGATCCACCGCATCGATATGATGGTCTTTTAACGCACAGGGGATCAGCTTTGCCCCCAATCCCTCCCACGCCTGTGCACGTTCGGCATCCGGGTGATGCGCATGGCAGAGCCAGACAGGTATCTTTGAGGCCGTGCGCGCCAGCTGCCCCATCAGAGAAATATCCATATGGCGGGACACCACGACGCGGACGGGTTGATGCTCAACGCCAAGATCCCGAACGGTCAGCGAGGGGTCGTCGGCGCGCGCCGTCCCTGCCCCGACCATCACCGCATCGTGACGCGCACGCATGGCATGGACAACACGACGTGCATGGGGTCCGGTAATCCATTGACTGTGCCCTGTCGAGGTTGCGATGCGCCCGTCAAAACTGCTGGCCATCTTCAGCGTCACGAAAGGCCGGCCTTGTTCAGTCTTGAGGAAGAAGCCTTCCAGATCCCGTTCTGCCTGTTCCGCAAGAACGCCAGTTACAACGTCAATCCCCGCCTCGCGCAACATGGCAAAACCCTGCCCGGCCACGCGCGGATCGCTGTCTTCGACAGCGGCCACAACACGGGAGACACCTGCCGCAATCAAGGCCTCGGCGCAGGGCGGCGTTTTGCCGTGATGGGCACAGGGTTCCAGCGTTACATAGGCGGTCGCACCACGCGCACCCTGCCCGGCCTGAGCCAAGGCTTCGGTCTCGGCATGAGGGCGGCCACCCGGCTGTGTCCAGCCCCGCCCGATGATCCGGTCATCACGAACGATGACACACCCCACAGCGGGGTTCGGCCAGCACGTCCCCTGACCGCGCCGCCCCAAAGACAGGGCAAGCGCCATGAATCGCTTATCTGTTTCGTTCACTCGTCAGTCGAAGGCTGCGGCGGGCGCAGTTCGTGGACGAACTCCTCGAAATCATCGGCCGCCTGGAAATTCTTGTACACACTCGCAAAGCGAACATAGGCGACAGTGTCGATCCGCGCCAGAGCTTCCATAACGATCTCACCGATCTTGTTGGACGGGATATCCGTCTCGCCCATGCTTTCCAGACGGCGCACGATGCCCGAAATCATCTGATCGATCCGTTCGGGATCAACGGGGCGTTTCTGCATCGAGATGCGGATCGAACGCTCCAGCTTGTCGCGATCGAAATCTTCGCGTTTTCCATTGGTCTTTATGACAACCAGATCACGCAGTTGCACACGTTCGTAGGTCGTGAACCGTCCGCCACAGGCCGGACAGAACCGGCGTCGGCGGATTGCCACGTGGTCCTCTGCCGGGCGTGAATCTTTCACCTGAGTGTCGATATTTCCGCAAAACGGGCAGCGCATCCGCCGTCTCCTCGTCCCATGTTCGGCCTCTTTTTGTAAGCGCTGCGGCTTACTTATCCACAACTATAGGGCAGCCGCTAGGGTTTGGGTAGTCGGAAATTCAAACCGCTAAATAGTGGGTCAGGCCAGATACGCCGCAACCTTCCTTTGATGCGGCGCAGTGCGGTGTTCAAACAGGTAAATCCCTTGCCATGTTCCAAGTACGGGCCGTCCCTGCGACACCGGGATCGTCAGCGAAACCGGCAGGAGCGCGGCCTTGATATGCGCAGGCATATCGTCCGGGCCTTCATATGTGTGCCGCAGATACGACATGGCGGGATTGTCTGACGGTGGAACCAGGCGCCCGAAGAACGCCTGAAGATCTGTTTGAACTTCGGGGTCCGCGTTTTCCTGAATCAGCAGTGAGCAGGAGGTATGGCGAACGAACAGGGTCAAAACCCCATCTTTCGCCACCCGTTCAAGCCATTGCAGAACGTCGGGCGTGAATTCGTAGAGCCCCGGCCCTTGGGTGTGCAAAACGAACTCGGTCTGCATCGTGACGATCCTGCGGGTTAATCAGTCGTTGAAGAACGGTCGATAGTTACACCGTGCATTCGCTCCTTGTACAGATTCACTGTTGCCAGGCTGAAACCCGAACGAGACAAAGCTGCTTGGTTGCGCATCAACCGTTTGAGGTTGCTTGATGGAAAACTGAACCGCTGTTCTGCGACCAGTTGTGACACTGGGCCCGTACCCGCGCAGCACGTAAATCCGGTCCGTCCAACCCAATCCCAAGGTTCGGCGCGCATAATCTGCGGCCGCGCACCAATAGCCTTCGGTACGCATGTCGCCGCGGGGGATGACCTCAAAATCAGTGGCGTTTATGGGTTCCGTTCGAAATCCGTTCCGCGCAGCATCTGCTGTCAATGGAACACTGAAGGCCAAGGCTGCCAGCGCGGCGAAAGTGTATGACTGTTTCATGGTAATTTCTTCCCTGATTGCTTGTTCCAAATAGTGACCTCTGAATAGGTTAGTCGAACTTCACCGCGTGCACAGGGTGCCTCACGATCAATTCAGCCCGTCTGGTACATAGCGTGATCCGGTGTGAGCCAGCCTTGACAGCGGATCAGCAGGCCCAAGCCCGGTGTCGCAGACCAACGCGTCACCTGCGGGAAAAAGAGCGTGCCGGGGAGCCCTGAGCAGAGATTGGTGATTTCTCCGAGGCTCTGACCTCATCCCCATAAAGGTCCCGACCCGGCAACAAAGCTGATTTGGACAGCCGCGCGCTGCACTTCATGCGCGTTCCGGTCAAAACCTTTCGAGAACTTGCCAACAAGTAGTACTCAAGTGCAGAATCCTGTCTGCCAATAGCCAAAGTCAAAAGAGGGATTCCCCTAGTAAACTGTTAGTGTATTTGAGAATGCAAGGTGTTGTACCACGATGGATGTAGATATCGACCGACTACATTTTTTGATCCAGGCACTGGATCGCCACGCCGGCAACAGCAAAGTATCCCAGCGGGTATTGAAACAGGCTGGGCTGCGTCAGCAGGATATCGCGCCCCCTGCCGCAGTCTACAGCGCACATAAAGAGGCCCTTTTCATCCGGCACGCCTGTGACGCCGTTGGTGACATCACATTTGCGGCGCGCACTGGGCTCGAGGTCACGTCGGCTTCGACCGTGACGGGGTATATCAGTAAATACTCACGCGATTTGAGGCAGGTGATGGAAAACCTGTCCCGTTTTCACGGCATCATCGATCCGGCCATCGGGCTCAGCTTCCGTGTTGCCGGTAACTTCGCGGCCCTTGAGGCCGATTGGAAAGACGCCAGCTTTGCCCGCTATCATCGGCGCACGGAATTCCTGTTGTTCGCTGCGCTGGCCAGGATGAGAAACCTCACGCAGGTGAAGTTGCACCCGATCGAGATGCGCTTTCAGCACAAAGTTGGAAGCCACGCCAAAACCTACGAAAAGCTGGCGGGCTGCCCGGTGGTTTTCAGCGCTGAAAAGATTGAGATCATTCTGCCGCTATCTGCGCTGGAATTGAAAGTGCCGACCTATGATCCCAAGCTGCGGGAGCATTTGCTGGAATACGGTGAACGTCTGCTGGCCGAAAAACCACTTCCCAAGCACCAGACCCGCGCCCGTGTCGAAGGTCTGATCACCCGATCCCTGCCCGGCGCAATCCTGCAAGCCGAAGATGCGGCGGCTGATCTGGGGATGAGCCTCAGAACCTTCAGTCGACGTCTCAAGGAAGAAGGCACAAGCTATCGCGATATTGTGGACGATCTAAGATGTGATCTGGCCCAGACTTTCATCACAAATGGCATGACTCTGTCTGAAATCTCATATGCGCTGGGGTATGCCGATCAGGCAGCTTTTTCTACGGCCTTCAAACGGTGGACAGGTCAGCCGCCCAGCGCCTTCAAGACCCGAGTGGAACATCCCATTCGGCCAGCTGGCCGGGGGTCATCAGCCTGAAAAGCCTCGCCCCGGCCTGTCCCATGAGTGGACAAGACCGATATAGAAAGGCACACCGCCCCGGCCTTGTGCATTCGCGCCAACGTGATGCGAGAACCAGCCAATGTGAACGAACAAAGGCGCCTCTGACGGGGCGCCTTTGTTCTGATAGATCTTTGTTCTTATTGATCCAGGAAAGACCGGAGTTTTCGTGAACGGCTGGGATGCTTCAGCTTCCGCAGCGCCTTGGCCTCGATCTGACGGATCCGTTCGCGGGTCACGCTGAACTGCTGGCCGACTTCTTCCAAAGTGTGATCGGTGTTCATGCCGATGCCAAATCGCATCCGCAGAACCCGTTCTTCGCGCGGGGTGAGCGAGGCCAGAACCCTTGTGGTGGTTTCCTTGAGGTTTTCCTGAATGGCGCTGTCCAGGGGCAGCACGGCATTCTTGTCCTCGATGAAATCGCCCAGTTGGCTGTCTTCCTCGTCGCCAATCGGCGTCTCCAGAGAAATCGGCTCTTTGGCGATCTTCATCACCTTGCGCACTTTCTCGAGCGGCATCTGCAACTTTTCGGCCAGTTCTTCCGGCGTCGGCTCGCGGCCGATTTCATGCAGCATCTGACGGCCCGTGCGCACCAGCTTGTTGATCGTTTCGATCATGTGAACCGGAATACGGATCGTGCGGGCCTGATCCGCGATCGAGCGGGTGATCGCCTGACGGATCCACCAGGTCGCATAGGTCGAGAACTTGTAGCCACGACGGTATTCGAACTTGTCCACTGCCTTCATCAGGCCGATGTTGCCTTCCTGAATAAGATCAAGGAATTGCAGGCCACGGTTGGTGTACTTTTTGGCGATCGAGATCACCAGGCGCAGGTTGGCTTCGACCATTTCCTTCTTGGCCTGCCGCGCCTCTTTCTCGCCCTTCTGAACCTGCTGCACGATGCGGCGGAATTCCGAGATATCCAGACCGACATACTGGCCGACCTGAGCCATGTCGTTGCGCAGTTCCTCGACCTTCGCGGTCGAGCGTTCGATGAACATCTGCCATCCCCGGCCCGGCTTTTCGGCCATCTCGGCCAGCCAGTTCGGATCCAGCTCACGTCCCCGATACGCTTCGATGAACTCACGGCGGTTGATGCGTGCCTGATCGGCCAGCTTGACCATCGCGCTGTCCAGAGACATGACGCGGCGGTTGATGCCATAAAGCTGGTCGATCAGCGCCTCGATCCGGTTGTTGTGCAGGTGAAGGCCATTCACCAGTTCGACGATCTCAGCTCGCAGTTTCTGATAGGTTTCTTCGTCCTTTTCACTGAACGTACCGTCTTCGTTCAGCGTGGCCGAAATCCGGCTGTCCTGCATTTCAGACAGCATCGAGAAGTCGGTCGAGATACGCTCCAACGTGGTCAGGACCTGATCCTTCAGCGCCGCTTCCATCGCGGCCAGCGACATGTTGGCCTGATCGTCTTCGTCGTCATCGTCATCGTTGTTCAGCGGGTTGCCATCCGCATCCAGCTCAGGGCCGGTATCCTTGGCTGGCTTGTTCGCCTGCACGGCCGAGGTATCGACGACCGGCTCTTCAACGTCACCGTCTTCGTCCAACTGGTTGCCGAACGTGGTTTCCAGATCAATGACATCCCGCAGAAGAATGTCTTCGGACAACAATTCGTCATGCCAGATGGTGATCGCCTGAAAGGTCAGCGGGCTTTCACACAGGCCCGCAATCATCGTGTTGCGACCGGCTTCGATCCGCTTGGCGATTGCGATCTCACCCTCGCGGCTCAGCAGTTCGACCGACCCCATCTCACGCAGATACATGCGCACAGGGTCGTCGGTGCGATCCAGCTTTTCAGTGCCGGAACCGGCCAGTGCAACCTCACGGTTGCTTTCCGCGGCAACCAGTTCGGTCGAGCCTTTGTTCTCTTCTTCTTCGGCCTCTTCATCTTCGATGATGTTGATGCCCATCTCGGACAGCATCGACATTACGTCTTCGATCTGTTCCGAACTGACCTGATCAGGCGGCAACACCTGATTGAGCTGGTCGTATGTAATGTAACCTTTCTCGCGAGCCTCGGCGATCATCTTCTTGACGTTCGCCTGGCTCATGTCCAGCGAGATTTCCTGTTCCTGCTCGTCGGATTTGCGGTCTTCGTTCGTATCCTTGGCGGCCATTCAATGCTCCTGCAGGGATGGGTGATTCGTCTCAGCCGAATCATTAGCGCGTATAAGTGATTCGGCCACCCGTTTACCCGTTTTTCTTTTCCAGTGCCTTACGAAAACACCACTTATCGGCGTTTCCGCTCGAATTTGATACCAGACATGATCGCCGCAAACGCGTCTTTCTCGTCACGATTGATTCGCGCCCCATTGTCAGCAATGTCGAAAACGGCCCTATCCTCGTTCTGGCTTCGACTCGTGCGGTTGCGCTCTTCGGCGGCTTGCGCCAGCCGGTATGTCAGCGCCTCATCGGGCAGATCGGACAGTTCCTCTGCCGCTTCGGCAATCTCGGCATCCAACCCCCGGAGCGCTTTGATCTTTGCGAGTTCCTCGGCCAGTGTCATCTCGGCCTTTTCAACGTCGCCTGGCTTGGACACACAGGGGATGACTGCCACATGGCGAAGGGTCAGCAGGTTTTCAAGGGCGTCCGGCCCCATTGATGCGATAATGTGGTCTTTCAGGTTGTCCGGATCATCAATTGCGTGACGCAGGACAGCATCGCGCAACGCCGCGTAGTCAGGATTGTGACATTCCATTTCTTCCAACTGTTGCTCAAATTGTACAACAACCTTGGGATTCAGAATTGAAATCGCCAGAATAGCGGCTTCACGCAGCTGGATATCCGCGTTTTCCGAAGAGGCCAGAAACGAACTGCGCGCGCCCGGCGTCGCGGTCTGCTGCGGCTGCCATTTTCCCCGCGGTTGCCACGGACGGTTTTGAGGTTGTCGTCGGGGGCGGAACAGTTGCCAGCGCAGGTCTTTGATTTCCTGACCGTAATGCGAGCGGATCGAGGGATCTCGGATCAGCTTGATCTTGTCCCGCAGTGCCTTGTCCAGTGCTGCCTTGCGTTCCGGGCTGTCGAATACCTTTCCTTCGGTCTCACGCTGCCACAGCAGTTTGACCATCGGTATGGCCCCTTCCAGAACGGCCTGAACGGCGCCCGGGCCTTCGGTGCGCAACAGATCGTCCGGGTCCTTACCTTCGGGCATCAAGGCAAAACGCAGGGATTTTCCGGCCTCCAGCAGCGGCAGTGCCAGATCAACCGCCCGCATGGCCGCCCGCAGACCCGCGGCATCCCCGTCAAGTGCAATGATCGGTTCATCCGCGATCCGCCAGAGCAGCTGCAACTGATGTTCAGTAATGGCCGTTCCCAAAGGCGCAACCGACGCGCCAAACCCCGCCTCGGCCAGCGCGATCACGTCCATATACCCTTCGGCCACGATCAGCGGCTGCCCTTTGCCCGCCGCCTGCCGCGCCGGACCTTGATTGTAAAGGCTGCGCCCCTTGTCGAACAACTCGGTCTCGGGCGAGTTCAGGTATTTCGCGTTGTCATTCGGATCCATCGCGCGGCCACCGAATGCAATGCAGCGCCCACGCGGATCCCGGATCGGGAACATGATCCGGTTGCGGAAGGTGTCATAGGGTTTTTTGCCCTTGTTTGAAGGCTTGGCCAGCCCGGCGCCAAGGATCAGCTCCTCTTGGATGCTCTTGCCGCGCAGGTGATCCCAAAGCGCCTGCCAACTGTCCGGCGCAAACCCGATCTCCCACCGATCCAGCGCGCTTTGATCCAAGCCCCGGCGCGACAGGTAATCCCGTGCCTCTGCCCCCGCCCCTGTTTTCAGCTGCAAGCGGAAAAACTGCACCGCCTGTTCCATCACATCGGCAAGCTGACTGCGGCGATCCTGCTTTTCCTGTGCTTTCGGATCCCGCGCAGGCATCGGCATGCCAGCCTCGCGGGCGAGGATTTCTACCGCTTCGATGAACGAAACATTTTCCGTTTCTTTCACAAAGCTGATTGCGTCGCCCTTGGCGTGACAGCCGAAGCAGTAATAAAACCCCTTCTGATCATCGACATGGAATGAGGCCGTCTTTTCGTGATGAAAAGGGCAAGGCGCCCACATGTCACCTTTGCCTTGATTGGATTTGCGCTGATCCCAAATCACCTTGCGCCCGACGACCTGAGACAAGCTCAGGCGGGTGCGCAGTTCATCCAGAAATCCTGGGGGCAGTGACATGAGTCAAACCTGACAGAAACAGGAAAGCGCGCCAAGGGGAAGGCGCGCGTTTGTCCACAGGGAAATGTCCGGGCTGTGGATTATTGCTGCAAACACAGCTCAAGCCAAGCGGCACCCAGATCCTTTTTGCGCACGTCGCGCATCTTTTGTTCATAGACCCACGGTGTGATCAGCGGAATCGCGGCGTTGTAGTTCTCGGGCCATGTCGGGCCACTATCAGCCACGGCTTGCGCCACATCGCGTTCTTTCACGCGGTCCAGCCGCGCCTTCTGGATCGCTGCCACCACATCCGCCTGATACTTGCAGCTTTGTTCCTTAGTTTCCTGAGCGGCCAAAGGGGTGGCCAGCAGAGCCGCGACAATGGCTATACGCAACATGGAGGTCTCCGGGATTCGTTTCTCTGAGTGTCTACTATCCGTCAAACTAACGGGCCGCCATCGACATTCAAGCCGCGGCGTGTACCGGCGGGGCGAAATGATCACCCCGCCCGCCTGCTTCAGAGCCCCTTGGCGCGATAGCTTTTGGCCACGCGGTCGATCGCCACGATATAGGCCGCAGTACGCAGGTCTTCGACATCGTCGCGGCTGTGCCACACTTCACGCATCGACTGATAAGCGATACGCATCGTGTCATCGAGGCCCGAGCGCACCAGTTCAAGCTCATCGGCACCCTTGAGGTATTTTGCCTTGAAGTCCGGAGACATCGACCACGCGTCACCCAGATAACGGTCCAGCCGCTCCAGTTCGCTGACGATCAATTCATGTCGCGCCTCTTCCTGCCGACGCTGCATCCGGCCGAAACGAATGTGGCTAAGGTTCTTGACCCATTCAAAATAAGACACCGTCACACCACCCGCGTTGGCATACATATCCGGGATGATAACGGTACCTTTCTTGCGAAGAATCTCATCCGCGCCAGCGGTGACCGGGCCGTTCGCTGCTTCGATGATCAAAGGTGCCTTGATCCGCTCGGCGTTGGAAAGGTTGATGACACCCTCCAAGGCCGCCGGAATCAGAATATCACACTCAGCCTCCAGAACGCTTGTGCCTTCCGCTGAATGAGTCGCGTCCGGATAATCCTTGACGCCGCCATGCTTGACGATCCACTGGCGGACGGCTTCGACGTCGATACCATCCGGGTTATAGAGCGCTCCGTCCCATTCGATGATACCTACAACGCGTGAACCGTCCTCCTCGCTCAGAAACTTCGCAGCGTGATAGCCCACATTGCCGAGCCCCTGCACCACAACACGCTTGCCGTCCAGCTTGCCCGACAGGCCTGCCGCCCTGACGTCTTCGGGGTGACGGAAAAATTCGCGCAGAGCGTACTGAATGCCACGTCCGGTGGCTTCAACCCGCCCAGCGATACCACCTGCGTTCAATGGCTTGCCGGTCACACAGGCCCGTGCATTGATGTCGGTGGTGTTCATCCGGGCGTATTGGTCGGCCATCCAGGCCATCTCGCGTTCGCCCGTTCCCATGTCGGGCGCGGGAACGTTTTGCGACGGGTTTATCAGATCCCGCTTTGCAAGTTCATAAGCAAAGCGTCGCGTGATTTGCTCCAGCTCGTGTTCTTCGTATTTCCGCGGATCAATGCAAAGCCCGCCTTTCGATCCGCCAAAAGGCGTTTCGACAAGAGCGCATTTGTACGTCATCAACGCAGCCAGCGCTTCGACCTCATCCTGGTTCACTGCAGTGGCATAGCGAATGCCGCCTTTGACCGGCTCCATATGTTCGGAATGGACAGACCTGTACCCGGTGAACGTATGGATCTCACCTCGCAGACGCACACCAAACCGAACTGTATAGGTCGCGTTGCAAACCCGGATTTTCTGCTCCAGCCCCGGCGGCAGTTCCATCAGGGCGGCCGCCCTGTTGAACATCAGGTCAACACTCTCGCGAAAGCTTGGTTCTTGGATGCCGGTCATAAAATCCTCCGTACCGCTGGATGACGAAACGTCATGACGTTTTGTCGCACCACTCAAGTCTGGCTGCAATCAAACAATGCACTTTTTTTCATCACCTTCTTAACAGAGACTTGAGTTCCTGATGGTGAGTCGCCCAATCCGGTCAATCGCTTAACTGATTGTCTTCATTTCATCGACAGACCAGGGGAAAACGTGAAAATTATACCCCTTGAGTGCGCAAAAAGGCCAAAACCAAGCCTGTTTCGCCCAATTCACGCCACGTTTGAAAATTAAATTTAACCGGAATTTCCTTTCTTTGGCGCACGACTTCTATGTGCGAGGCGGAGTCATCAAATGATAATTTTCTCGCTTCAGGACGACGGCTCGAAGCCGAAACACAAGATTTCCCAGTTGCGGCTGTTTGCCCGAAAAGAAGACGGCACTTTTACGATATTCACCCTGCTCATTTTAATCCTGATGCTGGCCATTACCGGCATGGCGATGGATCTGATGACGTACGAGCGCGACCGCGCCAGCCTGCAATCCACGCTGGACCGCGCGGTGCTTGCTGCAGCAGATCTTGACCAAAAGCTGCCACCCAAGGATGTTGTCGACGCCTATATGGAAAAGGCCGGGCTGGGCCATCTTGAGAAAACCGTGACCGTCACCGAAGGATTTGGCTCCAGAAAGGTGGCCGCGACCGCCAATGCAGTTGTTCCGACGCGTTTTATGAGGTTCGGAAAAGTTACCGAACTGAATATGAAAGCGGCAAGCACTGCCATAGAGTCCATCGGTTCTGTTGAAATCTCGCTGGTTCTGGACATGTCCGGGTCCATGACAAGGTCTTCCGCGACCGCCGGAAAGTCGAAGATCGAAGTCTTGAGAACTGCGGCGAAGGGCTTTGTCACCAAAATGCTTGAGGAATCAGGTGAAACCAAGATTTCGATGTCGATTGTCCCCTATGCCACCCAAGTCAATGCCGGGCAGGACATACTGGGTAAATTCACCAACGTGACCTCAGAGCACAACTATTCCCATTGCGTGAACTTTACTTCCGGACAATTCGGATCTGCGACGCTTAGCCCGAATACCTTCTATCAGCGTACTGGGCATTTCGATCCTTGGCGATACAATTCGGCAAACGTCAACGGCGTTTCAACTGATGGAGAACAGCCCCCGGCCTATTTCGTATGCCCTGTTCGCAGCGGCAGTGAAATTACAGCTGTCACCGACAATGTCCAATATCTGCACAACCGCATCGATGCCCTGACCGCAAGTGGCAACACATCCATCGACGTAGGCATGAAATGGGGTGTCGGCATGCTGGATCCGTCATTCCAGCCTGTGATCAATGCCTTGGCCACCGAAAACAAGGTTCCTGCAAAATTCGCTCTGCGCCCGGAATCTTATGACTCGGACGTGCTTAAGGTCGTAATCGTAATGACCGACGGGCAAAACACTTCGCAGTACATGTTGGACTCGTCCGCGCGTAGTGGCCTGACTGAAGTCTGGTTCAACCCTGACTATCAAAGGCCCGACGGGAAAAAGGGTGAATATAGTATCCGCTATTCGACCAACCCGGATCGTTGGGTCTGGATGCAACATACAGAAGAAAACGGCGGCTATGTCACGGCAGGCCATCCTTTTGGGAATCCACCCAATGAAAACTCCTCTAACGAAGAGATTGGCACCGCCACTCGCCTGACCTATCCCGAGCTTTTTGCCCGAGCTTCGCTGTGGTGGAACGCAAAGAATAACTTCTATTGGCAAAGCAACCACGAGAATAACTGGTACTACGGCCTCAGAAAATCAGTGGGATCTTCCACAAAGAACGCGCGCACGACCAGCATCTGCGGCGCGGCCAAAGACAAGGGTGTCATCATCTATGGCATCGCTTTCGAGGCCCCCACCAGCGGCTTGAATACCATCAAGTCCTGCGCAAGCTCGGA
The DNA here is from genome assembly GCF_013110685.1 of Ruegeria sp. HKCCD6157. Taxonomy (NCBI): domain Bacteria; kingdom Pseudomonadati; phylum Pseudomonadota; class Alphaproteobacteria; order Rhodobacterales; family Roseobacteraceae; genus Ruegeria; species Ruegeria sp. HKCCD6157. The sequence goes on from NZ_WVRB01000001.1 coordinate 1,927,846, forward strand.
TAGCCATGTTCACAATGTAGCTGGATTGGATCTGGACAAGGCGTTTACTGCGATTGCTTCGTCCATCCGCAAATTGAGGCTGACGCAATGATCCGCAAATCACTGTCAAAACTCCGTACCTTCAAGCGATCCGAGTCCGGGAACGCGACGATCGAATTTGTCATGATCATTCCGTTTTTCCTGGCATTCATAGGTATTGGTGGAGAGATGTCGATAATCACCACCAAGCACGCCGCGCTGGAACGGGGTGTTGATCTGGTCGTTCGGGATATCCGTCTGGGCACAGGCACCAACTGGAGTCACGATGTAATCAAGGACCGGATTTGCGACATTTCCGGTATCAAGAATTGTAAAACCAACCTGCGGCTGCAAATGCTCCGCCAGAATGCATTCAATGGCATCGTACTTTCGGACGAAATACCCTGCACCGACAGTTCGGAAGACCCCAAACCAGTGCTCGACTTCAAAAGCGGGGCCTCAAACGAGTTGATGATTTTGCGGGCCTGCCTGCGTATCGATCCTGTTCTGGAAAGCTCGATCATCGCAAACACAGTGGTCGACGAAAGCGGCCACTATGCAGTGACCGCAACGACCGCATTCGTGCAGGAGCCACGGTAAAGCTATGTTTGTATTCAGAAACGTGAAAAACCGCATCAAGGCCTTCAAGCAGGACGAAAGTGGTATTCTGACCGTCGAGGCCATCATGATCTTCCCGCTGTTGCTGTGGACGATTACGTTTACGTTCACCGCATTCGAGGGATTTCGTCAAAGCGCGTCGAACCTGAAAGCTGCCTATACGGTCAGCGATCTGATCTCACGTGAATCGGCCGCTGTGACTGATGTTTACATCGACTCGCTTCACGAACTTATGGGCGAAATGGTCAACAACCGGTCTGAAGTGCGCATGCGTGTCTCTCTGATCCGTTTTGACGAGAACGACAACCGCCACTACGTGGATTGGTCGACCGTGCGCGGCTATGACACGGAATGGAACGACAACAACATCCAGGAAATCGAAAACCGTCTGCCGCCGATGCCGGATCAGGACACGGTCATTCTGGTGGAAACATCCAACGAGTATATTCCTCAGTTCAAACCTGGCTGGGATCTGGCGACCGGCATTAACTTTCAAAACTTCATCTTCACCCGTCCCCGCTTTTCCACCAAGGTCGCCTGCAACCTAGTGCGCCCTCCGGTCGTCTGCGTGGATAATAGTGCTTAAGACTTCTGACATGAACTTGGCCTCGGCGGCAGACGTCATGCCGCCCACGCCGACCCGGCGACCAATCCGCCACCACAATCCGGGGGCCCATTGGTACGTATCTTTGTGCTTGGTGCGAACCAGAAAGCCGTTTGACGGCTTGAACGCGAATACGCCGCGATCCACCGACTCAATATCAGCCACCTTTGCGATCATTTGACCTGACCCGGTACGCAATTCTGACTGTGTCAGTTCAATATGGTCCTGGGTCGCGTGCCATACACGATAGGCCAGCCAAAGCGACGCGCCCCCTACAGCAAAAAGAAATACTTGCCACGCCGGTTCGGGCGGAGATGCCAAAGCGACGTATGTGACCAGCACCCCAACCGTCGACAGCATCCCTACTCCGATCCACCGTCTGGGGGATGATGCCTGAATCGTTGCCAGCACTTCGTCCTGCATGGATGTCTCCTGTCCGTTCCGCTTCGACTTAGCGACTTTCCAGGGGAAACAACAGGGCTTTGGTTGCCTAGCAAATTTGCACAGCTCCGGTTAATTAACGCTGATTGACCGCAATCACGCAGGGGTTACATGCTGATCAAACGAACCGGAGGCGAATATGTCCCTTAGACCCACACTGGAAACACGCAGGGCCACCCCGACGATGGAAGGGGCTGGCGTGAAACTTCACCGCGCATTCGGGTTTCAGGACCCTTCCGAACTTGATCCTTTCCTGCTGTTCGACGATTTCAGGAACGAACGCCCGCAGGACTATCAGGCCGGTTTCCCCTGGCATCCGCATCGCGGAATCGAGACGATCACCTATGTTCTGGCCGGATCGGTCGAGCATTCGGATTCGCTGGGCAACACCGGCACTTTGGGCGCGGGCGACGTACAGTGGATGACGGCGGGGTCCGGCATCCTGCATCAGGAAATGCCGCAGGGAAACACCTCGGGGCAGATGCACGGGTTTCAGCTGTGGGGCAACCTGCCTTCGGATCAGAAGATGGCTGCCCCGCGCTATCAGGATGTTCAAAGCAAGGATATCCCTGAAGTCACTGATGACGACGGCACCACCGTTCGCGTGATTGTCGGAGAGTTCTGGGGCAAAACCGGCCCCGTGGACGGCATCGCGGCAGATCCGCAATATCTGGACATCTCGGTTCCAGCGGGTGTGAAGAAGACCTTTCGCATCGACACTTACCGCCGAGCCTTCGCCTATGTCTTTCAAGGTCAGGCCGCATTTGCAGATGCGTCACGCCCGTCCGGTGTGCTGTTGGAAAAAGAGGTCGCCGGGCAAGAGGTGAATATCCGGGATATGTCGGGCGACCGCACGCTTGTCCGTTTCGGAACGGGGGACGAAATCACCGTTCAGGCTGGCCCCGACGGCGTGCGGTTTCTGTTGATCTCGGGGGCTCCGATCAATGAGCCGGTCGCATGGCACGGGCCCATTGTGATGAACACGCGGGCCGAATTGGAACAAGCGTTTCGCGAACTGCGCAACGGGACCTTCATTCGCCCTGCGCACTGACACAGTGACGGTCTGGCCCTGTCAGGCCGTCACCGCTTTATGCACCATGTTCCAATAAATCTGTTCGACCTCGTCCAGTGACAGCCGCCCTCCGGACCTGTACCAGGTCATCACACCGTTCAGCATGGCAATCACCGCCAGCGTGGCGATCTTGGTGTCCGGTATCGCAAACTGTCCAGCCTGCTGGCCAGAGTGAAGGATGTCTTCCAACGCGTTTTCGTACTGACGCCGAAGGTCTTCGATTTCAGCGAAGTTTTCGGGCGAGAGGTTGCGCAGTTCCATATAGGCGATGAACACCTCGTCTGGGCGTTGCAGGTGGAAACGAATGTGAAAACCGACAAATCGGCGCAACGCTTGCCGGCAGTCATCGCAGCGCTCCAGCGCGTTGAGCGCCGAAAGCAGATCCTGCATATGCTCTCGCATCAACCGATACAGCAAACTCTGCTTGTCCGGTGTGTAATTGTATAGCGCCCCCGCCTGAACGCCGACCTCTTTCGCGATCTGCCGCATCGAAACCGCGGCATAGCCGTGGCGGGCAAACAGGTTCAGGGCCGCCTTTCGGATGCGCGGGCCTGTGATGTCAGAGTGGGAGCCTTGAGTACGTGCCATGCACCCACAGTATCTGAACAAATGTTCATATAGAACCCCGCTTGATCGGCGCCGGTAAAAGGTGCATCACGAAAGGACGAACGAAACCGAAAAGCGTGCCACATGAAACTGCTGCCTGTTCTGCCTCTTATTCTTGTGTTTGCCGGGTGTTCAGACTTTCCCGAACTTGAAGGCAGTGAACCGGCCTCGGTCAAATCGGCCCCCTACCCGCGCCTTGTTCCGGTGCAGGAAACGTTGGGGCCTTCGATTGATCCCGTAAGCCAGGCCGCAGAGGTGGAGGAAGACCTGACGCAGCGCAGCGAGGCGCTGGCGAAAAAGGCCCAGGCGCTGCAAAACGCGCAAACCAACTGAAGCGTGACATTTGACCTCGACAATCCCCCGGTGACGGATTGCACCCTTGGCCTGAACCCGATAAGGCAGCGCTGATCGGGCAGGCGTCCGAATTCAGACAAGTTTCGAGCGGAAAGGAACCCACGACATGACACAGGCACTGCGGCTGGGAATTGCGGGCTTGGGAACTGTCGGCGTGGGTGTCGTCAAGATTGTTCGCCGCCATGCAGATTTGCTGAAGGCGCGCACGGGCCGGTCGATTGAAATCGTGGCCGTATCGGCGCGGGATCCGAACAAGGACCGCGGTGTGAACCTGTCGGATTATGCCTGGGAAACCGACCCGGTTGCGCTGGCGAAACGTGACGATATCGATGTCTATGTCGAACTGATGGGCGGCGAAAACGGTCCGGCCAAGGCCTCGGTCGAAGCCGCGCTGGCCAGCGGCAAAGACGTCGTGACCGCCAACAAGGCATTGCTGGCCATTCACGGGCAGGAACTGGCCGAACAGGCCGAAGCTGCTGGCCGCGTCATCCGGTTTGAGGCCGCAGTCGCGGGCGGTATCCCCGTAATCAAATCCCTGACCGAAGGGCTGGCCGGAAACGAGATCACGCGCGTGATGGGCGTGATGAACGGCACCTGCAACTACATTCTGACCCGAATGCAATCGCAGCGTCAGGGCTATAACGCCCTTTTCGACGAATGCGCCGAACTTGGGTATCTTGAGGCCGACCCCAACCTGGATGTCGGTGGCATCGACGCCGCGCACAAACTGGCTTTGCTGGCCTCGATCGCTTTTGGCACCAAGCCCAATTTCGACGGGATTGAGATCGAAGGCATTCAGCAAATCAGCCTCGACGATATCGACCAGGCCGAGGATATGGGCTTTCGCATCAAACTACTGGGCGTGGCGCAGCGTACCGCGCGCGGGCTGGAACAGCGGATGCAGCCTTGCCTTGTGCCCAGCGACTCGCCCTTGGGGCAATTGGAAGGCGGCACCAACATGGTGGTGATCGAAGGCGACGCGGTTGAACAGGTTGTGCTGCGCGGCCCCGGTGCGGGTGAAGGCCCGACGGCCAGCGCCGTGATGGGCGACGTGTGCGATCTGGCACGCGGGCTGCAAATCCCGACCTTTGGCCGACCGGCCAAATCGCTTGAGGCTGCGGCCCCCGCCGTCACGGGCCTGCCTGCGCCTTATTATCTGCGGCTGGGTCTGCTGGATAAACCAGGCGCACTGGCCAAGGTTGCGGCCATTCTGGGCGATGCCGGCGTTTCGATAGACAGGATGCGCCAGTATGCCCATGCAGAAAGCACGGCGCCTGTGCTGATCGTTACCCACAAAACCACCCGTGCCGCGCTGGACGTCGCGCTGGACGGGTTCCGGGAAACGGATGTGGTTGCCGGTGCCCCCGTCGCGTTGCGGATTGAAGAGGTTTGAACTTGCGGCCTGCATGAAACGCAAGCTATGCCGATAGAAACGGCTTAAATGACCAGAGGATACATGACAATGAGTGCTGCCAAAACCGATTTCAACGACCGCCTGCTGTCTCTGGGGCTGGCAAGGGTGGCGGAACAGGCTGCGCTGGCCTCGGCTTCGCTGGTGGGGCGCGGTGACGAGAAAGCCGCCGACCAGGCTGCCGTGAATGCCATGCGCGAACAGCTGAACATGCTGGACATCGCTGGCGTCGTGGTGATCGGTGAAGGTGAACGCGACGAAGCTCCGATGCTTTATATCGGCGAAGAGGTCGGCACCGGAAACGGCCCCGGCGTGGACATCGCGCTGGACCCGCTGGAAGGCACAACGCTGACCGCAAAGGATATGCCCAACGCGCTGACCGTGATTGCCATGGGCCCGCGCGGCTCGATGCTGCATGCGCCGGACGTCTACATGGACAAGCTGGCTGTTGGTCCGGGCCTGCCCGAGGGTGTCGTCAATCTGGACATGTCTCCACGTGAACGGGTGGAAGCCTTGGCAAAGGCCAAGAACTGCAAGCCTGCGGACATCACCGTCTGCATTCTGGAACGTCCCCGTCACGAGGCGATGATCGCCGAAGTGCGCGAAACCGGAGCATCGATCCGCCTGATCACCGATGGTGACGTGGCGGGTGTCATGCATTGCGCAGAAAGCGAAGTGACCGGCATCGACATGTATATGGGCCAGGGTGGCGCCCCCGAAGGCGTACTTGCCGCTGCCGCGCTGAAATGCATGGGCGGACAGATCTTTGGTCGCCTGTTGTTCCGCAACGATGACGAGCGGGGCCGTGCTGCCAAGGCAGGCATCACCGATCTGGACCGGGTCTATTCGCGCGATGAGATGGTGACCGCGGATGTGATCTTTGCCGCAACGGGTGTAACCGGCGGTTCTCTGTTGCCGCGCATCAAGCGCGAGCCGGGTTGGGTGGAAACCACGACGCTGCTGATGCGTTCAAAGACCGGGTCCGTACGCCGCATGTCGTATCGCACCCCCACCTGGCCGCACGATAACGCCTGACGGCTTGCGCCGTTGCCTCCGGCGGGAGTATTTGGAAAAAGATGAAGAGGCCGGGTCCGAAAGGATCCGGCCTTGGTTCACAAGGGGCAGGCAATGGGTTTTCTTGGCGTAGAACAATCATTGACCGGGCGGCGCTGGGTTGGCCCGGAAGTCGAGCTGGAGCGAGCTGCCGAGATGATGACTCAACAGACCGACCTGCCGCGTGCGGTATGTCAGATTCTGGCCCGTCGTGGCGTGCCGGTCATGGAGGCACGCGGCTTTCTGGACCCCAAGCTCAAGGAGCTGCTGCCAGATCCCCGCGACATGAAGGACATGGAAACGGCGGCGGCGCGTTTTCTGGACGCCGTACGCCATCGCCAGAAAATCGCGGTGTTCGCGGACTACGATGTTGACGGCGGCTGTTCTGCCGCGCTGCTGCTGGTTTGGCTTCGACAGATGGGGTTGCAGGCGACGCTTTATGTGCCGGATCGGATTGATGAGGGATATGGTCCGAATGTTCCGGCAATGCGGGAACTGGCAACCAGCCACGACCTGATCATTTGCGTCGATTGCGGCACGCTCAGCCATGAACCGATTGCCGCGGCCACGGGGGCGGACGTGATTGTTCTGGATCACCACCTCGGCGGCGAAACCCTGCCGGACTGCGTTGCAGTCGTGAATCCCAACCGGCAGGATGAAAGCGGTGATCTGGGCTATTTCTGCGCGGCGGGTGTCGTGTTTCTGATGCTGGTCGAAGCAGGGCGCCAGCTGCGCGCGGCAGGCGCAAAGGGGCCTGACCTGATATCGATGCTGGATCTGGTGGCCCTGGCAACCGTGGCTGACGTTGCGCCTTTGATCGGCGCCAATCGCGCCCTGGTTCGACAAGGCCTTAAAGTGATGGCCCAAAGGCAGCGCCCCGGACTTGTCGCGCTGTCCGATGTCTCGCGCATGGATACGGCGCCCAACAGCTATCACCTGGGTTTTCTGCTTGGCCCCCGCGTGAACGCAGGCGGTCGCATCGGGCAGGCCGATCTGGGCGCCCGCCTGCTGAGCACGGATTCCCTGCACGAGGCACAGGCCCTGTCCGAACGTCTGGACGCGCTGAACACAGAACGCCGGGACATTGAAAACGCCGTGCGCGCCGCCGCGATGGAGCAGGCCGAGGGTCGCGGACTCGACGCACCGCTGGTCTGGGCCGCCGGTGAAGGCTGGCATCCGGGTGTGGTGGGCATCGTGGCGTCTCGTTTGAAGGAAACCGCCAACCGTCCGGCCATCGTGATCGGCTTTGAAGGTGATGAGGGCAAAGGCTCGGGGCGTTCGGTCTCGGACGTGGATCTGGGGGCATCGATCCAGCGGCTCGTGGCCGAAGGTTTGCTGGTCAAGGGTGGCGGTCACAAGATGGCCGCTGGACTTACCGTCATGCGCGACAAACTGGAACCTGCGATGGAACGCCTCAGCGAGTTGCTGGCAAAACAAGGTGCAGGTCAGGGCGGCCCTGCGGATATGAAGCTGGAAGGCGCCCTTATGCCGGCTGCCGCGACAGTGGATCTTGTCGAACAGATCGAACAGGCCGGACCGTTTGGCGCCGGAGCCCTTGCCCCGCGATACGCGCTTCCGGATCTTCAGGTGCGTTTTGCCAAACGTGTCGGGGAAACGCACCTGAAGTTGTCATTGTCCGATGGCATGGGTGGTGGGCTGGATGCGATTGCCTTTGGTGCCTTTGACGGTCCGATGGGCGAGAGACTGTCAAATCATGGTGGCGCACGCTTTCATTTTGCAGGCCGGCTTGAGGTGAACACCTGGGGCGGGCGGCAATCCGTGCAGCTCAGGCTCGAGGACGCGGCAGAGGCAAATTGACGTCTCGCTCGGGCGGCGCAAAAAACTTTCTCATCCCTGCGTTTTTCGGCTTGCGGGGGTCACGGTGAAACCGTAAAAGGCCCTCCACAAGCCAGCGTGGCCCGTTCGTCTATCGGTTAGGACGCCAGGTTTTCAACCTGGAAAGAGGGGTTCGATTCCCCTACGGGCTACCACTTGTGCTTGCGTCACTACCAAGTGGCCCGTTCGTCTATCGGTTAGGACGCCAGGTTTTCAACCTGGAAAGAGGGGTTCGATTCCCCTACGGGCTACCATTTTTCCTGATCAAACCCCGAACTTCTCGCGGCACAGGTTTTCGATCTTTTGCCAGGTGGATTTGTATTCGGGTGTGTTTTCTGCCGCGTAGTGAAAGTTTTTCATCAGCCCGGTCAGTTGCGTGAACACCTGCCTGACCTCGGCCTTGTCGACAAAGACCGCTTTGGATTGCGTCACATCGTACACAAGCTTGAACGTCTTTATCTGCCGTTCAAGCGGCACTGTCGCATCGACTGTGTCAAATGCGTCTTGTTGCAAGTATACCATATCGACGAACAAGGCTTTCTGTTGGGTTACAAAGTCGTCAATCGTGACGCCCTCTTCCCCAGTGACCTGCATCATCTGATCGACCTGTTCGCCTTTTTCGATCAGGGCCAACAGGGTGCGCACTTTGGCTGTCCACCCCGGCTCGGCGTTCCTGTCATACCAGTCGGACAATTGGTCAGCATACCGGGACCAGCTGAGCATCGGATCGACCGCTGGATAAAACCGCTTGTAGGCGCGTTCGGATGACAACCCTAGGAAACACTTGACCGTCGACAAGGTTGACTGGGTTACCGGCTCGTCAAAATTGCCGCCAGCAGGCGAAACCGTTCCGATCAGCGTCAGGCTGCCAAGATCCCCATCATTCGTTTTCAGCGCCCCGGCGCGTTCGTACAAACCCTTGATCGAGCTTTCCAGATAGGCCGGGAACCCCTCTTCGCCCGGAATTTCCTCGAGCTTGCCAGAGGTCTCGCGCATGGCTTGCGCCCACCGGCTGGTGCTGTCGGCAATCAACAAGACATCGTGGCCCATCTGGCGATAATACTCGCCCAACGTAATGCCGGTGAAGATCGACGCCTCGCGCGCGGCAACCGGCATGGATGACGTGTTGCAGATGATGATCGTCCGATCCATCAGGCTGCCGCCGGTGGATGGATCGGTCATCTTCGGAAATTCCTCGATGGTCTCGACCACCTCACCTGCACGTTCGCCGCAGGCCACAACGATCACGATATCAACCTTCGCGTTCCGTGCGATCAGGTTTTGCAGCACGGTCTTGCCCGCTCCGAACGGACCGGGAATACATGCGGTGCCGCCGCGCGCAATCGGAAAGAACGTGTCGATCAGTCGTTGCGACGTCAGAACCGGTTCCGTCGGATACAACCGTTCGGACAGCGCGCGCTTCAGTACATTTTCCGGTAGTGGTCGCCGAACCGGCCATTTCTGCGAAAGCGTCAGCGTATGCTCGCCACCGTCTTCGTCTTCCAGACGGGCCACGATGTCATGGATCGTGGCCGCGCCTTTTTGCACCCAGACCACCTTGTACGCGCCGGTCCAGTTGAACGGCAGCATGATCTTGTGGCTGAGATGGCCTTCGGGCACTGTTCCGATGTTGTCCCCGGCAGTGACCGTATCGCCCACCGTCACCGACGGCGTAAAGGACCATTTTACATGTTCATCCAAGGGCGCGACATCTGCGCCGCGCGGCAAGAAGGTTCCAAATTCGGCGGCCACCTTGGGCAAAGGCGATTGCAACCCGTCAAACACCTGCCCCAGCAGCCCCGGACCAAGCTCTACCGACAAAAGCTGACCTGATTGCTCCACCGGGTCGTCAACCGCCACCCCATCAGTGCTTTCATAGACCTGAACGTCCGCCATATCCCCACGTACGCGCAGCACTTCGCCTTTGAGCCTTTCCTGACGCCCACCGGGACCGGAACGCGAAGGCAATATGTAAACCACTTCGTTTTTGACCAGTTGACCGGGGTGGCCGGTCGTGTCCGAATTGGCTTGTATCCGCACAAGCCCTTCCTGAACCAGGACGACACGTGCGGTCGATGAGTGTTTGGCTGAGATTGGGGCTGTCATGCGCTTGCTCCCTCAAAATCGACTTCAGCGAAATCGGCCATGGCCTGTTGTGCCAGTTTCTCAAATCTCTTGGCGGCTTCCGCAGCGCTGCTTTGCGCCCAGCGGTCGAAGATGTTCCAGATCAGAACATAAATGGCGACCGCCTCGAAATCGAACATGTGACGAGCCGCGTGCCGCTTGAGCTGCTTGTGGCTTATCGACAAAAGCAGACGTTCCAGACCCAGCGGATCTTCGTTTTCCAGCAATTGGGTTGCCTCTTTGATCCAGGGCATGAGCCGTTCCATCCGAAAGCTGGGATCACTCCAATTGGCGGGAATGTGGCGGCTCCATCGTCCGACCCCGAATGGGCCTGAAGGCGCCGGTTCTCCGCGTTTTCTCAGGCGCAGCGCCGCAACAGCCGAGCGCAGTTCCATGCGTTCCATGAAGAGTTTGCGCAAGGTGGGCTGAGGGATGTCCACCATCGCTTGCTTGCAGCGCTGGATCGCCTGAGCGTCGGTGACATCCATGTCGTAGGCACTCCAGCTCAACGCGTGCTCGAGGATCTTCAGAACTTTGCTGTCCTTCGGTGTCAAAGCCGTCAATCGACGGTCCAGCCTGATACGTGACAGGGGCGGCTGCTTGGCAACGAACAACCGTTCCGAACCCGGCAGGCTGCACATCAACGCGATATAGGCGTCCTGTTTTGACATCTCAGCGGATGACCCCTTCCAGAACGGCGCGGAACCTGGGCTGCAAATGCTCCATCAACAGCGACGCCACCGCCTTGTCCGTCAGGTCCAGAACAACACCCTGTTCTTCTGCGCGGACGCGGATGCCTTCCTGCACGTCATCGGCTGCGTGCAGTTCGACATTCTCGCGCAGCATCTTCGCGGTCAGCCCAAGAACATATTTCGTCAGCTTGCCGGATTGAATGTCATCGGCATTTTGCTTGATGTCTTCCTGCGTGGCGACCCTGGCAGGCAGGATAACGGAAACCTTGCCGTCCAGGTTTGCACCTGTCCCGGCCCGGCCTACCACCTCGAGGATCATCTGCCTGAGAAGCTCGGGATCGGACATCTCTTTGGTTACAAGGCGTTCGACATCTGCCTTGAAGCGATCCGTCAGACCTGCCTTCATGGTCAGCACGGCATCCCGCATCGCCGTGTTCAATGCTTCTTCCCCGGCAGCCCTGTAATTGTCGGTCTCCGTGCGGGCTTTCTTTTTCAACTCCTCGGCTTCGCGCTTTGCCTCTGCCACGATGCGCGCGGCTTCGGTTTTTGCTTCTGCGCGCAACTTCTCGGCTTCGGCCTGACCAGCGGCAACCCCATCGTTGCGCAATTTGTCGATCAGCGCGTCAACCCCATGCGCAATCGTTCTGTTTTGTGCCATCAGCTGATCCCCGCACTGATGACCAACGCAAACACGAACGCAAACACCCCAAACCCTTCGATGATTGCGGCAGGGGCCAGAGCAAGGCCAAAAATCTCGGGCTTTTCCTTGGTCGCATTGATCGCAGCCGCACAGGCCCGACCTTGCCAGATGCCGCAATACATCAGCGCGATACCCGACAGGATGCCGATCCCGAACAGACCGCCCGCGTTTTCAGGTGTCACGTCGCGGTTCAGGGTAAACATGATGACGATCCCATAGATGACCATCGTTGAGGGAAACGCGGATACACCCACGAAACGGCCATAGCCGCCCTCGGTTTCCGTCATGGCCCCGATACTGGCCATTCCGGCGATCGAACACCCTATGGCGCTGGCCGCAGCCCCCAACGCCATTGGCGCATAAATACCCAGCCAACCCAGTGTAAGAACAAGCTCATTCATTCCTGAACCTCCTTGCGGGCAAATGGACGAAAGATGATGCCTTCATCCGGCAGACCCCATTTAAAGAATTCGATGTAATTGAGACGCAAACCGTGCACGACGCCGCTCATCATCGCGAGCGCGAAGTTCAAGACATGACCTATGATCAATATCAGCAGCCCAAACAGAATGCCCGGCCCCCTAAGGGCCTGCATGACCGACACCGCCAGATCATTGAACGTGATCGCCAGCGAGGCCGAGGCAAGGCCCAACGCGAAAAGACGCATATAGCTGAGAACATCGCCAAACGCGCCCATCGCCCCGGCAAGGCTTTGACCCCCTTCGATCAAACGCCAGATCCAGTCCATCGGCCTCTGGATGACCCGCTCGCTGGAAAACAGGACAATCGCCACGATGCCGGCGGTCAGGATAGCTGCGCCCGGCACCGGCGACTTGCCGTTCATGTGGCCGAGCCAAAGGACAAACCCGCCGATCAGGGCCGCAATCCAGCCCAGATTGGCAACCGCCTTGCGTTGCCCCCACGCCGCGCGGGCCGCAAGGGCGTTGGCCAGGACAAGGTGGATAACGCCAACGACGATCGAGACCATCATCATCGCGCCGAAATCGTTCAAATCCAGCACCTTGAGCCTTGCCCAAATTGAACCCGCAGCCGGTGAAACCCCGAAATAGCTGCCCACCATGACGCCGTAAAATATCGTAACAGCCGAGATGATCAGGCCGAACAGACGCCAGGATCTTTGACCAGCGGTGCGGTCCATCCGTCTCCAAAAGGCCAGCACCGCCAGCAGGATGACAGCACCGTAACCGGCATCCGCCACGATCATGGCAAAGAAAATCGCGAAGGACGCCGAGACGATGACGCTGGGGTCCCAGTCCTGATATCCGGGCACTTGATAGAACAGCGCCAGATCGACAGCGGCCCTGCGGTTCTCGGGCTGCTCCAGCAAGGTCGGAGGCGCGTCGCCCGGCCCCGGATCTTCAATCAAGACGGCCGAACCCTTGGCGTTCGCCATGGCAAGAACAGCATCCACCTGATCCACGGGAACCCACCCCTGCAAAGCAAACATTGCCTCTTCGTCGCGTACTTTCTGCGTTGCATGGGCAAGCTCGGCGGCACTTTCGGCGACGGACAGATTCCGGCGCATCAATGTCAGATAGCGCGTCATCGCCACGCGTTCGGCTTCCAACGCCTCGAGGGCGATCTCGGCCTCTTCCAACTGGGCCTCAAGCTCGTGTACCGGCAGCGAACCGACATGGGTTCGCGGAACAGGAAGAACGCCATCATCGGGTTCGTCAGGTGAAATCAGAACGGCATACAGGTACCGGTGGTCTTCCTCCAATATTGCCCAAGGAAGCTTGACCTCGGACAGGGCATCCCGGTGCTTCAGCGGCAGCTGATAGAACCACAGCCTGTTGCCAGCCAGCGCATCGGTCGGCGGAAAATCCAAATCCCCCCAGGGTCGCACCTGGGCGATGCGATGCGCCAGAAAGTCACGCCGGTCCATCGTATCCCGAACGCGCTGCATGAGGTCGGTCACCTCGCGCACGAAACGGTCCATGTCGAAATCGGGCGCACGCCGGACCTGGCGGCGCGGGTCAGGCACTTCTGCAAGGAAACGCAATGCCTTATACGCCTCTCTTGCACCGCGCTCACTGATCTTTTCCGGCTCTTTCGGTGTGGGAACAAGGGGCAAAACATGCATGCAGCCAAGAGCCTGAAGCGCCTCAAGCGTTTCCGCCTTTCGGGCAGCGGGCCCGATCAGAGACATCTTTTTCAGACGCGCAACGCTCATGTCAAAGCCTCCTGCGCGTGTTTGCGTTTCGAGATCTTTGACCGCACGACGGCCTGCATCTGTTCGTCGCTCAGGTAGATGCGGATTTTCTTGATGTTGGCCTTGGCGCGCGGGATCAGAACCTTTTCGAACAAGTTGACCCGCTGGGTAATGGTGGCCACCGCCTTGTCGAAGATGCGAACGCGTTCTTCGGCAATCTTCACCCGCACCCGCGCTTCGATGACGTCGTGCAGCAAAAGCGCAGCGGCATCGACCCAATGGGGCTTGGCCAAAACGGAATACGGGCGCACCGCCACTTCGATCCGATCAAGGTCAGGCAGTTTGACCCCTACCACATTGACCTCTTTGACCTTGTAGTCCTTGAGCGTGACCAGCCCATCCAGAGCGACACCCTGCTGGGCCAGCATCGGCAGCTTTTCACCAACCTGCTGCACCAGCGCCTGCACCATTTGCTCGAGGCGGTCGACCTCTTCCCGGGCCCGGACCCGTTCAGCCATCAACTGTTGTCGCTTCAGGTCCAGCGATGGCAGGAACCGTTCAAAGCTTTTCAGCTGTGTCTGCTCGCGCGCAAGCGACGATTTATTCAGCTGCAACCGCGCCATTGGCATCCTTCAGGAAATACTTATCGATCAATGCCTGCTTCATCAGCAACTGTTCCGGCGCAAAACACTCTGCCAGCGTCTTCCAACCCAGATCAAGCGCCTCTTCCAGCGGGATCGAAACATTGATGTCCATGAACCGAGACCGGAACAGGCCGCCGAATTTCAGCAATTGGTGATCATAGTCTGACAGGTCGAAGGCCATCGCTTGTTTTTGCGCGGCATCGCGGCTTTCAGAATAGAAACGGATCATCGTGTTCATGATCTGCCCATGATCTTCGCGGGTGGTCTTGCCGATCACGTTCTGCTTGAGGCGCGACAGGCTGCCGAACGGATCGATCACGCCAGAATGCAGATAGAACTGCCCTTCAGTGATATAGCCGGTGTTGTCAGGCACCGGGTGGGTCACGTCGTTTCCGGGCATGGTCGTGACGGTCAGAACCGTGACCGACCCGCCTTTGGCATAGTCACAGGCTTTTTCGTATCGGCGCGCAAGCTGCGAATACAGGTCCCCCATATAGCCGCGCTGAGATGGCACCCTTTCCTGACTGATGCCGACCTCTTTCATCGCGTCAGCATAGGCGGTCATGTCCGTCAGCAGGACCAGCACGCGTTTGCCCTCTTCCACAGCGAACTTCTCGGCCACTGCCAATGCCATGTCCGGCACCAGAAGACGTTCCACCAAAGGATCCATCGCCTGATTGACGAACATGACGGTACGCGAAAACACACCTGCATCTTCGAACGAGGTGCGAAACGTGTGGTAGTCGTCAAAAATCAACCCCAGCCCGCCAAAGATCACGATATCCGCGTCGGCCTGAATACCGATTCGGCTGAGGAACGCGTTGAACGGCTCGCCTGAAACCGAGAAGATCGGAATTTTCTGGCTCTCGACCAATGTGTTGAACACGTCGATCATCGGCACATCCGTGCGGATCATTCTGTTTGGAACCGCGCGTTCCGCCGGATTGACGGTCGGTCCGCCAATATCGATATGCGGTTCCGCAGACAGGTCGGGGCCTCCATCAATGGCCACACCGGCGCCATCAAACACGCGGCCCAGAATGTTGGCCGAATAAGGTGTCTGCATCGGGTGACCGAGAAAGGTTGCCGTTGCTTCGGTCGATATGCCCTTGGTGCCGGAAAACACCTGCAACGTGACGACATCCCGGTCGATGAAGATCGTCTGGGCCAGTGTTTTTCGGCCATCCACCGTCTCGATCACAGCGAGGTCGTTGAACCGGACAGCCGGCTCTCCTTTGTTCTGGATCGGAACCCGAACCTTGATTGTGTCCCCGACGATTTCCAGAACACGCGTGTACTTCAACAGACTTCGGGACATTGCCTATCCTCACTGTTCCAAGTCGTTTTTCGTAATTCGCGCCGCACGTCTCAGCGGTAATTTTTGCAATGACAATCCTAGCTTACAACGAATTCACAAATTGGCAAACGAGTTCAGCGCCACCTCTTCCGGGATGCCTGAACGTCAATTACTAAATTTTTAGTTTGACACATACGCAAGAAATCGCTGATGCTGTCCGTCATCCGGTTTCCGCCGGAGAACCATAATTTTGGGAGGAGACAGATGCGGAGACATCTACTTTCCGCAGTGGCGGCGGCTGCCGTCATTGCGGGGCACGGTCCTGCTTGGGCCGACGAAGCCGCAGCACAACGTTGGATCGACGACGAATTCCAGCCATCGACCTTGTCGAAAGACGAACAGATGGCCGAGATGCAGTGGTTCATCGAAGCTGCACAGCCTTACGCAGGTATGGAAATCAACGTCCTGTCCGAAGGTATCCCGACACATTCCTACGAATCCGAGGTGCTGACCAAGGCGTTCGAGGAAATCACCGGCATCAAGGTCAACCACCAGATTCTGGGTGAAGGTGAGGTGGTTCAGGCCGTTCAAACCCAAATGCAAACGGGTCGGAACCTGTATGACGGCTATGTCAACGACAGTGACCTGATCGGCACCCATTCGCGTTTGCAGCTGGCCTATCCGCTGACGGACATGATGGGCGGTGACTGGGCCGCGACGACTTCGCCGACGCTGGATCTGGATGACTTCATGGGCATTCAGTTCACCACCGGACCGGACGGCAAGCTGTATCAGCTGCCCGATCAGCAGTTTGCGAACCTTTACTGGTTCCGCAAGGACTGGTTTGATGATGAGGCGAACAAAGCCGCGTTCAAAGAAAAGTACGGCTATGATCTGGGCGTTCCGGTCAACTGGTCCGCGTATGAAGATATCGCCGAGTTCTTCACCAATGATGTGAAAGAAGTCGATGGTACCACGATCTACGGCCACATGGATTACGGCAAGCGCGCGCCCGACCTCGGATGGCGCATGACCGATGCCTGGCTGTCGATGGCCGGTGCCGGCGACAAGGGCGAACCGAACGGTGTGCCTGTCGACGAATGGGGCATCCGCATGGAAGCGGGCACCTGTAACCCTGTTGGCGCTTCGGTGTCGCGCGGTGGTGCTGCAAACGGTCCGGCCGCGGTCTATGCGATCCGGAAATGGGATGAATGGCTGCGGGCCTATGCGCCTCCGGGTGCCGCGTCTTATGACTTCTACCAATCACTGCCGGCACTTAGCCAGGGCAACGTGGCCCAGCAGATCTTCTGGTACACGGCCTTCACCGCCGACATGGTCAAGCCGAAGTCCGAAGGCAACAACACCGTGGATGACGAAGGCACGCCGCTGTGGCGGATGGCGCCCAGCCCGCACGGCCCCTATTGGGAAGAAGGCCAGAAGGTTGGCTACCAAGACGTGGGGTCCTGGACGTTCCTCAAATCGACCCCCTCGGATCGTGCCCAGGCAGCCTGGCTTTATGCCCAGTTCGTGACCTCCAAAACTGTCGATGTGAAGAAGTCCCATGTGGGTCTGACCTTCATCCGCGACAGCTCGGTCAATCACGAGTCTTTCACCGAACGCGCGCCCAAGCTGGGTGGTCTGGTCGAGTTCTACCGCTCACCTGACCGCGTGGCATGGTCGCCGACCGGCATCAACGTGCCGGACTATCCGAAGCTGGCCCAGATCTGGTGGCAGCAGATCGGTGACGTGAACTCGGGCGCCTTCACCCCGCAAGAGGCGATGGATCGTCTGGCAGAAGAGATGGACATCACCATGGCCCGAATGCAGGCCGCGGATGAAAGCGCCGGTGTCTACGGCGGCTGTGGTCCGCGCCTGAACGAGCCGCAGGACCCATCTTTCTGGCTGGAAAAGCCGGGTTCGCCCAAGGCCAAGCTTGAGAACGAAAAGCCGCAGGGCCAGACCGTCAACTATGACGAACTGGTTCAGCGCTGGCAGTCTAAGTAAGCCGTTGAAACCCGGGGGTGCCGCATCAGGCACCCCCACTTCAAGACCAGTGCATTGCACTGAAGGACCGGAACCCACGGACATGATCGAACTTCAAGACGCGACCAAAAGGGTCGGCAACGTCATCCATATCAAGCCCACAAACCTGACCCTTCAAACAGGCCACTTCAACGTGCTGCTGGGCGCGACGGGCTCGGGCAAGACCTCTCTGATCAAGATGATGGCTGGTCTGGACCCGATCGCCTCGGGCAAGGTCCTGATGGATGGGCAGGACGTCACACGGCTGAATACGCAGAAGCGAAAAATCAGCCTCGTGCACCAGTTCTTCGTGAACTACCCACATATGACCGTATTCGACAACATCGCCTCGCCCCTGCGTGTGGCAGGCATGGCGCAATCCGAGATCGAAGGCCGCGTGGAAGAGGCCGCCGACCTGCTGCAACTGCGCCCGATGCTGCACCGCCGCCCGCACGAACTGTCGGGGGGGCAACAACAACGTACCGCGCTGGCGCGTGCCATTGCCAAAGAAAGCCGCGCCGTGTTCCTTGACGAACCGCTGGCCAACCTCGACTACAAACTGCGTGAAGAACTGCGCGAGCAGCTGCCCGACCTGTTCGCAGGTCGCGGGGCCGTGGTGGTCTATGCCACGTCCGAGCCCGAAGAGGCGCTGCTGCTGGGCGGCTACACCGCCCTGATGGAAGATGGCCGCGTGACCCAGTTCGGGCCAACCGCTGACATCTATCGCAACCCCGAGAACATCGCCGCCGCGCGGGTCTTTTCGGACCCGCCGATCAATGTCGCACGCATCACCGTTTCCGCTGCGCAGGCGCAACTGGCCGGTGGAGGTGGCTGGGCCGTTACCGACATGGCCGACGGAGATTACATGGTCGCGGTGCGGCCGCATCGCGTGACGCCGTTCCGGACGTCTGACGCGGACGTGGAACTGACCGGCCGCGTGATCGTGACCGAGCTTTCGGGTTCGGATTCCAGCGCGCATTTTCGGCATGGCGAGGACGCCTGGGTGTCGCTGGCCGCCGGAGTCCATCCCTATCAGGTGGGCGAGGACCACACATTCTTCATGAACCCGGCCCATTGCCGGTATTTCGGCCAAGACGGCAAAAGGGTGGCCTGACATGGCACAGATCAAACTTTCGAACCTCCGCCACAGCTACATGCCGTCGCCAAAAGGCCCCGAGGATTATGCGCTGAAGGAAATCGACGTGACCTGGCGTGATGGCGGGGCCTATGCCCTGCTGGGCCCGTCGGGCTGCGGCAAGTCCACGCTGCTGAACATCATCTCGGGCCTGCTGACCCCGTCCGAAGGGCAGATCCTGTTCGACGACCGTGACGTGACCGCTCTGCCCCCTGATCAGCGCAACATCGCACAGGTGTTCCAGTTTCCGGTGATTTACGACACGATGACCGTGGGCGAGAACCTGGCCTTTCCGTTGAAGAACCGAGGCGTCGATCCGGCGACGATCAAGCGCCGCGTCGATGCGATCGCCGAGATGCTGGATGTCACCGACATGCTGAACACCCGTGCCAGCGGCCTCAGCCCGGACAACAAGCAGAAAATCTCGATGGGTCGCGGCCTGGTCCGCGACGACGTAAACGCGGTGATGTTCGATGAACCTCTGACCGTGATTGACCCGCATCTGAAATGGAAGCTGCGGTCCAAGCTGAAAGAACTGCACCAGCGCGTCAAGGCGACGATGATCTATGTCACCCACGACCAGACCGAGGCCCTGACCTTCGCGGACGAGGTCGTGGTGATGCAAGAGGGCGAAGTGGTGCAGATCGGCACCCCGGTGGAGCTGTTCGAGCGCCCCCAGCACACGTTCGTGGGCCATTTCATCGGCTCGCCCGGTATGAACGTGCTGCCCTGCAAGGCGCGCGGCGACCGCGCCCTGTTCGAAGGGCACGAAGTCATGCTGGAAGGTCCCATTCACGGTGATTGCGGCCGTACCGATCTGGGTATTCGCCCGGAATATGTCGGCTTCGGCGAGACCGGCATCCCGGCGCATGTGACCAAGGTTTCCGACATCGGTCGCCACTTTGTGGTCAGCGCGATGGTCGGCAATACCGCCCTCAAGGCCGTGACCGAACACAGCGTGCCCGAACCCGGATCACAGGTTTTCCTGCAATTCAAACCCGAACAATCCCGCGTCTACCGCGACGGCTGGATCGCAACGGAGGAGCGGGCCCAATGAGAACAGAAAATCAAAAAGCGTGGTTCTTTGTCCTGCCCGTGCTGGCACTGGTCGCGTTCAACGCGTTGGTGCCGATGATGACAGTGGTCAACTATTCGGTGCAGGAAACCTTTGGTAACAACCAGTTTTTCTGGGAAGGCCTGGGTTGGTTCGAACAGATCCTGCGGTCGGACCGGTTTCAGGCCGCACTTGGACGACAGTTCCTGTTTACTTTCCTGATCCTGATCATCGAAGTGCCTCTTGGCATCATCGTGGCCCTGTCGATGCCGCGCAAAGGATTCTGGGTGCCTGTCTGTCTGGTGCTGATGGCCCTGCCGATGCTGATCCCGTGGAACGTCGTTGGGTCCATGTGGAACATCTTCACCCTGCCCAAAATCGGTCTGTTGGGATATTTCCTGAATGACGTTCTGGGCATCAACTATGACATGACGCAACAGCCGCTTTCGGCCTGGATCACCGTCATCGTTATGGATGTCTGGCACTGGACGTCTCTGGTCGTGTTGCTGTGCTATGCAGGCCTCGTGTCGATCCCGGATGCCTATTATCAGGCGGCCAAGATCGACGGGGCAAGCCCTTGGTCGGTGTTCCGCTACATCCAGCTGCCCAAGATGAAGACGGTTCTGACGATCGCGGTCCTGCTGCGGTTCATGGACAGTTTCAACATCTATACAGAGCCCTTCGTGCTGACCGGGGGTGGGCCCGGCAACTCGACCACCCTGCTGTCGATCGATCTGGTGAAGATCGCGCTGGGGCAGTTCGACCTTGGCCCTGCGGCTGCGATGAGTCTGATCTATTTCGCTATCACGCTGCTGGTTTCGTGGCTCTTCTACACTCTGATGACAAAGGATGACGCGCAATGAAGAAGCGGTCTCTCATCCCAATCCTCTATATCGCGTTCCTGATGCTGCCGATCTATTGGCTGGTGGCAATGTCCTTCAAGACCACGAACGAAATCCTGTCGGGCTTTTCCCTGTTCCCCCAGACCTTTACGCTGGAGAATTACATCACCATCTTCACGGACCCGACGTGGTATTGGGGCTATATCAACTCGATCACCTATGTGACGTTGAATACGGTGCTTTCGGTCAGCGTCGCCTTGCCCGCTGCCTATGCGTTTTCTCGCTATCGGTTTCTGGGTGACAAGCAGCTGTTCTTCTGGTTGCTGACCAACCGGATGGCCCCGGCAGCGGTCTTCGCCTTGCCGTTCTTCCAGCTCTATTCTTCGATCGGCCTGTTCGACACGCATCTGGCTGTGGCGCTGGCGCATACATTGTTCAACGTGCCGCTGGCAGTTTGGATTTTGGAAGGCTTCATGCGGGGAATTCCAAAAGAGCTGGATGAAACCGCCTATGTCGACGGCTATTCCTTCCCGCGTTTCTTCGTGACGATCTTCCTGCCCAATATCAAAGCGGGCGTGGGCGTGGCGGCCTTCTTCTGTTTCATGTTCTCGTGGGTGGAAATGCTGCTGGCCAAGACCCTGACCGCGGTCGAGGCCAAACCCATCGCCGCCGTGATGACCCGCACCGCGTCCAGTGCCGGCTATGAATTGGGCCTGCTGGCCGCCGCCGGCACCCTGACCATCATCCCCGGCGCCATCGTCATCTGGTTTGTCCGCAACTACATCGCGCGTGGTTTCGCGATGGGACGTGTGTGAGGTTCGATATGCGTAAACTACTTCTCACCCTTCTTTTCCTGCCTTCCACGACCTTTGCCCAGCAGGCCGGATGGGGCAGTGTCGGCCAGCAAGAGGAAAAAGGTTTTTCCTGGACTGCGCCACTCTGGCCCGATTTCTGGATGGCCTGGACCCCGGCGACACTTGCCGTATTTGTCGGCATCTTTTCTGCCATCGCGCTGATTGGCGTTCTTGAGGGCTTCAAGTATCGCGATGGCATAGAACGGCGCGGTGTACTGGGGCTGACAACCACATTGGGCGATCGGCTTTTCATCACCCTTCTGGGGTCCGCCTATATCTTCCTCGCATGGCTGGGCATTGTCGGGCAGCCGGTATGGACACCTCTTTTCTTGTCTATCGGCTGGGGCGTTTTTGTGTTCTGGAAAGTTTAGACTTTGAGAAATCGCGAAAGGATGCTTGTCTGGCAGGCATACTAAACATGACAACACCGAGATCGATGCGAAAGAAAAAGACAACAAATCTGCTGACCGAGGTTGAACTGGAGTTCATGAACGAGCTCTGGGCCCTCGGGCAAGGCTCGGTGCGAGATGTCCTGGACCGCCTGCCTTCGGAACGCAACCTGGCCTATACATCCGGTGCCACGATCCTGCGTATCCTGGACGAGAAAGGTTTTGTGGAAAGCCGCAAGACAGGAAAGACCCTGATCTACACGCCGCTTCTGGAAAAGGACAGATATCAGGCCCGTTCTCTGCAAAACCTGTCCCGCACTCTGTTTGACGACACACCCGCCACACTGGTGGCCCGGCTTGTCGATGATGCGGGGCTGAGCGAAGCCGACCTGGAGGAAATTCGAGCACTGGTAGAAAGGAGACTGCAAAATGACAGCGGTTAGACCGGTTCTCGACACATTTATCGAACTCAACATCGTGCTGGCCTTGTCAGCCGTCATCTGGCTGGCAGCCCGCGCAGCCATGACCCGAACAGCCCTGCGCCACAGCTATGTCGCGCAGTTGCGTGCGCTCAAGGCGCTGTGCGTGTGCGTACTGATCAGCCCGTTTCTTGCGTTCGGCGTGTCATCATTTGCCTCTTTCGCATGGCCGGGCAGCGCCATGGCGCTTGGCGACATCGCCGTTGCCGCCTATCTGCGCGGCGATATCGCGATGCCCGCCACCCAGTTCGAGGCCTTGCTGAACACCCGTGAACGGTGGGTGGACCTTGCATTGTCAGGGCAACAGCCGGTGATCACTGCCCTTGTAACGCTGCTTGTTTTGGTCGCCGCCGTGTTTGCGGCCCGCGCTCTGCGGGACGCGGCGATGATCCGTCAGACAGTCAAATCCAGCTTTCTTTGGCGGCAGTCGGCCAAGGTTGACATCCGTCTTTCTGACCGCATCACCGTACCCTTCGCCGTGCGCGGATTGCGCCGTCGCCACGTCGTACTGCCAAGCCACCTGCTGGATACCCCGCACGAACTGCGCTTTGCGTTGGCGCACGAGCTTCAGCATGTTCGGGCCGGTGACGTGGAATGGGAACTGGGCTTTGAAATGCTGCGCCCGCTGTTGTTCTGGAACCCAGCCTATCTGATGCTCAAATATCAGTTTGGCCGCTTGCGTGAACTGGCATGTGACCAGTCCGTGGTGACCCGCAAACGGATCGATGCGCGCGAATACACTTCCTGCCTGCTGGATTACTGCGCGCGTACGATCTCGGCAAACAATCCTCGTGTTCTGAATGTCGCGTTTGTGACGGGCGGCAAGGCCAAGCGCGTGCTGCGTCAGCGCGTGCTTGCATTGACCGATGCACAGCCGGCGGTGCCCACCCTGCCCGCTCTGTTCCTTGGGATGGCACTGACCTTCGCCACCCTTCTTGCATTGGGGTCTGCGTCGATCCAGCAAACGCAGGACTGGAGCCATGACCGCCTGATGCTGTCAACCGTGGTCAATCTGGAACGGCTGGAAGCACGCAATCAGGGGAACTGATCCGACCTGATCACCAGCCGCGACGCCCGAACAGCGAATGAAGCCGACCCTGATCTGAAAAAGGCTCGAGCGCTTGCGAGCGCTCCAACCGCGCCACGACCCGCGCGACCATAACCCAGCCTATGACTGCAAAGATGACGCCTCCAAACGCCTGCCCCAGCAGAACGCCGGATGCGCCGGCGATCTGTGAACCAATCGTCGCGAAAACCCAAGTGCCGATAGTGTGACGACCCCAGTTTATCCATGTGGAATAGACCGGATGCCCCAGATTGTTGAAGCTGGCATTTGTCACGAAGATCACGCCATTGAAGAACGAAGCCAAAGCCAACGGGCCGCAGAACAGATAGATCAGACTTCGGGTTTCGCCCTCGGCTGCGAACAGATCCGCAATCGGTGCGCGCAGCAAAAACAAAATGGCCGACATGCAAACGACATAAATGGCCGTGAACTTGATCCCTGCCAGAAAGGCAGCGCGCACGCGATCGAACTTTTCGGCCCCGAAATTCTGCCCGATGATTGGCCCTATCGCGCCGGACAGAGCGAAGATGACCGAAAACGCCACTGGCAAAAGGCGCCCGATCACCGCCATGCCCGCAACCGCGTCCGTTCCATATTGCGCGATTTCCCTGACAACGATTGCATTGCCGATCGGCGTGGCGACATTTGTCAGAACCGCTGGAATTGCAATCGCCCGCACGGGGCGCAAATCCTTTGCAACCTGCTTCAGTGAAGGGCGCGCAAATCCCCGATGCACCCGATGCGCTGGCCACAACGCTGCCCCCAGCATGCACAGCCGCGCCAGGACCGAGGCGATAGCGGCCCCATCCAGCCCCAGCCCGACCGCAAAGATCAGTATCGGGTCCAGAACCGCATTCACCACCCCGCCGTAGATCGTGGCCATCATTGACCTCCGCGCATCGCCATGGGCGCGCAGCACCGCCATCGCCGTCATCGCAATGGACATCACGAACATGGTCGGAAGGATGATCGACACATAACGCGTCGCCAGCCTCAGAACCTCTCCTTCCGCGCCAAGCAAGGACAGCAGAGAGCTGATATTCAACAAGACCAGGCCCGAGGTTGTCAGCCCGGCAATCAGCCCGATAACGGCCACACTGGACGCGTAATGCCGTGCTTGTTCAGCCCGCCCGGCCCCCAGTTCGCGCGCGACCAGCGCCCCGGCGGAAATCGACAATCCGATATTGATCGCGTTGGTGAAAAACAGCAGCGTCCCGGCATAGCCCACCGCCGCCGCCAGCGCATCGTTGCCCAACATCGAGATGAAGATCATATCGACAAAGTCGACGGCAAAAATGGCCATCAGGCCAATGCTGGTGGTCAATGACATGCGTGTCACATGCAGCATCAGACTGCCGCTCAGAAACACCGCTTTGCTTGCCGATTGATCCGCCAAAACCTTGCTCGCCCCACTTGTTCGACCCCGACGGGCCTTTGATGCCGTTGCGCCCAGCAAGGGAATGCCCCGGCCAACGCTGAAGCAAACTCACGCGTTTCCGGGGCATTGTACACAAGTTATTTTCAGGACCGGCTAGAACCCACGGGGATCAGACAAAACAGTTCACGTAGTTCTCGAGGGTTTCCTGGCGCCCCGAGCGCGGCGTTGGATTGAGATCCTCAGCCAGCACCCGCGCTGCAATCTCGTCAAGACCAGAGGTCAGCATTGCCTGCGCCTCGGGCGTATTCCAGCCCGCGTACCGATCAGCCAGCGCCTGTTCCAATCCGCCATCTTCGATCATCGCTGCCGCTGCTTTCAGGCCCCGGGCACAGATATCCATCCCGCCCACATGCGCGGCGATCAGATCTTCGGCATCAATCGACTGCCTGCGCAGCTTGGCATCGAAATTGGTGCCGCCGGTGGTAAACCCACCCGCCTTCAGGATGTGGTAATAGGCCAGCGCAACCTCGGGGGTGTTGTTGGGGAACTGATCCGTATCCCAACCCGATTGATAGTCGTTCCGGTTCATGTCGATGGAGCCCAGCATCCCCTCGGCCGCGGCTACGGCTATCTCATGTTCAAAACTGTGCCCCGCCAGGATCGCGTGACCCTGTTCGAGGTTCAGTTTGACCTCATTCTCAAGCCCATATTTGCGCAGGAAACCAATGCAGGTCGCGGCATCGAAATCATATTGGTGCTTTGATGGCTCCTGCGGTTTGGGTTCGACAAGGATCGCACCTTTGAACCCGATCTTATGCTTGTACTCGACCACCATGTTCAGGAACCGGCCCATATGATCCAGCTCTGTTTTCATGTCGGTGTTGAGCAGCGTCTCGTATCCTTCGCGCCCACCCCAAAGCACATAGTTTTCGCCGCCCAGCTTGTGGGTGGCATCCATGCAGGATTTCACCGTGGCGGCAGCAAAGGCAAAGACGTCGGGATCGGGATTGGTGCTGGCACCGCCCATCCAGCGGCGATGGCTGAACATGTTGGCCGTACCCCACAACAGCTTGGTGCCGGATGCCTGCATCTTTTCACCGAAATAGTCGGTGATCTCGTTCAACGTGCGCAGATTGTCGGCGAAGTTCCCCTGTTCAGGTCGGATATCGGCATCATGCCAGCAGAAATAGGGCTGTCCCAGAATCTGGAACATCTCGAACGCGATATCGGCCTTCATCTTGGCGCGGCCCATGTCATCCTGTGGATGCCAGGGGCGCTCGAAAGTGGGGCCGCCAAACGGATCCCCGCCCTCCCACGCGAAGGAATGCCACCACGCCACGGCGAAACGCAGGTGATCCTCCATGCGCTTGCCCAAGATGATCTCGTCCGGGTTGTAGTGACGGAATGCGAGCGGGTTCTTGCTGTCCTCGCCTTCAAATTGGACTTCTTCAATTCCCTGAAAAAAACCGCTCGTCATTTCGCTTACCTCATTCCGTCTTTTCGCCGGGCTTTTTGCCCAGAATGATCATC
Source organism: Ruegeria sp. HKCCD6157 (assembly GCF_013110685.1). Taxonomy (NCBI): domain Bacteria; kingdom Pseudomonadati; phylum Pseudomonadota; class Alphaproteobacteria; order Rhodobacterales; family Roseobacteraceae; genus Ruegeria; species Ruegeria sp. HKCCD6157. The sequence continues at coordinate 1,954,238 of NZ_WVRB01000001.1, forward strand.
GACAACAGATCGTCATCGGTGACGTCTGCGATATCGACTGTTCCAACCAATTGCCCGTTCTTCATGACCGAGGCCCGGTCACACAGCTCCATCACCGCGTGTACATCATGGTCGATCAGGAAAATCCCGATCCCCTGCGCCTTGAGCTGTTGGATCAGGTCTGCCACCATCTGTGTTTCGTGCGGGCCAAGTGCGGCCGTGGGCTCGTCCATGATCAGGATACGCGCGTTGAAATACACCGCCCGTGCAATGGCCACCGATTGACGCTGACCGCCCGACAGGGCCGAGACCGGATCATTGAACTTCTGAAAGTTCGGGTTCAGCTGCGCCATGATCTTGCGGCATTCCGCCTCCATCGCGGCGTCGTTGACCAGACCAAAGGGCGTGACCATTTCGCGGCCCAGAAACAGGTTCGAACTTGCATCCAGGTTGTCCGCCAGCGCCAGCGTCTGATAGATCGTCTCGATATTGTTCGCCCGCGCGTCGCGGGGGTTGTTGATCTCGACCTTCTTGCCGTCGATCAGGATTTCGCCATGGTCCATCTGATAGGCGCCCGAAAGAACCTTGATCAGGGTGGATTTGCCGGCCCCGTTGTGGCCCAGAAGGCCCACGACCTCGCCTGGGTAGAGATCGACCGACACATGGTCTACCGCCTTGATACCCCCGAAAGAAATCGAGATATCGCGCATTTCCACCAGCGGAGGCTGGCCCGATCCGCGACCCGAAGTCCGGTTCTGTGTTTCTTGTGCTTGCATCATTTCGCCCCCAGACGTTTGCGATAGACGATGTCGATATAGACGGCCAGAACCAGGACGGTGCCGACGACGATATTCTGGAACGGCGCATCCACGCCAACCATGGCCATGCCGGATTGCAGCGCCTGCATGATCAACGCGCCAAGGATTGCGCCGTAGATCGTTCCGATGCCGCCGGACAGCGCCGTTCCACCGATGACGGCAGCGGCAATCACGCGAAGCTCATCCAGCGTTCCGATATCATTCGAGTGGTTGGCCAGACGGGCCGAGGCCACAACCGCCGACAGCGCGCACAGGAACCCCATCAGGGCAAAGATCTTGACGGTCATCAAACGGGTGTTGATGCCCGACAATTCAGCCGCGTCCGGGTTGCCGCCAGTGGCAAAGATGTAACGGCCAAAGCGGGTTTTGCGGGCCACGACGGTCAATGTCACCGCCACAATGATCAGGATCAGGACCGAGATCGGAATGCCGTAGCCGACAACCAACCCCTCGGGCATGGTCTCACCCCGCGCTTCGAACATACGTTCCAGACGGCGTGTCGGGATGGCATAGCTGTTGACGATCAAGACATAGCCCATGATGGCGATGCCAATGATCCCGGCCAGTGTTGTTTCAGCCCAGACCGGCTTTACAGGGAATCCATGAGCGGCTTTGGACCGGCGGCCGCTCCACAACGCCCAGATCGCAACAGCCGTGGCGGCAAGGCCGAACAGGAGGCTGACGGTTGTTCCCAAGGTTCCGTTTGTCCCCCCAAACATCAGAAACGTGCTGTCCAGCGGGCCGATCGTCTGTCCGTCGGTCATGTACCAGGCGACGTTGCGCCAGACCAGAAAACCACCAAGCGTCACGATAAAGGCTGGGATGGTCAGGTACCCCACCATCCAACCGTGGAACGCGCCGATCAATGTGCCGACCACAAGGCCAACCACCAACGTGATCGCCCAGGTCGCCGGGTGGTTCAAACCCATTCCCAGTACGTTGGGCAACAGCTCGGTCTGGGTCATCGCCATCACGGCAGATGTGGTCGCCAGCAGCGCCCCAACCGACAGGTCAATGTGGCGCATGACGATGATGAACACCATGCCGCAGGCCATGATCGCAACCGAGACGGTCTGGATCGACAAGTTGAACAGGTTTCTGGGCGTCAGAAAGCGGCCATCCGTCACGATGTTGAAGCCAATGCACAGGATGATGAAGGCGCCGATCATGCCCAATAGCCGCATATCCAGTTCCAGTTGCTGAAACAGGTTGGCCTTTGCTTTTTGGGGTACCGGCTGAGACGAAGTTTCGGTCATATCCGATCTTTCATGTTCAGCTATGATCTCTGGCCCGCCCTTGCGGGCCAGAGATATTATGGTTTGGAACTTGGTTTAGTTACAGGGTGCAGGGCCGTTTTCGACGCCCTGACACAGGTCTTCCAACGGAATCCAGCCAGCATCGACCACGACGGACAGGTTGTCTTTGGTGATCGGTACAGGCGCAAGGAAGACCGAGTTCATCTCAGTTCCGCCGGGCGAAGTCCATTTGATGGCACCTTCAATGTCCTCGGGGCTTGTCCCGTTGCTCAACGCAACTGCAATTTCACCGGCAGCTTTGCCCAGCTCACGCGCATCTTTCCAGACAGAAACGGTTTGCGTACCCTTGGCAACCCGGTTCAGCGCCGCGTGATCGCCATCCTGACCCGAGACCGGAATGCCTTCCATGCCCTGCGCGGTCAGGGCTGCAACAACACCGCCGGCAGTACCGTCATTCGAGGCCACGACGGCATCAACGTTGTTTTCGTTCGCGGTAAGGATCTGTTCCATGTTGCGCTGTGCGTTCGCAGGCAGCCAACCGTCGGTATAAGCTTCTCCCACGATGACGATATCGCCGCTGTCAACGGCGGCCTGGATGATCTCTTGCTGACCGCCACGCAGGAAATCCGCGTTCGGATCCGTGGGCGAGCCCTTGATCATCACATAGTTGCCTTTCGGCATCGCCTCGAACACCGCGCGGGCCTGCATCCGGCCAACTTCAACGTTATCGAATGTCAGATAGAAGGCACGGTCATCTTCGATCAGACGGTCATACGCGATGACCGGAATGCCTTCGTCTGCCGCCGCCTGCACTGCCGGGCCGATAGCCTGGGAATCCTGCGCCAGAATGATCAGCGCATCAACGCCCTGGGCAATCAGACTTTCAATATCCGACAATTGCTTGGCAGAAGAAGATTGGGCATCAGACGAGATGTATTCCGCACCGCCCGCTTCCAGTGCAGCCTTGATCGCCGCTTCGTCGGTCTTCCAACGCTCTTCCTGGAAATTCGACCAGCTTACGCCGACCGTGGGCTCTGCGAATGCAGCTGTCCCCATCAGGACCGCCACTACAGAGGCGCTGAGAATTCGTTTCATGATTTCCTCCCGGTTTCATTGAGCCATCGTTTCATGATTCGTGGCCCCGATAATTCTGAGTAGCATATTTATTTCAGTCGGTAAAATATTTATGCTATCGGTAACTGAAAAAACCACCTAGGTTGAAACAGGGATCAGATTCGCGAGGGCAAGATGCTGAAAAGCAAAGCTTCTTCAAATGCCACGGACCAAAGGAACGTCACTCGCCTGCGCGTTCTGGAGAAAATCCGGGCCACAGGAACCATTTCACGAATCGACATAGCCACCGCGTTGGAGACGAGCCCAGCGACCATCACAACCGCCACTGCCGATCTGCTGTCTGCCGGTCTGATTGCGGAAATAGAAAGCGAAACACCTTCCAAATCAGCGCGCCGCGGCAGACCGCGGGTACAGCTGAAACTGAATGGCGCGTCACATCTGATCGCGGGCGTGAAAGTCGCCCGCCAGCAGGTTTCAGTCATACTCGTGGATTTCGAAGGAACCGAAATCACTTCGTATACGCATCCGCTGGACCAAGCCCGCATGGCCCCGGATGCGTTTGCCAAGAAGATCCGCGCCGTGCTTGATCAGGCCTGCGCCTCGGCAAACCGATCCCTTGCCGATTTGTCAGGTGTCTGCATCGGCATCGCTGGCCTTATCGATGCAAATCGGAACTTCGTGCATTGGTCATCTTCGCTGACAGAACGAAATGTGGATTTGAGCCCGCTGTTGTCCGAGGTGCTCCCCTGCCCCGCCTTCATCGAAAACGACGCCAACCTGGTCGCAAAGGCGGAACAGCTTTTTGGATTGGGAAAAGGGCTGAAAAATTTTTTGGTTGTTACGATCGAACACGGCATCGGCCTGGGCATCGTTCTTGATGGCAAGCTTTATCGCGGTGAGCGCGGATGCGGCGCAGAATTCGGGCACCTCAAAGTTCAGTTGGACGGCGCCTTGTGCCAGTGCGGCCAGCGCGGATGCCTCGAGGCCTATGTGGGGGAATACGCCTTGATCCGCGAAGCCACGATCTCCAGTGAAGCAACGGATCCCCGCACTCTTGTCGATATACTTGCAGCAGCAAAAGCCGGCGACGCTCGATCCATTTCCGTTCTGGCCCGCGCGGGCCAAATGTTCGGGATGGGAGTTTCGAACCTGATCAATCTGTTCGACCCCGAGTGCATTATCCTGTCCGGCGCCAGAGGCCGATTTGATTATCTGCATTCAGACGAGGTGATGGCACGTGTCCAAAACGGCGTCGTCAGCGTCGACGCGCCGTTGCCGGAAATCAAGGTCAACCACTGGGGCGATTCAATGTGGGCAAAAGGGGCAGCGGCTTATGGAATTGAACAAGTCTCTATCCTGAAGGTCAGGGAACTGGCGGCTCATGCGAACTAAGATGGCAATCTTGCTTGCGGCAGGTTCCGCTGCCGCTGCGGACACCGTTCCACCCCGCTTTCAAAAGGTGGAAACCCCCGGCCATGTTTACGATGGCGGCTGGGAACATTTCGTCGGCGGGGGTGTCGCGGTCTTCGACTGCAATGATGACGACCGCCCTGAAATGTTCGTGGCAGGCGGATCAAGCCCAGCGCAATTGTTCATCAACACATCCGACACAGAGGTCCGTTTTCTTCAGGATACGCCCGGCCATCTATCCTTGACCCGTGTGACCGGCGCATACCCGGTGGATATTGACGGCGATGGGTTCCTGGACCTTGCGGTTTTGCGCGTAGGCAAAGACCTGTTGCTTCGTGGCAAACCGAACTGCGCGTTCGAGCCGTTCACGGCACTGAGTTTTCAATCTCAGGACCATTGGACAACCGGCTTTTCCGCCACTTGGGAACGTGGGCAAACCCTGCCAACGCTGGCCTTTGGAACCTATGTCGACCGAAGCAATCCGAATGGACCTTTTGAGGCTTGCGGGCCGACGCTTTTGTACCGACCCCAAGGCGAAAAGTATGGCGATCCTGTCCGTTTGGAACCCGGTCACTGTTCCCTGTCGATCCTGTTTTCCGACTGGGCGCGCACGGGTCGCGCGGATCTGCGTGTCAGCAATGACCGCCACTATTATGTGCGTGGCGGGCAAGAGCAATTGTGGGCCATGGAAGACACCCCGCGCCTGTACAGCGAGGCCGATGGATGGCTACCCTATTCGATCTGGGGCATGGGGATCGCCTCGCGGGATCTGACCGGTGACGGGTTTTCCGATGTTTATCTGACGTCCATGGGGGACCAGAAATTCCAGGTTTTTGATCCTGCACCAGATGGGCCGACATGGCGGGATGCAACCTACGACCGTGGAACAACGGCACACAGGCCACATGCAGGAGGAGACGGCCGCCCCTCGACCGGCTGGCATGCACAGTTCGGGGACGTCAACAATGACGGGCTGGACGACATTTTCGTCGCCAAAGGCAATGTTGAGCAGATGCCCGACGCGGCGCAGAACGACCCCAACAATCTGTTGATGCAGACTTTCACCGGTCAGTTTGTCGAAACAGCATCACAAGCTGGTGTCGCGTCCATGGCAAAGTCCCGCGGCGGGGCTCTGGCGGATTTCAACGGGGATGGATGGCTGGATTTGGTGGTGGTCAATCGCGGCTCGGACCTTGAGGTTTTCCAGAATGAACCGACGACCGGCAACTGGCTCATGATTGATCTCGGCCAGAGCCACCCCAACAGACAGGCAGTCGGCAGTTTTATTGAAGTCAAGACGCCCGAGGGCATTCAAACCCGTGAAGTGACCATTGGCGGGGGGCACGCCAGCGGAATTGCCGGGTTCCACCACTTTGGTCTGGGAGACCTCGAAACCGCAGAAGTACGGGTGATCTGGCCTGATGGTGAACATGGAGATTGGCAGAAGGTAGATGCCAATCAGGTGATCCGCCTCAGCCGTTGATCATTGATCGACGGGCAATCCGCTGGGAACCGATTGGGGAACACCCAACCGAACTGCCGGATCTTCCAGCGTGCCCAGAAAACTCAGGATGGCATCGACCTCGTCATCACTCAGGTCGATGGGCGCCAGATCGTTTGACGCAGCTATGGCTTCGACATGCCGGGGATCAAGCAAAGCCTTTTGATCCTCTGCCCCGAAAAACTCTGGCAGGTCAGCCATTTCGATGGCGTAGTTCCGCAAAGCGGAAACCGGATCCAGATGATGACGCACGACATCCTCAAGCCGTGCGTAGGCACCGCTGTGGCCATATGGCGCCGTCAGGGTCACGTTGCGCAGCGAAGGCGTGCGGAATGCGAACGCATCATCCTCGTCGCCCGTGACGCGCAGTCGCCCGTCATCCCGCACATGATTTTCGAAACGGGCTGATTTTCCGGGGCCGATCTGAGGCATGGCGATGGAATAGAACCCGTGATCGGTCTGGAACCAGCCGGAATGGCAGGCACTGCATCCAGCCTTTCCGTAGAACAGCTCCATCCCCAGCTGCGCTTGTTCGGGCAGCCTGTCTTCGCCTCGCATCGCACGATCAAACAGGCTGTTGTCAGCCCGCCACTCAAACGCGATGAAATCGGCAATGACATTGGCGATTGCGGTAAAGGAGATGTCTTCTCCGGGCGCAATGTCATTAAATCGCCTTTGATACTCTGGTATCGCCGCCACGCGCGCGGCGATCAGATCCCAGGCGCCACCCTCTTGGGTCAGCAAGCCGAGTCGTACGGCCTTGCTCACCTCGTTTTCAGAATAATGCCCCGCCATTTCGTCAGGTGACAGCACCGGAAACATCGCCTGCGCCGCCAAAGCCGATTTGAACCCCGGCCTCATATGCGTCCCCAACGGGGTTCTGATGCCATTGGGCTGTGACGGATCCGCCTCGAGGCGACCGTCATGGAAAAACGTCGTGAATCCCAGCGCTCCGAGGTTCCACATCGCGGGCGAGTTCCTGGGAATGCGCTGTTCGGGTCTGTTGTCTTGTGTGACCTTGCGCTGACCACCCAGCCCAGCCCCACCTTCGCCGATACCCAGTGAAAGCCCGTCGGACGTTCCCAGCTTCGGATGATGACAGGTTGCGCAGCTGATGTTCTTGTTGCCCGACAGGATCGGATCGTAGAACAGCAGTTGCCCCAACTCTGCGTTTGAAAAGTCAGGTTCGATGAATTCAGGTTTCGGACCAAGGTCTTGCGCCTGAGCAACTGAAAGCGACATCCAGATGCCTACGGCATGTGCTGCAATCTGAAGTCTCATGATCGTTCCTCGGAAATCTCAAGTGTCAGAGTTTGTTGATACGGGTTGTCCGGCGTATGGATGACGGTCGGGAACGCGGGGACATTCACGGCGTTCGGATATCCTGACGGTTCAATGCACAGCCCCGCACACGGGCTAAATCGGCCTGACAGATGTGCTCCGGCATAGACCTGTGCACCGGGTTGATCTGAATACAGGTTCATCTTCAATCCCGAAGGTGCTGTGACCTCTGCGACCGGATGATCATGGGTTCCACCGTCATCAAACACAAAATAATGGTCCAGCTCGCGCCCCTTTGCCCCGACGGTGCGTGTCAACGCGAAATCTGGCACACTGTCGCCGACGGCTGAGATATCTCCGGAAGGAACGGAACGCGCGTCCAGCTCCAGCACCCGGTTCGACCTCAGCCTGAGCCGGCAGTCCAGGATATCCTCAGGACAGCCCAGAGTGTAATAATTGTGCTGCGCGATGCTGATCGGCGTCGGGCGATCCGGGCGCGCCCTGATTGTGTAGATCAGACGCGGACAGGTCAGTTCGACATGCACCTCGAATTTGACTTCACCGGGAAAACCGCCTTCACCTTCAGGTGAAGTCAAGGACAGAACCGCCTGATTTGGAGAGGTTTTCACGATATCCCAGTATTTGCGCGACAGCCCGCTCGGACCACCATGCAGCGTGGTCGGCCCTTCGTTTGCTGTCAGGTGATGAACGCGCCCCTGCAATGCAAACTGTGCCCCGCCGATGCGGTTGGCCACTCGCCCGACCATCGCGCCAAGGTAGAACGGGTCCGACAGGTAATCCTGCGGGTTTTCGTAGCCCAATACCAAAGATGTTTCGTCAAGCCACCAGCCTTGCGTGATTGCGCCATAGTTCAACAGGGAAACGGACATGTTGCCGTCTTCCAGAAGGACCTGCTCGATAGGCATGGATTTGGGATCAGCCATCAGCGCGCGGCCAAAGGGGACAAAGCAGCATAGTATTCGCGATACCGCTGATATTCCGCCTCATATGCGCTGGACAGCTCGACCCGAGGTTCGACACGCTCAGCGACTTCCGGGGAAAGCATGACATCCCCGGGGTCGGCGCCCCGCACAGCACAGGCAGCAAGACGGGCCGCGCCGATGGCGGCACCGAACTCACTTCCCTTGGGCAGAGCAAGCGGTGTGTTCAGAACTGTGGCCAATGTCTCCAGCCAAAATCGCGACCGCGCCCCGCCACCGACGACCAGCAGACTTTCGGGCTTGGTGCCCGTGCTTTTGAGCGCCTCCAAACAATCGCGCATGGCAAAGGAAACTCCCTCCATCACGGACTGGGTCAGATCAGCGGGTTCCGATGCAATATCCAGGCTCAGGAATGCTCCGCGTATGGCGCTGTCGTTATGAGGCGTCCGTTCACCGGACAGGTACGGAAGGAAGGTGATCTTTGACGGCCCCTTCACCGAATCCGGCAGGGTCGATGCCAGCGTGCCGACGGGTTGACCGAGGTGACGGGACAGCCAGTTGAGACTGTTGGTGGCCGACAGGATCACACCCATTTGAATCCAGCGATCCGGCACCGCATGGCAAAAACAATGAACGGCTGTTTCCGGCGCGGGCGCATAGCTTTCTTTTGCGACAAGCAACACACCCGACGTGCCCAAGGAAAGAAATCCGCTGCCCTCGCCAATACTTCCGATACCGCAGGCCGCCGCCGCATTGTCACCGGCCCCGCCGGCAACCACGACGGGCCCGGTCAGGCCCCATTGCCCGAGGATCTCTGACCGCAGTTCTCCGCCTGCCGAACTGCCTTCAACCAGCTCTGGCATTTGGTCCCGGCGCATGTGGCTTAGATCCAGCGCGGTTTCCGACCATTCACGTTTTCCAACGTCCAGCCATGCCGTACCGGCGCTGTCGGACATGTCGCTGACATAGGAACCGGTGAGCCAGAAACGCAGATAATCTTTCGGAAGCAACACCTTGGATGTCTTCGCATACATGTCAGGCTCATGCTCGCGCACCCATTCCAGCTTGGGTGCGGTGAAGCCCGGAAAAACGATGTTCCCGGTGATCGCGCGCATCGACGGCAGACCATCCAACTCCGCAGCTTCCTGCGCTGATCTCGTGTCGTTCCAAAGGATACAGGGCCGCAGCACACTGCCATCCCGATCCAGCAACGTGGCACCGTGCATGTGGCCGCTCAGACCAACGCCGCGCACCGCAGAAAATGCGGAACCGTTCAACGCGCGTAATTGAGCAACGACGTTTTGGCAGGCCTCTACCCAATCGGACGGATCTTGTTCCGACCAGCCGGGATGCAAAATCGATGTCTCGACACCTGCTTCGGCTTCGGCGACGACTTTGCCCTCTTCGCTGACCACAATTCCCCGAAGACCTGACGTCCCCAAATCCAGACCGAGATACACGCGATTTCCCCCTTCGTATGCCGCACGGATCGCGGGCGCAGCAAAGCGCACCCCAAGCCGATGTCGGACCTTACCAGCACAGTTTGCGCTAACACAACAATTCTAAACAAGAGATGGCCGGTATTTTTGCGGGCCGCCTCACAGAATGCGCGAGATCATCGACAAACCCGATCATGGTTTAACTGAACTCAGCTGGACCGGAAAATTTTTCGAATTGCCTGACGCGGATTTCACGTAAACAGTTCAATCAGTTCTCGGCCCGCTGATTTCGTTTTGACTGACCCTCTAGAAACGAAATCAGCCTCAGGAAGGAATGCGTGGAATGCAGTCAAATGCCAAGGTTGTCGTCGTTGGAGGCGGATGCGTTGGGGCTTCGGTTCTTTATGGTCTGACGCAGCATGGATGCACAGATGCAGTCATGCTGGAGAGAACGACGCTGACCTCCGGCTCTACCTGGCATGCGGCGGGTCTTCTGGTCACCTTCGTGCGGTCCCACAACGTTTCGAAGATGACGATGGAGACCATCCGCATCTATTCCGAAGTCGAAAAGAAGATCGGCGCCTCGGTCGGGCTGCGCCAGGTGGGACAGTTGCGCGTTGCCAATACGCAGGAACGCTGGGACGAGTTCCTGTCCTATGTCTCGATTGCCGAAGCCGCCGGTGTGCCCTGCAAGCTGCTGACGCCAGAGGAAATCGCCGAACTGCACCCTCTGCTCAACCAATCGGAACATATTCGCGGCGGCATCCTGCATACCGAGGACGGCTATGTGAACCCTGCCGACATCACCATGGCGATGGCCAGGCTGGCGCGCGAGAAAGGCGCCAAAGTGTTTCAGAACACCGAAGCGCAGGCTTATGAAAAACTGGAAAACGGTCGTTGGAAGGTTACAACCAATCAGGGTGAGATCACTTGCGAACATCTTGTCTTCGCGACCGGAAACTATGCCCGCGAAAACGCGCGCCGTGTTGGTCTGGATCTGCCTTGCATTCCAATCGTTCACCAATATTGGACAACCGAAACCGTTCCGCTGCTGAAAGAACGCCGCGCGCAGGGGTTGCCCGAGTTCCCGATCCTGAGGGATGAAGATTACGGTGCCTATCTGCGCGAAGATGTGGGCGGCATTCAGTTCGGTCCTTATGAGTTCACCAAAGACCTCAAGCTATTTGCCGAAGATCGCGTGCCGCCTGACTTTGGTGCCGACCTCTTGCCCGAAGATTTCGACGCGGTCCAAACGCAGTGGGAACGCGCCATCGAGCGGGTTCCAACACTTGCAGAGGTGGGTATCAAGGCCAACACCCGAGGTCCGTTCCAGATGACGCCGGACGAGTTGCCGCTTGCGGGGCCTGCGCCGGGGTATGAAAACCTGTGGCTGGCCGAAGGCATGCCCGGCGGCATATTGTGGGGTGGCACTGTCGGTGAACGCCTGGCCCGCTGGATTGTCGATGGGGATCCGGGCATGGACATGTCTGAACTCGACCCACGCCGTTTTTCGGATTACGCGTCCAAGCGGTGGACCATGGACAAGGTGCGTGAAACGTGGGGGACCCACATGAACGCGCACATTCCCGGAGAAGACTTTCCCGACGCGCGCCCGATGAAAACGATGGGGTCCTACGACCTGCTGAGCGCCCACGGTGCCGTCTGGACCAGCTTCAACGGATATGAGTTTCCGCGCTGGTTCGCCAAATCGCGCGAGGAAGCTGTTCCGGAACATTCCTTCCGTCGCACCAACCACATCGAACGCGTTCAGGAAGAGGTGCGCACCACCCGTGACGTGGCCGGTTTCATCGAGATGTCGCCGATGACCAAGTTCACCGTGCGCGGACCCGAGGCCGCCGAATGGCTGGATGGCCTCATGGCGAACAAGCTGCCCAAAGTGGGGCGAATGACCCTGTCGCTTTTGTTGAACCCAAAGGGCAGCATGGATGCGGAATATACGGTCGTCCGCCATGCCGAGAATGATTTTTACCTGGTTTCCACCCCGAACTGGCGCGCCTACAACTGGGATCAACTGCGACGTTTGCTGCCCAATGACAGCTCTGTCCTTCTTGAAGATGTTTCAGAACAATTGGGCGTGATTGCTCTGGCTGGCCCCAAGGCACGAGAGATCCTGCAACCATTGACCGACAATGATCTGTCGAACGAAACCTTCCCGTGGCTTTCTGCGCAAATGGGTGAAGTGGGGTACGCCAAGGGCGTTCATCTGCTTCGCGTGTCCTATACCGGCGAGCTTGGGTGGGAACTGCATCACCCGGTCGGTTACAACCGCCATCTTGTCGACCTGCTGCTGAAGGCCGGTGTGAAACCTTTCGGGCTTGAGGCACTGGAATCCATGCGTCTTGAAAAATCCTATCGCTCCATCAATCGCGAAATTTGCAAGGACATGACGCCATACGAGGCCGGCCTTGATCGGTTCGTGGTAACTGATGGTCGCGACTTCATAGGCAAGGCTGCTCTTTTGAAACAGAAAAAGGATGGCGCGTACCGGCGGTTGGTCACGCTGAAACTGCCCTTTGGCGAAACATCGGTGATGTTTGACGAGGGTGTCTATGCTCAGGGCAAGCTGATCGGCCGTGTCACCTCGGGCGGGTTCTCTTATTATTGCAACCACGACATTGCGATGGCACTAGTGCCACAGAATATGACGGCGCCCGGAACAAAATTGCAGGTGCTGGTCCACAATGAGATGCGCGACGCCGTGGTCATCGACACATGTGCTGTCGATCCCGCAAACACACGCCCGCGCGCTTGAGTGCGAAAACAGAAAGACGGGACTCGAACCGATGACCGAACAACCGACAAAAACGCTTTCACTTGCCGAAGTTCGGGACTTGGCCAAATCGGTTCTTGTTTCTGCCGGAGCGGACACGCGCAGCAGTGATGTACTTGCCGATATCGTCACCCGGTCTGAACGGGACGGCCCGCGCAGCCACGGGTTGCGCATGTTGCCGGTCTATGTCCAAAGCTTCACGTCCGGCTATGCCAACGGGCACGCGAAGCCCAAGACCGAAAAGGTTGCCCCGGGCGTTTTGCGCTGTGATGCCGACAACGGGTATTATCAGGTTGCAGCGGCAGCAGCCCGCGAGGACCTGATCGCGATGGCCCGGGAAAACGGGATTGCCGCGTTCACCTGTGCGAACTGCCACCATCTGGGTGCGTTACGGTTTGACACCGAACCTTTGGCCGAAGCCGGCTTGGTGGCCTTTGCCGTGATCAACTCGTTGTCCATGGTGGTTCCGCAAGGTGGGGTTCGCCCGGTTTTTGGCACCAACCCCATGTCTTTTGCCTGCCCGCGTGACGGCGACGCGCCCGTGGTCTGGGATCAGGCCTCGTCCATGGTGGCCCTCATGGATATCCGCATGGCCGCTGCCGAGGGGCACGACCTGCCCCGCCCTGCCGGTCTTGATCCCCAAGGCGAGCCCTCAACAGACCCGAATGCCATCCTTGAAACCCGCAGCCTATTGCCGTTCGGAGAGCATAAGGGGGCCGCGATCGCCTTCATGGTTGAGGTGTTGGGCGCAGCACTGGCCGGTGGGACCCTGTCCATGGACAACAAAGAGCGCGAATCCTTCGCCGCCCTGAACATCAAAGGTGGTGCGACCCTGATTGCCATCGATCCCACCCGGTTCGGCAACGTGGCCTTCAACGAATATGTCGCCCGCATCTGCGCCGAGATTTCCGGCAACGGATCCGCCCGGGTTCCGGGGGACGGTCGCCTTGCAAAACGGGCAGCCGCCGAAGCCCATGGCATCGACGTGAGCACCGAGGTTCTGGCCGCACTTGGCTGAAACTGAAATCACCCGCCATCGAATGGCCGGACAGCACCTGCCCGGCTTGCCAACCAAGCCACTCAATGGCCGCCGAAATAGGCCTCGAGCAAGCGTTTGTCATTTCTCAGTTCGTCAGCTGTACCCGACGTCTGCATCCGCCCGGACTCCAGCACATAGATGCGGCTGGCAAGCGACAGGGCAAAATTGGCATTCTGTTCCGTGATGACGACGGTCAGCCCGTATTCCTTGTTCAGCTGACGGACGACTTCGGCAATCTCGTGACAGATCTTCGGGGCAAGACCGATCGTCGGCTCATCGACAAGCAGCAGTTCCGGGCTGGTCATCAAAGCCCTGCCAAAGGACACCATCTGCCTTTCCCCGCCGGATTGGGTCGACGTCTCCTGCCCTTCCCGTTCTTGCAGACGCGGGAAAAGACTGTGCACCATCTCAAGGTTGTTTTCGATATCGTCTCGTGCGGTGAAGGCCCCCACCATCAGGTTGTCGCGCACGGACATATAGGGAAACAGGTTGAACCGCTCGGGCGCATAGCCCACCCCGTGACGCACGATTTCCGAAGGGCTTCGACCGGCAAGGCTGTGCCCGCGCAAGCGGATGTCGCCTTCGATTTTCACAAGGCCCATGATGCTGTCCAACAAGGTGGATTTACCTGCACCGTTCGGGCCGACCACGGCGACAATCTCACCGGGCTGCACCGTGATCGAAATATCGGTCAACGCCTGGGCCTTGCCGTAAAACGCGGACAGGTTCTCGATTTCCAGATAGGACATCAGACGCTCCCCAGATACGAGGCCTGAACGGCCGTGTCGTTCATCACGTCGCTGAACGCGCCTTCGGCAATCATGGTGCCCCGCTCGATGGCGATGGCACGGTCGATCAACGGTTCCAGCGCCGGCAAATCATGGCTGACGATCAAAAAGGTCATCCCGTCCTTGCGCATGGATTGTATGAGATCGGAAATCTGCGCGATTTCACCAACCGTCAGACCCGCAAACACCTCGTCCAGCAACATGACACGCGGTGCGGTGGCCATGGTTCGGGCCATTTCGAGCTTGCGCAGATCACCCATGGCCAGTTCGGCGGGTGAGCGGCTCAGATCCGTTTCCGTGAACCCGACACTCAGCGCGAGCTCTTTTTCCCTGTCCGTATCCGGCGGCGAAACGATCATGCGCCAGATGTCGTCCGGCATCAGGCCCACCCTGATGTTTTCTGCAACACTCATGTCGCCGAACGGCCGAGGTATCTGATAGGTTCTACTGACCCCGGCCCGGATACGCTGAGGCGTCGACAGTGCCGAAATCTCATTGCCGAACAGCTCAATCGTACCGCTGTTCTGCCGCAATTCGCCCATGATCTGGCTGAATACCGTCGTCTTTCCCGCGCCATTCGGACCGATCAGGCCCAGCGACTCTCCTTCTTGCAGGGAAAAGGACAGATCATTCGTGGCCACCAGCCCGCCGAACCGTTTGACGAGACCGGAAACTTTCAGCGCAACGGTCATGCCACCCCCCCTTTCCGCAGTCTTTGAAAGCCGCGTTGTACAAGTTCAACCAATCCCTTCGGCTGATACATGTAGAGAAGCAGTGCGATGGCACCGTAGACGAAATACCGTTCAGCCCCGGGAAGCACGGGGCGCAGGTATTCCAGAAGGAACGTCATGAAGAACGCACCGATCATGGGGCCGATGATGGTCGATGTTCCGCCCAGCAATGCCGCCACGATGATGGTGAAAAGAAAGTTGATGTCAAACAGCGCGCGGGGCGCAAGTGAGCCCAGGTAATGGACATAGAACGCTCCGCCCAGACCGGCGATGAACGCGCTGGTCAGAAACGCAAAGGCCTTCAACCTCGTGGTGCTGAGCCCCGAACCGCGCACGCTTTCTTCATTCATCCCGATGGCGGCCAGTGCAGTGCCCAGCCGGGTTTTCATCAGCAGCCACATGCTGACCGCCACGCCGAGCATCAAGGCCGTGGACAGGTAGTACCCGTTTGTCGCGCCGCGTGTCAGAGTTTGAATTCCCGACATCCCGCGTGTACCGCCGGTCAGATCCGGGCGGATCACCTGAACCAGCTGATAGAGCAGTTCCATGAAAGCCAGCGTGACCAGCGCGAAGTAGCTGCCGCGAATGCGCAGTGCTGGCAACAACACAATCAGGCCCGCGATCATCGTAACCAACACGGCCACAGGGATTGAGATTTCGACCGGCACGTCAAACCGTTTGGTCAGGATGGCAGTCGTATAGGCCCCGATACCGATCAGGAAGGGATGCCCGAAACTCACATACCCGGTCCTGCCCGACAGCACATCCCAGCTGATGGCGAAGATGGCCAGATAGTTGGCAAAGATCATCGTGCGCAGCGTCCCGTTCGAGACGACCTGGGGCAGCAGCAGCATCCCCGCAATCAAGCCGCCCCAAAGGACAAAGTGAAACCAGCGCAGACCCATGTTACAACTCCTCGCGGCCGAACAGGCCCTGCGGTCGCGTCACCAGCACGCCGATGATCAGCAGCATGGTGAAGACGCCACGCAGTTCCGGCGCCAGGGTGGCGACAACGATGACTTCGAGAAAGCCGACGATATGAGCAACGACCAGCGTGCCGATGATCGACCCGATGCCGCCCACAATGACGACGGCCACCGAGATGATCAAAGGCGCAACCCACATTGACGGCGAAAGCTGCGTATAGCTGGCGAAAAACACGCCGCCCAGCGCACCCAGTGCCCCTGAGATACCCCATGTGATCAGGTTGATCCGATCGGGGTCGATCCCTGAAATCGCGGCCCCCTTGGCGTCCATCGACACCGCCTGCATCGCCCGCCCCGTATGTGTCAGGCGGACAAAAGCATACAGGCCCAGCAAAACGGCCCAACTGATCAGCGTTGCGATCAGGATATTATAGGTGACGGACGCTCCGGCCACGTTGATCACGCCCGGCACGATCGGCAGCAGGATCTTACTGCTGTCGCCAAAGACAAGAACGATCCCGGCCTGAATCACGACCGCCAGGATCAAAGTCGATATTTCGACGGCTACGTGATCCCCTTTCAGGGTCTTGACGATCAGGCGGTATTTCAGAACCCCCATCAGAACGCCCAGAACCACGGCCACCGCAACGCCCATCAGTTTTGGCATTCCCAGCGTCTGGGACACCCAGAAATACATATACCCGCCGACCATCAGATAGGCACCGTATGCCAGGTTCAGGACTCGACCGATGCTGAAGATCAGCGTGAAACCCATTGCGATAAGCGCATAGAGACCGCTGAGCAAAAGCCCCTGGATCAGTATTTGCAACATGTAAGGATCCCTGGCTGCGGGTGCGCGCGCCCGCGCACCCATTTCAAGCTAAGCGAACGGACAGGTTACTGTTTGACCCAGCTTGGCAAAGTGAATTCACCCGTCGCGTATTTCTCGGGATAGACAACGGCGGCGGTGCCGTCCTCGTACCATTGGACCACGACCATTGACGGAGCGGCATCGTCGAACGGCTCGGACAGGTCAAAACGGATATTGTGCGGGTAAGTCCGGCCTGTCACGGGCTCTACCTCGTCATCGCCCCAGAAGGCGTAACGCAGCCACAACTGGCCATCCAGTTCCAGAACCAGATCCTGTTTCTTCATCGCATCGGCCCAGCCTTCGACATTGTCGAAACCGCCGGCCTCTTCGGCTGCGGCCATCGCCTGTTTCAGCCCATGATAGGCATTGAACCCGTTGAAATGCGGCAGCAGCGGGCGGCTGTCATACTTCGCCTGATAGGTATCGACAAACTCCTGGCTGGCCGGATCGAGCCGAAACCCGACCGAAGGGATCGGAGACAGAGTCGAGATACCGCCACCGGCACCGCCCGTATCTTCCCAATACTCCATACCCAGCGCAGCGACGTTCACGCCCGTCATCGCCATCGGCACCTGGAGTTTCACGTATTGCGATGACACAACCTGCGAATTGACCGACGAGACCTGATAGATGAAGTCCGCCCCGGTGTCCTGCGCACGGCTGAAGATCGGAGCGAAATCGACGGTGGCGACGTCATAAGTGATGATGTCTTTGACCTCGATACCCGCAACCGGTGCAAGCGCTTCGGTGACAAGGCCGGTGATCGCCTCGCCAAAGGCCGTATCTTCCGCCAGAATGACGACGGAATCCCACCCCATCTTTTCCTTCAGAACATCCGCGCCAAAGTTGATGTACAACGTGGCCAGAGCCTCATCCGAGGCGATGTTCATGAAATAGGGCGCCATGCTTTCAGGGTCTTCGACCACCATGTCGATGATGCCGATGTAGGATGTCCAGGTGTCAAGCGTCGGAATCCGGTACTCCTGCATGCGGGGCAGCCACCCCAGCGACACATCGTCAATCGAGCCCGAGATGATGAAATCGACCTCTTCCGTTTCCGCAAGGTATTCATAGGCCCGGATGCCTTCGGTCGGGTCCTGTCCGGTATCCGCCGAGACCAGGGTGATCTGTTCGCCCATCACGCCGCCATTTGCGTTGAGCTCTTCAATCGCAATCTCGGCCCCGCGCAGCGTCGACAATCCGGTGTCCGAGGAAAGCGACCCAATGAATCCTACCTTGATTTCCGCTCCGGCCGCCGAGGCCATGAGCGCGATGCATGTTCCGCTGAGCAGCGCTGTCTTGATCATCACATTAGCTCCCTGTGTCTCATTATGCCTTCCTGTATTCTGTATACAGTACACAAGAACATGGTTCGATCAATTCCTTTCTTGAAGACTCATGTTCAGAATCCGCTGATTTCGCCGTTTTCATCGTGGATCACGGCATCCACGTCGATTTCCACCATCAGCCCCGGCTGTGTCAGCCCAGCCTGAACGGCGGTCAGAACCGGATCGATCCCCTTGAAAACGTCGCCATGCGCCCGCGCGAACGCGCCCGCTTGGGACAGATCGGTCAGATAGGCGCGCACCCGCCCCACATGTCGCAGTTCGGCGCCAACCTCTTTCAGTGCGTCCTCGATGCGAGACAGGATGTAAAAGGTCTGCGCACCAACGTCCCCGGGCGCGTGGATGCGGCCCGTCGGCTCGATGGCCGTTGTTCCGGCAACCCAGACAAAGGGGCCGATGCGCTTGGCCCGAGAGTACGAGGCCACCTCTTCAAACCGTCCGCCGGATTTCCAAAAACGCAGGGTCACAGGCCCAGCCTCAGCCGGATCGCTTCGGCCGCGTTTTGCAATGCCGCGTTTTCTTCGGCGGTCAGCCGCAGCTCCTCGACCTCAACCAATCCGCCTGCACCCAGATGGGCTGGCACGCCCAGCACGACACCGTCGATGCCGTATTCCCCGTGCAGCATGACCGAGACCGGAACCGGGCCTGTACGCGCACCGCGGATATGATCAATCAATTCGATCGAGGCATGAGCCGGAGCTATCGTTGCAGAACCTGACTTCCGAAGCGCAACCACCTGACCGCCCCCGGTGATCGCATCCTGAACACAGGCTTCGATCTGTTCGCGGGTCAGAAATACATCCAGCGGACGGCCTTTGATCCTGGCTCGGCTGGGGATCGGGGCCATTTCGTCCCCATGGCTGCCAAGCGTGAAGGCTTCGACGTCCGCAGGCGTGACACCCGCGGCCATCGCCAGCGCGTTGCGAAACCGGCTGCTGTCCAAAGTTCCTGCCATACCCAAAACCTGTTCGCGGGGGAAACCTGTTGCACGCAGCATCTCGACCGTCATTTCGTCCAGCGGGTTGGTCACCACGATCACGATGGCATTTGGCGCGGCTGACCGGATCGCTTCGGCTGACTGACGGATCACGCGGGCATTCACATCGATCAGATCTGCACGTGTCATGCCCGGACGGCGGGCTCGTCCGGCAGTAACGACAACCACATCCGCCCCGGCCACCAGATCCATCGCTTCGCCACCGACACATCGGGCCCGCGCACCGGTGATCCCGGACGTATGATTGAGGTCCAGCGCGGTAGAAGCCGCCAATCCCGGAGTGATGTCGATCAGCGCGATTTCATCCGCCATGTCCGCCATCGCCGCCAGATGCGCGACATTGCCGCCAACACCCCCTGCCCCGATCAAGGCAAGTTTGCCCAGCCTGCGGGCTTTGCGCGGCGAACGCGAAGGGGCAACCCATTTGGGTGAACGGCGGTACAGCACCCGGCGCATGGAAACAGCACCATCCGTACGCGGCGGTTTCGGTCTCTCCAGCGGGCCATCCACCAAGGCGATACCAACACGCTCTGCGGTTTCACGCGCAAGGGCCGTCACGATGTCACCCGGCAAAACCTCGAACACGATCCTGCCCCGGCGGCGCGCATCCTCGACCGCATCCGAGCCTATGACGCGAGGGGTTGCCATCAGCCGTCCTGTCCGTCCACCGCCTCGATTGCACGCGTCGCGGCCTCGACGGCGGTTTTGACCGAATTTTCAGACCCCGAGATGAACAAGCGGCCAAACCGCCCCACCGCGCGCACTTCGACGATGTCAATCTCGGCGGCCTTCTCGGCCTCGTTCGCGGCAATCGAGATATAGGCGGCCGGCGCGCATTCCACGATCCCCAACGTCTGCCCCGGCACGATCAACGCGCCCTTGCGCCATTTGTTCAAAAGCTGCGCCTGATAGGGTTCGACACTTGTGATGATTTGCGTGGAACTGATGGCAGGCTTCAACCGGTCTGTCATGGAAGCCCCAAGTTCGGCCAGCATCGCGTCCCGTGCAGCGGATACTTCGGCGTTTGAAGGCGAGCGGAGGATGAAGAAGCCGAATTCGCGCTCGACCATCTGCGTCGTCGCTTCGACCGAGGACGCCTTGAGCGCCCGGTCGATCAGCGAGAACACACCATTGCCCGGCGCGAACTCTCCGATCAGCACGGTGTCACCGGACAAAGGCACTGACCCTTGCACCGTCGCGCCGTTGTAGGCGGCGAATTTCGGTTGAAGGTTGTCGATCTGCATCAGCGCCCGGATCGTGATCTCGCTCATGCGCCATACTCCTCGTAAATGTCGCGCCAGGGTCTGCTTTCATACGCGACCCGCTTGATGTTGATGAGATGCAGGGCGGTGACATTGTCCGAGGTGATCGACCCCGACCACGTACCGGTACCCAGCATGAAGGATGGTTCAAGGTCGGTGGAATACCCCATGCCGCCCATGATCCCCGGCGTATTCACCAGGACCCGCCCCGTGGGCACGGTGGAAAACCGAGCGACCACCTCGGGATCATCGGAATGGATGACCGAGGAATGTCCCCAACCTTCGAATTTGGCAATGGATTGCGCCAGTTCGATGCCGTGATCGGTGGACTTCGCCTCGTAAAAGGCCAGCACCGGGTTCAGCTTTTCAGCCGAAAGCGGGCGCTGCCACCCCACTTCGGTCTCTTCCGACACCAGGCAGCGCGTGCGCGGCGGAATCGAGAACCCCGCAGCATCGGCCAGCGCCTGAGGGCTTTGGCCGACGCGTTCGGGATCCATTGCCCGAACACCCTTGAAGATGACCCGAGCCAGCCGATCAGCCTCGGCCGGGGTGCAGAAATATGCGCCTTTGAGTTTCAGTTCATGGCGCAGATCGCGTGCAATTTCAGGATCGGCGACCACGGCCTGCTCACTGACACAGGCCGTGCCATAGTCGAAGCTTTTTGACGTCACGATCATCTCGGCAACTTCGGACAGATCGCACGCCTTGGACTTGTGCACGTAACACGGCACGTTCCCCGCCCCGACTGCAAGCGTCGGTTTGCCGCTGGAATAGGCAGCCTTGACCATGGCAGGGCCACCTGTCGCCATGACAACCGACGTGCGGCGATGCTTCATCAATTCGGCGGTGCCCTGAATGGTCACGGCGTCCAGGCATTGTATCAACCCTTTGGGCGCGCCCATCTGTTCGGCAACGCGCGCCATGATGCGGACGGTCTCCTTCCCGCATTCCACGCCGCGCGGATGCGGGGCACAGACAACGGCATTTCCCGCCTTCACCGCAGACAGAACCTTGTAGATGATCGTGGATGTCGGATTTGTCACCGGGATAAGCGCCGCGACCACACCCATCGGCTCTCCGAAGGCCGCGATCTTTGTCGCATCGTCCCGCCACAACAGGCCCAGCGTCGTGACATCCCGCAGGTAATCGGCGACCGACAAGGCGTTGAACAGATTCTTGACTCGCTTGTCTGCTACGTTGCCGTACCCGGTTTCCTCGACCGCCAATTGCCCCAACCGTTCGGCTTCAGGTTCGATCGTCCGAGCCATGGCATCGACGATGGCATCCACCTGTGCCGGGTCGGTGCCGAGAAAGGCGCGATAGGCTTCGAAAGCCGTTTCAGCAGCGCGCCGTGCGGCGGCGATGGATTTCAGATCAGCGTCCATCACGAGGCTCCGGTGGCAATGGTGTCAAAGATACGGCGGGCCTGATCGACATCGCCTGCGGAAATTCCGATGGTTTCCAGCCTGCGCCCGGACGCGGCCACGTCAGCGCCCAGGATGCGATCTGTCATGCAGATCAGGCTTTCCGTCAGAGGCGCAGTTAAACCTGCGAGCTTTGCGGCGGAAACAAGGGGCACCAATGATCCCAAAACGCCGTCGCGCATCAATTGGCGCGCGGCCTGCCGATCCGGGACCGGACGCGCGCCCGCCCCCCGCTCGGCGCCGGCATAGGTCGCGATCCAGTCATCGGTCTCGGGCAGGTTTCGAACGCCAAAGGCCTTTGCGACCTGCCGCCTTTCGTCAGTCAACCCGTGGATCACCTCTTGCTGATCCGGCCCTATGAGCGCAGAGAATGTCCGGTTGCCTTCCAGCGGCACCCCGCCCATCGGCACCTCCGGTCCACCGGCCCCCAGCCCCGCGCCCCCAAGGATCAACGCCGGAATCTCGACCGCTGCGGATAGATCGGCAAAGCCTGAGGCCAGAACCGAATCCAGGGGCTGGATGTTCGGAAGATAGGGTTGCAGCGCTTCAAGAACGTCCGCGCGGCCTCGGGGCAATGTCGCAGCAGCCATCGGTGCCGCCTGCGTCAGGGTCAGGCCCGCACCTTCGGCCTGATACCAGTATGGCAGGCCCTGCGCCTCGACCAGAGTAACGTCGGCAGTACAGCCGCCTATTCGCAGCATCCAGACCGCTTCGACCGCGCCCAAAGAGCGACCGGGCGCCAGAACAAGCACCTGCCCATCGTGCAGATGATCGGCCAGCACCATCGCATAGGTGCGCTGTTTGTGGATCGGCCCGGTCAGAAAGATCGCCTGTGCGTCACGCACTGCTGCATCCAACTCTGCCGTGGTGCGGATCGAAGGCCCGTCGCGATCCACCTGATACGTGCCCACAGGCCCTTCGCCGCGAATGCCGATGCCCGAGGATTGCGCAAGCAATGACAGTTCCGCCCCATAGGCCGAAAACAGCGTAACCTCAGCCCCTTCCGCCAGACACAGCGCTGCCAGAAGACGGGCATCCGGGCCGCCACCCAATACAGCAATGCGTTCAAACCTATGGGCCACGGGTGCATCCCGTGTCGCGCCACGTGTCACCGCGCGCGTGAAATCCTCGAAACCGGCTGACATGGTACCTCCTCAAAGGGGTTGATCAGGCCGACGACCCGGCACCCAGCCCGTCGATGATTGCCTCAAGCTCGTCATGCGGCCGTGCGATCACGTGAACAGAGACCACCTCGCCCACCTTGTTGGCCGCTGTCGCACCCGCATCGGTGGCGGCTTTGACCGCGCCGACCTCTCCGCGCACGAGGGTCGTCACCAGCCCGCCGCCAGCTTTGGTCTGACCCACGATGGCAACGCTGGCGGCCTTGACCATCGCATCCGCGGCTTCAATCGCGCCGACCAGGCCGCGTGTTTCGATCATGCCCAGGGCCATCTGCCCCGCCACTGGTTTCGCCATTTTCTGTTCCTCCAAAATTAGATGTTTCGTGTCGTGTGATTCAGGTCGTCGAGACGCGGTCGATCACCGCGATGATGGCCATGTCCACGGGGGCCGTGGACAACCCGGCCGCCATGCGGGCCGCAGACCCGCTGACAACCAGCACCGTATCCCCGACCCCAGCGCCGCAGGTATCGACCGCAACCCGCGCCGGGTCGATCAGGCTGCCCTTGCTGTCGACCAGATCCGTCACCAGCAGCTTTGCTCCGACCAGCCTGGCATCCTTGGCAGTTGCCGTGACAGTTCCAGCGACCTTGCCCAAGTGCATCAGAACGCCCTCAGGTAGCGGTCCAGCTCGACCTGTGTGACCTGTTGATTGAAGAATTCCAGCTCTCGCTCGGCCTGTTGCAGGACCAGTTCCCACTGCATTTCGCCCATGACATCGCGCAGCCATTCCGATCCGCGCGCCAGATCGATGGCGGTTGGCAAATCGGTGGGAATTGGGTCTCCGATCCCTTCTTCATACCCGTTGCCTGTCGTCGGTTCCGAAGGGGACAGCCCCTGTTCGATCCCGTCAAGCCCGGCGGCAATCTCGGCCGCAAGCAACAGATACGGGTTGGCGTCTGCACCGGCATCGCGCTTTTCCACCCGCACGGCACTGTCCGAGCCTTCGATGACCCGGATCCCAACCGTCCGGTTGTCATAGCCCCAGCTCGTGTTGATCGGGCAGAAGGTATAGGGCTGGCGACGGCGATATCCGTTGACCGTACCACTGCCGCAAATCGCCGTTTCGCACATGCGCTTTTGCAGGCCTGCGATGAAGGATTTTCCGGTGTCGTTGATCTTGCCGTTGTCGGCAAAGGCGTTTTTGCCGTCTTTCCACAACGAGTAATGCGTATGAAACCCGTTGCCCGATTGATCAAAAAACGGCTTGGGCATGAATGTCGCCAGATAGTCGTGCGCGATCCCCAATTGCCGGATCAGGGATTTGAACAGAACGACACGATCCGCAGCTGCCAGGGCTTCACCATAACGAATGTTGACCTCGATCTGGCCGGCCGCATATTCCGGGTTCGACTGTTCGATGGGAATGCCACATTCGTTGATCTGCTGACGGATCGGGCCAACGATGTGTTCCATCCGGGCGGCGCGGCCCAGGCCATAGACCTGGATGCCCGTGTCGCGCGGCTGGCCGGTTTCCGGGTCCAGCAGATAGAATTCCAGTTCCGTGCCGACATTCACCTCGAACCCCATGTCGCGGGCCCGGTCCACCTGCCGCACCAAAGCCTGACGCGGATCAATCGGCACCGGTTTGTGATCCATGCCCTCAGCGCGACCAAAACAGACGGCCACGCCCGGTTCCCAGGGGACAGCGACAGGCTTTGTCATCGGAAAGACATGCATGTCGGGATAGCCGTTGTCGAAATTGACGTATGGCGTATCCCAGACGTCGCAGGTCATATCGATCGCCAGCAGCGCAATCGACAGAGCATTGCCGCTTTTGCAGACATGATCCCAATGGCTGGCCGGAATGCGCTTGCCACGCATGATGCCGTTGAGATCCCCGACACCAAGAATGACGGTATGTGTGCCCTCGGGCAGATCAAACCCCGAACTCATTTGCGCGTGCTCCCTGTTTTTAGCTTTATAATTGCTGTATTCTGTATACAGTATTCACAAAGCCAGTCAGGAAACAAGGAAAATCTGCGCCATGTCCAAAAGCTCGGTCATCGTTGCCGGAGGCGGCATAGTCGGCGTCATGACGGCGCTTACACTGCAACGGCGCGGCGAGGCCGTGACATTGATCGACAGGTGGGAGCCGGGACATTCCCGTGCATCTTCAACAGATTACAACCGAGTGATTCGCGCCATATCCGGGCGGGACGAGTTCTATACACGCTGGGCGCGCGAAAGCCGCCTGCGCTGGATGGAGCTGCAAGCCGAAAGCGGCCAGAACCTGATGTATGAATGCGGCGCCTTGATTCTGGCGACGGCGGGACATTGCGACTGGGAAGACGCAACCGCACAAACTTTCGACCGGGTCGGGGTGCCCTATTACAAATTCGGTCTGTCGGATATCGAATCGCGGTTCCCTCAGTTCAAGGTCACCGACATCGAATATGCGCTGTTCGAACCCGAAGCCGGAATGCTGATGGCGCATCGATGCGTTCTGACCGGTTTGGATCTGTTCCGAAAGGCAGGAGGCAAAGTACAACGTGGTCGCGTCACCACGGATGGATCGGAACGTCCGATGCTTGACAGCAAACCGCTCGAGGCTGATCTGATCATCATGGCGACCGGCCCATGGATGGCCGACATGTTTCCCAGAACGATAAAGCCGATCTCGACCGTGGTTGGCGTCAATGTCCTCTACACTTCGACACCCGACGGGTCGGAGGATTTCGACATGAGCCGGATGCCCTGTTGGATCGATCACGGGCAAGGGTCATTTGGTCTGCCCTCGTCTGAAGGCTCCGGCGTGAAGGCGGCGGTCGTCATCCCGGACAAGATCGATCTGGACAATGATGAACGGCTGATCCGCCAGGAAACGCTGGGCCGCACACGCAGCTATATCCGCCACCGGCTTCCGGGTTTGGAGGGGCAACGTGTTGTGGATTCCAAGTTCAACCAGATCATTCTGACCCCGGATACACATTTCATTGTCGACTGGCACCCCGAGCATGAAAACGTGCTGTTCGCGGGCGGATGCTCTGGCCATTTGTTCAAACACGCCCCGGTGTTTGCAGAATTTGCAGCAGGCGTTGGGCTGAAGGATTTTGGAACCGCGGACCGGTTCAAGATCAGCGGCCGCAGAAAGCTGAGCCCGAAGGAAAGCCCCAGCGGACGCTAACCATCCAGGAGGGCGCGATAGATTCCTGCATTCGGGCATTTGCCCTGCGGAAGACGCGCGCCCGCCCGGATCGCGTCACGGCAGGTTTCGGCCTGAAGGCAGTGCCCGCATTTTTCCGCCAGCTCCAACCCCAGCTCGGGGTGCGCGTGCAGGTCTGCCTCGGTCAGTCCGAATTGTCCGGCCATGGCGAGTATACGCTCTCGGGCCTGCGGTGCGCCCGATCGCAACATGGCCAGATCCGCGCGGGACAAGCCAAGGTCCGAAAGCTCTCTGTCACTCAGGTTTTCATCCCGAGGTGTACTGACAATCCGTGCTATTTTCTGAAAGAAATCTGTGTATCCCGACATCTCGCGGCCTCCTCCACCACGTTATGGATACAGTATACACCGCATTTCAAAGCCGGAATTGATCAGGATCAAGCGGGTTTTCAGGTCTTACGGCCGACCGCAGGCATTGCGAAACAAGTCAACCGCCTGTGCGGCGGCCAGATCCTTCGGCACATGTGCCATTTCAATCGAGGCCAGCCCCTCATCCGCCTCTTGCGGTGCAAGAAACACGTCGCGCCCGCGCACGAACAGTTCTCGCAGATGGCTTGCCCGGTATTCGGGATGGAATTGCACGGAACGGGCCGGGAAATCATAATCCAAGGCCCCTACCGGGCAGTGATCCGCCGCCCCTGTCACCCGCGCCGAAGGAGGAACCTGCGTGACCTGATCCTGATGCCAGACAAAGGCATCAACGCTGGCCCCGCCATAGTCAAAGCCTCGTGCGCCGACGACATTGCCGATCTCGGCCTTCTCGGCTTTGCCGCCATATACATCCGCCATGATCTGATGGCCAAAGCAGATGCCGAAGACCGGCTTGGCATGGTCCCGGCACAACTCCAGGAAATCGCGAAGGGGCCGCATCCACTCCGTGTCATCGTAGACGCCGAATTCGGACCCTCCGACGACAACCCCATCAAAATCCCCGAGCTGAGGCAATGCCTCGCCGTCGACCACATCCACCGTGGAAAATCGGGCTTCGGGCAGATGCGGTTCAAGCCATGCGCGGATCTGCTGGGCCGTACGCGGCAGCCCCTCAAGCAGCGGCAATGGATGAAGGGTCAACTCAAGAAGTGCGACCCTCACCAGTCGAAGGCCCGGTCGATGCCCGCCATCTTGACGCCGGTAAAGGCCGAGGCCTGAAAGCTGAGCGCGCGCAGATCTTCGGTTTCCAGATTGTGCACCGAAGATTTGCCGCAGGCCTTGGCAAGCGCCGTGATCTCCATTGTCATCGCGGTCAGATACCGCGCGACGCGCTCTGCACCTGCATGCGGGTTCATTCGCGCCTCAAGGTCAGGATCCTGCGTTGCGATCCCAACCGGGCAACGGCCCGTATGGCAGTGATGACACGCCCCCGGCGATGTTCCCAGCGCCTGGTAATCGTCCAGATATCTGGGAGTATTGCATCCTAGCGCGACCATCGCGGCATTCCCGATCATGACCGCATCCGCCCCAAGCGCCAGACATTTGGCCGCGTCCACACCTGATCGAATACCCCCCGCGGCGACAAGCGAGACCTTGCCGCTCATCCCGCACTCATCCAACGCTTCGCGTGCCGCGCGTATGGCACTCATGGTCGGTATGCCCGTGTGATTCAGCAGCAACTCGGGTGACGCACCGGTGCCGCCCTCGGCCCCGTCCACCACGACCACATCCGCGCCCGCCTTTGCAGCCACGGCCACGTCGAACCGTGGTCGCGTGGCCCCCATCTTGATGAAGATCGGCACCTGATAGTTCGTGGCGATCCGCAATTCCTCGATTTTGACGGCCAGATCGTCGGCCCCAAGGAAATCGGGATGCCGGATAGTGGATCGCTGATCGACCCCTTCGGGTAAAGTGCGCATTTCGCTGACCCGCGGGCTGACCTTCATTCCCAGCAGCAGACCGCCGGTGCCCGGTTTGGCCCCCTGCCCGACCACCAGTTCGAGCGCATCGGCGCGGCGCAGGTGATCCAGATCGACCCCATAGCGGGCAGGCGACATCTGGTAGAGCAGGCGCTGGGAGGCTTCGCGCTCCTCTTCCAGCATGCCGCCTTCGCCGGTGCAGGTCATGGTGCCCACCTTCGAGGCACCATAACCAAGCGACGCCTTGGCCGAAGCCGAGAGCGCGCCGAAAGACATCGATGCGATATAGATCGGGATTTTCAGTTCCAGTGGCCGTTCCACCAATCCGCGCCCGCCGCCCAGAATTGTCGTCGTATCGCAGCTTTCGCGGTATCCTTCCAGCGGCAGGCGGGTCATCGTCGCCGGGACAAATGTCAGATCGTCGAATGTCGGCAACTGCTTGTTGAACGTGTTGTAGCCACGCACCTGATACCGCCCAAGCTGCGCCAAAGCGTGAACTTCCGATATCGCTTCGGGCGTCCAGCGGGTTGATCCCCCTTCATCATAAGACGAAGGCACACCGGCCGGTCGCCCATCGACCGCGCCTGCGTCGCGGAACCGTATTTCTTCCTCTGACGCGACTTCGAACGGGTATTCATAAGGTTTACTCAGATCATGAGCCATGCGCTTGCGTCCCTGCTTTCAAAATACCAAAGGCGCTGGCCAGAGACCATTTTGCGCCAGTTACGAGAGCTGTCGACAAGCCCCAGAGGATCAAGGATCGCATCGACCTCGGCCACCTCTTCGGCAGTGGGTTCGATCACCGAGACGTCCACACCCAGACTTTCGACTTCGCCTGCGACCCAAACCTCGCCTTGCCACAACGCGTCCGCACAGGATTCACCTGCACCGCCCAGCGCAATGATGCGTCCCGCATGCGCCATGAAACCGGATTGGTATCCGATCTTGCCCTCGACCACGATGTTGCCGCCCTTCATGGCAACACCGACACGCGGCCCGGCATCACCTTTGACATGAATGGTGCCGCCAATCATCGCCGCCCCGCAGGACATGCCCGCATAGCCACCGACAGTGATGTGACCCTTGGCCATCCCTTCGCCCACGGCCCACCCGCAATTGCGTTCAATAGAAATGTTGGCGCCAGTGTTCAGACCGCCGCAATAGTACCCCACCGAACCTTCGAAAGTGATGTCCACATTATCCGGCAGGCCCACGCCCAGATTGTGTCGCGACAGCGTATCGACAACCCGGATCGGCCGTCTTGATGCGCAGGCCGCCATGATATCCCGGTTCACCTCACGAATGTGCCGCTTGCCGACTTCGATGACGATTTCATCCATCTGTCTTGCTACCTCGCTCATGCTGCCAGGCTCCGGTTGCCGACACCCCAGATGCCGGTCAGCGACGGGCCATCATAGTTGATAACGTCGCATTCCTCGGCCATCACGCGACGAACAGCCTGTTCTTCGGTCGCGGCGGCCAGATCCCCATTGCGATTGACCACCACCAGCGGCTTCATCGCGAACCGATCCTTGGCAAATCCAATCCCGTCCGGCGTTGCGATCATGTAGGTGAATACCCCGTCGATAGAGGTAATCGACTTTATCAGCGCCTGTTCCATCGTCAGGCCCGCTTTCATCTGGTCACTGACCCAGACCGCAATCAACTCGCTGTCATTCTCGGTCAGAAAGCGATAGCCCTTTCGGCTCAACTTGTCGCGCCATGTGAAATAATCGGTGATCTGGCCGTTATGCACGATCGCCACATCCGAAAACGGCCGCGCCCAGAACGGGTGTGAAGCGTTGGGCAGAACCGAGCTTTCCGTCGCAAGCCGCGCGTGGCCAAGACCATGGGTGCCGATGATGTCGCGCACGCCATGCTTTTCGGCAACCGCTTCGGCCCCGCCGATATCCTTGATGATCTCAAGACTACGGCCGCAGGACTGCACTTCGAACCGGTCCGTCAGCTCATCTGCATCCCGCACCCAGGCCTGCAAATCAGTCGGGTCCGAGATTTCCGCACGAAAGCAATAATGCCGGTTCTCATCGGTTACGATCTTCGGATCGGACAGAAAGCCAGAGCTGTGATCCTTCAACACCGCCTCAAACGCATTCAGGTCAGCATCCTGCCGGGATTTGTCAAATCCCATCCCTCGTAAAACATATCCGGTGTCTCGTGGCGGCCCATAAACTGCAAACCCGGTGCTGTCTGCGCCACGGTGTTCCTGCGCATCCATCAGGTCTACCAGGTCCGCCCCGACCTGCCCGGGTGCGGTAAGAATCCTTCCAGCGATTCCACACATGAAGAGCTCCCTGTTCAACTGCATCTGTATACTGTATACAGTACACGAACAATAGCAAGCCCATTCGCCTTGGCACCAGATGCTTTTTTGAATACAGAATTCACAAAACACGGAAAGAGAGGCTCCGAGTGGCTCTGAAACAGATAAAAACACAGCGCAGACGGCTGGCGGACGAGGTTTATGATCAGTTGGTCGAAGCCATAATGAGCCGCGAAATCTCTGCCGAAGACCGATTGGTTCAGGAAAAGCTGGCAGCGGAACTGAACATCAGCCGAACCCCGGTTCGCGAAGCCCTTATGCGGCTGGAAACCGAAGGGGTTCTGGAAGTCGCCGCAAGCGGTGGTTTCCGGCTGGCACGCATGGATCAAGCCGAAGTCCGGCAACTGTATCAGGCCCGCGCCGCAATCGAAGGTCAGGCCGCCCGGATTCTCGCGGCCCACGCAGACCCTGCGGTTCTGGACGGTTTGCGCGAGCTGATTCGTCGTGAGGAAAACCTGACCAACCCTACGACGCGCGACTACTTCATTGCCAATCGGCGCATTCATCGCGCCTTCATGGTTGAAGCGGGAAACAAATTCCTACTGGACATGTTCGACATGATCTGGGGCAAGGCCATGGCCTTTCACCTGTTTTCCGCCATCGAAAATGTCGACATTTCACAGTCTCTGGGTGATCATCAGGCGCTTGTCGACGCGATTGAAACCGGAGACGTAACAGAAGCACTGGAAACCTTTACCGCCCATATTCAGGCCGGGTTCGATTTGCAGATCGAGGGGCTGAAAGAAGCGGACAACGGCTGACGCACAGAACCATAGGCAAAGCGGACCGCGCCGGTTCGCCTGACTGAAACCGGCTCATGCATCGTGTGCAATGCCATCAAGATATCCGCGCGCTGTTCTGACGGCTTCATGACAAAACGGTCATTTTCGTCTATTATTGAAATCTCTCATTGCAAAGACCCTCCGATTCCATCGGAGTTGATATTTGAACGACACGTTTTTCCACAGGCGGTCCCAAGTCGACTATTCGACCACCTCAGATTCCGGAGAGAGAAATGAGTGCTGACGAAAACGACAATCGCAAAGAACACGATTACACCGAAAGCGAAAAGACAGATCCGGAATGTCGGTCTGTCGATGACAGGCTGACCGCGATCGAGCAGCGCCTCGACCAGTTGATGCGCGTCATGGAACCAGGCCCGGAAGACAGGCTGGAAACCGTCGAACATCGCGTGGACGCGCTTTTGACATCCATCGAATCCCTGGGCGAGCAGGGTTATCATTCTTCTGATTTCAATCCCACGTCCACCGGTCCTGCCTTCGGCTTCGTTGACGCCGGCAGCGTTGGCGCTCCGACGCGCCGCACGTTCAGCTGGGCCAAGAATTGCTGCAAGAATTGGTGCAGCATCCGTGCCAGCAGCAAAGGGTGCCATCCAAACGCCTGCTGAATGACAAATCCCGTTTGGCGGGGAAAATTGTTTTGCCCATGTCTATTTCGACAACGCGGATTGAAGCGGCAATACAGTCCATTGCAGGGTCGATTGTTGCGGCCCCGATCAGAACTGATGCAATCGGACTGGGAAGCGCCGTCGCCGGAGAGGCGCTGGCATTGTTGGCGGCAGACAAGTTTCTGAAAGATGATCGCGTGCGATCCGCCGCGTCACGTCGCCTTGCGACCATTTGGGCTTGCGACCGAGACCTGCGCGGAGCCCCTGTTTCTCTGTTCGATGGCCGCGCCGGCCTTGGGTTGCTGGCCTGTCATGCTCTGGACGCCAATCCACACGATCCCGAAGCGCAACTGGCGCTTGACCGTGCCCTGCGTTCGGTTGCGCAACGCCTTCTCGAAGCCCCCTGGATGGGGCACTTCGATCACGTGTCCGGTCTTGCGGGTATATCCGTATTTCTGTGCGAACCGAAATCCCGGACGGCCCGTCTTGGGGGAAAGTCGCTGTGCCTGCGTTTGTCAGAGGAGCTTTGGAGGCACTCGGCACGAACAAAACGGGGGCTTGCGTGGACAGAACCTTTTTCCTCACCGGAAGACGAGACCGGCCCCCTGAAAACAACGCGGTACCTCGTCAACATGGGGCTGGCGCATGGTTCTCCCGGCGCCGTTCTGGCTCAGGCCCGCCTGGGTCGGCGGCACGCGTTCACGCCACGACACATCGAAGACCTCAGAGACGCGGTCCTGTTTCTGCTTTCGCACCAGGGCGCGTTTTCAGACAGCGGCCTGTCATCCTGCTTTCCCTGCATGTCAGCGCTCAGTCATGCCTGGGAGGTACCGTCACGTCTTGCGTGGTGTTATGGCGACCTTGGCATCATATACACCGCGCTCGCGGCGGCGAGGCTGGTGGGTATGGAGGACGAAATACGCGATGTCGCATCGCGGGTTCTGATATCCTGCGTCGACAGACCTTTTCATGAGACGGGTATCAATGACGGCGGGCTGTGCCATGGCGATGCCGGAATTGTGGTGATGGCCCTTGCCATTCGATCGCTTTATTCCAAAGCAGACGTCGATCCTCTGATTGAAAAGCACGCCAAACGGCTTTTGTCCCTCGTTGAACGGGAATTGAGCCCGGACGGGCTTCCCGCGATCGGCGCAGGCTGGAAGACGTTTCAATCGACGGATCTTTTGACCGGGTCGAGCGGCGTTTTGTTGGCACTGCTTGCCCTAAGGGACCCGGGTTACCTCGGATATCTGAAGTTCATGGGGCTGGATGTTGAACAGAATGTTCACTGCCCGTCCCATCCGGAACCGCACAACTCTCGTCCGTTCCTCGGAATTCGTGTTTGTACGCGTTCACCGCAGCACGATCTTGGCGGAGTCACAAAAAGCACCCGAAAAAAGGATCTGGAAAAGCGTGCTTCAGATTTAATTCGCGATCCGTCCTTTGCCTTGTCGTTGTTCATAGCACGACCCGGTTTTTTCTCGAAGGTCATGCGGGAAATCGAGAAAGGCGAAGGCCTCTCCCCCGCAGTCCTCGGCACATTGTATCGGTTTGTTTACCGAATGTGTTTTCGCCCGACGCCGTTCGGCGCATTCGCGGCAGTGGGCACGGCAGTACCTGTTGCAGGCAAGGACATCGTAACCGTGGCAGACCACCATCTGGATATGGATCTGGACTGTGGGTTTTTGTCTCATATTGCCGCCGGACTCGCCGAAACGCAAAGCACGAGGGTGCGGTGCAATCCATCGGCCTGGTGGGAACAGGACGTTCTGCACTGGATAACCAACGGTGATCTCGACGGGCCCTGGAACCACGAACAGATCATTGCAGCGGCGGATTCCGATCTGGCAGAGTTCATCTTTGATGTCGATTCCGTCCCGATTTCCGATCTGGAAACGGCCCTCAAAGACCGCCTTTTCAAATCTGCCGTGACAATCTCGGATCTCTGTCGGTCCGAGGCTCTGATTCCACAGAAAGACCCAATACTTCTGGGGCATGACGCAACCGCCAGATCCCTGAAGCGGCTGGAAAGAGATATGACCGCCCGTCAAAAGAGAGGCTTGGCGGCGCTCGGGCGTGCTCTTGATGCCGCGCGTGAAATTCCTTCGATGATCGCGTTAAAGCAACTGGGGCGAACAGCTGACTCTTTCGCCCCGGGTTGGAGAGGTGATTTTCTGCATGTCGATGCGCATTGCGTCGGCACGTTGGAAACTCCACTGCGCGCGGTGCAGGCACTGACCGACGCATGGAACATTTTGGAAAAGATCGGCTTTCGCGTCCCAAAGCCAAACCGTTTTCTGGAATTTGAACGGCGTTTCCTTGACCGTTACGGTGACCGCGCCGTATTGCTAGGTCAGGCCGTGGATGCCGAAAGCGGGCTTGCATATCTCGGCATGCCGCTGCGAATGGATTTCGTTACAGGTACGGAGTCGTCAAGTGATGCCCCCAGGCAAAACCTTCAGGAATTTCCGCTGGAACCCGATTGGGACGCGCGCAAGTGGGTGCTTTGCGCTCAGGATATCGAGATCCTGCATGCCCGCAACACGGATCAGGCCCCTTTCGCCATCCAAGATGGCGTTCTTCTGAGCAAAGTAGGACGCAGCTCCGGGCACAACCCCGTCTGGACGGCCTATCCCGAAGGAATTTTTCCGGGCGGGCCCAAGGCGATTTTCGGCCGTTTCTCAAGGCGAAATCAGTTGATCGCAGACGCGTTGATGCAACACAGCCCCACGCGTGAAGAGGATTCGACAATTGTCGAAGCAGACATCCTGTGCGCCACGGACCCCCGGTCATCAAACATCCTGAGGCGCGCCAGCCTTTCCCGGTATGTTATCGAGATCCTCGGCGACAGCGGGTTGCCGCCGGAAAGGAGGATTCCGCTGCACGATCTGTGGATTCGTCACGATGGCAGTCGGTTCCGGCTGTTCTGGGGCAGCCAAGGCGTCGAGGTCATTCCACAGCTGCATGCTGCGCACCAAAGCCCTCCCGGGGCGCCGGCTGTCTATCTTCTGCTCATCGACATCGCCATGCACATGCGGCAACCGTCGGTGATCTGGTCGTGGCAATCGCAAAGCAATCGGAACCGGCTGCCCAGGGTCTGTGCTGGAAATGTGGTCCTTGCACCGCAACGGTGGCGGCTTTGTATCCCGACAGAGGTGGTCAGGTCAGGCAAAGCGGAATTCTGGCTGGAAGCAAACCGACAAAAACTGGAATTGCCGCGATATGTGGCCCCTACGGATGAGGCCAGCGACATGGCCACGCCATGGGATCTTGACAACCCCTTTTCCACTGCCAACCTGACCAAGACGTTGAAAAAAGGGCCGCTTTCGATCTGCGAGTACCTTCCGGCGCCCAAGGATTGGTGGATCGACTCGCCGCATGGTCGATTGGCCTCTGAACTGGTTTATGCCCCAGCAAAGCCCGTTGATACGTCCTTTGTCGAATACGATGCCAACCCGACCGCATGGCAACCGCTGGGGCACGGCACTGATGAGGCCGGATCATGGTTGTATCTGCGGCTTTTCGGGGATGCCATAAAGCTGGAACAGTTCCTGAAACTGCAATCGAACAGGTTGACGCTTTGGCAGAAACGCAACCTGATCGAGAACTGGTTCTTCGTAAGATATGCAGACCCGGAACTTGAACTGCGCCTCCGCATCAAATTTTCAAACGATCATGACAGAGTTCTGAGGAACCGGGTGCTTGTTCACTTGCAGAAAACGGCCGGTGGATTGGTGGACAGGTTTCTTGTTGACGAATACCTGCCTGAAACGGCGCGCTACGGCGGAGAACTGGGGCTCGGCGCATGCGAGAGGATATTCGGCGCCGACTCGATCACTGCGCTTGACGTACTCAACGATCCGAAGATCAGCCGGTCCAGACGGTGGATGGCGTCAGCCGCCAGTATCGATGCCCTGTTCGAAGATTTGGAACTGCCCACAGGTGTTCGGCTGGCGATCTCCGAGCGCTGTTCACAAAACTACGGGGGCGGCCCGGCGTCGCGCCGGATTGCGCGTCGTGCTACTGGAAAGGAATGGAAAAGTGCATGCGTTGTTCTGAGTGAACTCGGTGTAGGCAAAGGCATTCATTCGCGGCCATCGCGCTGGAACGCTCGTGCGGCCAGGCTTTATCCGGATATTGGACGCCTTCAGCGAGAAGAACAGGATGGCCGGTTGGGAAACAGCTTGGCCGACGTTCTGGGAAGCCTCGCTCATATGTCCATCAACCGGATCCTCCACTGGGGAACCGCCGCGGAAGAGGCGGTCATCCACGAGGCGCTGTGTCGACATTATCGAACCAAATTGAACCACGGGTGGAAGTCGTCCTAGGCGGCATGCTCATGGCAGCCGGTTGGAACCTGAACCCTCCGTCCGAAACATGGGCTGTCCACACATACCCCCTGCCCCTGAGTGAAGCATCCGGCGCATGAGGTAAGGAAACGTGGATCACTGCGCTTTTGACCGACAGCGGGACACCTCGGAACCTGGATCACACTTTTACAGCACGCGGCGTTTTGGGACCTGTCGACTTACCGCGTAACCTGCAAGCGCCGAAAGCGATTTTGCCACGCCGCCCCGTGGCACGGGGCTTAGCGCCGCTATTGCCTGATCGCGGTATTCTTCGGGCAATTGCTGCCTCTTGATATGGCGCGTGGCCGGAGAAAGCTCTGCCAAAAACCGCGCTGGGTCGCGGTGACTGAGGAAAGCACGGGCCGCTGCGCCCCCCGTTTGCCGCTGGGCTGCCTCGAGAACAGGCACGCTGAACAGGCCGCTCGAGAGGTCTGACGCAAATGGGGTGCTGCCCGGGGGGCGGTCCAGGGCAAGTTCATCCTCGGTCAGCAGGTAAGCGAGGCCAAGATTCTCGCCATAGTCGCGAAGGGCACCTGACAGATCGTTTTGTTCGGCAAGCATCGCGCCGAGTTCGCAAGGCAGTCGGAAGAATGCAGCCATGCATTGCCGCATCTGCGCGATGCGCTTTTCGACAGCCATATCCGGTTGCCATGCAGTCCGAAGCTCGGACACTCGGCCTTCACAGGCCGAGGCCATGGCGCTCAGGATTGATGGCACCAGATCCGGGCAGTCCCGTGCGCCGACTTCATGCGCCTTCGCCAAAAGGTAATCACCTGTGAGTATCCCAAGCTTGTCGCCCCAGTTGGCCGTGGCGTCGGCTGTTGCGGCCGCAGCCTCGATCCCTCGAATGCCGCTTTGGGCAAGAAACCCCAGATACGCAAGCTCCAGCGCCGTGGCCGCGGCACGACGTCGTTTTGCCTCAACATCACCCAGATAGGACGTCAGCAAAAGCAACAGCGAAGGTCGAAACGCAACCATGTCAGCCCGCTTGCCCGCGAAGGACATGCGCGTCAGAAACGGCCAATCGGTGCGTACGATGTGATTGAGGCGCGCACCCACATCGCGCAGGTCGTCCCCAAGCGGCATCTCGGGCACTCGCACAAGGGGCGACACATCGTCCAACATGGCGCTTTCCACATCACCGCCAGTGCCTTCAGGCACCAAAACGGCGCGGCGCAGCATGTTGTGGACCGGCTTTTCGCTTTCGAACGTATCGTCCAACACGCGCCAGATGAACTCGTATCGGCGGCTTGCGCGGTTCCCGAGCGTGAAGTACCCGGAAAAGCGATCCCCCAACAAAAGCGCGTAGTCGTCTGCCGCCACCCAAGGGCCTGCCCCGGTGCGGAGACATCGATCAGTGGTTTGCGCCGCAAGCGCACCGGATTCCAGCGCAAAGCTAATTCCTTCGCCTGTAAACGGGCTGATAAGACCGGCGGCGTCCCCAACCAGCAACAGACCCGAATGGGCGGCGCGTTCCGGTGCGAAATCGAATCTCAGCGGTGCCCCCAAGGTCGTGCCGGACAACTGAATGCCCGAATATTCCGGATAATCCTTGCGGAGCACGTCCAGAAATTGATCGAACAATGTCCTGACATTGGTGTCAAACGCCCTGCAGAACAGCCCGACACCGACATTTGCAGTTCCCTTCCCCGTTGGGAACGCCCAGCCATAGGACGGCAACAAATACCGGTCCGTAACATCAGTCAAAGGCAGCATTATTTCGAGCAGTGGCGGAGTGTCTCCGCAGCCATCGACATAACCGCGAAGCGCGGTGCCATAGCCTTGTTCCGGTGTTTCCCGCAATCCCGCTGCTTTCGCCAATCGAGACGCGGCCCCGTCTGCAGCGATGACAATGTACCCGGTCAGAACCGCTGTCGTGCCATCCTGCATCCGAGCGGTGACACCTGTGACAGTCCCGCTTTCATCCGTTACCAGATCGTCGGCGCGGCATTTCGGCAAGAAAGCCGCTCCTTCCGCGCGGGCTTGACGCAAAAGACAGTCATCCAGTATCAAACGGGGTACAACCAGCCCATAGTCGTCTTCTCCCTCGTATCGAAAATCCCGGTGGCCCCTGTTGCGCATATGGACACGCACACCTTCGACCTCCTGCTGATCTGTAAGCGCAGGTAGAATACCGAGACGTTTCAGCTGAGAGATACCGGACCGGGTGATCCCGTCTCCACAGCTTTTGTCCCGAGGGAAGTCCTCACGGTCGATCAGAATGACCTTTCGACCTCTGCGCGTCAGCTCGATGGCGGCAGCGCTGCCGCCGGGCCCCGCACCGACAATGACGGCGTCCCATATCTCGGCCGCGGCCTCCGCAGGTGTCGCAAGCGGCAGATCCTCGGCAAAAGGGCCGTAACCGCCCATGTCAGGCCCTCCTTTCGACCGAAAGCCGGGCGAGGTTTGCCAGCGAGGCGCGCAGCACATGATCGTCAAGCCCCGAGATGACCGTAACGGCTGCCTCGGATTTGTCCCGCGCCAGCTGTTCCGTGGCTTCAACTGCACCCGAATTGCGAATGATTTCCACAGCACGCGAAACGTCTGCATCCTGCATTTCAGCCAGCCTCAACCTGGCTCGCAATTCATCGGCGGCCTGACCGTTCTGACCCAGGCACAGGAGCACCGGCATCGTATAGGCCCCTTCGCGCAGATCAGAGGCGGACCCCTTTCCAAGTTCCGCGCTGCTTGCAATGTAGTCCAGAACATCGTCGCGCAGTTGAAACGCAAGGCCCAGGCACTTTGAATAGGTGATCAGTGCGTCTCGATCCTGATCACTTACGTCCGCCAACATCGCCCCCAACGATGCGGCGAGAACAAACAGCTCGGCCGTCTTGCCCTCGAGCATTTCAAGATGCTCTTCAATGGTCCAATCGGCGTTGTAGGCGTTTTCGGCTTCGCGCAACTGCCCCAGACACAGCGCAGCGCAGTGTTTGCCAGCCAGCTCAGGGGCCTTTGGGCTGATGGACTCCAACAGGTTTATTGCACGGGCCAGAATGAATGTTCCGGCGAAGCTGGCGATGGGCGAAGACCAGCGACGGTTCACGCTTTCCGCTCCACGCCGAAGTTCGGCCCGATCCATGACGTCGTCATGATAGAGCGACGCCACATGGATCATTTCGACAGCCGCCGCCGCCTGAATTGCGCGGTTGCGGCCTTCTGTGTCGGTGAGGCTTCGCGCGGTAAGCAGCAGAAGAATTGGCCGCAACCGTTTCCCGCCAGCCCCGATAAGCCAGTGGGCTATCTCTTCGAATCCCGGCTGGTCCGAGGCGACGGCATCCAACATGGATGCTTCAACCTGGGGTATCGTGGCCCGGACCTGTTCGTCTTGCAACCAGTCAGACATCCGCAATCTTGCGGAACTGCGCCAGCGTCTTCTGCAAACGCTTCGACCTGAGCGCCGCTTCGGAGTTCCTGATGAAACTGTCGTAGCCCTCGTGCAATGCTGCGGACTCGGCGCGAACGACAATCTCACCACGGTGGAAAGCGTCCATTACGGTCATCCTGCCTTCGGATATGGCCACAAGTGCTTCCGGTGAAATCGCGCCGACGCCCCGGCCTTTCCCTTTGCGCTTTTGGCTCGGGTTGATGAGAACTTCACCGCTCATCACCGAAACTTCGACCGACCCCATACCAAAAACACCAACCGTTGCACTGGCGCCCTCGTACTGCTTGACCAGTTCAGCATATTCCTTCTTGGCGTCCGCCTTGAAACCCGCCAAAGCATCTTCGGCCAGTTTTTCGACTGCCTTTGCACCCTCTTCCGGCTGCATCCGCTGTTCATAGTCTGCCACGTTCGTATCCTCCGTTCCAAAATATCCAAATCAAACCGAGCCGACCGCCGCCCGAGCATCCACACGCCCGGCGCCCTGCTGCGTGGTCGGTGCGCCGATATCGACGGCGGTGGCCATGAGAACTGCCTTGATGTCTGCCGGCAGCAGTGTCGGGTTTCGCTGCAACATCAGCGCCGCGACCCCTGCGACATGGGGGCAGGCCATCGAGGTGCCGCTGGCCTCGAGATGAAGCGGATCTATCACCGTCGCGCCGCCATTCATGTCATTGCCGGTCGCCGATCGCGATGCGACGATATCCACGCCGGGGGCGGTGACATCCGGTTTGTCGCGTCCATCCGGCGTTGGTCCGGGACTGGAGAAACCGGCCATGTTGTCGCTGTCATCGCTTGCGCCGACGGTAATCACGCTCTGCGCAATACCCGGACAGCGAATGCGTGTGTCATAGGTGCCGCAACTGTCATTTCCCTCGTTGCCCGCGGCCACCACAAAGGTCACCCCGGCGGTCGAAGCCGCATCAGCGGCGACACATAAAACGCATGTTCCGTCCGGATCGACCCAATTGCCGTTTCTGTGGGAAAAGCCCCAGGAATTGGAAAGAACATCCATCCCGTCCGCGACGGCCTGTTGGATTGCCGCAACGCAGTTGGGAGCGTTCCCGCTGCCAAACTGATCCAGCAGCTTGTAGTCGTGGATCACCGCCCCCGTGGCGA
The DNA here is from genome assembly GCF_013110685.1 of Ruegeria sp. HKCCD6157. NCBI lineage: Bacteria > Pseudomonadati > Pseudomonadota > Alphaproteobacteria > Rhodobacterales > Roseobacteraceae > Ruegeria > Ruegeria sp. HKCCD6157. The sequence continues at coordinate 1,994,908 of NZ_WVRB01000001.1, forward strand.
CACCACGGAACGTCGCGCCATTGCTGGCGACAACACCCGCACAATGCGTACCGTGCCCGTTCAGGTCGCCTAAGCCCTCGCCGGTAAAATCCTGTTGGGTGCCGAAATTTCCGGCAAGTTCGGGATGTGTCTGGTCCACGCCCGTATCCAGAACGGCAACATCCACTTCGGCACCGTTGATCCCGCTGGCTTCCACGACATCGGCATTGATCAGCGGACGACTGTTGTCCAGGTCGATCAGGATCTGGTTTTTGCAATGAGCCATCTTCAGGACATCGGCGCGCCCCGCGATATCCGTAAGGCGCTGGTCATCGGCAAGGACAACCAAACTGTGAGTCAGCCAAAACGACCGTTCGACCTCAATCCCCCGCTCTTCAAAGCTTTTGGCGATTTTACCCACCACGTCTTCACCATGGCGCCGGTGTTGCATGATCGAACGGCGGCGCTGGCGCCGGTCGAACGCACGGGGCGGGCGATCCGGCGATGCCCTGCCGCTGCGCAGCGAGACCAGCACGCGATGCCGGGGAAGCTGGGCGGTTTCGGTTTGGCCAAGCAGAGCGTTCAGGCGCGCCTCTTTTCGGTTGGCCAAGAGGTCGCGTAAGATAATGCTGTCCATCTTCGAGATGGACTCGCTGCCAAACTCGGCACGAAGCTTCTCGATTTCACGACGTTCCGCTCTTTCGAAGCGATCAACGTGTTCCCGGCTTAACTCGGACATTTCGTGCTCCTTTAGATCATGGTCTTGTGGGGTTTTCAGGAATGGCCTGACGTTTAGTGGAATGGGTGATCATCACCACGGAAGGATCGTTGGCCATTGTCGCGATGGCCCCGGGCGAAAGTTCAACGGCAACACTGTCTATCAGCCACAGTTCGGCAATCCCGTCACCGCCCAGGTTTTCCAGGGTACCGACCAGGGGCCGTGTGCGTCGGCGGAAATAATCTTCGCGTGCCTTCGTTTCGGCGCGCCGGAAAGAGGGCGCATTGCCTTCGGTGCCTGGCGCCAAGCGCAATATGACCTGCACCGAGTTCCCATCATCGCCGTCTGTTGCGGCCTTCGCCAAATCCGATTGCAGCTGAGTATCCAGCTTGCCCCAAGCCGCCTCGGACAGGCCGAACGGATGGGGGCTGTTGGTTTCGGTCAAGGTTCTGTCCTCCGTGGTCGTCCCTGCACTGAACATGGCTGGTGCGACGGCGCGATCGAAGCGCGGGTTCACGACAATGCCGGGCCCCGGTTCAGGCTCAGCCGAGGGCGTACTGCGTGGGTGTTCCGGGCGGAAACACAGTTCGATCAACGCCGCTTCCTGCGCGCGAATGGCGATTGTAACCATGCCGCTTGCCTGAACCTCGATGATCTGTACCCCCTGCTGCTGCGTTCCTGTCTGGGTCGTCAGGACAGTGCCCGCCGCATCAAGTGCGATGATCGTTACGGGCTTTCCGCCAGCAAAGCTCAGCTTGAGGCGGGCCCAGTCAGCAACGACCGGCAGATGGGCAAAAACACCGGCAATGGAAAGCAACAGTTTGGGTGTGCCTTGCGGTTGGAACCCGCCAATGATCTGAAGAACGCTGCCCTTGGTCGGCAGGAACCGCACACCGCCGACGTTCAATACCGGATGGCGGGAAGGCAGTTTCTGGCCGCGAAAATCTATGCAACGTTCACGCGGGGGGATTTCCGGATCGGGCTTCGGCTGTTCCGGACAATGCGGCTGAATCGCGATGAAGGCGCAATCATCGATGTAGCCAAGCGCATCGTTGCGCGGATCATCTCCGCTGAACTCCAGAAATACCGTCACGGCTTCGGCTTCCGCCGTCACGCGGCCCCGCAATTGCCGCCAGGCACCGTCCAGGTTGCCGGTCCACCATTCCACCCAGGGCGCCCGCGGATCATCACCACCGCGCGGATCCAACCCCAAAGCATAGCCGCCTGCGTCACCGGTCTCCTTCGCGAACCAACATGAGAACTCATAATCCCATCCCGGGTTAGAACCCAGCGATTGCCACAGCCCGACACGAAGGCCGCGCTGCGCAATGACCCGCTGGGACCTGTCACCGGTCCGGACGATGCACCCTTCGCAGTCAAAGGCATCGGCGGGGATCGGGGCCAATTGCGGAACGGGATTTCCCTTTCCGGCGTGAAAGGCTGCCAAGTCGGTCAGCCATGCATAGGGTGTCCAGAATCGGCCGACATTGCCCGCTGGAAGCGAACGGAAACCATCTTCGAAACCGGGGTTCAGCAAATGCACGACCCGGACGGTCAGGTCGTCCTGGCCAAAGGCGCCATCGTCATCCATGACGGTACAGACGGCCCGGAAGTCACCACAGTTTTCATAGATATGCGAGGCGGTCGCCGTGCCTTCGGCTGCCGGTGGTTCGTTCGTTTCCTCGATCAGGGCGGTGCGGGGTTCGCTGCAATCGCCGAAATCCCACTTGGCCGTATGCGTGTCGCACCATCCGGGATCCCGGAAATCGGCGACAAGCGTGATCGGTGTGCAGACATAGGCATAAAGGTCCGGGCCAGCTTCGACCTCGGGCGGAACATTGGTGACGGTGACACGCAAGGTGTCGATGGCCTCGCCGCCGTTGACGTCGCGAATACGCACCGTGACGGTGTATTCGCCATTGTCGCACCAGGCATGGGTCACGGTCGACGTGCCTGTCACCGCAGGAGGAGCATTGGTTTCAGAAATCACGCCGGGTTTGGGCGCGTGGTGATCACCGAAATACCACATGGACTCGTGGGTGTCGGGGTATTCGACATCTCGGAACCGTGCGACCAGAGTGACCTCTTCACCCTCCTGCACCGTCAGATCAGGGCCGGCATCCACTGTCGGCGGCACATTTTCGACGGTAACAAGCGAGAAACTGCGACTGCGCGCGCCACCCGGCTGGTTGATCGTCAGCGCATGTTTTGCGGTGTAGACACCACTTGCAGCATAGACATGCTGAATCGAGGGCAAGACCGCGGCCGGTGTTCCGTCACCCGGCAACCACTCGTACCCCGCGTCAGGATGTTCATTCGCAGCCGAAAGCGACATGGCCGATGCGGCCGCACCCGACCGTGCACCACCCGAATCCGCCGGGACGACATCCGTGGCTTCGCAACTGCTTATGACCGTGAAATCTCCGGCAATTTCAAGACCGTCGGTATCAATCACGATCGGGTCCGAGAATACCGCTTCGACCCGCCCGATCCTGGCAAGGTTCTCCGGCCAGCCGGTGATACCCGTGACTGTATTCGTAACTTCATCTGACAGGATTTCACTGCCCATGCTTTCGGCAATTCCCCGGACGACAAGGGCCACGATCACAACGACCAATGCGCCCAGAATTCCGAAAGCGCCGAATGACAATATCGCGGCGATTGCCGTCAGCACCCAAAGCAGCACGGATTCTTCGGGATCGACATCGCTGTCGATTTCAAAGTGATCCATTTGCTGTCCACCTGTTGGGCCCAGCGAACCATTCGGCTGCCAGCGCAATCCGACATCATTGAAAAAGTCGGCATCCACATCAATGCTGCCCAGGATCGCGTCTACGACCGTCACCTTGCCCGATATTCTGATCGCCCCAGTCCTGAGGCTCACGTCCAGATCGGTCAGCCGGACTTCGCGCCCGTCAGGTGTAAAGGTCTTCGGAAGGTCATCATCCGACAATTCGGCTTCGATGCGCGCCGTTTCAATCGATGCTTCGACCTGGGCCGCGCTGATGGCAATTGCAAAATCCCTGTCAGCAGGAATGAAATTGGCAAGCCCGCCTACGTCACCGCCGCCATCATCGTTCAAGGCGATCGCCAGAAACTCGTTTGTCACACCAACGGTGATGCTGTCGACTTCAAACTCTTCGTCCGTTGCCTCTGGTCCCCAGATGTAAACGAAATCGCGGGCCTCAAGATCCTGATGAAAAAAGTCGCCGATGAATTCTTCGATCTCGGCTACTGTCGGGGCCGCAATTGAAATCTCGCCCAGCCCACTGGCCAATTCCTGCCCCCGCGACACCAGTTCGCTGGATATCTGGGCGTCAAGGTCAATCGCGACCAACGGGATCGCCGCCAGTTGATCACGGTTGTCGATGTAATTGTCACCCTCTGGCCCATATTCCGGACCGGCAGGGTTGATCGCGTCCACGGTAACGGTGGCCGCGTTCAAATCCGTGCGGAATTCCGAACCGACCCGATTGAAAGGTGCCGTGATGTTGATCCGCGTTTCGATCCCCATGGGATCCTGAGGATTGAAAAAAAGCTGTACCGTCGGCCCAACGACAATGTTGAACATCCGCAGATAAACCGGCAGCGAAATTGTTATGTCACCGCCTGACACGGTGGTTTCAATATCGTGCGCCGCATCCAAGGCGTCGTTGAAGATTTCCGCATGGACATCCGTCGTCAAAGCTCCCAAGGCGAATTGCAGCTCGGTCTCATCGATGACATGGGGGATGGAGGGAAAGGCCGGATCGATCGGGCCGCCGGGGCCGCCGTTCTCATAGGCTTTGTCCACGAATTCACTTGCGAACAACTCGATATTGGACGCAATCGGATCGCCGCTGGTCAGCGTGGCGGACACCTGGTTGCGAGGCAGGCCATCCAACAGCCATCCCACATCCTGACGCCCGGGAATTAGACCGATCGGCGCAGCCGCAGCAAGATCGGCCGTCATCGTCAGCATTTGCGCCGATGGAACCGGGGGGTTTTCGATTTCGATCTGGATCAGGACACCAAGTTGAATTTCGGCACCGGTGATGTCCGGGCGCAAGCTGGCGTCTAACTGGTCTTCGGGAATCTGAACCGACCCGTCAGCTACGACAAAACCGCCAAAGGTTTCTCCTGCGGGAACATCCATGAATTCGGGAATGCGGCCTTCATCGCCGGGATCATCGTCGCATTCCGCGGACTTCCACGCCCCCCGAATGACCTTTCGCAGGACCTCTTCCGAGGCTTCGACGACAACTTGATATCCTCTTGTATTTGCCATCCTGACGTCCTCGGTGTGACGGCGCGAGGGAATCGCGCCCGGGTGTCTTCAAGCAGTGCCGGTGACAACGGCGCGGGGCGTGATATTGACTAGCCTACGTTTCCCGGTTCGCACGGCACGATACAGCGCCTCGGTCGCAAAACGCGGTGTCGATGCATCAAGTTGCCGGTAGGCAAGTAACGGAGCGATGATTTTGTGCGCCTTGCCCAGTGCTTCCAGCGGGTCGGGAATCTTCACGGGCTCGATCAAACTTGGATCGATCCCGGCGACGGATTTGCCTTTGGCTTTCCCGGGAAATCGACGCGCGATTTCCGATGCCTTGCCCCTGGCCACCTTCACTTTGGAGGTGGAATAGCGCACTTTTCGCATCGGCAAGGACAAGGGAGACAGGTCAGGGCGTTTCGAAGCCTCATCGACCAGCTTCAACTCGTCGAAAAGTACCACAGCAAGGTCGTGTTCCTGCCCGGGATCAAATTCATGCCCGGACGCGGCGAAAATCTTCTTCCGCAAGCTTTTGCGTTCAACGATCTGTTTCTTGGAGAACCGCGCTCTGTCCTCCAGCTCAAGTCGGCCAGAAAGGTCCAATTCGAACCCAAGCTCCTCAAGCGCCAACACGGGGTTAATCAGCGCAGCACGAGCAAGCTCTGGGGTGACATTCAAACGGGCAGCAATATCATGCACTGCTGCTTGAACGTCCTGAAACGTAGCCATAGCAGCCTTCCAATTACGAAATAAACGTAACTCTTGAACGCTTGGAACTGATAGATAGATACTTTGGGAGTCTTCCTTCACGATATATTTTTAAAGCGATTCCGTCAATGAGCCGGAGAGGCCGCAAGGCTGACTTCAACCCGATCGCGTAGCTTTATTTGTCGCGTCGCTGGTTTTATCGGACGGGTTTGTCGCGAGAAATGCAACCCGGAATAAAGGCCCTGACCATCTATCGACAATGGCAGTGCTGGACCTTCTCGCGCCACGGCCAGGGGTGGTGGTTTCAAGCAAAACCGCTAATCGTGACGCCGCCACATTGTGCGAGCATCCCGCGGCCCCACGCCTTCAATCCGTCCACAACACCTCGCGCCCCTCTTCCCCCGGACCACATCACCTGCCATAATGGGGGAAACTCAAAAACAAGAGCAGCACCCATGCCCGACGATCTGTTGACGCCAGAAGCGACCACAACTTATGACGCCTCCTCGATCGAGGTGCTCGAAGGTTTGGAACCGGTACGCAAGCGACCCGGCATGTATATCGGCGGCACGGATGAACGCGCTCTGCACCATATGGTGGCCGAGATCCTCGACAACTCGATGGACGAGGCAGTGGCAGGCCATGCCAACCGGATCGAGGTGGAACTTCACGCCGATTACGCCCTGACCGTGCGCGACAACGGGCGCGGCATTCCGATCGATCCGCACCCCAAGTTCCCGGACAAATCCGCGCTCGAGGTGATCCTGTGCACCCTGCACGCGGGCGGCAAATTCTCGGGCAAAGCGTATCAGACCTCGGGTGGTCTGCACGGCGTGGGCGCCTCGGTGGTGAACGCGCTTTCGGATTCGATGGTCGTTCAGGTGGCCCGCGACAAGCAACTTTATGAACAACGTTTCTCGCGCGGTGTCCCCTTGGGCCCAGTGGAAAAGGTCGGCGCCGCCCCCAACCGGCGCGGCACCACAGTCACCTTCCACGCTGACGACCAGATCTTTGGCCACCACCGGTTCAAACCCGCCCGCCTGTTCAAATCCATCCGGTCCAAGGCCTACCTGTTTTCGGGCGTCGAGATTCGCTGGAAATCCGCCATCGATGACGGCGAGACGCCCACCGAGGCCACCTTCCACTTCCCGGGCGGGCTGTCGGACTACCTGAAAGAGACGATGAATGGCTCGTCGACCTATGCCGACCAACCCTTTGCCGGAACCGTGGATTTTCAGGAGAAATTCGGAACCCCCGGCAAGGTCGAATGGGCGATCAACTGGACGCCCTCACGCGATGGGTTCATCCAATCCTACTGCAACACCGTGCCGACGCCCGAGGGCGGCACCCATGTGGCCGGGTTCTGGGCCGCGATCCTCAAGGGGATCAAAGCTTATGGCGAGTTGATCAACAACAAGAAAGCCGCCCAGATCACGCGGGAAGACCTGATTGCCGGGGGCTGCGCACTGGTGTCCTGCTTCATCCGCGAGCCGGAATTTGTCGGCCAGACCAAAGACCGCCTTGCCACGGTCGAGGCGCAGCGGCTGGTCGAAAACGCGGTGCGCGACCATTTCGACAACTGGCTGGCCGCCGATACGAAATCCGCCGGCGCGATCCTCGACTTCCTGATCCTGCGGGCCGAAGAACGCCTGCGCCGACGGGCCGAGAAGGAAACACAACGCAAGTCCGCCACTAAAAAACTTCGTCTTCCCGGCAAGCTGGTGGACTGTTCCAGTTCAACACGCGAAGGCACCGAACTATTCATCGTCGAGGGCGACTCGGCCGGCGGCTCGGCCAAAATGGGGCGCGACCGCAAAACGCAGGCCCTGTTGCCCTTGCGCGGCAAGATCCTCAACGTGCTCGGCGCGGCCAGTTCGAAACTGGGCACCAATGCCGAGATCAACGACCTGACGCAGGCGCTGGGCGTGGGGCTGGGCAGCAAGTTCAACCTCGACGACCTGCGCTATGACAAGGTCATCATCATGACCGACGCGGATGTGGACGGGGCGCATATCGCGTCCTTGCTGATGACGTTCTTCTTCACCCAGATGCGGCCCATGATTGACGCAGGCCACCTTTATTTGGCCTGCCCGCCTCTGTATCGTCTGACCCAAGGGGCCAAACGGGTTTACTGTCTGGACGAGGCCGAGCGGGATGAGTGGCTTGAGAAAGGTCTGGGCGGTAAGGGTAAAATCGACGTCTCGCGCTTCAAGGGTCTGGGCGAGATGGACGCCAAGGACCTGAAAGAGACCACGATGGACCCCAAATCCCGGAAATTGATCCGGGTCACTATTGATGAGGACGAACCCGGCGAGACCGGCGATCTGGTCGAGCGTCTGATGGGCAAAAAGCCCGAACTGCGGTTCCAGTATATTCAGGAGAACGCGCGGTTTGTGGAGGAGTTGGATGTTTGATGTAAGCCGATGAAAACAATTACAAAGACGAAAGAACCAGCTTTTGAGCTCGCTCCATTCCATTTAAAAACTGATGAATTTATACAGATAGTTGAAGAGCTATCCGATCCAAACAGTGAGCTTGAGTTCACCACCGGGGACTATTTCGATGACACTCGATTTGTTCTGGAGACAATCGAAGAGCTAAAGAAACACGCGGATAAAATTGTTAGCCCATGCGAGCTAAGAATAAACACAGTTGTATTGAAACTTGGAAAACATGTTTGGTCTCTTAGGTTTGACGAAGCAGATCGAGCTTTGGCAGAGAGCCTGCTGAACCGTCTTTCTCAGTACAAGCCTTGGCACCGCTTTGTGGGGTCGGATTGGTTCGCAGCGATCGGAGCGGTGCTAGTTGTACTTCCAGCCGCCATTTACTTGGACTGGGGAACTGTTACGACGCTTTACTTGTTGGCCTCGGCAGGTTTCGTATTAGTGTTTTGTTCCGTCTACTATAAGATCAATTTTCTCAAGCCAACAGTTGTCCATTCGAGACGGCCAAGCTTCTGGTTTCGCAATAGGGACAAAATATTAGTCGCCATGATAGTTTTTTTAGCGACACTCGCCATCACAAAAGCGTTCGAAGTGTTGACCAACAGACCAAGTGAAGATGCCTCTGCCAACCAAATAAGTGAGCGACTTAAACAGTCGGAAAACTAATAAATACTACAGCAAGGTGTTTCTCAACACTAAACCAAATACCGAGAGGAACCCACCCGCCGGCAAACCAAGTCTAACCTATAGCAAGACGTGGGCGGGTCGGGCGCGTGCTTGATGCTTTGCATCAAGCATTGACTGGGCGGAAGACACACCCACACCGCACGCGCCCTCAAAAAACCAAAATCTGCTGCAATTCAAATCCCTTCGGTTTACTAATCAAATCAAGAACCGGCGTCCCCGTGGCAAGCTGGCTTGGATTTAACGATTAAGGATTTGCAATGGCCCGCCTTTATGACAGTCGAAAACGTGTTCTCGTAACCGGTGGGGCCGGGTTTCTGGGCTCGCATCTGTGCGACAGGCTTCTGGATCAGGGGCATGAGGTGTTGTGCGTCGACAACCTGTTCACCGGCACCAAGCGCAATATCGACCATCTGCACAGCAACCCGCGGTTCGAGTTCATGCGCCATGATGTGACCTTCCCTCTGTTTGTGGAAGTGGACGAGATCTATAACCTCGCCTGCCCGGCCTCACCCGTGCATTATCAGCACGATCCGGTGCAGACGACCAAGACCAGCGTTCACGGCGCGATCAACATGCTGGGTCTGGCGAAGCGGCTGAAATGCAAGATCTTTCAGGCCTCGACCTCCGAGGTTTATGGCGACCCGACCATCCATCCGCAGACCGAAGATTATTGGGGCAACGTCAACCCGGTTGGCCCGCGATCCTGCTATGACGAAGGCAAGCGCTGCGCCGAGACCTTGTTCTTCGACTATCACCGGCAGATGGGGTTGGAGATCAAGGTCGCTCGCATCTTCAACACTTACGGGCCCAGAATGCACCCCGCCGATGGGCGCGTCGTGTCGAACTTTATCATGCAGGCCCTGACCGGCGAGCCGATCACGATTTTTGGTGACGGTACGCAGACCCGGTCTTTCTGTTACGTGGATGATCTGATCGAAGGGTTCATCCGCCTGATGGAGACCGGCCCAGACGTCACCGGCCCGGTCAATCTGGGCAATCCCAACGAATTCTCGATGAACGAGTTGGCCCGCGAAGTGCAGGCCCTTGTGGGGGCCGAGACCCCTGTCAGTTTCAAGGAATTGCCAGAGGATGACCCGAAGCAGCGCCAGCCCGATATCACACTGGCGCGGACCCTGCTGGGCTGGGAACCCAAAGTGCAACTGAAAGAAGGATTGCACGCAACCATCCGGTATTTCCGCGATCTTCAGGCCGAAGTCGAGACCTAGGGCCAAGGCCCGGTTTGAGATCCGGGCACGCCCCCAGCCCCTGACCTGCCCCGGCGCTTGCAGAACCTTCGCAAGGCATCGCCTTATTCGAAATCTGCCTGATCCAGCAGCGTATAGGTGAACTTGTTGCCAAACGCGTCGCGCCCGGCTTCGCATTTCAGCAGAAACTCGGCAAAGTGACGCTGATCGGCGAATACCTGACACCCCGCGGAATAGATCGTATTCGCAGTGTCATCGTCACCGTTGTTTGGCCCCTTGTGCAGATTTATGCCGAACATCCCGCTTTGAGGATTCCCAAGGTCCAGGTTTCCATCCCTGTTGTTGTCCCGAAACACGGTAACGTTTCCCAGCCTTTGACACAGCGCCTTGTGGCCTCCGGGCCGGCCTCGTTTATGAATATCGATCTTGTAGCAGGACCGATATTGCCCCGGCGCCAGAATGGCCGTCCCATCCGGGTTTACCGGGTTCTTCAGGTAGTGATCGCTGGGATCGGCCGTCATCGGGTAATACGCTATATCCCAAACGCCAAGAAACCGGTGGAACACCGTCATGACATCATCGAATTTCTTGGGTGAAACCGGGTGGGCGCGAATGCCCACTATGTTCAGGTTCCAATCGACAGTTGGGGTGTCGAAAACCACGTAATCCTTTTGGGACATGACATCAATAATCGCTTCCACAGAGGGTCTGAACATCTCTTAATTCTCCTTAAACAATGCAGCCATGTTACCACAGAAGTGACCGACCGTAAAAATCGCCCCCTTGGCTTGTCGCTGCGCGTGTAGGATTTTCGTTGCCTAACCCGTTGATCTCGTTCAAACTTGCTGAAACAAGAAACCATGATTGAGGTCCGGGCGTCCAAACCCTTTTTGATCGACAACAGATTTGCAGGACGAGAGGACGACATGAAAACACTGACCTATGGGCTGGCCTTTGCCATGCTGGCGACCCAGGCCCCGGCGCAACAGACGCTCAGCCTGGCATCTCCGATCCCGGACGGGGCGGAAACACGGTTTTGCTATTACAAGGGGCTGGCTTATTCACCGGATTCCTTCATCGTGATCTTTGGCGACAACACCGTGACTGACACGATCAACACGCGCGAGGAACGCTTGCTGCGATGTGTGAGCAGCGACAAGGGCACCATGCACTGGAAGCCACAAAGCACGTTTCAGGTCGGCCGCTAAGCCAGAAATATCACTGTCGCCCGGGGCTTCATAGCCGGATCAGACTGCCATTCCGATCAGGGCGACACCCACGGCCATGAGCACCGCGGCCCCCAACCGTCGCGCCCAGTTGCCTTCCTTGAGGAATACGAACCCGATCAGTGCGGCAAAGATGACCGAAGTTTCCCGCAGCGCAGAAACCGCGCCCAGCGGTGCGAGGTTCTTGGCGTACAGTACCAGACCATAAGCTGTCATCGAAACCAGCCCGCCAAGAATGCCGATCATCCACACTTTGGCTGGCAGGTCTTTCAGGGTCGCACTTTTCCGCACCCCGACAAACCCGGCAATGAACAGGTGCAGAAACGCCCCCCACGCCCAATAGCTGAGCGTGTTGCCCGACAGCCGAACGCCGATCCCGTCAACGACCGAATAGATCGAAATGCAGAACCCGGTGCCCAGCGCAAACATCAGTGCGCTGCGCCCAACGCCCGAGCGCAGAGCTTTCCAACTGCTCAGCTGGATACCCACGGCAATCAGGGCGATACCGGTCCAGGCCTGAAAAGGCAGCACTTCTCCGACCAGGACCATTGCCCAAAGCGAAACCAGCGCCGGGACAATTCCACGGGCGATGGGGTAGACCACACTCAGATCACCATGCTGATAGGCTTTTCCCAGCATGAAGTAATAACCGAAATGCACAACGGTCGAGAGAAGGATGTAAACAAAGCTCTCTGGGTTTGGCAGCGGCAGAGCCATCACCATGACCGCCGCAGGCAGCACTTGACCCAAAGCGACCAAACCCAGCATGGTGGTTCGATCCGCCGCTGTCTTCACGATTGCATTCCACACCGCGTGCAGCAAAGCAGCCAAAAGAATAATAAGGACAACGAACAGGGTCATGTCCGGACCTTTCCCGCAGAGATTTCGCGCCAAAAGGGTCAACTGCCCCATTCAATTGGCGCCATGTCTGCAAAGGGTGGATCGTTGTCAAGCCCGTTTCAGGTCACCTGGGTTGTCAGCCATGTCTCGATCTTCGAGGCCGGCCCTTCCCAACCCGGCTCCATGAACAGGAAATGCGCATGGTCTTTGACCAGCAAAAAGGTTCCGCGATCCCCATAGCGCGCTGCCAGTGCGCGGCAGGTATCGGGGTTAACAGCCCTGTCTTCGGCACCCGAGACCACCAGAACCGGGCAGTCAACCTTGTTGAAATCAACCTTGATTGCGTGATGGTCATCGAACATCCAAAAGAACATTTCAAACATCACGCGCCCGCTTTCCGCGCCCAATTGATCGAATACAGCGTGTTGCTGCGCCTCATCCATCTTGTTCAAAGCAAACGGGGCCATCAAATCAAACCCGACCCGCATCGGCTGCTTCCAGAATGGGCCGCCTTCCATCAAGGTGCGCGGTACAGCCCGTTCATCATCGGTTTCGGGTAAGGTGCCCCAAGGCGCATTGGGATTGATCAGAACGATGGCACTGGCCAAACCACGAGACGCCACTTGTTGCGCCACCACCCCAGCAATGGCATGCCCCAAAATGACAGGTTTGCGGTCCAGTCCCTGTACAAAATCGGCGATGTCATTGGTGTAGTCCATGACACTGGTATCGGTCAGACCCGGGTCGGGGTCCGCTTTCGGGTCACCGTCATGGTAACGCAAGGCAGGAACGTGAACCGTCCAACCTCGGTCCCGAAAGAAGGTCGCGTAATCCTGCATGCACCAAGGTCCGGCAAATGCTCCGTGGATAAGAACGAATTCTTTGGTCATCGAAGTCCCCCCTGCGCTGCCTACAGTATGGGGATATGGTAAGACGTTACAACTGCCCGTGATCCCTGTTGCAGGTCGAAGCACAGGTCCTAAGATTGGACGCATGAGTTTTGTGACCGACAATCAATTGCCCCTGCTGATCCTTTTCTTTGTCATCGGCTCTATCGGCACTGCCTTTCTGTTTCGCAAACCGGCAGGGCACCGGGCGTGGAAACTGGCTGATCTGGTATGGGTTGTGCTGGGTGGCATCGGGGCATTGGTGGCTGTTTTGGCCGGGCTTTACACCTCGGACAGCTCGCGACTGGACCGACAGATCGACGTGGCCTATGCCGCGACGCTGGCATTTGACAGGGATGCGGCCCGGTTCCGCCTGCGGTTCTGTGATCCGGCCTATGATCCGGATACCGCCGTATTATGCGAAAAGGTTGAATTCCTTTCAGCTTCGACCGCCAGCAACTCGGAACTGCCCCTGTTCATCGCGGTCACGAACGAAGTGGCCCCCCTACAGGGGCTTCACTTCCTGGTTGGGGGGCAGTCCAGGGATGAAATGGACGAAATACGTGACATGGCCGCCAAGGCCGATGCCTTTGACATCGACCAGTTCCTTGTCTTCACTTCACTGGACGAAAGCACACAGACCGCCATTGACAACATGCGTCGCAAGGTTCCCGCGATTGCGGGCGACTATCTGATACTTGCGCAGAGCTACGATGACCTGATCGCGCAGGTCGGGAAGTTGAAGGAAGAATGGGAATACCTACAGGACAATGCTCATATTCTTGTCCTGCAAATCGTGGCCCTATGCCTTGTCAGTTTTGCGGCACCGTTTCGGCTGGGGAAATCCGTGGTCGAGCTGCGCACCACGCTCAGCGACGATACGTCTGCGCCAAAGCTTGCGGATCAGCCCCCGAAAAGTAACGCAGAAGAGTCCACAGGTTCCGAGCACCCCGCCGAATCCACCCCGCCCGCTCATACCGCTCCGCACTCGTAAAGGCGCGTGTGTTCAGAACAGTGACCTTTGGCAACGCGCGCACCAAAGCCACATCTTCCATCAACGGCTGGTCGGGAAACCCGCCTGCCGCTTGATAGGTGTGACGCGGAACCAGCAATCCCTGATCTCCGTAGGGCAATCCCAGCATTCTGCTGCGCAGATTGGCCCAGCCAGCCACCCAGGCCGGCGCGATCCCGCGCGCTCGGAACGCCAGCTGAAACGCAGCAGGTTTGGCTGAAGGCAGGTGGGCGCTCACGGTCTCGCTCCACCCCTGTTGCAGCACTGTATCCGCATGAAGAACCAGCAGCCAATCCCCTTTGGCCTGCGCGCACCCTCGGCGCAACTGGCCGCCTCGGGATGGCGGGCCGGTCACGACCGTCGCACCAGCCTCTTCCGCAATATCCGGCGTGTGATCGGTTGAGCGTGCATCGCTGATGATCAATTCCCGGATCAACCCGGCATGCACGCCTTCCATCAAAGCCCCAAGACATTCGGGCAAAGCGTCGGCGGCGTTGAGGGTCGGGATCACGACGGTAATAGGCGCGGGCACGTCTGATAACCTCTGGTCTTGGCATCGGAACTTCCTATATCACGAGGCCTGAGGAAATGACGAGGACCAAGCCATGCCCACCCGCCGCATACTGCGCCTGTCCGGCTCGGATACCGAAAGCTTTTTGCAGGATCTGATTACCAACGACATTAAGGGGTTGGACAACGGGCTGGTCTACGCTGCTCTGCTTACTCCGCAGGGAAAGTACCTGGCGGATTTCTTCCTGAAACGAAATGACGACAGAGTTCTTCTGGATGTGGCCGAACACCTTGCGGATGATCTGGTCAAACGTCTGACGATGTACAAGCTGCGAGCGGATGTGACGATCGAGGGAACCGATCTGAACCTGCAACGCGGCACCAAGGCTGCGCCGGAAACCGCCCTGCCCGATCCCCGCCACCCGGACATGGGCTGGCGCAACTACTCCCCCGAACCCGAGGGCGATGATGGAACCGACTGGGATGCACTGCGCGTCCGGCACTGCATTCCCGAGTCAGGCATTGAACTGACCCCGGACAGTTACATCCTGGAATCTGGCTTCGAAGCGCTGAATGGCGTGGATTTCAAAAAAGGATGTTATGTCGGGCAGGAAGTGACCGCGCGCATGAAGCACAAAACCGAATTGCGCAAAGGTCTGCGACGCGTCGTTGTCCAGGGCTCGGCCCCGGTGGGGACCGAGGTCAGTGCAAATGGCAAACCTGTCGGAACATTGTACACACAGGCCGGCGGAAACGGGATCGCGTTTCTGCGATTTGATCGTGCAGGCCCTGAGATGCAGGCCGGAGACGCCACAGTGCGCCTGGAGGACTGAGCCCACCTTGTTGCCAAATCGGCACGACCCGCGCATCAGCTTGTATCGAAAAGTTTGAACCCGTTGTCCTGCACTGCCAAAGTGCAGGCAAACAGGACGAACCGGATACCCGCATGTTTCGACTTTATTCCGCGATCTGGCGCGCCAGTGCGGGGCGGCAGATCATCCTCATCATGCTGTCCGTCGCAATTGCGGGCCTTGCCGCCGTGCCGCTTGAGTTTCAGCGCGACATCGTCAACCACCTGACATCCGACGATGTCGGGACTGAAAAACTGATCCAACTGGGCATCGGCATGATGGCCGTCATCCTGCTGAGCCTCGCCCTGAAATGGGTACTGGGCTATCGCGCCGGAACCTTGGGCGAAGACATGATCCGGCTGATCCGCCAACGCCTGCTTTGGCGTTCGACCGACCTGAAGGATTCAGACGAAGGCCTGCGCAAAGGCACCATGACCACCGCCATTTCGGCCGAAGCCGAAGAGTTGGGCAAGTTTGCCGGTGGAGCCTTTTCGGATCCGGTCGTTCAGATTGGAACGCTGATCAGCGTCATCGGCTATATCTCGTCCACGCAACCAGGTCTGGGGCTGATTGCGTTGTCGATGATCGTGCCGCAAATCATCATCGTTCTGGTTTCGCAGCGCAAAGTGAACACTTTCGTGGCGGAACGGGTTCGCATTCTGCGCGGTGCCACCGACCGACTGACGACCGAGGATATCGAAGCCGTCGAGCGGGATATCAACATCATGTTCGATGACATTTACGACACGCGGCGGCGGATGTTCCTGTGGAAACTGTCGGCAAAGTTCCTGCTGAGCGTGATCAACGGGGCCGGCACCGTCGGCATTCTGATGTTGGGGGGATATCTGGTCTTGCAGGGCAAAACGGATGTGGGCACCGTGGTGGCCGCCACCAGTGGGCTCAGCCGCATTCAGGGACCCACTGCCTTTCTGATCGCATTCTATCGTCAGGTCAGCGCCAATCGTATCAAATACGAATTGATGCTGGAATTGTTCGGCCCGGATCCAACCCGCTATCGCTATCGACCCAACGCGTAAGAAAAGACCGCGCGGCGGGTGCCTGCGCGGCCTGATACGTAACGTGACGAAACGTCACGCGCGTTCGGAATATTCCATCGTTTCCGTGTTCACGACGATCATTTCGTCCTGGCCGATGAAGGGGGGAACCATGACTTTCACGCCGTTGTCCAGCAGCGCGGGCTTGAAAGAGTTCGCCGCCGTTTGACCTTTTACCACCGGTTCGGTCTCGACGATCTTGCAGGTCACTTTCTGCGGCAGCGTCGCGTTCAGCGCCTCGCTTTCGTAGAATTCGACAACAATGGTCATGCCATCTTGCAGAAACGGACGACGATCACCTAGCAATTCTGCTGGTAATTCAATCTGTTCGTAGGTTTCTGAATCCATGAACACCAGCATCCCGTCGGATTCATACAGGAATTGCTGATCCTTTTGCTCCAGACGTACGCGTTCGACCTTGTCCGCCGAGCGGAAGCGTTCGTTCAATTTCGAGCCATTGCGCAGGTTGCGCAGCTCCACCTGTGCAAAAGCTCCGCCTTTGCCCGGCTTAACATGGTCGACCTTGACCGCTGCCCACAGGCCACCGTTATGCTCAAGCACATTGCCGGGGCGAATTTCGTTCCCATTTATCTTGGGCATTACATAAATCCTTCACAAACGGTTGATGCATCAGTTGCGGTCCCTATATCTGGCGGGATCACACCTGACAAGACAACGACACCTAGTGCTGCAGGTGCAGCGAGCCATGCAAGTGACGCAACGCAACTATGCATTTTAGCTGTATCCGAATCGCACCTAATCGGTCATAAGGACCCTCACGCCGAAAATGCAAGAGCAAGAACAACAAGGAAGACGAGATGAGAGATTTCGTTGACGGCACTGCCTTTAACAATGAGCAAGGCAATCGTGCGCGCAAACTTTTCGCGGCCGTTGTCCTGGCTGCGCTTGATGATGCTATCGCCGATGACAAGAAATACGGCAATGGCCCCGAACAAATCGCCCGCTGGGCGCGTTCGCGCGATGGGCGCGAAGTTCTGTCCTGCGCAGGCATTGACCCGAACGAACGGGTTGTCAGCGGATTGATGGAATTCGTTGGACGCGGCGTCCGTACCTCGGTCGCCCTGTCGCGGGAAGAAAGCGAACGCCGCAACGCTGCACAGCAGGCCGAAGCTGCCTGAACCAAGGTAGATTTGGATTGAACAAACGCGCTCTGCCTATCAGAGCGCGTTTTTCTTTTCTATGCCTGATCGACAGGCATGAAGCCAATGGCTCAAAAGAACAACAGCCATTGCCGAACCACCCAGAATTCAGCCGCCAGCATGGTTGCGAACAGGGCTTTGCCCCAAACCGGCAATCCACGCTGCCAAAGCAGAACATATGCGGCCAGACAGACAAAGGCTGACACCGGAGCCACCCACAAAGCATGATGGTCGCTGTCCCAATAGCTGACAGGGCTGTGGAACACACAGTCGCTGATGGGCCAGAACTGTGGCCGTCCGTCGCCCGCATGAAGCAGGAAATCTGTCGCAAGATGCAACAGACCCGCCGCTGCACCGACAGCCAGAACATGCCAACCTCTCCAGACTGCCAGCAAGAATGCCAGCCCCCAGAGGATAAAGGAATTGTCTATGGCGAATACGGTCTGCCACGCCGGGGAAAAGTAAAGCTGCCCGAAGACCACCTGCTCGGGGATGCCCAGAACAAACAGGGACACCCCCGCCATCACGTACAGGGACAGATCCGGCAATAACGCTCCCAGCAGCGCAGCCCAGAGGATACGTCCTTGCGGCGGCCGGGCGAACACGGCAGCCCCGATCAAAAGATGCGCAGGCGTATTCATCCGGGGCTTTCCCTTTCGGCTCAAATCAGATCATCTGCGCCCAGACTTATAGGAGACAAAACATGGTTCGCGCCATCATGATTCAAGGGACCGGCAGCAATGTCGGAAAATCGGTTCTGGTGGCGGGGCTGGCGCGCGCCTACACGCGCCGGGGCCTTCGTGTCGCGCCGTTCAAACCACAAAACATGTCGAACAATGCAGCCGTCACCGAAAACGGTGGCGAAATTGGCCGCGCACAAGCCCTTCAGGCCCGTGCGGCAAAGCGGGAAACGCACACGGACATGAACCCTATTCTGCTCAAACCCGAGACGGATACCGGCGCGCAGATTATCGTTCAGGGGCAGCGCGCCGGCACGATGAAGGCCGGTGACTATCGCAAGGACAAATCCAAGCTATTGGGCGCAGCGCTGGAAAGCTTTGACAGGCTCTGCGCCGACGCTGATCTGGTTCTGATCGAGGGCGCTGGCAGCCCGGCTGAGACCAACCTGCGCAAAGGTGACATCGCCAATATGGGATTTGCCCGTGCAGCGGACATCCCTGTCGTTCTGGTCGGGGACATCCATCGTGGCGGGGTGATTGCGCAGATCGTTGGTACGCAGGCCGTTCTGGACGAAGGCGACGTGGCACAGATCAGGGGCTTTGCCATCAACCGTTTCAAGGGCGACGTGTCCCTGTTTGACGAAGGCCGTGATGATATCTCGGCCCGAACAGGCTGGCCCTGCCTTGGGGTCGTGCCCTGGTTTCACGACGCCTGGAAACTGCCGGCCGAAGACATGATGGACATCCGATCCCATACCGGCGGCGCGTGCAAGGTCGTTGTGCCCCAACTGGAGCGTATGGCCAATTTCGACGATCTCGATCCGTTGTCCGCCGAGCCCGGCGTGAGCGTCGAGGTCATCCCCGGCGGGCGTCCCCTGCCCGGCGATGCGGATCTGGTTCTGCTTCCCGGCAGCAAGTCCACGATCGGAGACCTGAGCTATTTCCGGGCACAGGGCTGGGATATCGACCTGTATGCCCATGTTCGACGGGGTGGACATGTCCTGGGCTTGTGCGGCGGCTATCAGATGCTGGGCAAGACCATTTCCGATCCTGATGGCGTGGACGGCCGGCCGGGCAAAGTTGATGGATTGGGGTTGCTGAACGTCGATACCGTAATGGGCGGGCAGAAACAGGTCATCCTGCGTTCCGCCCATGCCCTGCCAGACCAAGAGCCGGTCAGCGGATACGAAATCCACATGGGCCATACCGACGGCCCTGACCGCGCCCGCGCATGGCTTGAGGTCGAAGGCAGACCAGAAGGTGCAGCCAGCAGCAACGGCCGGGTCAAGGGCAGCTATCTGCACGGAATTTTCTCGTCAGACGCATTTCGTGCCCGCTATTTGTCAACGCTGGGCGTGACGTCGGACATAGCCTACGAAGACGGAGTCGAGCAGGCGCTCGATGATCTGGCCGATCATCTGGAGCGCCACATGAATCTTGATCTGATGCTGAGCCTGGCCCAGCCACCACAGCGCGGCTGAATCTTACCCCAGATCTTTCGCGGCGAGCGCACGCGCGATTTCCCGCCGCACCATTTTGCGCACGTTTCGCGTGATCCGCTCGCCCATCGCGCCTTGCAACTCCTGGCGGACAACTTCCGCGATCAGCTCACGCAATGTTTCTTCATCCAAATCCATTGTCGAAACGTCTTCAACGACTTCAGTGGCACGATCGGATTCAGCCGGTTGTGCTGCCCGGATGAACTCTGCGTTTTGTACCGAATCGGACTCGGGCTGCGGATCGTCCGTATCTTCCTGATCAGTCAGAACGACGGTCCTTGCGGCCGCGAATTCCTCTTCGACATTCCACGGCAGGGATTGCGTCGGTGTGCCGGAATAGGCGTCTGCGCTGTCGCCATCCGGCTCCCATTGATCCTCGGTCTGCGCAATCGCCGCTTCCAGCGCTTCGATCTTGGCGCTCAGACTGATCGCGGGATCATCGGTTGAGCCGGATTCCGCGAATTTTGCCTCGGTCGCGTCATCCGCAGCGTTGGCCGGATCACCTGCCCTGACGATGTCGCAGGCACGCAGCAGCATCGGCTTGGCCGAGTCGGCAACATCAGCAGACGGCTTGGCGGGCGTGACCTCGGGCTGAGCAGGTTTGCTGATGCGCAGCGCGTCCGTCAGCACCAAACGCCCCGGCTTGCGCGTTGCACCCTGTTGATCCGAGGAGGATTTACCGCGACTGTCTTCACTGACCAGACGTTTGACCGAAGACAGAACGTCTTCGATCCCTGCTTTCACGACATTATCAGACATTGTTCTCTACCGCTCTATCGTTGGATCGAGTGTAGCCAAACAATCCGAGCCCTACAACAAATAGTATTGCCGGTTAGTCCCGACGCAACGCTTTGAGGACTCGATCCAGATCCTTGCTCTGTTTGCTGACACGCGCGGGGGCTTTCTTGACCAGATTATAGTACAAAGTCGGGTCATAGATCTGAACCGCCAGGCCAAGACGTTCTGCCGTCAAAAGGCCCTGCGCCTGCAACAGCTGATACGCTGCGCGCGATCGTTCCGTTCGCGACGCCACTTCGGCCAGCTGCGCGTCCAGCAAATCCTGCTGAGCATTCAGAACGTCCAAAGTGGTCCGGGCACCCAAGGTCGCTTCTTCCCTGATGCCGTCAAATGCAACCTGTGATGCACGAACCCGTTCCGTCGACGCCCTGAGGCTGGCACTGGCTGCCTGGAACGCTGCATACCGGTCCGTAACGCCCTGTGTGATATTCTTTTGTACGTTCAGAAGATTCGCACGAGACGCATCCCGGTTTGCCATAGCGCGCCGCACATTCGCGGCCAACCGGCCACCGGCGTAGATCGGCTGTGTAAAGTCCAGCGACACGGTCGCGTCATTCACATAGTCGTTGTTGTCATAGCTTTCACGCACACCCGCATCAGCATTCAAACTGACATTCGGCCCAAGGTTGGCCCGCTGCTGCTGGACAATCAGATCAAAAGCGCGGACCTGATGCTGCGCCGACAGAATCGCCGGGTGGTTGCGTTGCGCGAGGCTGATCGCTTCTGCCTCACTCCGTGGCAGATTGGGCAGGCTGGGTTGACCGGCCGTCCGCCCCGGCGCCTTGCCGACCGCATTGACATATTCAGCCTGCGCAATGCTCAGTTCACCACGAGCGACCGCCAGATCAGCTTGAGAACTTGCCAACTGCGCCTCGGAAAGCGCCACGTCCGTGCGCGTCACTTCGCCAACCTCGAAGCGATCATTTGATGCGCGAAGCTCTTCCGCCGAAACATCCACGTTGTTCTGGCGAATTGCGACTGTTTCTTCCTGTAGCAGCACGCCCAGGTAAGCATTTGCAGCGCGGATAAGCACCTGTTGCTCAATGTCGATTAAGGTTTGCCGGGTCGACAGAACCGTCTCCTGCGCCGATTGCTTGCCCAGAACCGAAGCGCCACCATCATACAGAAGCTGCGTTAGCCCCAGCCCGGTGAAAAACCGGGACGGCTCGGTCGTTGTGACCACATTGTTGGTCCGAGACCGGGTATAATCCTGGCTGACCTGTACAGTCCAGTTGATGATTGGCCGCAATGCAGAAAGCGCGATTGCCACGTCTTCATCTGCCGCGCGCAGCAGCGCCCGGTTCTGCTCCAGCAAGCCGCTTGTATTATACGCGCCGATGAAGGCGTCTGTTATGTTGTCAGCCCACGCCGGACGCCCTGGCATAACGCTGATGGCAAGTCCTGCGGTCACTGCGAATGCCCTGACCAGCTTGCCTGTCGCTGAACCACGCATACCGAAATCCTCTCAAACGAAATTACACTGCCCTGAAGGCAGTTTGCGGTCTTCTTTTCAACTAATCAAGGCGCCAGCAGAATCTATCGGCGAACTATAGCGAAAATGCACACTCCGCCGAAAAGCTCTCTAGTATCGGCGCACTGGCGTTGAACGCATCCCGCCAGCTGACCCGGCCTCCGGCCTTTCGACCGATCCGCACAGTTCCAAGATTGCCTTCAACAAACAGGCATGCAATCCGGCCATGTTCCTTGAGCTGATCCAACAGAGCGTCGGGAATCCGTTCAACACCGCCCTGCACCATGATCGCATCGTAAGGACCGTGCTCAGCCGCACCCTGATCCAAAGGACCGACGTGGATAATGGCATTGTCCACATCGGCCTCAGCCAACAGGCTTTGCGCCTCGGACGCCAGCGAGTCGTCGCTTTCCACACCAACAACCAACTGGGCCATACGCGCGGCAACCGCAGTGGAATACCCCGTCGCCGGAGCGATATCGAGAATCATCTCGTCGTTCGAAATGTTGAGCGCATCCAGCATTTTAGCAAGCGTTCTCGGCTCGAGCATACAGCGCCCGTTGCCCAGATCGATCACACTGTCGGCATAGGCGGCCTCACGCTGTGCGTCAGGCACGAAGTTTTCGCGCGGGACGTTCAGCATCGCCTCAATGATCGGGAACTTTGTAACATCCGAAGGTCGGATTTGCGTATCAACCATAGTGCGGCGCCGGGCAGCGAAATCTGTCATAGGATCTCTCGAGTCATTCCCAAAGTTACCCGGCTTTTGCCACATCCTGAAACGCCCAGCAACGGCCCTGTTGACGCAACCCCCCCGCGCCTGCGCGTTTGCGGTTGCGGGCTTCGGCAAATTTCAATCTCGTCGACAAAATTGCGCGCAATCCTCTGGACGCCCCTTGGGAAAGCTGCTAGAAACCCATGCACACCACGGCAAGTATTTGATTTTACTTGAAAAGGCGAGTTGGCGGAGTGGTGACGCAGCGGATTGCAAATCCGTGTACACCGGTTCGATTCCGGTACTCGCCTCCAATACCTCCAATGACTTACGGTACTTTGTCTTTCTTCGAGGTCCAGTATCCAACCAAAATTTGGATTTTTCGTGTTTCGATCTGGTTCTGTTCCATCCGACTGCGAGCATTCTGGGCATATGCCGCCAGCTTGCGTTCAGGCAACACCTCGCCGTACTTCCTTGGCATCTTCATCTCGAAATGATCAGAATTGGTGACCTGAACCATTGGTCCCAGCCATTTGGGTACAGACCTCTATTGTAGTCAGATTGCGATCAGGGACGGCCAAGCAGGCCCATTGCGCGGTTCAGGCAGCGGCAGAATGGTGCCGCAAACAAAGCTGTCGGATTGTCTGTCGTCCATGGCTGGAATTGACCTGCCATTACCTATGCTGCTTCGACCTGGTTGGAACGGCATCGCGCCGGTACGAAACGTGCTGACTTCCTCATGCAATTTGTCCAATCCTTCTTTCTGACGCGTTCGTCAAATGGGGTTCCCGAAAGCATTGCTCACACAGCAGCCTTTGAGCAATTTTATGTCTCAACATCGCCAAAAAACGAAACTTCATGACAACTCGGGAAGGATGAACTAGGACTCTAACAAAGAAAAAGTTCTGGACGTATTGTGGAACACATTGCCTTTACCTTCGAGATGGGGGTCGTTTGCTCCCTGCTGGCTTTCACCGTTTTTCTGTTCGTTTCCGAGATCATAAGGATCGACCTTTCCGCCATATTGGTTCTGGTTCTCATAGGCTTGCTCAGCTACGCGCCCGGGCTGGGAAATCTGGCGGATGTCACCCTTCTGTTCGACGGCTTCGCATCCAATGCCGTCATCTCGATCATTGCGGTCATGATCGTCGGGGCCGGTCTGGACAAGACGGGGATCATGAACAAGGTGGCTGCCGTCATCCTCAAATACGGTGGCAAATCCGAAGGCAGGGTTGTACCAATCATTTCCGGCACCGTTGGTGTCATATCCTCGTTCATGCAGAATGTCGGCGCCGCTGCTCTGTTTCTGCCGGTTGTCAGCCGAATTTCCACACGGTCAGGCATACCGCTGTCGCGCCTGCTCATGCCGATGGGATTCTGCGCCATTTTGGGCGGCACGATGACGATGGTGGGGTCGTCTCCTCTTATCCTGCTGAACGATCTGATCCTGACGGCAAATGACAGTCTGCCGGCCTCTCAGAAAATGGAGCCCTTCGGCCTGTTCTCGGTCACGCCGATGGGTGCGGTTCTGATCCTGACGGGAATTGGTTACTTTCTGCTGTTGGGACGTTGGGTTTTGCCCGAGGCTGAAGGGCCTGACAATACGGGTACCGGACAAGGGACACAGGAGTACCTGCAAAGGGTCTATGGCCTCAAAGCCGATGTGTTCGAAGTCGTGGTGCCCGAGGACAGCCCTTTGGTCGGCGAGATTCTGGCCGACATCAACCACGAAAACCACCTGTACATCATTTCCACCTTCTATCGCGGCAAAACCTCGATGGTTCAGGTTTTGACAGCGGAAATTGCAGCGCCGTGTCGGCTGGCCATCGTCGGCCGCCGTTGGGAGGTCGAGAAGTTCGCCGAGAAATACGGGCTGACCGTTCTTCCGGATTTGGACATTTTCGTCGAAGAGTTCGCCCCAACCAATGCAGGCGTGGCCGAGGTGGTCATCACGCCCGACAGCAAGCTGATCGGCAAATGCCCCCGCGAGCTTTTGTTTCGCAAGACCTACGGGATGTCGCTGCTGGCCATTCACCGCGGCGAAGAGACGCTGAGCCATGTCGAGACCGAGGATCACGAATCCACTCAGATCGGACTCGAAAAGTTTCAGGCGGGCGACATGCTTGTGGCGCATACCAGATGGGACAACCTGATGCGGATCAAACGAGATCCGGATTTCGTCGTTGTGACGACAGACTTTCCTCAGGACGAGCTGAGGCCGCAAAAAGTCGGCTGGGCCCTGGTATTCTTCGCCATTTCGCTGTCGTTGATCCTGTTCACGGACGTCCGGCTTTCACTCTGTCTTCTTACCGGCGCGGTGGGCATGATGCTGACCCGTGTGCTCAGCGTGGACGAGGCGTACCGCGCGGTCGGATGGAACACCGTATTCCTGCTCGCCTGCCTCATACCTTTGGGACAAGCCGTGCAGAACACAGGCACGGCCGCGTGGATCGCGCAGCAGATCATGATAATTCTGGACGGCTGGCCGCTCTGGTCGCTGCAAACCGGCATCGCCATTCTGGCGACGGCCTTTTCTTTGGTCATGTCCAACGTGGGGGCCACGGTCCTGCTGGTGCCTCTGGCGGTATCGATTGCGGTGGCGGCGGGTGGAAACCCGGCCGTCTTTGCCCTGACGGTCGCCATATCGACCTCGAACAGCTTCATCATCCCAACCCATCAGGTAAACGCGTTGATCATGGGTCCGGCCGGATACAAGGTGATGGATTTCGTCCGCTCCGGCGGAATAATGACGGCGCTGTTTCTGGTCGTCTCGCTGCTCATGATAAACGTCATCTATTAGCGCAAGAGGATCCAGGGTGTTCGGTGGTCTTGTCCCATCATCTGGACAGGTTCAGTCAAGGCACCCGTTCACTATAGTCTACGCCCCTTGCTGAAATACCGTTCGTCGCCGGGCCCACCTCAGGCTGGGTCCCGGCACACCATGCCGCCCATCGACGCCCACAGGTCGCTTTCCATGCCTCTGCATCATTGTTGCGCGCGACTCGCTTGACAAGCAGGCCAGCGGTGCCGCATGTCCCTTTCGTTGGTGTCGGTGAGAGCCGATGAAAAGGGAATGCGTCAACGGTCTTGCCGCCAAACGCAGCCGCCCCCGCGACCGTGAACGGAGAGGATGCCCAATGCCACTGGCCCGAAAGCCGGGAAGGCGGGACATCCGACAGAGGCCCGCCTCTGGCATCCGCAAGCCGGGAGACCTGCCAACAACCGAAGTTGAAACCGGGCGGGGTGTTCCGGTGTCGGGTCCATGACCAATCGTGGCCCGCATGAAACCCCGTCCCCCGCGAAGAGGATTTGGGGGGATGAGAGACATGACCGAGACCGCACCAGTCGAGTTGCTGGTCTGTACCACCTGCCGTCGCGGCCTGCCTGTCGAAGATGACGCGCAACGCCCGGGCGCTTTGTTGCACAAGGCCCTGGAACAGGCAGACCTGCCCGACGGTGTCACCCTGAAAGCCGTTGAATGCTTGTCAAACTGCGATCAAGGCTGTTCGATCGTGTTGCGCGGGCCGGGCCGCTGGACCTTCGTGTATGAAAACCTGAACGAAACAGATCATGTCGACGTCATCGTCGACGGCGCGACCAAGTATCTGGCCACTGAAGATGGTTTGGTGAAATGGCGCGAACGCCCCGAACATTTTCGCAAGAACTGTGCCTCGCGCATTCCCCCGATTGGAGCCTGACATGTCGAACCTCGAAAAACTCCCCGTCACAGTGATCACCGGCTTTCTGGGCTCGGGCAAGACCACTTTGGTGCGTCACCTGATGCAGAACCCACAGGGCAAGCGCCTTGCTGTCGTGGTCAACGAGTTCGGCGATGTAGGCGTCGATGGCGACATCCTGAAATCCTGCGCCATTCCTGATTGCCCGGCGGAAAACATCATGGAACTGGCAAATGGCTGCATCTGCTGCACCGTGGCAGATGATTTCATTCCCACCATCGAGGCCCTGATGGCGTTGGAGCCGCGCCCGGATCATATCCTGATCGAAACCAGCGGTCTGGCCCTGCCGAAACCGCTGCTCAAGGCATTCGACTGGCCTGACATCCGCTCGAAGATCACCGTCGACGGCGTGATCGCCTTGGCCGATGCCGAGGCTGTGGCCGCAGGCCGTTTCGCGCCCAATGTCGAAGCGGTGGACGCCCAGCGCATGGCCGATGACTCGATCGACCACGAAACGCCCCTGTCCGAGGTGTTCGAGGATCAGATCTCGTGCGCCGACATCATCCTGCTGACCAAGCCCGACCTCGCCGGCCCCGAAGGCGTGGCCAAAGCGCGCGAGATCATCGCCGCCGAGGCGCCGCGCCCCCTGCCCGTCGTCGAAGTGGCCGAAGGTGCCGTGGACGTGCGCGTTGTGCTGGGTCTGGAAGCCGCCGCCGAGGATGACATGGACGCCCGACCCTCGCATCACGACGGCCATCACGATCACGAGCATGACGATTTCGAAAGCATCATCGTCGAGCTGCCCGAGCAGACCGATCCGGCCCAGCTGGTCGCCAATATCGAACGCTTGGCCAATGAGCTGAACATCCTGCGCGTCAAAGGGTATGCCGCCGTTCAGGGCAAGCCGATGCGCCTGCTGGTTCAGGCGGTCGGCGCGCGGGTACGGCACCAGTATGACCGCCCGTGGGAACCCGGTGAAGACCGTCGTTCGCGTCTGGTCGTCATCGCCGAGCATGACGATATCAAAGAGGCGGAAATCCGCGAAATCCTCGTGGGTGTGCGTGAGGCCGCCGAGTAAGACACATGCACGTCGTCTTCCGCGAAAGCCACGGGCTCGAGGAAACCGAGACCCCAACCGATCTGGGCCAGAGCCCGGCGGATCTGGTGGTGCTGTCCTTTTCGGACAGCGACCTGGGCGCTTTTGCGGCGGGCTGGCATCGTGGTGGCGGACCGGAAGGGCGAATGCCGACCCTGCGGCTGGCGAATTTGACGGCGTTGAAACACCCGTTGTCGGTCGATACCTATGTCGAGCAGACGATGGAGGGCGCCAAGGGCATTTTGATCCGTCTGATCGGCGGCGTCCCCTACTGGGCTTATGGGTTGCAGCAGGTTCTGGCGCTGGCGCAGGCCAAGGGCATCGCGCTGGCGGTGCTGCCCGCTGACGGGCGCGAGGACACGCGGCTGGATGACTATTCCACCCTGCCGGTCTCGACCCTGCGGCGTCTGGTGCATCTGTGCGATACCGGCGGCGAGGTCGCGGCGCAGGCGGCGCTGGCGCAGATGGCTTTGGCGGCGGGGCTTTATGCCGGTCCGGTGATGGGCGCCAAGACCTTGCCCGAATGTGGCGTGTGGTGTCCGGATCGCGGCGTAATTCCGGTGGAAACCGCGTTCGAAGGCAAGGCCAAACGAATCCTCGTCACCTTTTACCGCGCTTACCTGACCTCGGCGGACACCGCCCCGATCGCGGCCCTGATCCGCAGCCTGCGCGCCCGTGGGTTCGAGGCGGTGGGCCTGTTTGCCCCGTCGCTCAAGGCGCCTGTAGCCGCCGACTGGTTGCGGGACCAGGTTGTTGCGCTGAACCCATCCGCCATTGTCAATGCCACTTCATTTTCGGGCAAAGGCGCGTCGGGAACATCGCCTCTGGACGCGGCAGGAGTGCCGGTGTTTCAGGTCGCTCTCGCCACCTCGCGCCGCAAAGCCTGGGCCGAGGCGGAACGCGGGCTGTCCCCCGCCGATCTTGCCATGCATGTGGTACTGCCCGAGGTGGATGGGCGGATTTCGGCGGGAATCGCGTCTTTCAAGGAACCAGGCAAACGTGATCCGCATCTGGAATACGCGCGCTTTGCACATCGGCCCGAACCGGACCGGATCGAAGCGATCATCGACCGTGTATCGGGCTGGCTTGCACTGAACGACAAACCCAAGGCAGATCGGATTCCCGCGCTGGTCCTGTCCACCTATCCCGGCAAAGACTGGCAGATGGCCCATGCGGTTGGCCTTGACGCGCTGGCCTCGGCCGAGGCGATGCTGTCCGATCTTGACGAAGAAGGCTATGACATCGCGATTGGCGCGCCGATTGCCGACACTCTTCTGGACGCCCGGATTTCGTGGTCGCTCGGGGATTATCTGGATGCGCTTGCGGATTTGCCCGAAACCCTGCGCACCGATCTGCACACCGTATGGGGCGCGCCCCAAGATGATCCGGCCTGTGCCGATGGGGCCTTCCATTTCACCGCAATGCGACGCGGCAAGGCGCTGGTCGCGCTGCAACCCGAACGCGGCACGCCCGAGCTGCGGGATGACGACTATCATGACCTCTCGCGCACCCCGCGCCACGGGTATGTCGCCTTCTATTTGTGGCTGCGCAAAGGGTTGGGTGCGGATGCGCTGATCCATATCGGCGCGCATGGAACGCTGGAATGGTTGCCCGGAAAATCGGTCGCCTTGTCAGCCGATTGCTGGCCCGAGGCGCTGATCGGCGATCTGCCGGTGATCTACCCGTTCATCGTGAACGACCCGGGCGAAGCCGCGCAGGCCAAGCGCCGGATCGGAGCGGTCACGCTGGGTCACATCCCGCCCCCGATGAAGGACAGCGGTACGCCCGATCGGATGGTGCGGCTTGAATCGCTGCTGGATGAGTTTTCCAACGCCGACGGGCTTGACCCCAAACGCCGCGACCGCTTGCAGGAAGATATCCGTGATGAGGCGCAGGCGATAGGGCTGGAAAGCGATCTTGGCCTCGATCAGGCAACCTGCACCGCCGAAGCCATCACCCGCATCGACCGCTTTGTCTGTGACATCAAGGAAAGCCAGTTTGGCGACGGGCTGCACATCTTCGGGCGCGTGCCCGAAGTGACGGGCGGTTTCGATCCGGCCCCTTCGGCCCACGCCGAACGCGACGCGCTGATCAAAGCGCTCGAAGGCAAGCGGATTGATGCCGGGCCTTCGGGGTCCCCCTATCGTGGCCGATCAGATGTTCTGCCCACCGGGCGGAACCTTTACACCACCGATCCGCGGTCGGTTCCGACCCGTGCGGCCTATGCTCAGGGTGTGAAACTGGCCGAAGAACTGGTGCGGCGCCATCTTCAGGAAGAAGGCGATTATCCGAAGGGGCTGATTGTCGATCTGTGGGGGTCAGCCACCATGCGCACGGCGGGCGAGGAATTCGCCATGGCCCTGCACCTGCTGGGCGTCAAACCCGTGTGGGACAAAGGGTCCGAGAGGGTTTCCGGCATCGAGGTTCTGCCGATCACCGACCTGAGCCGCCCGCGCCTGGACGTGACCCTGCGGGTCTCGGGCCTGTTCCGGGATGTTTTCCCGACGCTGTCCGCCTTGTTTGGCCAAGCGGTTCGCGCATTGGCCGCGCGCGATGAGGCAACGGACTGGAACCCCTATGCCGGGCAGGCGCCGGAAGCGCGGGTCTATGGACCTGCGCCCGGAAGCTATGGCGTCAATATGACCGAACTTTCCGAAGTGTATACCGACGAGGCCCGTGCGCAGGCCGGTGAAGCGTGGCTTGAGGCCAGCTCTTTTGCATTGGAAGGCGAACACATCTCGCAGGACAAGGACGGTATCACCCAACGTGTCGCAAATGCGGACAGCTTTGTCCATTTGCAGGACCTGACCGAAACCGATCTTCTTCTGGCCAACGATTATGCCACACACGAGGCGGGTTTTGCCGCCGCCAAGAAGATCGCCGGCGGAACCGCGCAGCTGTACCATCTGGACAACACCAACCCCGAAAACCCGCGTGCCCGCACTTTGCGTGAAGAAATCAGCCGAGTCGTCCACGCCCGTGCCGCCAACCCCGGCTGGATCGCCGGAATGCAACGCCATGGTTTCCG
The DNA here is from genome assembly GCF_013110685.1 of Ruegeria sp. HKCCD6157. Lineage (NCBI taxonomy): Bacteria > Pseudomonadati > Pseudomonadota > Alphaproteobacteria > Rhodobacterales > Roseobacteraceae > Ruegeria > Ruegeria sp. HKCCD6157. The sequence continues at coordinate 2,025,403 of NZ_WVRB01000001.1, forward strand.
GGGGGCGGCTGAAATCGCGGCAACGCTGGATCATATGGCTTCTTTCGCGCATCTGTCTGGCACGGTCGCACCACATCTTTTTGACCTCTACCACGATGCCACTCTGGGCAACGAAGAGGTGGACGCGTTCCTGCAAGAGGCCAACCCCAAGGCACGCCAGGCCATGCAGGACCGGTTCCGCGCGCTGCTTGAGGCCGGGCTTTGGAACACGCGCCGGAACTCTATCCGGGCTGATCTGGAGGGATTGAGATGAGTGCACCAATTGTTCAGGGCTGGTGCCCGGGTGCCCATCGTCCGATGATGTCCGGTGACGGTCTGGTCGTCAGGGTCAGGCCCCGGCAGGCGCGTCTGGACGCCGATCAGGCACTGGGACTGTGCGATCTGGCGGACCGCTTTGGCAACGGCTCGATCGATTTGACCAATCGCGCCAATCTGCAATTGCGGGGCGTGGAAGAGGAAGACCATCAGCCTCTGCTCAAAGAGCTTTCCGCGCTGAACCTGCTGGATGCGGAACCCGGTATCGAAATACGCCGCAATATTCTGGTTACACCGCTCTATCAGGCGGGCGATTTGACCGCTCGACTGACCCATGAACTGATTGACCGGCTTGCGGAGCTGCCGGACCTGCCGGCAAAGTTCGGCTTTGCAATCGACACCGGCCGCGAACGTCTGATGGCGTCGGATTCGGCTGATATTCGTCTGGAAACCGGTGCAGACGGCCTGATCCTGCGCGCCGATGGCTGCGAAACCGGGCGGAGCGTGACCGAGACCGACGCCATTGATCACGTGATCGCGCTGGCAATGTGGTTTGCCGAAACCTACACACCCGAGACACGCCGCATGGCGCGTGTCATCGACGCCCTGCCGCAGGAATGGCAGGGATGTGCGCCCGGTTCTGTTGGCGCAAAGCTTCAACCGGGCCGCTGTGAACTGGGTGCCCTGTACGGCGCGGCTTTTGGGTCGCTGCCTGCGCGCAAGCTGTATGACCTGATCGAGGACAGCGGCGCTTGCGCCCTGCGCGTCACCCCGTGGCGGCTGATCCTGCTGGAAGGCGGGGCGGCGATACCTGCCCCGGCCTTTGTCGAAGATGGAACCGATCCGTTGATGACCACCGACGCCTGCCCCGGCGCACCGTTCTGTCCGCAGGCGCAGGCCGAGACGCGCGACATCGCCCGGGCGTTGGCTGTGCGGGTGCCCAGACGCCTCCATGTTTCGGGCTGTAGTAAGGGCTGCGCACGCATGGGTCCTGCCGACATCACATTGGTGGGCGCAAACGGACGATTTGATCTTGTCAAACAGGGCCGCGCGGGGGATGAGCCCTGCCAACGCGGGCTCGACCCGGAAACACTCATGACTATGGACTTCACCTGATGCCCTATACATACGAAACCGATGGCGCGGCGATCTACAAGGAAAGCTTTGCCACCATCCGGTCAGAGGCTGATCTGGCGCGGTTTGATGCCGATGAAGAGCAGGTTGCCGTTCGCATGATCCACGCCGCGGGTATGGTCGGACTGGAAGAGTTCGTGCATTTCTCGCCCGGCTTCGTGCAGACGGCCCGCACCGCATTGGAAAATGGCGCACCGATCCTGTGTGATGCGCGCATGGTCAGCGAAGGTGTCACCCGTTTCCGCCTGCCCGCCGACAACCAGGTGATCTGTACCCTGCATGACGAACGCGTACGCCCGCTGGCCGCCGAGATGAGCAACACCCGTTCCGCCGCTGCGCTGGAACTGTGGCGGCCGCATCTGGAGGGCGCGCTGGTCGCCATAGGCAATGCGCCCACCGCACTGTTCCATTTGCTGAACATGCTGGAAGACCCGGATTGCCCGCGCCCTGCCGCGATCATCGGCTGCCCGGTTGGCTTCGTCGGCGCGGTGGAATCCAAGGATGCGCTGTGGCAGGCGCAACCGGTGCCGTCCTGCATCGTCAAAGGTCGTCTGGGCGGCAGCGCCATCACGGTGGCGGCCATCAACGCCATCGCAAGCCGGGCAGAATGAAGATGGGCACCATATACGGTGTGGGCCTTGGCCCCGGCGATCCGGATTTGATGAGCGTCCGGGCTGATCGCCTGCTGCGCAATGCAAAGCATGTGGCGTATTTCCGCAAACCCGGTCGCAGTGGTCAGGCGCGCAAGATCGTCAACGGGATGATCCCCGAAGGCGCGATCGAGTTTCCGATGGAATATCCCGTAACCACCGAAATCCCGGTGACGGACCCGCGCTACAACGAATTGCTGGCAGCATTCTACGAAGACTGCACCGCCCATCTCAAAGCCCTGTCAGAACGGGGTGAGGACGTGGTTGTTCTGTGCGAGGGCGATCCTTTCTTCTATGGCTCGTTCATGCATCTTTACAGCCGTTTGCGCCAAGACGCGCCGGTTGAAGTTGTACCCGCCATTACCGGCATGTCCGGAGCATGGACCGCGACCGGAGACCCGATCACCTGGGGTGATGACGTGCTGACCGTGCTGGTTGGCACCCTGCCCGAGGACACGCTGGCGGAACGCATGGCTCTGACCGATGCGTTGGTCGTGATGAAAATCGGACGCAACATCGACAAGGTGAAGCGCGCTCTGAAGACCGCTGGCCTGTATGACCGGGCGTGGATCGTGGAATATGCGCAGATGCCGAACCAGACGGTGACCAAGCTGTCTGAAGCCTGCGAGAAGATCACCCCGTATTTCTCGATCATCGTCGTGCACGGTCAGGGGCGACGACCATGAGCGGCTGGGTCAAGATTGCCGGTCTGGGGCCGGGTGACGAGGCGCTTGTTACACCAGAAGTAACAGCCGCGCTGGCCGAAGCCACCGATGTTGTGGGCTATATCCCATATGTGGCGCGTATTGCCGAGCGCCCCGGCCTTACACTGCATGCCAGTGACAACCGAGTCGAAATCGACCGCTCGCAACATGCACTGCAAATGGCTGCCGATGGCAAACGGGTGGTCGTTGTATCCTCGGGCGATCCCGGCGTGTTTGCCATGGCGGCGGCCGTCTTCGAAGCACTGGAAAACGGCCCTGCGGAATGGCGCGACCTTCAGATCGATGTGCTGCCGGGGATCACGGCGATGTTGGCTGCATCCGCGCGCGCGGGCGCCCCGATGGGGCATGATTTCTGCGCCATCAACCTCAGCGACAACCTCAAACCATGGTCATTGATCGAAAAACGCCTGCGCCTTGCTGCACAGGCGGATTTCTCGATGGCCTTTTACAATCCGCGCTCGAAGTCCCGCCCGGAAGGCTTTGTAAAGACGCTGGAAATCCTGCGCGAAGAATGTGAGCCCGAACGTCTGATCCTGTTCGCCCGCGCCGTATCGCGGGCCGATGAAGAGATGCGCATTTCGACACTGGCCGAAGCCACGCCCGACATGGCGGATATGCAGACCGTGGTGATCGTGGGGTCATCCCGAACGCGCGTCATCGAGCGCGATGGCGCACCCATCGTTTACACCCCTCGCTTCACCCCTGATGAGGTTCAGGGATGAGACAGCCAGTCCAGAACCTGTGCGACCTGCGAAAACTCGGTCCGCTTCGGCAGAACCGGGCGGTCGATCATCAGCACGGGAAGGCCCAGCGCCCGCGCCGCGTCCAGCTTGGCGCGCGCGCCCGTGCCGCCGGCGTTCTTGGACACGACCAGCTGCGTCCCATGGCGCTGCATCAACGCCCGGTCGTCGGCTTCGGTAAACGGCCCTCGGGCGACGACCACCTCTGCATTCGGCAAGGGCAAAGTGTCGGGCTCATCCACCAGACGCAGCAGGTAGCGGTGCTGGGGCTGGGCGGCAAAGTCTTCAAGGTGCATACGGCCAACGGCGAGGAAAACGCGCCGGGCTTCGCCGGACAACGCGTCGACAGCCGCTGCAATGTCCGGGACGCGATACCAGTTGTCGCCGGGCTGCGGTGTCCACGCCGCGCGTGTCAACGCGGCCAATGGCGTCCGCGTCGCGGTGCATGCTTCAATCGCGTTCCGGCTCATCCGGGCCGCAAATGGATGGGTCGCGTCCACGACATGGGTGATGGCGTTCTCATGGATATAGGCGGCCAGACCTTCCGGACCGCCGAAACCGCCAACCCTTACCGGCAAGGGCTGCGGACGCGGGTTTTCGACCCGTCCAGCGTAGGAATACACAGCCGCAATCCCTTGTTCCGAAACAGCTTTGGCCAGCGCATTGGCCTCGGTCGTGCCGCCAAGGATCAGGAGGGTTGTCATGTCTGAATCTCCGTGGCTGACCGTTCTTGGATTGGGCGAAGGTGGGTTTGATGGCCTGTCGCCATCCGGCCGTCAAGTGCTGGACCGGGCCGAAGTGATCATGGGGCCGCCCCGTCACCTGTCGTTGCTGCCTGAAACAGGGGCGGAACGTGTCGAATGGCCTGCGCCGTTCTCGGATGGGCTGCCGATCCTGAAAGGATTGCGTGGCCGGCAGACCGTTGTTCTGGCCTCGGGCGATCCGTTCTGGTTTGGCGCAGGCTCTGTCATTGCGCGCAATTTCGATGCCGGTGAATGGGCTGCCCTGCCCGGCCAATCCACCTTCTCGCTGGCCGCTGCCCGGCTCGGCTGGCCTTTGGAAAGCACACTGACCTTCGGCCTGCACGCCGCGCCGCTGACCCGTTTGCGTCCTCATCTGGCGCCGGGAGCGCACGCGATCCTGTTGCTGCGTGACGGAAAGGCGGTGGCGGAACTGGCCCGGTATCTGACCGAGACGGGCTTTGCCGACTCGGCCCTGCATGTGATGCAGGCGCTCGGCGGTCCGCGCGAAAACACCCGAACAGTCACCTTGACCGAGGCGCTGCTGGGTACGTTCGACCATCCGGTCTGCGTCGGTCTGGAGGTTTCCGGTGCAGGACCTGCCCTTTCCAAGGCGTCTGGCAAACCGGACCACATCTTCGAGACGGACGGACAGATCACCAAACGCCCGATCCGCGCGCTGACACTCTCGGCGCTTGCTCCGCAACGGGGCGAACACTTGTGGGATATCGGAGGGGGCACCGGTTCGATCAGCATCGAATGGCTGATGTGCGATGCGACCCTGACCGCGACCAGCATTGAACCCCGTGCTGACAGGGCTGAGCGCATTCGTCGGAATGCCGATGCATTGGGTCAGGATCGGCTGAATGTCATCCATGGCACCGCGCCCGCTGCACTGGATGGGTTGGAACTGCCCGACGTGGTGTTCATCGGAGGGGGGCTTGATCCAGACCTGCTGCACTGGCTGCACCAGAACCTGCCGTCCGGAACCCGCCTGGTTGCCAATGCCGTGACTTTGGAAAGCGAGGCCACATTGGCCCAGTGGCATGAGAAACTGGGCGGAGAGCTTCTGCGGATCGAACTCGCTCAGTCGGCGCCGCTTGGACCGCGCCGCGGCTGGAAATCCGCCTATCCGGTCGTGCAGTGGAGCGTGACGCTATGATCGTTGCCGGTTTGGGATTCTCGTCCGCTGCCACGGTTGCCAGCTTGCGCGCCGCATTTGACACGGCGGCCGCAAACCACGATGTCGCCGCCCTGGCAACCGTTGCCGACAAGGAAGGTCATTCGGTCCTGACGACCTTTGCCGAAGAACTGTCGCTTCCCCTGCATTTCGTTGCCGCCGCCGATCTGGCCGGTCAACGTACACTCACCTGCTCGAACCGCAGCCGCGCAACCTATGGCACCGGAAGCGTGGCCGAAGCATCCGCATTGGCCGCCGCCGGAAAGCTCTTTGGCCCGGGCGCGCGGCTGCTTTCACCCAGACAGATTTCAGACGACCGGCTGGCGACCTGCGCCATAGCCATCGGAGGACAGACATGACCGTTCATTTCATCGGCGCCGGACCGGGCGCCGCCGACCTGTTGACGCTGCGCGGGCGCGACATCATCGCATCCTGCCCCGTTTGCCTTTATGCGGGTTCCCTGGTTCCGGAAGAAATTCTTGGCCACTGCCCCGAAGGCGCAAGGATCGTGAACACCGCGCCGATGGATCTGGATCAGATCATGGCCGAGATCGAGGCCGCACATCAGGCCGGCCAGGATGTGGCCCGTCTGCATTCGGGCGACCTGTCGGTCTGGTCGGCGATGGGGGAACAGATCCGCCGCCTCAAGGAAATGGGCATCCCGGTCAGCGTGACCCCAGGCGTTCCGTCCTTTGCGGCGGCTGCGGCGGCTTTGGGAACCGAACTGACTCTGCCCGGGCTGGCGCAATCCGTGGTTCTGACCCGGACGCCGGGCCGTGCATCTTCCATGCCCGAAGGCGAGACGTTGGAGAATTTCGCACGCACAGGGGCGACACTTGCCATTCATCTGTCTATCGGCAATCTGGACAATGTCATTGCCGATCTGACCCCGGCCTATGGGGCCGACTGTCCGGTCGCCGTGGTCTATCGCGCAAGCTGGCCGGATGAACGGATCATCCGCGCCACGCTGGGAACGCTCAAAGACGTGCTGGATGACAGCATCTCGCGGACTGCGTTGATCATGGTCGGTCCGGCATTGGCGGGCGAAGGTTTCGACGAAAGCTGCCTGTATTCGAAAGATTACGACCGCCGCTATCGCCCGCAAAGCGCCGAGAGCCCCTGGTCAAGCTGGAGCCATGGTGATGATTAACCCTCCGGGCCTTCTGATTTCCGCCCCGTCTTCGGGTACGGGCAAAACAACGGTCATGCTGGGCCTGTTGCGCGCGTTGGCCGAGGATGGCCTGACCGTTCAACCGTTCAAGAGCGGACCGGACTATATCGACCCCGCCTTCCACCGAGCGGCGTCCGGGCGGGCTTCGTTCAATCTTGACAGCTGGGCGATGGGCGATCCTTTGTTGAACGCGATCTCCGCGCAGGCCGAAGGCGCTGACATCGTGGTGGCAGAGGGTTCGATGGGCCTGTTCGATGGCGTGGCCAAGCCGGGTGAGTTGGGTCATGGGTCCAGCGCCGAGACCGCTGCACGGATGGGTTGGCCGGTTGTGTTGGTGCTGGATGTCGGCGGCCAGGCGCAATCTGCGGCGGCCACCGCGCTAGGGTTCAGGATGTACAACCCCGATCTGCCCTTTGCTGGCGTCATTCTAAACCGCTGTGCCAGCCCCCGGCACGAGCGCCTGACCCGGCTGGGGATGGAACGCGCCGGCCTGCCGGTTCTGGGTGTGCTTCCGCGCCGAGGCGATCTGACCCTACCCGAGCGGCATCTGGGGTTGATTCAGGCAGTCGAACATCCGGATCTGGAAAGCGCCATTGTAGGCTATGCCGCATTTCTGCGCGAACATGTGGATCTCGAGGCGATCAAGCGGGCGGCTTCCTCAGGCCCCATTGGGCCATCGTCAGACGCGCTGCCGCGCCCTCCGGCCCAGCGGATTGCATTGGCACGGGATGCGGCTTTTTCTTTTACATATCCACATTTGCTGGAAGGCTGGCGCGCCGCCGGGGCCGAGATCCTGCCCTTCTCGCCGCTGGCTGATGAAGCCCCGGCGGCGGATGCCGATCTGGTCTGGCTTCCTGGCGGGTATCCTGAACTGCATGCCGGGACGTTGGCTGCTGCCCAAACCTTCCTCGCGGGTCTGCGCAAGCACGCGGAAACAAGGCCTGTACATGGCGAGTGCGGTGGATACATGGCGCTGGGTCATGCGCTGATCGACAAGGATGGCGTGCGGCACGAAATGGCTGGCCTGCTGGGGCTGGTGACGTCGTACCAAAAACGCAAATTCAACCTGGGCTATCGCAAGGCCGAACTTTTGGCCCCGATGCCGGGTTTTGCGCGGAATGCAGCGCTACGCGGGCATGAGTTCCACTATTCCTCGATCGTGGATCAGCCTGACCCGCCGCTGGCCCGTGTGTTTGATGCCGAAGGCGCAGAGGGACCTCAGACCGGCTCCGTTCGCGGCAATGTCACAGGTACGTTCTTTCACCTGATTGCGGAGGCAACTGCATGAGCGGATTTGTCTCTTTCATCGGCTCGGGCCCCGGCGATCCGGAGTTGCTGACCTTGAAGGCCGTCGACAGGATGCAAAAGGCCGATGCGATTTTGTTCGATGACCTCAGCAGCGGGCCGATTCTGAGCCACGCGCGCGAAGACGCCGATCTTGTGGGCGTGGGCAAACGGGCCGGTCGCCCCTCGCCCAAACAGGACCATGTCAGCCGGTTGCTTGTGGACTACGCCCAGACCGGCCAACATGTCGTGCGGTTGAAATCCGGCGATGGCGGCATGTTCGGGCGGCTTGAAGAAGAACTTGTTGCCCTTCGTGATGCGGGCATTGAATTCGAGATCATCCCCGGCGTACCGTCTGCGGTGGCTGCCGCGGCTGCCGCAGGCATCCCGCTGACGCGTCGTCTGACCGCACGGCGGGTGCAGTTCGTGACGGGGCATGACGTCAGTGGCGCGTTGCCGGACGACCTGAACCTGACAGCCTTGGCCGATTCTCAGGCCACCACTGTCGTATTCATGGGTAAACGTACTTTCCCGCTTTTGGCAGAAGCGCTGCATTCACACGGCCTGCCTTTGGATACGCCTGCTTTGATGGCTGAATCTGTTTCGACCCCGGATCAGAAGCTGACGCGCGCCACCATTGGTGCCCTGGCCGAACAGCTGAAATCCGAGATCGGCACGGCTCCGGCCCTGATCCTTTACGGGCCGCTGGCGGAGTTCGAAGATGATTGACCTGAGCCTGATTGGCATCGGCACCGGCAACCCGGATCACGTGACCTTTCAGGGCGCGCAGGCGATCCGGTCGGCCGATCTGATTCTGATCCCCTGCAAAGGCGAAAACAAGGCCGATCTGGCCGGGCTGCGTGAGGACATCATTGATCGGGTAACCGAGACACCACCAAGGATAGCCTATTTTGACATCCCCAGGCGCCGGGCGGATGACGGCTATCTGCGCGGTGTGGACGAATGGCACGACGCCATTGCGCTGCGCTGGCAAGAGGCAATGGATGCCCACCCGGAGGCGCAGCATATTGCGCTGCTGATTTGGGGCGACCCGTCCTTGTATGACAGTTCGCTGCGCATTGCGGCGCGGCTGGACCCCAAGCCCAACACCAGGGTGATCCCGGGCATCACGGCCTTGCAGGCTTTGACAGCGGCTCATGCGATCCCGATCAATGATCTGGGCGCACCCTATGTCGTGACCACCGGGCGTCGTATCCGGGATGAAGGCTGGCCTGAAACCGCTTCGAAAGTCGCCGTCATGCTGGACGGGGAATGTTCTTTCCAGTTCCTCAGAATGGCAGAGTATGACATCTGGTGGGGGGCCTATGTGGGCATGAAAGAAGAACTGCTGATCAGCGGCCCTTTGGATCAGGTCGCGCAGCGGATCCTTGACACGCGCGCCCGCGCCCGAGCCGACCATGGCTGGATCATGGATATCTACTTGCTGAAGAAACGCGACGTGCAGCAGCGCGCGGCGAACACGGATTCGTGACTGCGCAGAACGCTCAAGTCTGGCACACAGGTCAGAGCAAGATACCGGAGACGCGTTGATGAAAGCCTTCATTCCCCTGCTCTGCCTGATCGCGTTGCCTCTGTGGGCTCAGAATGCGCCCGAGGGCTGGGCCGTGTACCCAACCCAGAAACCGTATGCAGAACTGGTTGACGCAACCAAAGCCGCGATCAAGGAAAACGGGCTGATCGTCGTGACTCAGGCGGGCCCGACCAAAGCGGCGGCAGCACGTGGGATTTCGATTCCCGGAAATCGCGTGATCGGCGCTTTCAACAATGATTACGCCGTGCGGGTTCTGGGAACCTCGGTCCACGCGATGATCGAGGCCCCGATCCGGTTTTATGTTACCGAGAACAAAGACGGGACGGCGAACCTGTCGTATAAAACCCCCAGTTTCGTCTTTGCGCCCTACGCCTGGGAAGGTGGTCAGAACCTGATGGATATTGCGGCCGAGCTTGACTCGACGTTTCAATCGATCGCTGAACGCGCAGTCAAATAGTCACACTGGCGTGAACCGCCTTGCGTCCGGGAACGTCCTCCGCAATCTGCTTGAAACGGTTTTTTCGGAGCATGACTGATGCAAGACCCCTCGCCCCGCGCCGCGGATATTCTGGCCCAACGCCTCTATGAAGCGGGGTGCCGACACGCATTCGGGATGCCGGGGGGCGAGGTCCTGACGCTGGTCGATGCGCTGGAAAAGGCTGGGATTACCTTTCATCTGACCAAGCACGAAAACTCTGCCGGGTTCATGGCCGAGGCCGTTCATCATCGCGACGGTGCACCTGCGATTCTGGTGGCCACTCTGGGTCCGGGCGCAATGAACGGGATCAATGTCGTGGCGAACGCTTTGCAGGATCGTGTGCCGATGGTCGTTCTGACCGGATGCGTCGATGCGGACGAAGCGTTGACCTATACCCATCAGGTCATGGATCACAGCCGGGTTTATCGCGCGATCACCAAAGGCACTTATACGCTGACAGCCAAAGGCGCGGATATCATTGCCGACAAGGCGGTGTCACTGGCTATGCAGCCACGACCCGGCCCGGTTCATATCGACGTCCCGATCTCGGTTGCCGACACGCCTGTTAACGGCGTGAAACGCCGCCGGCTGGCCAAGGTCGCGCCGGTCAGCCCCGGTGGTGAATGCCTTGAGAAGGCCCGCCGCTGGGTGGCCGAGGCCGAACGCCCCATCGCCATCATCGGCCTGGATGTCCTCTATGACGACTCGCGCAGTGTCGTGCAGGCGTTCCTGGAGCATTTTGGCATTCCTTTCGTAACGACCTACAAGGCCAAAGGCGTCGTGCCCGAGGATCACGCGCTGTGTCTGGGCGGCGCGGGGCTGTCGCCGCTGGCTGACAAGCATCTTGTGCCTCTGATCGAACAATCGGATCTGGTATTGTGTCTGGGATATGACCCGATCGAAATGCGCCCCGGCTGGCGTGAGATCTGGGATCCGGAAGAAAAGCGCGTCATCGATATCTCTGCCGTGGTCAACGACCACTACATGCATCAGGCTGGATTGAACCTTGTTGCCCACACGGGCGAGACATTGGAGGCAATAGCCAAAGGCAACCCGGCCCGTGAAACATGGCCGGGCAACGAACCCGAGCAGATCAAAGCCGCGCTGGCAAAGGACTTCCCCACCGATGAAAGCTGGGGGCCCGCTGCCGTCATTGCCGAAACCCGCGCTGTCCTGCCGCCTGAAACACTGGCCACGGCCGACAGCGGCGCACACCGCATTCTGCTGAGCCAGATGTGGGCGTGCAGCGAAGAACGCGGGCTGATCCAGTCCTCGGCTTTGTGCACGATGGGATGTGCCCTACCCATGGCCATTGGCCTGAAACTGGCCGAACCAGACCGCCCGGTGATCAGCTTCTCGGGGGATGCGGGGTTCCTGATGGTTGCGGGCGAGTTGTCGACAGCGGCTGAAATGGGCGGCAACCCGATTTTTCTGGTCTTCGTGGATGCCAGCCTTGCCCTGATCGAGCTGAAACAACGCCAGCGACAGATGCGCAACACGGGCGTGGATTTCGGCCATCATAATTTCGCCGCAATGGGCCGCGCCTTTGGCGGCAATGGCCATACGGTTCGTAACAGGACAGAGTTGCGCGCCGCACTGGAAGCTGCTGTAAAGGCTGAGATATTTACGGTGATTGCTGCTGAAGTTGAGCGTGGAGGCTATGATGGCCGCATCTGAAGGCCCATTGAAGGGTGTCAAGGTTCTGGACCTTAGCCGGATCCTGGCGGGCCCAACATGCACACAGCTTCTGGGCGATCTGGGCGCAAGCGTCATCAAGATCGAAAACCCGGCAACCGGGGGCGATGACACGCGGCAATGGGGCCCGCCCTACGTAAGCGATGCCGAGGGCAACCGCTCGGATCTGAGCGCCTATTTCATGTCTGCCAACCGCAACAAGAAATCCGTCGCGCTGGATATCTCCTCGGCCGAGGGTCAGGCGGAAATCAGACGCTTGGCGTCACATGCGGACATCCTGATAGAGAACTTCAAACCGGGCGGGCTGGCCAAATACGGGCTGGACTATGCCACCCTGTCGCAAGCGTTTCCAAGCCTCGTATACTGTTCAATCTCGGGCTACGGCCAAACCGGCCCGAATGCCAGCAAGCCCGGCTATGACCTGATGGCGCAGGGCTATGGCGGGATCATGTCGCTGACCGGCGACCCCGAGGGCGCGCCCATGAAGGTGGGTGTTGGCATCGCCGACGTGATGTGCGGAATGTATGCAACCGTGGGTATCCTGGCCGCGCTGCGCCACCGCGACTTGACCGGCGAGGGCCAGCAGATCGATCTGGCGCTGGTGGATTCTCAGATCGCCTGGCTGATCAATGAAGGCGTCAACTATCTGACGTCAGGCAATGTTCCGCAACGGCGCGGAAACGGGCACCCCAACATCGTCCCTTATGACGTCTACGAAACCGCCGATGGGCACGTGATTCTCGCGGTTGGAAATGACGGCCAGTTCAGAAAACTCTGCAACTTCATCAATGCTCCTGAACTGGCAGACGATCCGAGATTCGCGACCAACCCGGCCCGATTGGAGCATCGTGACGCGCTGAATTTGATTCTTCGCCCCGCTGTGAAAGCGCTGGACACCCAGACCGTCATTTCCGGTCTGGAGGCTGTCAAAGTGCCCGTCGGCCCGGTGCAGACGCTGGATCAGGTGTTCAACACGGAACAAGTGGCCGCAAGACAGATGCAGATTGCCATGCAGGCCCAGCCGGGTCAGGTCAACCTGATCGGGAATCCTCTGAACCTGTCTCGGACACCTGTAACATATCGTAACGCCCCGCCGGTCTGTGGGGCCGATACTGAGGCTGTTCTGAACGCCGAAAACCCGTTCGAGGATTGAAATACTTGCACATTTAGGCGGCAAGTCGCTGAAACATGCCCTTGAATCGGCGGTTTTTTTCATCTTTTTCGCACACGTCATTTCACCAATTCGAGAGCAGCGTCGATACTGTTACGTCCCTCTCGCACACTCTGGTACATCGAACAGTGTCAAATATCGCAATCAGATTGGACCCAAGTATGAAACAAGACGTTTTCGGACAGATGAACACCCTGACCCAGCCGGCGGCAGTCGAAGCGTGGAATGGTGTTCTGCTTGGGTTCATGGCTCATGCCGCTGTCACGCCGCAGCACTTGGGCAAAGTGCTGGAACTCGAGCCCGACTTCGCGCTGGGTCAAGCGGTCAAAGGTCTGTTCATGGCGCTGCTTGGGCGGCGCGAGATGATGGCGGTTGCTGTCGAAGCGCTGGCTGCTGCCAACGCGGCGATGGAACGTCAACCTGCAACTGAACGCGAACGTCTCTACGTGGATGCGCTGGCCCTGTATCTGGCCGGACAACAGGCACAGGCGGTTCAGAAATTCGAAGCGATTCTGCGTGACCATCCGCAGGACACTCTGGCGATGAAACTAAGCCATGCGACCCGCTTCGTTCTGGGTGATGCAAACGGAATGCGCCGCTCGATCGAGCGGGTGATGCCCGCTTATGAGCCGGACCACCCCGGGCGCGGCTATCTGCTGGGCTGTCATTCCTTCGCGCTGGAAGAAACAGGCGCTTATGAAAAAGCCGAAATCGCGGGCCGTCAGGCGCTGTGGATGGTGTCCGATGATGCCTGGGGCCTGCACGCGGTGGCCCATGTCCATGAGATGACGGGCAATGCGCAGCTGGGCCTAGACTGGCTGGCCGGGCGCGAGGCGGCCTGGGCCCACTGCAACAACTTCCGGTACCACGTGTGGTGGCACAAGGCGCTGATGCATCTGGATCTGGGTCAGGTCGATCAGGTGATCGAGCTGTATGACAATCACATCCGCAAGGACAAAACCGACGATTATCGCGACATCTCGAACGGTACTTCGCTGCTGATGCGGCTTGAACTTGAGGGCGTGAATGTCGGAAATCGCTGGGAAGAGCTGGCTGATCTGAGTGCCGCACGAACGGAAGATGGCTGTCTGATCTTTGCGGATCTGCATTATCTGCTGGCGCTTACCGGTGACAATCGCGCCGATGCCACGGCCAAGATGCTGAACCGCATGAACAAGGATGCGGCCCGCGCCGACGACGACGCCACCCGCCGCATGGCAGACCCAGGTATCGCTGCGGCCATGGGCCTGGAGGCCTTTGGTGACGGCCATTATGGAACGGCGTTTGATCATCTGCTGGCGGCGCGCGATTCCATGCAACTGGCCGGTGGCAGCCACGCGCAACGTGATGTATTTGAACGCATTACCATTGATTCCGGCCTGCGCGCTGGTCGCCTGGACGCGGTGGAACGCATTCTGGATGACCGTCGCGCCAAGCGCGCCGGGGGCGAAGACAATTATGCCATCGCGCGTCGCGCCCTGATCGACGCGGCCCGCGACAGCGGTGACGTCCAAAGCGTCCCCGCCGAATAACAAGAAGACCAAGAAGGACAGAAAACGTATGGCGACCATATCGCCCGCTTCTGATTTTGTACCCGCTGCGGCCCCGGCCGCAGCCCCTGCCAGTGCGCGTGATCCGCGTCTGGATTTCTATCGCGGCATCGCGATGTTCATCATTCTGATCGCCCATATTCCCAACGATCCCTGGGCAAAGTGGATTCCTGCCCGCTTTGGGTACTCGGACGCAACCGAGATTTTTGTGTTCTGCTCGGGCATGGCCTCGGCCATTGCGTTTGGCGGGGCATTTCTGCGCAAGGGATGGTGGATGGGCACCGCCCGAGTGGCCTACCGCATCTGGCAGGTCTATTGGGCGCATATTGCCCTGTTCTTCTTTGTTGCAATGACAATGGCCGCGTTGGATCAGACCGGCGCGTTCGAGAAGACCTATGTCTCGTCGTTGAACCTTCAGCATTTCTTCAATGACCCGGCCCCGCAATTGGTCGGGATTTTCACACTGACCTATGTGCCGAACTACTTCGATATCCTGCCGATGTATCTGGTCGTACTGGCGCTGATGCCGCTTTATATGGCGCTCTACCGCGTCAGTTTCTGGCTGATGGCGGCAGTTTGCGTGGCCATCTGGTTCATCGCCCAAACCGGCGCGCTTGCCCTTCCCGCCGAACCCTGGTCCGAGCGCCAGTGGTTCTTCAACCCCTTCGGATGGCAATTGCTGTTTTTCACCGGCTTCGCCTTCATGCGCGGTTGGATTCCGGCCCCGCCCGTGTCGAAATCCTTGATCTGGGTGGCGATTGCCTTTGTCGTTTTGTCAGCCCCGTTCGGGTCATGGAAAGTCTTCACCTGGATCAACACGGCTGCACCCGAGCTTGGCGCAGTGATCCGCAAGGGCTGGCCCCTGACCGAAGAGCTGCGTGGCAAAACCGAGTTCGGCCTTCTTCGATATGTCCACTTTCTGTCGCTGGCCTATCTGGGATGGGTTGCAGCGGGCGAACACGGCCACCGCCTGATCGCGACGGGTCATGGTGTGGGCGCACGTATCTGGCAATTCCTGCTGGCCGTTATCACCAAGGTCGGCCAGCAATCCCTTGCCGTTTTTGTGTTTTCGATGGCCGCGGCCCGGCTGATCGGCGTCGCGCTGGATCAGGCTGGGCGGGATGTCGCCACTGTCTTCATCGCCAACATGATTGGGTTTGCGATGATCATCGGCGTTGCCTATCTGGCAGCTTGGTTCAAGTCACAACCCTGGAAGTCGAAGAAATGAAATTTACCCGTCGCGCATTCCTCGTCTCGACGACTGCTTTGGCCTTCGCCCCATCCGCCTATGCGACGGGCGGTGAGACGCCTTTTGACCGCGACTATGTGATCGAGATGGCCCGCGATCTGGCCAGCCGCCCCTATGTGGAACGCGAGATGGTACCGCAGGAATGGCAGGACCTGACCTATCAGCAATACCGTTCCATCCGGTTCCGGCTTGACCGGGCGCTGTGGTATGAAACCGAGACGCCCTTCAACGTGGATTTCTTCACCCCCGGCCTGTATTTCCCACGCACCGTCAAGGTGGAAACGGTCGAGAACGGCATGACCAAGCCGGTCGCCTTCGATCTGGATATGTTCGACAAGTCCGAAGACGTGCCGCAACTGCCGATCGATGACACGCTGGGCTTCTCGGGCCTGCGCCTGCGCACTGAAATGCACCGCCCCGGCAAGACAGATGAATTCTGCGTCTGGCAGGGGGCCAGCTATTTCCGCGCCATTGGCCTGCATGAGGTTTACGGACTGTCCGCGCGGGGTCTGGCGTTGAAAACCGGCGACCCGGATGGCGAGGAATTTCCCGAATTCATCCGGTTCTGGCTAGAACGTCCCGAACCGGGCCAACGCAACATGGTCGTGCACGCATTGTTGGACAGCCCCAGCGTGACCGGCGCCTATCGTTTCAACGTCACGGCGGGCGCGGATTGCATCATGGATATCGAGGCAACGCTGTTCCCGCGCGAAGACCTGCCCCATGTGGGTATCGCTCCGGGAACTTCGATGTTCCTGTTCGACCAGACCAACCACAGCCGGTTCGACGATTTCCGCCCTGCTGTGCATGACAGCGACGGGTTGATGATCCGCAATGGCGCGGGCGAGGTCCTGTGGCGTCCGTTGGCCAATCCGACCCGATTGCAGGTTTCATCCTTCGTCGATACAAACCCGCGCGGGTTTGGTCTGATGCAGCGCAAACGAGAGTTTTCGGACTATGCCGATCTCGAGGCCAATTACCACAAGCGCCCGGGCCTATGGGTCGAGCCCCAGGAAGACTGGGGCAAAGGCTCGGTCACGCTGGTCGAGATCCCGGCAGATCAGGAAATCTATGACAACATCGTCGCCTACTGGAGGCCCGCTGAACCCTATGCGGCAGGCAGTCAGGTTGATCTGTCCTATCGCCTGATCTGGGGGGAAGAACCCCAGCGTACACCGATGCCGCGCGTGATCAACACCGCGATGGGCGAAAACACCTTTGGCGAAGGCCGGCTGGCCGTCATCGATTTTGAAGACAGCGAGCTGTTCGAGGACCTGGGCGCAATCACTGTCTTTGTGGATTCGCCACATGCGGAAACTTCGGAAGGCGTCTTGCAGCGCAACCCGGATACCGGTGGTCCACGCCTGGCGTTTTCATTCCAGCCCGGCGAACGCAACCATGTCGAGTTGCGCGCGCAATTGTTGAAAGACAAACAGCCCGCCTCGGAAGTCTGGCTGTACCGTTGGACCACATGAGCCGCGATCTGCATATCATGCCACCCGAGGCGCCTCTGGCGATGCCTGCGCAGAACTTCAGCGCACGGTTCCGGGATGCCGATGCGCCTTCCGGTCAGCACAAATCCTCTGCCGGTTTCTGGCGCGCGCTGGTTTTTTCGCCTGCTATGGCCGCCACTCTGGCGTTGCTATGGGTCATGTGCGACTGGTTCGGCGCGGAAGGCATAAACGTGGTCGAAGCCATCCTTTTGGCTTTGATTTCGTTCAACTTCTTCTGGATTTCCTTCACCGTCTGCACCGTTTTGCTGGGCATGGTGTCGCTGGCGAAACAGGAACGCCCCGAGCGTCGGACCGCGGCGCAACCCCTGCGGGTGGCCCTGCTGACCCCGGTCTACAACGAAGTCCCCTGGAACGTGTTGGGCAATGCCCGCACCATGCTGGAGGATCTTCAGGCGCGGGGCGGCAAACACCACTATGCCATGTTCATCCTGTCGGACACGCGCGATCCCGAGATTGCGGCGCAGGAACAGGCCAGCGTCGAAGCACTGCGCACCACGCTGGCACCCGGGCTCGAGCTGTATTATCGCCGCCGCGAACAGAATACCGACCGCAAAGTCGGCAACATCGCCGACTGGGTCAGCCGTTGGGGCGCGGATTGGGATGCCATGCTGGTGCTGGATGCCGACAGCCTGATGACCGGGCGCGCGATCCATCGCCTGACCGATGCACTGGCATGCGATCCGGGTGCGGGCTTGATTCAAAGCTATCCGCAGCTGATCGGCGCACAGTCGGTCTTTGCCCGGATGCAGCAATTTGCAAATGGTGTCTATGGCATCGCCTTTGCCGAAGGTCTGGCCCGTTGGTGCGGGCAAGAAGGCAACTATTGGGGCCATAACGCGATTATCCGCACCAAGGCCTTTGCCACCAGCGCCGGCCTGCCCAAGCTGCGTTCGTTCAGCGGTCAGGACAAGCTGATCATGAGCCACGATTTCGTCGAGGCCGGCCTGCTGCGCCGCGCCGGATGGGCCGTGCGATTTCTGCCGCGTATTCGCGGGTCATATGAAGAAACACCGCCGACCCTCATCGATCACGCCATGCGGGACCGCCGCTGGTGTCAGGGCAACCTGCAACACCTGAAACTGCTGGGTTCTTCCGGGTTCCGTGCCGTGTCGCGGTTTCACATGTTCCACGGCGCGGTCGGCTATCTGATGTCTCCGTTGTGGTTTGCACTATTGTTGATGTGGGCGCTGATCGGTCAGGGTCAGGATGCCTCTGTCCTGCATTATTTCAGCCCCGACAATCCTCTGTTCCCGCAATGGCCCGAGATGTCGGAAACCCGTCACGTGCTGATCATTCTGGTCATGTACGCGATGCTGTTGGCCCCCAAGGTTCTGGGCGTTCTGGCCCTGCCGCTGAGCGGCGTACGCTACGCGGATTTCGGTGGCGGGCGCAAATTCCTTGCCTCTTTCCTGGCCGAGGTTCTGTTGTCGATCCTCTACGCTCCGATCCTGATGGTGCAACAGATGATCGCTGTGTTCCGTACGGCTTTCGGCATTCAGCGCGGCTGGTCGCCTCAGGCCCGCGACGGTGGCACCTATGGTCTGCGAACGCTGATCCTGTGCCATGCGCTGGAAACCGTCATTGGAGTCGCGCTGAGCGTCGGTATCCTGTCCGGTCTGGTGTCGATCTGGCTGGCCCCGATCGCCATCAGTCTGGCGCTGGCTATCCCGTTGTCTGCGCTCAGCGGTGTCTCGGCAGGTGCCGCGCGCAAGATGGTCGGAATGCGGGAAGACTTCAGCGAACCCGCCATTACCCGGTCAGCACGCCGCTATCGCGATGAACTGAAGCGCCTGGTCGAAGGCAAAGGCAGCATGACCCCGGCCGAGTGATCAACTGCCGGGAAGCCCTTCGTACCAATCGACTATCATGTCGGCCCAGCCCGCGGGAACGGTGTGCCCTCCGGGAAACAGTGCAAATTCCAGCGCGCTGCCTTTGGCACAGGTGGTCCAGCGGCGGCGCATGAAATCACCCGTCGTGCTGAACCCGGTCGGTTTGTGATCGACACAGCCGTTCGCATCCCGCCAGATTTCGAGACCCGCATAGATATCACCCTGCTGAAAGCGTCCTCCGCCCAGCAAACGCCCTTCCAGCGGCACCACATTGTCGGTCCAGCCATGCGTGTGGAACATACGGATCGGACCGTTGCAGGTTTCGGGGTGCGGGCGCCAGAAACCACCGGACACCGGGACATAGGCCGAGAACGTATCGGGGCTCTCGCAGGCCAGATAGTTGACCATGAAGGCGCCGGCGGAGAACCCGCCCAGCAGGACACGGTCAGCGTCGATGCCAAACCGCCGTGCCGCATCTTGCACCGCTTCGGTCAGAAAGGCGGTTTCGTCCCGCTCACCAAAACCGGGATAGAAATTCCAGCTTTTGGTGCCGCCCCGGTCGGGCCTTTCCAACCCCTCAGGGGCCATCACCGCATAGCCGCGCTCCAGCAGCGGCTCGACCATCCCGCGATTGCGCATCGTGCCCGACCCGCTGCCGCCATACCCATGCAGGAACACCACCATGGGCGCATTGTCCGCGTCGGGCAGTTCGATGTGATAGGCGCCCATGGGAATCTCACAGGTATCCTCTTGTCCGGCACACCCCGCGAAAGCGATTTGCCCGGTCACTGCCAAGGCCAACGCCAGACTGAATTCCCGGATCATCCTGCATCCTCATCATATTTGCGCACCGGCAATCCGGCCCGAACCCATCCCGGCCCTGCGGCCGAACCCAACATACCCTCGGGCACGTCGATCACATTGGTGAATCCAGCTTCGATCAGGCGGTTGCTCAGGCGCGCCGAGCGCACGCCGCGCGCGCAAATCAAGGCCACCGGGGTCGCCGGATCGCCGCCAGCCAATTCCGTCAGTGCTTTGACAAAATCCTCGCGCCGCATGTCCAGCGGCACGGCACCTTCGCCAATGCCCGATGCGCGCCATTCACGCGGCGTGCGGATATCGATCAACAGAACGTTTCCCTTCGAGGCCTGCTCATGGGCCTCGGCAACCGTTATCCGGCCGCCGCCGTGGTCTTCGGGGATCAAACGGTATTCCCTGATCGCAAACCCGCCTGCAATCGCCGCGCATGCGCCGATCAACATCCATCTTCGGGCTCGGTTCACTTTCTCGGCCAAGATTCAGCCTCCTGTTCGCTGACATGTGTTCTATCACAGATGGTCTGAAACCGGGGCGTCGAAAAACCCGACCCGCATCAAGATCACGTCATTTTTTCGAATCCTTGCAGAGTTTTTGATGCGGCCTATAGGACTCTGTAAAAAAGTTACAATATCTGGACAGTCGGGAAAATATCCTTACAAAATTGGCTTCACACTGACCGCCCAGACCGGAGTATCGCACTTGTCCCTATTCCTTATCGCGGCCCTTCCCTTTCTCGGCGCTGTTTTTCCTGCCCTGCTGATCCGGGCAGGCCGGAACGCAGCCGCCTCCGCCGCCGGGTTGACCACATTCCTGGCCCTGATGGGCCTGTTGATCCATATCCCTGCGGTGATGCGCGGAGACGTCGTGACCGCCCGGTTCGACTGGATACCGGGGCTGGGGCTGAACGCGAACTTCATGCTGGACGGCCTGGGATTTTTGTTCGCGTTGCTGATCCTGGGCATAGGGTTGCTGATCATCCTTTATGCAAGGTTCTATCTGTCGCGCGAAGATCCGATGGGGCAGTTCTTTACCTATCTTTTGCTGTTTCAGGGCGCGATGGTCGGGATCGTCCTGTCCGACAACATCCTGCTTCTGCTTATATTTTGGGAACTTACATCGCTCAGCTCATTCTTGCTGATCGGCTATTGGAAGCACCTTCCCGAAGGTCGTCAGGGTGCGCGCATGGCCTTGGCCGTCACTGGCTCTGGCGGCTTGGCGATGATTGCCGGGATGCTGATCCTCGGCAATATCGTGGGGTCTTACGACCTCAGCGTCATTTTGCAGAACAAAGACCTGATCCAGGCCTCACCCTTCTACATGCCTGCGCTGATCCTGATCCTGCTGGGCTGTTTCACCAAGTCGGCGCAGTTCCCGTTTCATTTCTGGCTGCCGCACGCCATGGCCGCGCCGACACCGGTTTCGGCCTATCTGCACTCTGCCACAATGGTGAAGGCTGGCCTGTTTCTGATGGCGCGGATGTGGCCGGTTCTGGCCGGCACGGATGCGTGGTTCTACATCGTTGCCACGACGGGGCTGGTCACCATGCTGATTGGCGCGTCTATCGCGTTGTTCAAGGACGACCTCAAGGCGCTTCTGGCGTTTTCGACCGTTTCGCATCTGGGCCTCATCACCATGCTGCTGGGCTTTGGCACAAAAATTGCCGCCGTCGCTGCCGTGTTCCACATCATCAACCACGCAACGTTCAAAGCCGCCTTGTTCATGACCGCCGGGATCGTGGATCACGAAACCGGCACGCGCGATATCAAAAGGCTGGGCGGTTTGCGCCACCTGATGCCGATCACCTTCACAATCGGCACGATTGCCGCCCTCTCGATGGCTGGGCTGCCGCCTCTGAACGGTTTCCTGTCTAAAGAGATGATGCTTGAGGAAACCGTGCACACCACATGGCTGCACTCTCATTACCTGGTGCCGGGGCTGGCGCTGTTGGCTGCGTTGTTCTCGGCCGCGTATTCCTTCCGCTTCGTCAGCCACGTCTTTCTTGGACCTCAGCGGGAAGATTATCCGGCACATCCGCATGATCCGCCCGTTGGGTTGTGGATCGCACCCGCGTTCCTGGTCGTACTTGTCATCCTGATCGGCCTCTATTCCGCGGCCATTGTCGGCCCATTGGTCGCAGTGGTGTCCAGCGCGGTGATCGGCGGAGAGAAGCTTCCGTATTACTCACTCAAACTCTGGCATGGCTTCACACCGGCCCTTTACATGTCGGTCGTGGCCACGCTGGGTGGTCTGTTCCTGCTGGCGTTGCACAGACGAGGTGAGCAGATCTGGAACGCTCTGCCCCGCCCCGAAGCCAAGCAGATCTTTGAAGCAATCATAGAAGCGCTGACCAGGTTGAGCCGCTGGATTACCGATGAGATGCACAACGGGGTCCTCAGCCGCTATGCGATCATCTTTGTCGCCTTTACCGTTGGCTTGGGTTATTACGCGTATTCGACCGGAACCATCGGCATTGAAACCCGCGTTCCGCTGCCGGCCCAGATCATTCCGATCATTGGCTGGATCTGCCTTGTGGGTGCGACGCTGGGCATTATGTGGTTCCATCGGAATCGTCTTTTGTCATTGGTATTGATCGGCGTCGTCGGCCTGATCGTTTCGATTGCCTTCAACTATCTCTCGGCCCCCGATCTTGCTTTGACGCAGATCTCGGTCGAAGTGGTGACAATGATCCTTTTGTTGCTGTCGCTGAACTTCCTGCCGACCGAAACGCCCTGGGACAGTTCGGCGGCACGGCGCTGGCGGGACGCGGCGATTTCCGTGGTCGCGGGACTTGGCACCGGTGCGCTGATCTACGCGATGATGATGCGCGATTTCGCGTTCCCGACGATTTCAGAGTTCCATTTGGCCAATTCCTACAAAGGCGGCGGCGGCACCAATGTGGTCAACGTGATCCTTGTCGACTTCCGGGGCTTTGATACCTTTGGCGAGATCATCGTTCTGGGCATCGCCGCGCTGATCATCTTTGCACTGACGGAATCCGTTCTCGGTACAAATGTCCGCAGCTATCTGCTGAACCGCAAACCGCATTGGCCGCAATCCGGGGATTCGCATCCGCTGATGATGGTTGTGGTCACCCGCGTCATGATGCCGATCGCACTGATGGTCGGGGCGTACATCTTCTTTCGCGGGCACAACCAGCCCGGTGGCGGCTTTATCGCCGGCCTGATCGTCGCCATCGCCTATCTGATGCAATACATGGCCAGCGGCTATACTTGGGCCATCGAGCGGCAGAGGTTCTATTACCACGGCACCATCGGCTGGGGCGTTCTGATCGCCGCGGCAACCGGGTTGGGCGCGTGGTTCAATGAACGTCCCTTCCTCACCAGCGATTTCGGCTACATCGACTGGCCTCCGCTGGAGGAGTTCGAATGGGCCACCGCCATGCTGTTTGATACAGGCGTATTCCTGGCGGTTCTGGGTGCGGTCATGCTTGCATTGGACAGCCTGTCCCGCTTTGCGTGGCAGCCGGGAATGGCCCAGGAATTCCCGATGGATATCAACCCACTGCGGGATGATCTTCTGGAAGAAAAACAAGAGAAGGAGCAGTCCTGATGGAAGCGCTCGTAGCCTCCGCCGTTGGCATCATGACTGCCGCCGGGATCTTCCTGATCCTGCGCCGCCGGACGTTTCCGGTCATTCTGGGCCTGTCTCTGATCACATACGCGGTGAACGTCTTCCTGTTCGCGACCGGACGACTGGCGCTGAACGCGCCAGCGGTTCTGAACAAGTACAAGGACGTGCCCTATACCGACCCTCTGCCACAGGCGCTGGTCCTGACGGCTATCGTGATCTCGTTCGGGATGACCGCCGTGATCGTGATGATCTCACTCAGCGCATACCTGTCCGCCAAAGACGACCATATCGACATGACCGCTCAGGACAGTGTTGACGCGCCGGGAGATGACGCATGAACCACTGGATCGTTGCGCCGATCGTCCTGCCCGCGATTCTGGCCCCTTTCATCATCATGGTTCTGCGATACCACCTGGACCTGCAACGTATCTTCTCGGTCGCGGGTGTCGTGGCTTTGCTTGGGATTGCGCTGACGATCACGGCTCAGGCCTCGGGCGGGGACATTCAGGTGTACGAGCTTGGCGACTGGCCCGCCCCCTTTGGCATTGTCATGGTGCTGGACCGCATGTCCGCAATGATGGTTCTGCTGACCGCCCTGCTGGCCCTGCCGATCGTGCTTTATGCCATCGCCTCGGGCTGGGATGACCGGGGCAAGCATTTCCACGCGCTGTTTCATTTCCAGCTCATGGGCGTCTGTGGCGCCTTCCTGACCGGCGACGCCTTCAACCTTTTCGTGTTTTTCGAGGTGCTGCTGATCGCGTCTTACGGCCTTATGACACATGGCGGTGGCGCGGTACGGTTGAAAGCGGGTGTGCAGTATGTGGCGTATAACCTGTTGGGGTCGACCCTGTTTCTGTTTGCCCTTGGCACGATCTATGGCGTGACCGGTACGCTGAACATGGCGGACATCGCCCTGCGCGTTGCGGAGATTCCGGCTGAAGATACCGCATTGCTGCGGGTTGGTGCGGTGCTGTTGCTGCTGGTCTTCTGCATCAAGGCTGCCGTTCTGCCGCTGCACTTCTGGCTGCCCGCCAGCTATGCCAACGCCCCGCTGCCTGTTGCGGCCCTGTTTGCAATCATGACCAAGGTAGGGGCCTATTCGATCCTGCGAATGTACACTCTGGCCTTCGGTCCCGACGTCGAAGTCACGCAGGGTCTGGTTGGCGATTGGTTGCAACCCGCGGCGCTGCTGACGCTTGCCGTCGGTGCCATCGGCATTCTGGGATCGCAGCATATTGCCCGCATGGTTGCCTTTTGCGCCATCGCGTCCATGGGTACTTTGCTGATCGCGATTTCGCAGTTCACGCCCGGCGCGACGGCAGCCGCCCTTTATTACGTGTTCCATTCGACACTTGCGACCGCGTTGCTGTTCCTCATTGCTGACCTGATCATGGAACGGCAGGGAGGGGCCATAGCCCCCAAGCCGCCGATGCCGCAAAGCGGGTTGATTGCTGCCCTGTTCTTTGTCGGCGCCATCGCGATGGCTGGAATGCCGCCGTTGTCCGGCTTTGTTGGCAAGCTTTTGGTTCTGGACGCTTCGCGTGATGCATCCGATGCCACCTCGGTCTGGGCCGTTATCCTGATTGGATCATTCGTCACCATCGTCGGGCTGGCCCGTGCCGGGACGCTGATTTTCTGGAAAAGCTACGACGCTGAGATTGTCACAACCGATGAAGCCGCCGAAGGCGAAAACGCGTCTGCACCCGCCGCCCCCGAACCGCAACCCGGCCTTGCTTTTACGGCTGTGTTCGGGGCCGTGGCAGGTCTGGTCCTGCTGACCCTGTTCGCAGGTCCGGCCTTGGAGTACACGAGCAAAACCGCAGAGCAGTTGTTTACGCCTGAAAACTACATCTCTGCCGTCTTGGGAAGGGAAGAGTGATGAAACTGCTGCGCCGAATTTTCCCGCACCCCCACCTGACGATTTTGCTGACGCTTGTCTGGATTCTGCTGGCGAACAAGCCTTCGCTGAACTCTTTGATTTTTGGCCTGATCCTCGGGATCATCATTCCATTCGTCACACAACCCTACTGGCCGGATCGTCCCAAGCTTCGCAACTGGCCAATGGTTGTGGAATATATGCTGGTGGTGCTTTGGGATATCGTGGTTGCGAACGTGACGGTGGCCCGGATCATCCTGTTCAAACGCAATGATAGCCGCCAGCCCAACTGGATCTGCGTCCCGCTTGAACTGCGCACGCCCGAAGCGATCACGGTTCTTGCGGGCACCATCACGATGACTCCGGGCACCGTCAGTTGTGATTTGTCAGCTCAGGGGCATAATCTGCTGGTGCACTGTCTTGATGCCCCCGACCCCGAGGCCGTGCGGGACCAGATCAAACAGCGCTATGAACGTCGCCTGAAGGAGATTTTCGAATGATCGACTACGCGATTTATTTTGCATTTGCCTGTTTCGGTGCGGCGATCATGATGTGTCTGTGGCGTATCATAACCGCTGACGGGGTCGGCACCCGGGTTCTGGCCTTGGACACTATGGTAATCAACACCATCGCCCTGATGATCCTATATGGGTTGGATCAGGGGACCGAGATTTTTTTCGAGGCCGCCATGATCATTGCCATGCTCGGTTTTGTTTCCACCGTGGCCTATGCGCGCTTCATGTTGCGCGGCAACATTATCGAATGAGGGCGGGATGACATTCATCGTGGAACTGCTGATCGCCTTTTTCCTGATCGTCTCGGGTATCTTCGGCTTTGTCGGGTCTTTTGGCATGATCAAGCTGAAAGACCCGATGTCCCGCCTGCACGCCCCGACCAAGGCAACGACCTTGGGGGTGGGCGGCGTGCTTCTGGCTTCGATCGTGCATTCTGTCCTTCTGGAAGGAAAGCTGTCCCTGCACGAGCTGCTGATCACTCTGTTCCTGTTCCTGACCGCTCCGATCACGGCCCTGTTCATTGCAAAGTGGCACATACACCGGCATGAAAAACCCGAAGACCTGCCGGATGCCGGCGAGGATGAACTTTGGGCCACCCACGCCGTCGAGCAGGTCGAAGACGTTCCGGATCATAGCGCGAATTGAAACCGATGCATATTCCTCCGCTGCCCCTGACCCGCGATCTGGTTCTTGTTGGCGGAGGTCACACCCACGCGCTGCTGCTGCGCAAATGGGGGATGGACCCGTTGCCGGGGGCGCGTGTGACCGTGATAAACCCCGGCCCGACGGCCCCGTATTCCGGGATGCTGCCAGGCTATGTCGCCGGGCATTATGACCGGTCGGAGCTGGACATCGATCTGGTCAGACTGGCCCGCTTCGCAGGCGCGCGCGTCATTCTGGGCGCGGTCGATGGAATCGATACCGATCGTCAGGAAATCCATGTTCCCGGGCGTCCTCCGGTAGGTTTCGATGTGGCGTCGGTCAATGTTGGGATCACTTCGGACATGCCCGCAATGCCCGGCTTTGCGGAACATGCGGTACCAGCCAAACCACTGGGGCCATTCGCGGCAAAGTGGGCTGCTTATCTGGAAGGCAGCGGCCCTGCCTCGGTCGTCGTAATCGGCGGTGGGGTCGCCGGGGTTGAACTGGCCATGGCGATGGCTCATGCGCTCAGGGCCAAGGGTCGGTCAGCGCAGGTTGCGCTGATCGACAATGCCTTTGCCCTGACGGCCACCAGACCCAAAGCAGCAGAGACGATCCGCCGTGCGATGCAGGATCTTGGTGTAGAGGTGATCGAAAACGCCGCGATCAGCCGGATCGCTTCGGATCACGTCGCATTGCAGGACGGGCGCAAGATCCCGGCTGGTTTCGTGACAGGTGCGGCCGGAGCCCGCCCGTATGGCTGGATCGAAAAGACCGGGCTGGACCTTGAGGATGGCTTCATCCGGGTAAACAGCTACCTGCAATCCAGCGATCCCGGGGTTTTTGCCGCCGGTGATTGCGCCCATCTGACGGACAATCCCAGACCCAAAGCCGGTGTTTATGCAGTGCGCGAAGCACCGGTTCTGTTCGACAATCTGCGCGCGGCGCTGGGGGTTGGACGGATGCGCAAGTACGTCCCGCAGAAAGATTACCTGAAGCTGATTTCGCTGGGCTGCAAATCAGCGCTGGGCGAGCGGTTGGGGTTGTCCCACAGCGGAGCGATGATGTGGAAATGGAAGAACCACATCGACCAGACTTTCATGAACAAGTTCCGGGACCTGCCTCAGATGAAGCCACCCGCGCTGCCGCGCGCACACGCCGCCGGGCTTGTCGAGGCGCTGGGCGAAAAACCGATGTGTGGCGGATGCGGCGCCAAGGTCGGGCGCGGAGCATTGCAGGTGGCGCTGAAATCGCAGCCCGATCCCGTTCGCCCGGATATCATCCCCCTGCCCGGCGACGACGCGGCTCTGCTTCAGACGGGCGGGGTTCGGCAGGTCATGACATCAGATCACCTACGGGCTTTTACCAATGATCCCGCACTTATGGCGCGCATCGCCGCTGTACATGCCCTGGGGGATGTGTGGGCCATGGGGGCCGCACCTCAGGCCGCCACGGCAACGATCATCCTTCCGCGCATGTCTGCTGCCCTGCAACGCCGTACCATGTCGGAAATCATGTCGATCGCAGGAGACGTCATGCGGGACGCCGGTGCCGATATCGTGGGCGGGCACAGTTCCATGGGTGACGAGATGACAATCGGTTTCACACTGACCGGCCTGTGCGACGCCGACCCGATTACGCTGGCCGGCGGGCAACCGGGCGACTGTCTGATCCTGACCAAACCCATAGGAAGCGGCGTTCTTATGGCGGCCGAGATGGCAGGCCAGGCCAACGGTGCCTGGGTCGCCGCAGCCTACCGGCATATGGCGCAGCCGCAGGGCAAGGCGGCCCGCATATTGGCAGGGGCCCATGCGATGACCGACGTGACCGGGTTTGGTCTGGCCGGACATCTGCAAGGTATCTGCGACGCTTCCGGATGCGGGGCAATTATGGATTTGGATGCCGTGGAGTTGATGGATGGCGCGCAGGAACTGAGGGACCGGGGTGTTCGATCAACCCTTTTTGCAGACAACCGGGCAATAACACCTGCCCTGCCCGCCGCGGGCAAAGCCGCCCTGATATTCGATCCGCAGACAGCAGGCGGCCTGCTGGCCGCAGTGGCGGCAAAGGGTGCCGAAACCGTCTTGAACGACCTCAGGAACGCAGGATTTCCGGCCATGGCAATCGGCGAACTCACCGATGCACCGGGACTGCGCCTTCAGGACTGATCCAGCAGGGTTTCGATCCGGGTGGCCGCCTTGCTCAGGCCGGCATCGTTCAGAACGGCGATCTCAATATCGGCCAGAACCTCGACGGAACGGGATCGCCGCGACTTTGCGTATGCCGGGTCGTAATGCTGCTCCATCAGGGCCTGGGTCAGCACCTGTTTTTGACCTGCTTCGATCAGCTGCATCCAACCATCCACGACCTCGTGCCCGCGATGAAAGCGCAGCGGCGACAACCGGTCCCGCAAACGGTCACCGTCAGACAGGATGTCGTCATAGGCCTGAACGAGATAGGCAGCGCGCGCCTCGAGCGGAGCCGTGATGTTCACCCGTGGGGCTGCGCACAAAGCGTTCCAAAGGCTGGGCGGCAGTATCAGGCTGCCGATCTTGGACGATTCCGCTTCGATGACGACCGGGCGCGCCGTATGCATCGCACAAAGCGCCCTTGCCAGGGCCGATTCAAAAGCTTTCTGGCTGGGCTGGCCGCCCGGTCTTTCCCCCAGCAGAGATCCTCGGTGATTGGCCAGTGCTTCGAGGTCAAGAACTTGCACCCCGCGTGCCTGCAAACGTGCCAGCAATTCTGTCTTGGCCGTTCCGGTGTAGCCATCCAGCGCCACCAACCGATGCGGCAACGGATCATCGTACAAATACGCATTCACCAGCCTGCGGTAGGTGCGATAGCCGCCCTCGATCACATCCGCTCGCCAGCCGATTTGTTGCAGCATCCAAGTGAACGACCCGGAACGCTGTCCGCCACGCCAGCAATAGATCAGAGGGCGCCATCTGCCTTCGTGGTGGCTCAGATGTTGCTCGATGTGGTTGGCCGCATTGCGGAACACCAGAGCGGCCCCGAGTTTACGCGCCAGAAACGGGCTTTCCTGTACATACATGGTTCCGACACGGGCGCGTTCCTCGTTGTTCAGAACCGGCAGGTTGATCGCGCCTGGCAGATGATCTTCAGCGAACTCTGCCGGGCTGCGCACATCGATGACCGTGTCAAAACCATGCGCATAAAGCTGTGTCAGATCAGAAAAGGTCAGGGCCATGCCGATGGTCTAGCTTGCCGCGTTTGCAAAGGAAAGGCCGCACGCCCTCACTCGTGCAAAGGCTTGACCAGATCAGGTCCGCTTGCGCGGTTCGAGTTCACGACTGGATCAACGCGATGAAACGTCAGCACATCCTCTGCCCCCGGCTGCATCAAACGAGCAGCGCCTTTTCCCGCTTCTCCCAGCCACAATGACCAGTGCTCGGGCTCGAGGATCAGGGGCATCCGATGATGGATGGTGCCAAGGTTTTCGTTGGCCGCCGTCGTCACGATGGCACAGGTGCCCTGACGGTTTTCATCCACCCCCCAATCCTGCCAGATCCCCGCAAAGGCAATGGGGGCGCCGTCCCTACGATGGATGTACCATGGCAAGCGCGTTCCCTCGTCCGTCTTGGTCCATTCGTAGAACCCCGTTGCGACAATCAGACAGCGACGCGACCGGCAGGCATCGCGAAAGGCAGGCTTTTCCGCCAAAGTCTCGGCGCGGGCGTTGATCAGCAAAGGCCCGGCGGTTTCCGTCTTGTACCAATGTGGCAGGAACCCCCAGCGCAGCGCATCCAGACGCCGACCTGAGTCACCACCCCGAACCACATGCACCTGATTTGTCGGGCAAACATTGAAATTCGGTACTGTCGGCAACGCGTTTGCCGGACGCGCGGAGAACAGCTGCGCCATCGCGTCATTGGGAAGAGTTATTGCAAACCGTCCGCACATGGGTAATGAACCACCGATACTACATTGATACTGGCGCAGGATCTTACGGGGTCATATGGAAAACCAAATAACGCAATCCCTCAAGAGCAAAGCAATGGCCCTTTTGGATGCGGGCAAGCTGTCACAGGCGCTGAAAAAGGCCCAGCTGGGTATCAAGAAATTCCCGAAGGACTCGGACTACCAAGCCATCGCCGGTTTCGTTTTGACAGAGATGAAGCAGTACAGGAAATCCATTCCGTATTTTGTTGAAGCCTCGCGGATGAAGCCCGATGATCCGCAATTTGCCGAGAATCTGGCTAACGCCTTGATGCAAACAGGGCAAATTGTGCAGGCATTGACCTACGCAGAGAAAAAGATTGAAAGATTTCCAAACAATCGGGAACTCACCAGAGTCATTGACGAAATACAGCGCCAAGGGGAAAACTGGCGATCCATCATCCAGTTCACTACACACAAACTGGCGTCAGATCCGGACAACGCGGAATTGCTTTCAAAGCGTGCCCGCGCCTACCAAAGCATCGGTTTTGTCGAGGAAAGCACGCGGGATATCCAACGCGCGTACGAGCTGGCAGCAAAGAATACAACGATTGCATTGCAAATGGCCATCAATCTGCATCAGGCCGGTGACAGAGCCCAAGCGATCAAAGTTCTGCAAAACATCCTGGAAACCGATCCCCACAACCCGAATGCCCTGTTGCAATCCGCAATATTGACCGCACCGGAAAACGTGCCGCAGATGATCCCTGCGTTGAACGAGGCCATCGCTCAGACAGATCAACCTTTGCAAGAGCTCGAGTTTGCC
This sequence comes from Ruegeria sp. HKCCD6157, assembly GCF_013110685.1. Lineage (NCBI taxonomy): Bacteria > Pseudomonadati > Pseudomonadota > Alphaproteobacteria > Rhodobacterales > Roseobacteraceae > Ruegeria > Ruegeria sp. HKCCD6157. The sequence continues at coordinate 2,056,489 of NZ_WVRB01000001.1, forward strand.
AAGGCACATCTGATCGAAAAAAGCGAAGGCTTGGCCAAGGCGTTGCCGCAATTTGCAAAGGCAAACGCAATCCAACAGAGCATCCTGCCCTACGACCCCGAAGCTGAAGAGAATAAAATATCCGATATTCTGGACCTGTTCCCTGAAGGATCGCCTCGGGTCAATGCAGAGCAAAACAGTATGCCGGTACCAATTTTTGTTATCGGTCAGCCGCGATCCGGAACCACTTTGATGGAGATGATGCTGAGCTCTGCGCCCGTTATCGCCGGTTGCGGTGAACTGATGCTGATAACCGACCTTTCCGCCAAGTTTTATACGTCCGGCACGTCGCTCGATTCAGAAGCCGCGAAGGCGATTGCCCAAAGCTACCTGGACCAGATGCCTGGGATTCCGACGGATTCAATCGCCTTTGTCGACAAGATGCCGCACAACTACCAAAATGTCGGCTTCATTCTTGCAGCCTTCCCGAATGCCCGGATCATCAACATGCTGCGGGATCCACGCGATGTCGGTTTGTCAAAATGGATCCAGCGGTTCCTAGCAGACGGCATGAACGACACATCCAACCTTGAAGCGATCGCGCATACCGCAAATCTGTATCGCCGTTACATGTCTCATTGGGATAAGCTGTTCGGAAACCGCATTCTGACAATGCCCTATGAAGATCTGGTGGCTGACCCCCTGACCCACAGCCAGCGCGTTGCCGAGTTTTGCGGTATTGAGTGGTGCCAATCCATGGTACACCCCGAAAAGAACACCAGACAGGTGCGTACGGCCAGCGTGGATCAGGTGCGCAACAAGATCTCGACCAAGTCAATCGGGCGCTGGCGCGAGGTCGCGGATCAGATCAAACCGATGCTGGATGGCTTTGACCCGGAACTTTGGCCGGAATACGATTTCAGTTGATCCGCAGAAGCAGAAAAGCCGCATCATGATGACGCGGCTTTTTTCCTTTTCAAAAACAGAGTCACTTCTGCTTGATGCGTCCGTCGACATAAGGCTGGTACGGCGCGTTTTCGGCCAGATATTCCGCGGTTACATCCGCAAGATCCGGACCGAAGTCATAGGCGTTCTTGTCATCGCCCTCGAACATCGAATACCCATCGCCACCGTTGCGGACGTAGTTGTTGGTTACGACCAGGTAGGTTTTGTTCGGATCAATCGGAACGAACCCATCACCCTCGGCGACCATCACATCAATGATACGCCCTTCGTTCGGCGCTACGCTGGGATCCCAGGTAAAGCGCAGGCCCGCCACTTGCGGGAACCGGCCCTTGACCTCTTCCACCTGGCTTACGCCGTTTTCCAGAGCGTCAATGACGGTCTGCCCGGTGATCTCAAAAGTGGACAGCGTGTTCTGAAACGGCAGCACGGTCAGCACTTCGCCCATGGTCACTTCGCCTTCGTCAATCGACGCGCGCAGACCGCCAGAATTCGCAATCGCAATCTGAGCGCCCTGATCGGCAACCCGCGCCAGCATGGCGTCGGCGACAAGGTTACCCATTTCGCATTCTTGTACGCGGCAAACCGCCCGATCGCCTTCAATTGCAGCGGCCGAGTTGGCAACGACGCGTTGCTTCATTTCTTCGATCGGTGCGCCCATCTCGGCCACGCGTGCAGCGATATCCGCATCGGGCGTGACAGACGCATCAAGCAGGATAGGCTCACCTTCCGCTGAAATCAGGTTGCCGTCATCATCAAAGGTAAGTGTGATCTCGCCCAGATATTTGGAATAGGCATAGGCCTGCACGATCGGGACATCACCGACCATCATCGGATATGACCCAGCCGCACCTTCCTGCGTGTTCGAGAGCAGCGTGTGCGAATGGCCGCCGACAACAAGGTCAAGCCCCGGCACCTGCTCTGCGATCTCCAGATCCTTGGCCAATCCAACATGGTTCAATGCAATGATGATATTGACACCTTCATCTTGCAACGCAGCTACATCAGCTTGCAGGCTTTCTATCTCATCCTTGAAAATTATGTCCTTGCCGGGGCTTGACGTTTCAACCGTGTCCGTTGCCAGTGCTGAAATTATGCCGACCTTCTGACCGCCAACGTCAAGCACAACATGGTTGCCGACCTTGTCCTTCAACTCGGCCGACGACGACAGGTCCAGATTGCCCGAGATCACTGGGAAACTGACCGCGTCGATGAACGACGCCAGACCTTCCGGGCCATCGTCGAATTCGTGGTTGCCAACAGCCATGACATCGTAACCGATGGCTTCCATGAACTCGGCCTCTGCCGCGCCCTTATATGTTGTGTAGTAAAGCGATCCCTGGAACGGATCCCCCGCATCCAGCAGCAGCACATTCTGATCCGCCAGCGCATCGCGTCGGGCGTCTACCATGGTCTTGAGGCGTGCAACGCCGCCAAAACACTTACCTTCGGCTTCGCCTTCTGCGTCACAGGTCGAGTCGTATTTGTTGATCGACTCGATACGACTGTGAATGTCGTTAGTATGCAGAATGGTCAGCTTGTATTCTGCCGCCGCCACGCCAGCGGTCAGGCCAAGAATTGCAGCCGAAGCCAGGAAACGCGTCAACATATTGAATCTCCCTGTTTTAATTTGCAGGGATCGTGCGCCGATGACGCCAAAGAGTCAAAGAAGAAATCCGGCTTGATTCCAACGCGTACGCGGGGCATCAGGTCCGTATGCTGATTTACAAGATTTTCCGAGCCGAAGAGTGGGCCACCTTGCAGGACCAAGGTGCCTCGAACGGTGCTCCGATCGACATCGCTGACGGGTTTGTCCACTTTTCCACCGCTGAACAAGCAGCTGAAACCGCAGCCAAACATTTTGCCGGTGTCGATGGTCTGGTTTTGCTGGCCTGTGACGCAGATGCGATGGGCGACGACCTGAAATGGGAGGTCTCGCGCGGCGGTGCCCTGTTCCCGCATCTCTATCGCCAGATCCGGATGAGCGATGTTGTCTGGTCACGCCCTCTGCCGTTTGACGGCACCGCGCACCAGTTCCCAAAGGACATGTCATGACATCCTATATCGACCCGGACCGCGACCAGTTCGAGGCCTTCAAGGCATTGGATCGGGACCAGCCGATCGAAATGCTCAACCTGGTGAAGTTTCGGGCCAAGGCGCAGTACCCACCCGCGCATGAACTGGCGAATGCAGACCTGACCGGAGCGCAAGCCTACAAGAACTACGGAGCTGAAACCGCTGCGATCATTGAACGTATCGGGGCGCGCATCCTTTGGCGTGGGGTGTTTGAATCAACCCTGATTGGCCCGGCGGACGAGGCGTGGGATGCCGTCTTCATCGCCCGCTATCCGACGGCACACGCATTTCTGGAAATGGTCACCGACCCAGCCTATCGGGCGGCGGTGATCCACCGTCAGGCGGCGGTGGAAACGTCGCGCCTGATCCGATGCGGTTCAGGTGAAGCCGGGGCGGCGTTCGGATGAAACTGACAGAGAAACTGGGCCTTGCCGCCCTGCACCGCATGGACCCCGAGACAGCCCACGGGATGTCGATTAGGGCGTTGAAGTCAGGGCTGGCACCCGCACCCGGGCCGGTAACGACGCCGCGCCTGAAAACGGTCGTTGCCGGGTTGACCCTGCCGAACCCGGTTGGGCTGGCTGCCGGGTTCGACAAGAATGGTGAGGTTTTGGCCCCGCTGTCCCGCGCCGGGTTCGGTTTTGTCGAGGTCGGGGCGGTCACGCCGCGCCCGCAACCGGGAAACCCCAAACCCCGTCTTTTTCGCCTGACCGAGGACAAGGCAGCCATCAACCGCTTTGGCTTCAACAATGAAGGCATGGAGGTGATGGCAAAACGGCTGGCAGACCGCCCCAAAGACGCGGTCATCGGCCTGAATCTGGGGGCCAACAAGGACAGCGAAGACCGTGCCGGCGATTTTGTCAAAGTGCTGGCCCATTGTGCCGAACACCTGGATTTTGCAACCGTCAACGTATCATCCCCGAATACGGAGAAGCTGCGGGATTTGCAGGGCAAAGCCGCTCTCACCGCGTTGTTGAGCGGTGTGATCGAGACACGTGACGCGCTGCCGCGCCCGTTGCCGATCTTCCTGAAAATCGCTCCGGATCTCACCGAGGCGGAATTGCAGGACATCGCCGAAGTCGCACGCGAAACCGGGGTGGACGCTGTGATCGCCACCAATACCACCTTGTCCCGCGACGGGTTGCGCAGCGCGCAGAAAGACGAAAGTGGTGGTTTGTCGGGCGCCCCGCTGTTTGAAAAGTCGACCAGCGTACTGGCTCGGCTGAGCAAACTGACGGACGGGGATATCCCCCTGATAGGCGTGGGCGGCATCAGCAATGCCGAGCAAGCCTATGCCAAGATCTGTGCCGGGGCATCGGCCGTGCAGTTCTATACCGCAATGGTGTATGGCGGCATTTCCCTGGCTGCCGACATCGCCAAAGGGCTGGATGACTTGCTGGCGCGTGACGGTTTTGACACCGTATCGCAAGCCGTCGGCAGCAAACGAGAGGATTGGCTGTGATCGAATACTGGCACAACCCCCGCTGTTCCAAATCCCGCGCCGGTCTGGCGCTTTTGGAAGAAAACGGTGCGCAGGTCTGCGTTCGAAAGTACCTGGAAGACGCACCGTCAATCGACGAGTTGCGCGCTGCGCAATCCGCCCTTGGGCTGTCGCCGATCGAAATGATGCGCACAGGAGAAAAACGGTTCAAGGAACTGGGGCTGGTCAAAACCTCGCCCGACGAAGACCTGATCCGTGCCATGGCCGAAAACCCGATCCTGATCGAGCGCCCTCTTGCAATTGCCGGAGACAAAGCCGCCATCGGACGTCCGCCGGAAAACCTGTTGACGTTGCTCTAGGCCACCTGGGCTTCAAGCTTGGGATAGCGCCAGCCCATTGTCACACCACGTGCGATATTAAGAACCATTAGCGCGGCCCACAGGCCGTGATTGCCGAAGACAGGCACCAGCATGAACAAAGCGACCACATAGATCGCCACAGACTGAATCATCGCGTTTCGCATGGCGCGGGTCCAGGTGGCACCGATGTAGATACCGTCGAACATCCAGCTTGCCACCCCGATCACCGGGGCGATCGCGGCCCAGAACAGGTATTCGCGCCCGGCTTCACGCACTTGCGGTGAAGTTGACATCAGGTCGATCAGCGCCGGACCGGCAACGAAGAAAACCGCAGCCAGCAACAGCGCCCCCCCCACACCCCATTGCGAGGCCATGACAGAGGCGCGACGCACCTGATACCTGTCTCTGGCACCGACTGCGCCTCCGACCAGCGCTTCGGCGGAAAAGGCGAACCCATCAAGCGCAAAGGCGGTGATTTCAAGAAATTGAAGCAAGACTTGATTGGCCGCCAGATTCACGTCACCCAGATCCGAGCCAACAAAAAGGAATGTCGTGAACGATCCGGTCAACAGAACCGATCGCAGCATGATATCACCGTTGACCTGCAACATGCGCCGCAGCCGGACGGCATCGAAAACCCGAGCCCAATCGCGCCAGATTCCATCAGCGAACCCATCCCGGCAAAGCCACACCCCCAAGGCCAAACCGGTCCATTCTGCGATCAGGGTGGCAATGGCAACCCCTTCGACCCCCCAGCCAAGGCCCAGAACGAACCACAGGTCGAGACCGATATTCAACCCATTCATCCAGACCTGAAGGATGAACACGCCGCGCGTACGCTCGACGGCGATCAGCCAGCCGGTAACGGCATATAACGCGATGGTTGCAGGCGCCCCCCAGATGCGGATTTCCAGATAGGATCGGGTCAGGGCTTCGACTTCGGGGCTTGCCGGGGAAAGCGCGAATGCACCCGCAAACACGGCCACCTGCGCAAGGATAAAGAACAGTCCTGCCGCGCCTCCCAGGATCAGGCCGCGCATCAGCAGCGCCCGGGTTTCAACGGTGTCGCCTGCCCCGCGTGCCTGCGCCGCCATCCCGGTTGTGCCCATCCGCAGGAAACCGAAGATCCAATAGATTGTGGACAGGATCACAGCCCCGATGCCGACCGCCCCGATCGGGGCCGCCTCGCCCATCTGACCGACAACGCCCGTATCCACCGCACCCAGTATCGGCACGGTGGCATTCGACAGGACTATGGGCACCGCGATCTTCAGCACCCGCCTGTGCGTGATGGGCGCCGAGGCGTCCTGCACGGTCAGCTCTTGTCTCTGGGAGGTTGCGGCATCAGAAAATGTCCGGAAGCCTGCGCAAACAGTTTCGCATGGTTATCCTGCCAGGCTTCGACCCGGACCGAGGCGTACCGCCGCCCGGATCTGCTGATGAAGGCCCGTGCATATGCGTCCCGTGGAAGGCCCGAGCGCAGATAGTCGACGGTAAAGTCGATGGTCTTGGGAAAGCGAATATTCGGGTCGGTCACAATGGCCTCTCCGTCGATCTCGCCACTTTCGATACGCGGGAACATATGTTCCCAACTAAGGGTGATGACAGCGGTCACTTCGAGGAATGCCGCGGTTACACCGCCGTGAATCGCAGGCAGGAACGGGTTGCCGATCAACTTGTCATCGAAGTTCAGAACGCCGGTCAGTTCATCCCCGCGCCGGTCGAAGCTGATATTGAGAAATCGGATGTAAGGGACACCGTCAACCAGCGCACGCAACGCTGCGTCGCGTCGCTGCTTGACCACCTGCATTGGTTCGGGACGAGGTCTTGCCATGTTATTTCCCCTCAACCGTAAAGGACCCCGAGGCCGTGGCCACCGGCAGGTCTTTGTCATGGTCCATAGCCGTGGCTCGTACAAACGCCACGTTCCGCGTGATGTGATAGCAGACGGCATGCGCTGTCACCGTCTGACCCGGTGTCGCTGCGCGCATGTAGTCAATGCGCAGATCGATCGTGGCTGTCCCGCCGGGGGCCGAGGGGTGGCTCATCACAGCAGCACCGCAGCATGTGTCCAGAATTGTGGAAATCGCCCCACCGTGAATCACCCCTGTGCGCGGATCCCCGATCAGATCCTCATTGTAGGGCAACGTGATCTCTGCCTCGCCCTCACCGATCTGCGTGAGCATGAGGTTCAATGCCCGCGCATGGGGGATCGCCTCGATAAACTGGCGGGCTAAAACTGTCTTGTCGACCATTGGTTTGCGTCCTGTTCTCTGCCCGTCCTTTATGAGCCGCTGTTTCCGCAAAGGGCAAGCCCACCTGTTGCGCTTGGGATCGGGACCGCCTAGGTTGCTGACAAGGAGATCGGGAATGTCCAACAACCGTTTGTCATTCAAAGAGATGTGCGCCGAGTTCGACGTAACCCCGCGCACTCTGCGCTATTACGAATACATCGAACTTTTGCAACCGGACCGTGAAGGTCGGTCCCGGTTTTACGGCCCGCGCGAATGCGCGCGGATGAAGCTGATCATGCGCGGCCGCAAGTTCGGATTTCCTCTGGAAGAGATCCGCCAATGGCTTTTGATCTACGAAGATCAGGGCAATGAGGCGCAAATGGCCACCTTCGTCGAGATGGCGGATCGCCAGATGAACGAGCTTCAGCAGCAGCGCCAGCAACTGGACGAAGCCATGGACGAACTCAAGCGTCTGCGCGACCAGACGGCCAAGTCCTTGGGATAGCCGCCCCCCATCCGAAAAATCGAATTGATCACCCTGAAGCTGCGCAAGCAGATGCGCGGTGTTTCCGCAATTGCGACAGCTTTGGCGGGAAATTCCGCATGACGCTACGGAAAGAAAATTGCGTCAGACCGTGCTTACGTGACCGGATGTTACGTCAACTTTGAAATGACGCAGCGTCTGGATTACGTAAACGTCACTCTCGTGTTGTAAAGCGCGTACCAACTGCGCAACTCATATCTCATGACGCCAGTGACGAGAGTATGACGAATGACCGAAGATGTGATGACCATCCGTGAGATGTGCGAGACCTATGATGTCACGCCACGCACCTTGCGGTTCTATGAGGCCAAGGAACTTCTGTTCCCGATCCGTGAAGGCCAGAAACGTCTGTTCACCAAGCGTGATCGGGCGCGGCTCAAACTGATCCTGCGCGGCAAACGATTTGGGTTCAGCCTGGAAGAAATTCGACAACTGCTGGATTTGTACCATGTAGGCGACCAGCAGGTCACACAGATGACCCGCACCTATGAAATCGCGTGCGAGCGTCTGGAGGACATGGAAGCGCGCCGTGAAGAGCTGACGCAGGCCATCGACGATCTGAAAGAGCAGTTGCGCTGGGGCGAGAAAGTCATCGCCTCGATGAAACAGGAAAAGAAGGCAGCCGAGTAACCTCGACCTGTCATCCGGACATATGAATTAAGGGAGCTTCACATGCCCGTTTACAACGCGCCAACCAAAGACATGCAGTTCATCCTGCACGACGTGCTGAATGTCTCGCAGTCGGACATACCCGGCTATAACGAACTGGAAGCCGAGTTTACCGGCGCGGTTCTGGAAGAAGCTGGCAAGGTTGCCACAAATGTTCTGCATCCGCTGAACGTTGTCGGCGACACCGAAGGATGCCGGTTGGAAAACGGTATTGTGTACACCCCGACCGGGTTCAAGGAAGCCTTCGAGCAGATGAAGGAAGGCGGCTGGACTGGCCTCGACATGCCGGAAGAGTATGGCGGCCAAAACATGCCCTATGTGTTGGGCACTGCTGTGGGTGAGATGTTCTCGGGCTCAAACCAGGCTTTCACAATGTACCAGGGCCTGACGCACGGCGCGGCCTCGGCGATTCTGGCGCACGGAACGGACGAGCAGAAGAACAAGTACCTGCCCAAAATGGTCAGCTGTGAATGGACCGGTACCATGAACCTGACTGAACCGCATTGCGGCACTGATCTGGGCCTGATGCGCACCAAAGCGGAACCGCAGGGCGACGGCAGCTACAAAATCTCGGGTCAGAAGATCTTTATCTCGGCTGGCGATCACGACATGGCCGACAACATTATCCATCTGGTGTTGGCGAAAATTCCGGGCGGCCCCGAGGGTATCAAAGGCGTGTCGCTGTTCATCGTGCCCAAGTTCATCGTGAACGAGGACGGCTCTTTGGGCGAACGCAACGGCGTCTCGGTCGGCAAGATCGAAGAAAAGATGGGCATCCACGGTAACTCGACCTGCGTCATGAACTATGACGAGGCCACCGGCTGGCTGCTGGGCGAAGAGCACAAAGGTATGCGTGCGATGTTCACCATGATGAACGAAGCGCGTCTGGGTGTGGGCATGCAAGGCCTGTCGCAGGCCGAAGCGGCGTATCAGAACGCTCTGGAATACGCCAAAGACCGCCTGCAGGGCCGCGATGTAACCGGTGTAAAGAACCCCGATGGCCCGGCTGATCCGCTGATCGTTCACCCTGACATCCGTCGCAATCTGATGGATCAGAAAAGCTTCACCGAAGGCGCACGCGCGTTCATCCTTTGGGGCGCGACCATGATCGATAAAGCCCACCGATCGGGTGACAAAGACGCGGACGGGCTGATCTCGCTTCTGACCCCGGTCATCAAGGGCTTCCTGACGGATGAAGGTTACGACATGACCGTTCAGGCGCAGCAAGTCTATGGCGGGCACGGCTACATCGAGGAATGGGGCATGTCGCAATATACCCGCGATGCCCGGATCGCCATGATCTATGAAGGCGCCAACGGCGTTCAGGCGCTGGACCTTGTTGGCCGCAAACTGGCGCAGGACGGCGGCAAGCACGTCATGGCCTTCTTCGACATGGTCAAAACCTTCTGCAAGGAAAACTCAGGCCAGAACGAGGCGTATGACGCAGCCTTCATCGAACCGCTGAAGGCTGCGTCCAAGGATTTGCAGGCGGCTGGTATGTATTTCATGCAGGAAGGCATGAAAAATCCGAACAACGCGCTGTCCGGTTCCTACGATTTCATGCACATGTTCGGTCATGTCTGCCTGGGCCTGATGTGGGCGCGTATGGCCAAGGCCGCACAAGAAGCGCTGGACAGTGGCACGTCGGACAAAGAGTTCTACGAGACCAAGATCAACACCGGCCGCTTCTACATGGCCCGCCGTCTGCCGGCCACGGCGTTGCATCTGTCGCGCATTCAAACCGGCGCGGATACCGTCATGGCGCTGGAAGCTGCAAACTTCTGATCTTTCTCCGGTTCCGGGGTCCCGCCCCGGAGCCGGTTTTCGGAGGAGATACAATGCCAAAACGATTTCGCCTGACCCGCCGATTCCCGGTCGCCATGACCGAGGACGGCTATCGAAAGCTCAGGGCTTTTGCCCGTGAGGCAGGATTAGATGAAGGCGAAGCGCTGTCTTTTCTGTTCGAAAATTTCAACAGCGTCATTGATGAAGACAACCTTACCCATCGATTGCGTCTTTTCAATTCCGAGTTGGAGGCGCGCAAGCGCTAGGCACCAAAACCGCCAAGCTAGGGTAAAAGACGCACAAAACGCCACGGGAGGGGCGATTGCATGACCATTAAACTGCACTGCTTCGGAGAAAGCGGCAATTCCTACAAGGCCGCTCTGGCGTTGGAAATGTCTGGCCTCGATTGGGAACCGGTCTTTGTCGATTTCTTCAACGGCGTCACCCGAAGCCCCGAGTTCCGTTCGGAAATCAACGTGATGGGCGAAGCGCCCTTCATGGTCGATGGTGATTTTCAAACCTCCCAATCCGGTGCCATTCAGGCCTACGTGACTGAAAAATCCGGCAAGTTCGGCGGCAAAACGCGGGAAGAGAACTATGACATCCTGCGCTGGGTGCTGTGGGACAATCACAAGCTCAGCTCGATGGCGGGCCTGACCCGGTTCCTGATCAACTTTCTGCCCGAACAGCACCGCAACCCGGATGTGATCGCCTTCAACCAGGGCCGCCTGAAGGCCGCCTACCAGGTGCTGAACGCGCATTTGGAAGGCCGCGACTGGATCGTCGGCGACGGCGTGACCAACGCCGATCTCAGCTGCTGCGGCTATCTGTATTACCCTGAACCATTCGGCTTTGACCGCGCCGACTGGCCCCATATCGACGCTTGGCTGACTCGCGTGTCCGAACAGCCCGGCTGGAAACACCCATATGACCTGATGCCCGGCAACCCGTCGGATCGAGCTTGAGGAGAAGACCCATGACCGAAGCTTATATTTATGACGCCCTGCGCACCCCGCGCGGCAAGGGCCGCAAGGATGGCAGCCTGCACGAGGTGACCTCGGTGCGTCTGTCCGCCCTGACCCTGAACGCGATGAAGGAACGCAACAACCTGGAAGGCCACGCCGTCGAGGACGTGATCTGGGGCAACGTCACGCAGGTGATGGAGCAAGGCGGCTGTCTGGCACGTTCGGCGGTTCTGGCCTCGGATCTGGACCAGTCGATCCCCGGCCTGGCGATCAACCGCTTCTGCGCGAGCGGGATGGAAGCCGTGAACCTGGCCGCAAACCAGGTCAAGGGCGGCGCGGGCGACGCTTACATCGCAGGTGGCGTTGAGATGATGGGCCGTGTTCCCATGGGCAGCGACGGGGCGGCGATTGCCGTTGACCCCTCTCTGGCGATGGAGACCTACTTTGTGCCGCAGGGCATCTCGGCCGACATCATTGCCACGGAATACGGGTTCAGCCGCGATGACGCGGACGCTCTGGCTGTTGAGTCGCAAAAGCGCGCGGCGGAAGCCTGGGCCGAAAACCGGTTCGAAAAGTCGATCATCACGGTCAAAGACCAGAACGGCCTGCCCATTCTGGACCGCGACGAGTACATGCGCCCGGGCACCGACATGCAAAGCCTTGGCGCGCTGAACCCGTCCTTCCAGATGATGGGCGAGCAGATGCCCGGCTTCGACAAGGTGGCGATGCTGAAATACCCACATCTTGAGCGGATCAATCACATCCACCATGCGGGCAACAGCTCGGGCATCGTGGATGGGGCTGCGGCCGTGCTGATCGGCAACAAGGAATTCGGCGAGAAATACGGCCTGAAACCGCGCGCCCGCATCAAGGCCACCGCCAAGATCGGTACCGACCCGACCATCATGCTGACCGGCCCGGTTCCTGTGACCGAGAAGATCCTGGCCGACAACGGCATGAAGATCAGCGATCTGGACCTGTTCGAGGTCAACGAAGCCTTTGCCTCGGTCGTGCTGCGGTTCCAGCAAGCGTTTGACGTCGATCCGGCGCTGGTCAACGTCAACGGCGGTTCGATCGCGATGGGTCACCCGCTGGGCGCAACCGGTGCGATCATCATCGGCACCTTGCTGGATGAACTGGAGCGTCAGGACAAGGAAACCGGTCTGGCCACGCTTTGCATTGCGTCCGGCATGGGTGCGGCAACGATTATCGAGCGGGTCTGATGCCCAAGCTGGATCTCTCTCAGATCCCGTTCAAGGGGGGCTCGTCCTATCCGGGCAAGCTGGCCGAGGCGACCACTGGTCGTTTCGTGCAGCGCGTCGGGGGTGCGGGTGGGCTGACCCAGTACGGGGTCAACATCGTGCGGCTGGAGCCGCAGGGCCTCTCGTCGCTGCGCCACTACCATATGGAGCAGGACGAGTTTGCCATCATGCTCAGCGGCGCATGCGTGCTGATCGATGACGATGGTGAGCATGAGATGCTGCCCGGCGACTGCGCCGCTTGGCCCGCTGGTGAGGCCAATGGCCACCACCTTGTGAACAAGACCGATGCGCCCGCGACCTTTCTGGTGGTGGGCACACGGACCCCGACCGAGACCGGCTATTACAGCGACATAGACATGATGGTGAAGGATGATGAAAACGGATTCTCTTTCACCCGGAAAGACGGCAGCCCGCTGACGGCTGACCAGATTGGAGATGACAATGACTGATTTCACTCTGACCAAAGACGCGGACGGCGTCGCCTTTGTGACCTGGGACGCCCAGGGAAAATCCATGAACGTGCTGACCCGCGAGGCTTTTCAAGAAGTCAGCCAACTGGTTGATCAGGCCCTGAGCGACGACGAGATCAAAGGTATTGTCATTACCTCGGGCAAGGAAGGCTCGTTTGCCGGCGGAATGGACCTGAACACATTGGCCACCATCCGTCAGGAAGCCGGGGACGAACCTGCGCAGGCGTTGTTTGATTTCGTCATGGGCGGACATCACATCCTGCGCAAGCTGGAATTGGCGGGCATGGACCCCAAGACCAAGAAAGGTGGCAAGCCCATCGCCTGTGCGATCAACGGAACCTGCGCCGGGATCGGGACCGAGATCGCACTGGCCTGCCATCACCGCGTCATGACAAGCAATCCAAAGTCCAAGATCGGGCTGCCCGAAATCCTGCTGGGCATCTTCCCCGGCGGCGGCGGCACCATCCGTTACAGCCGCATGGTGGGCGCCATGGCGGCGGCCCCGGTGCTGCTTGAAGGCAAGATGATGGACCCGGCCAAGGCCAAGGGCGCGCAGTTGATCGACGCAGTTGCCGACGATCCGGTCGCTGCGGCCAAGGAATGGGTTCTGAATGCCAAGGACGCCGACCTGGTGAAACCGTGGGACGCGAAGGGCTACAAGATGCCCGGTGGTGCGCCCTACCACCCTGCCGGTTTCATGACCTTCGTGGGCGCGAGCGCCATGGTTCATGGGAAAACGCAAGGCGCCTTCCCCGCGGCCAAAGCCCTTCTGAGCGCGATCTATGAAGGCGCGCTGGTCGACTTTGACACCGCTTTGAAAATTGAAGCCCGCTGGTTCACCAACGTTCTTATGAACCCGTCCTCGTCGGCGATGATCCGGTCACTTTTCCTCAACAAGGAAGCGCTTGAAAAAGGCGCGGTCCGTCCGAAAGGTGTGCCCGATCAGCGTGTCAAGAAGATCGGCGTTCTGGGCGCTGGCATGATGGGGGCCGGTATCGCGCTGGTTTCGGCCCAATCTGGCATGGAAGTCGTTCTGGTCGACCGCGATCAGGAGGCGGCCGACAAAGGCAAAGCTTATACCGAAACCTATCTGGACAAGGGTATCAAGCGCGGCAAGGTCACGGCCGAAAAGAAAGAGGCCATGCTGGCCCGCATCACGGCGACACCGGATCTGGACCATCTGAAAGGGTGTGACTTGATCATCGAAGCCGTGTTTGAAGACATGGGCGTAAAGGCCGAGATGACAAAAAAGGTCGAAGCAATCATCCCCGAGGACTGCATCTTTGCCTCGAACACCTCGACCCTGCCGATCACCGATCTGGCCAAGGCAAGCGTGCGTCCCGACCAATTCATCGGCATCCACTTCTTCTCACCGGTCGAGAAGATGTTGCTGGTCGAGATCATCAAGGGCAAGGAAACCGGTGATCGCGCCGTTGCCAAGGCGCTCGACTACGTGCGCCAGATCCGCAAGACGCCGATCGTGGTCAACGATGCGCGCTTCTTCTACGCCAATCGCTGCATCATTCCGTACATCAACGAAGGCGCACGGATGATCACCGAAGGCGTGAGCCCCGTGCTGATCGACAACGCCGCACGTCAGTTGGGCTTTCCGGTTGGTCCGATCCAGCTGACCGATGAAACCTCGATTGATCTGGGCGCCAAGATCGCCCGTGCGACCAAGGCCGCCATGGGCAATGCCTACCCGGAAAGCCCCTCGGACGATCTGATCTTCTGGATGGAAGAACAGGGCCGTCTGGGCCGCAAGGCAAACGCCGGCTTCTTCGACTATGACGAAAAAGGCAAGCGCGTCGAATACTGGAAGGGTCTTCAGGATAAGTATCCGCTTGCCAAAGACCAGCCCGACCTGATCGAGGTACAGGAGCGCCTGATGTTCGCTCAGGTTCTGGAAGCGGTTCGGGCGCTGGAAGAAGGTGTGCTGGAAGACATTCGTGAAGGCGACGTGGGCGCCATTCTGGGCTGGGGCTTTGCGCCGTGGTCCGGTGGTCCGCTCAGCTGGCTCGACATCATCGGCACGCCCTACGCAGCCGAAAGATGTGATCAGCTGGCCGAGAAATATGGCGAACGCTTTGCCTGCCCGCCGCTGCTGCGTGAGATGGCAGAAAAGGGTCAAACCTTCTACGGGCGTTTCAACCCAGAAGCAAAAGCTGCCTGAATCAGTGACGCAGGCGCGTGAAATCACGCGCCTGCATCGTTTTTGTCAGTGTTTGGTTAGATCTGCCATTCGGGCCGCAGAAACAGCACCGGCGCGTTTGGACGCCCCGGTCGACCCGGCCGCCTGACCCCAGAGGGCGGACGGATCGGAAATATCGGTTCCTGCGGAATGGGTGCAGGCAGGGCACCCAATGGGTTGGCAAGGGCTGACATATCTCCCCTGCTTGCAATCAGGTTGACCAGCTTTGTGCCGGTCTCTTCATCGGCGACATCGTAACCAGCCCCGCTGACCCTGCCGCGCATGTTGAACAGGCCGGAAGGGCAGTAAGCTTGCAGGCCGCCCTCGACAAAAATCACCTGATCTTCGTCGAAAAACAGGGAACGGACCTCAAACGACGATCCCGGTGCCTGCGACATAAACCGACCCACGCCATTCAGCAGTCTTGCGGATACGACGGAACATCCGCTGACATCGGCATCAATCTGCGACAGGTTCAGAGCAATGCCCTGTTCGGGCATCAGCCAAACGGGGCGCCCGTTATACGCGGCGCGTGCCGGTACGAAAACCGGCAAATACTCGGAACGGCGCTCTTCGGCAGGAATGACCACGACGCTGGTCGAGATGCGGCGCACCTCTTTGAACCCGTGATCCAGAGTTCGGACCAGATCGCCGACTGCAATGCGCTCAACCGGTTTCCACCCGCTGGTCGTCGCAACCTTCGTGCCGTTCAAAAAACCACCACGGCGCGCGTTCACCGCGTGGTTCAAACCGGATGGATCAGTATCGGACGACTGATCAAGATAAACAGAAATACTCGTAACTTCAGACACGTGCCTAACCCCCTTTGGCACAAACTCACTATGCAATACAGCTAACATCAAAAACCGGAACTGTCTTATTTCGGACATATTTATGCCCAATTTGGGCCGTCTCAGCGCGTTCCCAGGGCGATTTGGTAAACACTCACAAGGCTTAAACAGGCTTTTGTGCAATTTTCGAAACGGTCAGCATGCATGGAACTTACGAATCCATCTGCACCTGATCCGTTGAAATGAACCCGCTTGTTGAGTTTGAAGCCGCAAAACCCGTTGGCAGCGCGCTGTTGTAGGTGTCAGGCAAGCCGTTGCCGGGTGGATGACCGCCTGGCCCGCCAGCCCAGCAAAACCCCTGCCGCCGCGATCAGGACAATCCCGGACACTTGCATCAAATCGAGGGTCTGACCCAGTGCGACGAATGCAAAGAGCGGCCCGAAAATCATCACCGAATACTCGAACACGGCCACGTAAGAGGTCTCGCCTACCTGATAAGCTTTGATGAGCATGAAGACCGCAATCGTCGACCCGACGGCCTGAACAACAATCCATGGCAGCGCGGGCCCCACTTCCCAGACCCAACCCCGTGTAACAAAGCCATCCGGCCCGTCCAGCGTGGCAACGGGTGCAACCGTGAACAAGGCGGCGCCCACGGCCCCTGACAGCCCAAGGGTAATAACCATGGCTGCCAGCATCGCAACCGTGCTTTCACGCGCGCAATATGTCCGCGTCATGATCGAACTCAAGGCATAGAAAAAACCTGCGGCAATTGGAAAAACCGAACGCATGTCAAATTCAACCGGGTTGGGTTGCAATACCAGAAGGGTGCCCGAAAAACCGACCAGCACAGCCAGAATGCGCCAGGGCCCGATCTTTTGCCCAAGCGCAAAGGACGAAATCAACAGCACGAAAATCGGCGAGGTGAACAACCCTGCCAGGGCTTGCGCAATCGGCATCATCGACAGCGACGCAAAATAGAAAAACATGGCCGCCGTAATCAGAAGGCTGCGCAAGGTGACCGCCCTCCACCGTTGCGGCCTCAGCCCGCCCAGCCCCAAAAGGGACAGCCCGACAATCAGCGGCAGCATCAGCAATGCCCGCATGAAATGGAATTGCCACAGCCCGACCGTCTCGGCCAGCAGGATCACAACATTGTCGATCACGCCGATAATTGCCATTGCTGCTACCATAAGGGCTGAAGCCAGCACCGGAGAGGTGGTCGTGTCTGCCTGCATGTTCGCGCCCTTGTTGCGATCAAAGATCGGCGATCTTTTTCCTGACGGGTATCCAGCACAAATCGGAATACCTGCGCAACAGGTTTGCGCACGGCGTTTTCACCATGCTAAGCTGCGGCAAAACAATTTCGAGCAGACCCCAACCAGATGACGGCCCTGAAACAGTACCAGCGGATCGAAGCCACCGGTCTGTGGCGCCCTTCGCCCGATGAACAGCGGCGCGAAGTCGTGGTATCGATTGGCAAGGCGACCCTGACCATTTCCGATTTCAATGACAGGGCTTTGACGCATTGGTCTTTGGCGGCGCTTGAACGGCAGAACCCCGGCGCCTTTCCGGCTGTTTTTTGTCCCGACGGTGATCCGGATGAGACACTGGAACTGGGAGAATCCGAAACCACGATGCTTGAAGCGATCGATCGGCTGCAACGTGCCATCGAACGTTCGCGCCCCCATCCCGGCCGTTTGCGCTGGATGAGCGTCGGCGGCGTCGTGGCTGCGGTTCTGGCCGTATTGTTGTTTTGGCTGCCCGGTGCGTTGCAAAACCATGTTGTCTCGGTCGTGCCCGAAATCAAACGACAGGAAATCGGAGACACGATCCTGCGTCGGATCGAGCGCGTCTCGGGACCGGCCTGTTCTTCCGTGGATGCGCAGGCTTCACTGGATCGCTTGGCCAGTCGTACGGGCGTACGGCAGATCGTTATTCTACCCGCCGGCGTTCAGGACAGCCTCAGCTTGCCGGGTGGCACCGTTCTGTTGAACCGGGCGCTGGTTGAAGACCATGAAGACCCTGCCGTCGCAGCAGGCTATGTTGTTGCAGAGCGCGCGCGGACGGCGCTCAACGACCCGCTGGATGATCTGCTGGACAGAACCGGGGCGGCCTCGGCCTTTCGGCTGTTGACGACCGGGGAACTGACACCTGAGATCATCGACACCTATACCGAACAGGTCCTCTCGCAGCCCCGACCTTCCCTTCCGGACGAAGACTTGCTGGCGATGTTCTCGCAAAGCGCCCTGCCTTCCACCCCTTACGCCTATGCTCAGGACATTACCGGAGAGTCAGTATTGGGCCTGATCGAGGCCGATCCCATGGCCGGCCGGACACTGGAACAGGTGTTGCCGGACCGTGATTGGGTCCGGCTGCAAAACATATGCGGTGAATAAGCCGGTTTACTTGGTTCCAAACATCCGGTCGCCCGCGTCGCCCAGACCCGGCATGATATAGCCTTTCGAGTTCAGCTCGCGGTCCAGTGCGGCGGTGACGATGTGCACATCCGGGTGCGCCTCTTTCATACGCGCCACACCTTCCGGCGCGGCCAACAGGCACAGAAAGCGGATATCCGTCGCCCCCGCCTCTTTCAGCAGGTCAATCGCCGCAGCCGAGCTGTTGCCGGTGGCCAGCATCGGATCCACCGCGATAACCAAACGGTCTTTCAGGCTCTCGGGTGCCTTGAAGTAATACTGCACGGGCTTAAGCGTTTCTTCGTCGCGATACAGACCGACAAAGCCGACACGCGCAGAAGGAACAAGCTCCAGCACCCCGTCCAGCATCCCGTTTCCAGCACGCAGGATCGACACCAACGCCATTTTCTTGCCCGCCAGAATGGGTGCATCCATTTCTTCCATCGGTGTTTCGATATGGCGCGTGGTCAACGGAATTTCGCGCGTGACCTCATAGGCCAGCAGCAGCGTTATTTCGCGCAGCAACTGCCGGAACACGGCGGTCGAGGTGCCCTTGTCCCGCATGAGCGTCAGTTTGTGTTGCACCAGAGGGTGATCGACGATGGTCAGATGTTCGCTCATGTTTTCTCCAGTCTTTTCTTGACCCGTGCACGGGTAGCGTCATCGCAAAAGGCCGCTTCCAGGGCGGTTTCGTTCAGGGCCGCAAAATCTTCGGCCTCCCAGCCGAAAGCTGCGTTCAGCATTTCATATTCCCGCCGCATGGTCGTGTGAAAAAATGGCGGGTCATCCGTTGAGACGGTGACCTTCACGCCCGCATCACGCAAGGCCGCGATTGGATGTGTCGCAAAATCCGGGAAAAGCCCCAGAACCACATTCGATCCCGGACAGACCTCAAGAGTGATGTCCCGGTCGACCAGTTCGCGAACAAGGTCCGGATCCTCGATGGCGCGAACACCGTGCCCGATGCGCTCGACCCCCAGATCACGGACGGCATCGCGCACGCTTTCCGGACCTCCGAACTCGCCGGCATGTGTCGTCAGCCGCAGGCCGGCCTCGCGCGCGCAATCGAACGCCCATTTGAAATCGCCCTGAGTGCCAACGGATTCGTTTCCACCCATGCCAAAACCGGTGATCCAGTCGCCCGCAGTCTCTGCCGCGCAATAGGCGCTGCGCTTGGCTTGATCGGGGCCGAAATGGCGCACACAGGTAATGACGCCGCGCAGGGTGATGTCAAACTTGCGCTCGGCCTCGTCCGCCGCGTCCTGAATGGCGTTCAGATAGTCCCGCCAGGCGTGCAGGTCGCCGCCACCACAAAAATCAGGGCTCAGAAAAGTCTCAGAATAGACGACACCGTTTTCGGCGCTTTCTTCGAGAATGGCCAATGTCAGCCGCCGAAAGTCTTCGGGCGTCTTCAGGACTTCGCAAGCAGCTTCATACACATTCAGGAAATGCGCGAAATCGCGGAAATCATAGGATCCGTCCGGCTTGAAGATACCGCTCAGGTCCACCCGTTTTTCATGCGCAAGCTGACGTATGAATGCCGGTGGCGCGGCGCCTTCGTGATGCAGGTGCAGTTCTATTTTCGGCAGATCGGCGACGCTCATAGAAAGTTCCTTCCCGGCCCTTGCGCCGGAATGTTCAGGTGATGGGCGATGCTGGCGGCAATATCGGCAAAGTCTACCTGGCCGATCTGCCCCGTACCCGACCCGGAAATCAGAACCGGCACTTGTTCACGTGTGTGATCTGTCCCGGTCCAGCTGGGATCATTGCCATGATCGGCGGTCAACACCAACAAGTCGCCGGGGCGCAGCCTGGCCAGAATCTTGCCGATCTCGTGATCGAACCATTCCAATGCTCGGGCATAACCGCTGATATCGCGGCGGTGTCCGTAAAGACTGTCGAATTCAACAAAGTTGGCAAAAGTCAGGCTGCCCTGTTCGGCGTCATCCACCAGATCTGAAAGGTGCCGCATGAGTTCAGAGTCCGACCCTTTGCGCAGCGTGTCGATACCCTGCATGGAAAAGATGTCGCCGATCTTGCCCACCGCGTGCACCTTCCGCCCGGCATCCTGCGCCCAATTGGTCAGAACCGGTGCGGGCGGCAGAATGGCGAAATCCTTGCGGTTGGTTGTTCGTTCGAATCCCGCCTCTGGCGAGCCGACAAAGGGGCGCGCAATGACACGGCCCACTTTCATCTCGTGCAAGCGCGGTGCAAGGGCGCGGCACATACCCAGCAAACGGTCCAGTCCGAAACTCTCTTCATGGGCTGCGATCTGAAACACACTGTCGGCTGAGGTGTAGCAGATCGGCCAGCCGGTTCGCATATGCTCGGCACCCAGTTCGGCGATGATCGCCGTGCCCGAGGCATGGCAATCGCCAAGGATGCCTTCGGTCCCGGCGGCCTGAGCCGCTGCGCGGCTCAGGTCCGCAGGAAAAGCCGGAACCGTATCCGGGAAATAGTGCCAATCCCACGGCACCGGCAGACCTGCCAGTTCCCAGTGGCCCGAGGGCGTGTCTTTGCCGGGCGAATGCTCGCGCGCGCAGCCCCACAGCCCATTGGGTTTCGCGTTCAATCCGGGGGTTGCGTCCCCAGACGCCAGTCGCGCAGCCGCACCCAAACCCAGCGCGTCGAGGTTCGGCAGGTTCAAGGGGCCCGAGCGCCCGTCTTCGGCCCGCCCTTCGGCACAGGCCTGCGCGATATGGGCCAGCGTATTTGCTCCACTATCCGGGACGTCGCCATTGAAAAAACGATCGGCATCAGGCGCACCGCCTATTCCGACGGAGTCCATGACGACGAGAAATGCACGGCTCATACGCTGATCCTTTCCTGGATCAGATCCGGAAGCGTCGGAGCCGTATCGCTGATCTCAATAGCGCTCAGCACGGTTTCTGCGGCTGTGCGCGCGGCATCTTCCCGAGCAGCATGGATCACTGCAATCGGCGCGCCTTTTGACACTTGATCCCCAAGCCGAAGAATACTGGATATGCCGACGGCGGGGTCGATCTCATCACTTTCGACCTGACGGCCACCCCCCAGCGCAACCACGGCAAGACCCAGAGCTTCACCATCGACCGCCGAGATGAAGCCGTCCCGCGGGGCCGGAACCTCTTGGATGACATTCGCCTCAGGCAGGAACCGGGCCCAGGTATCGACAAACTGAACCGGGCCACCAACCGCTGCCATCATGCGACCGAACCGTTCGGCAGCGCAACCGTCACGGATGATTTCAAAGATCTTCTCACGCCCTTCCTCAACCGTTCCGCACATTCCTGCATCGGTCAGCAGGACGCCTCCCAGCTCGGCGGAAATGTCTGCCAAAGGGGACGCATTCGACGTGGTCAGCACTTTCATCACTTCCGCGATTTCCAAGGCATTGCCCAACGCCGGGGCCAATGGTTGGTTCATATCCGTGATAACCGCCGACGTGCGGCATCCTGCTGCGTTTGCGGTCTGGGTCAATGCGGTGGCCAATTTGCGGGCATCTTCCATCGTTTTCATGAAAGCACCGCTGCCGGTTTTGACATCCAGAACCAGCGCGTCCGGGCTGGCGGCCAGCTTTTTGGACAGGATCGACGCTGTGATCAGATCCAAGCTTTCGACCGTCGCGGTCACATCCCGCACCGCATAAAGGCGCTTGTCTGCCGGCGCGATCTGGCCGGTCGCCCCGACGATGGCCGCGCCGGTATCGCGTAAAATCTGCGCAAGACGGTCCTGCCCAATCTGAGTGCTGACCCCCGGTATCGCCTCTAGCTTGTCCAGCGTTCCGCCGGTATGCCCAAGACCCCGGCCCGAGATCATTGGGACATACGCCCCACATTCCGCCAACGCCGGAGCAAGAACCAGACTGACGCTGTCCCCGACCCCTCCGGTCGAGTGCTTGTCGATCACGGGCCCGTCCACGTCCCAGGTCAGAACGTCACCGCTGTCGCGCATCGCAATCGTCAGATCCGCACGCCCCCGAGGGCCCAATCCGCCCATGCAGACAGCCATGGCGAATGCCCCGGCCTGCGCATCGCTGACGCTTCCATCTGCAAGCCCCTGCGCAAACCAGGTCAGCTCCTCGCGACCGGGCACCTCCTGCCTGCGCAGTTTTGCTATGATCGAGCGGGCATCCATGCGTTCAGACATCCTCCATATGAGACGCGTCGAATGCGCCCGGCAACAAATCCCCGATGGTTGTCTCGAATTCAGCGCCGTCCACGGTTGCCAGGGTAACCTTCACATCGCGCTTGCCAAACTCGGCCAGTTTCTGGCGACACCCACCGCAAGGCGGCACAGGCTGAGGGCTGGAGGCGACCACATAGACCTCGGTCAGTTCCTGCTCTCCTGCGGCGACCATCGCGGCGATTGCGCCGGCCTCGGCACAAGTGCCTTCGGGATAGGCCACGTTTTCAACGTTGCACCCGGAAAAGATCTGACCCGTCGACGTCCGAAGCGCTGCGCCAACCTTGAAATTCGAATAAGGCGCATAGGCGTTTTCGCGGACTGACAAGGCAGCGTCTTTGAGCGACATGGCGATTCCCCGTTTTTTGATCATCTGGTCAGAAAATTGGATCGTTACGTAAAAAGGCCGAAGAATTGAAGCCCCCAGCCGATGTTTTTCAGTCAGCCCAGTGTTGTCGTGAACGTACCGGGCAAGGTGACTTCCAGCAACTCGATGTTGTCCGAGGGCGAGGACAAGCGCGTGCGCATCCCGGGCGGGATGACAAAGGCGTCTCCTTGCTCCAGCCGGTAGGGCTCGCGCCCTTCGCCTTCCAGCGTGACCGCCCCGTCCATCACGAAGTTAAAGTGAATGTCCGTATCGTGACTGGCCCATTCGGTATCGCCCGGCCCTTTACGGACGACCTGGACCCCGGCGACCCCTTTGGTGTTCTCGGCAATTGTCGTATCGCGGCAGATGTAACCTGGAAGACGGAATGGCACCCATTCAGCATCCTTGGCCTGGTTGTAGACAAAGCGTTGCCCTTGCCATTCACGGTCCGGGCGAAAATGCGGCGTGGGAAGCTGCATGTCATGGTCGATTTCCGTGACATGTTCCGCAGGCACACCTATCTCGATGACCTGAACATTGTCTGACGCCTCGAGCACGCGGTGACGAATTTCCGGCGGCTGGATAAAGCAATCCCCTGCGGTCAGGCGCATTTTCTCTCCCTGATCCTCGTAGACGACATCCACCCAGCCATGAATGCAGAATATCAGCTGGAACCCAACTTTGTGAAAATGCACCATATCGGGCACCGGACCCCCGTCCGGGATGCGGATATGGCTGGCGATGATCGATCCGCCCAGACGATCCGGCACCAGATCGCGATAGTGCATCCCCGCCCGACCGATGATCCATGGCGCCTGATCCTTGAGCCTGCGCACCACGAAGGAATGAACCGTTTCAGGCATCACCAGCGGCGGGTTACGCTCTTCGATTTCGATCCGGGTCCCATTCGGCGCGACAAGAACGCGTTGGCCATCTGCAAAGCTTTCCGGGTCATCTGTCAGGATGCGCAATGTTCCCGGACCTTCGGGCGCGTCTTTTTCAATCCGCAGCCGCAGACCGTGCCCTGAAAACACTGCGACGCGCGGATCGTCCGCGGGATAGATCATGTCCATCTGCATCCCCAACACCTTGGTATAAAAGGGGATGTCGTTTCGAATTTCCTGGGTAGGCAAACGAAATTCAGCTTGGGTCCGGGAAGGCTCGGATGTCTTTGTCATGAGATGTCTCGTCAGAACTCGATTTTGACCATCCGATCAGAACAGAGGCCAAAATGCCAATCGAAAAGAACATCTCGAGCGTTTCTTCCATCACGAAAAGCCGCGCCTTCATAACTGACGACAAAGCTTCGCCGTGCAGCCCTGTGAATTCTTCAAGAAGCTGAGCGATGACGGCAAGACAGCCGGCCGCAATGAACACGATCATAAAAGGCGCGCGCCGCTTGACAGCACGCCATCCCGTCGGGATCCCATGCCACATGACACCGCCCAGAACAACGCAGGCCAGCAAGACCCTGACCAGAGTGACGTCCAGCACCGAATCCAGACCGTCAAGGATCATGAACGGCAAGCTGCCTTCAGGATAAACGCCTGCTTCCAGCTCACGCTCGGCCAACAACAGGAATGTCAGCCCGATATACAGCCGGGTGACACCCGGATATCGCCACAAAGCGGCCACACCCGCTGCAAACAAACACGCCGCGGAAATTGTTTCAAACAACCCGCCTTCCTGATTGAAAACCAGTGCCTGTTCTGGCCAGATGCCAACAGCACCGAGAAGCACAACACCTGACAGCACCGCCAACCAAAGGGTTAGCCGCACAACTCCGGTATCCGCCACAGAACCGGAGAACAGGCCATCGACCTGATCATTTGCCTTGAAAGTCATTACTGCTTCGTCTTGCCTGAGTGTTTGTTCGTTTTGCAAAGTTGCCTAGATGTAAAAAAAATATGTCAAAATTCAACCCATTTCGGGTGTGCAACTGCGCCACGTCGGCAAAATTACGCAACGTAGCCAAGCTTGGACGAATAGTTTAATGTTAAATCAAATTCTAAGAGGGAACTGAAACTTCAATGTCTGACACCCCCAGCCTGCGACAGGCCGCGCTTGACTATCACGCCCATCCGAAACCCGGAAAACTTGAGATCAAGGCCACGAAACCGATGGCCAACGGTCGCGATCTGGCGCGCGCCTATTCGCCCGGCGTGGCCGAGGCCAGCCTTGAAATCAAAGCCGACGCCGCAAACGCGGAAAAGTACACGGCACGCGGCAACCTTGTCGCCGTGGTATCCAACGGCACCGCGGTTCTAGGTCTGGGCAATATCGGGGCGCTGGCTTCGAAACCGGTGATGGAGGGCAAGGCCGTCCTGTTCAAGAAATTCGCTGGCATTGACTGTTTTGATATCGAAGTAGACCAGCCTGATCCGGAAAAGCTGGCGGATATCGTCTGCGCGCTGGAACCGACATTCGGGGCCATCAACCTGGAAGACATCAAGGCACCGGATTGTTTCATTGTCGAAAAACTGTGCCGCGAGCGCATGAACATTCCCGTTTTCCACGACGATCAACACGGAACCGCCATTGTCGTCGGGGCCGCGGCCAAGAACGCTTTGCATGTGGCGGGGAAATCCTTTGCGGACATCAAAGTCGTATCAACTGGCGGCGGGGCTGCTGGGATTGCCTGCCTGAACATGCTGGTGAAACTGGGTGTGAAACAGGAAAACATCTGGCTGTGCGATATTCACGGGCTCGTCTACGAGGGGCGCGCCGAGGATATGAACCCGCACAAGTCGCAGTTTGCGCAGAAAACGGAATTGCGGACTCTGGATGATGTAATCGGCGATGCGGATCTGTTTCTGGGCCTTAGTGGCCCGAATGTCCTGAAGCCTGAAATGGTTCAGAAAATGGCCGATCGTCCGATCATCTTCGCACTGGCCAACCCAACGCCAGAAATTCTGCCTCAGGCCGCGCGTGAGGTTGCACCGGACGCGATCATCGCCACGGGGCGCAGCGATTTTCCCAATCAGGTCAACAACGTATTGTGCTTTCCGTTTATCTTCCGGGGTGCTCTGGATGTGGGCGCGACCGAGATCAATGACGCAATGCAGATCGCCTGCGTTGACGGCATTGCGGAAATGGCCCGCGCGACGACAAGCGCCGAGGCGGCAGCCGCCTACAAGGGCGAGCAACTGACCTTTGGGCCGGATTACCTGATTCCGAAACCTTTTGATCCGCGTTTGGTGGGTGTCGTCTCATCTTCCGTTGCCAAGGCAGCCATGGAAAGCGGCGTCGCTAAGCGCCCCATTAAAGATCTTGAGGCCTATAAGGAAAAACTCAACCAGTCTGTTTTCAAGTCGGCGCTTTTGATGCGCCCCGTATTCGAGGCCGCAGCCGTCGCATCCCGTCGCATCGTATTTGCCGAAGGCGAAGATGAAAGGGTGCTGCGGGCTGCACAGGCTATTCTTGAGGAAACGACGGAAACACCGATTCTGATCGGACGTCCCGAAGTCATCGAATCCCGATGCGAAAAACTGGGCCTGACCATTCGCCCGGGCACAGACTGCCAGATCGTGAACCCAGAAAACGATCCGCGTTATTACGATTACTGGAGCTCGTATCATCAGATCATGCAGCGCCGAGGTGTGACCCCGGATCTGGCCAAGGCGATCATGCGCACAAATACAACCGCCATCGGCGCGATCATGGTGCATCGGGGCGAGGCTGACAGCCTGATCTGCGGCACGTTCGGCGAATATCGCTGGCATCTGAACTATGTTGAACAGGTGCTTGACGATGGCAACCTGCGTCCGCACGGCGCGTTGTCGCTGATGATTTTGGAAGACGGCCCCCTATTCATAGCCGATACGCATGTCCGGCAATTGCCGACGCCCGAAGAACTGGCGGAATCCACCATTGGCGCCGCGCGGCATGTTCGCCGATTTGGGATCGAACCCAAGATCGCATTCTGTTCGCAATCACAATTCGGCAATCAGGCGGAAGGATCGGGAAAACGCCTGCGCGCTGCATTGGACATCCTGGACCAGAAACCGCGCGACTTTGTCTATGAAGGCGAAATGAACCTGGATGCGGCCCTTGATGCGGATCTTCGGGCGCGGATTTTTCCGGGATCTCGCCTACAGGGCGCGGCAAATGTGCTGATCTTTGCTCATGCGGATGCGGCCAGCGGCGTGCGCAATATCCTGAAAATGAAAGCGGACGGGATCGAAGTTGGCCCCATTCTGATGGGGATGGGCAACAAGGCGCACATCGTCACCCCATCCATTACCGCACGCGGATTGCTGAACATGGCTGCCATCGCGGGGACCCCGGTGGCGCATTACGGGTAAGCCGGCCGCCCGACGCCCAAAACCGCATCCCCTACGGGGGTGCGGTTAACACAATTCTCACCTTTTGACTGCTATATGCCGTTGCATCTCCGTGGGAGCCATAGGGCACGCGGAAGAAGGGCGAATTGGCATTGCGCCGAGTCGGCTCGGACGTGATCTTTTGCACGGTTGAATTTGCAAGTTTGCAAAATGGCCTATTTGGCGCAGAAAATCCAATGCTGGAAAAGAAGTTTGCAAAAATTTGCAAGCTGTTGCGCGAATTACTGCAAATATTTTGCGATAAACTGACGCGTCGTCATTTGACGCGCTTGCCCGATAGTTTTCTGGGTCCTAACACAAAGACCAAGTCGTTGTGAGGAGGACGAGATGGCGTATCAGGACGTTTATGACAGTTGGAAGAAAGACCCCGAGGCGTTCTGGATGAACGCCGCCAAGGGGATCGATTGGGTCAAAGAACCCAGCAAAGCTCTGTTCGACGACAACGCGCCTTTGTATGAATGGTTCAGCGACGCACGAGTCAATACCTGCTGGAACGCCGTGGACCGCCACGTGGAAAACGGGCGTGGCGAGCAGACCGCCATCATCTATGACAGCCCGATCACTCATACCAAGCGCGAGATTTCATATGTCGAGCTGCGCAACCGCGTGGCCAATCTTGCCGGTGCGCTGCGCGCGAAAGGCATCGAGAAAGGTGACCGCGTCATCATCTACATGCCGATGATCCCCGAGGCGCTTGAGGCGATGCTCGCCTGCGCGCGTCTGGGCGCCGTGCATTCCGTTGTGTTCGGCGGATTTGCCAGCAACGAACTGGCAGTCCGCATCGACGACGCCAAACCCAAAGCCGTCATTGCGGCGTCCTGCGGTTTGGAACCTGGCCGGGTCGTGCACTACAAGCCGCTTCTGGACGGTGCCATCGAACTTGCCGAGCACAAGCCGGATTTCTGCGTCATCTTTCAGCGCGAACAGGAAGTTGCGCAGCTGATCGAAGGGCGCGACTACAACTGGCACGGGTTCCAGTACGGTGTCGAACCGGCGGAATGTGTTCCCGTCGACGGCAACGATCCGGCATACATCCTGTACACTTCGGGCACCACGGGGGCGCCCAAGGGCGTCGTGCGGCCCACGGCCGGGCATCTGGTGGCACTGAACTGGACCATGAAGAACATCTATGACGTTGATCCCGGTGATGTATTCTGGGCGGCATCCGATGTGGGTTGGGTCGTCGGACATTCCTATATCTGCTATGCCCCCCTGATCCACGGCAACACGACGATTGTGTTCGAAGGCAAACCGGTCGGCACCCCTGATGCGGGAACCTTCTGGCGCGTGATCTCTGAACATAAGGTGAAAAGCTTCTTCACCGCCCCTACGGCGATCCGTGCCGTGAAACGAGAAGACCCCAAAGGCGAAATGATCGCCAAGTACGATCTGTCTCATCTGCGGGCATTGTATCTTGCGGGGGAACGGGCTGATCCCGACACCATCATCTGGGCGCAGGATGCGCTGAAGGTTCCGGTGATCGACCATTGGTGGCAGACCGAAACCGGATGGGCCATCGCCGGAAATCCGCTGGGCATCGAAGAGCTTCCGATCAAGCTGGGTTCGCCCGCGAAACCGATGCCTGGCTATGACGTGCAAATTCTCGACGAAGGCGGCCACCAGATGAAAGCCGGCGAACTGGGGGCCATCGCGGTCAAACTGCCCTTGCCTCCGGGCACCCTGCCGACCTTGTGGAACGCCGAGGAACGGTTCAGGAAATCCTATCTTGAACATTTCCCCGGCTATTATGAAACCGGCGATGCCGGCATGATCGACGAGGACGGATATCTTTACATCATGGCGCGCACCGACGATGTCATCAACGTCGCGGGTCACCGTCTGTCGACCGGGGGGATGGAGGAAGTGCTTGCCGCTCACCCGGATGTGGCCGAATGCGCGGTGATCGGTGTAACGGATCAGCTAAAGGGTCAGATGCCCGTTGGGTTCCTGTGCCTGAATGCCGGTGCTGATCGGGATCATGGCGACGTGGTTCAGGAAGTCGTCAAGATGGTGCGGGAAAAGATCGGCCCGGTGGCGGCCTTCAAACTGGCCGTCGTCGTCGACAGGTTGCCCAAGACACGTTCGGGTAAAATCCTGCGGGGTACGATGGTGTCGATTGCAGACGGTCAGGATTACAAAATGCCTGCAACGATCGATGATCCAGCCATTCTGGACGAGATCAAAGAGGCCTTGCAGACAATCGGTTACGCCAAGTAATCCGGGGGGCGGCATCAGCCGCCCATTTTTTTGTCTTCTCTTGCAACCGGAAGCAGCCCCTCTACTGTCACGTTAAGACAGTGAGGACCCATGACACAGACCGATATCTGGCGTCTCAGCGCCACAGACCTGACCACCCTGACAAGACGCGGCGACCTGAGTGCGACCGAGGCGGTTCGGGCCTCGATCGAGCGAATGGATGAGGTCAACCCGGATTTGAATGCGGTTGTGGAAGACCTGCGCGAGCAAGCGTTGGAACGTGCCGAAGCGCTGGACAATGCGCGGGCTGGCGGCAAACCCACGGGTCCGCTGCATGGCGTGCCGGTCACGATCAAGGTGAACATTGACCAAAAAGGCCATGCCACAACCAACGGTGTCGTCGCATTGAAGGATGTGATTGCACCGGATGACGCCCCGGTTGTGAGCAATCTGCTAAAGGCCGGGGCTGTTGTTGTCGGGCGAACCAACACGCCCGAGTTCTCTTTCCGCGCCGACACGGACAATCCGCTGTATGGCCGTACGCACAACCCCTGGGGGCGGCATATCTCGCCCGGCGGCTCTTCCGGTGGGGCTGGCGCCGCGGTCATGGCCGGAATCGGCGCGCTGGCCCACGGCAACGATATCGGCGGCAGCCTGCGCTTTCCCGCGGCGGCCAACGGAGCCGTGACGGTGAAACCCGGGCTGGGGCGTGTCCCGGCATGGAACCCAAGCCAGAAAGTCGAACGCGGTTCGCTGGCGCAGTCGATGTCAGTTCAGGGCCTGATAACCCGGTCGGCCGCTGACCTGCATCTGTCCATGCCAAGCCTGATCGCCGCCGACGCGCGTGACCCGTTTCACGTGCCGATGCCCTGGCGTGGTCCTGATCCAGACGTTCCCGTCAGGGTGGCCTTTACCAAGAACACATTCGGCTATGGCCTGCACCCCGAGGTGGAAAAAGCGCTCGACACGGCACGGGATGC
Organism: Ruegeria sp. HKCCD6157; assembly: GCF_013110685.1. Lineage (NCBI taxonomy): Bacteria > Pseudomonadati > Pseudomonadota > Alphaproteobacteria > Rhodobacterales > Roseobacteraceae > Ruegeria > Ruegeria sp. HKCCD6157. The sequence continues at coordinate 2,086,685 of NZ_WVRB01000001.1, forward strand.
GCTGACCGATGCGGGTTATGTGGTGCAAGAGATTGAACCGCCTGATGTATTTGAATGCGGTCGGATCGGTTACCGTACGCTGATGGGCGAAGTGCTCACGCTCATGCAGTCAGATATCGAAGCGGCCGGTTCGAAAACCATTCAGAATATCTTTGCGGTCTATTTCCAGGAATTCCCGCCTATTGTCGAAACCGAGATGGTTCAGATGCTGGCCAAACGAAGCCACTATGCGCGGGAATGGTCCCTGTTTATGCAGGATTACCCTTTGGTGCTGTCGCCTTTCCTGCCACAACCGTTCTTCAAACCTGACCGGGACACCGAAGGCGCCGACGGAGTGCATGAGGTTCTGGGGTGCGCCGTATATTCCTATGCGATGAACTTTCTGGGCCTGCCTGCGGCATGTGTCCCGGCCCGGCTGGCTGAATTGCCTAAGGGCCCCCAGCCGATCAATGTTCAGATTGCGGCACAGCGCTGGCGCGAAGATCTGGCGGTGGATGCGGCCGCGGCAATCGAGGCACGCGTGGGCCAAATGTGCCTGCCGCTTTGGGAAAAGTCAGAGTTGCTGGGCCGCTGCAAAAAATAGACCCCGGGACATTGTACCCGGGGCCCGACTGCTAAAATAAGCCCGGATTTCTGATGACGAGCGTAGCACCACCCACCCTCGCCAGCGCAAAATCTGCGCAATCATTCGAATACGCCGTTTAGGTGGCCACTCACTCCCACCTTGGCGTGTTCTCCGGGCAGTTTCACATTAGCCAATTGCCGAAAGATTCCCTGTGAACTGCTTCACACAGTTTCAAAAAATCCTCGCAGAGGCACAATTTTATGTGAATTGCTCGGAAATCAGTCGTTCTTCCAAACCGTGCCCGGGGTCGAAAAGAATGCGATGTGAAATCGTAGGCTCGGACCGGATTTCGACCCAGTCAATGTCTGGGAAAGCTACGGAATCAGCGGCAACGATAACGGGTCGCTTGTCCGCATCCAGCACATCGAACCGTACCTTCGCGATTTTTGGCAACAAGGCACCACGCCATCGGCGGGGGCGGAATGCGGCGATTGGGGTCAACGCGAGAACGTCCGAGCCAATCGGCAGAATAGGCCCGTGTGCCGAGTAATTATACGCCGTGGACCCCGCTGCTGTGGACAGCAGCGCTCCATCGCATACAAGTTCATCCATTCGCTCGCGGCCATCAACGCTGATCTTCAGCCGCGCGGCTTGCGGGCCTGCCCGCAACAATGACACTTCGTTGATCGCCAACGCCTCGTGCAGCTTTCCGGACTGATCCATCGCCCGCATCGCCAGCGGATTGATGACCTCTTCCTCGGCATCCTCTAGGCGGGCCATCAGGTCGTCTTCGTGATACGCGTTCATCAGGAACCCGATTGTGCCACGGTTCATCCCGTATACCGGTGTATCAAGATGCTGCATGTTGTGAAGGGTATGCAACATGAAGCCATCCCCACCAAGAGCAACCACAACATCTGCGTCGCGGGGCGCCGCATTACCGTGTTTGGACACCAGAGCATCCCGGGCCGTTTGCGCCACTTTGACCTCACTGGCAAGAAAGGCGATTCTTTTTTTCATGTTTTCCGGTTTCCGGTGCTGCACATTTGGTTCCGAAACAAACATACCTTTCCCCGATAGGCCAGTCTTGACGCCGCAGCGGGCCAAATCGTCGCTTTAAGCCTTTTGCGAATGTGGCGTTTCCGATAGGAAATCCGCAAGATTTTTACCCAGCCATGTGGAGCGCCCATGAACGCCAATCTTCGTGATACCGGATTTTTCACCCAGTCCCTTTCTGATCGTGATCCCGAGCTTTTTGGCTCGATC